>NZ_AP040872.1:0-3862500 GCF_059726265.1 Koromonas soli | reverse complement strand
CGGGCCGCTTGCAACTTATTCAGACTATCAGAACCGTTTTGATTCTGTCAACCTTAGCGCCACTCGCTCTGAACTGACTTACTAACCTTATCAGATCGTGCGGCGTTTGGCAAACCGTGCCAACTCGCTAATGTCTTCGTCGTACTTGCGACTGTCGAAGCTTATCAAATCCGCTGAAGCTTTGCAACTTCGCATCTGACGGCCGCACACTCGATCATGTCGCAGCAGCTCGTCGACTTTCCATTTGTATCAAACTATCGCACATCGTGCAACTCGCCGCCAGCAGTTATCGCAGCCACGCTGCCGTCGCTGGTCGGCTCTTTTATAGTTTGATTCGGAATGGAAGGATGCGTTGCAGAGACCTCAACGCGTTCGAACAATCACAAGAACATCAAGAATTCTTAAATAGCCATTCGCGACTCGCATCGCGCCAGCGCCTCTAGCGCCTCAACTGTTGTAACAAACCGGCTGAACGGTTGCAAGCACCAGCTCCGCGAGTTTCCACCATAAGCTCACTCAAAGCCGCATAAACACAGGAAAAAACACTACGTAAGATTTTTTCGAACGCTAATTCCTGTCGGAGATTTTCCTCAGGTTTCTCACAGGCAGAACGCCAACTTCGCATCTGAACTCAATCAATCAGCATGGCAAACACGCGACTCTACGCGAATTGATCAGGGAATTTTCGGGAGGTCGCGATTCAATTCGCGATCGATCTTTTTTTCATGTCGCAGGCGAAAAGGTCTCGAGTACGTGATCAGTCCGAAGGCTCCAATGGCCAGCAGAAGCAGAAGGCTGCTCAGTCCGAGGAGTATTTTTGAAGCTCCAGTGTGCGCGACCCTCAGCAGGATGGACGCATTGTCAGGCGTCATGGTGAGTGCTGCTGCCAATGTGAGTATCCCCAGCGAAGCAAGTAGCGAGGTCACATTCTTCGCCCAACGCCCTCGGGCGCTGTAGTCCGCAAATAGCGCAAAGCCATACACGACCAGACCGGCAATCAATAGAAAATTGGCAGATTCAGAGATAGAGGCGATCACGCAGCGGCTCCCGTTCGGTTAGAGGGCATTGTTGCTGATCAAGTTGCGCATGAGTGACAGAGCAGAATCTTAGGGTGACAAAGCTGCATCCATCAGCGTACCGGAGACTCTCGCATGAATACGCCCCCTGGGTTCCCACCCCCGCAATTGACGCCCGAACGTCCACTGGACCGCGATCTCGGATTTGGCAGCTTGGCTTTTCGCGCCCATTACCGCCTGCTCAATCGCGACGGATCGTTCAACGTGCGCCGTCTCCATGAGAGCATTCTCGACAGGCTTTTCGGATATCACGCGCTTCTAAACCTGAGTTGGCCCAGATTTTTCCTGCTGCTCGGTCTCTGGTACATGGCAATTAATGCTCTCTTCGCGGTCGGATACTTGGCACTGGGGCCCGCCGCGCTTCAGGGTTCCTTCGCCGGTCCCCCCTTCTGGCGGGCATTTTTCTTCAGTATTCACACGTTTGCCACCGTCGGGTACGGAAACATCGTTCCCATCAGTTTTTCGGCGAATGTCTTGGTCGCTTTGCAAACATTGTTCGGATTACTGTCCTTGGCGGTCGCGACAGGGTTGGTGTTTGCGCGATTTTCGCGGCCTAATGCGCGCGTGCTCTACAGCCGCAAAGCGCTGATTGCACCTTATGGCAACCAATCTAGCTTCCAGTTTCGGATTGCCAATGGTCGGCGCAGTCAGTTGCTCAACGTGCAGGCGTTGGTGATACACAGCCGCTTTGAGCACGCGGGAGGTGTCCGCGTAAGGCGCTTCTACACGCTGGATCTGGAACGCACGTTTGTCAGTGTGCTGCCTGCCAACTGGACGATCGTGCATCCGGTATCGCCGCAAAGCCCTATCTATGGCTGGACCGAGCAGCAACTACGCGAGGCTGAAGCTGAATTCCTTGTCTTGCTTAACGCGGTAGATGAATCGTATTCACAAACCGTTTACAGCCGCTCATCGTACTCGACAGAAGATCTACAGTGGGGACACAAATTCGCGATGATGTTTTTCGAAGAAGGAAGCAAGGCAGTGCTTGACCTCGATCGCCTCGATCAAACCGTGCCAGCACCTTTGCCGGAGACGGCACTCAGCGCATGAGTTGCCGACGCTGTGGACGGACCGATTGAGGTTCGACGGCGTTGAGCTAATAGGCGAAGCACTCTTCTTTCCACTTTTCGTACACTCTTGCGTTGACGAAAAGTGAATAGACGTGCGGATCGATTTCTCCGTCGTTCACCATGCATTCCAGAATCTTCAGCGCAGTCTCAATCGAGACGGATTCCTTGTACGGGCGGTCGGCGGCAGCCAGCGCGTCGAACACGTCGGCAATCGTCATCAGCCGCGTTTGCAGCGGAATTTCGACCGAATTGAGCTTGCCTGGGTAGCCGCGTCCGTTCAACTTTTCATGATGGCCGCGCGCAATTTCAGGGACGTTCCGAATCTCACGCGTCCATGGAATCTGCTTGAGGAAGTTGTAGGTGTGTTCTACGTGCGACTCGATTTCCAACCGTTCGCCCTCGTCGAGTGAGCCCTTGCGAATGGATAATAGGCGCATTTCCTCCGGCGTAATGAGCGGGCGCACCTGACCATCGCTGCCGCGGAATGTCCTTGTCGGGATCTCGCTCAGCAATCCAAGAGCTGCTTCCGGCAGCACCGAGGGCTCATTGGCCTCCTCGACGCACTGCGCGAATCGATCCAGCTCATCCAGCCTCTCGGCTTGTTCCGCTTCGAACTTAGGCAGATGCCGGAGATACTCCTCACGACCGTGTTCGAGCAGGAATTGCAATTTGAGCTCGGCCGTCTCAGATTCTACCGTGCGTCGCGCAAAATCGAAGCGATTCCGAATCACCTCCATTTGCGCCGGGTAGAGTTTGCGCGCTTTCACCAGAACTTCTTCGCGAACGCCGACCTTTCCAAAATCGTGCAGCAGTGAAGCATAGCGAATCTCTTTCATCTCCGAGCGCGTGAACCTCACCTGCGGGAACAACGTCTGATCACGATTCACGGCCTCTGCCATGGCGACCGTGAGATTGGCGACACGGAAAGAGTGACCCGACGTCGTGGGGTCGCGCTGTTCGATGGCCTTAATCGAGGCTTTCACAAAGCCTTCGAACAATCGCTGGATGTTCTCATAGAGATAGCTGTTTTCGTATGCGACAGCCGCCTGGCTCGCCAGCGATGAGACAATCTCCATCTGTCGTGTCGAAAACGGCAACACCTCGCGCTCGACCTCGTCGCAAGAGTTCAACCGCGCGCGCCAGTTTCGCTTGGCATTGATGAGCTGAACCACGCCAACAATCTCATTCTTCGGGTTCATCATTGGCACGGCGAGAATTGATTTTGTGCGATAGCCGGAGTCGATATCGAATTGCTTGTTGACCGAATATGGGAGCCAGCTTTCCATTTCGTACGCGTCTTCGATCATTACGACTCTTCCGTGCTGTGCCACGTAGCCGGCGATTGACTGCTCGCTCACCGGCAAAACGACTTCCTCGAAGGGCACCTGAACCGAATCGTTCTGCGCCATTTTGAACCGCAGAAACTTCCTCGCATTCCGGTGATCACGCACCTGCCCCTGCTCCGGGCTGTGCTCCTCTTCCTCCACAAGGTAAAGGGAACCTGCATCAGCGCGCGTAATTTCACGGCACTTGGTCAGAATTAGTTCAAGCAGTTCACGGGTGTCATGCTCCGCGCTTAGAGCAGCGCCAATGTGGTTCAGCTCGTAAATTTCGGAGTTGGCCAGCGCGAGCCTATCATTCGCCTCGCGGCGCGTCTGCACCAGGTGCATGTGGTCAATCGCGTTGTCGAACATCCGCTCCAGCAACGCCGGCTGCGTGTTGCTAGGCAGATATGCATAAACCGAGCCGTCGAGACGGGCGTCGCGAAAACGGCGGTCCGACAACACAATCACACGAATATTCTGGGCTCGTAATCGCTTCAGGTGTTGCAGGAAGAGCTGTGCATCCGTGAGCACAAAGACGTTGTCCCCGGTCAGGTCTTCTGGACGTAGCGACTCGAAACTTGCGTGCGGGATTCGTACACACTGCGTCACGGCTGCGGACGCCGCCTGGTCCACAGCAAAATAGATTGCGGTCGGCGACTTGCGGCAGCGAGTAGGCAACTGAACCTGCTTGGGACTCGACATCGGGGGAACAACCTCAAATCCCGCACATAACGGGATCTCTGCCGCCAAGCATATCCGATTGGAATAAGCCAGACCAGAGCACAAATTGGCAGGAAACTCTGGTAACACGGAATCAGGTTGGTTACTCCAGCGGGTGAGGGTGCATATACAGCCGTTCTCGCCTCAGAACGCGGCTGCCAATGCCGACAACGATGACACTCCGATGACGATGATCCACACCGGTGTTTTCCAGCGCATGAGCAAAATGGCGGCCGTTGCGGCAATCGCGAAGTCCCATGCAAAGTGCACGGCAGATGTCCATACAGGGCGAACGAAAGCAGCCATCAGGATCCCAACGACCGCGGCATTTACTCCGCGCAACACCCTCTGAACCTGCTCGCGTGCGCGAAGCTCTCTCCAGTAGGGGAGCACGGCGACAATGACGAGCAATCCTGGCAGGAATATTCCGATCAAGGCTAAGACGGAGAACAACATGCGGCTCGGCGTTGGCGAAATCACGGCTCCAAGATACGCAGAAAAAGTAAACAGTGGGCCGGGTAGTGCTTGCGCCGCTCCATATCCCGCAAGAAACGTCTGCTGATCCACCCAGCCTCGCGCCACCACCGCGTTCTCAAGCAGCGGAAGCACCACGTGACCTCCGCCGAAAACGAGAGAGCCAGCCCGATAGAAGGCTTCGAAGACCCTACTCGCACGAGGGACCGAGGAGTCCGCCAGATGCGCAGTCACCGGCACCACAAGGAGCAACAGAAAGAATGCCGCCGCAGCACACTTCGCCGCCCGTCGGGATATTTCGATTCGAAGTTGATGCCCAGCCTCGGTTCGCTCACTCGTGGGCGGCAGCGCGAAACTCAGCGCGGCCCCTGTGCCGATGGCGAGAATAGTGCCAGCCGAGGGCGGAGCAAAGAATACGATCGCTGCCGCCAGCAAAGCTATAGTCACGCGCCCCAAATCGGGTGCGAGCGACTGCCTCATTGCAAGAATTGCCTGAGCAACAACGGCAACGGCTACCAGTTGCAACCCGTGCGCCACGCCCTGTCCGACTTGGCCCGTGAGAAGGCCGTGACCGAAGGCGAACGCCAGCATGAGCAGCGCAGATGGAGTGGTGAATCCGACCCAGGCCGCGAGTCCTCCGAGCCACCCTGCCCGCAGTAATCCAAGTGAAAATCCAACCTGGCTGCTGGCAGGGCCGGGAGCAGACTGCGACAGCGCGACGATTTCTGCAAAGGTCTGCTCATCGCACCAGCCGCGGCGCTCGACAAACTCGGTGTGAAAGTATCCGAGGTGAGCGATCGGGCCGCCAAAGGACAAACAGCCCAATTGCAGAAAAGCGAAGAGAACCTCAGTCGGCTTTCCCCGCTTCGCTACTTCGGACGTGCAAGCTGCACCGGGCATGTGCTCAGTTTTCGGCGGACTCCAGCACGAAACACGAAGATCATATCGCAACAGCTCGGCTCAGCTCGTATTGCAGAAGCGATTAAACCGCGAGCTTTTCCGGCTCGTCTTCTTCCACCGCCGTCGGTTCATTCAGCACGTGGCGCAGTTTGCGCTCATCGAGCGCCCTGCACCAGTGGCCCACCACGATCGTCGCAACACCATTTCCGATCAGATTGGTAAGGGCGCGGGCTTCGCTCATGAATCGATCAATGCCGAGAATCAGCGCCACACCCGCGACCGGAACCGTGCCCGTCGCCGATAGAGTCGCCGCAAGCACAATAAATCCGCTTCCGGTCACTCCTGCAGCGCCCTTGGAGGTGAGCATTAAGACGGCCAACAGACCAATCTGCTGCCCGAGCGAGAGATTTGAATTCGTCGCCTGCGCGATGAACATCGCCGCCATCGTCAGGTAGATGGAAGTGCCGTCCAAATTGAACGAGTACCCCGCGGGGATCACAAGCCCGACTACTGACTTGTGCACGCCGACATTTTCCATCTTGATCATCATGCGGGGCAGCGCAGCCTCTGACGACGACGTTCCAAGCACGATAAACAGCTCTTCGCGAATGTACTTCAGATATTTCCAAATGCTGAATCCATGTAGCGCGGCGACCATCCCAAGTATGACGAATATGAAGATCAGGCATGTCGCATAGAAGCAGGCCATTAGCTTGCCGAGCTGGAACAGCGTTCCCATGCCGTACTTTCCGATGGTGAACGCCATTGCGCCGAACGCGCCCAGTGGCGCGACTCGCATGATGATTCCGACGATCCGGAACAGCACGCGCGAGAACTGGTCGATGACCTCGTGGATCATCCTCCCTTTGTCGCCGATCATGTGCAGAGCAAAACCAAATAGGATCGCGAAGAACAGCACCTGCAGGATCTCGCCCTTTGC
Organism: Koromonas soli; assembly: GCF_059726265.1. Lineage (NCBI taxonomy): Bacteria > Pseudomonadati > Acidobacteriota > Terriglobia > Terriglobales > Koromonadaceae > Koromonas > Koromonas soli. Next base: position 3,855,992 of record NZ_AP040872.1, on the reverse strand, counting down.
GAATGCGCCAACAATGGTGTCCGGGATCACGTCCAATAGAAATCCGGTAGTTGTCTGCATCTTGCCCGGGCCTGTGTAGGCGGCGACAGCCTTTGTATCAAGCGTCGCGATATTGACGTTCATCCCTGCGCCCGGCCGCACGAAATCCACGATCAGCAGGCCGATGACAAGCGAGACAGTACTCAGAATTTCGAAGTAAAGGATGGCGAGGGCGCCGGTCTTGCCCACTGACTTCATATCTTCCATGCCGGAGATGCCAAGCACCACGGTGCAGAAGATGATCGGGGCGATCATCATCTTGATCAACTTGATGAAGCCATCGCCAAACGGCTTCATTGCGGCACCGGCGTTGGGGTTCAGATATCCAAGAAGCACGCCAATCGCGATCGCGACGAGCACCTGAAAGTAGAGACTCTTGTAAAACGCCTTCCCTTTCATCTTCCCCTCGCTTTTCTTTCTGCCCGGCACTCTGTTTTAAGCGATTGAATGCAGGGCAGTTCTGCTGAATCGCGACTTTGACATCGTCTGATGCTGGTTTCACCTTTGCCGTGGGCTCTTGCCCTATGATTTACCCTGTATGTTTCCCCTGCCCGTGAGCGGTTAAGAGTTCCTGAACGGGAGAGAGGTTGAACGCTTAGATAACTCTCTGGCGCTGGAGAGGCGTCTTAGTTCCTAGGGATAACTACCGACTTCGTCACCCTGAGGCTTCCAATGAAAAAGCTATTAATCGTGCTGGGGACTTTGCTGGTGCTGGTGGTCGCCGCCATTGCGGCTCTACCTAGCCTGCTCGACGTCAACCGCTATCACGATCGGATTCAGGCGGAGTTGCAGACGCGCCTGGGACGGCAAGTGCAACTTGGCCAAATGAACCTGGGACTGTTCCCTCCTACATTCAAAGTGGAGAATGCGATCATCGGGGAGGATCCCAAATTCAACAGCGGTAAGGCGTTCGCCCAGACTGCGGAACTCGACATCGAGCTCAAGCTGCAACCGCTGCTGCACAAAGACGTTCAGGTGGCCAGCCTGCGGATGGTGCGTCCACAAGTGGAGTTGATTCGCAGTGCCGATGGTGCATGGAACTTCTCTACCCTGGGCACCCATAACCAGCAGCAGCCCAAAGAAGAGCAAAACAAACCGCTGCAACTTGACCATTTCCAGATTGATGACGGTGCGGTGGCAATTACCGATCAGCAGAAGCACCAACCGCGAACCGAATACAACCACATCGATGTATTGCTAAAGGACTATGCTCCCGGCAGGCCATTCGATATCACGGCCAGCGTGCATCTGCCGGGCGCTGGCAAGCAGACGGCGAAGCTGCAAGGCCACGGCGGTCCTATTGCCGACCAGACCCTGGTCAGCACTCCGTTTGAAGGCACATTGCAACTCGATCAGGTGGCGCTCGACGCTGCCAAGCAATACCTGAACTCGCAGGCTCTTGCCGGAACCAACGCGAGCATCAGCGGCAATCTCAAATTCAAAAACAATTCCGGCAAAGTCGCCACAAATGGCACCATTCGCATGGATAACGTAGTGGCGCAGGGAAAGCAGCTCGGCTACCCCATCGAGCTCAATTACAACGCTACCGACGATCTCCAGGCCGACATCATCGACATTGCAAACACTCAGCTGAAAATCGGTTCTGCTCCGTTCACGATCAACGGGACACTGAACGGAAAAACCACACCTGCGCTGGCAAATCTGAAGGTGAACACCCAGAACGCATCCCTTGCCGAACTGGTGAAATTGGGTGAAGCCTTCGGCATGCAACTCAGCCCTGGCATGGATCCCAGCGGGCGATTGAGTGCCGACCTGACCGCCCGTGGACCGCTAAGCGGCCCGGCTGTAGCAGGTGTACTCAGGGTCGCTCAGTTAAAGCTGAAAGGTCTTGAGGCCAACGCTCTGCAGATCACGCTCAACATGGCACCTCCGGGAGCCAACTTCGTGCAAACTCTCACAGGCCGTATTGGCGTAAATCTCAATGATGGCAAGCTGACCGGCGTGGACATGGCACAACAGCTTGGCTCGATTGGCAAGTTCACCGGGGCGAGCAAGGTAAGCGACGGTGCGACCCACATTTCGGAACTCACCGGAAACTTCGACATGAGGAACGGTGTTGCGACCACGAATGACCTCAAAGCCCTGACTGACGCCGGAACCATCGCCGCGGTCGGATCAGCTTCGCTGGTGAATCAGGGCCTCGATTTGAAGGCGACCGCCGTGCTCTCTAAGAGCAGTTCGCAACAGGTAGGTGGCACCGCAATTGGTGGCCTGATGAGCACGGCCATGGCTAACAACAACGGCGAGATCGTCATCCCGGTGCTGGTTACCGGCACTATCCCCTCGCCCAAGGTAGCGCCTGACGTGCAACAGATGGCAAAGATGCGGATGAGCAACATGCTGCCAAGCTTCTCCAATCCCGGACAGTTGACCCAAGGCGTGCTCGGAAAGCTTGGTGGCGGCGCGGGCGCTGGAGGCGTCGGTGGCGTGCTGGGCGCCCTCACCGGCCAGCAACAGCAACCACCTGGGGCGGCGGCCAACAATCAGCAGCAAAAGACCGGCAGCACAACTCAAGACACGGTCAACGGATTGGTTGGCCTCTTCGGCAAGAAGAACCAGAAGAAGTAGTAAGCTTCCCTAAATGGCCGCGGACTCTTCCGCGGCCAGTATCCTCGAGCGCACATCTCAGTTGGCTGACCGGCATGGCTCGCGATACCATGTCTCGATTGGACGCGCAGTCCACCTCAGAGAAAATTGAGAACTACAACAGGGCCGTGGTGCGCGCTGGGAGAAATTGTCAATGAAGAATCAATCCGCAAAGAAAGCAGCGGGATGGACGAACACACAGGTTTATACAGCAATCGTAGTAGTTTTGATCATCGGAGGCCTCGGCGGATACCTGCTGCATAGCTCGGGGAACTCCGCCAATTCCGCGAATACTTCGAGCACTTCCTCGAGCGCCAGCCTGCCGCCTTCAAATCTAACCAGCGGACAGGTTCTCGATGCACAGGTGAGACCTCTTCAACAGCGCATTGATGCGAATCCCCGCGATGTTTCGGCGCTGACTCAACTGGGCAACGTGTATTTCGACGCGTCGCAATGGACCAGCGCGATCACCTACTACACCCGCTCACTCAACGAAAACCCCAAGGATCCGGATGTTCGCACCGACATGGGCATCGCGTACTACTACTCGGGTGATGCCGACCGCGCGCTGAAGGAATTCGATCAGGCTATGAAGGACGATCCCCGCCACGCGCAGACGCTGTTCAACGTCGGTATCGTAAAGCTGTACGGCAAGAACGATGCCAAGGGCGCAATCACCGCTTGGGAATCCTTGCTCAAGATCGACCCCGCGTATCGCGATCGAGCCAAGGTCGAAAGCCTTCTGGCTGAAGCTCGCGCGAAAGCGAAATAGTAGGCTGCGCGTTAAATCAAAAAAGCTCCCGGCCACGGGAGCTTTTCTATTGTTTAAACGGCATCGGAATCACGCGTAACGAACCCACTTCACGATCTCCGGCAATGTCGGCCGCTTCCCGTACATCAGAATGCCAACGCGATATATGCGGGATGACAGCCAGATCAATCCGTACAAACTCGCTACGCTAATCCCAAGCGACAGCACAAGCTGCCACACCGGGGGCATGTCCACCGACGCTCGCACGAACATGATGATGGGAGATGTGAGAGGAAACATCGACAACCAGAACGCCAGCGGCGTATTGGGATCACGAATGATGCCCGTGGCGAACACCATGCAGAAGACAAGCGGCAGCGTCACCGGAAACTGCAATTGCTGAGCTTCTTCGTCGCTGTTCACCATGGCACCGATGGCGGCGTACAAGCACGCGTATGTAAGGTAGCCCAGCACAAAACACAACGGAAAGAGCCACAGCACTGCCGTAGATAAATGCGCATCTTTCATGCTGTTGCCAATCACCTGTCGCGCAAGGGCCATGCTGCCACTCCCGAGCAGCATTCCTGAAACCGCCCATATCGTGATCTGCGTCAGGCCCACTGCTCCGACACCGATAATTTTACCGGCCATCAACTGCATCGGAGTCACACTGGAGAGCAGCACCTCAACAATTCGCGAATTCTTCTCTTCAATCACCGATCGCATAACGTACAGTCCATAGATCAGCACCGTCATGTAAATGCCGAACAGCAACAGAAACGGCAGGAAGAACGCTCCCATGCCATTCGAGCGATTGGCGCCCTTGCGGTCCACATGAACCGTGTCGAGCTCGACTGGACTCAACAGCGCTCGCGACTGCGAAGGCGAGAAACCCCGCTCGCCTAGTTGCCGCTGGCTGATGGCAATCCTCAATGCGCGGCTCACCATCGAGCTCTCAACGAAGTCGGTCGCATTGCGCGAATAGTACGTGCTCTTGCGCGTGGTGACTGCATCTGGCTCAATCCACGCCACGCCATCGATGCTGCCATCACGAATCTGCCGTATGAGTTGATGTCGCAAGCTTTCGGTAGGCGGCGCTTGAACGCTCACATCGAAATCGGGCCGCTTCGACTTTCTCGATGCCGATTCGTCCTCATCCTCATCAGAATTGCGTGATTGCGCGAGTTCCTTCTGCACCAGCTTTGCCAAAACCGGATCATCCGAGACGATTACGATATGCCGGGTGCCGGAGCCGAACATCATCAATCTTCCAGGCAGGATCACCACCGCTCCCATGAACAGCGGCATCAGAATTGTGAAAATGATGAAGGCCTTCGTCCGCACTCTTACCAGGTACTCGCGCCGGATGATCAGAAATACATTACGCATGGCTGACCACCCCCTTGGTGGATTCCACTGTGTCGATGAAAATCTCTTCGAGTGAAGGCTCTACCATCTCAAACCGCCGGATAGTTGCCGTTCTCATTGCTCGCTGCAGGAATTCCTGCGGATCGGCGCCAGCCGCTAGACGCAACTCGACAAAGTTTCCGAAATCATTCGCGTGGGCCACCATCGATCGATCGGCTAACACCGGAAGCTCGCCATCGTACTCAAGTTGAATGCTGCTGCGCCCGTATCCAGCCTTGATCTCATGCAGTCCGCCCAGCAACACGCTGCGTCCTTGATTCACCAGGCAAATGGAATCACACAATCTCTCGACGGTGTCCATGCGATGCGTCGAGAACAAAATAGTCTTACCCTGCTTTTTCAGATCGAGCAGCGCATCTTTCATCACCAGCGAACTCGCCGGGTCCAAACCACTAAAAGGCTCATCGAGAATCAAAAAATCAGGATCATGCATGACGGCAGCAACGAATTGAACCTTCTGCTGCATGCCCTTCGACAGTTCCTCAATCTTTGCATTCATCCAGCGGTCCAACTCCAGCCGCTCAAGCCACTCTCGCGAGCAGCGCTTAGCCTCGGCAGAGCTCAATCCCTTTAGCTGCGCAAGGAACACCAGATTCTCGATGACCTTCATCTTTTTGTAGAACCCGCGCTCCTCGGGGAGATATCCCACGCGGTCCAGTACCTTGCGCGAGAGCGGTTGGCCAAAAATGCGAACTGTGCCGCCATCCGGAACGATGATGCCGATCATCATCCGGATTGAGCTGGTTTTCCCTGCCCCATTCGGGCCGAGTAGTCCAAAAATTTCTCCCTCGGGGATGTTGAATGACAGATGATCGACAGCGACAAACTCGTCGTAGGTCTTGGTGACCGAATCGAGTTCCAGCGTAAATGGCATGAATGTCCTGGGACCCAAGGTGGGGTCAAAAGCAAAAGACTTCAGTATTGTCAGGAAACGACGCAACAAATTCAATGAGCAGAGATGAACAAACGTTCCGCTGGGTTGTGACGTTTTGCCCTCCTCGCAAAAAGCAACAGGCCGAGCTCTCGCCCGGCCTGCAGTTCTATTGCTTCTAATTAGCCCGCCGCCTTCCAGGCGGGAGCCGACCTACTGAGGATGGACTGCGTTCACAAGGTCCGGAATCAGGTTCGCCACGTTTGGCGTGCCCCATCCTGTCGCCCAGTCGTAGCCCACTTGCGCGCTGAAACCCACCGGCGTGCCCAGCAGTTGATTGTTGCCCACCGTGATGTCATGGAAGTCGCGTGCGTACGTCGTAGCATTTTTCGCCAACGAGTACAGAGCGGGGTTAATGTAGCCGAGCGGTCCACGGCTGCCGCTGTACTGGTTCGCCAGCGCGATGATGGCAGCCCATTGCGGCGATCCAGCGCTGGTTCCACCCACAATCCAGAAGCCCACGTTGTCGCCGCCGAGCGCGCCCCAATACACCAGCACGCCGCCGTTTACCGCCGCGTTATACGAGATGTCTGGAATGGTTCTCGATGGCAGGTTCAACCCGCTCTGGAACGAGGGTACCGGGAAGATGAGGCTTGGAGCTCCACCGGTCGCGGCCACAATACCATCCTTCGTGTCCTGCTCGTTCCACACCTGCTCCCCACCGTAGTAGTGGTTAGCCAGGTTGAACAGTCCATCCGGATACGGAAGACCTTCCGTGCCGCCCACCGCCGTCACTAGGGGGTCATCTGCGGGGAACGCCGCATTCGCGAAGGTCGCGCCGTTGGTCGCACCGTCATCCCCGGCCGAGGCCAGTACCGTGATGTGATTTGCCTGGGCCTGAACGTAGTTTGCGTGCCCCTGCATCACCTGACCGTTATTGGCGTGGATGAGGTATTCCGGTTGACCGTAGCTTTGCGAGATCACGCTTCCCGGATAATGGCTAACGGCGTACTTGACCGCATTGTTGAGCGCATTTCCTGCGTTCGTCGCCGCCACTACCAACACGATATTCGCTCCCGGCGCCATGGCGTGGGCATACTCGACGTCGAGCGAAGTCTCCAGACTCCATCCAACCTCGTCATGAGAATTGTTCGCGCTAAAGGTAGGACACCCTTGCGGACACACAACCTTGAACGACGGAGGGGCAGGGATTCCGAACTGCTTGTCGAAGGCCGCGAGATCGGTCTGAATAGTAGGGCTGCCATAGGCATCGACGATCACGATCGTCTGCCCTGCTCCGGTAAGGGTGGTGGGATAGTTATAGGCCGCTCGAATGTAGGCCGGCGTGTAGCAGATGAGTGGCAGCCCTGAAGGCAGGTTGCCGCAACTCGGGGAGTTCGCATCGCTTGGAACCGCACTGGGAGCCTTCACATGCGGCGGTCGTTTGCGGTAAACGAAGTCCTGCGCCGAGGCGCTTCCTGTCAGCATGAAAACGGCGACGCAGCATAGGAATGCGGCGAGGAACTTCAACAGGTTCTTACTCACGGGAAACTCCTAAGTGACTGAGGGTGCACCGGGATTCGCGATCGAGGGAGCAATATCTCCGAGCCCGCTAGACTTGTGGTGCGTTGGTGTTGTGAAAGCATTGCTGAGCACCGGGTTGTCTCTGAACGGAACAGAATTTCGCTGAAGCGTAACGCCATTTGACGCCGCACGATCCGAAACTCAACAAAGCCCGCCAGCGCTGCCGTCGAGTTCGCGCCCCTAGCTGTTCGTTGACCTTCGCGGGTTTCGGCTGTTAGCATCAACTTTTCAGCCAGTCTCCATTCAGCGAAGGAATTCCCGTGCGTTATACCCGTCATGATTTAAAGCAGGACAAATTCGCCGCGTCTGCCGCGGAAGCCGTTCAGGAAGTAGTAGAGCATCGCTCCGGAATTATTCAGGCTGTTGTTGCTGTCGTAGTGGTTGCCTGCGTCGTCGCGGGAGCTTTCTGGTATATGAACTCTCGTGAAACGCAGGCATCCGATGCTCTCGGACGAGCGCTGGTGACCTACAACGCTCCGGTGATTCCTCCCGGCGCGCCCAAAGAGGGTTCGATGACCACCTTCAACAGCGAGCAGGAGCGCCTGATCGCCTCGAAGAACGCGTTTTATCAGATCAGTGAACAGTACGGCTGGACGGCTTCGGGTCAGTATGCCCGCTACCTCGCTGGACTGACGGAAATGGAGCTAGGTAATTTCAAGGTCGCTGAAGATCAGCTTCGGGCGCTAAGCGGGACGCGTCGCAAGGAATTGGCAGCTCTCGCCAAGTATGCTCTGGCCTCGGTCTATCGCGAAGAGAAGCGCGATCAGGACGCCATCAACCTGCTTCAGGGTCTAAGCGAGAAGCCGACCACCTCCGTCCCCAAGGCCAATGTGCAGCTTGCACTCGCCGACATTTACGCCTCGCAAGGGCAGGTGGACAAGGCAAAGGTCATTTACGACCAACTCTCCAAAGAAAACGAGAAGAACGTCGTTGGACAGATTGCCAACTCGCATAAGGAAGATCTGAAGTAGTTTTTTACCGCCCCCAAAAATCAAGCCCCATTCTCGACGAGAGTGGGGCTTTCCTTTTCCGCGCAACCAATCCTGCTGCTGCAAGCTCTTGGCCGCACGGCAAACCTTGACGCCAACACCGCATCTGTTAGATAGGCGCAGAGGTTTCTGCGTGATCAGTATTCGGAATTCAAGAGAGCCCCGGACGTAAATCCGTGGCGAGGCAGCTGAGGGCTGGCCTCATCATCTCCGCAGGAGGAGCAGAATGAAGAGTTTCTTGTTTGGCCTTGGGCTGGGAATTGGACTAGGGGTTCTGTTCGCCCCAATGAGCGGCGAAGAAACCCGTGAGAACCTGAGCGACCGCGCCAGCGATCTTGCGAATTCCGCCCGCGAGAGCTATGAGCAGGGCCGTGAGCGGATCCAGCGCGGCGTCGAACAGGTAAAGACAACCGCCCGGTCCGCTATGAATCAAGCTCGCACTGGCACCGAAGGCGGCATGAACCGCACCGGCACCGAGGGAATGAACCTCTAAACGACCAGTCGAATCAGGAGGTCCGCCGACGCGCGGACCTTTTTCACTTTCCAGCCGAGTTGACTTTTGCCCTCCGGCTTCTTAGCTTTGAAGCCGAGCCATGTCCACTTCACTTTTCGACGCCCAACCGTACGACGCAGCGAAAGTCAGACGCCGCCGCATCGCCGTTATCTCCGCAATCGTCGCGGTCATCACCATTGCCGTCGTACTCTGGATGAACCGCTTTTGGCCTGAAGAGCGCCACGTCAAGCAGTTCTTTGCCGATCTGCAGTCGCAGAACTTCGAGGCGGCCTACGGCGTTTGGATGAATGATCCCGATTGGAAACAGCACCCCGAAAAATACAAACGCTACACGTTCCATGCTTTCTATCTCGACTGGGGTCCGGGCGGGGAGTGGGGGCCGATCAAGAGCTATAAAATCGTGGCCGCGCAAAAGCCGCGTCCCGATGCGAGCGGAGTCGTGGTTGGGGTGCGCGTCAACGAGCGCAAGAAACTCTGTTCTGTCCGCGTCGAGTTCAAAGACAAGACTCTAGGCTTCTCGCCGGACGAGATGGTCGAATAACCACATTCCTGCACGCAGCAAAAAAGGTCCGCATCAGCGGACCTTTCATCACAATAGCGGTTTACTTCTTTGCCGCGAAAACAGGTTTCGCCTTCTGCAGCGTCAACTCGTTCTCCACATTCATACACGGCTGTGCCTTGTCGATCTGCCGCAGCAGTCCCGTCAGCACCGATCCCGGCCCCGCCTCCAGGAATTGCGTCGTACCCTGTGCGATCAGTGCGCGGATGGAAGATTCCCACTGCACTGCACCGGTCACCTGCCGGATGAGCGTGTCCCGAGATTTTTCCGCATCGCACACCAGTGCCGATTCAACATTGCACATCACTGGTACCTGCGGGTTCTCGAACTTCAAAGCCTTAAGATCTTCCGCCAGGCGGTCCTGCGCCGGTTGCATCAGCGGACAATGGAATGGAGCACTCACCGGAAGCATTACGGCGCGCTTCGCACCCTTATGCTTGCAGAGCTCTGCGGCCTTTTCGACCGCTGCTTTTGAGCCGCTGATCACGACCTGTCCCGGTGAATTGATATTAGCGGGCACGCATACCTGCCCGGGAAACTCTGCAATCGCCTCGCTGCAAGCAGCACGAATCTGCTCGATACTCAGGGCGAGAATGGCGGCCATTGCGCCAACACCCACCGGCACGGCTTCCTGCATGTACTTGCCGCGGTTTCGCACGGTGCGCACCGCGTCTGCGAAGCTGATCGTCCCTGCCGCAACGTGTGCTGAGTATTCACCCAAAGAATGCCCGGCTACGAAACTCGGCACAATGCCATCCTCTGCGAGCACGCGAACAGCGGCGACCGAAACGGTCAGGATCGCCGGTTGCGTGATCTCCGTCATCCGGAGTTTTTCGTCCGGTCCTTCAAAGCACAACTTGCTAAGGGAATAACCAAGAGCCTCGTCGGCCTCTTCGAACGTACGCCGTGCGACAAGGTGATTAAAGGCAAGATCCTTGCCCATGCCTGTGGCTTGTGAGCCCTGACCTGGAAAAAGGAATGCGAGTCCGGCAATACGATGTGCCACTGGGTTCGCCATAATGGCTCCATGCAAAGTATGAATACCGGACGGGCGAAGGCGAGTGCAGTTTCGCTGTTGCTGAACGCGAGTCCACGCGGTCGTCGGCGCTCATCCGGGAAACGTCACGGCATCGCCGTGCTTTCCTGTTTTCTATCAAGCGCGCCATCGCCTAAGCTGGCGCTCGCTCACAAATACTAAACCTTTTCGGCAGCCGCGATACGCTCGCGAGCGGCGCGGATCTGGTCTTCGATCGTCTGGTTCAGGCCCGACTGCGCAAATTCTTTGGCGACGCGGATTGCGTTCTTGATGGCCGTGCCGTTCGAAGACCCATGGCTCACAATGGCCACACCCTTAAGACCAAGAAGCGGCGCACCGCCATACTCCGAGTAATCCAGTCGTTTGCGGAAATCCTTGAACGCCTCGCGCGCCAGCAGATACCCAAGCTGTCGAGTCATTGAAGCCTGAAGCGATTCCTTCAGAATCGCGCGTACGGCTTCCACCAGTCCTTCGCTCACCTTGAGCGCGACATTACCGACGAATCCATCGCATACCACGACATCGGCGCGTCCGTTATACAGGTCGCGGCCTTCGACATTGCCGAGGAAATTCAGGGGGAGTCCCTTGATCAACTGAAAGGCGTCGCGCGTAAGGTCGTTGCCTTTGGTCTCTTCTTCCCCAACCGAGAGTAATCCCACACGCGGATGACTTGCCGTGGGGAATCGTCCACTGAAAATGGTGCGGAAGTAGATTTCGCCCATGATGGCGAATTGCTGGAGGTTTTGCGGCTTGCAATCGACATTGGCGCCCACGTCGAGCATGATCGTGGCCGTCTTCGCCGCCGTAGGAAACACGGTGGCGAGCGCAGGCCGATCAACGCCCGGAATCACGCCCAATACGAGTTTGGCCGTGACCATGGCCGCGCCGGTGTTTCCGGCAGACACAAACCCACTGGCAACGCCTTCCTTCACCAGGCGAAGTCCGACGCGCATTGACGAGTCGCGCTTCTGCTTGACGGCGTGCGCAGCCTTTTCGTCCATGCCGATGAACTCCGAGGCATGAACGACCTCAATGGGTAGGGTTCGGGCTTCAGGATAGTGTGCCATCTCGGCTTTCACTATGTCCTGCTGCCCTACCAGGATTACTCGAACGTCACAGTGCTTGGCTGCGAGTATCGCGCCCTCAATTTCTGGCTTTGGGGCGCGGTCTGCACCCATGGCATCGACCGCGATGGTTATCGACATCGTCCGCTAAGGGAGGCCTACTTGGCCTTTTCGACCTCAACGATTTCGCGACCTTTGTAGTAGCCACACTTCGCGCACGCGCGATGGGGAAGCTTGGCTTCGTGACAGTTGGGGCACTCGCTGACGGAGCGGGCGGTGAGATGGTCGTGGGCGCGACGGAGGGCCGTGCGCTGCTTGGAGTGTCGCCGTTTAGGATTTGCCATGATCGACTACCTTTCAATTTCCATGCGGCCACAAACCGGACCGCGAACTCAAAGTCGCCCCTTGGGCGCTATTGCAATTTCTTTTTCAACTCGCCGAGTGCCGCCCAGCGGGGATCCGGCTTGCTCTGCTCGCAATCGCAAAGCTTTTCGTTTCGATTCGTTCCGCAAACGGGGCACAAGCCTTTGCAATCATAACGGCAAAGGGTCTTGATCGGAACCGCTAGCAGGACTTGCTCCCGCAGCGAATCCTCGAGTTCCATTCCCTCGCCTTTGTAGTACCCGATTTCGGTGTCCGCTTCATGAATCGCCACTTCATCGGAGCCTTTCTCCGACGCCAGTGGGCGATACAGCAGGTCGAACGAGCGCGAAATCGGAATCTCAACCGGGTCCAGACAACGGGCACAGCTTACTTCGATCCGTCCGTCCAGCTTACCTACCACGCGGATATCATCGATTGATGCGTTTCCGCCGTGGTGCTCACGAATCAACTCTGCGCGGCCTTCGGTCTGAAGCGATCCGATTTGGCGCACTTCTGGACCAAAATCGATCTCTCCGGGCTGAAACTGGACGTCAAATTCCAGCTTCCGGACTTCCAGGTCTTGAACACGAATCTTCATGATGCCACATGCTCCCGAAGCCCCGCCTAGCCGGTAGCCTGACAACCGCTTCGCTTGTAAGCGAGTGAAACACAAGGAACTAGCCAGTTCGCCGAGCGAACCTGCGTCTTCCCTTACTCCTGGCGGGAAACACTCCTCGGGACAGATTTCAAGGATAAAGTGCCACCCGTCGCAGTGTCAAACGCTTAGGCTGCCTTCCGCCTGCACAACTGCAGCGCAAAACCGAGTTCCGAGTATGCTTCCTCGCCTCGCGCGACTCCTTCTACGCATCCTACGAGGCCTAAGCGGGATTGAGCGAATGAAGCTGAAGCTGTACATCATCCCGGTTCTTAGCTTTTTGATGCTGGTCGCATCCCTCGACGCGATCCCTGACCCCCCTGCGCTCCATCCGCATGGCACGAGCATCATCAATTGCCAACATCGGCCCCTGAACTGCACTCTTGCCAACCGGCATTCCGCTCCCGGTTGCGCGATCCGCTCCACCGAACTCTTAGAGATACGCTGGACCACCTTCGTTTCGGAAGAGGAGCCGTCCCTGCCTGGCGATCCCGTGCGGATTTCCCAGTACGCAGCAGATACCTCTCCCCCGAAACTCACCTGACCCACGAACCTCTACGGCTTCTTGACTGCGCGCTCCACATGAGCGCCTCGTTCCTCCGCGAGCCTCCTACGACGGGAAATTTACGTCCAGAGCCTCGCGAGTGCTAAAGGACACAGTGAAAACTTCAGAGATTCTTAAAGCCTGGCGCAAAATCCTCAACGGCGAGCGCCCGTCGCTCTCCATCGAGATTACGCGCGAATGCCCATTGCGTTGTCCGGGCTGTTACGCCTATGAGGAAGGACACCTCGGAGGCAACGTCACACTCCGGCAACTCCACGACCGCAAGGGGCAGGAGCTGATCGACGGAGTTCTGGAAGTCGTCGATCGGCTGAAGCCGTTGCACCTTTCCATCGTGGGAGGCGATCCTCTGGTGCGCTATCGCGAACTTGAATCTCTTGTGCCGCTCCTGCTCAAGCGAGGCATTCACGTTCAGATCGTCACCAGTGCATTTCGTCCGCTCGCGCCGGAGTGGGCAAAGCTCAACCACTTCAATATTGTCGTCTCGATTGATGGCTTGCAGCCGGAACATGATCGGCGCCGAGCACCCGCCACCTACGAACGCATTCAGAAGAACATCGCGGGCCAACGCGTCACGATCCACTGCACGGTGACCGCACAAATGATGAAGCGTCCCGGATATCTTCGTGACTTCCTCTCCTACTGGACTCCCCGGCCTGAGATCAACAAGGTCTGGTTCAGCCTGTTCACTCCTCAAATCGGCGAAGAGTTACCGGAAATCCTCCAGCCACACGAGCGCCAGCAAGCCATCGCTGACATGCTCCAGTTGCGCCGAGAGTTTCCCAAGCTCGACATGCCCGAGGGCTTGATCCAGCAATTTGCTGCTCCGCCGCATGGCCCGAGCGACTGTGTTTTCTCGCTGACCACTCGCACCATTTCGGCAGATCTAAAAACCAAAATCGTCCCCTGCCAGTTTGGAGGCAATCCAGATTGCAGTTCCTGCGGATGCGTCGCCTCTATGGGATTGGCCGCTGTCGCGGCCCACAAGCTCGCCGGCTTCATTCCGGTCGGAGCCATCTTCCGCGCATCGGTCAAAATCGGCCAGAAACGTTCGACAGAGGCGGCTCGAGTCATGTCAGTCGAGGACCCACTGCGCGTGCTTCCCTAGTCTGCCAAACGGGAGGACAAGATGACCGACTGTTGTCAAAATGAGCTAGCGAAACTACGCGAGTTCTCTTTCCGTGTAGGCAGCAACTTGCTGCTGACGCAGGCGAGTGCAGGAAATTTTTCGCTGAAAATCGACGGCGTGCTATGGATCAAAGCCTCGGGCAAGTGGATGGCCGACGCCCAGCGAGATGACATCCTGGTACCGCTCGATCTGGCCGAAATCAGACAGAGCATCGAGAGCGATATCGATCCAGCCGAACGCTACATCCGCGCATCGATCGAAACCGCCATGCATGCCGTTCTCCCGCACCGCGTCATCGTCCACCTGCACTCGGTCAATACGATTGCATGGGCGATCAGAAGCGACGCGGCGTCTCAGCTCGAGCGCAGGCTGAAGGGTCTAATCTGGCACTTCATTCCCCACGTGCCTTCTGGTCTGCCCCTTGCTCAAGAAATCCAGCGTGTTGTGATCTCACCACATAAACAGGACATTCTCGTGCTGGGAAACCACGGTCTGGTGCTCGGGGCGGAAGACTGCTGCGCCATTGAAAACATGCTGCGGGAAGTCGAGCAGCGACTAACCATTCCTCCGCGCCCTTGTGCGACTGCGGACTACACATCGCTCAAGCCGTTTGCTGATGGCTCTAGCTGGACACTGCCCGAGGACGAAGCTCTGCACGCGATGGGTGTAGATCCAGTCGCACGATCAATTCTTGCCGGAGGTCTCATCTTTCCTGGCCAGTCAATCTGCTCGGCATCGGTCACAGCAGAGATATTCCGTGCGATCACGATCCCCGACCTGCACGATCGCGACTGGGACCGTCCATACCATCGCCGCGCTTTCCTGATATTGGAGAACTGCGGCGTTCTACTGCGCCGAACCATCACTCCTGCTCAAAGCGCAATGCTGAGTGGAGTGGCGCAGGTCATACAGCGCATTCCCCCCGAAGCACCCATACGCTACCTGAGCCAGGAGGAGATGGCAGACAGCTACCACGTTGCAACCGCGCGGCACACTGAAACGCAATCGACAGTTTAGCGCGAAACACTACGTTGTTTTCTAAACAGAGCTAATCGCAGTTCATCGTTTTCTGGCCAGCGGACGCTTCGAAGACTTCGGTGCACTATCGCTCTCTGGCGCATACCGATACGACGCTTCTGCGATCTTTGCGAGCAGTTCTCCAACTTCGGCAACGTGATCCATATCGCGCAGCGGAGCAAGGTTGGCAAAGGCCGCAAATACCAGGCGATGCCCATTCGCCGCATCGATGTATCCGACCAACCCTTTGCCAAGCAGCGTGACTCCGCCCAACGAGTTCGGAACCACATAAGACCCCGTCTTTGCATGCACGTGCCCGGCCGCAGGCGAATCCTGCTTCACCGCCTCGAGCGTTCCATCACGCCCCAGCACAGGGAGCGCGTCGAGGAACGTTTTTCCATAAGGCTGACGCACCATAAAGGCAAGGTATCGAACCATGAAGTCAGGCGAGAAGGCCGACCCAATCCCTCCCTCTCCATCCAGTTGCGAAACCGATTCAGGATGCAGCCCCGCTTCCGCCAGAAAATGCCTCTCCAGCGCCATGCCTTTTTGGAAAGCGCCATTCGACGCATGTCCGAGAATCGATCCCAGCAGATACGGCGTCGTCGCCGCGTGCAGGTTTTGGCTCACTTTCAGCGTCAGCTTCACTTCTTCCTTGAATGGAGGAGATACATGCTCGACAAGCAGGGTTCTTTTCTGCGCCTGAGCATCGCCTGGCTCTGCGTCTTCGGGCTTTTCGAGCACGATCTTTGCCCAGCGCAAGGCTTCCCTGAAGCCTTCTGCCGCATATGCAACAGGATCTTTCACCTTGTACGCAGCCTGAGCCTTTTCACCGCCCGCCGGAACATTGCCTTCCAGCGTGACAACGTGCGTTCCATCCTGCTGCAGCGAATCAGACGTAAACTGCAGTTCGGCATCGGATTCCGGCTTGCCCGTTTTCACCTTGTTGATCACCCGGAGATAACGTAGGTCAGGCGAGACCGAAAGCGACACCGCGCCGCCCGCCTTTGCAGCGGAAGTGGCCGTCACGTCGATCACGTTGTCGTTGAAGATCACCGGCGAGATCACGGTGCGAGTTCCGGGCTCTGTCTGTGTCGAAGGAAACATCAACGCATCCACCAGCACATCGCCGCGAATGCGCCAGATGCCCTTCATCAGCACGCCCGACGCCAGTTCCTTGAACACCCTGAGCGGCTCGCCATACACCGAACGCCCCGGCAGCACTCCCGCATACGCATGATCGCTCGAGGTGTAATCCAGCGTGTCATCCGGCTTCACTCGTCCCGAGAGATTCGGATCGCCGCTCGCGACCAGAACCAGATCGCCATCCAGAGTGCCGTCGTCGGATATCTTGCCTGTGTAGTACACGCGGGTATGGAAACGGTAGTTTGCGCCGAGCAGTGCGAGAGCCGTGCCTTCCGTCACCACCTTCGTCGTCGAACCCGAGGTGAACAGCTTGTCTTGATTGATCGCAACAAGCGTTTTCTCCGCAGTCAGGTCATAGACTTCCACGCCCAACGTCGAGTGCTTCAGAAGCGGGTTTGACATTACCTGCCGGATTCGCTCAAGCAAGGTCGACGTGGTTTGAGCGATGGCTGGATTGGTAACGAACAGAAGTACCAGGGCGATTACCAGTTTTGGCAAACGTTTCTCCACGTAAGTACATGCACAAGAGTACCGGTAGAGACCGCAGATGCAAAATGCCCCAGGTAACCCGAAGCGGGTACCCGGGGCTCTTCGCAATCCGAGATTTACGCTGCCTTACTTGCCGACCCGAACGCAGGCTCGTCGGCCGACGGCCCATACATGCCAGGAACCGCTACGTTCATCAGGCGCAGATATACTCCGAGCTGCGCGCGATGGTGAATCAGGTGATTCATCACAAAGCTGCGCAGAACGGCTGTTCTCGGCATGGTCATCACCGTCTTGCCTTCCCACTTCATGCTCCAGTCGTGCATGAAGTCCTCGTCACTCGCCTTCGCAATCGACGCTCGCGCTTCGGATACATGCTTATCGAACTGATCGAGCATCTGCTTACGACTATTTGGCACGAAAGGTTGATACTTGTCGGGCTCCAACTCGAGCACCTCAACATTCATGGTGTGAGCGACCCAGCTCGGCAGGTCAGCGACGTGGCCGGCTAGCTGATTCAGTTTCCAGGATTTCGGGTGGGGTTGAAAGTCGAGGCGATCATCGGGAACCGATTCGAGCATCTTGCGCGTGCTTGCCATCTCCTGATCAAACTCAGGCAGCAGCATGTCATGAATTGCCATGGGACACTCCGGTCGCACTTGCGGTGCCTGAGCAGTGATCCAGAAACTCTCCGAGCGGTTGCCCGGGTTGCATCCCTTTTCCAGCATTCACGCCAGAAAAGGGAAAAGGCTGGCGCGAGGCCAGCCTTCAGTGAATCGGTCAGATCCGGTCTTACCAGATCGTCAGTTTCGCCTTGTCAACCCACTCATGGTAACCGCTTCCAGTGGCGTTCACGTCGAGCTGCCACTGCACGCCAGCGTTGCTGGCCCATCCCAGATATTTCGCAGGCTGAGTCTGGTTCAGAGTGTAGGTTTTTCCGTCAACTACAAGCGTCTTGTACGTGTAGTTGTGATTCGTGTGATTCGTCGTCATGTACCACTGGATGTGGTGCCATGCGCCGGTCGAGAACTTCGCGCAGGGAATCGTCGTGTGCAGCCAGTGTCCGGTGTACTCGTTCCAGGTATCCCACACGCCCGCACCGTAGTTGCACTGGGTACCGATCATGTAGTTGTAGCCATTCACGAACTGGAAGGCGTCATATTCGAGCGATTGAGCAGCCTTGGTCGAGTTCGCGTCGAGGTAGACATAGAAGTCCCACAGGAAGTTCGTGGCCCAGTCATTGGATCCCAGCTTCTTATACCAGAGCGCGTTGCCCCACACACCGTCGTGATAGACCTCCATGCTGTTTCCGTCCATCGAGGGTGAAGTCTGGTTGAAAGCCTGCCAGTAAGCGCCGCCACCGTTACCGCCGGCGCAGGCCGCGGTGTTACAGGCGCCCCATCCGCTGCTCATCTGGTCAATGTTGGTGAAAACCTTCGCGGTCGAAGGAGGTGTTGGAAGTCCCGAACCGGAAGTCGGAGCGGTCGTCGTGTTTGAACCGGAAACCGTGACGGTCACCGTCTTGTCGCCATATGCTCCTGTTCTATCCCAGGCGCGAATCACGAGGGTATGTGTACCCTGGCCCGCGGAGATGCTGGTGCTGATCGATGATGTGCCTGTCGTGCTGTATGCGTCGTTGCTATCTAAATAAACGTGCCAAGCCGTAATCGTATTAGCGCTGGAAGCACTCGCTGAAACTTTGATGGGGGCAGAAACGGTAGCGTAGGAAGTCGGCGCTGACACCGAGACCGATACGGAAGCAAATGCAGAGGCGGACAAAAGGACAAGCGCGCCGAGCAGGGTTTTCATCATTCACAGAACCTCAGTAGTGGAATCCGCTGTCCCGTTTCAATCTGGTGACCAGCGGCTGACATGAACCACTATCGAGCAGCATCGCGGGAATGTATGTGGAGCTAACCTCCTAGGGCCTTTGGGATTACTCACGTAGGGAAACTAAGGGTTCCAGAGTACACTCCCTAGGTGTGCAACGTGAGTTGCTGGTCTGAGTTGCTGGATTTGGGCAGAGAGGGGCACTCGAATCCAGAGAACAAGTCGTAACCTGTTTATTCCTGACCAGCTTGGACGCCCTTCTCAAGGCAGAGTAGATAAATTGAATTCGTGATCTTCGTCACGAATTTGCCTAGGTGTTGCCGAGTCGGTATCTAGGTGTCCCTTAGGTGTGTTCTCTGGAACAATCTGGCGGGCAGCTCTCGATTTCAAGCGTTTTTGGCCCGATCATTGACTGGCTACCCATCCCCCAGTGCCAGAGCTTACAATCGCTTGTTGTGCCTCGCGCTGCCCGACGTTGCTTTCTGCCGGGCAATTCTTTCCGCGAAGGCTTTTAGGAAGCACCCATGGCACCGATTACCACCATTGAACACCTCGGCCAATTTGAGGGCCAGGATGTCACCTTGCGCGGATGGCTCTATAACCTGCGCGAAAGCGGTAAGTTGCTCTTCCCCATCTTCCGCGACGGCACAGGCCTCGTGCAGGGTGTAATGGCTAAAAACGCCGTCACTCCGGAGATTTTCGAAACCGTAAAGGGCCTCACCCAGGAATCCAGCGTCATCATTCACGGCAAGGTCCGAGCAGACAAACGTGCTCCCGGCGGCTTTGAACTCGACCTGGCCTCGGTCGAAGTCGTTCAGAAGGTACCGGAAGACACTCCTTACCCCATCTCGCTCAAAGATCACGGCGTCGAGTTCCTGATGGAGCATCGCCACCTCTGGCTGCGTTCACCGCGCCAGGTAGCCATCCTGCGCATCCGCTCGGAAATCGAGCGCGCCATGCATGACTTCTTCTACTCCCGCGATTTCGTCCGCACCGATCCGCCAATCCTGACCCCGGCCGCCTGCGAAGGCACCAGCACCTTGTTCCCGGTGGATTACTTCGACGAGCAGGCCTATCTCACCCAGTCCGGCCAGCTTTATATCGAAGCTACGGCCATGGCGCTCGGTAAGGTTTACAGTTTCGGGCCAACTTTCCGGGCCGAAAAGTCCAAAACCCGCCGCCATCTCACTGAGTTCTGGATGATCGAGCCCGAGGTCGCCTACGCTACCCTCGACGACATCATGAAGCTCGCCGAGGACTTCATCACCTTCATCGTGAAGCGCGTCCTCGAGAACCGCCGCCACGAGTTGACCGTCATCGGCCGCGACATCGAACCCTTGGAAAAGATCGAAGCGCCCTTCCCGCGGCTCTCATACGACGACGCGGTCAAAATGCTCGACGAGGGTTATGCCAAAGGCGAACTGGAGCTTAAGTTCGAGTACGGCAATGACTTCGGCTCACCGGACGAGACCTACATCTCCTCCAAGTTTGATCGTCCCGTAATGATCCACCGCTACCCGGCGGCGGTGAAGGCTTTCTATATGGAGCCCGATCCGCAGGACCTCACCAAGGCCCTCTGCGTCGATGTGCTGGCGCCCGAAGGTTATGGCGAAGTCATCGGCGGCTCGCAGCGCATGGGTTCCTACGAGCGCCTGCTGGAGCGCATCAAGCAGCACGAACTTCCAGAGGAAGCTTTCCAGTGGTATCTCGATCTGCGCAAATTCGGTGGCGTACCGCACTCCGGCTTCGGCATGGGGTTGGAACGCGCCGTAGCATGGATTTGTAAGCTCGATCACGTGCGCGAAACCATTCCGTTCCCGCGCATGTTGAATCGCATGTATCCGTAAACAGCTTCTGTTGGTATAGGTTATCCGCCGGCGGCATTTTCGCTTGGCATCGAAACAAACCAGCTGGGGGCTTCGGCCCCTGGCGCAACAATCGGATCCCCATATGGTCAGCATCCCCGCATCTTTCCCCGACGTAATCAAGAAGAAGATTCGTGTCATTGGTGTCCCGCTCGACTTAGGCCAGCAGCGCCGTGGCGTCGATATGGGCCCTTCCGCCGTACGTGTCGCCGGATTGCAGGCGAAACTGGAATCTCTCGGCCACGAAGTTGAAGACTGCGGAAATGTGAGCGTCACGCTCCCCGAGCAGAAAAATTTCGGAGACGCCCACGCCCGCTACCTCCGCGAGATCACCGGCACCTGCAGCAAACTCGCCGAGGAAGTCCTGCACGCGCTCGAGGAAGAACGCACCCCGCTGTCGATCGGCGGAGACCACTCCATCGCTGCAGGTTCGGTCAGCGGCGTCGCCGAGTACTATCGCCGCGAAGGCCAGCACATTGGCCTTATTTGGATTGACGCCCACTCCGACATCAACACTCCGGCAACTTCGCCCTCCGGCAACGTACACGGCATGCCTCTCGGAGCCCTCATGGGACTCGATGGCCTCGACCCCTTGGGCAAACTGTTCGACTGGACCCCGAAGATCCGTCCCGAGAATTGCGTCCTCGTCGGCATCCGCGACGTAGACATGGCTGAAAAAGAAAACATCCGCCGCACCGGCATTCAGGTCTTCACCATGCGCGACATCGACGAGCGCGGCATGCGCACCATCATGGAAGAGGCCCTTCGCCTGGCCGGACGCGGCACCGTGGGCTATCACATCTCGCTCGACATGGACTGGGTCGATCCCGAAGATGCTCCCGGCGTTGGCACCCGTGTTCCCGGCGGCGCTACCTATCGCGAGGCACACCTTGCAATGGAAATCATCGCCGACCACGGACGCATGACCTCCCTCGACATCGTTGAGGTCAACCCCGTGATCGACGAATATAACCGCACCGCGGAACTCGCCGTCGAGCTTGCCAGTTCCTGTTTTGGCAAGAAAATCCTGTAGAGGTTTCATCACCGGCGACAGGAGATGGGACGTCCTCACGTCTCCTGCCGCCGGAGATTCTGCTGCATCCTCCTCCCGTCCGACTCAACTTGGTGAACAACTGCTGCGCCTTTCAGGTGTTCGTGGGACCTGAGCTTCTATACAGCTGCGTCTATAATCGGACGAGTAGCCCAAGGAAGCTCCACGTTATGACCTCGAAGAAACTCCGTGTTGGTGTGCTTTTTGGCGGACGCAGTGGCGAGCATGAGGTTTCCCTCCTCTCCGCCGCTTCCGTCATGCAGGCGATCGATCGCACAAAGTACGAAGTGGTGCCCATCGGCATCACAAAGCAGGGTCTCTGGCTCACCGATTCGCACGCCGAACAGTTGATCAAGGGTGAGTTCGTCGCCGGCAGCGAAAAGAATCTGCGTGCAGGCGATCCAGCTGCGACCTCCTCGGCCGCCGTGCTCTCCAAGGGTGAAGCCGTTCTGGTTCCGCCCATGCCTTCCACCAACTCGATCGTGCCTTTCGAGACTCCGCGCAACAACAACGGCCCCGATCCTATCTCGGTCGATGTCATCTTCCCCGTGCTGCACGGCACCTTTGGCGAAGATGGCACGCTGCAAGGCCTCCTGGAACTCGCCGACATCGCTTATGTAGGCTCCGGAGTTCTTGGCTCGGCTGCCGGCATGGATAAAGATGTGATGAAGCGCCTGTTTTGCGACGCACGCCTGCCGATGGTGAAGCACCTCACCGTGCTCCGCTCCGACTGGGAACGCAGCCCCAAGCAGATCGAAAAAGCCGTTGAATCGCAGCTCAAGTACCCTGTGTTCGTAAAGCCCGCCAACCTCGGCAGCTCCGTAGGAATCAGCAAAGCTCACGACGCCAGTGAACTTCCGGCGGCAATGAACGAAGCCGCCCGTTTTGACCGCAAGATCATCATCGAGCAAGGTGTCGGCGGAAAGCGCAACAAGGCCCGCGAAATCGAGTGTGCCGTTCTCGGCAACGATGAACCCATCGCCTCCATCTGCGGCGAGATCGTCCCGGCCAAGGAGTTCTACGACTACGACGCCAAGTACATCGATGCCGGCTCCGAACTGCTCATTCCCGCCAAGCTCGATCACACTCAGGTTCGCCAGATTCAGGACATGTCGATCCGCGCCTTTAAAGCCTGCGAATGCTCCGGGCTCGCTCGCGTCGATTTCCTGATGGACCCGGTCACGAACCACTTCTACCTCAACGAGGTGAATACGATGCCCGGCTTCACGTCCATCAGCATGTATCCCAAGCTCTGGGGCGCCTCGGGGATCGAGTACTCCGCGCTGATCGACCGCCTGATCCAGCTCGCGCTGGAACGGCACGGCGACAAGAAACGCAACCAGTACACGAAAGATTAGAGGTCACAAGAGGAACATAGGGCAACGGCCCCGCCTCGAACACCTTCTGAGCAATGAGCGCCGCCGAGCATTGGAACTTTCGGCGGCGTTTTTGCGTACTCTTCTTCTGCGCGGCTGTCGTAGCCCGTCAGAAAGGACTGCCATCATGAGGATCAAGCTTTTCTGCCTGTTCGCCCTGCTGCTCAGCGGCTCTTTTGCGTGCGCCGAGGAGTGGAAGCGCGACTTCACCATCGGAGCTCATCCACAACTCCGCGTTCAGACCAACGATGCCCGCATCGAGGTGCGCGGCGTGCAAGGGAACACCATCTCTGCCCGCGTGGTCGCCGACGGATGGCGCATTGGACCCGGTGAACTCGCGGTGCTCGCACAGCAGAGCGGCGACTCAGTCTTCCTGCAGGTGAAGATCCCGACTCGTCACATTAACTTCAGCTTTGGCGTAAAATCCGTTCGCATCGAGGTCAATGTCCCCGTAAACGCAACTCTCGACCTCGCATCCTCCGACGGATCGCTACATGTTGCGGGCGTAAAGGGCGATGCCCGCCTCATCACCTCCGACGGTTCCATCCGTGTCGAGAATTTCGACGGCAATCTGCGCGCCCGCACCTCCGATGGCTCAATCGACGTCGCCGGACGCTTCGATCAACTCGATCTCAACACCAGCGACGGACGCATCTCGGCCAGCGTGTGGAAGGGCTCGCGCATGAACGGCAACTGGAATCTCCGCACATCCGATGGTTCCATTACCCTCGGCCTCCCCTCCGACTTCTCCGCCTACCTTGACGCCTGGACCAGTGACAGCCACATCGACGTGCAGCTCCCTGTCGAGGTCACCGGACGCATGGATAAGAACCGGATCCGGGGCAAACTTCACGGCGGCGGTCCGACCCTGCAGGTCCATACCTCAGACGGAAGCATCACCTTGCGCGCCATCTAGTTTCACGTAAGAACAGATTCACCCTTGGCCCGCGCTCAGTTGCCTTTCCTCTTCCTTCGGGGCTAAACTAACTAACCAGTTAGTTAGTTTAGAGAATGACGACCTCCAAGCGAAAAACAGCTCAGCCTCGTCCCCGCAACGCAGCGGCAAGCCGCGGCTCAATCCTCGAGCACGCCATTGCCGAATTCGCTTCGCGCGGAGTTGCCGGTGCACGCACGGCGGCCATTGCCGAAGCCGCTGGCGTCAACAAGGCCCTGCTCTACTACTACTTCAAGGACAAAGAGAGCCTTTACTCCGCTGCGCTGCATGAGGTATTTAGCGGTTTTGTCGGCGACGCTCTGCCCATGCTCGATAGTTCACTCGACCCCGGCGAGAAACTGCTTCGCTTCGCGCGCCTGCATTTCGAATATTTAGTGCAGAACCCAAATTACCCGCGGTTCATTCAGCAGGAGCTTTCACGCGCACGCGATTCCGGAAAAATCTCCCCCGACCTTCGCGCCATGGGCTCCTCTCACTTCATCCCCCTACAACAAGCGGGGATGAGGGCCGTGCAGGAAGGCATCGCTCGCGGTGAATTTCGAAAGCGTGCAGGGACGGCGATTCTTCGTTCGATGTTCGGCTTGAACGTCTTCTACTTCATGTCGGCCCCAATCATGCGGATCGTTACCGGTATCGACCCGTTTTCGCCCGACGGAATTCGCACTCATATCGCCTCATCGCTCGACTTTATCGCCGCGGCTTTATTCAGAGATCGCACGCAAGGCATCCGGCTCGCCAAGAAGATTGCCGACGCTCGTGATGCCATGCCCCGCAATCTACGCGCCGGATGTTCAACTGCTCAGCACGAATAATCGAGCACACGGAATGGGCTGTGTGCTCGAACGATTGGAAGGAACGAATTTGTTATGAACCCCAAGTACCGCGTCTTCGTCATGCTAGGCATTGTGTTCCTGCTGTCGCTCGCGTTTTATTTCATTTCCACGCGCGGCGGCACCGACTTGGTTCTCATTGGCACCGTCGATGCCAACCAGGTGATTGTCAGCAGCAAAGTTGCCGGACGCATCGAACACCTGCCGGTTGACGAAGGTCAACCCGTGAAGCAGGGCCAGTTGATTGCGCAGATCGACAATCAGGATCTCGCCGCCGAGCGCGATGCGGCCCGCGCCACCGTTGCCAGCCTTCGTTCGCAAGTTCATCAGAGCAGCGCAACCTATGCCAGCACTCACGGCGAGACCGACGCGCAGTTGAAAAACGCGATGGCTGCGCTACTCTCCGCTCAAGCCGCGCTCGAAGAAAGCCAGGCTGTCGAGCATCAGCAGGCGCTCGACACCAGGCGCATCGTCACTCTCGCCGAGCAAGGTGTCGCGAGCCAACAGGAGCGAGATCGCGCTGAGCAGACACTTGCCGCAAACCAAGCTCGCGTGCGCGCCAACCGCGAACAGGTCAATGCCGCGCAAGCCACCGTGAACACAATGCGCGCACGCATCAATCAGGCCGCCGCCGCGCACAGCAACATCGCCGCCACCGAAGGCCAGATGAACTCGGCCAACGCGAAGCTCGTTGAAGCCGAAGTTCGCATGGATTACACGCGCGTCACTTCACCGATAAATGGCACCGTCAGCGTTCGCGCCGCACGCGAGGGTGAAATCGTGAGCGTGGGCACGCCCATCGTCACCATCGTCGATCTCGCTCAAACATGGGTTTACGCAGCAGTTCCTGAAACGCAAGCGCAGGTGGTGAAACTCGGAGACACGCTCGATGTTCGCATGCCTGGTGGAGAGCGCGTTCCCGGCAAAATCATCGCCAAGGCTGCCGAAGCCGACTTCGCAACTGAGCGTGATTACAGCCGCACCAAGCGCGACATTCGCACCGTGCGCTTGAAGCTGCTGATCGACAACCCGCGAGAAACCTACGTTCCCGGAATGACTGCCGAGGTTCTCCTGCCAAAGCGTCTTCTCATCGGCAAATAGCGGAGCTGGCATGAACATTCTCAGTCGTACAAGAGGACATCACGTCGGACACGAAGGACAGGCAATCGCCGTCGAGAACATCGTCAAGAAATATGGCGACTTCGAGGCCGTCAAAGGCGTGACCTTCGACGTGAAGGACGGCGAGATCTTCGGCCTGCTCGGTCCCAATGGTGCCGGCAAGAGCACGCTCATCCGCATGATGACCACTCTCATTCCGATCACCAGCGGCAAGGCTTTCATCGGCGGATACGATGTAAGCGAGAACGCCGATGCCGCGCGCCGCATGATGGGCGTTATTCCGCAGGCGATGACCAGCGACATCGACCTGACTATCGCCGAAAACATGCAAATCTACGCCAAGCTCTACGGAGTTCCGCGAGCAGAGCGCGAGCGCAATATCGACGAACTGCTCGAGGCCGTCGACCTCACACAATGGCGAGATGCGCAGGTGAAGACACTCTCCGGTGGCATGCGTCGTCGCGCCGAAATTGCCCGCGGACTTGTCCACAACCCGCGCATTTTCTTCCTCGACGAGCCGACTACAGGCCTCGATCCTGTCTCGCGCGTCGCCGTGTGGGAGATGCTCAACAAGCTCAAGAGCCGCCGCCAGCTCACGATTCTGATCACCACGCATTACATGGACGAAGCCGACCGCCTCTGCGATCGCATCGCCATTGTTGATCACGGCAAGCTCGTCGCGCTTGATTCTCCAATGACGCTGAAATCCAGCGTTCCTGGGAATAATGTGGTGGAGGCGCAATTTACGGGGGTGCCGGAGGGGTGGGTGGAGCGGCTACGTGCCCTACCCGGGGTTGAGAGTGTGCAGGAGGAGGGGGGCAACATGTATCGCGTGCTGACCACCACCGGCACCCAGACCACGACCGCGCTGGTGGAGCTGGCCGTGCGCGCCAAGGTGGAGATCAAGACCCTGAGCGTGCAGAACACCTCACTCGATGACGTATTCGTGCACTACACCGGCCGCCAGCTCCGCGACGAGCAGGTGAAGGCCTTCGGCTTCATGATGCCGCCGCGCCCGGGGATGCAGCCATGACCAGAATGCTAGCCATCATCGAGCGGGAGATGCGTAAGTTCTTCCGTTCCCCAACCCTGATGGTCACGGCCATGATCTTCCCGCTTATCCAGCTCATCATCCTGGGCAACGCCTTCGGCGGCAAGATACGGGACGCAAGGGTGGCCATCGTGGATGAGGACCACGGCACTCAGGCCATCCGCATCCAGGAGGCCTTCCGCTCGGTGCAGTCCAACGTGCGCACGTTCGTCATGGTTCCCTACACTGACGAGGTGCAGGCGCGGGAAGACGTGCGGCAGGGGCGGCTGGAAGGGGCGCTCATCATCCCCTCGCAGTTCTCCCGCCGCTACTATGCGGGAGAGAATCCCCAGCTCGGCATGGTGGTGGACAACAGCGACCAGTTCATGGCCAACTCGCTGCAGTCCAAGATGCAGGAGCTGGTGGTATCGCTCAACCTGCCCGAAGCCTCGGCCAAGCGCATTCCCAGCGAGGTGGCGCTCGACATCGTGGAGCTCTATCCCTATGTCGAGTATCTCAAGTACCTGCTGCCGGGCTCGATCACGCTGGCCATGTTCGTCTCGGTCATGATCGGCGGTGGCATGCTGTACATCGACGACAAGGCGAGAGGCGTGCACGAGGGCTATCTCGTTACGCCGATCACGGCGATGGAGATGGTGCTCGGCCTGAACCTGGCTGGTGCATTCAAGGCTGTACTCGCCGGATGCACGCTGACTGTGCTGGGCTCGCTCATCGCCGGACTCGGTGCGTCGTTCCATCCAGACCGCATGCTGCAGTGGTTCCTGCTGATCTGCGCTACGTCCTTCGCCTTCAATGGCATGATGTTCCTGCTCATGGTGCGGGTGGAAGATCCGCTGGTGCCGCGCGCCATGTTCGGCATCCTCAACACGCTGCTCTACTTCCCGAGCGGAGCGATCTATCCGGTGCAGGCCTTCCCGAAGTGGCTGCGCGCGATCTCCTATATCGATCCGTTCAGCTACGCGGTACATGGGCTCAAGGCAACGCTGCTCAAGGATGCGTCGTGGGCAGCGGTCTCGCAGGACATCATTTACCTGACGTTGTTCGGGTTCATCAGTCTGGGGCTTGCGGTGCCGTTGTTCAAGCGCACTTTGTAGGACGTTTCTGCATCTTCTGTCAGTGGTGATTGCACTTTCCTGGTCAGGAGGATGAAGGTTTGCGTAGGCTTTTCCTGTGTGGAATGCTGCTCGTTGCCGCATGCGCACTGGCGCAGAGCGGTAAGCCATCAGCGCCGAACACCGCACTACGGCCCTTCGTGGGAACGTGGCGGCTGGTGTCCTCTACCGAGGTCCTGCCGGACGGCACCACGCGTCCATATGGGTTTGGGCCGCATGCGCAGGGATACCTTATGTACGACGCCAGCGGCCACGTCTGCGCACAGGTGGTCGATCCCGACCGCCCGAAGTGGGTCGATGCTGAGCATCCCACGCCGCAGGAGGTGAAGACCGCCTACGACGGATTTGGCGGTTACTGCGGCACCTACACGGTGGACGAGAAAGCCCACGTTGCGGCGCACATTCCCGAGGTCTCCCTCGATCCGAACCAGGTCGGCGAGCCGAAGCCACGCAACTACCGCTTCGAGAACGACAAGCTCACCTACAGCGGTACCGAGAAGCTCAATCCTGTGGGCGAGAGCCGCTGGACGATGGTCTGGGAGAAGGTGAAGTAACCGCGGTCAGCGTGAGGCTTGCGCAGCGGACTTCAACCTCTGCCACACTTCGGCGACGCGCTCCGCGGCGGCTGCCCTGTCCGCACTGTTGTCGATCACGTAGTCGGCCATGCGGGCCTTTTCCTCTTCAGGCATCTGGGCGGCCATGCGCTTGAGAACCTCTTCACGCGCCGCTTCGGGCGATGCTCCGGTGCGCTGGGCGAAGCGCTCGATCTTCTGCTCCAGACTGCAGGTTACAACGATCAGGCGGTCGTAGCGCGAGAGTCCTCCGGCTTCGATAAGCAGCGCGGCTTCGCAGATGGCGACCGATTCCGGATCGGTCTCGCCAACCTCGCGCATCCAGTTGTCCTCGAAGGCCAGCACGCGCGGATGAACGATGGAGTTCAGCTCGGCGATGCGATTGGGAAAGGCCGCTGCCGCGAGCTTTGGCCGCGAGATGGTGCCGTCGAGCGCAAGGATTTCCTGGCCGAAGGCGGCAACGATAGCGTCGAACATCGGCTCGCCGGGATTCATGAGGCGATGCGCAACGGTGTCGGCGCGCAAGGTGTGCGCGCCAAGCTCGGCAAACATTGCCAGAATCGTGGTTTTTCCGCAGGCAATTCCGCCCGTCAAACCAACCTTCAACATGCGAACAGTTTCAGCTTTTTGGGGCAGAGGTGCAAGCCAGCCCCCTCCCCCCATATTTCCGCGTAAAAATTAGGAAACAAAGGAGTTAGAAGCCGATTGCAGGCAGGAGGGAATCCTTCCTATTTCCAGAGTAACAAAGATGGGGTGGTAATCCCCTCAGTGGTGAGGAATTTGTAAGTGTTGCACTGTGAGTGGGTTATGGGGAATCTGCGGGTATCCGGGGCTTGACAGGAATTGGATTGGGGGCATTTCGGGGCAAAAAGTAGGCGATTTGGTCGGGTTTTGCGACTTGGGCGCGTGATTTTGATGCGAGTGCCGGGGTGAAATCCGTGAATTACAAGTCAACAAGCAGAGGAGTGGATCACTGGTTGTGCAATAGGGTTTTGCGAAAAGCAGGGATTGACTAAGCCGCCAAGGGCAACAATCCCAGAGTTGGAAAAACGCCAACTCTGGGCCACCCTGTCGGGGGTAGCTTCGGGCGTTCTCCGACTAAGCGGTTGAGTCGCGATGCAGGCGACTGAGTTCGATGAGGACGCGGGAGGGTTGGTAAGGGATGGCGGTTTCCGAGGGGGAGGCGCTGAAGACGTAGGTGACGTTATCAACCTGGTAGGAGAGGTCTTCGCCGCCCTGGTTCCGAAATATGACTTCTTCGCCGATGCGTGGGATGGGGGCGTGGGGCGCTCCGAAGGCGGCGACGAGGTCGTGTCCGCAGACGAACTCGACGCTGTGGACGGTGGGGATGGGAGTCTGCTCGCGCATCACTTGCCCGGTGGAGCCGGAAAGTGCGGAGGCTACGATCCTCTCGCGCGCCTTTTGCAGATCGAGCCCCGACTGGTGCAGCAGCGATGCCGCGGTGAATTTCTCTTCGTGCAGCAAGCCAAGAAGAAGATGTTCGGTGCCGATGTGCTTATGGCCAAGCTTATCTGCTTCATCGGCTGCATAAGCGAGGACGCGCTTGGATTCGTTGCTGAGAGGCAGATCGACGGAGGTCGAGACTTTCTCGCGGATCACGGTCATCTCCTCGATGCGCTTGCGGATCGATTCGGCCGTAGTGGGCGAGGCCAGGACAAGACGCGCCAGCGCTTTGTCTTCACGCAAGAGCCCGAGCAGGAGGTGCTCCGTTTCGATATAGGGAGAGCCAAACTGGCTGGCTTCGTAGCGGGCGAAGAAGATGACGCGCCGAGCTTTCTCTGTGTATCGCTCGAACATGGCTGGAGACTATAGCAGGAAAGACATGCAAAAATCGAAAGTCAAAGCCCATCTCAAACCAACAACGGGCTTGAATGGGCCACCCCTGTCTGATTCTGAGCTACGCCGATAAGAGCGCGAAACAACGAGGCGGTGATGGCAATGTTCAAGATTTCACGAGGCCAGCCTCGTTTTGATCGATCTGGTCGAGAATCTCCTCCGCTGTGTAGCGGGGAGTGATGTGCTGCTGGCAATTCCAGTCAAATGCAACGACGTTGATTTTGAACAGTCTCTCAACCTTCGCTTTATAGCCCGCAGCCGCCAACTCCTTTACGAGTGGAGAATCGCCCTGAATGTCAGTGATTTCCGCATGGCCGAGGATTTTCAACCGAGTCCGATGCGGGTAGTCCATAAGAAAAAGCGTGACCTTGTCGTTGTGGGCGACGTTGCCGGCCGTGATGTACTGCTTGTTGCCGGAAAAATCCGCGAACGCAAGCGTCTTCGGATCGAGCACCTTCAAGAAACCCTTTGGTCCTCCGCGATGCTGAATGTAAGGCCAGTCATTCTCTCCCTGCGAGGCGATGTAAAAGGAATCGCGCTGCTGAATGAACTGAATTTCGTCCGGACCCAATTGGTCGTAGTCGGCCCCCGATTGGGCGAGCCGCTCGTATTGTCGGCGCGAACCGTAGCGCTCCTGTAACTTTTTCACGGCTTCGGTGAACATGATTTTTGAGAACTGGTGTGCCACGTAAGCTCCCCTTGATTGACAGCCTCGCCGTGCGGTTTCGAGGAATGTTCTCTAGATGCACTCAGGCAGAGCTCGGATGCTGCTGGACAGAATCCAAAGGAACGCCAACTCTGGAGCACCTCAAGGTTTGCGTGCGACGATGACGCGGGGGATTCCGGCGAGGTCGGCGACGGAGTGAACGTCGTTCCATCCGTCAAGAAGCGACATCACGGCTTCGGACTGGGTGTAGCCGATCTCCATTAGCAAATAACCTCCGGGGCGGAGGGCTTCGCGGGCCTGGGGAATGAGCCGGCGGATAACGTCGAGTCCGCTGTCTCCGGCGAAGACCGCCATGTGCGGCTCGTAATCTTTCACGACGTTTTGAACTTTATCTGACTCGTTGAGGCCGACATAGGGCGGATTGGAAACGACGAAGTCGAAGGTGCCGTCGCGAGAAACGGAGGCGAGGACGTCGCTTTCCGCAAATCGCACGTGCGCGCCAAGGCGCTCGGCATTCGTGCGCGCAATAGCAAGTGCGGCGGGAGAAAGATCGACGGCGAAGACTTCGGCGTCGGGGAGTTCGCAGGCGAGGGTGATGGCGATGGCTCCGGAGCCGGTGCCGACATCGACGAGTTTGAGGCGGGGGCTGAGCGAATTTTGCTGAACGAGTTCGAGGACGACTTCGATGATGTGTTCGGTTTCGGGGCGCGGGATGAGGACGGCGGGGGTAACGAGAAAATCGCGTTTCCAGAACTCTTGGTGTCCGGTGAGATATTGCAAGGGTTCTCCGGAGGCGCGGCGGGAGATAAGCGCGTCGTATTGTGACTGCTCGTCGGCAGCTAATTCGCGCTCGGGGTGCGCGAAGAGGTAGGCGCGGTCGCAATGGAGGACATGGAAAGCCAAGGCCTCGGCGGATATACGGGGGGAGTCGATGCCGGAGAGTTCGAGTTGGGCGATGGCGGAGTGAATGGCCTGGCGGAGTTGCACAACTGCATTGTACGGCGAAGGGTGAAAACCAGGAGCAAAAGCGAAGCAAAGGCCAAGGCAACAGCGAAATCTTGGAACGCGCTTCCCGCGACTTTGTTGGAACCCATATACGCTTGCCAGAAGAGGCAAGCGTATATGGGGCGGTGCTTGGATCGCGGAGAGTGCGGTCGGATGCGCACGCCCCGATACTAATTTTGGTTAAGCGTTGGCGGCTTCGCCTTTGAGTTTCTCGGCCTGGTAGTGGGTCACGAGGGCGTCGACGAAGGGCTGGAGTTTGCCTTCCATCACCTGGTCGAGCTGGTGGACGGTGAGGCCGATGCGGTGGTCGCTGACACGGTTCTGCGGGAAGTTGTAGGTGCGGATTTTCTCGCTGCGATCGCCGGAGCCGACCTGAGAACGGCGCTCCTTGGCAAGCGCTTCCTGCTGCTTCGCCTGCTCGAGTTCGTATAGGCGGGAGCGGAGAACGCGCATACCCTTTTCGCGATTCTTGATCTGCGACTTTTCATCCTGGCAGCTCACCACGGTATTCGTGGGCAAGTGGGTGATGCGCACGGCGGAGTAGGTCGTGTTCACCGACTGGCCGCCGGGACCGGAGGAACAGAAGGTATCGATGCGGATGTCTTTGGCTTCGATCTTGATGTCCACGTCTTCGGCTTCGGGGAGGACGGCGACGGTGACGGCCGAGGTGTGGACGCGGCCCTGGGTTTCGGTGTCGGGAACGCGCTGCACGCGGTGCACGCCGCTCTCGTACTTGAGCTGCGAGTACACGCGCTTGCCTTCGATGATGGCGATGACTTCCTTAAGGCCGCCGACGGAGGATTCGGAGCTGGATAGGACCTCGACTTTCCAGTGGCGTGACTCGGCATAGCGCATGTACATGCGGAAGATTTCAGCGGCAAAGAGGGTGGCTTCGTCGCCCCCGGTGCCGGCGCGGATCTCAAGGATGATGTTCTTTTCGTCGTTGGGATCCTTGGGGAGAAGGAGGACTTTAAGCTCCTCTTCAGCGACGTGAAGCTGCTGTTCGAGCGAGTGCAGCTCCTCCTCGGCATAGGCCTTCATGTCGGGATCGGTTTCGGAGGCGACGAGGGCGCGCGAGTCGGCGATGCCATCCTTGATCTTCTTGAACTCGTGGTACTTCTCGACGATGGGTGCGAGCTCGCCCTGAGCCTTGGCGGCCTTCTGATAGGCGGTGGAGTCGTTGATGATTTCGGGGGCGGCGAGGGATTCGTTCAATTCCTTCCAGCGCGCCTCGATCTGGTCTAAACGATCAAACATGATGTCCCTGAGCTTTCAGGCCGCGCTGGCGCAAGAAAGCGCGCACGGCCGGATGATTCTGAAATTTTGGGTGGAACGGGCAGCAAAAAGCGCAAAGAGCGGCGGGCGCCGCTAAAGGTGAAGCTGCGAGGCGAGAGCCGGGATGGAAGTGCAAATCATCAGGCGATTACCATTTCTCCGCCATGCTGCATTTCGAGTTCCATGGCGTGGTTGAGGGCGACGATGGCGCACTCGACCTGGGTGTCATCGGGAGGCTGGGTGGTAATGCGCTGCAACCAGAGTCCCGGGGCGGTCATGAGCCCGAACAGCGAAGAACGCTTCTTGGCCGCGTATCGAATGATCTCATAGGAGCCGCCGGCAATCACAGGCAGAAGCACGATGCGGGAGGCGAATCCGGCCCAGAAGCCATGCACCGGAACCAAGGCGTACACGGCAATCGAGATGATCATGACGGTCATCAGGAAGCTGGTGCCGCAGCGCGGATGGAACGTGGAATAGCGCTGGACGGCCTGAGCCGTGAGCGGATCGTGATTCTCGAAGGCGAAGACCGTCTTGTGCTCGGCGCCGTGGTACTGGTACACGCGGCGAATGTCGCTCCAGCGCGAGGTGATCCAGATGAAACCAAGGAAAATAGCCAGACGGATGAGGCCCTCGACGAGGGCGAATAGCACGGAGTTTCCGGTCTCGGGAGCCCAGTGGCGCAGCGAACGGGCAGCGGCAAAGGGCAGGAACTTGTACATAAAGATGAAGAAGCCGAGGGAGAGAGCGATGTTCAGCGCCGTGGCCCAGCCGCTCATCTCGAGCTTTTCACCGGTTTCGGTCTTTTCGTTTTCCAGAGCGACGTCGGCAGAGTAGCGGAGAGCCTTGAATCCCAGGACCATGGCGGAGCCGAGGGTAACAATGCCGCGAATGAAAGGCCACGCCTTCCAGGGATGCTTGTCACTGGGCTTTGCGAGCGGCTCGGAATGGGTCGCAATCTGCCCGTCGGGCTTGCGAATGGCGATGCCCCATGCGTGCGGGGACCGCATCATGACGCCTTCAAGAACGGCCTGGCCGCCGACGAGAGTTTCTTCCGCGCTCTCCAGAGCGAGGGCAAGCTGCAAAGCGGTGTGAAAACGAAGGTGAGAACGAAAAGACATAGGTAAGTATTAGACGCCCCAAGAGGGCAAGAAGATACGCCGTAACTTCTTAGATAAGGGTACGGGGGCCGGTTCTGGCTGTCAATCAGGGAGAGAACCGGGCAGACGGCTATTCCCCGTTTGCAGAGGCCGAGGAGGAGGAAGCAAGGCAGACACGATTGCGTCCGCTGGCCTTGGCGTTGTAGAGGGCAGTGTCGGCGGCTCCCACGATTTCGTCGCGGGTGATGCCGTTGGCCGGGAACTCGGCTACCCCGGCGCTGATGGTTACAGGATACGGAACTCCGGGGAATTTGACGCTGGAGACGGCGCAGCGAAGCTTTTCGCCCACGGCAACGGCGGCCACAGCCTGGGTGGCAGGGAGTATGACGGAGAATTCCTCGCCTCCATACCGGCAGACCACGTCAAGCTTGCGCAACTGATGGACGAAGACGTTGGAAACTTCGCGCAGAACATCGTCGCCGATCATGTGCCCGAACTCGTCATTGATCTTCTTGAAATGGTCGAGGTCGATCATAAGTACGCTGACGCCTCCGCCATAGCGGGCGGCGCGAGTGACCTCGTCAATGAGGCGCGTCTCGAAATAGCGGCGATTGAAGACTCCGGTGAGGCCGTCGCGATAGGCAAGCTGGCGCACGTGCTCGACGTAGCGGGCATTCTGGGAGGCGGTGGCAAGAATGTCGGCCACCGACTCGAGGGCCTGAATGTCATTGGCCAGGAAGGTTTTCTGCTTGGTCGAGAGGCAGACGAGCAGGCCCACGTTTTCGCCGAAGGAAACCAGGGGGATGCGAACTTCCTCCACCGCCGTGGGGAAGCAACTGGAGGCCGGGCCGATATAGTGGCGGTTTGATTCGGGACCGCTGCTGGCGGCGTACTCGGCTGGAAGCACATCGCCTTCGTTGAGGGAGGTGGCAAGCGTGCCCTGATGGGCGCGGAGGACGAGGTCGCCCTCTTCATCACGCAGGATGATGGCCACGTGCTCGACCGGAAACGACTGAGGAATCTGGGTGCAAAGGCGTTCGAGCAGATCCTTTAACTCCTGCTCCACAGTGGTGCGCTTGGCGATTGCGTTGATGGCCTCTATCTGCGCAGCGCGGCGCTGAAGCATGGAGTAGAGCTTCGCATTCTGCAGGCCGATGGAGGCCTGGGTCGCGAAAAGCGTGAGGAGATCGACGGTTTCGTTGTCGAAGAAAGCCGTCTCGTCGCTCTGACAGTCAAGAACGCCCACAACCTGATCGCCCACAATCAGCGGAATCGCAAGCTCGGATCGAGTGGTGGGCACATATGCGATGTAACGCGGATCGGTCGTGACATCCGCCGAATAGATCGGACGGCGAGCCTTGGCGGCGGTTCCGGTGATGCCCTTGCCGAAGGGGACGAAGAAATCAGGCGACGTGCGGCTGGCGCCGAACTCGGCACGCACGTACAGGCGCTGCGATGTTTCGTCGAGCAACATGATGCTGCCGCTCTGCAACTGGAAGTAGTCCCGCACGATCGCGAGGACCTGGTTCAGAACCTCGTCAAGATCGAAGGTGGACAAGACCGCCTGACTGGCGTCGTAAAGGATGGCAATCCGTTGCATAAGCAGCCCGATAACAGCAAAAGCCAAAATCTAAGGCCATACTACATTAGCGCGGCCTTCGTATCTGTCTTTTGTGCCGAAACCAAAGTTCCAAAAAACCCATTACGACTAGGCAAAACCAAAAATCTACAAGCAACCCAAGGTCGAGTTCGGCAGTGTTGTGCCGGGCGGCAGGAGGAAGATAGCGGGAACAGGCAAAGTAGATCGCGTTCCCGATGAGTACGGCGGCAAGCGATCTCCAGAAGTTTCCCGACACATCTACTTTGACACCTCGCCCGAGAGAAAAGTTGGCAGAGGAGATGGTGTCAGGTGCTCTCCCACATTCACCAAAAGAAGGCGGATGTAGGCCACCGGGAGTTGCACAGGGCGCAATGCGTTAACATGCGAGAGATGCCAGAGTTACGGACAGAAGTGCAGTACCTGAAGGGCATAGGCCCGCGTGTGGCGGAGACCCTGGCCGCAAAGGGAATCCATACTCTGGAAGACCTGCTGTACTATCTGCCCTTCCGATACGAAGACCGCATCAATCCGCGCACGATTGAACAACTGAAGGCGGGAGAGATGGCCTCGGTGATTGCCGAGGTGCGCACGAGCGCGCTGCTGCGTACGCGACGAATGCCCATCTTTGAGATGACGGCGGGACAGGGGCGAAGCAAGCTGAAGTGCATCTGGTTTCGCGGCGGATACCTGGAAGGAAAATTCAAGCCGGGGGCGCTGGTCGCGCTATATGGCAAGGTCGAATACTCGACCTTCGGGCGCGGCGGACTGCAAATGATCCAGCCGCAGTTCGAAATTCTGCACGAGCCGCCCGAGGAGGGCGAGCCGCCAATTGAGACGGAAGAGCAGAAGAAATTTGAGTCGCTTGAGATTGGGCGCATTGTGCCGATCTACGAGGCGACGGGAAAGCTGAACGCCCGCTGGTTTCGCCGGGTGATACGCACGGCGCTGGAGCACATGCCGGAAGATGTGGGCGATGCGATTCCGACGGCCATCTGCGGGCGGCTGGCACTGGTGCCGCGGGCGGAAGCTTTCTGGAACGTGCATTGGCCCGATGCGGGAGAGAATTTCGCCGACTTGCAGGCAGCGAGGACTCCGGCCCACCAGCGGCTGATTTTCGAGGAACTGTTTTTCCTGGAGCTGGGGCTGGAGTTGAAGCGGCGCAAGGCGCGGTTGCAGCCGGGTATCGCATTTGAAATCACGGACAAGGTGCGCGAGGCGCTGAAGCGCGTGCTGCCGTTTCATCCTACGCAGGCGCAGAAGAAAGTACTGAAGGAGATCGCCGAAGATATGGCGCATGGGTCTCCGATGCGGCGGCTGCTGCAGGGCGATGTGGGATCGGGCAAGACGATTGTGGCCTTCGAAGCGGCGACGATGGCGATGGAAAGCGGCTACCAGGTCGCCATGATGGCTCCCACGGAAATCCTCGCCACGCAGCATTATCTTTCGGCACGGCGCATTCTGGAGCCCGCGGGATACCGAGTGGTGCTGCTGACGGGATCGCTGGAGCAAGACCGCAAACGCGCGATCCGGCACCATGTGGCGCAAGGACACGCGCAGATGGTGATTGGAACCCACGCACTGCTCGAGGACAACGTGGAGTTCGAGCGGCTGGGGCTGGTGGTTGTGGACGAGCAGCACCGCTTCGGCGTGTTGCAGCGCATGAAACTGATGCGCAAGAACAGCGAAGTGCAGCCGGATGTTCTGGTGATGACCGCAACGCCGATTCCGCGCACGCTATCGCTGACGCTCTATGGCGATCTGGATGTGAGCGTGATTGACGAACTGCCGCCGGGACGCACTCCGGTGAGCACGCGCGTGGTGCCCGACGAGCGCGATGAGGAAGTGTGGGAATTTGTGCGCAAGCTGGTGACGGCAGGTCAGCAGGCTTATGTCGTGTATCCGGTGATCGAGGAGAACGAGAAGGATACAGGGCTGAAAGCGGCGATGAAGATGTACGACGAGCTGCGCAAGAAAACATTCCCCGAGATGAAGCTGGGGCTGCTGCATGGGCGCATGAGCGCCGACGAGAAAGACGAGATCATGCGGCGCTTTAAGTCCGGTGAGGTGCAGATTCTCGTCGCCACCACGGTGATCGAGGTTGGCGTGGATGTGCCGAATGCATCGGTCATGGTGATTGAGCACGCGGAGCGCTTTGGGTTGTCGCAACTGCATCAGTTGCGCGGGCGCATTGGGCGCGGCAGTGCAAAGTCCTACTGTGTGCTGATGACCGGCGGCAAGGTAAGCGAAGACGCGCAGCAGCGGCTGGACACAATGGTTCGGACAAACGACGGATTTGAGATTGCGGAAAAAGACCTGGAACTGCGCGGGCCGGGAGAGTTCTTTGGCACAAGACAGGCCGGGATGCCGAGTCTGCGGGTGGCAAACCTGATCCGCGACCGCAAGCTGCTGGAATGCGCGAAGCGCGAGGCGCGAGGACTGCTGGAAGAAGACTGCGCGGAGATCACCGACGGAGAGAAACGTATGGTGATGCACTATTTGAAAAGCCACTGGAACCGCCGCTATGGGCTGGTGGAAGTCGGGTAAGTGTGGCTTTTTTCGGGACGGCAATTGGGTTCTGCATCTAATTGATCAAGGCGCGAAGCGAAGGGCTTCGTGTACGCTGAACATCATGATTGTTGGAATTGGCGTGGACTTGTGTGAGGTTGACCGGATTGAGGCGGCGATTGCGCGCCATGGAGAGCGGTTCCTGTCGCGCATTTACACCGAAGCCGAGCGCGCGTACTGCGAGTCGAAACCGAACCGCATGGAGCGCTTTGCAGGACGCTTTGCCGCCAAGGAATCGGCGATGAAGGCCATTGGAACAGGATGGCGTCGCGGCGTGGCATGGCGGGATTTTGAAGTTTCACGCGCGCCGAGCGGACAGCCGATCATCAGGTTTGCAGGTGAGGCGCGCAAGATTGCCGACGAAATGGGCGTGCGGCGGGCGCTGGTGACGATTACGCACATCAAGAGCATGGCGATGGCACAGGTGGTACTGGAATCCGAATGAGTGATACGCGAAGAGGAGCGCAGCAGCATAGGTTTGTTATGATTCGAAGCAGTCGCGATTGGAGATACCGTGCCTAGTCAAAAGCAACTTCGCTGGGCTCAGCTTCGAGTGGGGCTGACTGTTGTGTTCGCCGCAATAGTGTTGGCATTTCTCGTCTTCCTGATGAGCGGTACGACAGGGTTGTTTACGCCGACGCTGCGCTATGTGACCTACACGGACAGCGCGGGCGGGTTGCGCAATGGCGCGCCGGTGCGCCTGCAGAGCGTCGATATCGGCAACGTGGAGAATATCCGCGTGGTGAACCACCATGACGCGAACGGCGCGAGCACTCCGGTAGAGATTCGGATGAAGGTCAACTCGAGGTTTCAGCCCTTCATCCACGGCGATTCGCAGGTGCTGCTCTCGACCTCGGGCGTACTGGGCGAGACATTCATCGACATCGACTCGACACAGGCGAAGCAGCCAATGGCGCAGAATGGCGCAGAGCTGCCTTCCAAGTCGGTGCCCGATATTCAGGATGTGGTGCGCAGTTCACAGACGACGCTGCAGAACCTGAACGTGCTGATCAAGCGCGTGGATAAGATCGTGGGCGCGGTAGAAGATCAGCAGGGATCGGTCGGCAAGCTGATCTATGACAAGCAGCTCTACAACAACATGAACAGCTCGGTGGCTCAGGTGAACAGCATGCTGACGGACATCAACAATGGCCGCGGCAGCCTGGGCAAACTGATGAACGACGACTCGCTCTATGATCGCGCCAGTGCTGCGGTCGACAAGATGAACGCCATCGCCGACAACGTGAACAACGGCAATGGCACCATCGGCAAGTTCATGAAGGACCCGTCGCTCTACGACAACGCGAACCAGACTCTGGTAAAAGCGAACCAGTTGATTGACTCGATCAATCGCGGGGAGGGCGGGCTTGGGAAATTTGCCAAGGACCCGGAATTTGCGAAGAAGCTGGATACGCTGGTCACAAACCTCTCCACGATTTCGACTCAGCTCGAGGCGGGACAGGGCACGGCGGGTAAGCTGCTGAAAGATCCGTCGCTCTACAACAACACCGACAAGCTGCTGGTCGAAAGCAACGGACTGGTGCGGGCGATCCGCGAAAATCCGAAGCGGTATCTGAGTATCAAGCTGCACATCTTCTAGACAAATGCTGAATTTCAGCTTCCCTCGGCAAGTTCAGGCTTCCCACATTCGCCAAAAGATGGCGGATGTGGGTCACCTTGAAACGAAATCGTAAAGAATCATTACGGGCACTCGCAATTCGGCTACATTCCTGATAAGTTCGCAGGAATCACCGATAAGGGGCTCTTTCGTGCCTGTTCAATATGGGCGTGGTGATCCTTACCGGTTTTGAATCGAGGATAGATTCCGAATGCGTTTTCTGAACATTTTCTCCGTGGCTCTGCTCGCCTGCGGTGCTGCGATGGCGCAATCAGCGCCTCCGGCTCCGGTGAGCTTCGATAAATCGGCGATGGACCTAACGGCCAATCCCTGCCAGGACTTCTATCAGTACGCTTGCGGCGGATGGCGCGCATCGCATCCGATTCCCGCAGACAAGGCGCGCTATGGCCGCTTCGATGAACTGCGCGAGTACAACCTGCACGTTCTGCACGCGATTCTGGAAGACGCAGCCAAGCCGGGCAAGCACACGCCGAACGAGAAGAAGGTTGGCAACTTCTACGCCGCCTGCATGGATGAAAAGGCAGTCGATGCCAAGGGCATCCAGCCGATTGAGCCGTGGCTGAAGAAGGTGCAGGCAATCACCACCAAGCAGCAAATGCTCGACCTGGTGGCCGAAATGCACGCCAAGGGAATGCGCCCGATCTTCGGATTTGGAATGGGGCCGGACCTGCACAACTCCACCATTAACATTGCGCACGTGGACCAGGGCGGGCTTACGCTGGCTGACCGCGACTACTACGTGAAGCAGGACGCAAAGATGACGGAAGTCCGCGGCAAGTACGTCGAGCACATCACGAAAATGATGACGCTGGCGGGCGAAACTCCGGAGCAGGCAGCGAAGGACGCGGCTACGGTGCTAGCGCTTGAGACCAAGATCGCCGATGCCTCCATGGATCGCGTATCGCGCCGCGACCCCAAGAACCGCGACCACAAGATGACGATCGCCGAACTGCTGAAGCAGGCACCGGAAATCGACTTCCCGCGCTACTTCAAGCTGGTAGGCGCGAGGGACTTCGACTCGCTCAACGTTGGCAATCCCGACTTCTTTCAGAAGCTGAGCGGGTTGCTGGTGAGCGAGCCGATCGACAACTGGAAGACCTACTTGCGCTGGCGCGTGGTGAAGGGATCGGCCTCGCTGCTGTCAAAGCCTTTCGTGGAAGAGAACTTCGAGTTCCAGGGAAAGTTCCTCTCTGGCCAGAAAGAGCTGGAAGCCCGCTGGAAGCGCTGCACGTCGATGACGGACAACGCGCTGGGTGAAGCGCTCGGCCCGATCTACGTCGAGAAGGCGTTTGGCAAGGAAGCCAAGCAGCGCATGGATGTGCTGGTGGCTGCGGTCGAGAAGTCGATGGGAGAAGACATCCAGAGCCTTGAATGGATGAGCCCTGAGACGAAGAAGGCCGCGAACGGCAAGCTGGTGAAGGTCTCAAACAAGATCGCCTATCCCGACAAGTGGAAGGACTACAGCAAGGTCGTGATCAAGCGTGACGACTTTGTGGGCAATGCGCGCGAGGCCAGCATTTTTGAGATCAAGCGCGACCTCGACAAGCTGGGCAAGCCGGTGGATAAGACCGAGTGGGGCATGACGCCTCCGACGGTGAACGCCTACTACAGCCCGAGCGAAAACAACATCAACTTCCCTGCCGGAATCCTGCAGCCGCCTTTCTTCAGCGCCAAGGTCGATGAGTCGGTGAACTATGGCGGCATCGGCGTG
This sequence comes from Koromonas soli, assembly GCF_059726265.1. NCBI lineage: Bacteria > Pseudomonadati > Acidobacteriota > Terriglobia > Terriglobales > Koromonadaceae > Koromonas > Koromonas soli. Next base: position 3,814,012 of record NZ_AP040872.1, on the reverse strand, counting down.
GTTATCGGACACGAGTTGACGCACGGCTTCGACGACCAGGGACGCAAGTTTGATGGCGACGGAAACTTCACCAACTGGTGGGGTCCGGCGGATGGTCCTGAGTTTGAAAAGCGCGCTGGATGCGTTGCCGATGAGTACTCGAACTTCGTTTCCGTAAAGGACGACAAGGGCGAAGTGCACCTGAACGGCAAGCTGACGCTGGGCGAAAACACGGCGGACAATGGCGGTCTGAAACTGGCATACATGGCGATGACCAAGCAGCTTGGCGACAAGATGAAGCAGCCGATCGATGGCTTCACTCCGTCGCAGCGCTTCTTCATCGGTTTTGCGCAGGTGTGGTGCGAAAACGTGACGCCGCAGCGCGCTCGCGAACTGGCACTGACGGACCCGCACTCGCCGGGCAAGTTCCGCGTTATTGGCACGGTGCAGAACTCGCCGGAGTTCCCCAAGGCGTTCGGCTGCAAGCCGGGCGATGCGATGGTTCCGGTGAACGCCTGCCACGTCTGGTAAATCAACTCTGCTCGAAACGACGGCCCGCGGAACATCGCGGGCTTTTTTATTTGATCTGGCGCTGGCGCTCCGGTTCGGGAAGAAATGTGCCGCTCCGCGCACGAAAACAGAAGCGGTATGAAGCCGCCGGGAGTAGAGTATGGGCGCTCTGAAGTGAGAACAGAATTCTCGTTTGAGGGTGAACTCATGACTACCCGCTTTAGTTTCTCTCTAGTCGCCGGCGCTCTACTACTGCTCTGCTCGTGCGGTTCAGAACCAACCAAACCAACTTCCGTCGAAGCGGCCAAGCCAGCGGAAAAGAAGGAAGTCACCTTGCTCACGGCGCGTCCGTGCCTGGAGCGCATGTCATACATGGCCTTGAAATGGCAGCCCGATGCCCTGCCCTATCACATGGAGTCGGAGGTCAACGCCGAATCGAATGGGCAGGAGGGCAAGGCGACGGTGTGGAAAGCGTTCTTCGCCTCGGCCAGCCGCGGACTGTCGCGCACGTATATGTGCTCGGGCAGCCTGTTGAAGGAGAGTCCAGCATTTGGGGTGACGGCAAACCGCGAGTTTCCGTATGCGGCAGGCGCGACGGTGCTGACGTTTTCAACCCATGACGTCATGGTGGATTCAGACGCTGCGGCCAAGATCTCGAAGGAACACGGCGGCGCCGACCTGATCAAGCGAGACGCGAAACAACCCGTGTACTACGAACTCGGCATGGATACGAAATCGAACAAGCTGCTGTGGGCCGCCGTGTATGGAACGAGCCAGAAGAGCAATAAAGGCATTGCGATGATCGACGCGCGCAGCCCTAACTTCCTCGGCGTGTTCAAGCATTAGCAGTTTGTGTCCCGGCCCACGAGAGGTCGAGCGAGCGTTTCCTTGTTCCGGGTTAGCGTGGTGACAGGCGCGAACCTGGGGTGCCCGGCTGCTGTTCGTCTGGTCGTTAGGCGAGCCGAGGCATACCGAATTTCTGCACCAGGCAGTCGATGAGCTCGGCCATGTTCCCGGGAGCGATGACGTGGTCGTAGGCGTCAACGGGATCATCGCCCAGGAGCACGAGCAGCTTATTCGGATAAAGTCGCTTCAGCTTGCATCCGATCTCGGCTGGATGCACGTCGAGAATGACGGCATCCACGACGAATCCATCCACGTCGTAACGCGCAGCGGTGGCGAGCATTTCGGCCGAGCTGAAGGCCGTAAGCACGTTGAACTTTGCACCTTCCAGCTCAAGCTTGAGTGTGGAAAGCGCGTTGGGCATCGCGAGGTCGAGGACTACCACGGTGGGACGCACATACGGGACACTGTCGGTTTTGGTGCGCTGCATCCAGGCATCGATCTCGTCGGCGTAAGCAAACACCGACGCATCCACATCGAGGCGATGAACCGGCATTTTGTAGGTCAACTCCCATCGCTGGACGGTTCTCACTCCGCGATTGAGGTAGGAGGCAATTTCCTTCCATGTACTCAGGAGGCGACGTTCTGGCATGCGCTATTGGATGATGTTGAAGTGAGGACAATGCATGTGAGTTCCGCAAAAACATCGCAGGTTGATTGCTGCCGGAGAGGTGCTTCGATGTGTGTTGACGGGACGCATACAATCATCTCGGAAGAGCTGCGATGAAACGAATACGAAATTTTCTCCAAGAGCTGAGCGGATCCGGGTGCATGATCGGAACGCTGGTGAGTGTCCGGTCGCCGGAGGTGGCAGAGGCACTGGCCATCGCCGGTTTTGATTGGCTATTCGTCGATCTGGAACATTCGCTGATCGACGTTGCCGCAGCACAGGCCATCGCTCAGACAGTGGCAGAGCGGGCCTACACCGTTCTGCGGCTGCCCTCGAACACGGCGGAGCACTTTGCAAAGGCGCTCGATACGGGCTGCGACGCCGTTGTTGTCCCGCTGGTGAACAGCGCCGATCAGGCCAGAGCTGCGGTTCGCGCTGCGAAGTATCCGCCGATGGGCGCAAGGAGCGTGGGCATTGGGCGCGCGCATGGCTACGGGCTCGGGTTCGGCGAATACGTCGAGCGGGCGAACAGCTCGGTTGGGCTCATTTTGCAGGTGGAGCACGCAGCAGCCGTCGCACAAATTGAGGAGATAGTTGCAGTGAAAGGCGTGGATGCGATCTTCGTAGGCCCTTACGACCTCTCGGCGAGCATGGGACGAACTGGAGACATTGGGCATCCTGAGGTGCGGGCCGCCATCGAAGCGATTCGAACTGCTTGCGCGCAGGCGTCAATTCCATTCGGCATCTTCTGCGGCACGAGGGCGATGGCTGCCAGCGAGATCCAAAAAGGCTCGAGGCTTGTCGTAGTCGAAACCGACCTGCTGCTGATGACCAGTGCGGCGGTGAGCACGCTGGGCGAACTCCGCAAAGAATAAGCTGCCACAAACATCGTGGAGTGGTGCCGCCTCTGCCGAAGCTGACACCACTCCGATCGCTAGGTAGTCAGATCATCTACGCAGCTTTTCTTTGCTTGGCGTACTCTTCCATTCCCGTGATGTCGATGAAGATCACGGGTTCATTTCCGACAACCCAGGCGTCATGTCCCGGAGGAATACTGGCGACCTCGCCGGGATGGATATCGCGCTCGGAGCCGTCATCCATTTTGATGTGCATGGTGCCACTCAACTGGAATCCGAGATGCGAGGCCTGGCAGGTATTGGTTCCGGCGATTGGCTTCACGTGCTGTGACCATTTCCATCCGGGCTCAAAAGTTGCGCGCCCGAAGGTCACGTCACCAACCTTGAGGAGTTCAAGCTGGCCCTTCGGAAACTCCCGCCGTTCCTGTGGTTGAGAGAAGTTGAGCAATTCGAATTTGTTTTTTTGTGTCTGCGTGACGGCCATGGCTTCTGCTCCTTTACAAATGATTCCGGAGAAATTCACTTTCGATTCTCGTCTCGCTGGAGTATGGGGAACTCCCAACACAGAGCACAGGCTTGAACGCGGGATGTTGTTCCGAAAGCAGCTCCGATGCAATGCAAAATTTTGGGACAGTTTCAATCCTCATTGCTGTGCCTTGCTGATGACAGACTCGGCTTAGGGCTAAGCGCGTTCTGCGCTGTCGAATGTGGCAATCTGAAGTCCGCATAACCGCATCCACAATCGAGGGCTGCGGCGAAGGCGAGTTGCAGCCCTATTCTTCTGCCAAGTTCCTCCTTTCCCGGTAAATTGAGCTTTCCAGAGCTGAACCAATTCTTGGAGCCGTCCGCGTTGCTTTCTGTTTGGCGATACGGTCATTTCGCACATAAAGTATTAGCTATGCACAGCGAAAATCAGTCCCTGGCCGACACGATCACCAGCCCATATCGCGATGACATCGTGATTTCATGGCCCGAACTGCACCGGGATACGCGCATTCTGTGTCGCGAACTGGTGGAACGAGGCCCGTTCAAGGGCATTATCGCCATTGCGCGTGGCGGCTTGATTCCGGCAGCGCTGGTCGCCCGCGAGCTGGAACTGCATCTGCTCGACACGATCTGCGCGTCCAGCTACTACTCGGCGGCTGAAGACGGCGCACAAAACAAGCGCCACGAGGTCACGATCCTGAAGGGTGTGGAACACGACGGAGAAGGATTCCTGCTGATCGACGACCTGGTCGATACCGGCAACACCGCGCGCGTCATCCGCAAGCTGCTGCCCAAGGCGTATTTCGCCACGCTATACGCCAAGCCAAGAGGACGGCAGGTGGTCGATGTGTGCGTGAAGGAATTCAGCCAGGACAAGTGGATCTACTTCCCCTGGGACATCGACTACAAGTTCGTTCCGCCAATGAAGAAAAACCGCTAGGCAGCCGAAAGGCGCGCTAGCGGTTATAACGATGTTCTTCTTTGCGCCAGTTACTACCTGTTGTTGTTCTTTGTGCTCTCCGCCTGCTCATGCGCATGGTAGCTCGACCTGACGAGTGGGCCGGATTCGACGTGGCGGAAGCCCATCTTCTGCGCTTCCTGCTTGAGCAGGGCGAAGTCCTCGGGCGGATACATGCGCTTTACAGGCAGATGATCGCGCGAGGGCGCCAGGTACTGGCCGATGGTGAGAATGTCCACCTTCTGCTCGGAGAGATCGCGGCAGACCTGCAGCAGTTCATCCATATCTTCGCCGAGGCCAACCATGATTCCGGTCTTGGTCACCGTATCAGACGAGAGCTCTTTGGCGCGGGCGAGCAGGTGCAGTGTGCGTTCGTAACGGGCACCGCTGCGGGCGACGCGATAGAGGCGCGGCACGGTTTCGGTGTTGTGGTTCAGGATGTCGGGCCGGGCATCGAGTACGATTTGCAGGCAGTCTTCGCGTCCCTGGAAGTCGGGGATGAGCACCTCGACGGAGCAGTCGGGCTGGAGGCGGCGAATTTCGCGGATGGTTTCGGCAAAGACCTTGGCTCCGCCGATGTTGTCGTCGTCGCGATTCACGCTGGTGACAACGGCAAATTTCAATCCAAGTTCGGAGACAGCTTCGGCCACGCGGCGCGGCTCGTCGTAATCAATCGCCTCAGGACGCCCCTTGGGAACGGCGCAGAATCCGCAGCGCCGGGTGCAAAGATTTCCCAGCAACATGAATGTCGCGGTGCGATGGTTCCAGCACTCGCCGATGTTGGGGCAGTGGGCGGATTCACAAACGGTGTTGAGCGAAAGGCCGCGGGCCAGCTTCTTAAGTTCGTGATACTGCTCGCCCATGGGGGCCTTGGCGCGCAACCAGCGCGGCTTGGGCGCCGGTGCGGCAGGGACGGTCTGGATCTGGATCAGCTCGGAGGTCGCCATCGGGTTCTCTTAAGTGTACGATGCGCGGGCATCGACAAAGACTCATTCTACGCCTTGGCCTCCCGGGCTAGAGCGTCTTGAGATAGGCGAGCAGGGCGGCGATCTGCGAATCGGAGAGCGTGCCTCCGAAGGCCGGCATCTTGGCCCGTCCACGCTGGATGACCTCGGTGATGCGGTCGTCATTGGCTGGCATGCCGCTAGGCAAGTACTGTTTTTTGTAGATGTTGCGCAGGCTGGGGCCATGCAGACCGCGCTTCGAATAGGGCTCGTGACAGCGCGCGCAGTTGGCATCAAAGACATGGCGTCCCATGGCCTGGGTGGGGTTGAGCCCGAGTTCCGCGTCAGACTTTCGCGGCTCGGCATCGCAGCCCACGAGAGCGAGCAGCACGAGTGCGCACAGCGAAATGGCGATGCCGCGGAAACGGGTGAGAACGAAGTACATTCGGGGCTGTCCTGGCTGCAATCAGGTACCATCTTAACGCAATGGTCATTGCCGAGGCGGGCCAGCAAAATCGAGAACGTGAGGCACGGAAATTGATCTTTCGGAGCAAGTTGTCGGCGCAGGAATCCACGGGCGACGCACGTCCGGCATTTGAGGCAATTGCCGAGGTGCAGCGCAACGCCGCTGTAACCGACTGGTTCGTGACGCAACCGGACCATGCGCGGATTTCGGGTGAGTTGGCGGCAGCCTTCGACGCCGTGAAAGTGCCGAATGTGAACGACGCCGTGGTGCGGGCGATTGCCATGCACGACGTGGGCTGGATGCCCTTCGACGGCGACATCGACTCGCCGATGCAGCCGAAACAGAACGACTCGGGCGCGCCGGTTTCGTTCATCAACACGGCACCGGAGCGCTTTTTGCAGGCGTGGATGGGGTCAATACAGGCGGCGCAGAGCACGGGACCGCTGGGCGGCCTGCTGGTGAGCGCACACTTTGCACGCCTGACGCATCCGTTTCTCGAACACGGCTCAGGCACGCCGGAGCAGAAATCGCAGGTCGAGCAGTTCCTGAACCGCGAGGCGTCGCGGGTGGACCGGCTGCTGCCGATGACCGGGCTGGCGCTGGAAGAAGTGCATGCGCTGGTCGATGTTCTGCAATTCTGCGACGTGGCCTCGCTGTATATGTGCGCCAATCCTGCCGCGCCGATCGAATCGCCCCAGACGATCAATGGCAGCAAGGTGCAGCTATCGTTTGAGCAGGGCGCATTCCGCATGAGGCCCAACCTGCTGGACCATGTTCTGGTGCTGGAAATTCCATGCCTGCGGTTTGTGGATGGTCGCGCCGAACGCGAGATGGTGCCGGTGAAGGTGCAATAGGCGCGGGACTCGCTTCGTTCAACAATGAAACTCTAAGAATAAACATTGGCAGGCAGGATCTCGCACGGCGAAGTTCCGAAGTGCATCTTATTGAGAGTTGATGCCCGGAGCGCGCCATGGCACTTTCAATGCATTCCCTTCTTGCGGTCCTCCTGCTGTTGCAAGCAGGAACCTGCTGGGCTGACTCGATCCATCTGAAGAATGGCACGACGATCTCCGCCAACACGGTGACGGAGAAGGGCGACACCGTGGAGTACAGCATCGGCAACACGCATTACTCGGTGCCGAAAGCATCGGTCGCAAGCGTTGAACATGCCAGCCAGTTCGGCATCTCGATTGGCACGTCGAAGAGCGGACTGATTGCGCCTCCGAAGGAACCTGCCCCAACCGTCGCCGCTCCCGGCACTCGCCCTCATGTCTCCCATAGCCAGCTTGCAACGGCCCTGCCGAAGGTTCCGCCCGTGCAGGGCGTGGACATGGAAGCACTTTCCAGGCAGGTGGTGAGCTATGGCCGCGTCAATGATCACATGCTGTTCGAGATTGAAGCCGGAGGAAATGCAACGCGCGCGGCTGCGGCCAACTTCCTCGCCGCGCAGTATTCGTTTGAGCATGGAGACGGCGAGGCCGCGCGACGCTATATGCGCAGATGCGTGGATTTTGAGCCGCAACGACCCGAGCTCCACGACTGGTATGCCGTGCTGCTGCTCGATGGTGGACAGTACCAGGAGGCGGTAAGCGAGGCGCAGAAGGCGCTCTCCATGGCTCCGCATTCGGTGCAGGGGATGCAGATCGCCGGGTTGGCCTATTACGATGCTGGTCGATTCGCCGAGGCGATTGAGAGCTGGGAGAAAGCACAGAAGATTAGCCCTAACCCGACCATCAAGGCCTACCTCGAAAAGGCGCATCGCGAGGGAGATGTCGAGGGCACCTTCCATGAGCGCGAAGGATCACATTTTGTGTTGCGGTACGAGGGACGCGATACAAGCTTCAGCTTTGCGACGGAGCTGATGCAGACGCTCGAGCGCCAGTATCTGGAACTGCAGCGCGAGCTGGGATTTGCTCCGGGAAACACGATCACCGTGATTCTCTACACGCAACAGCAGTTCTACGACGTGACGCGCGCGCCGCAATGGTCTGGCGCGCTGAACGATGGCAAGTTGCGCATTCCGGTGCGCGAACTGACGAGCGTCACGCCGGAACTGCAATCGGTTCTGAAGCATGAACTCACGCATTCATTCGTGCACTCCCTCACGCATGGGCGCTGCCCGCACTGGCTCAACGAGGGGCTGGCGCAAATGGAAGAGCCGCGCAGTTCGAGTGAATTTGCCGCACCGCTGGCGCAGATGTTCGAGGCCGGCAAGCAGGCTCCGCTGCGCGTGCTGGAAGGCTCGTTCCTGCGCTTCAACGCGCAACAGGCGCAGGTTGCTTACGCAGAGTCACTGGCCGTAACTGAATATCTGCGAACGAGTTTTGGCATGCATGCGGTTCGCCGGGTGCTCGACTTGATTGCCGATGGCGACACTCCAGAACAGGCACTCGTGCAGGCTACGCAGTCGGACTACGCCCGCCTGGAGCGCGGCGTGGGAGCTTACCTGGCGAAGAACGCGCAGTAATCCGGCCCTTGTCTGCGTGGCGCAAACCCGGTGGCGGCTTTCGCTCTCGGGATTGGGCATGCGAGAATAAAAGGGTCTGCCATGCCTACCCCAGAAAAAGAGCCGAAGATTACACCGGAGATTATCCGCAGTCATGGACTGACTCCGGAGGAGTACGAACGCATTGTGAAGTGGCAGGGCCGCGTGCCCACCATGACCGAGCTGGGCATTTATAGCGTGATGTGGAGCGAACACTGCTCCTACAAATCATCGCGCGTCCACCTGAAGCGCCTGCCGACCAAGAGCAAGCTGGTGATGCAGGGACCGGGCGAAAACGCCGGCATTATCGATATCGGCGGCGAGTGGGCCTGTGCGTTCAAGATCGAATCGCACAATCATCCATCCTTTGTTGAGCCGTTCCAAGGGGCGACCACTGGCGTTGGCGGCATTCTGCGCGACATCTTCACCATGGGCGCAAGGCCGGTGGCGGTAATGGATTCGCTGCGCTTCGGGCACGTGTCGCCCGAGCACGACAGCCGCATGGATCGCTCGACGCTGCACAAGAACCACTCGGTGATGGATGGCGTGGTAGGCGGCGTGGCCAGCTATGGCAACTGCTTTGGCGTGCCGAACGTGGGCGGTGAAACCCGCTTTGAGAGCTGCTATGCGGGCAATCCGCTGGTGAATGCATTCGCGCTCGGGCTGGTAAAGAAAGATGAAATCTTCTACGCCTCAGCCTCAGGCGCCGGAAATCCGGTGATCTATGTCGGCTCGAAAACCGGCAAGGACGGCATCCACGGCGCGACCATGGCGAGCGAAGAATTCAGCGAAGGCAGCGAAGCAAAGCGCCCCAATGTGCAAGTCGGCGATCCCTTCATGGAAAAGCTGCTGCTCGAGGCCTGCCTCGAAGCAATGAAGACCGGCGCGATTGTCGGCATTCAGGACATGGGTGCGGCGGGCCTGACCTGCTCGACCTGCGAACTCGGCGGCCGCGGCGGCGTAGGATTGGAAATCGAACTCGATCTGGTTCCCCAGCGCGAAACCGGCATGACCAGCTACGAAATCATGCTCAGCGAGTCGCAGGAGCGCATGTTGCTCGTCGCGCAGAAGGGCCGCGAGGAAGAAGTTTTCAAGGTCTTCCGCAAGTGGGGACTCGACGCCGTGACCGTGGGGCAGGTGATCGGCGAGAACACCATGCGCGTGAAGCATCATGGCGTTACGGTGGCCGAGATTCCGAACGAGGCGCTGACCGATGACGCTCCGCTGTATCACCGCGAGGTGGGCGAGTGGACCGCTCCGGTGCCGAAGCAAAAACCCGGCGCATTGCAATTGGGTACAAAGAACCATTTCAACAACGAATTCCATAAGCTGCTGGCGAGCCCCAATATCTGCTCGAAGCACTGGGTCTATGAGCAGTACGACTCCATGGTGCAGACGAACACGATGCAGGGGCCGGGCGAGTTGGCGGGCGTCATCCGCATTAAGGCCACTGAGCGCGGATTGGCCATGGCACTCTACGGCAACGGGCGCTGGTGCTATCTCGATCCCAAGCTGGGAGCCATGCACAACGTGGCACGTGCCTCGCGCATGGTGGCCGCGACGGGCGCAGAACCGGTGGCGGCGACCAACTGCCTGAACTTTGGCAATCCTGAGAAGCCGCCCATTATGGCGCAATTCTCCGACGTGATCGACGGCATGGCCGAGGCCTGCACCGCGCTCGAAACTCCGATCACGGGCGGCAACGTGAGCTTCTACAACGAGACGTTGGGCGAGGGCATCTACCCCACGCCAACGCTGGGCATTGTGGGCATCCTCAAGGACGTGAAGAAGGCAGTCCCCTCCACTGCTCGCGCCCCTGGACGCACGATTGTGCTGATTACGCCTGGGCAGAAGGCGCATAGCGGTGAGGAGCAGGTCGAGTTTGGCTCGTCAGAATACGCCGTGAACGTGTTGGGCGAGATGTGGGGCGTGCCTCCGATTCTCGACCTGAAGGCCGAAAAGGCGCTGCAGCAAACTTTGCAGGCGGTGGCCGCAGAAGGCCTGGTTGAGTCGGCTCGCGACGTGGCTGAGGGCGGAATCGCCGTGGCACTGGCCAAGATGGGCTTCCCAAAGGGCCTGGGTGCCGAGGTGGAGCTGATTTCAGCCGGGCTTCCTGCCGAGTGCGTGCTGTTTGCCGAGGACGCCTCGCGTGCTTTGGTAACCTGCGATTCCAGAAACGTGCGAACAATCGAAGATACTGCGGTAAAATATGGATTGAACGCACAGGCTATTGGATCTACCACGGAGGGAAGCTTCGCCATCCGCATTGACGGCCATGCTGTCATTGAGGGTTACGTTTCTGCTTTCAAGGTAAGCTGGCACGAGGCGCTGGAGAAGGCTCTGCAGACCGAGCCGGAAGTGGTCGCAGGCCTCGGCCAATAACCGGTGCGAGCGCAGTAACACTACAGATTTTCACAGGAATTCGGCACGGCTCCGGCCGTGCCATTGCCGTCAGATTGCGCTTCGGCGTTGTGACGTACAAGGCGGGCCGTAATGGTTGAGTTCGAACTGGACAAGCTACACGAAGAATGCGGCGTGGTGGCGGTGTATGGCCATCCGGAGGCGGCCAAGCTGTGCTACCTCGGGCTGCACGCGCTACAGCATCGCGGACAGGAGTCGGCGGGAGTCGCCTCGAGCGACGGTCGCCGTCTGCACGTGTACAAGTCCATGGGACTGGTGGCCGATATCTTCACCCCGGCAGCGCTGCAGAAGCTGCCCGGCTCGCATGCGATTGGGCATACGCGGTACTCCACAGCGGGCGACTCGGCACTGCTCAACGCGCAGCCGATCCAGGTGGACTGCAACAAGGGCCAGATCGCCATTGCGCATAACGGCAACCTTGTAAATGCCGCCGAGCTGCGTAAGAAGTTCGAACTCGCGGGGTCAATCTTCCAGACCTCGAGCGACACTGAGATCGTGCTGCACCTGATCGCGCAGTCGCGCGAGAAGACGCTGCCCGAGGCGATGGCCGATGCCCTGCGCCGTCTTGAAGGTGCGTTCTCTTTTGTACTGGCGACCAATGATCACATCTTCGCCGCGCGCGACCCACGCGGGTTCCGTCCGCTGGCGATGGGGCACATCAAGGGAAAGAATGGCGCGCCGGATGCCATTGTGTTTGCCTCCGAGACCTGTGCGTTCGACTTGGTGGGTGCCGATTATGATCGCGACGTGAAGCCCGGCGAAATGGTGGTGGTTGGGCCGGAAGGCGTGCACTCGCATTTCTTTGCGCCCGCGCTGACGCAATCACAATGCATCTTTGAGCAGGTTTACTTCGCTCGTCCCGACTCGCTGGTGTTCGGCCTGAGCGTGCAGGCGGCCCGCGAGGAGATGGGACGCCAGCTTGCACGTGAGGCTCCGGTAGATGCCGACCTCGTCGTCGGCGTGCCCGACAGCGGACTCACCGCTGCCCTGGGATATGCGCGCGAGAGCGGCATTCCTATGCAGTTCGGACTCATCCGCAATCACTACGTCGGACGCACCTTCATCGAGCCCGAGCAGCGGGTGCGCGACTTTGGCGTAAAGCTCAAGTTGAATCCAGTTCGTCAGTTGCTCGCCGGCAAGCGCGTCATCCTGATCGATGACTCGATCGTGCGCGGCACCACGAGCCAGAAAATTGTGCGCCTGGTACGCGATGCCGGAGCGACTGAAGTGCACATGCGCATTTCGTGTCCGCCGACGACTTCGCCCTGCTACTACGGAGTCGATACTCCCGAGCGCCGTCAACTGATTGCCGCGCGTAAGTCGGTGCAGGAAGTGCAGGAATTCATCGGCGCTGACTCGCTGGCCTATCTGTCGCTCGAAGGCCTGCGCGCATCATGTGGCGAACCGGTGGGGGATCCGCACTATTGCACCTCGTGCTACACGGGGAAGTATCCAACCGACTTCGTGGACGTCCACCAGATTCGTCCGGCTGAGGCTGCAATTGCCGAGCCTGTTTAGCGATCGCTGCAAGCAAAAACAAAACCCACATCTTTGGATGTGGGTTTTGTCTTTGAGTTGATGATGCGTCAGGCGGCAACGCGCGGCAGCGTGATTTCACCCTCGGGACGCTCCAGCACGCGCAGAAAACTCCTGATGACGGCGCGCTTGGCTTCGTCGAGATCGAGTGGCGGAATCAGGGTAATGCTCTTGAGGCGCTGCGCCAGCCGGTAATAGGAGCGGCGCGACTGCCGCATGAAATCCACCGGATACTCGGGCTTGCGGGCGCGAGCTGCTTCCGGATCGGCATCGAGCACAAACGCAAGCTGCGGGCGCGGCGCGATCCAGGCGAGGAACGCGGCGTAGGCCAGCGAAAACTTATTCTGCAGCGGAAGATTCGTTAGCTCGTCGTAGATGTAGCGATCCATCACGATGACTTTCGGCTGTCCGCGGCGCGCGCGCATCAACTTGATGCGCAAGCTGATGGCGTCGGCGAGGTAGAGCAGATGGCGCGAGAGCGTGAGATACCAGGCACGCACGTTTTTGTCGCGGCGCTCGACGGGACGCCCCGGCGCACCGATGCCCTCTTCACTGCCGAGCACCTTGTGCACAAAGCTCTGGCGGTAGCGGGTGCCCACCACAACGTCATCCCAAAAGGTGATGAGCTGCGACTCGAGGCCGAGTTCGGCGATCGCTTCGCGCAACGCGGTGATCTGCGTCGTTTTGCCAGCGCCGTCGAGCCCCGAGAAGCTGACGACAATCGATTCCTTCAACTGCCCCGAAGAAGATGACATAGTTGGCCTATTTTGCAGCCGCAGTAGCAGTGTGCGGCGGAGTACTGGGAGTGGCGTGGCTGAGTCCGTACACCGCGCCCGCGGCAATGCCCGCTGCGGCGACGGCTCCGAGCTTGATAAGAAGCGAGCGATACTGGCGCTGCTTGGCCGGAGCGATGGCATTACCGGCGGGGCGCGATGCTGCTCCCCCGGCGGTCTTTACCTGCTCGGCCGCGGCGGCACCCAGAGGTTCCTGGGCGGCAGGCTGCTGCGATTGTTGCTGCCGCTGCTGCACAGGAGGTGTGGTCTGCGGCTGTGGTGCGGCGGGCAACGTATTGTTATCGGCCGGGCCCTGCGTCGCGGGTTGCGAGGGCTCGGCTGGAGTGAGCGGGCCAACCGAGGGATCAACCCTTACGCCGCTTGGCTGCTGGTTGCTGGGAGGCGCATTCTGCGGCGTGTTCTGCGCATAGGCATTGCCGGACATCAGCAGCGCGGTAACCAGCACTGGAATGGCAAATTTGGCTGACTGTTTCGCGTACATTTTCGAAACTCTCCTTACGATTTCTACTTCGTTGAGCCGCCGGCAATCTTTCCCGCTCGCACCGGGTCCATGGTGGCGCTTTCGAGGACAGGTGACTGCGGGGCGGCATTCATGTTGCGCAGTACGCGACCAACATCGGCCTCGCGATCGTAGAACAAATGCTTCAGGCGATTCTGCCCATAGCGCCACAGGTTGGGCAGGTTCGTCTCATACCAGCAGGAGCGCGACATATGCGGAGAGAATCCGCAGAAGACGCGAAACTGGCGGCCAAACATTTCGGGCCCGGCGAGCAGCGCCGCGGTGAGACGGTGATTGCCTTCGAGAATCGTCAGCGGGCTCTGCTCATCGACACCGATAAGGAGAACAGCGCTGCGGTCCTGCTCCTTGCGCAGGCGATAGCACAGAGCCTGCACGCGTGCGATGAAGTCACGCTTGCCGCCGGAAAATTTCACGGTGCGAATGCGGTTGACGATGTCGCGAAGAAGGAAACTTTCTCCTGCAATCTTGCGCCATTGTGCGCGGGGAAACACACGCACGTACTGCAGATCGCTGGGCTCCAGTTCGACCTCCCACCACTGCGTATCATCAGGAAGTTCGCGCCACATATGCCCGCGACGCCGGAACAGCAGCGCGCGACGCAGCGCGCTCTCACGCTCATTGGTAAGGTCTGCCTCTAGCACCAGGCGCTCAAAGCTGTCGCGGTCGGCGTGGAATTCTTCCTGGTAATACTCGTTCTTCAGGAACTCAGCTATGACTTCGGATTCATTAGAGCGTCGCAGTTTCCTCATGCTGCCTCCTCACCCAGGCCACGGGCACTACGAAAAAAGGGATATGCAACAGCCATCAACAGCAGGCCGCGCAGCACCTGCTGGATCACAATTACCTGCATCAGGGAAGCATGAAAAATGCTGACGGAAAGGATGATGAGCAGGCTAACTACCAGCTGCAGCCATCCTGTGTTTGCAATTCTTCGTGACATCTCGTACGTGATCAGGACAACGCAGACCGCGTACACGGCTGTGGCAACGGCATTCATCGCAAGCAGCTGCTCAACTCCGGCACCTACGCGATGGAAGTCACTGCCAAACAACGTTCTCATTACCAGTCCAGGGAAACTCGCCAGAAAGACGACGAACACCGTGGAGAGTCCCGCGACGAACAACAAAGGCACGATCAAAACGCGACGGCTGTCACTCTCAGCACTGCTGCCAGCAGATACCGGAAACATAGCGCTGGTCACCGACCAGGTGGCAAAGTACAGAAGCCTTCCCACCAGCGCGACAGCGGCGTAGATGCCCGCATCGTCCGGCGCGAAGTAGTGCTTCACCATCAGAATGTCCACGTTGTTGATGATGACCTGGCCAATAAAGAAGATGATGGCCTGAATGCTTTCGAGAACCGAACCGGGCTGATACGGTGCAGAGACTTCGCGCAACTCGCCATCATCGGTCGGCAGCAGGAACGCGGCAAATACCGACAGCGAAATCGCCGCCACGGCACCAAACACTCCGGCACCGCTCAAGACTAGGATCATTGCTGTAATCAGCTTTACAAACGCTTCGGCGGCAAGGTTCAGGCTCAATCGAAGGAATTTGCAATTGCCCTGCATACCGCCACGCCGCACACCAAGAGGGATGTAGAAGAGCATTCCGATGCCGAGCAGCTGAATCAGGGTTGCCGACGGCATGCGTAAATAGTGCGATATCCAGTTGCTGGCCGCGAGCATGGAGGCCGCGAGCCCGCAACCCACCATCCAGGCACGCCGCATCATCGACTGATACACGGCGGCGCGTTCGCCCGACGTGACCGCCTTGGCGATCAGCTTGGCTGTGACGAGTTGATACGCCAGATTGATGCAGGAGGCGAGCATGAGCAGAGTCACAGCCGCAGCCGCATGGCTGAAGCTGCCCGGCCCGAGCAGATGCGCGACGCCGATGTTGTAGCCGAAGTTGGCCAGCGACACCAGCACCGAACCGGCCAGCATGACCACGCTTCCGGTAAACACCTTCCGCTCGGACCCCTGCGCCTTCAGGGTCTCGAATGCAGTGCGCATGCGAGACTGCGGCCAGGGCCCCAGAACCTGCTCGCGTACGCTCACGCGATTTTCCTTTCACTCTGGCCGAAGCTCTCGGACTCGGGATGGAACTGCCGAACCATGTTCGGCAGATAGCCGCTGAAGCTGCGAGCCGCGTCTGCCGACGTGGCATAGGTCTCAAACAATCGGCTGGTGCGCGTCAGGTCAAGCACCACCTGCGCCTGCGGGCTGAGAGAAGCGAGCTTCAGGTCACCATCGCGACGGGAAGCTTCCTTCATGCAATAAACCAGCATGTCCACGCCAGCTGAATCCAGCTTGCGAACTTGCGACAGATCGAAAACGAGTTGCGGACGATCATGTTGCA
Source organism: Koromonas soli (assembly GCF_059726265.1). Lineage (NCBI taxonomy): Bacteria > Pseudomonadati > Acidobacteriota > Terriglobia > Terriglobales > Koromonadaceae > Koromonas > Koromonas soli. The sequence goes on along the minus strand of NZ_AP040872.1, from coordinate 3,798,183 downwards.
AAAGTGGACGTACCTCATCCAGAAAAGCGCGGGCTTGCCGAAGGTTGAGGCTTTCCGGAACTCGTTTCACGATTACAGGCCTACTCGTTTCCATATCGTCTCGTCACCACCATTTCTCGATATGACTTAGGTTGTGAGTCTGCGGTTGCCAGCGATGTCTCTTCCAATGCAGGAGTTCGTGTTTCGAGCACATCTTCCTGTGGCTCCTTCGAGTTTTCTGCCTTGGATTCGACAAAGAACTTCCAGAAAAGATTTGGAAGAAAGTTGATCAACCAGTTTGCACCACTGAAAAGTTGAATCGATGCGCGCGAGGTCGTGAGCGCCAGCATGTGCGGATCGTCGATGTGCACGGTAGCGTTGCGCTGCAAGCTATGTACCTGTTTGAATCCGACGACCGCGCGTTCAAGCTCAAGCCCTGCTCCAATGCGCGTGTAGGGCAGCACCGTGGAGTTATCGACCATGGTGGCGCAATCCACTTCGGAGTTGCGCTCCAGAGAACTTCCCCGCGTGACCACCGCTGCATCGCGTATCTTCACTCCGTCGCCGATGAAGGCCGGGGCAACAATGCGCGCCTCGCGATGAATGTGGACACCGCGACCGACCCACACGCCGGGACGAAGCTGGCGGCCACAAGGACGAATCTTCGATGCGCCAGCGAAGGCGTCCAGAGCCAGCCCGCGCAGGTTCGCCGCATCGGTCAGCAGGTTCACGTAACCGCGCGTCTTGTGCTCTGCGCATTCGACGCGATCATCCTTCAACTCGCCTCGCAGCAGGGCTGCGGCCTCGGTCTGGCTGCTGGAAGAAACCACGTAAATGTCCAGTGGCTGGCCATTACGTGCGCAGGCCCTCATGAGTGCCGCACCCGAATTCCTGTGCTCGCGCACCATCATCGGGTAATTCACCTCAGCCCAGGCGCCCAGGCGGATGATGAGAACGCTCTCCGACTGGCGGCTCAGGCGGCGGAACTGTTGCAGCGCCTCGCTCCAGAAGTTCTCGGCGGAGGTGACGCTGAATGCGCAAGCCTCGAACGTGTGCTGAGATGGCAGCGGCGTAGTTTCGCAGATCACTGCAATCTCACCAACGCCGTTCGCGCGAAGTCGATCGAGAGTACGCATCAGCACGCTACGGCCAAGCACGTCGAGCATGGCGAGCGGGAACTCGCCAAACTGTTCCTCTTCAGGACGTCCGCCAACCAGCACCAGCGCACGCACGCCGCGAAGACCGGCGGCCCCTAACTTCACCAAAGCATCTTTTGCGAATTTGCGGCCGCCTAGATCCATGGAGACCACCTCGGCGCAGCAGCGCGGAAGATGGTGGATCGCATCGGCACCCATTGCGGCAATCGCCGGAATCGTGAAAAAGGCCGCAACGCATTGTGGCGGTGCTGCATGTCAAACGAGCGAAGATACTGCCGCATGATCATCGGCATGGTCTGACGCAACGCGGCTGAGAAGTTGGCTTCGCCCATCTCGTGCTGCAGCGCCTGGTTGGAGAGCAACTCAACCACGCAGTCAGCCATGCTGTTGGCATCCCCTGTTTTGAAGAAGCTGATGGCGAGTTGTTCATCGTCGCTCATCTCGCGGAAATCGGGAATGTCGGCGCAGACAATGGGCAGTCCGAACTCGCAGGCCAGGTGAGCCACACCGCTCGACCCGGTCGCCGAGGAGTAAGGCATCACCATGACGCTTGCGGTCGAGAACAGTTCCGCCACTGCCTCTTCCTCTACATAGCCGGTAAATCGGATATAGGGGTTGTCGGACACCGAGGCTGCTACACGCTCGACATAGCCCGGAGTTGCGGGATGATTGCTGCCGGCGATGACCAGCCGCGCCTGCGGGCAACGGCGATGAATCTCCTTGAATGACTCGATCAGCAGCTCAAGCCGCTTGTAAGTTCCCCATTTGCCGAATGCCAGAATGCGATGCTCGGGGTTGCCGCGCTTCTCGAAGGCCGGCGGCTCGGGACGCGCCGAAAGAATGCCGTGAGCACGAAAATGAACATTATTGCCGTTGTACTTCTGCATCAGGGTGCGGCGGTACGCGGGCAGCAGAACTGAGATGGAGTTGGCCATCAGCAGCATCCGCGTTGCAATGTAGCCAGCCGCGCGATAGGTGCGCGGAAAGCGCACGCCCGCATGCTGCAGATCGATGTTGTCCATCAGGTGATGAAGCGTGATGTGCGTATAAGTTCCCGAGAGCCGCACCAGCAGCGGCATCATCAACCCAACAAAGGCAGCAACTGCATTTGTTCCGAATGTCGAGAACAGCAGGTTGAACCACACCACATCCGGCTTGAGTTCGCGGATCACGCGAAGGATGCGAATTGGGTTCGACAAACTGTTGAAGTCCCAGCAACGAATGACATCGAAATCATCCAGCTCTGGTTGGTCGGTTTCCAGTCGGTCACCCAAGATTGTGAGGCTGAGCAGCGGGTCGCTCTGCAACTCCCGGGCGATATGATATCCGTACTCATTCAGCCCCCTGCGCGATGGCGGGAAAGCCGTAACTAGACAAATCTTCATGGAGCCCCTCTGGCCTTAAAACAACGTCAAACGAATGACCGGACGCAGAATCGTTTGATTGTGGCCAGCGAAATTAAAGTAATTCGCATGCTCAACTCCGAAAGAGAACCGAATGGGATATTCCACCGGAACCTGGCCGAAGCTGTCGTTCACTTCTCGCCGCATTGGCTTGATGTAAGAGATGAGGAAACTGCTCTGCACGTTGTCATAATCGTGAATGCCTTCGCCGCGCGAGAAGGCGAAGTTGCCATTCACAGTCCAGCGCCGCGTGGGCTTCCATTCCACTTCAGCCGCCGGACGCATCGCTTGCGCAATCCAGTAGCTCAAATCCTGCACACGCCATGAGCGGATGTATTCGCCGACAACCGCAACGCGCAGCTTGTCGCTGAATTCATGCTGAATGCCTGCCGAAGTTGTCGTTGAGTAAAACTCGCGGATCAGCGGACGGAACAAAAGATCACGCGTGCCATAAGCGGTGATGAATTGCGTGCGTCCCCACGGACGCCCGACGATGAACTGTATTCGCGCACCGAGTTCGCGCGAGTGCAGACGCTGATCGGTGAACGGGCCGCTCTCATGGAAGGCCTCTCCCTGCACTGTGAGCCAGTTGCCAATGGCATTGGTGGACACATAAGCGAACTGGCGGAACAGGTTCTGGTTGAGTTCGATCGGGCTCTCCTTGTCGCGTCGAATCGTGAACTGCAAACCGGTATTAAACGTGAACGTCGCTGGGCCGAGCCTGAGTACCGGGTTCAGAGCAGAGTTCATCGTGTAATCCCAAGTATCACGATTCAGAATCAGAGTCTGGCTTGGTAACGAAACCTGACCTCGTGCGTTACGTAACTGGAAAAATCCACTCAGAGTTGGATATTTGCCGAGATCGGCCTTGTATCCGCTCGTCCATAAGGTTTCGAGAGAGGAACGGGGCGGGGGGATGGCTCCGCCCTGTGCATTGTGAAATATTTGGCGGTCAAGCCCCAGGATTGTCGCGTCGTCGATAATCGCGTGCACGTACACATCGGAGCTGAGGCTGACGCGCTGATTCACCTGAACCCCTTGCTCTCCCGCAGCTTGCTGCATTGCATACTCGGCGGTCTCATCGTTGCCACCCAGTTGGTTGGCACGCGCAAACGCCGTCATCGCATAAAACGGCTGATGCTGTTGGCGATAAATATTTCCTTTCGCCATCGCATAGTCGAAGTTGTTGCTGTAATCAGCCGCACTGCCAAGAGTCGCAAGCTGCGCCTCGGCCTCTTTCGTATGTCCCTGTGCGATGTTGGTGTTGGCAAGTCCGATAGTGACCACCTCATCGGCAGCACCCGCTTGGTGCGCGCGTTCAAAGTAGCGACGTGCCAGATCGAACTCATTCATACCCAAGAACAAATTGGCGGCTTCAATGAAGTCGTCGGCCGTCACCGGCGATGCTTCGCCGACACGCGACTCGGCGAACGCCAATGCAATCTGCTGCTGCGCTGCGTCGTACTTGTGCTCGTGCACAAAAACGCGGGCGAAGAGAAGGCGAGCTTCGACGCGATCCGCATCCGGAGCTTCCAAGGCACGCGAGAAGCGCTGCATCGCTGCGTTCTGATCGCCAAGCGTAAGGAGCGCCGTGCCTGTGTTCAGCAGGACCGCCGAGGAATCGGGGCTTGCTTTTTCGGCAGCCTCGATATAGCGGAACGTCTGATCGCGATGATGCAACTCGGCATGGGCATTGGCCAGACGGGCATAAATTTCCGGATCGTCCGGCGAAATGGACAATGCATTATTCAGCGTTTGGATCGCCGGAGCATAGCGGCGGCCATGAAATTCCGTATCCGCCAACGCGAGGTGCAGCTTGAGATCATCGGGAGCATACTTGAGCGCCGCGACGTACTCCTGCTCCGCTTTGTCGATCAGCCGCAGATCGCGATACGCAGTGGCTCGCGCCAGGTGAATGGCACCCGACTCACCGAGCAGCTTCTCTGCTTTGTCTGCTTCCTCCAGAGCTGGGCGCCCGTGATGAAGCTGCAACTCGGAGAACGAGAGCCCGAGATGAGCGACACCATTTGAAGGCTGCAACCCGAGCGCTGTATGGAAATCCTGCATCGCTGCTTCGGCGTTCTGCAAATCGTTGAGGACGTAGCCGCGGTTGACGTAGGCTTCCACCATCTTCGGATCGCGATTGATTGCATCCGTGTAGTCTTCCACCGCCTGCTGCAACAACTGATTCTGCTTGTGCACGTGGCCGGTGAGCAGCGGGAAGTTCGGCTCCTTCGGCAGAATGCGCGAGTAGCGCTCGGTCAGCGTGAGCGACTCGTCATAGCGCCCAAGGTTGTACAAGTCATAGGCGAGATACACGGACGCATTGCGATCGTTCTCCAACTGCGCCAGCACCTGGTATCCAAGCCGCGCCGATTCTCCATACTTGCCCTGATGGAAGAGAACGCGCTCGCGTTCGCGCATGATGCGAGGATCGTCCTGCATGGTGCCAGTTGCGCGATCGACCCACGTGGAGGCCGCCGGGAATTGTCCTGCCTGGATGGCCGCGTTTGCCGCATTGGCGACGACAACTGCATTGTGCGGTGCGCGTTTGTAGGCCGCTTCATACGAGGCATTGGCGCGATCAAACTGTCCTGCCGAAGTAAACAGGTCGCCCAACGCGAGATGCGGAACGTAGTCGTCGGGATAGTCGTTGGCAAACTCGTTGAAGTAACGCTCGGCCGTAGCGTTGTCGTTGGCCTCCCGCGCCATGTATCCCAACGCCTCGAGCGCATAGCGATTCTTCGGATCCGACTTCAGAACCTGCCCGTAGAGATTGCGCGCCTCACCCATGCGCTTGGAATGCCACAGCAGGTTCGCGTATTGCAACGCAATCGCCGTGTTGCCCGGATCGAGCCGCATGGCTTCCTTCAGGTCGTCTTCCGCGCCTTGCAGGTCGTTGCTGCCAATGCGTATCGACGCACGCACGCGCAGGAACTCGGCACGCGCCGGGCCTTCGATCTGCATTTGATTGACGAGCGCTTCGGCGGCAGCAATCTGCTCATGCGCCGCTTGATCGTTCCCTGTCTCGCGATAAATCTCGGCGAGATTCAGCCGCAACTGGATTGGATACAGTTGTCCTTCCGGAACCGCTCCCGATGGCAGATGCGAAATCGCAAACTGGTATTCGCGAATGGCATCGGCGTTGCGATTTTCCGTGCGCGCCAACTGCGCCTTCAATGCATGCAAACGGTAGTGATTGGCATCGAGCTTTTCGGCCCTCGCCAGAAACTCGCGGGTGCGTCCGAGTTCGCCAAGGCGCAACTCCGCCTGTGCAGCGCTTAATTGCAAGCCAATCTGCTGCGGTGCAAGGCCTGCGGCCTTTGCGTAAGTATCAGCCGACTGCTTTTTGTCGCCGGCCAACTCATACGTATAGCCGAGATCCGCGAGCACTTCCGTGTGCTGACCCGGTGCGGTTTTCAACGCGGAAATGGCGCTCTTGTAGTCGTGCTGCTCGCGATAGAAATTTGCGACCGCGCGGAACACGGATGGATTTTTCGGATCGCGACGCTTCGCCTCATCGAGCATCTTCTTGGCCTGCTCGGGCTGCTTCATCTTGAGGTAAGCGACGGCGAGCATGACCTCAGCGTGCGACGACGGACGCGCAGCTTCGGCGCGCGTAAGCAGCGCTATGCCCTGCCGCGTATCGCCGGTTTGGATAAACAATTCACCGGCCATCAGCAGATCGTTCTCGCGTTTCGGCCCGGCGTTAACCACCTGCATCAGCAGGCGCTTGGCTTCCTCAAGGCGCCCCATGCGCTGATAGGTTTGCGCCAGTCCGCTGAGGCCGTCGAGATTGTTGCGCTCGAGTTTGAGCCCCTGCTGATAAGCCTCAACCGAACGCGCATACTGCCCCGCGAGCCGCGAAGAATAGCCAAGCAGAAACCACAGCTTCGCGTTCTGCGGCGCTGCTTTCACGGCGCGCTCAGCGGCCTCGGTGGCCGCCTGGGCGTTGCCGCGCTTCAGCGAATCTTCGGCGGCGCGCGCATTGCGTCCAACTTCAATGCTTGCGCCCCAACCGAGGCCTTCGCTCGATTTCTTCTGGTTCTGGTTCTTTGATGGCGTGTGTGCGCCATTTCCCAGGTCGATGTCCTGAGCGCGCAGCACAACGGCCGACGACAGCAGACACAACGAACTGGCAATCACGAGAATTTTTTTCACTTGGTCACTCTGGAGTGCGGTCATCGCAACAATCGGAGAACTGCTCCACTGAGTCTTGGGATGCAGAGAAGCAGCCAAGCGTCTTCTCACGTCTTGCGGGAACGCCCTGATATTTGAGAACTCGCAAATTCGGCCCTGAAATCTAAGGCCCGCTGTGTGAATCAATCCCGAGGTGCATCCAATTTCTGAGCAGGGCTAGAACGTGATTTCTCTCGCCTTGGCGGTAAACCCACGAGCAACTCTGGGAATCACATACTGTTCGTAAGCCGGAGATGATCCATTGATCCCGAAGTCATTGACTGCTCAGAATCGCGCAATTCCTTTGTTGGTAATCCTGCTGCTGGCACTTGCGGTTCATGGCCCGCTGCTTTTGATGCAGTTGCCGGCGAACTCCTACGACGCCACGACGCACATCTTCTTTGCCAGCCACTACGCTCATCACTGGTTCTCGCCGTGGAATGAGAAGTGGTTCGGCGGAATGTCGCAGACAACCTATCCGCCGCTGACGCACCAGTGGATCGCGTTGTTTTCGCACATCTTCGGGCTGACGGGCGCGTACATGTTCGTGCAGATGGTGGTGATTCTGCTGTTGCCCGTAGGAATGTATCGCTACGCCAAGCTCTGGGTGCCCGAGCGCGAAGCGAGCTACGCGGCAGTCGCGACCGTTTTTCTCGGATCGCTCTCCATGCTCGTTTACCAGTCGGGACAGTTGCCGACCCTGACCGCGGCCTCGCTCACGTTGAACGCGCTGCCGTTTTTCTACCGCTGGTCGCGCGACGGCGGAATGCGCGACCTGCTGAAAGGCGCGGCCATCTCCATGGCTGGCGCGGCGGCGCACCACGTGACGTTCCTGTTTGGCGCCGTGTTGTTCGCGCTGCCTGTGCTCTGGTTGAGCCTGATTGACCGCAGCGAGAGCGAGCGCAAGTCATCGGCTGCGGCGGTGTTCGCCCGCGCCTTGGTATTCGGCGCCATCATTCTCGCGGCGGCCGTGGTGGTGCTGCTTCCCTACTTCATTTCGTTGAAGCAGAACCCGATCAATCAGCTACCCATTCCCCACGGCTCACGCGACAACTACATTCTTTCGCCGCATAGCGGCATGAACTTCTGGATCATCCCCATGGGCGCGCTGATCCTGGCCATCCCCTACATTCTCATCAAGGGATCGTCGGAGCGCCGTCTGCGCCCGCTGCTTTTCGGATGGTATTTGACCGCCCTGCTCGGACTTGGCGGCACCACTCCGGTTGGCCGCCTGCTTCTGGGACGCGCCTATGAAGTATTGACCTACGAGCGCTTCACCTTCTGGGCGACGCTTATGGCGCTGCCCTTCGTCGGACTTCTCGCCGCATGGATGATCGACCGCTGGGGCCGCCGTGGAATTGTCGGCCTCGGCGTCGCCGCCGTTTACAGTTGTGCGATGGCCGTGGCCTGGGTGGTATTCAACCCCATCAACACGGGCGAACTGCGCGTGCAGCCGGTCATCGATTTCCTCAATCGTGAAGAGCACTCGAAGTATCGCTACATCACGCTCGGCTTCAGCAATCAGTTTGCAAAGGTTTCAACCTATGCCAACGCAGGCAGCCTCGATGGCGATTACAACTCGGCGCGACTGTTGCCCGAGTTGACCGCCTACGGCGCGGGCCAACTCTATAACTCGAAGTACTATGGCACGGCGGGCATGGAAGCCTTACGCGCCATCCTGAAGCATGCCGACCAGTACGGACTGCGCTACATTTTTGTGCGCGACCGCTTCTACGAGCCGCTGCTGGCTTTCGCCGGATGGCGGCAGACGGAAAGCTATGACAACGGCGCCATCACCTTGTGGACCAAGGACGATGTGCCGCCCGCCAAACATATCGATTTCGGCAACGCGGTGCCTCCTGTGTGGCAAGGCATCATGTGGGGCCTGGTGCCGGTGGGCGTCAGCCTGTTTGCCATATTCATCGTGCTGATGCCGGATCGCCGCCGTCGTTACTCGGAGACCCTCGAGTTCCCGAGCACAGCCAAACCCAGCGAAATCTCCATGCGGGGAGCTCAGTAGAAAATGAGCAAATTCATTCTGCCTGTTGTCCTGATTATTGCTGCCGCCGCCCTTGTGGCCACGGCCACCATGAACTCGCCCAAGCTTACCCCGGCCACCACGCCGGAAGGTGCAGTGCTCGCGCTGATGAACCGCGTGAAGACCCACGACACGGACGGCGCATATCGCTACGTCGCCAAGGCTAGCGATACCGCACTGCAGGATTTCGCGCGCGACATCTTCGGACAGGAAGGAAATCTGCGCACCTACTCCTCGCTGCAGCAGTTTGAAACCAAGGTGTTGCGCGAAAACGATCAGGAAGCCACCGTGCGCGCCAAACTCGAGTGGGCCTCCGCCGTCGGAGCCGTGTACGACGTGCGCGACCTCAAGGTCGTCCGCGAAGACAATAGCTGGAAGGTGATGTGGCCGGTGAAGGCTCGCGCTAAGGTTCCACCGCAAGTCATCCCGGTAAACTACCTGCGCTGGGACATCGTGACGCGCGGCTCCGATGATGACTGGGGCGCGCAGAACGTGGAAGCTCCGCACGTGCGCATCATCTCCATGAATCCGGTGGAGAAAGACGGCAGCTTCATCCTGCTTGGTGAAATCGAAAACGAAGACACCGTTCCCGCGTTCGTCTCCGTCGCAGCCACGCTCATTGGACAGGACGGACAGCAGATCGCACAGGAAGAAAGCTTCGACAAGATCAGCCACGTGCTGCTGCCCAAGGAAATCTCGCCATTCCGCATCGACTTCCCCAACATGAGTCGCTCGCGCATCAAGAGCGTGCACATGCAGCCCAACGCCATGCTGGTTCCGGCCTCGGCCGATCCTGTCATGGGAGTCATGCACCAGGCGCTGCAAAAGGACGCGCGCGGACGCACCGTGCTTACCGGCGAGTTGATGAACCAGAGCGGACAGACCATCAACATTCCGCACGTGCTCGCCACCTTCTATGACAACTCGGGCAAGGTGATCTGGGTTTCCGACGGCTATGTCGATCAGGCGCTCGCGCCGCAGACGCCCGTTCCATTCAGCGTTGACGTGCGTAACGACCTGGCAGCGCAGATTCACAGCTATCGAGTCACGGCCAACCAGTACAGCCGCGACCGCGTGCAATAGACCGACATGAATTCACTCAGGCGCACTCTCACCATCGGCGTTCTCTGCGCGGCTTCTACTCTGTCCGTGGCGCAGATGAAGTTCTCCGGCTCGGGGCAGGCTGGCGCGGACGCCACCCTGCAACTTCCCGGCTCGGGCTCCGCCACCTTGTATCTATTTGGTCCCGGCAGTGCCTCGAAACGTACGGTGCAGCGCGGCAACGTCACCATCCCCGGAGACGAGCTTCGTGTCGCAGGTGAATACACGGCCATCGTCGATGGTCAGCGTACATCGTTTTTTGTGAAGGCCGCACCGCTCGGTAAGATTTCGTTCATCACTCACCCTTCGCGAGTGCCTGCCGCCGCCCAGGGAGCGATCATCGGTTCGGCATTTCTCTTTGATCAGTATCAGAACCTCGTGCTCGCGCCTACTCCGGTATCATTCCGGCTTGGAGTCGAGGGCGCCGCGGCGGAGGAACGCAAGGTCACCGGAAAAGATGGCATCGCATGGGTGCAGATGAATTCCGGACGCCGTGGCGGCTCCGCACAGTTCATCGCCAGTTCCGGAGACGTCAGCGTGCGCCGTGTCGTGCAGCAAGTCGCCGCCGACCCCTGCCGCATTCGCATGAAAGCCTCGCGCGCTCCTGATGGCAACATCCTGGTTGAAACCGATCCCATTCAGGATTGCTCCGGCAATGCAGTGCCTGATGGAACCATCGTCACCTTCACCTCGGTCGATGCCGCAGGCCGCAGCACGGTGGATGCCCGCGTAAAGCGCGGCTTCGCCCGTGCCGAATTGCCCTCCTCGCGCTCGGCAACGCTCTCGGTAGCCGCTGGAGTCGTGCTCGGAAACGAAATCCACTGGGGAGGCGGCGAATGATCAGCGACATTAAGAAGATGAACCCGCTCCGTGCTTCGCTAGCTACGCTCGTACTACTTGGCCTCACTGCGGCTCCGGCCTTATTGCGTGCGGCCTCTCCTGCTCCGCTTACCTCGTTCGAGGCGGGCAGCGTTTCGCCGCGTCCCATCGAGGACACCACCTCCATCTCCGTGCAGCGCGATTACGCCCACGCCTGGAAGTCGCTGGTCTCGGCGCTTCAGGAGAACCGGGCCGACCTGCTGAACGAAAACTTTACCGGCACTGCCCGCCAGCAATGGCAGGACGCGATCCAGTCGCAGAAGCAGAACGGGCTTAATCGCAAGATTATCGACCACGGCCACCACGTGCGCGTCACCTTCTACTCGCTCGACGGCTCGGCCATGCAAGCCACCGATATGGCCGACCTCGAGATTCAGTATTGCGATGGCAGCAAAGTGCTCTCGACCGAGCGCGTGCAGGCGCACTACCTTGTCGTGTTGACCCCGGCGGAAAATAGCTGGAAAGTTCGAGTCCTGCAGCAGGTTCCGTCCGCGTAACGGCCGGGCGCGGGATTTCGCAAATCAGGAATGCTGGATACCCGTCTTCGCCGTTGGGTAATGGGTATCCTGTACTGTTTATTGACCTAGAATAGAATTTGCTTCGGTAGAAAGTCCCAGCGCATCCAAGTACCATTGGCTTGGTGAACATGAAAATACTTCGTAGCTCGCTCCTTACCGCCCTCCTGGGCACTTCGCTAGCAGCTTTCGCTCAACAGCCCGCGAGCACATCGCAGCCGACAGAGCCTGCCGGAACTCCCGCGCAAAAGAGCGCCCCGTCGGCGACGAAGCCGGACGCGAGTTCTTCCACCACGGCGGCGGCCAAGCCGGCCAACCGCGCCGACGCCTACTACCACTTCCAGCTCGGACACATGTACGAGGAAATGGTGGCCGTCACTGGCCGCGCCGAGTACGCCTCCAAGGCGGTGGACGAGTACAAAGCCGCGCTCCAGGCCGATCCCGGATCGCCCTACCTCGCCTCTGCGCTGGCCGAGCTCTACGCCCGCACCGGAAACATCCGCGAGGCAGTGGTCGAGGCACAGGACGTCATCAAGCGCGATCCTGACAATCTCGACGCGCGACGCCTGCTCGGACGCATCTACCTGCGTTCCATCGGCGACCTGCAGGGCGGCACCCAGAACGACACCGAAACAATCCTGCACCTGGCCATCGAGCAATATGAGCAGATCGTTCGTCTCGATCCCTCGAGCATCGAGGACCACCTGCTGCTTGGCCGCCTTTATCGCCTGAATAATGACAGCGCCAAGGCCGAAGCCGAGTTCCGCACTGCCGTCAAGCTGCAACCCTCCTCCGAGGATGCGGTCACGACGCTCGCCCTGCTCTACAACGAAGAGGGCGACAGCAACCGCGCACTGCAAATCCTGAACTCTGTTCCCGACAACGACCGCTCACCGCGCATTTACTCCGTGATGGGCTACACCTACGAGCAGAAGAAGGATTACAAGAACGCCATCGCCGCCTACCGCAAGGCCGTCAACCTCGATAAGGACAATCTCGACGCCGTGCGAGGGCTGGCGCAGAACCTGCTCAACGACAACCAGACCGACGCCGCGCTCGAGCAGTACAAGGCCATTGCCGAAGCCGATCCGCAGGACGCGCAAACCCTTCTGCACATTTCCGAGATCTACCGCCGCGACGGGCAGTTTGAAAAAGCTCTCGACACCCTGAACAAGGCTCAGGCCATTGCGCAGGACTCGATGGAGATCCAGTACAACCGCGCTGTCATCCAGGAATCGCTTGGCAAGTTTGATGAAGCCGCTCACTCCCTCGAAGACCTGCTGTCGCGCAGCGAAAAGTCGAACGGCATCTACTCGCCCGCCGAACGCAACAATCGCGCCATCTTCCTCGAGCGTCTCGGCACCGTTTATCGCGATCAGAACAAGACGCAGCAGGCAGTAGATACGTTCCGCAAGATGACCGAACTCGGCGACGAGTCCACCACGCGCGGATACCAGCAAATCATCGAAACCTACCGCGACGCCAAGAACTGGCCCGCCGCCACCGCTGCCGCCCGCGAAGCCGTGCAGAAGATTCCCAAGGATCGCGGATTGCAGATGGTGCTCGCCGGACAGGAAGCCGACAACGGTGAAGGCGACGCCGCCATCGCCCGCGTAAAGGCCATGCTCGGGGGCAATCCTGCCGAAGACCGCGAGGTCTGGATCGCGCTTGCGCAGATGAACAGCCGCCTGCGACGCTACTCCGAAGCCGAGAAGGCGCTGGCCAAGGCACTTGAGCTTTCGAGCAAGCAGGAAGAAAAAGACTACGTCAACTTCATCGCCGGCTCCGTCTATGAGCGGCAGAAGAAGTACGACGAAGCCGAAAGCTACTTCCGCAAGGTTCTGGCCGACGATCCTAAGAACGCCGCCGCGCTCAACTATCTCGGATACATGCTTGCCGACCGTGGCACGCGCCTCGAAGAGGCGCTCTCGCTCATTCGCCGCGCCGTCGCGCTCGATCCGCAGAACGGCGCTTACCTAGACTCGCTGGGCTGGGTCCACTACAAGATGGGCAAGTACGATCTCGCCGAATCCGCTCTGCGCAAGGCCATCGATCGCATCGACAACGATCCCACCGTGCACGAGCACTTGGGCGACGTTTATCAAAAGACCAATCGCCTGAAGCTCGCCGCCACACAGTGGGAGCGCTCATTGCAAGAGTGGAAACGCACCGTCTCCGCCGAAGTCGAACCCGAAGACGTTGCCAAGATCCAGAAGAAGCTCGACGGCGCCAAGGTCAAACTGGCCCGTCAGCAGGAAAGCGCCACCAAGTAACCACTCAGCATTTTGCAAACAGCCGCCAGCCTCGTGCTGGCGGTTTTGTTTGCGCTCACTACTCTCCGTGGCCCATTCAAGCCCTCTTTTGGCTTGAGTGGGAGAGCACACTGCCTCCGGTCTCCGATGCTCTTCCCCGCAGTGCTACACTTGCCTGCATGCTCGCCTCCTACGCAGTGCGGGTCGAGTCCTCGCTCGGACGCCGCTATCCGGAACCGCCGCATCCCTATCGCGACGACTTCCAGCGCGACCGCGACCGTATCATCCACGCCCGCGCCTTTCGCCGCCTTGAAAACAAGACGCAGGTCTTCACCAACCGGCGCTCCGACCACTTTCGCACCCGCCTGACGCACACCATCGAGGTCGCGCAGATCTCGCGCACCATCGCCTCCGCCCTCGCGCTCAACGAAGGACTCGTCGAAGCCCTCGCGCTCGTGCACGACCTCGGCCACCCGCCCTTCGGACACTCCGGCGAGCGGGCACTCGATCTTGCCATGCGCGAGTACGGCGAGCGCTTCGACCACAACCTGCACGCCCTCCGCATCGTCGAGCAGTTCGAACAGCGCTACGCATCGCACCCCGGCCTCAATCTCACCTTCGAGGTCCGCGAAGGCATCATCAAGCACTCGCACGACTACGCGCCCGCCGAGTATCCCGAGCTCGCCGAATACCTGCTCGACCAGCGGCCTCCGCTCGAAGCCCAACTCATCGACCACACCGACGAGATCGCCTACAACACCGCCGATCTCGATGACGGCTACGAAGCCCGCCTGCTCAAGCTGGACGAAATCCGCCGCGAAGTCGCCATCTTCGACCGCTTCTACGGGCAGGTCGAACGCGAATACACCGCCGTGCGCGACAAGCTCAAGTTCAACGAGGCGCTCAAGCGCATGATGAACCACCTTGTCACCGACCTCATCGACAACACCCGCGCTCGCATCGATGCCGCCGCGATCCGCACCGTCGAAGACGTCCGCCGCCACCCCGAGCGCCTCGCCGCCTTCAGCCCCGCGACCGACGACGAGCGCGCGCAATGCAAACAGTTCCTCTACCGCCACCTGTACCACAGCGAGAGCCTGCGCCCGCAAAAAGCCGACGGAGAGCGCGTCGTGCAGGACCTGTTCCGCTACTGGATGGAGCACCCACTCGACCTGCCCCCCAGCTATCAGCGACAGATCGAGTCCGAATCTCGCGCCCGCGTCATCTGCGACTACATCGCCGGCATGACCGACAACTACATCCTCGACCAGTACAAGAAGGTCCGCGCAAAGGCGATGACGTTATAAGGCGACCCATCGAGGTAGGCGGAAATGCCCGAAGCGGTTCGGTTACTGGCGCTCGTTGCCGTGGCTTTCGTCGCTGCGATGCTGGCAGCAGTCACAGGTTTCGGCGGAGCCGCGGTGCTGCTTCCAATGCTTGTGCTGGTGTTCGGTGTCCGGGAAGCGATCCCGATCCTCACCGTCGCACAGCTCATTGGCAATGCCAGCAGAGTGTGGTTCAACCGTCGGCAGCTTGATTGGAAAGTCGTGGCCTGGTTTGCTTTGGGCGGAGTGCCCACCGCCATCGTCGGCGGAATGCTGTTTGCGCGCGCTCCCCTTGCAGCGCTGACGAGAATCCTGGGTGTATTCCTGATCCTCACCGTCGTATGGCGGCATCTTCGCTCAGCCACCGAATGGAAGCCGCCGTTAAAGGCGTTCGCCGCGATCGGTGCGGTATCCAGCTTCTTATCTGCACTTCTAGGAAGCGTTGGGCCTTTGATGGCTCCCTTCTTTCTCGCCTATGGTCTTGTAAAGGGCGCATACATTGGAACGGAAGCATTGGCAACGGTAGTGATGCACCTCGCCAAACTCGCCGCCTACAAGCACTCCGCCATCCTTCCGATGCACGCCGTATTGGCTGGCTTAGCGCTCGGACCGGTCATGATTGGAGGGTCGTTGGCAGGAAAGCGAATTGTGGATCGCATACCAGAGCATACCTTCGTCCTCATCATCGAACTGACACTTCTCGCAGCAGGAGTGTTGTTCATTGTGAACGGATGAAAAGTACAAGCGGCAGTTTGTGTTGATCTGTTTACGGCGATCAATCCTTCGCCAAGGAATTCCCGATTCCGGATAGTGAGTGAAAAGCCCTGTTATCGTCCGGTAGTGAGTCAGTTTGGAATTGTCAGGATTGCGCTCTCCGCTCGGCTAGTTCAAACTTGCAGAATGGGAACCTACTACAAGCCGAGCCAGTGGCGCGGTAAGCGTCTGGTATATCGTTCAACTGACCCCGCCGAACCTAAACGGGAGAACGTTAAGGCCATCAGGTTTCTAATCGGCTGCGTCATCGGGTTCGCAATCGTTTGGCTTGTTTCCAGATGGACACAGTAAATCCTCTAACCAATTTCCGAGATACTGAGCTACTTGCCCCGTTTTGTGCAGCAAAATTGAGTTACGCTCTGGGTTATGGTGTCGATGATCGAAGAATTCCGATCACTGCTTGGAAGGCTTCTGGCAGAGCTTCCCGAAGGTACCGCCAAACTCAATGTGTCTCGCGCTCCGAAGGGCGATGGCACAGTCATTGAGATGCTCCCTGTTTATCAGCAATCTGCCTCGTTCGGGGTACACGTCGAGGATGGTTTTGATCTTGTGGACTTCAGTTTTGGACGAATCGGAACCTGGGAACTGCCCCAAGAGGGCAGAAACCGCAGGGCGCGTGTGGAAGAACTGCTCATGGAAGTCGAACAGATGTCTAGGGCTGTTATGGGAGGGAAATGCGAGGAGATCCGAGGTCTGTTTTCACTGACTAGTAAGATTTACGTCGATGGACACACTTACCAAGTAGTGGACTTGCCGATGCTACCGATACCTCCGTTTGGGGCACGGAGCTATGCGCCTTACGTTCCCGGCCCCGCTCATGATACTTCCCGATAAATCGTCAAGTAGCTCAGTATCCCGAATCGGGCAGCCGCTTGAGTGCGGAAGCTTGCGCGAGATCAGTCAGTTCCAGAAACCAACGCAAGTTTGACGCGAGAGAAAACTTCCGGTAAGCCACCACGTCAGGACGTCCGCATCATCTCCTCTAACCCTAAATAGACTCGACGCCAAGAGTTGTGGGCAGATTACCTGTTCAACATCCCCATGCGACTCGCTATGCCGTCCTGGGGTTGTAATGCTGTCCCTGTTTCAACAGCTAACGGCTGTCAACGGACGAGGCTCCTCAGCCGCAGCACAACTTCCTTCGCTCCTGGGCCGGGATCAACCCAAATCACCACTAGCATCAATGCGCAGAATATCGGGACGAGCAAAGCCAGTGTTTTTAGAATGCTGAGTCCTAAATGGCGCAGCATTATCGCAGCTATAACGACGATGGGAACGATCATCCGCTGATACCACTCGCTCACATGACGCCCCATACCTAAGCTCTCCAAAATTCTCATGGATTGTAATGCTCAAGTCTGGAAGAGGACATAACATCGTCTATCCCGTGATCCGCTCCAGCGCCAGCGCGTACTCGCATCCAGAGCTGAGGCAAGTGACTTCATCCCCCTCCCGCTCTGTAATTCTTACTCACCCATCCCCGATTCCTACCTCTCCTTCGATCTACTCTGCTTCCATTCTGACTGAAAACAATCGACTTACCTGTACTTTCAGTTTGGCATCTGAACTGTATTAGCAAGAGTGTCGCGGTACCGCACAGGGTAGCCTGAAAAGCGGATCAGCCCGCCGGAGGAATGCTAATGAAAAACCGTTTCCTGTTTGCCTTGCCCCTGGTTGCCACACTTGCCCTGCCGGTCGTTGCGCAGCAAAGCAACCCCGTCCCCGATCAGCAGCAGCCCGCAGCCCAGACGCAGACGACGACTGATGCCAACTCGCCCTTGGCCAATCCCGACAAGCAGCTTGAGCCGCTTCAGCCCGCGCCGCGCGAAGGTTTCTGGGGCCGCATGAACCCCTTTGCCCGCAAGAAGTACGTGCAGAAGCAGCTTGCCCCGATCCGCGATCGCGCCAACGAGCTCGATGAACTCACCGCCTCCAACGCCCGCATGCTGAAGGACGTCGATGCCCGCGCCACCGCCGGAATCCAGCGTGCCGACCAGCACGCCTCGCTTGCCGACCAGCACGCAACCGATGCTGCCAACCGCGCCAACACCGCAAACCAGACCGCGCAGCAGGCCAGCACTCATCTGCAGTCCGTCTCGCAGGTCGTTGCCAACCTCGACCAGTACCAGAGCGCGAATCAGGTTGAGATCCGCTTCCGTCCCGGCGCCACCGTGTTGAGCAAGAGCGCCAAGGAAGCTCTCGATCAGCTCGCCGAGACCATGAAGGATCAGAAGGGATACGTCGTTGAAGTTCAGGGCTTTACCCCGGGACGCGGCGCCGCCTCCATCCAGCAGTCGCAGCACCTGGCCGATGCCGTGGTCCGCTACCTGGTCATCAACCACCAGATTCCGGTCTATCGCATCTATGAACTCGGACTTGGCAATGCCAAGCTGGCTAGCGCTTCCGACGACACCACCAAGCACGCTCGCGGCAGCCGCGTGGAAGTCACGCTGCTCAAGAACGGCGTAAGCGACTTGGCTCAGCAGTCGGCTGCGCAGACCACGCCATCGATGTCTCAGCCTCAGTAACACGAGAGGCTGCAAGCAAGAGGCGCGGGCCACACGGCTCGCGCCTTTTTCTGTGCCCACCCGCATTACGACCCTCTTGCCTTTCATGCTATCTTTGGCCAGTCGATGCTATTTCCTGAGCCATCCGAATTCTTCTTCACCGCCGGGTACGACTCTCCGGTCGGCCACCTCGATCTCGCCATGAGCGAGCGGGGTCTCGCCATACTCGCCTTCAAGGGACACTGGATCGCACCCCACGGCACCAAGGACGTTCGCTGGATCGAGGAGCCCGAGCGTTTTCGCGATGTCACCCGCCAGCTCGACGAATACTTCGCCGGAAAGCGCCGCAGGTTCGACTTGCCGCTCGATCTGCGCGGCCCCGCCTTCCACGTGCGCTGTTGGGAAGCTCTTCTGCGCATCCCCTATGGCGAAACCTGGTCCTACGCGCAGCTTGCGCAGGAAGTCGGCTCGCCCTTGGCCTCGCGCGCCGTCGGACAGGCGAATCACCACAATCCTGTGGCCATCATCGTTCCCTGCCACCGTGTCATCGCCTCCAATGGCACCCTTGCCGGATTTGGCGGCGGCCTGCCCGCAAAGGAATTTCTGTTGCGACTCGAAGGGGCTCGCTTTCGTCCCGCAGCCCCCGAACAAGCCAGCCTCTTCGGCGAACTCGCCGTCTAGCGCGCATGAAAAATCCCCGGCCGCAGCCGGGGAAAATTCAGGAGGTATGTTCACTTCTTCTGTGCGGAGACACTCTTCACCACATCGACCTTGTCGATAACCTTGCGATTCCACGCATAACTTTGCGCCAACCTCACAGCCTGCAACCGCTCTTCGGTTCCCATCGCCTGCCCCTGTACGGTCACTGAATCCCCATCTACATTCACCTTGATCGCCGAGCCCGCAAGCTTCGGATCGCGAGCCAGCGCATTGGCAATTTCCGTCTGCAGCGCCTGGGCATCGCGCGTGTCATTCAGCGCCCACTCGGGACGCGTCGGAATCTTCTTCGCCGGAGCCGCTGGTGCCGCTGCCGTTTCCACCGGAGCGGGCTCAGGAGCTGCCAATGCCGCCGGCTTTGTCTCCACGGGAGCCGCTTTCGGTTTGGCCGAAACGCGCTTGATGCCGGCAGCTTTCTTTGCCGCTGGTTTGGCCGGTGAGCTCTGCTGTTCGGCGGTCTTCAGTGCTGCCTTTGGTTGCGCCGGAGCTGGCGTGGTTTCGACCGCTGCCGGACGCGTCACCTTAGTTTTGGGCTGGGCTTTGCCGTTCGTCGGCTCAATCACAATCTCCTGCGAGATTGCTCTGGCGGAAAACGCCGCTACGGCCAGAACCAGCACCAGAGATCGCTTGCCCAAATCCTTGCTCCCTATCGCGTTCGCCATTCCGCGAATCGCGTCGTCCTATATCTGAGATGCCGGACACGCCCCCATCGCTGCCCTGAAGTTTTGCCCTGCACGCTTTGCTCATCCTGCGAAATTTGCCGTCCCCCATACGCTGACTCAGGGCAACTTCGGTTCGGCAGTCTTGATGAGTAAGCTGGCCCGCCGTAAACTCCAATGCATGCATTCGCACGCCGGGCACTCGCACGCCCATGCTCATCCGCCGCTCAACAGCCGCACTCTACGCCTGGCGCTTGGCCTCACCCTGGCGTACATTCTGCTGCTGCTGTTCGCCGGATTCCGAGCACACAGCCTGGCGCTGCTCTCCGAGGCAGGACACAACACATCGGACTTTTTTGCCCTGCTGCTCTCCTGGCTTGCTGCCTACTTTGGCGAGCGCCCCGCCTCCAGCACCAAGACCTACGGATGGCGCCGCGCTGGTGTGCTGGCGGCCTTCGTCAACGCCATCAGCCTGATCGTGATCGCCGTCTTCATCTTCTACTCGGCCATCCAGCGGCTCTATCATCCCGAGCATGTTCACGCAGGCCTGATGATGTGGGTGGCCGGGGCCGGTGTCCTGCTCAACGGCGCGATCACGCTCATGCTTCTCCGTGGCGCACGCGATCTCAATCTGCGTTCCGTGCTGGTGCATGAGATCGGCGACACGCTCTCGACCGCCGCCGTCATCGCCGGAGGCTGGGCCATTCTCGTCACGGGACAGAGCTGGATCGACCCCGCGCTCTCCATCGCCATCTCTGCCATGGTCCTGTGGTCTTCCATCAGCATCGTGCGCGAGAGCCTCAATATTCTGCTCGAGGGCGCGCCAAGCAACATGGAACTGGAGGTCATCGAGTCCGAACTACGTGCCGTCAAAGGCGTGCTTGACGTGCACGATCTCCATGTCTGGAGCATCGGCAGCGACACCCACGCGCTCTCTTCGCACATCACCATCGCCGACATTCCACCCTCGGCCAGTAACGCCATACTCGAAGAGCTACGCCACATGCTCGCCGACCGCCACCACATTCACCACACCACCATTCAGTTTGAAAGTGCCAACTGCGAGCTCCAGCATGGATGCATCCTGCCCGTCCACCACGAGCACAAGCACGACCACATGCATGAAAGACAACAATCGCAGGCGGGAAATACTAATTAAAGGAAGCAAGCAGATGCGTTGTTCGACTTATACCGTTGTCGCCGTTGCTGCTCTCACCCTAACCTTCGCCGGATGCAAATCCGAATCGACCATGCCGCCCAGCCCCACGGCCATCATCGATAACACTCGCGACAAACTTGCCCCCTTCCACTTCACGCTCACCACCGACCCCACGCCACCCAAGTACAACTCGCCGATCATGCTCAAGGTTCACGTCCTCGACGCCGCCAACCAGCCCGCCGATGGGGTCACCCTCAAAGCCGACGTCACCATGCCCGGCATGGACCACGGCGCCCAGCACATCACTCTGAGCAACCGAGGCGGCGGCGACTACGAAGGACAAGTGAGCCTCGAAATGGCTGGCCCCTGGGACGTAAACCTCACCGCCACCCGCGACGAAAAAACCCGCCAGCAGCAATTTAAAATCCAAGTCGGCGGCTAGATTTTTAACCCCTACATAATGTTTTTTGACAGGTGGCCCACTCAACGCTCTTTTCGTTGAGTGGGGCTTTTGAGTTGGACTTTCACCGCCCTCATATGAACTTGGATTCGGCAAGATACGATTCTCTTGCTTAGCCTCACTCCTGCCATTACTCTTTTCTTCATGCCATGGGGGCTCAAGCGTTTCCACGAATCACAACAAACGCACTTCGTTACATTCTCCTGCTATCACCGTCGTGAGGTATTCATCACCCCCGAGGCAGCGCACATCTTCGAAGACGCTCTCGAGCGCGTTCGGCGAATGTATCACCTACACATATATGGCTATGTTGTCATGCCGGATCACGTTCATCTACTGCTCGGCGAACCTGCGAGAGAAACGCTGTCCGTGGTCTTGAAGAGCTTGAAACAGGGTGTTTCCCGACAACTGGCAGTGGGGCATCTTTGGCAAAAACGATATTACGATTTCAACATTCGAGATCGTGAGCAGTTTTCAGAGAAGCTGCGCTACATCCATCGCAATCCCGTAAAGCGTGAACTCTGTGAGCGCCCTGAAGATTGGGTGTGGAGCAGCTTTCGACACTACGCGACCGGTTTTGCCGGCCGCGTTCAGATCGAATCCGAGTGGGCCGCGAAAACCCGCGAGCGTGCGTCTGGACATCTTTCCCCTGCAGTCGAACTACCCCACTCAAGCCAACAGAAGGCTTGAATGGGCCACCGATTCATTTCACATTCGGGTGCCCCACTCAACGCTCTTTTCGTTGAGTGGGCTGTTTGCATCACACCCAATCCTTTGAGTGATTTCGATTACGCCCACACTACTCACGACGCCAACTTCGTCTCCGCGTCCTGCCGCTCGTAGATCTCCCGCACGCGCTCCAGCGTATCAATCTCGCTCGCCGGCTTGTCTTCCCTTAACCTCACAATCCGCGGGAATCTCAGCGCGAAGCCGCTGTTATGGCGGTCCGAACGCATCACCGCGTTGAACGCCACTTCGATCACCACCGCGGGCTCCACATCGCGCACATGGCCGCGCTCGCGAATCGTGTGCTGCTCAAACCACTCCGTCATGCGCAGGATTTCTGCGTCCGTCAGCCCTGTGTATGCCTTGCCCACGTTGAGCAACTGCACGCCATCGCGCACTGCAAACGTGTAGTCGCTCAACACCTGCGCGCGATGCCCATTGCCATACTCAGCCGCCGTCACCACCACGTCGAGCGTTGCAAGCTCGCGCTTCAGCTTGAGCCAGTTCTTCCCGCGCCGCCCCGGAGTGTACTCCGACGCGGCTTCCTTAATCATCAGCCCTTCGTTGCCTCGCGCCTGTGCCGCCGTGAACAGCTCCTCCATGTGCGCCGAAGAATGCGCTTCTACATTCGGCGCAAGCAGGATGCGATCTTCCGCCGCGTGCGTCTTGTCGTCTTCCTCAAACGGCAACAGCGTCGGAAAAGCCTGCGACTCCGGCGAAGCCTTGCGACCTGCAAAGAGCGATTGCAGCAGCTCCTTCCGCTCCCGCAGCGGACGATGAATCGTCAACTCTCCGGCCAGCGCCAGAACATCGAACACAACATACGAAACCGGAATGTCGCGCTGCATTGCCGCCGTTACGCGCTTGCGCCCCAGCCGCTTTTGCAACTCGCGAAACGGCCTCGCCCGCCCGTTGCTCCACGCCAGAATCTCGCCGTCGAGCACCACGTCCTCCTGAAAGGTCGCAAGCGGCGCTGTCAGTTCCGGGAACGATCCGCTGATCTCATCCAGCGTGCGCGAGTAGATGCGGACCTTGCCGCTCAAGGTCTCCACGTGCGCCTGCGCGCGTATGCCGTCGTATTTGTCTTCGATAATCGCGTCCGAGAACTCCGCGAATGCCTCCTCCGCATCCGCCGCCGGAGCGGCCAACATGAAGCCAATCGGATGAAACAGCCGCATGCGCGCATCCTGCAATCGATGCTCGGCCGCGAGCAGCAAGGTTTCCGCTGCATCGCCCGTCAGCATTGCCGTGCGCTTCACTGCCGCCAACTCCGCGCCGTAGGCCTTCGCGATGCCTTCTTCCACCAGGCTCTCCTTGAGCCCGATGCGCATCTCGGCCAGCATGATTTTGACGACGTATTTCGCCTCCAAAGGCGAGCACTGCGACAGCAGCGCGTTCAGCAGCGCCAGCTTCGGAGCTGGTCCCCGCGCCTCGGCCAAAGCATCGAAGCTCCCCGCCAGTTGCTGCAGGATCAACTCTCCGCCGCTCTCAGCACGCGCATGGAAAACCTCTTCCGCCGCGCTGCCCAGATCGCGATGCTTGCGAAAAGCCTCCGAAAGCGCCGCGTCGTTTCCCGAGACTTCGACCAGTGCGCGCCACAGCAGGTTTCCGCCCACCTGCAGCGTTCGCTCCTCCCACGCAGCAAATGGACGCCCGCCAAGATATCGCGCCGCCAGTCCCGCCTCTGCCGTCGGCAGCCCGCTCAGATACGCGGCAACAATCGACACCTTCTCGCTCTTGCGCGACGTGGCACCGACCGCTTCACACACCTTGGCGAAATTAGAAATGGAATCCGGCTTCACGCAGCTTTGGATGCGTCGCGCCAGCAGAGAGATAGCAATGTGTAGAGGAGAGAATGCCCAGCCAGACTAGTGGGCTTTGCGAAGTTCGATCTGGCCCATCATCGTGCGCACCTGCACTAGCGGTCCGCCTCCGTGGATGGCTCCTTCTGCGGCGATGCTGCGCGGCCCGTATTGCGCGAGGCCATTAGAAATCTTCAGACTTGAGAAATCGCTCACAATGCGCTTCGAAGGACTGCCGCCCGTAACCGCCTGCACATTGCCCGGCGTGCCACCGTGAAAGAACACGATCACATCGCCCATCGAGGTCACCAGTTCCGACTCGCGCATCTGGTTGCGGTTGCCGATAAACTCGGCCGTGATGCGCCCCATTCCGGTGTGCGCCTGCGCGCCCTGCGACAGCTTCCAGAGCTCAATATTTCCCAACGCCGTGTTGGCCACTACTCCGCTGTGTGCCACGCCCACGCGGATCGAGCCGCCACCGGTTTCGGCCGTCACCGAGCCGCCCATCTCGCCCAGGTTGATGTTGCCTCCGGCGGTGCGCACCAGCAGCGAGCCAAGACAGCGCACCACTTCAATGTTGCCGCCGCCCGACTGTATGCGCGCCTGATTGATCGCCTTCAGCCAGATGTTTCCACCCAGTGATGAAATTTCCAGATCGCCCGTCGATGCATCGACGCGGATATCGCCACCGCCCGTTTGCAGAAACGAATCACCAAGCCTGCGGTTCACAATCACCGAGCCGCCCATAGTGACGGCCTTCAGCTCATCGGCCTCATCCAGCTCGATGTCGCCGCCATGCGTGCGCAGCTCAAGGTGGTTCACTTTACCCTGAATCGTGATCTTGCCTGCGAGCGTATCGACATGGATCTTGTCCATGTTGCCGGGCACTTGCACCGTCAAATCCGCGCGAAGCCCCAGATCAAGCGGCCCCACTGTTTCGATCACGCTCTGGCCGCCTTTGCGCAGCATCATCAGGCGATAGTTTGCAAACTGCTTGCGTGCGGCCGCTTCCTGCGGCTCCTGCGAATGCACGCGCACAGAGTAGCTGCCCGTCTTTGCGCCGGTGACAACACGCACGGAGCCCAAGAATCGCGTCACGGACAAAGCTCTGTCGCTGGTAAGCGGGCCCGAGTGCTCTTCTACCCAGCCGCGCCCTTCGCGCTCCATGTGCTCATCGGCGAGCGCCGGGAGAACGAGTGCGAGCATCAGCAACAGGCACCCTGCCTGCAAACGACCTCTGCTGATTTTCACCGTCTGGCCTCGCGTTCTGAACATTGGAAACTTGCTCCACCGTTGGCCAGATTGTTCTTCGCTTCGTTCATTGATAAATGTCTATCTGTTATTGATTTTCTGCGGACTGCGCGAGCAAACGTGCCGACTCCTGCCGCACGAATTCATTCGGATCTTCTTTAGACAACTGTGTCAGCGCTTGCCGCACGCTCGTATCGTCCCGCACCGCGCCCAGCGCCTTCAACGCGCCCGCCCGCACGCCCGGATTATTGTCATTCAGCAGCGACTCCAGCATTGCATTGCGTACGCGGATATCCTGCTTCACCATCGGTGCCAGTGCTTCTTCGGCCTTCAGCCGCACACCGGGATTGCTGTCTGAACGCAGCGAATAAACAAGGCTTTCGCGCACAGCGGGATCATCCGGCGTTTGCCGCAGTAGATCGACCGAGTTGATGCGCAACCCCGAGTCCGCCGTGCTGCGCGAAGCCATCACCAGCAGGGCCTGAATCTGCGGATCGTTCACCGAGCCCTGCACCGTCTCCGGCAGCGCGCGCTCATAATCGATGCGCACTCGATCCGTTCCCGGCTCTTTCACAATGTTGCGAATCCCGGCAATCGAGGCTTCCTGCTGCTGCGCCGCGCCGCTGCGCAGCGCCGCGTTCATGTGATACATCGTGCCAATACCGCCGCCAAAGCCAACCATGAAGATCACCGCGGCCAGCGCGGGAGAGAACTTGACCTGCCGCCACAGCGCCATCGGGTCCAGTGTCCAGCGCCAGCCGCGACGTTTGGGTTCGGTCTCCAGCGCGCGCGAAAGCTCGATTCGCGCCGAAGCCAACAGGTTGGGGGTCACCTCGAGCTCCGGCACTTCGCTCATCACGCCATGGAAAGCCCGCATTGCCTGCAACTCAGCCGCACACTCGGCGCAGCGATCGGCGTGCGATTCCAGCTCGTGACGGGCGTCATCAGCCAGCTCGTCGTAAAGGTACAGCGCGATGTTTTCCCGAACCCAGTCGCAATTCATGTTTGCCTTCTTTACTTCTTACTTCATGTCAGCCAGGGCTGACCGTAACTTCTGTGTAGCGCGGAAGAGCGTGTTCTTCGCCGTCTCTTCCGTTGTATTCAGGGCCTCGCCAATCGTGCGTAGCTTCAATCCCTGATAGTGCTTCATCTCAAACACCATTCGCTCCCGTGGACTCAGCTTCGTGAGTGCCTTTGCGATCCGCGTACCCAGCTCGCGCCGCATCAAGTCCTGCTCCGGACTCGCCGCTGCCCGCTCATCGGGAACCTGCTCCAGGAGGTCGAACTCTTCGCCATCCGAGCTGACCCGCACCGAGGGGTCTTCCTTCCTCACCTGCTTGCGCCGGAGATAATCCATGCACAGGTTCGAAACGATCCGGTAAATCCACGTATAGAAAGAACATTCGAACCGGAAACTGTTCAGGTTGCGATACACCTTCAGGAACGCTTCCTGGTAGATGTCTCTCGCCTCCTGCTCCGAGCCCGTCAGATGCAGGGCCAACCGCAGTACTGGCTGATCGTACTGGCGCACGAGTTCTTCGAACGCCGCATGGTCTCCATGCTGCGCCGCGCGAATCAGTTCGGCGTCATTTACCCGGCCCGGGCCTTGCCCCACCATGCTTTCCTCTGGGGATCTCTGTCTTTGCCCGATACCCGGCGACTCCGAACCTGACCGCATTCGGCCAGAGTACGTTGCTACAAGGTTGGACGGAACAAAGTACAGTACGTTAGCAATCTATTTTGCAGTTCTGAATAAAGAAAGGCCAGCGCCCTCGGACGCCGGCCTCTCACTTACCTTAAACCAAAGCTACTCGGCAGCTGCTTCGCTGTCCTGCTTGGTCACCGTGACCTTGATCTGCACCGTGACTTCCTTGTGCAGCTTGACTGGCACGTTGAACTCGCCCAGCGACTTGATCTGCTGATCCAGCTCGATCTTGCGGCGATCAATGTTAAAGCCGCGGCCTTCCAGCTCATGCGCGATGTCAGCCGAGGTAACCGAACCGAACAGCGCGTCGTTTTCGCCCGCCTTGCGGACAAAGTGCAGGCTGACGCCGTCGAACTGCTTTGCCAGCAGCTCGGCATCGCCCTTTTCCTTCGCCAGCTTGCGCACCGCGGCGGCCTTCATCTGCTCGATGACGGCCTTATTCGCCGCCGTCGCCTGAACCGCTAGCTTCTTGGGCAGCAGGTAGTTGCGGCCGTAGCCCTCGGCTACGTTGACCACTTCGCCGCGCACGCCCAACTTGGCAACATCTTCTTTCAGAATGACTTCCATGACTCAATCCCTCTCTAGTTTCAGCCGTGCGCCCAGGCTCAGTGGCCGGCGGCAAACGGCAGCAGAGCGATGTTGCGCGCCTGCTTGATGGCCTCGGTAACGCGGCGCTGGTGCGGGGTGCAAACGCCCGTCAGGCGGCGAGGAACGATCTTGCCGCTCTCGGCAACAAAACCGGAAAGCAAGCGAACGTCCTTATAGTTGATGTTGTCGATCTTCTCGGTGCAGAATTTGCAAACCTTCTTGCGCCGGAAGAACTTGCGGCCACCATCGCGGCCCGTGGCACCGGGGCGTCCGCCCTGGCGCGGTCCCGACGAAGAACGGGGACCCGAGGGACGTGCTGCGGCATCAGGTGCCGCTGCTTCGGACTTTTCCGGAGCTGCCTGTTTGGTGCTCTCGTCTGCCATAACTCTCCTTGTTGGCGCCCACGGCGCCTGAACTTATGTTCCGAGCGCGACCTATCGCGCTCTCCGCCACCTCGTGAGAGGGGCGCTTGCCTACACAGTCGCCGGAGGAACTTCCGCCGGAGCTGCTTCCGGTGTTGCTTGCGGCGCTGCTTGAGAAGTCTCCGCCTGGGCTGCGACTTCGGCTGCCTGAGCTGCCGCTGCCTGACCCTGCGTTCCCTGGCCTCTTACCTTCGAGTCGCGCAGCTTCTTGACCTTCGCCAGCCGCTTATCTTCCTCGTCGGTGCGCACGGTGATGAACTTGATAACGAGTTCCTGCACGCGCAGACGGCGTTCCAGTTCCTTCAGCACCGAGCCGGGGCCTTCCACGAAAGCCAGAACATAGATGCCGTCCTGGAACTTCTTCACCGTGTACGCCAGGCGACGCTTGCCCATGCGTTCAAAGCCAGTCACCTTGCCACCCGTTGCGGCAACGTTGGTCTCCATCGTCTGGAGGAGGCGCTCGATGTCCTCCTCGGGTGTATCGGGACGAAGGATGAACATCACTTCATATTTGCGATCCATCTGTTCTCTCCTGGGCTGCGCTTGC
Organism: Koromonas soli; assembly: GCF_059726265.1. Classification (NCBI taxonomy): domain Bacteria; kingdom Pseudomonadati; phylum Acidobacteriota; class Terriglobia; order Terriglobales; family Koromonadaceae; genus Koromonas; species Koromonas soli. The sequence goes on along the minus strand of NZ_AP040872.1, from coordinate 3,770,038 downwards.
GCTGGCCCTAATCCTTACTCCGCCTGCCCGGCGTCGTTCCCTATCTTGTTAAACCGGTTCATCGCGGATGACGCGCCTTGCGTCAAAATCACTCGAACCGCCTCACTGCTCGCGTCCAGAGCCTCATCGGCCAACTGCATATGCGCCTTCCGGATCGGTGACAGCAGGTACTCTTTGCCGTTTGTCACCTTGTGCCCCGGCGCTACCCCCAGGCGAATCCGCAAGAATTCCTGCGAACCGCCGAGGCAGGCGATGATTGACTTCATCCCGTTATGTCCGCCAGCACTGCCGCGCTCGCGGATGCGGATGGAGCCATATGGGAGTGCCAGGTCGTCATACAGCACGATCAGGTCTTTGGCCGGGTCGCATTCGTAGCGTTCCAGCAACTCCCTGACGGACTCCCCACTGAGGTTCATGTACGTTTCGGGCTTGGCCAGCAAAACCGGCTGTCCCTCTACGATCGCTCGCGCCGTGACTGCCCTGCAGTGGCGGTTTGCAACTTTCACTCCGCACTGCCCGGCGATGCGATCGATCGCCAGAAACCCCATGTTATGCGGTGTGAACTGGTACTCGATGCCCGGATTCCCGAGCCCGACAATCAGTTTCACCCTCGAACCTCTTCCATCGCCGGGGGCTCATGCAACGAATCACAGTGAGCCCGGCACGGCGTTTATTTCTTCTTCGTATCCTTGCCCGCAGCTTCAGGCTCGGCTTCGGTCTTGCCCTTCTTGATGACTTCAGGCTCGGCCGCAGCGGTCTCAGTGCCCTCGGCAGGAGCCGCAGCTTCTTCCTTCACGAAGGTGACGTGCACGACCGTCGCGTCGGGATCGTTCAGGTACTTGACGCCCGGGTTCTGCGGCAGGTCGGCGACACGGATCGCGTCTCCCTGATTCAGTTCGCTGACATTGACCGTGATGTGCGACGGGATATCCGTCGGCAGGCACTCGATCTGGATTTCGCGCAGAACCAGATCCAGCAAGCCGCCGGCGTCCTTCACGCTCTTGGATTCGCCTTCGATGTGAACCGGAACCGAAAGACGCATCTTCTGATCCATCGCAATGCGCTTCAGGTCAACGTGCAGCAGGCTGCCCTTCAGCGGCTCGTACTGCCAATCCACCACCATGGCCTTGGTTTGCTCGCCGTCCAGCGAGATGTCGAAAATCGTGTTGTGACCCGACTCCGAATGCAGGATCTTCAGGATCTGCTTGGGATCGACAGCGATTGCGCGCGGGTCCTTCTTGGCACCGTACAGCACTGCCGGAATCATTCCGGTGGTGCGCAGACGGCGCGCAGCGTTCTTGTCGGAAGCTTCGCGAATCTTCGCTTCCACTGTGTTTGTTGCAGTTGCGGTTGCCATCAGTTCAGTTCCTTCTACGTCTGAATTCAGTTCGCGCCCTGTTGCACGCCGTGTGCGCCAGGACTTAGCTAAACAGCTTGCTCACCGAGGTCTCTTCGTGGATCGACTGGATCGCACGCGCGATGAGACCGGCGATCGAAAGCACCTTGATCTTCGGTTCCTTCTGCCCCGCCTCGCTCAGCGGAATTGTGTTGGTAACAATCAGCTCTTTCAGGTTCGACTTTGAGATGCGCTCGATGGCCGGTCCGGAAAGCACTGCGTGGGAGGCGCAGGCTGAAACCGAAACCGCGCCATTATCCAGCAGCGCCTGTACGGTCTTCACCAGCGTTCCCGCCGTGTCCACAATGTCATCAAGGATCAGGCAAGTGCGCCCGCGCACATCGCCGATCACGTTCATCACTTCAGTTACGTTGATCTCCGTGCGGCGCTTGTCAACGATCGCCATCGGAGCATCCATTTTCTTGGCAAAGAAGCGGGCGCGTTCCACGCCGCCGGCATCGGGCGAAACCACCGTCAGGTTCGGCAGGTTCAGCTTGCGGAAATGATCGACCAGGACCGGGGAGGCAAACAGATGATCCACCGGAATATTAAAGAAGCCCTGGATCTGCGGAGCGTGAAGGTCAACGACGAGGGCGCGGTTGGCGCCTGCAGTGGTAAGAATGTCGGCAACGAGCTTGGAGCTGATCGGAACGCGCGGCTTGTCCTTGCGGTCCTGACGGGCGTAGCCAAAATAAGGAATCACGACCGTGATGCGGCGTGCCGACGCACGCTTGAGCGCGTCAATAATAAGCAGCAACTGCATCAGGTTGTGCGAAACCGGATCGCAGGTGGGCTGAATGAGGAACACATCAGCGCCGCGAACGTTCTCCAGAATCTGCACGTAAATCTCGCCGTCGGAGAACTGTGTCAGGAACATCTGCCCGACCGGGAGCCCCAGGAAATCGCAGACTTCCTTGGCCAGCGCGGGATTGGAACTGCCGCAGAAAATGCGAAGTTTATCATCGCGGCGAACAGTGACAGGTTTCTTGTCACCCTTAGTTTGCTCGGCGACTCCCTTGGCTGGGGTCGCTGATCCGACTTCCGGCGCCGTCTGTGTGGCTTCGGCGGCTGCCGTTACTGCACTCTTCGGTACTGCTTCCATCGTTATCCTCGCGGGGGACTGGTTGATCCCCACCTGATTCGCGTGAAATCGAAGTTGGCCGCGCGCGACATCTTTCAACCGTCTCGCGATCGAGCAATCTCGCGGCACAGCTTCACTGCTGTTACTGCCTTGACCTGTGGTCTGGCTGGGCGGCCAGGATTCGAACCTGGACGAAGTGCTCCAAAGGCACTTGACCTACCATTAGTCTACCGCCCAGTAAGAATCGCCGAAGCTACTTCACAAACATCTGACCGCGATACTCACTGCGAGTCAGCGTTTGAGTGACGGTTGTCGCCAATCCTTCCGCGCTCATCCGTTCGGCTGCTTCTACTGCACGTTCACGAGTACGGAACAACCCATACATCGTAGAACCTGAGCCGGAGAGCGAAGCATAATCGGCGCCTTCGCGTTCAAATACTCGCTTCACGTCACGCAATTCGGGATACTGAGGAAAGACGACTCTTTCGAAATCGTTTTCTATCCCGGCTCGGACGAGGTCGAGAAGCGGAGTCTCGGCCCGGTCCCCATCTTTTTCGACGGGAACACCGGATTCATGCAGGTGGCTCAACCACTCAAATGCGGAGCGATTGAACTTAGATAGTGTAACGGAGCCCTGATTTTGAGTCAATGCGCCCGCCTCGCCCTGGCTCGCGACAAACGCGTCCCAATCGCGAAATGCCTGCGGAGTGGAAACCGCAACCTTCGGCGTCACCAGCACGCAGGCAATCGCCGGCAAATCCTGCAAGGGATAGACCTGCTCTCCGCGTCCCACGCCTAGCACCGTTCCACCCAGCAAAAACAAGGGCAAATCCGAACCCACCTCGGCCGCAATGCGCAACCGCTCCTCGGCCGGAAGCTCTTCCTTCATCTCGCGCTCAAGCGCGAATAGCGTGGCCACGGCATTCGACGAACCCGCGCCCAGTCCGCCCTGCACCGGAAGGTTCTTCTCGATAGTGATCATCACCTTGGCCCGCTGCTTCCAGTAGCGCAACATCCGCTCCGCCAGGCGATAGCAGGTATTGCTCTCGTCGCAAGGGACCTGCGGATTCTTGCAGCGGATCTCGATTCCGTTTCCCCGCGCGGCTTCAACACGGATGACATCGTGAGCGGCAATCGTCTGGTAGATGGTTTCCAGGGCGTGCATGCGGTCGGGGCGCACCTCGCCAATCGCCAATCCGACGTTGATCTTTGCAAACGAGCGAACTGTGACTGCCATGAGGTGATTCTACTCGCACGTGCTGTGGATTGAAGTATTGACCTTAGAATGAACCCTTTCCTGCAATGGCTATAACCCTCTGAGCAATGCCCGCCGACCACGCTCGCGGTATTGTCAACCTGCATCACTCCCCGCCGCCTGCGGTAATAAATCGATCAACAAACAGAAATTTTTCATTCCACTGCTAACGACCGCTACGCTGCTTCGTCTAACTGGCATAAGTAACCTCCTTTTGCATCGCATCGAGGCGTGGACACAATCCGCGTCTCTCTTTTTTTGCGCGCATGCACAATCGCCGATTGCGAATACTCCCGCTCGCAGTGCGCGTCCGCCATGCTTCGTCTATCATGAGAGGCCAGAACGAAAGGAGCCCGCGGATGGGCACAAGGAAAGTCGCCTGGTATCTGCGACTTGCTGCCGTACTGAGTTTCGTCCTCATACCTGGCCTGATGAGGGCCGGAGACACAAGCGCGCTGCGGCCTCCGCAGGGCGCGCACGTAGCACTGGTCGCCTTTGAAGACCTGCAATGCCCAGACTGCGCCGACGCCGAACCCTTGCTGCAAGAGGCCGTTGCCAAGTACAAGGTCCCGCTCGTGCGGCACGACTTTCCTTTGCCGCAGCACAACTGGAGCTTTGAGGCGCACGTGATCGCGCGCTATTTCGATACGAGGTCGCCCGAACTTGGCGAAGACTTCCGACGCTGGATGTATGCCAACCAGAAGTCGATCAACAAGGAAAACCTTGCGGGTATGGCCGAGCGCTTTGCCGATCAACATGGAATGGAGTTGCCGGCGAATTATGACCCTTCTGGCGAGTTGAAGACGAAAGTGCAGGCCGATTACGTTTTGGGGCAGCGGGCGGGAGTGGTTCACACTCCAACCGTGTTTGTAGTAAGCGACAGCAAACGCGGCGTTCCGTTTGTAGAGACGCTGGACCGTGCGCAGTTATTTGCAATGATCGAGCAGTTGCAGGCGGACAACAAGTAACGCCTCCTGCGCAAGAAAGATGAAGGGACTCTAACGATGATGACGAAGATGACGAGCTTATCGAAATTGGCTGCGCTGGTTGCGATCACTGTGATCGCCGTTTCGGCTGCATGGGCAGGCGACACGAGCGCGCTGCATCCTCCGGCAGGAAGCCGCGTTGCGCTGGTAGTGTTCGAAGACCTGCAGTGTCCGGCGTGCGCCAAGGCCGATCCGCTGCTGATCCAGGCCGAGCGCAATTACGGAGTCGCGCTGGTGCGTCATGACTTCGTGATCCCCAATCATCCGTGGAGCAAGGAGGCTCACATCATGGCGCGCTACTTCGACACGCAGTCGCCACAGTTGGGAGAGGAATTCCGCCGATACATTTTTTCCAACCAGCAGTCGATCTACAAAACCAACCTGCGCCAGTTCGCAGACAAGTTTGCCGCCGCGCATCACACGGCGCTGCCCGCATTCTACGATCCGACCGGCGCGCTGAAAGCCAAGGTTGAGGCCGACACCCAGCTCGGAACCGCTACTGGCGTGCATCAAACGCCGACGATTTACGTTGTAAGCAATTCATCTCGCGTGCCGTTTGTCGAAGTGACGGACCAGTCGAAACTGTTCGAAACCATTGAACAGGTGAAGTCGGCGCTGGGACCAGAGCCTGCGGCAGCAAAGAAGACGACGAAGAAGAAATAGAGTCGACCAGTCTGGAATCAGGAGGCCACCCGCTCGGGTGGCCTTTTTTGCTCACTCACAATCGACGTGAGCAGGTTTATGATTGGGGCGCGCTTCTGCGCGGTGCGAAGGACAACGTGAGCGAAGAAAAGCAAGGACACAAGCAGGGCAGACGCGATTTCTTGAAGGTCGGCGGAGCAGCCACCGTGGGACTGCTGGCGAATTCGGCGCTGGCGGAAACGACAAAGGTCGAGACAAAGACAGGGTTGCCGTTCAACCCGATCACGCAGACGGAAATGCCGACGCGCAATCTTGGCAAGACCGGTTTCCGCGTAGGCATCTTCAGCCTTGGCGGTCAGGCAGCGCTGGAGCGCGGACACAATGCAGAGGTCGCCGTGCCGATTATCGAGCGCGCTCTCGACCTGGGCGTGAACTACATCGACACATCCTCGATCTATGGCGGACCGGAGCGCTGGAGCGAGCAGTACGTTGGCGCGGTGATGCAGCGCCGTCGCAATGAGGCTTTTCTGGCAACGAAGACGAGAGAGCGCACGCGCGAAGATTCGCTGCGCATGATCGAGAAGTCGCTGCAGTTGCTCAAGACCGACCACATCGATTTGTGGCAGTTGCACGACGTGGGCACGATGACCGACGTCGAAAAGATCTTTGCCAAGGGCGGCGCGATGGAAGCGCTGCGCGAGATGCAGGAGCAGAAGGTCGTTCGCTTCCTGGGCGTGACTGGGCACTATCGTCCCGAGGCGCTGATGGAGTGCATCCGGCGGCATGCGTTTGACACCGTGCTGCTGGCGATGAATGCTGCGGACGCGCATCACTACAGCTTCAACAAAGAGTTGCTGCCGCTGGCGGTGGAACGGCAGATGGGCATCATAGGCATGAAGATTCCCGCGCGCGGCAGGATTCTATCGACGTGGACACCTCCGCCTATCGATCAGCAAAAGCACTCGTGGGAAGGCATGGCAGTGCAGGCGGCTACGCCGGGAACACTGAATATGCGCGAGGCGATGTACTACACGCTGTCGCGTCCGGTGAGCACGGTGATTATTGGCTGCGACTCTATAGCGCAGCTCGAAGAAAACGTGAAGCTGGCAAAAGAGTTCACGCCACTGAGCGACAAGCAGTTGGCGGATCTGGTCGCGAAGGTCGAGCCAGTCTCGAAGCAGTCGCTTTTCTTCCGCTTTTACGAACGAGCGTAGTGTTCTGTTTGCAGAGAAGGCCGCCTGACAGGCGGCCTTTTTGCGTTTGGTAGTTGGTCCCCCGGGGCGAGTGAGTTATCTCCTCCGGCGATTGGCGCGACTGGGCTCTGGCGTGAAGTACTGCCATCCCTTGAGTTCGAGTTCGGTGGTGTAGCCGTTCTCGTGCTCGATAGAGACCTCGTTGCCCTCCGTAATGTAGCCAATCAGCGAAATCGAAACGCCCTTGTGTTCCGAGGGGACGCGGCGGCCTGGGGGAACGGTGAATAGCAATTGGTATTCGTCGCCACCGTGGAGGGCGTGGCGCAGTTCGACTTCATGGCGGTTGAGCGAGGCGATGGGGATTGCGTTTTCTTGTAGGATGGCGCCGACATCGGAGGCGCGGCAGATGCGCGCGAGATCAATTGACAGACCATCGCTGATGTCGATCATGGCAGAGGGGAGTTGTTTGTCGCCAAGGTAGCGCGCCACCTCAAGCTGGGCCTGCGGGTAGAAGTGTGCCGGATAGGACGAGGCGCGGAAGCGGCGTTCGGGCGCGGCGTACATCTGTTCGAGCAGTGCGAAGGGAGCACCAAGTTCTCCGGTGACGAAAATTCGGTCGCCGGGACGGGCCGTGCTGCGCAGGATCGCCTTGCCCTCGGGAACCGTGCCGATCACCGTGATGTCGGCGAGCACTCCCGTGGGGGACTGGGCAATATCGCCTCCGGCGAGGGTGACTCCGGCGCTGCGAGCGGTGCCGAGCAGGCCATCGAAAAACTGGTCGGCCCAGCGCTGTGGCAGATCGTGCGGAAGAGCCAGTGACAGGAAAGCAGCAAAGGGCGTACCTCCCATGGCGGCGATGTCGGATAGCCCGCGAGTGAGGCAGCGATGGCCGACCGCGTCAGCAGGGTGCCACTCGCGCCGGAAGTGAATGCCTTCGAGAGAGAAGTCGGTGGTAACGAGCGTCTCTGTGCCGGGAGCGGTGGAGAGCACGGCGCAGTCGTCTCCAATGGAGCGGGTGACACGCGCTGGAGCGGAGCGGCGGAGCGAGGGGTGCGCAGCTTCGGCGGCAAGACGGATGCGTTCGATGAGACGAGTCTCTGAAATTGGCATGACGTAGCAGAGTACTCGAAAAGGGCGAGGTTTCAAAGTTTCAAGGTTTCAAGGTTGCAAAGTTGGTGGGAGAAGTAAAGCAAACATGGCGGCCCTTTTGCTTAGCACAGGAAGAGACATAAAGACAAAACCAACACCGATGAAAAGGGACAGAAAGAGCAGCTGAGCTTTGCTCAGTGAGGTGTTAGATAAAACGAAGTCCGTCAACTAAACGTTGGCGGACTCGCGAATCTGTGCGGTGAGTTCGTCCACCTTGCGCTCAAGCACGTGGCGGATGGAGAGGATGCCGATGATGCGGCCATCGTCTTCGACCACGGGCAAGTGGCGCTTCTGGTGGTTGATCATGACGGCGGTGGCTTCGGCGATGGATGTGGAACGCGTAGCCATAAGGACCGGCGTGCTCATCACCTCGCGCAAAGGAATCTGGTGCGGGTCGCGTCCGGAGAGTACGACGCGGGTCATCACATCGCGCTCGGTGAAGATGCCGGCGACGACGCCGTGCTCATCTACAACGGTGGCGGCACCCATGCCCCGGTGAACCATCGCTTCAATGGCTTCGGCGGCAGAGGAGGTGACAAGGACAACGATAGGGTTAGCTGGGAGGTAATCAACAATGCTCATAATGGACGCCACGTGTTTAGGAAAGATACTCCTTAACAGACACCGGCGCGGGGAAAAAGTTTCCGAAATGTGTGAAATGCGTGTGAATTCCGCGGCGGAATAGGGCAAAAGTTGGAGCTGAAGATGAATGGAAGCGGCGAATGGGAATGCTGACTCTGCTCAGAAACAAGCTGATAAACAGCAGCTCGGCGGTTCTGATTAGCTCTCAGTGTGTCTATTGATGCGAGCCATGGTGGTGCGGAGGTACTTGTGCGGATTCACCGGAACGCTCTGAATACGGACTTCGTAGTGCAGGTGGGGCGATGTGACGCGGCCTGTTGTACCGACGTATCCGATGACCTGGCCCTGGCGAACATGCTGGCCGGGAGAGATGGCGAATCCGGAGAGGTGACCATAGCGGGTGGAGGTGCCATGACCGTGATCGATGCTGATCAGGCGTCCGTAGCCGCTCATGAACTCGGCGAAGGTTACTACACCATCGGCGGCAGCGTGGACCGGAGTGCCATAGGCCACCGAGATATCGATGCCGCTGTGGAAGGCACCTTCACCATTGAACGGATCGACGCGCTCGCCGAAGGAACTGGTCAGGCGTCCCTCAACAGGCCAGAGCGATGGAGCGGTTGCAGCGCGAGCCCAGTCTGAAAGCGATGCAAGGCGGCGCGTGCCGGCGTCCTGCATGCCAGCGGCGGCGGCTCCGGTAAGGGCCGATCCGCGGAGGGCGTAGAGAGTGTTGAGCGATGCCTGATACTGCTCGGGCTGCACATTGTCATTGGTCGGCAGCAGGCGGGGGTTTGTCTTGAGCCCGTAGATGGCCGAGACTTCCGAGGCGATAGAACCGAGCGACGCTACTTGAACATCTTTCTCTTTGGTGGCCTGTTCAAGCTGCGAATAGTTGCGCTTGATCTGGTCCTTTTCGGCGCGCAGATCGTTGAAGCGCTCCACCTTCCACAGCATGCGGGCGTAAGAGCCAGCCATGCCGGTGATGGTGCACATGCCGATGAGAGCTCCGGCGAGAAATACGTAGAGGTAATGTACGGGGATGGGGATTTTGCGGAGTTGACCGTCAGAGTCGCGCGCGACAAAAAGAATGTACCAGCGCTTCCGCAATGTGATCTCCGAAGAATTGCAAAGATGCGGCCGCAAACTCAAGCCAGAAACAGGAGGGCAGGTGGCCGCTGAGCGTTGAGAACGCCCCTCCCTTGCCTGCTCATTCGCTTATTGACTCAACAAGCCTACCAACCGGCAATGGATAGCGTCAATGGGAAGAGTGCAAATTCGGCACCCGACACTGAAGTTAGGTGGCAAATACCGCGGCGAGAGTTGCTGGTGGGCGATGAGATTGCGAATAGATGGTGAACACAATAGCGAAAGCCGAACGTCGCCCACGGCCACGCGAGGTTCGGAAGGATGGATGTGAGTGCGCTGCTATAATGGTGAACTACGCCAATGTCGATGAAATCTACTGCTGGTATTACTTCCACCGAGACATCTTCCAAGAATCAAAAGAACCGAATCCGCTCTACTACCGTGCTGTGCGTACGCCGCAACGGACGAGTAGTGATGGCGAGCGATGGGCAGGTGACTCTCGGCGATCATGTGATCAAACATGGAGCGCGCAAAATTCGGCGCCTGTACCAGGACAAGATCCTGGCTGGCTTTGCCGGCTCGACAGCCGATGCTTTTTCGCTCTTTGCCCGCTTTGAAACCAAGCTCGAGCAATTTGCCGGGAACCTAGGGCGCTCGGCCGTGGAACTGGCCAAGGACTGGAGAACCGATAAGAGCTTGCGCCAGCTTGAGGCTCTGCTGCTGGTGGCCGACCAGAAGCAGACCTATCTGCTGAGCGGCAACGGAGACGTGATTGAGCCTGACAACGATATCGCCGCGATCGGAAGCGGAGGGCCGTTTGCTCTGAGCGCAGCACGAGCGCTGATGGAATACACGGATCTAGATGCGCGAAAAGTTGCCGAAGCCTCGATGACTATCGCAGGGCAAACCTGCATTTACACCAACGAGAAGTTCACCATCGAAGAACTGTAGGACTCGCGGCTCCCCAGCAAGGGACGCGATTGAAGTGGGCGTCGGAAAAACGAGCCAAGTGGCCCGGACGCCGAAAGGATTCGGAATGGCGATTTATTTGCCACAGACCGCAGAAGAAGATTCACTCGCGTTGGACGAACTGACACCGCGCGAGATTGTAGCTGAGTTGGATAAATACGTTGTGGGCCAGCAGGACGCGAAGCGCGCCGTGGCCATCGCCCTGAGGAACAGGATGCGCAGGCAAAAACTCTCGCCGGAAATGGCCGAAGAGGTGATGCCGAAGAACATCATCATGATTGGGCCAACGGGCGTGGGCAAAACCGAAATTGCGCGCAGGCTGGCGAAGCTTGCGAATTCACCGTTCCTCAAAGTTGAAGCGTCGAAGTTCACCGAAGTCGGATACGTGGGCAGGGACGTGGAATCGATGATCCGCGACCTGATCGAAATCGCAATCGACATGGTGCGCGAGGAAAAGCTGGAAGACGTAGCCGAAAAGGCCGAGATGAACGCGGAAGAACGCATTCTCGACTTGCTGCTGCCTCCGACGCCGGGAACGACTTCCACCACCACGGGAACCGATGGAGCCAGCGCGGGAAGCAGCACTCCGGGAGCAACGGGATTTGCCGCGGGCTCGGGTCCAACGACGATTCCTGGCGACTCAACGGCGATCACCTTGCCTGCAGAGAGCACTTCACGCACGAGGGAAAAGCTGCGTCAGCAATTGAGAGAAGGCAAGCTCGACGAGCGCATGGTGGAACTCGATGTGCGCGAGAAGAACATGCCTGCCTTTGAAATCATCAGCAACCAGGGCATTGAAGACATGGACATCAACTTCAAGGACATGTTGCCCAACATCTTTGGCCAGCGCACGAAAAAGCGAAAGATGAAGGTTGCTGAAGCATTCGAATACCTGATCGCCGAAGAAGAACAGCGCCTGATCGACATGGACCAGGTGACGAAGACCGCGCTGGACCGAGTGGAGCAGAGCGGCATCATCTTCCTCGATGAGATCGACAAGATCGCCGGACGCGAAGGCGGACATGGGCCGGATGTTTCGCGCGAAGGCGTGCAGCGGGACATTCTGCCGATCGTGGAAGGAACGACGATCAACACGCGGTATGGAATGCTGCGCACGGACCACATTCTGTTCATCGCCGCCGGAGCATTCCACGTATCGAAGCCGAGCGACCTGATTCCAGAATTGCAGGGCCGCTTCCCTATTCGCGTGGAGCTGAAGTCGCTGACGGTCGAAGACTTCGTCAAGATTCTGACCGAGCCGAAATCGTCGCTCACAAAGCAATACGTGGCGCTGCTCGAAACGGAGAACCTGAAGCTGGAATTCACTTCGGACGCGCTTGAAGAGATCGCCATATTCGCCGCGCGGGTGAACGAGACGACAGAGAATATCGGCGCTCGCCGCCTGCACACGATTATGGAACGCGTGCTCGACAAGATCAGCTTCGAAGCTCCGGACCTGAAGGAGAAGGAAGTGAAGATCGATCGCGAATACGTCCGGCAGATGTTGGCGGATATCGTGAAGGATCAGGATCTGTCGCGTTACATCTTGTAGGCGAAGTTTCGCGAGGTTAAGCGAGGTAAATACTAAAGCGCCGCCCATTTGAGCAGCGCTTTTTTCTTACGGTCTCAACCCATCTGAAAAACACTTCTCAGGCCGCGGCGGAGCGCGCCGAGACGACGGGCCGGCTGAAGAAATCGACGATTCGTCGATTAAAGGCTGAGAGGTCCTGGGGACCACGGCTCGTAACCAGTCCGTTGTCTTCGACTACTTGCTTGTCCACCCAGTTTGCTCCGGCATTGATGAGGTCGGTCTTGATCGAGGGCCACGAGGTGAGCGTAGTTCCGCGAACAACATCTGCCTCAATGAGCAGCCACGGACCATGGCAGATGGATGCTACAGGCTTTCCTGCGGCGAAAAATGCACGGACGAACTCGACGGCGCCGCCATCCATGCGGAGGAAGTCGGGATTCATGACGCCGCCGGGCAGATGCAGCGCGTCATAACGATGGACGCTCGCGTCGGAGAGGGAAACATCGACTTTGATGGAATCGCCCCACTTCACGAGATTCCACGCCTTAATCTTCCCGGCCTTGAATGCTTTATGAGGCGAGATGACGTGCACGGTTGCACCAGCACGCTCGAGGGCCTTCTTGGGACTGGTGAGTTCTATTTGCTCAACGCCATTGGTGGCGAGGATCGCTACACGAGCGCCTCTCAGCTTGTTATTGCCGAATCCAAATAATCCCATTCCATCAGCTCCTGTTTGTTTAGCTATGCGGGTATGGATGCGAGGGATGAAAACGGGGTGTACCGAGGACGATGAGCGAGAATGTGCCTGAACCTCAGGCTTGGGCGAACAAATCAACGTAGCGCTGCCAATGGCTCCGCACCTCGCGCATGATGCTCTGGAACTCGGGATCATCGCGCAACTTATCCCAGTTCTTGTCGCGCTGGAACCAGGGGTAGTTGTGATTTCCGAGTTGGACGGCTCGGCGCAACCAGGTGAGCGCCGTTTGCTTTTCGCCCAGCAGCGCGTACATGGAACCAATCCACTCGGCGAGATCGCCGTCAACGATACTCTCAGGCGTGTAGCGCAGTAGGCCGGGGTCGATCAAGTCGCGGCGTCCCCGAGCAGCGTGCACCATAGCAAGAGAAATCAGGGGCGAGTCATCACCGCTGGAACCGCGGAGTTGTACTGCGCGTCTGAGCACTTGCTCAGCCTCGTCGAGCTTGCCCTGATAGTAGAGAAAGTATCCCAGGAAAGAGAGCAACTTGAACTGGTCTGGATGACGAACAAGGCCCTGCCGGACTTCCTCTTCCGCCTCGTGGTACTTGCCTTGGTAGAGCAGCATGCGCCCGTGCATCCAGTAGATACGCGGCGGCGCGGGATTGAGATCGCGACTGTGACGGAAGGCCGCTTCAGCGAGGTCGGTGAGTCCGGTGTAGTGGTAAGTATAGCCGAGGTCTTCCCAGGCTGTCAGTGAATTCGGAGCGAGCTTTACGGCTTCGCGCAGCAAAGGCATCGCAAGCTCATTCTTTCCTCGTTCACCGTAAACAGCGCCGAGCGAAAGATTGGCCTCGAAGGAGTGTGGATTCAGGGACACGGCCTTGCGGGCATTCTCTTCGGCAAGCGCAAGATTTCGAGCACCGCCCTCCTGGAAATTCGCTGCCTCGTAATAGAAGGTCTGCGTGATGAGAGAGTAGGCGTCCACGAAGCCCGGATCTTTTTGAATGGCTTGCTGGGCTGCTCGTCGGGCATCGCGCAGTTGCTCAAGCCGCGAGGTGACGAAGTAATCGTTGAGGTACGCACGGGCTTGCAACGAGAGATTGTATGCCTCAGGAGAGGAGGTGGAGGGAATCTTGAGTGCCTCCTGCTCGGAGCCGGAGAGCTGCACACTCAAGCCCTCAACGACCTTCTGCGCGACATCGTCTTCGAAGCGCAGCAGGTCGCGGCCTTGAAGATCAAAACGGCCAGCCCAGCGCGTGGCACCGTGGTCGATCAGTTGAACCGAGATGCGCGTCGTGTTTCCCAGGCGCTGGTACGTTCCTGCCAGGACGGAATCAACCTGAAGCTCGCGCGCGGCCTCGACGGGATCTCCGGCCGTCTTCGCATATCGCAAAACCGAGTTGGTAGGTCGCACGGCAAGATTTCTCAGCGTCGTGAGCCGACTGATGATTGCGTCGGCCATACCGAGTCCCCACTCTCCCTCGTTTTCGCCAGAAAGATCGTGGAACGGTAGCACGGCGATTGTGCGAACGGATGGCACAGCGACTTCGGCGGAAGGCGCAGGCCTGTCGGCCGTATCAACAGCGGTTGTTTTTGCCTTCGAACGATAAATCATCAGCGCCCCGGCAATCGCGACGACCAGCACGGCCGCAGCGACGAACAGGGGAAGGCGACTGGACGAGCGTTTTGACTCAGCAACCGGAATTGCAGGTGTGCTGGCCGACTCGCGTTCGCGGTTGAGGCGCTTGAGATCGGTGCGCATGTCGCTCGCATGTTGATAGCGCATCTCGGGATCCTTCTCGAGTGCCTTGGTAATGATACGCACCAGCTCTGCGGGAATCTGCGGGTTCGCTTGCGAGGGCGGAGTAGGCGCGCGATTCAGAATGGCATCGAAGATCAGTCCGGGTGTTTCGCCGGGAAACGGCAGAAGCCCGGTTGCCATCTCGTAGAGCACGACACCGAAGGAGAAAATGTCCGTGCGCTGATCGACCTCCCTGCCGCGCACCTGCTCGGGAGACATGTATGCAACCGTGCCGAGAGTGCTGCCCGGACTGGTGAGTTGCTCGGCAGGAGCAGCAGCCGTGGTGTTTGAATCCGTGACACGCACTTCTGCACGGCGTGCGGCTACTTTCGCCAGTCCGAAATCGAGGATTTTCACTTGCCCGCGGCGCGTGACAAAGATATTTGCTGCCTTAATGTCGCGGTGAACGATGCCCTCGGCATGTGCGGCATCGAGCGCATCTGCGATCTGGATGCCTAAGCCGAGCAGTGTTTCCAGATCGAGAGGTCTGCCGGAGATGCGGTGCTTGAGCGTCTCGCCATCGAGATACTCCATGACGATATATGGCTCGTCCTGCCATTGGCCGATCTCGTAGATGGTGCAGATGTTTGGATGGTTCAGGGCAGACGCAGCGCGCGCTTCGCGGCGGAAGCGTTCGAGCGCAATCTGATCGCGCACCACGTCCGAGGGCAGGAACTTGATGGCGACGGAACGACCTAGCTCGGTGTCCTCCGCCTTATGAACAACACCCATCCCTCCGGCACCGAGCCTCTCGGCGATTCGGTAATGCGAGATGGTCTGTTCGGTCACTTGATGTTCCTGCAGCCCTGCCGTTTTCGATGATCAAGGTGAATAGAAGGATGGTTTATTCCGCCGCGCGTTGGCGCGGTTTGTCACTCAACATCGAGACAACCAATCCAGCAACCCGGACGAGAAGCACTCGATTTATTGCATACCTTCTCAGGGCGGAGTCATCAGACTCTGCAAGAGAGAAAGAAGCACCGCCCCAGTGCTGCAGAGACCGAATACGTGGTAGCCCGGTCGCCTGCGTTCAATCAAAATCGCCAAGCCAGGAGGAAACGAGATGAAACGAATCGGTTGGATGTTTGTCGTTGTACTGGGCTCCGTAGGACTATTGCAGGCACAAGATGCGTCCAAAGCCATGAACAACCCGGATAGCACGATGAAGTTAAGCGGCACGGTGTGTGCCTCTTCGTGCGTAACCAGCGTGGGCAGCAGTATGACGCCGACCTGCGACCCATCCTGCACGATCAAAGGCGACGCCGTGCTGGTGGACGATTCCGGCAACGTGCACAAGATCGCCAATCAGGACATGTGCAAGTCACACATGGGAAAACATGTGAAGATGACTGCCGCTCCGAAGGCGCCAACAGAAAAAGAACGTGAAGAGTCGCTTCGAGTGATGGAACTGTATGACGACCCGGGCGGCGGTTTCTAGGCGCCACCTGTCAGATTACTGCTGAAGCTATCGATCAAATGTCGCGGGCCCGGAAGGTTTCCGGGCTCTTCTTGTGATTGGAGGATGAGGATGAGCACTCATGTCGAATTGCTGCGAGTCTTGAGGGGCGCGGCGACACTCTTCGGGTTGTTTGCAAGCACGATGTTGGCGCAGAGCGGCGCGGCAGAAAAGCCCTCGGCTCCATCGAAACCTCCGGTGCGAAACATCGTTCTGGTACATGGCGCGTGGGCAGATGGTTCGGGCTGGAGAGGTGTTTACGACATCCTGGTGAAGGATGGATACAAAGTCAGCATCGTGCAGGAGCCGGAGACGACATTCAAAGACGATGTGGCTGCGACAAAACGAACACTGGCACTGCAGGATGGACCGTGCATCCTTGTAGGACATAGCTACGGTGGAGCAGTGATCACCGAAGCCGGAAATGAACCGAACGTGGTTGGGTTGGTATATATCGCGGCACACATGCCGGACGCAGGAGAGAACGAGGCCGATGACGGCAAGCGCTTTCCGAGCGATCTGAGCAAGTCAACGGCAATCAAGAAGACACCGGATGGGTTCACCTATCTTGACCTCGCACAGTTCCACGACCTCTTTGCCGCCGATGTGCCCGAGGCCGAGGCGGCGTTCATGGCTCGATCGCAGGTAATGAATGCAGCCGACAATTTCAAGGCGGTGATCACGAATCCAGCATGGAGAAGCAAACCAAGCTGGATGCTGGTGGCCACCAAGGACAGGGCGATTCATCCTGACCTGGAGCGGTGGTATGCGCAGCGGGCGAAGAGTGACACGGTCGAAGTGGCAGGAGCAAGTCATGCAGTGTATGTCTCTCGACCGAAAGAAGTGGCAGCACTAATCGAAAAGGCTGCAAAACAGGGCCACTAAGGGCCCACGTGAACCCGGCGCGGCACTCGTTTAGAATGTATACATGGCTTCAGACGGAATCATCCTTGGAACAGCAGACGAACTGGCTGCAAAACGCGAGCGTCTCTATGCGCATTTGCGAGAGCTAGGGCGGGTGCTGGTGGCGTATTCGGGTGGCGTAGATTCAGCTTACCTGGCTTGGGCCGCGCACGAAGTGCTTGGCAACAACATGCTGGCGGTGATGGCGGATTCGCCTTCGCTGGCGCGGGCGCAGATGCGCGATGCAATCGCATTTGCCCAGGAGTGCGGGATTCCGCTGGACACGGTGCGAACGGAAGAGATTGAAAACACCGATTATCAGCGCAATGACTCGATGCGGTGCTTCCACTGCAAGGATGAACTTTTTGCGGGGATGGAAAAGTTCGCCGCAGACAAGGGCTGGCGGGCTGTTGCGTATGGCGTGAACCTGGATGACCAAGGCGATTGGCGTCCGGGTCAGAAGGCGGCACAGCAGCACGGAGTCGCGGCTCCACTGCTGGAGGCCGGACTGACCAAGGCGGACATTCGCGCACTGGCCGCTGAGGCAGGGTTGCGGGTGTGGGACAAGCCTGCGTCGGCCTGTTTGTCATCGCGCATTGAGTACGGGCGCAAAGTGACTCGTGAGGCGCTGGAGCAGGTAGAGCGCGGAGAAGATGCGCTGCGGGCTATGGGTTTCCGGCAGTTCCGGCTGCGGCACCACGGCGACGTGGCGCGGATCGAAATCGCGCGCGACGAACTGGAACGGGCGCTCTCGCTGGAGATGTTTGCGCGGATGAGTGCGGAGATCAAGGCCTGCGGCTTCAAGTACGTTGCGCTCGATGTGGAAGGCTTCCGCTCGGGGTCGATGAATGCGGTGCTGGCGGTGGAGAGTTTGCGATAGAGCGAATCGTGCAGCGGGAAACCGAAATACGAGAATCCAAGCTATGAATGATCGGGGCCGCCTGTTGGCGGCTTCGCTATTTGAAGCGCCGCGGGTGCCCTGAAATGGGGCGCGTGAGATAATTCTACTGGTTTACCAGCACCTTACTGGTGGGAGTGTGCATGCGCCGTTTGATGATGATGTGCCTTTTGTTGTTGGCAGTGGGTTGCCGGGCTCAGAGCCCGAGCGGCGCAGACTTGGACCGCAGAATCGAGAAGCAGATTCGCTCGACCTTCAGCTTGCCTCCCTATGTCAACGTAGAGGTGAGTCCGCGGAAGCCCAGTACAGAGTTCGCCGGCTACGATCAGATGGAAGTGAAGATGTCATATGGTCCGCAGTCACAGACGCGGCAGATGCTGGTAAGCAAAGATGGTAAGACTCTGATTTCCGTGGTAAAGATGGACCTGACGCGCGATCCCACGGCGGAAGTCATGTCGAAGATCGACCTGAAAGGGCGCCCGGTACGCGGCAATAAAAACGCAAAAGTGACGGTCGTTGTTTATGACGACTTCCAATGCCCCTATTGCTCGCAGATGCACCGCACGATCAACGATGTGCTGAAGAATTATGGCGACCGGATCAAGGTGGTGTACAAGGATTTTCCGCTTTCGCAGATTCATCCTTGGGCGGAGCGTGCGGCGATCGATTCGCAGTGCCTGGCGAAGCAGAGCGATGGCGCGTTCTGGGACTTCGCAGATTACGTGCACGCCAATGGGCGTGAGATTCAGGGAGAGAAGCGTCCGCAGGCAGTGCAGACAGCCGAGGTGGATCGCGTAGCGCTGGATATGGGAAAGCGCCACTCGGCCAACACCGAGACTCTTGCAAGCTGCGTAAAAGAGCAGCCCAAGACGGACTTGAACGACAGCGTGAAGGAAGCCGAATCGCTGGGCGTGGAGGCGACTCCGGCTATCTTCATCAACGGAACGAAGCTGGAGGGCGCAGTGCCCGCCGAAGAGCTGCGGCTAGTGCTGGATAAGGAATTGAAGGCGGTAGGCGAAGAGCCTCCGGCGAAGGCATCTGCGGGAGCAGGCGAATAAGTTCGATGTAACGTTCGGCTCGCGAAAATCGCGATGGAAGCACGTTTGTCAGTGAATTTGCAGAACTGGTGTTTGTTGAGCTGGGTACCACGCAGGGTTTGGAGGGATCTCGATTGAAACGCAAGATGAATGTTTGGAGCGCGGCGCTGGTTCTGTGTGCGCTGGCATTGTTGGCGGGAGCGGGATGCAAAGGCGCGCAGGGCAGCTCAGACGTCGTAGCGCGAGTCAACGGACGCAAGATTCTGCGCTCAGAAGTCGAGAAGTACTATCGCAACCAGACCGAAGGTCAGCCCTCGCCTTCGAATGAACAGGCGCAGAGCCTGCGAATGAGTATTCTGCGCGAACTGATCGAGAACGAGATTCTGCTGCAAAGGGCGGAAAAGCTCGGGCTGCTGGCAACCGATGAAGAAGTTGACAGCAAGCTGAACGAGATTCGCGCCCCTTTCACCAAGGAAGAATTCGATCAGCGATTGAAAGAGCGCAGCATCACACTCGATGAGTTCAAGCGCGATCTGCGGCGCTCGATCACCGTGGAGAAAGTGCTGAACAAAGAGATCACGTCGAAGATCAACATCAGCGACAGCGATATCTCGAACTACTACAACCAGCACAAAGCGGAGTTCAACCTGATCGTGCCGCAGTATCACCTGGCGCAGATTCTGGTGACGACGCAGCCGAATCCTCAGGTGCGAAACCTGAAGAATGACAAGGCGCAGAATGAGGCCGAGGCGAAGAAGAAAGTCTCGATGCTGCTGAACCGGTTGGAAAGCGGAGAAGATTTTGCCACCGTCGCGATGAATTACAGCGAGCAGCCGGACACTTCGGCCACGGGCGGAGATCTCGGGTTCATCCCCGAGAACTCGTTGCAGGGCGACAAGCAGGCTTACGACGCGATCAGCAAGCTGAAGCCGGGGCAGTTTACGCAACCGCTTCCGGCGGCGGATAACGGCACGCATCAGTTATTTGGCTATCGCATCATCAAGCTGATTTCGCGCGAACCCGCAGGGCAGAGAGAATTGAACGATCCCCGCGTGCAGCAGGCGATACGCGAACAGTTGCGCGACCGCAGGGAACAACTGCTGAAGGCCGCCTACTATGAGTCGCTGCACAACAGCGCCTCGATTGAGAACTATTTGGCGGATCAGGTGCTGAAGGGGAGCGGACAGTAGAGAGGCAAGTTGCAAGGTTTCACAAGGATCGCAAGGAAAAACGCCCGGCATCAGCGCCGGGCGTTTTCATTTGTGCTGAGCACTTACTCGATAACCACGAGCAGATCTCCCGCATTGACGGCGGAGGACTCCTGAACGGGGATCCTGGTGACCTTTCCCTTTTTCGTAGACTTGATTTCGTTCTGCATTTTCATGGCTTCGACAACGATGAGGCCCTGGCCAGGTTCGACCTCATCGCCTTCGGAGATGAGAAGCCGCACGACCTTTCCCGGCATGGGAGCGGTGATTCTGGCTGGCCCGGCTTGCCCGGCCATGGCGGCGCGGCGGCTGCGGAGCGAACGCGGATCGCGCACCTCGGTATTAAAGCGCTCCGAGCCGATGATGACGTGGGTCTCGCCCATCAATGAGTATTCGCGTTTGGCTTCGTAGTTGCGCCCTTCGTAGATGATGGAGAGCACATCGCGCGCGGTCATCACAACATCAAGCGCATAGGGCTCACCATCGACGGTGCATTCAAAGCCGTTGCTTACGCGCTCCAGTTCGACTTGATATACGTTGCCATCCACGAGAACTTCGTATTTCATCGGCCTACCCCCTCGATGCGTGCGGCAGCCTTCCATCCACTCGGCTTGGTGCTTCCGTTGGTGGGAGTTGCGGTGCGCGGCATGGCTGCGTGCAGTCCATCCTGATTGCGCGCTGGTTGCGAGCCAGGTGGCGGCTGTTGAGAGAAGATCGCTGCCGCGAGTGCGACGATTGGCCGGCGACGCTCGGTGCGTTCGTCCGTGATGCGTGGCTCTTTGAGAAGGCGATCGAGGAATCCGGTGTCGACGCTTCCGGCCTGGAACTCGGGATGAAGGAGGATGCGGCGGAAGAGCGAGATGTTCGTCTTGATGCCTCCGATGAAGTACTCGATGAGGGCGCGACGCAGGCGATTGATGACTTGCTCGCGATTTTCGCCATAGCCGATGAGCTTCGCCAGCAGCGGATCATACTCGAGCGGCACCACCCATCCCTCGTACATTCCGCTGTCGCGGCGAATGCCGGGGCCGGAAGGCGAGATGAGGCGCGTGATGCGTCCAGGCGATGGGAAGAAGTTGTTGTCGGGGTCCTCGGCATAGATGCGAAGCTCCATGGCGTTGCCGCGAAGCACGACATCTTCCTGCTTGATTGGTAGTGGCTCGCCGGCAGCGACACTGATCTGCATCTGTACGAGGTCGATTCCGGTGACCATCTCGGTGACCGGGTGCTCAACCTGCAGGCGGGTGTTCATCTCCAGGAAATAGAAGTTCTTATCGGCATCGACGAGGAACTCAACGGTGCCTGCGTTGAAGTAGTTCGCTGCCTTGCCGACACGCACGGCGACTTCTCCCATACGACGGCGCATGTCCGGATCGACAAACGAGCACGGTGCTTCTTCGAGAACTTTCTGATGGCGGCGCTGAACGCTGCACTCGCGTTCGGCAAGGTAAATCACATTTCCATGGGTGTCGCCGAAGATCTGCATTTCGACGTGACGCGGGTTCTCGATGAACTTCTCGATGTAAACCTCGGAGTCACCAAAGGAGCGCTGGGCCTCGCTCTGGGCGGCGCGAAGAGCCGATGCGAGTTCCGAGGCGCTGGATACCATGCGCATTCCTTTGCCGCCGCCTCCGGCAGCCGCCTTGAGCATCACGGGGTAGCCTATCGATTCGGCAACCTCCAGAGCCTCTTCGACGCTGGTAAGACCGCTCTCAGTTCCGGGGACGAAAGGAACTCCCGCCTTCTTCATGTGCTGACGCGCCCGTGTCTTGGAGCCCATCATCTCCATCGACTCCGGTGAGGGGCCGATGAACACGAAGCCCGCTTCGCGACAGGCGCGCGCAAATCCGGCATTCTCCGAAAGGAATCCGTAGCCGGGGTGGATCGCTTCTGCCCCACTGCGGCGGGCTGCTTCGAGGATTTTTGGAATATTCAGATAAGACTCCGACGCCTGCGCCGGGCCGAGGTGTTGACAGAAATCGGCCTTGCGCACGTGAAGAGCGCGACGGTCCACATCCGAATAGACAGCCACAGTCTCGATGCCCATCTCGCGACAGGCACGAATGACACGAACTGCTATCTCGCCGCGGTTGGCGACAAGAATTCGTTTGAACATGAGCTCCCCTTGAGACCCCCGAGGTGGGTGAAGTTCTGGATGTTACCAAAAACCGGGTCACGGGGAAACAGAGAAGACAATCAGGAAGTCGAAGCAGGATCCCGCTTGCAGAAGGTACGGGACTAGATTTGCGAGTGCGCTGCCTGCATGGGGGCGAGCGCCAACGTTTGCTGCACCTGTTCGATACGATTGCGCAGGCGGTCGAGAGTGACGGTGAGCACCTTCGCTTTTTCTAGCAATCCACGATCCGACGCGATCTTGAGCGTAGCCATTGCGCTCTGGGTGGCGCTCGAAGCAGCCTCGAGCAGGCGGACAAGCGCGTCGGCGTGGGGACGCCAGAGGTGGGTTGAGTCCTGACGCTGCTTGAACTCCTCTATCTCAGCCTGCATGCGCGCCATGACTGCCACCATGCGGACAAGAGCACGAGCATTGTCGCCACGGAAACTTTTCTCCTGATGAAACTCAGCGGCGCAGGCATCCGCTTCGTGCGGTTGCAGGACAAAGTTGCCGAACTTCATGGGAACGATCTGCCGGAAGCGCTCGTCGGCAGCCCGAACCCAACTGCGCAGCGAATCTTCCACGGAACGGATGCGAGTTTCCTCCTGCAACAACGCCTGGTCCCCAAAGCTATGCATGCTCGACATGGGCGAGGGTACGGCCGCAGGGGGCGCTGCGTGCATCGGAGGTGGCGCCGGAGTCGGAACACGGATTGCGCTCGCAGGTCGGGATGCTTCGTCGAGGATGCGAGTGTGCGCGCGGGAGTCGACGGCCTTCTTCAATCGCGAAACGTAGCGGAAATGATCCTGGGCGCGGCGGTACTCGGTCTTCAGGATCTTCTGCACTTCCAGTTGCGTGAGCTGCTGGACGGTGACGTCTCCATCGACCCGCGAGGATAGGCTGCCCCCGCGTTGCTGGATGTCGTCGGCAAACGCCTTGATGCGCGAAGTGGCTGAGTTGAAGAGCTCGGTGAAGCGTCGGCCGAACTTGTCATTGTAAGGGGCGATGGTAGCCAGCGCGTGCGGATGGTAGAAGGCCGGACCGAAGGTGTGCTTAATGGTGCGTGCCTTCTGCATCAGGCCGGAATCCATGAGGCGGTCGAAATGACTGATGTGCTCGACCTCTTCGCTCAGGTACTCGAATTCGTCGAGAATGCGCGTCTCGTCGGGCGTAAGTTGCGGTAGATCGGCGTCGTCGAGAATCTCCATCAGCGCAATCTCGAACGGTGGAACCGGGGCGACGCCATCCATGGAATACCCGCGGCGCTCCCACTGACCCGGAACGCGGGGATTGCGATATAGGAACGTCGCGACAAAATCGGTCTTGTCGCGATCGAAATCGTTCTTGGATTGCTTGCGGGCGTAGTAGCGGAGCAGAGCTTCGGCCAGGTCCTGATCGACCGTGGCGGTGAGGCTGTGGCGCAGCATTTCCGGGGTGATCGCCATGTCGAGCAGTTTGAGCCAGCGACGCATGGCAGGCAGCAGGGTGTCAACGTCGCGATCTCGCGCGCGCAGGGACTCAGGTTCGAGACCGCGCGGCGGGGTTACCTCGTCCTCAAGAAACTCGTGGAGCAGGTTGAGATAGAACCCGTGCACGATTTCGAGGATAGTAAGTTCCCAACTGAGATCGACAGCCACAACTCACTCCAGATGTTTTGTGAAGCTTTAGTCTAGAACACAGCGGGCGAGAGAAGGAATCAGAATTTTCACTGCAAATGCAAACGGCCCCTCCGAAGAGGGGCCGCAGCGAAAAGCCACAGAGGACGCTTACTTGCCCTGCTGCTGTTGCTGATCCAGAACGATTCCGCCCGGACCACCTGCCTTGTTGGCCTTTTCCTTCTTGGTAGCGATGGTCTTGTCCACCCAGCCATCGGCCGCCTTGAGGTCGGCGATGCGGGCGTCTGGAGTATCGCACTCGTAGTCGGCGCGCTCACGATACATAAGGTTCATGTAGGCCATGGCGTCGTCATAGTCCTGACGGAGCTGCAGGGCTTTGTTGAGGAGGTTGATGCCTTCCTCAACCATGGGAGCGTTGTGAGCCTTGACCACGTCGCAGACCTTCTTGTCCTTGAGCGGGTCGGTGGCCTTCATGCCAATCTTGTTGCGTTCTTCCTGACGGAACTTGTAAGCCTGAGTCCAATCGATGAAGGCCACGGAATAGTAGGATTCCGGATCATTCGGGTCGATCTGGACGGCCTTGTTGTAGTACTGCTTAGCGTCGTCAAACTGTTTCTGCTGAAGGTAGAGGTAGGCGATACCTTTGACGGCGTTGATGTTGCTCGGATCAACGGCGAGTACCTTCTTGTATTCGTCGATGGCCTGCGCGGCGAAGCGCTTGTTTTCTTCCGTCTCGGCGCCGGGCACATACTGCTGAGCGTAGGCGGTGGCGAGATAGATGCGCGCGTTGAGGAGCTTGGGATCAAGACTGACGGCCGTCTTGAAGTGTTCGATCGCCTCTTCGTAACGGGCATTCTTGTAGGATTGCACGCCCTTGTTGAGGTGGTCGCGAGCCTGGAGCTTGGTGCAGCCGGCAGAGGCCAGTACGATGAGAGCGAGGAACAAACCGGCCAGCACGCGTACGATTCTGTTCATTTGATGTCACCTTCCGTTGCCATTTCTTGGCCGGAGTTTAAGGTCTCGAGGGGAAGCTTCGGAGCCGGGCCAGCCCAATGGTGGCCGATGCAGGCTGCTGGCGCTTCACTCTCCCGAACCTCGATGCGGGAGCTTGCGAGGAGGAGGGAGCGCGGCTCGCACCGCACTCCCGGTACTCATTTTCTCGCGATACGGCTATTGACCCTGTTCGATCTTGGCCGTGATGAGACCCACCTTGTCCACACCCGCGGCGTGGACCTTGTCGATCACTGCGGCTACGTCGGCGAAGGTGAGGTCTTCATCACCCTTGACGAACGCAACCTTTTCAGCACGCGTCTTGAAGATGTCTTCCAGACGGCCCTGGAGTTTGTCGATTGTAACGTCGTCCTGGTTGATCTTGATCGTGTTGTTCTTGAGCACCTGAACAACAATCGTGCGATCGTTGGACTCCGTCTGCTTCTGGGGCTGCTTCGGCGGCTGGGGAACCAGCGCGTCGAGCCCCTTGGGCGTGAGCGGAGTGATCACCATGAAGATGATGAGCAACACGAGCAGCACGTCAATCAACGGCGTTACGTTAATGTTTGCCTGGGGACCACCGTCCCCACCGCCAACTGCCATTGCCATAGCGGCTGTCTCCTACTTGGTCCCGGGCGTAGCCGGTGACTCGAGCGAGCCTTGCTTGCGCTCTTCGGTGAGCAGGCCGAGCTGATCCACTCCAGCGGAGCGGACGTTATCGACCACGGAGACCACGTCGCCATACTTGGCGCCGGCGTCGGCTTTCACGAAGATGCGCTTGTCGGGCTTGTTCGCAAGTTTGTCTTTCACTTTGTCGGTCAATGTCTCAGGCGTAACCGAGTCGGAGTTGAAGTAAATCTTCCCGTCGCGCATGACAGCCACGATGAGGGAGTCTTCCTTGTCGGCCTCAGGCATTTTGATCGGATTGTCTGTCTTCGCCAGGGTCACGCTGACGCCCTTCTGGAGCATCGGCGTGATCACCATGAAGATGATCAGCAATACGAGCATCACGTCCACCATCGGAGTCACATTGATATCCGAGTTGACGCCTGCGATCCTTTTCTTCTTGCCGTTTGCCATTTCGTTCCTATCTCCGGGAGTTCAGTTACCGGCGAACGTTGCGGCGCTTCAGGAAGTAGTCGATCAACTCGCTGGAGCTGTTTTCCATTTCAACGTCAAACGCTTCGACGCGACCGGTGAAGTAGTTAAACATCCAGACGGCCGGGATAGCCACGAACAGACCGATAGCAGTCGTAACCAGAGCTTCCGAAATACCACCAGCGACGGCGGCCAGACCGGTTGCCTTGGCGCCCGAGATGCCCTTAAACGCATTCAAAATGCCGACCACGGTTCCGAACAGACCGACGAACGGGGCGGTAGAACCGATGGTGGCCAGACCAGCAAGACCGCGCTTCAGTTCAGCGTGGACGATCGCTTCGGCACGCTCGAGGGCGCGACGGGAAGCTTCGAGCTCTTCACCAGGCAGTTCGGTGGATTCACCATGAGCCTTGAACTCCTGCAGCCCGGCGGCGACAACCTTGGCCAGGTGGCTCTTCTTGTTGCGGTCGGCAACCTTGATCGCTTCTTCGATCTTGCCGTCCTTCAGGGCTCCGGCAACGGCCGGGGCAAAGGCGCGCGACTGGCTGCGGGCAGCCGAGAAGGCGAGCGCGCGATCAATCATGATACCGATCGACCAACCAGACATAAGGAAGAGGACGATGACCACGATTTTGGCCAGCGTGCCCATCTGCTTCCACAGCGAGATCGGATCCCATCCGATACCACCCTCGGGTTCCTGGAAGAGCAGGACCGCGGCTTGGTGCAGGTTGCACAGAACCAGAGTTGCAATGTTTGCGAGAACCATGAGTGAAATTTCCTCCTCAGAACGCCTTGAAAGAGTTCTGATTTTTCGAGTTAGTGCGCAGCCGCTGCTGCGCGATCTTTCCGGGCCGCCGCTTACGCGGAGCTACCCGCAGGTTTGGCAGGATCTCTAAAGAGAGATGCGCCTGCCACCATTGAAGTTCGGTTAAGGAACCGTCTCAGGCCGATAACGCAAGCCAGAAACTGATTACCCCTGATTCGGGACTAGCTTGCTCCCGCCAGGTTGAAGTTGACCGTGACCTGCGTATCCACTTCGACCGGCTCGCCATTCAGAATGTACGGCTTGTACTTCCACTGCCGCACGGCATCAATGGCGCTCTGGATCAACATGGGGTGACCACTGACCGCACGCAGATTCTGAATGCTGCCATCCTTACCAATCACCGCCTGAAGCACCACCGCACCAGAGATGCGAGCCTGCTTGGCCAGCGGAGGATAGGTCGGCTGCACCTTGTGGATCACCATACCGGTGGTGACACCGGAGGACACCTTTACGCGCTGAGGGGTAGCCGCCTTGGGAACCGCAGTGGGAGCAGAGGAAACGATGGACCCGAGCACGCCACCGACAACACCACCGGCCTGACCACCCGGTACGCCACCGACTACACCACCCACAACGCCACCACTCGACGGCGGCGGAGTGTCCTCTTCCTTAATCATCTGGATCTTTTTAGGAATCGTGGTTGGCGCCTTGAGCTGACCGTTGTCGATCTCGGTCTGAACCTTGACCACCTTAACAGGCGCCGGGGTCGCCGCCGGTGGAGGCGGAGGAGGAGGAGGAGGAGGAGGAGCAACCAGATAACCCATCAGCTGCTGCTTGGGAAGTGCTTCAGTGTAGATCAAAGGAATCAGCACGAGTACGCCGACGAGGGCGAATTGGATCAGGAACGACACCATAGTGGCCCAGGGGCCGCGCCGGTGCAACTTCGAGTTCCTCCCGCCAGACTCCAAGAGGCTGTCTTCAAACATAAGCCTGTTCTCCGTTACTTAATCAAATAGACACCGGGGAGATTCCATTTGCTCCCGGAATCGGGCGCGAACCTCAAAAAAATTCACAAAAAAATCAGATAGACCAGAAAAGCCGACTCGGAAGACAGCAAGGCGGGCGACCTCGGGGTCTGCCCGCCTTGTCTGAACCACGTTTTAGACCAGCCCGGCGTTAAGCCTTGGCAGGAGTTTTGTAGCGACGGCCTTCAGTACTGGTGGCCGGCGCTCCCGGCACGCTCTGCTTACCCCGCCACTGTTGATATGCAACCAGCATGGGAGCGGCAATGAAGATCGACGAATATGTACCAATTATGATGCCGATGACCAGGGCAAGAGAGAAGCCGTGCAAAACCTCGCCACCAAAGAGGAACAGTGCCAAAACGGTGAGGAACGTCAGTCCGGAGGTCAGAACAGTTCGGCTCAGCGTCTGGTTGATGCTGCGGTTCACAATCTCGGTGAGCGACTCCTTGCGCAGCAGCTTCACGTTCTCGCGGATACGATCGAAGACTACGATCGTGTCGTTCATCGAGTAGCCGACCAGGGTGAGGATGGCGGCGATGACCGTCAGCGAGATCTCCGTGTTGAGCAGCGAGAAAGCACCCACGGTGATCAGCGTGTCATGGAAGCAGGCGACCACGGCAGCAACACCGTAGATCAGCTCGAACCGGAACCAGAGATACACCAGCATTCCGAGCAACGAGTACAGCGTAGCAAGCAATGCACGCTGGCGAAGCTGAGCTCCGACCTGGGGTCCGACGATTTCTACGTTGCGGACGCCGAAGTTGGAGGTGAAGAAGTCCTGCTGTAGCGCCTGCACGACCGGGCCGGGAACGATGCCGCTGATATCGGAAACCGCATTCAGCACGCCGCCGCGAGTCTTGTCACGGAAATCAACAATGGCGCGAGCCATCTGGCCATACTGCTGCGGGGCATCGGTTCCGAGATGTAAGGGGTCGTTCTTGAGCAGGTAGTCCTGAAGCGAGGTGTAGCCAATGTTGTTCAGGTCGGTCTTACCCGGCTGAGCGTTGGTCTCGAGGGCATTGATGATCTTTTCCTTGCCCTGATCGAGTGCCTGCTCGCTGGTTTCGCGGATGTCGAGCTTGATGAGAAGCTCGTTGCGGCCCGGGCGAGTGTCGGCCTGGATGGTCGGGTTCTTCAGACCGGCGCGGTCGAGCTCATGGCGGATCGCATCCACGTTGGGCGACTGGGTGAACTTGACGTCCACGACAGTGCCACCACGGAAGTCGATGCCGAGCGGGATGCCGTGCCAGGCAACCATGGAGATGATGCCAGCGACGGAGAAGACGAGCGAGAGAGCGAGAAAGAACCACTTCTTGCTCAGGAAGTCGATATTTGTATTGCGAAACAGTTCCACTGTAGAAGCCTTCTACCCGAGAAGCGCGGGCTTCTCTTGAATTCTTTTTGCGCCGCAGTCGCTGCCGCGGTCCCTACACCTGACTTGCTGCGGCGGGCAGCCCGATTACCGGAGTTGCCCGCCGGCGAACTAGATCGAGAGAGCCTCGCCAACCTTGTGGCGGTTGAGGATGCTGTCGAAGATGGTGCGCGATACGAAGACGGCGGTGAACAGGTTGGCCAGCAGACCGAAGGTCAGCGTGACGGCGAAACCCTTGACCGGTCCGGTTCCGAACAGGAACAGGATGGCCGCCGAAACAATCGTGGTGACGTGCGTATCGACAATGGTCACCCAGGCGTGTCCAAATCCCTGCTCAACAGCCGAAGGCGGAGTTTTACCGGCGCGCAGCTCTTCACGAATACGCTCAAAGATCAGCACGTTGGAATCGACGCCCATACCGACGGTGAGGATCAGACCGGCGATGCCGGGCAGAGTCAGCGTGGCTCCCGAGAAGCCGAGGAATCCAAGCAGAATCACGAGGTTCAGGACGAGCGCGAGGTCTGCGTTGATTCCGGCGAAACGGTAATAGACCAGCATGAAGACCATGACGGCCAGCATGCCAATCAGCGCGGCACGAATTCCTTGATGGATCGAGTCAGCTCCGAGCGACGGGCCTACGGTGCGCTCTTCGAGGTACTTGATCGAGGCCGGAAGAGCACCCGAGCGAAGGATCATCGCAAGATCTTTCGTCTGCTGCTCGGAGAACGATCCGGAGATGCGGCCCTGGTCGCGGATAGCTTCCTTGATGTTCGCGATTTCCTGCACCTTGCCGTCCAGCACAATGGCCAGAGGCTCGCCAATGTGTGAGGAGGTGAAGTTGTAGAAACGCTCGCCACCGTCGCGCGTGAGATTGAAGATCACATCCGGGCGACCACTCTCTTCACGTCCGGACTCGGCCGAACGCAGGTCGCGACCGCTGACGGCTGAGACACGGCTGATCAGATAGAAGACTTCGCCATTCTCATTGCCACCCTTGCTACCGATGCTGCGCCCCTTCATGATGACCGCGTCGGAAGGAAGAATGCCACCATGTGCGGCGAGAGCTTCCTGCTCGCTGCCGTAGGCCTTGCCATTGTCGAGACCCTGACGGATCTCAAGCATGGCGGTGGACTGCATGACTTCCTTCACGCGGGCAGGGTCGTCCACGCCGGGAAGCTGCACGAGAATCTGGTATTCGCCGAGGCCGTGCTCCTGAATGATCGGCTCGGAGACACCAAGCTGGTCAATTCGGTTGCGGATGGTTTCGATCGCCTGCTCGACGGCGCGCTTCTTGATGGAATCCAGAACCTGCGGCTTGAGAGCCACGGCCCAGGAGTTCTCGGCGCCGGAGGCAAGATCGTATTCACCAAACTGCTCATTGATGAGCGAGCGCAGGTCGCCGGCGGCACCGATATCGACGCCACGAACGCTGATGCGCTGCGGAGCAGCCACAGGATCGGTCTTAACGATGTCGCCGTAGTTGATGTTTTTCTTCTTCAGCGCATCCTTTAGACGCTCGACAGTCTGATCGGTTTCAGCGTTGACGGCATCATTGACCTGCACCTGAAGGATGAGGTGGGTGCCGCCGCGAAGATCGAGACCGAGGTGGATGTTTTCCTGAATGCCAGCGACAAGACCGCGGGTCTTGATGGCTTCAAGGCTCTTCTGAGGATCAGTACCGAGGAAAATTCCCCAGACGAACACGATCAGAGTAGCGAGGATGAGTACGACTTTCCAAAGCAGGTTCTTCTTCATGGAAACCGCGACCGCCTAAGATTTCTTTGCGCCATCGTCGATGGTGACCGATGCGATGGCATTGCGAGCAACTTCAATTTTCAGGTTATCCGGGGGTACGCGCAGGACAATGCTCCCCGCGTCAGTTCCCTCAGCTTGCCTGATGGAAAGAATGATACCGATGATGCCTCCGGTGGTGGTGACACGGTCGCCGGACTTAAGGTTGGCCAGCATGTCCTGCCACTTCTTCTGCCGTTTTTGCTGCGGCATGATGAGGAGGAAGTAGAAGATGGCGAAGATCGCCACCATCATCAGAAGACCAGTCATCCCTCCACCAGACTGCTGGAACAGGACGAGGGATGCGAAATGAGCAATCATTCTTTAGGGCTCCCGCCGCTTGCCGGTGCCCGCTGGCATATCGCGGCGCAGAATATATAACTACCTGGAACATCGCGGCGAGCCTGCGCACGAGAGACACACTCTGAGCACAGGAGTGACTCACCGGTGGTGCCAAAGTTCTTCTGGTATCTGGGAGTTCAGATTAACGCGAATTCCAAGTTCCAGCACGCAGAAATTGGGGATGACGGCCGCGAAAAGGTAAAAACTTAGCGAACGCCCACAACTTTGCCCGGTCCCTAGACGGCGGAACGAGCGTTTGCAAATTCCCCTGAAATGATAGTCTCTCGGACGCGCCGCATGATGTCAAGGTAATGCGCCAGATTATGCACGGTGTTAAGCACTTGTGCCAGCACCTCCTGAGAGGAATACAGGTGGCGAAGATAAGCTCGTGAATACCTTGCACATACCTTGCACGGGCACCGCGGGTCGATAGGGCCTTCGTCGCGGGCAAAGCGCGCGTTCTTGATGTTGAGCTTGCCCTCACTGGTGAAGAGCAGTCCGTGGCGGGCGGCGCGGGTGGGCATGACGCAATCCATCATGTCCACGCCAAGGCGTACGTATTCAACAATCTCCTCGGGCGTGCCGACTCCCATCACATAGCGCGGCTTGTCGGCGGGCAGCAGAGGAATGGTCGCATCCATCATCTCCCAAGTCTTGTCGCGAGGCTCTCCCACGGCAAGTCCTCCGATGGCGTATCCGGGGAAGCCAATCTCCAATGTGCGCTCTGCGGATTCGCGGCGAAGGTCGGCGTACATGCCTCCCTGCACAATGCCGAAGAGAGCCTGAGTTTGCTCGGAGCCGAATTGGCGCGTCTTCTCCTCAAACCACGGCACCTCATGCTTGTGGGCCTCGAAATACTGCTTGCTGCGCAGCGCCCAGCGCGCTGTCATCTCCATCGACTTGCGAGCCCGCTCGTAGGTGGCCGGAAACTCGGTGCATTCATCGAAGGCCATGATGATGTTGGCGCCAAGGCCAATCTCGGTGGCAATCGAGGTTTCAGGCGAGAAGAAGTGCAACGAGCCATCCAGATGCGAGCGGAACTGGACACCGTCTTCGGTGAGCTTGCGCAACTCGCTCAAGCTGAATACTTGGAACCCGCCGGAGTCGGTGAGGATGGGTTTGTGCCATGCCATGAACTTCTGCACCCCGCCGAGCTGGCGCACGGTCTCGACTCCGGGACGGAGATAGAGGTGGTAGGTGTTGTTGAGCAGGATCTGAACGCCGAGTTCTTCCAGCAGATCCTGCGGAACACCCTTGACAGAAGCGACGGTGCCGACGGGCATAAAGACGGGAGTGCGAACCTCTCCGTGCGGGGTGATGAAACGGCCAGCGCGCGCGGCGCCACAAGTGGCTTCAACCTGAAACGAAAATGACATGGAGAGTTGATTGTAAAAGACGAGGTTTCAAGGTTTCAAAGGTTTCGTCGGTGTCACGAGCTCAAATCGCCACCGCTTGGGTAAGTTGCGAGTGTAGGATTTCAGTTATGCATACGTTGAAGGCCATCATTTTTGATTACGGAAAAGTGTTGTCGCTGCCGCCTACTCTGGAAGACTGGAAGCGGATGAGTGCGCGATTTGGCAAGGACTTGCAGAGCTTCCAGAAGATCTACTGGCACCATCGCGAAGCAATCGATCTGGGTACTCTGGACAATGCAGGGTACTGGAAGAAAGTCGGAAGCGACTGCGGCATTGAAATCAGCGACGAGGAAGCCGTGCGGCTGATGGCCGTGGACAACGAGCAATGGACTAAGGAATGTCCCGAGACCGTACAGTTTGCCCGTGACCTGAAGGCTGCGGGATACAAGATCGCCATTCTGAGCAACATGGAATTCAAGATGCTCGAAGCCATGCGGCGAAAATTCGCTTGGCTCGACGAGTTCGACGTCCAAATTTATTCCTGCGAACTCGGGATCATGAAGCCCGCGCCTGAGATTTACCGCCTTTGCTGCGAGCGACTGGGGTGCGAGCCTGAAGAAGCATTGTTCCTCGACGATAAGAAGGTAAACACCGACGCTGCGAAGAAAGCCGGATTGCAGAGCTATGTATTTCACTCGGCGCCGGATCCGGTAATGCTCACGGGCGAGCCCGAGATCACGGTCACAGAGCTCCGGCATTTGTTGCTGGGAGAGGCGAAGTCAGTAGGCGGCGCCGAGAAACGATAGCGCTCTATTCGACGCGGTAGCACGATGGAATTGGACAACAGGGGACGGGCTAGTTGAATCAGACGAAACCCCGGCGGAGTGTATCCAAACTGCATCTCTGCGCGGGGACGGAGGGTCACATGGCTGCGAATCCCCTTCCCAACTCCGGATTGAACGTCATAACCCAGAAGAACGACACGGAAGCCACGGTTCTCTGTAGCGGCAGAATCAACTCAAGCACATCGGAAGAGCTAACCGAAACAGTGCGTCCGCTACTGACGGGACGGGACAACGTCGTTCTCGATCTTACCGACGTTCAATATATGGACAGTTCGGGACTCGGCGCAATAGTTCGGCTGTACGTTTCGGCTCGACGTGAACACTGCAAACTTCGTGTCGTAAACCTCAACAGTCGGCTTAAAGAACTCTTTAGTCTGACTCGGTTGGGCGACGTGCTGTGCGAGGGTAGGGATCCTGAATACCCGATTATGCCCTGACCGGAAAGAGGCAGCGGAAGCTCAAGCTCCGTCACGACTTGAAACTCGTCATCGGACGCACACGTTATCAAACGATGCCCCCATCTGCGGATTGCGGAGATGGGGGCGTCGACTCGAAGCATTATTTTGAGAGCAGGACAAAACGCGAGAATTACGGCTTGGGGATGTCGTGCTTCTTGAGGAAATCGTCAACGCGGACGATGGCGCGAGTAATGACACCCGTGCCGATTTCACGCTTCCCTTCGTGCGCTGAAACACGGATTTTGTAGAAACGCCCCTCGATCGCCTCAACTTCGGCGGTGGCGCGCACGACAGTGTTCATGCCCGCCGGAGCGCGATGCTCCACAGAAATGGCAGTGCCTACCGAGATTTCACCCGGCTCGAGGTAAGGATGCAACGCATTGGAGCCCGCTGTCTCCATCAAACGGATCATGTCCGGCGTGGAGTAAAGAGGCGGAAGTTGATGACTGTGCGCCGTCAGAGTGTGTTCGTACTGCACCCGCTCCTCTGCCGTACCTTTAGCGCCAACTGGAACCGTTTTCACCATAGGGCGGACACTCTATCGAACTGCGGGCCGAACAGCAAGCGAAAGTATTCAGGATCTGTGAAGGCGTCCGAATCGGGGAAGAGACAGTAGGGTTTTAACAGGCGGCCCAATGAGCCGCCTTTCCTGGAGAGCCTTCCACTACATGGCGGGAGCGTAGCGGTACTGAAGATTGTGCGCGTTACTGGCATCCAAAGCCTGCCACAACCAGTAGGCCGCGCGTTCGGCTGCGTCGAGGGCAGGAACGGCGAGATTGCAGTTGCGTGCAATCACCCTGATCAGTTCCTCGCGCCAGATCTCCGAGTGGCGAACGTCGGCATAGGTGTGGAGCGCAAAGTATCCGCAGGTGCGAGCGTCGGCACGATAATGCCGCAACAGCCCTCGGGCACGCTCCCCACTGATGCGGGGAATCTGCGACTCATAGGCGTAAAAGGTAGCAAGCACTTCGGCGGGAGAATCCTTGCAGGCGCTGCGGTAAAACCGCTCGATCAGGTTACGGACCGGCGGGCTTGGCTCGCCGGTTCGCACCCGATCAGGAGATAGCCCAATCCCTTCGGCAAAGTCCAACCACATGTCGCTGTGAGCGCGTCCTTCAATTTCCTCTTCTGCCAGGTTGCGCAGGACGGCCCGACGCAACGGCCCATCCGCCAGGCGGGAGTGGAGCGCGCTCAGAAAAGTGGGAAAGGCAGCGACATGATGAAAATATTCGTCAGCGTATGCGCGTAAATGATCGAGACTAAGATGGCCGTTGCTCCACGCCTGATAAAAGGGGTGCTTCAGAAGATCGTGCCGCGCAATACGTTCGTCGAGCGTGCGCTGAAAGAGCTTAAGGTTCATGAGTCCTCCGAATGAAACATAAGTGCTTCCCCTGAGTGGTAAGTGTTATTGGAGGAGACTACTCGGTGATCTACTCTCATTCAACTTTTCCGGTAAATTGGCCCTGAATTCAGGCAAAAATTTGAGAGCAGCAGGACAGAGGTGAATCATGCAAAGACAACTCTGGACCACCTTCGCGATTCTCGTTTTATGCGGCACATTGGCAGCACAAGCGGGCATAGCAGCGGCGGAGAAAGCAATCCGCGCCGAACTCGACGCGCAAGTCGCGGCCTGGAATCGCGGCGATCTGAAGGGTTACATGGATGGCTACTGGCATTCGCCAGAGCTGACCTTTTTCGCCGGTGCGAAGCGTGCCGCCGGTTGGGACGCCGCTTATGCACGCTATCGCGCAGCCTACACAGGCACGGGGAAGGAGATGGGCACCCTGCAGTTTACCGATGTGCAGGTGGAAATGCTCGGCCCGGAGACTGCCTTTGTGCGCGGCGGATGGGTGCTAACGATGAAGAACGGAAAGACGCGAAGCGGCCTATTTACGCTACTCGTCAGGCATTTCGACGATGGCTGGCGTATTATCCATGACCACTCGTCGTAAGGGTGAGAGCGGAAACAGAGAACAATTCGACTCCTCGCCGGACAAAATTGGCTACAATCTCACGAACATCATTTCGCTATTTTGTGGAGACCTTATGAGCACCTCTGCAGTGTCAGTGGAGTCCGCACCTGCGCTCGGCCAAGGCCAACGCCTGCTGTACACTTTCACCGCGCCCTCGAAAACGATGGCCGACCTGCGCAACAACACAAGCTGGTGGATTCCATGGCTGCTGGTCTCGATCTTCTCAATTTCGTTTGTGTTCGCAATCGACAAGAAGATCGGCTGGGGACAGGTGATCGAATCGCAGATCCAGGCAAATCCGAAGGCCGCCGAGCGGATGGAGAAGATTCCAGCAGATCAGCGCGAAAAGATCATGCAGCAGCAGGAAACAGGCGCACGGTTCGTTGCTTACGGGGCACCGGTCACGAATCTGCTTCTACTGGTGATCGTGGCGGGCGTGCTGCTGGGTTTGTTCAATTTCGGTTTTGGCACGAAGCTGAATTTCCGGCAAACGATGGCGGTGGCGACCTATGGGTTCTTGCCTGCAATCCTAAGCACGGTTCTGGCAACGATCGTCGTATGCGTTGTCGATCCGGAGGCTTTTGACGTGAAGTTCCCGACGGCCACCAGCATCGGATACTTCATCCCAAGCACCATGCCCTTCTGGAGGACTCTGCTGGGGGCTTTCGACGTCTTCAGCATCTGGTCCATGTTCCTGATGGCCATTGGCATTTCGCAACTGAGCAAGGTGAAGAGGGGCACGGCATTCGGCGCGATCTTTGGATTATTCGTTTTCGTGAAGCTCTTGGCGGCGGCAGCGAGCGCCATGTAGCGAATTACAAGCTCCGCAGGGCAAGGGCTCCCATCCCGGGAGCCTTTCTTATTTTGTCGCGGCCTGAGCCACGTCGCGTGTGGCACGGGCAAGCGCTGCGCGGGCAAGCAGCCGCGTGGAGTCGAGCACAGGAAGTGGCGACGTTTCATTGCCGATGAGCAAGGGGAGCTCCGTGCATCCGAGGACGACGGCATCGCAGCCCTCGGCCTTCATGCGGCTCACAATCGTACTCAGCACTCCGAGCGAGTCGGAGCGAAAAATGCCATTCACCAGTTCGCTGAAGATGATGTGGTCGATGCGTCCGCGGTCGAGCGGCGAGGGAACGCGGTATTCGATGCCGCGTCGCGAAAGGACCTCGGGATAGACGGGGCCTTCCATGGTGTACTTCGTGCCGGTGATGGCGAGGCGCTGGAATCCGTGTTCCTGGGCGGAGTTGGCGACCTCTTCCGCAATATGCAGCCAAGGCAGAGGCGATGCCGAAGCCACCTGCTCGAAGCAGCGATGAATCGTGTTGTCGGGCGAGAGCAGGAAATCGGCTCCGCACTGCTGAAGCTTGCGCGCTGAGGACAACATGAGTTCGGCGACGGCGTCCCAGTCGTCGCGCTCGATGGCCTGCATGTATTCGCCGAGGCAATGCGTGTGCATCGAGATTTCGGGATGCATGTGGGGTCCGAGGATGGCCGGAGCCTCGGCGCAGATCGTACGGTAGCAGAGCGCGGCACCTTCGGCCGAGCAGGCGACGATTCCAATGTGGAGCGGGTGAGGCATCGTAAGTTCGTGTCCTTGACGGCGATCCGTCACAGCAGTTTCAGCAGCTCGCGCTTACGTTCCTCAGGAAGCCATGAGGCGCGAAACGAGTTGGCGGCAAGCTGACGCAATTCCTCGTTGGTGAATCCAAAAGCATCTTGCGCCAACTGGTACTCGCCGACAAGTGTCGTTTGGAACATCTCCGGGTCATCGGTATTCAGAGTGACAAGGGCTCCGGCGTCGAAATAGCGACGCAGGGGATGCGAATTGAGGTCCGTGCAGCAACTGGTGCGCAGGTTCGAAGTCACACAGAGCTCGAGCGGCACCTGCTCGCGAACCAACCGCTCCACCAGTTGCGGATCGTGATAGGCGTTGAGTGCGTGACCGAGGCGCTCGGCCTTGAGCACGTCAAGCGCGCCGTAGATGGACGCGGGGCCGACGGTTTCCCCGGCATGCACACTGAGGCGGAGCCCGTGACGAGCGGCGCGAGCATAAACCTGATCGAACAACTCGGGACCCGCGATGCGCTCGTCGCCTCCAATGCCAATGCCGATCACATTTTGCTGCTGGTGCTGGATGGCGCTGGCGAGAACCTTCTCTCCCTCGTCGGGACCAAAGTGACGGACGGCGTCGAAAATCCAGTACAGGGTGGTGCCAAAATCCTTTTCACCGCGAATGCGTCCGCGCTCCATGCCTTCAAAGAGCGGATCGAACGGCTGCCCGCGCCAGAAGATGACCCCAACACTGACGAAGACTTCGGCGTGCAGGCATCCTTGGGCAGCGAGCTTTTCGATCAGCCGATAGGTGATGAGTTCGAAGTCCTCTGGATCGCGCAAACGCTCGGTCACCGATTTGAATGCGATCAGAAAACCAGTGAAATCCTCATAGTTGTACAGTGCCGCGCACTCAGACTCGGTCAGCGTACGATGCGAGTCGGGCAGCGGCTTATAGCGATTGTTGGCCCACGGGAATGGCGTGTGATGCTTTTCGCTGAGCTGGCTGAGCGTGCGGGGATCGACGGAACCCTCAAGATGAAGGTGGAGTTCGGCCTTGGGTAGCCGCGTAATAAAATCGTTGTTCACTGAACCATTCTATGCAAAAACGCGCAGAGACCTGAATGTTCTGCCGTGAGATGTTGCTGTATCACCAGCCCCGCGCGAGAGAGATGCTAGAATCGGTTGTCAATCTCCCCCAACAATCCAGTCCAGAGCAAATTGCAGGATGCTGGAGAGTCCGGTCCTGACCGGTGAAAGGCGGGTTCATGGTTCAACAGAAGATCACTCCTGACGCGGTCAACTCGCCAGAGCACACTCGTTTCATTTCTCGCGCCATCGAACTTGCGGTCGAGAACGTGAAGGCCGGAGGCGGCCCTTTTGGCGCGGTCGTCGTGCGCGAGGGAAAGATCATCGGCGAGGGTGCCAACAGCGTAACGCGAAGCTACGATCCCACGGCACACGCCGAAGTCGTCGCGCTGCGCGCCGCCTGCAAGCAGGTGCAGCAATTTCATTTGCCCGATTGCGTGATCTACACGAGCTGCGAGCCCTGTCCCATGTGTCTTGCAGCCTCCTACTGGGCGCATATTCCGCGGGTGTATTACGCGGCAGACGCAGATGGCGCTGCGGCTGCTGGCTTTGGCGACGCCTTCCTTTACGAGCAGTTCAGGCTTCCGCGAGAGGAGCGTGAAATAGAGCTCATCCACCTCGACCATACCGACGCCCAGAAAGCTTTCGAGGAGTGGAGCAAGACCACAGAGCGGGTGGACTACTAACCTCCGCTCTACTTCACTCCCAACGGTTCAAGATAGTCGTACCCAGGTCTGAAACGGCGTTTTTTTTCAGCGCTAATTTCCGACCTTTCATCTTCGTCCTGAGCCCTGCCGTTCTGAGATTGTTCCGTCCAGCGAATCAACATCCTCCAGCTAAGCCCCAGACAACCCGCTTCCGGTGCCCTAGATCAATACGGGCGCAAACAAGGGTCATCGGGAAACTCAGCACGGTACGACAAACCGTCGTTCCCATCTAGGAGGAAATTCATGGCGACATTGAACGAATCACGTCCTGCCACATCCAGCGCCCGATCACTTTGGCGAATAGCGGCTGCCAGCCTACTTATCTGCGCAGGTGCAACAGCCTCGTTCGCAGCATCGACCGCGGGCGCAAACGTTCGCGTCACGGTCGATCAAAACAGCACCTACGTCAGCGCCAATCAGCTCGCGGGAGGATCGTACACCGACGCGGTTCTGCAGCGCTGCGGAGTGGATCGCAGGCCGCAGAATGAACCTACGCTGGCCATCGATCCGCGAAATGCCGCCGTTTGGGCGAGCGGGGCAAACGATTACTGCACTGTGCCCGTCTCGGGAGACGCGTGGGTTGGTTTTTACCGCAGCACTGACACTGGAAAGACCTGGACCGATAGCCTGGTGCCGGGCTACAACGGCGACACCTCATCCGAGGCCGCGGCTTCTCCTCTGCACAGCCTCGTGCTGCGCGGATCTACCGCGGCGGGAGACCCGGTGATGGGTTGGGACGGCCAAGGCAATCTCTTTGTCATGGGCAATAATTTCAGCCGCGGAACAGAGAACGGCGTCTCTGGTAGAACCCGCAACAACATTGGCTCGATCTGGGTGGCGACCTACGCACCGGTTGATCCGGCGAGTACCGCCACTGACGGCGCAAAATACCTGCGTACAGTGATCATCGCCACGAACACCTTTGGCCTTGGCTCGTTCAATGACAAGACGAGCATGGC
Organism: Koromonas soli; assembly: GCF_059726265.1. Taxonomy (NCBI): domain Bacteria; kingdom Pseudomonadati; phylum Acidobacteriota; class Terriglobia; order Terriglobales; family Koromonadaceae; genus Koromonas; species Koromonas soli. Next base: position 3,730,118 of record NZ_AP040872.1, on the reverse strand, counting down.
GGTCGATCCCGCGACGGGCTACATCTACACCGCGTGGTCAGACTTCCACGGCTCCGGCTGCAACCAGATTCTCTTCAGCCGCTCAACGGACCATGGGGCGACGTTCAGTGCTCCACGCAAGATCTCGGCCGGAATCTGCAGCAACCAGGGACCGTCGATTGCGATCGGGCCGTCCGGTACGGTGTACATCGGATGGCAGGCGACCACGGGCGGATCTTTCGCGCAAGCGCCCAAAGCCATTAGCGGCGCGGCCTTCACGGTCTCGACCGACTTTGGGCAAACTTTCAGCAAGCCAACCATCCCGGTCGTCTATACACCTTTTGTTTCAGAGCAGTTCTCTGGTAATGGTGCGCGCGAGTGTGGCGATGCGCCATTCAATTGCCCGACCGGGTACACCTTCCCACGTTTCGACTTGGCTCCGCCTTACCTCGCCGCTGACAACGTTCATGGAACGGTGGTGATGGCCTTCCAAGTGGCACAGGCTTCGGGACAAGGCGAGATCGAATACGTGTATTCGACAAATGGCGGGAGCACCTGGAGCAGTCCAGCACTACTTTCGGCGAGCGGCACTGGACACCAGTTCTTCCCATTTCTTGCCGCATCGGCCGGACGCGTGAACGCCATCTGGGATGACTCTCGCGGTGACTCAACCTATGCTCCAACCAGACCACCATGCAATAGCGCTACCGGGCAAACCAGCGCGTGCGTAAACGTACGCTATGCAGAGTCGTTGGATGGTGGCAAGACTTGGGGGGCGAGCATCCAGGTGACGGACACTCCTACCAATCCCAACTATGAGCAGTTCAGCGGCAGGACGGTGCCCTTCTTCGGCGACTACATCACAGTCGCCGCACAAGGGGATACAGTGGGCGCAACATGGACCGACCAAAGGAATACGGTCCCCGCTCCTGACACCTCGGCTGACAACGACGGCGCGGACGTAGCCGGCGATCCGGAGACGGGAGGAACTTGCACGTCAACCTTAACTGCCTGCTTTGACGCAACAGGTGGATTAGACCAGAACATCTACGGCTCGACGATCACACCTTGATGCGCGGACGTTCGAAGTCCCGGACCTCAGCCGTCGCTCGGGGTTCCGGGACTTTTTCTTGTCTATAGGGAATTGTTTGCGAACTCGCTGCGGCTGCGGCTGAAGCCGAAGTAAATAATCAGCCCCAAGCCTAGCCAGACGAAGAATCTAATCCAGGTGATCACCGTCAGGCCAGCCATGAGACCTCCGCAGAGCACCACAGATATGAGCGGGAAGATGGGCACCAGGGGAACTTTGAATCCGCGCGGGCGGTTCGGTTGAGTACGTCGCAGAACGAGCACTCCGAGGGAGACCAGAACAAAGGCGAACAGTGTTCCGATATTGGAAAGATCGGCGGCATCGCCGATATCGACCAGTCCCGAAGGAAGGCCAACCGCGAGTCCCGCGATCCAGGTGGACCAGTGCGGCGTCTTGAATTTCGTGTGCACGCGTGAGAAGAACTCAGGCAGCAGGCGGTCGCGCGACATGGCGAACCAGATACGCGTTTGCCCGTACTGGAAGACCAGCAGTGAGCTCAGCATTCCCATAAGCGCGCCGATGATGATGACCGAACGCCAGATAGGACGCGCTCCGAGTTGTTGCAGCGCGTAGGCCACCGGAGCTTCCGCGGCGGGGCCGTCGGCAAACACCGAGTACTTCATCATGCCCAGCAGCACCAGAGCGACGCCAACATAAAGCACAGTGCAAACCACCAGAGAAGCGATGATGCCAAAGGGTATGTCGGTTTGCGGGTGCTTCGATTCTTCGGCGGCGGTCGAAACCGAATCGAATCCGATATAGGTGAAGAACACGATGGCTCCGCCGGTAAGCACGCCGCTAAACCCGGAGGGCGCAAACGGCACCCAGTTCGACTTTTGCACCAGCATTCCGCCGACGCCGAGGAAGAGCGCGATGGCAGCGATCTTGATGGCGACCATCACGTTATTCACTTTGGCCGACTCGCGTACGCCGCGCACCAGCAGCCAGCTCAAGATCATGACAACGATGAATGCGGGCAGGTTGAAATAGGCTCCCGTCCACTTACCCGAGGCCCATACAGGCGAAGACCACTTTTCCGGCAGCACCAATCCGAACTGCGCGAGCTGCGCCTTTAAATATCCGGCAAAGCCGACGCAGACAGCGACATTCGAGACGGCGTATTCGAGGATGAGATCCCAGCCGATGATCCAGGCGAAGATTTCGCCGAGCGTCGCGTAACTGTACGTGTAGGCCGATCCGGCAATGGGAATCATCGAGGCCAGCTCTGCATAACAGAGCCCGGCGAAGGAGCAGGCGATTGCCACGAGCACAAACGAGATCGCGATAGCCGGGCCCGCTGGCGGACGGCCGTGCATGAGCGCGCCGTGCAGGTTTCCATGGGTAAGAAAATTCCAGAAGATATCCATGACCTGCGCATGGAAGATCGACGGCGCTTCGAAATGTTCCCCGGCGGCGGCCGTGCCGGTAAGGACGAAGATGCCCGAGCCAATAATGGCTCCGATGCCGAGCGCGGTGAGCGACCAGGGGCCTAGAGTTTTCTGCAGGCGATGGCCGGGTTCTTCGGCCTCAGAGATGAGCCTGTCGATCGACTTGCGGGCAAAAAGTTGACTCGCCAGCGGATTGCTCCTCGTTCCCGGCTTACTTACGTTTCGGGTGTGATGGGGAATGTTCCCGCTTGCAATCATAGCAAGCAAAGACCGCACAGCGTGTTAAGAAGATGCGATGGGCTCAATGCAAGAAGCCCCACTTCTGGCCAGAGAGGCAGAAGTGGGGCTTCGGAATCGTTGAAGTTGTGACTAGCGCTTGGACTGACCGCGTGCGGCTTTCTTCACTTTTTGCTTCTTGGAGCCGCGTTCATAAGTGCGTTCGGCCTTGGGAGCAGCCTTCTTGCGCGCAGTGCGCTTGGCGGCCTTGCGTTCTTCCTTGGGCAGTGCGGAGGTGTTAGGCATTCTCGTTTCCTTTGCTGAATAAGTCTGCGCGTTTGGCGCGATGTGCCGTGAACGGCTCAAATCTCTGAAGCTACGATCGACCCGCATTGACTGACTGCGGAGCACCAGCCTTCGTTGCTTCCTTAAGCTTTGACGAGCTGGGCGTACTTCTCGACTAGCTTTTTAATACCGAAACTATGAAATTGTACCGTAATCTTCGCTTGATCCCCATCCCCTTCGCGATGAAACACCACTCCCTCGCCATATTTAGGGTGGCGCACACGGTCTCCCTTGCGCAATCCACGACTTCCGGCAGGCGCTTCCAGATTCATCTCGGGGCGGCTGAACTTCTTCCCGCGTGAGGCAAAAAACTCGGCGATGTTGTCGATCGAGTTGTAAGTATTGCCGCCGTATGTCGTACGCGGAGCACTCTTCTGGCGTGAACGTGAACCCCACGCCGCCGACTGATCCTCGTTCTCGTAATCGTAATGCGAGTCTGCGTAGGAGGTGGCTCCGTACTCGTTGAAGCGCGGCGTAGATCCCTTGACCTTGCCCGGTGAGCCTACGTCCTCAAGCAACTCGATGGGAATCTCCTCGAGAAAACGCGACGAGGTGGAAGGCTCGGGTGTGTCGGTCCCATAGCGGCGTCGATAATGCGCGCGGCTCAGGATGAGCGTGTCCATTGCGCGGGTCATGCCGACGTAACAGAGACGTCGCTCTTCTTCGATCTCCGTCGGCGACAGCAACGTGCGCGAGTGCGGGAACAACCCCTCTTCCATGCCAACCAGGAACACCAAGGGGAACTCAAGGCCCTTGGCGGCGTGCAGGGTCATCAGCGTGATCTGCTGTGCCTCGTCGAACTGATCCACATCGCTGACCAGAGCGGCATGGTCGAGGAAGTCTCCAATGGTCTCGCCGCGGTCACGCGAATCCATGGCTGCGTTCACCAGTTCGCGAATGTTTTCAATGCGTGCCTGCGCATCCGGAGAATCCTCGGCCTCAAGAAGCTGGATGTAGCGCGTGCGATCGATGAGGAACTTGAGCAACTCGGCGGTTGAAACTTTCTGCTTAGGCTCGGACACCTCTTCGGCATCCGTTGAGGCTTCCGCCACGGCCTCGTCGGCAGCATCCGGCGTGAAATCGGTAGCATCCGAGGCGAATTCATCTGGATTGAAGGCTGTTTCGTCACCTTCCGATTCACCGCCAAAGCTGCTGGGATCGAAGCTGGCATCCGAATCCACGGAAGCTTCACCGCCCGCCTCAGGCGCAACATCGCCATCGCCGAAGTCGAACCCATGCTGCGCACCGATTTCTGTTTCTTCGGGCGGTTGCGGCGGGCGAGCCTGTCCGCCGAAGGGAGCTATCGCTGGCGCACCAAAGGGCGACAGAGGCGGAGCGCCGAACGGAGAGACGGATTTCCCACGAACCGGTGAAACACGCGCGGGTAAGGCAGGAGCCGTCACCTCAGCTTTTGCGGGCTCAGCCTTGGCCGTTTCCTCCATGCGCTCGATGAACTCGCCCGTGACCACTGCCCGCGCATCGCGAATAAGGTCGCGGAAGCCAGCCAGCGCCGAGCAGGCACGGGCGGGAAGCAGTCGGTTGTCAACGACGTGCTGGAGAGCGGTCCACAGCGATGAACCGGTTTCGAGCGCCACTCGCTCGACGGTCTCCATCGTAGTGCGTCCAATGCCTCGCACCGGCGTATTGATGACCCGCATGAGCGCGACGGAGTCATCGGGGTTCAGAATGAGCTTGAGATAGGAGATCATGTCCTTGATCTCCGCTCGCTCGTAGAAGCTGAAGCCTCCGACAACGTTGTAATTCAGGTTGTAGCGGCGCAGCGCCTCTTCCATCAGTCGCGATTGTGAGTTGGTGCGATAGAGAATCGCGGCCTTGTTTTCGTTGCCGTCGCGGGCGCGCTCGCGCTGCCACTTGGAGATGAAATCGGCGGCAAACAGCGCCTCGTTCTCGCCATCCGGCGCGTCGTAGAATCCGATCTTGCTGCCGCCTTCGCGCGCCGTCCACAGATTCTTGCCCTTGCGCTGCGTGTTGTGAGCCACGACGGCCGACGCCCCTTGCAGAATGGGCTGCGTCGAGCGGTAGTTCTGTTCGAGGCGAATGATCTTGGCTTCAGGAAAATTCTTCTCGAAATCGAGAATGTTGTTGATGTCCGCCCCACGCCACGAGTAGATCGACTGATCCTCATCGCCTACGCAGCAAATGTTGTGATGCCCACCAGCTAGGGCCACCATGATCTCGTACTGCGGACGGTTCGTGTCCTGATACTCATCAACCAGCATGTACTGATAGCGGCGCTGATACTTCTCGCGCGTGGCCTGGTCGGCCTTGAGCAGCCGCACGCTCTCGAGCAGCAGATCGTCGAAGTCGAGCGCATTGGCCTTTGCAAGCTCGTCTTTGTAAATCTTGTAGATGTGCGCAATGCGCTCCATCTTGGGATCGGCAGCGTTGAGATACACCTCCTGCGGATCCTGCATGTGGTTCTTGGCATGCGAGATGAAGCCGAGTACGGCGCGCGGCGTGAGCTTCTTGTCGTCGATGCCCAACCGCTTGATCGCCGATTTCACGACCTGCTGCTGGTCGCCTTCGTCATAAATCACAAAGTCTCGCGTGAAACCCTTGCCGTTGATCTGCAGCGCCTGAATATCGCGGCGCAACATGCGCACGCAGAACGAGTGAAACGTACTGATGGTCGGCTTGGCCAGCGAGTGCTGCCCGATCAGCTTATTGACGCGCTCAGCCATCTCGGCGGCGGCTTTATTAGTAAACGTAACGGCCAGAATGCGGTCGGCAGGCACGTTTTCGTGCTGGACCAGGTAGGCGATGCGATAGGTAATAACGCGAGTTTTGCCCGAACCGGCTCCGGCCAAAATAAGCACCGGGCCACGCACGGTTTCGACCGCTTCACGCTGCTGCGGATTGAGCTTAGCTAGAAAATCCATGAAAAATGTGACCGGAAGGGTCTAGTTAAAGAGTATCAGGTTTGGAAAAGGTGGAATCTGGCGCGAGATGCTTTACAAGCTCTCACGAAGTCACCGCCACAATCGGAATTTGGCGAGCCCTACTGCACCTTTGGCGGATGATTCTCGATGTCGTACTGCAGCCCATCGCTTGAGTGGCGCGAGGCTTTGCATTGATCGCAGGGGCACCATTCGCGCAGGTAATCCCACGAATAGATGCCGTGCTGGTGGCCGTCGTTCCAACTGAAACGGATGGCGTAGTTGCCAGCCTGGGCGACTTCGGTGGGGCGAAGCTGCGGCTTGAACATTTGCAGTGGGCCGGTCGATTCGGCAGGAGCGGGCTGGCCGGGTTCGCGATGCGATTTCTCGCGCTCCTCAATGCACAGCGCGCATGGGCAGGCATCGCGCAGATAGGTGAACGTGTAGGTGCTCTGGTGTCCGTCTTTCCAGACGATTTCCATCGTGGTGCCGCTGGTCTTGTGGACCTTGATCGATGCCGGCTGAACTAGGCTCATAGGGGCTAGTGTAATCTATGGGCGCAAGTGTGGAGTCTCTCGACTTTGATCGCCCGGAGCCCGGCCGATGCTGGTTTGGATCAAGCTGCTGCACACCCTGGTCTGGCTGTTTTTCGTCGCCTGCATCGCCGGAATTCCGGTTGCGGCCATGCGTCGGCGCTTTGGCTGGGCGGCAGCCCTGAGCGCGCTGGTGTTGCTGGAGTGCCTGGTGCTGGCCGTCAATGGCGGACACTGTCCGCTGACCGATGTGGCCGCGCGCTACACAGCCGAGCGGGCAGACAACTTCGACATTTATTTACCCGTGTGGCTGGCGCGGTGGAACAAGGTTATCTTTGGCGCGCTGTGGATTGCCGGAGAGTTCTATGCGGCGGCTCGATGGCGGAGCGAGCGAAACGCGAGGCAGCAAGGAGTTCAACTACCCCACTCAAGTCAAAAGAGGGCTTAAATGGCCACTCGAGCTTTGCCCGGGTTGCTGAAATCCACAGGCTCGGGTAGAATTTGAAGGTTGGCGTCCAGCCTCTTTTGTTCATTTCAGGTTCCGCGCGTTTCTTTCCTTTGGGTTGCACTATGAGTGACACCCAGTGTTGCTCCGGTCTCAGTGGCCCAGTGCAGCGGTCGAAGCCCAAGCGGTTCCAAACATTTTGGAGTTAGTCATGGCTCAGGTTTGTTCAGTCTGCGGCAAAGGTCCGCAGTTCGGCAATAACGTTTCGCACGCAAACAACAAGACTCGTCGTCGCTGGAACGTTAACCTGCATCCGGTGAAGGCGAAGGTCGCGGGCACGTCGAACACGAAGAAGGTTCGCGTGTGCTCGGGATGCCTGCGCAGCGGCAAAGTCACCAAAGGTTAATCGCAGCATCACGCCGCTCGCGCTTGAACCAATGGCGCGAGGCGGAAGTAGTGTAGGCCTCCGCCGCCGCGGAGGCCTTTTGCTGTGTGTCTGAATCCTTAATCCTCTAGCATTCGCAACATCCTGGCTCGCAACATCAATGATCCGCTTTCACCAAATTCGCCGCGAGATGCCGCAACTGCTGCGGTTGGCCGTGCCCATTGTCATGGGCGAGGTCGGCTGGATGTCCATGCAGTTCGTGGATATCGCAATGATCGGTCGCGTGGGGCCGACGGCTCTGGCGGCGGTGAGCGTGGGCTCGGCCGTGTTCCTGGTCTTCGCCATTGTGTGCGAAGGCATGCTGCTCGGCACCGACTCCATCATCTCGCAACATTTTGGAGCAGGACGGATCGAGGAGTGCTTCCGGACGTTGTGGGCCGGGGCGCAACTCGCGCTGCCTCTAGGACTCGTGTGCGCGCTGATGGTGGCCGCCAGCGGTGGCCTGCTCCCGCCCATGGGCATCTCGCCGGAAATCGTGCGTCAGGCAGTCCCCTTCCTCTATGCCATGGCTTGCGGTCTCCCGGCACTGATGGGCTTCGTCGCCATGCGTGTGTTCCTGCAGGGAACGCACCGGGTGAAGGTCGTCGCCTTAGCCATGGTGTCGGCCAACCTTATCAACTTCGCGGGAAACTACGTGCTCATCTACGGGCACCTCGGTTTTCCTGTGCTCGGCGCAACTGGCTCGGGAATCTCCACCACGCTGTCGCGCTACTACATGCTTTGCGTGCTGCTGGCGTACATGAGTTGGCGCAACCGCCGCGAGCACTGGCATCTGCTGCAGTATGCCGGGCAGTGGTACTTCGATCGCATCCGCAACATCGTGCGCCTGGGTGCTCCGGCAGCAACGCAGATTGCCCTGGAAGTTGGGATCTTCTCTGCCAGCACGCTCGTGGCGGGCAGGCTGGGAGCGGTCGCCGTCTCAGGACACCAGATTGCGCTGGTAATGGCCTCACTCACCTTCATGGTGCCGCTCGGAGTGGCGCAGGCGACCTCCGTTCGCGTGGGCAACGCCATCGGCCGTCGTGATGCCGAGGCGGCCAACGTCAGCGGATGGACCGGAGTAGCCCTGAGCGCAAGCTTCATGACCTGCTCTGCCCTGACACTGTGGACAATTCCCTCGCCCATCGTGCACATCTTCACAAACGACCCGCAGATCGTGAGCGTCGGCGTTTCTCTGCTGGCGATTGCGGCAGTGTTTCAGTTTTTCGATGGCGTGCAGGTGACGGCCATCGGTGCGCTGCGCGGATCGGGCAACACTCGCATAGCGATGATCACCGATCTGGTCGGCTGGTGGCTTATTGGCCTGCCTCTGGGATGGTGGCTGTGTTTCGGGCAAGGCTGGGGCGTGCGCGGAATCTGGATTGGGCTCAGTGCGGGGCTGATCAGCATTGGGTGCGTGCTGGCCGTTGCATGGCGGCGCCGGGTCGAGTGGCTCAGGCGCGAGTTGGCCGCGGCACCGGTCGAGAAGGCAGTCTAAACCCCCGCCCACTCACTCCGAATCAAACATCCGATCCGAATTACGTCTGAGGATCAGTTGCTCTCCTTGTGTTCGCTGGGAAGATCAACCAGAACCAGGCCAAACTTCGTGCCGTCCGACTGCTTTTCGATGCCTACAATTCGCTGGTGAAGCTTGCTTCCAGCCTTCAGTTCGACTTCGCCCTTGCTAGCGTCGTCGTTCACCGAAATCTGATTGTCAACGTCGCCGCAGGTCAGGCCATCGCTGGTCTTTGTCGGTTTGCCGATGGCGAGCTTGCCCTTGCACTCGATGACTTCACCATAATGCGCAAGCTCCTTACGGTAAAAGGTGAGAACCTTTTCGGACGAGTCCGACGTGTGATAGCTGACGGCTTTCACGCGCAGGCGATAGGAGCCCACGCTCATGTCAATGTCGGCCGCAGACTTGTCACTGTCCTTCTTGAGCAGCGTCGCCCCGGGATAGATCGGAAGGCCGATACTGGCGACCACCTTCGATTCGTCAGTCTTCACCTTTACGCCCCCAATGGGAGTTTCGACGCGTACGTCTTCTTTGCCTTTGGCACTATTGGTCTGCACCGTGCAACCGGTGGACACCATGACCGCAGCAATCATTGCCAGTGGAATCATCTTCGCGAGCATCATTCCGCCTCCCAATGCTGCTTGAGATACGCGTACCCTGCGATAAAAGTTCCACTGGCGCGATGAGCGCGTGGCCGGGTTACTCAGCCAAGGCGACAACGTCGATTTCGACGCGCACATCCTTCGGCAGGCGGGCCACTTCGACGGTGGAGCGAGCCGGTGCGTTCTGGGGAAAGAAACGCTGGTAAACCTCGTTCATGGCCGCAAACTCACCCATGTCCTTGAGAAAAACGCCGGTGCGAACCACTCGCTGGAGCGAACTGCCGGCCGCAGTCAGAATGGCGTCGAGATTCCTGAGCACACGTTCTGTCTGCTGAGCAACGCCGCCTTCAACAATCTGCTGGGTTGCGGGATCGACGGGAATCTGGCCGCTGACGAAAATGAAACCGTTGGCGCGGATAGCCTGCGAATATGGGCCGATAGCTTGCGGGGCATTCTGTGTTGCGATCACTTCGCGCATTTCGTTCTCCATAAAGTTGGAAGGAACATTCTAGCGCGCTGAAGCGGCGATCCGCGAAAAGCAGCTACGGCTTAATGGGCCGCAGCAGGAACAGGTAGGCGATAGCGATGGCGTACATCGTGAGTGCGATGGGCATGGCGGCACCTAGCAATTGCAATGCAAATCCGATCAGTCCGACCGCGGCACAGAGCGACAACATCACGAGCGTGTAGCGGCTCCATCGATTGACGGCTGCGTTGTCGCGCGGATTGCGGCGAATATCGCTAAGCGCCGGCAGCACCATCGAGTTGCGGACGGTAAACACAAAGGCCAGCAACGAAGTAGAGAGAATGATCGGCCAGAAAGCCCGGTTGCGCAGCATGTCCACCGAGGCGCGAAAAACAGTAAACCCGAGGACGGCACAGGCCAATAGCAATCCAACGAGCGCACGTTGGGTGCGCAGTAGCGTCATGTAAGCCGCGTCCACGGCCTCGCTGCGCACGGGCGCAGTCACAGGTTGGGTCGCGATTCGTTTCGAGTAGTGGGACATGCGGCGATCAGTTGTTCAGTTTCTGGACGCGCTCAACATCGCGCACGCCGGGGATGCGGCGAATTCCGGTAATGATGCGGTTGAGGTGGTTGACATCGCGAGTCTCAAAGATGATGTCAATCGTCGCGTACGGTCCGCCAGTCTTGGCCTCAATGTGGCGGATGTTCGCATCCTCGCCGCTGATAATTGCCGAAACCTGTGTGATCATGCCGGGGCGGTCATCGCTTGCTACTACCAGTTTCACTGGATACGCCGGTTGCGCGCCTGCAATGCGCGGCTCCTTGTGAGACCACTCCACCGCAAGTCGGCGCTCAGGTTCGTACATCAGGTTCTGTACGTTGGAGCAGTTCTTGCTGTGCACGGCCACGCCTTTGCCGCGTGTGACGTAGCCAACGATCTCTTCGCCACGAATCGGGTTACAACATCGCGCACGATACACGAGCAGGTCGTCCGTACCTCGCACAGTTAGCGCGGCGCTGTCGGAGCCGAACGCACGCTTGACGGCCGAGGCGAGCCCCTGCTGTTCTTCGCCGGGCTGCAGGTTGCTGCCGGGGAGGATCTTCGCAAGCACCGACCGCGCTGAATACTTGCCATAGCCGATGCCGGCCATCAGGTCGTCAACCTTGGTGACGCCGTAGTCGGAGGCAGCTTTCAAAAACTCAGCGTCCTTGATTTCCTTAAGTGCGATGCGGTATTTGCGCGCTTCTTTTTCGATCAGCTTGCGACCGATTTCTATCGCACGCTCGCGCTGGTGAATATTGAGCCAGTGCTTGATCTTCTGGCGTGCACGTGAGCTCTTGACGATGGCCAGCCAGTCGCGGCTGGGATTGTGCCCGGCCTGCGTCATGATCTCCACGATGTCGCCCGAGTGCAGGGTGGAGCGCAGCGGCACAATGCGCCCGTTGACCTTCGCACCCACGCAGGAATGCCCGACCTCGGTGTGTACCGTATAGGCAAAATCGATAGGCGTAGCGTCGCGCGGGAGGATCACCACCTTGCCCTTGGGCGTAAAGGTGTACACCTCTTCCGGATACAGGTCGATCTTCAGCGTCGAGAGGAATTCGCTCGGATCGGCCATCTCGGTCTGCCACTCCACAACCTGCCGCAGCCATGCCAGGCGCTGCTCGTCGCGAGCGGAGATCGGGCCGTCCTTGTACTTCCAGTGCGCCGCGATGCCTTCCTCGGCCATCTTGTGCATCTCTTCCGTGCGGATCTGCACCTCGTAGGGATGGCCGTCTTCGGCGATCACCGTCGTGTGCAGCGACTGGTAGAGATTGGGTCGCGGCATTGCAATGAAGTCCTTGATGCGCCCTGGGACTGGCCGCCACGCATTGTGGATGATGCCGAGCACCGCGTAGCAATCATTGACCGAGTAGGTGATCACACGCAGGGCCATCAGGTCGTACATCTGGTCGGGCGCGATCTTCTGCTTCACAACCTTCTGGTAGATCGAGTACATGCGCTTGATGCGCGAGTCCACCCGAACGACGTTGATCTTTGCCTCGTGGAGCTTGAGGCGAATGGTTTCGCCCATGCGAGCGAGTGCCTGCTCGCCATTCTTGCGAAGCGCCTCCACCTGCTCGGAAACCATCTTGAAACCGAGCGGATCAACATAGGGGAACGCGAGATCCTCAAGCTCGCCTCGAACCTTGCCCATTCCGAGGCGGTGCGCGAGAGGCGCATAGATTTCCAGGGTTTCCTTGGCAATCTTCACCTGCCGCTCGGGCGAGAGATGCTGGAGCGTACGCATGTTGTGCAGGCGGTCGGCCAACTTGATGAGCACGACGCGGATGTCGTCCACCATGGCCAGCATCATCTTGCGAACGTTTTCGGCCTGTGCCTCTTCGCGCGAGGCAAAATCAATCTTGCTGATTTTGGTCACGCCCTCGACGATGTGGGCCACTTGATCGCCGAACTGCTCCTGGATTTCTTCCGTCGTAACCGTCGTGTCTTCGACCGAGTCGTGCAGCAGACCGGCAGCAATGGCCGTCGTGTCGAGCTTCATTTCGGCCAGCAGAATGGCCACTTCGAGCGGATGCACCACATAGGGCTCGCCGGAGGCGCGCAATTGACCGCTGTGATGCTGGAGGGAGAATTCGTAGGCACGGCGGATGATCTCAAGATCGTCGCTGGGCCGGTTGGCGCGCGCAATCTTCAGCAGGTCGCGATATCTTGTCGCGGTTAGAACGTTAGTTGCGATCTGCTCGCGAATGCTCGCCATGTCTGATTTTAGCTTGTAACCCCTTAGTAGCGCCAAAGTGCGCGATCTTGAAGCTGCTCCTGTTGCATCGGATGCTCTAGGCAAGCAGAATGATTCGAAGGAGCCCGTAAACTCATGAAAGTGCTTATCAGTGGGGCCACAGGACTGATCGGACGCAGCGTCTCAGCTCTGCTGGAAGCGAAACAACACAAGGTCCGCCGCCTGGTGCGCGATCAAACAAAAGCCCAGCGCGGCGACGTCGTCTGGAATCCCGCCGCCGAACTCGATCCGGCATCGGTTGCCGAATTCGACCTGATCATCCATCTTGCGGGAAAACCGGTCGCAACCGTGTGGACCGAGCAGTCCAAGAACGAAATCCGCAGCAGCCGGGTGGAAGGCACCGCGCATCTCGCGGCTGCCGTGGCCGAGTCGTTTCAGCAGAACGGACGCCCTCATGCGCTCATCAGCAGTTCCGCCAGTGGATACTACGGCAGCCGGGGTGACGATCAACTCGTAGAGGAGAGCGAACCGGGGCTGGGCTTTCTGGCCGAAGTTTGCCGCGAGTGGGAGCAGGCAGCGCATCCGGCAGCCATGGCGGGCGTCCGCGTGGCTCACATGCGCACCGCGATTGTGCTCGATACCAAAGGCGGAGCATTGGCGCAGATGCTTCCCGCGTTTCGCTGGGGAGTGGCTGGCGTGCTGGGCACCGGACTCCAGTGGTGGAGCTGGATCAGCCTGCGCGACACGGCGGCAGCATATCTGTTTGCCGTCGAGAACGAGCAGGTGCATGGCGCATGCAATCTAGCCGCTCCGGGCGCGGTGACCAACGCAGAGTTCACCCGCACCTTGGGGCGTGTACTGCACCGGCCGACACTGCTGCGAGTACCGGCCTTCGCGCTGCGGGCCATCGCAGGCGAGATGGCCGAGGAGATGGTGCTCGCCAGCCAGCGGGTCGTCCCAAAACGATTGCTGGAGGCAGGATTCAGGTTTGAAGATCCTGAACTTGAACCTGCGCTGCGCAATCTGCTGAATCACGCGGCGTAACAATCGAGTGCTGATGCAAACGCAAGAATTCTGTTGACCTGTCTAAAGCTGAAGGGTTGAGAGTGGAGGTGCTGCGATGCTAACGGTCTCCCAACTCGGCAAACTCTGCGGACTGAGCCGCACGACCGTGCTGTATTACGAGTCGCTCGGACTGCTGCGGCCAGCCAACCGCACCGACGCCAACTACCGCCGGTACAGCACAGAACAACTGAACCGCCTGCGAACCATCTGCGCCTATCGAAGCGCAGGCCTGCGGTTGAGCGACATCCAGCAGATTCTCGACGAGCCTTCCAACGCTGCTACCGAGGTGCTGAAGCGAAGGCTGATCGAACTGGGCGAGGAGATCGAAACGCTTCGCGGACATCAGATCGCCATTTCCCGGCTATTACAGGCCGAGGATGGCACATGGAGAACTACCGCGATGACCAAAGATAAATGGGTTGCAATTCTGCACTCTGCCGGGTTCAGCGAAGAAGACATGCGGCGCTGGCACATGCAGTTTGAACAGCAGGCCGCCGACGAGCACCAGAAATTCCTCGAATACCTGCAGATCGCGCCCGAGGAGATCACGCGCATCCGGCAGTGGAGCCGCAAGGCTTAGCGGGGAGGTGGCGATGATACGTTTCGCCATGATCGCAACCGCCATGTTGCTGACCACGATGCTGTGCGCACAATCAAACGACGCAGGGAACTCCGTAGCGCGTGTGCGCAACAGCTTCGCGGTGATAGTGAAAGCCTCCTACGCGGACACTGCGACTCTCTTCAGTCCAGTGGGTGAGCGTGCCTGGGCGGGCGACGAGTGGAACCCGCAGTTCCTCTACCCACGACCTGAGCAGGACGTCGAAAGCGCGGTGTTCACCGTCCGTCATGGAGAACGCCAGAGCACGTGGGTGAACTCGCTGCGTGATGTTGAAGGGCGACATTTCCAGTACGTGTACTTCGTTCCCGACACGATGGTCACGGTGATCGACGTTCACTTCACACCGGTGGACGCCAGCACAACCAAAGCGGATGTGACCTACACGCGAACAGCGCTATCGCCCGGCGCCAACGATCATGTGCGGCAACTCGGAGAGCGGGACCGCAACAACGGCTCGGAGTGGCAGCAGAGGATTGATCGCTATCTCAAGACGCGGAAGTGATGCCTCTCAGTGTTTCTGCTCTACTGCTTCTCGCGCGAAATATCACCAACCGTCGCGCCCGTCGCACGCAGGTAGTCAGCGGGCGCGATGATGATCTGCAATCCGCGATGTCCGGCTGAAACGCTGATTGTGTCCCAAAGCTCAATGGTCTCGTCTGCAAATACCGTGTAGTCCTTTTTCATGCCAAGCGCGGTCACGCCGCCGCGAATGTATCCCGTGACACTCTGCACTTCCTTCAACGGAATCATCTCAACCCTGCGGTCGCCTGTGAGCTGCGCCAGAGCCTTAAAGTCGAGTTCGTAATTTCCAGGGATAACCGCGACAGCTACTCCATTGCGATCGCCGCGAACAGCTAGCGTTTTGAATACCTGCTCGGCAGGAAACCCAACCTTGGCGGCCACATTTTCAGCCGATAGATCGTCAGGATCGACTTCATATTCGCGCAGCTCGTAGTGAATGCCAAGGGAGTCCAAGATGCGGCAGGCATTGGTCTTACTCATGCCAATTATTGAACCACAAATCAAGTCTGCCGGAATCGAGCACTGGCGTAGCAAACCTCGCAACAGAGGCGACATCCCATGGTTGGAACAGAACGCGAGATTCACCAAAGAAAGGGATGAGACCGCACAATGGCCAAAAACACAATTGACGTTCTGGAAACTCTGATTGAGACCTGCCGAGATGGGCAGGAGGGATATCGTGATGCCGCAGAGCATTGCAAAAGCGCAGAGCTGAAAGACTTCTTCAACCGGCAATCACTCGAGCGTGCGCAATTCTCGGGAGAGCTGGAGAACTGTGTACAGCGGCTCGGAGAAAAAGATCCCGACCGCAGCCCCAGCATCTCCAACCGTTTGCATCGCGCTTGGTTTTCTCTCAAGGAGAAGCTCGGAGGCGGTGATGCAACCATCCTTGAATCGGTAGAATCCGGCGAGGACAACGCAAAGAAGCATTTCCAGGACGCACTCAACGCGGGACTGCCCGGAGATATCCGCTCCATCGTCGAGCGCCAGTGCCAGAGTGTGATTGCCGCGCATGACCGCGTACGCAACTGGCGTGATCAGTTCAAACGAGCAGCGTAAGCCGTCAGCACAAACAAGAAAGCGTCGCGCGTGGTGCGCGGCGCTTTTCCTTGTGCTCCAGGCGTGATTTACGGTTTCGGCATCTGCAGCATAATGCCGCCTTGTCCTGCCTCGACCGTCGGAAGCTGACCGTTCCAGCGATCAATTAACGCGCGCTGATTTTCGAGTCGCCGCAACTCAAGCAACTGCGCCGTCAGCGAGCTCTGGCGAATATGGTTGGCATCGGCTTCACCCTGCGCGCGCAGCACCTGCGACTTAGCATCGCCTTCGGCTTCGGCGATCTTCTTCGCCGCTTCGGCCTGTGTCGTGGCCAGCTCATTCTTCGCGCGCTCTGCTTCCTGAATGGCCTGTGCCTTCGCCGTGATTGAGTTCGCGATGACAGTGGGCACACGCGGCGCACCGATAAAGCCGAACTGCTGCACACTCACTCCGACCGGCGCGACCTTGCTTTCGATCATCAGCTCAACTTTCTTCAGGAACTCGCCTTTCTTTTCGCCGTAGATGTCTTCGACCGAATACGTCGAGGCGACTTCATTCAGAGAGTTGCGCACGATGTCACGCAGAATTCCGTGTGTGAAGTTCTCAAGGTTATTGATGCGGTACTTCACATAGAACTCGGGCACCTTGCCCGGCTCAATTGCATACGACAGCGAGACGTCCGAGAAGATCTCCATCCCTTCCTTCGAGTTAAAGCCCATCTCCTCGTTCACCGCGCGCCCCTCATTGGGATTGCGCGTCCACTTCACCGTCTGCACGTAAGTCGGGAACTGGAGCACCTGGCTTTTGAGCGGACTATAAAACACCCATCCGGTGCGGATCGGAATGTCGGACGCGCCGCGCTGACTTCCTGCGAGGTTGATCTCGATACCTTCGTGTCCAGCATCAATACGCGTGACGCTCACAATGTTGGTGAGAATCACCCACCCAATGATGAGCACAACCGCGACCACCACCAGGCGAAGGACTTTGCCTCCGGAGATGCGGTTCAGAATATTCGTTTCGCTGTCTTGATAGTTGCCCTTGAGAATTGTCATCGCAGCTTGCTCCAGAGAACGTGTAGGGCCGTGGGGACGGCGAGCACCAATCCCAGTACCATGGCGATTCCGCCCGCGAGCAACCTATCGCTGGGCTGGTTCATGAGGTGGAAGGCTTCGGTCAGCAGCCCCAATGCAATCAGCAGGAGGGCTGCAGTAAACACACTTCGAAATAACGTGCTCATCGTTTGTGAACCGTTGTTCAGTGTGGAAAGTATGAGGCTGAGTAGATGGAATGTAAAGCAAAACGGGCGGGAGAAACAGGCGGACGCGCCGACAAAAAGCCGCGCATCCGCCGTGGGTTTACCGATTTGCGGCCAGTTGCCGGAACGCGTGTACGCGCTGCTTAACGCTCGGCACGGGTTTTGGAAGAGGCAGTTTCGCGCCCTCCTCCATCAGCGGCACAATCTTGTCGAACTCCGGTCCTGACTGTGCTCCGGTAAGCATGATGCGGATGGGATGAAACAGCGCCGGACCTTTCACGCCCGCTTCCTTCTGCACTTCCTTGATGATCGCCTTGAATCTATCGGCTGCGATGGGTTCCGCCTCGGCATCGATCTTAGCCGTGAACGCCTCCAATACTTTCGGCGTCGTTTCAGACCCGAGAATAGCGGCGTTCTCCGCGTTGGCTTTGGCTGCCGCAGCATCGAAATGCAGAACGGCCGAAGCTCGCTCGGGAAGTTCATCCAGCTTGTTCACCGAATGCGCAAATGACGCCGTAATGCGCGCGAGCCATGCCTTGACCTCCGGCGTCAGTTCCTCGATGCCGAGAGCGCGCTTATAGAAAGGCTCAGCCAGCGCGGCAATGCGCTCCGGTGCAGCCTGCTTCACATAATGACGATTTAGCCAATACAGCTTTTCAAAATCGAACACGGCAGGCGATGGTGTAACCCGCGTGAGATCGAACTCCTGCACAAGTTCATTCGGCGAGAAGATTTCGCGATCGCCTCCCGTGGGAGCCCAGCCGAGCAGCGCCATATAGTTCATCAGCGCTTCTGGGAGCACGCCCATCTCACGGAAGTTTGCCAGCGATGTCGCGCCGTGACGTTTCGAGAGCCGCTCCTTATCGGGGCCGAGAATCGTCGATAGATGCGCGAATTCCGGCACCTCCCAACCGAGGGCTTCGTAGAGTGCAACCTGCTTCGGTGTGTTCGACAGATGATCGTCGCCGCGAATGACGTGGGTGATCTTCATTTCCGCGTCATCAATCACCACGACGTAGTTGTACACGGGTACACCCGTGGAACGGAGGATGATGGGGTCGCTGACTACTTCATTCGAGAACTCCACCCAGCCGCGCACAATGTCGTGGAAGCGAATCGGCTTCTCGGGAATCTTCAAGCGGATGGCGCAGGGCTCTCCAGCGGCGCGGCGCCGTTCGGACTCTTCCGGTGACAGGTTGCGGCAGGTGCCTGGATAGTTGGGCTGCAGGTGTTGAGCCATGGCCTGCTCGCGCTGGCGCTCAAGCTCCTCCTGCGTGCAGAAACAGCGATACGCCTTGCCTTCGCTCACCAGGCGTTCAGCATAATCGCGATAGGTTTGCCACTTGTCGCTCTGGCGATAGGGAGGATAAGGCCCGCCGACATCCGGCCCTTCGTCCCAATCGAGGCCAAGCCATTTGATGTCCTCGATGAGCTGCGTTTCATAGCGCGCTTCGCTGCGATCGAGATCCGTATCCTCGATGCGCAGGATAAACGTGCCGCCCTGCTGGCGAGCAAAGAGCCAATTGAAGAGTGCGGTTCGCGCGTTGCCGACGTGGACCTGACCGGTGGGAGACGGAGCAAAGCGAACTCGCACTTTGCCTGAGTTTTCGGACGCCATGAAGACGATGTTAGCAGAGGCGAGCAGTTCGGGAATGTGACAGGCGAGGGCCGGACCCTGTGCTGTGCGTGCAAGCTGAAACAGAGCTAAGCTATCTACGTCATTTTGAACCAGGAGTTTCGCTATGGCGAAGAAGATTCTGATGCTCGTAGGAGACTATGTTGAAGACTACGAAGTAATGGTCCCGTTCCAGGCATTACAGATGGTGGGGCATACCGTTCATGCAGTGTGTCCGGGAAAGAAGTCCGGAGACATTGTGCGCACCGCTATCCACGACTTTGAGGGCGACCAGACCTACAGCGAAAAACGTGGACATAATTTCGTCGTCAACGCGGATTTCGCGAAGACGAAGGCCGAAGACTACGACGCACTGGTGATCCCCGGCGGGCGCGCGCCTGAATATCTGCGGCTCAATCCCCAGGTGCTCGAAGTCGTGCAACACTTCGCTTCTGCGTCGAAACCCATTGCCGCCATCTGCCACGGCCCGCAGATCCTTGCCGCGGCCGGAGTGCTCAACGGCAGAGCTTGCAGTTGTTATCCCGCCGTGGGACCGGACGTTTCAGCCGCGGGCGGCACCTATGCCGACATACAGGTGGACGACGTCATGGTGGATGGGAACCTTGTGACGGCTCCAGCGTGGCCGGCACACCCAGCCTGGCTTGCAGCTTTCCTTAAAGTGCTAGGGACGCGAATCGAGTTTGGCGAGCGGCAGCCGACGATGGCCCACGTTCGCTAGCGCCTCGGCACTAGCGAACGTGGGGGCTGGCGGGAGTGAAGGTGGATTTCTTCGTCGGCGCCTTCACTACTTTGATGTCGAACTCGAGCGGCACTGACTTCGGCGGGAAGCACTGGCGGTTGTCGCAGGCCTGGTACTTCACTTCGCCGTGGATGCGATACGTCCCCGGCGCAAAGTTGGCGGGCACACGCGCCTCGGCATTCACGGCGAAGCTGCCCGAGTACACGCTGAGCTTTTCGCTGCCCATAAACGGCAGTGAGAGCTGCTCTCCCGCGGGGTATTGAATGTTCATAATCATAATGCCGTCAGGCGGGTTGAAATGAACCACCGTGGGCAGCAACAACTCATCGTTCGGCTTATTGGAGTTAACGTGGAATCCGCGATTGACCTGCAGTGGAACGCGCATCGCAGTTTTGTGTCCGCGCGTGACCACAACTGTATCGATGGGGAGCACGGCGACAACCGGTGATGAGCCTTGCGCCAGCGCAGCGGCGGCACAGAACAATATAGAGAGCGACAGAACTACACGCGATAAGAGCTTCATAGCTGAAGCTACAGTTTACCAGCACTCAGTTCTATGCAAAGCTCAGGAGCGTGGGTGGGTAGCGATCGCGCGCTTCACGTTCTGCTCAATCTCGTCGCGTCCCGGCTGGCCAAACACGCGATCCATTACAACTCCATTGCGGTCGATGTAGAACGTGGTAGGCAGGTAATCGATGCCGCCATACTGCTGCGCAACCGCTTCCTTGCCCAGCAAAACCGGGTAGTTAATGGCATTTTCAGTGGCGAACTTCTGCACTTCCTTCTGGTCCGCATCGTCGTCCATCGATACGCCAACCACCTGCAATCCCTGCGCGCCATATCGCTTCTGGAGATCGACAAACCAGGGGATCTCCTGCTTGCACGGCGGGCACCATGTCGCCCAGAAGTTGAGCACCACGGCCTTCCCCCGCAGGTCGCTCAGCTTAACGTTGTGTCCCTGAAGATCGGTAAGCACAAAATCAGGAGCGCTCTTTCCCTTGGCAACCACATTGTTGCGAGCCGGAGCAAAGCTTCCGCGGAAGCGGGCCATCGCCAGCAATCCCGCGATAACTACGACCATGACTGCGAAGAGGATGATCCTGCGCTTCACAAATTCTCCATGCTACCCGCGAACGTTAATCCGCACACACTAATACAGATGACCTACAAAGAGAAGCGATTCAGGAAGCCCAGATAGCCCGACAGCATCGTGAAGCGGCCCAGCGCAATCAGCAATCCAAAAACAATCAGCAGCGCTCCGCTCAACACCTCGACCGCATGCAGATGCCGCCGGAAACGGGCATAGAACCCGAGAAAGCGATTCACACCGAGCGATGTCAGCAGGAACGGTACTGCCAATCCTGCGGAATACACCGCCAGCAGAACGATCCCCTTCATAACCGTATCCTGAGAGCCCGCCAGTAGAAGAATTCCGGCCAGAATCGGTCCAATGCAGGGCGTCCATCCAAAGGCAAAGGCAAAACCAATCAGGAACGAGCCGAGTGGGCTCGAACCGCCTTTAACGCTGTGCAGCCGCTTGTCCGAGTAAAGCGCGTTGATCTTGAAAATGCCCGTCAGGTGCAGCCCGAAGATGATAATGACCACTCCGGCAAAAACTGCCAGGGGACGATGATACTGCTGCGTGAGCTGTCCGACGCTGGTGGCCACCGCGCCCAGTGAAATGAAGACCACGCTGAAGCCAAGGATGAAGCACAGCGAATTCAGCATCACCGTGCGCAACAGCTTGCGATCAGCTTCCTGCAACGTTTCGACACTCGCTCCCGAAATAAGGGACACATATCCGGGAACCAATGGAAGGACGCATGGCGAAAGAAATGAAAGCACTCCGGCAAGAAACGCCGCTATGGGTAGAGGAAGGCTGTGCATACATCTATGATTTTACACGCGCAGCCTCTCGGAACCGGAACTCACGACGCTTAGGCCACCGCCTCGGTTTCCGACTCCAGAAACCGACTCTGCTGCGCAGGCGTCAGCAACAGGCATTTTCGAGGGCTTCCGAACACGCGCTTGCGAATGCGGGCAAACGTTCGATATGCCGCGTTGAGCAATCGCCGAGGGAGTAAACGCGCCAGTGAAGCGAGCCCCGCATAGATCCCTCCGAGGTAAGCCGCAGTACGAATCACTGCCTCGAATTCGATATGAGCGCTGTCGTTTTCGATCCACAACAGCGACTCCACCTGCTCGAGCTTGAATTTGCGGCGCAGGCTGAGGCCAAGCGGAGAATCACGACGAACGAACAGCAGATCGGAGCGGCGCTCGTGAGCAAGGACAAACTGCACGCCGCGATTGCAGAACGCGCAGTCTCCGTCGAATACAAGCAAGGGCGCTGAGTGCATGGTCGTTAGATGCTCTTCGACCCAACCTCGAAAAAGCTACAGGGGAATGTTGCCGTGCTTCTTCGCAGGATTCTTGTCGCGCTTTCCGTCCAGCATCTCCAAGGCCTGAATGATCTTCTTGCGTGTATCACGCGGACGAATCACGGCATCGATGTAGCCCCGTTCGGCGGCGATATAAGGATTCGCAAACCGCTCGCGGAATTCTTCGATCTTCTCGTCGCGCACCTTGCTGAACGCAGCCTCGCCCACGAGGCCATCCACGCCTTCTTTGGCTGCGCGGTCGAGTTCGCGGCGATATACGATGTTCACGGCTCCAGCCGGTCCCATCACCGCGATTTCAGCCGTTGGCCACGCATAGTTCACGTCACCGCGAATGTGCTTGGAACTCATAACGCAGTACGCTCCGCCGTATGCCTTGCGGGTAATGACCGTGACCTTCGGCACCGTTGCTTCCGCAAAGGCATAGAGCAGCTTCGCGCCATGCATAATGATCGCGCCATGCTCCTGCTGAACACCCGGCAGGAAGCCCGGCACATCCTCAAACGTCACCAGCGGAATGTTGAAGCAGTCGCAGAAGCGCACAAATCGCGCCGCCTTGATCGAACTCGAAATATCGAGCACGCCAGCAAGACAATTGGGCTGGTTCGCCACGATGCCGACCGAGCGTCCATTAAACCGCGCAAAGCCGATGACAATGTTCTTGGCAAAGTGCTCCTGCACCTCGAAGAAGTATTCTTCATCGACGACGCTGTGGATGATCTCCTTGATGTCGTACGGCAGATTGCTCTCGGCAGGCACAACGGTGTCGAGCTTTTCATCCGTGCGATCGACCGGATCGTTCGTCGACTTGCGCGGAGGCTCTTCGAGATTGTTCGAGGGCATGAAGCTGAGCAGCTCGCGAATCATCGACAGGCACTCGGCGTCATCGTGCGCCAGGAAGTGCGCCACGCCGGACTTTGTGTTGTGCGTCGTTGCCCCGCCCAGATCATCTTTGCTGACTTCCTCATGCGTCACCGCCTTGATGACCTCCGGCCCCGTGATGAACATGTAGGCTGTCTTCTCAACCATGAGGATGAAGTCGGTCATCGCCGGAGAGTACACCGCACCGCCCGCACACGGGCCCATAATGGCCGAGATCTGTGGAACGACTCCCGACGAGAGAACGTTGCGCAAAAAGATGTCCGCGTATCCGGCCAGCGATCGCACACCTTCCTGAATGCGTGCCCCACCCGAATCGTTAAGTCCAATGACCGGCGCGCCGACACGCGCTGCCTGGTCCATGATCTTCACGATCTTCGCCGCGTTCGTCTCTGAAAGAGAGCCGCCGAAGACAGTGAAGTCCTGGGCAAACACAAACACCAGCCGCCCTTCGATTCGTCCGTAGCCGGTGACGAAACCGTCACCAAGCACGACCTGCTCGCCCATTCCGAACTCGGTTGTGCGGTGGGTGACGAACTTGTCTGTCTCTTCAAACGTGCCTTCGTCGAGCAGGAACTCGATACGCTCGCGGGCCGTCATCTTGCCAAGCTTGTGTTCGCGCGCGCGCCGCTCGGCACCACCGCCGGCTTCGGCTAGTTCATCGCGCTCTTTTAGTTTTGCCAGTTTCTGCTCGATATTCATGACCGGGCATTATAGCCAGAGAATACCTGGCGCCGACAGCATTACTTTTCCGATGGCATTTTGAACAGCGTTTCGTCGCCTTCCATCCCCTCGGCGCGCCAGCGCCAGCGCCGCCCATTCCAGAAGAGCAGTGCGTGTAGCGTCGTGCGATCCACTGCCTCAATCGCCTGCAGGTGCTTCTTCTTGAGTCGCAGGCTGACCAAGCTCAGCCGCTCGAAAGGCGTATTTATGAGAACAAACTTCGAAATCTGCTTGGTCTTTGGTTTCGCATCCGAACCCAATCGCCATCCCAAGACAATCAGGATGCAACGCGAGGATCCATCAAAGTGCAGTCCAAACTGCGAGGTGATGCGTGGATCTCCTGTGCCGTAATATGCGTCGTAGGGGTCCTCTACCTTGAATCGAAACTCCTCTTGCGAAAGCAAAGGTGTGTTGCTGGTGCCCACCAGCACGATATCTTCGTTGCCATCCCCATCAAGGTCGCCGAACATAGGCGGCACCTTAGGATCGACCTTGAAACTCGTCCCGAACTGGTTGCCGACGTAAGCTGCTGGATCAGGCAAGGGCGAAGCAGCAGATGCCGCCTGACCAACGGAAATAGCGGCAGACAGCAGGAACGCAAACAGAATCAGGAACACCGATTGTGAGCGGGAAGGCATAGCCATACTCTACCCATTCCAGTCAGAATTGCCACTCAGAATTCCACATCGAATGAATTCTGACTCGCCAAGACGAGCAGCCCGTCTATAATGTCGCGTCGTGCGGATACTACTGCTGAGCGACATTCACGGGAACCTTGAGGCCCTCGAAGCCTGCCTTGATGCGGCTCCAGAGTACGATCGCGTCGTCAATCTCGGCGATGTCGTGGGTTATGGTGCGAGCCCAAACCAGGTGATCAGCGCTGTCCGCACCATGGATGCCGTGAGCATTCGCGGCAATCATGACCGCTCCTGCTGCGGACTGGAGGACATCTCCAACTTCAATCCTGTCGCCGCCAGTGCGGTAAATTGGACCCGAAACGAGTTGAGCGAGGCCAACATCCAATGGCTGCGCGCGCTCCCCAGCGGCCCCCTGCACGACGCCGATCTTAACGGCGTGCGTTATGTGCATGGCTCCCCGCTTGAAGAAGACGATTACATCGCTTCACCCTTTACCGCCGCCGATGTCCTTGCGAACTCTCCCTTCCACCTGACCTTCTTCGGACACACTCATGTGCAGTGCGCATATGCCAAGCTGACGGGCATGACAGAATTGCTTACGCTGGAACGCGTCAATGGCTCAGGACGGACCCAGGTCTCTCGCATCCAACTCGACGTCACGCGCAATTACCTTGTGAATCCCGGCTCAGTTGGGCAACCGCGTGACCGCGACCGGCGTGCCGCTTTTGCGCTGTATGATAGCGATCTCCACGAAGTGCATTTCTACCGCGTTGCATACGAAATCGCCCGTGCCCAGGAGCGTATCCTGCAAGCCGGCTTGCCACAGATGCTTGCGCTTCGCCTCGACGAAGGCAGATAGAACAAGCCCGCGTTTGCAGTTTTCCTCAACAGGATAGCTATCCCCTTGCGTTACACTCGCGCTATGGCATATGGACTTTTCGATACCCCGGACGCTGCTCCCGCGTCCGGCAGCAAAGTGATGGTGGCCCACATCGATGGCGGCTCGCGCGGCAACCCCGGACCTGCCGGGTATGGTGCTTTCATTACCGATAGCGAAGGGAAGCGTGTTGCGGAACTCAGCGATTTCCTCGGCGTGCAGACCAACAACTTCGCTGAATACTCCGGACTGATCGCGGCACTCGAATACGCAGTCGAGCACGGCTACGGAACCGTGAAAGTGATCAGCGACTCCGAGTTGCTGGTCAAGCAGATCAAGGGTCAGTACAAGGTCCGCAGTGAAGCCTTGCTCGCCATCTACAACGAAGCCCGCTCGCTCATCCGCAAACTTGATCGATTTGAAATCCGCCACGTCCTGCGCCATCTCAACAAAGACGCCGACCGTCTGGCCAACGAGGCGATGGATCGCGGAATGGGACGCAAGACACTCGACCGCGCAGATGCCTACGCCAAGCCTCCAGTCGAGCGCGACGCCATCAAGGAGCTTCGAGGCTTTGTGCGCGACGGAGTTGTCGAGTTCACCGGCGAGAAGTTTCCCGACGGCGTCTTTGTCATCGTGCGCCGCGCCCGGTAGACACTGTTCTTTAATAACAAGCGCGAGCCAGCTCGGCTCGCGTTTTGCTTTCGACGAGAGATTTTGAGATTAAGCTGAGAGCGCCTTCTTAACAGCTTCGCTCACCTGCTTACCCTCGACGCGTGCGCCAGCGAAGCGAGCCATTACATTCTTCATTACCGTTCCCATGTCCTTCATCGTCGGCGAGCCCATCTCGGCGATCACTGCCTTCACTGCAGCGTCGATCTCTTCCGCGCCCACAGCCTTCGGCAGATACCCCTCGATGAATGCGATCTCCTCCAGCTCTTTTGCCGCCAGCTCCGGACGGTTGCCCTTGGTGAAAGCGTCGGCCGCATCGTGACGCTGCTTGATCAGCGTCGCGAGCACCTGCATCTCTTCCTTTTCATCGAGCGCCGAACGCTTCTCGATTTCCTTGTTCTTCAGCGCGGCCTTCACCATGCGCAAAGTAGAGAGGCGCAACTCCTCCCGCGCCTTCATTGCCACAACGATATCAGCCTGAATTTTGCTAGTAATGCTCATATGCGCTCCATCATACCTCAGCCCTAGCTGCTGCTGCTTCTTCTTGATAATTGCGGCGCCGCAGCAGCAACACGCCCACACGTCGAATGAGCTTTCGCCGTCCGTGAGGCCGCAGGCTGGCTCACAGCATAAGCTAAAACAGCGACACGTAAATGCTCACCCCTAAGTGTGATCACACGATGCATGTGCGCCGTCGAGCATTCCTGCTGCTCACCGCAATTTGGGGAGGCTATTACGGCGCGCTTCGTATCGAAATCTTATACCCTTAGCGCATAAGTGCTAAACACGCGAATCCAGCTCACCGCAACAAAACTTTGTGCAACTTTAAAGAACCATGAACGCTCATAGTTTGGTGCGTCTGCTTCCATCTCTTCGGTTCAGCGGAAGCATGTATTCAAGGGAGGCCTGATGCCCCGAACAGGGATCATCGAGCGCGTGAACCTAGCCACCGGAAGACGTTGCGGTCTTCGCCCAGAATCCATCCAGCTCTCGAGTTCTGATCGTTGGTGTGGCATTCGCCTGGAACATCGTTTCGACGAGCCGGGCGAGCTTCCGGAAGGCTACCTCCTTCGGCATGTCATCGCATTTTATCCAAATCACTTGTTTACCTACGAGGTTTACCGTCCTGGTCACGGTTGGTACCCCAGACACGCCATGAAAGGTGCAGTCCAACTCTGGCCTGCACGTATGCCGTATGCGGTTCGATGGCATTGTCCTAAAGATGTTCTACTGCTTGAGATCGCTCCGGAACTGGTAGCCACAGCTGCATACCGGCGTCTCGAACTACGACAACTATTCAACCTGAGGGACGGTTTCATTTCACAAGCCCTCTTCGCCTTGGAAGAGGATCTCCGCCTCGGCAATCCCCTTGGCCCGCTCTACGGAGAGAGCCTTGGCGTTGCTATCGCCACACACCTCGCACGCGTATGGAGCGATGCCGACCAGGTTCCGGACGAGGAGGTTCCCGACTCGCCAGGTCTGCTAAGCCTCGTTTTTGAGTACATCAAAGAGCACCTTCAAGCTGATGTATCGCTTCACGATCTCGCACAGATCGCCCAACTTGAAGAGCACCAGTTCATTCGTTGGTTCAAGCAGGAAACCGGCATCGCGCCACACCAATACATCCTCCGCGAGCGCACCGAGTTGGCAAAGTCGCTGCTTAGAGATTCTGCGGTTCCACTCTCAGAGGTCGCTTTGCGTTGCGGCTTTTCAGATCAGAGCCATTTCTCCAACACCTTTCGCCGCATGACAAATGTTTCTCCAGGAGTTTACCGAAAAGCGGCATAAACAAACCACGAGCGCCGAGGAGATTTCCCCGACGCTCGTGGGCAACTTCGGTCGCCACTGTTTGATCGTGTTTAGTGGTTTTCCGAGTTCGCTGCATGACTGCGACTGTCACCCCAGATCCACTCCAGAGCGAGTGGCAATGTCTGCAGCATCGTCGGGCCGTCAACGTGGCCGGCGTTCTCAGAGAAGATGAACTGGTAATCGTAATTCTTCTCCGCAAGCACGCGAGACAGATTCTCGTTCGCCAGCGTCCAGTCGTGCATACCATCTGCCATTGAGGCAGAGTAGTAGAACAAATCCCGATCACCACATTCGAACCACATCGAGATGGGCTTCGTCGGGCTATTCGGAATCAACGGCGAGCCAACGTTTGCCTGTCTCTGATCCAGCGGACCCGGCCATATGGAGTGATACTCCCACGCACCTCCGCGCAGCGCGGTATTATGCGGCCATTGCTGATTCACGAAGGTCGGCGAATAAGCGATGATCTGGTTGTAAAGGTCAGGGCGGAACCAAGCCATGGTCCAGGCCGCCACGCCGCTCGAGCTAATCCCAAACACCACCCGGCGGCTGGGATTCTTCGTCAACCGCACGTGTGCATTCTGTTCCACGAGAGGAAGCACTTCGGTTTCAATCCACTGGGCCATCGTGCCATTCACCGAATCGTATTCAAATCCACGCTGGCTGCCCTGTGCGTCCTGACCTCCGTTGTCGATGCCGACCACGATCATCGGCGGAATCTTGCGCTCGTAAATCATGTTGTTGACGACTGGCTGGACCCTCGCAAAGTAACTCGCCGCATCCAGCACCACGAGGAACCTTGCATCCGCAGGATTGTCGAGATGCGGAGGAATATACACGTGAATCGTGCGCGTCCATGTTCCTGGATGGCTGGCTGGAACGATCATGTTCGAGGGGTCATCAGGAAACGTCTGCCCCGGCCATACCGCCGCATCGCGAGAGGCTTCATCGCGATACAGTCCCGGCTTGTAAATCAGGCTGTCAGCGGATGTCATGGTAAACGTCACAATTTTTTCTGCGGGCACCTGCGGATAAATGGTGTTTTCAGGAGCAGGCAGGTGCGTGGGTCCGATGACGAAATTGCCCTTGTCAGTCGGGGAGGGCAGAACTGTGTCCGGCAGCACTGTCGCCGGGGGATAGATCGGATTCGGCGTGGCGTTGAGGACCGCGTGACGTGTAGGCGGCTGGGTACTCAAGTCCATGAAGGTCGTGTCGATGTACCAGGGTGCGCTCGGGTCGGTCGTGTTTGCGCCCGGAGGTATGGTTGCATTCGCCTGGGCCAAAGCCATCGACGAGACGATCAGAACGAACAACAACGTTGCGGTCGTGCTGACAATCAAGCTACGCATGCTTCGTTTCAACTGATTCCTCCATCCAACGTGATTCAAAATTCAACTTCGAGCTGAGAGGAAATCTAAGCGGAGGCGGTGCATGCGTCTTGTAGGTTCTTGCAGGTTTGCAAAATCTTTGAAGCCCACCTGGAACTTCGAACTATGAACGAGAATCCGGCTACAGCTTAGTGACAATCACAATGCTGATGTCAGCTCATCTTCGTGCCTACGCAAAACGGCCGACGCATTAGCGCCGGCCGATCTTGCTTCATTCAGCTAAAAGTTTAAGCAATACTTGGCAGATGATATTTCGCGAACAGGTCGTTGAGAGCCTCGCGCAAGAGGTCCTCGTTCGTACGATCCTGATCGATAGCGAGCTTCGACAGCTGGCGCGATACTTCTCTGTCAAAGAATCCGCTGATTACCTTCTTCCCTATCCTGCTCTTGGGTCTTGATGGCGTCTTTGTTGCTACGTGCTCGGTTTTCACCTTGGGTTCGGGCTCTACCTCGGACCGCGGCACCTCGGGCGTCCGGCCAAATGGCGTACGGTGCGCTGCACGACTCATCGCTTCTTTGAGTGATGGTTTAGACATAAGCACTTTCTCTTTTGTATACGTGTACACACTCACACATGACTACCATCCGTGCCTGCACCAGCCACATGCAGCTTGGTTGAAGACTGCGACTTCAATTCCAACTGTGTTTTCACCCAGCGATAAAGAGCAAAGACTTCTTCTGCCGCCTTACCAAGTGGATCGTACTCTGATGCAACCTGCCCTTTGGTCAGACAGTGATAGTAGGCTGCCCTGTGCCCGAGCTGGATCGGTGCGATAGTGGCGCCGAGTCCTTGCAGAAGTGCAGCGGTTTCCTGGCCTAGCTTCCCTTGCGCAGGAACGGCGTTAAGCACGATTGCAAATGGTTTGTTCGCGATTCTGACAAGTTCGATCGTCGTAGTTACCGCCTGCAGATCGAACAGATGGGGTCGGCACGGAATCAGCACCAGGTCAGCCGCGCGAGCAGCCGTGAGAGATGAGGATTCGGAATTCGGAGAAGTGTCGATGATGGCAAACTCGGCACCAAATCGTTCGGCTTCCTGCAGAACGACAGGCAAGCGATTAGCTTGTGCGGATACTACAGCCGGAGTCTCCCCTGCGCGAACGTCGCTCCATGTAGCGGCGCTTGCTTGAGGATCAAGGTCAATGACTGCCGCGGTTTTCTCGTCCCGCTCTACGGCGACCGCCAAGTGAATGGCGAGCGTCGTCTTACCAACACCGCCCTTCTGAGCTATTACTGCTACGGTCTTCATGCGTACATGAATACACGTCCGCTTGTGTACATGTCAAGTCGAACGACATGTACACACGTCAACACACATGCCTTTCGACCCAACTGCATCCCGCATCAGGATGAATCAGCACTCGCGACAGAACTTGGCATCGTCAGCAAATCATGTTCGCCGGATTTCATCACTTGCCGCGCAGATCCAGCACCTTCACCCCGGGATAGTTTCCTTCGAAGACAGGTTTCATCGGCGGCGCCTCACCTCCTGCCTCGGTGAAAACGTAGTACCGCACTCCCTTGCTCGGACAGTCGCTAAACGTGCAATGCTCCGTGGTGCGGTTCGAATACAGATACAGCATTGGCAGGTCATCGCCGCTGACGACTTCACTTTCCGGTGTGTTTTCTCGCACCCAGGTTGCGGCGCTCCTCTGAGCATTGAACCACCGTATCCAATCCGGGTGTTGCAGAGAGTTCGGGGATGTATGTTTGGCACTTATGTACATCGCGTGGTCGTAAACGAAAAGGATCAGCACACACAGCATCACCACGCGCGCAGCGCTCCAAAGATCTGGCGAATGCTGCCGCAATACCCTCTGCCACGGCCATGCAGAGATCGCTCGCGTTCCCAAAGCCAGATAGTAGAGCACAAGAGCCAGTACTGGAACCATGTACCGAAGCGGCGACCAGGGCCAGAACACCAGAAGCAGAATCGTAAACCCAAACACCAGTTCCAGCAGTCCCGTATCTCGTTTCGCCGCCGATATGAATCCGATCAGGACAACGATCGACAACGCCAGCGAAATAATCTGCCCCGAGCTTGCGTGTCCCATCGAGCCCATCGGCGCCTTCATGTAATTGCGCGACACCGCGGGAATCACGACCGTGAGGTCCGTCAGCTCCTCACCGCTCTCCGAGCCGGAGCGATACAAGGACGGAACAATCAGCGTTCCAAAATCCGCTCCCACCATCGCAGTCGAGAGTTGCCAAACGCGCCCCGGGAGGTCTCGAATCGTTGCCTGCGCCCCTGCCACACCTGCATAGCGGTCCCAGAACTGCGCTGTGTATCCGTGCACGAGTAGCTTCGAAGCATCCTGCTGCGTGCGCTTGTAAGCTCCCCAACTTCCAGCGAGCAGGATCACGATCGAGGCGTAAACACCAAATTCCTTAAACAGCTTGCGGCGCAGAAGATAAACGGCAATGCCACCCAGTAAGGTAAATCCGATGGTTCTCGTCAGATAGGCAAGCGAACCAAACAGTCCCGCAAAGAACGCATTTGCGACAGACTTGCTGTTGCGCCCCTCTTCCGCGCATCGATCAGCAAAGAGCAAAGCGACGAACTGCAACAGCGTAAACACGGTTTCCGACATCACCGACGACGTCGCCAACATCACCGTCGCAGGCCCTATGGCCGCCGCGGCTGCCACCAGAAACGCCAGCGATAAAGGCAAGCGGTTCCTTCGGATGAGCAACCGGAACACCACAAACGGCAGAATCGCCATCGAGAGGATGGACAGCGACTTCAACAAAACGAGGTTCTCCGGAAAACGCGGAGAGACGCGCATCAGCAACGACAGCAGGAAGGGAAAGAATGGCGGATAAAAGTATTGCCCCGAATGATCGGGTAAATTGATCAGCGCGAATCCGTGACCGGTCGCGAGCGAGCGCGCCAGGACTAGATACCATCCATCGTCTTTGAACTGCCCTGCAACTTCATCCAGTCGCAACTCGTAAATCGCCAGAAATCCAACGAAGCAAACCAGCACTGCGAGTGCGATTTGCAAACGGCGCGTGCGTTGGCTTTTAACTTCCCGGATATCGGGAACAGTTGTGCTCATATTGGTTGTAGTCTTCATCAGAAGATTGCCTGTCGATGATCTTTTCACCCCGCCTCAGTCGGAGCAATCATTTTCTCTGGAGCCGTCACAACCGTAAGTTCCTTCTGTCAACGGCGCTTCAGTGCCTCGAGTTCATCCATCGTTCGTGGCCAGTCCGAATGCAGCAGTCGCGACAAACTGCGGTCGGCAAGCAATTTGCCTCCGGTCTGGCAGCGGGCGCAGTAGTTAGTTTCGTTGTCGGCGTACCGAATTCGCTGAATCGCTTCTCCGCAGCGAGGGCATGGCTTTCCGTAACGGCCGTGCACAGCCATTCCCTCGCGGAACGCTGTCACTTTCTCAGGAAAGTCTCTCTCTGCTTCCTCACGCAACCGCTCTACCCAATGCTTCAGAACGTCGCAAGTCGCAGCGAACAGCCTCTCCCACTCTGAGGTCTGCAATTTCTGTGTCAGCGCCACGGGTGATAGTTGAGCCGCATGCAGGATCTCGTCTGAATACGTATTGCCAATGCCGCTAAGTATTCGCGGATCGGTGAGTGCGCGCTTCAGCGTGCGATTCTCCGCGATCATCGCATTGCGGAACGCCTCAAGGTCGGAGGAGAGAACATCGATGCCGCCCGGATCGACCGACTTCAGACCATCCTCGCCGCGCAGCACGTGCAGCGACGCGCGATGTCTTGTGCCCGCCTCCGTTAGCACGAGCGAGCCGGTGGGGAAATCGAATGCTGCCAGGTTCTGCCGTCCAGCCAGTTTTACCGCGGGTTTGCGCCAGTGCAGGCGACCGGCGATCATCAGATGCAACACCAGCCAGAGATCGCTTTCCAACCCGATTGCGATTCGCTTGCCGATACGCCGAACATCACGCACCGTGCGTCCTTCCGCCTCTGAAATGCGCGGCTCTGCCGTGCGCAACAGAAACGGGCTCGCCACCCGAATGCGCTCGAGCGGTTGCAAAATGATGCGCGGCTTTAATGCATGAATGTAGGCCGAGATGTCAGGCAGTTCGGGCATATTCAGAATCGGCTGCTAGTCTAAGCTCACAGAATAGATTCGGAACCCGCACTAAAGATCACTCGCTATCGTCTGTCTCCAGCAAAAACATTGTGGCATCGGTTTCAGCCAGCAATGTCTGTGCCTCATCATCGGTTCGGATTTCAGCGCGCGCGGTTATCAATTTCCGGCGCTGCTCAATAGTCCATCCGCGAATGACCAGCTTCGCTCCGACTGGAATGGGCTCACGAAATCGCGTCTCAGCCTTAGCCGTCACTCCGTTCAGTCCCTGGAAATGAACCGCCCAGCCCAGCGCCTCATCCATCAGCGAAAACGTTACGCCGCCATGCAAAATGCCTGGCCACCCATTGTGCTCGTCACGCGCCGTGTAGAGCGCGCGGCTCCCCGTCGGTCCATCGGGATAGAACGGCACCTGCATTCCATGCTGATTTTCAGGGCCGCAGACATAACATTTCCGGGTCTTCGGTTTGACGGCCTTCGCCTGTACTGGTTGTGATGACATTCCCTTACCTTGTTGTCGAACTTATTGTGAGAGCTTTACTGTTGCGGAGCAGGAGCGTTCGTCGGAGTTGTTTCTGCTGTCGTGCGGCGCAGCGAGAGTGCGGTCAGCTTTCGCATCAGGTTCTGGAAGGTGATGATGCCGACCAGGTAGTCGGACTCGACCACAGGAATCATCGCGAGACCGCTGTGTCCAATGCGGCGCAGAACCGCTGCCAGCGACTCCTGCGGACCTGCAACTGGATATTCCCGGCGCATCGCCGACTGCACATAGCCGTTGCCCTGCTCTTCCAGCGACTCGGCCATCTGCTGACGACTGATCACTCCCACCATATCTGTACCGCGCACCACCGGAAACTCTTCTTGCGGAGGATCCACGGAGCGCTGCAGCACATCGGCCAGCGTGTCCGCCGGCGACACCGTAATGAAGTCGGTTGCCATCACGTCACGCACGCGTACCCGCTCCAGCACGGCTTGGAGGATCATACTGCGATCTTCCAGTTGCGCAGCCAGGAACAGAAACGCTCCGGCCATCATGATCCACAGATTACGCGAGCTCGAACCGAGAAACACCGCTCCGCCGCATAGAAACAGCGCCAGCGAAAACCATTGCCCCACTGTCACTGCGCGTCGCGTGGCCGTCACCTGATCGCCGTTCGTCGCCAGCACCGCACGCAGGATGCGGCCTCCATCCAGCGGATATGCCGGTAGCAGGTTCAGTGCTCCTACAAACAACTGTGCCCAGAAGAAGCTGCGCGGAAGATCAAACGGCGTTAACCATGGGAACTGGAACAATTGCACGTGTGGGTACAGCAACAGCGTTGTTGCGCCGATCAGCGATGCCAGCGCCAAGTTCACCATCGGCCCGGCAATCGCGATCCGAATTTCGCGGCGGGCATCGAGTCCGCGCTGCGCCTGCTCGTCCAGCAGCGAAATGCCCGCGATCGGCAACAGCACCACGCTGCGTACGCGAATGCCATGGCGTGCCGCTACCAGCGTGTGACCAATCTCGTGTGTAATAACTGCGAACAGCACAAGCAGCATGAGGACAAAGCTGCGCAATCCGACTTCCGGCCCGCGTCCGGTCTCTAGGAACCAAACCAGGCAGAACATCAGCGGGAAGCTGAAGTGCACTCGGAAGTGGATCCCGAAAATATCGAGTACCGGAATGGACCAGCGTCTCATGCGATTTGCCTTATCTCTGCGAAACCCATTACTAATACACTACACGGCACAGGGCCGGGTGTAGAAGAGGCCAAATGAGAGTGATCGCGGGAAAGTTTCGCAGCCGAACCCTGAAGAGCCTTGATGGTTTGGAGACTCGTCCCACCTACGATCGGCTCAAGGAGACGTTGTTCAATGTGCTTTCATCGGCTGGAATGGTCGAGGGATGCCGATGGGCTGATTTGTTTGCCGGAACAGGTGCTGTGGGAATCGAGGCGTTAAGCCGCGGCGCAGCCTCTGTTCACTTTGCCGAAACAAGCGTGCAAGCCGCAAGAGTGCTGCGCCACAATCTCTCCTTGCTCGGGCTTGGGGCCGATGTGGCCGAGCGCGATTCGGCCGAGGCTCTGCGCCAGTGGGAGAAAGCCGGATTGCAATTTGACGTGTGCTTCTTGGATCCTCCGTACCGCATGCATGGAGCTTACGGGGAGGTCTTGCGCACCATCGCACGCGGCCAAATCCTCGGCGAGGCCGCAATCGTGGTCGCCGAGCACGAGAAGCGATTCGATCCCGGTGATGGCGAGGGAGAACTCGAGCGCTATCGTCGGCTCGATCAGGGGGACAGCTCCCTCAGCTTCTATCGCATGAGCGCCAACGGATAGCGCTAGCCGGTTCACATCACAATGTCTTCTGGACGCACTAGCGCATACTGCATTTCGCGCAACTCCTGCCGAACCAGGTTGAGCCCGAAAACGCACGTTTCAAACTGCTTCGACAGTCGCCCGAATAACGGCGCGACATTGCGATACTCCATCTGGTCGAACTGGCTGACGATGAAATAGCTTTCTTTGCCCGCCTGCACAAAATCGATGAGATTCTCTAACCGCTGCCGCCTCAATCGAAAGCGATTGATCGACTCCGGAAACATTCCGCTGTAGAAAAGTGTGAAGTCCCCGATGTGCTTGCGCACCTGCCGCTCGCGACCGAACGAAGGAGCTTCGCCAAAGATCGGGTCGCTCTCCAGCAGCATCTCTCCCACGTCATCCAGCGAGCGCCCCTGCGCATTCTTCAATGCATACACATTCCGAGTGTCGCAGAAGCTCGTCAGCAGGTCCGCCAGATACGCCCAGATCTCCTCGTCCTTCAGTCCCACATCGTTCCCGAATTTAGTCTTAATCTTCTCCGTCAGAAGTTGCCGTAACGGATGCCGCTCGCTGATCTCTCCCATGATCACCGTTTCTCCTGAAACTGTTTAGCGTGTGCCACGTTCTTAACCCGGTTAGATAGACGCAGCAAGGTAGAAGGTGCCGGGGAGTAGAAGATTGGCAGTCAGTGAGCGGGAGTGCTGATAATAGGTTGGAAAGCTACTAAATTCGCAGCCCGCACCAGTTCTCGGATACAACAATCGAGTTGCCGGGGCTGTGCGGATCATACTTAACACTCGTAGTGACGCCGATGCGGCAGGAGTGTATGTCCTCAAACGGATGCAGGTTCGTCACATCTTGCGAGCACTCATACTGCACTCCCGCAATGTCATAGGTGTAGAGCACCAGGTGCTGCACGTGGCCCGGTTCGGCCTCAAACTCCTGCACATCGAGCACGGTTCCATCGGTGATTCTGCCCAGTTCGGTGATTCGTTTGCGGCGCAACGCTTCGCGCTGCTCGGGAGTCATCTTGTTCTTGCCAAGACGCCACAGCACGGAGCTGGCAACGGCCAGGACTACAGCACCAGTAAACGTGTAGATGCGCAGCAGGGTCATCGGAGAAAAAGGCGCGATCTGATATGGACCGCTCTACTTTGACTTTACTACGAAATGGTCCCACCGGAGCAGCGACACGCCGTCTGCGAAAAAAGCGCGAGCCCCGGAAGGACTCGCGCTTTCGTATCTACGATTTTGACCTGATTACTCGTTGATCACCGGGTTCCGCAGCGTGCCTATGCCTTCCACCGACACCTCGACCACATCCCCGGCATGGATCGGCCCAACGCCCTCCGGCGTGCCGGTGGCAATCAGGTCTCCCGGCAATAGGGTGCAGAACTGGGAGATGTGGTAGATGATCCTATCGATGTTGAACATCATGTCGCGCGTGTTCCCGTCCTGCTTCACCTCGCCATTCACCCGCGTCTGCACGCTGATGCCGTTCGTCATGTCGAGTTCCGTCGTGACAATCGGCCCAAACGGGCAGAACGTGTCAAACCCTTTGCTGCGGGTCCACTGCCCATCGATATTCTGCAAGTCGCGGGCTGTGACATCATTCACGACCGTGTAGCCGAGAATGTAGTCCTTCGCGTTCTCGCCTTCCTTCATCTTGTGGCATCGCCTTCCGATGATCACTCCCAGCTCGCCTTCATAATCCACGCGCTTGCTGAGAGTTGGGCGCACAATCTCGCCACCCGGAGCCAGCAGCGATGATGGCGGCTTGCCGAAGATCAGCGGCTCGGTCGGCATCTCGTGATTCAGCTCGCGCACGTGTGCCGCGTAATTACGTCCTACGCACATGATCTTGCTGACAATGGGGAACGGTGTCAGCAGCTTCGCGCGCTCCAGCGGAAACGGCTCCTCGATCTTCTTGCCAGAGCCGATCTCGGGCAGCACGATGAGTTCGGGGACACCAACGCTGCTCACCTGCATCTGCGGGCTGCCTAGCTCGCTGACAATGTAGTCGTGGCCGTCGCGTGTTTCCACGAGGCCAAAGCGGGATCCTTCCATTCCTAAAAAGCGGCAGAACTTCATCGAACCTCCAAAGGCACCGACTCTTCGGCCGGAGCTGATTGTGCACTCTGGTTGCCGCGCAGATCCACCGCTGCGACGGCATAGAAATACTTCTGCCCAGCATGAACATCGTTATCGCGCCACGCAGGAGCCTTCAACGGAGTGCCTCCCGAAGCGGCGGCAAAGGTGGAGTTGGCCGCGCGGCGATAGACAATGTATCCAGCCAGATCGCTTTCCGTGTTTGGTGCCCACGTGAGGTCGATGAATGGCTTCTGCCCAACGCTGCTGAATACTGCCTGCAAGCCACTCGGCACCGCGGGCGGAAATACGTCATGCACGTTGAGATGCACCGCCTCGCTGTCGTCGCCTTCCACTTCCACCGCTGGACGACCAACTGCCGACGCCAGCACGGTCACAGCCGTAACCTTGTACTCATACTGCTGCTCCCACGCGAAATTGCTGTCGCGCGCCTCTCCCGGGCCCATGTGATAGGGCAGTTCGGCTGCCAGCGCAAACTCGCCTTTCCCATGCACCCGGCGGTAGATTCGCAGCCGGTACGAGGTCCCCGCCGAAGCAGCCGGCGCAGAGGTCACATTCCACTCCAGCAGCGGCCCTTGCCCGTCGAGCGTGGCGCGGAAGTTTCCCGGCGGCGGAGGCGTGGGCACGAGAGAGGTTCGCACCTGGTTCGATAGTCCAGCCGAGCGCCCGCGATCGTTGAACACCACGACCGCATACGTCGCCTGATTGCGCGCGTCAACAAGTGAAGGCGGCAATACGTCTTCAAAGGAGACCACCGGGCGCCGCGCGGACGACGTAACCGACGCCAGCTCGCTCGTCTTGATCTCCTTCACCGGCTCGCCGCACTGGTTAATCGGAAACTGATTCAGCACGCGACAGATGCGGGTTGTTGTCGGCCCGCGCATCTGCTGGCGATCCGTGGTTTCCGTCGGCGGAGACCACGTAAGCAGCACCCGATCCCCTTTGCGCATGATCGCCAGGTTATCGACCGCCACCGGCAGGCGTAGCGATGGTGGCAGTGGCGCACCCGGCGCTGCACATCCAGTCGCCAGCGCAAGAGCGCATCCGCACACCCCAAGCAGATAAGAGTAAGTCTTCATCAGAACGGTTCAGCGTAACAGAAATCACCAAACCTCTGCAGCCATCAACCAAAATCAGAGTTTCTGTCTCACTTTTCTATCGAATGCAGCTACTTTGGCCGCATAATCTCCTCGTCGGTTTATGTCCAAGGGAATCTCACATGAAAGTTTGGCTACGCTCCTCGCTCTTTGTTATGGTTTTCGCTCTCGCGACCAACTGCTTTGCCATTGAAAGCGTTGCTCCCGCTCCCAACTCCGATCCGATATACACCCAGCTACGGCATATCCAGGTCGAGAGCCAGGGCTACGAAGTGCATAACCTTCGCATCGTCCGCGATGTGGGAACCTTCGAGCTTCGCAGCGGAACCGTTTGCCTGCTCTCGCCCGTGCAGGGAATGGTCACCGGAGCGGTCTTCCGTGGCGATGGCACGTTCACCTTGCAGACCACCGATCGTCGCGAGCAGAGTCAGATCAAAGCTCTGTCCGGCGGTCCCGGCATGACGGAAGAGTTCGAGAAGCTGACCTTGCGCTTCTCCGACGGCACAGGCGAAGAAATTGCGCACTCCACATCATTGAAACGCACAAGCGCCGGTTGTCCCATCGACATTCTCGAAGATTCTCAGAAAGAGAGCCGGTTCCCCTTGCGTTACAACGTCAGCGGACGTCTCCTCCAACCCGTTCTGGCGGCCAAACCTGACGGCTTCTTTCTGGCCTTCATCAATGGACGCAAATACAGCAACCGCATGATCTTCGTAGTCGATCCGCAGGGCGTCCCTAAATTCCTCACTTATGGCGAGCGCTCCACATCGCCGCAAGTCGAGGTGTACCCCGATCAGGTCGCGATGTTCACCTACAGCGATCTGAAGTTCGGCATCTGGTACGGCGGCAAGCTCACGCCTAGTCCTGCCAGCACCGACCTTGCCGAGATTGGGCCAGTCAGCATCGCGCATCAGAATCTTGAGGTCTCCATCGAGCGCAGCGGATTCCTCGACGGTATCGCAACCACCACGTTTATCTCCAACATCGATAGCCTGCGTGTCGTTCCGCTGGACCTCTACTGGAAGCTGCGCACCAAATCCGTCACCGACACCTCCGGAGCGCATCTGCCATGGATCCAGGAAGAGATGCACGAAGACATGCAGTATCTCGTGATTCTGCCGAAACCCCTGGCCCAAGGTGAAAAGTACACGCTCGTAACCGCCTACTCCGGCAAGGACGCCGTTTCACACGAGGGCACCGGAAACTACTATCCACGTGCGCGAGAGAACTGGTATCCCACTACCCACTTCGGCAAATACGCCACCTACGAGATAACGCTGCGTATCCCCAAGGGCAACACAATGGCCGCCACGGGCACGCTCGTCAGCAACAAGAATGAAGGCTCACAGAACGTCTCTGTCTGGAAAAGCGACATCCCGCTCGCGGTCGCGGGATTCAACTTCGGTGACTTCAAGCAGGAAACAGTCAAACTCGACAAGATCGATGTAACAGTAGGCAGCTTCGTGAATAAGGAACCGCCCGACATATTCAAAGAGCTCACCGCTGTGCGCGTCGCCGTAAGGGGAGCGCCATCGCTGGGAGGTAATGACACCGGCGTCTCCGAGCTCGGCACCATGAGCACCACACCTCTTCTGAAGAAAGCGCTCTCCGAAGCGCAACTCGCCACCATTCTCTACACGGATTACTTCGGCCCTATGAGCTACAAAGACGTGCGCGTGACCCAGCAAACCGCCATGAACTACGGCCAGAGCTGGCCCGAACTTGTCTTCATGCCGATCACCTATTTCCTCGATACCACTCAGCGCCATGCTTTCGGATTCAACGAAAACAACAGCTACTTCCGAACCGTGGAGCCGCACGAAATCGCGCACCAGTGGTGGGGACATACAGTTGGGTTCGATTCCTATCGCGATCAGTGGATGAGCGAAGGCTTTTCGCAATTTGCCGCCTCGCTGTATGTGCAGCTCGTCCGCAACAACCGTCAGGAATTCCTGGACTTCTGGAGAGATGAGCGCCGACTCCTACTTGATAAGAACAAGTTCGGGGTGCGCGCAGTGGATGCGGGGCCGCTCTCCATGGGATTGCGACTCAACTCCGGTAAGCAGGGCTACAACATCTATCAGGACCTCATCTACCCCAAAGGCGGCTACGTGCTCCACATGCTGCGCATGCTGATGTACAACCAGCAAACCGGCGACGCAGATTTCAAAGCCTTAATGCACGATGTTGTCCGCACATACCAGAACCGACCGATGAGCACCGAGCAGTTCAAGGCCATGGTCGAGAAGCACATGTCACCCACACTCAACGCCACCGGAGACGGCAAGATGGATTGGTTCTTCGATGACTGGGTGTACGGCACCGAGGTTCCCACCTATGCGAGCGAGTCCTCTATCGAGGGCGGAACCATCACCATCAAGGTCACGCAATCAGGCGTCAGTCCAAGCTTCCGCATGCTTGTGCCCGTGTACTTCGAGCTGGGCGATGGCCGGGTCGGCAAGTTCGGACAGCTACTGCTCGTGGGAAACCAGACTATCTCGCAGAGCATTCCACTCGGAAAGACCGTTCCGAAGCGTCTGTTCATCAACTACAACGAGGATGTGCTCAGCAAGAATTAACGCCCTTCGGCTTCAGCCGCCGCCTCCTCCGGGGGGCGGCTTTTTCGCGCCAATTTCGCAGCTCATTTCTGCCTATATCTCACCTGTATTGCCCTGAATGCGATGTTTTCTCGTCGCATTCCAGCTACTTTGGATTCATAATTCCTGAACCGTTCTAGCAAAGGAATAACTCGCACATGAATGGATTGTGCAGCACTCTGTTGGCACTCCTACTGGCTTCATCTACTGCATTTGCGGTTGAAAACGCCACGCCTGCTCCAAACTCCGAGCCCGCCTACCTGCAGTTGCGGCACATTCAGACTTCAGGCGAGGCTTACGAAATCAAGAACATAAAGCTGGTGCGCGATACTGGCACCTTCGAATTGCAGAGCGGCACTCTTTGTCTGCTCGCTCCGGTGCAGGGCATGGTCACCGGTGCAGTCTTCCGTGGCGACGGCACGTTCAGCTTGCATACCAACGATCCCCGCGAGCAGAACCAGATGAAGCTGCTGACGAACAACGTGGGGATCACCGAAAATTTTGAGAAGCTCGTGTTGCGCTTCGCCGATGGCACTCCCGAAGAACTGAAGCCTCTGCTCACCAATAGAGTTTCTGGCGGCTGCGCTGCCGATCTGCTCGAAGACAATCAGAAATTCCTGCGCACCGACCTCAAGTACAACCTTGCCGCGCGCCTGCTGCAACCCGTGCTCGCCGGCCACCCGGACGGCTTTTTCTTCGCCTTCTTCCAAGGCAAAAAGCTCGGCAAGCTTGGATTCCTCGTCGATCCGCAGGGCATCGAGTTTGGCGAACTCCAGCCGGAAGAGGTGGCGCTGATCGATTTTGCCGACTCAAAGGCTGGCATCTGGTACGGCGGGCACCTGCTCACCGAAGTGCGCGACGGCTGGAAGGTCAAAAAGACTTCACATGAGACCGGTTTCCTGAAACCTTTGAGCCACAAAATCGACGCCTCCATCGACCGCGGCGGACAGCTCTCCGCCACCACGACCGAAACCTTCATCGCCCAGGTCGATAACCTTCGCGTCGTACCCTTCAATCTTTTTCCCAAGCTCCGCGTCTCCAAGGTCACCGACGCCAATGGCAGTCCGCTCTCGTGGATTCAGGAGAAGCACGATGAGGACGCTGACTACTACGTCGTGCTCGCAAAGCCCGCAAAGAAGGGTGAGCAGGTCGTCGTGACCTCCACCTACAACGGCAAGGATGCCGTGCGCCGCGAAGGTGATGGAAACTACTATCCGGTTGCGCGCTCCACCTGGTATCCCAATACGCATCTCGGAGACTTCGCGCAGTACGAGATGACGCTGCGTGTTCCCAAGCGCCTTACCATGGCCGCTACGGGAACCCAGATCGGCCAGCGCGAAGAAAATGGCCAGAACGTAACGCAGTGGAAGTCCGACGTCCCACTCTCCGTCGCAGGCTTCAACTTTGGCGACTTCAAGTCCGAAACCATCAAGCTTGAGAAGCAAGGCGTTCAGGTCACCTCCTTTGTCAACAAGGAAATCCCCGACAGCTTTAAAACACTCCAGCTTGCCGTCGAACACCAGGACGACAGGTTTGGGCAAATGGGAGCAAACGGCATGGCGCTTGGCACCATGAGCACTCTGCCCATGCTCAAGAAGTCTCTCGCCGAGGCGCAACTCTCGGTTGTGCTCTACTCCAACTTCTTCGGCCCCATGTCCTACAAGAGCCTTGAAGTCACTCAGCAGACGGCTGGCGATTTCGGACAGGCGTGGCCCGGATTGGTCTTCTTGCCCATCTATTATTTCCTCGACACCACCACCCGCCACCAACTCGGACTCGACGACCCCAAGGGTCAGTACTGGAAGGTAGTGGAACCTCACGAGGTCGCGCACGAATGGTGGGGCCACACCGTCAGTTGGACTGGCTACCGCGACCAGTGGATGAGCGAAGGCTTTGCCAATTTCTCCGCCTCGCTCTTCATCCAGTACGTTCGCAACGATCGCAAGGAATACCTCCAGTTCTGGAAAGACCTGCGCGACCGCATGGTCGAGAAAGATCAGTTCGGCCATCGCCCCATCGACGTAGGCTCGGTCACCATGGGCTACCGCGTTGACACTGGTAAAGTTGGCGGATGGACCGGGCAGAACGTGATCTATACCAAGGGCGCCTACATCCTTCACATGCTGCGCATGATGATGTTCGATAACAAAACTGGTGACGACGCGTTCAAGGCAATGATGCAGGATTTCGTGACCACCTACCACGATAAGCCGGTAAGCACCGAAGATTTCAAGTCCATGGTCGAGAAGCACATGACACCCGCCATGAAACAGGCTGGCACTGGCAACATGGATTGGTTCTTCGATGAATGGGTATATGGCACCGAAATTCCCAGCTATTCGTTTGAGACGACGAGCGAAGGCGGCACGATCAACATGAAGCTCACGCAATCCGGCGTCAGCCCCAAATTCCGCATGGTCGTCCCGGTGTATTACGAGCTAAACAATGGAAACGTCGGCAAACTCGGACAACTGCTCCTGGTCGGGGATCAGACGATCTCGCAAAGTATTCCCTTCAAGGGCGTTGTCCCTAAGCGCCTCATGATCAACTACAACTACGACGTGCTCAGCACCAATTAACCTGCCCCATACAAAAGCCGCCTCCAATCGGAGGCGGC
The DNA here is from genome assembly GCF_059726265.1 of Koromonas soli. Classification (NCBI taxonomy): domain Bacteria; kingdom Pseudomonadati; phylum Acidobacteriota; class Terriglobia; order Terriglobales; family Koromonadaceae; genus Koromonas; species Koromonas soli. The sequence continues at coordinate 3,686,428 of NZ_AP040872.1, read as the reverse complement.
TTTTCTCGTGCTTCTAGATTGATCCCAGCCGGATATCGGACGCCGCCAGGTATCGGGTGCCCCAGGTTCAAGAAGCGTAGCGGAGTTAACCGAGGGCGCTCCTCCTCGTTGAGGTTGAGCAGTTTTTAGTACAGCCTCTCCTGCTTCCGCAAATTCCCAAACGTAGCGATATTAGCCAGGCTGAATGAGTATCGGTACAGATTTTCCGTTCGCACCCCCGGCACATCGATGCGCCTGTACTCGAAGCTCAATCCGCAGCAGTTCCAGTTATAGCTTCCCTGCGCCGCCGCATACTGCAGCAAGCCATAGTTCTGGTCGTACCCCGTGCTCACGCCTCCCGAGAAGCCTCGCTTATTCGGATGTCCATATCCCACCAGCATTCGAATCTGGTTAAACACGAGTGGCTCATTGGCGATCGTTTCCGTAACCGCGTTTGCCGGAATGCGGAAGAACGAATGGCTTGCGCCGACGAAATACTCGTTAAATCGGTACTCCGCAAAAGTCGCGCTCGAGTTGATGCGGCCGCGCAGCGGATCGTAATCCAGTTGCCATTGCACGTCGGTATTAGCCGAGGTCTGGATGCGCAGCTTGCTCACCACCGGGCTCCAGTTGCGCGCCGTGTCCAGGAATGCGATGCCCGTCAAATCCACCGTGTCTGCAAACACATTGCGACGCCCGGTCACCAGTGCCCCACCAAATCTCTGATCGAAATAGTACTTCTGCCGCACCTCCCAACTCAGCAGTTCGCGCGTCGTCTTGCTTTCGTCTTCGCAGCGAGGACGCGTTGCCGCCATGCCAGGAATATTCGCTTTGTTGTTCGCGGTGCTCGTGTCTGGAGCGGTTTTGGTCGGCGTTGGCGGAGCTTCCGTCGCATCGCATCCCGGCTGGTTGCGGGTAGAGCGGCGGTGTCCATAGATGCGCTGGATCACGTCGTACTCAAACTCATTCGTGTTGCTGAGAATGTCCATCGCATCGAAGCGAATAATATTCTGGAAGTGATCGATCCCGGTCGTATATCGATACGTAAATACAGGTTCGATCACGTGCTTGATGCGTCGGCCAAAGAGATCGCGTTCGAAAACCCTCTCCATCACCGGAGGACGGATCTCCATTGCGGCTTCCATAGCGCGGCGGTTCAGTGAACTTCCGCTTGCGGCCACGCCCAGCAGGCTCGTCGCCGAAGGCGAGTTCTGCTGCGTGTACAACGTGTCCCGCACGGCGACCTCGGGACGCAGGTTCCAGCCTTTTACCTCGAGCGGCAGCGCAAGCCTTGGGCGCACATCGAGTCGTCCCACAAGGTTTGCCGTTACAAATCCCGGTTCGCTCCGCTGCAGCCCCCCCGCGCTGGCATCTGCTCCCCACACAAATCGCGACGTGCCGATGCTGCGCTCCAGCGCATTCCCCTCAGCCACCGGCAGGTGCAGAATCTTGATCTGATTAGAGAATGAGTTCGTCTGCTTGTCCTGGTAGAAGTTCTGGTACCTTTGCGCGCTGGCATTCAGAGAAAAGCCATCCAGGTTGTGCGACGTGAACGCGACGGATTTAACTTCCGAGTTCACCGCCTGCGTGTAGGTCTCCGAAAACGCCTGCCGGAACAGGAAGGAGCTTAGGTACTCGATATCGGCCACCGAACGCCAGTGGTCGCGGCTCGTCTCTCCCACCAGCCGCACATCCTCGCCTCCCTGGTTCTGGTGCGTGGTTCGTTCCCCGCGATCGAGCACGCCAAAGTAATTCATTTCCAGCGAACTGTTTTCCGAAGGCCTCATCCTGAACTGTCCGCTCTGGCTCCAGCCACGAGCCGAAAAATACTCTGCCCCCACGGTCAGGTCACTCGACCGGTTGATCGCCCAATACACCGATTCCCCGATGATGTATCCCTTGATCGCCGACTGCCCAAGCGATGGCAGCAGAAATCCGCTCGTGCGTCCAACCGCGCTCGCCGGAGCCTGCGTGTAAGGGAAATAGAAGATCGGAAGCTTCAGCAGCCGGAAGCTCGAGTGATAGATCTTCGCGTCTTCGCCCGCCACCACGTCGATCTTTTCCGCGTTGAATGTCCACGTCGGCGTGGGCTCCGCGCACGATGTAATGCTGCCATGAAGGACGATATAGCGGTTGCGGTCCACCTTGCGAACCTCTTTGCCCGCGATCACGAACGGATTGCTCGTCGTCAGCACCACAGTGCGCCCGCGCACGACTGCTCCAAACGTGCCCGCGACATCGTAGAACGTGCCTGTTTCGTCCTTGACGTTGTACGTCGCGTGCCCGGCGGTAATGTGAGCATCGTGCGGTCCGCCATCGAAGACCACGCGCCCAGTCGCCTCCACCGCGCCCGTCGAGTCGTTATAGGTGACGTGCTCGGCTCGCAGGATATACCCCTGGTAGGAGATTTCGACGTCGCCATCGAGCTTGTAGATGTCCCCTTGCTTTTCCTGCTGCTGCGCCTTGATCGTCACCTCTTGCGAGGGAAGCAGAGCACCATTCGAATGCGATGAGAGGGTGGGCAACTCACTGGTAAATGCCAGCGGCGTCAACAACAGGTGACTTACGATCGTGACTGTGATAAATCTCAAAATGCGAAGGGTCATCGGGATGCGTTTTACTGATCCATGTGGCGCGGAAGCTGCCTCGGTTGCACGTTAGCACGCGAGAGGCTCCGCCACAAAGTTTACCTATTCCGAATCCCTGCCGCACGCTCTGGTGGTTTTCACAATTCGCCATGGAATGTCCGCTCTGCGGTACACCGTGCACGTGCTCCGTGCCTTCCTTGGCCGCGCGGGGACTTACATCGCGCGGCACCCTCACCACATCCGAATCTGTGGATAGTCCCTCTGTCCGCAAATCATCAGTGGTAGTCAAGGCCACAATGGACGCAGCCGAGCCAATGGATTCCCAATTCGCAGATCCTCGCCACCAGGTACCCGCGCCGCCCGCCGCCGCCGAAGAAGCCTGGCGTGCCGAAGTCGCCTCACGCGTAAACAACTATCGTCGTCGCAAGGGCAAGGATGCAGGCGATGTCGTGCCGTCCCTCAATTTCGGTCCCGCGTCGCAGACGATCCCTTCGCAGCCCACCGCCGAACGAATCGTTGAACCTTCGGCGCGCCTCCAGGGCCGCAGCACGGCTCCCTCGGCTCGCAATGCCTTTGACACCAACTACTATCGACGCCTGAACGCAGAATCCTTGGCGCAGAGCATCTCGCTCGGGGCCACCGCAGCCGCCACCGCTCCCGCTCGCGAACCTGAACCGGAGATAGAAGTCGAGCCGGCGGAATCCGCCGTGCCCGAAAACTCCTCGGATCTGCCGCTCGATCTCGAGATTCGTCCCGAAACGCCTGCCGAGGCCCTGCTCAACGACATTCGCATCTCCGACCCCGAACCGGAGCCCGAGCCGGAACTCGAACTCGAACCTGAGCCCGAGCCTGAGCCGGAGTTGCTGGCTGCTCCGACGCAAAGCAACGTGATCGTCTTTCGCCGTCCGCTGCTGGAGCCGCCTTTGGCCCCGCAGCCTTCGCGTGACGAACTCGCCGAACCCATCCATAACCGGCCTCGCATTCTCGAGGTGCCTGAGGACATCATGCCTCCCGTCCAGGGCTCGCTGTTCCCCGAGATCCGCCTGGATGCCGACATGCCTGAGTCCTCCGCGCCCCGTGAGCCCGAAATCGAAGTTCCCCTGCGCGTAGCGCTCATTTCCGAGCGCTTCCTGGCCTCGCTGACCGATTGGGGATTCGTCGCCGGAGCAGGCGCAATATTCGCTGCCTTGGCATTACGCGCCCTGCCCGAGGTTCCGCACACCAAGCCCTTCTGGATGATGCTTGGCGCGGTCACCCTGGTATTGTGGGCCGTCTATCAGCACATCTTCCTGCTCTACGCTGGACGCACCCCCGGCATGAAGATGCGCGGCATCCGCCTCAGCACCTTCGACGGTGGAGTGCCGCAGTGGAACCAGCGTTCGACGCGCGCCCGCTTTGTGTTTATCTCCTTCGCCTCGGTTGCGCTCGGCTTCCTCTGGGCGCTGGTGGACGAAGACACGCTCTGCTGGCACGATCGCATCTCGCAAACCTTTCCCACCTCCGATTAACAGGTGGCCCAAATCCGCCACCTTTTGGCGAATTTGGGTTAGCACCACGTTGCAAATTCTTGATGCAAGAAAGCGCGGCTCACGAGCCGCGCTTTTCTTTTCCTTTCTTCAAGCGACCATCTCTCTCATTCAAGCGCAAGCGCCGCCACACCGAGAACGATCAATACCGATCCTGCGATGCGCCGCATGATGTGTCCTTCACTCAGGAATCGTGCTCCAAAATACATCCCCACCATCATCGACATCTCTCGCACCGGCGCAACATGGCTGATCGGCGCAATCCTCATCGCAAACAGGACCAACACGTAAGCCAATGGCGTAAGCGTTGCAATTCCGAGCGCTTCTCTCCAGCATTGAACATACTCCGTCCCAAGCGAGCCTCGATCCCGCCACGCTCCGCCTGCCAACACGACCGCCCGGAACAGGTTTCCCGCAAATTCCACCAGCAACGGAGAGATCAGCAGCGTCTTCACCGAATATCCGTCCACCAGCGTGTACGCCGCGATCGTGCCGCCCGTTGTGACGGCCCGGAACAGTCCGGCCCGGTTCGTTCTATGCGTGAAAGCAGACAGCCCTCCTGAAGCGAGGAGAATACCGAAGGAGATAAGCAGTGCTCCCGACACCGCCCAAAGCGATGGTCTCTCATGCAATACAACAACAGCCCCGAGGAACGACAGCAGCGGCGCCGTACCGCGTGTCAGAGGATAGATCGCTGTCAGGTCTCCCACGCGATATCCGCGCAACAGACTTTCCGTGTACAGCAGGTGCAGAATTCCGGTCGCCAGCAGAAACAGCGCAGCTCTGCGGTCGAGCCCCGCCCCCGCGCTCCGCAACACCCAGATCGCAATGGGCGTAAACACCAGTGCTTCTGTTGCCGAGGAAAACCAGATCAGATGTCGATGATGAGCGGCCCGCTTCGCGAGAAAGTTCCAGGTAGCATGAGCAAACGAAGCTGCAAAAACGAGAAAGAAGGCTTGAACCGGCAATGTACACTCCCAGAGACACGAAGTCGCCTTCGATTTCTCCCTCTGGGATTTTTGCCCTTGGGTGCGGACCGCACGGTTCTCTGTGGCGCTCGGACCGATCCGCGATCGGAACCCTAGCCACCTCATTCCATCGAATCTCGGTATTGTAGGCGAGCCTCCGACGACCGCGCAATGCGCTTTCTCCCAAACGCAAACAGCGCGACCGACTTGGCCGCGCTGTTGCTTTCTGCTCGATATCTCAGTCTATTCGATGTCTGCTACCTCTTCTTTGTGCGTTTCCTTTTTCAGCAGCGCCATGATCTCTTCACGTTGTGGTCCATGCAACCGCTCCTGCAGACGTTCGAGAGCCATGCCAACAATGTGGTAATGGTGCAGCGACGCCAGCTCCGGATCCGAGCTCAGCTCCAGCCAGATTTTATGCAGCAGTTCGAGATCCTGATCGCGCAACCGTGGCGTGTGCGGTCCAAGGTAGAACTCCTGCACCGTATGATCCGGCGCATGAATCTCCAGCACGATATTCGGACGCGGCTCGGGCAGTCGCTCCCAGGCATCGCCCGTCAGCTTGCCCTGCTCGTCCAGCGTGAGACGGTTCGACAGGCCACACACAATGCGACAAGACTCCAGCCGTGCCGCCGTTTGCAGGATTGCGTCGAAGACGTTCGCCGAAGGCACCACCATCAGCGACACATGCTTGCCTTGCTTCTCCGCAAGCTCCACTACTTTGGTAAATAGCTGCTGCTCGTATTCTTCGAACAGCTCGTCGCCTGCGTAACTCGTATTGCCGCTGAATGTCGGTTCGCGATGATAAATCCTCGCGGTCATCACCACGATGTCCTGCTTCACAATATCCGTGTTGGCCAGCAGCTCGTTCAAGTAATACAGGTTACGCGGGTCGCGAATCGCGACCAGGATATTGCCCGGCCGCACCCGCATCTCCTCGCGGTCGATAAGCGGCTGTTCGGCGACGCGGAACTCCTCGCGCATCTCATGATTCGCTCCACGCTGTCGGTGCGTGATTTTCTCCGACACCGTGAAAATCAGCAGCATGACGGCCGAGAAGATGACACCGCTAATCGTTGCCAGCGGCTTCGTCGCCAGGTTCACTAGCGCGATGGCAAACAGCATCAGCGTCACGATCCCCAGTCCAACCGGGATTTCGACTCCGCCGATTGTGAAGTTGCCCGGAACCTTGAACTCGCGCTTCTGCTTTTCCGTGTAGCGCAGCACCGTCACCGAGAGCCCGTTGAATGAAAAGCTCCAGATCACGCCGAAGGCATACAGCGAAGCCAGCAGGTAAACGTTGCCGCCCGTTGCCAGAATCGTGAACAGTTGCAGCCCCACGATCAGGTTGATCAGCCGATAGCTGGTTCCATACTTCGCGTGCGGCTTGCGGAACCACGGTGTGAGTACGCCATCTTCGCTGATTCTGTTCAGCACGCCATTGGCGCCCACGATGGCCGTATTCACCGCGCCCGACAGGATCAGCGCGCCCACCAGCACCACGAATGCCTGGAAGAACAGCTTCAGCGTGTACGGGCCGACCACATACATGGCCAGACCGCTGATGAGGTTCGCAAAGTACTCCGGACGCTTGCTGTCCGGAATAATCATCACGGCGAAGAACGAAACCAGTGAGGTGAAGAACAGGCTGTAAAGGAAGATGACCAGTCCGGCCTTTTGCAGGTTCTTCAGCTTCGGGTGCTCGATCTCGCGATTCACCTGCGCCAGCGACTCCTCGCCGCTCATGGCCAGCACCGAGTGCCCAAAGCCTACCAGGAACATGATCAGCGGAATCGTTGCCAGCCACGAGCCATGCAGCCAGCCCAGCGATTCCTTGTCCATCTTCAGGTTGTGCGGCGTCGGCAAGGGCGGCAGCGAGCTCTTGTGCATGATGAGCGTCAGCGTGCACCAGCCGATCAGGACCACCACCATCACCGTGGTGACCTTCATAATCGTCAGCGCTTTTTCGCTCGACTCGTGAATGCCCTGGGTGTTCTTGTGCCAGAAATAAACCGTCACCACGCAAGCGAAGAGCGCAGCAAACCAGTTTGCTTTCGCTTCTGTCAGGTTCAGTGGATGCCCGAAGCGAGCCGCTACATCGGACACCAGTCCAATCAGGTACTGCCCCGCCGACACCGAGCTGATTGGTCCGGTAAGAATGTAGTCAAACAGCAGAGCCGAGACCGACAGCTTGGCCAGCGTGCCGCCCATCGCCTCTTTCACCACGCGGTACACGCCGCCGCGCACAAACATTGCGCTCGATTCGATGTAGATTGCTCGCACCGCGTAGCTGAACAGCATCACGCCCAGCACGAACCATGGCGCGCTCTTGCCGATGACCTTCTCGGCATCGCCGCCCACGTAGTAGGCCGAAGAGGCCAAATCGCTCAACACGATGGCAGCCGCTCTCCAGAAGGAGATAAAGCTCAGCATCACCGTGGTGGCTACAAATACTTTGATCGCCGGACGCTTGCTGGCGCTCTCCGTAGCATTCAGGTTCCCAGGCGTGATTCCCATAGTTATCTCGGCGAGCCTGCTTGAGCTAGATGCTCTGAATGCGGCTCATGCTTTCGTTCTTTTCGTAGAGATGAGCTGGCTGCGAACAACCTGACCACGTTGCCCTCGCAACCGCCTCGGCTTTGGCAATGATCAATAAGGGTAAATGGGTCGGCAAAAAAAAGTAAGAGGGCCACACCTAAGTGGCCCCTCATTGATTTCACCCTGAACTGAGCAGCCGATCACGCCGTCACGCCTTGGCGCACTCACTCTCGTACTCCACACCTGTCCGCAGTCAGCAATCGTTCACTTCTTCAAACCACCCGCGCTAACACAAATGTCAGTGTGCGCCGTTGCCATTGCCGTCGATCAAGTCTGAAACAGCGTCGGGCTCCTTCACTGCGACCACTGCTTCGGCTTCCTCCAACAGCGGTTCCAGAGGAATCGACTCAAGCAACACGACTGCATGTGCAATCGCTGCATTGTCGGTTCCCGTACCTTCAGGAGTCTTTGCCTTGATTCCCACTCGCGCCGGAACCGTCTTCAGCAGCTCTGCCACGCGCTCGCGCAACTTCTCCGCATGCGGCACAATTTTCGGAGCCGCCATGATCATCGTGGTATCGATGTTCACCACGCGAAAGCCTGCCATCGTGATCTGGCGCATTGCTTCTTCCAGAAACAGCACCGAGTTCGCGCCTTTCCACTGCGGATCGCTCGGCGGAAAAAAGCTCCCAATATCGCCCACGCCCACCGCGCCCAGCAGCGCATCCGTGATCGCGTGCAGCAGCACGTCGCCATCGGAGTGGCCCGCAAGCCCGTGCGTGTGTTCCAGTCTTACGCCGCCGATTACCAGCGGCACGCCCTCGCGAAATTCGTGCGAGTCATATCCGTAGCCGATCCGCATGCTCATCGGCTCACGCCTTCGAGCCGCGCCTCCTGCGCCAGGAAGAACTCAGCCAACTCAAGATCCGCCGGAGTTGTGATCTTGAGGTTTCGCGGCGACCCCATCACGACATACACCGGATGACCAGCACGCTCCAGCAGGCTCGCCTCGTCCGTCCCCTTGAAGCCCTCGATCCTCGCTTCATTGAAGATCGGACTCAGCAGCCCATAGCGGAAACCCTGCGGCGTCTGCGCCTGCACGATATGCTCACGAGGAATCGTCGCCTCGATCACCGCACCCTCAGGACGCCTCTCCACGCGCTTGATTGTGTCAATCGCCGGAACCCCCGCGATGGCTGCGCCATGCTTTTTCGCCTGCTCGATCACTTCCGCGATCGTCTCCTGCGAAACAAACGGCCGCACCGCATCGTGGATCAGCACCAGATCTTCCGGCAGCGCCGGCAGCGCGTCCAGCACATTGCCCACCGACTCCTGTCGATGCTCTCCGCCTTCCACCAGATGCACGGGCTTTCCCAGCTTTGCCTTGTCGAGCGTCGGCTGGAAGCTTTCGATTTCCGACTTGCGCATCGCAATCCAGATTGAGTCAACCTGCGGCGCCGCGGCAAATTTGCGCAATGTATGAATCAGGATCGGAACACCGTCGAGTTCGAGAAACTGCTTCGAGCGCAGGGGAGACTGCCCCGCGTGAGCGGCTCCCATGCGTGTTCCCAGACCTGCTGCGGGAATGATGACGTAAACTTTCATAAGGGTTTGTAAGTATAGCGAGCGGTCGGTCCATCCAGCAAATTGCCCGACGTTCCAATCGCCGCGCGAAACGAAAGCGCGAACCGTGGCTCGCGCTTTCTGATATTAGGTAACGTGCGCGCTGCTTAGCGAGCACCCTCTTCGTGTGCCGTCGTGGTCGTCGTGCTGGTGCTGGCCGGGGCCGCCTGCGGTTCCGGCGAAGCCGGTTGAGGATTACTCTTGCGCAGGTCCGGCGGACGCGTTTCCGGCTTAGCCATTCCGGTCACGCCGCGTTCATCGAACTTGCCGAAGATCATCTTGCCTGCGGTTGTCTGCAAAACGCTCGTGACCGAAATCTCCACGGTCTTGCCGATCATCTTGCGCGCGTTGTCCACCACCACCATCGTTCCGTCGTCGAGATACGCGACACCCTGGTTGTATTCCTTGCCTTCCTTCAGGATGAAGACCTTCATGATCTCGCCCGGAAGCACAATGGGCTTCAACGCGTTGGTCAGTTCATTGATGTTCAGCACAGCCACGCCATGCAGTTGCGCCACTTTATTCAGATTGAAATCGTTGGTCACGATCTTGCCTTCATACAGCTTGGCAAGTTCGATCAGCTTCATATCGACTTCCCTTACTGCCGGGAAATCGTCTTCCACGATTGTGACCTGAATATTGGTGAGCTTCTGAATGCGCTGCAGAATGTCCAACCCGCGGCGTCCGCGATTTCGCTTTAGCGAATCCGCCGAGTCGGCCACCAGTTGCAGTTCGCGTAGCACGAAGGCCGGAATCGTAAGCACTCCGTCCATGAAGCCGGTTTCCGCGATGTCGGCAATACGCCCATCGATGATCACCGACGTGTCCAGAATCTTGTGGCTCTTGCGCGATTGTTTTTCGCCGCCGAAAATTCCGCCCAGTGCCGCCAGGTTCAGCAGATCGCCCTTGGCAGCGCCGACGATCAGGCCCACATAGGCCATCACCAGCATCACCATAATCTGCATGAAGCTCTGCAAGTGGCCCATGGGAATCGCATTGCGAATCACCACGCTGAAAAGATAGGCGCCCACAATACCGAGCACGCTGCCGAGTGCCGCTCCGATCAATCGCTTCAAACTGATCGATCGCAGTCTCACTTCAAACAGAATCACGGCTGCGCCCATCAGGCAGCCCAAGCCCGTATCGATCAACCTCGACAGGCCAAATGGCTCAAGAAGATAACAAGCCAGACCCACAACGAATATGAATAGAACCCTGATTATGACCAGATCCAAGAGGACCTCCCTGCTGGCCCTGTATCAATTACAAACGGGAGCTTAGAATGACCATCCTTAATTCATGGTGCATGTGCTCCCGGTTAAGTCCAGCAGCAAACGTGCTGGTTTCAGTCCCTGTCGTATCAAAGAGCCGGGATGAGGATTTCCCCAACCCGCACCTGCGGTGCCTGCGCACCGTAGAGAAAGATGGAAGTATATACCACCGCAACTTATTACGTCTGTTGACTCAAGATTCTGTAGAGTCAGGGGTAAATGTTTATCAGGCTTTGTTGCCCAATGCAACTTGCGAGAACAAAGCTCTGCAACAGTACCTCAGTGGTAATTCCCCGCATCCAGTTTGCGATTGTAAAAGCCATCCGTACAGGGCACCTTAGAGCTATGTAACCCCTTCGGCATTCTTCTTAGATCAGGGGGAACGTCAAATCGATACAAATTTAGCCGTCCCGAAAGGGAAAGATGAGCGGCTAAGTCTCCCAGGCCTCACCTGCGGAGACTGTGAACCGGCACTGTATTCTCGGGGGAGAGTACGTGCCGGTTTTTCTTTACGAAGCACGTACTCGTGTTTAGCACCGAATCCTGCGTTAGGAATCATTCCCGGGCGAACTCAACCATGTACAGTTCTGAGGTCGCTTGTGTTAGGTCGTAAGCGTAGTACTTCAGGTCCGGAGTTACCGCCAGATCCCAATCTGCTCTCACGCCCGTGCGGTCGGGTGGCGCAAGTTGCTTCCATGGCTCGCGCCCACCGCTCTTCGGATCAACCAGGTAAAGTTGCAGCGGCCATCCTGCTTGTATCGGCCCAACGATCAATCGGCCATCGTTCGCAAAAGCCGCAGGTGCCTCTCCCTCTTTTGCTCCCCGTAACTCTCCAAGATCACGCCCACTGTCATCAAACAGGTGAATCTTTGCAGCCCCCGCCGGAACCACGGCCGTAAGTTTCACATTGCTCGATACGGCGAAGTGCGGCCTCAACATTCCCACATACTGCAGTTCTGGAGTGACCCGGTGTGGCGGCCCGCCCTCCACGGCCTGTGCGTAAATGCAGAATCCATGGCCCGCTTCCTGAGCCGCGAATGTGAGAGTCTTACCGTCGCTCGACCACCAACCAGGGAAGTCGTACTGCTGCAGCGGACCTTTCTCCAAAGTGCGCGATTTGCCCACCCCCGTCGGCACGAGCGCGAGGTTATCTGCCGTCAAATCGTCAATTGCTGCCCATTTTCCATCCGGCGAGAGTGCGACAGCACCCCCGGTGCCCAACCGAATCGCCGGCGAACCATCCGACGGGCGCAAGTATGGCTTATACCCGTCCCAGGCTGCTGCTCCGGCTTCGGTGAACAACACTTGCTTTCCGTCGCTCGAAATACCAGACCCCGAAACGATGGTCCAATCCATCCACGAATACGAGTGTTCAACATGATCGCCCGGGAAGAAGCCTATGATTTGGTGCCGCCACACTTCGTGCGAGATCAGCACACGTCCATCCCGTGAAATATCATGCAGGCGGATCATGCCGGGCATATGCACCAGTGCGCGCCGTCGGCCGTTTAAGTCCGTTGCAAAAAGAGTTCCAGCCCAGGCGTTTTTCTCGTCACTGGCTGCAAACCACACTTCCCTGCCGGAGGGCTCCCACGCAACGCCCTCAACGCTTGCGAAGTTCGCTGCCAGAGTACGAACATGTCCATCGCGACCGACTACCGCGACACCGCCACGGTCGTCATTCAGCACCGGATGATTGCAAAATGCGACCCACTTGCCGTCCGGAGAGATTCGCGGAGCACTGATCCACCCTGATGTTTCATACACGACATGGCCCACCGGGTATTCCAGACGATTGTGCCCATTCGGGTCTTGCGTCACGATGGCCATCTCCGATCCATCTGGCGACCAATCGGCATAGTGCACGTTGTCGAGTAGCTGGCGTGGGGCTCCACCTCCCGCCGACACTTTCGCCAGCGTGCCGCCGCAATCGGCGACGAAGAAGGGCTCACAGCCAAGCAGGATGGCCATGTCCCCCTGCGATGAAATCGCGGCAACCGTAGCAGAGGGCAATCCCAGCGAACGAAATTCGCTGTCACCCAGGCGCATCGTTTGCACCTCCGCCGGCGCGCCCTCCCACTGCGCGCTATAGATCACTCCCACACCATCGGGTGCAAAGCGCGCCGCTTGCAGCGAACCGCGCCGAAACGTGAGTTGTTGATACTTCGCCGCAGCCGGCGTCTTCTTCGCAATCAGCTTCCACGCTGCTCCCGCCGCCACTGCTGCGATAGCGAGAGCAGCCACCATTACCAGTCGAGAACGGCTCCGTTTGCTGGGAGCCTGCAACATGGTCATGGTCGATCCGGTCAACGCCTCCAGAGCGAATGCCAGATCTTTTGCCGATTGAAAGCGGTGTCCGGGATCTTTCTCCAGACAGCGATGTACGATCTTTTCAAGCCCCGGCGAAAGGTGAAGCTCTGGTTTGAAGTCTGGAGGGTCCTCTTTCAGGATCGCGCTCATCGTTTCCGCCGTATTCTTACGGTTGAATGGCTGCTCACCTGCCAACATCTCGTACAAGATCGTACCGAAGCTGAACAGATCGGAGCGCGCGTCCAGCTCCTGTGCCATGACCTGCTCTGGCGCCATGTAAGGTGTAGTGCCCAGCACGATACCTGGCGATGTCTGGGCCGTGACGGTGGCCGTGCCATCCTCTCCCGGATTAACGCTCGAACGCACCTGCGCCAGCTTCGCCAACCCGAAGTCAAGAATCTTCACGCGGCCATCCCGCACGACAAAAATGTTTTCCGGCTTCAGGTCGCGATGAACGATTCCTTTTTCGTGCGCCGCCGCAAGACCCTCCGCAATCTGGCACGCGAAATCGACCGCCTTGCGCTGAGGTAAAGCTCCATCGCGCAGTCGGCCTCGCAGCGTGTCACCCTCCAGAAGCTCCGACACAAGGTACGGAACCCCTTCGTACTCGCCAACATCGAACAATGCCAGCAGGTTCGGATGGCTGAGCGATGAAACCGTGCGCGCCTCCTGCTCGAACCGCAGCAACCGATCGCCATCGGATGCAAACGAATGCGGCAATATCTTGATGGCAACCGCCCGCCCGATCCTGGTGTCGCGCGCGCGATAGACCTCGCCCATGCCACCGGCGCCGATCATGCCACCAATCTCGTAGGAGCCCAGCCTTGTTCCCGGAGATAACGCCATGCGCCGTGACACCTCCCACAGGCCAGCGACTTACATCTGTTTGCTGCTTAGATGCGGGTGAGAGATCTTCGTGCCCGGGAATCAGCGATCATCGGAATAGGAAGTTATCGCTTTCGATCAAACGATACGTTCAAATTTCCTTCCAATCTGGTGGCGAGTATCGTCGAGCGGGTGGCCCATTCAAGTCTTCATTTGGCTTGAGTGGGCCTGTCGAATGTGATCGCTGATCGAAGAATTACTTCGGAGCTAGTTCGTCGCAGACGTCTGATCACGCCCCCGATGCAGCCTTGAGCTGCTGTCCAAAGAGCCACACAGGTAACTGGCTTTCTTCATACACCCGATCCCAGATGAAGTGCCCAGCCCCCTTGTATTCCGTGTATCGAACATCGCCGTGCAGCGCCTTCAGCGCCGCCATCATCCTGCGAGACTCCGTCACCAAGACATTCCTGTCCGCCTCGCCATGGAAAACCCAGACCGGCACGCTCGCGACCATCTTCGCGGTTTGCACGTAGGGATTGTCGTTCGTGTCTGGCTCGCGCTCGGGTGCTGGCCATAGAATCCCGCCGCAAATCACCACCAGTGCTGCAAACCGATTCGGATGGTGGGCTGCGATGGTCCACGTCCCGTATCCTCCCATGGAGAATCCCGTCAGATACGTGCGCTGCCTGTCGCCATTGAATTCCTTCGTCGCAGCCTCCAGCGCCGCCACCGCCTGCGCCTCCATCTGCGGAGATCCCCACGAATCGTCTTTCCGGCATTGCGGCATCACGATCACCGCTCGGTACCGATCCGGGTATTTCCGAACCGAGCTGCCCAGCCCGACATAGCTCTGGCTCACGCCATCATCCCCGCGTTCAATCGAGCCATGCAGAGCGAGGATCACCGGCCACTTCTTTTGCGCCGTCCACTCCGCCGGAACATACACCTCGTATCGATAAGACCGCCCATCCACCGACACCGTACGCTGAACAAACCCCGTCTCAGCCTGCGCCGCAAACCCCGCCACGAACAGGAAAACTGCGATGCCAACCAGTGCTCGAAATTTCATAGCAGAGATGCTACCGCAATCCCATCTTCCCCATTCGGGATAGTTGGACGAAAGCCCTGATATCGCCAGCAATTTGCGTTTAGAGTAAGCTGGCGATAGCGAACGTTCCACTATCGGCTTTCGAGGTAGTCGTCAGTTCTCCGACGAATCAAGTTTTCAAGACACGCGCACTACCCGCGTCCACTTCCGGACCCACATCCCGCCTCGCCCTCGCTCTTCTAGCCATCCCTTCGCCTTCACCGTACAATCTTCCGCATGAAAGCCATCGTCGTCACATCGTTCGAGGGGCCTGCCGCACTCGAACTCCGCGATGTTCCCGTCCCCACCCCCGCCGCTCACGAAACGCTCGTCCAGGTCGAGACCGTCGGCATCAATTTCGCCGATGTTCTCGGAGCCCTGGGCCGCTACCCTTCCACCCCCAACCCGCCCTACATCATGGGACGCGAATTCGCCGGCATCACCGAAGACGGACGCCGCGTCATGGGCTACGCGCAGCACTCCGCCTGTGCCGAGTTCATCGCCGTCTCCGAAGGCTTCTACTGGCCTCAGCCCGAGGGATGGTCCTCCTCGCAGAGTGCCGCTTTCCCCGTAAACTACTTCACCGCATGGCTGCTCTACTGGAAAGCCGGATTGCTCAAGGAGTCCGTAGAGCCCTCGCCCGCGCGCGACAAACAGCGCCCGCGCGTCCTCATCCACGCCGCAGCCGGAGGCGTCGGTACCGCCGCCGTTCAACTGGGCAGCATCCTCGGATTCGAAACCTTCGGCACCGCTTCCAACCCCGAGAAGCTTGAAAAACTCACCCAGCTCGGCCTCACCCACCCCATCGACTACAACAGCGACGACTACGTATCGCGCATCCGCAAACTCACCGATGGTGAAGGAGTCGATGCCGTCTTCGACAGCCTCGCCGGCGAACACACCAGCAAGAGCCTTGCCTGCTGCGCCGAGTTCGGACGCGTCATCCTCTTCGGCAATGCCACCGGACAGCCCGCAAAATTCAACACATCGGCCATGTACAACAAGGGCCTCAGCGCTCACGGCCTCTGGCTCACGAAGCTTTCCGCCAATCACGGCCTCATCCGCCAGGCACTCGACTCCATGATGCCCTACATCGCCAACGGTCAGATTCGCCCCACCGTCGGAGCTAAGTTCCCTGTCAGCGCCGCCGCCGACGCCCACCGATTGCTGCTTGAGCGCAAGAATTTCGGCAAAGTCATCCTTACCTTCTAATAGCTACGAGGGACGCTATGAAACTCGACAGCATCGGAGACGTCATCGCAACCCGTGAATTGTTTCTGGCCAACGACCCTGATCACAAAATCATCGTAAAAATGGGAAAACCGCGCCCATTTCCCGACGCAATTGGTAACGACCACTTCTGCCCGATTCAGATTGCGGGCGCTGGCAGCGAACAGGTGCGCTATGCCGGCGGCGTAGATGCATTCCAGTCCATGGAGCTAGCAATGAAACTCATCGCTGCCGAGCTTGCCGCTCTGAACCAAGAGCACGACGGGCAACTCCGCTGGGAGTGCGCTGACGACGGCGATCTAGGATTTCCGAGCTTCGAGGGATGGCGGATCCCCCACAGCCCGAGGTAAGCTTCGTCCCGTTCCCTTCTAAACCAGCCGCCCCAGGTTCGCGCCGTCCTTTGGCGCTAACCTGGGTTGCGAGCCTGCTCGCCGATTCACTCTCTCCAGCTTCATTTTCCACCGAAATTTTTCAGAGCTGGCGCGGCACATGCATTTTCCGCAGCATCTCACTCCGCAATCAGGGCTCACCAACGGAGGCGTTGCTTCGGGCGATCCAGCCCCGGCTCGTCTGCCTTCACCCATTCACCGTACATGCAGCCGCGCTGCGCCTTCGCCAGCGCCGTAACTGGAGAACAGAATGTTCAAACGATCACTACTGTTTGGAGCCTTATGCGTTTGTGTCCTTGCCGCAGTCTCTGGCATGAGAGTCGCCAGCCACGCTCAGAACGATAATGCCGGCGGAGAAGGCCAGCGCATCAAGATCGGTTACCAGATCGCTCCTGTGCCTCTCGACCTCGCCGGAAAGAACTATGCCCAGGTTGGACTGGGCAGCTATCTCGTCAACGCCATCGGCGGATGCAACGACTGTCACACCCAACCCAGCTACGCGCCCGGTGGAAACCCGTTCCTCGGACAGCCCAAGAAGGTGAACCTAGCCCACTACCTCGCCGGAGGACAAACTTTCGGCCCATTCGTCTCCCGCAACCTGACGCCCGAGAATGGCCTCCCCGCCGGGCACACCTACGAAGAGTTCGTTCAGATCATGCGCAAGGGGACCGACTTCGACCATCCCGGACAGCTTCTTCAGGTCATGCCATGGCCCACATACCAATCCATGTCTGATCGCGACCTGCGTGCCATCTACGAATACCTGCGCGCCATCCCGCCCGCCACGCCAGGCACATAGCTAGACACTCGTTCACTCAATCAACATTCCCACTCGTGTGCGGGTTATCTCTACCATCCCTGCATCTCGGGTGCCCCAGGTTCGTCGCGCGTTCTGCGCGGCTAACCTGGGAATGCCATTGCGCCAGTCCGCGCCCTTCGCAACAAAGTTATCGTTTTGTCCCGAGATGTTGCCTCTCCGCCGCCCGTAGCGCCAACCCTCTCGCCACGGACGTAAACTCATTCCCCGTCCTCACCCGATCGCTCCCGAACCGCGTCTCAAAGATCCTTCTCACCGCCGGAACCAGCGAGGTGCCGCCCGTCAGGAACACGCGATCCACCGCGCGCGCATCCACTCCACTCGCAGTCAGCAAATCATCCACGCATTGCTCGATCCTACCCAAGTCCTCCGCGATCCAGCTCTCAAATTCCGCCCGCGTCACCGGAATCCTCAGCTCCAATCCGCCTTCGCGGAACCGGAACTCCGCTCGCTCCTCATACGACAGTTGGAACTTCAGCCGCTGCACCGCCTGATGCAGTTGATACCCAAGGTCTTCATCCACCAGCATGATCAGCGATTCGATCTTCTCTGGCTCGAGCGAGCGCCTGTGCGCGCCCCTCAACAGCTCCATCACCTGTCGCGTGCGCAGAAACGACAGATAGTGCCAGCGTTCCAGGTTCGAATAGACCCACGCCGGCACCGCCGGCAGCACTTTCTGCCCCGAGCGCGCCATGCTCTCCGACCCCAGCGCCGGAGAAACCAGCTTGCGCACAATGCGCGCGTCAAACGCATCTCCCGCCAGCCCCACACCGCTATTCCCCAGCAGGTCGCGGTCCGTGCGCCCGCGTTTATGTACGCCCGGCCCCACATGCAGCAGCGAAAAGTCGCTCGTGCCGCCACCGAAGTCGCCAATCATGATCAGTTCGTCATGGTCGAGCCCCGACTCATACGCGTAGGCCGCCGCCACCGGCTCCATCTCAAACTCGACATGCTCATAGCCCGCCAGTTTGAATGCATGACGCAGCCGCGCCAGCGCATACGCCTCATCCTCCGGCTTCTCGCCCCCGACAAACTGCACCGGACGCCCCACCGTCACATCGCGCACCGGCACGCCAAACTGCCGCTCCGCATGCATTCGCAAATCGGCCAGCATGCGTGAGATCAGGTCTTCCAGCGTGTAGTTGCGCCCGAGCACTTCCGTCCCGGTCAGCAACCGGCTCGCCAGATACGATTTCAGCGATTGTATGAGCCGCCCTTTGTGCTCGGCCTCGAGATACTGCTCAATAGCCCACGGCCCCGTCCACGATTGCACCTGGCGGGTTCCGGATTTTCGATGTTGTTCAAGATAAAGAACCGAGCGGAAGGATTCCGTCGTTCCAGAATCAGACACAAACCGCACGAGCCCCAGCGAGTTGCCCGACGCGAGCGCAAGTGAGCTGTTGGTTGTTCCGAAATCGATGCCGATAGCAGAGTGCGTTCTTACAGAGGACTTCACACCCCATTATTCCGCATCTGCCGCGGGCAATGCTCAGGCGACCTGAAGCATCTGTGCAAAAAACGCAGGAAATGACATGTAACTAAGCTCTCACCCACTCTCGTTTTTCTGAGCACGCGCATCCAAGCCGTCAACAGGAGCAATTCTCAACTCACGGGTGAGACAATGCGCGCACTATCAGCCAGCTTGCTTCTCTGCATCGCGGTGCTCAATGCAGGTTTCTGCTTTGGAGCCTCTGAGACCCTCAAGCAAGCCACTGTTTCCAGCGGCAGCAAGTTTCGAGTTGAAGTAATGCGCCGCACCCGTATGCGCAAGGACACTCCCATCCGGGGACGCCTGCTCGACCCTATCTACGCCGAGAACAACCTGGTCATTCCGCGCGGAGCCATGGTCGAGGGCCGCATCGCCGACCTTCAACCCGCCGACCACAGCAAGCGGCTCGATGCAAAGTTCCGCGGTGACTTCACTCAGCTCAATCGACCCGTAATCGAGTGGTCGCTGCTCGCCCGCAACGACGGCACCGAGTACTCCTTATCCGCCCGGAGCACTGGAGCCTCCGGAACCACGCTCTTCTTTCACAACGCCCGCCCCCCTCACATCTCGCTTATCCGCCGTGCATGGAGCGGCCTTGTCGAGCGCAAGAACGAAGCCGTCAGCAGCGTGACATCCCATCGCAGATGGGAGCGTCTGCAACGTTATTTCTGGTCGCAGATGCCCTACCATCCGCAGTACATCGATGAAGGCACGCAGTACGAACTGTCGCTCACAAGCGACCTGCGCCTTCCCCTGGTCGCGCACGTCACGCCCGCCAACCTGACCCAGCGCCCACTCTCGCAGATCGTCTCCGTGCGTTCGCGTCTGCGAACCGTGCTTGACTCCGGCAAGGCTCACGCCGGAGATCCGGTTGAAGCCGTCGTCACCGAACCCGTCGTGGATTCGCAGAACCAGATGCTCATCCCGCAGGGAAGCGTATTACACGGGCGCGTTCTCCGCGCCGTTCCCTCCGGACGCTGGGGACACAACGGTATCCTGCGCTTCACCTTCACCGAAGTAAGCTGGCCCTCCGGTTACAAGCAAAGTGTCGAGGCCACACCCAGAGCGGTCGAGGGCAGCTCAGATGCAAAACTGCAGGTCGATGACGAAGGCGGCGTCGCGCGCCAGACCAGCCGCTCCATCGCCGCCCCGCTCGTCATGGGACTGCTCTCGGCCTCGGCGCTTGGCGATGAAGACGGGGGCCTTACCAAAGCCGCAGTTTCCAGCAACGGCTTCGCGCTCATCGGCCACCTCGCCGCGATCGGCATCGGCTCACGATATGTAGGCGGAGGCATCGGTGCCGTCGGCACCGGACGTAACATCTACACACACTGGCTTGCCCATGGCAAGGAAACGCGTTTCGATAGCGATACCGAGATCATTCTCGAAGTCTCGCCCTCGCACGAGCGCCGCCCGAATTCCATGCAGTAATGCGACTTTTATGGATTGTTTGTGTCGATGTTATTTGAAACGTAATCCGCGGAACTCAATATCCGGTTGAGCCTGGTTCCACTCCGCCGAGATGTGTTCCAGCGTAAGCCTCATGGTTCGCGTCTGCCCCGGCCCCAGCGGAGCTTTCGCCAGATCGGTTGCTTCCTCGTCGCCACCCAACGAATGAGGAACTAGCACGCGCATCGGCACCGGCTCGCTCTGCACCGTCTGCCCCAGCGTGTCTTTGAATGCCGCCTGAATCGTGCCGCCCACAACCGTCTTCGGGCCGTTGTTCTTCACCACAATGTCGATGTATGTCACCGTCGCACCAACAAAGTTGTCTGCCTGACTCAGCTTCACCTTTTCGACTGTAAGGTTGGTCGCATAAGGATCGGCGGTCTTCGCGACTTCCTTTTTCGAGCGCCCCAGCACGGCAATGATGCCCACCACCACCAGCACCATCACGAATCCCACAATTAGCGGAGTCCAGTTGCGCGGCTCTTTTTCAACGTGCGGCGCACCAAACAGAACAGGCTCGGCAGGCGTGGTTTTCGGAGTGATGTCTTTCGGTTCGGTCATGGCAGGCTCATTCTAGCCCACACCCACACTTATGCGCGAGAGCAACTCAGGATTCAAACCGCCCAACTCGACAGGTGCCCCACCCTTAAACTCGGCTTCATCGAGTTTTGGGTGGGGCTAGTTGCTCCCGCTCTTACTTTGCTTTTCTCTTGCTTTTGCTCTTGGCGTTGTTCTTGCCTTCGCCTTTGATTTCGGTGTCATTTTGAGCGTAGCTAAGGACCTCGGGGTTGAATTTGCTGTTGCCTTTGATCTATTTCCCCACTGGCGTTGTCAGCGGCTTTCCCTTCTCCGCAAAGAACGTCACCAGCATCTTCACCGGCGCTGTGCCTTTCTCGTTCGAGGCATAGTGCACCTTCTCTGCCGGAATAAAGATGTAATCACCCACGTTCAACGTCTTATCCGCCTGGCCATCGACGTGAAACATCACCGTCCCCTCCTGCACATACGCAAAGAGGTCGCCCGCATGAACATGGTTCGGCTCGCGGCTGCCGGGAGGCAGTTGTGTAATCACCAGCACGCCTTCCCGCCCCGGCACGCTTAGATCGTTCTTGCCCAATACCGTGCGCGAAGGCCCCGCTGCATTCTGTTGCGCAAACATTGAGAGTGTTGCGAGGGATATAGCAAACACCACGACGAGCAAAGTCCATCTCGAATGCTTCATTCCGACTCCTCCAACCTGCCTGAGGATGGACGAGGAAAGCCCAGCTTAGGATGCTCGCAAAAAAAACTCGCGACCAGCATGGCCGCGAGTTTCATCTGATTCTCAAACTGTAGTGCTCCGATGCGATTGCCAGCGCTACTCTCCCGCCACCGTCATTCCCTCAATCCGCAGTGTCGGACACGCAATCGAGCCGCGCCAGACAAGGTCACTGCCGATCTCCGCTATGTTGCTGAACATCTCGCGCAGATTTCCGGCCACAGTAATTTCTTCCACCGGATACGCCAGCTCGCCATTCTCAATCCACATGCCGCTCGCGCCGCGCGAGAAATCTCCGGTCACCAGGTTCACTCCAAAGCCGAGGAACTCCGTCACCAGCAGCCCCTGCTTCACGCCCTTGATGATTTCCTCCTGCGACTTTTCTCCCGGCAGCAGATAGAAGTTGCCGTTGCCGATCCCCGGTGTTCCCGCCAGCCCGCGCGCGGCGTTGCCCGTTGTCGCCAGCCCCAGCTTGCGTGCCGTGTAGGTGTTCAGCAGATAGCTCTTCAGCTCGCCATTCTCGATCACCGTCGTGCGCCGCGTCGGCACGCCTTCGCTGTCAAACGGACGCGTTCCATATCCGCCGACAATCGTGCCGTCATCGATTACCGTCACGTTGCTGCCAAATGTCTTTTCGCCCAGCTTGCCCGCCAGGAACGAAGCATGGCGATAGATCGCATCTCCATTCGCTGCGTCGAAGATGTGGTCAAGCAGCGCGCCCGCCGTCTGCCGATCGAACACAATCGGCACCTTCTGCGTCTTCACCTTCCTCGCGCCCAATCGCCGCAACGTGCGCTCGGCGGCCACGCGTCCCACCTCTTCCGGCGAGTCCAGCTTCTTCAGCGTGCGCGCCACCGAATACCAGTAGTCGCGCTGCATATTTCCCTCAGAATCGCTCGCAATCGGCACCGCCGAAATCGAACAGTACGACGACCGATACTCGCCCACAAATCCATGCGAGTTCGCTAGAACCTTGCGTCCAATGCTTGCGTCAAACGTGCCGCCATCGCTGTTCGTCAGCCGCGAATCGACTGCCAGCGCCGCCCTCTCCGCGCGCCGCGCCATCTCGATGCGCTCCGCATTCGATAGCGAATACACGTCGTCGTAGTACAGCCCGAGATCGCCTTCGATCTGTCCCAACTGCTCCGGCGCGGGAATCCCGCCCATCGGATCTTCCGACGTGATCTTCGCCAGCGCAATCGCGCCGCGCACCAACTGCTCCACGCCTTCCGGCGAAAGATCGCTCGTCGAAGTATTGGCCGCGTGCCTGCCTACAAACACCCGCACGCCCAGCGCTCGCGAGCCTGATTCCTTCAAGGTCTCGACCTCGCCGAGCCGCACCACGGTCGAGAACTCCGAGCCTTCGGCCACCACGGCCTCCGCCGCCGAAGCGCCCAGCGTCACCGCTTTCTGCACCACGCCCGTAGCCAGTTCGCGCAGATTCACTTCCACCGGAGTGACTGTCGTCGCCATTATGCTGCGCTCCCCGTGCCGCCCACCGTCATGCGGTCAATCTTCAATGTCGGAATTCCCACTCCCACCGGCACGCTCTGCCCATCCTTGCCGCAGGTCCCTATGCCTTCATCCAGTTGCAGATCGTTGCCCACCATGCTCACTCGCGTCAGCACGTCAGGACCGTTGCCAATCAGCGTTGCATCCTTCACCGGAGCTGTGATCTTGCCGTCCTCGATCAGGTACGCCTCACTTGCGGCAAACACAAACTTGCCATTCGTGATGTCCACCTGCCCGCCGCCGAAGTTCACCGCATAGAGCCCATATTTCACGCTCTTGATAATTTCTTCCGGAGCGTCCTCGCCGGCCAGCATGTACGTGTTCGTCATGCGCGGCATCGGAATATGCTCATAGCTCTCGCGTCGTCCGTTGCCGGTGTTCGGCAGCCCCATCAATCGAGCCGAGAGCTTGTCGGCCATGTAGCCCTTGAGAATGCCGTTCTCGATCAGCATCGTGTTGTTCGTCGCGTTGCCTTCATCGTCCACGTTGATCGAGCCACGGCGCTCATTCAGCGTTCCGTTATCGACCACCGTACACTTGTCGCTCGCCACCCGCTTGCCCAGCAGCCCCGAGAACGCCGACGTCTTCTTGCGATTGAAATCCGCTTCCAGCCCGTGACCGATCGCCTCATGCAACAGCACTCCCGGCCACCCCGGACCTAGCACCACCTGCATCTCGCCCGCCGGACACGCCACGGCGCTCAACTGCAGAATCGCCTGCCGCGCCGCTTCCTGCGCAAAGTGCTCCGGCGTCTTCTCCGTCAGGAACATGTCGAACTTGTGCCGTCCGCCGCCGCCCGAGTTTCCCTTCGCACTCTGCTGACCGTCGCGTGCGATCACAAACACGCTCATGCGCGACAGTGGCTGCACGTCTTCGGCAAACGTTCCATCCGACCCAATCACCAGGATGCGCCTTAACTCATCGGCATACCCTGCGCGCACTTCCTTGATCCGCGGATCAAACGCGCGCGCCGCCTTATCTGCCCGGAACACAAGCTCCACTTTCTTCGCCAGCTCCACATCCGCAGCCGCATCCGTTACGGGATACAAACTTGGACGCGCATTCTCCTTCAGGCTCACTACCGGAGTCTTTGCCGGGCCGCTCGCAATCAATGCCGCCGTGCGCGCCGCATGCAGAATCTTCTCCGGCGCAAGATCATCGGTATAGGCATACCCCGTGCGCTCCCCCGTCACCACGCGAACACCGCATCCTGCGCTGATGCCCTGCGACGCCGACTTCACCATCGACTCATCGACCGACAACGACGTCGAGGTCAGATATTCGAAATACAGATCGGCGTAATCGCCACCGGCCGAAAGCGCCGCGCCCAGATACTTTTCAAGGTCGCGCTCATTCAGCCCATACTTCTCAAAGAAAAACCGCTTGTCCATATTTTTGCTCACAACAGATTGGATGCCCTACCCTGCGCGAAGTAGCAGACACGGGCCTTGGAGTACCGATTATAGAAGAGAAGGAAGGCCACCCCAGAGTTGACCTCTGCGCGGCGCGCGGCCAGAGCTGGCTTCATGGGGTGAAAGTGTCCCAAAGTTAGTTTTTGGATGGAGGGTGGCCCAGAGTTGGCGTTTTTCCAACTATGGGTCCGCTTGCATCTGCTCCAATGCTTAGTCCTACGACGTTCTAGCCCTAATCTGCCACCGCTGCTGGATCCAACTCCGACTCTTCCAGCGACGTCAGCTCCCACGAAGACGGGTCACGCAGCAACCGGCTCACCAGCGCCGTGTGCATCGCGTGCCCAGCGCGATCGGCCTCAACCCTTCCCAGCACCTGATGCCCAATCAGCGACAGATCGCCGATCAGGTCCAGCACTTTGTGGCGCACAAATTCATTGGGGAAGCGCAGCTCGCCGTTCATAATCCCCTCGCGCGTAAGCACAATCGCGTTCTCTTCCGTTGCGCCGCGAATCAGGCCCATATTGCGCAGCGCCTCCACTTCATGCAGAAAGCCGAAGGTCCGCGCCGGGGCGATATCGCGCGCGTAGTCGCCACGCGACAGATCGACCGTGATCGACTGCTTGCCGATCAGTGGATGCTCAAAGTTGATCGTGTAGGTGACCGAGAAATTCTCTGCCGGATACAGCCCGAGGAACTTCTCTCCATCGCGCACCTCGACCGGCTTCATCACGCGCAGATACTGCCTCGCCCGCCGCTGCTTGCGCAGGCCGACCCGCTGCACCATTTCGACAATCGGCAGTGCGCTGCCATCCAGAATCGGCAGTTCCAGGTTGTCCAGCTCCACAATGGCGTTATCCACGCCCATGCCGACAAACGCCGAAAGCACGTGCTCGGTCGTCGAGATCAGCACGCCTTTCTTCATCAAGCTCGTGGCATAGCTGACCTTTGCCACGTTGCGTCCTGTGGCTTCCACCTGGAAATCGTCCAGGTCCGTCCGGCGAAAAATAACGCCCGATCCCGGAGACGCCGGCACAATGCGCATGCGTACCGGGACGCCGCTGTGAAGCCCCACGCCCGAACACTCAACCGCCGCCCGAATTGTTTGTTCTGAAATCAAACGGTCGCTGTAACCTGCTTACCAGTATTCAGGTTACAGCCAATCTGGCGCAATTCGCTGTGGGATTTTCGCCACACTCCGTGGCTCCGCCGATCCACCACCAGCACTTCGCAGCCAGCGATATGCCTACTTCTTCTTTGCCCGTGGATTGTACGTCTTCGGATCGTAAGTCACCTTGGCGTCGAACAGATCTGGCTGCAACGCAACGTTATATTCCACGTGCGTCAGGAAGTTCTGACCCGTGATTTCGCCATCGCGTCGGC
The DNA here is from genome assembly GCF_059726265.1 of Koromonas soli. Taxonomy (NCBI): domain Bacteria; kingdom Pseudomonadati; phylum Acidobacteriota; class Terriglobia; order Terriglobales; family Koromonadaceae; genus Koromonas; species Koromonas soli. The sequence continues at coordinate 3,660,777 of NZ_AP040872.1, read as the reverse complement.
TCGTGATCGTGTACGGCGTGGCGATTCCCTGCACGGTGCGATAGTTGCCGTAAACCGTCTCGTCTTCCACCTTGTACTTGTCCTGATCGCGCCACGTGTACCGCCGATTGATCGGAAGATGGCTATGGATGTCCAGTCCGATCGTGACCTCGTCATTCTTTGCGCTCAGAATGCTGACTACATCAATCATCTGCTGATCGGCCACTGACTGGCCTTCGTACAGCACCACGGTCTTCGGATCCTTCATCCACTCGCGCATCACCACTTCCAGCGAGTGCCTGCGACGGCGCACAATTTCCTCCATCGTCTTGTCGTCTTCGGCCGACGTGCCCTTGAAGGTTCTTTCATACCCCTTGTCGCCGTTGTAGATATAGACCACATCGCGCTGTTTCGTCAGTTCGCGCCGCTCCTTGTCGGGATACTCAAAAAAGCGCCAGAACAGCGTTCCCGCCGAGTTCGGATTGCCGTGATAAAACGAATAGCTCCGTCCCTCCCACTCGCAGGTCTTGTACGTAAGCCACGCGTCGCCGCCAAAGGCTTTCACCATCTGGTCCAGCAACTGCCGCGCTTTCTGGCTCGATACATCGCCCGTCGCGGTCTTTGCCGGAGCCGCACTCGATGCCGGCGGCGCGTCCACCGACGTAGCATCCTGCGCCACTGCGTTCTGAATCAACATCGCCGGAACCACACACGCACCGAGCAGCAGCAAAAGCCATTTCTTCATCATTCCGTTCGTCCTCTTGCACCTTGCCACACCTTGCGATCAGCCCACCAGCACCGCGCCGCCGTTGACATTAAAAACTTCACCTGTGATAAAGCCCGCGTGCGGCGTACATAAGAATAGAATCGGCCCGGCGATCTCTTCCGGCTTCGCAATTCGGCCCAGCGGAATCAGGCTCGTGTACTTCTTCTGCAATTCAGGATCGGCCATCGCCGGTGCCGACATATCGGTCGCAACCCAACCAGGCGCTACGCAATTTACATAGATGCGATCTCGCGCCAGCTCGGTCGAAAGCCCCTTGACCATGCTGATGATCGCCCCTTTCGTCGCCGCGTAGTCGCAATGAAACGCTTCGCCGCGCTGCCCCGCCGTCGAGCTGACGAGCACGATGTGCCCTTCGCGCTTCGTCCGCTTCATCACCCGCACAGCCGATTTCACCAGCAAAAATGCGCTGTCCAGGTTCGTCGCCATCGTCGAGCGCCACTGCTCATCGCTCATCTCGTCAATCGGCTGGTCATGCGGAGGCCACACGCCATGGTTCACCACCAGGATGTCCAAATGTCCCCAGCGCTCGACCGTCTCCTCCACCAGCATTTCTTCCGCACCTTCGCCAATCAGATCGCTCTGCACGGCGACAGCACGATCCGCGCCCGCCGCAATTACCACCCGCTGCGCCGCCTCGGAATTCTTCTGGTAGTTGAACAGCACGCTTGCGCCCGCCTGGGCAAACATCCTTACGCACGCCGCGCCAATTCCCCGCGACCCACCCGTAATCAGCGCAACCTTGCCTGTGAGATCCATTGGGACACTCATAAGGGCTTCTCCATTTCGCTCAGAAACTGAACAGAATATCGAGTGTTCCTCGAACCCACCATCTTAGAACGCACTCCACCCCATTGGGGAGCCGCAAACGACACAGACTCGCTCAACTTCGGAATGAAAGGGGTGTCATCCTGAGGCGCAGCCGAAGGATTCCAGCCGCCGTCAGCACCATCACCGCCGCCCCCGGTCACCAACCTCCCAACCGCGCCCCCTAATCCCTCGCGTTCTCAAAATCTGGAGACCGCACCGCCAACCTCTCATGCCACGACCGCGCCTCGTTGATGAGCTTTTCGAATATTCGCCGCGACACTTCGTTTTTCTCGAATGTTCTCTCCGGATGCCATTGCACCCCCAGGACCCACTGCTCGCTCGACGTGCCCTCGACGGCTTCGATGATTCCATCCTGCGGCGAACGCGCCACCACCCGCAGCGCATCCCCCGGACTCGCAATCGACTGGTGATGACTCGAGTTCACCGTGATCGCCTCCTGCCCCGTGATCGACGCCAGCTTCGAATCCGGCTCGACCTGTGCCGTGTGCTCAATCACCTCTGTCCGCGGAGCTCCCGGCGTGCGCGAATGCTGCACCGGCGATTCAATGTGCTGCACCAGCGTGCCATTCCGCCACACATTCAGAGACTGTGTGCCATAGCAGATGGTGAGTATTGGCTTCCTCATGTTGTGCGCGTCCTGCAGCAACAGCTCGTCAATGTTGTCGCGCGACGCGTCCGCCGGAGCCGTCTTTGCATGCCGCTCCTCGCCATATTTCTGCGGATCGACATCCGCGGGCGACCCCGGCAGCAGCACTCCATCACACGACTTAGCTAGCTGCGCGGCTTCCACATTCGAAAGCTTCAGGTCGATCACCACCGGCTCCCCGCCAGCGCCCTCGATAGAACGTACATACTCGGGCAGGGCTCGCGACGAGTATTCAGGATCAGAATTCGGCACAGGAATAGCAATGCGCGGTTTCATGGCAGTAGATGGTACCGCGACAACCGCACGAGACAAAATGCGTTCAGCGTTCTCGGAGTTACATGGTGAGTAATTCTGGACAGAGAAAATCGAGTGACATACGATGCAGAATCAATGATCACGACGACAAAGTATACGAGTCTGCGCGCCGGTCTTCTCTCGTTACTGTTGCTGCTGATGTTTGTTTCGCCCGCGCTTGCCGAGCAGAGCCGTCTTGAAAAGGAGCTCGGAGCCCTGCTTCAGAACAAGATCGTTCTCATTCGCGGCTTTTATAAGGGTTCAACGCTCCATTATGACGCGAACGGCAATTTGCTCGGCAAAGCCGAGAAGGGGTACTGGGCGAGTGATGGACTCTTCGAAATCTCTAAGATCTCAGTCGACAAGCACGGCGTCCTCGCGGTAAAAGGCAAGCGCGTCATCAGCAAATTCGATCAGGATACTGGCCGATTCCTAAATATAAGAACCAAGACCTCCGTCGATATTCGCCTCTCACTCGACCCGTCTTTGCAGGATGCAGCTGCCGCTCAACCGGTTCTCGAAAAGGCATTCGCCACCGACTGGAACGCGGGCCTCACGGAAGTTCTGCCGTCCTACTGGCGATGCTGGACCAATGGAACCATCACCGGAGATAAGGAACACGGCTGGCGATGCTCGCTCAAGGACTCACAACTCGCCCCTAAGCTCGGGGAGCCTTTCAGAGTAGGCGGAGATATCTTGCCGCCCAAGATCGTGTCTCATCGAGATCCTGAATTCACGGACGTGGCGCGAAAATATCGAATTCAGGGCAGCACCGTCTTATCGGTCATGATCGATGAATTCGGCGTTCCGCATCTGACGGGAATCGTTCGTCCACTCGGCGCCGGCCTCGACGATGCCGCAATCGCAATCCTCGAAGGCTGGCGTTTTTCGCCCGCCCAACGCAGAGGAAAGCCCGTGGCCGTCACCGTGCATATGGAAGTTAACTTTCGGCTCTATTGAGCCGTTTTGATGGACGCGAGATATAAGCCCGCGCGTCTGCTTCGTCGCATCTCTACAATGTGAACTCGATGGAAACAGTCCTCTCTCAACTCGCCTGGTTCGACGTAGCCGATCCGAACTCGCCTGAACTCGACGAACTCGCCCGCCGCTTCAATCTTCACGAATTGCAGATCGAGGATTGCCGTCATCGTCCGCAGCGTCCCAAGACGGAAGAACACGACGCCTACATCTTCACCGTGCTCAAGCACATGCACAACAACGGTGAACTCGAGTTCGACGACTTCGATGTCTTCCTTGGCCCCGACTACCTCATCACCGTGCGCAGCGCCGACTCCGCCGTCTTCGAAAAGGTGCGCACCCGTGCCGAGCAGGAACACGTCGATCGCCTCGACCGTCTCTTTTACATGATCGTCGATCAGATCGTGGACGAGTACCAGCCTGTGCTGGACAAAATCGCCGATGATATTTCCGACATTGAGGACGTGGTGTTGTCCAGCCCCGATCCCGATGTTCTCGCCCGCATCTTTTCCCTGAAGCGCAAGCTCATCGAGTTCCGCCGCGTCGCCAGCGGCATGCGCGAAGTCGTGAACGCCCTGATGCGCCGCGAAAAGGGCCTGCTCGGTGACGATCTCGACGTATATTTCCGCGATGTGTACGACCACATTGTCCGTACCGTCGATTTCATCGAGACCTACCGCGACCTGCTCTCCGGCTCGCTCGACATCTACCTCTCGGCCGTTGCCAATCGCACCAACGAAGTCATGAAGGTTCTCACCATCTGGGGAACCGTCGCGCTTCCGTTGGTCATCATCACTGGCTTTTTCGGTATGAACCTGCACCTGCCATGGACCGACAATCCGCACGGCACCGCCTACGCCGGAGCGCTCATGATTCTCTCCACTGCAGCCGTGCTGCTGTATTTCAAGCGAAAACACTGGTTCTAGTAGCCGCGAACCACTCGCGCAGCATAAGATATCGGGTTTTGATCGGAGAGGTTCATGCCAGAGCAGGTTTGGGATAGTTTTGCGCGATTGAATGCCGGAGAGCGTTTCAAAAAGCAGTCCGCGGAAATGGGTGCCGACACCACCTCGGCGGTTGTGCGCGAGGCGCAGCTCGCGCCCGGACTGCGCGTTCTCGATGTCGCCTGCGGAGCGGGCGAGCCCGCCATTTCCATCGCCTCCGCCGTCGGAGAGCAGGGAACTGTGGTCGGCCTCGACATGGCCGCCATGCCTCTCGAGGTCGCTCGCGAGCGCGCTCACAAGCGCGGCCTTCGCAATGTCGAGTTCCTCCAGGGTGATGTCCACGCCCTGCCATTCGGCGACGAGTCCTTTGATCGCGTTACCAGCCGCCTCGGCGTCATGTTCTTCAGTGATCTCCCCCAGGCGCTTCGTGAAATGCGCCGCGTGTTGCGTCCCGGCGGACGCGTGTCTCTGCTCGCCTGGGGTCCCATGGAGCAGCCTTATTTCGACATCACCATCGGCACCGTGCGCCGCATCCGTCCCGGCCTGGAAATCCCTCCAGGCGCCAGTTCGATGTTCAAGTTCGGCCAACCCGGCGCGCTCTCGACCGCCCTGCACGCGGCAGGATTCCAGCACGCCGAAGATCGCATCCAGCCCGTCAAATGGGACTGGCACGGCACCCCCGAGGAGCTCTGGGATTACTTCCGCGGAGTCACCGTTCCTTTCCGCCCACTATTAGAAAAGGTGGATGGCGACGCCGAGGTGGACCGGGAAGTACTTGCCGCCATTCGGCAAACCTACGATGGCGAGTTCGTCCGCCTCCAAGCACAAATGGTCCTCGCCTCAGCCACGAAGTAACCAAAACCCAAGCACCGCAGGCGAGAACGATGCCCTGTGCCGTAGCGACGTCCCAAGCACTGCGGGCGAGAACTCCGTGCATCCTAGCGAAGCGCTAAGCACCGCGGGTGCCCCATATACGCTTGCCTCTTTTGGCAAGCGCATGTGGGATCTAGCGAAGAAGGCGCGAAGCGCCCTCCAAAGTTTCTTCCTTTGCCTTTCGCCTTTGTTCTTGCTCTTGCCTTTGTTCTTGCTTTCGCCTTTGCTCTTGCCTTCACCCTTCCTCCCCCGGTCTAATCCCCCATTGACGTCCCACCCCTCCACCATCATCATTCCTAAACAGTCCTGAGAAGCCACCCCATGATCCGACGCGCCCTTTTCTTTCTCGCTCTCCTCGCCACCATCGCTCCCCTTGCCTCCGCCCGCACCGAAAACTGGATCGAGGTTCGCACTCCGCACTTCACGGTCCTCACCAATGCCGGAGAAAAACAGGGCCGCCGCGTTGCCGATCAGTTCGAGCGCATGCGCGCCGTCTTCCACAAGCGATTCCCCACCGCGCACGTCGATTCCGCGTCTCCCATGGTTGTCCTCGCTCTGCGCGACAAGCGGGACTTCGAGGCTCTCGAACCCGAAGCCTATCTCGCCAAGGGTCAACTCAGCCTCGCCGGATACTTCATGCGCACCGAAGACCGCAATTACATCCTGCTCCGACTCGATGTCGAAGGCGACCATCCGTACGCCACCGTGTACCACGAGTACACCCACTTCATCACGTCGCGCGCGCAGGAGTGGATGCCGCTCTGGCTCAGCGAAGGACTCGCCGAGTTCTACTCGACCACCGAGATTCAGGAGAAGGAAGTTGGCCTCGGTCGTCCCAGCGTCGAGAACATCCTGCTCCTGCGCCAGAATCGCCTTCTGCCGCTTGCCACCCTGCTCGCCGCCGACCAGAACTCTCCCTACTACCACGAAGAGAACAAGGGATCCATCTTCTACGCCGAGTCCTGGGCTCTTACTCACTATCTCGAAATCAAGGACCTGCAGAATCACACCCACCAGATCAGCGAGTACGGGCGGCTTGTCATGAATAAGGTGGATTCGGTCACAGCTGCCACGCAGGCTTTCGGCGACCTCAAAGTGCTCGAAAAGAATCTCCAGCGCTACATCGAGCAGGGCTCTTTCATCTACCTGCGCGTGCCCGGTGCCACTGAAATCGACAGCTCGGCATATAAGGTCGTGCCCATGACCATCAATGACACCGACGCCATCCGCGCCGACATCATGGCCCTCAACAATCGTGTCAACGCCTCGCGCACGCTGCTTACCCATGTCCTGCAGCAGGAGCCCAATAACGTCTCCGCTCGCGAAACCCTTGGCTACATCGCCTTCCGTGAAGGCAAACTCAAGGAAGCGCAGGACTGGTACGAGCAAGCAATCAAACTCGATTCACAAAGCTACCTTGCGCACTACTACTTCGCCGCCATCACCATGCGCGAAGGACTTCCCGCCGAACGCCTCTCACAAATCGAGTCCAGCCTCCGCCAGGCCATCAAGCTCAATCGCGACTTCGCTCCGGCCTTCGATGAACTTGCCCGCTTCTATGCCATGCAGCGCAAGAATCTCGATGAAGCCCGCACTCTCAATCTGCGCGCCATCGAACTCGAACCCGCCAACCTCGGATTCCGTCAGAACGCCGCCAATCTCCTCATGATTGCCCAGCGTCCCGACGACGCTCTGCGCGTGCTCGACGCCGCCAGCAAACTCGCCACCTCTCCCGAACAACTCGTCGCCCTCGATTCGCAAATCCAGTCCATCCAGCACTACAGATCCGAACGCGAACGCTGGGAACGCCAGACGAGCGAATCCCGCGAGCAATCGACCGACACCACTGCCGTCACGGTCGAGGTTGCCGACACCGACTCCACTCCCGAGCTCGAACATCATGGCCCGCGCCGAACCGCCCGGGGCACGCTGAAGAACATCCAATGCGGCTCACCGGCCACCATGCACCTGACCCTCACCGGAGGCGCCAAGCCCATCGAACTGCGCACCCGCAACTACTACAAAATCGAGTTCACCGCTCTTGGCTTCACCCCCACGGGCGAACTCAACCCCTGCCACGACCTCGACGGCATGAAAGCCAAAGTGACTTACTTCGAAGGCGCCACCACCACCGAAGGCCAGCTCATCGCCATCGAAATGACGAAGTAGCCAACAACCTGCTTCTTGCTCACACACTATTAATTGGGTCAGAAAACAACCTTCGAATCGGCGCCAACCCCAAGCACTGCGGGCGAGAACTCCGTGTGTGTTAGCGAAGCGCCAAGCACCGCGGGTGCCCCATATACGCTTGCCTCCTTTGGCAAGCGCATGTGGGTTCTAATAAAGAAGGCGCGCAGCGCCCTCCAAAGGTTCTTCCGTTGCCTTTCGCCTTTGCTCCTGCTCCTGTCTTGCTCTTGCTCTTCAGCCAACTCTCAGGGCCAATCCACCTTGCTAAAATACTCCTAAGCCGTCCATGACCTTCTCCGAACACTTCGACATTGCCGTTGTTGGCGCCGGACACGCCGGATGCGAAGCCGCCATGGCAGCCGCGCGCCTCGGACTGCGCACCGGACTCTTCACCCTCAACGCCGACCTCATCGCGCAAATGTCCTGCAATCCCGCCGTCGGAGGCATCGCCAAGGGCCACATCGTCCGCGAAATCGACGCCCTCGGCGGCATCATGGGAGAGGTCACCGACGCCGTCGGCATTCAGTTCCGACTGCTCAACACATCTCGCGGACCTGCCGTCTGGTCACCCCGCGCCCAATGCGATAAGCAGGCTTACCGCGTCAAAATGAAGCAGGTTCTGGAGTCGCAACCTAACCTCCAGATCAAACAAGCCGAAGTCGCCGAACTCATCGTCGAGGACGACGCCCAATCCTCCGACCGCCGCCGTGTCACCGGACTCCGCCTGCGCGACGGGCGCATCATCGCCGCCAAAGCCGTCGTCGTCACCACCGGAACCTTCCTCAACGGCCTCATTCACTGCGGCGAGCAGACCTATCCCGCCGGACGCAGCGGCGAGCCCGCTTCCATCCATCTCGGTGAGAGCCTCAAAGCACTCGGTCTGCGCCATTGCCGCCTCAAGACCGGAACGCCCCCGCGTCTCGACGGACGCACCATCGACTTCTCGCGTTTTCAGCCGCAGCCCGGCGACCCCGAGCCCACGCCCTTCAGCTTCCGTACTAAGAAGATTACGCAGCCGCAGATCTCCTGCTACATCGCCAACACCACGGCTGAGACGCATCGCATCATCCGCGAGAACGTGCATCGCTCGCCCATGTACAGCGGCCAGATTCACTCCACCGGCCCGCGCTACTGCCCGTCCATCGAAGACAAGATCGTCAAGTTTCCCGACAAGGAAACTCACCAGCTCTACCTCGAGCCCGAGGGCCTCGACACACACGAGATCTACATCAACGGCATGAGCACCTCTCTGCCTGTCGAGGTGCAGCTCGCCATCCTCGCCTCCATCCCCGGGCTCGAAAAAGCCGAGATGCTGCGCCCCGGCTACGCCATCGAATACGATTCCATCGACCCCACCGAACTTGAGCGCACGCTTGAAACCCGCAAAATTCGCGGCCTCTACCTCGGCGGACAAATCAATGGCACCAGCGGCTACGAAGAAGCCGCCTGCCAGGGTCTCATGGCCGGAATTAACGCAGCGCTCGCCGTTAAAGGCGAGCCTCCCTTCACCCTCAATCGCAGCGAAGGCTACACGGCCATCCTCATCGATGACCTCATCAGCAAGGGAACCAACGAGCCTTACCGCATGTTCACCTCGCGCGCCGAGTTTCGCCTGCACTTGCGCATCGACAACGCCGACCGCCGACTCACCCCTCACGGACGTCGCATCGGCCTCATCTCTGACGAAGCCTGGGCCGCCTACGAAGCGAAGCAATCGCGCATGTCCCACCTGCGCCACCAGTTCGAAACCCAGCGCATCCCCAGCTTGAGTGCTCCTGAACTCACAGGTGGCCCACATCCGCCCTCTGTTGGCGAATGTGGGAATCCACTGCCCTCGAACCACCTGCTTACCCTCCGCGAAAAACTCGGCCCCGCCTCCGTCGCCGGACAAACCTGGGCGCAACTTCTTCGCCGCCCCGAGATCACCATCGATGACCTCACGCCCATCTGCCGCCAGCTCGCTCCCGAATTCTTCTCCCACGATGGCCTCGACGCCACGAGTGCAAACGAACCTCTCCCGCGCTCCGTCTGGGTTGAACTAAAGTCTGTCGAAACCGAAGTGAAATACGCCGGTTATCTCCAGCAGCAGGAAAAGGCCATCGAGCGCCTCAAGAAAGCCGAGACCAAAACCATCCCCGAGTGGTTCGACTACTCCAGCGTCAGCGGCCTCTCCCGCGAGATGAAGGAAAAGCTCACCCGCCTCCGCCCGCAAACCATCGGCCAGGCTTCGCGTCTTCCCGGCGTCACTCCCGCCGCCGTCTCCCTGCTCAACGTGTACATCGAGATCCAGTCCCGCCAGCGCAAGCAAGCCAGCTCCCTCGCCGAATAGTTCCCGTTTTGCCCCGGCTACGCCGCCAACGACAGCTTTTTCACCAATTCCCGCTTCCAAACCAATCCAATCCCCGGGCGCTCAGGAATCTGCGCAAACCCGTTCTCAATCTTCAGCGGCTCTTCAAGAATGGCGTCGCCCCAATCGACATATTCCAGGTAATGACACGTCGGAGTCGCTGCCAGCAAATGAGCGCTGATCTCCGGATGCAGATGCGATGACATCGCGATCCCATGCGCAGCCGCAAGCCCCGAGGCCTGCAACCATCCGCTCACTCCGCCAATACGAGCCACGTCCGGCATCACCAGGTCGCATGCATTGCAGGCAATCGCCTCGGCCATTGCCTCCGGCCCATTGAAGTTCTCACCAATCTGCACCGGAACCCTCAGCGCTCTCGCGACCATTGCGTTTCCGCGATAATCGTCGTGACGAATCGGTTCTTCGAGCCACGCGATTTCCTCCGATTCCAGCGCCCTCCCTCGTCGAATCGCCTCCGTGACCGTCAGCGCCTGGTTGTAATCCACCGGCAGCTCAATTCCCTCCGGCAGACGTTTACGCACCGCGCGCGTCACTGCCAGATCCTGTTCAAGCGTGGCATGTCCCAATCTCAACTTGATCGACCGGAATCCGCCAGCCATCAGCTTTTCAGCCTCATCCGCCGCCGCCTCCGGAGACATCAGACCCAGGCCGCTCGAGTTGTATGCCTGAACCGGCTTCGGATTTGCGCCCAGTAGCCTGACCAGTGGCACACCCGCGGCTACGGACAGTGCGTCCCACAACGCCATGTCCAGCGCCGAAAGCGCCATTCGCATCACGCTCGCGACTCCCACCAGAGCAAAGCGCCGCGCCAGCTTCGGCGCAATGTCCACTGGTGCCACACGTTCCCCTTTGATAATCGACACTGCATCGCGCAGCAACGCGTCGATGGCACGCGGCACGCTCGGCCGATAGCAGAACAGATATGTACGACCGGTGATTCCCTCCTCTGTCACTAGATCGATGAGCAACAGCGGTGCTTTCGAAACCACCGCCGCGCTGGTTCCCAGCGGAAAGTTCATCGGCACTTCGACGGCGAACGTGTTCACTTCTCTCACCGTCAACGATGGAAACGATGCGGTTATCGGAGTAACCATGATCGATCCTCCCTCTGTCGTTGTGTGCTGTGCCCAGGACCCTGCGGATGGAGAGCGTTGCTCCTGCTTGCGAGTACAGCATGGTGCAACGGCGTACTCTAGGAAGCCACCCAACCATCGCAGAGATGCCCTCGCGCCATCTCACAGCGACACGCCGATTCAATCTTCTCGACCTGAGGTGCTCACGACGAACGCTCAGCTCCTCAGCCCCGCCACCTTTGTCTCTCATAAATTCCATTGATCGAGCTGATCTGATCTTTTTTCTCAGGCTGAACTCGCACATCCTGTACACTTTCATCTCCGGCGTGAGTGAATGCTTGTCCGCAGTCCCGCCGCCTCTATCAACCTTCTTGCGGCACATGATTTTCAGGAGGTATGGAATGCGGTTCCGTTTCCTCGCTCTCGTGGCCCTCATCGTCTCGCTTTCCACTCTCGCGCTCGCGCAGGTTCGTGGCGAACTCCAGGGCCGCGTCTCCGATCCTTCCGGCGCGTCAGTTCCGGACGCCCGCCTCCAACTCACCGAATCCGCGACCAACCTGCGCCGCAGTACTACAACGTCCACTTCCGGTGACTACGTCTTTCGCGATCTCAATCCCGGCACCTACCGCCTAGACGTTTTCGCCCGCGGATTCCAAAACCTCAGCCGTCCACGTGTAATTGTCGAAGTCGGCAACACCACAGCCGTTGATTTTTCAATGCCTCTCGGCAGCGATCGGCAAACCATCACCATCGATGAAGAGCCGCCCGTTCTCCAGTCTCAGACCAGCGATGTGCAGACCACGATTCCCGGCACCACCGTCGTTGCCATGCCGCTGAACTCGCGCAATTTCGTTCAGCTCACCACGCTTGCTCCCGGCGTCGAACTTCCTCCCGGCACCGTGCTTCCCCGCATCAATGGCGGACGCCCGCGCACCAACGAATATCTCTACGACGGCATCTCCGCTCTCCAACCCGAGCCCGGCCAGGTTGTCTTCTTTCCCATCATCGATGACATTCAGGAATTCACCGTCCAGTCCAACAATGTCGCCGCCGAGTTCGGACGCTTCAACGGAGGCGTCGTCAACGTCGCCACCCGCTCCGGCACCAACGCCCTTCACGGCAGCCTCTACGAGTTCCTGCGCAACGAAGATCTCAACGCGCGCAATTATTTCTCCAACTCGTCGCGCAAGCCCGAGTACCGCCGCAATCTTTACGGCGGAACCCTCAGCGCGCCCATCGTTCGCAACCGTGCATTTGTTTTCGCCGGATACCAGGGCGTCAAGCAGTTGATCGGCGTGACCCGCATCTCCACCGTCCCAACCATTAACGAGCGCCAGGGCATCTTCACCGGCGTCTCTCACGTTTACGATCCTTCCACCACCAACTACACCGGGGGCCGATACGTCCGTCAGGAGTTTGCCAATGACGTCATCACCACCGCCATGGACCCGAAGGCCCTTGCCCTGCTCTCGCGCTATCCCCTGCCCAACGTCGCCTCCACCACCGGAGCCAACAACTACTCACGCACCGACAACGACGCCGACCATCAGAACCAATTCGACATTCGTGTTGATGGCGCGCTTACCGCGCACGACCGCACCTTCGGCCGCTATTCCTATTTCAACGAAGTAGAGCAGCCCGTCACTCCGCTGCCCGACGGCAGTGGTGCCATCACCGGATCGGTCGTCGGTACCGGCGGTGTTGCCGGACTCTCGCATGTGCTCGGACAGCAGGCCGTCTTCAGCGAGACGCACACCTTCACCAATCACCTGCTCAATGATCTGCGCCTCGGCTACACGCGACGCAGCAACAACATCGTCGGCCCCACGCTCGCCGATACTGCTTCCAACGCGCTCGGCATTCCCGGCATCCCGACCAACGCCGCATTCAACAACGCTCTGCCGCTATTCACCATCACCGGATTCCAGCAGATCGGCGCTTCCGCCGGAACCACCTCGCGTTACCAGACCGCAGTATGGGAGCTGGTCGACGGCCTCTCCTATACTCGCGGGCGCCACTCCCTCAAGGGCGGCTTCGATTTCCGCTGGTACCAACTGAACACCATTGCTCCGCCCAATCCCACCGGGGCGTTCGCCTTCACCACTACCGGCACCAACCTTCAGACCTCCACCGGCACAACCGGCGGCAACGCGCTCGCTAGCTTCCTGCTCGGTCAGGTCGATACCTTCCAGATCGATCTTCAGCAGAGCAAGCTTCGTCCCCGCGATCACATCATGGAATACTTCCTGCAGGATGACTGGCGCGCCACCAATCGCCTCACCCTCAACCTCGGCGCGCGCTGGACGCTGCACTCCCCCTCCACCGAGTTGAACAATCAGGGAGCCATCTTCAACCTCGCCACCCAACAGCTCGACTACCTCGGACAGAACGGATATCCCACCAGCGCCCGCGAACTGCACTACGCCAACCTCGCCCCGCGCATCGGCCTCGCCTACCTGCTCACTCCGAAAACCGTCGTGCGCTCCGGCTTCGGCATCGTGTTTATCGATCAGTCCGGCATCACCACGCCGTTCACCGTTCCGCAGTTCCCCTTCATCCAGAACGTGCAGCAGAAAACGCAGGACAGCATCAACTCGGCCTTCACTCTAGCCAACGGCCCCAACGTCTCATCCATTCCGCTCACCGCCAATGCCGGCCTCGGACAGAGCGTGTACACCGTCAATCGCAAATCCGGTTCCGGCTACGTGCAGCAGTGGAATCTCGCCATCGAGCGTCAGCTCACCAATAACCTGTCCTTCGAAGTCACCTACGTCGGATCGCACATTATCCACGTCGGCATTCCCGAATTCAATCTCAACCAGCTCACCGCCGATCAGCTCTCGCAGGGCAGTGCCTTGCTCGCCAAGGTCGCCAATCCCTACTACGGACAGCTTCCTTCGTGGAGTTCCATCGGCGGCAAGACCGTTACCCAGGCGCAGTTGCTCAAGCCCTATCCCCGCTTCCTCAACGTTGCCATCTACCGCAACAACACTGGCGAAACCAACTACCACGCCCTCGAAGCTAAGGTCGAGCAGCGCTTCAGCCATGGCATGTATCTGTTGTTCTCCTACACCCACTCCAAGCTCATCGATGACGCCTCGTCCGTCTTCTCCTCGACCGTGCTTTCATCTCCCAACTCCAGCAGCCTCATCGCTGCCGACACCTACAACCCGCGCCTCGAACGCGATTCCTCCAGCGGCGACATGCCCAACGTCACCTCCATCGGTGCCATCTACGACCTGCCCGCCGGACGCGGTCATCGCTTCGCCTCCGCCGGCATCGCCGACAAACTCCTGGGCGGCTGGAGACTCAACGTCATTGCCTCACTGCAATCCGGCATGCCCGTCACCGTCACTCAGGCCACCAACTACAACGCATTCGCCGGATTCGTTCTCCAGCGCCCCACCATCGTCGGCAACCCCGCGCTGCCATCCAATAAGCGCAGCCCCGCGCAGTTCTTCAACACCAGCGCCTTCACCGAAACCAAGCAGTTCGCCATCGGCAACGCTTCACGCAACCCCGTGCGCGGCCCTGCCTATCGCGACCTCGACCTCGCCTTGGTCAAGAACACGAAACTCTCCGAGCGCACCAACCTCGAATTCCGCGCCGAAATCTTCAACCTCACCAACACGCCCGCCTTCGCGCAACCCAATGGCACGTTCGGCACCACCGCCTTCGGCACCATCACCTCCACCACCACCGACCCTCGCGTCGTCCAGCTCGCCCTTCGCCTAAGCCGCTAGGGGACACCGATATCACTCACGAGCTCCCCCTGAGCCCGTCGTTGTTTGAAGTGTCATCCTGAGGCGAAGCCGAAGGATCCCAGCCATCCCTCCAACCTCCGCCACCGCCTGAGGTCACCCACCACGAACCCGGTGCCCCACCTCTGCCCGCATTTAGCAGAGGTGGGTGTTTTGCCTTTGCCTTTGCATTGCCTTTGCCTTTGTTCTTCGTCAAGGACCCCAGCCATGCTCGCACTACCTCTGCCACCATAGGTCACCAACCGCCACGGTGCGCTCCCCTCGCATTTCCACCACCGCCATCGCTCCTATATCATTTCCCCAATAAGGAGCCCACATGAAAGCTGTCGGCTACATTCAATCCTTACCGCCCTCCGATCCCAAGTCCCTGTTCGACTTCGAAACTCCCAAGCCCACGCCCGGCCCGCGCGATCTTCTCGTTGCCGTCCATGCCGTCTCTGTCAATCCCATCGACACCAAGGTCCGCATGCGCGCCCAGGGCACCGAGGCCCAACCCAAGATTCTCGGCTTTGACTGTGCCGGAGTCGTCGAGTCCGTCGGCCCCGAAGTCACGCTCTTCAAGCCCGGTGACGAAGTCTTCTACGCGGGAACCCTCAATCGTCCCGGCACCAACAGCGAGTTCCACCTCGTTGACGAGCGCATCGTCGGACACAAGCCGCGCTCACTCTCCTTTGCTGAAGCGGCGGCTCTCCCGCTGACCTCCATCACCGCCTGGGAACTGCTCTTCGACCGCCTGCGCATCCCCCTCGGCAAGCCGCATCAGGCCGGCACGCTTCTCGTCGTCGGAGCCTCCGGCGGAGTCGGCTCCATCCTCGTCCAACTTGCCCGCCGTCTCACCGGACTCGCCATCATCGGCTCCGCCTCCCGCCCCGAGTCGCAATTGTGGGTCATCCAGAACGGCGCGCACCAAACCGTCGATCACTCCCAGAAGATCAGCGAACAAGTCCGCAAGCTCGGCTTCCCATTCGTCGAATACATCATTTCGCTGACCCACACCGACCAGCACTTCGACGAGATCGTCGAGATCATCGCTCCGCAAGGCGCTTTCGCTCTCATCGACGACCCCGCATCGCTCGATGCGCGTAAGTTCAAACCCAAGGCCGCCTCGCTGCACTGGGAATCCATGTTCACGCGCTCCGTCTTCCAGACGCCCGACATGATCGAGCAACATCGCATCCTCGAGCAAATATCGAGACTTGTCGATGAAGGCCTCGTGCGCACCACCCTCGCCGAAACCGCCGGCGCCATCAACGCCGAGAACCTGCGCCGAGCCCATCAATCCATCGAGTCCAACAAATCCATCGGCAAACTCGTCCTCGAAGGTTTCTAATCGATCCGCTCGACATCAATGCACTCGACGGTGCCCCACCTCTGCCCGTAGTTGGCAGAGGTGGGTCTGTTGCTCCTGCCTTTGTTGTTGCTCCTGCCCTTGCTCTTGCATTTGTTGTTGTTATTTAAGCGTCATCCTGAGCGAAGCGAAGGACCTCGGGGTTGCTCTCGCCTCTGCTCTTGCTCGTTCCTTTGTTTCTAAAAGGTGTCATCCTGAGCCGCAGGCGAAGGCCCCCAGCGCCGTTTCAGTCTCCGCCGCTGCTCCCGGTCACCAACCACCCCACCGCCAATACCCCATTTGTGACGGAAGTCATAGCCCTGCGTCCCCCTCCCTCATAGGCTTAAACAGAAGGTCTTTATGCCGACTCTTACTGATCCCGTCTCTACTCCAAAGAAGAAATTCGTGCGCCGTCTTGCGCCCGATCGTTCCCAGCGCACACGACTCATCGTGCAAACCGCGTTCATCCTGCTCAACGTCTTTCTCTGCGCCAAGTTCTACCTCTTCGTCCAATATTTCGAATCCGGCGCCACCGGCCCGCACGTCTCACGTCCCGCCGGAGTCGATGGCTGGCTCCCCATCGCCGGCCTCATGAACACCCGCTATCTCATCGCCACCGGACACATCCCCGCCATCCACCCCGCGGCCATGGTCCTGTTCCTCATCTTTGTCGCCATGAGCCTCCTGCTCAAGCGCGCCTTCTGCTCCTGGCTCTGCCCCATCGGAACCCTCTCCGAATACCTATGGAAAGCGGGCCGTCGCTTCCTCGGACACAACCTCACTCTGCCGCGCTGGATCGACATCCCGCTTCGCGGGCTCAAATATCTGCTGCTTGCCTTCTTCGTCGTCATCATCGGAGGCGAATCGGCCGCCTACCTTGAAGAGTTCATGAACGGCCCCTACGGCCTCCTCGCCGACGTCAAGATGCTTCATTTCTTCGAGCATATGGGCTCCACCGCGCTCGTCGTCGTCCTCGTGCTGAGCCTGCTCTCCGTACTCATCAAGAATTTCTGGTGCCGCTACGCCTGCCCCTACGGCGCTCTCATGTCGCTCGTCTCGCTCGCCAGCCCCGTCAAGATTCGTCGCGATGAAGAAAGCTGCGTTGACTGCGGCAAGTGCGCCAAAGCCTGCCCACAGAATCTTCCTGTCGATCGCCTCATCCAGATCCGGTCAGCCGAATGCACTGCCTGCCTCGAGTGCGTCGCCAGCTGCTCCACCCAGAACGCGCTCCAGCTCTCCTTACCGCCGCGCGCCGCCACACCCGTCACCACGCGCTGGAATGGACGAGCTCTGCAACCCGTCGCCGTCGTCATCGTCCTCGCCGCCCTGTTCTTCTCCGGCGTTGGACTTGCCCGAATCACCAACCACTGGCAAACCAATCTCCCCGACGACGTCTACCGCCAGCTTCTCCCCCAGGCCGACTCTCTCAGCCACCCCCGCTTCTAGCCCAATAAGAAGGCGCTCTCCCCGAGCGCCTTTACTTCACACAATTGAATGTACACATGCACACCTGTCCACATGTGTACACCACTCACTCCTATACTGCAGCCCCCACCAAGAACAAAGCACCGCAGACGAGAGTTCCTGTACCCTAGCGACGCCCTAAGCATCGCGGCGAGAACTCCCTGTATGCGAGCGAAGCGTTAAGCACCGCGGGTGCCCCATATACGCTTGCCTCTTTTGGCAAGCGTATATGGGATCTATTAAAGAAGGCGCGAAGCGCCCTCCAAAGGTTTTGTAGTTGTATTTGCAGTTCGTGTTGCAGTTCGTGTTGCAGTTGGTGTCGCAGTTGCTTTTGCCTTTGCTCTTGCCTTTGATCTACGTGTCATCCTGAGGCGCTCCACCATTTATCCTGTCCTCATGGACGACCGCACTCTTCAAGACCTTCTTTCCCCATTCATCCCCTCTTCCGATCTTGACCCGCAGCTCCTCGCGGCCATCCGCACCCACCTCGACCTGCTTACCCGATGGAACCAGCGCATGAACCTTACCGCCCTGCGCACCCCGGAAGAGATGGTCACCCGCCACTTCGGCGAATCCCTCTTCGCCGCCCGCCAGCTTCTCCACCGCGACTCATCCCTCGACGTATTCGACCTCGGCAGCGGCGCCGGATTCCCCGGCTTCCCCTTCAAGTACTGGGCGCCGATGCTCACCCTCACTCTCATCGAAGCTCACGGCAAGAAGGCCACCTTCCTCAAGGAAGTGCGCCGCGCCACCCAGCTCCCGGACGTCGCCATCCTCAACCAGCGCGCCGAAACCATCTCCCAGAAAGCGTCACTGGTCACAATGCGAGCCGTCGAGAAGTTCGACGAGATCCTCACCTCTGCCCACCGCCTCGTTGCGCCCGGTGGCCGCCTGGCCGTGCTCATCGGAGCCGCCCAGCAAGAACGCGCCCTCTCTCTCCTACCCGATGGCGAATCCACCGCAATCCCGCTCCCATCCTCCGACCAGCGCCTTCTTCTCACCTGGTCTCGGTCCTGAGCGTATGTTCCACGTGGAACACAGAGAGGCTCACTCTCACGACGTTCCACGTGGAACACTAACCATCCCACTCCAACACCGACTGTGATCCTGAGCCGCAGGCGACGCTCCCCTGCTCCGAACACCCGCCCCATGTTCCACGTGGAACACGCCGCTCGCGCCCAAGCCTTGCATCCTGCTGCCGACACCCCCAACCAACCCCGCGTTCCACGTGGAACACCCAGTTCTGCACAACTTTCTTCACTTATGCACCATATTCACAACCCTCCACAGCCCAGAAACCATTGCGACCCACTCTCCCCGTCCTTTACCCTCAATCTTGTCCCACAATCGGCAACCGACGCCGTTCCACTACCGGCTGCCTGGAGCTTTATATATGTCTCGGGTCATCGCTATCGCCAACCAGAAAGGCGGAGTCGGCAAAACCACCACCAGCATTAATCTCGCCGCCAGCTTTGCCTCCAGCGGCTTGCCGACGCTGCTCATCGACTGCGACTCACAAGCCAACTCCTCATCCGGCCTCGGCCTCGCCAAGGACCCCGACCGCCCCGGAACCTATGAACTCATCACCACCTACGCGCTCTCCGACGAGGCCGACCCCAACGAACTCCTACAGAAGACCGAACTCGACAACCTCAAGGTGCTGCCCGCCTCCAGCCATTTGTCGGGCATCAATGTCGAACTCGTCAACGGAGAGTTCCGCGAATACCGCCTGCGCCACGTCCTGCAACGCTTGCGCGACCAGTACAAGATCGTCATCCTCGACTGCCCGCCGGCGCTCGACCTGCTCACGATCAATGCCCTCGTGGCTGCCGATTCGGTTCTAATCCCGATGCAGGCCGAGTATTTCGCCCTCGAAGGCATCAGCGAGCTGCTCAATACAGTGGAATTGGTGCGCCAAAGCTTCAATCCGTCCCTCGAGATCGAGGGTATCGTCCTCACCATGTACGACGACCGCACAAATCTCGCCCAGGGCGTCACCGGAGAGCTCAAGTCCTATCTCGGCGACTATCTCTACGAAACCAGCATCCCGCGCAATGTGCGCGTTGCTGAAGCGCCGAGCCATGGAAAACCGGCAATTATCTATGATCCAAAGTCTCGCGGTTCCGAGAGCTACCTCAAATTGGCTAAGGAAGTACTCAACCGCATCAAGAAGCGCCCCACCCCACAGCCATCCACCAGCGAGGTACAGCAGTGAACTCGACTCAAGATAAGAAAAAAGCCCTCGGACGCGGCCTCGGAGCCCTGCTTCCGGCCGCCCGTGGCGTGCATTCCTCCACTTCCGCTCCGGCCGCCCAGCCTCAGCAGCAGCCCACCGGAGACCTTGTACGCGAGATCCCCGTCGAGCAGATCGACCGCAATCCCTACCAGACCCGAACCGTTTTCGACGAAACCGCTCTGAACGAGCTCGCCGAATCCATCAAGGTCTCCGGAGTCGTCCAGCCCATCACCGTCCGCCAGCAGGGTGCCCGCTACCAGCTCGTCACCGGAGAGCGCCGTTGGCTGGCCTCTCAGCGCGCCAGCAAGAAAACGGTTCCAGCCATCGTGCGCCAGCTCTCCAATGAGCAGGCCATGGAGATCACCATTGTCGAGAATCTCCAGCGCGAAGACCTTAACCCCGTCGAGCAGGCCCGAGCCTACGAGCGCCTCGGCCGCGAGTTCGGACTCACCCAGGAGCAAATGGCCCAGCGCACCGGAAAGGACCGCTCTTCGGTCTCCAACTTCCTGCGCCTCCTCAAACTCCCCTCCGAAGTCCTCAAGATGGTCGAGGGAAACAAGCTCTCATTCGGGCACGCAAAGGCTCTCATGACTCTCGACTCGCCCGAAGCAATGCTTCGTCTCGCCCAGCGCGCCGTCCAGCTCTCCATGTCCGTGCGCCAGGTCGAGGGAGCCGCATATAATCTCGCCCATCCTGAGCCCGCCGTCGCCAAGCCCGAGCGTCAGCTCGATCCCAACGTCCGCGAAGCCGAGCAGCAGCTCCAGCGCTCCCTCGGTCTCCGAGTCCAGATCCAGGACAAAAAGGGCAAAGGCAAGATCGTGCTCGAATACAAGTCCCTCGAAGACTTCGATCGCGTCCTCGAAATGCTCAGCTCCTCCAAATAGCACAAAAGGGCGGCCTGCTGGCCGCCCTTCTCTTTCCTGCCCTGATTGCAGATTCTGGTTGTCTTTCGTCCTTCCCGTCGCAAGCGCAGTTCGAATCCTGTAAGCGCCTTACGCTTCCGAAGGTTTCGCTGAGAGGAGGGTGTCAGCGCAGCCGAAGGATCCCTTCCCGCTGCCAACCCTCCGCCGCCCTCCTAGCCCCGGTCACGGCCCTATTTACCACTTCGGTAACGCCCGTAACCCGCAGATATCAAGCAGGGCAATCCTTATCCCTCTGCACACCATAGTGCCCAACCTGCAACCCTATGTTTACTCTCTTGATACCCGCTAGCTCTTCTTCTCGTCGCCCTTCTTTTCCCTGTCGCACTTGCCCTTTTTGCAGCAATCCATCTCTTTGGCCATCTTGCCGTCTTTGTCTTTCTTGCAGCAATCCATCTTGCTCTTGTCGCGCTTGCACATCGCGTGCTCGTGCTCCGAGTGCTTATCGGCATCCCCACTCTGCGGAGCATTCTGCGCCCACATTGACACTGCGCTCAGCAGCAGCACGGCAATCATTGAACGAACCTTCATCCCACTCTCCTTCTGAAACTTAGTCCCGGGATTATATCCTGCACTCACCCTCATTGCCTATCCTGCGACATTCGTCTTCTACTTGCGACTTTCCTGCCCTCTTTGCTCATCTAACCCTCTGTCTTCTGAGACCGTGGAGCACACTTTGCACCGCACTACGCTTGGCGATTTCGAACTCACCATCATCAACGACGGACTTTACTATCTCGATGGCGGCGCCATGTTCGGCGTCATCCCCAAATCCATGTGGCAGAAAAAGATTGCTGTGGACGCGCAGAACCGCCTGCACATGGCGATGAACTCTCTCGTCATCCGCACTGGTGAGCACACCATTCTTGTCGATACCGGAGCCGGCAGCAAACTCCCCAACAAGATGCGCCAGATCTACGACACGCAATCCGTGCTGCTCGACAACCTCGCTGCCGCAGGCTTTGCTCCTGATGATTTCGACATCGTCATCAACACGCATTTGCACTTTGATCATTGTGGATGGAACACCGTACGCCGCGCCGATGGCAGCATCGTTCCTGCGTTCCCTCGTGCCCGTTACTACTTTCAACGCGGCGAACTCGCACACGCGCATCAACAACATGAACGCGATCGCGTCAGCTATTTGACTGACAACTACGATCCCCTTGTCAGCAGTGGACGAGCCGTACTGCTCAGCGGCAAACAATTGATCGTGCCCGGCATTCGCGTCGAAGTTTTCCCCGGACACACCTTCGATCACCAGGCTGTAATCATCGAGAGCCACAACAAAAAGGCCGCCTACGTAGGCGACCTCATTCCCAGCACAGCTCATCTCCAGCCCACATGGGTCATGGGATACGATCTCTCACCAATAGACTCCATCGACAATCGTCATCGCTACTATCACGATGCGATTCCCGAACGCTGGCTTACGGTTTTCACTCACGATCCCAATACACCCTGGGCCTACATTAGTCGCGATGCAAAAGGTGGATACATCGCTGAAGCCGTCGAGTCCGCGGATGATCAGATTTCAATTACGTCGGCTAACGCCTTGAGATAGCGGCCAAGCTCGGCTCGCACATTCAACGCAGGATCCATGAACTCCAGTCCGCAGCGGAACCCGCGACGGTTCCGCACCACGGCCTTTACGCGAATCGGTGTCGAGTCCGGCAGTGCAAACTCAACTTGCAACAGTGTGCCCATGTCCAATGTTTCCGAGGCGTACACGCTCATGCCGCCTTCGCTCAGCTCGTACGTGCGAACCACCGTCGCCGTGTCATCCGCATCATCCCAGCGTCGAATCCGTACGCGAATATCTACTTTGTACCGCTTCCATTTCCGCTTTGGAGCTTCCAAACTACTCACCTCTGAACGCAATTCTATTAACCGCAGCACGCGTCGAAATCGTTCGCCGGAACGACGTCGCATGCAGCATCACTCTCCGCTGGCTTGCGCGAGAAAAACTCATCCACCGCCGCCACGATCGCCTCTGGAGATTTCGAATCGTAGATCGCCTTGCGCAGTTTTGCTCCGCCTTCCACGCCATGCGTGAACCACGATGCAAACTGTTTCATCTTCCCCGTCGCATCCGGAAGACCCTCAATGATCAGCATGCCAAAATAGCGACGGATCATTTCGTAGCGGTCCTCGCGCGAAGGCACATCATATGTGCCTGAGGCCGTGTACTGCGCAATCTGCCTGAAAATCCACGGATTCGACGCAGCCGCGCGCCCAATCATCACACCATCGCAACCTGTCACTGCAATCATCGCGCGTGCATCTTCCGGCGTGCGAATATCGCCATTGCCAATCACCGGAAATTTCACCAGCGATTTCAGCTCGGCGATCCACTCCCACTGCGCCTGTCCGCTGTATCCCTGCTGACGTGTGCGCGCATGCATGGCGACTGCGTCCAGCCCGCATCCTTCCGCCATCTTCGCCAGCTCATGAAAGACTAGTTCGCTTTCACTCCAGCCTGCGCGGAACTTCACCGTGAACGGAATCGTCACCGCCGCGCGCACAGCTTCGAATATCTTCTGGATCGTCGGCAGCTCACGCAGCAGTCCGCTGCCGCCATTGCATTTCACAACCTTCTTCGCGGGACAGCCCAGGTTCAGGTCCACCAAGTCGAAACCGAATCCCTCCACCATGCGCGCTGCTTCCGCAAGCGACTCCGGATTCGAGCCAAACAGTTGCGAGCTGATCGGGTGCTCATCTTCGTAGAAGTGCAGAAAGCGCTGCGCCTTCTTGTCCTTCTTCCGAATCACTCCATCGGCAGAGGTGAATTCGGTCATCAACAGACCGCAGCCCGTCATCTCGCGAATGAACCTGCGGAACACTGTGTCTGTAATTCCAGCCATCGGAGCGAGCACTGTAGCTGGCGCGATCTCGACCGAGCCAATCTTCAAGTTCGCGGGAACCCTCACATCTTCGGGCGCTTCGTGAACCTGCGGGTTTTCATAAAACTTATGCACGCCTCTATTGTATCGGCATCTGAAGGCCGATACACCTCGACCGCTCACCTCGAATGCATTGCCCGAAAAGAGCCTCCACCCACCAATTACGCATCCAACTATTCAGCTCACGTCTTCAGTCGCGTGCCCTCAGCGTGAGTAGCGGCCCATCATGGCGACCTCGGCACAACCCGCTCGCACGGCAATCAAACCCGCAGCACTTCCTCCTGCGCGGCGATCATTGCTGATTGTGGTTCTTGCCGTTACCCTGCCCATATTCGCTGGCCTTGCCTGGCATGTCGCCTCGGACAATCCTCTGTGGCCGTTAATGCGCACCTCACTCCAGCGTTGTGAGCTTCGCGAAGCGAAACTTTCGCCCGTTTCGCCCGACGGCCGACATCGCGCTCACATCGTTTATGCCACATTCTTCGGACGCTTCACCGAGACTCTCGTCTTCCTCTCACCCAGCGGCGACACGTTCTCGCTCTCATCCCTCGACGCCGACCAAGCCGTGCTTGAAGCCGCAGGCATTCGCTCCCTCGATGCAGTCGATTGGCAAATCACCTCCGACGAAGTCTCTGTTCTGCAGCTTTGGTTTGTACCTAATGCCTACCCGAGCCAGCTCCACCGCATCGCACGCTCCTCGGACGATGTAATCATCAAGACTCTCAACAGCATGCCTGCTCCCGGAGCCGAGCGGCTGGACTACTGATTTCCTGCACAAAACAGAAAGCCCTCGCCTTGCGAGCCATTTTGCGGCTTGCAACAGCGAGGGCTCTTGATACTTGCGCCGAGGGCGTCTTCACCCCAGCAAGGATCGCTTGCCGGAGACCCCGACCACCCGCGGGATTATTTCTGTTCGGCAGCCTTGGCCGCGTCCGACTTCGCATACTTGCGGCGGAAGCGTTCGATACGACCGGCGGTGTCGAGCACCTTCTGCTTACCCGTGAAATACGGGTGGCAGCTCGAACAGATTTCAACGTGGATGTCGCCATGATGAGTGCTGCGGGTTGTAAAGCTTGCACCGCAGGCGCACTTCACCTGGACCTCTTCATACTTCGGGTGGGTTGCTGCTTTCATGGATCCTCAATTCATCTGTTGAAACAGACCCTTCTAGTGTAACCTGCCACCTTAGCGACGGGCAACTTTCATGGCTAAGCTGCCTTTGCCTGCTTCAGATCCCGTCTGCGTACGACTGCCGCCTGTACCGCGCGCCACAGATTCCACAGAAAGGCGCACCCTCCGGTGGTGATCGCCACCGGAATCGATATGTGCCGATATGCCAGGCTCATGTCGGGCGAAGTGTGCGTCAGCAGGCTTCGCACCAGCAGGAATATGATCCCGCAGAACAGGCCAAAGCCCATTCCGAACCCGGCCCACAGAATGGTCAGCAGCACGATGCGATAGGCCTTCATCAGGCACCACACCAGCCAACTCGGCTGCCTCACGGGTTCGCCGCCCACCAGCGTCTTGTTTCCGCGTGCCTCCATTTCGCCGACCTTCACATTTCCTCCATCGCGCAGCCAGCAACGGATATCCCGGGGCGGCTGCCTGCGCTAGAATTGTAGTTTCCTATGCCGCACACTCAACACGCAACCACACACTCCCCGGCTGAAGTACTAAGACTCTCTCCCGTGCAGCAGTCAAGCAATGGAATCTGCTACGCCTCGAGTGGCGAAGTCAATGTCTCTTCCGGCGAATTGCAGCGCATGGTCGATGCCGTACCGCAGGCCATCGCCTCCGTGCTTACGCGCAAGGCATTTTACTTTGTGCCGCTCACGGTTGCCGATGGCGACCAGACATTGATTGCTGACCGCTATGACGTGCTGCTCAGCGACCGCGCCGTCTGCCACCGCAATCTTACGCTTGGCGACGCGCAGTGTGTGTTCATCTCCACGCGGTTGATGGACGACCGCTTCTCTGTTGCGTTCGAGTTCTATATCAATATCGCTCACGCCTTTGCCGACCAGACCGGATTCTCCCAAGCCTTTGCTGACCTGGTCTGGAAGCAGATTCAGGACAAGGTGAAGGGCGAAACTTCGCTTGACGCCAACGAACTTCGCAAGATCGTCACCTCCAACGCTCCCGACGCAGAGAAAGCCAAGCAGGAATACTTCGAAACCACGTTCGCCGATGCCATCGCGATTTACCTGCTCTCGCTCTACCTCGATGTGGACTACTACGAACTGCGCGAGCGTGATTATCCTCTGCTCTCCCCTGCGGCACTGGCCGAGCGCTTGCGCAAGGTGAATGAGTTGTTCCCTGCGCCGCGTGGCTTCGATTTCAACATTTACTACAAGCGCCGTCCCGAGCAGCGATAGAGCCATGATCGCGCATCTTCGCGGCACTCTCCTTGCTACCTCGCCCGGCCACGCCATCGTCGATTGTCATGGTGTCGGTTACGACGTAACGGTCTCGATGAACACCTTCACCGAACTTCCCGACGCAGGCAGCGAGGTATCGCTGTTCATCTACACTCACGTGCGCGAAGACCAGATCGCACTTTTTGGATTCCGTCATCCTGAAGAGAAGGCGCTGTTCGAGAAGCTTCTTTCCGTCAGCGGAATCGGCCCCAAGCTCGCCGTCAACATCCTTGGTGGCATGAACACGCGCGATCTGGTGGCCACCATCCGTGGGGGAGATGCCACGCGGCTCACGCGCATGCCGGGCGTTGGCAAGAAGACAGCCGAGCGCATGGTGCTCGAACTCAAGGACAAGCTAACGGAGTTCGGCATCACTCCCGCCGCCCCGCGCCCCAAGCACGCGCTCGAAGACGACGTGCTCTCAGCGTTGGTTAATCTCGGCTATCAAGCTGCAGCCGCCGAGCGCGCCATGGAAAAGCTGGGCCCCTCCGACGGACGCAGTTTCGAACAGCTTTTCCGCGCCGCACTCGCACAGCTCTCGCACTGACCCGGTGAGTGGCCGCGAGCCAATCACAAAAACAGCAGCGCAGTTGCCTTCGTGCTGATCGCATTCTGCCGCGCCCTCCGCAACTCTCAATGTGGATACAATGGTCCGTTGCGATCGCGAGGTGGGCATGGCACTGGCCAAAGGCTCCCGATTAGGCACTTATGAACTGGCCACCACCATCGGGGCCGGAGGAATGGGGGTCGTGTACCGCGCACACGATCCGCGGCTCGGGCGCGATGTCGCCATCAAGATGCTGCCCGAGTCGTTTGCGCTCGATCCGCTGCGTCTTCGTCGCTTTGAGCAGGAAGCGCGCGCCGCAGCCAGCCTCAGCGATCCGCACATCCTCGCAATCTATGACATCGGTACACAGGATGGCTCCCCGTACATCGTCTCCGAACTGCTGGAAGGTGAAACGTTGCGCAGCCTTCTGCGAAACGCCGCCCTGCCCGTGCGAAAAGCAATTGACTTTGCCATCCAGATCTTGCGCGGGCTCAGCGCTGCACACGAGAAGAACATCATTCATCGTGACCTGAAGCCGGAAAACCTATTCATCACCCGCACCGGGCGTGTGAAGATTCTCGACTTCGGCCTCGCCAAACTCACGCAGCCCGAGGTCTCTGCCGACTCGCCAACCATGGCGTTCGATTTGAAAACCGACGCTGGCGCCGTGATAGGAACCGCGGGCTATATGTCACCCGAGCAGGTGCGCGGAAAGCCGGTAGACAGTCGAACAGATCTATTCAGTTTCGGCGCGATCCTCTACGAAATGCTTTCGGGCCGCCGTCCGTTTCACGCGGAGAGCGCTGCAGAGGCACTGACGGCGATTGTGCGCGAAGATCCGCCGCCACTGATGTTGGCGAACCCACACGTCTCACCCGCGCTTGAACGCATTGTCACTCATTGCCTTGAAAAGAATCCGGAAGAGCGCTTTCAATCGGCACGCGACGTGATCTTCGCGCTCGAGGCGCTCTCGCTCACCACTGGCGAATCGCCGGTGGCCGTCGTTGCTAAGCATTCCAGACGCATCGCTCTCCCGCTTGTCATCGCCCTAAGCGTCGTTGCCGGACTGCTCGCCGGATATTTTGCAGCTCGCCGCGTCGCGCCATCGCCGCCGATCCCAAACTTCCACCAAATCACCTTTGAACACGGAACCGTTGACTCTGCGCGTTTCACACCCGACGGCCACACTGTTCTTTACGCGGCTAACTGGAACGCTGGCGGCGTACAACTGTATTCCACCCGAATTGACTCCGCCGGGTCTGTCCCGCTCACGCTGCGCGAGGCCACGATCACATCGATTTCGAATTCGGCGGAACTGCTGGTATTGGTGAATACCAGCACGGTGTTCGCATTCGCGACCATCAGCACGCTTGCCCGCGTCCCGATCAGTGGTGGAACACCGCGACCAATACTGAACGATGTGCAGGATGCAGATTGGGCTCCGGAGGGAAGCATCGCTGCATCCCACCGCGTCGATGGCAAGTACCAGCTCGAGTATCCGATCGGCCACGCCCTCTACGTCAGCAATGGATACATCTCCAACGTGCGAGTGTCGCGCGACGGAACTCGCGTAGCGCTTGTCGATCACGATGCGCTCGGTGATAACGGCGGCTTTGTCACTGTGGTGTACAAGTCAGGACGAAAGCAGCAGTTGACCGGACGCTATTCTCAAGTGACCGGAATAGCCTGGTCGCCTGATGACCGCGAAGTGTGGGTAAGCAGCAACGAAGGATTGCAGGCGGCCGCAATGTCCGGAAAGCCTCGCACTCTCGTTCGCTTTCCCATCGTGGCCAGCCTGCAGGACGTGGACAGACATGGAAATGCGCTGCTGTCATTCGGCACCTGGAGAAATCACCTGATGGCTCGCGGTGCTGGACAGGAAAGCGAGCGCGATCTCAGCGTCGGCGACTGGTCCTCGGCCGGCACGATCACTCCCGATGGCCGCTTCGTGTTGTTCGACGAAGAAGGCGCATTCGGCGGCGACGCTTACTCGGTGTTCATGCGCGGCGCCGACGGTTCTCCGGCCGTGCGGCTTGGGGAGGGAAACGCGATTGCAATCTCAGCCGATGCGAAGTGGGCGCTGATCGCTC
This sequence comes from Koromonas soli, assembly GCF_059726265.1. Classification (NCBI taxonomy): domain Bacteria; kingdom Pseudomonadati; phylum Acidobacteriota; class Terriglobia; order Terriglobales; family Koromonadaceae; genus Koromonas; species Koromonas soli. Next base: position 3,632,155 of record NZ_AP040872.1, on the reverse strand, counting down.
CTGTTGCAAGCAAACCGTTATACCTTGTGCCGACCGGACCAGGAGAGCCCAAGATCCTGTCGAACTATATCGTTACTGGGCAGCGCGCCAGCTTCCTTCGCGACGGCAAGCGTGTCGTGTACTGCGCCGCGGAACCAGGGCACAAGAATCGCCTGTATGTGCAGAGTACCGACGGTAGCGCGCCGAAGCCCATCAGTTCCGAGGGAGTCACCGGTTTCGCCACAACGCCCGATGACAAATACGTCGCAGGGATCGCCGAGGATCGCAATGGCGCAGCGCTCTACCCCATTGACGGCGGCGAACCGCTGCCCATTCGCGGACTCGAACCGAAGGAAAGGATCTGGGGGCTCGCCTCTGAGACGTTGGCATACGTGGCGGATGTACCTCGAATGCCGGCCACTGTCTATCGCCTGAACATGAAGACCGGCAAGCGTGAACTCTACAGAAAGTTGATGCCCGCCGATCCCGCCGGTGTTGTTGCCGTCGCTCCCATCAGCATTTCACCAGATGGCAGATACTACGCCTACAACTACTACCAACAGCTCTCCGACCTCTACGTAGTCAGCGGCATACATTGACGCTCATCGATATTTCTGCGCGTCTTCCGGATCCACGAAGATGTAGCTGACAAATGCAAAACGCAATCCATCCGGCGACCACGATGGAACGTTCATCGTCCCCTGCCCGCCAAACAGCTTCGCTACAACCGAGATCTTCCCGTCGGCCATCGACATCATTCGCAACATCACATCCTTGTTCGGCGGATGCCCCGCAACATCTTTCTCAAAAGAGAGGAATGCCATCTTCTGCCCATCGGGCGAGAAATGCGGGAACCAGTCGTTTTGTTCGCCGTGCGTCACCTGCTCCTGCGCGCTGCCATCAGCTTTCATCCGCCAGATCTGCATGTGTCCGGTGCGCTCGGAGTTGATGTAGATGTACCTTCCATCAGGCGTGTACTCCGGCCCATCGTCTAATCCTTTTGCAGTGGTCATGCGAGTTTCCTCGCCTCCGCCTGCCGGAATCGTGTAGATGTCGAACTCGCCATCGCGTTCGCCGACAAACGCCAGTGTCTTTCCATCAGGCGACCAGCCGTGCCAATACGATGGCGCATTCTTTGTGATGCGCTTCGGCGTGCCGCCCGTGATGGGCAGCGTGTACACCACCGATTTGTGCTCCTCCGTACTGTCGCTGACCACCAGCGCCTTGCCATCGGGCGAGATGCCGTGATCATTATTGCAATCCTTGGCAAAGCCAGTGTCGATGAGCGTTGGCGTGGTGCCGCCAACCGGCAGTCGATAGATACGTCCATTGCCGTTGAAGATGAACTGATTGTCCCGCGTCCAGTTTGGCGCCTCGATGTGCTGCGGAGTGACGTACGCAACCTGGCGATTGAGCCCCGTGGGCATCACTGTTTCGAGCACGCTGTGCAGCACCGCTTCGCCGCGCTTTCCATTGCGATCCTCAAGCTCCACGTGCGAGAAAGCAGCCCGTTCTACTCGATCCTTGTCGTGTGAGCACACGCCGATGCCGATGTAGTATTCGCCTGTGAAACGAATGCGCGGTGAGCCCGCAGCAACCTGCAGCTTCTCACCATCGCGGGCCGCCAGCATGTACACATAGTCGCCGCGCTTCACCAGACGCACCTGCTTCGGAGCACGCACTGCGGCCTGAACCTCCTGACTCATGCCACCCTTCTCATCGCGAAACTGCAAAGACGTGAGGCCCTCACCGTGAATTGCAACATCAGCATATACAGAGTCGGCGTCAAGACTCTGGCGCACCATCAGCACTGCCTTGCGATGAGGATTCCCGCCACTCGGTAGCATCGCAATCTCGGCGGTAATCGCGTAATCGCCGCTCACTTTCTTCCAAACAAAATAAAAGGCATCGGGAGATGCCCAGATGTTCTCGCCACTTCCTGCAACGCTGTAAACTTGCTTCGCGCCGTCATACTCAACACCGCCCGAGTGCAGCACAGAACCAACTTCCGAGTGCGCGTCGAAGATTCCGACCGGCGCCGATTGTGCCAGTACCAAACCTGCGCCAAACACAAACATGAGTCCCAATAGAAGAATTTCTCGCATCGCACTCCTCTCGAACGGCCATGCCATAAATGCACGCACGCGTAACACACGCCACTGCTGCGCTCAGATTATCGGCAGAATTTTGACGAGTTAACCATACCAGAACAGCTCAAAATCAATTCAACAATTCACGATCACAGTTCTATACTGGCTTCGTTCCTTCAAAACAGTTTGCGCACTCATCTGCGATCGCCTCGCTGGCGAGAGGAGAACCATGTCAGAGATTTCGAGAAGAAGCTTTGTGAAGACCGCGACTGGAGCCATCCTCGCAGGCGCCGCAATGAAACTCGTGCCCAGCACTCTTGAGGCCCGCACGCGCCTTCCACTGGGAATTCAGCTCTACACCGTGCGCGATCTTCTGGCAAAGGACTTCGACGGCACTCTGCACCAGGTCGCCAGCGCGGGATACAAAGAGGTAGAGGCCGCAGGTTATTACGGTCGCACGGCTGGCGAGTTCAAGCGCGCTCTTCAAGGCGCAGGACTGCGATGCCCAAGCACACACCATCCGCTAACCCAGCTTTTGCCCAAAGTGGATGAGCTTATCGCTTACGATCACGCACTCAGTGTGCAGTACATGATCTGCGCGTCGCCCGCGCAGCGCGATCTCTCGCATCGCGAACTCACGCTCGATGATTGGAAGTGGAACGCCGAGCAGTTCAACCGAATCGGCGAAAAGGCAAAAGCCGCGGGCATCCAGTTCGGTTATCACAACCACGTCGGAGAGCTTCGCAAGGTTGATGGCTTGCTCGCCTACGACGAACTTTTGCGCCTCACCGATCCCGCGCTAGTCACTATGGAGATGGATTGCGGCTGGTTCCGCGTCGCCGGATACGAGCCTGCCGACTACCTCAAGCGCTATCCCACGCGCTACTCTCTGCTGCACGTGAAAGACGAAGTGCTGCGCTCCGCCGAAGATCATCATCCCACCGAGATGGGACGAGGCAACATCGATTACACGCCGGTCTTCGCTGCCGCCCAGCACATCAAACACTACTTCATCGAGCAGGAGGATTTCGACATGCCGCCACTCGAGGCCATCGCGATCAGCGCGCGTTATATGAAAAGGATGAGCATCTGAAACACATGCACTACCGCGTCTGCAGTACGCGATGTGGAAGAAGACGCCGCAAGCTGACTCGATTGATTCTTATCCCCATTCTTCAGCACGTCTCACCGCGACATACATCTCGCAATAATCAGCAACAAATACCCCTCACGCGGTTGGTGCGATGTACCACCACGAGCGCAAGGTTGTGGCACCACAACCAAGGAGCGTTCAACAAATGAGGAGCCCACCGGCAAATCTCCGGCGGGCTCCTCATTTAACTGCTACTACTAACTACTGCTGCTACAAGTCGGCTTAGATATCGAGGTTCTTGACGTCCAGCGCGTTTTCTTCAATGAACTTGCGGCGCGACTCGACGTCTTCGCCCATCAGCGTGGTGAAGATACCTTCCGTCTCGGCCAGGTCCTCGAGTTTTACTGACAGCAACGTGCGGCGGTCAGGGTCCATCGTCGTTTGCCAGAGCTGCTCGGCCGTCATTTCGCCCAGCCCTTTGTAGCGTTGGATCTGGTACTCTTTGCGTCCCTGTTCCAGGACGAAGTTGAACAGATCGCGCACTGTCCTCTTCTCGACTGGCTCGCGCGATCCTCCCTTGAGAGACACCCGCGCCGGCGCGCCGCCCTTGATCGTTTTGCCCTCGACCTTCTCGGCATCCGCCTTCTCGGCATCGGAAATCGTGTCGTCAATCTCTTCTTTCGCAGGCTCGGCGCTCTTCACCCATTCGACATGAAACGGCGGCTTCATGTGCTCGGCGATCTGGCGATAGCGAGACATCATCTGCTTGTACTCGGGACTCGAGATGAGCGACCAGCTGATGGCATGCGGCGTGCCTTGCGAGTTCACGAAATCGACTTCCCACAGTTCCTGCTCTTCGTCGAAGTGCGTGTTGACCGACATGAACTGCTCTTCCTTCGCCATGCCCTTCAGCGTTGTTTCTACTTTGGCGATCGGCTCAGGAACAACGTCGGCTGTACCGGTAAAGTCTTCACGCTTCGCTAATCCAAACTCAGGCAGCATCTCCGTCACACGTTCGTTGCGAATGCGCTTGTCCACCTTGTCCAGAGAGCTGAGGTATTCATTGAGCCGCGTGAGGAACTGCGCCAGTTGCTTGCCTTCGAGCCGTGCCGCACCATCGCCGTAGCGAACCACGAGGCCCTCGGATGCGCGCTTGATCATCACCTGCACAAACTCCGCATCGTTCTTGATGTACTGTTCGAAGCGGCCCTTCTTGATGCGATAGAGCGGTGGCTGTGCAATGTACACGTTGCCGCGCTTGATCAACTCCTGCATGTGCCGGAAGAAGAACGTCAGCAGCAGCGTACGGATGTGCGAACCGTCAACGTCAGCATCGGTCATGAGGATGATCTTGCTGTAGCGCAGTTTTGAAGCGTCAAAGTCGTCCTTGCCAATGCTGCATCCGAAGGCGGTGATCATGGCACGAATTTCTTCGTGGCTCAGCATCTTGTCGTAGCGCGCCTTCTCGACGTTCAGAATCTTTCCCTTTAACGGCAGGATCGCCTGGAATCGACGATCGCGTCCCTGCTTCGCCGTGCCACCTGCCGACTCGCCCTCGACCAGGTACACTTCGCAGCGCTCAGGATCGCGTTCGGAGCAGTCTGCCAGCTTGCCCGGCAGTCCGCCACCATCGAGTACACCTTTGCGGCGAGTCAGGTCGCGCGCCTTACGCGCAGCTTCTCGCGCACGTGCCGCATCAATCGCCTTGTTGATGATCTTCTTCGCGACCTGCGGATTCTGCTCGAAGAACGCGCCCAGCTTCTCATTCACAAACGCCTGCACCGAGCCGGCGATATCCGAGTTGAGCTTGCCCTTCGTCTGACCCTCGAACTGCGGTTGCGGCAACTTTACGCTGACCACCGCCACCAGACCTTCGCGAACGTCGTCGCCCGAGAGATTTTCTTTCAGGTCTTTGAACAATCCCAGCGACTGTCCCGCAGCATTGATGGTGCGCGTCAGAGCCGAGCGGAATCCCTGGAGGTGCGTTCCGCCATCGATGGTGTTGATGTTGTTGGCAAAGCTGAATAGCGTCTCGCTGTACGAGTCGTTGTACTGCAGGCCGATTTCGCAGGACAGCTCAGGCTTCTGCGATTCCATATAGATCGGCTTATCGTGCAGCACGTTCTTGCCTTTGTTCAGGTGCTTGATGAACTCAGCAATGCCGCCGCTGAACTTGAACTCCGTGTGCTTGGCCTCGCCGGTTTTCTGATCTGTCGTGCGCTCGTCGGTGAGCGTGATGACCAGGCCCTTGTTGAGGAACGCGAGTTCGCGCAAGCGATTAGCCAGCGTGTCGTAGTTGTATTCGGTGACCGTGAAGATGTCCGGATCGGGATGGAAGTGAACCTTAGTCCCACGCTTCTTCGTGTTGCCGGCCTTCTTCAGCGTGTTCTGCGGCACTCCGCGCGAGTAGTCCTGCTGCCACACGAACGGGCCCTCGCCCTTCGCGTCAGGACGCCAGATTTCGATATTGAACTCGTCACTGAGCGCGTTTACGCAGCTCACACCCACGCCGTGCAATCCGCCGGAAACCTTGTAGGTCGAGCTGTCGAACTTGCCGCCCGCGTGCAGAACCGTGAGAACAACCTGCACGGCAGGAACCATCTCGCCATCGTGCTCCATGGGGTCGACCGGAATACCACGGCCGTCATCGACCACCGAAATGGAGTTGTCAACGTGAATCGTGACATCGATCTTCGAGGCAAAGCCTGCGAGCGCTTCGTCTACCGAGTTGTCGACGACCTCATACACGAGATGATGCAAGCCCATCTCGCCGGTCGAGCCAATGTACATGGCGGGGCGCTTGCGTACAGCTTCCATTCCACCAAGGACCTTGATGGAGTCCGCCGTATATTCTTCACCGTTCTCGGAGGCTTTCTTGTTCAGTAATTCTTCTGCGTGGAGAGCTGTCTGCTTTTCGGCGTCTGCGGTGGTTGGCTTTGAGGACATGTAGTTTTCTTATTTCCAGAAATCGTTTGGGCCCGGGCAGCCGCAAAGCTCACCCGAAGCAGTTAGGAGGACGAAATCACGAGAGCGGAACACACAGTGGTACTACACGGATTCCGCTTCGAGCTTCAGTTCGAATCCCGTCCCCTTGGAGATATTGCAACCTGTATTCATTTTAGCACAGATAAGGCTTTTGAGACCGTTCTAAATCATTGATGTGACGTGAGTTATTTGCGTTCCTTGGAGGTTTCCACAGCGATCGCCAATGCCTTGCCTAACTGGTCGTTTCATGTGGAATCGCATGACAGATTAGATGATCAAAGCCCGCCTCGTGGCCCACGTATTCCGCCGTGGAGTTTTGTTGCATCCGATTCCCTGGCTCCTCACTCACACAGGGGAGCAACACAGGAGAACCTTCTGAGCTCACCTACCGCAGCCGTTCTTGGAGAAATCGGATTACCCGCACCCGTTCGCGAGTTGGCGGCCCGAGAGTGGGACGCAGTTGTCGTGGGCGCCGGACACAACGGTCTGGCCTGTGCTGCGTACCTGGCGCAATCAGGGTTGAAGGTGCTGGTGCTGGAGAGCCGCACTCGCGTCGGCGGAGCCTGCACCATCGAGGAACCCTTCCCCGGCGTAAGGATGTCGCCCTGCGCCTATCTGGCGGGCCTTCTGCATCCTCTGGTTGTGTCGGAGTTGAAGCTGCAGGAGCTCGGCTTCCATTGGACTCCGGCGGTCAATGGAATGTTCATCCCGTTTCTTGACGGCTCAAGCGTTCAGCTCTGGGACGACGATGAGGCCTGTGAAGCAGAGATTCGGCGTTTTGCTCCAAGGGACGTCGAGGGCTGGCGGGCGATGAACCATTTGCTCGCTGGCGTGCGCAATGCGCTGCGTCCAGCAGGAGCGGCCGATCTCTGGATTGGCGATGCGCCCACCGAAGAGCAGATGGATCAGCGGCTCGCGTCTCAGTTCCAATCCGATTCCGAATCGAAGAATGCTGCACGATGTTTGCTGTTCGAGTGGTCCATGGCCGAGTTTGTCGAGCGCTATCTCAACGATGAGCGGCTCATCTGTGCTTACCTCGGCCAGGGAGTCATTGGCACCAACGCCAGTCCCTTCGACCCGGGCACAGCCTCCATCCGCTTTCACCACGCTTCAGGACGCCTGGGCGGAATGCCGGGGATGTGGGGCTATGTGCGCGGCAGGATGGGTATGGTGTCGTTCTACTTCTGCGATGCCGCACGCGAGGCTGGAGCGGTCATCGCCTCGGGCGTGCCGGTTGCACAGATCGTGCCCGGCGAGGGCGTCGTGCTGGAAGGCGGAGAGCGCATCAAGGCACGCACGGTCATCTCGAATGCCGACCCGCGGCGCACGCTGGCCATGCTCGGCGACGAGGCCGACTCGCAGTGGCGCGAGCGCGTGGAACAGATTCCCATCGAGGGCTGCACCGTGAAGCTCAACGTACTGCTTCGCGAGCTGCCCAACTTCACCGCCCGCCCCGGCACGTGCGAGCCGCATCACTTGGGCCAGATCAACACGCCTTTGACAAAGCAGGAATGGAAGGAGGGATTTGCCCGCGCCAAGCGAGGCGAGCTGCCCCATCATCTCTGGTGCGAACTCTACTTCCAGAGCGCGCATGATACGACGATCGCTCCCGAGGGCCAGCACACGATGTCGGTGTTTGCCCAATATGTGCCTTACCGCTTCTCCCAAGGCACATGGGACGAACGCCGCGACGAGGTTCGCCTACTTGCGCTCGCTTCCCTGTCGCGCTTCTGCAGCAACATCGATTCGGCTGTAATCGATACCCAGGTGCTCGGTCCGCCTGACATCGAGCAGAAAGTCGGGCTCACCGGAGGACACATCTTCCAGGGCGAGTGTCTCCCACCTTACATGTGGTCGCGAAGACTTTCCTCTCGCACAACGATGCCCGGAGTTTATCTCTGCGGCGCCTGCACACATCCTGGCGGTTCGGTCATCGGCATCAACGGACGCAACGCAGCGATGGCTGTTCTGAAGGATCTCGGGCGATAGTTCTCGGTGCAAAGAGAAACGGCGAACTGCCATGCAGTCCGCCGCCTGAACTCTGCGATGAATTTCGATCAGATGCGCATCGGCATAACGACGTAGCGGTATTTGTAGTCCTCCACGCCTTCTGGACGAAGCTGTCCGGCCGACTGCGAATCCTTGAACTCAATCCGCACGGTGTCGCTGTCCGTAGCTTTCAGGAACTCGACAAGATATTGCGAGTTGAAACCGATTGAGATTGCTTCTCCGTCGTACTCGGTCTCAATCGAGTCTTCCGACTCGCCGGTTTCGGTCGAGGATGACGAGATGCGAAGCTCGTTCTTTTCGAAGCGCATCTTTATGGCGCCCGAGCGCTCATCGGCAAACTGTGCGACGCGCTGGATGGCTTGCTGCAGATCGACCGTACGCACGCTGACGCTCTTGTTGTGCTCCTTGGGAAGCACGGCTTCGTAGTTGGGGAACTGTCCCGTCAACTGGCGCGAAGTCAGCAGACGCGAGCCAAGGCGGAAGAATAGCGTGGACTCGTCCTTTGCAAACTCTACAAACTCGATCTCCGGCGCACTCAGAAGCGAGAACAGCTCCAGCATTGCCTTGCGTGGGATCAGCGTCTTCAGCTCGCCCGTAATGTCGAAGGAGAGACCATCCTTCACGATGTGTGCCAGGCGATGGCCATCGGTCGACACCATGGTGATCGACTCAGGTTTCAGCACCAGCAATGCGCCGTTCAGCGTATAGCGCGACTCTTCATTGGAAATGGCAAACACGGTCTTCGCGATCAAGGTGCGGAATGCCTGGGCCGGGATCTTGATGGCGCTGTTGATGGGGAACACAGGAACGCTGGGGAAGTTCGAGCGCGCCATGCCAACCATCTTGGTATTCGAGCGGCCGGCGCGGATGTTGACCCAGTGATTCTCTAGCAGCTTGATGCTGACATCGCCATCGCCCAGCAGCTTTACATAGTCATAGAGCTTGCGGGCGGGAATCGTGCATGCGCCTTCCTTCTTCACCGTGGCTGCGCAGCTTGTGCGCAGGCTCAGGTCGAGATCGGTAGCCGTGATTGTCAGCTCACCGTCGGCAGCCTCAAAAAGGAAATTGGACAGGATGGGGATGGTCGTCTTGCGTTCGACCACGCCCTGGGTCGCGGTGAGTTCTTTTAACAGGTCGAATTTGCTGACCGTGATCTCCATTGCGGTTCCTTGAGCGATCGCTGTCTCTGCCATATATTCCCCAAACCTTTCGCTACTATGACTTGCACTTATATCAAACTAAACCTAACAGATACCAGCAGTAATCGTAGGCTGTGCGGAAAAGTGCAAAACTTAGGAAAATCTATCACTCTTCGACACTTAGAGCGAGAACCAGCTTGGAAAAAGTGCTTTTTCAGGAAACCAAGCGGTGCATGATTTTCGGCCGATTCCAGATTTGCCCCGGTTCTGCACAGATTTCACAGCATTCCACACGCGCCCGTTTGCACCGTATCGCTCCAAGCGTCACTCAACTGACTACAACAGAGCAACTTACAACGTAGTGTGCTTGTGGATCGTATTGTCTAAAACCCGGAAAACCATATGTGAAGGAGAGATTCAGAATTTTTGCCCCACGCCGACGATGTAGTTACGGTGTCCCAGGAGGAGCGTGGCCGTCGCACCCGGTGCAAGCGCATGCAGCGCGCATCAGGAGTGCTGCACAGGAATTCCACAGTTTTGCGGGCGTAAGAAAGCCCGGGCTCGCGGCCCGGGCTGGGATGTATTGCGAAAAATCTAGTTGCTCAACTGCTCTGTCAGTTTGTTGATCATGCGGTTGAGGTCTTTGTCGTCCTTGCGCTGCTCGTTGATCTTCTCGATCGAGTGCAGCACGGTGGTGTGGTGCTTGCCGCCAAACTGGCGTCCGATTTCAGGCAGCGAGGCCTCGGTCAGATTCTTGCAGAGATACATAGCAATCTGGCGCGGGAAGACGATCTGGCGCGAGTTGTTCTTAGCCTTGATCTCCGGCAACCGCAAACCGAACTGCTCGCTGACGGCCTTTTGAATGGCCTCAATCGTCACCTTGCGGCTCTGCTGGTCGATGATGTTCTTCAGCACCTGCTGGGCCGTGGACAGATTGATGTCCGCACCGGTCAACGAACCATAAGCTACCAGACGGATCAGCGCGCCTTCGAGTTCGCGAACGTTGCTGCGGATGTTTGAGGCGATGAACTGGCAGACGTCATCGGGCAACATGACGTGTTCGCTCTCGGCCTTCTTTTGCAGAATGGCGATCTTGGTTTCGAGATCTGGCGGTTGAATGTCGGCAATCAATCCCCATTCGAAACGCGAACGAAGCCGATCTTCAATCTCTGCCAATTCCTTCGGCGGACGGTCGCTGGCAATCACGATCTGGCGATTGGTGTCGTGGAGAGCGTTGAACGTGTGGAAGAACTCTTCCTGTGTGCGCTCCTTGCCGGCCAGGAACTGAATATCGTCGATCAGCAGTACATCGACGCCGCGGAAACGGTCGCGGAAGCTCACCATCTTGTCGTGTTTGATCGAGTTGATCATCTCGTTGGTGAACTTTTCGGTCGAGAGATACACGATCGAGCTGTCTGGCTGGCGAACCTTGACCTCGTGGCCGATAGCCTGCATGAGGTGGGTCTTACCCATACCCACGCCGCCGTAAAGGAACAGCGGATTGTAGGCCTTGCCCGGAGCGGTAGCCACGGCAAGCGCCGCGGCGTGAGCAAACTGGTTTCCGCTGCCGATGACGAAGCCATTGAAGGTGTAGCGCGGGTTCAGTTGGGCCGCACCGTCGAAATCGAATCGTGCCTGCGCCACCGGGCGAGACGCGTTTCCATTCAGCCCGCCGTTATGACGAACAACCGGCGGGGGAGGCGGCTCAGGCTCGGGAGGAGCGGTGACAAACTCGACGTCCTCGTAGTTGAGCCCAAGGTTTTCAATTGCTTCCAGGATCAGGTCGTTATAGCGCTCGCCGATGGTGCAGAACTCGGGAGAGGGAACGGCGACGAAAAGCTTGCCATCCGCGTCGTGGCTGAAGCGTGTGGGCTTGAACCACGTGTCATAGGAGTGGCGGTTGACCTTCTTTTCAAGGGCATCCAGGATCTGAATCCACGGATTAGGCATTGACGTTGCCGTTGATGTGAATGCTGACATGTACCGACCATCTTCCGGCGCAAGCCCGCGAGCTCCCTGCCTCATTCAATCTGAACAAGGAGATTGCCCTGCTGGGGCTTGGCTGGACGAATTTTCAAAATGTCGTCGCTGAATAGATACAACTCCACAGGCACAACGAATACCTGTGAAGCTGGGGGGCGCAGAGCGTGATACCTACCTGCACTCGCGGAAGAAAAACAGAAACCGCAAAACGGATACTAGCACGAATGACAGGCTCGAAGAGCGCCACTCCCAACATTTCTCGCGACGAAGTGTACTCACTTTTGGCCTTCGGACGGCACTTCGTCAAGACATAAATTTGTCATTGCTGCGAATGAGGTGCAGAGAAGGCCGGGAAAATGTAGGATGAAGCATAGAGCCGGGCACGGCGGAGAGCTTCAGGCGGTTTGGCCGAACAGCGTTCCTTCATTTATACTTGCCCTTTGCTCACCGACATATCTCGAAGCAGGAGCAGTTAGTCACATGCCTAAGCGCACATTCCAACCCAATCGCCGCCGTCGTGCCAAGGTGCACGGATTCCGGCAGCGCATGAAGACCAAGAGCGGCCAGGCCGTGCTGTCGCGCCGCCGCGCCAAGGGACGCAAGCGCGTCTCCGTTAGCCCCGGCTATCGCGACTAGCCAGCACAACGTAAATCATCGCAGGACCACGCCCGTTTCTGGCCCCTTCACAGATGTCGAAAGAAGCAGGAACGCGACCGCCGTGGATGATAGCGTGAGCGACACACCGAAAGGCATTTTTCCGAAGACCGCGCATTTGTTGAAACACTCGGACTTTCAACGCGTGTATCAGCAAGGACGGCGTCATTTTTCGGGAAACATGACCGTCTTCTATCTGCGAAATCAAGCCGAAGCTGCTCCCGCGCCTGTCGAGGCCGGGGCAGCCGAGGAGTTGTGTGCGCGGAAGAACGGTCGTGTGCGTGTCGGCTTCACCGTATCCAAGGCTCTGGGCGGGTCGGTCGAGCGAAATCGAATGCGCCGTCGCAGCCGCGAAGCTGTTCGCCATCACCTGGCAATGTTCGACGGCATGATGGCTGCTGTCGATGTGGTGATCAATCCGAAGAAGAGTCTGCTCCGGGCAGAGTTTCCGCAGATCTCGCAGGAGATCGAGCGGGCTTTTCGTGTAATACGGCAGAATTGCGAATCGGTTGCTGGAAAGAATTCCCGGCGGGAGGTGCGTGCATGAGCCGCATTCTCCTCGCGATGCTTGCGGGCTACAAGCGATACCTGTCGCCACAATTGGGCGCGGCCTGTCGCTTCACGCCAACATGTTCGGAGTACGCCGCAGAGGCCATCACGCGTCACGGAGCCTTCGTTGGAGTGCTGCTGGCCGTGTGGCGCCTGCTGCGTTGTCATCCTCTGGGTGGACACGGGCTTGATCCGGTCCCAGAACATTTCGGCTGTCGCGCGGGGAATCATCCTTCTGCGGCTCGCCTTGATTGAAGATTAGTACGACCCCGCGCCGCTGGCCGAGGCCAAGGGCGCGTGTACAGGAATTAGAACTTCAAGTCCGCGGCCCGTCCGCGCAGATCGGCATACTACCTTGAGCGAGTTCCAGAATCCGCAGAACCAGCCCGGCATAGACAAGCGCGTTATGTTCATCTTCGCGCTCACCATGGTCGTGTTAGTGTTGGCCCAGCAGTTCCTGGTCAAGCCGCAGCAGCAGGCCACGCAAAAACAGCAAGAGGCCGCCAAGCTTTCCCCGGCTCCGACCACGCCAACACCTACCCAGAGCGCGACAGTTCCTGTCGTACAGGCACCAAGCCAGCCCATCGCCGCGCGCTCTGCCACCGCCGAAGCCACAACGGTCGTCGAGAATGATCTTTATAAGATCACGTTCACCAATCGCGGCGGACTGGTGAAGAGCTGGGTGCTTAAGAAGTATAAGGACGACAACGGCCACGAACTCGATCTCGTGCAGCAACAGGCTGCGTCGCAGTACGGCTTTCCGCTCTCGCTGTGGACTGGAGACGAGAACCTGCGCCAGCACCTGAACAACGCGCTCTACGTCGCCACAGAACCCGGCCCGGGCGCGGACAAGGATCTGGTTTTCGAGTACGCCGAGGGAGACCTCGCGGTGCGCAAGGAGTTCCACTTCGATACCACATATGTCATCGGAGTGAAGACCAGCGTGCGCCAAGGCTCGAACTACGTCACGGCCCTGCCTGCCTGGCCCGCTGGATTCGGGGACGCCACTGGCCTTCCCAGCTATGCCGAGCAGCGCCTCGACTACATCGCCACGGGCGAGAGCGTGAAGCGCATGAAGCTTGATCGCAAGGGCAAGGACATCAGCGGCGGTCGCGTGCAGACCGGAAACTATCAGTGGGTAGGTGCCTCCGATGCATATTTCGGCGCCGTGTTCCTCCCCGAGCAGCCGCAGAACTCCGCCTTCGCCGAACTGCGCAATGCCATACAGATCCCGAAGGATCCCACCAACGCCAACAGCGAAAAGGTTAAGGCTGAGGTTCTCGGCGTAGCCGCCGGAGCTCTGAATGCTCCTTCGAGAGTGCGCCTGTTTGCCGGACCCAAAGCGGTCGATGTGCTTGAGACTGTGCGCAGCACCAATGGCGTCGATATTCGCGGCACTCTTGATTTCGGATTCTTCGAATTCATCGGCAAGCCGCTGTTTGCCTGGGTTCGCTGGACGCAGCAGCATTGGACGTCAAACTGGGGCTGGACCATCGTCCTTGTAACCGTGCTCATCAACGTCGCGCTACTGCCTCTGCGAATCTCGCAGATCAAGTCATCGATGAAGATGCAGAAGGTGGCGCCGCAAATGCAGGCCATCCAGGAGAAGTACAAGAAGTACAAGCTGGATGACCCGCGCCGTGGCGAGATGCAGAAGGAAATTGCCGCGCTCTACAAGCAGCACGACGTCAACCCGGTCGGCGGATGCCTTCCGGTGCTCATTCAGATGCCGTTCCTGTTTGCCTTCTACACCATGCTGCGCAACGCAATCGAATTGCGGCACGCCAACTGGCTCTACCTCAACGATCTCTCCGCGCCTGACCACTGGCACATCATTCCGATTGCGACCATCATCCTCATGATGATCATGCAACGCATGATGCCCGCAAGCGGCATGAGCAAAGAACAGCAGCGCATGATGAACATGATGACGCCTGTCATGTTTGCCCTGTTCACCTGGTCGGTGGCTTCGGGATTGGGCCTTTACATCATCACCGGCACCGTAGTGCAGATCATCCAGCAGCTTGTTATGAACCAGACGGAAATGGGCCGCGAAATGCGCACCATGGCCGAAAAACGCGCCCTGAAAGCGGCGGAAAAGAAGCGCTAGGCGGCGAGGAACAATCATGGCAATCGAAGAAAAAATCGCAGCGGCAAAACAGATCAACGAACTGCTGAACAAAATTGTCCGGCTCGGCTCTTTTCGCGTGAAGTATCGCATCGCGGTCGATCCGCCGGTGAACGAAGGCGCTGAGTGGGACCGCCCGGCGATCCTTGTGGACTTCTCCGGCCCCGACAGCAACCTGCTGGTGGCGCGCGGCGGCGAACTTCTGCACGCGCTCGAGATGATCACCGTCGAATCCGTCGGCGACATGCTTGAACCAGATGAACGCATCACCTTTGACGCGATCGGATTCCGGCAGGCCCGAGTGGACGAACTCGTCATGTCGGCCAACGTAGCAGCCGAGAAGGTTCGCCGCACCGGAATGCCCTATGCTTTCAGTCCCATGAACAGCCGCGAGCGCCGCGTCGTTCACCTGGCTTTGCGCGAAGTTGCCGATCTGCGTACCGAAAGCGAGGGCGAAGGTCCAGCGCGCCACCTGGTTGTCTATCCCAAGGACTACAAGGGAAAGGCACCTGCAGCTCCGCTGGCAAGGCCTGCGCGTCGCGGTCGCAGATAAACATCCGAAACGAAATCATTGAGCCCCGCTGCGATTCGATGAGAAACTCGCAGCGGGCTTTTTATTCTGGGCGCGGCAGAGGAATACTATGTCCACCAATGTAAATATGCTGGCTGAGATTCCCATGTTCAGCCTGCTCGATCATGACGAGCGCACCACCCTTTCTGAGCTGATGAGCGAAGAGACATTCGCCGCAGGCAAGGTGATCTTCAGCATCGGCGACATCGGCGACAGCCTCTACATCGTGCGGCGCGGCCGTGTGCAGATCTCCGTGGAAGATGACGCAGGCGAAGAAGTTGCAATCGGAGAAGCCAGCGCTGGCGACGTCTTCGGCGAAATCTCAATGCTCGATGGCGGCCCGCGGACGGCGAACGCCACGGCCGTTGAGAAGAGCGATGTTTTCCGCCTCGATCGCGAAAACCTTCAGGAGCTGGTCTCTTCTCACCCTCACGCCGCGCTCGACCTGCTCACCGTTGTGGGGCGCCGCCTACGCTCGACCGATCAACTCTTGCGCACGCACGTTACGCGCAACGCCAACGTTGAGGAAGCCGAACAGTTGACGCTGGGTGCGAAAATTGCGGATCGTGTTGCAGCCTTCGGAGGCTCGTGGACATTCATCATCATGTTCGCTGTCATCATCGGAGGCTGGATCACGCTCAACAGCGCCGCTCTCCTCAAGCATGCATTCGATCCATTCCCGTACATCCTGCTCAACCTGGTGCTCTCAACCCTTGCCGCATTCCAGGCACCCGTCATCATGATGAGCCAGAATCGACAAGCTTCCAAAGACCGCATCAAGAGCGATCTCGATTTTGAAGTGAACCGCAAAGCCGAACTCGAAATCGCGACCCTCCACCGGAAGATCGATCGCATGTACAACAGCGTGCAGCAGCGTTGGGGTGAGCAGGAGAAGGAACGCCGACAGCGCGCACGCCTGGAAGATAAAGGGCCCAACGATTACTACTGATTCGCGTGTTTACTGTGTAATGCCTATCCTGCGAGGCCGTTTTGAATCTCGATGACACAATTGTCGCTATCGCCACGCCGCCCGGACGCGGCGGCATCGGAGTAGTCCGGCTTGCAGGCCCCGACTCGCGATCGATTGCCACGAAAATGCTCCGCCTCCGTCGTCCACTCGAGGCCAATCGCGCTGAATTCACCGAACTCGTAGAGATCGACACCTGTGAGCGCATCGATGAAGTCGTCGCCACTTACTTCGCTGCACCACACTCTTACACCACAGACGACATCGTTGAAATCAGCTGTCACGGGTCGCCCGTTGTCCTGGGTCGCGTACTCGAGATGTCCATCGCTCAAGGCGCACGTCTCGCCGAACCTGGCGAATTCACCCAGCGCGCCTTTCTCAATGGTCGCCTCGACCTCACGCAAGCAGAAGCCGTACGCGACCTCATCGACTCGCAGACACTCTACCAAGCCAAGATAGCCGCTCAGCAACTAAAGGGATCTGTGTCGCACGCCGTCGCGCCGATTAAGGAGAAGCTTGTCTCCCTCATCGCGCGACTCGAGGCTGGAATAGACTTTGCCGAAGATGACGTTGCGATCGCCCCGAGCGAACAGATCCTCGCTGCCATGGATGAGATACGCTCTCCTCTGCGCGTTTTGGCCTCGAGCTTCTCCTATGGAAAGGTCATTCACCAGGGACTGACCCTCGCCATCGTTGGTCGTCCCAATGTTGGAAAATCCAGCCTCTTCAACCAACTCGTCGAGCGCGAACGCGCCATTGTTACGGCCACTCCCGGCACCACTCGCGACCTCGTCACGGAAACCGTCTCCATTGGAGGCATCCCCGTTCGCCTCGTCGACACAGCTGGAATACGCGAAGCCCTCGACGAAGCCGAAAATATCGGCATTCGTAAATCTATGGAAGCCCTCGCCGACTCCGATCTTGTTCTCGTCGTGCTCGACACCAGCCACGACCTCGACGAAGTCGATCGCGAACTTCTCTCAGACGTCTCGGGCCGCTCCGCCATTATCGTGTGGAATAAATCGGACCTCGCCGATTCCACGAAGTCCTTCGACCCCCAGACTCAAAGCACGTGGAGCAACATCCCGGCTGATCTCGCCACCGTACGCACCTCTGCCCTCACCGGCGAAGGCATTGCCGAACTTCGTGCAGCCATCCTCAAGATAATCGGCGCACCCATGTCCCACGACAGCGGAGCCATGCTGACCAACCTGCGCCAGCAAATAGCCATCGAGTCGGCCCTCACCTCTCTCGCTGCAGCAGAAACCTCCGTGAGCAGTTCCATTCCCCACGAAATGATTCTGCTCGACCTCTATACTTCTCTCCGCGCCCTCGACGAACTCACCGGCGTCACCACCGCTGACGACATCCTGAACCTAATTTTCTCTACTTTCTGCATCGGCAAGTAAAGGCTCTTTTTTGCCGAGGTTCGCCGCGGTACAAACAATTGTCGCCCTTCACAGAGTCCTCGTCTCTCCCGCGGCAACACAGCAGGCGTTATGGCGAGTCGACCAGTCACGTTTTCTCGCAAGACGGTATTAAAAAACGCTATCTAAGGGAAAGTTTTTGGATGTCGCGGGTAGCTTCCGCTGCGTACAATCCAGAATTCCACGATAAAATCAATTATTCGATCCTGCGCACTAGCGTCTTGAGTAGTTGCCACTCCGATATGCGTGGGCTTGGGAAGGTGTGCTTCTTTTGAAACGGAAAGTAGCGTTAATCACGGGCATCACAGGGCAAGATGGAGCGTACCTCGCGGACTTTCTACTTCGCAAGGAATACGAAGTTCACGGCATTAAGCGCAGAACCTCGCTGTTCAATACAGACCGCATCGACCACCTGTATCAGGGGCCAGAGCTAGCCCGCCGGAATTTCATATTGCATCATGGAGACATGACAGACTCTTCGAGTTTGATCAATGTCTGCCAAAAGTCTCAGCCGGACGAGATCTACAATTTGGCCGCTCAGAGCCACGTCGCAGTTTCGTTCGAGCAGCCAGAGTACACCGCCAATGTTGATGCGCTTGGTGCATTGCGTATCTTGGAGGCTGTTAGAATCCTAGGTCTGCAGTCCCGCTTTTATCAGGCCTCGACCTCTGAACTTTACGGTCTAGTTCAACAAATCCCGCAAACAGAACACACTCCTTTCTATCCCCGTTCCCCTTATGCCGTCGCCAAGCTCTATGCATACTGGATAACAGTGAACTACCGTGAGGCTTATGGAATGTACGCGTGTAACGGCATTCTCTTCAACCATGAGTCACCTACACGGGGTGAGACTTTTGTAACCAGGAAGATCACGCGTGCACTTGCTCGCATCAAGCTAGGCCTCCAGAGTTGTTTATATCTCGGCAACCTGGACTCGTTGCGCGACTGGGGACACGCGCGTGACTACGTCGAGATGCAGTGGATGATGCTGCAGCAATCAAAACCGGAAGATTTCGTAATTGCTACCGGTGAACAGCACAGCGTCCGGGAGTTTGTTCAAACAGCCGCTGCAGAGATTGGAATCAATATTGAGTGGCACGGATCGGGCGTCAATGAGAAGGGGGTAGACAACTCGGGGCGGGTCATCGTTGCAGTTGATCCTCGATATTTCAGACCCTCGGAAGTCGAGACCTTGCTTGGAGATGCAGCCAAAGCAAAAGAAAAGCTGGGCTGGACTCCTCGTATAACATTCGCCGAACTTGTGCGCGAAATGATGAGCGAGGATCTCGTAGCAGCCGAGCGCGACCATCTTGTCAGGAGTAATGGATACAAGGCGTACGACTACCATGAATAAACACTCTGAACGAGTCTTCGTAGCGGGACATAGCGGTCTAGCTGGATCGGCCATCGTTCGGCAACTTCAGAGGTCGGGTTTTGGCAGCATCATTACTCGCAGTCATACCGACTTGGACCTATCGGACCGCGAGGCTACGAGACGGTTCTTCAGAGAAGAGAATCCGGATTTCGTTGTAGTGGCCGCTGCAAAGGTGGGCGGTATACTCGCCAACTCCAATTTTCCTGCAGACTTTCTCTTCAAGAATCTGAACATCGAGACGAGCATCATTGAGTCTGCGCACGAGTTTGGTGTGAAACGCCTGATCTTCCTGGGGTCGAGCTGTATATATCCTAGAGACTGTGATCAGCCAATTCGCGAAGAATACCTCCTATCCGGGCCTCTCGAGCTGACAAATCGGCCATACGCTTTGGCCAAGATAGCCGGCATCGAGATGTGTTGGGCTCTGAACCGTCAATACGGAACCCGTTTTGTAGCTCTTATGCCAACCAATCTGTACGGTCCGAATGACAATTACGACCTGCAGAGTTCGCATGTATTACCCGCGCTGCTAAGAAAATTTCATGAAGCCAAGGTAAGCCAGGCGTCGGAGGTCGTCGTTTGGGGGTCAGGGCAGGTCCGTCGTGAATTTCTCCACAGCGATGATCTTGGTAGAGCATGCGTCCACATGCTGGAACTCGAGGATCAGAAGTACTCGGATCTATGTGCTTCTGTCGAGCACCCCCCGCTCTTTAATGTAGGGTGCGGGACAGATCTGAGTATCCAGGAACTTGCGACTTCTATAGCGGAAGTGGTCGGATTCAAAGGGAACCTGACATTCGACCGGACAAAGCCGGATGGTACGCCCCGCAAGCTTCTCGACGTGAGCCTAATGCGCGAGCTCGGTTGGCAGGCGGAGATATCCCTGCGCGAGGGATTGCGTTCAACGTACAAGGACTATCTTTGCAAGCACGAGCAATACAGCAAAGCTTAAGCGCAGTGATCATTGCGCAGCGGATATTCGACTGCGCTGTACAGGAGAGCTCCAGCTTTGATCGCATTCCACAACCTGAGCTGGCGCACGATTCGCAGGAGCACGTTACTCCACAACATCGTATCGCTGTATGGCATGCAATTGGCCGGATACTTGGCTCCTCTGGTCACATTGCCATATCTTGCGCGGGTTCTTACTCCAAAGTATTGGGGACTTGTTGCTTTTGCGCAGGCGTTTGGACTCTACGCTACCCTCATTGTTGACTTCGGATTCACGTTGTCTGGCACCCGCGAAGTGGCAAAAAATCGCGACGACGCTAGCATGCTGTCGCGAATCTTCGCAGGTGTGGTCGGGGCCAAAGTCATACTGTCTCTAGTTTGTCTGGCGGCTGCATCGATAGTTGTAATTCTCGTGCCCCAGTTTCGTCATGACCGCTCGCTCATGTATGCCGGAGCGGTTGCTGGCATCGCCCAAGGTTTCAGTGTTGCATGGTTCTATCAGGGGCTTGAGCGGATGCGCACGGTCTCGGCCGTGGACATTTTCAGCAAGGTGATGTTCGCGGTATCGGTGTTCGTCCTCATTCACCTTCCGTCCGACTACTGGAAGGTTCTTTGGATTCAGTGCTTCTGGTACAGTGCCTCTACTATATTTCTGATCGCCCGTGTTTATCGTGAATTCCCGGCGTGTGGGTTTTCGATTGCAGCCGCCCGGAATTCACTGAAACTGTCCGCATCGATGTTCCTGTATAGGAGTGCGGTGACGCTCTACACCACGGCGAATACGCTAGTTCTGGGACTCCTTACCGCACCTGTCGCTGTGGCGTACTACGCTGCGGCAGAGAAGATCAATAACGTGCTGGTAAATACGATTCAACCGGTTACGCAAGCAGTGTATCCCCGAGTGAACAATCTGATGACACATGATGAAGCAGCTGCGGGAAGGCTTGCCCGCCTCACGCTAATTCTCGGTTCTGTTATTGGACTGGTTCTTTGCGTCCTCTGTTTTACATTTGCTCCGATTGTAATCCGGATTTTTCTGGGGAAGGGGTACGAGCAAGTCGTACCAGTCCTCCGGATTCTGTCGCTCTGCCTTGCACCAATAACATGCAATATTGTTCTCGGAACACAATTCATGTTGCCCAACGGCATGGACCGTGAGTTTAACGTCATTACGGTGCTGGGCGGGATCGTCAACATCACGTGTTTGTTTATTCTCGTACCTCGAAGTGCGCAGCTTGGAGTTGCGTGGTCTGTGGTGATCACTGAGGCAGTGATCATGGTTTGCCTATTATCGCTAACAGCCAGACGAGTGCCGCATCTTATGCGAGACCATTCAAGCCTTCAGAAGCTTGCCATTGAGAACTAAGATGATTGCGGCTCTCCCCATTCCACTACGGAAACTAGAAGACAGTCCTCTCATTTCCGTCGTCGTCACAACTTATAACTATGCCGGCTTTGTGTCCGACGCCCTTACAAGCGTACTGCAACAGGACTATCAAAACTTCGAACTGATCGTAGCGGATGACGGCTCGCATGACGGAACAATCGAAATAGTCCGGCAAATTGCCTCGAGCGATTCACGTATCCGTATTGTACAAGGGCCCAACGTGGGACAACCGGGGAACATGAACCGCGGCGTGGCCATCGCGAAGGGAGAAATCCTCTCGTTCCTCGATGCCGACGATCTGTTTTGCCCTGGCAAGCTTCGCGCCGTTATAGAGGCTTTCCGACACAATCCTGCATGCGGTGTTTGTGTCCACCGCATGCAGCGCGTCGATTCCAAGCGACATCCCTTCGGCCCCCCTTTCCCGGCTTCGATGGAATCCGGCTGGTTGCGCGAACGCCTGTTGTCATCCGGAGGACGGCTTCCGTTACCGGCCACCTCGGCGCTCTCCATCCGTCGGCAAGTTGCGGAAATTGTATTTCCTCTGGACAGTCCGTGCCGTGGTGCTGCCGATGCTTGTATTCAATATCCAGCCGGGCTCTTAACCCCACTCTGCCAGATTCCGGAGGCACTTACCGACTATCGTCAGCACGGGCGAAACATGACCTTCTCGTTTGACGGAAAGACGAAACAACTAGCTTGGCTTCTTCAGGAGTATGAACAGGTCTTCCAGACTGTTCAGCAATTCTTATCTCATCGTCTGGATGACCCGGAGGTGGACCGGTTACAACTCACGGACTGCAAGGATTACGTGCGCCTCGCGCTACATTATCTGGTCGTTTCAGGCGAGTCGGAGTACAAAGGGCTGCGGAGAACGCAGCTTATCACCATGCTGCCGCGACTCCGGGACAAGGCGTTTTGGGGTAGCTTGTGCGGGCTTCCCTATTCAGCTTGTCAGGTTCTGCTATCGGTTATGAGAAACCTACGAATCGTCCTACAGGAGCATTCGCTCGGTCGGATTCGATTCGCACGCAGAGGGGCCGTACGATGACGCTGCTTGGCTTCATCTTTATGCCACTCGGATTGTACTGCTGGCTGCTGAGGCCTAGATGGCTAGTCCCGCTCGCAATATGTGCTTCGGTTTTTCAGGCTGGAGCAGTGCTGAACATCGGAAAGTTGGGGCTTCCTCCCTACTATT
The DNA here is from genome assembly GCF_059726265.1 of Koromonas soli. Taxonomy (NCBI): domain Bacteria; kingdom Pseudomonadati; phylum Acidobacteriota; class Terriglobia; order Terriglobales; family Koromonadaceae; genus Koromonas; species Koromonas soli. The sequence continues at coordinate 3,609,672 of NZ_AP040872.1, read as the reverse complement.
TCATTGCGCTCCTTATCCTGCTGCGTTGGCCCGTCGCATCAATTACATCGGCGGACACTCTCAGGCGTCCAAGTGCAGTTTTAACCCCATTGCTACTGTTCTGTGCTTGGAGCATTCTCTCCGCGTTTCTAATGCCGATTCTTTTCGCAGGATTGCCGGTTCAAGATTCGAGGGGCGACGTCCTTAGCATGCTCCCCATCGAAGTACCACTTCACTGGTCGCAAGCAAATCTTATACAGGCGGCTTGGTTAGCGGCAAACTGCGCAACCGTTATATATGCTGCGGAATTCGCAGATTGGCGTGCATGTCGAATCGCTACGATTGTTGCGATTTCTCTAGTAGTTGCGGTCATTGTGCTGCAACTCATCCTCATTCAGTTTGGTGTGGCCCTTCCCTTGTGGCTGTTCCATAGCAATGAAAGCCAAGTGCAGTCGATGTTCGGAACTGGCATCTATGATCGTCCTAATGGATTGTTCAGCGAACCCTCAATTGGCGCGGTGTTGCTAACGGGAATTGCACTATCAGCGCTGTGTGGATACCTAGACGGTGGTTCGCTTCTGCCATTGATCGCCTCAGCACTGCTTGTGCTGGTAGTGCGTTCTAGTGCTTCACTCCTCGCGTTTGGGGTAGGAGTTGCCATATTGATGATTACCCGATTTCCAATTCGCGGTTCTCGAATTCTTGGCAGGCGAACTCAACGCTGGATCGTCCTAGTGTTTGGGGCATTGATCATTACACCTGTTCTACTCCTGAGCGGTCCTGTTCGCGACGCAATGGCTAGCAGCACCGTTGATAAGTCTGACACGCTTTCGTTTGTCATTCGTATAAGTTCGGACATTTCAGCTCTCCGTTCAGCGCTCAGCACCTATTTGCTTGGAACGGGACTCGGGAGCATGAGGGCATCAAGCCTAATCAGCACATTACTCGCTACTGTAGGCTTTGTTGGCGTCGTGCTTTTTGGTTGGTTCATTATTCGACTTCTCAAGCCTCTCAGCAGTTCTTGGAAGTGGCTGCTAATCGGAACGCTGCTTTCCATGTCCGCTGGTGTGCCGGACCTAAATTTACCGCTGTTGTGGGGCGTTATTGCTATCCTGATTGTCCGAGGGCTACAGCCCGGACATTCCACCGAGACGATCGAATTTACAAACATGAATGCTTCGGACCCGAAACAGGTGGTGAGATAACGAAGATGCGGTTTTCTCTTGTAGTCACTGCCTTTGATCGTACCGCCGAGCTGGAGCGGTTCTTCCGCAGCACCTCTGAACAGAGCTACACGGGCACCCTTGAACTCATTTTCGTAAACCAGAGTGATAGCCGACCCGGGATCTGTGATTCCCTTCCGTCCTCGATTTGCCTTCGAGAATTGCGGACAGGCGGACGAACCTCTCTTTCGCACGCGCGAAATCTTGGACTGGGAGACTTTTCAGGAGAAATCATCGGCTTCCCGGATGACGACTGCTGGTATGAGCCGCAACTGCTAGACAAAATCTCGAAACACTTTTCGGATCACCCGGAAATCGACTGTATCTGTACGAATGTTTTCGACCCTGAGCGGCAAGTTGCGTATGGGCGTAGGCCAGTTGGGATTACCCAACTGATCACGTTCCGCAACTTATTCCGATTAAGTATCTCGGTGGGTATCTTTGTTCGTCGCGACGCCTTGCTCAAAGCGGGTACATTTTTCAACGAATCGCTAGGTGCCGGTACCCCCATCGGGTCTGGAGAGGAAACCGACCTACTCGCGCGGTTACTTGAGGCGGGCTGCAGAATCCAGTACCTGGGTAACCTGCAGGTCTATCACCCCGTTCCTGCCTATGTCGCGCAAGATGCCACCAAGTATTTCAAATATGGCGTTGGCTTTGGGTACCTGAATGGCAGGATCTTCCGCGCGGGGCATCCGGCGGTTGTGATGTTCCTTGCCGAGGTCACGATGCGTTCACTCGCAGGGGCCTGCGCACACATGACTGACAGAATTCGACGTGCGGTTTACTGGAACCGTTTTCGTGGCATCCTTAGGGGTTTTGCCGTAGGTTTACTCGATCCAGAAAAATACAGTGATTCACTTCGCGATACAATGCTGGTATCCAATCAACCGAAACACTGAACCGGTCCGTCTGGACTGGTTCTAAAAAGATGGCCGATCTCAGAAATGAACTCAACTACTGAAGAGCTCGCAACAGTCCGCCCCGAAGAAGATATCTCCCTCGTAGATCTGCTTGTAGCCGTGGGGGAGCAGAAGGTATTTATTGCCAAGGTGGTCGTTGTGGTTGCGGTTCTGGCAGCTGTCGTCTCAATGATTCTGCCGGTGCGGTACACGGCCTTTACTACTGTTTTGCCGCCGCAACAATCAAACTCTGCGTCCGCGATGTTGCAGTCTCAGATGGGCAATGCCGGGGCTCTGCTCGGTGCTGCTGGAGGAGGACTCGGACTAAAGAGTCCGACGGATCTCTATGTGTCGCTCATGAAGAGCAGAGCAGTGGAGGACGCGGTAATTCGCCGCTTCGACCTGATGGCGCAATACAGGGTGAAGCGCATGTCCGACGCGAGAGCGAAGCTGGAAAAGAACGTTGCCGTGGAAGGCAATCCGAAAGACGGTCTGATTAAAGTCACGGTCGAGGATTCGGATGCAAAGCGTTCCGCAGATATGGCGAACGCTTATGTCGATGAGTACAAGAAGTTCTCCGCCACATTGGCTCTGTCTGAAGCATCTTATCGCCGGCAGTTCTTTGAAGAGCAACTGGCACAGGCAAAGAACAATCTCGCCTCTGCTGAAGAGGCCATGAAGATCGCTCAGCAAAAGAGCGGCATGATTCAGCTCGACAGTCAATCTCGTGTGCTGATTCAGTCTGCAGCCGAACTGCGAGCGCAGATAGTCGCGAAAGAGGTTCAGATTCGTGCGCTTAGCTTCTCAGAAACTGGCACTAATGCGGAATTGGCAACTACGAAGGAGGAACTGGCGGCCCTTCAGACCCAGCTTAAGAAGTTAAGTGGTGCTCGCGGTGGTGAAGACACAGGTCTCATCGCACCACCTGGTCTTCCGGAAGCCGGCTTGGACTACGTTCGAAAATTGCGCGATGTGAAGTATAGCGAAACAATGTTCGATCTTTTAGCGCGGCAGTTCGAGGCTGCGAAGCTCGATGAGGCTCGTCAAGGGTCACAGATACAGGTCGTGGATACTGCACTCGTTCCGGACAAGAAGACGTCTCCAAAAAGAGCGTTGATTGTGATCTTTTCTACTTTCTTGGCAATGATTCTAGCTGTGGCTTGGACGCTAATTGCCAAAGGTGCAAGGGTTGCAAACACCTTGCCTGAACGGCAGAAGCGCCTGCAATTGCTTAAGTCAGCATGGTCACTGAGGAGTAGCATATCCGCCGTGCATAAATCCTGAAGCAATCCGAATACGCAAGCAAAAATTGCGCGACGTGCTAAGTAAGTGATCGATATCCAAGGACCGTTTTCCTTACTGCCTCTTCCCACGTATATCCTGCGGCGACTTGGAGACCGAGCTGTACGGAGCTCTTACGAGCACACTCGTCCTGCAAGATGAAGGACAGTTTGGTAGCAAACTCTTCCTCATCGTGAGGATTGAAAAGTATAGACGCGCCTTGGTTAATCTCCATTGAAGCTTTCGTTTGTGCGACCAGAGTAGGACAACCCGCTAACATAGCTTCCAGCGGCGGCATACCGAATCCTTCGTACAATGACGGGTACACAAACAAGCTTGCACATGCGTACGACTCTGCCAGTAGCTCGTTTGAGCCGCGAGGAACTACATGCAGCGCATCCCGAATACCTAATTGAATGGCGTTGTTCCGCTCATCTGCAGTCAGCTCCCCGCCGCCGATCGCAAGAAGATCAAAATGCTTGTAAGCTCCAGAACGAGAGAAGGCCCGTAGCAAGCCGGTAAAGTTCTTGTAAAGCCCCCTTAATCCGACGTATAGGATGAAGGGCCTCAAGCCCATCTGTTGCAGTTCTGCTGCTCCAGCCGCGGTTCGGGGAATCGGAGCAATGCCGTGATGGACGATTGAAGTTCGACTTCGCTCGATGCCATAAAATTCCTCCAGATCATCTCGACTAGCCTGTGATACACAAAACACGAGGTCGGCTTCGTCGAACATCTTTTTCTTCAGTCGCATGATCCGTGCTCGGTTGGGGTAATATTCTGGGAACCGTTCGTGAATACAGTCATGATGGGTTGCCACACGTCGGCGGCACCGGACCGAGGGCATGAACCGGTACAACGTGTTGTGATAGATATCAAAGCTTCCCATAGCTGCAACAATCGCGCCCATCAGGATCTCATTGATCGCATACGTCGCCTTCGGATTTAGAACCTGGTCCCCAAACTGCAATACCTGGCTATGCGTCGGGGCTTCTACTGCAATCGGCCACGTTGTGCTGGTGAAACCAAGGCCCGCGACAGACCTTATTTCAGGATGTTCCCCCAATCCCCTGATCAATTCGTAGAAATATCTGGTAATTCCGCCTGCTCGTTGGAGGGAGAATGCCTGATGGTCGAAAAAGATCCTCATACTATGGATGGTAAGATATTAGTGCGTTGTGGGGATAGGCCAACCTAAAGAGTGCATAATCTACGTTGCGCGTTGGCAGACCGTAGTGGCTTCGTGACGTGATCTTGAATTTCGAGCTCAAGGCGATTTTCTGTTGAATGTCTTCGTTCTTTACCAATTCCTTCATCCCGACACCGTAGTCAGTTCAATTCTCATGAGTGACCTCTGTGGAGGGATTGCAAAAAGCGGCTGGATCGTTGACGCGTTTCCTTCAAATCGCAGTTGTCATGACGCGGCAGCAGAGTTCGGTAAGGAAGAGAAGTGGCAAGGAGTTCACATCCACAGAATTTGGAGACCAGCATGGTCCCAATCTTCAACTCTCGGCAGAATCCTGAATGCGGTTTGGATGCTGGTTGCCTGGACACTGCTCGCCATCAGGTCCCGCAATAAGGCCGATATCGTCATCATCGGTACTGATCCTATCCTGAGTGTCACAACTGCTCTTCCATGGCGCCTCTTTTCACCGCGCACCAAGATTGTTCATTGGTGCTTTGATCTCTATCCGGAAGCGGCAATTGCAGATGGGAAACTCTCGAGGAGCGGTCCCGCCGCAACGTTTTTCAGGTTTCTGGCTGGTCTGGGCTACGCTCGTTGCGATGCCATTATCGATATCGGTAGCTGCATGCGCGAGCGCCTTTCTGCGTACAAGAATTATGGAGTGAAGAAAACGTTGGTGCCATGGGCACTCGCGGAAGTGGACTCTGTTCCTGCGTCCGAGGGTCCTGAACGCAAGCAGATCTACGGCGACGCACGACTGGCGTTAATGTATTCCGGCAGTTTTGGACGCGCACATAGCTATAAGGATTTGTTCGAACTGGTCAGAATGATGCGGGGCGAGGGTCTGGAATTGGCGCTAAGCGTCCAAGGTAACCGCCACAAGGACCTTGTTGACGCGGTTCGACCGGACGATTCGAACATCCATTTCGTTCCGTTTGCGAGTCTCGAATCACTTTCCAGCCGTCTCGCGGCGGCTGACGTTCATGTGATTAGCCTGCGCGAAGAGTGGACAGGCATGGTTATTCCGTCAAAGTTCTTTGGCGCTCTGGCAATTGGCCGGCCTGTGCTGTTTTGCGGAAGTGAGGAGTCTGCAGTTGCCCGCTGGATCAGGCAGTTCAAGATTGGATGGGTTCTTTCGCCAGGCGCGGCGGCGAGTGTAGCCGAGGAGTTCCGACGCCTGATTGCAAATCCAGCGGAAATGGAATCGCTCCGAAATCGGTGTCACGAGGTCTACATGCGGGAGTTTTGTCGCCTCTCGGTCCTGAAAGGATGGGAAGAAGTCCTCCACCAACTCCTGGCTGACCGGAGTGCCCGCGTAACCGAGAAAAATATATAGCGAGGCCCCGGGTTTTGCTGTTACGTCTATGTATCTCAAGGAACAAACAAACCTAGTAGCAGTCGTAGGCCCTGCGGAAAATGTGGAAAAGCGTTGAACGTCTCGCCCAGTCTCCAAGTGGTGAAAAAAGCGCTGCGGAAAACACTCGCTCTTGGGCATTGCGGTAGTGCAAAAATGGAGGGTCTAGTGGAAAGCCCGCGAGTTGTTCACCATCTGCACACAACATCCACAGCCTGATTTCCACCAGACACTCCGGGGCATGCATCGCTAACAGCGCTCTGTGCCAGTGTGTGCGCGTCTCTGATCGCCTGTGATTTTGCAGTGATAGTTGTTGAAAATGCTGTGATGAGCTCTGAGGCAGGAAAAGTGGAGCGCCGAGCCTTCAGCGCTCCGCTTGGTGTATTTAGTGGCCCGGCGCTGCGGGAGCAGCGAGCTGGGTTAGAACGGTGTGTGTTGGCTGTGGACCGCCTTTGAGGGCGAGCTGTCCCAGTCGGCACAGGTTGATTGCGTCGCCCAGAATCCTAACGGACTCTTCCGGAGCGTGGAATCCCATGGAGTTTTCAGACATCACGTAGTCGATCATGAACTGCCCTTTACGCTGATAATCCTGAGCATTCTTGATAGCGGCTTCGTTTTCCCCTCCCTTGGCGCGCGCGTCCTTGATATCGCGAATCAGATCCATCAGCGAATCCAGAGCCACATTGCGCAGGTTGAAGTAGCGGTCCTGAATCTCCTCGACCCTCGCCTTCAGCTCTGTCTCCGGGAAGTGATGGCAGCCCTGGCAAGAGCGATTGATCTTCAACAGCGGGCTGTTCACCTGGTGATCGCTCACCTTTAAGCCGCCTTCGCGCATGTACGGCATATGGCAGTCGGCGCAGGCCACACCCGAGCGCGCATGCACGCCCTGGTTCCACATCTCAAACTCAGGATGTCGCGCCTTGATCAGCTTGGCGCCCGAGTCGGGATGCTCCCACTCCTTCACACCGTCTGCATCTTCATGAGCGATGATGTTTTCCACTTTCAAGCCCTGCGACCACGGATAAGTCAACCGCTTCTCCGGCCCTTTGAAGTAGTAGGTTACGTGGCACTGTCCGCACACATAGGAACGCATCTCCTGACGCGTTGCCATCGTGTTCACGTCGTAGTCCTTCACACCTTGCGAAGCTTTCAGGGCGCGGATACCCTCGATGAATGCGGGACGGGTCACGCGCAACTGCATGTTCTTTGGGTCGTGGCAGTCGATGCAGGCCACGGCGTGTTTCACCTGCTGCCGAATCTGCGGGTACGTCATGTGGCTCTTCGAGAACTCGTCAAAGCCCTTCATGATGTCGCCATTGCCCATCTTCATATACGTCGTTACCAGCGAGGCATGGCAGTTGATACACATCGCCGGAGGGTTCGCCTTCTGCCGCCCAGTGTAGGTCTGGTCGTCGAGCATGTAGGCGTGGCCGCGGCGCTCGCGGTAATCGATGCTGAATGAATATCCTGCCCACATCGTTTTGAGCCGCGGGTCTTGTTCCAGCTTCGAACGCGCTACAACCGAACGTGGATCGGCATTGCTCGGCGTCTGCGGCATTGCCTCGCTGCCGCCGTACTTCGTGCGAACCTGGTCGATAGTTTTCTTATAGCCGTCGTACTGGAAAGGAAAGTTCTTACCCCAGGTTGCGGGATCGTCGATCGTATCGTTCAGTTCCACCACGCGGTAGAACGGGTTCTTGGCTTCCTGCTTGCGTTCGAAAATGTTGATAAGCAGAGCGGTGATTGCGACAGCCGCAATGGCCGCCGCCAGCGTTGCGCCCAGCAGCAGGCGGCGCGAGCGTCTCTTTTCCTGATTCAACGGTTCGTTATTTGCCATGGATGAGATCTCCCAGTACGGGCGTGTGAAGCTTGGCGGTAGATTCCGAGTGTCCAACAGAGTTATGGCAGCGCAGGCAACTTGTTTCGTTGCCGCTGCCATGGCGTCCAGTGTCGATGGCCTGCACCACATCCTCATGGCAGCGGCGACAGGCATTTTCGGTTACGTAGCGGCTCGTGCCGCTGATCTCAATGTTGTCGGGAAAGTTCCCCGTCGTGAAATAGAGTGAGTGGAAGAATCCGTTGCGGGCCTTGATCGCATACTTGCCCGCGAAGTTGTGAGGCGTGTGGCAATCGTTGCAGGTCGCCGCGTGCTTATGGCTTCCCTTAACCCATCCGTCATACTGCGCGTTCATCACGTGGCAGTTAGTACAAGCCTGAGGGTCATTCGACAGATAGGAATATCCCTTGGCATAGATGAACGTGTACGCGCCGAGCCCGATCAGTGCCCCCACAACTACGGCAAGAACCAAAGTGATTGGGATGGAATTTTTCATCGTCCCTTCCAGACGAAAGCGGCGATTCGTGACCGCCCGATATTCTATCCTGCGGATGAGTTTAGGGAAGGGCTGCGACTTAAGTCACAACTGGTCTAGTTCTGGACTGGAACTTTACTTCAGCTTTCAATTTCGAATCGCTCGTACGCGACCGGCTGGGGAAAAGCTAGAGGCACAGGCGTGTCCCAACTCGTCCCAGCGCACTTCTGGCGTTTACCGCTCCTTCGACTCCCACCTCACGCCCACTCTCGCCACAGTCGGCGGCGCGGTGGAGAGGGTCGGCGTTCTTGCCACGGCATAGCGGCGATCCAACAGATTATCTGCCGCGATATATGCGCTGAAGCCGCGAGGCAGCGTCCGAGAGAGAGCCGCATTCATCACGAAGGCTCCTGTCAGCGGAAACTGATTGCGATCGTCATCGAACTGTCGTCCGAAGTAATGGCCGTCGAGAACCACGGTCCAGAGCTTCTGCGCGTAGGCTGCGCGCAGCGACGACGAGTGCCGGGGTACCTGCGGAATCCACAAGCCAATCAGAGTCCGGTCGGCTGCAAAACCCGTTACTGTCGAATGCGAATACTGATACGCGGCATCTATTTGCAGATTGCGGAAGCGCATGCTCGCCGCAGCCTCCATGCCCGCTGCACGCAGGCTCCCGAGGTTCTGCCGCTGACGCGTAATCAGCGCAGGTGTCGATGAGAGCGTCACGTTCGACACAGGTGCGTTGATGCCGTCCCAGAAGCCGGTTGCGCGAAATGATGTCATTGAGTTCGGCGTGTACAACACAGAGCCTTGTACCACGGTCGAGCGCTCGTCGCGTAGTGTTGGATTTGCAAGTGTCGATACATTGCCGACCCTGAATGCGCGATACAGCTCATTCAGCGTCGGAGCGCGAAACGCTCTTGCCGCAGAAGCCGAAACCGTCCATCGTCCATTCACTGCATACGAAAGAGCGATACGCGGATCAAACGCAACCGCGCTGCGCGAGGGGAGCTCGGTCGCGGTGGCGCCAGCCTGCGTCGCAAGAGGAACTACGATTGAGCGCGCATCTTTGTCGGACCAACGATCGACTCTGGCCGAAATCGTCAGCAGCAATCGTTGTGAAAGGCGCACACGATCCTCAATGAATCCACCGTAGCGTAGCTGCACTCCCCCGCTACGCAGATAGGACGTCAGCGCTCCCGCCTGGTAGGCGTATTCGTCGCTCTCGCCTTCCACATATCGCAAGTCGAATCCCGCGACGACCAACTGCCGTGCCCTCAGCGGACGCGACCACAGCAGACTTCCTCCTGCCTGGTTTGCCGGAACCCCCTGGTTGCGCGTCAGCGTTTCCTTGTTACGGTCCGCGCTGATGGAGGTGAATGTCTGCCTGAGCGTCTCGGTCCCGCCATACGCGCGGGCCGCAAATGATCCAAAATGTGCGCTGTTCACATCGAGACCCGTGCGCAATTCGCGCAGTGTCGCGCCATTCGTCTGCAGATGTGTTCCGTTCTGCCGCGACTCGCCATAGAGCGACCCGCCCACGAACGCAGTCGCTTGCGATCCAAGCTTGCGATCGACTCGCAGTGCGGTGCCAATGTCGGTAGAACTCGCGTAATAGTCGGCCGCACCACGCAGCGAGAATGGTACAGGAATATATCCGTCGGTCGATGCGCCGAACACCGATGCCGACCCCGCCCAACCGCCGCGCGATCCCACCAGCGATGCCGAGCCGCTCGGGGTATTCAGGTTGCCGTATGAAAAATCGATCGCCTCATGCGTGGCATTCGCATTTGCAAACGGACGCGGAGTGACAATGCTGATGGCGCCGCCAATTGCATCGCTGCCATACAGTCCGCTGCCGCCTCCGGTTTGCAATTCCACGCGCTCGGGCGCTGTGACGGGAATACGTTGCCAGTACACCCATCCGCCAAACGGATCGTTCAGCGGAATGCCGTCCTCGAGCACCAGTGCTCGGCTTGCCGCGCTCGAACCGGTTCCCTGCAGCGATACGCCTTGCGTCGTCGGATTCGCCGTCCACGACGGAGCACGCCGGAAAAGCGAAAACCCCGGAGCATCGCGCAAAGCTTCGTCCAGCGTGAGTGTGGGAGCCTGCCGCAGAAATTGTTTGTCGAAGGTGGTGGTCGCCGGTGCCAGCGACTCGCTTGTGGCACTGACGCTGATCAGTTCTTCTGGCCGCGCGATGACCATACGTATGGCGATGCTCGTGCCAGTTACCGTCACGCGCTCCTCCGCAAAGCCCGGAGCGCTCACCGTCAACTCGCGCGGTGCCTGCGCAAACTGGAACCGTCCCTGTTCATCGCTGTGCGTGATGTGACCTGCGGTGTCGCGCAGTAAAGCGTTGGCGATGGCGTTTCCGGCAGGGTCGGACACCGTGCCGGTCAACGCAGTCTCCTGCGCCATAGCGGGCAACGCCAGCAACAGCAAAATCAAGATTGTGCGGTGCATTTCTCGCATCAGGCTCGCAATCGGAACAGAACTCATACCACTAGATGCAAGCTGCTGAAACCCGTTTGCCCGAGCGTTTTTTGCGAATCGTAAACCTATACTGCGTCGGCTATAGCCTTGCCCAACTCCACGGTTGTCGCACTCCCGCCGATATCGCGAGTGAATGGAGCCCGCTGGTGCCCTGCCTTGAGCACCTGCTCGACGGCGTTCATCACTCGGGCCGCAGCTTCCACTTGGCCTAAATGTTCGAGCATCATCGCCCCACACCATATCTGCCCAATGGGGTTTGCAATGCCTCTTCCTGCAATGTCCGGGGCCGACCCATGCACAGGCTCAAAGAGGCTGGGATACTTCCTGTCCGGATTGATATTGGCGGAAGGTGCAATGCCAATTGTGCCCGCGCACGCCGGTCCAAGATCGGACAGGATGTCGCCGAAGAGATTGCTCGCCACTACCACGTCAAACCAGTCCGGATGCTGCACAAAGTTCGCGGTCAATATATCGATATGAAACTTGTCCACGCGCACATCCGGGAATGCTTTGGCCATTTGCTCCACGCGCTCATCCCAGTACGGCATCGTGATCGAGATCCCATTCGACTTGGTCGCCGAGGTCAGGTGCTTCTTCTCGCGCTTCTGTGCCAACTCAAATGCAAATTTCAACGCGCGATCCACACCCGTGCGGGTCATCACGGTCTCCTGGATCACCACTTCACGCTCGCTGCCTTCAAACATCTTTCCGCCGATGCTCGAATATTCCCCTTCCGTGTTTTCCCTCACCACGTAGAAGTCGATGTCGCCCACAGCACGTCCCGCCAGCGGACACCGTATCCCTGGCATCAGCCGGACCGGTCGCAGGTTCAGATACTGGTCAAAGCCTCGCCTGAATTGCAGCAGCGAGCCCCACAGTGAAACATGATCTGGCACCGTCGCCGGCCACCCCACGGCTCCGAAGTAGATCGCGTCAAACCCTCGCAGCACGTCAAACCACTCATCCGGCAGCATCTTGCCGTGTTGGGCGTAGTAGTCGCAGCTTGCAAAATCAAACCACTTCCATTCGAGCGAAAGCGAAAACTTTCTCGCCGCCGCTTCCAGCACCCGCACGCCCTCCGGAACCGTCTCCTTCCCGATTCCGTCTCCCGGAATAACCGCAATACGATGTGTTTTCATCACGTTCTCTCGCCCCGAGCCTTGAATGCTACGCTAACCGCCCTCCGCACGCCAATTCTTCGGCCTCACCTTCGCAATTCCGGTTGACGGCAATCCGAAGCGGGACAACAATTACAGAACTATCAGTCTCGTAATGCAAATTTGTTGAGTTAAGGAGTACGGATTCTTATGGAGAGCAAGCCTGGCGTAAGCCGTCGCGATTTTCTGTGGGGTATCGGCACATTGTCTTCCATGGCGCTGCTGGGTGGCGCGGGGTTTGCCTTCGATGAGAAGAAGCTTGCCTCCACACCCGTCCACAACGCTCGTCTCAGCACCGCATGGATGCCAAAAGGCGACACCTCTTATCGTCTTTTCAAGCGCATGGTCGAGGGAGCCACCGATTTCTCCTGGCTTCATAAAGGCGACCGTGTCCTGATCAAGCTCGCCCTCAACTCCGGCAATCAATATCCGGCCACGTCCGATCCTTGGGCGCTCGACTGCCTCATCAAGGTGCTCAAAGAGCACGGCGCCACCAAGATCTTCGTCGGCGATCAGTCCGGCGTGCGGAATGTGTATTGGACCGCCAACGGACAGGTCCGCGGTACCTCGCGCGCGTTTGCCCAGTCTTCCGGCCTGCTCCCGGTCATCGAACGCAACGGTGCCACCCCGGTCTTCTTCGAAGAGCGCGGCTACGGCGCCTACATTGAGACTGTTCCCAAGGCCGAGCATCATTGGAAGGAGCCAATGCGCATCACCTCGTTCGTCAACGAGGTTGATCACATCGTTTATCTGCCGCGTCTTGGCTCTCACGGATTGGCCGATGTCACTTCTGGTTTCAAGATTCCCGTCGGCTTCCTCCGCGAAGACAGCCGCAAGCTCTTCCATCAGGGCGGCGAAAACTTCTACGCCATGTACCAGGAAATCAACGAAGTTCCCGAAATCAAGTCGCGCCTGCGATTGTCCGTCACTTCGGGCCGATCCGTCATGACTCTCATTGGCCCCGATGTGGGGCACGTCGTTGAGCCGGAATCCGCGCCGATTTTTGCCTCCGAAAATCTGCTCGCGCACGAGATCTTCGCCTACGCTTTCCTCCAGTACACACGCGAAACCATGACGCCCAAGGATGTCACCGACGCTGCGCTCGGCGGCAATCTGTGGGATGTGCAGAAGAATCGCACCGTGCGCAACCGTGCATTCCACAAGCTGGTCTGGAACACCACGGACGCGGAAGTCCCCGAACTGCCTGTCTTCCAGCCCGGAGACATCTACCGTCATCCTGCGGTGCTCAACTACATTCGCCTCAACAGCAATCAGGACGTGAAGTTTTCGGTCGTCGAACACAACGAAAACACGGATTCGAAAGCTCGCCTTTACCTGCAGAGCCAGCTTCGAGTCTGATCTTTGCCTTCGTTCTTCTCCTTGCTTCTTTGCAAAATGGGCACGGTTTCGGCCGTGCCCGTATTTATTCCCGGTCAAAGCCTTTGCTAGCAACGAACCCTTTTTGGGAACTGCATTGTCTTTCCGCTGAGTCGCGGCCATCGGTCCAAGCTCCTGTGTCATCCAACGCTGCGATATGAGTCACGGCCGCGAATACGATTTCGACTACATCGTCGTTGGGTCAGGATTTGGCGGCAGTGTCTCTGCCCTGCGCCTCGTGGAGAAAGGCTATCGCGTAGCGGTCATTGAGATGGGCCGCCGCTGGACGCCCGAAAATCTGCCGCACACCAACTGGTCGCTGCGCCGCTGGTTCTATCGTCCTTCGCTCGCTCTGCGCGGGTTCTTCAACATGCGGTTTTTCAAGCATGTCACCATCCTGCACGGGTGCGCCGTCGGCGGAGGCTCCATCACCTATGCCAGCACGCTGCTTCGCCCTCCGGATAAGGTGTGGAAGATGGGCTCCTGGGCCGGGCTCTCCAACTGGCAATCGGAAATGCCTGCTCACTACGACACCGCCTCGCGCATGCTTGGCGTTGCCGAAAACAACATACTCGGCCCAGCGGACCACCTTTTGCGCCGCGCTGCCGAAGAGTACGGTGTCGGTGCCACCTACTACCGCACCAAGGTCGGCATTCTGCAGAGTCCCGAGGGACAGCCGCGCGGTACGCAGGTTGGCGATCCGTATTTCGGCGGCGAAGGCCCCGACCGCACCACCTGCAACGGCTGTGGCGGATGCATGATGGGTTGCCGCTTTGGCGCCAAGAACACGCTTGATCAGAACTATCTCTATCTCGCCGAAAAACGTGGCGCCCGCATCTTTGCCGAAACCAAGGTCGTTGACGTCAAGCCTCTGGAAGGCCGCGCCGACGGCAGCGCCGGATACGAGGTTCACACCGTCAACTCGCTCGCATTTTTCGACAAGCAGCCGCACCGCTACACCTGCCGTGGAGTAGTCTTCAGCGCCTCCTCGCTCGGCACCACCGAGTTGCTTTTCCGCCTTCGCGAGCAGCGTTCTCTGCCCCGCATCAGCCAGCAGCTTGGCAAGCACATCCGTACCAACTCTGAATCGCTTATCGGCGTGCGCATTCCTGGCTCGGGCGACGATCTTTCGAAAGGCGTCGCAATCGGTTCCGGCGTCTATATCGACGAACACACGCACATCGAGGCCGTGCGCTATCCGTCCGGTGCCGATGCCATGTCGCTTCTATCCACGATCCTCACCGGAGGCCGTCCCGGCCGCGGACGCATTCTGCTATGGATCAAGAACCTCGTCTCCTCACTCCTGCGCCATCCCATCAAGACCATCCGGCTTCTCCAGCCTTTCGGATGGGCGCGCGAATGCATCATCCTGCTCTGCATGCAGGCGCTCGATGCCCACATCGACATGCACTGGAAGCGTCCTTGGTTCTGGCCTTTCCGTAAATTCCTCGTCAGCCGCGGCGAGCGCGTGCCCACCTACATTCCACGTGCCAACGACTTCGCCGAAAAGTTCGCGCGCATGGCTGGCGGAACCGCCATGAGCATGCTCCCCGAGATTCTTTTCGACGTCCCCGGCACAGCGCACTGTCTTGGCGGATGCGTCATGGGCCGCTCCGCCGCCGAGGGCGTCATCGACGCGCAACACCGTGTATTTGGCTACGAGAACATGTACATCTGCGACGGATCGGTGGTCTCCGCCAATCTTGGAGTCAATCCAAGTCTCACCATCACAGCTCTTGCCGAGCGTGCCATGAGCTTCATTCCGTCCGTCTCCACCGTAGCTCCTCGTGAGAGCGAAGCCGAGCCACTCGGCAGCACTGCTTGCAATTAGGCGTAGATCTATACTTCTTCTGAATTAAGAGCTGTGCGAATCCTGTGAAACGTCTGCATCCTGCACGGCGTCGCACGAATCAGGAAAACATGGACTACGTTAACCTTGGCAACACCGGACTGAAGATTTCTCACATCTGCCTCGGCTGCATGAGTTATGGCTCGCCGGAATCCGATGAAGGCGCGCGCCCCTGGGTGCTCAACGAACAGCAAAGCCAGCCCTTCCTGCGCGAAGCGCTCGATCTCGGCATCAACTTCTTCGATTCAGCCAATGTCTATTCCAACGGTGCCAGCGAAGAGGTCGTCGGCAAGTTCCTCAAGGCCAACGTGCGTCGCGAAGCCGTCGTCATTGCCACCAAGGTTCACGGCGTCATGCGCAAGGAACCCAATGGCCGCGGCCTCTCGCGCAAGGAAATCATCTTCGAACTCGAGCAGAGCCTGCGCCGCCTGCAGACCGACTACGTCGATCTCTACCAGATTCACCGCTGGGATTACGAAACGCCCATCGAAGAAACGCTCGAGGCTCTGCACGACGTGGTCAAAGCCGGAAAGGTGCGCTACATCGGCGCATCGTCGATGTACTCCTGGCAGTTTGCCAAGGCTCTCTATCTCGCCGAGCTTCACCGCTGGACGCGGTTCATCTCCATGCAGAACCACTACAACCTGCTCTATCGCGAAGAAGAGCGCGAGATGATTCCGCTCTGCCTGGAAGAAAAAATCGCCGTCCTTCCCTGGAGCCCGCTCGCCCGCGGCCGCCTCACGCGCCCATGGCAAAGCGACACGACCAAGCGCCTCGAAACCGACAACTTCGGCAACAAGATGTATTCACGCACGCAGGACGAAGACCGCCGCGTCATCGACCGACTCGGCGAGCTTTCCGAACTGCGCGGCATCCCTCGCGCCCAACTCGCGCTTGCCTGGTTGCTCAACCGTCCCGGCGTCACCGCTCCCATCGTCGGAGCCACTAAGCCCGGCCAGCTCAAGGATGCCGTAGCCGCGCTCGACGTGCGACTCACTCCTGAAGAGATCGCCTCCCTCGAGCAGCCCTACACCCCTCACCCCGTCCTCGGCTTCAGCTAAACGATCACGCGTCTCTGACCCCCACCCTGAACTCAGATTTGCAGCTTCAGGGTGGAATGCTTTCCAACCGCTTTGGCTTTTTGCTTTGCTCTCGCATTTGGTGATCCCAGTGCAGCCCGGCTCTGTTGTGCGGCTCCGGGTCACCAACCACCCAGCAGCCTTTTTGCTGTTGATCTTCACTCCAGCTCTGACGAGCCCACGCCAACCACGCCACTCGGTGTACCCTCTTTCAATGTCCCTCGACTGGACCCAACCCGACCTCGCCGAGGGCCTCTCCCTCTACCGCTCGGCAAAGTATTTTGAAGCGCACGAGTATTGGGAGAACGTCTGGCGTACCGCGCCCCAGCCCGAGAAGACTTTCCTGCAAGCTCTCATTCAAATCGCCGGAGCCTTTCATCATCTGCAACGCAACAACACCAAGGGAGCCATCCTCCTGATGCGCGGTGCCTTCGGACGCCTCGCCACCTACCCCGATCTCTTCGCTCAGATCTCGGTAATCTCTCTTCGCGATGAAATTCAGCACTGGCTTCGCGCCCTCGAATCCCCCGATTCCGCGCGTCCACGCCATCCTGTGCGCATCTCTCCGATGCCTTAAAGATCCAGCGGTCGCCAACATAGAAGTTCACTAGCGAGCACACGATAATCGCTATTACGTTTGCTACCAGCACCGGCCATCGCGCTCCGCCCACCAGCAACCGCACCAGCCCCAGATTTCCAACCAGCGACACCAGCCCGTTCGACAGATGAAATCTCGCCGCCCGAGAAATGATTTCTCTCGCGCCAGCACCGGCCATCGCATCCCGCCACGTGTATCGCACATGCCAACAGAAGTTGTGCAGCAGCGTGATTTCCAGCGCCAGTGCCGTCACCAGCAGGTATTGCTTCGGCATCCATCGCGTGAGCATGGCGACAGCCGCGAGCTGCACCCCCATGCCAAAGACGCCGACAAGGTTAAATCTCCACCACCGTGCCGCCGCCGTCACCGAATGCGCTCCTCACGGTAGAGCTGAACCGTGTGTTTCACCGTGCTCGCCACAGCCATGCCAAACATGCACACCGCAGCCACCGCCCCGCCAATGTCGAACAACAGCCAGCGATGTCCAGCAACCGTCGCGTAACGGCTGCGCAACAGCGCCAGGTTTCCAATCGCCAGCAGAATGCGAATCTCCGTCGGCCCAAACACCCCTTGCGACATCTGGAACCGGCCCAGCGTGTACGTCGCCAGATAGCTCTCAATCGACAGCAGCAGAAACCCAAGCAGCATCGCCAGTGCCGCCCACCAGTGCAGCAGTCCCGAAAGCCCCATGCCGCACATCAGCGCCACCGCTCCAAACGCATCCACCACGTGATCCACATAGAATCCATATCGCGGACGCTGCTGCCCTCTTACTCGCGCCAGCGTTCCATCCATACTGTCGCCGAGCCAGTTCAGTCCCAGGCACACGATCACCAGCAGCAGTGCGCGAAGGTCGTACCGTGCCAACGCATAGCACGCTCCAGCTCCAATCTGCGCCACAAAACCAAGCCCAGTGAGCTGGTCGGAAGTCACCCAGCGCGGAGCTCTCCTGGCCATCCAAACCAGCGCCCGTCGCTCAATCCCAGCCGTCAACCCTTCGTTGACCCTTCGCGCCGAACGAAAATCTTCACCCATCTCCGCCACCTTCGAATTCATCTCGCCTCCTCCGCCCGTCGCGTTTCGCGTAGCGCATCCCGCGTGCGCCCCAACGTGAACTCCAGCGACTCTCGCGGAATGCTCTCGACAAACGGGCCCACGATCCACCCCAGCCCGCGTGGAATATCTCTCGTCAGTGATACTGACTCGATCTGAATGTAGAGTCCGCCATCGCGCTCCGCGTAACTCCAATAGCTGTTCAGCCTCCAGAGATAGCCATGCTGCTCCGCCGCACTCAGTCGCCGCTCATGCGTCGTGCCCGCAGCCTCAATCTCCGTTATCTCGGTGCTGCGCGATTCACTGTAACCATCTCGCGCGTCCAGCTCTCCAAAGCGAACTTCATACGTCGTGTCCATCACCACGGTCATTACATGGTGCTGTTTCACGCGCAGCCGTGCCCGGAACCGGTCTCCATCTCGCGCCAGCACCTCCGCCCTTACGACCTGTGGCGCGTAGCGCAGGCGGTATGCGGGGAAGTCCTCCAGCAATCGCACAAACTCCGTCGCCTTTGCTCCCGGCACGTACGCCGTCCCCCGCCAGTGATGCAGCATTGCTCCCCGTAGCGTTCGACCCGACTCTGGCGTCAACCGCTCGATCACCATCTCGCCGCGTCTCAGCCGCACTTCCACTTCTGGTGCTAGCACCCCAGAACTCAGCCGCACCGTCCCCGCCTCGCTTCTCCTCTGCTGGCCGAGTCTGCTCTCTACCTGCTCCGTATAAGACACGAACTCCTCGTTCGCTCCCACAGATGGAACAGCCGCCAACGCTGCCGCTGATGTTGCGACTACCACGCAAATTACCGCTCCAACTCTGCTCGACAACGATCTGCACAAGCTCTTCATGCCCGCAACATGCTCCTGTTACGTCCTGCGGAGCAATGCATGGAATCTCACCCGTAAGAATTTGTTCCTCACCGCGCAATTCCATGCAGCAGAAGAACTTCACTCAACTTGTCCTTTGAGGGAATGCTTTGGGATTGCGCTCGCAACGGGATACACTGGCCGGGAAACGATGGAGCCGTCGCCCACATATCGCTTCGGAGTCTTTGAGGCCGACGCCTCCACGGGCGAACTGCGCCGTCAAGGTGTGCGCATCAAGCTCAACGCGCAGCCATTCCAGCTTCTCCTCATACTGCTCGAGCATCCAGGCGAGCTGCTCACTCGCGAAGAAATCTCCCGCCAGCTTTGGCCCGATGGCACCTTTGTCGATTACGAGCACGGCGTCAACTCAGCCATCAATCGTATCCGCGAAGCTCTCGGCGATACAGCCTCCAACCCGCGCTACGTGGAAACCCTAGCCCGGCGCGGTTATCGCTTCATCGCACCCGTCGAGCGCATTGTTCCCGAGCACGAACCCGCGCCGACTCCCGAAATCGCCGAATACATTGAGCCACCCAAAAGCGGTGCCAACCCTCCGTGTGCTCCCGCGCCGGCCACGATAGCCGATACCTCTGCACTCTCCACGCCCGGCATCTCCGGCCTGCAGATTCTCGCCGCGCCCCACGAACTCCCACACACTCCGCTGAAGGTAGTCGAGACACTCCTTCTGCTTCTTCAGTTGATGTACATCGCCTTCTACGTTTCTGCCCTCGCCAACCTTGCGGAAATCGAAGAGCTCATGTCGGCCTTGCCGTTTACCGCGCGCCTCTACCCGGTGCTCATCGCCACCGCGGCTATCCTTATTCCGATCCGCGTTTTCGTTTTGCTGTCGATTGTCTTTCACGCGCCCCGGGTGCAGTCGAAACTGCTTCGGCTCTGGCCGCTATTGCTTCTCTTCGATGAGCTGTGGTCGCTCTCGCCCTTCCTTCTGCTGCACCACATCAATTTCGGACTCGCCCTGGCCTCGACCGCCCTGCTCGTCTATTCTCCATTTGCCCAGCGGTCACTCATCCTCATGGGCGCCGGAGCTGCTCGTTCCCGCAACTGATACCACCAGCTCTCGCCGGCCGTACTACGTCGCGTGTGCTAGGTGCAGGAATCGCTCTGCTGCACTCAACCCATCCCGCGCTACTGGCATCCACCATCCCGAGCTTTCGCGTGCTGCGCGTGAAAGTGCCACTCAGCAACAAAACGCCTCACAAGGAGGATTCCCATGGAATCGAAACCCACCTTCGAGCAAGCTCAATTGCAAATGCAGATTTTCGAGCAGCGCCGTGAACCACGTCTTCGCGAGGCTCGCGACTGGTTCTTCAACAACTACTTCGCCGACACTCTGGACGAAGCCATGCGCGTCGCCGCACCCATGAGCGAGGCTGGCAAGTCCTTCATGATGGTCATCAGTTATTGGGAGCAGGCCTGCGCTCTACTCAACTACGGACTGCTGCATGAAGACCTTTTCTTCCAGATCAACGGCGAGTTCTTCGGTGTCTGGGAGCGGCTCAAGCCAACTGCTGCCGAGGGCCGAAAGCGCTTCGTGAATAACCAGTTCTGTGTGAACCTCGAGCAGGCCGCTCAACGCTACGAGCAGTGGGCCGAGAAACACTCCCCCGGACACGTTTCCGCCATGCGCCAGTGGGGGCAGCAAATGCGCGCGCAAATGGGCAAGGCCGGAAAAGCCGCATAGTAGAAGCCGCAACTCGATGAACTTTGCTCCACCCTCTTTCGTATCTCCAACTAGCTTCGCAACAAATCAAATCCTCCGGGGCGAGCCTCACTTGCCCCACATTTTTGCTTCCCACTCCTAATCCACGAAACATGGCGTGAGAATTCAGCTCGCAAGTGATACAAACTATGTCAGACCAAAATGGCTGAATCGCGCACTCCCAAGCCCGTCCGTTCCTACCACCTCATCGCGCTCGTATTGCTCATTGCCTTCTTTGCGCAGTGTTCCTGGTTCATCGCGTCCGTCCCCCTCACGCAACTTGAGGCGGACGTGATCCTGCGCGGCATCGCGCTCGTCCGTCACGTGCCGCTCACAGCCGAACCCGTGTCCTCTCCGATGGTCCCACTGTTCTCTGTCCTCGGAATTTCGTGGAATCTTCCCCCCAGTCCCGTTCTGCTCGATCAGTTCTGGCTTGACCAGCATCGCTGGTACATTCGCGCTCCGTTCCTGCTCGCAGGACTCTGTCTTGCGCTCTCCTTGTGGTATGTCGCGCGCCGCCTTTACGGCAATGCCGCCGGACACATCGCGCTCGCACTCTATGCCTTCAGTCCCGGCATGGTCGCCCGCTCCTCGCTCGCCGGTCCAGAGATCTTCGCCGCTTGGGGAGCCTTCGGCCTCATCTTCACAGCCATCGCCACAGCGCACACGCTCTACGCTCCGCGTGAGGTCATTCTCTGGAACTGGAAGCGCATCGTCCTGCTCGGCATTTCCATCACTTTTGCCGTCGGAGCTCAATGGCCTCTGGCATGGCTGCTCGTGCCGGCTGCAGCCCTCATGCTGTGGGCCGTTCCACACCGCCGCGGAGCCGCTCTGCTCATTCTCGGAGCCGCCACAGCCGTTGCGACCGTGCTGCTCAGCATTTGTTATCTCGGCATGCTCGGCGCCTTCATCCAGGGCCTGCGCAATGCAACGTGGATCAGTTCGCGCTTCGAGGATCTCAACCCGTTGCACCCCATCTCGCTTGCGCGCCTCCTGGGACACTTCTACTTCAACGCCGTCCCAGCTGCGTTGCTGCTGTTTGTCGTGGTTTTCATCACATGGCTGTCTTGGCGGCGCACGCGATTCTTCGGAAACACTGCTCCGCTGATCGTCTTCGTCTTTCTGCTTGGGATTGCGGTTGTTCTGCCCATGAATGGTGCTGGCGTCATCCTCTTTGCCAGCCTGCCATTGCTATTGCTCTTTGTCTCCGGAGTGTTCGCCGATCTCATCGAGAGCAAGCGGCAGGAAACTGCTCTCGCTGTCGTTTTCGCTGTCATCGCCGCGCAGGCGGCTTACAGCCTTGCCAGCCTCATGCGGCTGTACTCGGGTCCCAGCCGATAACCACCATTGGATTACCGTACCCGCGGAGCTGCTTTCAGTGCGGCGGTAATTCCGCGTCACGCCACGTGTGCGTCGTGCCATTCGAGCACGTGTCCGCGCCTATCCTGCGGAGGATTTACTGCTACCGCTGCAACACCTACGGCGAGCGCATCTTCCGCCAACGCAACCAGCGCGTCCGGAGCTCCGCTGGCTCTTACCGCGCCTTTCCGCAGGAAGTATCCCGCAAAGCTCCCTGCCAGCGCTCCAAGCATTCCCAACAGCGCGCCCTCTCTTTGTTCCTTGCGTGCCACGATAGCGCCGCACATCGCACCGGAAAGCAAGCGCCCCACCAGCGATCCGGGAGCGATGCGGTTCGGTGCAAACGGCAGCTTGTCGAAGATCATCTCGCCAACCGCCATCGCGGTCAGCACTTGCCCCACTCGCGGGCTATCCAGCAACCACGGGCCGTCCGAGGTGAAATTCCGCTGTTGTGCCAGCGCCAGCGCTGCCGGAGCCGTCATTGATCGCAATCCTGCTGTCATCCCAATCAGCAGCGCAGAGTTGAACCTGTTTCTATTCATTTCATCTCTCCGTCCCAGTGGATGGATGGCTCAAACCTCTCGCGGGTTGGGCTTTTGCCCGCACCTCACAGCCGCTCGCCTCGTCGCGGTGCGATAATCGATTTTTATGATTTCCTATCCCACCGCGGTCGAAAATCTTTATGCTCTCGGCCACGAACTCCAGGCCGGAACGCCGCACAAGTTCGACATTGCTCACATGCGCGTACTCTGCCAGGCGCTCGGCAATCCGCAGCACCGCTTTCCCTCCGTCATCATCGCCGGAACCAACGGCAAGGGCTCCACGGCGGCCACTCTGGCCTCCATCCTGCGAGCCTCCTCGCATCGTGTCGGGCTGTACACCTCGCCGCACCTGCTGCGCGTCAACGAGCGTATCTCCATCGACGGCCAGCCCATCCCTGACGCGGACTTTGCCGCCGCCTACGACCACGTACATTCGGTAGCTGAGAAACTGGTCGAGTCCTCCGCGCTGCCGCATCTTCCCAGTTTCTTCGAGACCATGACCGCCATGGCCTTCGACTATTTCGCATCTTCCAGCATCGACATCGCCGTGCTTGAAGTCGGCATGGGCGGACGCCTCGATGCCACCAATGTCGTCGATCCCATCCTGTGCGTCATCACCGACATCGATCTCGACCACCAGAAATTCCTGGGCAACACCATAGCGGAGATCGCGCGCGAGAAGGCTGGCATCCTCCGCTCCAACGTTCCGGCCGTCACTCTGCCCCAGCATCCTGAGGCCAACCAGATGCTCGGCGACATCATGACGTCGCTCGGAGTGCGCGCCGTCAGTGCCACTCGCAACATGGCTTCCGTCTCGCCATCAGCGTCTTCGCTCGTACACAGTTCAGCCAGCGAGACGCGCTTCCGGCTCAGCGTGCTCGGCAAGGAAGTCGAAATCGCGTCTCCGCTTGTCGGACGCCATCAACTCCGCAATCTCGCTCTGGCCATCACCGCCGCCGAGGAACTTTCCGGCCAGGGATACCTCATCACTCCCGACTCCATTGCTCTCGGCGTGCGCCAAACCCGCTGGCCGGCTCGCTTCCAGCACTTTGCTGCCACCGCCGCTCGCCCCGAAACCATTGTCGATGTCGCGCACAATCCCGCCGGAGCTTGGGCTCTGCGCGCGTCCATCACCGAGCAATTCGCCGAGCATCCGCTGGTGCTCCTCTTTGGAGCCATGGCCGACAAGGCTGTCGAAGAAATGGCCCAGATCCTCTGGCCACTGATGGAGCATGTCGTCCTCACCCGCACCTCGCACAATCCCCGCGCCGCTGCGCCCGAAACTCTCGCAAGACTCGCACAATCACTCGGAGTTCCGCACTCAAGCGCCCTCACGGTTGCCGAAGGCCTCAAGCTCGCAACTGAAAAAGCCCGGGCACTCGGCCCAGGCTCAGTGATGGTCATCTCCGGTTCCATCTATATCGCCGGGGAAGCGCTCGAACTGCTGTAGTGTGACGGGTGCGATCGGACGATTTGCGCTCAGTGACCGCCGTGGTACGGATGGTGATTCAGAATCGTGAATGCCCTATAGATCTGCTCGGCCAACACCACACGAGCCAGTTCATGCGGCAGTGTAATCTTCCCCAGCGATAGCCTCTGCTGCGCGCGCGCAAGCGTCGCCGCCGTCCATCCATCCGCCGGACCGATCGCAAACAGCAACTCCTGCGTGCTGCGTTCCATGTACTCGCGCACAAAATCCGCCAGCTCTTCGCTCGTCAACTGCTTCCCGCGCGAATCCAGCGCCACCAGCACCGGAGCCGTGCGCCCCGGTCTTTCCAGAGACTTCAGCAGCGCTTCCTCGCTCGCAAGCTCCGTCGCCTCTACGGGCGCAAATCGTGCCGCACGCTTTATATACTCTGCCGTCAGCTCATCAACGGCCGAGTCCTTGCTTGCACCTCTGCGCTTTGTAATGGAAATCAGCCGGATCTTCATGGATGGAATGATTTGCTTCGAAGAGCGTCCCCGATGTTCCCGCGGTTGGCGGCCGCGACACAACAAAGGTCCGTTTGCTGTTGCCGTTGTTTCTTTGCTGTCACCCTGAGCGAAGCAAAGGACCTCGGGGTTGCTCTTGCTCTTGCTTGCTTTGTTTTTTGGAGTATCATCCTGAGCGAAGCGAAGGACCCCTGCCGCAACCTAAATCTGCGCAGCCCTCCAGGGTCCTTCCGCCGCAGCCTACTTCCGCTTGGTTGCTTTCTTCGCTATTTTTTTCGCACCCGTCTTCTTCCCTGCTACTCGCTTCGCCGGAGATTTCTTCGCAGCCGTCTTCTTTCCGCCCCGAGCGCCCGACCGCGCAGCCTGGCGTACGCCTACAGCCGTCTTCTTTGCCGCAGTCTTGCGAGCCCGCTTTACCGGAGCCGGAGCTTCCCCGCCCTCCGCTTCCGCCGGAGCCTTGCCATGCAGCAGTTCATCTTCGGTCAGCTTGTGAGCCGATTTCCAGAGCCGCTCCAGGTCGTAGTATGCCCGTCGCTGCGCGTTGAAGATGTGCACCACGAAGTCCACGTAGTCCAGCAGAATCCATTCCGCCGTGTCATAACCTTCACGCGCGTTCGGTTCCACGCGCATGTCTTTCGACAGCCGCTCATCGACCTCATCGGCAATCGCCTGTACCTGGCGCGCATTCGCACCGCTGCAGATCAGGAAATAATCAGTAAAAGTGCTCGATTCTCTGGGAAGCTGCAGCAACGCAACGTCTTCCGCCTTCTTGTTGTTTACGGCCTTCAGGGCCAGTGCGACCTGCTCTCGAATGTCTTGCGTCGGCATCGTTCCTCTCGTTTCCAATGATGAGCTATTGTGCGCAGCTTCGTCCCCCCGCGCAAGCTCTAGCTCATCACAGTGCGAACCATGAACCTTTGAAACCTTGAAACCTTGAAACCTGAAACCTTACCTGCCTTCATCCCTATAAATCTTCAGCTTCGTAATGTACTCGGCGACTTCCGCTGTCACAAGCTTTTCCAGTCCATCACCGCGCCGCGCCGCCTCTCTAATCTCCGTCGCGCTCACATCTTCATGAACATTCGGCAGCAGGTGAATTCGTGCGCCATTGTGTTCCAGCGACCCTGTTTCCAGCAGCTGCCGCGATGCATCATCATCCGGACGCAACTCTGCAGGCAGCATGCTTCCCACTTCCTCCAGCGGATACCCCGGACGGCTTGCGACCACGAACTCAACCGACCTCAGCAGCCTCACCGGCTCCTTCCATTGCGCAATCGACTGAAACGCATCGACCCCAATCAGGAACAGCAACCGCGTTCCTTGTTTCAGCCACGCCCGCATTCGCTCCACGGTCTCCACTGTATAGCTTGCCCGGCGTCCCTGGCCGCGCCCAATCTCCGGAGCCTCCAGCAGCGACGGCACAAATCGCTTTTCTCCCGCCAGCGCCAGCGCCAGCATCGCATACCTGTCGTAGAAGTTCGTGACCTTCTGCTGCGCCTTCAGCGGCTGCACGTCTGCCGGAATGAAGTACACGCGCGCAATCCCAAACTGTTCCACCGCCGCCCGAGCCACCGCCAGGTGCCCCCGGTGCACGGGATCAAACGATCCGCCATACATTGCCACGCATTCACACGAGTCGTTCATAGCACAGCTCATCGAGAGCCTAGCTCAATTTACCTTTGCTTGGAATGGGAACCTTCGAAACAGGAATCGCAGATCGCAAAATTTCGGCGCGGACCGTGATGGGTCCGCGCCGCAATAACAGATGAACTACTTCGTCGCCTTTGCGGCCTTCTTCGCGGTCTTCTTGGCGGTCGTCTTCTTCGCGGCAACCTTCTTTACGGCCTTCTTGGCAACCTTCTTGGTGGCGGTCTTCTTGGCAGCCGGCTTCTTGGCGGCGGCCTTCTTCGTAGCAGCTTTCTTTGTAGCAGCCATTGGTATTCTCCCTTTTGTTGTTTTTTTCACTGGAGCTTCTTCCTCCATGCCTTTCGGCTCGAGGTCGATTGCTCCTTCTCCGCCGTTATTCTGGCGGCGAACCTCTTCGACGTAACGCGCCATTGCCCACGCCAGCTCCGAAATGCCGGCTCCCGTCACGGCGGAAATCTCATAGAATTCGAGACCAAGCTTGCGCGCATGCTTGCGCAGCTTCTCCACCTTCTGCGGATTCGCCGCGTCCATCTTGCTGGCCACGACGATCATGGGTTTGCGTTCCAGGCCTGCGCCAAAGCGTCTCAGCTCGCGCATGATCACATCGAAATCTTTCACCGGGTCCGGTCTTCCGCTCGCATCCGAGCAGTCCACCAGGTGCACCAGGCATCGCGTGCGCTCCAGGTGACGCAGAAACTGAGTGCCCAGTCCCGCGCCTTCGCTCGCACCTTCAATCAATCCCGGAACGTCGGCCACTACGTAGCTCACGACATTCGGCATCTCGCCCAGTGCCACCACGCCAAGATTCGGTTGCAGCGTGGTAAACGGATAATCAGCAATCTTTGGTCGTGCCGCCGAAATGCGCGAGATCAGTGTGGACTTGCCTGCGTTCGGATACCCGACCAGTCCCACATCGGCCAGCAGTTTCAACTCGAGCCGTAGCCGCAGCTCTTGTCCTGGCCTTCCTGCCTCGTGCTCTCTTGGTGCCTGGTGGGTCGGAGTGGCAAAGTGCTGATTGCCTCTTCCGCCGCCACCGCCCTTGGCGATCACGATCTTTTCGTTCGGAGTTGCGAAGTCGTACAGCAACTCTCCGGTCTCATCGTTATAGACCATCGTGCCGACCGGAACTTTCAGCGTGATGCTCTTGCCTTCCGGTCCTGTTTTGTTCGAGCCTTCGCCGTGACGTCCGCGCTGTGCCTTGTATTCCGGATTGAACCGGAAGTGGACCAGCGTGTTGTGTCGCTCGCTGGCTTCCATGATCACGTCGCCACCGCGGCCACCATCACCACCGCTCGGTCCTCCGCGCGGAACAAACTTCTCGCGGCGGAACGCCATGCAGCCATTGCCACCGGCTCCGGATGCGACTCGAATTTTTGCTTCATCAACGAACATCGATACCTTAGTCCTGCTAACTGAGCTATTTCACCACAACTAGTGCAAGAAACATAGATGGGAAATGATGAAAGAATAAAGATTTATAAATGTAAATCCATAAACCATCGGTCCTTTCGCATCACTCTCCCTGCTTCAATCTACTCCGCTCATGCTTCTCATTCTCTGCGTACGATTCAACATTCGATCCTGCGATGCTCTTCGCAATCAGTGTTCATGCGCCTTTGCAGCACATCGCGATAATCTCCACTCTGTACTCGCTCAACTTCGTGAACGTCTCTCGCGCTATCCATCCTCTCAGAGAGATCCCCCGGCTTCGCCTTTCCATCCGGATAAGAAAAAATTCCATTGCGGTCAGCTCAACTGCTCTTCTCGTCGTCTGCTCGCGGTTCGTGTCATGCCACCGGTATTCGAACTCGCTGTGAAGTGAGATGCTCGCAGCTCGCACATGAATGCATTTTGCATTCACCATCTCTCTTCTCTGCTCTTCGAATGTCTCGCGCACCTGTGAGGATGAACGAAGTTCCGACCCGTGCACCTCGTCCCTTTGTCTGTCTTCAAACTCGAAACGCGGACGATGTCTCACACTCGTGCGGTTGCTCTCACCACGTCTTCAACCTACTTTCTTTCCGCGCTAAAATTCCTTCATGGCATTCCCGATTATGACCTGCATCATCTGTTCTGAAGAGTTCGAGCTCAAGCCCGACAAGCCCGGCTTTGCCAATCGCTGCCCCGAGTGCACCGAAGCCGAAGAAGAAGCCAAGGCTGCCCAAAACCGACTCGACGCCGACGAGCGCAAGAGCACAGCCGAGATGAACGAAGCGCGCCGCGAAGCGATGCGAAACCTGCTCTATCGCAAGGACAGCTAATCCTCCGAACTCGCGTCGGCTCCGGCACGAGTGCACGGGCAAACAGCAGTTCCGAAAAGATCCCCAAACGCACGAAGGCCCCGCCCGTAGGCGAGGCCTCTGCTCTGAACTTGTTTCTGCGAATCGTCTTGCTGCGAGTCTTACGCTTGCGCGATCGGCTCGATTACGACAAACTTGCCCATCGATCCGCGGTCGGTGAACTTCACCTTGCCGTCGATCTTGGCAAAGAGCGTGTCGTCTTTGCCGCGGCCGACATTCAGGCCGGGCTTGATGCGGGTGCCGCGCTGGCGAACGATGATCGTTCCGCCCGTGACCGTCTCACCGCCGAAGGCTTTCACGCCCAGGCGCTGTGCGTTCGAGTCGCGGCCATTGCGGGATGTACCTTGACCTTTTTTGTGTGCCATAACTGAATTCCTGTTCCTTCACTCATCGCCGCTTGCGAGGCGAAGCAGAGATTACTTGCTCGATTTCTTAGCCGTGGTCTTCTTGGCTGCCGCTTTCTTAGCCGGAGCCTTCTTGGCCGTCGTCGCGCTGGCTTCGCTCTTTGCTGCCTTCGGCGCCTTCACGGCCACCGCCGGAGCCTTGTATGTCTCTCCGCCTGCGCTGATTTCCGCAATGCGTACCTGAGTGAACGGCTGTCTGTGCCCGTTCAGCTTCTTGTACTGCTTCTTGCGCTTAAAGTGGAAAACCAGAACCTTGTCGGCGCGGCCCTCTCCGAGCACTTCGCCGATCACCTTGGCATCGTCGGCTTTGGCGATCTTGCCCTCTTCGCCGCTGACTGCCAAAACTTCAAATTCAATGTTCTGATCGCTGTTGGACGTCTTTTCGACCTTAACGACGTCACCGGGGGCGACGCGATACTGCTTACCGCCAGCGCGGATCACCGCGTACATAGCAATGCCTCCATAAATCATTCCTCCATCGGAGGACACCGCTATTCGAGGAGGCCGATGGAGTTACTCAAATCAATTCTGTGCGCTTGCACTTCCTCGCAGATCGAGAGATCGAAGGCAGATCCAGCGCTCTCAACCGACCGCGCAGAATCTGATGCGGGGTGCCTCTGACGAGGCGAAGCAGTACAGGCAAACCAACAAGATTCTATCGTTTTCCTCAGCCTGAGGTCAAACAAAGAAGAATCGATTGAAAGCAGGGCGCCAAAACCCTCAACTTTGCCAAAGGGCTACCTGGCAAAGACTCTCGACTGCAAACCCGTTCCCGTTCCGACGAGACGGAATTCCAAACCGCGCTGGGTTAGGAAGAGATCATAAGGGCTGTATTGCAGTTATGAATAGTCCCAACGCCGCGCCAGCCGTCTCGCAATGCCAAAAAGCACAAGACCTGCAGCCAGCAACACCGCGACCTGTGGCCACAGGTGTGGGAGCGGCTCGTCGCGCCAAAAGACCTTGGTGAACCCGTCGATAGCCCACGCGTTGATCGTCACAAGCCCGGCTTTCTGAATCGCCTCCGGCATCAAGTATCGTGGAAACATGCTGCCGCCAATGGACGACATCAGTAGGATTACCAGCGTTGACAGCGCGCCCAATTGTGCCCGCGTGCGGCAGATGCTCGCCAGCAGCATGCCGAACGCCGCAACGGCGAAGGCCGTCGATAGCCCCATCACAATGAACCCGGGAATGTGGGTCCACAAATCAAGCTTGAAGACCGCCCACGCCCAGACAAACATCAGCACCAGTTGAGAAAACGCAAGAAGCGCGCTGTATGCCCACTTTCCAGCCAGCAACACCGTCATGCTTACCTGAGAACTGAGCACGCGATCCAGCGTTCCGTTTTCGGCTTCATCCAACAGAGAGCCTGCTGCGGCACTGGCGGTAAACATCAGAAACATGACTCCGATCGCGGCTGCATAAAACGACACCATAGGATTTTTCTTGTCCGCCCCTATGACATCGCGCGCCCGAACCGGAATAAGCCCTCCCTCGAAGCTGCTGCCTGCAGCCGCATTACGGTTTGGATCTTCTTTCAGGCGACGAAGCTGTTGCAGTTCGTTGTCGAACTTGCGGCGCTGTTCTGTAGTAAGACCTCCTAGGTATTGCTCCCAATACTTCGATCCTTCCTCGGCCATCAGATCCGGCATCGCGGTCATTACGGTTTTCTGCAACAGGCCGTGGACCATTTGCGGGGCCACGAGGTCGCTGCTGTCTTTGAGCAGTTGAATCTGAGCTGTTCCAACGCTGTTTCCGAATGAAACAGGGTTAGAGCCGAAGCCCTTGCGCACAATGAGCGCCACCGGAGCGTCGCCGCTCTTTACCGCTGCTTCCGCACTGGCGGCAGTGTATTGCGGCTGCTCCACTCCCTTTGAGGATTTTGGCCGCGTGCGAACGACGAGCGCGGTTTCCTGTTCCAGCCCGCGAATCAATCTCTCAGAAGCCTTGCTATGGTCTTCGTCTGCCACCACAACCGCGATCTTCGGGGTGTGCTCCTTCTGGCCTCCGAAGATCACGGCAAAGATACTGAAGAAAGCGACAGGAAGAACAAAGCTCATGGCTAGTGCTCCCCGGTCGCGGCGCAGCGAAACCCACGCGGAACGGATAATCGAGGCGATCATTCTCGCAGTCCCCTTCCAGTCAGGTGCAGAAATACCGACTCAAGATTTGGCCGCCGCACGGCAATGTCATCCAACCCCAGCCCGGCTGCGGCAATGCTCTCCAGTAAGGCTGGAATGATAGAAGCGTTGTCGATGGTGAACTGTGCCGCGCCGTCCGCGTGGTGTCCATCGTGTTGTGTGACCCACTGCGCTGCGCGATCCGCCTCGCCGGTAACTCGCACCAGAACTTCGCTGCGCGAACCGAATGACCTGCGTATAAGTTCTTCAGCACTGCCGTTGGCGATGATATGGCCGTGGTCGATGATGGCGATCCGGCTGCAAAGGCGTTCGGCTTCTTCCATGTAATGCGTTGTGTAGATAATCGAGATTCCGTCGCGGCGCAGGGCTTCGATCATCTCGAAAATACGATTGCGGGATTGCGGATCTACACCGGTCGTTGGCTCATCCATTAGCACCAGCCGGGGTCTGTGGATCAGTCCCGCAGCCATGTTCAGCCTGCGCTTCATTCCGCCCGAAAGATCTTTCACCAGAGCCGCTCCACGCTCTTCCAGCGCAGCCCATCCCAGGCACCAGGCAATCGACTCGTTCAACTCCTTGCCGCTCAGTCCCTGGTATCGTCCGAACGTCTCCAGATTTTCTCGGCAGCTAAGGCGGCCGTACAAAGCCAAATCCTGCGGAACCCAGCCGAAGCTTCGGCGAGCCGTGGGCGAACCCACGGATGTATTGAAGATCGAGATCGAGCCAGAGTTGGGACGCAGCCGTCCGGCGATGCAGCGCAACAATGTACTCTTGCCTGCGCCGTTGGGGCCGAGCAGCCCCAGGCACTCGGAGTTTCTGACTTCGAGCGTCACATCCTCAAGCGCCTTCAGATCGCCAAAATTCTTGTTCAGCCCCTGAATTCGCAAAGGCAAGCCGATGAGCGAGCCTGAAACGTCTTCCCCGGCAGCTTCCATTCAGCCTCCGAACAGTATTCTCCTAGAGCTAAACTTCTGTTACGGAATTGCCCTGACGAAAGTTCGGTTTGCATCGCATGCAGGCAGAGCGTCTCCCATGCCGGAATACTCGATGCTTTACTTCACCCGCTCCGCCACAGTCACCACCCAACCCTCTGGATCTTCGAACGCAAACTCCCTCATGCCATAGAATTGCGTCTTCAGCGGCATCGTGATCCTGGCCCCGCTCTTCTCTACTGCCTCAAGCGCCTGCTCGATCCCTTCCACTTCCAGAAAGAGCGTCATGCTTCCGCCAATCGCGCGCTCGCCCAGCGCGGGATACTCTTCCCTCACCGCTTTCTGATCGTTGAAGAAGATCTCCACGGCGCCGTCTCCCGACACCACGGACGCAAATACGTAAGGTGGCGCGTCCGGCACCGTCATTCCCGGCTCAAATCCCAGCACCGAGCGGTAGAACTGAACACTCGCCTCCACATCTTTCACCACCAGGTTGGGAGTCAGCTTAGTCAGTTTCATCGCATTCCCTTTCTTCACTATGGCGCCTGTGATTGCGATCCAGCGTCTGCCTTCACCTTCAGCACTACCAGGGTCATATCGTCATACTGCTTGGCGCCGCCCGTGAATCTATCTGCGGCCTCCATGATGCACGCCACCGTATCTGCCGCACTCGTTCCATCGCATGTCTTCAGGACTTCGAGCATGTTCTCCTCGCCCCATTCCTGATCGGCTCCGTTCATGGCTTCGCTTATGCCGTCGGTGAATGCCACCAGCACATCGCCGGGCTTCAGCCGCACCGAGTCCTGAGAGTATGTGAATTGCGGTAGCAGTCCCACCACGGTCCCGCCCACATCCAGCCTCTTAACCTGCCAACCGTCCTCGCATTTGCTCAGCAGCATCGGAGGATTATGTCCGGCGTTCACATACGTCAGCACCTGCGCTTCGGCGTCATACTGTGCAAAGAAGAAGGTCGCGTAGCGCTCCGGCGAGGACACTTCATAGACCAGCCTGTTCACCCGCGCCACCAGTTCTGCCATTTCCTCCGGCCCGCTCATCGTCTGCCCCCGCAGAGAAGCCTGCAGACTCGCCATCATCAGTGCGGCTGAAATTCCTTTGCCCGACACATCTCCTACTGCCACGCCCAGCCCACCCGGCATCGGAAGAAAGTCATAGTAGTCTCCGCCCACTCCTCTCGCCGGGCGGCACACTCCGCAGTAATCCAGGCCTTCTATTTGCGGAGGATTCTGCGGGAACAGCCTTTCCTGTACCTCTCGCGCAATCTCCACTTCGCGTTTCATGGCCTCGCGCTGTGCTGCTTCTTCTGCCACGGCTGAGGCCAGCCGCGCGTTCTCGAGCGCCAATCCTGCCTGGGAGGCCAGCAGGCCGAGATGCTGTAGGTCGTTGCGCGAGTACGGTTCTTCGCTGCGCTTTTGGCTCAGGCTGATGAATCCAAGCAGGCGTCCCATCGCCAACAACGGAACCAGAAGCTCTGATTGCAGCCGCGCCAATGTGCCGCGCTCTTCCGGAGCGACCTCGGATTGCAGATTCACCCAGTTGTTTGGATCGCGCAGATACACTCGTGTCGGTTGCCGAGCGTCGCTCAACTGCCTCACAGTTGCCGATCTGTCCGCAAACTCGATTTCGGGCACTGACTCATATCCCAAAGCATAGGCGAGCCGATAGGCGCTGTCGTTTGAGAGCAGTACTGCCACGCGTGGAACGTGCAGCGACTCCGAGATGCGATGAGAGATGGTTTCAAGCAATGGACGCATTTCCACCATCGTTCTTACCTGTTCGCTCAATTCGATCAGCAACTGATCGGCGTTATAACTGTCGCGGAAAAACATGCGGTCGATCCACTTCGCAAGACGAGTCGCGCCGCGTCCCAACAGATAAATGGCTAGCAGCCCGAGTGATATCACCAGAACGATTTGCAGAAGGGTGGTTGCGTGGGTTTTCGCCAGCACGCCGATAATGACGACCAGTGCTCCCGTCAGCACAGCCTGCATCAGCTTGATCCCGCGTCGCGCAAGCGTGTACTGCAACCCTTGCCGTACCACGACTCGAATATCCATCGCGCGATACGCGACAATCAGATACGCCAGCGTCACTGGAAACAAACTCGTCAGCAGCAGACAAGGCAGCTCGATCCAAGCCGGAAAATCGTCGATCGGTTTCTTGAGAATCGAACTAGTGACGACCAACACCAAGGTCGGAACAACGGCCAGAAAGATTCCCCAGTACAGCAATTGCAGTCTGCGCTTCGCATCTCGCGTGGAGGCCACAAAGTGCTTGGCAATAATGGCCACAAAGAATCCCACGACCGCGCCCAGAGCGGCGAACACGGTTACCGGTCCTATGACACTTGAGACGCTGGACGGCAATAAGTGGTCGAAGCGCGAGGCGAGAGCGTAGCTCTTGTTTGCCAGTATTACGTGGATCCATCCGGCGAGTGAACTGATCGCCAGCGGAAAGATTATCAGCCACTTCATCCAGGGATGGCGGCGTTCAAACCCAAGCCGCTCAGGAAAATAGAGTCCCAGTAAGAACAGCCATAGCAGCCACAGCGAACTGAACAGCCCCTTGTAAATCAGCGCGAGAAAGTCGCTCAACGTGCCGCTCTGGTTTTCCTGCGCGAGCCCAAAAATCTGGCTGAACCCGAGCAGCAACGCCAGGAGAATCCAAGCCATCTTTTCCCGCGGACGCAGCGCCGCAACCCAGAATCCCAGCGCAACGCAGGAGAGCGGCAGCAACACGTGCAACGTAATCGCAAACACCGCGTTGTCACTGGCGGCCTGAGCGCGCGGTGTCAACGGAATTTCCACTGTCTCGCGCTTACCGTCGGTGTGCTGCACCATCACGTGCAGTTTGCCACCGGGACGCGCATGTCTTAATGCACGGACGACGTCTGCTTCCCCTTTGTACGCAGATCCATCTAGGGCCAGCAGCGTGTCTCCACGGCTTAACCCCGAGCGCTCGCCCTCTTTCTGTACCTTCGCCACAACCGCCCTTGAGCTTTCCATCTCTACCGGAGAGGCCACGGTATCAACGCGTCCGGACAGGTACTCTGCCATGTAATAAACGTGCTTCGCAAAGTAGGCAGCCGTGATAACGAAGAGCACAGCAAGAACGATGTATTGAAATGTCGCGGATTTGCGAGCTGGAGCAATGGGAGCCATGTTCGAGTTTTCCCGGGCCTTACATTCCGGTAGACAACGGTTCCAGCATTAAACAGAAATCCCGCCAACGTTGCAACGGAGCGGCGGCCACGACTACTAGATAGGATTCTCCAACACCAATCGCCCGTGCTATCTCTGCTTGATGAAGAAGTACGCTGCCATTCCCAAGCCGATGGCAATCACGATCCAGCGCACATGTTCCTGTTTCATCTTCTGCGCGAAGTAGCCGCCGTAGTATCCGCCGAGCAGCGAGCCGGCCACCATGATCCCCGCATGCTTCCAGAAGATGACGCCCTTGGCGATAAAGGCGACGATTGCGATGCCGTTGCACGCCGCCGCCTGCACGGTCTTGTAAGCGTTGATGCGATGAATCTGCGTCATTCCCAGCAGGGCCAGCAATGCCATCATCAAGATTCCGGCTCCGGCGCCGAAGTATCCGATATAGAAGCCGACAAAAAGCTGTGCCACTGCTGCACCCACGGTTGTCAGGGGAGCTTCGCCACCCTTGGGCCGCAGCGCTGCCGTAATCTTCCGGCTGAAAGCAAATAACAATGTCGCCGAAAGCAGCAGCCACGGAATCAATCGAAGGAAAGTCTGTTGCGGTGTGAACAGCAGCGTCACTGCTCCCAGCAGTCCGCCCGAGATGCCTGTCGCCAGCAGCGGAATCAGCACCCGCCGCGCCTCGGGTCCTTCGAACTCGCGCCGATACGCGC
This sequence comes from Koromonas soli, assembly GCF_059726265.1. Taxonomy (NCBI): domain Bacteria; kingdom Pseudomonadati; phylum Acidobacteriota; class Terriglobia; order Terriglobales; family Koromonadaceae; genus Koromonas; species Koromonas soli. The sequence continues at coordinate 3,574,097 of NZ_AP040872.1, read as the reverse complement.
CAATGCTGCCAATGATTCCCGGCCATAGCGCAATCGTGTTGGTCGCATTCGCCTGGATCGGTGGCACGCCCACCAGCAACAGCATCGGAAAGCTCAGAAAGCTCCCACCGCCCGCCACCGCGTTCATCGCGCCGCTTACGATCGCAACCGCAAACAGCAGTCCGCCCTGCTCCAAAGTCAGCACGCAACAATTGTAAGCGGAACCTTCATCAGTCCTCTATAACTTCCCGCGCGAGCAGACAAAACGAAGCGGGCCGAACATCCGGCCCGCCGTGTCGTCGCACAGGTTTGTTTCTACTGCACGTTCACGTTGCTGTACGCTTCATACATCCGGCCCGCCGTATCCCACGCGAGCACCACGAAATAGTGTGAGCCTTTGGTCACCGTCACGTTCGCCGTGATCCCCGGTCCTGCCGACTGCGCCTTATTCACGCCATCCACATACACGACCATTTTGGTTGTCGGCTTCGGATTTCCCGTCACCTCGGCCTGAATGCGGAAGGTCGTTCCCGTCACATCGACTGCTGTGGGTGACAGTATTTCAATACCCGGATTGCAGGCTCCCGTCTTCGGATTGCACTCTCCGTCATAGAAGCTGTTGAACTGCCGCGTAACCGTGCTCTTCACGCCCGATGTGTTCGTCGCTGTGATCACCAGCGTATGGCTACCCGCCGTCGTTCCCGCACCCGTCAGCAGCGGAGCTGTCGGCGAACCCGTCATTGTCGAGTTGAAGAAAGCCTTGCCATCCAGGGTCATCGACCAGCTCTTCACGTTCGTGGCAAATGCCGCCGAGATCGGTACTGAGCTTTCCGGCTGATAGCTTCCCTGTGTCGGCCAGCAGAGCGTGATTGCGCTCGTGCCGCGTGCGCACGTCCCTACGCCAAATCCCGTAACGCTGAAGCTCTTCTTCGCCTGGTATAGCTTTCCATTAGCGTCCCAGGCGTTCACCGTGATGTTGTGGTAGCCGTTTTTGATTGCGTAATCGATCAGCGTTCCCGGCAAGAAATCAAAGGTATCGATCATCGCCGAACCGTCATATACAGCTATATGAGTAATGGGCACCGCGCCCGAGTTCGCTGCAAGCTCGATGACCGGCGGATACATCACGGTCGAGCCCGTGGAAGGAAAGCACATTGCCAGTCCGCTTTGTGCGGGAACGGCACACTCGGCAACCGCAGCCGAAGCCAAGGCGGCAACCATTAAACAGCAGAGCATTAAACCACGACCACCACAGCGCATACCTCAGGCCCCCATACATCGAATGAATTCTTCCCGCTTACATTTCTGTGTAGCTGCAATTCGCCGCCCAAAATACACCAGCCACATTCGCCTATAATTCTTATCTACGGTGCAGAATTCCTTGTTGAACCCTGCTCCGAGTGAGTAATCAGATGCTCATTCTGAGACTCCCGTGGCGCGTCTAAGGTAAACATTGCGCGCGATCTCTGTGCAGCAAAAACGCCCAGTAAACGCTGCGATAAGAAAAGCCCGCCGGAGTCGCTCCAGCGGGCCTTGCTCCCAACCCATATCGACTTCTCAGTTCGCCATCGTCCTCGTGAAATGGAACACGCTCGTCATGCGCTTTCCGTTCTGTTCGTAGCTCCACTCCTCATCGTGATGATTGTTGTCAATCACATTCATGGCGAGACCAACCATGTGTCCGTCCTTTGGGCCGATATTCGTTCCATCCTTGAACTCGAACACCAGGCGCTTCGCCGTTGCCGATACCAACTTCATCCGCGGCTGGTTGTGCGCCGCGCAGTAGTGTGTCGCAAGCAGGTCGTCCTTGTCCGGGTGAAACATCGTGACCATCTCATGCGGAGTTCCCTTGTCCATCCAGTGCATGATGGCCGACCCATCACCCGTCATGCGCACTTCCACATTCGACGTAAGTTCCTTGCCACCTTCTTCTACTTTCCCGCTCCAGTTCCCTACCAGCGATTTCAGGGTCGTCCACTCCGGCGTCTGTTTCACTTCCGCTCGAGAGTGCTCATCTCCGGCCCAAGCCATAGCCGCCATTGCCACGATCACCACCAACACCCAGCTCCGTCGCATCCTGCGTACCTCCATCCGTGAAGTGCCGAACATAGTAGCACCAAACAAAAAAGCTCTCCCCGCAGGGAGAGCTTTTACGACGCTCTGTAGCTATTCGAGCAGCGTTGCCTGATCTTCGCCATTGCCATTTGCGTTGGCCTCTTCCTTCGGAAGCACCACGGCCGCAGCTACGCGATCATCGTTATCCAGTTGCAGCAGTTTCACGCCTTGCGTTGCACGTCCAGCTTCGCGAATCGTATCCGTGCCCATGCGAATGATCTTGCCGAACTGGCTGATCAGCATCGCCTGGCTCTCTTCGCTTACCAGCAGAATGGCGACCACCTTGCCATTCTTTGCCGTGGTCTTCAGGTTGATGACGCCCTTGGCTCCGCGTCCCGTCAGCCTGTAATCATCCACCGGAGTGCGTTTGCCGTAGCCGTTTTCAGACACGCTGAGGATCAGGTTCGGCATTGCTTCACCGCTTTCATCCTCGCCCTTCTTCTTGCGGCTCTTGTGCTCGGCCGCCTGGGTTGCGCTCAACGCCGCGTTCTTCGGAGTCACGACCATTCCGACGATGTAGTCTTTTTCCGCCAGGTTCATGCCTCGCACGCCATACGCCGGACGTCCCATCGACCTAACGTCCTCCTCGTCGAAGCGCACTGCCATGCCGTCGTGCGTCGCCAGCAGAATGTACTGCTGTCCGTCCGTCACCTGTGCCGAGACCAGCTCGTCGTCCTTGTCGATACCGATGGCGATAATGCCGCGCGAGTTCACGTTGCAGAAGTCCTTCAGCGGAGTCTTCTTCACCGTGCCCTTGCGTGTCGCAAAGAAGATGAACTTACCTTCTTCCTCGATATCCTTCACGTTCAGGAAGGCCCGTACTGTCTCGCCCGGTTGCAGGTTCACAAGGTTTCCAATGTGCTTGCCCTTGCCTGCTGCCTGCACGTCGGGAATCTCGTACACCTTCAGCCAGTACACGCGTCCCGTGTTGGTAAAGATCAGGATGAAGTTGTGCGTCGAGGCCGCAATCAGGTGCTCCACGAAATCTTCTTCGCGGGTGCTCATTCCTTTGCGTCCTGTACCGCCGCGCCGCTGCTGCCTGTAGGTCGAGATGTTCGTCCGCTTCAGGTATCCGGCATGGCTTACCGTTACGGCCACCTGCTCGTCTGCGATCAGGTCTTCCAGTTGCAGCTCTTTCGCTTCGTCCTGGATGATCGTGCGCCGCGGGTCCTTCACCGGCCCACCGTAGTTCTTCAGAATTTCCTTGAACTCATCGATGATCACCGACTTCAGCTTCTTCTCTGAGGACAGAATCAGCTCATACTCTGCGATGCGTTCGCGCTGTTCCTGCAACTCGTGGGTGATTTCGTCGATGGAGAGCCGCGTCAGCCTGTGCAGTTGCAATTCGAGAATCGCGTCTGCCTGCTTCGTCGTGAAAGGATTCTCCGCGTCGCCCGTCGGCAGCTTGCCCGTCAGGTTGATCGTGATCTTCTTCCCGCCGAAATACGCCACCAGGTTGTCGCGAGCTTCCGAGCGATTCTGGCTGCCCCGAATAATTGCAATCACATGATCCAGGTGGTCCAGAGCCTTCTGGTATCCCTCCAGGATGTGTGCGCGGTCCTTTGCCTTCTGCAACAGGAACGCCGTTCTGCGGCGAATCACGTCCGTGCGATGGTCGATGAAGTGTTGGAGCGCCTGCACCAACCCCATCTCGCGCGGCTGGCCGTTGACCACGGCCAGGAAGATCATACTGAAGCTCTCCTGCATCTGCGTGTGCTTGTAGAGCTGGTTCAGCACAATCTCAGGCTGCGCTCCGCGCTTCAACTCGATCACGATGCGCATACCATCACGATCGCTCTCGTCGCGGATGTCGCTGATTTCTTCAATCGTCTTTTCGTTCACCAGGTCGGCGATGCGTTCGATCATCCTCGACTTGTTCACCTGGTAAGGAATCTCGGTCACAACGATTGCTTCGCGCTCCTTCGTCAGGTGCTCAATCGCAACCTTGGCGCGCATCAGGAAGCGTCCGCGTCCCGTCCTGTAGGCCTCATGGATTCCCTTACGCCCGTGGATGAATCCAGCGGTAGGGAAGTCCGGCCCCTGCACAATCGTCAGAACTTCTTCCAGCTGCGTCTTAGGCTTTTCAACCAGCAGAATCGCGGCATTCAGAATCTCGGTCAGATTGTGCGGCGGAATGTTCGTCGCCATACCTACGGCGATACCGTTCGAGCCGTTCACCAGCAGTGTCGGAATTCTTGTCGGCAGTACCGTCGGCTCGGCCGTCGTGTCGTCGAAGTTCGCGACGAAGTCCACCGTGTCCTTATCGATATCTGCCAGCAGTTCCGACGCAATCGCCGTCAACCGTGACTCGGTGTATCGGTATGCCGCCGGAGGATCGCCATCGACCGAACCAAAGTTGCCCTGCCCGTCCACCAGCGGGTAACGCAGCGAGAAATCCTGCGCCATGCGCACCAGCGCGTCATAAACGGAGGAGTCGCCGTGCGGGTGATACTTACCCAGCACTTCGCCCACGACCTTGGCGCACTTTACGTGCTTCTTGTTGTAGAGCAGGCCCATGTCGTGCATCGCATACAGAATGCGGCGATGCACCGGCTTCATTCCGTCACGGATGTCCGGCAACGCGCGGCCAATGATGACCGACATCGAGTAGTCGAGATACGATCTCCGCATCTCCTCTTCAATGTTGATCGGCAGTACGTTTGAGGGAGGCCCCCCGCCGCCTTCCAGCGGAAGCTTAGGATTGTTGGTTTCGTCGGCCATTTATTTCAGATACCTTCCGGCAATGCTTCGAGAATCGGAAACAGTCATGATCGCCAGGCTCATCAGGAGCCCATGACTGCTTGAATGTAGGGAATTCGCACTTAGTAGCACAGGCCATTATAGCACGTCCGGCCAATTCACTTCCAGCACTAACTGGCTATGCATCAATCGTTTACAGCGCAATCCGCAGTTCACTCCTGCGCCATATTTACGGCCCGCGCGGATGCCCATTCCTCCGGCAAGTAGAGTCTCTCGTACACACGACGGTGCCCCACCCTAAACCCGCTGCTAAAACTCGCTGCTCGTCCCGCCGCCTCCCGACGCTCCTCCGCCGAAATGAAACTCTACTTCGGATTTCGGCGTGACTGCCTCGGGCGATACCAAGCCCAATGCGGTGGATCCGGCGTTGATCCAGTGTTTATCCCGCCCCGACAGGCGCGTCGCGGTAAAGCCATGGCGCACTCGGTCCGGACCAAGGTCAAGCCAGCGTCGCAGCAGTACCGCCACTCCCATTAGGAGTATGCCCAGCAGCATTGGATCCCAGGTGTGACGCGCCCATCCAAGGTAAGGCTTATTTGAGACTAGGGTCAGTACGGCGGAGGTCGCGCCGACCGACATGACGAAGCGGTCCTTCAGCCGAGTCCCGCGCACAATTACCACGGGCGGCAGACACCAGATAAGTACCCACGTCGTCCAGTAGAATGGCTTTGAAAGCGCAGAGGCAGTCTCGACGCCGGCGTTCCACCACCGCAGATAAAGATCCAGCCCCGAGAGCTTCAGATTGAGAGCCAGATAAATCCCAAGCCAGAGAAGCGCTTCGCTGAACGAGTAAGTCTCCTCAAGATAGTCGAAGCGATGCCTACGGCGTACCCCGCCGATGACCGCCAATCCAGCGCCGTAGAAAAAGGCAACAGTCAAGTGCTGCGCTGCAATGGACGAGGTCCAGTACCCTGGCACAAATACCGCAAAGATCATCGCTGCCACAAACGCATACCAGTACCCGAAGCGTCGCCAGATCCACATCCAGGCGATTGCTCCAGCGGCAGGGACGCCCCAGTCGGCTCCGCCTTTTCTGGTCGGTGTGTCGTTGAACAGAACCAGGTGTAACCCGATGCACAGAAACACCGGCGCCCAAACGGCGAGAGCCTCCTCAATGCCGTACCGGTACAGATGAAGCTTCAGCACGACAATCTCCGCCCCCGCGTAACAAAGGCCAGCGAAGATCACGCAAAACACGCTGGTCGTTTGTGCCGACGCGGGCGAAAGAACTACGTTGATAAACAGCCCGGCGGTAGCTGCTACGATCACCAACGTGAAAATGAACAAAATCAGCCGCAGATAAACATTCGTGGTGCGCAGCTCGCACGCCGTCTCCGCTTCCAGGCGCTTGCACTGTGCCTCGCTCAGGATGCCCTCTCCGGTCCAATCCTCCATCAGTCTGCGGGCGCGCAGCGTTTCTTCTTCGATTACCGTGTAGATTCTCACGCTGTCCTCCCAAAGTGGCGCGCGATCTGAATCAGCGCCACCAGCATTGCCACTCCGGAAATCACGAGATAGCTCAGGATTGTGGTATCGCCGATGACATCGCGCATGAGGATCGCGCTGACGCCCACGTACCCGTAAACCGCGGCGTAAGCAACGAAGGCGAACTGCCGCCGCGTCAACCCCCAGGCGAGAGATGCGCCGCAGGCGCCAAGCAGAGCGAATAGCCAGATTCCATAGCCCTCCCGTTCAAACACGCCGGAGAGCAATGCCCAGAAGAGAACATTGGTTCCCACGTTCAGATAGGTGCTGAAGAAATGCGGCTTCAAACGTACGCGCAGAAGAGCCACTCCGATGGCAATGACCAGCAGGCTGTAAAAGAGGGCGCAGTGGCGATACGCCGCCTCTTCATGGGTGGGCCAGTGCGACACCGTTAGCCCGAACCATCCCGCAAGTGAGGACAGAGCGAGTGACAGCACAAATCGGTTGTCGAAACGATAAGAGAGAAAGAAAAACAGGCAGGCAGTCACCAGCAGATAGAGGTCCCACTTCCCCGAGAGCAGATGAAGGCGGTTCTCCACGTAAGCGAGTTCTATACACCAAACCAGGCTGCCGAGATAAAGCACGTAATCGAAAACCGCACTTGGTGCACACGTCTCCGTGGGCGACCATGCGGGCGCGCGCCAGAAGCAATACCCGAGACAGACAAGGAAGATGCCTGAAAGAGTTGTCAGCACAACTACATCCCCGAGCTGATGCGCCCAGGTTGTAACCGTCCATCCCAGTCCGGCCACGAATGCCAGCACGCCGCCGTAAAGGAGAACGTTCAGCTCCAGATAAATCGAGAAGGGTTCTCTTCGCGAGAGGCTGGCCAAACGCGCGTGCTGCTCCGGTGAGATCTCGCCCTGTTCCTTCCACTGCTCCAGGCGTGCAAGTATGGTCATCAACTCTTCCATTCTTCGACCAGGGGTGGCCACGTGGATCCTCGTTCGTTTGCTCAACAGCCAGCACTTTACTCCGGATCGCTTCTGAGTTCCACGAATACCCACCGCTGCGCAACTGTCCAGAGATAAAACGACAGTGCAGACTTGTACCGCATCCAACCCAGCATGCCAGGTTGCACAATTCTGCTGCTGTTTGCCGCACTGCTACCCACGGCCGTCCAGACCTCTAAGGAGAAGCCTGTGCTCCATCACGCCCGAGGAACATTTGAAGTGAAAATGCAGCCTCTAACTCCCGCTGCTGCCGACGGCATCGCCCGCATGTCGATCGACAAGGTCATCCACGGAGATCTCGAGGCCATCACGAAGGGCGAGATGATTTCGGCTGGCAATTTCAAGGCGGGAGAGGCTGGATATGTAGCCATGGAGTTGGTCACCGGCACACTCGAGGGACGCAAAGGCAGCTTTGCGCTGCAGCACTCGGCTACCATGGACGCCGCGGGCCAGCATATGCAGATACTCGTTGCGCCCGGCTCTGGCACCGGCTCCCTTCAGGGCATCTCCGGCACCTTCTACATCAACGTCGCCGGAGGCAAGCACTCCTACGACTTCGAATACCAATTGCCGAACTGATCGTGTTGTCATTCACGACGCAGTGTTCTCAACACGAAAGTTTTCAGCAAAACTATGGTGCATCCTGAGCCGCAGGCGAAGGCTCCCAGCTTCCGCGCCAATCTCCGCTGCTGCCCAGGTCATCAATCGGCGGTCTTGACTGTGCTTTTGATTTTGTAACCTCTGAACCTTGCGAAAACTCGAAACCTCGCGAAACCTGAACCTCGCCCTACGCCGCCATCCACGCCAGCGCCCGTCCCAGATACGCCTTCATATCCTTCCGGTGCACCACTGCATCGAGGAATCCCTTTTCCACCAGGAACTCGCTTCGCTGGAAACCTTCCGGTAGCTTCTGTCGAATCGTCTGCTCGATAACGCGTGGTCCGGCAAATCCAATCAGCGCTCCCGGCTCGGCGATATTCAGGTCGCCCAGCATGGCAAAGCTCGCCGTCACTCCGCCCGTCGTCGGATCGGTCAGCACCGAGATGTAGGGCACGCGCGCGTCATCCAGCCGGGCCAGCGCTGCCGATACCTTTGCCATCTGCATCAGCGAGGCGGTGCCTTCCATCATGCGCGCTCCGCCCGTGGACGAAAAAACGATCAGCGGCACGCGCTCGCGCAATGATTTCTCCACCGCCCGCGTAATCGTCTCGCCCACTACGGCTCCCATGCTGCCGCCGATGAAGCCATACTCCATCGCCGACACGATCACCGCTCGCCCATCAATCTTCCCGCGCGCATTGACAATCGCGTCCTTGCGGCCAGTAAGCTTCCGCGCCTCTTTCAGGCGTTCGTTATAAGGGCGTCGATCTGCGAACCCGAGCGGGTCAGTCGTTACCAGATTCTTGTCTTCTTCCACGTAGCCCGGGTCCAGCAGATACCCCAGTCGCGTCCGCGTATCAATGCGGAAATGCTTATCGCACTTCGAGCACACGTGGAAGTTCGCTTCCAAATCCTTCTTCCAGATAATCTGCCGGCACTGGTCACACTTCACCCAGAGCCCTTCGGTGCGCACCTTGCGCTCCCCGCTCGTATCCAGTTCCTGCGATTCCCGCCTAAACCAACTCATGCTTTCACGACTTTCTCTTCCAACCCGACGGTGCAAAACCACGGTGCCCCACCTCTGCCTGTTGTTGGCAGAGGTGGGTCTTTAACTCCTACCGTTGATCTTGCTCTTTCCGTGGTTGTTGCTCTTGCCTTTGCCCTTGCTCTTGCCTTTGAGGTGTCATCCTGAGCAAAGCGAAGGACCCAGCCGCCGCTCCAATCTCAACCGCCGCCCCAGGTCACCAACCACCCACCTCGCGAAACCTCGCGAAACCTTGAAACTTTGAAACCTTGCTCCTCAGTACTCAATCCCCCGCTGCGCCTGAATCCCCTTCTGATACGCGTGCTTTACCTCGCGCATTTCCGTCACGGTATCGGCGATCTCCACGATCTTCGGATGCGCATTCCGTCCGGTCAGAATCACATGCACCATTTCCGGCTTCCGCTTCAGCACCTCGACCACTTTTTCCGGATCGAGCATTTTGTAGCCGATGGCGTAATTGATTTCGTCCAGAATGACCAGGTCATACAGTCCAGACAGGATGGCCTCTTCGGCCTCTTTCCAGGCTTCTTCCACCATTTTGACGTCTTCTGGATCGGTTTCCGCGCCGCCGACTTTCACAAATCCGCGGCCCAGTTGCTTCATGACAAATTGATCGCCAAAAGCCTTCACCGAGTCTAATTCGCCGTAATGCCACGATCCTTTTAGAAACTGCAGCATCAAAACCTTTAATCCGGCGCCCACTGCGCGCAGACCGGTTCCCATTGCTGCCGTGGTCTTGCCCTTACCCGGCCCGGTATTGACTATGATCAATCCCTTACGGACATCTGCCATCATCTCTGTTAAGCTCCTAACGATAGAGAAGTCTACCGGCCGTCCCGGAGCCCGCAGCGAACAGATCCGCCGCAAAATCTCCAGTGCCTCGATTGTAAATGGTGTGCCATCGCGCCGCACCATTGCCATTGTTGTCACTCTCTCCGCGACCGCCCGTGCGACAAACGTTAAGAGGTCTGATGTTCATCCCTTCCATTAACCACTTTAGAAAGATCACACTTCTGCTGGCTATCGCCTCGTCACTCCTTGCCACCTCCGTTGCGGCCTCTGCCGCCGATGGCAAAACCCTTCTTGAGCAGGGACATTTCCGCCAACTCGCTGCCGTTGCGCAGGAGCGTCTCAAGCACAATCCGCAGGACGCCGAAGCCCTCTCGTGGATGTCCGCTGTTTACGATGCCTATGGAAGTTTCGACAAGGCTGTCGATTTTGCGCGCCGCTCGGTTGACATCGCTCCTGCGAGCGCCGACTTCCACTGCCAGCTCGCCGACACGCTAGGCGATCGCGCCTTGCAGCTCGGAGTCCTCGGTGGCGGCGTGCAGCTAGCCCGCCAAATGCGCCACGAACTCGATACTTGCCTGCAGATCAACCCTCGCAACATCCGCTGCCTCAAGGAATCGATGGGACTCTACGAGCAGTCGCCTGCTCTTGTCGGCGGCTCCAAGTCGAAGGCCCGTGAAACGCTTCAGCAGATTTACAAGATCAATGCTGCCGATGGAGCACTCGCCGAAGCCGCTCTGCTGCAGATGCAGAAGCGTCCGCTGCCGGAGATCGAGTCACATCTGCGTCAGGCCGTGCAGCTCAACCCGCGCCTTTATCGCGCCATCATCGACCTCACATCCGTCCTCGACAGCGAAACCTATCGCCGCTACTCCGAGGCCGAACATTTTGCCCGCATGGCGATCTCAGCTGACCCGGCACGCGTCGGTGGGTATCGTTATCTCGCCAGCGCCCTTGCTCACCAGCAGCGTTGGAACGATCTCGACGCAACCTTGGCAGAAGCCCAACGCCGCGTTCCCGATGATGCGTATCCGTTCTTCGCCGCCGCCCAGGCACTGCTCGAAACTGGCGCTGACATGCCGCGCGCAGAGCGCTACCTGCGCCAGTATCTTTCGCGCGAACCCGAAGCCGGCGCTCCCAGCCACGGCACCGCTCATTGGAAGCTGGGTCTTGTTCTTGAGAAGGAAGGACGCCGCGCCGATGCGGCCATTGAGCTCCGCGCTGCTGCCCCGCACCTCGGCAACGATCCTGCGTTTAAGAAGGACTACAAGCGCATCGCTGGCTAACCAAAGTTGATATCGAACATCGCGCCCCATCCTAACCTCCGCCTTTTCGAGCTTAGGGTGGGGATTTTGTTTTTTGCGCGGCACCTCGTGTCGGCATGACGCTTCTTTCGAAGCTCCTGTAATCTAGTAACCGAACGTGACCGAGCTTCCCCATCCTTCAATCCGTCGAGCTACCATCTCCGACGCAGCGCATCTTGCGGTGTTTGCGGCCGAACTGTTTCCTCTTGGCTGCCCAGCAACTGCTCCAGAAGACCTCGATAGCTACATTCGCAACGAGCTGTCGGTAGCCCGCTTCGAATCCTTCATCGAAGACGAAAATCTGATCGTTCTCGTCGCTGAAACCTTCACGCCCGAGCGCGAGCTGGCTGGATACATGGTTGTGGCCCGCCGCAATCCGCATCCTTTGCTCGCGGCTCCTAATGCCGCAGAGTTTCGCAAGCTTTACATCAGCCCCCCGTTTTACGGAGCGGGTCTCGCCAGCGCGCTTGTACACTGCGCATTGTCCATGCTGAGTGCTGAATCGCCGCGTCCCGTGTGGCTCAGCGCCTTCTCCGAGAACGAACGTGCGATCGCGTTCTATAGGAAGTGGGGTTTCGAGATTGCTGGTGAGCAGATCTTTGTAGTTGGCAACGATCACCAGAAAGACTTTCTCATGCTGCGCCCTACGGGTGCGGTCGCGCGCGGATAACACTCAAGTTTCAAAATTGCCAATCAGGGCCGAGCGGGACAGCGGCCGAACTCGGATTCAAGAACGCCGATCTTCGCGTCGAGCGCGAAGCTATAATCTCGAAATGTTGGACGGACACCTCCTCGTACTGTTTCTTGCTGCGGCGACTCTGCTTGCGGTCACTCCTGGCCCCGGGATTTTCTATGTCCTTACCCGCACCCTCGCTGGAGGCAAGCAAGAGGGTATCCTTTCAGCATTTGGCACGTTCGCTGGAGGACTGATCCACGTCATCGCTGCTGGGCTGGGATTGTCAGCGGTCTTGGCTGCATCGGCGGCGGCTTTTGCGGTGGTCAAATACGCGGGAGCGATCTACCTGCTCTGGTTGGGGGTGCGAATGATCCGGACACGGAACGTGCCCATCGATGATTCGTACGAGGAACCGGCTCCGAATCGTGCATTCCGGCAAGGCGTAGCTACAGAAGTTCTGAATCCCAAGACGGCTCTGTTCTTCTTGTCGTTCCTTCCCCAGTTCGTGAATCCATCGCTTGGGCATGTCATGGTGCAGTTTCTGCTGCTTGGTGTGATGTCCGTTTCGTTGAACACCACTGCCGACTTGCTCGTAGTCTCCTTCGCCGCTCCAATTGGTAAGCGTCTGCGATCTAGCTTTCGTTTCCGCCGCAATCAGCGAGTGGCGTCCGGCATTGCAATGATGGGACTGGGGGCATTTGTCGCGTTCGGGGATAATAGATAGGCTTCGGTTCGTTCTATTATTCGAGTGTATGAGTATGCAATCGCGAATCCTCTCGGTCTCCTACGATAGAGCGTTGCTCCAGACCCGCCAGTCACTGCTCGAAGTGCAAGGACACTCCGTTGTATCTGCGGAAGGATTCATCGACGCTCTGAACCATTGTGAGCAGGACTCTTACAGCCTCGTGATCATCGGGCACTCCATACCTCATCGCGACAAGCAAGCACTGATTGCGGCTGTTCGACGTTGTTCGAATGCTCCCGTACTTGCTCTGCTCCGAGCAGACGAGCCACCGCTCGAAGGTGCAGCGGCTTGTATTGATCCGATGAACCCGAGGGAATTACTGTCAACTGTTCAGAGCCTTACCAATCCTGAGACCGCAACAGAATAGGTCTGCGTTTCTCCTGTGTTACAAGTTCAGTACATAGCCCGGACACTGCGAGTATCCGGGCTATGGACATTCTTTGCTTCTTATGGACCCATGCTATCCGGCGTGCAGGTATTCGTTCCGAGCGACGCATTGGTGACCGGCGCTGGAGGCGTTGGCGGAGTCGCCCACGGGATCATGGTGAAGTCGAAGAACTCCAGCAGATCCGGCTGCGCCGCATCGCGAGGCGTCAGACTTGTGCCCGGAGCGATGAAGCGGCTTTGCACGAATTTCAGAACCGCAGTGTGGTCCATCGGAGTGTGCGACACGTAGTGCTTCTTCGTGAACGGAGACACAATCATGTTGGGCAATCTGAATCCCAACTGTGCTTTGAATCCGTTTGCCGTTGCCGCATCCGTTGGAGAAGTGCCCGGCTCGCCCGCTTTCAAATCGCAGTTCGCCGTTGGCGTTCCACCCGCAGGCAAGCAAGGATTGAAGCCATCGGGATTGACGGCGATGCTGCCGATATCGGTCGTCACTCCCAGGCTCGGGCTGGTGAAATCGTTGGTATGTCCCGGCACGGGAGGCACGTGATCGTACGGGCCGCCGCCTTCGTCATAGCTGAGGAAGAAGACCGAATCGGCCCACGACGGGCTGGCCATCAGCTTATTGATGATGTTTGCCGCCTGCGACTGACCGTTCAGAATCGACTGCCCCGAACCGGGATGCTCGTCATCCTGTCCGTATCCGGCCTCGATGTAGGCGAAAGCTGGAAGCGTGCCATTCGCCATGTCTGTGTAGAGCTGCGACAGCGGAGCGATATGCGAAGTGTCGATGCAGAACGTGTTGGTCGAGTTTCCGGGCGTCAGCGGAGCGGTACACGCCGCGTGCGTCGGATTGCCGTAGAGATACTTACTCGAATAGGTGAAGCCAGTGAAGGTGGTAAACGGCACGCCGTTAGAGCCCGTTAGCGAGTAGTAGATCTTCCACGATACCGGAGTCGGAGCGGTATCGAGTTGCTCGAAGATGGTTTTGATCGTCAGGCCAGTGAGCTTGTCATCCACAAACGGATCGCGCACGAGTCCCTGCGTCGTGCCGCCTGTCATGGTCGCGATGCGGTTGGGCGTGCTCTTGCTCGAAACCGGAGAGAACCAGCGGTCGGAGAGCGCAAACTGCGATGCCATGTAGTAGTAGTAATTCAGGAAGTGCTCGTCGTAATACGCCATGGCGCGCCTTCCTGTCGTATCGGTAAACGTGCCGCTCCCGGCGCCGCTCAGGGCAAAGTTCTCAGCGACGTGCACAAAGCCGTCCATCAGAATTTTGCGCGTGGTCGAGAAATCGTAACGGTTCACCTCTCCATAGCTTTCGAGCCAGGCCGAGGTCATGTCGTCCAGGCAGGTTGAGGTGGTCTTGAACAGCTTGAACGTCTGACCCTCATCGTTGGTGTTGGAGATGGTGGACAGCTTGTCATCGATCCCGTCCACGTCGTACACCTTGCCGTCATCGCCAGTGGCCATGCCGTTGTTATGGCGATACGGATTCAGCATGCCGAAGTAATGGTCGAAGGTACGGTTCTCCTGCAGCATGAAGAGCACATGGTTTACCGCCTGCACGCTGCCGGTGATCCTCACCGTTACCGACGCCGTGGCGGTGCCGCCCGTGCCGGTGGCGCTGGCCGTGAACGTAGTGAGCTTATTCACCGTTACTACCTGCGTTCCTCCGGTAGGAGTCAGCGGGTAAGTCGTGGTGTCCACGTTGTCGGTGATTGCGACGGCCTGTGCGTCCGTGGCAGTAACGGTCAACGTGGTCTGACCTCCGGGCTGAACTGCCGCAGGATTGGCCGTAATCGTCACCGTTGGTGGAGGCCCAATCACGGTCACCGTGGCTGTCGCGGTCACGGTTCCACCCGTGCCCGTTGCGGTCGCCGTGTAGGTGGTCGTCGTCTGCGGAGTCACCTGTGCGGTTCCGCCTGCTGGTTGCAGCGTGATGCTGGTTTGATCGACGTTGTTGGTTACCACCACGCTGGTAGCATTGGTGGCCGCTACGGTAAGCGTGGTCGGGCTGCCCTTCTGGATCGAAGTAGGATTGGCCGTGATGGTTACGGTCGGTGCGTTGGCCGAAACAGTTACGGTAGCCTGAGCCGTCGTGGTTCCGCCCGGGCCTGTGACGGTGATTGTGTAGGTGGTGGTTGCGGTCGGCTTGACCACCACTGAGCCGGAGGCCGCAACGGCCCCGACACCATGGTCAATCGTTGCACCGGTGGCATTAGTTGAAGTCCAGGTGAGCGTCGCACTCCCGTTCGTCAGAGGAACGGACGTCGGATTTGCCGTGAACTGTACGGTCGGTGCGGGATTGAAAGGGGCGGCTGTGCCAACGCCACATCCATTGAGGGTCAAAATTGCTGAAAGGGAAAAGACCAGAGCAGAAAGGACACGGACAGCTCTCATTAACAGGTTCTCCACTGAATTTGGAGTCCTTGCAACATACCCAGAGTTGCCCATTGGGTTCGGATTTACAAACAGCACCGCAGACTCCGCTTTGCTAAATCTTTGAATTACATGCACCAAAGTCGTCCAGAGTTGGTGCTTAGGTGGCGCTTTCTGTTCCACAAGCTCTACTCAGAATCTTCCCCGCGGGGCCGCTGCGCTGCTTTATCCTTTAAATCAGCATGAGCAAACAAGCGCACAGACTTTCCACCAAACTCGCGTCCTATCTGGTGCGCAATCCGCTCATTTACCTCTACACCGCCGTTTTGGGGACGTTGTCGCTGATCAGCTCGCTTTTTGATGGCAGCGGACGGATGCAGCATGGATTTGCCCGTCTCTGGTCGTGGCTCATCCTGCGAACCTCGTCATGCCCGCTCACGGTCGAAGGGCTAGACCGCATCGACTTGTCACAGCCCGCCATCTACGCCGCTAATCACTCCTCGGCGCTCGACATCCCGGTGCTCTACGTGGGATTGCCCTTCCAGTTCCGCATCCTCGCCAAGCTTGAGCTGTTCCGCCTGCCGTTCCTGGGATGGCATCTGCGCCGCTCGGGTCAGATCCCTATCGATCGCACGGACGCCCGCGCTTCCTTGCGATCTCTCTCGTCAGCTTCGCAAACGGTGCGAGGAGGCATGCCGCTCGTTATTTTCCCCGAAGGCGGACGCAGCACGGATGGCCACCTCCAGCCATTTCTCGGCGGAACCTTCTATGTGGCAATCAAGGCGCAAGTGCCCATCGTTCCTATGGCCATCATCGGAACATACGAGGCGCTGCCGATGAATACCTATGTGATCCAGCCCACGCCCTTCCGACTTGTAGTTGGCGAGCTCATCCCGACCACCGGATTAGTGGCCCGAGACATGGACGCTCTCTCGCAACGTGTGCAGCAGGCAATGCGCGACCTCTACTACGCGAACGCCAATTTGCCAGCTCCCGTGGCGTAAGTTCGCTGTTCGATTCGTTCAAGCAAAACAGAAAGGTCTAGCCGAAGCTGGACCTTCATCCGTTATCGCTCTTCAGCACCGTAAGCTGACTGCTACTCGACAGCGTTTACTTCGCGGCGTTGGCTTCGCGGAAGTTCTGGCGAATCTGCGCCAGGAAAGGACGCGCAGCGGCTGGCGGCGTGACCTGTCCGGTGAGCAGCGTGCGGAAGTCATAGGTGCGTCCATAGAACGAGCGGATCGAATCCATGTCGGCACGAACGTTGGCGCCGTTCAGCGTGGCTCCAGCGAAAACTCCCTTGGCGCGAGAGTAGGTCAGGATGCCGCTGTTCAATTTCCAGTCAGTGTTGGCGCTGGCATCGCGGCCAAACGGTCCTGCGGCGATTCCGGCATCGGCACCGATTTTCCATTCGGCATCGAGCAGTTTGTTAGCGCCTTCCTGGGTCATGAAGAGCATTACGAGATCGACGCCTTCCACGCCGATCTGGGCTCCCCAGCTACCGCCGGTGATGGTGAAGAAGGCGGGAGCGCTCCAGCCTTTCTGGGTGCGGCAGGTCGCTACGCCACGGCCATGCTGCGCGCCAACGACGAATCCGCCCTTGATAAGCTTGGGAACGATGGCGACGCACCTGGCGTCAGCCAGAATGGTTTGCGGAATGTTGTTATCTTCCGCGTTTGTCAGTCGATTGAGATCGGCAGCGGCCTCGGTGAGGCGCTTCTCAACTTCGCCGCGATCCTGGTTGCCGGAAGACGTTACCTTCTTGTCGGTGTCCTTGGCATTGTCGTCTTTGTCGTACTGCGCAAAGGCCGGCACGGCTGAAACGAGCGCGGCTACAAGCAGAAGCCTGAATGCATACTTCATCATGTTTCCCTCATGAGCGCGAACCTTTGGCAGGCGAGCGCTGACAGGTTCCCGGCCAAATGCAAATTGCGGCTAACGGAGCCGACGCAACGGGAACGTCCTCAAGCTTGGATTAGGGTTTGCGCTCGAAGGTTTACACGAGAAGGGAATGAAAATGATCGAAAACAGGCAAAAGCAAAGGGTGAGCTGAACTCGCCCTCCTCGTTTGCAGGCAACCTGAGCGGATGTGGTGTTACGAACTTTTGTGCTGCTCCCACGGACGCGCTTCCCGCTCCGGTTCCGGCAGGTCGCGCCCGACTACACGGTCGTAGCGATAGCGAGCACTGACGCTGCCCAGTCCTTCGTTGTAGAGGCTGGTGTAGCCGAGTGCCTCTTTCAGCTCCTCGCTGAAACGATGCAGGTTCTGAAGATGATCGGCGGTTGCTGCGATTTCAAGCTTGCTGGTCTTCAGAAACTTCTGGTATCCGCGATCGACAAGGTCGGCAGGCTCTCCGGCGATCAGGCAGGCAGGGAACTGAGCGATGCGCGCGTTTGCGTTGTTGCCGGGCTCGATCACGGCGACGCAGTTGTATTTCCTGACCTGGCGACCGCTGCCCGAAGCCGAGGAGACCTCGAACCCGTGCTCGGTGAGCCATTGAACAGCCTGATCGAAGCTGCGGACTACGTTCTTCAGTGGAGCGAAATTAGCCATGTTCCCCTCACGGATTGCGACGCGCCAGAAACTGAACTCCCCACGGAGCCAGTAAGAATGAATGCGAAAAGCCGTAGCGATTCGCAACACATTACTCTCGCACACGGCAGAGAATCGGGCAACTTTGCAAGCGGGCAGGCGTGCGAAGCGGAACTTGCGCGCCCCTGCGACGCTGGCGCAAGATCATGCGAATGCTTTCGATTCCCTACGATTGCCAGAAGCAGTTGCGTTCCGAGGTGGAGCAGGCATATCCCCGCGAGGGCTGCGGAATTCTGCTGGGGCGGCGTGAGGGTCAGGACTCGAATGTTGAGCGCATCGTGCCGTGTTGCAACCGCGATTCGCAACCGGAGCGGCGTTACTCGATCGATCCGGCGGAACTGATCGCCTCACAGAAACAGGCGCGCGAGGCGGGGCTGGAGATTGTGGGCTTTTATCACTCGCATCCCGATCACTCGGCAGACGCTTCGGAATCAGACCGGCAGGAAGGGCACTGGACCGGTTGCGTTTATCTGATCTGCGCAGTGGAGAAGGGAACGCTAGCGGCGGTGTCGGGAATGCGACTGGTGTCCGAAGGCGAGTGGGCAACGGAGCCGGTGCACTTCGGGCCTCCAGAAAGATGATTCCTCACGTTCGCACGTAGTCAGTTCAGTGAGGCGACGAGGTCCTGTCCGTGTTTCGAGAGCTGCGGAGCCCGCGCCGAAACGTCAGCGAAAAATGCTTCCTGATCCTTGGGCGCAATCAGCAGATTGCCAGACGCATACTGGATTTCCACGCGGTCGAGTGAGAGCGCTGCGGCGCTGCGTCCATCCGTCGTGGGATGTATCGCGCTGATTGTGGAGTATGGGATTTTCCACCTGCGCAGACCGGCACGAACGATAAGCCTGTCTTCGGTGGTTTCGTAAGATTGCGGATAGCACAGGCCGAAGTCAATGATCCAAACGACGGCGGCAACTCCGTAGAGCACCGGATTGCGGCTGCTGATTGCCCAGACGGTGATCGTTGCCAGGCCGACGATGACCGCTAAACCGATCCACCAGTCAACCTTCGCGGCGTGTTTCATCGCAATTTACCTTTCAACTACAAACAGCGAGGATGCTACACCCACTCCAAGCGGGTTTCAATGAATCGTGGGTCGTCCTCCGGGCTTCCACGCGGGCTTCCAGTCGGTGTTGGCGAGCCACTCGATGGGAGCGATCATCGACTGGATGACGCGCGTGAGGAAATCGATGTGCGCCAGATCGTCACTCGGTTGATGATAGTGAGCACCAAGCCCGTAGCTGGAGACGGTTTGCGCCACGATTCCTTGCAGAGCCAGCGCGATATTGTCGGAGCGCTCGAAGAAATGCTCCTTCGGGTGTGGGTCGGCGACGAGCGGTGCGCCGTGCGCGGCGAGGGTTGGGCCCAGATTGCTGCGCTCCCATCCGGTGAGCCATAGCTGAGAGGGGGCGACGGCGCCGTCGGGGCGGCCTATCATTTCAAATTCAAGATTCGCGACGATAGACGAGAGAGGCACAGGCGGGTGCTGGAGAAAGTATTGGCTGCCCCATCCGCCATTTTCTTCACTGCCGAAGCACACGAACACAACCGTTCGGCGCGGGCGCGGCAGAGTGGCGAGCGCGCGTGCCAGTTCGAGTACGGCTGTCGTGCCGCTGGCGTCGTCATCGGCACCGTGGTAGGTGATTTCAGAATCGCCTCTGCGCCGTTTGCCGAGGTGATCGAGGTGCGCGCTGAGGAGCAGGACTTCGTTGGCCAATCGAGGATCGCTGCCGCGCAGTATGCCAATGGCATTGTAGGTTGTGCCACGTGGAAAGCCGGCCCGCTGTACGTCTGCCATGTCGAGTCCGAAGGACTGAAATTGCGAAACAACATAGGTCGCAGCGATCCACTCGTCGCGCGTGCCGCTGCCGCGGCCCTGTAGAGCGTTGGAGGCGAGGAAAGACATGTGTCCGGCGACGTAGTGCGCGAGCGCGGTAGTGTTTGCATCGCCAAATGCGTCTTTTGCTTGTCCGAACAAAGCGGGTGGAAGGAGAAGGAGCCCGAGAATGAAGTCGCGGAGAAGCATGTCTGATTGTAGGGGCATGCTGAAGAATTAAGGCAATAGAAGCAGTTGTCACCGATGTTCCAGGTGACATCTCAAGGATTGCAGGTTGGAGGGATTGGCTTGCGATTCGTACAGGCTGCGGTTTCGGTCGGATTGATGATGGTGGCGGCAATGCATTCGGCGGCTGCAAGTGGCAACGCAGTGTTGAAGACCATGGCGTCGGACGTCGGGTTGCGCGGGCCGGTGAAGGAGTGCGTCGAGGAAACGAGCTACCCCTCGCAGAAATTTACGACGACGACAATGCGGCTCTATTCGCCGGAAGGCCGGTTGCTGGAATTACGCTCCGGACAAGACCCGGACGCGGTGGTGACGACATACCGCTACGACGGCGAGGGAAAACTGCAGTCCCTGGGCGGGGCCGCGGGGCTCTCCGACTACAAATACGACGAGCATGGACGAAAGCGCAGCGTGCAACAGCTCCCAACGTTTGAGAGATCGCAAAACATGGCGATGGGCGGAATCACTTGGGAAGACAGCGAATTGCTCTTCCAGATTCCGTCGGGTGGAAGCATTGTGACCCTTTATGACGACAAGGGCCGGCCTTCCGAGGCGGAGATCACGAATGCAGATGGAATCGTGATGGGACGCATTCATCGCTCGTATGACGAGAAGGGAAGAGTCACGGGCGACAAGCTGCGGGCGGAGAATATCGACGCCGGAGCAAGGGAAATTACCGGCGGAGTGGATATGCCGTTGAATGATGCGCAGAAGAAAACCATGACCGCATTCGTGGCCTTGGCTTTCGCGCATGGCGATTCGGAATACCGTTACGACAAGGCGGGGAACCTGATCGAGAAGCGCGTCAATATGGGCATCTGGGGCGAGACAGTATCGAAATACAGCTACAACGAGCATGGGGACATCAGCGAAGAAGAGGTCATGGAAAAAGACCGGCCCAGGATGAGTTCCGGATATGGCATCGACGAGCAGGGAAACCTCGTGGCACAAGGAGAAAAACTCGAACCGCACGTGACGACCACAAAGCGACGCTACAGCTACGCGTATGACGTGCATGGAAACTGGACGAAGCAGGTCAGGACGCGTCTGGATGCAGGCGAAAACACAGTGGAATCGACGACCAAGCGGAAGCTCACGTATTACTGATCGCGCCCAGCCTGAAGGCGTGAAGTTCGCCTTTCCGCGGCGAGTGTTCCTGCGGCACAATGGTACACATGCCCGACGCCTCTCTGCCGCACAGCAATCTTCCTCCTATTCCCGAGGGCACCGGGATTATGCCTGTCGCCGAAAATGATATTGCGCGTGGAGGATATTACGAGCACGCGAGCGTGGTGTTCGACGGGACCACTGCGACTCCGGCGCAATCGGACGCCCCGCTGATATCAGGCGATGTGATTGAAGGAACATATCGCAGGGTTCTTGCGCGCGCGCTGGCGATTGCTGCCTGCGCGCTTTTTGTGGGATCGATAACAGCGGCAACGCTGATTCAGAGTCTGCCCCAGAATCACGACTTCCTCGCCTTTGCGGTGTATCTGCGCGTAATTTTCGTCGTGCAATTGATTCTGGTGGGGTTCTGCAACCGATTTGTTGGCAAGCTCTCGATGGCTCCCGCGGCGGTGTTGTTGTTTGTTTATGCCGTGTTCTCCGCGCTGGAGTTTTCCGTTTTATTGTCGCCTGCATCGTTGGCAGTGGCCTTTCTGTGCGTCGCGCTCATGTATGGTGCGATGTCGCTTTGGGGCTTTCGCTCAGGCGCCGATCTTGCGCGCCCCGTAACCGGTGTTTTCATGATGCTTGTGGGAGGCGTAATTCTGATCCTCGTGAATTTGCTGCTCGGAAGCGCCTCTTCGGTGTGGACGCTCAGCTCGATCGCAGTAGTGATCTTCACTCTGCTGGCTGGGTACTACGCTCAGCAGATTCGCGATCTGTATCAGGAATACGACGACGACAATGCCGAAGGGTGGAAAGCTTCTGTTCTCGGCGCGCTGCTTCTGCTCATGAACTCGGTCAACGTGTACCTGCTGGTGTCGGGGTTCATGAGTCGCAGGGATGACGGGGACCCGACGGAGAAGCTGTCGCAGTAATCAACCTCGCCTCAACAAATTCGATTCAGCTCGGAATGCTAGAATTCGCGGCGGAGGCTGTGATGGCTGGCGAAAAGGATGTAGTGCTTGCGTACGTGCAGGCGTTCAATGCGGGCGATCTCGATGGCGTCTGCCGTCTATTTTCACCGGATGCGCTGGTGTGGGGCGTGCTGGGATGGGGAACCGTGGAGCAGGCGCGCCCGGTGTGGAAAGATCTGATCGAGTGCCTCAATATCCAGTTGGAAGCTGCCGGAATAATCGCCGAAGCAGACGTTGTGGCCGTGCGATACGTCGAGCGCGGCAGATCGGTGAAGGCGTTTCGCGGGCTCGGGCCTACTGGCAAGAGCTATGAACTGATCGCGATGGAGTGGTTCGAGGTCAAGGATGGGCTGATCCATCGGCGCTGGGGCGCTCGCGATTCATCCTCGCAAAACAGGCAGCTGGGCTTCTCGTGAGCTCTTTGTGCGACCATGGATAACAGCACTCAGATGAGCTTCCGGACAATCAATCTCGAAGAAGGTCGGCCTACGGTCAACGTCGGTCTGCTGCGCATGGAACGCGCCATTGTGGCCGCTCGTCACGAAGGCGTCCCGGTGCTGAAGCTGATCCATGGTTATGGCTCGACGGGAGTAGGCGGCGCGCTGCGAGAGGAGGTCTGGAAGACGCTGGATCGATTCAAGCGCGTCGGGTTTATCGAGGATTTCATTCCGGGTGAGAACTTCCGCATGTCCAATGAAGCGAGCTGGGAACTGGTGAAGCGCGAGAAGGCCATCAAAGAGGATCGCGACTTCGGCAGGATCAATCGGGGAATCACGATCGTGGTGCTGTGAGCAACTGAGAACGGCCCTGCTTCGCGAGAGGCGAGCAGAATCGAAAAAGGCCGACCCGATGGGGCCGGCCTCTGCGCATAAAACCAGACTACTTCTTCTTCGCCGGGGCGATTGCGTCCTTCACGGACTTGCCGACGTAGAATTTCACGACGGTCTTGGCAGGAATCTTGATCGGTTCGCCGGTCTGCGGGTTGCGGCCTACGCGCGCCTTGCGCGAGGACTTCTTCAGACGGCCAAGGCCGGGCAGAACGAACACGTCGTTCTTTTTCGTTTCCTTCACGGCGATTTCCGCGAGGGTGGTCAAGAACAGTCCAGCAGCCTTGTTGCTGGTTTCCAGCTTTTCCGCCAGAAGACGAACGAGAGCAGTCTTGGTCAAGCCTGCAGCCATAGGATATTCCTCCTTGAAGATGAAGCGTTCTCGAACGCTCAATCCCGCACATCATAACGCTTTGATTTTGCGCACGACAAGCACTTTCAACCTGATTTTATGCGGGTTTTTCCACAGGGCTATAGTTTTAGTGCTGTATTCATGCCCCTTGCGGGCGTTCAGGAGAGCCCAATGGATTGTGGATTGCCGAATCCTGAGCAGAATCACCACTACCTGTTGTATGTAGATGGTTGCGTTTGGCCCAGTGATTTCGCGCTTGAGGCTAGAATGTGAGCAGCGGGCCGGGAGGAAAAAACAGCAAACGAATGGAGCAGATCTACCTATCGCTGGGTTCGAACCTGGGCGACCGCATGGGAAACCTGCAGTCCGCCATAGCATCGCTGCGCGATTTCGCCACGGTGACCGCCGTCTCCCATGCCTACGAGACTGAGCCGGTGGAATACACCGAGCAGCCGTGGTTCGCCAATGCCGCCGTGGCTTTGCATTGGCAAGGCGAGCCGGTAGATCTTCTCGGGCACATGATGAGAATCGAAAGCGATATGGGGCGGCGGCGCGGGGGTGAGGGCTACATTCCGAAAGGGCCGCGCGTACTCGATCTGGACATCGTGTTCTATGGCAGCCGCGTCATTCGGACGGCACAACTTACGGTTCCGCATCCAGCCATGCATGAGCGCAGATTCGTATTGGAACCGCTAGCGGAAATCGCACCACAAGTAGAGCATCCCGTACTGCATCAGACCGTGCTGGAGTTATTGCAGGCGCTGCCGCGAGAAATGGCGCAGGTTCGCAGGCTCGGGCGGCTGGACGTGGCGCGTTAATTGTGCCCGCGCATCCGGCGTGGACTTCGCCTGCTGGGTGATCATCGCCTCGATGGCCGCCTACAGTGTAGAGTGTTGGTCAGCAGCGCCTCATAGCTTCATACGGTCATAAGAAATCCGGAGGATGGTTTGCCGCAAAGCACGATGTTTGTCTGGCGCTATCGCCGACTGATTCCAGCCCTGTTCGTAATTTGCTATTTCATGCAGATGACGCCTGCGATGGCGCAGACGCCGCCCCCAACCTCATCCACTCCACCGCCAGCGGCAGGCGCTACTGGGGCCTCCACCCCTATTCGCATGCCGCAGGCGGCGCAAGGCAGCCGGGGAAGTTCCGAGCAGGTCAAGATTGCAAAGCAGGAGGGCGCGGCGGAGTCTGCTGTGCTCGACTGGGTGCTGGCCAACTCTGGTCCGCTGAAGGGCGACGTTCGCGCCGGTCAGTTGCGGGTCGCATTCACCATTACGCCCGCAGAGGGTTGGTGGGACAAGGCTGGCAATGGACGACTGGCTTGGCACGATGCTCCCGATGATGCGGTGCACCTGCGTGTGTTTGTGATGGATATGGTGGATGGCAGGATGGTTCCGGGCCTGACCTTGCGCGCCACGTTGTGCGATGAGAATGGAAACGAGCAGTCGGTTCCACTCGATTTTGGCTGGTATCCGCTGATCAACGCCTATGGCGGCAACGTGCCGATGGATACAGACGGCAACTACACGCTGCGGGTCACGGTGGAGGAAGTGAACGGAGCGCGCGAGGGTTCGCCTGCGGAGCGCACGACCGTGGCCGAGTTTGCAGCGGTGCCGATTGCGCTCGAGTCCGTACCGCAGATTCCGCTGGCGACTGCAACAGATTACGTCAACGAAGCCGAACTGCTGAAGCCATGCAACGCCGCTCTGAGCGCGGCGATTACAGCCATGTGGCAGCAGTCGGCCGCCGGAGCGGAGAAGCCATCGGGCGACTATTTCGTCGCTTACTCTCTGGACTCGACCGAGGTGGCTCTTGATGTGGCGGGAGCCAAGCTGCATCCGAAAAAGCTGATCGATTTCTCGGGCAAGCAGAATGTGCGGCTCTCAATTGTGCCGCGCGACTCGCGCACCGGACGCCTGATTCCCAACCTGAAGCCGCAGGCAAGCCTCATCGCTCCGGATGGAAAGACGTACGGCCCGGGCGAGATGCCGCTGCTTTGGCATCCCTGGATTAATCGCTATGAGCGCGAGACTCGCATCACGCACAAGGCGGTATATAAGCTCCGCGTACATTTCGAAGCGCCGGGATTCCGCCGCTGGGGTCGCGAGAGCGAACGTTTCGCGCTGCCCGCAGATGCTGAGTTCGAGAACGTTTCGCTCAAAGCAGAATAAGAGGATGACGCGTTGAGTGCAGTGCAGACGCCCGAGGAAATTGCCGCGCTTCTCGCCGACTACGTCGCAGAAAATCCGATGGCAGTGGTGATCGAAGACGGCAAGGAACTGTTTGACTTCACGCACGCGCACTACACGGCCACTCCGGAACGCGACCGCTGCCTGCTGGAAATCTGGTCGGAAGAGCGGAATGTCGTGCGCCGCGCGATAGCTGCGGAAATCAAGAACGGAATCCTCAAGCTCACAGTTACACGATTCGGACAGACGCGCCCAGCGCGGCTGGAAATCTGTTCGAAAGCCGAACGGCGGTCTCCTTCTGCATTGAAGGCGATGAGGGCGGCGTATCAGCGCACGCTGGAACGCGCACTGCTGGCGCAGTTTCCAGGGTGGACGCTGGATCGACTCACCACCTCGGCTGACCTCGAACACTCCTTTGGTGCCGTGTGTGCGCGCGGCCTGCTGCGTCGTGGGCAGGAGCGCCTGGCCGTGGTGGGCTGTGGCGAAGGCGAGTTGCAAACCACAATCGACAACGCGGTGGCGGTCGCAATTCTGTGGCTCGATTATTGTCGCGAAAATCTTTCGGCGAAGTCGCATGTTGGTGGAGTAGCGCTCTTCGTTCCCGCCGGACGTGAGGCGACGGCGCAGTTACGGATGTCGCATCTGAACCGCGAGGCAGCACAGTGGCGCTTGTTTGCCCTCGCTGAGCACACGGACCAGGCCGAGGAACTCGATCTTGCCACCGAGTTGAACATCTCATCGCAACTCGTGCGTTGCCTCAACCGCGAGCAAACGCTGGAACGATTTCGCAAGTCGGTGGATCGAATGAGAGCGTTGTGCCCAAAGGTGGAGGCGGTGGCGCAAAGCTCATCGTCAGTGAGCTTCCGGTTTCATGGACTGGAGTTTGCGCGTGCGACGATGGAGCCGGACGAGCACTTCCGCATTGCAGAGCGAATCGTTTTCGGCGCCGCGCCAGCAGAATATGAATGGAACGACCAGACCGAACCCCTGCTGCGCCAGTTGATCGAACGCTTGTTGCAGAAGCGCGTCGGCCGCGATCACACGCATCCTTTCTATCGGCTGCAACCCGAACGCTGGCTGCAGTCGGTGGTGGAGCGCGATGTTACATTGCTGGACGGGCGGCTTGACTCTGCGGTGCTGTACCCGCAGGTGCCTGCCTTTGCCGCCGGAGATCGTGCAGTCATCGACCTGCTAGGAGTCACGCGCGATGGCCGCCTGGCGGTGATCGAACTCAAGGCCGCCGAGGATTTTCATCTCCCCGTGCAGGGACTCGACTACTGGGCCCGCGTGCGTCAGCATCAGCGGCGAGGTGACTTCGCAAAGTACGGATACTTTCCAGGGCGCATGCTTTCCGAGCGCGATCCTATTCTGATTCTCGCGGCGCCGGCCTTGCATGTTCATCCTGCTACGGCAACCATGCTGCGATATTTCTCTCCTGAGCTGGACTGGAAGCTGGTAGGGCTCGACGAACGCTGGCGCGACGGCATCCGTGTTGTGTTTTCGAAACAGCGCGAGTAAGCAGATCGTACTCACCAATAGGATTGTTGCCGCATTCAGCACAGGCCCGGGTTTTGCCTTAAAGAAGCTGGCCTGAGGCCACCCGCGTTGATTGTGCGCATCCAACCAGAGCGCCACTTCCGACCACACTTAGGAGAAGATGTATGCCGAAACGACTATTAGCCGTACTCGGAGCACTGGCACTCGCCGTTTCAATGAGCGCGGCCCAGAGTTCCACGCAAACGAATCAGAGCGGCACGAATGCGCAGACAAACCAGGGTAGCTCAAGCGCACAATCGAATCAGGGCAGTAACGCCAATCAAAACCAACAGGCGACGACCACTAAGAAGAGCCGCAAGAAATCCAAAGACGCAGCCGCCAACACGAATGCGACAACCGGCAACACGGGTTCAATGAGCAGCAGCTCAGGGACGACAAGCAGCAACACCGGTTCCAGAAGCAACAGCAACGCCGGTGCGATGGCCAATGACGCGTCTGCTGGCAGCGCAAATTCGGCAGTGGGCGGCGGAGATCGCGTGTGGGTCAACAAGGACACAAAGGTTTATCACAAGCCCGGCGACCGCTGGTATGGCAAGACAAAGAATGGCGAGTACATGAGCGAAGCCGACGCGCAGAAGAACGGTTATCGCGAAGCCAAGCACGGCGCGGCAAAACAGCAATAACGTAGATTGAGGAGTATCGATGTTTGCAGGACGGCTTGATCTGGGGCTGGCGTGGGCCGGCCCTTTACTTATGCGCGTGAAGTTGCGGGGATGCGCTACAGGCCGGCCTCTTTGCTGCGAAAGACCCAATAATCTCCCGCCGTCTCGCTTAGGTCGCCTGCCGGCTTTTCACCCTTAAGCACGCGACGCACGGCGCGTACCACACGGCGCATGGGCAGGGCGCCGTGTTCATCTTCGAAAAAGATCTCGCCAACCTTGTTCGTTCGATAGTACCAGCGCTTGAGAATCGCGAGGTGCTCCATCCACTCCTGCGCGCTCGTGGGTGCCGTAGGCTCAACAGTTGCGAGCAGTTGATTGATGCGCGCCTCCATGCTTTGCGGATGAGTCGCGGTTTGCGCCCCGGTTTCGGCTGAATGCACGACGCGTTCGCGAAGGTCGAGTGCCACCGGCGAGTGCAGCATCCCGCCTGCAATGCGAAACAGTTCGATGTGCCCTTCAAGATGCGAAGGCTGGAGCATCAGTCCGTTGAGGCGGTCGATGCGATGAACGATCTCGGCGACGCGAGTCTGCACCGTCTTGAGTTTCTCGAGCGTGGCATGCGCTGCAGCGGCGGCTTCGAACTCGAGGCGTTCACTGGCCTCATCGCGCGCCCGGCTGATTTCTACGACCAGCGAGTGTCCTGCGCTTTCGAAAAAACGTTCGACGCGTCGGGATTCCTCGGCGTAGCGCTCGTCGGTACAGCCCTTGAAACAAGGCGCGAGACACATCTTCATTTCGGAGTAAACGCATCCGGGGAACGCCGGATCCGGCGCGAGCTCGTCGGTGCAACGCCTTAGCAGAAAGAAGTCCAGCGAATCGTTGGCATACTGTTCGGCCTCGGCACGCGAGGCGAAAGGTCCAAAGTAGACACCTCCACCGCGCAACGAGCGGATGCGCGAGGTGACAGCAACGCGAGGATAAGGATTCGACAGCAACAAATGAATGAGAGGCGCGGGCCTCAGATGAAGGCGGTCGGAATACTTCTGCGGAAACTCGGCGCGAAGCAGACGATACAGCGCGACGCCAGCTTCGAAGTCTCCGCCCACAGGCTGGTACTCGACGACGGCCACGCGATCGCGCAGAGACAGGCGGCGTCCCTCGGCTTCACCGAGCAGTCGCTGAAGACGGCGACGCAGATTCGCTGTTTTGCTGACGTAAGGCTCTGCCCGGGCCTGCGGCGGACGCAGCGCGAACACTGCGGGCGCGGCAGGCAGCGCGGCAAAAAATTCCTCGTCACGCTCGGCATCGAACTCGATACGGGTCAGCACAGCGGACAGTTTATCGCGAACCGTGCATGGGTTGGGAGAAGGTGTGTGTATTCCGAATTTCGCCGGATCGGGATTTTCTCTACGTCCGTGCAAAAGAAATGATGGCCAACGCCGCGCCTGCCGATATAGATTGTGACGCTGCGAACAATTCCAGACGGAAGTAAATCACTGCCGAGCTGTCTCGAGGTTTGGCACACTACGCGCATTAAGGAGTGTGGGTGGAATGCCAGTTGTAACCATGCCGTTACGGAACGTGACCGCCAGGAAGAGCCTGGCTGCGACTCTGCGCGAGTTGTGCCGCTTCCTCACATCGTTTCCTAAGATCCAGATGAGCGAAGAAGAATGTGAGGCGTTGGCCGTGGCCGCCGTGAACGGTCATGCAGAAGCCGAGTTCATGATCGGCAGCGTTTTTGATGCGGCGGATGAGCCTGAGCACGCCAAGGAATGGTATCTGCGATCGGCCAGCAAGGAATATCTTCCCGCCATGCTGCAGCTTTGCGCATTGCGATAATCTGAGAAATCAGAAAGCCCCGAGTCGCCTCGATGCGGGGCTTTCATTTATCTACATTTGTGAATACTTCATTGCACGTACTGCGCAACGCCATTGCCGAATGACCAGTCCTGTTTCTGGACCTCGACAAGACTGATGAATACGTCCTCCCGACGTAAGTTCAATTCCTCGTGCAACCCGTCCGCCACGGCTTTGTAGAACTTCTGCTTCACATCCGTAGCGCGTCCGGCGTTAAGTGTGATTTGAATGAAGACGCAGTCGTCTGTGCGTTCCACGCCAAGATAGCGTCGGTCAAAGAGAAGTTCCGAGGCCGGGTGCTCGGTGATGACCTGGAAGCGATCATCCTCAGGGACGTTCAATGTCTCGCGCATTGCTCGATACACGACATCTCCAATGCGTGCGCGATAGTCGGTGGATTTTCCTTCACGAAGATCAATTCGAACGAACGGCATACGTTTTCTCCATTTCTAAATCAGTCTGCTGCAGCAGGGGCGCTAACAGGTATTCGCGCTTCGAGCGCTCGGCCGGTGAACAGGAAAGTAAATCCGGTCAGGAAGCAGATGGTGCCGGAAATCCAGAATGCAGCGCTGTAGTCGCCGAGCATGGTCCGAATCGATCCCGCGCCAAACGCCGCCAGTGCTGCGCCGAGTTGGTGGGCGGCCCCGATCCAGCCATAGATGACGCCGGCGTTCTCGCGGCCAAAAGCATCGGAGGTGAGGCGCACGGTGGGCGGCACGGTGGCGACCCAATCAAGTCCGTAGAAGATGGCAAACCAGTTCAACTGGTTCTGTCCGTGCGAGAGCGTGTGCGGCAGGAAGAGCAACGACAACCCGCGCAGCAGGTAATAGGCAAAGAGCAGATATCGGCTGGAGAATCGATCACTCAGCCATCCTGAGGCCGTGGTGCCCACGATGTCGAACACACCCATCATGGCGAGCAGTCCTGCGGCGCGAACCTCAGGGATTCCGTAGTCGTGGCAGGCTGGTATGAGATGCGTTCCGATTAGCCCGTTGGTGCTGGCGCCGCAGACAAAGAAGCTTCCGGCGAGCACCCAGAAGGCAGGCGAGCGGCGGGCGTGATCGAGCGCTTGTAGCGGAGTGAAAGCAGGGGGCGCCGGTTGCAGGGAAGCGCTCGATTCGCTGCTGCCGTAGCGTCCTAAATGCAGGTCGGCAGGTCGCTCGCGCATGAAAGCCAGCACGACGAGGAAGACGATGGCTGCCGATGCGCCAACGGTGAGAGATACGCTGCGCCATCCATGATGCTCGAGCATGCGGGCGAGTGCAGGCAAAAAGAGAAGTTGTCCTGTGGCATTGGCCGCGGTGAGCGCGCCGAGTACGGCTCCGCGATGGCGATCGAACCAGCGATTGGCAATGACGGCGGCAAGCACGAGAGAGGTGACTCCCGTGGCCGAGCCCACGCACACTCCCCAGAGCAGAATGAGCTGCCATCGAGAGGTCATCAGCGTAGTTGCTGCAACAGATGCGCTCAGCAATGCGAGCGCGCACAGCACTAACCGGCGCAATCCCCAACGCTCCATCAGCGAGGCCGCAAAAGGGCCGATCAATCCGAAGAGCGCGAGATTAATGGCAATGGCGACGGAGATCGCAACGTTCGTCCAGCCGAACTCGGACTCCAGCGGAACCATCAACACGCCGGGAGTAGCGCGGATTCCTGCTGTTACCAGCAGCACGAGGAAGGTGACGGCGGCCACCACCCAGGCATAGTGAAAATGTGAGTTTCTCAACTTCATGGTTTGAACCTGCCGTCGAACACGCCCGTTGAACCGCGAGAGTGGTGATGCTAGCATGAATGATGTGTACACATCAAAGAAGGATTCCGGACTTTTGGTTTCACCCTGTGCCTGCACGACGGTGAAGAAGCTCTCGCGCATTCTTGGGCGCAGGTATGACCAGGCACTTGCGCCTTCGGGGATTACAGTGACGCAGTTCGCGGTGATGCGCAGCATTCGACGTCACAATGGTGAGCCGCTGGCGCGGGTTGCCGATGATTTGGAGATGGATCGCACATCGCTCTATCGTGCAGTGACTCCGATGGAGCGCGAGGGTTGGGTAAAGCTGGCCGCGGGCAGTGATGCGCGCTCGCGCTCTGCAGTGGTGACGGCAAAAGGCGAGCGGGTGCTTGCAAAAGCGGTCGAGCGCTGGGAACAAGTGCAGTCGAAACTGATCGAAAGCTTCGGGAAATCGGAGTGGGGCAGGCTTGCGGAGGAGTTGAAGAGGCTGGGGCAGTGCGCGAACACCGCAACCAACTAGTCGGTACCGTACTGGTCAAACAGCAGGTCTGTACACATCACAGCAAGAACCTTGACCCAAATGGGTGCGCAAACAAGAGCGCTAGCGCAGGCTGGCGCTCTTGTATTTCATGCGGAAGTCTTCGCCTTCGACTCGTACGACGCGGCACATTTCATGGAGGCGCGAGCGCATGCGTTCTCCAATGCGATCGCCGAGAGTTTCTTCGCGTGATGCGCGTACCGCGCGGCCCTCGGGGATTTCTGTCCCGGCCGGAGGCAGGTCTTTGTAATTCGTCGTAATGATCGTAGTGCGCTTGTCGTTGTAGCGGGTGTTGAGAATGTGCGAGACGGTGTCCCAGACCCATTCGGTCGGCTTGGCTGCACCGAGTTCATCGAGTATCAGAACGTCGGCGTCAAACACTGGCCGCAACACTTCCATCTCGGTGACCTGCACGGAGGCGTTGTACGAGTTTTGAATCTGCTTCAGAAGTTCGCGATAGTCATAGAACAGGCACCCGGTGTTTTTCTGCGCGATCAGTTCCTTGGCAATGCCGACGGCAAGGTGCGTCTTGCCGCAGCCGATGGGGCCGGTGAGCAGCAGTCCTGCGCTCTCAATGGGGAACTCTTCGACGAAGCGCAGCGCTGCCATGTGGGCCGAGGCCAGCGAGCGGAAGGGGCCTTCATGCTCGAAATTCGATAGCTCGCAGTGAAGATAGCGGCGAGGAATGCGGGCAGCGTCAAGCAATCGCCCACCCTGCTGTCGGCGGATGCATTCGCAACGCGTAGCCTGCTCGACGGTGCGGCCCTTGTGTTCGCGTGCCACCATGTGCCACCCCGTGCCGTTGCAGATCGGGCAGGGGGTCTCGGCGGTTGAGTTCGGATTCGGCATACAAAAAGCTTGAGGCACGCTGGCCCAATTATCAAGAGCCAAGCTCGGGCAAACCACTCAAGGCCTGTGGGGAAATTCTGCAAAAGTCGAAAGAAATATCTAGCAAGCAGCCAAAGAACACCTTCGCGTAGCACGCGAACAGGCGAAAATATTCTCGCCACCATCTGGCGAACGAAACAGTCATAACATCTGCAACCGTCAATCAGACCTGTGCATCTGAAGGCAGGAATGCGCGTGGACTAACGCAGTTCCGGCGCGCGGGACCCCAACGAACGACCCTATAGACCTCTGGCCCCAGGCATTGTGGGCTCTCCCTCGGAACCGGCGTCAACCAACGCCGCGTTCGAAAGTTCGAATTTCAGGACTGAACCTTGCCCGAAGTGTGAACAGGCGCACGACCCTGTAAGTCGAAATATTCAATTTACGTATTGCCAGGTGCTCGCAATTCCGCGGCGCTCAGGCACGGCTGACCACGTTTGGCGAAGGAAAGCGCTGTACGAAGGGCATATCCAGCAGCAGCTTATTTGCGGTTGCAGCACAACTTGCAGCAAGACATCAATCATCTCAGCATCGAAGTTTTACAAAAGGGGAGCAACGACAGTGACTGCGAACAACAACGGCTTCGACATCACACATACCTGGAACACGGATGCGCGCTGGAGCGGCATTGAACGTCCCTATACGGCAGAGGACGTGAAACGCCTGCGCGGCACCATTCACATTGAACACACCCTGGCCCGCCTCGGCGCCGAACGGCTATGGAAGCTGATGCAGACCAGCAGCCACATCCCCGCCCTGGGCGCGATGACGGGAAATCAGGCCATCGAAATGGTGGAAGCCGGACTGGAAGCCATTTACGTAAGCGGGTGGCAAGTCGCGGGCGACGCCAACAGTGCCGGGCAGGTTTATCCCGATCAAAGTCTTTATCCATCCGATTCGGTACCTCAGCTCTGCCGTCGCATCAACAATGCACTTCTGCGGGCTGACCAGATCTGGCATCAGGAAGGCAAGAACGGCAAGCATTGGCTCGTTCCACTGGTGGCCGACGCCGAAGCGGGTTTCGGCGGAACCTTGAACGCATTCGAACTGATGAAGGGCATGATCGAGGCGGGCGCCGCCGCGGTGCACTTCGAAGATCAGTTGAGCTCGGCGAAAAAGTGCGGACACATGGGCGGCAAAGTCCTGGTGCCGACACAGGAGGCGATTCAGAAACTGGTTGCGGCACGACTCGCTGCTGACGTCTGTGGTGTGCCGACCATCATCATCGCCCGCACCGATGCCAACGGAGCAAAACTGCTCACCAGCGATATTGATCCTGCCGATGCCCCGTTCCTGATCGGGCAGGAGCGCACCAGCGAAGGCTTCTACCGCATCAAGAGCGGGCTCGACACGGCGATTGCACGCGGCCTGGCCTACGCACCTTATGCCGACATGATCTGGTGCGAGACCAGCGAGCCGAACATCGAGGAGGCGCGCCGATTTGCCGAGGCCATCCACGAGCGGTTCCCCGGAAAGATGCTCGCCTACAACTGTTCGCCATCGTTCAACTGGAAGAAGAAGCTGGACGATGCAACGATTGCGAACTTCCAGAATGAGCTGGCGGCGATGAATTACAAGTTCCAGTTCATCACCCTGGCTGGCTTCCATGCACTCAACTACTCGATCTTCGACCTGGCGAAGGGCTACAAGCAGAACGCCATGTCGGCTTACTCGGTTCTGCAGGAAAAAGAGTTCGCAGCCGAGAAGGATGGCTACCGCGCCATCAAGCATCAGCTCTTTGTCGGCACCGGATACTTCGACGACGTGGCGCAGGTGATTGCCGGAGGCGAGAGCAGCACGACCGCCTTCCACGGCTCCACCGAGCAGGAGCAGTTCCATGGCGTGGAGTGCGCCCGCGTGGAGTGCGAGCGCCGCATTCCGGTAACCAGAAAATGATGTAGTTCTCTTCCCGCTCCGAAGAGCCCGGTCCTCCATGGGGCCGGGCATTTTTGTGAGTAAAGGGACAACAGCTTTCCTTTGTCGTGGGAAAACATTTTCCACTACGGTGTGCGACTCCCTGCAGAGCTTTGTGCCGAAGTCGGAGCGAAATAAGGCGCAAGACGCATTTTCAATAACTTAAACAAAGCAGCTACTTTGGAACGCTACTCGCAAGTTGTGGCCCTGTAGGACTAAGCAGTGCAGAAACTTCTAAGCAGTCCTTCGAGGGGAATTCCGATGCGCCGTTTCGCTTTTAGTCTTCTCGCTATCGCGTTTCTGTGCAGTTTCGCATTTGCCGGTGATGACGTGCAGTCGAGTGTCACGAGCGTGACACCCACTGCAATCGTCACTCCTAATGGGCAGGGAGCTATCTCGCCCGGCCGCATTTCCATTCTTTATACGGTCGTTGCTAACCAGTTCCCAGCCGGGTACTTCGGCTCCTTCACGCTGAACCTGAAGGATATTGAGACCAGCACCAAAAACCTTCCTTCCTATCCGACGACGCTCACATTGAACCAGACGGGAAGTACGCAGGTGACGCTAACGCCTGCTGCCTCCAGTTTCACTGTGACTGGGGCCGGATGGACAGGATCGACCGTGGTCAGCATTTATATTCCTACGGAAGCAGTTGCCAACAACACTACTGATGGCAGCACGCTGGTTGGTAATCTGAATGCCTCTGCTGGCGACCCCCATCTAGGGACAAACACTTCGGTCCAAGTGAAAGTCAAGCTGGTCGTGCCGAAAGCTACGACATGCCTTAACGTTTACAACTTCGCGACCGATCAGGATTTCACACAGATCCTGAGTTCGGTGCAGGTGAATGTGAACCGGAAGGGCACCATCGTTGCCACCAATCCGGGCCAGCTTTCCGACAACCTGCTCGTGGTGAACACCTGCGGCACCACTGAAACCTTCGACGCCAAGATATCGCTCGATACGCACTGGGAAACGAATCCGGCCAACAATCCGGGCAATGCGGTATTCACCTTCAACACCACGGGCGAGATTGACGAGACCTCGTTCAACATCTCGGCCTTCGGCAGCGGCACGCCGCAGGGTGAGAACACCTGCGTGCAGAATATCTCGGTTGCTCCGGGTGACACGTTCCTGCTCTCCGTGCACACGGGAATCATCCGCCAAAGTGCATCCTTGCTGAGTGCAAACACGTTTAACTTCGGCGCAGGGCTCTATGGCGTTGGCACCGCATGTTCAGGAACTCCGGACGCAATGGCCGGCCCGAACCCGACGAGCCTTACGCTGCCGTTCACCACGTTTTAGGAAAGGGAAAACCAGCCCTTCCCTTCTTCAGGCAGGTGCTCCTTACCCAGACATAGGAGCACCTGTTTTCTTGTGTCTCAAATCAGGCAGCTGAACGGCTCTCCCCCGGAACTACCACGGAAGACTCCGCAACATCTGGTGTGCTCAGCAATGGCCACCCTTTGCGCAACACATAGTCGAGCCACGCACCCGCGACCTGCGACGTCAACACAGCGGTCAGTACAAGCGTGGTGTAGAACCTTGGGCTGATGATTCCGGCATCGAATGCCACGCTGGCAAGCACAATACCGGGGCCGCCACGCGCGTTGGCCGTAATGGCGAGGTTGATGAGATCCAGTCCTCTAAATCCTGCAAAGCGCCCCGCAAGCGAGACGGAGATGATCTTCACCACGCAGCTGCCAATTAGAAAGACAGCGAGCATCTTGAGCGAGAGCCCGTGCACGAGGTCCAGCTTCAATCCCACGATGGCGAAGTAAACGGGAATGAAAATCGCGAAGGACACCTTGCCAATCGCCTCGAGAGCTTCGGCAAATAGCTGGCGTTTCTTGTGCACCACGGCAAATCCGGCGAGGAAGGCGGCGAAGACTAGGCTTACGTCCAGCGCCCCGGCCAGGGCACAGTAGGCGAGCAACACGGCAATGGCATAGGCCACGGGAGATTGCCGGGCAATCACGTTTAACCGCGCCTTGTTGATGCGCTTGACCACACGCGGCACGATTGTGAGTCCAAGGACGAAAAACGCGACGGTCGTTGCCAGGTGCCACGACATTGCACGCACGTTCAGCGCGGTCTTTCCTGCGATGGAGGTCGCAACTGCAAGCGCCAGCCAGAGCACGATGTCCTCAAGCACGGCGACGCCAAGCACCAGTCGCGCAAAACGCGTGTGCAGAATCTTGAGGTCGGCAAAGATCTTCGACACCACGGGGACCGACGTTACGGCCACTCCGACGGCGAGCACGATGATCAGCGAGATGCGATTGCCGGTTGGTCCGGCGAGGGCCGGATGCAGCAGCCGCGAGCCAAACATGATGCCGAGTACGAAAGGAATTCCAGTGCCGAAGATCGTCAGCCAGCCGACTTCACGGCGCTCTTCGCGAGTAAAGAGCTGGCGAGTTTCGGCCCCAGAGAGGAACATCAGCAGCAGAAGGCCCATCCAGTACACGAAACTCAGCACCGTGCCTTCGTGCTTGATCGCTTCCATCAGCGGCGCCGCCACGGGAAGGCGCCCGATCAATGCCGGGCCAAGAATAACTCCAGCGACGATCTCGCCGATGACCTTCGGTTGGCGCAGCCTTACGAATACAGAGCCCAGAAGCTGGGCGAGACCCACCAGCAACAAAAGAATGAACAGAATAGAAGTCAGTTCCGAGTTCGACACCGAGGCGCTCCTGCTGCATAGGATGGCTTTTCGAGAGCAGAGTTTGTCAGCCTAGGTGTTCGTTACGAGCTCGGATTGCGTGGCAAAAAGAATGGGAGCGCACGTGTCAAACGTGCAACTCCCAAGTGAGCGATAGTGCGACTGCAACGGACTAGTGCGCAGGTTGAATCTTCATCTGCTCCTGCCTTAGCTGTTCCATTGCTTTCTCGATGTCCCGCTTGAATTCGCCGCTCTGCAATTTCTTCTGCAGTTCCTCCATGTTCCGCTTTATCTCCTCGTTGCGAGCCTGGAACGCCTGATCCGTCGCCTGCCTCCGCGCCTCGGCAATCTGCTTCTGGAACTGCTCGCTCTTCAGGAATTCCATCTGCTTCTTCATCTCTTCACTGCGGAGAATCGCCATCTGCTTCCTGAATTCCTCGCTCTGCACCGTGAGTTCCCGTGCGTGCTGCTGAATTTCGGCAATCTGCTTCTTGAACTCGGGGCTTTCGAACTGCTTTTTCATTTCCTCCAACTGGCGCTTGAACTCCGCATGCGTTGTGGGGTCGGGAAAGTTCATTGGCATCTCGACCGCGCTCTGCTGTTGCTCTCCGCCAGGAGCCGGGGGCGGCGGCATTTGCGCCAGATGCTGTGCGCTTGGCTTCTGCGGCAATGCTGGAGCGGCTGGCGGCAGAACCGGTGCCGGGGCCATCTGCGGCGCAGCCGGTGCGGCCGGGGCAGCTACGACCGCCGCCTCGGATGGCGCAGCAGGCGATGCCGGGAGGGCAGGCGTCGCAGGTGGGGCAACGTCCGCTGGCGCATTGACCGGTGCCGGCGCTGCCTGTGCATCTTGGGGCGCGTTCGACGATTGCGGGGCGGCCATGATTGGCGTCACGTGGAAGATGGCGGCGATCACGATGGCCGAAGCC
This sequence comes from Koromonas soli, assembly GCF_059726265.1. NCBI lineage: Bacteria > Pseudomonadati > Acidobacteriota > Terriglobia > Terriglobales > Koromonadaceae > Koromonas > Koromonas soli. Next base: position 3,536,097 of record NZ_AP040872.1, on the reverse strand, counting down.
ATTGCCGCAGCGCCGCAGGCGAGGCGGGCCAGCTTCGCCCGCACACTCATAACAGATTTTGTTTCCATCAATCGCATGACCCGCTCCTCGAGTGTGTTTTTACTGAAAAGTCCAACCGCCTGTGCGCGCTCGGCCAAATGGCTGACGCCGATCATCTTCTGCGCCATGGCTACCAGGCAGCGCGCGTAGCCCATCTCCGAGCACATCTCCTGCGCGGCAATCGCGTCGCATATCATTTCGCGCGTGTGGCGAATGCGCCGCTCTACAGTTCGTATGACCGGGTGCCACGCCACCGGCAGCGATGCGACTTCGCAGATGAAATTGGCCAGGTAGTCGTGCCGGCGCACATGCGCCATCTCGTGGCAGAGCGCGGCTCGCACCTCGCTGTCAGAGTGCCGGGCGAAGTTGCGCGGCAGCAGAATCGTAGGCGAGAGGGCTCCCACGACTACCGGCGACACAACGGCGTCCGACTGGCGAACCGGCGGCAGCTTCGTCCATTCACCGCTGGCTGATTGGACACTCTGCAACTTGCGCCTCAGCAGGCTCTCGGTAATGGGCGAGAGCGGCTGCGATGCGTTCACAAGCTGGCGCGCCGAATACCATGCGTAACCGAGGCGCATGATCCCGAAAACCATGAGCGCGATGTAAACGACCGTGACTGCATGCATGGTGCCGCTGCTGATGTGCACATTGCGAATGCGCGCAGGGATCCGCGTCCATCGAGAACTCTCCGCGAGTCGCGGAGGTGGTTCTGGGGTAGCCACAGCTTCGACGACCGCAGGCAATGCCATCGCGCTGCGGAGTTCGTCGGCAGTGATCGAAGCAGCCGCGCCGTCGCCAGCGTCGCTGTTCATAATGCCGCGCAACGGAAGCAGCACAGCCAAGGCAAGTACCGCGAGCCAAATGCAGTGCTGTGCGGCGGGTGAGGCCTTCAGTGCGCGAATCAGCAGCCATCCACCAGAGGCGAGCAGCGGAATCTGCCATAGCGCATTCAGGATGTACTCAAGCAGTGCGCGTTCCATGGCTAGCCCTCCTTTGCGTCGTCGCGATCAGCCGCGGCCAATCGATGTGCAACACGCTCGAGTTCTTCGGCGCTGATCTGGCGAGTATCGACCATGGCCATCAGCAATGCCTCAGTCGAGCCGCCGAACATGCGCTTCACCAGATCATGTACGGCGGAGCCAGCCGCCCGTTCTCGGCTCACAATCGGCTGATAGCGATAAGCACGGCCCTCGGCAATCCGCTTCACTTTACTTTTTCGGAACAGCACGTTAAGCATCGTCTGCACGGTGGTGTAGGCAGGATCTCCCGGCAGCTTGGCTTGCACATCGTTCACCGTGCTTGGCCCCTGTTCCCAGAGCACCTGCATGATCTGCAACTCCAAGGGCGTCAAGGTTTGGTTCGACTTCGCTTTTCCTCTCACGTCTATCTCCTAAAGCTTTCGTAGATGAGACGCCCGAAATCGAAAAAGGTCAACTAAGTTTTTAGGAGATGAGGTCAAAATATTTCTTGGTGCCCGGTTTTCGGTGTTTTGGATAGCTATTCACGCCTGTTCTGCTCTCCGCTCTATCTCTCACAACCGTGGAGCTCTCAGCTGATTCGGAGTAAATTGCTGACGGTGAGGCTACCAACCCTCATCGGCGCGGTTGTTCCTTGAGCAGGAGTACGAAGGTTGATCTATAAGGCCATTGAGAAGTTATTCGACAGACTTCCCATGTGGGCGAAAGTGTCTTGCGCAGCACTCACGATTGCTGGGAGCATTTACTACATTCGTGAGTACGGCTTTTTCAATTTTCTGCTGCGCGTGATTTTCAGCCCCTAACATCTGTTGAAACGCCTTGAACAGGGGCACCACTTGTATTCGAGCCGGTAGAATCCGTTTTGCGAGATGTTTCCTTGTTTGCTTCTCCTGATCGAACTCTTTAGACTTAAGACTCCAATAATTTCCGGCATTGCGCACTTGTAAGCGCGAGCGGAGACCTACCCTATGTCTGATATTAAGGTTCAACTCCCCGACGGCAGTATTAAAGAAGTTCCTAAGGGCACCACCGCCCTCGACATCGCGAAGTCTATTTCGCCCCGGCTGGCCGACGCCGCATTGGCCGCTAAAATCGCGCCACTCAATGCATCCGGCAACGGAGGCGGGGGGACGGCGACCGCAGTAGCCGAAGAAGAAGGCACGCTCGTCGATCTCACCCGTCCCATCGAAGAGGATTCGCAGCTCCGCCTGCTGACCGACAAAGATCCCGAGGCGCGGCAAGTTTTCCATCACTCCTCGGCTCACCTGCTGGCGGCCGCCGTGCTGGAACTCTTCCCTGAGACGAAGCTCGGCCACGGTCCGGCGACCGAGAACGGATTCTTCTACGACTTCCTGCGCGAGACGCCCTTCACTCCCGAAGACCTCGAAAAAATCGAGGCCAAAATGAAGGAGATCGTCGAGCGCAACGAGCCCTATGCGCGCGATTTCCTGAACCGCGATGAGGGATTGAAGCGCTTTAAGGAAGAGGGCGACTTCATGAAGTGCCATTTCATCGAGCAGTTCACCAGGCCCGATGAAAAGATTTCGCTCTACCGCACTGGAAAGTTCGTCGATTTCTGCCGCGGGCCGCACATTCCTTCCACCGGCAAGATCAAGGCTTTCAAGCTGCTGAACATTGCCGGTGCGTACTGGCTTGGCAAGGAAGGCAATCCGCAGCTCCAGCGCATTTACGGCACCTCGTTCTACTCGAAGAAAGAGATGGACGAGTACATGAAGCAGCTTGAGGAAGCCAAGCGCCGCGACCATCGCGCCCTGGGCAAGCAGCTTGATCTGTACTCCATTCAGGAACTCGCTGGCCCGGGACTCATCTTCTGGCATCCCAAGGGCGGCTTGATCCGCACCATCATGGAAGACTGGCTGCGCGCCGAGTACCTGAAGCGCGGCTACTCGCTGGTGTTTACGCCGCACGTGGCGCGACGCGCCCTGTGGCAGACCTCGGGTCACGAAGGCTTCTACGCCGAGAACATGTTTGACACCATGGAGCTCGACGACGCCGAGTATCGGCTCAAGCCGATGAACTGCCCGTTCCACATCCTGATCTACAAGGACCAGCTCCGCTCCTATCGCGACCTGCCGGTGCGTCTGGGCGAGCTCGGAACGGTGTATCGCTACGAGCGTTCCGGCGTGATGCATGGCCTGATGCGCGTGCGCGGCTTTACCCAGGACGATGCTCACATCTTCTGCACGCCGGAGCAGATCGAGGCCGAGGTCGAGGGGTGCATAGATTTCGCCATCAGCGTGCTCCACACCTTCGGCTTCCAGGAGTTCCAGGTCGAGCTCTCGGCGTGGGACCCCGAGGATCGCACGCACTACGTCGGCTCGCCCGAGCAGTGGGATCTTGCACAGAATTCGCTCAAGACGGTGCTCGAGCGCAAAGGGATTCCGTACAAGTTCATCCCTGGCGAGGCTGCGTTCTATGGTCCAAAGATCGACGTAAAGCTGGTCGATGCCATTGGAAGACTTTGGCAGCTTTCGACCGTGCAGTTCGACTTCAACCTGCCCAAGCGTTTCGAACTCGAGTACGTGGGCGAAGATGGACAGCGGCATCAGCCTTTGATGGTGCACCGCGCGCTCTACGGTTCGGTCGAGCGCTTCTTCGGAGTGCTGATCGAGCACTATGCCGGAGCTTTCCCCGTGTGGCTGTCGCCGACGCAGGTTTCGGTGATTCCAATCGCCGAGCGCCACATCGAGTACGCCAACAAGGTGGGCGATGCGCTCAAGGCAATCGGAGCGCGTGTCGAGGTGGATGGACGCAACGAAAAGATGAACGCGAAGATTCGCGAACATGCGTTGCAGAAAGTGCCATTCATTCTGGTCGTGGGCGATAAAGAAGCGGAATCCGGTGAGGTCAACGTGCGTGTGCGCGGCCAGGAAAAGGCGGAGGGCACCGTAAAGGTCGAAGCCTTTGTCGATCGCGTCAAGCGGTTGATCGAGTCGCGCAGCACCAAGCTCGACTAGATCCATTGGTTCGAAGCATAAAAAGGGGCAGGCCTTGTGGTCTGCCCTTTCGTTATGACCGTCTTATGAATGCCGGGGGAATGTACAAAGGTTAGGGGACCGTTCGGTCCGTTGTTTGTCAGTAATCGTCGTCTTGATCCTCATCCCAAACCAGCAGTGAGGCCATTTCCAGCGGAGCGACCACACGGTCGGCATGTACCGTGGCTGGTGCCGCGATGCACTGCTCATAGCTGGGAGGTACAGGTGGCCGCCATTCGCCGAAATCCTTGTCTATTGGCTCTGAATCCACGGGCGTAATTTCCTCCAGATACATCGTGCAGCAAATCGTGCAACCTTGGCGTGCAATGATTCGCAGGAAAAACAGAGCTGTTCCGTTTTGGAAATCAGGGTTCGATTCGGTGCTCCAGATTGCGCTTTCCTAGTGGTTGTCCGGTGCAGCTCGTCGTGATACGCTCTCCGGCATTCTTTGGCCGCTGTGGGGACGGCCGCGAATGCGGATGTGAGTATGGGCAACCTCTATTCCAGGCGAGCTTTTCTGGTGCGCACTGCAATCGGTGTGAGCGGCGCGCTGCTTGCTTCCGTCACTCCCGAACAGCTTTTTGCCGCACATGAACATGCGCAGAAGGCGGCCGCCACCGGTGCGCCGCTACGGTTTCTCACGCCCGAAGACGCGGCGGACGTGAAGGCCTTCGCCGCGCAGGTGATTCCTATGGATGAAACGCCGGGCGCTGCGGAAGCCAATGTCGAATACTTCATCGATCATGTTCTGCTCGAGCTTGAACCATCGGCGCAACCGCGATTCCGCGAGGCTTTGGCGGAGTTGAACAGCCTCGCGCTGAAGACCGTAGGGTCGCCCAAGCGCTTCGCCGCCCTTCCTCCGGCACAGCAGATGGACGTCATCGCCTCGCTGGAGAAGATGCCGGACAAACCCAGAGCCGACATGCTGGGTAGCTTCTACGGCATTGGCAGCAACAGCTTCCACGTCCTGCGTTCGCTGGTCATCGCCGGATTCCTCAGCGATCCCGCGCTCGGCGGAAACAAGGATGGCATCGGCTGGAAGCTCATCGGATTCGACGCGGAGCCCACGCACGAGCCGCCATTCGGCTACTACGATGCCGAGTTGCTCAAGCATCCGGAGGCGAAGTCATGAGTGGGATTCCTGCCCAGCCGCGCTACGCGCAAAAAGATGCCGTCGATTTCCTGATTGTTGGCGCCGGAGCAGCGGGAGGCATACTCGCAAAGGAGCTGGCTACCAGCGGATTTGGTGTCGTCGTGCTTGAGCAGGGGCCGTACCTCACCGAGAGCGACTTCACTCATGACGAGTTCAGCCAGTTGCAACTCGGCAAGCTGGTGAACCACGACCAAAAGCAAACCTTCCGCTCCACCGAAGCTGAAACTGCGCATCCTGTACTCTCGCTCATTTACGGACGCATGGTGGGCGGCGGCACGGTCCACTTCACAGGGAACTACTGGCGGCTTCACGAAATCGATTTCATCGAGGCGAGCAAGAAGGGAACGATCGCAAAAACCGGCCTTGCCGATTGGCCAATTCGCTATGCCGACCTCGAACCTTATTACACCAAGGTTGACTGGGAGATCGGTGTTTCGGGCGACGCTGCGGCCAATCCATTTGAGCCTCCCCGCTCGAAACCCTATCCCATTCCGCCTATGCCCGTGAAGTCTTCGGGCGTACTGTTCGAGCGTGGCGCGCGCAAGCTGGGATGGCATCCTGCGCCTGCGCCTCTGGCCATCCTGTCTCAGCCCTTCAACGGGCGCAGTGGATGCATGCACTGTGGCTTTTGCGAGTTCTACGGCTGCGAGATGGGTGCGAAGTCGAGCACGCTGGCCAGCATGATCCCTTTGGCGCTCGCCACAGGGCGCTGCGAAATCCGTCCGCTGTCGACCGTGAGTCGCATTGAGACCGACGCAAAAGGCAGAGCGACGGGAGCGGCATACTTCGATGCGCAGGGACGCGAGAAGTTCCAGCGTGCCAAGGCCGTAATCGTCTCAGCCAATGGAGCGGAAACGCCGCGCCTGCTGCTAATGTCGGCCAATCGGCAGTTTCCGCACGGGCTCGCGAACTCCAGTGGTCTCGTCGGGCGCTATCTAATGTTCAATTTCGGAGCTTTTGCCGCGGCCACCTTCGAGCACCCGCTCAACGATTACCGCAGCGTGGCCGATACGCGATTGATTCACGACTTCTATGAGATCGATCCCAAGCACGGCTTCTACGGTGGAGGCGGCATTGACGCCCGCTTCGACGTCGGCCCCGTTGTCTTTGCCGAGGCAGGGCTCTCCCCCGACACTCCGACCTGGGGGCGAGAATACAAGCGAGCGCTGGCGCGGAACTTCACTCGAACCATGTTCACCTTGTGCCACTGCACGTCGCTTCCACTGGACACGAACAACATCACGCTGGATCCCACGCTCAAGGACAAGCACGGCCTTCCCGCTATCCGCGTCACATATAAAGATCATCCCGACGATCTGAAAACCGGCGCATTCCTGCAGGCCCGTGCGCTCGAGATCCTCGACGCCGCTGGAGCGGAGAAGAAATGGAGTTTCCCGGTCGAGCACTCCACCTCGGCAGTGCACCTGCTGGGGACCTGCCGCATGGGCAACGATCCCCGCACGAGCGTGATCGACCCTGACAATCGCACCCACGACATTCCGAACCTGTACCTGTGCGATGGAAGCAGCTTTGTGACCTCCGGCCGCGGACAGCCCACGATGACCATCCAGGCGCTCGCCTTCCGCGCAGCCGACCGCATCGCGGCCGCCGCACGCAAAGGCGAGATACCTCATGCCTGAGCCGCTTCCTCCGCTATGATGTTCGGGTGCTGAAGACTCTGGAACGCTACATCCAAAAGCATGGCCTGATGCACGCGGGCGAGCGCATCGGTGTGGCTGTCAGTGGTGGAGCCGATTCCGTCGCGCTTCTTCGCGCTTTGGCCGAACTGGCGCCGGCCTTCGGTATCGTGCCTTTCGTGTTGCATCTGAATCATCGCCTGCGCGGCGCTGATTCGGACGACGACGAGCGCTTTGTCTCCGAACTCGCATCGCAACTGGGGCTCGACTGCGAAATCGAGTCGCAGGATGTGGGGTCACTCGCATCGCTGCTTCATCTGTCACTCGAAGCCGCGGGACGTCGTGCCCGCTACGCTTTCTTTCAGCGAGCGGCGGCCGACCTTCATCTTGATGCCGTCGCCACGGCGCACACACGCGACGATCAGGCGGAAACCGTCCTGCTCCGCCTGCTGCGTGGTGCGGGGACAAGCGGGCTGGCGGGCATTCATCGCTCGCTGCCACTATCGGAACTCGCGCCTGCGGCAGTGCCGGAAGAAGATGTACAGGAAGATGCGACTTCGCAGCAGGTTCGCCTCATCCGCCCGCTTCTCACGACTTCGCGTCAGCAGGTCGAGGACTATCTGCGCTCGCTCGGGCAGCCGTTTCGGCAGGACGCCTCGAACTCCGATCCGCGTTTCCTGCGCAATCGCGTGCGCGCCGAGTTGCTTCCTGCGCTCGAGCGCGATTACAACCCGGCGATTCGCGAAGCCTTGTGTGAGACAGCCGAGATCGCAGCGGCAGAAAACGACTACCTCGAAGGAATCGTCTCGGCGTATTTCGTGCCCGATTCCGGCACTGTCCCGCTACCCGCGTTCCAGAAGTTGCCCCTTGCGTTGCAGCGTCGGGTGCTGCGCCGTCTGTGCCAGTCGCACAGCTTGGCACTTGATTTTGCGCACCTCGAACTGATGCGCGAGTTTGCGCTGGCCTTGCGTGCAGGGCGGTTGCCGCTCGTGCGTGGATTCCAGGCAGAGGTAGTCCGGAAGAAGAATGCTTCGCCGTCGCTGGTGCTGCATCCTCCACAAGGGGCTGCCCCAGCTTCGGAGTACTCCATCGAACTCGCGATTCCGGGCTGCGTCACCATTGCCGCGCGGGGTGGAGCGGAGATTTCTGCATCTTTGCTGGATTGGCATCAAGCAGAGCTGGCGTATAATTCCGTCACCTTGCTGGATCGCTCCCGGGCTGGCAAGTATCTGGCGGTTCGCAACTTACTGCCTGGAGATCGTATCCGCATCCTGCATTCAAGTGGTGAACGCAAAGTGACCCGACTCTTGCAGGATTTAGCTGTACCGGCCACCGAACGTCGAAGCTGGCCTGTAGTTCTCGCCGCCGGACGCATCGTCTGGGTGCCCGGTTTGCCGGTTGCCGCAGAGTTTGCGTGGTCGCCGGGGCAAGGCGAGGCAGTCATGCTGGAAATGTGCAGTCGAGAGGACAGGGCATTCCAATGGCGAGACAAACCATCGAAAAGCACGACTTAGTAATCTCTGAAGTGCAGTTGCATGACCGGATCGCCGCCATGGGGCGCCAGATTTCGCATGACTACCAGGGCCGAATCGTGCATTGCGTGGGGATTCTCGACAGCGCGTTTGTTTTTGTCGCTGACCTCGTTCGTGAAATCGATTGCCCCGTACGCTGTCAATTCGTAAAGCCCTTCACCCGCGAGATCATCCATCACAGCACGGCCACGCGCGAAATCTTCTTCGCGCCCGAGGTGGACGTGAAGGGTGCTCATGTCCTGCTCTGCGAGGGCATTCTCTCCAGCGGTCAGACCATCGATTTCCTGATTCGGAATTTCAAGGCGCGTGGCGCGGCTTCGACCGCGCTCTGCTGCCTGCTCAACCGCGAGTCCGACCGTCGCGTGCATGTCGATGTCTCCTACTGCGGTTTTGAAATTGGCCCGCAGTGGCTCGCTGGTTACGGTCTGGGCACGCCGACCGAGTACCTCGATCGCAATATTCCGTTTATCTACGCCGTTCCCGAACACCGCTTGTCAGGCCATTGAGAAGTAGCGCGTTCGCGGCGAGAGATGTATACTCTTTGATTAACGGGATACCCATCTAACGTGCTTCTCTGATCTGGTATTTTCATCAGTCACTTCAGTGGTTCACTCAGGCGGCGTGGGGTCGCTTTCGGTACCGGATTTATAAAAAACGGGTAAAATCCGAGGGGTGCGGGAAAAACCTGATTCCAGCTACGTGGACGGGCATCTAATCGGGTGAGGCAGTCTCGTCAGAGGCTTTTTCCGCCTTACACATAGGAGCTTTTTGGTGAATTCGACCGTCAAGCAAGTGGTTTTCTGGCTCGTGATCCTTCTTTCCGGCGTGTTGCTGTGGTCGGTTGTTAAGAACAACAGCAGCGGCGTGAAGGACCGCGAAGTCAACTTCTCGCAGTTCTTGGCCGAGGTAGATCAGGGCAAAATCAAGGACGTAACCATCTATGGCCAAGAGGTGCGCGGCAACTATCGCGACGAGAAGGCGGGCTTCCACACCACCGTGCCGGCGAACTACTCCGACATGTACAAGAGCCTTCGCGAGAAGGGCGTAAGCGTCAACGTTAAGGACGTCAGCGGCGGCGGTTGGCCGAGCTGGCTGTTCCAGATGCTGCCGCTGGTCGTCATCCTCGGTCTGTGGTTCTTCATGATCCGCCAGATGCAGTCAGGCGGCAACAAGGCGCTGTCGTTCGGCAAGAGCCGTGCGCGCCTGCTCTCCATGCAGCAGAAGAAGGTGACGTTCAAAGATGTCGCCGGCGTGGATGAGGCCAAGGAAGAGCTGCGCGAGATCATCGAGTTCCTGCGCGAGGCGCAGAAGTTCCAGAAGCTGGGCGGACGCATTCCCAAGGGCGTACTCCTCGTCGGACCTCCGGGCACCGGCAAGACTTTGCTGGCGCGCGCTGTTGCCGGCGAGGCCAATGTGCCTTTCTTCTCTATCTCTGGTTCGGATTTCGTTGAAATGTTCGTTGGCGTCGGTGCAAGCCGCGTCCGCGACCTATTCGAGCAGGGCAAGAAGAATGCTCCTTGCATCATCTTCATCGACGAAATCGACGCCGTGGGCCGTCATCGCGGTGCCGGACTCGGCGGTGGACACGATGAGCGCGAGCAGACGTTGAACCAGTTGCTGGTGGAGATGGACGGCTTCGAATCGAACGAAGGTGTCATCCTCGTCGCCGCGACTAACCGTCCCGACGTCCTCGATCCCGCTCTGCTGCGTCCCGGCCGCTTTGACCGCCGCGTGGTGGTTGCCCGTCCTGACGTGCGTGGCCGTGAAGAGATCCTTCGCGTACACACCCGCAAGATTCCTATTAACGATGACGTCGATCTCTCGATCCTTGCCCGTGGCACACCGGGCTTCAGCGGTGCCGACCTGGCCAATATGGTCAACGAGGCCGCCCTGCTCGCCGCGCGCCAGAACCGCAAGACGGTGCTGATGTACGACTTCGAACTCGCGAAGGACAAGGTGCTCATGGGCGCCGAGCGCAAGTCCATGATCCTGACCGACGAAGAGAAGAAGATCACGGCCTATCACGAGGGTGGACACGCCTTGGTGGCCGCCAAGGTCCCGCACGCCGATCCGTTGCATAAGGTGACGATCATCCCGCGCGGCATGGCCCTGGGCGTCACCATGCAGTTGCCCATCGATGACAAGCACAACTATGACCGCATCTATCTTGAGAGCCAACTGGCGATCATGATGGGCGGCCGCGTCGCCGAGGAAATCTTCCTGCAGACGATGACTACCGGCGCCGGAAACGATATCGAGCGCGCCACGGAAATCGCCCGCAAGATGGTTTGCGAGTGGGGCATGAGCCAGCTTGGTCCGCTGACCTTCGGTAAGAAGGAAGAGCAGATCTTCCTGGGCCGCGAGCTCTCGCAGCATCGCGACTACTCCGAAGAGACCGCTCGCGAAATCGACGCCGAGGTTCGCCGGTTCATTGACTCCGCCTACAAGACGGCGTTCGATGTGCTCGACGGCAATCGCAGCGTTCTTGAGAATATCGCGCAGGCACTGCTTGAGCGCGAAGTCCTCGACTCGGCCGAACTGCAGATGATCATTGCTGGCAAGACGCTTCCTGCCCGCGTGCAGAATCCGCCTGCCGACGATTCTGGTTCGGTGCAGCAAGTACTCCGTCCGGAGCCCAGCCGCCAGCCGGGTCTCAGCCCGGGTGAGCGTCCAAGCCCCGCATAGCTCGTTTTGCAACACGATACAAAGGGTGGCCCTCGTGGCCACCCTTTTCCGTTCTCTTTCCTGAACGCTTCTTCAGCCATGTCGGAATTCGAGCAAACGTTACGGTCCATTGCTGAATCAGAACGTCTCATGCGTGTTCCCGGAGGAAGCTCGTGAAGAAGCAGTTCTTGCCTATTCTGGTCCTGTTAATCTCCGTGTCGTTGCTTTTCGTGAATGGTTGCGGCTCCGGCGCGAGCACCCAAATCAATCAAAGCTCAAATCCCCCGGCTACGAATCCTTCGCCCACGCCTACGCCCACGCCCACTCCCACACCTACGCCTACTCCCTCCACCACCAACCCCAAAGACGTGCTGATGTGGCACAACGATCCGGCGCGGACGGGGCAATATCTGAATGAGACCGTCCTCACGCCAGCCAACGTGAATGTGAATACATTCGGCAAGAAGATCACCTACGGGGTGGACGGATATGTTTATGGACAGCCGCTGGTCGTGCACGATCTGAGCATCGGCGGCGGCACTCATAATGTCGTTTACGCCGTTACTGCTCATGGCAGTGTGTACGCATTCGACGCCGACGGAGCCACTAAGAACCCCTATTGGCACGACACCCTCTTCGACGCTGCCAACGGAATCATCGCCGTGCCTGGCACCGATCTTGGCGTGGGCGATGAGTGGGGCGTCATCTCTACCCCGGTCATCGACCGCTCGCGCAACGTGATCTATGTCGTTTCGCGGGTCAAGAACACAAAGGACAGCTCGTATCACCAGTACATACACGCGCTCGATTTGAGCACTGGCGCCGAAAAGACCGGACAGCCTGTCGAGATTTCCGCCTGCGTTTCCGGCACCGGATATGACGCGGCAAATGGCCAGGTCTGCTTCGATCCGTGGCACGAGAACAACCGCGTGTCCCTGGCGCTGGTGAACAACGTCGTCTATGCGGGCTGGGCCTCGCTTGCCGACGTTGACCCGTACCATGGATGGATTCTGGGCTTTGACGCTGACACCCTCAAGTTAGTTGCGAAGTTCAATACAACACCGAACGGTAAGCAGGGAGGTATCTGGATGTCAGGCGCTGCGCCGGGCGTTGACTCCAACGGAAACCTCTACTACGTCGTCGGCAACGGCACGGTGGACGCCTCCTCCTCAAATTATGGCGAGACGGCGCTCAAGCTCAATTACGCGAACAACTCGCTGGCTGTGTCCGACTACTTCACGCCCTTCAACTGGAGTGCTCTCGAACCTCCGGATCTGGACCTTGGCTCGGGAGGCGTCGTCCTGCTACCCGAAAACAGCTCAGCCCACGCTCACGAGATGGTCTTTGCCGGGAAGGAAGGCAGGCTGCATCTTGTCGATCGCGACAATCTTGGCAAGTTCCAGTCCGGCAGCGACAGCCAGATCGTACAGGAGATGGCCTCTGCCTTTCCCGGCGGTCTCTTTGCCACCGCCGCCTACTGGAACGGCAATCTGTATTTCGTCGGAAACCGCGACGTGATCAAGCAGTTCTCCTGGAGCAACGGCATGATCAACCCAACGCCCGTGGCGGTCGGCACCACCCAGTATCGATTCCCGGGTGCCACCCCGGGCATTTCCGCCAATGGCACCTCCGATGGAATCGTGTGGACGGTCGAGCGGACGGACACGAATCTCGCCATCCTGCACGCCTACGATGCCACGAACGTAGCGCATGAGCTCTACAACAGCAACCAGAACCCCGCCCGCGACGGTGCCGGATCAGCCGTGAAATTCACGGTTCCCACCATCTCCGATGGCAAGGTGTACGTCGGGGCCATTCAGAGGCTGGAGATCTACGGTCTCCTCAGCAACTAGCCCGCGCCTGCCATTAAGCCAGATTCTGCCTCCGGGGTGGTGATCGCCAATCCACCCTTGAGCAGGGTGTCCCGCCAGTCTGTGCCTCGCCCCTCCAGCCCCGGAATCCTTTCAAACTACCCTAAGTCATTGAAAAACCGTCATTCCCCTCAAAGGAAGATCAACTCCAAAAAATTCCGGCCAGATACTTGACAACACAGCGCTCATATTTCATGATTCGTTTGTGCTGATATTGCATCAAACACTGTGTAAGGCCGAGACCCCCGAAAGGCGAGTCGGCCACGCAAACAAAAATTCCTGATACTAGGAGGATCGTTACCATGACGTTGCTTACCCGTTGGGAACCCGTTCGAGAGCTTGCCACTTTGCAGGAGCGTATGAATCGGTTGTTTAGCGACTCGTTTGGAACATTTGGTCAGGGCGCTAATGAAGCGCTGACCTCTGGAGCGTTCGTTCCGCCGGTCGATGTATATGAAGACGAGAAGGGCATTCAGGTGAAGATGGAAGTGCCCGGAATCGACGAGAAGGATATCGACATTCAGCTTGAGAACAATCTGCTGACCGTTCGCGGCGAGCGCAAGCTTGAGCAGGAAACCAAGGAAGAGAACTATCACCGCATCGAGCGCCGCTATGGCAGTTTTGTCCGTAGCTTCACGCTGCCTAACACTGTGAACCCGGAAGATGTAAAAGCCAGCTATAACAAGGGCGTGCTGAACATCCATCTGGGCAAGAAAGCCGAAGCCCGGCCGAAGCAGATCAAGGTGAACGTGACGCCCGAACTCGGCGAAAAAGCAGTCGCCGGCAAGTAATGATCTAGGGGATGAGCCGGGGCTCAACCAAGCCCCGCTGGGCATCCAAAAGGGGAGCGTTGGATGGATCCGTGGAATCCTCCCGCTCCCCTTTTTTGAATTTCAGAATCAGATTTTTAGGCCGTCTTTCGCGACTTTCTCGCGTGTCGGCCCCGTAAGGAGTATTGAATATGGCAATCCGTTGGGATCGGTTGACGGTCAAGGCGCAGGAGGCGATGCAGCGGGCCAGCGATCTGGCCAGCGAAAACGGCAATCCGGAGCTGGTACCGCTCCATTTGTTGGCGGCGCTGCTCGAAGACCGTGAAGGCATCGTGCCGCCTCTGCTGACGCGCGCCGGGGTGCAGATCGCATCGGTTGACGCGCAGGTGCGTCGCGAAATCGCCGCCTTGCCGAAGCTGGCCCACGCGGCGGCCCAGCCTCACCTTGCCGACTCGACCACCGAACTGCTCGATGCGGCATTCAAGGCTGCGGCGAACTTTAAGGACGAGTACGTCTCCACCGAGCACCTATTGCTCGGCATGATGGCCCTGAAGCGCGACCCCGTACAGCAGTTGCTCTCCGGTCAGGGCGTCACGTCAGACACGCTGCTCAAAGCGTTAGCGGCAGTGCGCGGCAATCAGACCGTCACTGACCAGAATCCCGAATCGAAGTATCAGGCGTTAGAGCGCTATGCCCGCGATCTCACCGAACTTGCCCGCCGTGGCAAGCTCGATCCGGTGATTGGCCGCGATGAAGAGATCCGCCGCACCGTGCAGGTGCTGTCCCGCCGTACCAAGAACAATCCCGTGCTCATCGGCGAGCCAGGTGTTGGTAAGACCGCGATTGTCGAGGGACTCGCACAGCGCATCATCTCCGGCGATGTTCCCGAGCAGTTGAAGAACAAGCGCGTAGTCTCGCTCGATCTGGGCGCCATGGTCGCAGGTGCCAAGTATCGCGGCGAGTTCGAAGATCGTTTGAAAGCCGTGCTCAAGGACATTGAAGAGAGCGCGGGCACCATCATCCTGTTCATCGACGAGTTGCACACGCTTGTGGGTGCAGGTGCTGCCGAAGGCTCCATGGACGCGAGCAACATGCTCAAGCCCGCACTCGCCCGCGGCGATCTGCGTGCTATCGGTGCCACAACGCTCAACGAGTATCGCAAGTACATCGAGAAGGATGCTGCGCTCGAACGCCGCTTCCAGATCGTCTATGTGGGCGAGCCCTCGGTCGAGGACACCATCGCCATTCTGCGCGGTCTCAAGGAGAAGTACGAAGTCCATCACGGCGTGCGCATCAAGGACTCGGCAATTGTGTCGGCGGCCATGCTGTCGCATCGCTACATCAGCGACCGCTTCCTTCCCGACAAAGCCATCGACTTGATCGATGAGGCGGCGGCATCGCTGCGTATTCAGATCGACTCTATGCCGACCGAGATCGACCAGCTACAGCGTCGCGCAACCAACCTTGAGATCGAGCGTCAGGCCTTGAAGAAGGAAGATGACGCGAACTCGAAGGAACGCCTCGCTGTCGTAGAGCGCGAATTGGCCGAGGTCAACGAGCAGGCCAATGCCTTGAAAGCTCGCTGGCGCGAAGAGAAGGACAGCATCGCCGGAGTGCGCCAGCTCAAGGAAACCATCGAGCAGCTGAAGCTCCAGCAGATGGAAGCCGCGCGTCGTGGCGATTACGAACGCGCCTCGCGCTTGCAGTATGACGAGTTGCCGAAGGCCGAACGCCAGTTAGCCGAGCTGACCGAGAAAGCGGAGAACAAGCAGTCACGCATGCTGAAAGAAGAGGTGGACGAAGAAGATGTCGCCCGCATCGTCAGCCGCTGGACTGGCATTCCGGTTTCGAAGATGCTCGAGGGCGAGGTCAAGAAACTGGTCAACATGGAGGCACGTCTGCGGCAGCGCGTCATCGGACAGGACGAGGCACTGGAGAAAGTTTCCAATGCCATCCGCCGTTCACGTGCCGGACTCAGCGATCCGCGCCGTCCCATTGGTTCCTTCATCTTCCTTGGCCCGACCGGCGTAGGTAAGACGGAGCTGGCTCGTGCGCTTGCCGAGTTCCTCTTTGACGACGAGCACGCCATGGTACGCATTGACATGAGTGAATACATGGAGAAGCATTCCGTTTCACGCTTGATCGGCGCGCCTCCGGGCTATGTCGGCTATGAGGAAGGCGGACAGCTTACTGAAGCCGTGCGGCGTCGTCCGTACTCGGTAGTGCTGTTCGATGAAATCGAGAAGGCAGCGCCGGATGTGTTCAATGTCTTCCTGCAGATCATGGATGACGGTCGTTTAACTGATGGCAAGGGTCGCGTGGTGGATTTCAAGAACACGATCCTCATCATGACCTCCAACACCGGCTCGCTGTCGCTCTCCGGAGACCTGAGTGTGCCCGATCGCTGGCAGCGCGCCACCGAACAGGTGATGACTGCTCTGCGCGGGCACTTCAAGCCGGAGTTCTTGAACCGCATCGACGACATCGTGGTGTTCCGTCCGCTTGGTACCGAACAGCTCACGAAGATCGTGGATCTGCGACTCGAGGACCTGAAAGAAATGCTTGCGGCCCGCAAGATCACGCTCGACCTTACGGAGGCAGCAAAGCACACGCTGTTTACGCAGGGCTACGACCCGGCCTACGGCGCACGTCCGCTGAAGAGGGCCATCCAGCGCATGATCCAGGACCCGCTGGCGATGAAGATCCTCGATGGCGAGGTTCTGCACGGCGACCACGTTGTGGTGGACGCAAAAGACGACAAACTCGTCTTCAACGTTCAGCGCCGCGAACCCGAACCTGCCACGCAACCGGAAGAGGCAACGCCAGTGGCATAACGCAAGCGCATGGTGATCATCGAGCCCCGGGGAAACATCCCGGGGCTTTTTTCTAGCCCGAAAGTAACCATTGCTAGTGGTGAATACCAGTGGACAAAGCCAGCGCTTTCGGGAAAACTCTACGCAATCAGAATTCACCCGCAGGGCGTTCATGACCACAACTACGATTTCCACCTCGCAAGTCGAGGCCGCCGTGCGCCGTTATTGGCGCGTATTGATGGAAAAGACCACGGGAGAGATGGAAGCCTTCTACTCCTACGACTGCACGGTATTCAATCCCTTCTCGCCTCGCAGCGAACCGGGGCGTGTATCGGCTGCCCGCAAGGAGCGCGAGTACTTTACTCCGCAGACCACATTCCGCGCCGAGATCACCGGCATGATCGATGTGAAACTGCTGAGCGACACCATAGCCGTTGCCAGCTATCCCTTCCGCTGGATGGCGACCAACATGGAGTTGGGCTTGCTCGACCGCAAGTTTGACAAGGCCGTTCGCGATGGACGCGCCACTCAGGTCTTCGTACTCGGTCAGGACGGCACCTTGCGCATCGTCAGCGAACACCTTTCGGATATCTGGCGCGACCAGCAGAAGCCTGACGAGAAGAAGCGCTAGCGCACCATCGCACATTCTGAGGAGCCCATCCGGGGCTCCTCATTTCATGACAACTTCCCCTTTTGCTAAGACCATCTCACTAGCGCTTCGACGTGCATGTCGAAGTTTGCATTCTGGATTGTCTCGCTGAACAGAGGGGAAGCATGAAATCTCTTGCGATTCGAATTGTGGTTTTGGTCGTCGCTGTCGCAGTTGCTCTTTCCTGCACGGCGCAGCAGTTGGGCAAGTACTCCGTTCCAACCAATAAGATCTTCGTCGCCGGTATCTCCTCTGGCGGATACATGGCTGTGCAGATGCACGTTGCGTTCTCGCGCACGTTCAAGGGCGCGGCCGTATATGCCGGAGGCCCATACTATTGCGCGCAGGACAGCCTTACAGCCGCGCTCACCACCTGCCTCGATGATGCTCCACCGATTCCTCTCTCGGCGCTGGAAGCAACGACCCTCACCTGGTCGAAACAGAAGCTCATTGATCCTGTCAGCAATCTTCAAGGGCAGCCAGTCTATCTGTGGTCCGGCGTGCTTGATACTACGGTCGTGCAGCCGGTGATGAACTCGCTTCAGTCCTACTACCAGCATTTCGGCGCCAACGTATTCCAGTACGACAACAACTACAATGCCGAGCACGGATGGGAATCGCCCACTGCGCCCTTGAATTGCCAGACCAACGCAACGCCCTACATCATTCAATGCCTCAACAGTGATCGCAATCCGCCGCTGTCGAATGTTCCACTCACGACAGCCTATGACTCCGAGCAGGTGTGGCTCCAGCGCTTCTTCGGAACCCTCAAGCCGAAGAATCAGGGAACGCTCACCGGCAAAGTCATCACTTTTGATCAGAATCAATTTGCGCCGGGAGGCAGTGCTGCGGCGCTCAGCATGGACAACACTGGCTACGCATTCATTCCCGCCGCCTGTGCCAAGGGCGCTCAGTGCGGACTGGTGCTCGCGCTGCACGGCTGCCTGCAATACGCGCAATCGATCGGTACCGCTTTCGTAAACAACTCCGGCATCAACCAATGGGCCGACACCAACAACATCATCGTGCTCTACCCGCAAGCCATTGCCACGCCCATCACCAATGGCGAAGGTTGTTGGGACTGGTGGGGTTATCTCAACGATGCAAATTATGCCCAGAAGAGCGGGCCGCAGATGCAGGCGCTATATTCCATGGTGGCGCGCGTGGCAGGGCTGAAGTAAACGAGAAACCCTGAAGTTGTTCATCGGCGCACGCGATGTTGAGCTCAGCCGATCACTTCACGATGAGGTTTGATGCCGACTCGACGCACACCATTCGCATCCAGCCCGTTCTCTCAGGTGTGAACGGACATACCTCGAAGTCGCCGAATACATCCGCCCCGGGGAGATGTGAGAGCAGCGATTTGGGAGCAATTGGAGCCTCGGCATCATCAGCCTTCGGCCCGCCTGTTACGCCAAGCATTCGCTTCGTGCCTACTATCCAGATTCGCATTGCGGGCGTGCCACTTCCGACTGTCGCACGACCGTGTACGCGATAACAGGCACCAGACAGTCGAGGGTTACCTTTGCACTTTGGGGCCTGCGCTAACATCGCCCAGGGCGTGAACAGGGCAAAGGCGATGACCAACTTTCTTTGCGTGCCAAGCAGTGTAAGTCGAGCCCCTTCATTCATCATTGCCTCCTCTGAACATCGCATAGAGTGCCGCCGTTCGCAACACGATCAGCGTCCCCCACAGCGCAATTCCTGATATCCGCAGATCGACGACCGCCGCCGAGATTCCTGGCACTGCGGGCAGCAATCCCACCGCGAGTAGAACGACGGCTCCCCAGCGGCCCCATCGCCATCCGCGCCACACTCCTGCAGCGGCGATTGCATGCAGCGTTGCTGAGATCAGATACGCAACCGGCCCGCGTTGCGCAATGTCTTCTCCCACCACCCAGGCACCTGCGTTGAACGGCAGCCAGCCTGCTTCATTCGCTACTCCGTAGAATGCCGCGAGCAAAGAAAAAGCCGCAAGCAGCACGGCCACCAGATGTTCTCCGGCGGCTGCAGCTTGCGGCTGTTGTTTTTCCGCGCCTTCGTTGCGAAGCAGCATGTGTGTCAGGCTACATCGCCTCAGGCCAGGTCGAACAGTAGAACCTCAGCGTCTTCCGTTGCTGCGAGTTCGAGTTTCACCTCGTCGCTTACTCCGGCACCATCGCCCTGCTGCAGCGGAGTGCCGTTCAGCGTTGCGGCTCCCTTCGCGACCTGTATCCACGCATGGCGGCCCGCCTTCAGTTCAAACGGAAGGTTCTCGCCAGCCTCGAGTTTCGTTACCAGCAGCCGTGCATCGGCATTGATCTTCACCGAGCCGTTCTCGCCCGTAGGCGAGGCGATCACTCGCCACTGTTTCCTCTTCTCCTCATCGGGGAAGGGCTTCTGCTCGTAGCTGGGCTCCACGTCGAGTTTGTCTTCATCGGGCACAATCCATATCTGCAACAGGTGCACAGGCTTGCTCGGGTTGGGATTGAACTCGCGGTGCTCAATGCCCCATCCGGCGCTCATCCGCTGTCCATCGCCGGGACGAATGATCTGTCCATTGCCCAGGCTGTCGCCGTGTTCCAACTCTCCGCTCAACACGTAGGTAATGATCTCCATGTTCTCGTGCGGATGCATGCCAAACCCTTCGCCTGCCGCAACCACGTCTTCATTGATCACGCGCAGCGCCCGGAAGTGTACATGCTTCGGATCGCGGTACCCCGCGAAGGAAAACGTGTGATAGGTGTCGAGCCATCCGTGGTCGAAGTGGCCTCGCTCGTTGGCCGGTCTGACAGTGATCATGGGCACCTCCAGGCTGGATTTCTTGTCTTTACTCAATTAGATGTTGCAACAACTAATTCGATTCAGGCAACGGTCCGCGCAACTCGCTCCAGGTTGCCCGGCGTCTCAAAAGGACTGGAGGCTAGACTCTATGGCAACAGCGAAGCGCAGTACACGTCACACCGCAGCAAGAAAGGCAGCTAACCGATCTACTTCGTCGCGGCGTTCCGCCTCATCGCGGAGTTCCTCGGGCACAGCAAGGCGTTCCAGTGCGTCGGCGCGTTCGACTTCCTCGGGACGCTCGCGTTCCACCAGCCGGTCCAACTCCTCCGGTCGCACCGCCAAGCGCTCCACTTCATCGCGTTCCAGCCGTAGCAAGCGTCCAAGTTCGGCGACGCACTCCCGGTCCACTCGACGTTCCAATGTCTCTGCAAAATCGAGGACTTCAGGCTCAAGAAAGACCGTTGCCAAAAAAACGACATCGCGCCGCAAATACAGTCCCTCGGCCAGCGCGAATGTCGAAAGAGAAATGAAAGAAATGAAGCAGGGGAAACTCAAGAGTGGCCGCAGCGGAAAGAAGGTCACAAATCCGAAGCAGGCCATCGCCATCGGATTATCCGAGGCGCGGCGGGCAGGGAAGAAGGTTCCGCCGGCCCCGCATCGCAAGGCTGCGTGAGGCAACAACGCTTCTAAGGAAACGTTCGGACAGAACGACGTTCGGAGAAAGAGACAAGGCCCGCCGACGCGCGGGCCTTTCGTCTGCGGAACTGAATCCTGCTGCTGCTTGCGAACTACTTGCTCGCCGTGGCTCCCGTGTTGGTGCTAGAGGCTGCTGGTGCGGGCGCAGGCGCGCTCGTCGAGGCAGTCGTATCGCTCGACTTCGTCGTATTCTTGCTGTCCGAAGTGCTGGTTGAGGCGGACGAGTCCGTCGAACTCTCCGACGGCGCGGTCGAGGCGCCATTCTTCCCACCGTAGTCGGAGACATACCATCCGCTTCCCTTGAACTGGATCACCGGGGCGGAAATGAGCTGTTCGACCGTGTCCTTGTGGCACTTGGGGCAGGTTTTCACTGGTTCGTCAGAGAACTTCATAATGCGCTCAAAACGGTGAGCGCAAGCACTGCATTTGTATTCGTAGAGAGGCATGTTTCCTTCGTTGAACCTCGCCGCGATAGCTGGCACGGCGTTCTGAATTGCGTCTTCTGTACTTTGATTCTAGGTTCCTGCGGTGGATGCGGTCAATTTTGCACCGGCACCTCTGGTACACTTCGCCCGTAGGCGCCGCTTGATCCGGGCGACGCGCTCGAAGCTTGTTGGTCCGGAGGCTCACGCAATGCCTGCATCGCAACCCTCGCTCTATTTGGTCGGCACGCCCATCGGCAACCTTGAGGACATCACCCTGCGCGCCCTGCGCATACTCAAGGAAGTCGATCTCATCGCCTGCGAAGACACGCGCCAGACCTCCAAACTGCTGACTCACTACGGCATTGCGACCCGCACCATCAGCTACCACGAGCACAACGAGCTGACGCGCTCTGCTGAACT
Organism: Koromonas soli; assembly: GCF_059726265.1. NCBI lineage: Bacteria > Pseudomonadati > Acidobacteriota > Terriglobia > Terriglobales > Koromonadaceae > Koromonas > Koromonas soli. The sequence continues at coordinate 3,514,689 of NZ_AP040872.1, read as the reverse complement.
GATCATGCACCTCGAGCAGGGGCAGTCCATCGCCGTCGTCACCGATGCGGGCATGCCCGGCGTCTCCGATCCCGGCTACCGCCTCGCCGCGCTCGCCATCCGCCACAAGATTCCCGTAGTCCCCATCCCCGGAGCCTCGGCCTTTCTCAGTGCGCTCGTAGCCAGCGGCCTTCCGACGGATTCTTTCTGCTTCCGTGGCTTTCTGCCGTCAAAGTTAGGCCAGCGCCGCAAGGCTCTCGAAGAGATCCAACACTCGCCGCGCACCCAGATCTTCTACGAAGCTCCACACCGGCTCGTAGCCACCCTGGAAGACGTAGCCGAAGTGCTCGGGCCCAGCCGCCACGTCGTTGTCGCTCGCGAGGTGACCAAGGTTTACGAGGAGTTCGTGCGCGCCACCGCCTCCGAGGTGCTTAAGAATTTCCAGCAGCGCGAAGAGGTTCGCGGCGAAATCACTCTCCTCATCGCTCGTGCCGAAGAGCAACACGGCATCCCGGCCGTCACCCTCAAGAACGCCCGCACCCGTGTCCGCGAGTTGATGAAGGCCGAAGAGATCGACGAAAAAGAGGCCATGAAGCGCGTCGCCAAGGAGATGGGCATCAGCAAGAGCGACGTCTATCGCGAAATGCAAAAAGACGGCAGAAAATGAACACCGCGCCCGCGATTGACCTGAATCCGGAAACCACTTGATGCTCACAGGTGGCCCACATCCGCCTTCTTTTGGCGAATGTGGGACTTGCTGACCGCACCCACTTTTCCGCCCAAACTCCCTCCCACCGGAAACTCCAGCCCCACCCTCCTGCATCTCTCTGTGTCATCGAGCGGCAGCAGCACTGCACCGCCTCAAAGTTGCGGGAGGTTCCTCATGAATGGAATGAATCGTCGCCTGATGTGGCACGGCATATTTCTGTTTCTGCTAGGCCTGTTCACCGGCTTTGCCGAGACAAGTTTTGCCAACATGCGCATGGGCCTTGCCGCCCACCTCGAAGGCGTCATGAACGGCACCTTCCTGCTCTCCGTGGGCGCCGCCTGGGGCGGCATCCGTCTCACAGATCGCATGTGCAGCATCACGTACTGGACAGTGCTTTTTGGCACCTACGCCAACTGGCTCGTCACGACGCTCGCAGCCGTCTTCGGTACCGCCGCGCTCTCGCCCATCACAGGAGCCGGGCATCGGGGCGCGCCCTGGCAGGAGAGCTTCGTGCAACTCGGCTTCATGATCGTAGGCCTGGCGATCGTTGCTGCCTGCTTCATGCTCTTGTGGGGATTCCGCGCCAAAGCCGCAGTGCAACTGCCACGCGAACGAGCGGTCGGCATCGGAGATTAGTCCGCTATTCCGCCACCGCGCTCAGCAACTGCTGCGTGTATTCGTGCTTCGGTGCGCTGGTGATTTCCTCTGCCGGGCCGATTTCCACGATCTGCCCGCGCCGCATCACCGCGATGCGCGTCGAGAGATACCGCACCACTGGCATCGAGTGCGAGATAAACAGGTAGGTCAGCCCAAAATCCTTCTGTAACTGCTTGAGCAGATTAACAATCTGCGCCGCCACACTCACATCCAGCGCGCTCACCGCCTCGTCGGCCACGATGAATCTAGGGCGTAATGCTAGTGCGCGTGCAATCCCGATGCGCTGGCGTTGCCCTCCGCTGAACTCGTGCGGATACCGCGGCAGTGCGCTTGCCTCCAGCCCCACGGCGCGCATCAGTTCGGCGGCGTGCTGGCGCAGCATGGCCTTCCCCGGATTGTCATGAATCGCAATCGGCTCGGTCACAATCTCTTCCACCGTCAGCCGCGGGTCGAGCGACCCGAAGGGGTCCTGGAAGATGATCTGCATATCGCGTCTTGCTTCGCGCAACTCACGCTTTCCCAAAGCTGTGATCTCCTTGCCATCAAAGACCACCTTGCCGCCCGAGGGCTCAATCAGCCTCAGCAGCATCCGTCCCAGCGTGCTCTTGCCGCAGCCCGACTCGCCCACCAGTCCGAGAGTTTCGCCCTGCTCGATCGTGAGCGAAACATCGTCCACCGCGCGCATCCCCGCGCCCGCTCTCCTGCCAAAAGCGTCAGCCGATTCATAGGTTTTTGTCAGATGCGAGGCTTCCACCAGGATCATGAGAGAAGGGTAACAGAGGCGGAGGTTTCAAGGTTCCGCAGGTTTCAAAGAGCGCGGCGGCAGGTTTCGCGACGTTTCAAAGTTTCGCAAGTAACCCCATAACGTCTCAACGCCGCAGCCCCTGGAAACCTTGAAACCTTGAAACCTCCGAAACCTCGCCTAACTCGCGAAACCTTCAATTACCCCTCCCCCGTGCTAGAATTTCCCGCAGCTAATCCAGAGAGAGAGCCACTTGATCGAGATTGCGCCTTCCATTTTGTCGGCTGATTTTGCCCGTTTGGCCGAAGAGGTCAAGCCCGTGCTCGACGCCGGGGCTACCGTGCTGCATGTCGATGTGATGGATGGTCATTTCGTGCCCAACATCACCATCGGGCCGCCCGTCGTCGCTGCCCTGCGTAAGCACACCGAGGCTCCCCTCGACGTCCACTTGATGATCGAGAACCCCGACCAGTACATCCCGGCCTTTGTCGATGCTGGAGCCTCGTGGATCAGCGTCCATCAGGAGGCCTGCGTGCATCTGGATCGCGTCATCGAGCACATTCGCCAGCGCGGAGCTCTCGCCGGGGTCGTGATTAACCCTGCCACGCCCGTCGCCACGCTTACAGACATTCTGGATATCGTTGATTATGTGCTCGTAATGTCGGTCAATCCGGGCTTTGGCGGGCAAAAGTTCATTCCCCGCACCGTTCGTAAGATTCGCCATCTTGCGGAATTGCGTGCCCAGCGTTCTCTTGGCTTCCGTATTGAGGTGGATGGCGGCATCACTCTTGATACCATATCTACTGTGGTGCAAGCCGGTGCCGAAATCATGGTTGCTGGCAATGCCGTGTTTGGCCGGGGCGATTCCGGCAACAATGTTCAACAGCTTTTGCAGGCCGCGCGTTCGGCCACATTGCAAAGGGCTTAACTGCTCATGAGTTTCTACCGAGGTGTCATGTTTCGTCGCGTACTCACGTCCCTGTTGCTGGCCGCAAGCCTACTTGCCGGTGTGGCCTGCACGAACAAGAAGGCCGCCAATCCGCTGGCTCACATCAATTCCAAGCAGCCGGACAAGGTGCTCTTCGACCGCTCGATGGAGGCGATGAAGCAGCGCAAGTACGACGTAGCGCGCATGACGCTGCAGACCCTCATCAATACCTACCCTGACTCCGAATTCGTCGCCCGCGCCAAACTGGCCGTCGGCGAGAGCTGGTATCAGGAAGGCACCACCGCTGCGCTGGCCCAGGCTGAAACCGAGTTCCGCGACTTCATCACCTTCTTCCCCAACATGCCGGAAGCCGCCGAAGCGCAGTTGAAGATTGCCGACATCCACTACCGCCAGATGGAGAAGCCGGATCGCGACTACGCCCACGCCCGCCGTGCCGAGGACGAGTACCGCCAGATGTTGTTGCAGTATCCCGACAGCAAACTGGCTGACACCGCCCGCCAGCGTCTGCTTGAGGTGCAGGAAGTTCTTGCCGAGCGCGAGTTCCGCATCGCCCGCTTCTACTACATGCGCGGATCGATTCTCGCTGCCGTCGCCCGTGCCCGCACGCTGACCGATACCTATCCCCTGTACAGCCGGTCCGACGAAGCACTCTACATCCTTGGCCAGTCTTATGAACAGCAGGCTGACCGCACCCGCGAGGTCAACGCCCCCGAAGCACTCAAGCAGAAGCTGCTCAAGGGCTATTACGACAACGCTGCCCAGGCCTACAGCAAGATCGTGACCCGCTACCCGGCCATGCCGCGTTATCAAGATGCTCGCAAGCGTCTGGCCGCCATCGATCGTCCCATTCCGAATCCGGCGCCCGAAGCCATCGAACAGAACAAGAAGGAGTTGGCGAGCCGTCAGGCGACCACCCGCTACCAGCGCTTCCTCAATAACATGAGCAAGCGGCCTGATCTCACGGCTGCGGTTCACGTCGGCGACCCAACATTGGTCGATCCCAAGGAAACCGATGCGCCGCGTCTGGCTCGCGAGATCAACGATGTCGTCAAGACCGAGTACGAGTCCAAGAACGGCACTGGCAAGGTCGCCATCGAGCCGGTGAATGCCAACGGCAAGCTGCCGGAAAATCAGCCTGTGCCGCGTTCCACCACTCAGGCCGCCGTGAACCCGAGCGATGTTCCGGCCGAGGCCCCTCAGCAGCTTGATGAGAGCAAGTCGGCGACTTCGAGTAGCGCCAGTTCTTCGGCCTCCGCCGATCAGAATGCGGCCAATACTTCTTCGACCGCCACCACGGCGAAGCAGGAAGACGCTTCCTCCAGCCGCAAGCAAAAGAAGAAGCGTCACCTGAAGATTCCGATTCCGTTCTAGCCAGTCACCGGCGGTCGGCAGCAGCGCACTTGCGCCGTGTTACCCGACCACAGTGCTTTACTCCGAAGTTCAGGGAGTCAAAATCAGGCCCGCGCGAAGTTACCATCGTGCGGGCCTTCTTCGTCCCTTTGATTGGGCTGATGGTTCGCTTTCATTGACCTTGCCCGGCGAACGCGCTAACGTGACTTTCTAGTTCTACTCAGAATCCAGAAGTGTCAGGAACGCGCCGTGCCGCTCAATATTCTCCTTGCTGATGACAGCGTACCCGCCCAGAACATGGGCAAAAAAATCCTCGTTGATGCCGGATACAGCGTACTTACGGTAAGCAACGGTCTCGAAGCGCTGCGCAAAATCGGCGAGATGAAGCCCGACATGGCGATTCTCGACATCTTCATGCCCGGCTACACCGGCCTGGAAATCTGCGAAAAACTGCGGTCCAACCCCGCGACCTCGTCGCTGCCCGTCGTGCTAACCGTAGGCAAGCTCGAGCCTTATCGCCCGGAGGACGGCGAGCATGTGCATTCCAATGCCATCATCGTGAAGCCCTTCGCCGCCGCCGAATTGATCAGCGCCGTGCGCAGCTTAATCGGCACTCCCAGCGATCTTGCTCCCGAGCCTGAGCCCGTTGCCGCCGAGCCTGAACCGCTGCCCGAGCCAGACTTTCCTGAGGAAGGCTTCGCCCAACCTGCTCTCCACGAAGAACCTACCGGCCCCGCAAGCCTGATGTTCGATCCCGACTCCGCACACACTCCATTCCAGGCCTCCGCCGGAGAGTTCTTCGCCTCCGCCCCGTCCTCTGGCAGCAAGGTCGCGTCGGCTTTCGCCGGATTTGATATCGCGGAAGAGGAGCCGGCCTTTGCCAGCGCAGCCGCAGCTTCCTCGTCCGCCGTTGACGTTCACTCGTTCGATACCGGGTTCGCCTCCGCGCCCGTAATGGATGTCGCCGCCCCGCAGTTTGCGGTCGAGTCCTCCGCTGCGATCGCCATTGACGAGCCCGCTTCCATAGCCATAGCCGACCAACAGCCGGAGGAGCAGACCATCGACCCGCTGCTTGAGCTGTCGTCGGAACCTGTCCCGTCGCAGCCCGTCCCGTTCGACTCCGCCACAGCTTTCGGCGAGCAGCCCGAGGTCAGTCTCGAAAATTTTGCAATCGCGCCCGAGCCCGTGCAGGAGCAACAGGAAGAGCAGCTTACCCAAGATCAAGTGGCACGCCGCGATGCCTTCGAGGAGCTCTTCAACTCCGAAGAACTGCTCCCCATGGAGGATTTTCCCGGCGAACCTGTTCCGTTTGCTGAGCCGCCCGCCGACCTCGACCAGATTGCATTCGCCCCGGTCGAAACCTCTGCCAGCGAGTTCGCGGCCCTCGATATTCAAGCAGCCGAACTGGCGTCGCTCGAACCCACTCCAATGGAAGCGGCGGGAATCGAATTGCAGAACCTCCAGCCGACGTCTGCCGACTCCTCGGATGCCGCGCTCGAGACGTTTTCGCCTGCGGCAGCCGACGATGCTATTTACCAGCAGGACCCGCTTCTCGATGAGGGCTTTTCCGCCCCGGTTCCGCCCACGCCTGTCGAGGCTGCTCCCTCGGAGCATCCCATTGATTGGAGCCTGCCCACTAACGGCGAGCCCGTCATCGTCGAGGAGATCACCTCTTCCGCCGCCCGGTCGCCCTTCGCCGAGCCTTGGCCCGAACCAGCCGCGCCGCCCGTAGTCGCGCAGCTTGAATCCACAGACGTTCCAGCCGCTGCCGCAGAGATCGAGCTCGCAGCGCCGGTTGCCCTTCACGAGCCCGAGCTTGATGACGAGCAGGTCGCCGCAATCATCTCCGAACAGCCCGCTGTGCTCGACGCTACCGAACTCGAAACTTCCGAATTCGAAGCCATTGAACACGAAGCTCCTGCAGAGGTCATCGCTCCCGGACCCGAGGCGCCCACTGCCATCCCGCTGAGCGCCGTCGCCTCTACTGAGCAGGAGATCCCCCTGTCTGCGCTGCCCGTGGACGAGATCGCCGAGCCCGCAGCCGGCTTTACCACTGAGCCGTTTGCCGCCGAGGAACCGGCATTCCCACCCGAGGCCGTGCAATCGCTCCAGCAGTTGGAAGCTCTTGAGTTGCACCAAACCGCACCCGAGAGCTACGAGACGGAAATTCTGAGCATGAAGGTTCCCGAGTCTGCCGAGATTCACGCCACGCTCGCGCCCGTCACTGAGGAACCAGCATACGCAACCGAAGCGTTCGCCGAGCCACAAACCGTCCCCGAGACCTTGGCCGTCCCGCAGGACGCTCCCACTCCGGACGAGGCAGCCATGCTGGCCGCGCTGCACCCCGAACCCGCAGTCAGCGAAGCCGAGCGCGTCCATCAGGCCGTCGAGCGGGTATTTGAGAAATTCAAGCCCTTGCTCATCGCCGCCATCGTGCGCGAACTCTCGCGTCACGACTAGCAGCCGTACGGGCAAAAAAATAAGGGCACGGATTCACTCCGTGCCCTTTCTTCATTTCTGATCTCAGTTTCGGGTGCCCCAGGTTCGCGCCGTTCTCTGGCACTAACCTGCGCAGCACTGCATACTACGGCTGAATTCTCATGCTCAGGTCCACCGCCCGTGCCGAGTGCGTCAGCGCGCCAATCGAGATGTAGTCCACTCCAGCTTCTGCATACTGCCGCACGTTCTCCAGCGTAATGCCGCCCGAGGACTCGATGCTCATGGCCGGGAACTCCCTGCGGACCCTCGCCACCGCCTCCCGCGTCTGCGCCGGAGTCATATTGTCCAGCAGCAGCGATTCCGCGCCGTATTTCAGAGCCTGTTCCAGCTCGCGCATGTCGCGCACCTCCACCTCGATCGGCTGCTCGCCCTTGCGATTTGCCAGCGCGCGCTCGATGGCTACTTTCACTCCGCCGCCCAGGTCGATGTGGTTGTTCTTGATCAGGATTCCGTCCGAGAGATCCAGCCGATGGTTATGGCAGCCGCCGCAGCGCACAGCGTATTTTTCCAGCTGCCGCAGCCCCGGAACCGTCTTCCTCGTGTCCAGGATCTTCGCCCCCGTTCCCTCCACGGCCTTCGCATACTTGTGCGCGATCGTCGCAATTCCGCTCAGGTGCTGGAGCAGGTTCAGAATCAGCCGTTCGCAGCTCAGCAGCACGCGCGCGTTGTGGCGGATAGTAGCCACCGCCTCGCCCTTGTGCAGGTTCACGCCATCAAAAATCTCCTGCGGAATGCTGACCTCGGGATACGCATGCGCCGTGCCTTCCAGCTCGGCAAAAACCTCGAAGATGCGTTGTACTCCGGCGATTCCCGCCAGCACGCAATCCTCCTTCGCCAGGATCGTCGCCATCGCCATCTGCTGCGGGTCGATGGTCGCCAGCGTCGTTGCGTCGTGAATCGCCTGATCTTCCAACAGCGCGTTCGACAATATCGCCGTAATCCGGCGGCTGTTCCAGTTCATGTTCAATTCCTCTTACCGTCCAGGTCTGCCAGGCGCAGTTTCGCCTTTTCAATCAGAGATTCCAGCTGCACCCGCCGGGTCTTCAAGCCCTCGACCACCTTCGCCGGAGCCTTCGACAGGAAGCTCTCGTTCTGCAACTGCCCCGTGTTGCGCGTGTACTCGGCGTTCATCTTTTCCAGCTCTTTCATCACGCGCGCCTTCTCGGCCTCGACATCGATCTTCTGCTCGTACACCAGGCGAACCTCAAACCGCGCCGTCGCTCGCGAGTTCGACTCCTTGGCCAGCGAGTGATCCACGTACTCCAGTGCCGAGACATTCGCCAACTGCTCAATTGCCCCTGTGTTCGAGGCGATCACCGCGCGCACACCGTCCTGCGGGAACACCTCAATGGGCAGCTTCTCTTTCTGCGCTACCTTCAGCTCGGCCCTGATATTCCGCACCGAAACAATCAGATCCTGCAGGATCGCCATATCCCGCTCGGCGTCCACGTCTAGCTGCGCTGCGTCGGTTTGTGGATAGGCAGCCAGCGCAATCGACTTCAGCGGAGCCTTGCCGTCATAAACCGCCTGCCAGATCTCTTCGGTGATGAACGGCATGAAAGGTGCCAGCAACCGCAGCGCGCCTTCAAACACCTGCACCATGTTGGCAAAGGCTGCACGCGCCACCTCACTGTCTTCCGACAGCAACCGAGGCTTCAGCAACTCGACATACCAGTCGCAGTACTCGCCCCAGAAAAAGTGATAGACCACGTGCGCCGCCTCGTGGAAACGGTATTCGCGTAACGCCGCCGACACTTCGCCAGCCACGCGATTAAACCGCGATAGTATCCAGCGGTCTTCGAGTGTTGCCGCCCTAAAGCCGTCCAACCCCACCGAGGTATTCAAGTGCGAGTGTGCAGCGAACTCTCCTAGCGACCACACGCCCTTTTCCGCTGCCCGATCCACATTCATAAAGAGGAATCGCGCCGCGTTCCAGATCTTGTTGGCAAATGCCCGATAGCTTTCCGTGCGGCTCTCGCTGAACGCGATATCCGTTCCCGGAGCGGCCATTGCCGCCAACGTAAAGCGTGCTGCGTCCGTGCCAAACTTCTCGATCACGCCAATCGGATCGACGACGTTTCCCTTGGTCTTCGACATCTTCTGGCGTTCGGCATCGCGCACCAGCGCGTGAATGTACACCTCGCGGAACGGCACAATATCGCGCTTGTCCGTCTTCTGCTCGTCCATGAAGTGGCATCCCAGCATGATCATGCGCGCCACCCAGAAGAACAGAATGTCGAAGCCCGTCACCAGCGTCGAGGTCGGATAGAACGCGTCGAGGTCCGCCGTCTTTTCCGGCCACCCGAGCGCCGAAAACGGCAGCAGCCCCGAGCTGAACCACGTATCCAGCACGTCCGTGTCCTGCTCAATCTTCGTGCTTCCGCAGTGAGCGCACTTCGTCGGAGTGCCGCGCTCCACCGTGATTTCCTTGCAGTCTGCGCAGTGCCATGCCGGAATGCGATGTCCCCACCAGAGCTGGCGCGAGATGCACCAGTCGTGGATGTTCTCCATCCATTGCAGGTAAATCGCCTTGTAGTTCTCGGGAGTGAACTTGATGCGGCCATCGTTCACCACATCCTGCGCCACCCGTGCCAGCGAAGGCCGTCCGTCCTTTGTTTCCTTGTTCACCGCCAGGAACCACTGCGTCGAAATGCGCGGCTCCACCACGGTCTTGCAGCGGTCGCACTTGCCCAGCGCCACCACGTAATCCTTCGTGCCCACCAGCGCGCCTTCTGCTTCGAGATCGGCAACGACTTTTTCGCGTGCTGCGTAGCGATCGAGTCCCTGGTAGCTTGCCCCGGCATTGGAATTCATGTGCGCCGTCTCGTCCATAATGACCAGCTCTTCGAGCCCATGCCGCTTTCCGGCCTCGAAGTCATTCGGATCGTGCGCCGGAGTGACCTTCACCGCGCCGGTGCCAAACTCCGGCTGCGCCAGTTCGTCGAGGATAATCGGAATCTCGCGTCCCACCAGCGGCAGCCGCACCTTGCGTCCATGCAGGTGCGTGTAGCGCTCGTCGCGCGGATTCACCGCCACCGCCGTATCGCCCAGCATCGTTTCCGGACGCGTGGTTGCCACGACGATGTATTCGCCTGGCATATCCACCACCGGGTAGCGGATCTCCCACAGCTTGCCCTGCGTCTCTTCGTGCACCACTTCCAGATCGCTCAGGGCGGTCATGCACCGCGGACACCAGTTCACAATGTAGGTGCCGCGATAGATCAGCCCTTCCTCCCAGAAGCGCACGAAGGCCTCGCGCACCGCGCGCGACAGGTGCTCATCCATGGTGAAGAACTCGCGCGACCAATCGACCGAATCGCCCAGCCGCTTCATCTGCTCCAGGATGTATCCGCCGTACTGCTCGCGCCACTCCCATGTCCTCTTGATGAAGGCTTCGCGACCCATGTCCTGGCGCTTCTTGCCCTCGCTCGCCAGCTGCCGTTCCACCATCATCTGGGTGGCGATTCCGGCATGGTCTGTGCCGGGCAGCCACATGGAAACCTTGCCCAGCATGCGCTGCCAGCGCGCCAGAATGTCCATCTCCGTGTGGTTCAGCATGTGTCCCATGTGCAGGCGCCCGGTTACGTTCGGAGGCGGCAGCAGGATGGAGAACACATTCGAGGCGTCCTTCGGCGTTTCAGCGTGGAAGAGGTTTTCGCGGACCCAGTACTCGGCCCAGCGTTGTTCAATTTCGGCAGGATCGTAAGCCTTCGACAGTTCGTGCGACATAAGACAGAGATTTCCTCGGCTTGGAAACCTTAAGTTTATCAGAGCGCATCAGGAGCAGTTCCGTGCCGGGAAGTCGTTTGCAGGAACCATTGTCGGCAGGCACAGGGATCGGCTTTCACCGCCGTTCACTGGCAGCCATGGCCGGATTTATGGGATCGCGCGTTCGCGCATCAGGCGGCTTGCTTCGGCATCTGCTTCATCTGCTGCCAGTCATAGGGAAATTCCTCACCGCAATCCAGACACACAACATAGGTCTTCTTCAGCGGCGTGCCGTCGTCAGCAACCGACTGCGGCCTCTTCGCCGTGATCGGGAACGTGCAGTGGTCATGAGGACATCCAAACATCGAGGAAACAAAGTGGAACATAGCAACCCCCAACGATTGTTACCCGTACACACCCTCTAAACCCCTTGTAGATGCGGATGGTGCGTGCTCGTGTCGCTATAAGGAACTCCCGATATTCTGCTCAGCAGTTCGCCATCTGATCGGCTTCTGCATTCGCACAGCACTACTCCGCACCTTCAATCCGGGGGAGACTTACATTGGTTGAAGGGAGCTAGAAGATAGCACAGTTCCTGGTGCGTACAGCAGAATTTGAAACCTTAGCTGTTGATTCATCAGGAACGTCCGTCCCTCCTGTTCGCCTTCACTCACACTCCGATTCCCGCCGAACTATTCGGCCCGCATTACGTATCTTGATTCAGCAACAATCATTCACCTTCGGCAGCCGGGCAGGGTCTAGGATTGCTCGTCTTTGTTTTCACCGTTTTCAGCTCAGGAGATACGAATTGAAACGCCTATTTATAACTTTCGCAACCATCCTCATCCTTTGTCTGTCGGCCTCCGCTCAGCCCGCGCCTTCCGTCGAAGGCACGTGGCTTGGCAGCATATCCTTCGGGGGTAATACTCTGCGCACCGCCTTCCATGTCACCAAGTCTCCCGCCGGGATCATGGCGACCATGGACAGCATTGACCAGGGAGCCAGGGGCATCCCGGTACAGTCGGCCACGCAGCAGGCCGAGAGCGTCACTTTTGATATGTCGAATATCGGCGGCAAGTTTGAAGGCAAGCTGAGCAGTGATGCCTCCACCATCGATGGCACGTGGTCGCAAAGCGGGGCTAAGCTACCTTTGCTTCTCAAGCGCGTCACCGAAGACGCGCTCGTTCTGCGCCGCCCTCAGAATCCCGCCAAGCCCTATCCCTATCGCGAGGAAGAGGTCGTCTTCGAAAACAAGCCTGCCGCGATCAAGCTCGCAGGAACCCTGACCCTGCCTGCGGGGAAAGGCCCGTTCAAAGCCGCCGTGCTCATCACCGGCTCAGGCCCGCAGAATCGCGACGAAGAACTCTTGGGCCACCGCCCCTTCCTCGTGCTCTCGGACTACCTCACGCGCAAAGGCGTTGCCGTGCTCCGCTTCGATGATCGCGGCGTCTTCAAATCGGCAGGGAACTACGCTGCCGCCACCACCGCCGACTTCGCCACCGATGTCGAAGCCGCGATCGCCTACCTCAAGACCCGCACCGAAATCGACGCCCGCCATATTGGGCTTATCGGACACAGCGAAGGCGGCACCATTGCTCCCATGGTGGCCTCGCGCAATCCTAACGTTGCCTTCGTCGTGATGATGGCTGGCTCTTCCGTTCCCGGCAGCCAACTCATCCCCGAGCAGGCCAGGCTCATCGCCATCGCCGCCGGAGTTCCAGCCGACAAGGCCGAGGAGAAAGCCCGCCGGGAGCGCGAGACCATCGCCATCGTGCTTGAGGAAAACGATTCTGATCGACGCGACAAACGCCTGCGCGAAACCTTGAGCGCGTTCATGCCTGCCGATCAGGCCAATGCCGAAATCGCGACCCTCACCTCGCCGTGGTTCCGCTACTTCCTCGCCTACGATCCGGCGCCTTCCCTGCAGAAGCTGAAGTGCCCGGTTCTCGCCCTCAATGGCAGTCTCGACATGCAGGTGCCGCCCCGGCAGAACCTGCCCGTCATCCGTCAGGCGCTCGAGCAGTCCGGCAACAAGCACTTCGAGGTCATCGAACTCCCCGGCCTCAACCACCTGTTTCAGACCGCCCAGACTGGCTCCATCTCCGAGTACGCGCAGATCGAGGAAACCATCTCGCCCGTGGCGCTGGAGAAGATCGCAGACTGGGTGCTCAAGAACTAAGCATCAAAAAAGCCGGGCGCATTCACTGGCGCGCCCGGCTCCCCTAAACTCTGATTGTGAAACCTTGAAACCTAGCTCAACTTCTTCGCCAGCAATTCGTTCAGCACTGCCGGGTTTGCCTTGCCCTTTGACGCCTTCATCACCTGCCCCACGAAGAACCCGATCAGCGTGGTCTTTCCGGCCTTGTACTGCTCCACCTGCTTCGGACTCGCCGCCAGCACGTCGTCGATCATCTTCTCAATCTCGCTGGTTTCTGTAATCTGTTGCGGCTTCTCCTTCTCATAGATCACCGGGAAGTCCACTTTCTGCTCAAAGGCGTGGTCGTAGAGTTCCTTCAGAATCTTCGAGCTGATCGTGCCATCCTCCAGCAGGTCGGCCGACATCCTCGCCCCGGCCATCGTCACAGGAGAATCTTCCAACTCCAGCCCCGCCGCCTTCAGCCGTCCCTGCAGTTCGCTGATCACCAGGTTTGCCAGCTTCTTTGGAGACTTCGCCTTCTTCGCCTCGGTCTCAAAGGCATCGGCCCGCGCCTGCGTTGCCGTCAGCACCGCCGCATCGCCTTCCGTCAGCCCATATTCGGCAATCAACCTCTGCCGCTTCGCCTCGGGAAGCTCCGGCAGCGTTGCCCGGATTGCATCCTGCTTCGCCTGATCGACAATCAGCGGCAGCAGGTCCGGCTCCGGGAAGTAGCGATAATCGTGCGCCCGCTCTTTCGTGCGCATCGTGTACGTGCGGCCCTCGCCCGGGTTGTAGAGCCGTGTTTCCTGCACGATCTTGCCGCCTTCGTCCAGCACCTCGGCCTGGCGTTCGATCTCGTACTCCAGCGCTTGTCGCACAAATCGGAACGAGTTCACGTTCTTTATCTCAACCTTCGTTCCAAACTCTTTCTGTCCCCGAGGACGAATCGACACATTGGCATCGCAGCGCAGCGAACCTTCTTCCATATTGCAGTCGCTCACGCCCGTGTACAGGATGATCTCCTTCAGTCGCGTCAGGTACTCGTATGCCTCATCCGGCGTGCTGATTTCCGGCTCAGAAACAATCTCTGCCAGCGGGGTCCCCGTGCGGTTCAGGTCCACATAAGTCTTCGTGTCCGAATCGGCAAAGCCCTCGTGCATCGACTTGCCTGCGTCCTCTTCCATATGAAGGCGCGTAATGCCGATCCGCTTCTTGCCGCCATCCGCCGTCGGAACCTCAATCCATCCATGCTCGGCCAGCGGCTTGTCGTATTGGCTGATCTGGTATCCCTTCGGCAGGTCGGGATAGAAGTAGTTCTTGCGCGCAAAGATGGAAGTCTCGTTAACCTTCAGATTCAGCGCCTGCGAAGCCTTCACCGCAAACTCCACTGCCTGCTCATTGAGCACCGGCAGCGCCCCGGGCATGCCAAGGCACACCGGGCAGACGTTCGTATTAGGTTCCGAGCCGAAGATGTTGGCGCAGCCGCAGAATATCTTCGTCTTGGTCAGGAGCTGCACATGCACCTCCAGACCAATCACCGTCTCGTACTTGGACAAAACGCCCGCCGATTTATTTGCCGTGGTTGCCATATAGAAAATTATAACGGCAACGGTTTCGCGTTTCGTCCTGCTTTGGTGGGGTCACGAAAAGTTGGATTCGAGGGTGGCCCAGAGTTGGCGCTCTTTTCGCCAACTCTGGGACTGATTGCACGACCGAAACTTGTGGAAGTCTTACTGCTTCCCCAGCGGCACCTCGAAATACATCAGCTCATGTCCCTTGGCGTCCACCACTCCTGTCACAAACAGCTTTGCTCCCCGCGAAGCATCTTCCAGATCGCCCACATCGAAGAACAGAAATCCCTGCTGCCCGCCATGAGGCTCCACCGCCTTGGCCGCAAACGATGCCCGCTCGAGTTGGTCGCGATCCTGCTGCGACAACCCGCCATGAGCCTTGTTTTTCCCTGGCAATGGGATAGGCAGCTTGTCCTGCGCTCGCGAGTTCGGTGGCCTCAGGTCGGTGAAGACCCTGCGCAGGTCGTCCATCGAGTACGGTTCGGCTTTGGCGCGGTCGCGCGTCACCAGTTGGAACCGCGCCTTGCTCAGCACCACCGGTTCGTCGCCATCGTTGCTGAAGACCACCAGCACCGGCATCACCGAGTGCGCCTGCATGTTGGGATGGAACAGCGAAAGCTTCTCCTGCGTGTCGTAGGCATCCGCCCCAAGCGTCACCTTCTCTATTGGGTGCGCGTCGTGGTTGGCCATCGTCGAGGCGGGAACCAGCCGGGGCATCACAAATTCTTTGGCGGCGAAGGAGGCTACAACCAGTGCGGCGAGCAGGATCGCGAGGTAAGCAGTTCGCTTCATGACGCGCAATTATAGGTCGAGAGTGCCTCGACCGTGCTCCCAAATTGCCCTTCCGACTGTTCCCGGTTCGCTGATTTGTTCCATCCACTCTCGTTCGCCATCTACAATGGCTGGCGTGTATTTCTTCTATAGCGCAATCCTCGCCCTCGGACTTCTCGTGTCTTCGCCTTGGTGGCTGGTGCAAATGCTTCGCCTCGGCAAGTACCGTGCCGGTCTTTGGGAGCGGCTCGGCCGCGTGCCATCGCGCATACTATCCGAATCGAACGGCGCGCCCGTAGCCTGGATCCACGCTGTCAGCGTCGGCGAGGCCCTCGCCATTGCCCCGCTCATCGCCCAAATGCGCGAAATCGGCTACCGCGTCGTAGTTTCCACCACCACCCACACCGGCCAGCGTCTCGCGCGCGACAAGTACGGTGCATCGAACGTCTTCTACTTTCCGCTGGATTTTGCCTTCTGCATCCGACCCTACCTGCGCGCCCTGCGTCCTTCGCTGGTCATCCTTGCCGAAACCGAGTTCTGGCCCAACTTCCTGCGCCTTGCCGCCGCCAGCGGAGCCCGTGTCTCCGTGGTCAATGCCCGCATCAGCGATCGCTCTTTCCCGCGCTACCACCGTTTTCGCGGACTGCTCCGCCGCGTGCTTTCGCCCATTGAGCTTTTCCTCGCCCAAAGCGATGCCGACGCCGAGCGCCTTCGCGCCATCGGTGCCGCACCCGAACGCGTTGAGGTCGCGGGAAACCTCAAGTTCGATGTCGCGCCACCCGTCGAGTCGCCCACCGTCACGCAACTCGGCCAGCAGTTACGATCCTCCGGAGCTCCCATCCTCGTCGCCGGCAGCACCGTAGAAGGCGAGGAGGACTACGTTCTCCAGGCGTTCACCATGGTGCTTCTCGAGTACCCCACCGCCTCGCTTGTGCTCGCCCCGCGCCATCGCGAACGCTTCGACCAGGTTGCGCAACTGCTGAAGGCCAAGCACTTCCGCTACATTCGACGCTCCACCTTCAATGCTCCTGAGCAGGATCTCCGTGGTTCCGTGCTGCTGCTCGATACCCTCGGCGAACTCGCCGCCATCTACCGCTACGCCGACATCGCCTTCGTCGGAGGCTCGCTCGTCCCCCGTGGCGGACACAACATCCTCGAGCCTGCGTTTTTCTGCCGCGCCATCCTCACCGGCCCGCATACTGAAAATTTCCGAGACATTCTCTCCTGCTTCGAAGCCGAGAGCGCCGTCGTGCGCTGCACGCCCAACAATCTCGGCATCACCTTCATTGCCCTGCTGCGTGAAACCGCCGAGCGCGAAGCCCTTGGCCAGCGTGCCTTTCAGGTGCTTGCTCGTCAGCGCGGAGCCACCGCACGCAGCCTCTCCCGCATCCTCCAACTCGCCGGGAGGTCGCGCGCTTGATCCCCGATCCCCTCACGTTCCTGTTTTCGCTCGGAGTGCGCCTGCGCAACTCTCGCTATGACACCGAGCGCGCCACCATCCACCGCCTCAAGCTCCCTGTGATCAGCGTCGGCAATCTCAGCGTCGGAGGCAGCGGCAAGACGCCATTCGTGCAGTCGCTCGGCCGCTGGCTCAACGCGCAGAGCATTCCTTTTGACATCCTCTCCCGCGGCTACGGACGCAAAACCCGCGGAGTCCTCCAGGTCGATCCCGCCGGAGCGGCTGAAACCTATGGAGACGAGCCTTTGCTCCTCGCCCGCTCCCTCCATGCGCCTGTCTTCGTCGGAGAAGATCGCTACCAGGCTGGCCTTGCCGCCGAAGCATTTGCCGCCTCATCCAAGCGCCCGGCCCGCCTGCACATCCTCGACGACGGATTCCAGCACCGCCGTCTGCATCGCGATTTCGACATCGTCCTGCTCTCGCACAGCGACCTGCGCGGCAAGCTTCTCCCCTTCGGACGCCTCCGCGAGCCGCTGTCATCCCTCTCTCGCGCTCACGCAGTCGTCGCCCCCGAAGACCTCGCAGCCCTGCTCGCGCGGCCGAACATCTGGCACATTCGCCGCCGTCTCGTCCTGCCCGCTCCAGCCCCTACGCGCCCCATCGCCTTCTGCGGACTCGCGCAGCCCGGCCAGTTCTGGCAATCGCTCTCCGACATCGGAATCTACCCGGTCGGCACCTTCGCCTTCGGCGACCATCATCGTTACAACTCATTCGACATCGCTCTCCTGCAGCGCCTCGCTCGTCAGCACGAGGCCAACGGCTTCCTCACCACCGAAAAAGATCTCGTCAAACTCGGCTCCTCTCCGCTCAAGCCGATCCTCGCCCCCGCCCTCGTCATCGAAGTCGAGCAAGCCAACGCGCGCTTCACTTCCATGCTTGAGCACGCCGGTGTTCGATAAAAGAGGTCCGATAAAGGAAGTTCGATAACGAGGTTCGATGAAGGGATAGATAACACTCGCCCTTCATAAGCCATGGCGAGTAACATTCCATCCGGGAGAAGCAACGTGAATCAGAAAGTCGAGTGGCTGTGGGCTTTGGTTTTCGGAATCATGGGCTTCGCCGTGGCCGTTCTGCTTGTCTTCGCGCTTCGCCTTACTCACTCGCAGTTCACGCTCTACCTGCTCTTCAGCTGGGACAAGCTTTCCGTGCCTGTCGCCGCCGCCGTCACGTCGTTTGTTTATCCCGACGACGTCCCCACCCGCGTCGGAATCAGTGCAGAGGCTTTCTTCGAGACCATGATGGCGCTCGGCGCTGCCGTCCAGTCCGCCATCGCCGGATTCCTCATCGGCCTGCTCGTCAAGCGCACGCCCTGGGCACGCGCCGCCTTCGACTCCGAGCGCAAAGCAAAATCCACCTCCGCGCGCTAGCGCCCATGTACTATCATTTCAGCCACCATGCTGCTCGTCATCGACATCGGAAACACCGAGACCGAGTTGGGCCTGTTTCCGCTCAAACCCGACGGCACCGCCGCCGCCGAACTCAGTGCGCAGTGGCGCATTTCGACCTCGCATCACCAAACGGCTGACGAGTACGGCGTCCTCATCCGCCAGCTTTTCGCCATGCGCTCGCTCGAACTCAGCGCCGTACACGGCATTGCCGTCGCCTCCGTCGTTCCTCCGCTCGAGTCCCGCATGCGCCAGATGTGCGAACGCTACTTCGGCCTGAAGCCTTTGTTCATCGAGCCCGGCATCAAGACCGGCATGCCCGTGCACTACGACAATCCCGCCGAGGTCGGAGCCGATCGCATCGTCAACGCCATCGCCGCCTACGACCGTTTCCGCCAGAGCTGCGTTGTCGTCGACTTCGGCACCGCCACCACCTTCGACGCCGTTTCCCCGCGCGGCGAGTACCTCGGAGGCGTCATCGCACCAGGCATCATCATCTCGGCCGATGCGCTTTTCGCCCGCACGGCCCGCCTCCCCCGCGTCGACCTCAAGCGGCCGCCGCACGTCATCGGCAGCAACACCGTCCACTCGCTCCAGTCCGGAATCTTCCACGGCTACGTCGGCCTCGTTGACGGAATCCTCGAGCGCCTTCTTGCTGAACTCGGCCCCGCTAAAGTCATTGCCACCGGAGCCATGGCTTCTTTCATCGCCAGCGGCTCGCGCTTCCTCTCCGACATCGATGACACCCTGACCCTCATGGGCCTTCGCATCGTCTGGGATCGCAACCTCCACACCCGCCGCAAATAACCAAAACCGAATCGCTCTTAGATTGCTTTTGCTCTTTTGCTTTTGCTGTTGATGTCGCTTTGGCTTTGGCTTTGCTGTTGCTGTTGCTGTTGTTGTTGCTGTTGCCTTGGCTCTGCTCTTGCTCTTGGCTTTGCTCTTGCTGTTGTTTTTGAGGTGTCATCCTGAGCGCAGCGAAGGATCCCAGCGCCCTCTCCTTCTCCACTGCGGCCTGAGGTCACCAACCACCACCCGGGTGTTGCTTTTACCGTCGTCGTGAGCGCAGCGAACGACCCCCGAATTCATTTACCATTGCCTCAGTGGAACATTTCTCCTACTTCTCCGAAATCGAAGAACACTTCCAGCGCCGCCGTGGCAACATCCTCATCTGCTCGCCCCTCGACTGGGCGCTGATGGAAACCTGGAAGGAAGCAGGCATTCCCCTCGAAGCCGCTCTGCGCGGCATCGACGCTGCTTTTGACAAATACGACCGCCGTCCCAGCAAGACCCGCAAAATCAACTCCCTCGCCTACTGCCAGCAGGAAGTCCTCGCCGCCGTCGAAGACCTTCAGGAAGCCGCCATCGGTTCCACTCGCGACCCCAACGCCACGACCATTCCCAACGACGACGTCGCGCGCTACTTCCAGCGCAATGCCTCACAGCTTGCCGCATCCAAACACCCCAGCGCCGCCGTCTCAGCGCTCATCGCCGAACAGGCCGACACTCTGCGCTCGCTCGCCGCATCCGTCACCTCCAGCAACGCCCCCGCCGATCTCGAAGACCTCGAGCGACGCATGACCGTTATGGAAGAAAAGCTTTTCGCCGCCCTTTGGAGCAACGCTTCCGATGACGAACTTCTCTCCGCCCGCACCCAGGCCGAACGCGAACTCGCTCCCTATCGCGGCAAAATGTCCGCCCCGCAGATCGATCAACTTCTGCGCCAGTATGGCAACAAGCAGCTCATGGAAAAATACAAACTTCCCCGCCTCAGCCTCTTCTACCTTTAAGTCGCACCCACACTCATATTGATTTCCGTGGAGATCGCGCTCGGCGCTATGATCGACGCCACTCTTCGCCTATAGTTCTCGGGTATTCATTTTGGCTGCAAGGAGACCATTATGAAGCGACTCGCCCTTCTCATTCTGCTGTTTGCCACTGTGCAGTCTATCTACGCGCAGGATTCTGCGCCGAAATGTGAATCGCCGCGACCGACGCAGGCCGCTTTGCTCGGCGCGTTCCGAGTCATGAATACTGCGGAAATGGGTTTCTACTCCGCAAACAAGCGCTACGCCACACTGCCGGAGTTGATGAGCTTCGAGGAGACGAAGAAACTCGCGGCCGACAAGAGCTTCTCACTGCCCGTCCAAGGCTCCGTCGCAATCGGCACCCCGGAGGACCCTCTGCCCGGATACGTTCTGCGAATCATCGTCGGAACCGATGCCAAATCCTACGTCATCACCGCGACCAAGAAAGACGGCGCCTGCAAATGGGTCGGCGCAACCACCGACGAACGCGGCCTCATCTTCTTCATCGAACCGCTCAGCTAATCAGCGATGACTCTCGTCGCCTTCTCCGCGGATGCGCGGGTACCGCGGGTGCCCCACTCAACGTTCTTTTCGTTGAGTGGGGTGATTGAATCCAGCCCCATTGCAATCGTGAACCTCGCGTCCCCTGCCCTGCTAACACTCCGACCTGCTCCCGAAATTTACTGGTTGGTGGATACTTGCCCTGTAGTAAACAGGTATCTCCATGAGGGCTGAAATCTCTTGGGGCTACCGCGTTGAATGGGTTACGATTCGGCACTGACGCATGAACATGAAAAAGTCACGCAAGATTGCGTTGTTGCTCTTCACGTTGATCGTGGCGGCGGCTTGTATCCGGGCCATTACTAGTCCGGTGATTGTGCGTTTCAAAGACCCATCAGCGGTTGATCCCGGAGATCGTCTATATGTGCTGTTCAGTCCAGTGCGAAGCCGCGCTCCTGAGCGGGTGGCAGATAGTTTTTGGGAACGATTGAAACAAGGTGAATGTGGCACTGGGCTAACTGCCGTCGCCAGCGAGACCTGTGGAGCAGAGCGGAGATGGAAGATCACCGGATGGACGCTTGTAGACAGGACTGATGGTTCTGATGGCAGTGTTTCGCTGCAATACAAGGTGTACGCGATCGGTTATCCGGATTGGAGAAACGCATGGCTGACCATTTCATCTACTCGGAACGGATGGAACCCATCAAGTTACGACACCTATTACTAGAAAGCTCATCGTTTGCTGGATAACTGTCTATATATCGCCAAGGGTGAAGTTATCCCAGTTCCGGATAGGCAAGCACAGGTTTCGGTCTCGTCCACTATCGTCATTCGGTACAATTCCGCATGCCTTTTGTGCTGGACATCCTGATTGAGTGGCTGATTCGCGTCGTCGTGCGCTGGTACCGCGAGGTGCGGGCTCTCGGCTGGGAACCGCGCGAGGCCAGGGTGGCTTCCGCTCTTTCGGCCGAAGGCCACACCGCCGGCAGCCAGATCGCAGAGATTCATTACTGGTACAAGGTGGCAGACGAGCGCATTACCGCTTGCAATCGCAAGCCATTCCTCAGCGGGGGCTCCTTGCGTGCATACCTAGAGCAGTTTTCCGGGGACAAGACTGTGTGGGTGCGAGTGTCCCCTGCCGATTCGTCTCGCTCTGTGCTCTTCGATGGCGATAACGCGATTCGACATGGTTGGTGAGGCTGCGGTGGAAGCCATCCTACTCGATAGCTGTATATCAATCGCCCAGGCTCTCACTATCCCGTTCCGGGACATGCACTTTTGTAAATGGAGGCAAACAGGCCACAATCTCGCCTGCTATAGAGGCCACTCCGACTAGCGCGATGAACAGCCTATACAAATACAGTGTCAGCCTTATCGCCGCAGTTGCGATACTTACTGTGCTAACAATGGCGTTGGGAATCAAGGCGCACCCTGATGGCATCGTTGGATTCGGGTTCCCATTTACGTTTTATGAGCAAGATGTAAGGGGTGTTCTCGTACATCGTTTTATTCGATTTGGCGCAGCGGCCGACACGGGATGCTTGATATTTCTTGTGGCTTTCTTAGCGTTGAGTTGGAATAGGCTGCCAAGAGTGGTGAGCGGAGCATTTGCGCTTTCGGGAACATTCTGCGCGATCGAGGCTGGATCGGGTGTCGCATTACTGATCACCCGTACTTATCGGTTCATTGAATACACAATTTCGGTCGCGTTGCTCAGTGCAGTTGCTTCAGCCTTGCTCTTCCGCGCTGCAAGACAGCGTTGGAGCACGGGGCGGCATAATTAGCGACATGACATCGCCGGGTTGCGCCACCGCCACAATCCGGCGATCGTGGACAATACATCGCCAAGGCACTCACTATTTACTGGCCGGCGCCTTGACCATATCGCAACAACGTAAACGCGAGTCCAACCGCGCCGCTAGCAAGAGGCTTCCATGAAAGCTCCACGATGCTGATTGCTAATGCTAGGCCGGGAAGTGGAAGTACACGTCCTGCAACGAGGCCACCGCGATACCGTCTACCTTGGCGGGAGTATAGTGCCAGCCGCGCAGGGTTGCGACCACAATGTCGTCCAGGCCAAAGCCAACCGCCTGGAGCAACTTGGTTTTGACCACAGAACCCTGCTCATCAATCGTCACTTCGACGACGACATCGCCATTGATCCAGTTGGGAAGCTTGCTGCGAGCGATGGGCGGGTCAGGCGCAACTACGGGCAAGGCAATGCGGACGTCATGCTGTTCGGCGAATCCCCAGTCGAGCCCGCCCAGCACATAGCCTGGCATTCCGGGTTTCAAATTCTGGTCGGTAGAAGCTGCGAGTTCTACCCGTTGAGGCGCTGTCTTGTGAGGAGCGGGCCGTGGCATCAGGCTCGCATGCTTGCGCTCCTCCTCTGGTTTGCGCTCAGCCTTAGCCACCACGGCGACGCTGGATCCGGGCATATAGACCACGCTCATGCTGCCTCGCCCGCCCGCACCTTTCAATGCCTGCGACGTCCGGAGCAGCTTTGGCTCCGGACGATAAAGCAGCACACCGAGAATTGCCAAGTGCAAGCACAGAGAGATTGCGAACGTCAGCCTCGCCTGCGACGAACCTGCGGGTTGGAGTGGAGTCAGCATTCTGTATAAGACGCTCCGTACCAACAAAGGTTACAGCATATTCGCGCGAACAATTCTGAGATGCAAGGCTAACTGTCGCAATATCGCCCTTCCACTCACTTCCAATTCCGGGAGTACAAGAACCTAGCTGTCGCCAGTTATCTCGGAACCGGGAGTGGTTCGGCGTAACTTTCGTTCCCAAGTTCACGGAGTGAGCGGACTTAACACAGGATTCGCGAAGCACACATCTGCCCGTCCAATCCGTTCTGCAGACGAACACGGCATTGCTCACTCGCCGAATTCACTAAGCTCTCTTGCCTCCGTGGTTTATCCTCATACAGTGCAGTTCACCATTGAAAAACTCATCTACGGCGGCGACGGCCTTGCGCGCATTCCTGCCTCGGGCGACGAACGTCGCGGCAAGACCATTTTTGTTCCCTATGTCCTCCCCGGCGAGCGAGTAGAAGCCCGCGTCACCGAAGAGCGCAAGGGATACACCCGCGCATCGCTTGTCGAGGTCCTCTCTCCATCGCCCGAGCGCGTCACGCCCCCCTGTCCTCACTTCGGCGTCTGCGGAGGATGCCAGTACCAGCACTCCGACTACAACGCCCAGCTTCAGGCCAAGCGCCAGATTCTTCAGGAAACCATCCTGCGCGGCGCCAAGCTCTCCGTTCCCGACATCGAAATCCACTCCGCCGAGCCCTACGGCTTCCGCAATCGCACACGCATGAAGATCGTCGTCGAGCCCGACTTCGCCCTCGGCTACTATCGTCACGGCTCGCACGAACTCGAACCGGTGCGACATTGCCCCATCAGCTCGCCACTCATCAACCAGGCCATTGCAGCCCTTTGGGATCTCGCGCCCGAGGCCGCGCCGCACACTGCGTTGCGCGAAGTTCAGTTCTTCGCCAATCACGATGACACCGAGCTGCTGGTCGAGCTCTTCATCCACCACGCCACCAAGCCCGCGTCGCTGGCGAAGTTCGCCAAAGCTCTTCGCGAGCGCATGCCGCAGATTTCAGGCGTTGCCGTGTTCGCCTCCGGACCCACCGACAGCGACATCGACGACGGCAGCATCGAGACTTCGCGTCGCATCGCGCGCGCCGGAGTCCCGCACATCGAGGGCTCGCCCAGCATCAATTACAAGGTCGCCGACCGCATCTACCGCGCCTCCGCCGGATCGTTTTTCCAGACCAACCGCTTTCTAGCCGCGAAGCTCGTCGAGCTAGCCACTGCCGGATTCGAAGGTCGCGCCGCGCTCGATCTCTTCGCCGGAGTCGGACTGTTCACCTTGCCGCTGTCGCGCCAGTTCGAGCGCACCGTGGCCGTTGAAATCGCGCCCAACTCCTATGACGATCTAGCGGCCAACGCTGCCGTGCCCCACATCCAGGCCGTGCATAGCACCACCGAAGATTACGTGAACGCCGCTCGCGGTCGTTGGGATTTCGCCATTGTCGATCCGCCTCGCGCCGGTCTCGGAGAGCGTGTCTCCAAGCGTTTGGTCGAATTGTCGATTCCGCGGATCGTCTATGTGTCCTGCGATCCGGCAACGTTGTCGCGCGATCTCGTCACACTCATCGCCGCAGGATACAAAGTGGAGCAGGCCCACATGGTGGATCTGTTCCCGCAGACTTACCACATGGAAACCGTTCTTCACCTCGCGCGCTGAGCGCGTCAGCCATAAGGAGCAAGAATGTACGCATTGGTTGTCATTCGCTACCGCCTTCCCCTCGAAGAGGTCGTCAAGGTCACTGACGAACACCGCGCCTATCTGCGCGAGCTCAAATCCAAAGGCATCCTGCTTGCCTCCGGTCCCATGGACCCCCGAGTCGGCGGCGCGTTGCTCCTGCGCATTCCCGATGAAAACGTGCAGCAGACGCTCACCGGCCTTCGCGACAACGATCCGTTCTACAAGAAGAACGTCGCCAACTACGAACTGATTCCCTGGAATCCCGTAATCGGCAACGAAGGGCTCGACAAGCTGTAATCGTGTTGAACTGAATTTGTTCCACTGAACCCTTGATTTCCAATGAACTCTTGATCGGCGCTTCCTCCTTCATCGGCGGAAGCGCCATCTGGCGACCTCTTTTCGTCGCAACGCCGTGAACTCTGACGCACCCAATCCGCCGGAAGCACCTCGCCGCCGACCCCCGGCCGCTCCGCTCTTTGCCGCCGTCCTCGCCTTCGCCTTCGGAATCCTGCTCCAGACCTGCACCTACAAGCCGCCCGCGCTCTCGTTTGCCTGCACCATCGCCTTCGCCTGCTGCTCGGCGCTTGCCATGCGCTTCGCCTCGCGCGGCCGTCGCGCTCTCATTGCATACACCGCCGCCGTCCTCGCCTTCGTTCCCGCCGGAGCGCTCGTCACCGCAGCGGCCTCAACGCGCACCGCACCCGCGCCAACCCTGCTCGCCTACGCCACCGGCGACGAAGTCACACTCACCGGCTACGTCGCGCGCGACAGCTCACGCCGTGCTGGACGCGATCTCCGCGAGTCGCTCGATATCGCCGTGGACGAGGCGCAGTTCGATGGCGACGCACCTCACCCCGTCACCGGCATCGCTCGCCTCAATCTCTACGTCCCTGGCTCCCGCGCCGCCTGGGGCGACGACGATCAGCCCCAAGACGAGGAACCCTCCGCCCTTCCCGACTACGATTACGGACAGCGCCTTCGCGTCCGCGCCAAGCTTCGCCCGCCCGTCAACTATCGCAATCCCGGCAACATGGACTACGTTGGCTGGCTGCGTGGTCAGGGCGTCGCGGTGCTTGGCTCCGCAAAATCGACAAATGTCGATCTTCTCCCCGGACTCGGCGGCACCCGCCGCGCCCTCCTCCGCTCCCACGCACGCCGCAGTGTCCTCCAGCACATGGAGCACCTCTGGTCCGCTCCCTACGCGGGACTCTTCCAGGCCATGGTCATCGGAGAGCGCGGCCTCGTCTCCCACGAGCAGCGCCTCGAGTTTCAGCGCAGTGGAACCTTCCACCTACTCGTCGTCAGCGGCATGAATGTTGCGATCTTCGCCGTCTTCCTGCTCTGGCTCATGCGATGCCTCCGCCTGCCCGCCGAATACGCCACCCTCGCGACCATCCTTCTGACCTGCGGCTACGCATGGCTCACCGATCTCGGCGCGCCTATCCTGCGCTCGGTCATCATGATCGTCGCCTACCAGCTCGGAACCCTGCTCTACCGCGACCGCGCCCCGCTCAACACCGTCTCGCTCGCAGCGCTCGTACTGCTCGCCGCCAATCCGCAATCGCTCTTCGACCCTAGCTTCCAACTGACGATGCTGGCCGTGCTCACCATCGCTGCCATCGCCGTACCCATCTTCACCCGCACCACCACGCCTGTTCGCGAATCGCTCGACGATCTTCCGAATCTCCAGCGCGACATCACTCTCCGCCCGCGTCAGGCGCAGTTCCGCCTCGACCTCCGCGATCTTGCGGCCAAGGTCGGAATCGTCATCGGCTACCGTCCCGCCCTCTGGCTCACCGCGAAGCTCATCCAAGCCGTCCTCGCCCTTGCCGAACTCGCCTTGCTCTCGACGCTCATGCAGGCCGCGCTCACCCTGCCCACCGTCTGGTACTTCCACCGCGTAAACGCGCACGCCCTCTGGGCCAACATGGCCGTGCTCCCGCTCACCAGCCTTCTCATGCCGGCCTCCATGCTGGCCGTGGTTTTCTCTTATTTCACGCCCACACTCGCCACGCCTTTCTCCATCGCCGCCCGCTGGTCGCTCCAGGGAATTCTCTACACCGTGCACTGGTCTGGAGGAGCGCAGCTTCCCGATCTTCGCGTCGCCATGCCCGCTTTGGCAGCGATGCTCGCCGTCGCTGGTGCTTATGCCGTCGCCGTGTGCTTTGCGCGACGCCATTGGCTACTCACCACCGCTTCGCTCGCGCTGCTTGCCGCTGCTGCGTGGAACCTCTTCCAGCACCCGCGCCCCTTCGTCCACGATCCCGACCGCCTAGAGATCACCGCGATCGATATCGGTCAGGGAGACTCATTCCTGCTGGTCACGCCCGCCGGACACACCCTTCTTCTCGACTCCGGCGGACTGCTCGCCATCAGCCACAGCGAACTCGACATCGGCAACGACGTCGTCTCGCCCTACCTCTGGCACCGCGGACTCTCCCACCTCGATGCCGTTGCCTTCAGCCACCCTCACGCCGACCACATCGGAGGCATGTCGGCCATCATCCGCAACTTCCACCCGCGCGAAATGTGGTACGCCCCCAACTTCCCGTCCCACGAAGTCGCCACCCTCGACGAAACTGCTGACCGCTTCCACGTCCACCGCATCGAGCGCCATTACGGAGACCGCTTCGCCTTCGACGGAATCCGCTTCGAGGTCCTCTCCCCGCCGCCCGACTGGGAACTCAAACCTCGCGGTCAGGACGACGCCTCCATGGTCCTGCGCCTCACCTACGCCGGACACACAGCCCTGCTCATGGGCGACATCCACAAGCGCATGGAAAAGCTGATGGTCGAGGACGCCGAAATCCACCACCGCTCTCTCCATGTCGATCTGCTCAAGGTCGCCCACCACGGCTCCAACACCTCGTCGTCGGACGAACTACTCGACGCCGTCCGCCCGACCTATGCCGTCATCTCCTCCGGCATCCGCAACTCTTTCCGTCACCCCCGCCCCGAGGTCATCGAACGCCTCTCCGCCCACCACGTTCGCACCTACCGCACCGACCTCCTCGGCCCCATCACCTTCTACCTCGACGCCACTGGCGTCCACCCCTCCGTCCCAAGATAGTTTGAGGTCTCATCCTTAAAGAGCATTAGTAGTGGTAAACGAGCATTAGTGGTGTTTAGGTGACATCCTGAGCGTAGCGAAGGACCCCAGCGCTGTCCGCATCTCCACTGCCGCTCCAGGTCACCCACTCCTAATCGGTCGTTGCCCTTGCCTTACCCCAACAGAAAAGCGCGTCCCGCAGGACGCGCTTTTCCAAACTCACAACCTTACCCCTGCGCTTCCGCCTCTGCCTCGGTCACGCCCTTGCTTCTATATTCCTCAATGATGGCTCGTGCCTCTTCTGCCTCATCTTCTCTCACCTGCAGTGCCACCCCTCCCACCCCTGGCAGCACGTCCTGTGGAGCGTCGAAGTTCGTTTGCAGTGCGTCGATTCCAGCCGACTCCAACAGGCCTTTTACCACCATCACCTCGGATTCCTGCTCGCTCTCGAATACATTCACCAGCACTTCATTAGGCTCTTCTCTGAGTGGCTCTGCCATAAAGTCTCCTCCTCCACTTCGATGCGACTGATGAGCGTAGTACCGCTTCGCCCCGCGGTCAATCCACATTCGACCTGCACAACACCGCTCTGGCCGGCTTTGGCACGCCTTTGCGGCACCCTCGGTCCACAGTTCGACATCGAAATAACAGCACGTCGGAGCCAGGAGCTACTTTGCATGAATTATGAAAATTCCGATCACGCGCATCAAGCCGACCAGGTCCAGGCCGAGCAGGAGGAAGGTCAACGCCTCCGTCGCCTGCAACTCATGATGAACCTCGTCATGCAGGTCATCGCCCAGGATCCCAAGCTCACTTTTGAAGAAGCTTCGCAGATGGTGGCCGACTCACGTACCGCAGCTCTGGCCATGTTCCCCGGCAAGGAACTCGCCTACGACCTGCTCTACCGCCCACGTTTCCAACGGTTGATGCGCGAACGTTTTCGCCTGCAATAAGAATGCGCGGCCCGCGAGCCGCGCAATTCTTTTCCAGCCTAAGCGTTAGGACTACTTGTCCACTCGGGTCAGTCGCAGCGTCATCGTTCCCCAGAACAGGCGTGAGCGCATCTGGACCGGTAGGTGTTGTGCGTCATCCGTGTACCAGATCCACACTTTGCCCCGGCCCTTCAGCGGCCCCGTATCCGACGAAACCCCCACCCGTACCGTGTGGAAGATTCCGGCATCGGTTTTCACGTCCTCGCGACCTTCGACATAGGCCTTGACGTCCACCGTCTTGCCACCGTCGTTCACCGGAAACACATGCGTGATCCCCGGCTCCAGCCTTTGCGCCGCCACGTAGTAGATACCCGAGAGAACATCCGTCACGCACGCCGGAGAGTCCGTTTCCTGATGCTTCAACTCCCCATTCCGCAGGTTGCGCTCATCCAGCACGCTCTTCCCGCGATAAGGGTCGAACTGCAGCGAAGTCTCCCGCTTATGCAGCCCCTCTTCCGTATGCTTCAGGATGCGTTGCGAGCAGAAGGTGCGCCGGTCAAAGTACGACTCCAGCCTGTCCTGCACCCGGTAGAGCACCGCGACCGCCCCGGCCGCTTCCGCCGTGCCGATTACGTGCTGTTGATCGCCGCGCTGTTCAATCCTCAGCGTCCCGGTACCGGCCTTCCATAGCCGCCACTCGGCGTCATAGTGCAGAGTCTCATTGTTCGGGAATCGGTGAGCATCGCCCGGCTGGATCGCCGACTTCGCTACTGCCGAGATGGTGGCCTGCTGTGCCCGTGCCGCTGGCATCGGCGCCAGCGCCAGCACAGCAACCAGTGCGGCAGGAAAGATCCGACCGACAATCGCTCGAAGAGTTCGCATCCGTTTACTGCGCCATCCAGATCCGCTTGGCCACCAGGGCGACTATCACCGCCAGCGTCCCAAGCAGGGCATTGTACTCACGATGTTGCAGGTACAGCTCACGCGAAAACCGCGACTGCCCCTCGCTACCGGCCGTCAACCGCGGCACCAGCCTCGGAACCCGCGCGCAATAGGCGGCATAGTCCGCAAACCGTTGATTCAGAAACTGCTCTTCACCCCGAATTACCGGGATGTAAATGGCGGCGAACATGACCACCAGCGCCACGGCAATCTCCCAGCGCAAGGCCGCCACGGCAAACCCCAGGGCGATCACAATGGAGCCAAAGTACAGCGGATTACGCGTGTACGCATACGGTCCGGTGGTCGCAAGCTCTTCATTCTTTTTGACATGCCCACTCGATACCGCCCGAATCCACACGCCGACCAAGGCCACAGCCGACCCTGCCGCCAGCGACCACCACGCAGGCTGAGCCCGCCACAAAAAGAAAATTGCAAACAAGAACCCGAGGGGCACACGAATTCTCTTGGCTACCCGACCCCAGTCCATTACCCCTCGCTTTTACTCAGAGCTGCTCTTGTATTCTACGGCATTGAGGACAAAGGACGAAGCACCGCCCCCACTTACGTTCACGAAATTGAAACGGAGAATATGAAAAGTAATAACCTGAGAGACCGCCACCCGAGTCTCGACATTATGCCCAGCCTTCGCCTTTGCTGTTCCTTCGTCTTAGCAAACTCGATGGTGCCCCATTTCTGCCCTCTTTTGGCAGAAGTGGGATAGCACCCCGCCCGCATCTAGACCTTACCGGGTGTTCTTGCCCTTTCCCATCTGAGCGCAGCGAAGGTCCCGCCCTCCGGCCCGTCTCACCCCACCAGCCCCTTCACTTCCTCCAAAACCTGCTCCACCGAAATCCTCTTCAGTCCCGCATCTTCCATCCGACTGTGACTGTAGCTGGTCACGCTCGCCGCATCCCTCAGCACGCGGGTCCCCGCCCAGTACGGACCATTCCTCCCCGGATCCGTCGGACCAAACAGCGCGACGGTCTTCACCCCCAGCAGAGCCGCCAAATGCATCGGTCCCGTATCGCCGCCGACAAAAAGCTCCGCCCGCCGCGCCAGCGCCATCAGCTCGCCCAGCGAACTGATCAGCATCACTGCCTCGCTGCCACTAGCCGCCACCGCCTCTCGCGCCAACTCTTCCTCGCCCGGCCCATAGTTCACCACCGAACGCATCCCGAGCTCGGCCAGTCGCCGTGCCAGCTCGCCATACCGCGCCGCAGGCCACTGCTTCGCCCCCCAGCCCGCGCCCGGATTCAGAATTGCGATCTTTGCTTCACCCAGCCCTGCTGCCTTCAACTTGGTTTCGATTCGCTCTTCGCTCGCCGCATCGCGTGGCAGAAGCGCCGTTCCAGGCTGCAAAGCCGACGTCACCGGAGGCAGCCCAATCTCCTCCAGCCACTTCTGCACGACCTCGACGTTTTGCTCAATCACGTGCTTCGAGCGCCCATCCACCAGCGAGTCATACAGCACGCGCGCAATCCGCTCCCTCGGGTTGCGGAAACCAACAATCAGCTCCGCTCCTGCCAGCCTCGCGACTGCCGCAGACTTGATCGCGCCTTGCATCTCGAGCGCCGCATCGTAGTGCGCATGCCGCAGCTCGCCAATGGCCGACCGGAACGAGTTGCGTGTCTCCGCCGCCAGCAGATGCTTCCGCCATCCGCGCGTGTCCACCAGGTGAACCTCGTCCACCAGCGGACGCCCCGCACTGCGCGACCCCGCCAGCTCCACGCCTGCCGCGCACAGCAGCTCGCGCCACCGCCGCTCCACCACCCAGCCGATTCTCGCTTCAGGCAGAGCCCTGCGCAGCATCGCCACTGCCGGCAGCGCGTGCAGAATGTCGCCCATGGCGCCCAGGCGCACCACCAGCGCGCTCGGACTCAACCGCACCGAGTCTCCTGCTCGTTTTCGAATGATTTTTGCAGCTTCAGACATTGCGGCCCTCAACACAATACCGGCCGCACAGGACGCAGTTCATTCGCCGCATCCCGTCTTTTCCAGCAGCGCCGTGCTGGAGTGGTCTTTCGGATCGCCCACAATCTCCACCCGCCCGCCGTAGGCCATCACCGCATCGCGTTCCGGAACGGATTCCGCTGTGTAATCCGTGCCCTTTACCTGCACGTCCGGCTTGATCTCCCGTATCAGCGCCCGCACATCCGGCTCGCCGAACACCACCACGGCATCCACGCACGCCAGCGACGCAATGATCTCTGCCCGCTCCAGCTCCGGCACCGTCGGCCTCGGAGGCCCCTTCAGCTTTCTCACGCTTTCGTCGGAATTAACGGCCACCACCAGTCTTCCGCCCAACTCGCGTGCCGCCCGCAAATACCGCACGTGCCCCACATGCAGCAGATCGAAGCAGCCATTGGCCAGCGTCACACGTTCCCCCGTCGCGCGCCATTCCGCCACCAGTTCCGCCAGCCGTTTGCGATCGACAATCTCTCCCACAACTCTCCTCTACTAACCATGCGGGCAGCGATCCTGGGAGTGCAGTCCGTTCCAACCGCCCCGAACCTGCGCCCACGAAGGCTGTTTACTCTCCCACTGCCTCCAGCAATTCCTTCTGGCTCACCGTCGCCGTTCCGCGCTTCATCACCACGATGCCTCCGGCATAGTTCGCCAGCTTCGCCGCCAGCGGAGCGTCCGCCCCAGCCGCCAGTGCTGCCGTGAACGTCGCAATCACCGTATCTCCCGCGCCCGTCACGTCCACCACCTGGTTGCTGCCATAGATCGGAATCTCAACCGGCTCGCGTTTCTTTTCAAACGTCACCATGCCATCGCCGCCGCGCGTAATCACCAGCGAATCGAGCTTCATCTGCTTCAGCAACTCCGCTCCGGCATCAAACAGCTTCTCGCGATCATCGCCAATCTTCACATTCAGCGCCGCCTCTACCTCCGACTCATTCGGAGTCGCCGCCGTCACGCCCTCATAGTCCAGCATGCGATAGCGGCTGTCGAGCGTCACCGGAGTATCCCCGAGCACGCCCTTTGCTCGCACGAAATTGAAGAGCCTTGGCGATACCGCGCCATACCCATAGTCGCTCAGCAGCATCGCGTCCGCCGCCGGAACGTATTCCCTTGCGGACGCCACCAGTTCCACCAGCGCCGGATGCGTATCCTTCAGCTCCTGGCATTCGCGGTCGATCCTCACCACCTGCTGCCGCGATGAGTGTGACGAATACGCCAGCAGCCGCGTCTTCGTTGTCGTCGTCTGCCCCTTCAGCTTCGAGATCCCGCTCACCGAAATCTTATTGCGCCGGAAAATCTGTAACAGAGCTCGACCCTGTTCGTCGTCGCCCACCATTCCCACCGGCAGCGGAGTAATACCCAGCGCCGCCAGGTTCATGACTGCGTTCGCGCCGCCTCCCGGCACCAGCATCCGGTCGCGATGCTTCAAGATCAGCACCGGAGCTTCGCGCGACACGCGTGAAATCTCGCCGTAGATGAACTCATCGGCGATCATGTCGGCCATTACCAGCACGCTTAGTTTAGGAAACGACTCGACGATCCGCCGCAGTCTCTGCTGCTCGGTCAGGCCGGGCTGGTTCGTACGTTTTCGGGAAGTTGTATTTTGTGTGCGTGCCATTGCACAAAGATTCTCTCACGCCACTCGCAAACGCGCCCGGTCAGATTCACCCGCATTCCAGCAGCTTGGCTATTCCGGGGATTGGGCACCTTCCGCGGCTTCGAACCTGTCTCCGGTTGTAATCGCCAAAACTCCGCTGTACCATGCCGCCCAATGCGATCTATTGTCTATTTCAGCACCGCTGCCCAGCCGATGCCGGAACAGGCGTTGAACTCTCTCCGCCGCGAGTGCGTGGATAACGACAGCCATGTCGGCATCACCGGCATGTTGCTCCATAAGCAGAATCATTTTCTTCAGGTCATCGAAGGGCCCGCCACCGTTATCCGCGACATGTTTGCCCGCATCACGGCCGACCCGCGCCACATTGATATCCGCCTCATCAGCGACCGCACCATCTGCGAGCGCGAATTCGACGGCGCCCGACTCGGCTTCCTCAACCTCGACAAAGCTCCCCCCGGCACTCCCTATCTCTCGCCGTTCACCGCCGAAGCCTTCCTCGCCGACCCTGACCTCGCCCTCCTCACCTTGTCCTACTTCTATCGCAACCAACCGCCCGTCTAACTCATCCGCCCCTGTTGAGTCATCCCAGCAAAGCTAGCCGCTGCTCTTGCCCTCGCCGTTGCTCTTGTTGTTGCTGTTTGATTTTGCTTTTGCTTCCGCTCCGCCACGAATTCAGGTCACCTACCTCCCTCCTCAAACACCCGAGCGTCAGCAAGCACTAACCTGCGAGCCGCCGGAGGGCAGTGCATCGCCATTCCCACTAACACTCGTGCCGAATGCTCCAATAGTTCTATCGCACTCAGGCCAAGCATTCACCGATTACCCGATAAACTCCCTCACCATCTCCTCAACCTTCTCTCCCGCCTCTGCCCCAAAACACTCTACCCACTGCATCTCTTGCTCTTTGCGAAACCAAGTCAACTGCCGCTTCGCATAATTCCGATGTCCTTGCTGCGCCCGCGCAATGGCTTCTTCCAGCCCGCATTCCCCGCGCACATACTCCGCCGCCTGGCGATACCCCAGCGACCGCATCGCAAACACCTCGTTGCCATAGCGCTCCAGCAGCCTGCGAGTCTCCTCCACCAGCCCGCGCTCAAACATCTCCGCGCAACGCCGATTAATGCGCTCATAGAGCCGCTCCCGCGCCGGACTCAGCACCACCTTCAAAATGCGATATCCCTCGATCGCATCTCGTCCTTCGCGCAACGCTTCGCTCATCGGCCTCGCCGTCGCCGCGCATACTTCGATGGCTCTTATCAGCTTCGGCTCGTCGTTCGCATGAATCCGCCGCGCCGCCTCCGCATCCATCTTCCGCAGCAGCCGCCACAGCGACTCTGGCCTCCGATGACGCCTCAGCCGCTCGCGCAACGTCTCGTCCCGCTCCGGCCCATCAAAAAGTCCATCCAGCATCGCCCGCAGATAAAGCCCCGTTCCTCCGCACACAATCGGAACCCGCCCGCGAGCCGTAATCTCCTTCGCCGCCTGCCTCGCCATGCGTGCATACTCGCCTGCCGTAAAGTACGCATCCGGAGCCACCACGTCGATCAAATGATGCGGCACCAGCGCCCGTTCTGCGGGCGTTGGCTTCGCCGTGCCAATATCAAATTCCCGATACACGGCCACCGAGTCGCAACTGATCACCTCGCCACCAAAGCGCTGCGCCAGCCGTATCGCGAGCGAAGATTTCCCGCTCGCCGTCGGCCCGGCAATCACAATCATCGGAGAGAGTTCTGTGCTCATGCCTTCACCGGCCACTATTTCAGGCCGCACACCTGATCCACAAAGAAAGGGAAGAACCGCACCACGGCCGTGCCCACCACAAGGGCAAGCACCACCAGCAGTCCTTTGGTGTAGGGAATTTCAGGTTGGCGTGTAAGAAGCGGCACGCGCTCATTGTACGCGAAGCCTAAACAGAAGGAGCACAGGACAGGCGGACAGATGGGCGGCGGTGGCCCACTCAACGCTCTTTTCGTTGAGTGGGGCTGTTGCTCTTCAACTCATTTTAGGAAGCTGACAATCCGCTCTGTTGACCTACTGCTCGAGTTCCCCATTCTTCGGGTTGTAGAAGAAAGTAATCCGCAGCGCCAGATACGGCCCATGGAACTCATGTGGCAGCGGCGAAAAGGGATCCGACGCCGTGATTCCGCCATACGCTGCACGGTCCAGCGGAATATCTCCCGAAGGCATTTCGATATACATTCCCGTCACTCTGCCCGTCGGCGTAATCAGGAAGCGGATTGCCACCTTGCCATGCTTCAGCAGCGGCGCCCGCGCCTCTTCGGGAATCAGCGTGTACCAGTTCGCCTTGATCGACTGCAGCACGCGGGACAGGTATGGACCGAAATCTACGCCCTGCGTATCGCTCAGCACGTCAAACGGCCCAAGTCGCGCATTGCGATCCGCCGGCCCCATTCCATAACCCGCGCCGCCGCCGCTCGGAATCGATCCCATTCGCGAAGCGTTCCGCGTCGCCTGCGCGATCGCCGCTCCCGCCGTTCCCGGCGTCCTGAACGGATTCACCTGCGGCTGTTGCTCCTGCACGCGTGGCTGCGAGAAGTTGCTAGCCGACTGCTGCGGCTGCTGTTGTGGCGGACGCGGAGCACCGCCCTGTGCCGACTGCGGCATCGCCTGCTGAGGCTGTTGCTGCGGTTGTGGACGCGGGGCCGGAGGTCCCGGAGGCGTCTGGTTTCCTCGCAGCCTCGCTTCCTTCATTTCATCCAGCGTCTTGCGGTCAATCGGATGCGTCGTCTGCGCAATCCGGTTCTTATCGCTGATCTTGTCGCTCTGCACCTTCTCCGGAGGCTTCTGCAGATCCTTCGGCAGTGCCAGGAACGTCGGTTCCTTGTTCATCGCCAGGTCCTGCGCCCGTATCAGGTGCGGCTGCGCCCAATGCGGCAGCCACTGCGGCGAGAACACCACCAGCAGGATGAAAACAATATGTACAATGACCGAAATCCAGAAAGCCTCGCGCATCCGCGAGCGGGCCAGTTCGTCCTCGAGTTGCGCCAGCATCTGCGGCACAAACTCCGGCGCCTCATCCGTGATCTGCGTTCTCGTCCGCAGCACAGGCGGCCTCGTCGGCTCAGGCGGAGCTGGCGGGGGTGGCGCTACTTGGTTTTGGCTCTCCGAATCGATCTTCATTACCTCGCTGTCCATTGGATGAAGCCCCACCCATCCAGGACACGCACTCACCCAAACCCTTGGGGTGTCCTACCCATCCGGCATAGTCGGAGGGAGCGGTATTTCTTTGTCGAACCGGTCGTTCAGCCCAATTCTCGCACTGCTTCACACATCCCGTCTGGCTAAAACAGGGCTGGCTCTCGGCGCTTAACTATTCTTTACCCCGGCTGCGCCTTGCATCATCATGGCTGCC
This sequence comes from Koromonas soli, assembly GCF_059726265.1. NCBI lineage: Bacteria > Pseudomonadati > Acidobacteriota > Terriglobia > Terriglobales > Koromonadaceae > Koromonas > Koromonas soli. The sequence continues at coordinate 3,478,301 of NZ_AP040872.1, read as the reverse complement.
ACTTCGTCTAAATGCGCGCGCTTCCGATGCACCTTCATCTGCTCCTGGATCTCAATCGCCAACGCCAGTGCCGCCCTGCCATCCTCCAGAGTCACCTCTGGAGTTCCGCGTTTGCGCACCGCATTCAAAAAGCTGCTCAGCTCAGCCCTCAGCGGCTCTTCCGCGCTCACTTCAGGTTTGCAAGGAACAATCTCTGGCATTCCACCCGTCGCCGGTTTCACGTTCAGCGAGAACACATCGCGCCGCGAGTAATCGAGCGACACATACTGCGCCGGCTGGAAGAATCTCAGCTTCCTGACCCGCTCCGTGCTGATCCGGCTTGCCGTAAAGTTCGCAATGCATCCGCTCTCGAACTCGATCCGTACACTGGCGATATCCACGTTTCCGCTCAGCACTGGCAGTCCCACCGCGCGCAACTCGCGAACCGGAGACTTCGCCATCTTCAGCACGATATCCAGATCGTGGATCATCAGGTCCATCACCACGTCCACATCGAGCGACCGCAGAGTGAACACGCTGAGCCGGTGAACCTCGAAGAACATCGGCCTTGTCAGCAACGCCCACGTAGCCCGCACCGCCGGGTTGAAGCGTTCCAAATGCCCGACCTGCGCCACGCGCCCATGCTGCTTTGCCAGCGCGATCAACTCGTCCGCCTGCTCTACTGAGAACGCCAGCGGCTTTTCAATCAGCACATCCACGCCGCGTTCCATCAACTCGCGGGCCGTCGCCAGATGCGCCACCGTCGGCACTGCCACGCTCACGGCCTTCACCTTGGGACACGCCGCCAGCATCTCGCCCACCGAGCTAAATGCCCGCCCGCCGAACTCTGTTGCCACCGTTTGCGCGCGCGAAACATCGGCATCCACCACCGCCGCCAGTTCCACGCCATCAGTAGAAAGTTCCTTGTACACGCGGGCATGGTTGCGCCCAAATGAGCCAACGCCCACCACCGCTACCTGCAATTTTTCGTTGTTCACTCTTCGATTCTCGCAGAACCCCGCCCTGCCGAAAAGAGCAGAGAACACCGCCTGCTCCGTCCTCATCACCTGAGATGAACCTGAAAAGCTATTTACTACCGTTGTTCTCCAGAGAAGCCAAATCCCGCCATCAGCAATCAAACAACAGCAGCTCTCCTCCGGCATCTCGTTGGAACTGAGCTGCTTCCCCGTGGGTAACTCCGTCAGCATTGCCCGGAGCGCCCTACGCAGGGATGTCCATTCGGACAAATCAGCTAGGACCAAGGTGTCTTCTAGTAACCATCTATTCGTGGATATCCTTTGTGCCCTATGCGAAGATTGCCTTGGATTTAGACCGTGAAATGCTTTAGGTAACGCAGTCGTCAGCCGTTATCTGGACTGAACAGCAGCTACTGCGATTCGCGCAGGCTGCACCGGAAGTGAAGGCTATGGCACAGGGCATCAACGTTCTTCTGGTGGACGACAATCCGATCATCCGTGGGCTGCTCACCGGAGCGATTGCGCCCCATGCCTCCGTAGAGGCTTTTGCCAACGCCACCGAAGCCTTCCGCCGCGCCGAACGCCAGACGCCCGACCTCATCATCTCCGACTACCGCATGCCCGGCCTCAGCGGTCTCGAACTGCTTGCCAAGCTGCGCATCTCTTTCCCCCGCGTTCCGGTCATCATCATGGCCTCGCGGTCCGACATCACCGGCCCTCTCGCTGGCTCCAGCCCCCTCGTCGAGGAATTCATCGAGAAGCCGTTTTTCGTCGATGACGCCACTGCCCGCATCCGTCGCGTCCTCGATCGCATCCTGCTCGGCAAGGCCACCCGCGAAGCCGCCGACTCCACCAGCGTCCGTGGCACCTTGGCGCAAATGTCCGTCGTCGATCTTCTCCAGACCCTCGACATCGGACGCAAAACCTGCCGCCTCGTCCTGAGCCACGCCAACCAGACCGGAGCCATGCACTTCCACGACGGCCAGCTCGTTCATGCCACCTTCGCCGACCTCACCGGGGAGCCTGCTGTCTACCGGATGGTCGCCTGGTCCGAAGGCCTGTTCCTCATGGATTTCGAGCGCACTGAGTGCCCGCGCACCATCACCCATAGCACTCAGTCTGTCCTGCTCGAGGCCCTGCGCCTGTTCGACGAAGCCCAGCGCGACCTCGACACCGATACCCCTGACCGCCCCTCCGCCCAAAGCGCCTCCGCCTTCCCACCCGCCGTCGGCTTCTAAATAGACCACAACCAACCCCAAGCACTGCGCGCGGGAATAATGCCATGTGTTCCGGCAAACCCAAGCACCGCAGGTGAGAAGTCCCTGTACCCTAGCGACGCCCAAAGCACCGCGGGCGAGAACTCCGTGTACGTTAGCAAGCGTTAAGCACCGCGGGTGCCCCATATACGCTTGCCTCTTTTGGCAAGCGCATGTGGGATCTATTAAAGAAGGCGCGCGAAGCGCCCTCCAAAGGTGTTGTAGTTGTTTTTGAAGTTGGTGTTGTAGTTGCTTCTGCCGTTGTTCTTGATGTTGCTCTTGGTTTTGCGCTTGCCACTGCTTTTGCCCTTCTTTTGCCGTCGCTCTTGACTAAAATGTCATCCTGAGGGAAGCCGAAGACCCCTACCTTCCTCCACACGCCCCCTGCGCTATACTCCCCACACTGGAGAAACCTCACCCCGACCATGCCTTTCCGCAAAGCGCTCTTACTCTTCAACCCCGTATCCGGCTCCCGGCACCGTTCCCGCCTCTCGACCCTCGAGCGCATCGCCACCATCCTCCGACGCTCCGGCATCGATACTTCCGTCGAGCCCACCACCTCCCGCGGCTCCGGAGGCACCCAGGCCCGCGCCGCCATCAATGCTGGCTGCGACGCCATTTTCGCCTGCGGAGGCGACGGCACGGTATTCGACATCCTCCAGGGCGTCGCCGAAACCCCAGCCACACTTGGTGTCATCCCCCTCGGCACCGGAAACGTCCTTGCCCACGACCTCGACCTCGCCACCAACCCCGAGCGCGCCGCTGCCCGCCTGCTCACCTATCATCCGCAGTGCATCTCCCTCGGACGCATCGAGAGCGGCCCGCACACCCGATATTTCACCGTCGCCGCCGGCGTCGGAGTTCACGCTGAACTCATCTACTGCGCCACTGCCCAGGCCAAACAGCGCGGAGGATTCATCGCCTACTACCAGCACGGCGCTCGCCTTCTGTTCAGCCACGACTTCGTCCCGTTCCCGGTTGAGATCGCCACCCCTGACGGCCGCACCATCCACACGACGACATTAGAGTTGGTTGCCATGCGCGTCCGCTCCTTCGGAGGCCCTCTGCGACATTGGCGTCCCGGCAGTTCGCTCCTCTCGCCCGACCTTCGCCTCATGCTGCTGCAAAAAGCCCGCCGCACCCACCTGCTGCGCTACTCCCTCCAGGCGCTCACCGGATTCGCCGCCTACCACGACCTCGATCCCTCCAACGGCGAAGCTCCCATGTCATTCATCTCCGCTCAGTCCGTTGTCTGCCACGCACCCGAGCACGCAGCGGCCAAGCTGCGCGTCCAGGCCGATGGCGAAATCCTCAACAGCGTGCCCACCCGCATCTCCATCGTCCCCCGCGCGCTCAATATCCTTCTGCCCGCCACCGCCGAGTGGACTCCCGCTCATTCCTTCCGCGAAGCCGCACATCGCCTTTGACATTCCGCCTGAATATTGCAACCCTGATCGTTCGTAGATTGGAACGTTGAAAGAATGGAACCTGTCACTCACTTCCTGACCGGAGCCGTGCTCGCCCGCACGGGATTCAACCGCAAAACCGCTCTCGCCACCGTCACCATGACTCTTGCCGCCGAAGCCGCCGACCTCGACGTCATCGCCTACTTCAAAGGTTCGGCCGTTGGATTCATCCAGCATCGCGGCATCACCCACACCTTCCTCGCCGTCCCCTTCGTCGCCGCCCTTGTCGTCGGCTTCATCTGGATGCTCGACACTCTCTGGCTCCGCCGCCGCAAACGCAAATCCTCGCAACCGCTCCCCCCGCGCCGCTGGGGACTGCTGTTCCTTTTCGCCTGCATCGCTGCGCTCTCGCATCTTCTGCTCGACTTCACCAACAACTACGGTGTCCGCCCGTTTTACCCATTCACCCGCCAGTGGTACGCCTGGGACATCGTTTTCATCATCGAACCGCTCATCCTCCTCGTCCTCATCGCCGCCCTCACCCTGCCCGCGCTCTTCGGCCTCGTCAGCCAGGAAATCGGAGCCCGACAGCACGGACCTCGCGGACGTGGCGCCGCCTTTGCCGCCCTGCTATTTGTTGCTGCTCTCTGGGGCCTTCGCGACTACGAACATCGCCGCGCCATCGCTGCCCTCGATGCCATCGAATACCAGGGCCACCCCGCCACCCGCGTCGCTGCCTTCCCCTACATGATCAATCCCTTCCACTGGGCAGGAGTCGCCGAAACCCCGACGGCTTACGTCTCCATGCACGTCAACTCCCTCCGCCCCGAGGTCGACCCCGGCAACAGCGCCGTGACCTACTTCAAACCCGAACCCACCGCCCCGACTCAGGCCGCACGCAACACGCCTCTTGGCCGCTTCTACACCGAGTGGGCGCGTTTCCCGCTCACCGAAGCCGAACACGTCACCGCGCCGGAAGAGTCCTACATCGTCCACCTCTCCGACGTCCGCTTCATCTACCCCGACGCACGCCGCCGCGTCCTCCAGGCCACCATCCTCCTCGACTCCCACCTCCAGCAAGACTCCGCCGAAATCAAATAAACCCAACCTTGCCTTCGCCTTTGCTGTTGCCTCTGTTCTTGCTGTTGCTTTTGCTGTTGCTGTTGCTTTTTTTTGCCTTTGTCTTGAGGTGTCATCCTGAGGCGAAGCCGAAGGATCCCAGCCGACCTTCCCATCTCCACCCAGGTTTCAGGTCACCTACCACGAACCGAGTTGTTGCTCTTGCTGTTGTCCTTGGCGGGTGGTGTCTGGTGCCCCACCTCTGCCCTCTTTTGGCAGAGGTGGGTGTTTTGCCTTTGCTCTTGGCCTTGTCGTTGGTTTCGTTTTGAGCTGTCATCCTGAGTCGAAGCCGAACGCCCCGCACCGCAACAAAAAAGGCCGCCCTCCGGCGGCCTTCCTTCACTAATGATTCCCTACCTCTTCGCCAACTCCCTCAGCGCCTCACCCTCCACCCGCATCGGAAGCCACTCTTTCATCCTCTGTGCCCCCAGCCCTTCATAAAACTCAATTGCCGGAGTATTCCAATCGAGCACCTGCCACTCATACCGTCCGCACTTCTCCACCACCGCGATCTTCGCCAGATGCAGCAGAAGCGCCTTCCCAATTCCTTTACCGCGATGTTCCGGCCACACAAACAGGTCTTCCAGATAAATCCCCGGACGTCCCTTCCACGTCGAGTAGTTGTAGAAGTACAGCGCAAAACCCACCGGCTCGCCATCCCACTCGGCGATCACGCAATAGAACTTCGGCTCCGCCCCAAATCCGTCGCGCAGCAAGTCTTCTTCGGTCGCCACCGCCATCTCCGACGCACGCTCATACTGCGCCAGCCCCCGAATCAGTTTCAGAATTGTTCCCGCATCCTCGCGCCGCGCCTTGCGAATTTCGAGCATCCACCGTCCTCCACCTCTAATCGAATGCCCTCAGTGTAAACGAACAAGCTCGGGTGCAAAGCAGCCTCTTCACTTCTGAAACTTCTCTGCCTCGCCCACAATCTCGTCCACCACCTCATTCGCCTTCTTGTTCATCAGCGTGTGATTGTTGGTCATGATCGAGAACACCAGCCGCTGCCCCTTCGTCGTCGTCAAATACCCCGATAGCGTATTTACATGATCGAGCGAACCCGTCTTCGCCCGTAGCATCGCTGACGCCGGAATGGTCTTAAACCGCGAAGCCAGCGTGCCATCCACTCCCGCCATCGGCAGGCTTTCCATAAACGCTTTGCCCCACGACTGGGTCGCTGCATACCGCAGCAGCTTCACCATCGCATGCGGAGAAACCAGATTCTGCCGCGACAATCCCGACCCATCCGAGATCGAGTACTCCTCCGGACGCACATCCGCCTGTGCCAGGAAAGGACGCAGCACCTCCAGCCCGCCTGCAATCGATCCGCTCATCCCTTTCTCGCGTCCCAACAATCGCAGCAGCATCTCGGCGTGCAGATTCTGGCTCACCTTGTTGATCACCGCAATGTCCATCCCCAGCGGCAGCGAGTCATGCTCGGCCAGCACCACCGGAGCCGCCAATCCCGGCTGCGCCGCAATCGATCCCTCCTGTCCGCCGCCCATCGGAACCGTCGTCGTCACCGTGATCGTCCCCAGGCTCGCCATCGCCGTATGCTTCGCCCGAGTCTTGCCATACATCGCCACGCCGCGCTTTTGCAGCAGCTCCCACAGCAGTCGTGCGCAGAATTCCGCCGGTTCCTCAATCGCCAGAGCCTCGCCCGCCCCGGCATCGTCCTGCGGAATATTTCCCCAAATTTCCAGCTTGTTCGCCCCCGGCTGCCGCTGGATAAACACCTTCCGCGGCCCCGTCCCCGGAGGCGTTGTCAGCACGCGATTCTCAATGTGGTAATACTCGGCAAATGGCGCAATGCTGACAAACGCGCGATCCCCCACGCGCTCCGCCGGCAGAATGTTGATGTACACCACGTTGTCATTCAGCGCCAGCGCCGATACCGGAGCGCCCCATTCCCACACCAGGTCGTCCTGCGACCACCCTTCGCCATAGCGCTCATACACAAAGAAGCTGTCGTCGGCCACGATATCGCCGTCGATCACCTTCACGCCGCGCGCCACAATCTGGTCCGCTAGTTCTTCCAGCACATGCGCCGGAGGCAGCGGCCTCTGCGTCCTTAAGTTGTAGGGAAGTGTCCGCCCGCTCAGGTTTGCATCGCCGCGCCCCACCAGCACCAGGTCGCCGCTCAGCCTGCCATACTTGTCCGGAACCGTCGCCGACTCCACGGTCGTGCGAATTTTGTATTCCGGTCCAATCAGCGCCAGCGCCGCCGCCGTCGTAAACAGCTTTGCATTCGATGCGGGAATATACAGCCGATCGCTTTCGTGCGAATAAACCACCTCGCCCGTGTCGAGGTCTTGAATCTCGATTCCCCAGAACGCCCGCCCCACATCGGGCCGCGCCAGAATCGCGTCAATCTTCTTTCCCAGATCCTTACGCTTTGCTCCCAGCGCCGGAGCGATCCCCAGCCACAGCATCAACCAGATAAGGGCAACGTTCCTCAATGACACACGCACACACAGCTGTCGCATAGGTAGCGCATTTTAGCATTGTTCCCGCCCCACCCTGCTTATCCCTATCGCGCCTTTGCCCTTCTTGCTTTTGCTTTCAGTGTCATCCTGAGCCGCAGGCGAAGGACCCCTACCATGCGCAACTCACCCTTCGACTCCAGGTCACCAGAACCTTACGCCGCCTTCCCGTCCCTCAGCGTCCTCACCTTGTCATGCGCCGCTTTCACCGACGAATACTGCCGCCTCACCAGTGCTTCCACATTGGGCGGTAGCCCTGCATCCATCGCTTTCTGATAGCTTTCCTTAGCGCTGTCCTCGCCCTGCTCCACGCTTTCCAGCAGCGTGTGATCTCCCCCGCCGAAATCGTCTTTCAGCTCAAACCACGCCCGATGCAGCACTGCTGCCGTGCTTCCTGTCTCATCCGGATGCGGTACTCCCATGCGCTCCATCACCTCTGTCAGCTCCACCCGAAACCGGCCCCGCTCGGTGCTCTGCTCCTGGAAGTAGTTTTTCAGTTCCGCCGTGTCCGCCACTCCGGCGGCATGCAGATACCCTGTTTCTCCGTCCTTGCAAATCTCAATCAGGTTCTGAATGGTGTCGCGCACGCTCTCGGCCATAGACGCCTCGCGCCTGAAACGGATGACGAACCCCACCCCGGTGCTGCCTCCTGTCCACGCCTGCTTTCCCCCAGTCCAGCAGCTCGCAACAACTCAGAACCCCCTTCCGCCTAGACGTTGCGGCATCCACCCCTCCGCGCGGGAATCTTTCGCTTGATCCTTGTCTTTCCCCCACGTCCAATACATCCCCACATACGCATAGTTCTCCGTCTGCCCCGCCACTGAATGCCCATAGCAGAACAGGAACTGTTGCCCCGGATGATGCTTGAAGTGGTAGTACCCGCCCACGTCCACCACCGCCGAAGACTCAATCTGCGGCGGTGCCATTCCCTCGCTGCCATGCGCAAACAGCTCCGCGCCCAGTTCAAGCCTCTCGCTGAGCTGCTTCTTCACCAGCCATCCCGTGTACGGAAAATTCCTGAACCCCGATTGCGGATTCACCACATACCCGCCCCCGCCATCAAAGGTCCATTTCCCCACGTTCTTCTGCATCCAGAGCGGCAGCTTGTACCACCCCCTGCCCACGCCCAGCCCTCTGTCCGCATCTCCCGTCGGAATCTCGAACATCGTGAACGATCCAATCTGTGGCATGCGCTTGCCTTCCTTGATGAAGGCGATCTTCGCGCCCAGCTCCATATCCGCAAGCCCATACTCTTTCGGCCCACTCCCGCGCGGAAAATACACCGGATGATTCCTCGGCGCAGCCACTCCAAACGGCAGCACCGCATGCAACTGCACCCTTGGCACCGCGCCCCAGTTGAACTCAAACGCCGGAGCCGACGCATCCATTTCCACCGGCGTCCCATCTGCCGAGCCGAAGACATAAAACTCGTAATGATGCAGCTCCACCGGCACCGGATCATCCGTCTGAAACGGCGGTCCCTGCGCCCACACCGCTGCCCCAAACAACATTACGACCAACAAAATCGCTGCCCTGATCCAGCTCACCCGAACCCGCATCGCAATCCTTTGCTCAACCAAAGAAGGTTTTCAGAACAAGAAGATTTTCAGAAGAAGACAACGCACTCAGTCCAGCTTAGATGCGCTCCCATTTTTCGAAGCTTCATCCCGATAAAGGTGTCTGCACTTGAGCTGTCATCCCGAGCAAGGTGTGTGCATGTGTGCAATTGATGTTTCATCCTGACCAAGGTGTCTTTTTTGAGGTGTCATCCTGAGCCGCAGGCGAAGGATCCCAGTCGCCATTCCATCTCCTCCTCCGCCCCAGGTCACCAACCACAACACAACGCGGCAGTTGCTCTTGTACTCCCCACCACTGCGCAACAGACTCGCCACACCCTGCATTCAACTAGCCATGCACCAACGTGCTACATCCTCCGCAACTTCTCCAGCAACTTGGGTTTTATAGTAACCAGAGCACGGAGGTTTCAGGCGATGTTCAAGAAAGCTGCACTTGCGTTATCTGGATTGATTTTCACTGCTACATTGATGGCCCCGCCCAAAGCAGCGGCCCAAGTACATGTTGGCGTCAGCATCGGAACACCCGCGCCTGTTGTCGTTCAACCCGCGCCCGTTGTCGTGCAGCCACAGCCCTACGTGGTGTATAGCGAGCCCTACATTGTCGCGCATTACTGGGATTCCGGATTCCACGGAGGCTACTACTATGAGCGCGGCACCCGCTATCGCGTCGTGCGCGGCCGTAGGTTCTATGACGACAGATACAGAGACGAAAGGGCTAGATATGATCGCGAGCATCACGATCATGGGCGCCATAACGGATGGGAGCACCATGGTCACGGCCATGATCGCTAATGATTGAAGGGTGTCATCCTGAGCAAAGCGAACGATCTCAGCCGAGGCTTCCATCGCCTCGTTCGCCCCAGGTCACCCACCGCCCAGCAGCACAAAAGGCCGCCGAATAGGCGGCCTTTACTCGGCAGTAAGGTTTATTTTCCTCTCACCACCACATTGTCGATCAACCGCGTCGTCCCAAACGAAGCCGCCACTGCCACCAGCGCCCCTTGCTTCACATCCTCCACCGGGTCCAGCGTATCGGAACTCACGATTTCGCAATAATCCAGCTTCGCCGCCGCCTCGCCGCCAATCACCTTCAGCGCGGCCTCGCGTAACGTCTCCACAGAGTTCTCGCCAGCATTCACCAGCGCCGCTACATGTTCCAGCGCCTTGTGCAATACCAGTGCCTGCTTTCGCTGCTCGTCCGACAGATACGCATTCCGTGACGATAGTGCCAGCCCATCGGCCTCGCGCACAATCGGCGCAATTACCATCTCGATGCCCATATCCAGATCGCGAACCATGCGCTTCAACACCGCAACCTGCGCGGCATCCTTCTGCCCGAATACCGCTACATCCGGCTGCACAATATGGAACAGCTTCGACACCACGGTCGTGACGCCTTTAAAGTGACCGGGCCGCGAGCGTCCGTCCAGCTTCTCGCTCAACCCCTCGACGTACACCACGGTCGTCGCGTCCTTCGGATACATCTGCTCCACCTTCGGCGCAAACACAACATCCACGCCCACTGCTTCCAGCTTCGCGCAGTCCGCCTCAAGCGTCCTCGGATACTTCGCAAAATCCTCCGTCGGCCCAAACTGCAACGGATTCACAAATATCGATACAACCACCACGTCCGCCCGCGAGCGAATCTCCTGCACCAGCGACACATGCCCCGCATGTAACGCCCCCATCGTCGGGACCAATCCAATCGTTTTCCCTTTGGCTCTTGCCGCGCGGCTCGCCGCCTGCATTTCGCGGATATCGCGAATCACTTTCATTTCTTCGTTCTCATTTCTTGTCTGAGTCTGTTTTGTTGGAGTCCTGCTGGGGCTGTGTTTCCGGCGCAGCTTTCGGCTGCACTTCCGGTGCGCTCTTCGGCTTCGCCACCGCCTGCCTCAAGTGCCAACTGTGAGCAGCTTTTTGAAACACCGCTTCCAGCCGCGCCGCATCCTCCGGCGCGCAACGCAGCGCAATCGAATACACCAGCGCATCGTCGCCTTCGATGAGTGCAATCTCCTCCATCGAATCCGTCTGCGCTTCGCTGTCGTGCAAGCGCACGCGTACTATCTCCGCATCGCGCCCATTGAGCTTCAGGCGGCTGCGTTCCAGTGTCTGTGATGTTGTCGAGGCTTCATCCGGCGTCAGCACCAGATCTACCAGCGTGTCGAGTGAAGGCGGATTGCCGCTCTTGTCCTTCTGTGGCACGTCGATGGCGGCCACCGTCAATTGCGGCCATGTTGCGGAGTTTGTTCCCACGTGCTGCTCGGCCACCACGAATCCAAGGTCGCCAAACACATCCCCCAGCCTCTGCCAGTTCGCAGGAACCGTCACGCACAATCCCACGCTCAACACACATTCCGTGCGTCCCGCCGTGGCGGCAGCCTTGTGTTGCGTGGGAGCCTTTGCGGTTTTCGCGGCCTGAGCATGTGCACCCGCGCCCAGGCCAGCGATCAGGAGAGTTGTTGTCAGCAGAGCTTTCATCGTCCGCTTACTTATGGTGGACGATCGTTGTGTCTTGATGGCTTTCCTCCAGCGCGCGCTGCGTCTCGCGCGGCAAGTGATACGACTCTTTGTCCGCCGGGAACTCGCCCTTGCGCACATCCTCGCAATACCCTTGGATGGCCTCGCCAATCAGCGTTCCCGCGTCGCAGTAGCGCCGCACAAACTTCGCCGGAGCGTTGAACGTCATCCCAGCCAGATCGTGGAATACCAGTATTTGCCCATCGCAATCCGGTCCCGCGCCAATGCCAATCGTCGGCGTCGTCACTTCGCGCGTAATGCGCGTCGCCACCTCGCGCGGAATCCCTTCGAGCACCAGTGCCGCCACGCCCGCGCCGTCCAGCGCAATCGCGTCATGGATCAGCGCATCGATGGCCGACATGGTTTTGCCCTGCACCTTGTAGCCGCCCATCTTGTGTACCGACTGCGGCGTCAGCCCAATGTGTCCCACCACCGGAATCTCTGCTTCGATAATGCGGCTGATCAGCGGCACTCTACCCACTCCGCCTTCGATCTTCACCGCTTCCGCGCCGCCTTCTTTCACAAAGCGAACCGCATTCTCCAGCGCCTTCTCGTCTCCCGTGTGATAGGAACCAAATGGCATGTCCGCCACCAGGAACGCACGCTTCACCGCGCGCCTTACCGCGCGCGTATGATGCAGCATCTCCTCCATCGTCACCGGCAGCGTGCTGTCATACCCCAGCACAACCTGCGCCAGCGAATCGCCGACGAGGATGAAATCGACTCCCGCCTCATCGGCAATGCGCGCCGTAGCGTAGTCGTATGCGGTGAGCGAAACGATCGGCTCGTGTTTCGATTTCTTTTCGGCGAGTGTCTGGACGGTAACGCGTGAGCGGAAATCGCCCGTGGTAATGCTCATAATCCCTCCAGTGTGGCTCCGCCTCTGCGGATGCCGCCTGTGCGCCTCAGCGCTGGGCCAGTTGGAATGACCGCGCTGATTTTAGTCCCTGCCGCCCCCTCAGGCAAATGAGGCACGTCACTCACCCCTGCTTGTATAGGGAATGCTCTTGTAAACAGGGTCATCCTGAGGCGAAGCCGAAGGATCCCAGCGCCGCCTCCATCTGCACCGCCACTCCAAGTCACGTGCCACCCGGATGCTCTTGTATCGCGAGCTGGCGGCTGTTCTCCCCACCCTTCACCCTAAAATCCCCTCACCCCCGCGCACATTTTCCTGTGGAATTCCCATCCTGAACCCTCAACCCCGCCCCACCATTAACCAACCATTCACGCTCAACGTCTTCCCCGTAACCGCCCCGCCAATGTTGCCCGTTCGCATCACCCTATTGCTGTAATGCACACGCCCCCGAGAGCCTATTCACCTCACATACACTCACCTCTTCGAGCCCAATCCTGCACTCTCCGAGATTGCTAATGTCAGCGCCGACCAATCCAGTTCGCCATGACCATTCGCTATCGCTGCCAGAAAGCGGTCGCGAATAATGCTGGCAAAAGGCATCGGCACTGCCAGCTTCTCCGCCGCCTGCAGCATCAGCCGAGTATCCTTCAATCCCAGCGGCATCTTGAAACCCGCAGGCGAAAACTTCTCTTCAATAATCCTCGGCCCGTAATTGTTGTAAGCCGGCGCGCCAAACAACGTGCCGCTCAACACCGCGAAAACAGCGGTCGGATCGACACCTGCCTTCCTTGCCACTGCAAACACTTCGCCCATGCTCTCCAGCGCGCAGGTGATCATGAAGTTCCCGCACAGCTTGATCAGGTTTGCGTGCTCCGGCTGCTCATCGATTTCAAACGTGCGCTGTCCCAGCACGTCAAACAGCGGCTTCGCCTTGGCCACTGCGTCTTTCGCACCCGCCGCTACAATGAATAACTTCGCTGCAGCCGCGGCATCCGGCCTTCCAAACACAGGCGCTGCAACATACTGCTGCTCTCGCTCCCGATGCGCCTCGGCGATGCTTAGCGAAACCGCCGGACTAATCGTGCTCATCGAAATATGTAGGCTTCCTTTCTGCATGCCTGCAATCAATCCTTGCTCTCCATGCACCACAGCCTCCACTGCGGCATCATCGGCCAGCATCGTTATCGACACTTCGCCCGCTGCTTTCGCGGGCGTATCGGCAATCTTCGCGCCGTCTTTAGCGAGTTCTTCGGCAGCATTGCGACTGCGGTTCCACACCGTCACCTCGTGACCAGCGCGAATAAGGTTGCGCGCCATGCCCTGTCCCATGTTGCCCAGACCTAAAAATCCAACACGCATTTCGATCTCCTGAGTTTCGATATACCTGAGATGCCCCGCTCTGGCAGCTGGTCGCAGCACTTGCGAGAGTTGTCGTCGAAGGGCATAATTCCGCACTGTCGCATGCAACCGCACGCCATGATTTCCTCGCAGCAGAGCGGTGTTCGCTGGAGCTACAGATGAAAGCAGCGCTCCTAACCTCTCCGGCACCCGTGTACCAGCGTCCGCTTCGCATCGCTGACATTGCAACTCCTGAACCCGCTTCGGACGAACTGTTGCTGCATGTGCTGGCTTGCGGCGTGTGTCGCACCGACCTGCACATTGTTGAAGGTGAACTCGCACCTCAGCGCGCTAGCCTCATTCCCGGCCACCAGATCGTAGGTGAGATCGTGCGCGGCGCAACCGCTGAAATGCCCATGGGCGCTCGCGTTGGCGTCTCCTGGATCGGCGGCACCGATGGCCAGTGCTGGTACTGCCGTCAACATTTCGAGAATCTCTGCGATGCTCCGACCTTCACCGGATACACCGTGAATGGTGGCTATGCCGAGTTTGCAACCGCGCGCGCCGACTTCGTGTTCCCCCTGCCATCTGCGCTCGATGCGCTGCACGCTGCGCCATTGTTGTGCGCGGGCATCATCGGCTTTCGCAGCTTGCGTGTCGCTGGAGTTGAGCGCGGCGAGCGCGTGGGATTATTTGGTTTTGGCGCTTCGGCACACCTCGCCATCGATGTGCTGCGCGCCTGGAATTGTGAAGTGTTTGTTTCAACTCGCGGAGCATCGCATCGCAAATTGGCGGAATCATTGGGTGCGAAGTGGGTTGGCTCAGAGCGCGAGCGTCCTCCAGTGGAGCTGGATCGCGCCATCACCTTTGCGCCCAGCGGAGACGTCGTCATATCCGCACTCTCCTGCCTTCGCAAAGGCGGAGTGGTTGCCATCAATGCGATTCATCTCGACCGCATGCCGCAGTTCGACTATGACAAGTTGCTGTGGGGTGAGCGTCAAATTCGAAGCGTGACCAATATGACGCGCGCAGATGCCCGCGAATTCGTTGCGCTCGCCTCTGAAATCGGCATGAAGCCGAAGGTCACGACCTTCACACTCGACGACGCAAACGACGCACTTCTTGCGGTGAAGAACGATGCCATCGATGGCGCAGCAGTAATCGTGAACGCCAACGGAGTCTGAAATCGCGCTACTTCTTAAGCTGGCGCGAAGCTTCCATCATCACTGTGCTCGCTTCTTCAGCAAGGTTGTCGAGTGCGATTGCCGTCTCGCGCACCATGTAAACACAGGCTGTAACCAAACTGCCGACGGAGAGGAATCCAATCACAAGTGCGAACAGTGCAGCAAGGCGCGACGGAACAGGCATTCCGTAGTGCACCAGCACTCCACCGAGCACTGCAATCAGAGCCTCTGCAGCGAAGCCGCCGACGGCGGCATAACCCAGGCGCAGAGCTTTTCCCAGCATCTGCGAGCGCTGCTTCAGCAACGCCGCCTGTTGTCGCAGCTTGTGATGCAGGTCAGAATCCTCCGCCACGCTTGCCATCACAGCCGCCACTGTTCGCGTGCGGTCAATGACACGAGCAATGCGGTTGCCGAGTCCGAGCACAAGTACGGTAGAAGAGTTCGTGAGCAGCGCCGGCGCGACCACGGCGGTCAGAACGGCAAACGGACTATCGGCTGGACCTTGTATTTGCATATGTAAATCCGTTACAGAAGGCTTGAGTAACGCCTGAAAGTGATTCTACTCGCGAGTGCTTAAGCGCTTTACAGAAACGGAGTGCAAGCTTACTCGCGCGCCGTATTCTGTTGCCCTAACGGCAGGAAATACTGTGTTCCCTTGATCGGCTCGCTCACCCGGCGCAGCAATGTCTGCAGGTCTTCGCTGCGTTCCACGAAATCAATTTCCGAGGTGTTGACCACCAGTAGATCGCTTGCCGAGTAGTGAAAGAAGAAATGTTCGTAGGCCTTTACGACTTCTTCCATGTACTCATCGCTGATCTGGCGCTCGTTGGAGGCGTTCTTGCGCCGCAGCCGCTTCCGCAGCACATCTATAGGGGCCTGCAAATAGATGACGAGGTCGGGCGTGGGCAGCTCGGCACGCAGCAGCTTGTAGTAGCGGTTGTACACACTGAGTTCGGCATCGCTCAGGTTCAGGTTGGCGAAGATCTTGTCTTTTTCGAAGATGTAATCGGCAATCACGATCTTCTGCGAGTTGCGCGCCTTCAGCGGACGCAGTTGCTCATAACGCTCTATGAGGAATGAAAACTGCGTCTGAAAAGCTGCCCCGGTCTCGCCATCGTAGAAGGCCGACAGGAACGGATTGTCCTCGGGTTCGTGTACCAGTTGCGCATGCATCTGGTCCGCCAAATAGCGTGACAGAGTGCTCTTTCCGACTCGAATCGGACCTTCTACAGCGATGTAGCGGGATGGTTCAAAGAGATTGGCCATAGTCGAGCTGGTCGCGTTTGCTTTTCAGAGGCTCAGGTGCAGGATAGCGCGCCATCCAAGAAGTGAGCAACAAGCTTCTGAAATACGGGACTGCAGAGACCTGCGTATTTCAGCGCAGGATTGCGGGAGAAGGTAGAATCAGTTTGCGATGATTGGCTATGTAGCAGGAACAATGGCGGCCGCTGCCGCAACCTTCGCCGGACTGCACACGATGGTTCCGTGGTCGCAGCTCTATGGAGAAAACTTCAACGGCATCGAGGAAGGCCGCAAGATTCTGGCATTGACCTATGACGATGGGCCGAATGATCCGTGGACGCTGAAGCTTCTCGATGTTCTTGCCAAGCACCAGGTGCTGGCGACGTTCTTTATGGTGGGGCGCTACGTGAGACAGCGCCCCGACATCGTGCAGGCAGTTTCGGCCGCAGGACACGCCATCGGCAATCACAGCTACACGCATCCGCACCTGCTGTTTTCAAGCGCAGCCAAGCTACGCCAGGAGTTGGAAGAGACTTCGCAGGCCATCCAGGAAGTAACCGGTGAGCGGCCTTTCCTGTTCCGTCCTCCTTTTGGAGGGCGTCGCCCCGGCCAGTTCAAGATGGTCGAGGAGATGAAGATGTTTCCCGTGATGTGGCGCGTTACTTGTTTCGACTGGTCAGCGAAATCAAAAGACCAGATTCTCAGACACGCGCGCCGGCAAATTGCAGGTGGCGAAATTGTGCTGCTGCATGATGGCGGGCATCTGCGCATGGGCGAGGATCGCAGCCTCACTGTGCAGGCCACCGACGAACTGATTGCCGAGTACAAAGATCGCGGATTCCTCTTCACCACGGTGACCGAGATGATGCAGATGCGCGCCGGAGTCGAGCTGCCATTCGGCGTGCAGCCACGGTAGTGCTTTCACAATTCGAAACGGAGACGGCCTGCGGGCCGTCTTTTTTGTTGAAGAAATAGGCCTAGTGGAGAATCCTTTTGCAGCACGAGCCCTCTTCATGAATAGAGGAACAAGAATGAGCACCATGATTTCAGTTGCGCAATTGAAAGAGGAGGTCGGACAGAGCCGCCCGCCGCAGATGATCGATGTGCGCACTACAACGGAATACGCCTCAGGCCACATACCATGCGCCGTGAGTATTCCCATGGAGCAGTTTGAATCGCGCCGCAAAGATCTGCGACTTGATGACGGCGTAGTGCTGATCTGCAAGGGCGCCACGCGCGCCAAAATCGTCGCTGGCTGGTTGGGAGACAATGCTGCGGTTCGCGTACTCGAGGGCGGCACGGACGCCTGGATTGCGAGCGGGGCAGAGGTCGTCACTTCGGTCAAAACGCGCTGGTCGCTCGAGCGGCAGGTTCGCTTCGGCGCAGGATTGCTGGTGCTGGCCGGGACCGTCCTGGCCGTATCGGGAGTCCATGCGGGAATCTGGCTTGCGATGTTTGTAGGCGCGGGGCTTACGTTTGCCGGGGCCACCGACATCTGCATGATGGGCATGCTGCTGGCGAAAATGCCTTGGAACCGAACGAAGCTGGTGAGCGGAACAGGGAATGAAATCGCGGCTCCCTCGTCCTGTTGCAGATAACTTCGAGCAGCGCGAAACGTTTTGCTCCACAATCGACGTATGAATTTCGAAGAGCTGACGAACGAGCACAAAGACGCGGTGTACCGGCAGATGCTGCGCGTTTGCGGCAATCAGGCCGATGCCGAAGACGTGCTGATGGAAGCGTTGTTGAAGGCCTATCGCAGCCTGGAACAATTGCGCGAAGCGAGCGCCTTTCGCGCGTGGCTCAGCCAGATCGCCCGCCGGTTGTGCTGGCAATTGCGTGAACGCGAGGCACTCGCTCCGCTGTTGCAGCTTTCCGAGATGGAGGATGCTGGCGCAGAACTGCCTTCCGGCAACGAACCACCCGACGTTGCGCTGGCGCGTCGCGAACTGAAAGCAGTGCTATGGCAGGCCATTGGTGAGCTGCCCGAGGATGCGCGCGAGGTGTACATCCTGCGCGACATCGAAGAATTGAGTGGGGAAGAGGTCGCAAAGCAGTTGAATATCTCGCTTGCGGCCATGAAGAGCCGGTTGCACCGCGCTCGCCGTGCGCTTCGAGAGCGGTTGGACGAAATACTTATGGCCAGCGCGGGCCGCACATAATTTCCGAAGGAGAAGGACAATGCTGGAAGTCACGGTAGATCATCTGGGATCGGTACAGTTCGAAATCAAAACGCGTGGACACTCTGTTATCAGCGATCAACCGGCGGAAAACGGCGGCTTTGACGAAGGCATGACGCCTCCTGAGTTGTTGCTCGCATCGCTGGGATCGTGTGCAGGATTCTATGCGGCGGATTATCTCAAGCGAAATAAGCTTGCGACCGAGGGCACCAAGGTTCGCGTTACGGCCGACAAGGCGAAGAACCCGGCACGGCTCGATAACTTCAAGATCGAAGTGGAAGTGGCGCTGGGACTGAGCGAAGAGCACGTCAAAGGCGTCACCGACGCCGTGCATCGCTGCCTGATTCACAACACGCTGACGCATCCTCCGGCCATCGCGCTGGAGATCAAATCAGCAGTGGCGAAGTAATTCATTGCTACAGCATCTACTCAAGAGAAAGGGCTTCCGTAAGCGGAAGCCCTTCAGTCTGAGTAAGCGTCGATCTACTTCGCGCGCGTTTCCTGCAGGCGACGTGATTTTTCTTCCACGCCTCGCGCCAGTTTCTCTTTGTAAGCAGTTAACTTGCGGGCCAGCACTTGATCGCCGGTGGCAAGAATCTGCGTAGCGAGAATTCCCGCATTTGTAGCGCCCGGCTTTCCAATGGCAACAGTCGCCACGGGAATTCCCGCGGGCATCTGCACCATGGCGAGCAGTGCATCGAGACCTCCGAGCGAGGTCGCGGCGATGGGCACGGCGATTACCGGCAGCGTAGTTTCGGCTGCGATTACTCCGGCAAGATGCGCCGCGCCACCGGCTCCGGCAACAATCACGCGGACGCCGCGGCCCGCTGCCTGGCGGCTGAATTCGCTGGTGCGCGCCGGGGAACGGTGCGCCGAACAGATATCGATTTCATAGGGCACCTCGAAGAGGTCAAGTGCCTTGGCGGTCTCGTTCATGATTTCGAGATCGCTGTCACTGCCCATGATGATGGAAACGAGCGGTTTTCTATCCATGTTCTCTGTTGTCACTTCCTTATAGCTGCACAGATGCATTCAGGGCCGCGAAGGATTTAACGCTTCAGGCGGCGGTGGGCAATGTCGCTGCGATACTGCATGCCATCAAAGCTGATGCAACGCACAGCCTCGTAGGCTCGTGCCACGGCAGACTCAAGCGATGTCCCGCGCGCCGTTACCCCGAGCACGCGGCCGCCCGCGGTTGCGATTTGCCCTTCGCTCAATGCTGTTCCAGCGTGGAAGACCTTCACTCCGTCCAGTGCCTGAGCGCGTTCCAGGCCGGAAATGATTGCGCCGGACTGCACCGGGCCGGGATATCCACCTGCGGCCATCACGACACAGACGCTGGGATCAGTTGTCCAGCGAAAGACACCGTCACTGATGCGGCCTTCGATGCTGGCCTCGAAAGCTTCGAGCAGATCGCTTTCCATGCGCATCATGATCGGCTGGGTCTCCGGATCTCCGAAGCGGCAGTTGAACTCGAGCACCTGCGGCCCCTTGGCGGTCATCATCAGTCCGCAGTAGAGGATGCCGGTGTAAGGCGTGTCTTCTGCGGCCATGCCCTCGATCACCGGTTGAGCTATGTGGCGCAGCAGCCAGGTTCGCATGTTGTCGTCGATCAACCCGGGCATGGAGTAGGCGCCCATGCCGCCAGTGTTCGGACCTGTGTCGCCATCGCCAATGCGCTTGTGATCCTGTGCGGCTACCAGTGGAGCAACGCGTTCGCCATCGCTCATTACGAGAAAGCTGATTTCCTCGCCTTCCAGAAATTCCTCGAACAGAACGTGATGCCCGGCTGAACCGAGCGAGCCCTGCAACATGGCGGTCGCAACCTGGGCGGCTTCTTCTTTGGAATTGGCGATTACCACGCCTTTTCCTGCCGCAAGGCCGTCAGCCTTTACCACGATGGGCGGGCTGAAGTTGCTGAGTGCGCCCTTGATTTCCGAAGCCGAATGTACCTGCACGTAGAGCGGAGTCGGAATCCGATGGCGCGTCATAAAGGCCTTGGAAAAGCTCTTGCTCGACTCAAGACGGGCGGCGGCCTGAGTAGGGCCAAAAACGGGAATGCCACGACGCCGCAGTTCATCCACGATGCCAAGCATGAGCGGAACTTCCGGACCGACCACGACCAGATCGGGGCTTGCCTTGATGGCCGCTTCGATGATCGAATCCAACCGGCTCAGGTCGCACGGGATACAGGTAGCATCCTGCGCAATGCCGGCGTTGCCGGGCGCGCAGAACACCTGCTTTACGCGAGGTGACTGCTTTAGTTTCCAGATAAGCGCATGTTCGCGGCCACCGCCACCCAGCACAAGAACTTTCATGACCTCTCCAACCGGAAAGGGTATGAGTTTGCAGCGGGGTAAGTCAATTGCAAGCGCAAGGTTTGTAGGTTCGGAGCGCTTCGCCAAGGGCTCCGAACAGTCGATTCGTCGGATGTGCAGCTTGAAGCTTTGAAACCTGCGCAGCTTCGGTTCATTCTGGTACGCTTGGTGAACTCGAACGCGGGCCGATTTGGCGGCCCTCAGAGCGAGTTTGAGGAATTAGGCGTGAGCAGCGAAGGACAACATTGGCGGGCAGACACTGTGGCCACCACATTGCCGGAGGTACGCACGCGCATTCCTCTGCCTTCCGGTGGAGTCATTCGCAAGCTGCTGGCCTTTGCCGGTCCGGGATTCCTGGTGGCCGTCGGTTACATGGATCCGGGAAACTGGGCCACGGACCTTGCCGCCGGATCGCGCTACAACTACAGCTTGCTATATGTGATTGCCCTCTCGAACCTGATGGCCATTTTGCTGCAGAGCCTCTCGATCAAGCTGGGAGTTGTGAGCGGCCGCGACCTGGCGCAGGCTTGCCGTGAGCGCTTCGGCCCTCGGGTAGCCTTCGCCCTTTGGTTGCTGGCAGAAGTGGCGATTGCGGCATGTGATCTGGCCGAGGTTATTGGTTCAGCCATTGCATTGCAACTGCTTTTCCATATTCCGCTGGTCATCGGTGTGGTGATCACCGGATTTGATGTGTTGCTGCTTTTGCTGCTTGAAAACCGCGGCTTCCGCTACATAGAGGCCATTGTGGTAACGCTGACTGCGACCATCGGCGTCTGCTTCGGATTGGAAATCCTGTTTTCGCGCCCCGAATTTGGATTGGTGCTCAAGGGAATGTTTGTGCCGGACAAGGTCATCCTGCACGATCCCATGATGCTCTACATTGCCATCGGCATTCTTGGCGCAACAGTGATGCCGCACAATTTGTACTTGCACTCGGCCATCGTGCAGACGCGCGATTATGCCCGCACTCCCGAGGGTCGGCGCGAGGCGCTGCGCTACTGCAACATCGATTCTGCCGTGGCGCTGACGATTGCTCTGCTGGTGAATGCCGCGATCCTGGTGGTGGCGGCGGCGACGTTCTATCGCGCCGGGCAGCATGAGGTAGCCGAGATTCAGGATGCATATAAGTTAATGTCCGGCCTGCTTGGCGTGACCGGTGCAAGCGGAATCTTCGCTCTTGCGCTGCTGGCCAGCGGCCAGAACTCGACGCTTACGGGAACGCTCGCAGGACAGATCGTGATGGAAGGCTTTATTCATCTGCGTGCCCGGCCATGGCTGCGCAGGCTGATTACGCGGCTGGTGGCGATTATTCCCGCGGTGGTCGTAACGGCGATTGCCGGCGAGAGCGGGACGGCGCAGTTGTTGGTATTTAGCCAGGTGTTGCTGAGCATGCAATTGAGTTTTGCTGTAATACCGCTCGTCATGTTTACCAGCGACCGCGAACTGATGGGCGAGTTCGTCAATTCCACGTGGCTCAAGGTGCTGGCTTGGGCGACTGCCCTGCTGATTGCAGGATTGAACATTTGGCTGCTGGTGCAGTTTGCCGGCCAGGCACTGCGAAAATAATTGACCGCAGCAGGAACTTCAGCAGGTTCACTGCCGTATTCATTCACATGCGCGAAAGTCGTGAGGCTTGCGCACAACTCTTGAGGGTGACATGAAAACGAAGATGCTAAAGGCTCTCAGCCTTGCCGCTATCGCCGGAGGTTTGTTGATCGGCGGCTGCAAGATCAAGCACGAGGATCACGGCAAGGATGAGAAAGTCAGTATTGAGGCGCCGGGAGCCAGTGTGAAGGTGGACACGACGACCGCCGCCAACGACTCGGGATTGCCGATCTATCCGGGTGCGCAGGAGAAGCAAGGGTCAGGCGACGACAAGAATCGCGCACACGTGAACGTGAGTACTCCGTTCATGCAGGTGAAGGTCATTACCGGGAAATACACGACCGACGATGCTCCCGAAAAAGTTCTGGCATTCTACCGTGGCAAGCTGGCCACCTATGGGACCGTACTTGAATGCAAAGGCAAGGGTGATGAGGTGCAGCTTGGGCATGGCAAAGGCCTCAATGATCCCGTCAAATGCAGCAAGGACCAGAAGAGCGGCGACGCAATCAGCCTCAAGGTTGGAACCGAAGGCAACCAGCATTCGGTTTCGGTAAAGCCGAGCGGCAAAGGAAGCGAGTTCGAGCTCCTCTACTTGCACATGGGAAGCAGCAAAGAGGATGACAGCTACGCGGGCAGGCAGCCGTCCTAAGCACGACTGATAGCAGCCTCGGCGCGTGTTTCATTTGCAAAAGTGAAGCCGCGCGATTTGCTTACCGACGATGAGGCTGTTAGGTTTTTCAGGTGGAGCACGTGTGCAGCCAATGCGGAGCAGAGGTAGAGAGCGGACGTCCGTTCTGTCCCAAATGTGGTGCGCCTCAGATCAAGGTGCCCGTTCGTCCTCCGACTGCTCCGGTCACTGAGCCGCTGCCGCCTGGCACGCCTGACGACTTGCAGCCTCCAGCAGAGCCCATAGAGGATCGCGGGCGTCCTTTCATAGTTCAGCCACAACCTGTTCCGACACCGACTGCGCCAAACGAACTGAACCGCCGAGCGGCGTTTCGAGCCGCGCTCATCGCGGGTGTCATTGCCGCCATCGGAACCTCGATCCCTGTCGTTCCCCTCGCCATGTTGTGCATGTTTGCCGCGGGCGGCCTGGGAGTTACGTTTTACCGGCGTCGCGCCGGACTGCGCCCGGTGACCACATGGATGGGAGTCAAGATAGGCCTACTGGCTGGCGCCCTCGGATTTGGGTTGCGAGCTCTGCCCAACCTGCTTGTGCTGGTCTCCCGCAATGCGCGTTCCAGCATGCGCGCCTTGCTGCTGGACAAACTGCGTGAGACGGCAACAACCTCTGGTGATCCCAATGTCGCCAATTCCATGCAGCAGTTCGGGTCCTATATCGGCAGCGACACGGGACTGGTCGTCGTGATTCTGCTCCTGGTCGTGGTCGCGGGCATTTTCTTCCTGGCGTTCAGTGCCATGGGAGGCGCGTTAGGCGCAGTGCTGTTTGGACGGGAAGGCGCGCGCAAAGAGTAATTCGGGGTTCCTTGCCGCCTGATCGCGCCGTCGCGTATCATCATATGCAGCTATGAACGTCATCTCACGGCCTCCTCATCTCCGCGAAAAAGGGCAGATTATGTCTGCCTCCGAAATCGAACGTACCCTCGTTCGCCTGGCACACGAAATTGTCGAAAAGAACAATGGCATCAAGACCCTTGGTCTTATCGGCATCCGTCGCCGGGGCATCCCCATTGCCGAGCGCCTGGGAAAGCACATCGAGCGCATCGAAAAAGCTCCCGTACCCGTGGGCACGCTGGACATCACGCTTTATCGTGACGATCTTTCCACGGTAGGCCCCAAGCCGGTCGTCGAGCCGCGCAAAATCGGATTCAACATCACCGACATGGACGTCGTGCTATGCGATGACGTGCTTTACACCGGTCGCACGGTGCGCGCCGCGCTCGATGCTCTGTTCGATCAGGGCCGCCCTCGCAGCGTAAAGCTGTTGACGCTCATCGATCGCGGACATCGCGAACTGCCCATCGAGGCAAGCTTCGTCGGACGCCGTGTGCAGACCTCCGAACAGGAAATCATCGAAGTAAAGCTGAGCGAGACGGACCAGATGGAGAAGGTGCTGCTCGTCGAGCGCGTACCGGAAACCGAAGGCTAAGCGAAGGTTCTCAATGAAAGCCAAGCTCCGGTCACTGCTCGGGATCGAGCCGCTGGATTCGGAACAGATTTCAGAAATCATTGCCCTGGCGAAGAAGATGAATCCAGCCCGGCCGCGTGTTACGCTTCGTGGTCGGCGCATCGCCCTTCTTTTCTACGAAAACTCGACCCGCACCCGCACCAGCTTTGAGATCGCGGCAAAATCCCTTGGCGCCTCCACGGTCGTAATTCACGCGACCACGGCCAGTATTGAAAAAGGCGAGTCGCTGAAGGACACAGGAAAGACGCTGCAATCGATTGTCGATGCCATCGTGATCCGGCATCCTAGTTCGGGCGCGCCGTTGCTGTTGTCGCGGCTGATTGACATTCCCATCATCAACGCCGGAGACGGAATGCATGCGCATCCGTCGCAGGCGCTGCTCGATGCATTCACGATCATCGATCACAAGAAGACGCTTAAAGGGCTGAAGATCGTCACCATTGGTGACATCTTCCACAGCCGTGTTGCGCGCAGCGATGCTCATCTGTTCAGCAAGCTGGGTGCGCGCGTGGTCTTCTGCGGTCCCGATGTTCTGCTGCCCGAGACTGCGCGTGAACTCGCTCCCGGCATTGAGATAGTACGTAACATGGAAGAGGCCGTGCAGGATGCCGATGTGGTGATGATGCTTCGCGTGCAGCAGGAGCGATTGGCGGGCATGCAGATCAATGTCGATGAATACATCCGGCGTTATCAACTGACGGCCTCCAAGCTGAAGCTGGCGAAGAAAGATGCCATTGTCATGCACCCCGGACCGATGATTCGCGGCATGGAAATGACAGACGAAGTCGCCGACTGCGAGCAATCCGTGGTGCTGGAGCAGGTATTGAACGGAGTGAAGGTGCGCATGGCGATTCTGGCAACGCTGTTGGGAGGCAAGCAATGAGCTCGATCCTGCTGCGTGGTGGCCACGTCGTCGATCCTGCAAGCAATTTCGATGCGCCGGCAGATGTGCTGTTGCGCGATGGCCGCGTAGAAGAGATCGCCGAGCCGGGAAAATCGAAGAGCACCGCCGATAAGACGCTCGACGTCACAGGTCTCGTCGTCGCTCCCGGATTCATCGATCTCCACGTTCATCTGCGCGAGCCGGGTCAGACGCACAAGGAATCGATTGCGACCGGAACCGCTGCTGCTGCGGCCGGTGGCTTCACCTCAGTCTGCGCCATGCCCAACACGCGGCCTATCAACGACTCGCCGGCCGTCACCCGCTGGATGCAGGACGAAGAACGTGGCGCGGTGGTGAACGTCTTCCCGATTGCGGCGGCTACGCTCGGCAGCCTTGGCGAAAAGTTGAGCGATTATCGCGGGTTGAAGCAGGCTGGAGCCGTGGCTTTGAGCGATGATGGCAAGCCGGTTCTCGATGACCACGTCATGCGCGAAGCGTTGGCCATGGCTGCCAAAGTCGGGCTGCCGGTCATTCAGCACGCCGAGGATACAAAGATTTCTGGCGGCAATCCGATGAACGAAGGCGTGACCTCGTTCAAGCTGGGCTTGCGCGGACAACCCGCGGCTTCGGAATGGCAGATGGTCGAACGCGACATTCGCCTTACGAGCCAGGAGGGCGGACGACTGCACGTGGCTCACGTTTCCACGGCAAAGTCGCTGCAGATGGTGCGGTTGGGCCGTGCGTCCGAGGTCAACGTCACTTGCGAGGTCACTCCGCATCACTTCCTGTTCACCGAGGAGTGCTGTTCAGCCTACGACACGCGCTACAAGATGAATCCGCCTCTGCGCTCGCGCGCCGATCGCGATGCCATGGTGGCCGCCCTTATCGACGGAACCATCGATGCCGTCGCCACCGACCACGCTCCGCACGCGCTCTACGAGAAGGAAGTGGAGTTCGATAAAGCAGCATTCGGCATCACTGGCCTGGAGATCGCGGTTGCAGCCACAATCACCTTGCTATATCAATCCGGCAAGGTGGGATTGAAACGCATCGTCGAACTGCTTTCGACCAATCCGGCGAAGATTGTCAATCTCGATGGACGAGGCACGCTGACTGCCGGTTCTGTGGCCGACGTCACCATCTTTGATCCCAAGAAGCTATGGACCTACGATGTGACGAAGACGCGCTCGCGCTCCCGCAACTGTCCCTATGACGGCATGCAGTTCTATGGGAAGGTGCTTGCGACCATCGTCGCAGGGCGAGTGGTGTACAACGAACTCTAGGACTGTCAACCGAGAGTGAAACAAAGGCCTGCGCCGAGCGGGCCTTTTGCTGTTAGAGTGAAGTTTCCAGCATGCATGATGTCGATTCCATCCTGACCTCGATCTTCGGACTCGAGCGTTTCCGTCTGCAGCAGCGCGAAATCGTGAATGACGTGCTTGCCGGGCGCAATTCGCTGGTAGTGATGCCGACCGGGGCAGGAAAAAGCCTGTGCTATCAATTGCCGGCCGTCGCCTTGCGCGGGTTGACGCTGATCGTTTCTCCGCTGATTTCGCTGATGACGGATCAGGTGCGGCAAATGCGCAGTCTGCGAATTCCGGCCATGATGCTGTCGAGCGGACAAAGCTGGGATGAGCAGCGCGAAAACATGTCGAGGCTGAGGGACGGCTTTCGCGGAGTGCTCTATGTTGCGCCGGAGCGCTTCAGCGCACCCGGATTCTTCTCCATCATCACGCAGCGCAAGCTGTCGCTGCTGGCAATCGATGAGGCCCACTGCATCAGCCAGTGGGGACACGATTTTCGTCCGGAATACTTGCGGCTCGGCGAGGTGCGCAAGCAATTAGGCAATCCGCTGACGATTGCGTTGACCGCCACCGCCACGCCCGACGTGCGTAAGGACATTGTGCGTTGCCTCGAGTTGCAGGATCCGGCGATTCACGTCACAGGATTTGATCGGCCCAATCTCAGCTATCAGTCGATTGTCTTCGAGAAGGCTAAGAACAAGCAGGAAGAACTGCTCGACTACTTGCGGCGACAGAAACTCGGCGGCATTGTGTACTGCTCGACGCGCAAGCATGTCGATGAGTTGACATCGCTGCTCGGCAGCAGGCTGCGCGGGCGCTCTGTCGTTGCCTATCACGCGGGAATGGATCAGGAGGCGCGCGACACCAACCAGCGACGCTTCATCGATCACGACGATGCCATCGTGGTCGCCACGAACGCTTTTGGCATGGGCATTAACAAGCCGAATCTCCGCTACGTGATCCACTACAACATTCCCGGCAGCCTCGAAGCCTACTACCAGGAGGCGGGGCGCGCTGGACGCGACGGACTGCCCGCGGAGTGCGTCTTGTATTTCGCCAAAGCCGACGTGATGACGCAGAAGTTCTTCGTCGACAAAATTGGCGAAGCCAATGACAGGCTCACGCAGAAAGAAATCGCAGTGCTGCGTCGCCGGGCCAATAAGCAGCTCGATTCAATGATCAACTACGCGCAGTGGGAGCGCTGTCGCCGACGCCAGATCCTCGAATACTTCGGCGAGGACCGCGTGCCGGAAAACTGCGACTGCGATGTGTGCCGCGCAGGCAGGCCGGTGCTGCGCGTCACGGGAAAAGCCGCGGACGCATCGGCCAGTGTGCGCTCCAGTTCGGGCGAGGTGCGGGCCGATCGCATGGAGCGCGCGCTGGAAGCTGTGGTGCTTGCCGGGAACGATGCGCGGCTGGCGCGGCTCAAGGATCTTCGCCGCGATGTGGTGCGCTCGCTCGGAACGTTGTTTTTCCAACACCTGCCGGACGATCTGCTGCGCGAGTTGATCGCCGATCCACCAACGTCAGCGGAGCAACTGCGCGAGCAGTTCGATGTTCACGAGAAGATCGTCGCCAACTTCGGAACGAGACTCCTGCACATCCTAAGTTCGTCGAATCCCAAAGCCGCGCCTGCCGCGACCATTTCAATCCCATCGCGTACAACAGCGCCGAAGCGCGAGCGCCGCGAATCGCGAGCCAAGGTCGAAGCGGCGAAGGATATCGCAGGCGGAAAAGTTGGAGTGCTGCATGGGAGCGCGGTCGAGGCGCGGTTTGAAAAGCTGCGCTCATTGAGATTGGAGATCGCGCGCAAGCATCACTGGCCGCCGTACTGCGTTCTGCAGGACACAACGCTTCTGGAGATTGCGCGTGTGCAACCGCGTACGATGCGGGACCTGCTCAACATCAAGGGGATGGGACCGAAGCGCGCAGAGAAATACGGCGAGGCGTTGCTGGAGGCACTCTCCAAGGTATAGCACCTCCGGCGGATACGGTTCAATTCACTTCAGTTTCCCTTCCAGCGCCGCCTCGACAAACTTTTGCAAGTCTGCGGCCTCGCAGCCTGTGGCAAGGTGTCCGCACTCGCCTTTCAAGATCAGCAGCGGCGCTCCGGCTTGGTGTGCGAATTCGATGCTATGGGTCGGGTTCACCATGTGGTCCTGCTCGGCGGTGACAATCGCCATCGGCACCTTCAAGGATTTCGCGGCTTCGGCCAGAGTCTTACCGGGCGCGACATCGTGCTGCAGGATGGCCTGCAGTTGACGCACACGATCATTGCCGTCAAAGGTGTCGCCGTCCTCCTCCTTCTGAATCTTCTGGAGGGCGGTATTTGCGGGGGTGTTCTTGACGAGATGATTTGGCGTAGTGAGCAGGAGCGTGTGGATGTCGGTCGTGGTGCGGAAATTTGGATGCCCTTTGTAATTTCCTTGCTTCCATTGCGCATCCTGCGTGATTCCGTTCATCTCCGCACGCATCAGCACGAGGTCATACGCACTTGGGCGCGGGGTGCCGACGATAGGAATGGCGATGTCCATGAACTCAGGATGTGAATACGCCCACTGATACGTCTGCATGCCGCCCATCGATACCGCGCAGACCGCATGAATGTGCTTGAAACGGAACTTCTCCGTTAGCAGCCGGTATTGGCTCTCGACCATGTCGCGCATGGTGAACTGAGGAAATTTCATGCGCGGCTGGCGCTTGCTGTTCGAGGGAGACGACGAGATGCCGTTGCCGAGTGCATCGACGGCGATGAAAGCGAACTTCCCGGGAACGAGGATGTTCTTTGGGCCAATCGTCCATTTGCCGAGCCCTTCTGTAGTGCCGAGAAACCAGGTGGGAACCAGCACGACATTCGATCCGTCGGCTGCAGGCGTGCCAAACACGCGATAGCCAACGCGGCAATCGAGAATGACTTTACCGCTTTCGAGCTTGCAGGTCCCGAGGTCGGCATACTGCTGCTTGCCTTCCTGTGCGAACAATGAGGTGGAGAGTAAGAGAATGATTGCGAGGGCGCGAGGAAATCTCATGCGAACTCCGGTGCAATAAAAAATGGGCAGCAACTCCGCTGCCCATTGTACTGCTCGCATTGAGCCAGAGTTAACTGATAAGGCCCATGCGCTTTCCGGTGCGGCCAAGCACTTCGAGCGCCTGGCTCAGTTCTTCTTCGGTGTGGGTTGCGGTCACGATGGTGCGCACGCGCGCCTTGCCTTCAGGAACCGTCGGGAATGCGATGCCAGTGCCCATCACTCCTTCAGCGAAGATCGCCTTGCTGAACTCCATCGTGGCGCGTCCATCGCCGATGATGATGGGCGTGATCGGAGTTTCGCTGGCCGGAGTGTTGACTCCGCCGATGTTGAAGCCGAGCAGGCCGAGTTCCTTCTTGAAGTAGCGCGTGTTGGACCACAGGCGCTCGATGAGCTCCGGTTCGTTTTCCAGCACATCGAATGCCGCGATACATGCGGCTGCTACGGCCGGTGGGTGCGAGGTGGAGAACAGGAACGGGCGCGCGCGATGATAGAGATATTCGATGAAGTCGCGAGTACCGCACACGTAGCCGCCGAGAACTCCGATGGCCTTCGAAAGCGTTCCCACTTGGATGTCCACGCGCCCGTGCACGCCGAAGTGGTCGATCGTGCCACGCCCGTTGCGTCCCAGAACGCCGGAAGAATGCGCGTCGTCGACCATCATGATGGCGCCATATTTTTCGGCGGCATCGCACAGTCCGGGCAGCGGCCCAATGTCGCCATCCATCGAGAAGACGCCATCGGTGATGAGCAGTTTGCGTCCGGGCTTATCAGCAATGCTGGCGAGCTGCTCTTCAGCATGTGCCACGTCCTTGTGGCGGAACACGAGAATTTTGGCTCGCGACAGGCGGCATCCATCGATGATGGACGCATGATTCAGCTCATCGCTGATGATGTAGTCGTCCTTGGTGAGAAACGAGGACACAGTGCCAGCGTTGGCCGTGAATCCTGACTGAAACACGACGCAGGCCTCGACGCCTTTAAACTTTGCGATCTTTTCCTCCAACTGCATGTGGAGTTGCATGGTTCCGGCGATGGTGCGCACGGCACCGGAGCCGACGCCATACTTCCGCGTCGCTTCGAGCGCGGCTTCGCGAAGCTTGGGATGCGTGGTGAGACCGAGGTAATTGTTCGACGCGAGGTTAATGACCTTGCGTCCATCGAAATGGCAGACGGGCGCCTGTTCATCTTCGAGGACACGCAGTTTAAAGTAGGTACCCTTCTGCTTCAGCGCATCGAGTTCATCAGAGAGAAACGCGAGCGGGTTGGTGCGAGTCGTGGACATGAGTTCTCCGTTAAAAAGCGCGATCGACGCCGTCGGTGTAGAGCAGAATCTTCGAAGCCTTGCCGTTGTTCAGCAGTTCCATACCTTTGCTGAAATCACTGATCGCCATGCGGTTCGTAATGACGGGATGCAGATCGAGCTTGCCGGCCTTGAGCAGCGCCGTCATCTGGTACCAGGTCTCAAACATCTTGCGGCCATTGATGCCCAGCACCGTGGCTCCCTTGAAGATGATGTCGCGTGCAAGGTCGAGTTCGAGCGGTCGCGAGGGGATTCCGAGCAGGCTGACACGGCCTCCCGTGCGCAGGATGTCGAACCCCAATTTCACTGCGTCCTTGTGTCCGGCCATCTCGAGCAGCACATCCACGCCGTATCCGCCCGTGTGATCGCGAATGATGGTGGGAACGTCTTCGGTAGCGGGATCGAGCACGAGATCGGCCTTCATCTGGCGGGCAATGTTGCGCCGGTATTCATTCACCTCGATGGCAAACACCTGGGCGGCTCCGCAGGCGCGCGCCACAGCGATCGCGAAGAGCCCAATGGGACCGCATCCGGTGATGGCGACGGTCTTCGCCGCCAGATCGCCGGAGAGCGCGGTGTGCACCGCGTTGCCAAGGGGATCGAGAATCGATGCGTATTCGTGAGGGATGGCGGGATCGAGCTTCCAGATGTTTGTTTCGGGGATGACCACGTAATCGGCAAAAGCGCCGTCCTGATCGATGCCGATGATCTTCACGCTCTGGCAGATGTGTCCCTGGCCTGTTCGACACTGCAGGCACTTGCCGCATGCAACGTGCATCTCGGCGGAAACGAAATCTCCCTCTTTTACGCTGGTGACTTCGTTGCCCACGGCTTCCACGTATCCGCAGAACTCGTGACCCGGCACGAGCGGAGGCGAGATGCGTCCCTGCGCCCAGGGATCCCAGTTGTAAATGTGCAGATCTGTACCGCAGATGGAGGCGACCTTCACTTTTACCAGGACGTCTGTGGGACCAAAGGCGGGAACCGCTACTTCGCGGATCTCAATGCCCGCTTTCGGCTCCCCCTTGACCACGGCCGCCATTGTTTTCGACATGACAATTTGCCTCTCGAAAAGGGCAAGGGGATGCGCACCCTTACCCAGATACTTGAACGTTTGGAACCCCTGATTTTAACACCGCGAGCGAAAGGCTCTCACGCACACGTGTAAGACGATCTTCTGCGACGATCTCACAGAAGCGTGTAGCGTCGGTAAGGACGGATCGAAAACGCCGCTCGCGAATTTTTAAATCGTCAAGCAGAAAGATGAGGAATTCTGTTGACAATTCATGTAGCTAGCCACAAAATCTTGGACTAGCACTAGTTCGACTGCTAGATCTAGATAGTAAACAGCAGACGCTAAGGAATTCTTCAAGGGAGAAGGTTCCAGACAAGGGCCCCTGCGGTACTGGGTGACTTTGCAGTGCGAGGTGGCTAGACCTCGATATTCCCATAGCTCAGTCTCCGCTTGCTCGGCGGAGACTTTTTCGTTTGTGCTTGCGGCGTTGAAGCAGCTCTGCACGCGTGTTACAAAAGCAGAAGATACATAGAATTGTTATCACCATGCCCACAGCGAAACGCAAACACGCCAAGCCGCAAGCGGATGTTGTCATCCCTGACAAGATCTATTTCCGCATTGGCGAGGTGAGCGAACTGGCCAACCTGCCGACCTACGTTCTTCGCTTCTGGGAGACGGAATTCTCACAACTCAAGCCGACAAAGAGCAGCACTGGGCAGCGCATGTATCGCCGCAAGGACGTCGAATACGTCATGCAGATCCGACGCTTGCTCTACGACGAAGGCTTCACCATTGCCGGAGCGCGAGAGAAGCTGCGCGAGCTCTCACGGACAGGGCAGGAGACGCCTGCCGTCGAGGAAGCACCGAAAGTGAGCGCGCCAGAGTCCCCGGCGGAATTACAGCCAACGCTTTCGGTTGTCGCAACTGCGAAGCCCGCGCTGAGCGGAAAAGAGCGAATTCAGAAGCTCCGTCAGCAGTTGTGCGAGGTTCTCGACCTGCTCTCCTAGAGCGCACCCGCACATTTTCCGGCGCATCCCACCACGCATGAAACGCCGTGAGTTTATTGCTGGAATCGCACTGACAGGCATGGCCGGAGCACTCCAGCTTCCGGCTCAGTCTTCCTCCAAGGATTCCTCTTCCTCCGATACGCTTCCTGCCTCTGACATCATGAAAATTCCGATCGGCACTGCACCCGGTGAATTGCGAGGCGAGATGCTGTATCGCAAGTTGGGTACGACGGATGTCGAGGTGTCAGCCATCGGGCTCGGTGGTTCGCATCTTGGCGCGGCAGAAATCACGGACCTGGAGGCCACTCGCCTACTGCATCAAGCCGTGGATCGCGGTATCACTTTCATGGATAACAGTTGGGACTACCATGATGGCCGAAGCGAGCGCCGCATGGGCAAGGCATTGGCGGGAGGCTATCGCAAGAAGGTCTTCCTCATGACGAAGATCGACGGGCGCACGAAGGAAGTCGCAGCCGCGCAGATCAACGAATCTCTCAGGCGATTGCAGACCGATTACGTCGATCTGTTGCAGCATCATGAAGTACTTCGCTTCGATGACCCGGACCGCATCTTTGCCGAGGGTGGCGCAATGGAGGCAGTGCTTGAGGCAAAGAAGGCGGGCAAGCTGCGGTTCATCGGATTCACCGGGCACAAGGACCCGCGCGTTCACCTCTACATGCTCGAGGTCGCGCGGAAGAATGGCTTCCACTTCGACACAGTGCAGATGCCCATCAACGTGATGGACGCGCATTTCCGCAGCTTTTCGCAACTCGTGGTGCCGCAGGCAGTGAGCGAAGGCATCGGCGTGCTGGGAATGAAGTCCATGTGCGGCGGCACAGGAATCGTGTTGAAGAGCGGCACGGGCGTTGAGCCCATTGAGTGCCTGCGTTACGCCTTGAACCTGCCGACGTCGGTCGTCATCACGGGCATCAACAAGCAACCGATTCTCGATCAGGCGTTTGAGGCGGCAAAGAACTTCAAGCCCCTGAGCCGCGATCAGATGGCTTCGATCCTGAACAAGACGCGCGAGGTCGCGAAGAGCGGAAAATATGAGCTATTCAAGACGACATCGCACTTCGACACCACGGCGAAGCATCCCGACTGGTTGGGCTCCGATGCAGAGCCGGTTCAGAAAATCGCGCCACAAGCCGCTGGCTGAGGCGAGACGTGCGCAAGCAGTGTCTCGAAGCTAGGCCGGAACTCCCTTGATATAGGCTTCCAGGTGACGAATCGTTTCGTCCTGCGCGGAGATGATCCATGTCACCAGGTCTCGAATCGAGATCACTCCGAGAATCTTGTCGCCGTCAAGCACAGGCAGGTGGCGAATATTGCGTTCGCTCATGATCTTCATGCATTCGCCGACCGTGTGTTCCGGCGAGATGGCAATCACAGGTGAAGTCATGATCTCCGAGACGGTTGTGTCTTTCGATGAGCGCCCCTTGAGGATCACCTTGCGCGCATAGTCGCGTTCGGAGATGATGCCGGCGAGACTGGAACCAGCTACGACCAGTAGAGCTCCTACCTGCTTTTCCGCCATAAGCGCAATGGCGTCGTAAACGGAACTGTCTGGCGCGACAGAGCAGATGCTTGCATTCTTTTGTTTCAGGATAGGGACAATCGATTCAGAGAGCTGCATCCGGATACCTCACCAAGTGCACGATGATAACGCTGTTCCAGAGCTGCTCCCCGCGAGCTACAAACGAATTCGCGCAGCTTTGGATCGAGCGAGAGATGCAGGCAGCACACTATGGGCTGGAGTGCAGAGCATCAGCAGGCGCACGTCTCGGCACGGGCATCTAAGGCCGTGTGGCGAAGCTCGAACCCGTACCCCAGCGCAAACCCGAGCAGCAGGAAAAGTCTCCAGCAGAAGTTCTGAACGAGAGCTCATCTCGCCTCACCGCTGCGGAGATCTATGAAAACGTAGAGGACAACGGACGTGCGGAGTTGGAGCGTACATTGCGCTCGCTGGCCTTCAGCGGATTGGCCGGTGGACTCGTCATGGGATTGACTGGCGTTGGCGTGGCGAGCGCGCGAGCCGTTCTGGGCGACTCTCCCCGCGCACAATTCATCTCGCTGCTGTTTTATCCGTTGGGCTTCATCGCTGTCGTCATTGGCCGCGCGCAACTGTTCACCGAAAATACCTTGTACCCCATTGCGCTGATCCTGAGTGAGCGTCGCCATGTGATCAGTACGCTTCGGCTCTGGGGAGTTGTGTTTGCGACGAACGTTCTGGGCGCAATGGTGTTTGCTGTGCTGGCCGTCAAGACAGGTGCTCTGCATCCGGAGGTGGCGCAGGCCCTGGTATCGCTTGGGCGAGCGGCAGGTGCCGGAGAACCCGTTCACGTGTTCTGGAGTGGCGTAATTGGCGGCTGGATTATCGCGCTGATGGCATGGATCGTCTCTGGAAGCTCATGGACTAGCGGCAAGATTGTTGTCATCTGGGCACTCACAGTTGTCGTCGGCATGGGCCACTTCGCTCATTGCATCGCCAGCAGCGGAGAGATCCTTAGTGCAGTCTTTTCTGGTTTCGTAAAATTCGCGGACTATGCACGCTGGCTGCTGTTTGCAACCTCGGGAAATATCTGCGGTGGTGTGATCTTCGTGACGCTGCTCAACTTCGGGCAGGTGAGCGACACCAAGCCGTGAACGTTAAATGTCCGCAAATGTCCGCCAAAATACCGGGAGCCGCCGCAAGGCTAAACCACACCGCGCATTGAACTCGCATCCTACGCCCTACGAATCCTTTCAGGAGCCAATTTGTGCGCGCGTGCCTGAGTCGCGTCCCTTCGAAGAAATCTCTTGTCAGCTGGATTGCGGTTATTGCGATTGCGCTGCTCGTAGGCTGCGGAACAGGTAAGAGCAACTCGCCTGCACCCACGCAGCCGCCCACAACAGGTCCTGTTACGCCTCCAGTGACGCCACCGGTAGCGCCGCCCGCCCCCGCCAGTTCCTGTCCCACAGTCACACTGGCAGAAAATCAAGGGCCGATGACCGGAGTCGCGCCTTTCCCGACTCCGGCTCCTGTTCCACCACCCTCTCCAGGTTCGACCAGCGCAGGATCGGTATGTGTGTCGACGCCAACAAATAATGCGAGCGTAACGTCGCCCGTGAATCTCCAGGCAGTCGCGAGCCTTGTGAATCCCATCGACCACATGCGCGTGTACGTGGATGGAACCGCCGTGTTCTTCAGTTTCTTCAACACAATCAATGCGCAGATTCTGATGAGCAATGGCGCCCACACGGTCGAGGTGATTGGCACCGATAAAAGCGGCAATGATGTGAGCACGAGTTTCCAACTGAACGTTACCGGACAGCAGAACGGCACCTTCAGCAATTTGCAGCAACTGGCAGGTTGGGAGCCATGCACGCGAAACTTTGCACCGGGACATCCGCGTGCGGGCCAGACTTGCGCCTCCGGCCTGGGAGATGCCACCTACACCATCACCCAGGGGCAGAGCTCGCCTTCGCTCAGCGGATCATCGACAAAGTTCACCATTGGCGGCGCCACTCCGTACTCCAATGAACTCTTCACGAACTATTTCGCGGCAGGCGCGAGCGTATTGCATTTCACTTATGACCTGTATTTCATGATCGACCAACCCGAGCGCGCGCAAGCGCTGGAGTTCGATGTCAACCAGACGATTAACAACCAGCGCTGGGTGTTTGGCACGGAGTGCAACTTCAAGGCCGATGGAGTCTGGGACGTGTGGGACGGTGCTATGAACCAATGGATTCCGACGAAGGTTCCATGCACGCAACTGCCGGCCAACACATGGATTCACCTGGTTTGGAATTTCGAGCGTGTCGGCAATCAGGTGCATTACATCAGCGTGTCGGTAAATGACCAGACCAGCACGGTAGATAAGTATCAGGGCATTAACGCTTTCTGGCCCATGGAAGACATTGACGTCGCGTTTCAGATGGATGGCGATCATGCGCAGGAGCCCTACACCGTGTGGCTCGACAAAGTGACGCTGACCGCGAACTAGGCGACACGTTCGCCGCGCTGTGCCTCGCGTAGCGCGCTCAACAGAAGGCGTGCATTCAGCGCGCCTTCCGGCGTCTCCTCATGCTTCATAAACACGTAGATATCACGCTCGGCAGCGACCTGCCCCAGATGTTGCGCCATCGCGTCCATATCAGCTTCGGTGTAATCCGACTTCCTGTAGCGGTAATACGCGAAGCTTGCTGTATGAACTTCGGGTGATTGCAACTCATCGCTTTCCGCAATGCAGAGTGCCACGTCCGACTGTCGCATAAGATCGAAGACCGAATCGTTCCACCAACTCTCATGGCGAAATTCAATGGCCGCTTTCCTTCCTTCAGGAATGCACTTCAGGAATGCGCGCAGGCGATCCACATCGAGCTTGAGGTTTGGAGGAAGCTGAAAGAGCACAGGGCCGAGTTTTCCTGCGGCGGCAACCGGCTCGAGCGATTGAAAGAATCCGGCAATGTCCTCGCCCACTTCCTTGAGTCGCTTGATGTGCGTGATGCGTTGATGCGCCTTCGTGACAAATGTGAAATCGGCGGGCGTGCAGTCAATCCAACTCTGTAACGTCTTTGCCGCCGGCCGCTGGCGAAAGGTGAAGTTGACTTCCACGCAGTTGAGTTGCGTTGCGTAATACTCGAGGAACTTCGACGCCGGAGTCTTGGGCTGATAGAAATCAGGCTTCCACGAAGCGTAAGCCCAGCCGGATGTTCCGACGCGCACGTTATTCATCGTTGTCTCCTCCACTAGCAGCTTAACCTAGCTCAGATGGAGTGACTTCGCTTCGGGATGGATAGTCTGAATCCAACGTAGATTACGGGTCATCCAAAACTACATGTTGCAACAAACTTCTGGACGAGAGAACACGACCTTGCATGAACCTCTGAACGACAACGCTCTTGATCTGCTGTTTCGCAATGCGCGCACCTATAACGGCTGGCTCGACAAGCCTGTTTCGGATGAAACGATTCGCCAACTATACGATCTGCTGAAGTGGGCCCCGACCAGCGCGAATGGCAGTCCTGCGCGCTTTCTCTTCCTGCGCACAAAAGAGGCGAAAGAACGCCTTCGTCCGGCTCTCGCGCCGGGAAACGTCGATAAGACAATGGCTGCGCCCGTAACGGCGATCGTCGCATACGATCTGCGTTTTTACGAGAAGCTGACGAAACTGGCGCCGAAGACCCCGCAGTTCCGCGACATGTTTGCCAACAATCCCGAACTCACCGACACGACCGCCAAGCGCAACAGCTCGTTGCAGGGCGCATACATGATCATGGCCGCGCGCGCGCTCGGTCTCGATTGCGGACCCATGTCAGGCTTTGATCCTGCCAAGGTCGATGAGGAATTCTTCGGCGAGAAGGTAAAGGATCAAAAAATCTGGGAAGAGTTTGTGCCCGGGACCATCAAGTCCAATTTCATTTGCAATATTGGCTATGGCGACCCGGCCGCGCTCTATCCACGCTCGCCCCGACTCGACTTTGGAGAAGCCTGCCACCTGCTGTAATCAACTGGACGGCTGACGTCAAACACCGAGGCCAGGCCGTCCAGATTGCGTTGCATCCTCCAGAGGGCTGTACAGCCCTGCGGAGGCGGCCCGGTGCGTGACATCCATCTCGCTCAGCCGCAGCACGAGACATTTGGCCGCCCCGCCCGCTTTCAGGAACTCCGGCAACTGCACCTGCACCACCTGGAAACCAAGTGCTCGCAAGCGTTGCCGCAGTTCATTGCTGATTTCGTTCAGCACAATCGTGCGGCCTACGTTGATCGCGTTGCAGGCAAATCGCACAGCGTCGGCTTCGCTTACAGCAACTCGCCGCGCTGCTGGGAAACAGCTCTCGATTTCGTGTAGAGACTCTGTGTCGAACGCGGCAGGGAAGTACATCAGATATCCGCCGAAGAGTGGGCAGAAACAGGTATCGAGGTGGTAGAACCGAGGATCGATTAACCGCAGCGAAATCACCTCGGCCTTCCACTGCGCAGCGAGATGTTCGTGGCTCGACTGCGCTGTTCTTACGCCGTGGCCTGCCCACAGCCG
The DNA here is from genome assembly GCF_059726265.1 of Koromonas soli. Taxonomy (NCBI): domain Bacteria; kingdom Pseudomonadati; phylum Acidobacteriota; class Terriglobia; order Terriglobales; family Koromonadaceae; genus Koromonas; species Koromonas soli. The sequence continues at coordinate 3,439,554 of NZ_AP040872.1, read as the reverse complement.
CGAGCCTTCCGCCTCAAACAGTGCATCGCCTTCCCCTTCGAAATACGTATCACGAGGCATTTCAGCCACCGTGAAGCCCACATCTGCGAACCACTTGCGAAAGTGCGGCTCCTCTCCCTGCCTCTCCGGATGGAAGAATCTGCTGACAACTACCGACCCGTGCCACACCAATCCTGCATTGGCCGTGAAGACCATGTCGGGCCAGCCGGGTTGCGGCTTGACGAGCAGTACTTTCGCGACCTGCTCGAGCGCACGATTCAATTGCTCCCATTGCGCAGAAGCGCGTTCGCGCGAAGCCTGATGTACATTGCCCGTCATCCAGGGATTGATGACGTAATCAACCTCGTAAAGTTTTGGCGGACACATCAGGAATGTAGGTTCAGAAAAGACAGGTGCGCGTCGGCCGAACAGATTGGCTTGGCTCATAAAGGTTCCACTCGGGTGGAAGTTCTTGGTTGTGAATAGATGCCACGGAGCGACTGCGGGGTGCTCAACATTTTGCACATTGAAACATGGCGAGGGCTTCGGCGACTATGGGACTTAGCCCATCGTAGCGGGAGTCAGGCCGTGTCGAAGCATGATTTCGGTCAACTTCGCCTTATCTGGAGGGCCGCCAGCCGAAGCCCTGAGCACCTCAGCAGTTTCGCGGAAGTATTCAGGCCCTATCGCCGCGGGTGAAATCGAGCAGAGCACTTTGGCATCGTCCGCTCCGTTATTGTCGAAGCGATGAACGGCGCCGCGCGGAATGCAAAGTGCCTGCCCTGGGCCAACGCCAATCGGCGTTCCATCTACGGTGAAAGTCAGCACTCCGCTGATGCCGTAGATAGTTTCCTCATAATGGTCGTGACTGTGTGCCGGAGCCGGTAGCCGTTGTGTCTTGGGCACCTCGAGTTCGAAGGCCGCAATGCTGCCGTTCGAGTTTGCCCCCGTGATCAGGAAGCGCACGAGCACAGGTCCGACCTGGATTTCTTCAGCGGAAGGGTTCACACGATAAGCGATAGATGGCGGCATGCTCAGCTCTCCAAAAGACTGTGAGTTGCCGAATCAGCTACTGAGGTTGCTTACAGTGGGGTCCGAGGCCGACTACGGTCAGTACAGCTTCTGTGCGCAGCACACTGCATTCAGCGCGCCCAGGGGAGCGTATGCCGCGCAAACTCACTTTGCCCGCGTAACAAATGATAGACGTAGGAACCCAGGCAAAAACCACCAATCGTAAGCGCCAAAACGGCCGTCAGGAAGATCGCCTCAACTACATAGGACGCAATTGCCACCCCGGCATAGATCAACAGCACGCATGACAGTGCAAATGCTCCAGCCATGAGTTGTGCCGCACGACGAGGGGCAGGGGCCGGGCTGAGGCGAACTCCGTTATTGCGCCGACTCAGAGCCAAGTTCAAGTTATAGAAGGCGTCGAACGGATTGAGACTCGGCAGAAGCGCACTGAACCACAGGATCGCGGTCAACGCTAGAAAAACAGGCGGCGACTGTAACGCGATTCCAACAATGATCCAGATGAGCACAACTCGCGGTTGAAAATGCAGCGCAGAGTATTGGAAAGAGCAGCCAGCCACAGGCGGTGCCTCGGCGAAACCCTGCTGAAGAATGAAATTGCGCTTGCTTATAGCATCCATGGAGGTCTCCCGCATGTAGAAGGTTGGGCGGTTGAGTCCAAGATCGGTTTGGGCGCGCGACAGGGAGATAGATGCCGCTTCGAATCAGAAGATGGCTTGATCCCGGGGTGGAACTTTGGGAGCGGTAACAGTTCAGGAGAAGAAAATGGTCGGGATGGGCAGATTTGAACTGCCGACCCCTCGCACCCCAAGCGAGTGCTCTACCAGGCTGAGCCACATCCCGACGGTTTACGGCGCAGGCGCGCCGAAGGGGTGATTCGATTTTAACACTGACCAAGGCGAGAGCGTGGTGGAAAACGCGGGCCAACTCGCCCGCGTTCTCAATTTTTGCCCACGATTATGCTTCGGGAGGCTTGTAGCCCTCGGGAGCCTGCGCTCCGCCGCCGAAGAAGTATTGCTCCATCTGCTGAACGATGAAGTCCTGATGCTCTTTCTTCCATGGCTGAAGGCGATATTCGTTCAGCAGCATTTTCATGTGATTCTGCCACTGGTCCCACGCCTGCTTGCTTACGTTGTCGTAGATCTTTTGCCCGAGAGGGCTGTCAAAGGGCGCTTCATCCAGGCCTTCGGCCTCGCGTCCCAGCTTCACGCACTGCACCATGTGTGCCATTTAGGAAAGTCCTCGTACTGGTTTCGACTGAAATTGTACTAGTCCCGGGGGAGGATACGTCAAAGCCATCCGCTCAGTAGTGCCGTCGCTTCTTGCCTCGCTTGGTGGGAGTGGGGCGCTCATCCACCAGTGCGAAGTTCAGCTTGCGCTCCACTTGGTCAATACGGTCGAGCACCACCCGCACACGGTCACCCAGGGAAAACGTTCGTCGCGTGCGCTGCCCGATGAGTTGCCGCGTGTTTTCGTGGAAAGTGTAGCGGTCGTCGTACATCGTGTTCAGCGGGATCAGGCCCTCGACGAAAAGATCGGTGAGTTCTACGAACATTCCGAACTTGGTGATGCTCACGATCAGGCCGTCGAAGTCTTCGCCAACGCGGTCCGACATGAACTTCACCTTCTTCCATTCCACCAGTTCACGTTCGGCGGCATCCGCACGGCGCTCGGCCATGCTGGCATCCTCAGCTTGCTGGTGCAATTCCTGCTCGGGAATAGGGCCGTGCAGCGGCTTGCGATGTACATCGTCCTTTGGCTGAGTGCGCGCGGACTTTCTTTCTGCGACCTTGGTGGCGGGCCAGCGCGCCTCGGCGTTCTGCTCGACGTGACCTCCCGTGCCGATTGCGACTGCGCCGTCCATGCTTTCCGGGTCATCGGCTAGCACGCCTTTCAAAATTCGGTGCACCAGCAGGTCGGGATAGCGCCGGATGGGCGAGGTGAAATGCGTATAGCAGGTGGCGGCGAGTGCGAAGTGGCCATCGTTGATTTCCGAATAATGAGCCTGGCGCAGCGAGCGCAGCATCAGGTAGCTCACAATGCGCTCTTCCGGCTTACCGGCGATCTTCGCCGCGAGCTTCTGGTACATTGCCGGAGTGATCGCCACTTCCTGCGGAATCTCGACATCCTGTGGCTTGGCCTTGTGCGCCGTTGAGCGCGAACCAACGTGGGCGACGCGCTTCTCGGGCTTCATGCGAAAGCGCGAGACAGGCAGCGCTCCGATACCGAGCGAGTAGCCAAATCCCGCTGCGAGATTCTCGAAATCGGCGACGCGTTTGGGGTCGGGCGGTTCGTGGACACGATAGAGGGATGCAACCGGCTTCCGTTCGAGATAGGTCGCGACCGTTTCATTGGCGGCCAACATGAATTCCTCGATTAGCCGATGCGAGAACAGGCGCTCGGAGCGCGTCACGGCCTGCATTAAGCCGTTCTCGTCGAACTCAATGAGCGGTTCGGGAAGATCGAAGTCGATAGAGCCGCGGCGCTGTCGCTTCTCGTTCAGAATCTCAGCGAGCTCCTGCATCAGCAGGAAGTTGTCCACCATCGGCGCGTAGCGTTCGCGCGTCTCTGCATCACCATCCAGAATTTCCTGTACGGCGTTGTAGGTCATGCGCTCGGCGCTGCGAATCACGCCTGGCATGATCTCGAATTCCCTGATCTCCCCGCGCGAGTCGATCCGCATGATGCACGACATGACGAGGCGGTCCAGATGCGGGCGCAGCGAACAGATGTCGGTGGACAGTTCCACCGGAAGCATCGGAATGGCACGATCGGGAAAGTACACGCTCGTCCCGCGGATTTCTGCTTCGCGGTCAATATCCATGCCGGGGCGGACGTAGTGCGCCACGTCGGCAATGTGAACCTGGAGCTCGTAATTGCCCTTCGGAAGCTTGCGGACAAACACTGCGTCGTCGAAATCTCGCGCCGTTTCGCCGTCGATCGTTACGATCGGAAGATCACGGAAGTCGCGACGGCGCTCCAGTTCAATGGCCGGAATCGCTGGCGATATCTCGCGTGCTTCGGCCAGCACAGACGGAGGGAAGCGATGCGGAAGATGATGCTTGCGGATGATGATCTCGACATCGACACCGAAATCGTCTTCGTAGCCGATGATCTCCGTGACCCGTCCTCGCGGATTCTTGCTCGCCGTCGGCCAGCTCGTAATTTCGCAATCGACGACGATGCCCTCAAGGTCTTCCCATGGACGGCGGCTCGCCTCAGCTCCTATGACGCGATCGTGTGCGAGTCGAGTGTCCGCATCGGGAGCTTTGGCAACGATCTCATCGCCTTCCGGGATGATGATGTCCATCTTGATGCGGTCATCGATCGGGCGTACATAGTTCTGCCGCCCGCCGTAGTGGAAGGTGCCGACCACGGTGGGATGGGCGCGTTCCATCACGCGCACGACGCGGCCTTCGAAGCGTCCCTCGCGCGAGTGAGGCGAAAGCTCGACCAGCACCTGGTCGCCATGCATGGCGTCGCCGGTATCAAATGGCGGAATGAAGACATCGCCCGCAAGGCGTTCGCGTACTTCGCGGTCGAGTGCGCGTACAAAGCCGAAGCCGTCGCGATGCATGCTCAACGTGCCGACAACAAGGTTGCGATTCGCGGCGGCTGAGGCGATGGCATAACGGTCGCGCGCCACCAGGACAAGTTTGCCACGCACGACCAGATCGGCGAGCATGGACTCCAGTTCCTGCCGTTCGCGGCCGCGCAGGGAAAGTTCCCGGATGAGCTGCTTATATCCGGCGGCGTGGTGAGGCTGGTCTTCGATGTGTTGCAGCAGATCGCTAGCAGAGATCATCTGTCAATGTGAGATGGTATCGCGTTCGCGTGAGATACGGGAAATCGAGGATCGAAGTGGGTTACACAACAGTACGCAATAACTAGGGAGGAATCTTAGGAGTCATCAGGTATTTTGGCCAGTGCAGAAACTTCCGGGGAAGTGGAATATAGTGCATACAGGGAACGAACAGCACGCCTCTACTTCAGACAAGCCAAACCAAGAAGCCTTTGCGCAGTTCACACTTACGGATTTGCACAGAGAATGGCGACGCAGGTGCACACCTGCTTAATGAAAGGATTCATTAACAACAATGTGGAAGCCCTCTAATCAGCCTGGCAATAGCCCTGCGTCTGCGGAACCGCAGCGTCCGACCTCCACACCGTCTCCCGTAACCGAGTACAACAACAATCCGCCGAAGCCGATGACCGCTCAACCGGCAGTATCTGACCAGGCGACGATTGGCAAGTCTCTTGTCATCAAGGGTGAAGTGACCGGATCGGAATCACTTTACATCGACGGAAGAGTGGAAGGCTCGATTCATCTTCCGGGCAATCGCGTCACCGTAGGCCGCAATGGTGTGATCGCCGCTAACATCACGGCGCGTGAAGCTGTGATCCTGGGCAAGGTTCGCGGAAACGTATCGGCCACCGACCGCGTTGACATTCGCAACGAAGGCTCGCTGACCGGTGATGTGATCGCGCAGCGCATCAGTATTGAGGATGGCGCGTACTTCAAGGGCGGCATCGATATTCGCAAGCCCAACGCCAACGAAAAGCCCCAACCGGTGGAAACGCCAGCGCAGGACAAGGCTGCTGTTCGCGCCTAAGTCTTCTGCATTCGGCGTACCTGGTGACGGAATTTGCTGGCCCGGTAGCCAACTGCCGGGCCAGTATCACATCAGCCTCCTGAAGGTGACCGACATCGTCACCTTTCCGAGGCGAACTAACGAAGCAGATGCCGGTTCAGACAGACGGTGTCAAAGTCAGCGGGCTCGAGTCTCGCGAGGTGTGTTCTGAACATGTTTAAGAAAGTGCTGAGCTTATTTTCTTTGGGGTGCCGGCACGCTCACCTGTCTGTGCCTTTTTCGATGGACATGGCACGGCAGCATCAGGGACACCTGGACTGGTCCGAAGAACTTCCGGCCGGCTGCTCCCATTATGTTGTGTGTCTCGATTGCGGCAGGCGCTTTGGCTATGACTGGAGCGCGATGAAAGTGATCAAGACCAAGTTGAAGGCCGCCGGATAAACGATTTCTTGTTGTGCCACATTCGCCAAATGAGGGCGGATGTGGGCCGCCCTCGTATTCACCTGCAAACTTCTTGCCCGCCCTGCTTATGCCGCGTTCTCTCCTTCTTCGCGGATTCCTGCTCGGACCTTCTGGGCTAACTCGGGTGAGAGCTCGTTCATGCCATGGGCAGTGCGAGCATGTTCCGCGCATTGATCCAGGATTTCCTGCTCAGTCTGGCCACGAGCCACGAAATCGCAATCAACTCCTACGTTCCTGCAACTGACAAACTTTGCCATGGAGTGTTCTCTCTTCGGAGTGGATTTGCCTCAGAGTTCGCACAGAGGATGGTGAGGCATCACTGTTGATGGCTTCGGTTGGAAGCGTGTTGCCCTTGGTTTGCTTAAGGGCTCGAAGCGAGCAAGCGAATTGCATGAAGGAGAGCAGTGAAGCCCTACGCGCGTCTTCTGCTGAATCTTCCTACGATCGATTCGAGTCCGCCGCCTAATCCCATCGTTTGCGTAAGCGCCAGATAGATGCAGCCGAAGATGGTGAGAATCACCACGCCTCTCAGCACTGGCGAGACCACGTGCAGTCGCCACTCAACCAAAATTGCGACACCAGCGCCGGTAAGCGCAGCAACCCATAGCTTCAGCACCCGCGTCGCTGAGAACGCAACGTGCCCTATCTTCGCCTGAATACCGCGACGCAGCAGCAGAAATTCGATCCATCCTGCAATGCCCGCCGAAGACGTCAGTCCGGCAACGCCCCAGTTGCGATCAATCCCGAGCGCGCGCGGCAGAGGCAGCGCAAACAGGTATCCCAGGCACAAGGTGAGGACGACGCGAACGAGAGCGTACTTCAGGGGAGTGCGCGTGTCACGCAGCGCATAGAAGGTGGATGAGTAGAGACGACCCATCGTCTGTGCCAGCAGTCCCACACCCGAGCCAGCCAGTGCGGCCCACACAAACAACACATCCTGCTCGGTGAACTTTCCCGTGCGATACAGTGTCGACGTAACGACGTTTCCGAGCGCCAGAAATGCCACTGCCGAGGGAACGACGAAGTAGGAGATTTTCTCCAGGCCCGCGCTGAGGCGAGAGCGTAGCGTCGTCGCGATCTCCGAATCCGTGCCGACGGCGCTCGACATCGCAGGCAGCTCCGCGGCAGAAACCGACATACCGAACAGAGACACCGGCAACATGTAGAGCGTCTGCGCGTAGTTGAGCAGCACGTTTCCGCTCGGCAGAAAGCTGGCAATCTGAAGATCGATGAACCCGGATATCTGGAACACACCGCGGCTGATGAATACCGGAATGAATGCCGCAATCACGGCTGCCACATGAACCGACCGCAATTGCAGGTGTCCGCTCAGCGGGCGCAGCACGGAAAACACAGTAGGCGCCTGTACTCCGAATTGCAGAACGGCTCCTGCAACCGCAGCCCACGAGATTGCGTAAGCGATTGAGACTGAGCCATGCCCGCGCAATCCGCCCTGCCACAGCAGAGTGGCGATGATGGCCACGTTCATCATCACAGCCGAAGCGTAGGAGAGAAAGAAACGCCCATGGCTGTTCAGCACTCCGAGACACCAGGCGGCAAACACCAGCAGTCCCGTGCCGGGGAACACAATGCGCACGAAAGCGATCGTGAGGTCGCGCTTTTCTCCGTGAAAACCGGGCGCGAGCACCGTCACCAGTAGTGGAGCACAAATGATCCCGAGTGCGACGATGATGCTGGCTACAAGAAACAACAGAACGAAGACGGCTTCAGCCAGTTCGCTTGCTTCCTGCTTGCGCCCCTCCGCGCGAAGCCTCGCATACACGGGAATGAACGATGCGGAGAGTACGCCTTCGCCGAGCAGATTTTGCAGCATGTTGGGTACGCGAAACGCCGCACGGTACGCATCGGCTGCATCGGAAATGCCGAGATAATGTGCGAAGAGGCGGAACTGAATCAGGCCGCTGATTCGACTGAGCAGGATTCCGGCGGCCACCATACTGGCTGCGGCTCTACCCCTGCGCGGTTTCGGCACTCTGTCGGAGGCTGTTGTTTCGATCATCGCGTTGAAGCCGGTAAGCTGGGATGATTCTACACGTTAGCTCTTCGAAATCGTCGCAGAATGGGCGTCGAGAGCAGGATTCAGTACAATGACAGCAGATGGTTTTGGTTAGGGGTAATTAATGATTCATGCATGGCACGACATCACACCCGGTGAAAACATTCCGAGTGAGTTTAATGCGGTAATCGAGATTCCGTTTGGTTCGAGCGTAAAGTACGAGCTGGACAAGCAGAGCGGGATGATCAAGCTGGACCGAATCCTGTATTCGGCCGTGTACTATCCGGCGAACTACGGGTTCATCCCGCAGACACTGGCGGAAGACGATGACCCGCTCGATGTTCTGGTGTTTTGTCAGGAGCCGGTGGTGCCGTTGACCATCATCCAGGCGCGCACCGTGGGACTGATGACGATGATCGACGGCGGCAAGAAAGATCACAAGATCATCGCCGTCGCCAGCAAAGATCCGGAGTTCAACAGCTACACCGACGCGCAGGAAATGCCTCCGCACCGGCTCATGATGCTGCGCCGCTTCTTCCAGGACTACAAGCTGCTCGAGGGCAAGGCCGTCGAGGTCGATGTAGTCCAGCCGCCCGAGGACGCCTTTCCGGTCATCGAGTCCGCTTTGGCCGCTTACAGCAAACAGCGGCGCAAGGGATTCGGTAAGTAATTAGCAGCGAGAGTAGTAATCGTGGGCGGTCCGTCAGGGCCGCCTTTTTCTTGCAATAAGAAAGCGCGAGCCGTGAAGCTCGCGCCCAAGAACTGCTGACTTTTGCGATTAGAACCAGGAGATGGATTTCTTCTTCTTCGGCGGTGCGTTCGGATCATCTTGCTGATTCTCCGCCGTCTTGGTCTCATCAGCCTTTGCCGCGGGAGTCTTGCCTTTCTTCGCAGCCTTGGCTTCCTGAGCTTTCTTCTTCGCTTCTTTCCTGGCTAGCTTCTGTTCTCTCTTGGCTTCCTTCTTCGCCTGCTTGGCTTCCGCCTTCGCCTCGTTCCTCTTGTGCGTCAGGTACTTGCTGCGCTCCTTCGGAGACATCTTGCTCAGCTTTTCCCGCTCCTCGGCGTCAGCCTTGGCCTTTGCCGCAGCTACGGCGGCGGCTGCCTTGCGGTCGTCTTCCGCTTTCTGGTTGGCATCCACGTCTGACTTGGCGCGTCCCAGTGCTGAAGTGCTTCCTGTGGGCTGCTTTTCATTCTTGTCATGGCCGACCACGACCACGGTCTTCTTCTTGCCCATGCCCATCTTGCCGCGAACCTGCTTTGTCTTGGGGCCGGCTTCGGAGGTATAGACCAGCTTGGTCTGATTCGGGCTGGCGCCGGTGTCAGTAAATCCCGGCTTGATGTCGATGTAGGCCTCTTCGCGCAGCTTGGTCAGGTATTCGCGCAGAGCAGGCTGAATCTTCTGGCTGTAGAGCTGTTCCTGAATCTGGTCGCGAACGCGTTCAAACGGAGGCAGACCTGCGTCAATGTGATCATTCACCCGCAAGATGATGAATCCCTGACGCGTGCGGATCGGTTCGGTAAACTGCCCGGCCTTCAGGTTGAACGTCTTGTCTTCCAGCTCTTTCGCCAGATCGTTGCGCTTGAAGTAGCCGATATCGCCGCCCTGATCGGCGCTGGAGCCATTTGATTCCTTGCGTGCGAGTTCATCGAACTTCGCGCCCGACTTGAGCTGCTGATAGATGGCGTTGGCCTTGGCTTCCGCTGCGGCCACCTGCTCAGCCGTCGGCTCCGTCATCTTGTTTTCCTTGCCCGCCTCTGGCTTGGGAGCGTTCGGATTCGTAGCGATCAGGATCTCGCTCAGACGCACGCGCTCCGGTTGTTCGATTTCCGACTTGTGTTCGTCGTAGAACTTCTGAGCTTCTTCGCGCGTCACCTGAACGTGCTGACCGACTTCCGAGCCAATCACCTTCTGGGTCAGAATATTGTTCTTCGTGTTCAGCTTGAAATCTTCCCAGCTCACGCCCTGCGACTCGGCCATTTTCTGCAGGTCTTCCATCGAGCTGGCCTTCATCTCTCGACGCAGGTCATCCAGGCGCTTCACCAGGTCGGCATCGGCGGAGATACCGAGGTCAGCGGCCTTCTGCAACAGCAGTTGCTGGTCAATCAGGTCGCGCAGCGAGTTTGCCTCGCGCTGCTCAACGACATTGCGCGGCAGATTCTGATCCCGCTGGTCCTGTGTGGCTTGCTCCTGGTTCTTCTTAAGGTCGGCACGCGTGATGATCGAGTTGTTTACGCGGGCGACGATCTCCTCAACGACAGTGTCTTGCTGCGCGAGGGCTGGCGAGGCTACACAACAGAGGGCGATCAGCGACAACAAAAGCTTCTTCATTGAGATCCGGGGCGCGTTGCGAATCCGGCCCGGTTCACAGGCGGAACGCCGCTGGTAATTTGACGGTACAAGACGCTCTATTGTAACTCCCGGCAAGCACATCATCCAGCGGCTACCCGGTTTGCCAATCGGGAATAGCAAAGCAGGGTGCCTTGTACCCGAAACCGGTTTCTGGCTACGCGTCGCGGGAAATGGCGGCAACCGACATATCGTTGTCGATGTGCGCACCTGCATGCATCAGGGCGGCATCCAGTACGCGACGGCAGAGAGACTGGGCCACTCGCTCCGCGCCCTCGGTCGCCCGCAGCAGGCCCTGTGCGCCGAATTCAGGATTTCGGCCCATGCAGTCGAGCGCTCCGGAATTCCCGCGCGCTTCCACAATTCCGCGCGAGGCCAGCACCAGGGCGCCACCCTTGGGAATCACCCGAAAGCAGGCCTCGTGTGTGGCGTGCGAAAACAAGCCAAGCGGCAGGCCGGTCGATTCCAGAAATTCGGTAGAGTCCTCAGCCAGCAGCAACCCCGGAACGTGTCCGGCATTGATATAGGTCAGCGTGCCGAGCTCGCAATTGAAAGCCGCAAGGAAGGCTGCTGTCATGTGCGCCCGGGCGCTGGTCGTCAAGATTGTCCGGTTCAGGTGCAGACACAGTGCGGAGATAGCTTCCGATTCGTTGATCTCGCCAGCGAAAAGCTTCGGGGAGCGCCAGCGAAATTCATCTTGCATCGCAGCAGCCAGGTCCATTGCACTTGCCCTGCGGCCAGCGACATCAACCATCAGGCACACCAGCCGCGACTCCTCGATGTTGAGCGCATCGAAGAAGTCTCCGCCCGTGCGAAAGCCATGATATTGCAAGTCAACCCGCACTGAATCCATTACTGGACTCACCAGCGGTGCCGGGGTGCGCAACGCAGTGGGATGCGGGGCTAGGAGATTCAAAAGCTTCATGGCTGAGACAAGTTGAAATTAGCACGTTTTCGAGGCGCTGCGAACAGATATCCATGTGCCAGCCTGATGCTGTATCGTGTTTGCCGTCGTGCGAACGGCAGAATGGAAACGACATAGATCAGAATGCGACTGAAGATCCATCGCGCCTTCCTCGTGCTTTCCGCGCTCCTTCTGAGCGCCTCGGCTCTCCTTGCGCAGCACGGTGCCACGCCGCCATGGGAAGACCCCACGCTTCAGTTTCCCGGCATGGCCACCGCTCCGCCACCGCCTCGACAGGTCGATAAAGCGCAGCGAAGCGGGCCAACGGCGGCGCTTTATCGCGCGCTTCGCTCTGTGGGACTCGACCCCAGTAAGGTCTTCCACATCCGCGAGGCGGTGATGGATCGCGACGACCTCCATCTGTATCTCACCGACGGCACCATTGCATTCACTCAGGACGTCGAGGGCCGGGTGACCGGGGCCTATTTCGTTGGCGAGGGCGAGGTGCTCATGCGTCCGCCCAACATCACCGAACGCGCCTCACTCGGCCTGTTCTCCGGCATGGGTGTGCTCGACGAGAAATTCTCCGCTGCCTATTTCCGTTTCAATGACGATCTACTGACGCAGCTCAAGCCCTATCTCCGTGAGAGCGAGGAGCAGCAGGAATTCATTGCCGAGCACGATGCGCGAGCTCGCGAACTCGCCGAACTAGATGCTTTGCGGCTGGCAGGAAGCTTCATGGAAGCGCCCGCGCTGGCCTCACTCGATCACTTTCTCCACGCCCGGCTAGCGACACGACTCGGTAATCTCGACCTTTTCGATGACTCGCTGCAGGAAGACCGCTTCACCATCGGAAGCCTCGGGCATTCTGGTGACACGCTGTATTTCGACGTCTGGATGGCCTTCCCCAGCCGAAAAGCCTCGGGTGAACGCCGGGTCATCGATCCCGTAGGCTCCTCTTCCGCCGTTGCCATCACTGCCTTTCGCATTGACACCGTGCTCACTCCGCCTGAAACGCTCGAAGCAACTGCCGACCTCGACCTTGAGGTTCACGATGGCGGACAGCGCTTGCTCAGCTTCGAGTTATCTCGTTGGCTTCAGGTGCGCTCGGTAAAAGTGGACGGCGCTGATGTGGAGTTCCTGCAAAACGAGGCCCTCACCGGAAGCGAACTCGCCAGGGTTGGAAACGACCTTGTCACCATCGTCATGCCCCACACGCTGAGCCCCGGCGAGCACTATCAGTTGCAGTTTCAATATGCCGGACCGGTCATGCAGCAAGCCGCCCCCGGACTGCTCTACGTGGGCGCGCGCGGAACCTGGTATCCCAACCGCGGCGTGCAGATGAGCCGCTTCGATCTCAAGTTTCGCTGGCCGCAGGACTGGACGCTTGTCGCCACCGGGCACCACATCTCCACACTGGAGCAAGGTGACCAGCGCGTCGGCCAGTGGAAATCCGAAGGCAACATCCCGCTCGCCGGATTCAACCTCGGGCGTTTCGTAAAAGCCTCATCCCAGGTCGAGGACGTCACCGTTGCAAGCTACACCGCCGGAGTCGTCGAAGAGCCCATCGCAAAAGCGACTTCGGTGCTCGCCTCAGAATCCTCCACCCGCAACGTCGCCATCGCCCAGCGTTCTGCAGAGACGATTCGAAAGTACTCCCAGTGGTTTGGCCCTTTTCCTTACAAAGAACTGGCGCTCACCCAATTGCCCGGACCTGTGTCGCAGGGATGGCCAACCCTGGTGTACCTCAGCAGCTACGCCTACCTTACCGATCAGGAACGGCGCGCGCTCTCGCTCGATGAGTTCCGTCGTCTGATCTACGACGGATTCATGCAGGACCACGAGACGGCGCATCAGTGGTGGGGAGACCGAGTCGCATGGCAGAGCTATCGCGATCAGTGGCTCATGGAGGCGCTTGCCAATCTGAGTGCATTCATGATCATGGAAGAGGAACGGCCGACGCTCGCCCGTGCCCTGCTCGAGTACTACCGCGAAGAGTTGCTCGCCACCAATGCCAAGGGCAAAAGCTACGCCGACGCTGGCCCCGTCACCTTAGGTTATCGCCTATCGTCGTCCGTTTTTCCCAATGCCTACATCCCAGTCACCTACGGACGCGGTCTGTGGCTGATGATCATGCTGCGCGACTACTTCGCCGACTACGAGAAACTCGACGTTAAATCTGCGCCCGCCCAAATTGCGGCAAAGCAAGAAGCCCTCCCGCAAAGTGGACGTTTCCTCGCCGCGTTGCGCGAGTTTGGCCGCCGCTATGACCGAAGCACGGCCACAACCGATGATTTCCGCAAGGTGCTGGAAGAATTCCTTCCCACCAAGGCTCGCTTCGAGGGTGCACGCACCCTGAGTTGGTTTTTCGACGAATGGATCCGCGGCAGTTCGGTCCCCAAGATCGAAATCCGGAAACTCGCTTTCAAGCGCCGCGGAGAGGCCAGAATCGCTACTTTCTCCCTCGTCCAGGAGCAGGCTCCCGACTCGCTGATCACCTCCGTCCCTCTCTTTGCCGAGCTTGCCGGAGGTGAGCGCATCTTCCTCCAGCGCGTGTTTGCCGATGGAAACGAAGCACATATTGAGATCAAGGTCCCCCTCGGCACTCAGAAGCTACTTGTAGACCCGGAGAAAAAGCTTTTGCGGCTGTACTAAAATAAACATCGAAATCGCTGGCCGATGGATATACGAAACAGAAACGGTTCCGTTATAATCGGCTCAGCCGATGTGTGCGGAGAGATGGCCGAGTGGCTGAAGGCGGCGGTTTGCTAAACCGTTGTACGGTCAAAAGCTGTACCGGGGGTTCGAATCCCCCTCTCTCCGCCAGACGCTTCCAACCTTCTACAAATAAAATCTCCTACTAGTCTGGGCAATGGCTTGCGCCGACGCTAGCTCACGTTCGAATGCCGCAATCAGATCGGCAGCGCTCAAAAATCAGGCTCGTCTGCGACCGCGGAAATTCCGCAAGGTGCCGTCAACCCGAGGGAAACGGCACCAAGTCAGAAACGGTCACGAACGAAAGCTGCGCCACCGCACTAAATTGTGGACTGGCTACCTCGATCTAACTCCGCCCGGAATTTGTCCCAGTCCAATTCGTCTTCCCAAGAGGCCATCACCACCGCTGCGGTGCAGTTGCCAATATGATTCGTAATCGCCCGTGCCTCGGACATGAACTTGTCGATTCCGAGGATCAGTGCCATGCCTGCCACCGGAATTCCAGGAACCACCGCGAGGGTTGCGGCCAACGTGATGAAGCCGGAGCCCGTGACCCCCGATGCGCCTTTGCTTGTGAGCATGGCCACCAGCAAGATGGACATCTGTTGGCCGACCGTGAGGTGTATGCCCAAAGCCTGCGCGATAAAGATGGACGCCAGTGTCATATAGATATTCGTTCCATCCAAATTGAACGAGTAGCCAGTGGGGACCACCAAGCCAACAACCGAACGGGACAATCCAATGCGCTCCAGTTTCTCCATCAGAGGAATCAGCGCAGACTCCGATGAGCTGGTCGCCAGCACCAACAGGAGCTCGCTCTTGATATACCGGAGTAGCTTCAGAATGTTGAACGCGGAGAAGCGCGCGATTGTCCCGAGCACGACCAAGACAAAGGCCGCGCATGTCGCATAGAACAGAAGGATGAGCGCCCCCAGCGGGAGCAGCGAGCGCAATCCGAATTTGCCGATGGTGAACGCGATGGCGGCTCCGGCACCCAGCGGTGCCGTATACAGCACAAGCCGCATGACCCCGAACAGTACCTTGCTGATATTCCCTAGTAGCTCTTTCACGGGCCGCGCGTATTCCTCCGGGACCCGGGCCAAAGCGAAGCCCACAAGCACCGAGATGAGGAGCACCTGGAGAATGTCCCCCTCGGTGAACGCGCTGAAGAACGTCCTCGGAATCATCTTCAGCAAATGGTCAGCAATGGTCATGTGTTGCGCCTGCGTCACGTACCCTGCCACCAGCTTGGGATCCAGCTTCGAAGGATCGGCGTGGAAGTTGCGGCCTGGCCCGAACACGTTGGCCATGAACAGGCCGAGCACCAGGGCGAATGTGCTGACCACCTCGAAGTAAATGATTGCTTTTCCACCTACGCGTCCTGCTTTCCGGATGCTGCCTGCACCGGCAATACCCAACACGACGGTGCACAGAATCACTGGCGGAATGAGCATCTTTATAAGACTGATAAAGCCATCCGCGACCGGCTGCATCGCCACGCCCACCGATGGATAGAAGTGCCCGACGAACGCACCGAGCACGATCATGAGGACAACCCAGTTGTACAGCTTTGTGGCGGAGTGCTTGGCTTTCTGTTTGAATCCATTTCCCTTGCTGCTCTGTTGCTGCCCGCTACCCACTTGCTGTCCGCTATGAATAACTGTTCCGTGCATAAGATTCCCCTCCTCTGTCACTGAAATCGGAGCAGACACACGGCCTTGCCGGGGTGATCGGTATGGCAATGTACTCAGCAGCAATTGCTCGCTGAAACATAAAAGGCCAAAGCGCACGTGATAAAACCCCGCGCTCTTTATGCTGAAATAGATAATTTCTGCTTGCCTTGCTGCCCCCGAAATCTGAGGCGGGCATTGTTGTCCGGAGCATCCCAGGAGTCAATTAGAAAGGAGAGTTCATGCAGGAATATCGCACGCCCGAGGGCAACCCAGCTCAATGCCAGAGGCGCGGATCAGCTCATTTAGCTAACCCAGCTCGGAATCAGTTGTCGCCAGTCCGGAAGTAAACGCGATTCCACGTTGCGCAGATATAGATTGATTTGCCAGAGCCCGGCAGCCAGAGTCGCATTGGGGGCAGGATTGATTGCGCTCGGCAACGGCCGCCCCCAAAGCCGTAAGTGTTTTACAACTCCTCTGCTGGCAGGACCTCTTCAATCGCCGACCAGGGCCCGCCCTGAACTACGAGATACTTCAAATAGAGTTCGGCTGCTTGCCGGTTGGTGGCAGATGCGAGAAGAGTACGAGCAGCATCTTGGACGCGCTCTTTCGGCAGCGAGGCGAGGTCAAAGCTCTCTTCGATTATTCCATCGGAATGTGGAATCCCCAACGATTCAACATAGCTCACGACCGTCGCACGATGATCATGGAGCAGATATTCCTGCAGCACGCTATTTGCAATCTGCTCAGAAAGATTCAGAGTTGCTGCGGTCCAATTGGCTAGGCGCTCAATCGGAGCCCGGCGAACACTAATCTCACGAACGTTTTTTGCTTTCGCGAGAGCTGCAAAGAGGAACTGTTTCTGTTCTTTCGGCGTCTCCACCCAAAACACTTTGCTGGCAGAAACTCTAATCTCATTCGGTAATTGTCGCCAAATACGCGTGGCGGAAAGCGGCATGTGCAGGCCTCACCTACAGTCAATCTTAAATTCCATCTACGATGATAACGGCTGCAGGAGAACAACGTCTTGGTCACGACATAAGGCGGGAGATCCACTCACTGATGCAACGAGAACCCGGATGGCAAAGCTGCTTCAAGACTGACTTGTTCTGCGGTGATGGGGTGGTGGAATTTCAGAAATTGGGCGTGCAGGAAGTACCCTCCATCGCCGGGGAGGCCGGGAAGGTTTTCAAGCGGCTGGCCGTTTAAGCCGTACAGAGGATCGCCTACCAGTGGATGGCCGATGGATGCCAGATGGATTCTGATTTGATGAGGGCGGCCCGAATTCAGGCTTACTTCAAATGTCGTGGTGCTTGAGGTGCGTGAGATCACCTTCGCCAATGACTTCGACGGTTTGCCACTTGGGTTGGCGGCCCACACGAAACCGATGCGCGGGTGCGGTACGAGTCCGATAGGCGTGAGGATTTCGTAGGCGTCGTGCGGTGCAACGTTTTGAGCTAGCGCCCGATAGATCTTTTGAATTTTGGTTGTGTTCCAGTTTGCCTCCAGCTTCGCGGCCGCCTTCCGGGTTTTGGCGAAGAGGACGATGCCGCTGGTCGCTCGGCCCAGCCGGTGGACAGGGTTTGCGTTGGGTGTTTGCTTTTGCACCAAGCGCAGGAGGGTGTTTTCCATGAAGCCAGCGCCCGGAAGGGTGGGCAGCCGGCTGGGTTTGTTGACGGCCAACAGATAGGGGTCATCAAACAGGACTTCGAAGTGCCGAGGTGCGTCTGGCTCGATCCAGGGTGGACGGTTCCAGACAAGGATTTGGCCTGAAGCGACCAACTCGCTTCCGGTGGCGGTAACGCCGTTGAGGGTGACTTCGCCGTTGTTCAGGTTTTGTTGCCAGGCCTGTGGGGTTGAGTGGGGGTAATGGCTTGCCAGGTGGGTGAGCAGGGTTTGTCCGTGGTATTTCCTGCTGATGATTGTGGTGTAGGCATAGCCCCGGTTGAGCATGTAGTTTCAGTGTAAGCTATCGCATCTGCGGCAGGTGTTGCTGTCAGTCGAGCGACACTGGATTCAGGCAGCAGCCGACCTCCGGAGTCTTCACGCAAATAAACCGGAACGGTTGAACGGCATTCCTCACATCCCAAAATGCGATATGAGAATCGAATCAGGCATGCTGCACAGAGAAGGCGAGCTCGTATCAATCGGACAGCCGGTGAAGATGCCGACCATTCGGGAATTCCTCGAGAAAATGGCCGACGAACAGGGCAAAGAGATCGAACGCCTCAAGAGGGAGGCGCTTGGCACAGAGCGACGTCGGCAGCGCCGCGAGAGCCAAACAGACGAGATATCACCTGATCCGTGGCAGATCCACCCAGTCAGAAAGCAGCGCAACCAAGAACCTGGCCCATGAACAGCTCATTCCAGTGTCGGCCTTCACGCACCTGGCCGAAGCTCCTCGGAGTTTTCGTCCTGGTTCATCAGCTTGCTCAGGGCTGCTGTCAGAGCCGACGCCGTAAAAGGTTTCGCCAGGAAGGCAACGCCTCGGTCGCCAATATCGCTGAGGTCCAGCACCCCATCCGCATAGCCTGACATGTAGAGCACCTTCAGATCTGGATACCGTGACCGAAGTTCCCGCACGACCTGTTTCCCACTCACCTTCGGCATTACAACGTCCGTGACGATCGCATCGACTGCAATATCCCCATGGCTGAGTTCCTGCACCGCCCGCTCTCCGTTCTCCGTCTCGATGACCCGATAGCCGTGAGCGCGCAGCCATTCGGCAATGATCTTCCGCAAAGAAAGTTCGTCTTCCACCAGCAGTACCGTGGCTCCGCCGCCGGAGTCTTGCCGCTCGACCGCTTTCAGTCGCTCGCCTTGATTCTTCTCTCTTACCTCTGGAAGATACACTTCGAAGGTCGTGCCCTTCCCCATCTCGCTGTGCACCGCGACATGCCCGCCGCTCTGCGTCACAATGCCGTGCACTGTTGAGAGTCCCAATCCCGTACCTTTGCCGGACTCCTTAGTGGTGAAGAACGGCTCGAACATATGCTCCTGCGTTGACTGGTCGATGCCCGATCCGGTATCGGAAATCCTTATCACCAGGTATCGGTCCTCCGGCATGTGCGGTGCGGGGCTGCCTTTGAACGTGTAGGTTTCAATGCACAGCTTTCCGCCTTCCGGCATGGCGTCGCGTGCGTTTACCGCCAGGTTCATCAGCACCTGCTGTAATTGGCTGCGATCGGTTCTTACCCGTCCTTGCCCTGCGTTCAGTTGAAATTGCAGCTCGATGTGCTCGCCAATCACGCGAGACATCATCCTCTGCGACTCAGTCACCACCTCGTCCAGCTCCAGCAGTGTCGGCTCTAGAACCTGCTTTCGGCTGAAGGCCAGCAACTGCCGCGTCAGGTCTCCGGAGCGCATTGCCGTCGTCTTGATCATCTCCAGACTTCTCTTCACCGGACTGTCCGGTGGAAGACTCGACTCGGCAAGTTCCGCATAGCCCAGGATGACTCCGAGCATGTTGTTGAAGTCGTGTGCCACGCCTCCGGCAAGGCGTCCTACGGCTTCCATCTTCTGCGCCTGCGCCAGTTGTTGCTCAATGTGAATCTGCGCCGTGACGTCGCGCACCACGACGCAGACCCCGGTGATTTGTTCTGTCGAGTTGCGCAATGGCGTGAATGACGCGGAGACGATGATCTTCCTTCCATCCTTGCGCACCTGTTCCACGCGCGAGCTGGTAAAGGACTCACCGTTGCGAATACGTTTTAACGATTTCGCGACCCCTCCCCTGCGTTCTGGCGGTAGCAGAGTACTGATATGACGCCCAACCATTTCCTCCGCGGAGTATCCGAGTATCTTCTCTGCTGCTCCAGCCCAGGTTGTTATATATCCTTCGAGATCCTCGGAGATGATGGCGTCTTCCGAAGCCGAAATTGCGGCTCCAAGCTGCAGGAGATTGTTCTCCATCTGCACATCTGCCGTCATGTCTTCCACCAGCACCACGGCACCCACCACCTCTCCTGTGGGATTTCTTACTGCCGCCGCCCATATCCTTGCCGGGAAAGTCGCGTTGTCCTTCCGCTGTCGCACGGTGTCGAACTGGTACTCGGAGCCCGACAACATTCCAGCCAGCGTTCTATCGAATTCGGCCTCAAGTCCGGCGGGCACGGCCGGATACGGCTTGTTCAGCACCTCCTCACTGCGCCAGCCAAAGATGCGCTCGGCAGACTTGTTCCACGAGATAACCTCTCCGCGAGTGTTCAGCAGAATGATGGCCAGCGGCGAGGCATCCAGAACTCCTTCCAGCATCTCTTTCCTGCTGAATGCAAATCGCCTGTTCTCCAGATGCTGAACACATTGATGGGCAAGCAGGCGCAGGCCGGTGCGCTGGTCCTCTGTGATATCGCGGGGTACTGTGTCGAGCACCGCCAGTGTTCCCACGGCCATTTCGCCAATCAGCAAGGGAACGCCTGCATAGAAGCGAACGTTCAGCTCTCCGGTGACCAGAATGTTGTCTTGAAACCGTGGGTCGGCGGATGCGTCCCGGACCACCATCATGTCGCGTTGCATGATGGCGTATGCGCAAAATGCAACTTCCCGGGGAGTCTCGGTGAATTTGACTCCGACTCGCGACTTAAACCATTGCCTGCTCTCGTCCAGCAGGGTCATGATCGCCATCGGAGCCTTGCAGATCATCGCCGCAAGTTGAGTGATCTGCTCAAAAGCCTCTTCCGGAGGCGTATCCAGGATTTGCAGTTCGAATAGTGCCCTCAACCGTGCCGACTCGTCGTCCGGGATCGGGATGGTGGCCTTCATGACGGCTCTCCGATGTTTGCGAGGTTCTTCGAACGGCTGTGTAGTTTTGCACTCGTTGAAGTGGCGGTCAATCAAGATCGCGCAAAGCTCCGCTCACTTTGAAATGCCTTCGCAAATCTTGCGGATTGGATGGGAGGCAATGCAGCCACGTTATCCCGACGACAAACCCCGGCGCAAAGGTTCGCTGCGTTCGGGCCAACTCGCCATAAAAGCGAATTGAACCTCTGAGTTCTGTTTGCTTCAGGAAACACCCGTCCCTGGCGTTCTATGCCGTCGTTCGATACACGCGGTCTGTCGGGCAATTGATCCGGCGAGTCTGTTCGAAGGTAAAAAAGATGAGGCCGTGATGTTAAGCACATCGGAAAACCTGGTCTAAGCTGCTCAATCCAAAAATGTTTTACCTGATAAGAGTGCTGCTTTTTCTGTAACTCACCTTACCCTCCCATTGTGGCTGACTTATAAAGGTTCAGCTTAGGTACCCCGTCATCGAGCGAGCCGGCAATGATCTCGGCCGCCGTGGGGATGTTGTCTTTGGGGAGGCAGGAATGAGTACTTACAACAAAGCTGTTCGCGGCGGCCGCTGGTGTGCAAAGCGGTGGATTTCCGCATTCGTTATATGCCTCGTTGCATTCTGTCTGTGCGGCGTGGCAACAGGACAGGTCGGAGCAGGCAGCCTGAGCGGCATGGTTCAGGATCCCGGCTCTGCCGTCGTCTCTGGTGCCGTAGTCACCATCACCAATCTTCAGAACGGGCTCGAACGCACTCTCACGACCACCGCCTCAGGTGCGTTTTACTTTGCCGCCGTGCCCAGCGGAGACTATCGCATCACTATCAAGATGGCTGGCTTCCGCGACTTCGTCCGGCCCAGCGTTCACATCAACCCGGGTGATGCGCTCGCCTTGCAGGACATCAAGCTGGGCCTCGCCTCGACCGCAGAAACCGTATCCGTCGAGGGCGCAACCGGCGAAATCCCGCTCGATAGCGGCCAACTCAGTTCCACCATTTCCTCCACCGATGTCGATCGTCTTTCGGTTGTCGGACGCGACGCCACCGAACTTCAAAAGATTCTTCCCGGGTTTGCCATTCGCAGCACTGATAACACCAATACTGCCCCCGACTTCTCGCAAGTGAACATCGGCATGGGCAATGCTTATATCTCCAACGGCGCTCCTGTAGCGGGCACCACTCTCAAACTTGACGGTGCCAACCTTACCGACTCCGGCAACATGGGTGCCAACCTTCAGAACATCAACGTCGCATTCGTCAGCGAAGTCCAGGTGCAGACCTCCAACTTCGGCGTCGATCAGTCCAACGGTCCCGTGGTCATCACCGGCGTCACCAAGCCCGGAACCCAGACCTATCACGGCTCGCTCTACACCTACGCCCGAACCAGCGCACTGAACTCCAACGACTCGTTGGCGAAGTACAGCAAGATCGCACGCCCCGACGACCGTTACATCTATCCCGGTTTCACTCTCAGCGGTCCGGTCCCCGGAACGAAGAAGCTGACATTCTTCACTGGTGCCGAGCTTGATTTCCAGAAAGACGTTTACGCCTACGGCTCTGCCAGCAGCGCCATAGTCAACGCGCTCGTGCCCACGGCCGCCATGCGCAAGGGCGACTTCAGCACCGAGGCCATCAAGAACTACCTCGGCCCCAGCTACACCAGCGGCACCTACGCCCAGATTTCGCCCACCCCGACCGTGGGAGATAACGGTGGCGCGCTGACCAACGGCAACATCGCGGCCTTCCTCGATCCTGGTGCCATGGCCTTGGTGAACAACACCCTGCCACTGCCCAATCTTGCGGCCACCAACAGCGACGGCTACAACTATCAGACGCTCAATCTGGTGGGCAACAACATCTTCCAGACCACCAGCCGTCTCGACTACAACATCAACTCCAACAACCTCGTCTTCTTCCGTTACAGCTTCGAACACGGACTGCAGGGACAGCCGCAGGTTCCCTACTATGCTCCGCAAAGCATCATGGGTGCCGTGAACACCCCTGGCGGCGGCCTCCTCAACCGCATCAACGTGCACAGCGCCTCGGCCAACTACGTCAAGGTCTTCTCCCCCACGCTGACCAACGAGTTGACTGCGACTCTCACCTATTTCACCCAGCAGTTCGAGCCGAAGAACCAGAAGGCCCTGCTGAAATCCACCATCAACTACCCATACAACGCAGTCTTTGATAACGGCTCCAAGCAATATCCGCAACTCGGAACCTATGCTCCCTACGGCGGCCTGCCGCTCGGTCTATGGCCGGACTTCACTACCGGTGGACTGTACCTGCATAAGTATCAGCCCGCCCTCAGCGACAACCTCAGCAAAGTCGTCGGCAAGCATGGCCTCAAGTTCGGAATCTTCGGCCAGCGCGTAGCCAACAATCAGGCCAACCAGAGCCAGGCCAACGGCGTCATTCAGAACTATTGGTTCGGCGCCGCCGGCAACGAACTCCACAGCTACAACGGCTTCTATCCAGACGGCAGCCCGGCTTTCGATCCCACGCCCCACTTCAACAGCGGAAACTCGCTGGCCAACTTCTTTGAAGGCCAGATTCAGGACTTCCACCAGACCTCGTTCACCCCGCGCACCAACATTTACTTCTGGAACATTGAAGGTTATGCGCAGGATGCATGGCGTCTCAGCCAGAGCGTTGTTCTCACCTACGGTCTTCGCGTAAGCCATCTCGGAGCCTGGACGGACTCGCACGGGCTCGGCGCAGCCGTCTGGCAGCCAAACCTCATCGGCACCAACATGAACGCCACCTCCAATCCGTTCCCCGGATTCCAGTGGCATGGCATCAATCCTGCGATACCCAACTCCGGCACCAGTTCCACCGGAGCCTACTTTGCACCGCGTTTCGGCATCGCGTGGGATGTGTTCAAGAACGGTAAGACCGTCATCCGCGGCGGCTACGGAGCCTATCGCTTCCATGACTCCGCCGACGACGTGATTGGCGCGTTCCAAACCGCAACCGGACTGCGCAAAGCCGACCTGCAAGGCTTCAGCGGAAACACCCTTGCTGGTGTCAGCACCGTCCACCAGAATCCGGCGACCTACGGCAATGCCGGAGGCACCCAGACCTCGCTGCCGATTTCCTCCGTCTCCGGACTCCTCGCCAGCGATCGCAAGACGCCGGTCACCAACAACTACAGCTTGAGCATCGCCCAGCAGTTGAACAAGACGACATACCTCCAGTTCTCCTACGCCGGCAATAACAGCAACTCGCTGATGAACAACGGCACCACGCAGGCCGTCGTGCTCAATAACATCAACGCCGTTCCTGTCGGCTACCTGTTCACCGCCGCTGCGGCAGCCAAGATCAACGCTGCCACGGCCTCCTGGATGCCGCGCCCCTGCAATCCCGAGGGATGCACGCCTTACCAGGCCGCGCAGTTGAACAACACGCAGGACTGGGCCGGTGAGCCGAGCGTTCAGGCCGCCCGTCCCTATCCGCAATATGGCAGCATCATCGTGCCGCAGCACAATACCTATGCCAACTACAATGGCTTCCAGGCTCTGCTCGTGAAGCAGTCCGGACGCCTGACTTACAACATCAATTACACATGGTCCAAGGCACTCGGCATCCTCGGCTCCGCGGCTGACTTCAACTACACCGCGCCGGTCGATCCCTTCCACATCAAGAACAACTACGGCCCGATGAACTATGACCGTAGCCACATCCTCAACCTCTCCTACTCCTACCAGTTCGGCAAGGTCACTCCGCAGCGAACGCTCGGCTTGATCGCCAACGACTGGATGATCTCGGGCATCACCACCCTCGAGAGCGGCGGCAACATGCAGACCGGAGTCAGCTTCTCGCCGGACTTCTACCTGCAGGGCACCATCACTCCCACCGACGGCGGAAGCTACCCGGTCAACAGCCAGACCATCCTCGGAACGCCTGACGTGAGCTTGCAGCCGGTCATGAAGTGCAACCCACGCTCCGGCCTTGGCAAGAACCAGTTCATCAACGGCGGATGCTTCGCCCTGCCGGAGATTGGAACCAACGGTCCGTACATCATGCCTTACATGCACGGCCCGGCGTTCTTCAACAGCGATCTCAGCCTTGAGAAGTCCTTCTCTCTCGGCGAAAGTCGCAAACTGCGCTTCCGTTATGCAGCCTTCAACTTCCTGAACCACCCGCTGCATAGCTTCGGCACGCCGTATCCCAATCAGACGACGCTCAATCTGTCCGGCAACTCGCCCGCGACAGCGACAAGCGCCAACAGGAATTTCGGCTTCGCCCCTCTGACCGTCGGACGTCGCCTGTCAGAGATCTCGCTGAAGTTCGACTTCTAACCTCCTGAGCAGTCTTCCTCCAGTCCCCGTCACCAATGTAGGTGGCGGGGATTTTCTTCCACCCAGGTGCCCTCCCGTAAACTCGCGTTTCGCGAGTTTACGGCGGGGGAGTTTGATTTAGACTCAGCCCTCAGCCCGCCGTGAAAACCTTTTTCTCCCCCGGATATCGGGCCAATTCTGGCCTATGTTCGCCTTCTCTTCTCTTGTTACAATCTGGTCAATGGAGCTGGAAACCAAGCTTCGCATCCTCTCAGACTCGGCGAAGTACGACGCCTCCTGCGCGAGCAGCGGATCGCGCCGCAGTGCCGAACTTGGAGCTCTCGGCAACACGGCTGCTTGCGGCATCTGCCACAGCTACACGCCCGACGGCCGCTGTGTCTCGTTGCTCAAGATCCTGCTGACGAACTACTGCATTTACGACTGTGTCTTCTGCGTCAATCGCAGCTCCAGCGACATCCCGCGGGCCCGCTTCACTCCCGCCGAGGTCGCGCAACTCACCATCGACTTCTACAAGCGAAATTACATTGAAGGGCTTTTCCTGAGCTCCGGCATCATCCAGTCGCCCGACTACACCATGGAGCAGCTCATCGAGGTCGCGCGTACCCTTCGCACCGACCACCGCTTCAACGGCTACATCCATCTCAAGACGATTCCCGGCTGCTCGCCCGAACTTCTTCGTCAGGCCGCCGGCTATGCCGACCGACTGAGTGCCAACGTCGAGCTGCCCACGCAGACCGATCTCGACAAGCTCGCGCCAGAAAAGAACAGCGCTGTCATCGAGAACACTCTTGGGCGCGTTACAACTGAAATCGTGTCCTCGAAAGAAGAGCGTGCCAAATCGAAATCGGCTCGCCTCCTCGCCCCCGCCGGACAAAGCACGCAAATGGTCGTTGGCGCTACTCCCAGCACCGACGCGCAGATTCTGGCGAAGTCTTCGCACCTGTATTCCGCCTACAAGTTGCGTCGCGTGTACTACTCCGCGTTCAGCCCATTCCCCAAGGCTGATGCCCGCCTGCCCATTGCGGCCCCGCCGCTTGTGCGCGAGCATCGCCTTTATGAAGCCGATTGGCTCATGCGCTACTACGGATTCCACGCCGACGAGCTCACCACCGAGCAGGAACCCAACCTCGACGCCAAGGTGGATCCCAAACACGCCTGGGCCTTGCGCCATCGCGAGTTCTTCCCAGTGGATGTGAACCGCGCCACTCGCGAAGAATTGCTGCGCGTCCCCGGCATCGGCTATCGCAATGCCATGCGCATTCTGTCCATCCGGCGCTATCACCATCTCTCGCTCGACGATCTGCGCAAGCTGCGCGTCTCGCTACGCCGCTGCAAGCCGTTCGTCATCACTACCGACCATAGTCCCTCGGTCGTGTTGCTCGACTCCAATCGCCTGCCGACCGTGACCGCCGTTCCCGAGCAGCTTGCACTATTCGACGCAGCCACCGCGGCCGTAGCAGGTGAGTTGTGATCCACGTTTCGGTTGAGCCGCAGTTCGCCAGCTTCCGCCAGCGTTGCCGCGAACTGCTGGCCTCCAACGTAGCGCCTCACGATGTCGCCTGGTCGGAGGCCGATGCCGAGCAGTTATCGCTTCTTCCCTCCGAGCCCGTTGGCGAATCCGGCAGCAAGCTCCGCGTTCCCCGGCGCTACTTCGATCTTGCACGCCTTGTTTCGTGCCACACCGATCCAGCGCGATGGCATCTGCTCTACAGCGTTCTGTGGCGTGTCGTTCACGGCGAGCGCAGCCTGCTCTCCGTGCAAATCGATCCTGAAGTTTTGCGCCTCAACCGCATGCGTCAGGAAATCGTTCGAGACATTCACCACATGCATGCCTTCGTCCGTTTCCGCCGCATGGAACGCGACGGAGCCGAATGGTTCGTCGCCTGGTATCGTCCCGACTACCGCATCATCCGCCTCGTCGCCCCGTTTTTCGAGAAGCGTTTTGCTGCCATGCGCTGGACGATCCTCACTCCGCACGGATCGGCCAACTGGGACGGCCTTCGTCTTTCCTACTCGCCCGGCGTCGCCATGCCGCAGTCTTCAAACAAAGACGAGTTGGAATCGCTCTGGTCCACCTACTACCGCACCACCTTCAACCCCGCCCGCATGAATCTCGATCTCATGCGGCAGGAAATGCCTTCGCGCTTCTGGACCAACCTCCCCGAGTTGCAGGCGTTGCCCGAAGTGCTGGCCGATGTCCCCGCCCGTCTCGAAACCATGCATCGTCAGCAATCGACCTCCGCGCAACACATCGTCCCGCCCAGTCGCGACCTCAACGTCTTGCGCGAAGCTGCCAGCGCCTGCACCGCATGCCCGCTGCACTGCGATGCCACGCAAACTATCTTCGGCGAGGGCTCGCCCACCGCCCGTCTTGTGCTCGTCGGCGAACAACCCGGAGACGTAGAAGACCTCACTGGCCATTCCTTCGTCGGCCCTGCGGGCGAGGTCCTCCAGCGCGCCATGGATGAAGCCGGTATCCTGCGCTCCGACATCTACCTGACCAATGCTGTGAAGCACTTCAAGTTCATCCGTCAGGGCAAGCGCCGCATTCACCAGACCCCGCGCATGTCGGAAATCATTGCCTGCCGCCCCTGGCTCGAAGCCGAACTCCAGTCCATCCAGCCGCAAGCCATCCTTCTGCTGGGCGCCACCGCCGCCAAATCTTTGCTCGGCAGCAGCGTCCGCATCACTCGCGATGCGGGCAAGGTGATCCAAACGCCCTACTCCGCTCACACCGTCATCAGCGTGCACCCCAGCTTCGTCCTCCGCAGTTCAGACGAACACCAGTCACGCGCGATTTACGCTCGCCTTGTCTCCGACCTCTCCACAGCGCAAAAACTAATAAGCGAGAAGAACGTCGCACGGCTCTGAGCAGTACGCCATTCCATTCAGTTCGAAATGTGGTGCCCCACCTCTGCCCTCTTTTGGCAGAGGTGGGTCCTTTGACAGACGTGTGCCTTGCCGCCACTGCCTTCGCAACAGGGGTTTTCAGCCACGTCATTCTGAGGCATCATTGTCCTGACTTCTACCTACTTGCCGCTCTGCCTCTCGTCGCATTTCTGTTCACCATAATGCGGAGCATGGTTCCGAGCCCGCGTGGTATCCGGGCGATCGCCAGCTAGCGCCCTGACCGCTGTTTGACGAGCAGCCAGTTTAATGATTCCATTTCAAGTTGCGGTTTTCAGGCCTGAAGACCGCCATCAGCCTAGAAGGAGCAGCTGCGATGATTCGAGAGGACGTTCTGCAGAGTTTTCCTGAGCTATTTGGCACAAAGCAAGTAGGTGGACACGAGCTTAAGGTCGAGGAGACCATCGCCACACTTACCCGTGAGCTGAATCCAGCGATTGCCGCTGCGCTTTCAGCCCGCCGTGCCATTCTCAATTCGCCGTTGCCGGTGCGAGAGAAGTACGCATGGCCCAAGTGGGACGAGCATTTCGAGGATCCCATCAGTGGTCAGCCGTGGACCTTCCGCGAAATCATCCAGGGACTCATCGACAACTTCCTCGATCGTGAAACTCCGCATCGCTGGCGCCTCAATGACCAGGTTCCCATCCCGGCTGACGCTCATCCGCTCAACAATCCGGGGCTTGAGTTGACCGGACCGTGGTATCCGCTCGACATGGCTTTCAACGCCCTGAACAGCAACGCGCCCATGAATATGCCGGACTTCGAGGATGCCTCGCCCACGCACTTCCGTCCTGATGGCACTCCCGTCCATGCTCCCATCGGAGTCTTCGGAGCCCTCAAGAATGCCAAGGAGATCTTCGAAGGCAAGTGGAAAGACCGCGCCTACGAGGTGCAGAAGAAGGATAAAACGCGCAAATACACCATCGGCCGCGACTCCGGACAATGGCCCACGCGTTTCGTACGCCCGCCGAGCATCCACATCCGCTACGATCACGTGCGCGTTGATAATCAGCCTGCTCCGGGCCTCATCGTCATCGCCGTTCTCTGGACGTTCAACAACTACGAGTCGCTGAAGAAATCCGGAACCGGCGTTTACTTCTACATTCCTAAGCTCCAGACACCGCACGAAGCCCTCATCGTCGAGAAGCTGTTTGCGCGCCTCGAACAGATGATTGGCGTTCCCGCCGGAACCATCAAGATCAAGATGCTCTACGAGGAAGGCAACGGCGGACGCTTCCTGCCCGCTATTGTTTGGACCCTGCGCCGCCGTCTTCTCGGCACCAACGTCGGTCGTTGGGACTACCTTGGCAGCCTCATCGAGATGTGGAAGGACGATCCCAACGGCGTTTTCCCCGACCCGCAAACCGTCGGCATGGCCGCGCCCAACATGATCGCCTACCAGCGCTACAACGCCTTGAACATCCTGCTCGCAGGTTTAAAGCATGGTGAGTTCACGCAGGGCGGACCCATTGGCGGAATGGCTGCCGTCATGATCTATCAGTCGAGTGATGCTTATGGTCGTGCGCGCTACAACCAGCTTGCCTTGCGTGCCATGGCCATCGATAAGCTGCGCGAGCGCCTCCTCGGGCTCATGTTTGTTCCGGACGGACAACTGCCCGCCGGCACGCGCCCCACTCTCGACCAGATACTTTCCGGCGAAGTCAAAGGCAAGCTCTACGACGCATATCGCCAGAGCTGGGTCGCCAGCCCCGAGCAGGCGTATGTTGCCGCGGGCAATGCGCCTCTCCGTGCATCTCTCCCCGAGTTGCAGAAGATGCTCGATGCCAAGCGCGAGACCGTTGACGTAAAGGGCAAGCCCGTGCCCACCGTCGGCAGCGGGCTCGTCGAGGCCGAGCAGCAGCTCTTCCAGTCTCGCGGCCTCATCGATGGCAATGGACGCATCACGCCCCAGGTCATCGCCCGCGAGTCGCTCGACACGCCCGAGAAGTTCCTCTCGCCCGAGCTGTGGGAGTCCATCTACGGAGTTCCCAAGGGCGACATCACCATCGAGCACATCCAGCACGCCTTCTACATGGCTGCCAACTACGGCTTCCAGATACTTAACGGAAACTTTGCCGCCGCCATCGACGATTACGAACTGTACCTGCGCTTCATGAACGACCTAGCCACCTATCGCATCGATATGTCCTGGCTGTGGACGCTCGTGCAGCACCAGGCCACCATCACCAAGGACGGATACCTCAAGCGTCCCGCACTCACCGAAGATGGTGTCGTGCCCGCAACCAACGCCGATCATGTGAAGGCTGGCACGCGCTTCACGTCCGAACTGTTCGAGAAGGTCTTCACCTATCACGATGAGTGGACAAAGGAGTTCTTCGCCGAACTCGACCGCCGTGGCGATCCCGGCCGCTTTGATCGTTCCAAGGCACAGGTCATCATGGAGCTTCTGAAGCGCCAGCTGATCTCCAAGCGTTACATCCAGCACAGCGCGCGCGTTCTGTTCGTCGTCGGCTCAGCCAGTGCGCAGGAGCGGACGCAGATTCTGGATGCCATCTTCGATCTCTCACGCGAAGAACTCGTCAAGCGTGGTGAGTCGGCAAAGGCCGCACTCGCCGCCCACGATTATGTCTTCGACATCTTCCCCAACGGCAGGCAGTAACTGCTTCACCTGCATCGCAAGGCGGCTCGCAAGGGCCGCCTTCTTTTTGTCATTCAGCACTCGCGCATCGTAAGATTCATTCGAACACAGGATTGTGCGCATGACCTCGTCGCAACTCTCGACCGCAGCAGACACCCGGAAACGCATCGTCGCCATCATTGGCGCTTCTTCCGGAAACCTCGTCGAGTGGTTCGACTTTTACGTTTACGCTTTCTGCGCCATCTACTTTGCCGGATCTTTTTTCCCGAGCGGCAATGCCACCGTCCAGCTACTTAAGTCTGCTGGAGTCTTCGCCGCCGGGTTCCTCATGCGCCCCATCGGAGGCTGGCTCTTCGGACGCATCGCCGACAAACGTGGCCGCAAGACAGGCATGATGACCTCCGTCCTCATGATGTGCTCGGGCTCGCTGCTCATCGCATTGTTGCCAACCTATAAGCAGATCGGCACCGCCGCGCCCGCTCTGCTTCTGCTCGCGCGCCTGCTGCAGGGCTTGTCCGTTGGCGGAGAATACGGCACCAGCGCCACCTACATGAGCGAGGTCGCTTTGCGCGGACGTCGCGGCTTCTTCGCGTCTTTCCAATACGTCACGCTCATCGGCGGCCAACTCCTCGCCGTCATGGTGCTCGTCATCCTGCAACACTTTCTCAGCAACGAACAGTTGAAGGCCTGGGGCTGGCGCATTCCTTTCGCTCTAGGAGCCCTCGCCGCCATCGTCGCCTTTTATTTGCGCCGTTCGCTCGATGAGACCACGACATCGGAATCGCGCCGCAATCTTGAGGCGGGCACCATCGCCGGAGTCATGAAGCACAAGCGCGCCTTCGTCACCGTGCTCGGATTCACCGCCGGTGGCTCGCTCATGTTCTATACCTTTACCACCTACATGCAGAAGTACCTGGTCAACACCGCTGGCATGAGCGCCCGCTCCGCCAGCGAAGTGATGACTGTGGCGCTGCTCGTGTACATGCTTGTCCAGCCCTTGTTCGGAGCGCTCTCCGACCGCATTGGCCGCCGCGCTTCCATGATCTGGTTCGGAGCCTTAGGCGCCCTCAGCACCGTTCCCGTGCTGCATGCTCTGGCCCACGTGAGGAGCCCTTATGCGGCGTTCGCGATTGTCATGCTTGAGTTGTCCATCATCAGCCTGTACACATCCATCGGCGGGCTCATCAAGGCCGAGATGTTTCCCATCGAGATTCGTGCGCTCGCCGTCGGCTTGTCTTACGCTCTGGCCAATGCAGTCTTCGGCGGCTCCGCCGAGTTCGTCGCCCTCGAATTGAAATCCATCGGCAGGGAAGCGACTTTTTACTGGTACGTCACCGCTATGTGCGCGCTCGCTCTCCTCGTTGCCATCCTCATGCCCGATCCCAGCAAGCAAGGCTATCTGCGCGACTGAAGCAGAAACACGCTCCCACTCGACTCAGAATTTCAATCCCATCGCCTTCGTCGTAAACTCCACCAGCGGCGTCAGCGACTTGCAGGCCGAGACGAAATCGCGCATGAATTTCGCGCTGCACACCTGCTCTGCCGTCAACTCGACCGATGCAATGTAGTCCTTGCGCTTCAGGTCTTCTATGCAGGGATGCTTAGGATCAAATCCCTTCGGCGGACGCGTCAGACTTCCGCCTTCCAATTCGTACTTACCTGCCACCTTGCGCCATTGTTGCGGATCCTTCACGATCGCCGTCCGTATCTTCGTCAGCGTTGGATTATCCGGATGCCACACTCCCGCAGCTACAAAACACCCTGTCGGCTCCAGGTGCAGATAGAAGATTGGCGCATGCACATCTTTCCCGCTCTCGTGCATAAAGCGCATTCCAACGTGCGTCTTGTACGGCAGCCCATCCTGCGAGAATCGCGTGTCCCGATAGATGCGGAATAGCGATCCGCGCGTAGGCCGTGCGTCGGCCACGAAATGTCCACTCAGCTTCGCCAGGTGCGGAGCGAAGCTCGTGATGAACTCCATTGCCGGGTCCACCACCACTGTCTGATACCGCGCCTTGTTTTTCGCAAACCACTCGCGGTTGTTGTTGCGTTTCAACTGCCGCAGAAAATCGAATAGATCAGGCTCAAAGAAAGCAGTGTCCGCCATGGCGAATCCTCACAGAGAGTTCGCCTACTACGTTAATTGCTCTTTGAGGATCGCGACAACCGTGAAGCCTACTTCAGCCCTACTTTGAATTTCGGCTGCCGGGTCGTTCCTGTGACGCTCACCGGCAGTTCCGCCCCAGCATTGTGCTTCTTGAAGAGTGGGTCCACGAATTTCAGCAGAAATGATTTCATTCCTCTTGTCGCTTCGGAAACCTCTGCCTGCATCCGCAGCTTGCCCTTCAAGTTCACATGGCTGTTGTGTACGTCGAATGTTCCTGCCCCGTTGGCATCCGCTCCGGGCACGCGGAATCTTGCGTTGGAGAGATGCGCAATCGCATCCCTCATATCCACATCGCTCGACATCACAGAAATTGCATGATCCGGCGGGTCGTCATCCTTCGCATCCCCTCGCGACTTCGCTCCCATTTCGTTCAACTTCTGCTGTGTTTGCGGAGAGGTGAAGTGCGCATCGTTGATCACAAAGTTGCCGGTCAGCCGCACTTCTTCCAGGAATGGCTTATTCCCGCGTTCAACATTGGCGCTTGTCTTAAAACGGATCGGTCCCATCATCGACGGCTGCGGCGCAGAGACGAACAGGCGCAGCAGATCTTCCACTCGCCCATGAGCACAGGTAAACTGCATCCTCACCACATCATGCGCATCCTGCGCTACCTGGGGCGATATCACGCCATAGCCTTGGATCGCGGTTGATCCTAACTGCGCGTCCACCGCTTGCAGTTTGACCAGCCCGCTGCTGGCATCCACCGCGCCGTTGAACCCAACATGCAGCGGCATCGGATGATGCGCCTTGCGCACCTCGAATCCTGCGACATCCACCTGTCCCGTCACCGCGATATTGTTAAGCGCCCCTTTGAACTGCCCATTGCTGCTCATCAGGCCCCCAATCCCGGGCACCGTCTCCAGCTTGCCCTCGCTCACATGGAATGATCCCGTTACCACCGTCTGCATCGGTTCATCCGAACGCCATGGCCCAATGTTTCCCTGCGCTGCAATCTGCATCATCGGCAGCGGATTCTGCAAAGCCGCCTCGAATTTGCTCGTCTTGTTTGCGCCGATATTGTCCACTCGCATGCGCTCGATCGTGAAGCGTAACGCTTTTTGGGGTTCACTCGAGACCACCTGCAACTCAGCCCCATCGGCGATCAGGTGCTCGAGCGTGAACTGTCCCTTCTGGTTCTGTGCTCTATGAAACTCCAGGTTTTCCGACGCTCCCTTGGTGGAGACACGTACCACCAAGCCTTCCGCTTTTACCGATTCAATCGACTTCGATGAGCCAATCATCCCCGTGTAGCTGGAGAGTAGCGTCAACCGCCGGATTGTCACGCTCGGTTCCGCATTCGGAGCACGCCGCAGCGTCACCTGCTCGACGACGAATCCCGGTCTCGGGAAAAACACCTGCTGGAAGCTTCCAAACTCAACGACTGCGGAGGAGTGTTGATGCAGTCGTTCGGTGATTCCTGCGCGTGTGAACGGCCACTTCACCGCAAACAGTATTGCGACAGCGCACATAGCGGCCAGCACCACTGCACCCGCAATCCATATCGCGCGTCTGCTTTTCTGGGGAGGTCTTCTCGATGTGACTAGCTGTGGTTGAGGGGATGGTGTGCTTCGATTCGAGGCTGCGGTTCTTCGGGAAATTGGCATTTGAGAAACCGGACATCATCGATGCACAACCGTCCGATAGTCATACGATGCCGCCAGCTTGCAGGTGTTGTACCTGTGCCATCACCGTGCTTTGCATTACGCGATTGTGCCGCGCCATCTCATGCCACTCACTCCGTAGCGCCTGTATCATCAGCCGCGGCTCACGCTATTTAGGAAGCTTTGCTCAACGCTACCTTGGCGAGCTCTCCTGATTCACTTCCGAGTTGACAGGAGTTTCGTTGTCCTCGGCTTCCAATCGCAGGAACACGCAAAACACGGTGCCTTTTCCTTTTTTGCTGCGCACCCTGATTACGCCGCCATGCTTCTCCACAATCTGGCGTGTGACCCACAATCCCAGTCCGGTTCCCACATCCTTTTTCGTTGTAAAGAACGCGTCGAAGATCGAGGCCAGATCCTCTCGCCGAATTCCCACGCCCGTGTCAGCAATCGTGACGCGCACCGCGTAGTCTCTGACGTGCACCTTCGAAACGCGAACATAGATTGTGCCTCGCGAGGGCACGGCATCAATGCTGTTGGCGAGCAGATTTGATAGCACCTGCCGCAACTCGCCCGCAATGCCATTTACCACACACGCGCCGCGGTACGTTCTCTCCAGTGAAATGTATTTCGAGGTGATCTTGCGGGAGTACAGTCCGACCAGCTCGTCCACCATCTCCGACAGGTTCACTTCTCCTGCCCGCGAACCTTCGCGATAGAAGCCCAGTGTCTGCCGCGTCATGTGTGCCACGCGACTCAACTCGCGCTCCGCCAGGTCCACGTTGGCCCGAGTCTCCGGGTTCAGTTGCTCGTCACATGAAATCAGGAACAGCGCATTGGTTGCTGCTTCCAGCGGATTATTAATCTCGTGCGCCATCGTGGCAGCCATGCGGCCCACCGATGCCAGCTTTTCGCTTCGCACCAGTGCTGCCTCCGTGCGCTTGCGGTCCGAGACGTCCATTACGACGCCGCTCATGCGCACCGCTTTTTCGCCGTTTTCGCTCAGCGCGCGACCGCGAGCGATAATCCAGTGAGTAGAGCCATCCGGCCACACGACTCTGCACTCAACCTCGAACTCGCTCTGGTTCTTCAACGCCGACGACAGTTCCTGTTCCGTGCGCAGGCGGTCGTCGGGATGCAGACTTGAGATGAAGGCCGTATGACTTGGCTTGACGGTTTCCGGCAAGCCAAGCAGCTTTCTGCACTGCTCATCCCACTCGTGCTCCCCTGTTTGCGGATACCAGCACCACACGCCAATATCTGCCGCTTCCGCCGCCAGCCTGAGCCGCTCTTCCGTCTCGCGCAACTCCGACAGGAACGCGGCACGCGTCTCCGCCAACTCGCGCTGCGCCCGCGCCTCCGCAGCTTCCATTTCCTTGCGCAGCAGTTGCTCACGAACCGATCGATTTTCGTCTTCAAACTGCTTGCGCCTCAGTGCCGCGCGAATACGTGCCCTGACAACTCCAAACTCGATTCGCTTCGAGATGTAGTCATCCGCGCCCGCGTTAATGCCATCGCTCATCGCCTGCGGCGAGTCGAGCGACGTCAGCATCAGCAGTGGAATGTCGCGCAGTTCAGGTGACTCCTTGATGCAGCGGCACGTCTCGTGCCCCGACATCCCCGGCATATTCACATCCAGCAGAATGCAGTCCACCGGTTGCACCGAGAGCAGTTCCAGCGCTTCCTCGCCAGAGCAGGCCAGCACCACGTCATAACCTTCCTGCCGCAGTTGTGCCGCAAACTCCTCTCGGAATGTTGCGCTGTCATCCACGGCCAAAACTTTCTTTGGCCCCAGGAACCCCGATTGCGGATCGAACGCCGAGGGCGTGCTCGAAGATCGCAGCACCGCCGCCAGGCGCGCCAGGATAATGCTGAAGTCCTGATCTTTGCGGATGAACCCATCCGCGCCGCCTTCCAGCGCGCGCAACTCTTCTGCCGGGTCTTCCGAGGCGGTCAGCAACAGGCACGGCGTCCGTCGCAGTGCGGCGTCTTCTCTCACTCGTCGAACCACCGTCGTGCCATCGATTCCCGGCAACCCGTTATCGACAATCAAGGCTGCTGGGCGATTGTTCACCGCCATCTGCAACCCCTCTTCTCCCGAAGAGGCCGTCAGAACCTTATAGCCTGAGGATTCCAGTGTTGCCTGCATCTCACCGCGAAAAGTTGGACTGTCATCGATCAGAAGCACTCTGCGTTCCGTCTGGCCGCCGCCATCTTCGCGGCCCGCGTGCATCAACTCCTTGCCGCGCGCCACCACGTAACCAGCGTCATACGGCTTGCCAACGTATTCCTCTGCGCCCGTCTTCAGCCCGCGCACACGGTTGCCCACCTGCGCTTCGGTCGAGAGCAGCATCACCGGCACATTCGCCGTAGCCGGATCGTGTTTCAGCTCGCTCAGAAACGTGATTCCGTCGCCATCTGGCAGCAGCACGTCCAGCACGATCAAGTGAAAGGAAAGTCTCGACAGCGCCTCGCGCGCATCCTGCAGACAGGTGCACGGCGTCGTCTCCAATCCTGCGTTCTCAAACGCATCGCTAAGGTCCATCCGAACCGTGAGGCTGTCGTCCACAATCAGAACTCTCAACTGCGCCTCCGGCCTTGTGGTTTCTTCAGGGCTTCCAGCAACTCGCGAGAGATATCTTCAATCGGCAGTACGCGCTGCGCAGCTCCTATTCGCACGGCTTCGCCCGGCATTCCAAAAACGACCGAGCTTGCTTCATTCTGCGCGATCGTCAGCGCCCCTGCTCTCCGGGCTTGCAGCAATCCCGCCGCTCCGTCCTTGCCCATCCCTGTCAGCAGACATTGAATACTGCGTGCTCCGAACTCCCGTGTCACCGACTCAAACAATACGTCCACCGATGGGCGGCACGAGTGCCGTTCCGCGTCGCTGGTCAGGCGCAACCGCCCTTCGCTTACTACCAGATGCTTTCCCGCCGGAGCCATCACCACGCCATTGGCGGGGAGTGCTTCGCGATCGCGGGCGTAGCGCACCCGCAACGGCGACTGTGCATCCAGCCATTCCGCCAATGCCATTGCAAATGGCTCGGCCAGGTGAATCAGCAGCAGAATCGGAATCGGGAAATTCGAGGGTAGTCCGCGAAGTATCTCCAGCACTGCGCCGGGCCCTCCAGTCGAGGCACCAATAGCGACTACCGAATAGTCCGAGTCTGGATTGCCTGACTTCACTGCAACGTCATCGCCATCTCCCGGCGACTGCATCAATCTCGCGCGTGGATGAGTGATCACCTTAATGCGCGAAATCAGCTTCACCGTCGAGATTAGTTTCCGTTCCCACTCGCTGTCCACGTCCTGCGTTCTAGGCTTCTCCAGCACATCCAGCGCACCGGCCGCCAGCGCATCATAGGTCTTGAACAGCTCTCCGCGATTGGTTGAGGCAGACACGATCAGGATCGGCGTCGGGCAGTACGCCATTACGTACTCGGTCACCGCCACTCCGGCCATCTCGGGCATCATCATGTCCAGTGTGATCACATCCGGACGCAGCGTGCGGCACAACTCAATCGCCCGGCGCCCGTTATCTGCTTCCGAGATAACATCCAGCGCCGGGTCGGAGGCGAGCACCTCCACAATGCGTTTCCGCACCGTAAGCGAATCATCGACTACAAGGACACGTATCTTCTGCATATTTAGCTGATTAATTCACGGATTCGCTGCAGCAACTCACCCTGATCGAATTCGCCCTTCACGATATAGGCTCGTGCCCCCGCTTCCTCGCCACGCTTTTTATCTTCCGGCGAACTCCGCGAGGTGACCAGGATTGATGGGGTGTCTGCCAGCGTTGAGTATTCCCGCGTCTTTGCTACAAATTCAAACCCGCTCATGCCGGGCATTTCTACGTCCACTACAAAAAGGTCATAATGCCGCGCCAGCCCTTTTTCAATCGCCTCTTCGGCTGAGTTGGCCAACTCCACTTCATATCCCGCCGACTCCAGAATGCTTTTCTCCAGCATTCGCGTCGTCAGCGAATCATCCACCACCAGCACCACCGGAGTCTCCTCCACCGCCAGTGCCGTTGTCTCGCTTCGCACTTCCTGCGCCGTCAACACCAGCGCCGCCGGGTCCAGAACCAGTTGCGGATTCCCCTCTGCATCGAGTGCCGCTCCCGCCACCACCGGAGCCACTCCCGCATATGCCGGAATCGGACGCAGCAGCACGGTTTCTGTTCCCAGCAATCGATCCACGCCGATTGCGGCCACTTCCACGCCCGAGCGCACAATTACCGCGGAAAACTTCTCATGTCTCGCCACTGGTTTTCCCGCGTCTCGCTCGAGCGCGCGTCCCAGCCACACAAACGGAATCGTCTTTCCTTCAAAGACAATTGCATCTCCGTCCGGATGATGCACGATATCGCTGTCTGCGGCCCGCAGCGTCTGCCGCACTGCATCCAGTGGCAGCGAAGCGCTCACTCCATCGCTCTCCACTTGTATCGCAGGAAGCGACAGCAGCGATACAGGCACCGAGATCTGTATGGTGGAACCCTTGCCCGCTTCCGTCTGAATGTTGACTTCGGCTTTAAGCTTCGTTGCCACATCCCGTACCACGTCGAGCCCAATGCCGCGTCCGGAAATCTCATCCACCGTGCGGCTCGTGCTGATTCCGGCAACTCTTGCGCGCAGCAGCTCGTGCAAATCCATCGCTTCTGCGTCGCTCTCCGAGCGTATCCCATTCGCGACAATTGCTCTACGAAGCGCCACCACATCGAAACCCTTGCCATCATCGTGGCAGGCAAATGCAACACGATGCCCCTGCCTGCGAACCTCGAGCGTAATCTTGCCCACCGGAATCTTGCCCGCAGCCATGCGCTCCGGGCGTGTTTCAATTCCGTGTGCCACAGCGTTGCGAACGACGTGCAGCAGCAGATCCCGCATCGCGGCAAGTACGTGTGCATCGAGCCGATGCTCTCCGCCCGAAGTTTCGAATTCAACTTCCTTGCCTAGGGTCTCTGCGCTGTTCCGCACCGCTCTTCGCATCGTGCCAAACACGGCGCTCACGGGAATCAACCGCACCTGGCTGGCAGTATCGCGCACCTGCGCCAGCTCGCTCTCCACCTGTTCCAGTCCGGCGGTCAGCGTGCGGCGCAGCGGTTTCAGCAGACTCGTCATATCCTCGGCCAGCACTCGCGCCTTGGCCCAGGAGGCGTTTGCCCGTTCTTCGGTGACGTTTGCCGCGCGACGCGCCAGTTGGTTCATCAGCACCGAGCCCAGGTCCGCGGCATGTTCCACCGCCGCCAGTCGAGCTTTGAGTCCTGCAACCTGCAAGCTCGCTTCGGCGATGCCATTCAGCAGCACATCCATATCGCCAATTTCGACCCGCACTGTATCGAAAACATCGTCCACCGCAGGCGCGGGTTCTGGTGTTGTCGGCGTTTCCTGCGGATTCGCCGTCGCCTGCAAGCCCGCGCTCGGCGTTTCGCTAGTGGATGGTTGTCCATCGAGCCCTGCGATGCAGGTATTGATCTCGTCTACCTGGCGCAGCATGGAGCGCACAGTCTCCGCCGGAATCTCTTCACCTGAGGAGTACGGTCCCAGTGTGTCTTCCAGTTCGTGCGCCAGTTGTGCGATTCTCGCTTGCTTAACGACGTGGGCTGCGCCCTTCAGAGTGTGCGCCAGCCGCAATAGGCTTGCGACGTTGGCCTGCTCAAAAGCACCTTGCTCAAAGCGAAGCATGCCGCGGCTCAACTGCTCCACGATCTCTCTTGCCTCGATTCGAAAGTACTTGTACAGGTCTCGCGCCATTAGTGTGTCCCGTTCATCCTCGGCTGGATCAGCAGGCTAAGGTTGCGCGACAGTTCAGCCAGTTGCGAAGCGGTCTTGAGGGCCTGCACCGTGCTGACCTCCGCTTCCTTGCTCACCTGCGCCACGTTCGATACAGCCACCTTCACCTGTTCCACGGCGGTTGTCTGCTGCTTCGTACTCAGTTCGATTTCGCGTGCTGCGTCGGTTGTTGTCGAGAGCAGTGAATTGATCTGGCCCAGGGCTGTCGTGATGTCGGAGAAGCCGCGAGTCCCTGCGTCCACTGCCTTGGATCCACCCTCGGTTGCCATCACCGTAGAGTTCACCGCCGCACGAATTTCTTCGATCAGTGTTCTTATGTCTTTGGTCGAGCCGCCCACACGGTCCGCGAGCTTTCGAATTTCGTCTGCCACCACGGCAAAACGTTTACCACTCTCGCCCGCTCCCGCTGCCTCGATGGTCGCGTTGATGGCGAGAATGTTCGTCTGCTCCGTCAGTTCGTTGATAATATCCACAATGCCGCCGATTTGCTGTGACTTCCGGCCCAAATCCAGCATGTGACTTACGATTACGTCCACCTGCTTCTTTATGCCCAGCACGGACTCGTGTGCGCTCTGCATCACGCGGTCGCCCGCTGCCGCAGCGTTCGAGGTCTCCGCCGAAATCTGCGAAACCCTTTGCGCGCTCTCCGCAATCTGGCGCGACGTTGCCAGCAATTCACTGATCGTGGTTGTGATTTCGCTCAGGGCTGTCGCCTGCTCTCGTGCTCCCGTAGCCTGCTGTGTCGCCGTCGTCTGCAATTCGGCCGAGGAGCTTTGTACCTCATGCACGGCGGTCCCCACCTGTTTTGTCAGGTTTCGGGTCAGCAGCGAAGCCAGTCCAGTCGCCAGCGCGATCACCATCAGCGCCATGATGATCAGCGAGGTAGAAGCCTTCTGTGCCGCCTGTGTCGATTCATTAACACCCTTGTCGAGCAGTTCCTGCTCCCATGCTGCAAACTCATCGATACTCCCGTCCAGGCGCTGCCGCATTGGCGCAACTTCCTTGGTCATGAAGTTCGACATGTTTTCCATGGTCGGCGTCTTGCCTTCGCGCAACTTATTGGCGCGGTCGATCAGCCGCTGATGTTCGGCATCAAGCTGTTCAATCCGGGACAGCAGTTCTTTACCCCTGTCGGTGTAAACGTTGCCCTTCAGCTTGATCAGAATGCGCAGGAAGTCCTGATGCGCCGCCTCTTCTTTCTCAAAGAACTGGCGGTCGCCCGAGAGCAGATAGCCACGAACGGCCAGTCCCTTGCGCGCGGCTTCCGTCTGCAACCTAGCCGCATCGATCAGGTTCTGGGCATTCACCGAGATCACGTGATCTTTGCTCGAAACTGCCCGGTGCAGTGCATACAACGCCGTAAGGGCCATCACAATGGACAAAGCGGCCGTCAGGCCGAATCCCAGTGCCAGCTTCTTGCCAAAAGTCCAGGAGTTACCCATGCTCTCGACTCCTTCTTTCTGCGGATCGGGCGACTAGACGCGCCCTCTTCCTCTTATCTTTTGAATCAGGACTTGCAGATCGACCACACCGCGCAGCGTCTTCCCGACCCTCACGGTGTGTTTTATGTAGTGCGACTTTACATCAGTGCCCGAGGGGATGATTTCGTCGGTTGGCACCTCAAGGTTTCCCTCGACCAGATCGACGCCCAGTGCGATGGCCGTCTGCTTCTCGCCACTCAGGATCAGCCATCGGTACTCCGCCATCCGCGACCCAGTGCCAAGCAACGCCGCCAGGCTGAATACCGGCACTACCACACCATGCACGCCCGTGATCCCCACCAGTTCCGGCACGCTGCTCGGCACCGGCAGAATGGTGCCACTGGCCATCGTCAACCCTGAAATGTCTTTCACTGCGATCGCCAGTTGCTCGGAACCTGCGCGAATCGCCAGCAGATGTTCAACCGCCGCGTGCTCCATCCGCTCCGGCACGGCAAAACTGTTGTCGAAAAGCTCGCGCAGATCCGCCACTTTGCTTCGCAGTTTCATTTCGGTTGAACTCACGGCATACCTCCGCACGCCTTCAACTCGCGCTTACAAAGCTCCACAAGCGACTCGCGTGTAAATCCACCGCCGAATAGCAGAATACGCGAAGCATCCTCGCGCTCCAGCAGCAGCGCTGCCTGTTGCAGTTCGCGCCGCGCCGCGTCCAGCTCCTGCCCCCGCCGCGCCAGCAAACCCATGTGGAGGTGCGGCATAGCGAACGACGGATCCAGATAAATCGCCGCCTGATCGTGTTTGCTCGCGCCGCTCCAGTCCGCCGCGTGTTCACGGCACAGGGCCATCACGTAGTGCGCTCCCGCGTTTAACTCATCGTTCTTCAGCAACAGTTCGCAAGCACTTTCTGCTTCGGTCAGCTTACCTGAATTCGCCAGCACCACAGCGCGCAGTAGTTGCGCCTCGCTGTTTCTGCCAGATTGCTCGGGCAATGCCTCCAGTGCCTCGGCAAACCGCTCCCGCCTCAATAACTCCATTGCCGCCGCCACGTCCGGGATTGGCTCCGGTCTCGGAGGAGCCGACGATGCCGCGCCGGGTTCTTGCTGCGGACGCCCCGCTGTAAGCCCTTTCACCCGCTCCGAGGCTGCCCGTATCGTATCGAGCCAGTCGCCTTCGATCTGCGGCACACCTTCCGTGGCCATATGCTTCTCGGCCTTTGACGATGGTCTGCTTGTGCTCCGCCCCACTTCCGGCGTAAGCGGCACCGTCTCGCCCTCCGCGCGTCGCTGGTAGTAGAAAGCATCATGCGTCTGGCGCAAATGGAAAGCTTGCGAAACGCCTCGAAGATTTTCCGCCGCGCCCAT
Source organism: Koromonas soli (assembly GCF_059726265.1). Lineage (NCBI taxonomy): Bacteria > Pseudomonadati > Acidobacteriota > Terriglobia > Terriglobales > Koromonadaceae > Koromonas > Koromonas soli. The sequence continues at coordinate 3,396,899 of NZ_AP040872.1, read as the reverse complement.
GAACAGGTATCCCCCGGGCGCGAGTGCCTGTTCTGCGTGTGCAATGACTTCCTTCGTGCAGTTGGGCGAGAAATACATCAGCACATTTCGTATGAAGATGATGTCCCAGCTTCCTCTTGTCCAGAAACTGGCGTCGGCATCCATCAGGTTGCCTTCCTGGAACGTCACCATCTGCCGAATCTCGTCGTCGAGTTGAAACACGCGACCCTGTCGGTGAAAGTACTTTTCCTGCACGTCCGGAGGAGTTTCCCGCAGTGCCCATTCCGTGTATTTTGCCTGCCTCGCTTTGGCGATCACCGCCGGGTTAATATCGACGCCGGTAATCGTGATTGCCGTCTTGCGCACATCGCAGCACTCCTGCAGCAGCATGGCGATCGAGTAGGCTTCCTCGCCAGTGGCCGAGCCCGCCGACAGAATCCGCACCCGTCCGTGCTGCAGAAACTCCGGCAGAATCAGTTCTCGCAATGCGCGGAAGTGGTCCTTCATGCGGAAGAAGAATGTCTCCGGCACCGTGAGATGGCTGGCTACCGCATATTGTTCTTCGCGTGATTGTCCCAGCAGGTTGAGATAGCTCTCCAGCCGGCTGCTCGTCGCTTTCAGACGCGCGTTCAGTACATCGGTCAGTTCGTCCAGCTTCGCGTCCTCAAAGCGCAGCCCAAGATGCCGGTTGATGGCGTCTCGAAATTCGCTGAGCTCAGCAATCCGGAACCTGGGCTTCACAACGTCGCCTCATGCGGTTGGAGTGTCTTCCAGACGGACTCAGGCACAATCGCCGCTGTCTGCAACATCACCAGCAGGTCGGAGTCAAGCGTTCCGATTGCTTTCACGGCTTCCCTCCGCGCATTCTTCAGCAGCGGCGGAAGGCTCCCCAACTTCAGTTGATCCGGCGCGGCCACCCCGATCACGTCCTGCACCGCGAGAGCGATTACGCGCCCTCCGCTCCTTACCGTTACAAATCGCTCACGAGCCTGGTCCTGGCTGCCGTCGAGCAAAGCTCCCAGTTGAATCACCGGAGTCGGCACGCCGCGGATCACCGACACCCCACACAGGAAATCCGGCGCGTCCGCTACCGGTGAGATAGGCAGCGGGCGCATGGTCTCGATCACTTCCGACAATGGCAGAGCGCAGATTCCGGCCGGCACGCGGAGTAGAAGAACTGAACCAGCTTCACTGTATTCCATAGGGTCCCAGTCGGCACCAACCACCTGATTTCAATCTGGCTTTCAGCGTTGTAACAGAGTCTCTCGAAGAGGAGTTCACTCAGGACTATCGAGTATATGCTGCGGAGTGTTGTACATGTACTCCATTTGTTCAAATAACCGTCAAACCGGCCATGCCATCCAACCATTTCGTAGCCGCGATGACCAGCCAGCCAGTGTACACTTTAAGAAGAACGTTCTCTCATCACAATCTCAGTATCTTGTGCAGTTTCCCGCTGCACGGCGCTGAACCTGTATTTCAAGGAGTGACGGCACAATGCTCTCGTCTCAGGACACGGTGAAGATATCCCGGAGGCGTATCCTGGTCGTCGACGACGAGCAGCCCATCACGGATACACTCTCCCAGATCCTTCGTCGAGCCGGATACGAGTGCCGCTGCGCCTACAGCGCCGCCGAGGCCCTTGCAATCCTTGAGGAGTTCGCTCCCGACCTCATCATCACCGACGTCATCATGCCCGAGATCAATGGCATCGAGATGGCCAAGACCGTCTATTCGAAATACCCGCACTACAACATCCTCATCTTTTCCGGCAACGCCGCCACACAGGACTTGCTTGAGAGCGCCCGAGCCGAGGGATATTCATTTAATGTCCTCGCCAAGCCGCTTCACCCTCGCGAGCTTCTCGCCAAAATCGCCACCCTGCTTTCGTAATTTCCATCGACAGTTTCGCGCAAAACAAAAGGGGCAGCCCTTAAGCTGCCCCAGCGATCATGCGGATGGTCTTAGAGTACGGCTACGCTCTCGGCCTGCAACCCTTTGGGTCCCTTCACGACGTTGAACTGAACGGCCTGGCCTTCCTGCAGGGTGCGGAACCCATTTGCCTGGATGGCCGTGAAATGCACGAAGACATCTTCGCCGCTCTGGCGGGTGATGAATCCAAATCCCTTTGCGTCGTTAAACCACTTTACTGTTCCTTGTTCCATGTAAATCCAATTCCTTGTCGTTCTGAAATCAGGCTCGCAGGGTCGAGCAGCCGAGGGCTGTTTGGCCGAACCTTAACCCTAAGATGCCACTCCCCAATCCAGGGTTGCCGCTGAATGATCTTTTGTTTTCAGGTGTCATCCTGAACGAAGTGAAGGATCCCAGCCGCCACGTCCATCTCTTCTTGCGATCCAGGTCACCAACCACCGAATCGGCACCCCAGGCTGGGTGCCCATTCAAGCCCTCTTTTGGCTTGAGTGGGGATATTGGCGTTATTGTCGGTACCGTTTGGGATAGTGAGATACTAGGCGATATATCGCCCAGTTCGGCAGGGTTCACTGTGCGAGCGCTTCTCCGCGCCGGAGATGGATTTATTTCGACGCCGGAGCGTTACCGCCTCGGACACAGAGCGCGTGCATGGTGTCGCCTTCGGCCCAATCTTCGAAGCCCTTCCACCTGCGCCCTTCGTCGAACCAGAAGGACCAGAAATGGGCGCCTGAAGCATGCCCATTTGCCTCAATGACCGGAGTGCTGCTCCATTGGCGCCCGTCGGTAAGCAGAAGGCCTCCGCTCACTTGAAGGCCAGCATTGCGATGCAGAATGTCGGAGCTGCCTACATACTCGGTAGCGTAAGCCGGCAGGTTAACGAGGCTCTCCAGTTCGTCGATCGTCGCCAACCTCCAATCCGAATATCCCGCCACTTGCAGCTGGCGGCAGTACTTCATTGCCTTGTTGCCGCTATCTATCGCGGCCCACATAAGCCCATCGGACGGATCGACCCAGTACCCACGCGCCTGAGTTTCCTGAGCCACGCTTGGAGCCGTCTTTGAGAACTGATCTGCTGTCGCCCGCTTCAGCCGTGGCGGAACGTTACCTTCAACGATGCAAGTATCGGCCGAATCCGCAGTTCGCAAGACAGCACTCTTATCAACGCACCACACCGCTCCTACGCCTTCGGGCGCAGGAACAGCCGTGACCTGAAAGTCGTCAGGTGTGCAGTTCAATCGAATGTGATAGCCCGCGAACTTGCCGGATGCGAGTTCCTCGTCAATCAACCCCGCTGCCTGAGCGGAAGGCTTTGCGCCGCTCCGTGGTGGCCCCAGTTGCTCTAGCTGACACGCGAAACCTTTGCCATAAAGTTGATAAAGAGCTTGCGCTTTGTTGAAGGTGCGTAGAGCGCGCAGGATTCTCTCGTTGGAGTCAGCGTCCACCTTTTGTGCATACGCCACGCCGCAAACTGCGATGACAAACCATGCAATCCACTGCCGCATACGCCTACACTCCTCGTTGCTCAATTTCCATCTAGGTCATCAAAGTAGCTGAAGTTTCAACCAGATAGTTAAGGCACTGGACTATTACTTAACGAAAGGCGATTTAGTGTTGGGTATCGGAGGTGGATGCGCTAGGAACCGCCCTTCTTCGGCCAAACCCGACGGTACGCATACAATGAGATCTCCGCCCCAATGAAGGTGATTACCGCGTCGAATATGCTCTCCGATGCTGAATGTCCCGTGGCGTACTGGAGCGTGAAGATCACGACAGCAGCAATGAGTTGGGCAACGTGCATCCCCTTTGCATGGATGCTGGAGTTGTCCATTTGGGGTGTGGAACCAGTTGAAAACCACCCATCTCGCTCTTCGCTTCGGTGATCTGCCATAAGGACTCCTCCCCACAGTTTCGAATTGGGACACTTCGTGCAATGGCGATTTTCGTTAACTATCAGCCTTGCGCAATGGCGAAGGGGTCTTAGAACTCAACAAGTAGATGCTGAAGACACCGACAAGTAACAGGAACAGAGCCTCCAGCCAGAGTTGAGGGCTGCGCGAGAACGAATACCAGAACGAATCGGGCACGGGAGACTTCGACCACTCTACTTGTGAATTAATTGACTTGTACACCACGTATACGGGCTTGTAGACATTAGGGTTGATCACGTACAAACACCACGGCCAGCATATTACCGACGCTCCGAGCGCAATTGCTGCGGCGAAGCGGAAACGTATCCACACTGAAACGCCAGCAATTAGGAACAATAGAGGGCTGAAACTTACCAAATTGAGAAGAGGGCCAGTCAACCAACCGGTGTCCCCTCCGGTGTCCCACGAAAGAACGATGAAGATTGCCGCAAGGCAACATGCCGTGAAAGAAACGCGATGCAGTATTTGAATCACGTCATTCCTTTCGTGTGAACTTAGTGCCTAACGGATAGTTTGCCTATTGTATGACGTTGAGAGTAGCTAAACGCTTCCGAATGTCCAGGGTAAACGAAGAGCACGAAGATAGCTGCATAATACAGGACTAGTATCCACCTATCCCCAATCGGCCGTCTGCGTTGAGTAAAACCGGCGAAACGCGGGCGTCAAAGTTCCTCCGCTTCTCTCGGCAATAACCTGCGAGGGAGTTCCGCTCCCTACTTCTCTCCCACCGTAATTGCGATTGCCGCCAGTGCCGACCCCACTCCCATCGCGCCGAATCCGAAATACCATGCGTGCGCATTCTGGAATCCCCCATTGAGGTCCAGCGCCATCCCTGCCAGCAGCGGTCCCAGTCCCGCGCCACAGAAGCCGATCAGCGAGTACACCGCCAGCGTCGCTCCCTGGTCTTCCGGCCTCGAACACACCACTGTACCCGCCGTCAGCGCTCCGGAATCGGCGGCGATGGCCACGTTATAAGCGAGTAGCGCCGCCACCGTAAGCCATATTGAAAACCCCGTGCATGCCACTCCCACCAGGCACAGCGCGACGCTCGCCAGTTGATATCGCCGGATATTGCGATTCCGTGTCCGCGCATCCGCCGACTCCGCGCCAATAATGCTCGCCGGAACCCCGATCAGGATAATCAGCATCGACCATCGCGCCACCGCCACCCGTGCGTTCTCCCGCCCGAAGTGATGCCACGCGAACAGCAGGAAAGTCGGCAGCCACGCCCGGAATGCGAACAGTTCCCAGCAGTGCCCGCCATACGCGAGCACATACGCCATCGCCTGCCGGTTCTTCAACACCGGACGAAAATCCAGCGGATGCCTCTTCGAATTGTTCTCCAGTTTTTCCGGCTCGATCCCCCACGTCGCAATCGACACCAGCACCATTGCCACCAGCGGCCCTGCTGCCGTCGCCAGGTAAGCCGAGCGCCAGCCATGGTGCGCAGCCATAAACCCGCTCAGCATGTATGAAATGCTTGTGCCCACTGCGAAGGTCGTCGTGTAGTAGGGAACTGCCCGCACCCTCGTGCGCTCGCCCAGCCGCGTGGTAAGAATGCGCAGCCCCGGCATGTAGGTCGCGCCCACAGCCACACCCGCCAGCGCCTGAAACAGCAATGCGCTCCACAGCCCATCGGCGTAGCGTGAGAAACCCACGCCAGCCCCAGCTCCCATCAGGCAGCCGATCAGGTAGATTGTTCGAGGGTCAAAGCGATCGGTGAGAGCCACCAGCAGCGGAACCGCCACCGTGTAGCCAATGAAGTATGCGCTGCTGATCCATCCTGCGCGGGTCGAGTCCAGATGCCATAACCGCGCCAGTTCCGCCAGCGTCGAGGCGTAGGTTGCCGACCCCAGCATGCCGAAAATCTGGGCCAGCACCACACCGGGAATCAGCCGGACGGCCTTTCCGCGGCTCGTGTCCTTTGCGGCTTCCAATGCGCCGATCATTGCGGTCCCTCGCGCCAGTGAATGCGAGCGACAGCATACATGACTGGCGCGCTTCTCCGCAGCAGAAGAAGCGCCCCCATCGGAATTCTTCAGGATTACAGTGGATGGTTCGGGTCGCCGGGCACCAGCTCCAGGCTCGCCTCGCCCGTCGCCGTCACCGGAATGATCGGCTCATCCTCCGGGCTCGGTACGCGCATTGCATCGAGCACTCGCGAAGTGTGCTGGCCGCGTCGCATCACCATCCGGCCCGTGCGCGAAATTTCGAGGATCTGGTTATCGCCTTCCATCAGCACTTGGATCAGGCCTTCGATCTTCGACGAAACGCCCGTAATTTCCAGCATCAGCGACTCCGGCGCCAGATCGACGACCCGCGCCCGGAAGATCTCCGCCAGTTGGAAAATCGGTGCCCGCGTCTGCGGCGTCGCTGCCACCTTGATCAGTGCCAGCTCCCGCGTCACGCACGAGAACTGCCCGACATCGTCCACGTCGAGCACATTCTCCAGTTTGAACAGCGAAGCCTTAATGCGGTGACCCGCACCTGCCGCCGCTTCGGCCACAATCGTCATGCGCGACACATCCGATCGCTCCGAGTGGCCCACCGTCAGCGAGATGATGTTGATATTCAATCGGCGAAAGAGCGAGGCGACCCGGGTCAGCACGCCGGGCTTGTCTTCCACCAGTGCAACGAATGTGTGCAGCATAACCAGACCTTTCTCCAAGTCAGCGGGTTAGCAAAGTCGTTCAGTCCACAAACCGCGAGCCGTTATAGCTCCTCGGAAGTCTCCACCAGCGGATCGCGCCCGCTCGCCGGACGTCGGATCATCTCATCCAGTGCCGATCCGGGGGCGATCATCGGGTACACGGCGTCTTCTTTCTCAACCATGAAGTTGATCAGGAACGGCCCGCCTGATTTGCGAGCCTTTGCCACCGCCGGCAGCACATCCGCCCGCTTGTTCACCGACATTCCTTCAATGCCATGCGCCGCCGCCAGCTTCACAAAGTCCGGCGACAGAATCGGCGAGCACGCATAGTTGCGCTCATACATAAATTCCTGCCACTGGCGCACCATGCCGAGGAAGCCGTTGTTGATCACAGCAATATTGATGTCCAGCCGCTCCTGCACCAGCGTCGAGAGCTCGGCTGCCGTCATCTGGAAGCCGCCATCGCCCGCAATCACCCAAACTTCTTTGTCCGGGCACGCCATCTTCGCCCCGATCGCCGCGGGCAGAGCAAATCCCATTGTGCCCAGTCCTCCCGACGTAATCAGGGTTCGCGGCGCGTCGTGCTTGTAATATTGCGCCTCCCACATCTGGTGCTGGCCCACGTCGGTCACTACGATGGCCTTTCCATCCGTTGCGCGCCACAGGTCGTGGATCACGTGCGCCGCATACAGATGCCCCAAGTCCGGCAGATTCTTGATGTCGCGAACCGCGGCATCGCCCTTCAGCGCGCTTACCGCTTTCAGCCACGCCGCGTTCTGCCTCGGCGCAATATGCGGCAGCAGCGCCTCCAGAATCTCGCGCAGGTCCCCGATCAGCGGCACATCGACCTTTACGTTCTTGTTGATCTCCGAAGGATCGATCTCAATATGAATCTTCTTCGCATTCGGCGCATAGCTCGTAAGCACGCCCGTCACGCGATCATCGAAACGCATGCCGCAGGCAATCAACAAGTCCGACTGCTGAATCGCCTGATTCACCCAAGCCTCGCCATGCATTCCCATCATGCCCAGCGAAAGATCATGCGATGCCGGGAACGCCCCCAGCCCCAGCAGTGTCGAAGCCACCGGAATCTGCAACCGCTCCGCCAGCGTGCGCACCTGGTCCACCGCGTTCGATTTCAGAATGCCGTGTCCGGCGAGAATAATCGGGCGCTTCGCCCCCAGGATCAGCTTGATTGCCTCGTTGATCGCATCGTTCTCAGCTGAGAGCATCGGGTGCGGACGATGCGGTGTCGGCGCCGCGGCCGCAAAATCAAAATCCGCCGATCCCTGCTGCGCGTCTTTTGTAATGTCCACCAGCACCGGCCCCGGTCTTCCCGAGCTCGCAATCATGAATGCTTCGCGCAGCACTGGAGCGATATCCTGCGCGCGTGTCACCACGTAGTTGTGCTTCGTGATCGGCAGCGTAATGCCCGTGATATCGACTTCCTGGAAAGCGTCCGTGCCCAACAGCTTGCTCGAAATCTGCCCCGTAATGCAGACCAGCGGCACCGAATCCATCATCGCCGTCGCAATACCGGTGATCAGGTTTGTCGCGCCCGGCCCCGAGGTGGCAATCGCCACGCCGACCTTCCCCGAGGCGCGTGCATAACCATCGGCCATGTGGGCTGCGCCCTGCTCGTGCCGCACCAGCACATGCCGGATGGGGTATTTGCGCAACGCGTCGTAGATAGGAAGGATGGCTCCACCGGGATAGCCAAATACCTCGCGAACGCCCTCGCCCTCAAGTGTGGCCCATACAATCTCCGCACCCGTAAGGCGTGCAGGCTGGCTGGTTGTGGATGCAGGTTGTTCGCTCATCTATTTAGCTCCTTCCTTTTCCGTTTCCTCGCTGCTTCGGCTGGAAACTGTTTTTGTGTACGGCTGTGCCGGTACTTAGTTCAAATGTGACAAGTAGCCCCTCGGCTTCCGAAAATCGCTTCCGAGGATCGTTTTCCTTGTTATTTGTTCTTAGGTGGTCGGGGACGAAAACCCCGTCGGGTCCAGTGGCTGCTGGAAAATAATGGTAGCGCCTAGCCTATAGGGACAAGCGGTACTGGTCAACAGATTCTGCGCTGAATCCGCTTTTCGAATGCCGCTATAAGTCGTTCTTAATTCGAATGCTTCCGGGCCGCCTGTAGCATGGGCTTCGCCGGGGCCGTGGAGTGGCGAACGATCAGCTTCGGTGTAAAGACAATCTTCCTGTCCTGCGTCCCGTTCGTGATGGCCGAAATGATCTCTTTTGCCGCCGTCTCGCCCATCAGCCGCAGCGGCTGCTGCACCGTCGTCAGCGGCGGATAAGTAATCGAGGCTTCGATTACATCGTCGAATCCAACCACGGAAAGATCATCTGGAATGCTGATCCCCGCATCGCGCAACCGGTTGATCGCGCCAATTGCCGAGATGTCGTTGAACGCCATTAGCGCCGTGAACTTGTCGCGATGTGGCAGCAGTTCTTCGGCGCAGGCAATCCCCTCTTCCACCATCGGGCGCGCTCCGCCGCGTTTTAACTGCACCACCAGCGAAGGATCAATATGAATAGAAAGTTGGCGTGCCACCGCCTGTGTCGCCTTCCAGCGATCCGCCGTATCCGCGCTGCCTTCGTGTCCCTTGATGAAGGCGATCTTCCTGTGCCCCAGCTCCACCAGATGTTCAAGTGCCAGCCGAATGCCCTCATGGTTGTTGACCATCAGCGAAGTTCCCTTCAGCCCCGGATCGTGCCGCCCGATCCTTACCAGCGGCATGTTGATCTCTGGGAACGTATCGCTGTTAACCAGGATGATTCCTTCCACTCCGCGCTCCTGGAACAGCTCTGCCGTCCGCTGAATGCGCGATTCCGACCACTGGTGGCTGGCGATGAAGAAGTGATATTCGCTTTGCAGAAGGTATTGTTCGATTCCCGCCAGCAGGCTTGCGTCGTAGCCTTCCGCCAGGTCGGGCGACAGCACGCCGATCAGGTAGCTGCGACCTTGGCTGAGCGAGCGCGCCAGGAAGTTAGGGCGATACTCGTAATCCCGCGCGGCCTTCAGGATGCGCTCCCTTGTCTGGGGCGCAATCGTCTGTGCCATCGGTGAGTTGCTCAGCACAAACGAGATCGTCGTGCGTGAAAGTCCCAGCTGCTCTGCCAGAAATTTCAGTGTGACTTTCGGTTTCCCGTTGGCCTCGTTCGCTTTGGTCACCGGGATAGAGTAGCACGGTTTACTAAATCGGTTCAGATAATTGTTGACAAAACCAGCTGCTCTGGGTTCAAATCTCACCCGGCTTACTAAATCGGTTCAGATCGCAGATGTTCCCAAAGAGGTTCCCGGCGATCTGACCCTGTTGTTGTCTCTGCTGTAACTGGGAATAGGAGGAAGCACAATGAAGCGAAGAGTCCACGCTATCGCTTGTTTGTTGGTCGTGCTTTTGTTTGGAGGGTTGCTGTTCGCGCAATCCGACCTCGCGACCATCACAGGCACGGTGAAAGATTCGTCGACTGCTGTGTTGCCCGGAGTGCAGGTTCGGGTAACAAATGTGGGTACTAATGCAGTGTGGTCTGTCGTGACTGATAATCTCGGCAACTATCGCGTAGGCAGTCTGCCGGTTGGCAGCTACGCCATTAGCTACTCGAAAGATGGATTCAAGACCTTGGACCGCAAGGGCATCACGCTCCTCGTCGGTCAGGTCGCCGAGATCAACACTGCGCTGCAAATCGGCGCCAAGACCGAGGTGGTCGAGGTAACTGCCGCCGCTCCGGTTCTTCAGACTGAAACCGCCAACCTCACCACCAACCTCGACAACCAGGCCGTCAGCGAGCTGCCTTTGAACGTACTTGGCGGACGTTCGCTGTCGAGCTTCATCTTCGCCTATGTTCCGGGCGCAGAAGGTTCGGATTATTCTTCCCACATCAACGGCAGCCTTGCATTGAGCAAGGAAGTCATGATCGACGGCGTTTCCGCCGTCTCCCAGTTGGGTGGTTACATTTCTGAAACTCAGCCGCCGATGGAAGGTGTGCAGGAGTTCCAGGTTGAAACCGCAGGCATCAGCGCCGAAGCCGGACGCACCGGTGGTGGCGTGTTCCGTTATGAAATGAAGTCGGGCACCAACAACTGGCATGGAACCGCTTTCGGCTTCATGCACGACTCCGCTCTCAATGCTCTGAGCGCCAACTCCAAGCTCAGCGCCATCAATGATCCCACCAACGCCAAGGTGTACCTCAATAAGTCTCAGACCCTGTCTGACTGGGGCGTGAGCGGCGGCGGCGCGATCATCAAGAACAAGCTGTTCTTCTACACGGCGTTCGAGCGCTACATGCAGAGCAACTGGAGCCTCGGAGCTCCTGGTGCCAGCGTCCCGACCGACGCCATGATGGGCATGAACTCTGACGGCACGTTCGCGACCTATGCCGATCTGACGCCAGCTGCTCCCGGCGGCATCATCGATCCCAAGACCGGACAGCCTTTCCCCAACAATCAAATTCCGACTGCGCGATTCAGCCCCGTAACCAAGAAGATCCTGGGCATCTATCACCAGTACTACAAGCCGGAAACCAACCGCGCACAGAACAACGCCATGCCTGGCGCGACCGTGCCGTGGAACCACATCGACGAGACCAGCATCAAGCTGGACTACAACATCAGCGACAAGCACCGCATGAATGGTGCGTTCATCTACAACTTCTCCCCCCGCATCCTGGCCGACCAGGGTGGCATTTGGTCTCCCAACGCTCCCAGCGGTGGCCCCTTCGCCAACTCGTACGAGCACGACACCAAGTCGCCTTCGATCCGCCTGTCGGATTCCTACAACTTCAGCCCGAACGTGATCAACACGTTCCACTTCGCGTTGAACCGCTTCAAGAACCCGAGCGTTGCCAAGTCCCAGAGCGGTGACTGGAGCAACTACCTCGGCCTCGGATCGGGCATCGGCAACTTCCCGAAGATCAACTTCAACGGTGGCTGGTACGGCAACTGCTGCCTCGCAAACAACGGTTGGAACTTCGGCGGACTGGGCAGCCAGTTCAACGATTTCTATGCTGCCAACACCTTCATCTATAGCGACGAAGTCAGCATGGTGAAGGGCCGTCACACTCTGAAGTTCGGCGCCGAGTTCCGTGCGATGCAGTTCAACAGCCACGGTGACGAAGGCGTGTACAGCGCAACTTTCGATCCGCTCAGCACGGGCAACAGCTACAACAGCAACGGCAGCCCGTTCGCCAGCTTCCTGCTTGGCAACGCCAACTCCGGCAGCCTCAGCACGCGTGATTGGATCTACGGACGCCGCAAGACTTTCTCTCTATACGCGGCTGACAACATCAAGGTCACCCAGAAGCTGACCCTCAACCTCGACCTCCGTTGGGACTACAACAATCCCTACAAGGAAAAGTTCGGTCACTGGTCCAACTTCAACATCCTCGACAAGAACACGGTTACCGGCACGCAGGGTCAAATGGAATACCTGACCAGCGGCGGCCAGTCTTGGGAACAGAAGCAGGATTGGTACAACTTTGCCCCTCACGTCGGCGCTGCTTACCAGATTTCGCCGAAGACGGTCGTTCGTGGTACCTACTCCATCTTCTACGTGCCTCTCAACATGAACACCTGGGGCGCAGTCCCGTACAGCTTCAACCCGGGCTATCAGCCGGTTAACAACGCCGGTGCCTTCAACTGGGACAACGGATACGTTGGCACGGTGACTGGCAGCAAGACGCCCGACTTCTCGCAGTGGACGATGGTTTACACCGACCGCCGCGCACTCACACCGGGCAACACTCAGCAGTTCACGTTGGGCGTTCAGCAGGAACTCACGAAGGACACGAAGATCGACGTGAGCTACATTCAGAGCGCCAGCTATCACCTCCAGAGCGGCACGCTGCTCACCAACCAGCCGACCGTTGCCGACATGCAGAAATCGCTTCTGCCCGACGGCACGTTCAACGGCGTTTACAACTCGGCTAACTGGACTGACAGCTATCGCAACTCCAAGCAGCCTTACAATGCTTGCATCTATGGTGGCTGGTGCCCGAACTACCTCGGAATCCTGCCCTATCCGCAGGCTTCGGCGGCATACGGCCCGATGTTCTCCGTCGGCGCTCCGCTTGGCAACAGCACCTATAAGGCGTTGCAGACCAGCATCACCAAGCGCGCCTCGCACGGACTCACTCTCCAGGGCAGCTACGTTTACTCGAGAACTCGCGGCGACGTGAACACCTCGATGAACGAACTGTGGTGGGCTGGTGCCATCCAGAACATCTACGACCTGAAGACCGAGCGCAGGAACATCGCCGACTTCGACATGACCCACATCGTCAAGGGCTACGTGATCTATGACCTGCCCTTCGGCAAAGGCAAGCTGCTGGGCACCAACGCCGGCACCCTGCTCAACGATGTGATCGGCGGCTGGACCATGAACCTGGGCTATCACTACAACACTGGTTCGCCGGTTTCCATCCACTCCAAGAACAGCTACCCTGGGTTCAACGGTGTGTATGTCAACCTGGTTCCGGGTTGCAAGCTGACCAATGGCTCGCGCGAGATTGGTCAGAAGTACCTGAACACCACCTGCTTCCAGAACCCGGCGCCTGGTCAGTTGGGCACGGCTGGTAACTTCCTCGAAAACCTCCGTAACGCTGGTCTCGCTACCGAAGATATGTCGGTTAGCAAGGCTGTCGCGTTCGGCAGCAACGAGCAGTACAAGCTGAGCCTGCGGCTTGAATTCTTCAACGTATTCAATCGCCACCAGGACGGCGGCCCGGTCACGAACATGAACGACCCGAATTACGGCAAGATCCTCAACTACGGTGGACTTGGCGGACGCGTCGGACAGTTCGGAGCGCGCTTCACCTTCTAACAATCCAACCTCCCTCTGGGCAGTCGAAAGACTGCCCAGAGTTTTATCGCAACTAAGCCGCGTGAAAGTTGCGCGGTTCGGTTTTGCCTGCACTTGCGCCCACAGCCTGTACAGTCTGCACGGCAGACGAAGGTTAATAGGTATGACGATTACTAATAGCGACAAGCTCTCATTCGGTGAAAAGGTCGGCTACGGGCTGGGTGATACTGCCTCGAATTTCTACTGGCAGATGTTTCTCAATTTCCTGGCATTCTTTTATACAGACGTTTTCGGCATCACCGCCGCTGCCGCGGCAACCATGTTCCTCGTCGTTCGTATCCCCGACACTTTCATTGATCCGGTGATGGGCGTCATCGCCGACCGCACGCAGACTCGTTGGGGACACTATCGTCCCTACCTGCTCTGGGGATGCCTCCCCATGGCCATCATGGGCGTCGTCATGTTCACGACTCCCAACTTCGGGCCCAGCGGAAAACTCATCTACGCCTACGTTACCTACGGCCTCATCATGCTGGCCTACACCTTCATCAACATTCCCTACGGAGCGTTGATGGGTGTCATCTCGCCCAACTCACTCGAGCGCACCAGCGTTTCCAGCTATCGTTTCGTACTCGCCTACATCGGTCTGTTCATGGTGCAGGGCCTTACGATCCCCATGGTCAAGTTCTTCGGAAAGGGCAACGACCAAAAGGGATTCCAGTGGGCCATGGTGGTTTACGGTGTTCTCGCCATCTTCCTGTTCCTCTATACCTTCATCTCCACCCGTGAACGTGTACAGCCCGAGCAGCAGAAGACGACCGCCCTCCGCAGCGATCTGCGCGACCTGTTCCACAACGTTCCGTGGGTCATGGTCTGCTTCATCGGAATCTTCGCTGTCTTCTACATTTCCATCCGTATGGGCGCGATCCTCTACTACTTCAAGTATTGTGTCCTGCGTCCCGGCGAGTTTTACCACGTCAACTACAACCTCTTTGGCTATCACCTCAAGGCCGAGCTGGATTCCAGTTCACTTGCGTCGTGGTTCATGGCCTTCGGCACCGCAGGCGTCATCTTCGGAGCCTCCATGGCGCGCCCGCTATCCGAGTTACTCGGTGGCAAGCGTCGCGCTTACATGATTCTCATGAGCCTGGCCAGCATGCTGACGGTTCTCTTCTACTTCGTGCCGCTCAGCAACGTGCCGCTCATCTTCGTCACCCACATCGCCATCTCCACCTTGTTCGCTCCTACATCGCCGCTGCTCTGGGCGTTCTACGCGGACACTGCTGATTACTCCGAGTGGAAGAATGGCCGTCGCGCTACTGGCCTCGTCTTCTCCGCCGCATCGTTCTCGCAGAAGCTTGGCTGGGCTGTCGGAAGCTCTCTGTTCCTGTGGTTGATCGGTCTTGTCGGATTCCACGCTAACATCCAGCAGACCTATCACGTGCAGGTGGGCATTCGCTACATGATGAGCTTCTTCCCGGCCGTCGTCGGATTCCTCTCTGCCGCCGCGGTTCTGTTCTATGAACTCGACGACACCACGATGGTGAAGATCGAAAGTGATTTGAAGCAACGCAAGGCCTTGCAGTCTTAAAAAATCGGATTAGCTCAGGAAGACGGAGATCGCAATGAAGAAGATCTTTCGAGCGTGCATCGTACTGGCATTCTTATTCGTCGCAGCTCAGTTCAGCGCAGCACAACCGGCCCCCAAGGCCGCAACCCAGGTGGACCTCGTACGCCAGCAATGGAACGGCGAGGCCATCTGCTACTCCGGATACCGCACCGGCCAGCATCCGGACAAAAATCTCTTTCCCACTCAGCCGCAGGTGCTTGAGGACCTCACCATCCTCTCGCGCCACTGGAGTCTCGTCCGCCTCTACGGCTCCGACCAGCACAGTGCCGATGTCCTGCAGGTCATCCGCGAGCACCATCTTCCGCTCAAGGCCATGCTCGGCATCTGGCTCTCCGGCGCGCCCGGCCACGATCTCGAAAATGAGCGACAGATCGCCGGTGGCATCTACCTGGCCAACAAGTATCCCGAACTCATCGCCGCCGTCAGCGTAGGCAACGAAGCACTCGTCTCCTGGTCCGACCACAAGATGACCGAAGCTGCCATGATTGAGGCGGTCGAGCGCGTGCGTAAGGCCGTCAAGGCTCCCATCACGGTCGATGACGACTTCCTCTACTGGATCCAGCCCAACGCTGCCCTCGTCAATCACGTGGACTTCATCGCCCTGCACACTTATCCCGTCTGGGGCAAGCAGGACATCGATACCGGATTCTCCGGCACCGTTGCCAACTACGAGAAGGTTCACCAGGCGCACCCCGGCAAGACCATCGTCCTCGGCGAGATTGGCTGGCCAACCTACACGCAGGGCTCTCAGCACGTGCCTCGCGCTGGAGACGAGCGCAAGCAGAAGGTTTACTTCGACCAGATCACCGAATGGGCACGCAAGAACAACGTGACTGCCTTCCTCTTCGAAGCCTTCGACGAGCCGTGGAAAGGTGAAGGCACCGAGGGACACTGGGGCCTGTTCTCCGAAAGCCGCAAAGCCAAGCCCGCTGTCCTCGAACTCTATCCAGACTTAAAGCCGACCGGACCCACTTCGCCCTCCTACGACGGGGAGCCCAAGGCAAAGGTGGGACAATGAACGCCTCTGAATCCGTAACCAGCGCAGCGGCCCTCAGCCCTGCGCTTAAGCAAGCCGAAGGCGGCTTCGTCGATGTGCGTGGCGAGCGCTTCTATCGCATCACCAACTACGATGCCATGCCGCCGTTTTTCATGAGCATCGTCAGCCACTCGGATCACTACCTGTTCATCTCCAGCAACGGTGGCCTCACTGCCGGGCGCAAAGACCCCGACAACGCGCTCTTCCCGTATTACACCGACGACCGCATCCACGACGGCAGCGAATCCACCGGCAGCAAGACCGTTTTTCGCGTCTGCCGCAAGCCCAACGTGGTCCTCTGGGAACCGTTCAGCATTCGCACCCAGTCCGAATCCAGGCACTCATCTATCACTCGCAATCTTTACAAGAGTGTTTACGGCAACAAGATCATCTTCGAGGAAATTCACCACCACCTCGAGCTCTCGTTCGCCTACGAGTGGGCCATCAGTGATCGTTTCGGATTCGTCCGCACCGCTCGCCTCACCAATCTTCGCTCCTCGTCGCAGTCAATCGAACTCGTCGACGGCCTGCAAAACCTCATGCCCGCTGGCGTCACCCGTCGTTTCCAATTGGAATACAGCACGCTGGTCGATGGCTATAAGCGCAGCGAACTCGAGCCCGAGACCGGCCTGGCGATGTTCCAGTTGACCTCGGTCCCTGTTGATCGTCCCGAGCCAAGTGAATCTCTTCGCGCCAACGTCGTCTGGAGCATCGGCCTCGATTTCCCTGTTCGTCTTCTGAGCAGCGCCCAACTCGACGCATTCCGCACCGGCAGTGAAGTCACCGAAGAGATCGACATTCACGGTCAGCGCGGAGCCTACCTCGTCCACGCCTCCTTCGACCTTGCTCCGCAAGCCACCCGCGAGTGGATAATCGTTGCCGACGTCAACAAAGACTCCGCCGCCGTACGCGGCATCCTTCATCAGCTCAAGCACGCGGCCGATCTCGCCACCAGCATCGACGAAGACATCGAACTCGGCACCCAGAGCCTCGTGCGCCTCGTCGCCGCGGCCGATGGCCTCCAGCAGACCGGAGATGAAGCGAGCGCCTGGCATCATTTCGCCAGCACCCTGTTCAACATCATGCGCGGCGGCATTCCCGACGACAGCTACTCCATCTCTTGCGCCGACTTCACCAGGTTCGTCGCGGAAATCAACCGTCGCGTCGCCGCCAGCCACGCCCCGTTCCTGGCCTCGCTGCCCGAGCGCCTTTCTCACAGCGATCTCCTTGCGCGCGTGCGCCAGCAGAACGACTCTGATCTTGAGCGCATCACCTACGAGTACCTCCCGCTCACCTTCAGCCGCCGTCACGGCGATCCCAGCCGCCCGTGGAACATCTTCAACATCCGCGTAAAAGACGAGCGGGGCCGCAAGATCCTCGATTATCAGGGCAACTGGCGCGACATCTTCCAGAACTGGGAAGCGCTCAGCCATTCCTATCCCGGATTCGCCGTCAGCATGATTTTCAAGTTCCTCGATTCCTCTACGCCCGACGGCTACAACCCGTATCGCATCACCCGCGACGGTTACGACTGGGAAGTTCTCGATCCCCACGACGCATGGTCCTTCATCGGATACTGGGGCGATCACCAGGTCATCTATCTTCTCCGTCTGCTCGAGCAGGCCCAGCGTTACGAACCCGCGCGCCTCACCGAACTGCTGTCACGCGACGTCTTCTCCTACGCGAACGTTCCGTATCGCATCCTGCCCTACGCCGACCTGCTCAAGGATCCGCAGCGCACCATCGACTTCGACTTCGACGCGCACCGCCGCACCATGGAAAGTGCCTCTCAACTCGGAGCTGACGGCAAAGCCCTCGCGGATCCAAACGGCCGAATCGTCAAGTCGAACCTCGCCGAAAAGCTTCTGATCGTTCTCCTGACGAAGCTCTCCAACTTCGTCCCCAACGCCGGAATCTGGATGAACACCCAGCGCCCCGAGTGGAACGACGCCAACAACGCCCTCGTAGGCAATGGCGCGTCGATGGTCACGCTCTACTATCTGCGTCGTTTCCTCGTGTTCGCACGCGATCTGTTCACATCGAGCGGTGCTCCTCAGGTCACTCTTTCCTCCGAGGTCGCTGAATTCTTCACCGCCTTGCAGGCTGCCTTCGAACACCATCTCCCATCCAGCGCCTCCACAACCGACGCGGAACGCAAAGCGATCCTCGACCTGCTCGGCGAGGCAGCCTCGCACTATCGTCAGCAGATCTACGCCCAGGGCTTTGCCAAGGGCCAGAGCACACTCGATGTCGCACAGCTCACGCGCTTCTTCGACATCGCGCTCCAGCACATCGAAGCCTCGATTGCGACCAATCGCCGCAGCGACGGCCTCTATCACTCCTACAACCTCATCAAGATTCACCCCGCGAGCATCCACGTCCAGCACTTGCCACTGATGCTTGAGGGGCAGGTGGCCGCTCTCAGCTCCGGAGCCCTCACGCCGCGCCAGTCCATTCAACTTCTGGACGCCCTGCGCGAGAGCCCGCTCTATCGCGAGGACCAGAACAGCTACATCCTCTACCCCTACAAGGTGCTGCCTTCGTTCCTCGATAAGAACAATGTCAGCTCCGGCTCCGTCTCACGCTTGCCATTGCTCACCGCCATGATCCAGCGTGGCGACCACCGCATTGTCGTTCGCGATCTCGACGGAGGCATACACTTCAACGCGTCGCTGCATAACGCATCCCTGTTGCGCGACGTGCTGGCAAGCATTACCGAACCCGACCTCGCCGCGCTCGCCAGCCGTGAAGCCGACCAAATCTGCGAACTCTACGAAGAGGTTTTCCAGCATCGCTTCTTCACCGGGCGTTCCGGATCGTTCTACAAGTACGAAGGTATCGGCTGCATTTACTGGCACATGGTTTCCAAGCTCCTGCTCGCCGTCCGCGAGGTCCTCACGGAAGCCGTGCGCGAGGGTGCTCCCGAGCCGTTGCTCGCCCAACTGCGTGCCCATTACAACAGCGTTCGCGACGGGCTCGGCACTCACAAGACGCCAGCCAATTACGGTGCTGTTCCCACCGATCCCTACTCGCACACGCCCGGATTCGCCGGAGCGCAACAGCCCGGCATGACCGGACAGGTGAAAGAAGATTTCATCGCCCGTCTCGGTGAAATGGGTGTCGAGGTTTCGTCCGGAAAAGTTCATTTCCTCCGCGAACTCATCACCAGCGATGAATTCTTGGAAGACCCGACAACCTTCAACTTCTGGGATGTAAACGGCAAGCCACAGAGCCTCGACCTTGTGCCCGGATGCCTTGCCTTCACTCTGTGCCAGGTGCCCGTCGTCGCGCATCGCGTTGGTCCGCGGCAGGTCATCGTCACCCGCGCCGACGGCTCCACTCGAGCCTTCGCCGGAGACGCATTGGACGCAGATACCAGCAGAAGCATTTTCCAGCGCGACGGCCAGATCCAGCGCCTGGATGTTTTCTTCTCCACAGTTTCAGTTAACTAGTTCCGGGGGTGAGTAGCACCCCGTTTCAGAGGAGTTTTTGACGTGAGCTCAAATCGCAATCATCGCCTCGCCACAAGACTCGGTCTTGTCCTCTCTTTCCTAGGCGCTCTCCTGCTGCTCACCTCCTGCGGAGGAGGCGGCGGATCCACATCCAGCAACAACAACCAGAACAACAGTGGCAGCACTTATAACTGGAACGGAACCTGGACCCAGGTGTGGGCCGACGATTTCAACGGAGCCGATGGTTCCGCGCCCGATCCCGCCAAGTGGACCTACGATCTCGGTGCTGGTGGTTGGGGCAACTCCGAACTTGAGACCTACACCAACGCCACAGCCAACGTGCACGTCGCGGGCGGCAATCTCGTCATCACGGCCATCAAGAACACCGACGCCAACACCGGTGCCGTCTCCTACACTTCGGCGCGTCTCAAAACCCAGGGCTTGTTCTCGCAGCAGTACGGGCGTTTTGAAGCCCGCATCAAGATTCCTGCCGGACAGGGCATGTGGCCCGCCTTCTGGATGCTGGGCAACAACATCACCTCGGCCGGATGGCCAAGCTGTGGCGAAACCGATATCATGGAGAACATCGGCAAGACTCCGGCCACCGTGTACGGCACGCTGCACGGCCCCATCGGCTCCGGAGCCACACAACTGGGCGGCAGCTACAGCATTCCCACCGGCAATCTCAGCGATGACTTCCACGTCTATGCCGTTGAGTGGGAGCCCCAGGTGGTCCGTTTCTACATCGATGGCAACAACTACGAAACCATCCATAGCACGGACTTCACCTCCAGCTCTTCGTGGGTCTTCGATCAGCAGCCCATGTTCATGATTCTCAACCTCGCTGTCGGCGGTCAGTGGCCCGGAAACCCCGACTCCACCACTCAGTTCCCGCAGCAGATGCTTGTGGACTACGTTCACGTCTTTAAGCGCCAGTAGCTTTCTCGTCGCCACACGCAAAAACGCCCCGAGCTTCTCGGGGCGTTTCGCTTTTTTGTGGGTGGGGTCGTTGCCTTGCCATTGCCATTGCCTTGCTTTTGCTTTGTCTTTGCTTTTGCCGTTGCCTTTGCTTTTGCCTTTGCTTTTGCTCTTAAGGTGTCATCCCGAGCGCAGCGAGGGACCCCTACCCCACCTCCGCCCCTTCAGGTCCACCCCATCTTAGAACGCGTACTTCAGCGACAACGTTCCCATGTTCGCCCGGAAGTTGCGTGGAACTGCCACAAACCGGACTGCCGGTATGTTGCCTTCTTTTTCGTTGTAGTCGTAGTAGCCGTAGTAGCCCTTGAGCATCACTCCCTTGGCCACCTCAATCCCGAAGCCCGCATTCAGCACATGCCAGTTAAAAACCTGTGGGCCGAGTGGCTGATTGGGGAACGGCCCGAGGAACGGAATCGTGCCCGCGCTCGTTGTCGCGCCCGTCACCACGGTTCCAGGATTGCCGGGAATTCCAGGCGAGTTGCCGAACGCGTCGCCCAGCACTTGCAGCGGCTGATTGTTGTCTCCCCGCAGCCACTTGTCGCTTCCGGTTGTGCTCGTCAGGTCATACGCCAAATGCAGGGTCACCCGATGTACTGGGCGGAAGCGCAACATCGCGTACCCCGTATGCGTGTTTTCCTGATAGAGCTGGTTCAGCGGAACCGTGAATTGGTTCGCCGTGATGTTCATCTGTACCGGGTCCGACGGCTGGTTCGTCGTCACCGGACACACCGTTGGAGCCCCACCGGCTACAATCGTCGGCGAAGAAAGCACCATACAGGCCGGTATCGTGAACTTCTGGTCCATGTAGGTCCAGCCCACATCGATACCGACGCGTTCGGTTGGTTGCAGGCTTGCTCCAAACGTGTAGTAGCGGTTGTGGCTCAGCGTCCCATACGTTGGCGCGTACGCGGCAGGGAACAGGTTCACGCCGAGTCCGCCAAAGTCTTGCGCCCAGCGATTACGTGTCTCAATGAAGTGCACACCGGCGTTGATGCTTGACCAGCGGTTCAGCTTGTACACCGTGTTTGCTCGCACGCGCTGCTCATGCCGCGGAGAGATTTCGGTGTACGCGTTATCGGCGCTCATCAGTTCGGCGTCGATGTTGATGCGCCAAGCGTTCGTCGGCCGCACCACCAGCCCAAACAGCGCTGTGTGCTGATTCAGTCGATCGGTCGAGAGCGGAATATCCAGCGGTTCTCCCACTACAGCCGGTCCCAGTGCGCCTGCCACAATCGCCGTGGTCGTGCCTGCCTCGGAATAGCTGCTCCTCAGCTCGCGCCTGCCGTAGCGATATCCCACGTATGCGCCAAATGCGCGACTCGGGTTGAAGTGCAGCAGTGCCGTGTTGAAATACGAGCGCTCGCCCAGCAACGCGGTGTAGGTCGTAGCCGAGCTCGCGGTTCCCGACGGTGCGAATCCCGATGTCACCACGCCCGGAATCAGGCATGGCGCTCCGGTCCCCGTGCCCAGATTTGCGCCCGTTGCTCGGTTCGAGTAGCAGCTCGCAACCAGCTCGTCAAAAGCTCCCGGATTGCGCCAGTAGAAGTAGCGGAACTTGTCCGAGAAGCTCCAGCTTCGGTTCATGTGATACGTCAGCCCAAGATCGGCATTCGACGAAATGCGATTCGTATTCGCCGGACCTACCGTGGTGAAGAGCGTGTTGTTTGTGCGTGCCACCAGGCCGAAGAATGCCTCGTTCAGGTTCGACATCTTCGAGTTTCCCGAGCTGTAGGTGCCGCTTCCCGTCACATCCAGCTTGCGGAAGTAGTTCGAGTGAAACGACAGCTGCGATGTCGGAATGAACGTGCGGATGTTGTACTGCCGCCGATACGCAAATACGCCCGTATTGCACAGCGGATTCAGCACTCCTGGCGCAATGATGTACGGTTGCGGACGTCCTGCCACCGCCACCGAACACGGCGGGTAGTAAACCGGGGTGTACACCGTTGGCCCGCCTGCTCCCAGCGTAAACGGGTTCACGCTGCTGTTGACGAAGCTTGTATCGACCCTGTCATGCTCAAAGAACTGGTCGAAGCTCACCGTCGTCCGAGGCAGCACATGCACATCAATTCCGACACTCCAGCGATCCGACCGCCACTTGCTCGGCTCTGTCAGGCCGACATCCACATCCTCGAGCGTCGAATTCACCGTTCCCTTGTCATCATTGCGCGAAAACCCCAGGCGCACACTCACCGCCGACTGCGGCAGCAGTGTCAGCTTAAAGTCGCCCATGTTGCGCGTTGTTGACTGCAGATGCGGGCTGTTGGTGAAGAAAAAGCTTGTCTGCGGATTGAATGCTGCCGTACACGGATTCACTGCCCTGGCCGTCACGGTCGAGCAGTTCGTAATCCCTATGTTCAGCGTCTCCGGATTCGCAAACAGGTTGTAGTTGAAGTAGTTCTGGTCGCGGCGGTAGAGCAGCACCAGGTCATACCACTTGCTCTTCTCCACGCGCAGTCGAGCCACGTTGTCCGGGTCGCCGCCAAACCCAAAGCTGTTCAAATACAGACGGTCGAACGGGTTGCCGCTCGTCGATGTCATCGGACGAATCGTCAGCTCCTGTTCCAACAGTCGCGGGCCGCTGTGCAGGTTCACCAGCGTGTTGTACATCTGCGGATTGCCGTTCGTGTCCGTAATGCGTCCGCCGAACTCGACCGACTGCTGCACCGTGTAGTTGCCGATAATCCGCCCGATCGAGCCACGATCTTCAAGCTGTGCGTCCTGTTGCGGAGCCGCCATCTGGCTTGCCAGTTGGGCGCTAGCCAGCGTCGGTGCCAGCAGCACCACCGCCGATACCGCCACCAGCCAGCGATTCTTTTCATGCGCTGTTTCCAGCGGACTTCTTCCCGTATGGAGAAGCCGCGGCGAGAGTTGTTTTACGGATTTCTTCATCGCTTTTCTCCTCCTTTACTTGAAGAAGACGTCGCTCAGGTTCGAGCCGTGAATCTGAGAGTGACAGTCGATGCACTGTTGAATTCTCGTGTTCTGCGAGTGTCCAATCGCCGACGTTGCGGCATGGCACTGCAGGCACAGCGAATTGATTCGTGCGGTTGAAAGCATGCGTGGGTTGGTCGAACCATGCGGGAAGTGGCAGGAAGAGCACCCTTCCACCTTTACCGGTTCGTGTTCAAACACATAAGGGCCGCGCTTATCGCTGTGGCATTTGAAGCAGATCGCGTCCTGGTCGGCTGTCGCTCGCAGTTGTCGTCCGCGCACTGTTCCGTGCGCGTTGTGGCAATCCGAGCACGCAATCAGTCCTTCTTCCACGCGATGGTGGAAAGGCTTTTGGAAGTCGGCTCGCTGCTCCGCGTGACACGAGAAGCACAGCGGCGTCTGGTTCTGCACCAGCAGATATTCGAGCTTCGAGTGGTGCACCGAGTGGCACGATATACAGCTCACGCCGCTCTCATTGTGTGTCGAGCGCAGGAAGTCGCGCTGTTCGGGATTCGATTCGTGGCAGCTCAGGCAGCGTCGGCTGACATCTTCGCCGCGCGCCTCCGTGAAGCGGAAGATTTTCGATTTATCGCCGCCTCCCTCCACGTGTGCCGACCCCGGTCCGTGGCACGATTCGCAGCCATGCGCCGCCTCGCCGCGGATCTTCGGCATATTCGTCTTATAGTGCGGGCTTGTTTCGATATTTTTGAATTGATCTTCGTGACACCCCTTGCAGGTGTCCGAGCCAACGTAGTCTGCTTTGTAGGTGGGTGTCGGCACGTTGCTCCCAACCACGTGCTGCGGAGCGCCGGCGTTTTGGGCTAAGGTGAACAATGCCGTTCCGAACAGGAAGGCAACAGGTAAGACTAGGCGACCGGAATTCAGCTTACCTCGCGGAGGCTCTGTCATTCGCGACTCCTTCGCGAAAGACCACAGGGCCTTTCGCAGACAGGCGAATCATCAAAGAGTTGTTTCGACTAGTTGCGGGCCCGAGAGAATTTCAGACTCTCAAATCATTTCGGGATGAGATTTGGTCTTTGCAGGTGCAGGTTGCCAAAGAATTGCGAGGAAAGAGAAAGATTAGCTCTGGAAGGTGGATCTGCCTAGAACGATTCGAGCAACGTGCTCTGCAAATTTGGAGATGCAAAACTGCATATGCGGCTCGCTCTCCGCGCCACTCCTTCGTACAGCCCTTTTACTTCGCGAAGCTCATCAAGCGAACTCTTTGCAAAGAGCCACCGCTGCCGGAACATCATGCGCGAGATCATTCCATTCATTGCCAGGCACTCCCGACGTACTTCCTCAAGCATCCGGGTATATTCGGCAGATACCTCTTCGCCTTGTTTTTCCGAATGAATGGTGAACGAGAGTACGGCAGAGACGTTGTTTTTCATCGCGCGCAGACCATCAAGCGTCATTTCTTCGCCCAACTCTGCCTTGCCTATCGGATGCAATGCTGCGATCAGTTCCTCGATCGATCGCACCTCGATATTTCGCGCGTTAATCATCTGCTGCTATGCCCCATTGAAGCGATCGACTATTCAGATCAGGAATCCAGCCTCTTATTGTCGGGATTAAGCGCCTCCCGAAAGCTTCGCATCTGCGCCAGCGACAGCCTTTGAGCCGCAGGCCCGACTCTCACAAGATACGCCATCCAGACGATCAACGCGATTCCATACGCAGACATATTGAACTCGTCCAGCGTGTCGATCCAATGCATTCCATAGGACGTTGTGAGTAGAATCCAGGCTATCAGGTCAACACCCAAATACGTCAGAAAGCCTGCTCCTATCCCATACGTCTCCGGATGCCAAGGAATTCCGAAGTAGCTCGATGTCAGAACCGTCAGGCCAAATACTCCGCAGAACAGTATCGAGGCCGAGCGCATCGCGATGAAAAGAAGTTTCAGCAAAGGCCCGCCATTGCCGCCCGGCATTGCCAGTGTTGAGCCGACACTGACCGCGACAATCAGCAGCAGTGCCAGCCCCAGCCACTGCCGCGTCACTCGTGGCAGAGTGGAATAAGGACGAAAGACTGCGGCAAAAATCTCCGCAAAGACCCCCAGTTGCAGCAGATCCGCCACTACGTGCAGCGCCGTATAGACCTTGAAATACAAGTTTCCATTGGAAAGCCCCACCCACATCAGCAGGCTGGTTTTCACGCAGCAGAAAGCGATGAAGGTGGAGAACGCGGGGTGGCGACGCCATGTTCGCCGCCACAGGATCACGCCCAGTAGGCACCATTGCAGTACCGCGGTAGTTGTCCAGATCAATGACAGCAGACGTGGCATCCATTCCCTCGATTCGTTCTACTTAGGGCTGTATAATCTGTCCTGCCTGCGGATGTACCACCTGCTGATTCAGCTCACTTGCATCCCAACCGCCGCCCAACGCCTTCACCAGGAACACAGAATTTACCATACGCTGCCCGAGCAACTGTGTCGCCAGCCTCTGGTTCGTCAGCAGAGTGCTCTGTGCCGTAATAACGTCGAGATACGTGGTCACGCCGCCGACATAGCGATTGTTGGCAATCGCCAGTTGCTTGCGGGCGTCTTCCACTGCCGCCGCCTGCGTATTCGCCGCCTGCGCCAGCGTTTGCAGGTTGCTGATGCTGTCTTCTACCTGTTGGAAAGCCTGCAGCACCGATTGCCGATAGTTCGCTACCGAAGCCTCATATGCCGAGCGTGTCGCTGCCAGGTTGGCGCGGTTGCGTCCCCCTTGGAAAATCGGTTCCAGCGCGTCAGCCCCCAGTGACCAGAAGAAACTCGGGGCATTGACGAGCGTTGTGATGTCACGGCTCTGCAATCCTCCAGAGCCACCCAGCGTGATGTGCGGATAGAACGCAGTCTTTGCAATGCCGACCTGCGCGTTTTCATACGCAATCTGCCGTTCCAGCGAAGCGATATCCGGACGCCGCTCCAGCACGTCCGAAGGAACCCCAAGTGGCAGCGGCGGAGGCGTTGTATTCAGTGGAGCCGCCGCGATCGTAAAGCTCGAGGCCGGCTCGCCCACCAGCACCGCTATGGCATGTTCGTACTGCGCGCGTGACTGCTTCACCAGCGCCACCTGCGTCAGTGTCGCATCCAGCAAAGCCGCCTGCTGCGCCACTTCCAGCCCGCTTGCCACTCCGCCATTGTGGCGGTTGTTCACCAGTTCCAGGCCCCTGCGCTCGTAGCCAACCGACTCCTCCACTACCATCAACTCGGAGTCCAGTTCGCGCAGTGTGAAGTAGTCTGCCGCCAGCTCTGCCGTCAGCACCAGTTGCGAGTTCTGCAAGTCGGCGGCTGTCGATTGCAGCGTCGCGTTCGCGGCTTCCACATTGCGCCGCACGCGTCCGAAGAGATCGACCTCGTAGTTGATCTGGAACGGCACCGTGAACACGTTCTGCGTGTATGGAGCGGACGAGAACAGCGCCGGGTTCGCTCCATTCAGCGCGCGATTCCCCGACCCACGCTGTCTTACTGCCCCGGGATCGGTCGAGAGCTGCGGAAACAGCCCCGCCGTCGCCGCCCGAGCCAGCGAGCGCGATTGTTCCAGCCTGTTGCGCGCCACTTCGAGCGACTGGTTGGCCTTCAGCAACTGCTGCTCATAGGCGTCCAGTTGCGGGTCGTGAAACACCTGCCACCACGCGCCCTTGGGAATCGCGTCTTTCGGTGCCGCCTGTTCCCACGGTGCAACGGTCTTCCATGCATTCGGCACCGTGGTCGTCGGAACCGTTGCCGCGGGCCGCTGATAACGCGGTCCCACCGAACATCCTGCCGCCAGTCCCAGCATCGCCAGTGCGGCAGAGTAGATTGCCTGTTTCGCTCTCCGTCCCCCGCGCATTACGATGCGCTTCCTTTCTGAGTTCCAGCGGGCTGCGGCTGTTGCGGCCCTCCTGCTGGAGCAGGTTGCGAAACATTCACCGGCTGGCCGTCCTCAAGCGAGTCCGGAGGATTGATGATGATCTGCTCGTTCGCCTCCAGCCCGCTCAACACTTCGAGCGTCGCACCGTAATCGCGACCAATGTTCAATCGGCGCAAATGCACCTTGTTGTCCGCTCCCACCACAGCCACCTGAGGCCCCTCGGCGCGGAACAGCATCGAGTTCACAGGCACCGTAAGCTTTTGCACGTTCGCGCCTACGGCAAAATGCACCTGCCCAAACGATCCCGGCAGCAGCTTTGCGTCCTTGTTCTCCACGTCCACTTCCGCCAGCAACGTGCGTGTCGCCGGATCGATTGCCTCCGCCGTGCGTGCCACCGTTCCCGTGAACTTCACTCCCGGAAACTCCTGCAACGTGACCGCAACCTTCGATCCCACCTTGATGTAAGGCGCATACGCCTGCGGAACGCTGGTAAACACGCGCAGCGTATCCACCTGGGCCAGGTCAAACATTTCGCGCCCGCCCGCTCCTGCATTAATCAACGCGCCGGGATCCACGTTGCGCCGCGTCAGCACTCCCGAAAACGGTGCATACACATTCTTGAATGACTCAAGCTGTTCCAGCCTGCGCACATTCGCGTCTGCCGCCGCCAGGTTGGCCTTGCTCTGCTGATATCCGCTCGCCTGCTGATCGGCTTCCTGCGCGGAAACCGAGTCCGTCTTGCGCAGATTTTCCCAGCGGTCGGCGCTGATCTTCGCCAACTGCATCTGCGAAAGAATCTGCTGCCGTGCCGCCCGAACCTGGTTCAACTCCTGATCCACTTCCGGAGTCTCGATCTGTGCCAGCAACTCGCCTTTCTTCACGCGGCTGCCAATGTCCTTGTACCAGCGCAGCAGATAGCCGTTCGTACGTGCATAGATTGGCGATTCCTTGAAGGCCTGCAGCGAGCCCGGCAGCACCAGTTCTTCCTCTGGCTTCTCCGGCACCGGATGCACCACGGCCACCACCGGCACCGCGCTTTTCTCCGTCTCTTTGGCCAGCGCGTTTTCGTGGCTCGTCCTTGCGATCAGCGTCAGTCCGCCCGCGATCAACAACAGCAGCACCACACTTGCCAGGAACATCAGCGCGCGCCGCGGCGGTGCCGGAGGAACATCCGGCGGACGCTCCACGTGCGGAGGTTGATGTTTCGAGTGCTGTTGCAGTTCCTCGATTTCCTGGTCCCGCTCCGCTTGCGTCTGCACGTGGTGTTGCTCGGTGCCATGCGCCTGCTGGTCTTGCGGCAGAGTGTGCTTCAAGTCGTTCTCAGTACTCATGCTTTGACTCCGATGTAAAAACCTAAATCCAACTATTCCTGTTGCGCCTGTGCCCGCCGTTCCAGCCGGCTATGGAAAATTGCAAAAACGCTGGGTACGAAGAACAGCGTCGCCACCGTTGCAAACAGCAGTCCGCCGATCACGGCGCGGCCCAGAGGAGCGTTCTGTTCGCCACCTTCGCCAAAGCCCAACGCCATCGGCACCATGCCGATAATCATCGCCAGCGCCGTCATCAGCACCGGGCGCACGCGCGTGAATCCTGCCGAGACCGCCGCCGAAATCGCTGGCACGCCTTCATCCATCTGTTCGCGTGCAAAGCTCACCATCAGGATCGAGTTCGCCGTCGCCACGCCCATGCACATCACCGCGCCCGTCAGCGAAGGCACGCTCAGCGTCGTGTGCGTCAGCAGCAGGAACCAGCAAATGCCCGCCAGCGCACCCGGCAGCGCCGAGATGATAATGAACGGATCGAGCCACGACTGGAAGTTCACCACAATCAGCAGATACACCAGCACAATCGCGCCGAGCAATCCCACGCCTAGGCCGAAGAATGACGAGCGCATCGTGCTCACCTGTCCGCGCAGCACAATCTGCGTGCCGCGAGGCAGGTGTCCCTTGAAGCTCTGGATCACCTTGTCGGTTTCCGCCGCCACCGCGCCCAGATCGCGATCCTGCGTGCTGGCGTAAACATCGATCACCGGCTGAATGCCGAAGTGGTTCACCACCGCCGGGCGCGCCACCGGATGCACCTGCACCAGGTTTCCCATCAACTGCGATCCCTGCGGAGCGTTTACCGGAACGGCCATCAGGTCATCCAGGCTCGTGATGCGATATTGCGGCGTCTGCACCGCCATTTGGTAGGTCACGCCGTTCTTCGGATTCAGCCAGAAGTTCGGTGATGTCTGGAAGCTGCCGCTCAGCGAGATCAGCACGCTCTGCGCCACGTCGCGGGCACTCAGTCCCACCTGCTGCATGCGTGTGCGGTCCAGGTCCAGGTGCAGCGTCGGAGAAGAGAGCAGTTGTTGCACATGCACATCCGCCGTGCCCGGAATATGCCGCATGCGGTTTGAGATCTGCTGTGCAATCGCGTAATTGCTCTGCATATCCGGCCCAATCACCTGCACATCCAGCGGCGCCGGCAGTCCAAAGTTCAAAATCTGCGTCACGATATCCGCTGGCTGGAAGAAGAACTCCACCCCCGGAAACTTTTGCGGCAGCACTTCGCGCAACCGCCTGATGTGTTGCGCCGTAGGCTTGTGATGCTCCGGATCCAGCGAGATCAGAATCTCTGCATCGCTGCTGCCCACCGTTCCCGAGGAGCTGTACGACTGGTTGATACCCGAGTTCGGCAGTCCGATGTTGTCGAGAATCGTCTGAATCTCTTTCCCCGGAATCTGGTTATGCAGTTCTTTCTCGACCTCGTCGCACAACTTCGCCGTCTCTTCAACGCGCAGTCCCGGACGCGCCCTCACATGCAGACGCATCAACCCTGCATCCACCTGCGGGAAGAAGTCTTCACCCAGGAACACAATCAGCCCCAGCGACAGCAGGCAGAACATCAGGAAGCCCGTGACGAACACTCCCCGGTGCGCCACCGTCGTTTCCAGCATTGCCTGGTAGCCATGACGGAACTCGTCGAACTTGCGCTCGAATCCGCGCTGGAACCTTCCCATGAAGGTCTTCGGTCCCCCGGCCTTGTGCTCGTGTCCGCGCATGATGTACATCACCAGCGTCGGAATCAGCGTTCGGGAGAGCAGGTAGCTCGCCAGCATGGCGAAGCTGACCGCCTCCGCCAGCGGCACAAACAGGAACCGCGCCACGCCCGTCAGGAAGAACATCGGCACGAACACAATGCAGATACACAGCGTCGAGACAAATGCCGGAACTGCGATCTGCTGCGCGCCGTCCAGAATCGCCTGGCGCATTTCCTTGCCCATCGCAAGGTTTCGCTCGATGTTTTCAATCTCCACCGTCGCATCATCCACCAGGATTCCGACCGCCAGCGCCAGTCCTCCCAGGGTCATGATGTTTAGCGTCTCGCCAATCGCAGCCAGCGCCAGAATCGAACAGAAGATCGACAGCGGAATCGAAATCAGAATGACGATCGTCGGCCGCCAGTCGCCCAAAAACAGCAGAATCATCAATGCCGTCAGCAGCGCTGCCGTCGCCGCTTCATGCAGCACGCCGTTGATCGAGGCCCGCACAAACAGCGATTGATCGAACAGCGAACTGACCTTCAGCTCCGGAGGCAACGATTGCTGCGCCTGCGGCACGATGCCCTTAATCCCAGCGACAATCTGCAGCGTCGAAGCCCTGCCGTTCTTGTAAATCGACATCAGCGCGCCACGGTTGCCGTCCTGCCGCACAATGTTCGTCTGCGGAGCGAACCCGTCGCGCACATGCGCCACATCGCGTAGATACAGAGTAGAACCGTTCGTGGTCCTCACCGGCAAATCGTTCAGCTCTGCAATCGTCTGCGGAGTGCCGTTCATCTCCACGTTGTATTCCAGGTCTGAGAGCTTCGTGGTACCCGTCGGCAGAATCAGGTTCTGCGCGTTCACCGCGTTCACGATATCGACCGGGGCCATGCGATATGACTGCAGCTTTGGCAGGTCGAGATCGACCTGTATCTGGCGGATCTTGCCGCCATAGGGATAAGGCGTGGCCGCGCCTTCCACCGTCGCCAGAGATGTACGTAAGAAGTTTTGCCCAAGGTCAAAAAGCTGCTGCTCTGGAAGCGTCTTGCTGCTCAACCCAAGCTGAATAATCGGCGTGGTCGATGCGCTATAGGAAATCACCAGCGGAGGCGTAGTTCCCGGCGGCAGCGAGCGAACCGTGGTCTGGGTAATTGCCGTAACCTGCGCGATTGCGGTCTGGATGCTCGTACCATGCCGGAAGTAGATCTTTATGATTCCCAATCCGCTTACCGACTGCGATTCCATGTGCTCAATATTGTTGACCGTCGTCGTGATGCCGCGTTCAGAGTTCAGGACGATTCGGTTCGCCATATCCTCCGGAGACATGCCCGTGTAGAACCAGATCACCGAAACCACCGGGATATCGATCTCCGGAAAAATATCGGTGGGCATCATCAAGACGGTGATGGGCGTCAGAATGAGAATAAGCAGCGCCATCACTACAAATGTGTAGGGACGCCTTAAAGCTAAAGCAACAATCCACATGGAAAGGAATCACCCCAGAGTACCGGCTGAACAGAGTATTCGAGTCGCTTAGAACGGCTGCCGCCCTGTGCTGTATATAGATTCGATACAGAGCGTCTTAGATTTAACTTGATAGAAAATTCTACCAAGTACCCCAAAACGCATGCTAGCATCGCCTCGATGAATAAGAAGGTAAATATTGGTAACGAAACGACGGCCAAGCGCTCTCCGGGGCGTCCACGGTGCGAGCGCGCGCATCAGGCCATCCTTACTTGCACTCTTAAATTTCTCGAGTCCAGAGAGAACGGATTCGCTGATCTCACTATTGAGAGCGTGGCCGCCGAGGCCGGGGTTGGCAAGGCGACCGTCTATCGCTGGTGGCCCACCAAGGCTGCTCTCGTGGCAGACGCTTTCGCCAGCAGTGTCACTCAGAAGCTGCACTTTCCCGACACTGGTGCCGTCCGCAAAGACATCTCCCTGCAAATGCGGCAGCTAATTAAGATCATGCGCAGCCGCCGCGGCAATGTTGTTGCTGCCATTCTGGGAGCCGGTCAGAGTGACCCCACCCTCATCCGTGCCTTCCGCGAACGCTTCCTCAAGCCCCGCCGCGCCGAGGCCTACGCCACCCTGCGCCGTGGCATCGATCGCGGAGAACTGCCCGAAGATCTCGATCTCGATCTTGTGCTCGATTCGCTGTACGGCCCCATCTACATGCGCTTTCTCATCCGCCACCTGAAACTCACGCCAGCATTCGTTGACGAACTCTGCGACCTCGTCTTTGATGGCGCCCGTGGCAAATCCGGGTTACGCCGCCGAGCCGCCATCGCCTCCGGCGCCCCCACATATAAGTGAGGATCTCGCCCTGTCGGGCGCCCCATCCTAAAACTCGCGCTTTTCGCGAGTTTAGGGTGGGGCAGTTGCCTCTGCTGTTGTTCTTGGTGGGTGTTTTGCTCCTGCCTTTGCTCTTATGCTGTCATCCTGAGGCGAAGCCGAAGGACCCCTACACACCTCCGAACTCCCACCTGACCCTCTACCCCCAAAACGCAAAACAGCCCGGCCGAAGCCGGGCTGTTTCACAAAATCCTTCCTACTCACTCCATCTCTTAAACACCAGCGACCCATTCGTTCCACCGAACCCGAACGAATTCGACAGCGCATACTCCAATTGAGCCTTGCGCGCCTTGTTGGGCACAAAGTCCATCCCAGCCGTCTCTTCGTCCTGGTTTTCCAGGTTGATCGTCGGTGGGAGTGTCTGCTCGTGCAGAGCCATTACCGTAATGCCTGCTTCCAGTCCGCCCGCGCCGCCCAGCAGGTGGCCGGTCATAGACTTCGTGGAGCTTACAGCGATCTTGTGATCGCCAAACAGATTGCGGACCGCGCATGCTTCCAGTCCATCGCCCACCGGGGTCGAGGTACCGTGAGCGTTGACGTAGCCAATGTCGCTCGGCTGCAATCCTGCATCACGAACCGCATTGCGCATCACGCGGAATCCGCCCGCGCCTTCCGGTGCCGGAGAGGTGATATGGTAGGCGTCTCCGCCCATTCCGTAGCCCACCACTTCGGCGTAAATCTTCGCGCCGCGTGCTTTTGCGTGCTCCAGTTCTTCCAGGATCAGGATGCCCGATCCTTCGCCCACCACGAATCCATCGCGGTCGCGATCCCACGGACGGCTGGCACGCTCAGGTTCATTGTTGCGCGTCGAGAGCGCGCGCATCGCGGCAAACCCGCCAATGCCCATCGGAGTGATCGAGGCTTCAGCTCCGCCCGCAATCATCACATCGGCATCGCCGCGCTGAATAATGCGGAAGCTGTCGCCCACCGCGTGAGCACTGGTCGTGCAGGCCGTGGCGCTCGCCATGTTCGGACCCTTCGCGCCAAAGCGGATACTTACATGCCCGGCGGCAAGGTTCACGATAGCGGCAGGAATGAAGAACGGAGAAATCTTTCGCGGACCGCCTTCCATCAGCGCCGTGTGTTCGCGCTCGATGACGTCAAATCCGCCGATGCCTGAACCGATATAGACGCCGACGCTTTCTTCATTCTCCGGCGTAATCTTCAGCCCGGACATGCTCACCGCTTCGGTGGCCGCAGCCAGCGCGAAGTGGATGAACCGTCCCATCTTCTTGATTTCTTTCTTCTCAACAAAGTTCAACGGGTCGAAGTTTTTGACCTCGGCCGCAATCGTGCAGGCAAACTGGGTTGTATCGAAGGCGGTAATTGGGGCGACGCCGCTCTTTCCGGCCAGGAGGCTTGCCCAAACCTCCTGCGTGGTATTGCCAACGCCACAAATGAGCCCAAGACCAGTGACAACGACTCGGCGCTTCAAGCTTACTTCCCGCCTTTCGAGTGCGCGGTGACGTAGTCGATCGCGTCCTTTACGGTCTTGATCTTCTCTGCGTCTTCGTCCGGGATTTCGATTTCGAAGGCTTCTTCAAACGCCATCACCAGTTCGACGATGTCCAGTGAATCCGCACCCAAGTCGTCCTGGAAAGAAGCGTTGGCGGTGACTTCGCTCTCCTCCACCCCTAACTGCTCCACGATGATCTGTTTGACTTTCTCGTCCGACGAAGCCATTCGATTCTCCTTATTGAAACGGAAACGTTGAAATCGAAACGGCACACGCCGGGACAGTAAGGTCCCGTGGGCTGCTGTGGCCGTTTCTTCTTGAATCTATTGTACAG
This sequence comes from Koromonas soli, assembly GCF_059726265.1. Taxonomy (NCBI): domain Bacteria; kingdom Pseudomonadati; phylum Acidobacteriota; class Terriglobia; order Terriglobales; family Koromonadaceae; genus Koromonas; species Koromonas soli. The sequence goes on along the minus strand of NZ_AP040872.1, from coordinate 3,362,559 downwards.
AGATGCTGGTCAGCCTGTTACTTCGAAGCCTTGGAATGTGCGCTGATGTAGTCCACCGCGTCCTTCACGGTCTTGATCTTTTCAGCATCTTCGTCCGGAATCTCGATGTCAAAAGCCTCTTCGAAGGCCATTACGAGTTCCACGATGTCCAGCGAGTCGGCGCCCAAGTCGTCTACAAACGAGGCCGAGGAGGTGACTTCTGCTTCATCCACTCCCAGTTGCTCGACAATAATCTGTTTCAGTTTCTCTTCTACTGCAGCCATGTGTTGGCGCCTCCTGCAAAAAGTTGAGCCGTCCGGCAAGTAGGCGGCCTACTTCTCATATTCCTTTGAGCCAGACGATTCCGATTAGCATCCTAACCGTTCGATTTTGTGAAGGTCAATGCGCAACTGGCAATAAACGAAGCCAGAGTGCGGGAATGAACCCCTGGGCGGAAGCCAGAAGGTCACTATCCAATCTGTACTCTCATGATATCTACTCACAGAATGAGAGCTGTCGTCCAAAGAGTCTCCCGGGCTCGCGTCACCGTTGAATCCAGAACTATTGGCCAGATTGAGCGCGGTTTACTGGTTCTGCTCGGCGTCGGCTCAGAAGACGGCGAAGAAGACGCCGAGTACCTGGCGCAGAAAATCGCCGCCCTCAGAATCTTTGAAGACTCCGAAGGAAAAATGAACCGCAGCGTTGCCGAAGTCGGCGGCGCGATCCTTGCCGTCAGCCAGTTCACCCTCTACGGCGACACCCGCCGCGGCAAGCGTCCTTCCTTCGACGCCGCAGCTCGTCCCGAACGGGCTCGCAGCTTATATGAATTTTTCGTTGAGCAGATTCGCTCCCTCGGATTGCGTTGCGAGACCGGTCAGTTCCAGGCCGAAATGAAGGTCGAACTGGTCAACGACGGCCCCGTGACCATCCTGCTCGACTCCAAAAGAACGTTTTAGGTACTCATTCGTCATCGCTCCGCGCCCAGTCGTTACCAGATTGCTAATGTTCGCCCCGTTCTCAGCCCCATTGCTCGCTCCGGCAACCCTTCGGCGCCTGCCATTAGCGCTCTGATATCAGAGTGGCCGTCCCGCCAGTTTGTACATTTCCCGGATGTAATGTGCCGAGTCGAACTTTTTCGCAGCCGCATTGCCCGACATATAGCGAACTACTCCGAAGATCGGGCGCTCAAACCACGGCCTGTCGAACTTCCCCGCAATCGCCCATGCCACTCCCGCATACCCGCTCGGATCGCGCCCATCCAGAAAGTACTTATCGTTCAAGTACACCGCCGTTTGATACGCTACCTGCGGCGATGGCGACCACTCCAGAATCTTCTTCGCCCAGTACATACGCATGTAGTTGTGCATCCACCCTGCGTGAAGCATCTGCAACTGGGCTGCATTCCATAGCTGATCATGCGTTTGCGCCTGCTCCAGTTGCGCCCGGCTATACAGCACTGGGCGCGGGTCGGAAGCATGCGCAGCCAACGTCTTATGCGCCCACGGCTCTGCGCACTCGATGGAATCGTACACAGCGTTGTAGCTCACAAAGTTGATCGCCAGTTCGCGCCATGTAATCAGCTCATCGAGGTACTTCTCCTTGGCAACCTTCGCCACTTTAGCCGCATGAACAGCGAGTGCAATCGTCACCGGGCTTATGTGTCCGAAGTGAAGATACGGAGACATGTGGCTGGTTGCATCGCGTTCCGGCGCACCCTGATACACGGGATAATGCGCAAGCCCATCGTGGATGAAGTCGCTCAGACGCCGCAACGCTTCCGTTGTTCCTGCCTTGAAGCTTGCGACCGGAGCAACGCTGCGGTCGAGCTTCTCCCATCCTGCAGTCACGTCGAAATCCGGCGCGCCTGCGTCGAACGATTCCACGCGTTGCGTAAATTCATACTTGGCTTTCGGATTCTTGCACGCAGTCAAGTATTCAGCCGCAAGCGCCTCCAAACGTGGCCGTATCGTGCGTGCCGCGTATTGTGCTTTCAGCAGCAATTTACTTGGCACGGCCACATCCGCATCGACCATGTAGTACGGGATGCGAAGCTTCTTTGTCAGCGCTTCGCGCCAGTGCCGAGCTTCGCGGATCGGGTTCTCATCTCCCACGAGGAGCGCGGCTTCAACTTCGTCGCAAAACTCTGCAACATCGCTGTGCGGATGTCTGCGAATAACGAAAGCAATATTGCGCTCAGCCAGACGTTGCGCAGTATCAGGAAACGCCTGCTGCATAAACGCGTAATGCCGCAGGTTGGCATTCGGGTAGGGCACGACACCAAAGAAGACCACCACTGGCAAGCGCAGCGCGTTTGCGAGTTCGACCGCTAAGTCGAGTGCCGGATTATCGTGAGCACGTTGCGCGCGCTGCATCCAATACACAACTGAGCGGCCCTGAGCAGTGCCGGATCGCCGCGTTGTCACACGCTCTTTGTAGCTGGCCAGAATCGCAGCGAGGTCTTGCATGGACTCAATAGACTACAGGAAAGCCCAGAGTCTCAGGGATGCATAAACGCCGCGTCCGCCACGCTCACGGTTCCAGCAGAAGTGCTCCTCATGCTGGTGCGTTAAACTGCTGAGTAACTCACGAGCAATACATTCGAGCGATCAGTCGCCCAGGAGAACCTTTGGTTCACATCCCTCTACTCGTTGCAATCCGGCACATAATCCTCACCGGCGTGCTGTTCTTTCCGCAAAGGTTCTGGTTTGCACGTGGATGGCGAGTGGCAGAACGGCTTAGACCGAATGGGCTGCGAAATGCAACGCGAATTCTACTCGGGCTGGCTGGTGCTCTGGTGTTTGCGCTGTTGCTCGACGGCATCTTCCATCATTTTCTGCCGGACTCGGTGCGCTCGGTGTTTTCTCCTGTCGTGCAGCTTTGGGTTTTCACTTCGACGTTCGCCTACTTCTGCCTGAAGGCCGTACATGGCGCGGAGTGGCTCTGGATGCGGCTGAATCGCGTTCGCAAGAACCAGAGCGCTGCCGGAATTGAGAGCCCGGAGCGCAGGGCGTTTTTTGTTCATGCGATGCGCGTCGTGGGAGCTCTGCCGTTTGTAGGCGCGGTGTACGGGTTTGCGCGCGAGCGCTTGCGTTTCGAAGTAGTGCGCGTGGATGTTCCGTTGCCAACCCTTCCTGCCGCGCTCGATGGGTTTCGCATCGTTCAACTCAGCGACATTCATATCGGCGACTTCATGCCTGCCGAGGAATTGCGCCGGGCCGTGGATATGGCGAATGCGCTGAAGCCGCACCTTGCCGTAATTACCGGCGATTTGCTGAGTCAGAAAGGTGATCCGCTAGAGGACTGCATCCGCGAGCTAAGTGGGTTGAGAGCAGCGCTTGGCGTGTGGGGCTGCAACGGCAACCACGAAATCTATGCTGATGCAGAGGATGAGGCCGAAGCACTGTTTCACCGCTACGGAATGAAGTTGCTGCGGCACGAGGCGATGCAACTGCAGTGTGCAAACGCGCGGCTGAACCTGATCGGTGTTGACTATCAGCGCGAACTACTTCAGGGGGGCGGCCATGTGCCTCCGCAATTGCAGGCTGTAGAAGATCTTGTGCGCAGGGACATGCCGAACATCCTGCTATCGCATAATCCGAACACCTTTTATCGCGCGGCGGAACTTGGGATTGAGCTCTCTCTTGCAGGGCACACGCACGGCGGACAGATCAACCTCGAGATCCTGAACCATGGAATCAGCCCTGCGCGATTCATGACCGAGTTCATTGCAGGTCGGTTTGAACGTCCTATGGCTGATCGCACGCGAACGGCGATGCTGTACGTGAATCGAGGGTTGGGAACGCTCGGCATTCCGGCACGCCTGGGCGCAAGGCCGGAAATCAGCCTGATCACATTGCGTGCGACCAACGCTTAGTTGTAAGAGCACGCCCCAGTCCTTCCATGTATTCCCAAATTCGGAACGAGGAAGAAATGACAGAGCCGAATCATTGCCTAATTCCGGTTGGCGGTGCAAACTAGCTGGCGAATTGACAGGCAGTTCAGACCTCATGACGGGGTGGCTGAATGAGAGACCATTGAGCGAGATGATAGCGCGATCTAAACGTTACGAAAACGTGGACGGCACCACCGAAATTGCATTCGGCTGGATGATGCTGTCGGTATTGGCTGCGGGATTGTTGTCCGAAGCGGTGTCCCGCCATGCGGGCCAGCGCGGCTGGACCTTGTTGATCATGGTTGCCTTTCCACAGGTTCTTATCGCGGCAGGAGCGCTGTTCATACGTGCAATCAAGAATCGCTTTACGTATCCCAGGACGGGCTATGCGCTGCCGCTAAGGATCACAGGCGAGGCACGAAGCGAGGTTATGCGTTCTCTGGTTCTCATTTGCGTGGCATCAGGGGCGTTGGCTTGTGCCATTGTGCTGCTTCAGCGCAATCACCTCAGCACAATGCGGATATTTGGCAACGCTCTGAACGTAGCGGCGTACGCCATCGTGGTGTGGAAGTGTGGAGGAAAGCACGCCTGGAAGAATTGGCTGATCCTGCTTATGGCGATTGTGCTGATGGCCGTTGCAGTGTTCGTGAAAGACGGCTTCGTTTGGCTCACGATGTCTTTCAGCGCGCTGGTGTGGATCGTGTCGGGCATTGCCACGTTGGTCATCTACATCCGTGGCACGAAGCCTGCCCTGAATGGAAGCCATGAATAGCCAGATACTCGCATTATCAAAGATCGATCGGGTGATTCATGAGCCTGGGCGATTGATGATCATTGCCCTGCTCTCAGGATTGCAGGAATGTGATTATCTCTATCTGGCGCATGAAACTGAACTGAACAAGGGCACGCTTTCTAGCCATCTGGCCAAGTTGGAAGAGGCCGGGTACGTGGAAATCGAGAAGACGTTTCGCGGCAAGATTCCACGTACAGTAATTCGACTGACGAAGGAAGGGCGCACAGCTTTCGCTACCTATCGAAAGAGAATGCGGGAGTTGCTCTGAAACCGCTGTGTTCTCTTCTAACCTCTCGCCGAGCAGCTACACTCAGTGGGATCGCTGGGGAATCTCAAAAATGAGGTATTGAGAGTGGCGCGATTTTGCGCATCCGCTCCCTCATTTCTCTGATCAAAAACGCGGAGAGGTGAGGCGATGCTTGGTTTGAAGCTGGTACGACTTATTGAGAAACACTGTGAGGAAATAGCAGAAACGCTGATGGCAAAGCTGCTGGTTTCAGAGCGCACTCCGAGCTATCGCAACATCAACAAAGAAGAACTCCGCTCATCGCTGGTTCTGCTGTATTCGCATTTGGGAGAGTGGTTGCTCAGTAAGACGGAATCCGATGTGGAACAGCATTTTCACAATGTCGGCGCGAAGCGGGCACGGGAGGGTGTGCCCTCGCATGAACTGGCGTGGGCACTGATGCTTTCAAAGGAACAGCTCTGGAGCTACGTCTATCGCGAAGTGGCAGCCGAACGGGCGCTCGAGCTTTATGGAGAGCTAGAGTTCCTTGAGACGCTGGACCGGTTCTTTGATCGAGCGGTCTACTACGCGCTGGCGGGATATGAGCAGAGTGCGCGCGCAAGAGCCGCGTAAGGTAAATCCGTCGCTTACTCGAGGGCGGCAGAAAATAGAAAGGGGCGGATGGACCGCCCCTTTTGCAGACTTTGAGCAACGTGTTGTCTAGCCGACCTTGCGATATGGTCGGTCGGATTCGCGGACATCTGCGGATGCTTCGCCGGAGGAAGAAACCTCTTGTGCGCCGGTTCTTTCCAGAATGTCCTTCGCCCTCCTGGTCCAGTTCGAATCGTCGCAATGAACAGAAAGCAGAACTCCGCCCTGCTTGACTTGGCCCTCGAATCGTTTAGCTTCGTATTCGGGAATACCCATTCCGATGAGCGCTCCGGCGATGCCGCCGATTGCTCCTCCGGCGCCAAGGCCGGCTAACGCTCCTACGATGGGGCCTGCGGCAATGAGCGGGCCAACACCGGGTATTGCGAGTGCGCCAATTCCGGCGAGCCACCCGAGACCGCCGCCAATCACAGCTCCGGTGCTCGCGCCGGTGGTGGCGCCTTCAGGAGCCTTGGTTGCCTTCTCGTGTGCGAAGTCCTTTGTCCCCTGATTGTCTGAGAAGAGAACCGAAATATCTTCGTTTCGAAAGTCATTGGCACGTAATTCATCGACCGCGATCTCAACTGCGCTTCGATTCGGGTAGATGCCGTAAACTGCTGTATTCTTTCCTGCCATTCAATAACTCCTAAGTTCGTAGCGGATGTCCGCCCTTACTGCTGAGAACTCATCGCTGATGGTTTCTGTTTGTCGGTGACCGAGATTTCGCTCTTGATCTTGTCCTGTCCTACGGCTTCAGAGGCCTTCGCTTCCAATGCTTGTTTCTCTGTATCGGAGTGGACTGGGCCTTTTAGAGTGACGGTGCCATCTTTCGCAATGACCTTGATGTTGTGCGCATAGGTTGAGAGAGATTTATCTGAGACGATGGCGCGACGAACTCGACGAGCAAGTTCGCGGTCCGACACATTCTCTTTCTGCTGATCCGCGGTGAGTGCCGAAGGATCGCGATCTCTCGTGTTCGTCTTCGTGTTGTCTGCAGCGTGGCCTGAGGTCGATGTCTGGTCCTGAGCTGCCGCGAGGCAGGTGCCACCAAGGGCCACGACTCCGGCGAGGAGCAACAACGACAGGGTTCTGCCCTGAATCATTCCTGCCTCCATTGAACTGTTTGGTATCGGCTAGGATGGGCGCAGTGCGGCAGAAGATGTAACAGCAGAAATGGTTTCGAGCTTACAGGAATGGAGGAGCAAGCTACCAGCGCAAACAAAGATCTTCAACACGATCGAGTGCGGAGGATTGCGTCGGCGATAGAGAGAGCCTCGATCACCGGGCGCACGGCGTGAACGCGCACGATGTGGGCTCCCGCGAGTGCGGCCGCAACGCTGGCCGCCACGGTCGCAATGTCGCGAGCCTCGGGTGGGATGACCGTGGCCTTCGCACTTGGAGTGATTTCGGCGAGCCGGCGTGAGACCGTGTGGCCCAGGAAGCCCTTGCGAGAAACTGCGGCAAGCAGCGGAAATCCGAGTTTTTGAAATTCACTGAACTGCGCGAGCAAGGGATAGTTTTCGTCGAGTTTCTTACCGAATCCAAAACCAGGATCGAGCACGATGGAGTTTCGCGCCGTACCGGCGTCGAGTGCTCCGCGGACTCGCTCGCGAAGTCCTTCGCGAACCAGCGAGACGATGTCCGGCTCAGGCGGCAGATCAATCCACTGGTGCGGCAGTCCGCGAACATGCATGAGGATGGCGGCGCATGGGCGCTCTGCGACAGTGGCGGCCATAGCGGAGTCCCACAGAAATCCACTCACGTCATTTACGATTTCAACGCCGGCAGCGATGGCGTGACGCGCAACCGTAGATTTATATGTATCGATGGAGAGGATAGCCTGCGGACGTTCGCGCTTGATGGCCTCAATGATGGGCAGAACGCGGTCGAGTTCCTGGCGCGCAGTCACCGCGCCAGCCGGTGGAGGCTCATCGCTGAGCGCGATCGGAGTGCCGGGGCGAGTGGATTCGCCACCGATATCGAGAATGTCGGCACCTTGTTCCAGCAGCTTAAGGCCGTGCTCAACCGCCGCATCAGGGCTGAAGAATTCGCCACTGTCGGAAAAGGAGTCGGGCGTCACATTGAGGACGCCCATGACCAGCGTGCGCTCACCAAGCGTGAGTGTTCGACGGCCAAGATTCCACTGGAAGCGCGGGCGCATGGCGGGATTGTAGCAGTAAAAGCCTGCACCGAAGCGGGATCTCTGGCACCAAGGTGTCGAAGCAGTATGTTTTTGAAATGAGAGATTGACAGTGAAAAAGCAGAGTAGCAGAATGCGGGCATCCACAATCTGCGAGGAATATTATCGATGCTGAGTCTCGAACGACCGCGAGACGTACGGCGGACCTATAAGGCCACAAGGGAGTTCATCGCTTTTCATTCTGAACAAAGCGCGCCGGTGTATGTGGATGAGGGTGCGATCGTATCTGCCGAACTTGAAAAGTGGAATGGATGGAAGTGGAATGGGCGGGAAGCGTTGCAGTTCTTCTGGGGACGAGCGGTTTATCACGTTGATCGCAAGACGTTCCTGAACGCAACGGAAACCGTCGACTGACATTGGCAAAAACTGGCAGCTGTGGGCGGTAGCGGGTCTTTTGCCCTCAAAACATATACGAGAATGGAATCGGGCTGCGCTTCGGCGCGGCTTTTTTATTTGCTTACGGGAACGCGTTTTCCAGAGACGAATGGATTGCCGCGGATAACGTATCTCCAGAGGTCGTGCGGAGCGCGAGTGACATTGATGCGCGGGGTGCAGACGACCTCGGGCGCAGGGGAGTTATCGCCGGCAACGTACAGGTCGCTTTTGGGTGAGCAGAGGTCTTTGCCGTTGTCGCGCTGGCGTACGATGCCAAGCGCTTGTGAGAGGCGCCCCGGGCCGGAGGTGAGCAGGCGCAATTGCGACGGGCGCGGGTCGCTGCCGAGTTGCAGCCCGCGAAGCGCGGCCATGGACTCGACCCCGTGGACGGGTTCAAGAGCTCGGAGCAGAACGCATCCGGCATCGCCCGGCGGCATGCAACTGATGTTGGTGCAGTAGTGATTCCCGTAGATGAAATAGACGTAAGCATGGCCCGGAGAGCCGAAGAGCACAGCGTTGCGCGGCGTCTGGCCGTTGTAGGCGTGGGCTCCGGGATCGACTGCTCCGAGGTAGGCTTCGGCTTCGACGATGCGTCCGGAAATGATGAGCGAGCCCTCGCGCCGGATGAGGAGCTTTCCCAAGAGTTCGCGCGCAACCGTGCGGGGATCGCGGGAGAAGAATTCGCGGGGCAAGGGTGGGAACTTGGGTTTGCGGGGCATCGCTGGTAAATACCATAGCAGCCCGCGAATGAGACTTCCGACGATTAGTTCGGCGCACCTTTGCACCTTGCCCTGCTTCCAAGTCGGCGAAGGGATTCGAAAGCTATGAAGGCGCCTCTTAAGTTCGTTTTTGCCACAGCGGCGTATTGCGTGGTGCATAGCATGCTCGCTTCGCGGCGCGCAAAGAGAGCAGCAGAGGATTTGTTCGGGGAGCGTGCACGTGTGGATCATCGTACCGCTTGTTCTTCAACGCACAGGCGGTGATTGGGCTCGCTGCTTTGTACGCGTATGCGCGGCGGCTTCCCAGTCTGCAGCTTTACGACGTGAGAGGGACTGCACGAACGGGTCTTCGCCTTGTTCAAGCTGCGGGGCTTCTCTATGCGATTTGGACTGCACGCCAGGTGGGTGTGTCGGAACTGGTTGGCGTGAGATCGGCACTCGCGGGAACAGCGGGTGAGGCGCAACCGCATGAAGCTGAAGCTCAGGGTCCAAGGCTGGTAGGCGGCAGGATGAATGTGACTGGTCCATTCGTCGCAAGCAGGCACCCTTTGAACTTTTCTCCCCTGCCTATTCTCTGGTCTGAGCCGACGATGACACGGAACCTGCTGCTGTTCAATGTGCTTGCGACCGTATACCTTTTCGTGGGTTCAAAGCATGAAGAAGAGAGACTGCTGGATGCGTACGGTCCAACATACGACGCCTATCGACAGTCAGGAGTTCCGTTCTTTGTCCCCGATTTCCGAAGATTGATTTCAAGCCGAAAGAGTGCTTGAAAGGCCTCTTATGCTCGCGCCCTGCGACTCAGGGCAGAGAAAAGGACGCCACATGTGTGACGTCCTTTTCTCGTAGGCCGGATGCCTCAATGACCAGAGGCACTCACCGATGTTTCCTGAGTAGTGTTTGAGTTGGAAGCGTTATACAGCGAACATATCTCGCCACGCAGGTTGGATTTGGTGTGTGTTCCGTCGGAGGCTAACCTGATGTAGGCGCGTGACTGTGCATCGTGCGCCGGCCACTTCGGTGCGTTGCTGCCATTTGGATTGCTGGTCTTTGCGAAGTTCGTCCAGTAGGACTGGATCGTGGCGGACACCTTACGATCGGCATCATTGGGAGGCGCCAGGTAGAACGTGCCGAAAACGATTCCGAGTTCATCGCTGTGGATGGCGCCCGGGAGCTTCCTTCCGGCGAATGCGTGGGAGTACTCGTATTGGTAAGTCGGGGCAATCTGGCTGTGTTGGTCTGCGATCATCGAGGCGTGGCAGCGGAACGACGTGTCGGTCGTGAACTGTTCGCCCGGTGTGCCGTACTCAGGAATTTGCGGGCCAGGGTTCTGGGAAAGACCATATGCGGCAAGCACCGCAGGAGACGATGCGCCGAAGAACTCCTCGATTGCTGGTTTGAGCTTTGCATTGTCTCCCGCGAACTGGAACTCGCGCGAGTTGCTGCCAATGATAAGCGGAACCGGGTGCTCTTTGTGCTGTGCGTAGACGGCGGCCGGATCGGTCGGCACTATATAGCCGTCGATGCTCGCCATTAGTCCGCCCTGTCCGTAAGGAGGCGAAGCTTTGATGATATCCGCAGTTGAAAGCGTGCGCATGTAGGCGACGGCGCCCTGTGCGGGGGCGTGCAGCTTTTCAGCAAGCTGCTGGCCCTGTCGTTCGGTTTGCGCCAATGGAAGCGGACGTCGCTTGCCGACGATGGTTGGGCTGCTCTGCTCAATGGCACGCGCAAACAAACCCTTCGCCAGCGGACTCGTCATGAGAATCGTGATGTCGTACGCGCCAGCGGACTGACCGAAGAGCGTCACCTGCTTGGGGTCTCCGCCGAATTTTGCGATATTGTCGCGCACCCACTTCAATGCCGCGATCTGATCGAGCAGCGCATAGTTTCCAGAGGCGCCGTGTCCAGATTCTTTCGAGAGCTCGGGATGCGCAAGGAACCCGAAGTATCCCAAGCGATACTCGACCGAGACGTAGACAACGCCGTGTTGCGTCAACGGATTCTCGATGGCGTGTCCGCCGCGTGAGCTTCCCCCGGCGTTGGCTCCGCCGTGGATCCAAACCATGACGGGGATGGGCTTGCGGGGCTTTAGATCAGGCGTGTCCACGTTGAGGTACAGGCAATCTTCCTTGCCGTCGCGGGCGTCGCGCGAGTTCCAGCCCCCATCGACCTGCGCGCATGGTGCGCCAAACTCGCCGGCATCGCGTTGACCGGTCCATGGAACAACAGGCATAGGAGCGTGCCAGCGCAATTCTCCGACGGGCGGAGCTGCGAATGGAATTCCGCGGAAGCTTGCGGCTTTGGAATCCTGCGTGGATCGACCAACGATCTCGCCGCCGGTGACCTTTACAACGGGTCTCTGCTCGGCGGGCAAGGAACTGCAAAAACATAGTAGGAGAAGAGTGATGAGTGCGTGGTTGAGCAGTTTGCCAGACACGTGGGTTCGTTCCTTTCGTGGATGCAAACGAATTATGGACAGCTCACAATAGGAGAACGCAAATCTGGCCGACATGCAATGAATTTGCCGAATGCTTTGCCGCAGTTTGCGGAACTCGCCGCAGCAGACCAGATTGCGCAGCACCCACGGAGAACATGGCAGTCTTGAAAGCCGCGAAAATAGTGGGCTTCGCAGTTCTGCATCCTATGAAGTGGTAAGCGGGATGGCTGTTCTGCGAGCGAAAGGAGACATTAAATGAAGGCACTGATGCGCGGAGTGACAGTGTGTGCGTTGATCGCAGGAATGACCGTTGCAGGGGTGGCGCAGAAGAAGAGTGCGAGTGCACTGGCGACCGATAAACCAGTCGGTGCTCTGGAAGTGGTGGCGACCTTCAACGGACCGATGCCGACTGGCGTAACTGTCTCGCGGCAGGGAAGAATCTTTGTGAACTTTCCGCGCTGGGGCGATCAGGTGGCGTTCACCGTGGCCGAGGTAAAGAACGGCAACGCGGTCGCCTATCCCAATGCGGAGATCAATCGCGATGACCAGGCCGACGCGGCGCATCATTTCATCTGCGTGCAGAGCGTCGTGGTAGATGCGCAGGACAGGCTATGGGTGCTCGATACCGGCGCACCGATGTTCAAAGGCCCGGTGTCTGGCGGGCCGAAGCTGGTGGCAATTGATCTCTCGAGCGGAAAGCTGTTGCAGACCATAGCAGTGCCGCCGGAGGTGGCGGTGCCGGGCACGTATCTGAACGATGTGCGCTTTGATCTGGGCAATGGCTTTGCCTACATCACGGATTCAGGCAAGGGTGGAATCATCGTGGTGAATCTGAATACAGGCAAGAGCTGGCGCAAGCTGGCGAAACATCCGAGCGTGCAGGCAGAAGCAAACTTCATGGCCATTGTCGAAGGGCAGCCGGTGCTAAGCAATGGCCAGCCGCTGGCGATCAATTCCGATGGCATAGCAATCAGTCCCGACGGCGCGACGCTGTACTACTCGGCGCTGTCTGGAAGAAAGTTGTATGCCGTCAGCACCGAGGCGCTGCGCGACGAATCGGCTTCGGACGACAAGGTGGCCGCGACCGTGAAGGTCGTCACGGGCAAGGGCGCGTCGGACGGGTTGGAGTCGGACGCAGACGGCAACGTGTATGCCGGGGATTATGAGAACAATTCGATTCACAAGATCACAGCGGCGGGAGGAATCTCAACGCTGGTGCACGATCCGCGACTGCTGTGGCCGGATACTTTCAGTCTCGGAGATGACGGCTACCTGTACGTGACAGCAAACCAGTTGCATCGTCAGCCGACGTTTCATGATGGCAAGGATCTTCGGCAGAAGCCGTACGTGCTCTTCCGGGTGAAGGTCGGGGCGAAAAGAATCCGTTAGAGAGAGTGCTCTCCTAATTCAAATTGAACCCCGACCGCCCCACCCTGAACGAAAATCGCAAGTTTCAGGGTGGGGTGGTCGCATCTGAGTGAGAGAAGGATGCGCCGAAGTATCGGGTCTGGCTATTTGTGGGCCTTGGCGTGGTCGAGAACCTGCTCGGCATGGCCTTCCGGTTTAACCTTGCGCCAGACCTGAGAGATGGTTCCGTCAGGGGCAATCAGAAACGTGGTTCGCTCGATGCCCATCACCTTTTTGCCGTACATGTTCTTTTCCTTGAGGACGTCGAACAGCTTGGCGACTTCTTTATCGGCATCGGCAAGCAGGGTGTAGGGCAGTTCGTATTTTTCCTGGAATTTCTTCTGCGCCTTGGGAGTGTCGGGCGAGATGCCAAGCACGGTGAGTCCGGCGCGGATGAGCTTGCCATACTGGTCGCGGAAGCCGCAGGCTTCGATAGTGCATCCGGGCGTGTTGGCCCGGGGATAAAAGAACAAGACGACGGGTTTACCCTTGAAGGAGGAGAGTGTAACGGGCTCTCCGTTTTCATCGGGCAAAGTAAAGTCGGGAGCTTGATCGTTGACGTCCATGATGAAACATCTATACCGCAAAGTCATAGAGGCCGTCACGCTGATGGTGGCGATTGGTGCGCTTTCCGTTTCCATTCAGGCACAGTATAGGGCTCCGCAGCCGGAGAAGAAGACTCCGCGGGCCGTGGGCGTGGTGGAAACCTACAAGAATGGAACGCGGCGACTGATTCCCGTCAGTTTCTATTACGAGAAGCGCTTCTACGACGCCGATCTGTATCGCGCGACGCCAGTGCCTTTTACCCTGTATTCGGACACCGTGTACGAAGTGCAGCAATACGGCAAGCCGCTTGGCACATTCACCCTGAAGAGTGCAACACGCACGGACCCGACGTCGGATGCATGGTTTGGCAATGGCCGATTCAAGTCGGCGGCGGATGAGGCCGCTGTCGCCGCCAAGAAGGCGGTTGTGGCTCCCGTTGTAGTCGAGGATCCGACGAAGCCGGTACTGCACAGGCGGGCGGGCAGCGAGGGCGACACGCCATCCGGGAAAACGGCAAAGACGGCGGATGCGAGCCCGGCGGAAGATGATCCAGACCGTCCGAGATTGCATAAACGTGCTGGCTCGGAGGATTCGAATGCGGCAGGAGAGGATGCGACCCGTCCAAAGCTGCAACGTAAGGACGACGACGATGGTAAGAATGCGAGCGTTGGCCATCCAGTGGTGCCAAAGGCTGAACTGACGCCGAGCGATGATCCGGATCATCCGGTATTGCGACGTGGCAAGCCGGTGCAGGAGCAGAGCGGGCGCGACCTTCCGGATTTCAAGAAAGAAGAGCCGGTGTCACGGCAAGTGGCCATCAGCGATGCGGCGACTTCGGAGATGCAGCCGCTGATCTATGTGGCGAATGAGGGGGAGCGCAACAAGCTGGAAGGGCTGGCGCGCGAACTGGCCGCCTCTGAGTTGCGGCGGATGGCTTCGCAGCGCGGCCTCTCGCTCGCGGGAGTAAGTTCTCCCGCGGCAAAGAATGGAACGGCGGCGAAGAAGGCGCCTGCGACAAGGAGCGCAGCGCTGCCTGCGATTTCCCTGACGGAGGAACAGTTCGTTCCCTACGACCTGGACTACAGCAACTACGCCACGGTCGTCTATTCGGGACGCTATTCACCGGCGGCTCCGCAGGGTCGTAGCTGGGTGGTGACAGTGGTGGCGCGCGAGGATGAAGGCAAGCTGGTGAAGCTCTTCAGCGCAATCAGTGACCCGCGCGAACTCGATCTTTATCCCGAGGTACGGCTGGTAGATGCGCTCGACCCGGATGGCTATGGGCGAGCGGCACTGCTCTTTCGCGAGAAGAAGCGCGATGGCGTGAGCTGGATGATCGGACGCATAAATGGCTTCGGCTTACAGACACTGATTGAGACGGCAGCGCGATAACCGGAAATTTTGTGCATCGCAGAGGAAGGTTGTTGAATCTGACTGGGTGTATAGTTGTTTAAACAACTATTTGGAGATGAGGACATGAAAAAGCTCTTCCTGCTGTTGACGGCCGTGCTGGCCACCAGTTCTTTAGCCCTGGCAGCGGATACGTACAAGATCGACGGCGCGCACTCGTCAGCTAACTTCTCGGTAAAGCATATGGGCATTTCCACCGTGCGTGGACGGTTTACGGATGTGAGCGGAACCATTGAGTTCGATCCGCAGGCGCCGGAGAAGAGTACGGTCACGGCTGTGATAAAGGCCACGACGATCTCTACCGATAACGCGACACGCGACAAGCACTTGAACAGCCCCGAGTTTTTTGACACCGCGAAGTATCCGGACATCACGTTCAAGAGCACGAGCATTCGCCATGTCGAGGCCGATAAGTATGTTGCTACCGGCAATCTGACGATTCGCGATGTCACGAAGCTGGTGGAGATTCCATTTACGCTGGCGCGGGGCAAGGGCATGAAAGGCGAGCCTCGGCTGGGAGTCGAAGCATCGCTCACGCTGAACCGGTTCGATTATCACGTGAGTTATGACCCCACGGGCGTGGGCGTGAGCAAGGACGTGAAAGTGGAGCTGAACGTGGAAGCCGGGAAGTAAGCGGCGACCACGACTAAACGGCTCCCGGCGTGTGC
Organism: Koromonas soli; assembly: GCF_059726265.1. Lineage (NCBI taxonomy): Bacteria > Pseudomonadati > Acidobacteriota > Terriglobia > Terriglobales > Koromonadaceae > Koromonas > Koromonas soli. The sequence goes on along the minus strand of NZ_AP040872.1, from coordinate 3,347,262 downwards.
CGGGAGCTTTCGTTTGGATGGCAATAACGCTAGAACCCAACGGATATTGAGCTGCAAGGGAGAAACCTGCTGAAACATTTGTTGCAACGATTAATGTGGTAATACATCTAATTGAACTGAGAGAGGAATTAAGCCATGAGCGCAGCCACTACACCGCAAACCGCAGTTACGACCTGGAACATTGACCCGGTTCATTCCGTCGCCGAGTTCAAGGTGAAACACATGATGATCTCGAACGTGAAGGGACGGTTTGCTGCTGTTTCCGGAAGCCTGATCTTCGACGAAATCGACGTGACCAAATCGAAAGTAGAGGCCACGATTGACGCCGCCTCCATCGACACGCGCGAGCCTGAACGCGACAAGCACTTGAAGAGCGCCGATTTCTTCGACGTTGAACAGTACCCCACGCTGTCGTTCAATTCTACGAGCGTCGCGCAGAATGGTGCCGGGGAGTTGACCGTCGAGGGCGATCTCACAATTCACGGGGTCACCCGCAAGGTAGCCTTCGCTGTCGAAGGTCCGACCGCGCCGGGGAAAGACCCATGGGGAAATACCCGTATTGGCCTGTCGGCGACTACCAAGATCAATCGCAAGGATTACGGTTTGACCTGGAATGCAGCATTGGAAACCGGAGGGATTCTCGTAGGCGAAGACGTCACGATCACGCTTGACGTGCAGTTCGTAAAGGCTTGAATCAAATTATTAGAATCGCCGCCGCGGCCCGGCATGAGCGGTCGCGGCACGTTTAGAAGAGAGGTACCTAATGTCGCTTCGCCCTGTAAAGCAAGTTCTCCAGACGCAGCCCACGGTTGAAGGCGCGGGTGTAAAACTCCAGCGCGCGTTTGGCTTTGGAAAGACGAAAGAGTTCGACCCGTTTCTGTTGCTGGACGATTTTCGGAATGAACACCCGGAAGATTATCTGGCGGGATTCCCATGGCACCCGCATCGCGGGATCGAGACGATCACCTACGTGCTGGCCGGGTCGGTCGAGCACGGCGACAGCCTGGGCAACAAGGGCAAAATGACGGCCGGAGACGTCCAATGGATGACGGCTGGAAGCGGCATCCTGCACCAGGAAATGCCGCGCGGCGATGAGCGTGGCCGCATGCATGGTTTCCAGTTGTGGGCCAACCTGCCAGCCTCGCTGAAGATGACGGATCCGCGCTATCAGGACATTCCATCGAGCGCGATTCCGGAAGTGACCGAAGACGATGGGACGAAGGCGAGGATCATCTGTGGTGAGTTCTGGGGTAAGCGCGGACCAGTGGAAGGCGTAGCCGCCGATCCGGCTTATGTCGATATTTCGGTCCCGCCGAACACGCGGAAGCGCATCAAGGTGGATGTGACTCGCAATGCGTTTGCCTATGTATTCGCGGGAGCAGGGACGTTCCGCGATGCTTCCGAGCCGCGCGCTGTGCTGACCGAGAACGCGGCTGCCAGTGATGATTCGCCGGTCTACGATGCGACGAATCATTCGCTCGTGCTGTTCGATCGAGGCGACGAAATTGTCGTGCAGGCCGGGCCGGAAGGCATTCGCTTCCTGCTGGTCTCAGGTAAGCCGCTCGAAGAACCTGTCGCGTGGTATGGCCCAATTGTCATGAACTATCCGGGTGAACTCAAGCAGGCGATGATCGAACTGCAGGAAGGAAAGTTCATCAAGAAGCGGTGAGCGTTTGCGCAATCAAAAAACTCCCGGTGAGTGTGCCGGGAGTTTTTGTTTTGGTGGCTTAGCTGAGTTGCGCTGGTCGCCGGACATGTGTCTTGCTGCGTGTAGTCAGGGTCACAGCGGCAGCGAGAATCATCGCGCCACCTGCCCAGGCACTTGCTCCCAAGGTCTCCTTGAGCACGAGGACTCCGAGCAGGCTCCCCACTAGCGGCTCGATATTCAGCAGCACGCCAGCCTGCGATGCTGGAACCTGTGTCATTCCCCAGTTCCACAGCAGCGTAGTGGATGCGGTACACAGCACGCCACTCGCGGCAAGTGCCATCCATGCTTTCAGTGAAACGCTTGCGAAGGGCGGAGTTCCATGCAGACTCGGAACCCAGATGACCAGCATCACTGTGCCAAGAAGCAGTCCGTAGGCTGTGACCACAATCGGGCTGTGCCGGGTTACAAGCTGCTTATTCAACAGCACCCAGAAGAGCGCGATTAGCAAGGAGAGCACTACGAGCAGGTCTCCCGCGAGCGAGGGATGACCAGCCCCGGCGCGGCTCCTCCCGCTGAGCGCGATGAGCGCAGCGCCGCACGTGGACACCATCAGCGCGATCCAACCAAGCCGGTCCATGCGCTCGTGTGCGAAGATGGCCGCGCCAACGGCCAGAATCACAGGCATGGTCCCAACCATCAGCGAAGCATGGCTTACGGTCGTGAGCGAGAGACCGTGAAACTGAATTAGAAACTGCAGCGGGACGCCTAAAAACGAAGCTATGAGGAGAAGACCCCATTCGCGGCGTTGCAAGCCGGGACGGTGTGTGACCAGAAGCGGAGCCAGGACCACCATAGCCAATAGAAATCGATAAAGCACCATGTGAGCGAAGCCCATTTCGGCCAAAGCAATTTTGCCGAAGAAGAACCCGCAACCCCAGAGCGAACTCGCAAGCGCGCACGCGCCGAAACCCAGCGCTCGATGATTCCGCAACTCAGACATACTGACACTGTCGCACATTCGGCGGCGTGATTTCACATCGATGCTGTCGAGAACGGTGCCACATGGCCGCGCGTTGCGATGCACAAGCTCTTCTATACTCTTGGCATGGCCGAAGAGAACGTACAGACAGGTGCAGAGTTGGGACGGGCGCTGCTAGCGCTCGAACATTCGCGAGGAGAGCTTAGTGCGAAGGCGTGGGCCGCGGAGGCGGGGGTGAGCGAGAGCGATCTGCCGAAGATCGCCGGGCAGTTGCGCGGGATGGGTATTCCGGTAGTGGGCTCAAGCGTGGATGGATGGCAGCTCGAAGGCGAAGCGGACGTGCCGCTGGCCCAAGTCCTGGAGCCGAGGATTGCCGAGACGATCTTCGCCGGGAACGTGCACCACTACGTCACAATTGGATCGACGAACGCCACCGCCATGCGCGCAGGCGCAACGGATTTCGGAGCCAACGCCGATGGAAGCGCAAGCTACCGAGGAGCGGTGTGGCTGGCAGAGGAGCAGACGGCAGGCAAGGGACGCGCTGGCCATACGTGGAAATCCGATCTGGGCGATGGCATCTACTGTTCGGCACTGCTGCGTCCGCGGCTGACGCCAACAGATGCGATTACGCTGTCGCTGGTCGCGGGCCTTGCGGTGGTGGAGGCCGTGCACGAGGTCACGGGATTGTGGGGTGATCTGCGCTGGCCGAACGATGTGATGATGGGCGGCAAAAAATTCTGCGGCATTCTCACCGAACTGAATGCGGAGTTCTCAAAGGTGCGGTTTGTGGTTGTGGGCGTTGGGATGAATGTGAATAACATTGCGTTTTCGCCGGAGTTGGCTGCGATTGCGACTTCGCTCCGAATGCAGGCGGGAAGGAGATTCTCTCGCGTGGAGTTAGTCGCGGCATTGTTAAGGGACCTCGACCGCGAGCAGAAGGCGCTGGAGCAGGGAGTGGATTCCGCGCGGGAAAGCATTCTGCGGCGGTTTGAGAAACACTCGAGCTATTGCTGCAATTGCGCGGTGACAGTCGAAGAAGACGGCGGCTATGAGGGCGTTACTCGCGGGCTGGATGCGCGTGGGTTCTTGCGTGTGGAGAGCAATGGCGTGATGCGGAAGGTACTGAGCGGAGGCGTTCGGAAAAGATAGCCGAGCACCCCTTCCTGAACGCTCTAATGCAAGGTGGGCAGTCGTGCACCGTGCTATGCCAGGATCAGTGCTCTTCGCCAGCTTTCGCGGAGGAGCTAATTTCGAGCGTATCCATGATTTCGGCGAAATCCGATTCAACTTCCTGGAAGGTGCCGGTCGTCGTATAGCCAACCACCTGCATGCTTCCCGCTGTTCCGCTGTAGTAATAGCCGTAGTAGATGAACGGAAGCCCGCTCACCGTGGCGGCAGTTTTGAGACACCACACATCCTGTCCGTGCACCTTCCGCTTCTCGCGCAGGAGCACCTTGGCATTCGGGTCCTGCTCTTTTGCGTTGTTCAAAGCGAAATCAGGGAACGAGTCGAGTGGGAAGGATAGATTCTCAGGAATGAGCAGCACCCATGCGTTTCCTTTGAGATTCGTAAGCCGGAGCTTGAACCCTTCAAGTTTCTCCGGTGACTTCCACTTGCGGGTGTTGAAGGCGATATGGAAGTGTCCGTCATTGAGTGAAAGCGATTGAACGTCCGGTACGTCGGCCACCGGCGTGTCGGTGATTTCGAGACCATCGAGGAAGTCATCGAATTCAGCTTTTACCTCCGGGAACTGCGCCCGTTGCGTGAAGGCGACGAGCTGAACGTTGCCGGAACTGCCGCCGTAATAGTAGCCGTAATATGTGAATGGAATGTTCAGGTAGCTGGCTTCCATCTGAAGGCAGAGAATCTCGCGGCCGTTCACGACACGCTTTTCTTCGGCAACGATGTGTGCGCCGGGATCCATTTTCTGCGCGTTGTGCAGGGCCAGCTCTCGAAGGGAACTGGTGGGGATGGAGATCGCCTCGGAGATAAACAGCGCGTAGCCCTTACCATTGCTGGACTCGAGAGTGAGCTTGTTATCATCATTCTTGCTTCTCTTCCAACGCGCGGGATCTATGAATACCGAGAATTCTCCGTGAGGAGCAGCGATCCTTTGCGTAGCTGATACGCTCTTCTGAAACCGCGGCGCGGCAGATGACAGCTTTGCAGGCTGTGCTACGAAATTCCACGTCCCATCACTGCGAAGAACTACGGCCCGACCGTCCTCGGTCGTGGCGCGAATCTGGGCTGTAGCACTGAGTGTCGCAATAGAGACGAGGAGAAGCACCAGCGGGAGACGATTACGCATATCGACCTCTGAAAGAGACTGAGTCCAAAGCAGAGTAGCTGAGGAATCTGAGCAGGGCAACGCGAAAACATCGATCCATGTGACCACAGTACATCAACAGGAGCTCTGGAATTGACACCAGCGCGAAGCTGAGGTGAAGCTGTCGGGACCTATGTGGGTTCGACGATCGCTCTTCATTTCATTTCTGGCAATCGCGCTGCTCGGGCATGCGCAGGCTCCTGCTCCGCGTCAGGAAAAGGGACTCCCGCTGAAACGTTTCGTGGTTTCGCGGCGGGCGCAGACGGATGCTCAAGGATACTTCCAGATGGCATTTGCCATTGGCGATGACTACTTCGATGGCCGCGATACGCGGACGCGGGTGCGCAGGCATCTGCGCGTGGCACGCGAGGTGGGAGCGCGTTATCTGCGCTGTGCCTTCAGTTGGAACGGCATTGAGCCTGAGGAGGGGAAGTACAACTTCGCGTTCTGGGACATGCTGGTGGATGAGGCCGAGAAAGCGGGAGTGCAGGTGATTCCGTACGTGGCCTACACGCCGGAGTGGGCGGCGCGGAAGAAGGAGTTGTTCTGGGAGCAGCCGCCGCGGGATGCGGCGATGTTTGCCCGGATGATGAAGGCACTCGCAACAAGATACCGCGGTCGCATCAAGAGCTGGGAGTTGTGGAATGAGCCGGATATGGAGGACTACTGGCGCGGCACCCCGCAGGAATTCGCCGAACTTGTGCGGGCTGGTGCGAAGGCGGTGCGCGAGGGCGATCCGGACGCGGTGATCGTGCTTGCCGGGATGAGTCACGGACCGGCGGAATTTATGGCCGGGCTCATGGGGCCGCAGGAGATCTATCGCTGGGTGGACGTCGTCGCTATGCACGGCTATCCGGAATCCTGGGATCAGGAACGCGCAGAGCAGACCTACGGCACGCGGGCGCGAAAGATGGAGAAGATGATCGAGGCAACACCGAAGCCGCTCGATATGTGGATGAATGAGTTGGGGTATGCGGACTACCGCTACCGCCCGGCGCAGGCTTCGAGTTCGGGAGGCGATGTTTACTACGGCTACGAGCATACGCAGCGGTATGCGGCGGAGTTTCTCTTTAAGACCTTTGCCTTGGCCGTGGCTGAGGGCGATGCGAGTCTGGCTGGGTGGTATCGCATCGATGATTTCCGCTACTCGGACAAGAGGATGCCGGACGACAAGGTGCATTCGCATCTCGGAATCGAGGATGTGAATGGCCGCCCCAAGCCGGCGTTCTATGCCATGAAATTTGCGAGCAGGCTGATGGAGCATCCGGTGCGTGTAGCTGATACACGGATGAAAGTGGACGCGCAGGAGAAGTCAAAATCGATCGTGCATTTGCTGGAGCGCAAAGATGGCAAGCTGATCCTTACCGCGTGGCTGCGAAGCTCGGCCCCGGGGGAAGTGAAGGAGCACACGGGGATGGCCGAGGATCGGAGGCGCGAACGTATCACGGTAACGCTTCCGTGCGCCGCGGAGACGCTATGGAAGTTCGATGTGCGGGGGAGAGTTCTGGGTGTCGTGCATCCGCATTCGGAGCGAGTGAGTTTGGGAGTCGTCAGGGGAGATCGGGTGGCGGTGGACGAGGTACAGTGCGAGGAGTAAGGGCACCTCGAGGAGCCTTCGCTCCGCTCAGGATGTGACGCCCCCGTGCGCGCTTCAGTGTTTCGCGACGAGATCGTACAGTACCGTTTTTCCAAGTGGGTCGAACACCTCAAAATGAGGCTTGTTGTCGTCATCGACATAGATCTTCATTGCATACCGTCCCCACTTGTTTCTGATAAAGACTCCAGTGTTGTCGTAAGCCTGACCGTTCTGCTGGCCGCGGCGAACACCGAGAAAGACTCGCCCGGTGCTTATGTTTCCTGCTTGCGCTGATTGCGATTTAAGTGCATCGGACTCCGGCTGGGGAAGTTTGTCGAGCTGACCGTAAAGTTGATATTCCTCTTTCTGATTTGTGAAATCGGGGCGTGTCAGGACGGAGAGTCCGTCGTCGATTGTGAAGCCGGTCGCATCCTTGTGCTCGTCATGATGAAGATAGATGTTTTGATCCTGCCGGTACTGATCGAATGTCATCGAGACGCTTGCGTCCTGCCCGCCGGGAATTGCCTTTCCCTGGTACACCAGGCCTCCCGTTTCTTCGCCTTCCTCGTTGTAAAACATCAGGCCGGAGAAACGAACATCGTCGTGAGCACGTCCGTGGATCTTGAATCCTGCAGAGTTGGACAGTGTGGCTTTCACGATCCCCTTCTCGACAATGTTGACCTTGCCCGCCTCGATCGTCTTGAACTTCTGAGCAGGAAGAAAGGGATGGAAAATATTTATGAGAAGAGACGCAGTGACTAGGACAAGCACCAGAACGGCTGCTTGCAGCGCTCGAATCTGGCGAATAAGCGAACTTCCATGGCGACCTTGAGAAAACTGTGCGTTTTCTGATTCCGGAGCAGATTACTTCACCACAGCGGAGCGTACAACTGTAAGTTCGAGCGCACGCTAGGGCCGCAGTTTCGCGATTCTGCGGTTCGGCATACACTGTTGTATTCGGCCGGTAGGGCGATTCGCAGTGGGGTGTCTGCGGGGAGCCGGGCTGGCCTGGAGGGGGAATGCGGCGGGGTGGCCGTGTTCGCCCGAAAATTCCACACTCAAGGCGATCTATGGATACGTTCGGCAGCTGTTCTTCGCTTAAGGTTGGGAGCAAGCAGTACGACTTCTTCCGCATTTCCTCTCTCGATAAACACGGATTCAACACTGCGCGGCTGCCCTTCTCGCTGCGCATTCTGCTGGAGAACCTGCTGCGCCGTGAAGATGGAGTAACGGTGACGGCGGAGATGATTCGCGCGCTGGGTTCCTGGACGGCGAAGACCGCTTCCGAGCAGGAAATCTCTTTCATGCCGAGCCGCGTGCTGCTGCAGGATTTCACGGGCGTTCCTGCTGTGGTGGACCTTGCGGCTATGCGCGACGCCATGGCAAGGCTGGGCGGCGATGCGACCAAGATCAATCCGCTACAACCGGCTGAGCTGGTGATCGACCACTCGGTGCAGGTGGATGAGTTCGGTTCTGCCAAGGCGTTCGACCTGAACGCGGCGATGGAGTTCCAGCGCAACCAGGAGCGATATGCGTTTCTGCGCTGGGGACAGGGCGCGTTCCACAATTTTGCGATCGTGCCGCCGGATACGGGCATTGTGCACCAGATCAATATCGAGTATCTGGCCCGCGTGGTGTTCGTGCTGGAGCAGGCGGGCAAGAATCCCGTGGCCTATCCGGACACGCTGGTGGGCACCGACTCGCACACAACGATGGTGAACGGGTTGGGCGTGCTGGGCTGGGGAGTAGGTGGCATCGAAGCCGAGGCCGCCATGCTGGGGCAGGCGGCGTCCATGCTGATTCCGCAGGTGGTGGGCGTGCGCTTCACCGGAGAATTGAGAGAAGGATCAACCGCCACCGACCTTGTGCTTACCGTTACCGAAGCTCTGCGCAAGAAAGGCGTGGTTGGCAAATTCGTCGAATACTTCGGGCCGAGTCTCGGAACACTGACGCTGGCGGATCGCGCAACGATTGCGAATATGGCTCCCGAGTACGGCGCGACCTGCGGCATCTTCCCGGTGGACGAGGAAACGCTGCGGTATTTGCGGTTGACCGGACGCAGCGATGAGCAGATTGCGCTGGTGGAGGCTTACTACAAAGAGCAGGGACTGTTCCACACCGCAAGTTCGCCCGAGCCCGAGTATTCCGACGTGCTGCATATCGATCTGGCACAGATTGAGCCCTCGATTGCCGGGCCGAAGCGTCCGCAGGATCGCGTTGAGCTGTCGCAGGCTGCGGCATCGTTTGGCAATGCGCTGCCTTCCTTGCTGAAGCCCGACGCGAAGACTACGAAGCCGGAAACGGTGAGAGCGGATCGCAACTCGACCGACTACAAGACTGCGTTGCGACATGGCAGTGTGGTGATCGCGGCCATCACTAGCTGCACCAATACTTCGAATCCCAATGTACTTGTGGCGGCCGGGTTGGTGGCAAAGAAGGCTGTTGAGAAGGGCTTGAAGCGTCCGGCATGGGTGAAGACCTCGCTGGCTCCGGGGTCAAAGGTAGTGACAGAGTATCTGCGCGAAGCAGGATTGCAGAAGTATCTCGATGAGATCGGCTTCAACCTCGTGGGATATGGATGCACGACCTGCATTGGAAACTCCGGTCCGCTGCCGGAGCCGGTCTCCGATGCCGTGGCGGAGAATGACCTTGTGGTCGCGAGCGTGCTGTCAGGCAATAGAAACTTCGAGGGAAGAATTAACTCCGAGGTACGCGCGAACTACCTGATGTCGCCGCCGCTGGTGGTGGCCTTTGCTCTAGCGGGCGAGATGATCGACATGTATCACGATCCGATCGGCACGGGCAACGATGGCCCGGTGTATTTGAAGGACGTGTGGCCGACGCAGAAGGAAGTGGATGACGTGGTGAGAAAGGTGATCACTTCGTCGATGTTCCGTGAGAGCTATGCCAGCGTGCTGGAGGGTGACGAACGCTGGAGGGGCCTGAAAGTTCCGGCGGGCGATACCTACGCGTGGGATGCGAAATCCACCTACATCCAGAACCCGCCTTACTTTGAGGGGATGGACCTCGCGCCGAAACCTGTGACCTCCATCAAAGGCGCGAGGGTGCTGGCTCGGCTGGGCAATTCGGTGACGACAGATCACATCTCTCCGGCAGGGTCGATCAAGAAGGACAGTCCGGCGGGCAAGTATCTGATCGCGCATGGTGTGCAGCCGGTGGATTTCAATTCCTATGGCTCGCGGCGTGGCAACCACGAGGTCATGATGCGCGGAACCTTTGCTAACACGCGCATTCGCAATCGACTGGTGCCGCACATCGAGGGTGGCTACACGAAACATATTCCGAGCGGCGAGGAGATGACGATCTACGACGCGGCGATGAAGTACAAGGCCGAGGGCGTGCCAGCCATCGTGATTGCCGGAAAGGAATATGGCTCGGGCTCGTCGCGTGACTGGGCTGCCAAGGGGCCGCTGCTGCTGGGCGTGAGAGCAGTGATTGCCGAGAGCTTCGAGCGCATCCACCGCTCGAATCTGGTGGGCATGGGAATTTTGCCGCTGCAGTTCCTGCCGGAACAGACGCCGGACACGGTCGGCATCACCGGAGAAGAGAGCTACGAGATTGTAGGACTCGATGAGGCGCTGAAGAACTTCGCTCCGGGCAAGACCGTGCAGGTAAAGGCGACGGCTGCAGATGGAACGGTGAAAATCTTCAACGCTACGCTCAGAATCGACACTCCGCAGGAGGTGCTGTATTACCAGCATGGCGGAATCCTGCAGTACGTAATTCGTCAGTTGTTGAGGTAGCTGAGGAACTCGCGACATTTGGCGTCGCGAGAAAACACGGCGCGGACTTAGGTCCGCGCCTTTCTTCTTGTAGTTGTATCGGGGAAAAGATCGTTTATTGCTTTAAGCGTTCCACGAATTCGCGGTTGAACTCCTCGCCGAGTTGATGCGAGAGCGCCTGGAATTCAGGGATGGCGAAGAGGCGCGGAGTGAGTTCCTGCGGATTCATGGAGGCACGCGCATGCTGTGGGTGTAGTACCAAGGGGCGCACGGCTGCCACGGTTGCGTCATCAAGGCCATGGGTGATGACCAGCAAGTTTCCGGGCCAGAGCTCGATGTTTACGGGCCCTTCGCTGGTAGAGGCGTGCTGCTCCCACAACGCGCTGAAGCACTTGTCTTCATCACACTCGGATTGAGTGGCGGTGCTGGCTGGCATGCGTCTCTGGATCGCCTGAAGATAAATGGTGCCGAAGCGCTGCGCGGCTTCCGACGACTTCCAGCGGGAGACATAGATCAGCGAAATGTCGGCCGTGTTTACTTGTTTGTCGGCTGGCAGTCCTGCGCGCTTCATCGCAACATAGGAGCCACCATTCCAGTTGCGCGCGACCGAGTAGATATCATTTTCGCGGCCGAATTCCTGGACCATCATCTGCACGTCGAATTCGCCAAGAGTTCCGCAGTCGTAGGGCTCATACGCTTTGCCGAGTACTGGGTTGAGATCGCCAATCTCAACCACTGGCGTGCGCTCGTTACTGCGATAAGCGGCGGGTTGCAGCACCTGATGCGTGTTGACCGGCGGGCGGCGGAATGCTTCCCGGAAAGCCTCATGACGTCCACCGTGCTCCAGCAGAGCCAGTTCAAACTGCATTCCTTCGCGATATGGGAACAGCATGATGTCACGCAGGATTCGCGGCGCATTGTGAACCGAAAGAGGAGGGTTGTAGCTTTCTTGTACAAATTGCTCGGCTAGATCGCGGGCGCGAGGTGAGTCCGCAAAGCTTATGCCCGTATCCCTCAACAGATAATCGACGCCGACCAGCGATGCCTGACCTTCGATCACAGCTCGGCGCGCCAGCGTTCCCTCAGCCGTGTCTTCCTGCGCGACCTTCAGTTGCGCTTTGGGCGCGACCACTTTGGCGTTGGAGAACTTGTCGAGATCGAAGTTCTGGTCCTGCAGGGCATGCGTCAGTTCGTGGGCCATCACCGTCTTTTGCAATTCCAGCGGGATCCAGTTGAGCAGATACATGGTCTTGTCCGAAAACTGGTAATAACCCGCGATGCCGCTCATAACGTAATCGTCGCTAGCGGCCTGCAGCTTGAAATTTGGCGGTAGCATGCCGAACTTCTCGAGCACGATCGTCGTCTCCTCGGTGCGGCGCGCCATGTCGGCTTCTTCCTGTGCCTGGTGAGTGAGGTGCTTCTCGGCTTCGGTGCGTCCGATGAGCTTTCGCCGGATGGGAGCAAGCTTTGGGAATCCGCTGTCCTGGCTGGAAAAGGTAGTGATCTCATCGACGGCCTTGAGCAGTTCTCTGCCTTGTTCGGCATTCACCAGAACGCGATTCTTCTTTTCACTGCGGATCCGGCGAGCGTAGTCGGCAAGGCTCTCGTCGGGAGATGCCTGCGACCACGCCGTGGGAGAGATCGCAATCACGAGCAGGGCAGAAATGAAGAGTTTTGCAAGCGAGAGCCGATTGTGAACCAAGCGAGGCAACAGCGCGCTCCTGTGAAGTAGATCACCTGACACCTGAGAGGACAGGAATCTTCAGGGTAGGCCGATCGTACAACACTGGAAAGACTTATATGTATACATGCAGCGCACGAAAGTCACATGTCGATCGCTCCGGACAAGTCCGAGCCGTGAAATCAGACTGCGTGGGGCACTGCATTCCGCCGATTGCGCGGAATGTGGAAGGCTATGCGCAGCAGTAGGACCGTCGCGAGGCCCAGGATCAACGCCTGCCACCCGTAGAAAGACGCCTGTTTGCTGATGAAAAATAGGTAAACGTTCCACGGCAAGGTGTGAAAGGCTTTGAATGCTGTCGCGTGCATAGCTGCGTCTTGCACAGTCGCCGCGCGCTGGTACGCACGGTATGCAATGGCAAAAGGGATATAGGCGATGAAGGTGAGAAGTACATCCGCGATTGCGACTGCCACGGTTGCACGAAGCAGGCCTTGCAGTCGCCCGGAAGCACTGCGGCGAAGAAGAACGATGGCTGCAAGAATCAAAGCGCTTGAGGTGGCTAGAACGGCGAGTAACAAAGATATCTGAACGACAATCGCGTCCAACTGGTATCCGGAGGAGATCTGGGAGTAGCTGGCTGACGCGAACACTGTGCGGGGCGGAGCAGCGAGCGGCAATGAGACTTGCTTGCCGAGAGCTGGAAGCGCGAGATTGCGCAAGTTTTCTCCTATGTACCATTCGAAGGTTGTTTGTCCGCCTTGAATCATGGCAGCGAAGCGAATGACCTTGGCGCAGTCCCGCGAGTTTCCAGAGGAGATCAACTGCTTGCCGTACGACATAACGTCTGAGGCACTGACAGATCCTGTGGCGAGCATCGCTGATGTCGCCTCCAAAGGTGGCAGGTCGTGCCTCTTCATCACCTGGCGGTAGAGTTGCAGACGGCGATAGAGATAGTTGTCGTAGTTGGGTGCAGAGAAGGCGTGGTTCATGGCCGATTGCCATTCGGCGCGGTGAATCATCAGCTTGCCATCGGCACGATGAATGGAGTCGGCCAGCAGCAGGTATCCAACCGCGTTATCGGGGTCGGACGCGATCACTTGCGGAATTTCAGCCGCAAATGTGGTGCTCGAGTTGTCGAGCCGCCAGTAGTTGCGAATTACGAAATAGCGAATCCACGAGAGGGAGGGATCGATGGCGATTGCCTTATTGGCGAAGCTCATAGCTTCCGACGAACCTGTGGAACTGTCGAAATGGATGGAAGCAAAGGCGAGAGCCGAGGCATCGCGGCTTCGCTCAGCCTCGATTGCGATGTGTCGAAGCTGATCCGCTCTGATTACAGAATGGCCGGAGGCAAGGCGGAGAGAAGCTGGCAGGATTTCGGCAGCATCGCGAAACGTTGAGGTGGCAAACAGCGCCGAGATCACAGCCAGCAGTGCGAGCACGGAAAAACGCGATGTGCGATTCATGACAAGGTTCTCCCATATAGTGGCTGGCGCGGCGAGCAGTCGGCATCGGCAGGAGAAAGAGAGCGCGCCGACAGCCCAGCGGAAAGCTTCGAAATGTGAACTGATCAGGTCGGATTCGGCGAGCATCGCGGATGTCCACTCGCTTTGCTCCGGAGGATTGATGGACACGGCGAGTTTAAGAAGGCAGCGAGTGAAGACTTCGATGAGCGTCTTCATTGGGCGCCTGCTTGGCCGAGGATGGGACGGCTTTTCGCACCCTTGCGGCTATCGCTCGTCAGGGCATTACGTGCGGCTTTCAGTCCGGCTCCCGTCAGGCGATACATGTGGCGCGGCGGGCGACCCTCCTTGGAAGGTTCCCAGCGGGTCTCGAGCCATTTGCGTTCGCAGAGACGCATGAGGATGGGGTAGAGCGTTCCAGACTTGAGCGCGGTCGCGTGGCTGAGGTCGTAGCCGTAGTGCCAGGAGAATGCATCGGCAACAAGGGCGTCGAGCAGCAGAAGCGTTTGAGGCGAGAGTCGAACCGGGGTGAGCATGGCGCGAGTAACTCTACATATGTAGAGTTACTATGTCAAACACATTATGTCGGAGAGAGGAACTTCGTAGCGATCGTTTGATTCGCTCAGGCTGACAAAAAGTAACTACGAGAGCAAAAGCAAAACACCCACCTCTGCCAACGGTGGGCAGAGGTGGGGCACCAGACCGGAGGCGCTTATTGGTGAAGGGCCGAAATGTTTCGCTCAGATACCGACGGCGCTGTAATCGTCTTCGTCGGCGGGGCGGTGTTCGAGCTTGCGATAGGCGTCATAAGGACGGCGCGCAAAGCGGCGCTTGCGCAGTTCGTATCCCGCCCAGATGCCGAGACCAATTGCGGCAGCGACGCCGACAGCAGTCGTGATCGTGATCGCCGGGTGCTCAGTCATGGGACGAGCCAGGCGCCCGCCGCGCAGGACTACGCGGCCAGGGAAGCCGAGTTCGCCACGGAAATTGACTACCGCGTCGTATCCACCGCGCTCGATCGCACGGTAGGCGTTCAGGAAGGTTTTGAGCGACGGCGTTATGGTGTCTTCGCCGCCGTGCACGATGGCGTGCTGAACGCCACGCTCTTTCTGGCGCTCGAGCAGTTCTTCGAGGGCGGCGCCGAGTGAAGCAGGATGGCTGGCCAGCGAGCGGTAGGCAATCCTTCCGCTCTTGTCCACGATGAACGAGGCATTGGGCAGTGCGCCGTACTTGCGGTGGGTCTCGCCGCCAAGTTCATCGACGAGGATGGGGAAATCGATGTGTTCCTGCTCGCGCAGCAGCATCGCGGCACGCGCCTTTTCGGCCATGGAGTGATGCGGCGGCAGTTCGGCGCCTGGATGCGCTTCCCGCACGTAGATGAAAAGGAACTCCACCTCTGAGAGCGGGAACTCGCGGGCGAGCGAGCGCAGGCCGCCTATCGAAGCGGCAGTTTGCGGACAGGTGGCCGAACCGAACGTGACGACTACGTTGCGGGAATCTTTGAAATCGGAGAGTTTGACCACGTCGCCGGAAAGGGAGCGCAACTCGAAGCCGGGCGCTTCATCGCCGGGCTCCGGAGCCCGGCTCCAGCGGTCAGAAGCGTGGCCCTGCAGCATCTCTCGGCGAAAACGGTCGTAGTTATAGCGCGTGAATCCGAACATGGGTGCCTCCGTGTGGGGCGGCAAAACCCCGCGTCTGCATGATAAAGGTTTCAGGCGTCGGGTGCGAGTTTAACGCTTGCTGGAGAATGGGATGCAGGTGGGGCGTAGGAGTGTTATCCACGAGAAAAGTGCGCGTCCCGCAGTTCTTATGCGTGTTCAACTCACCGATTGTGCATCATAAGTTTCCGAGTGAAACGTTTACTGTTGGTCGACGACGACGCCGCTCTGCTGAAGACGTTCTCGGAACTCATGAGAGCGCGCGGCATGGATGTTACGACCGCCTCCAGCGTCCCCCAGGCGCTGGAGCTGATCCATAGCCGGCGGTTTCACGTCCTGCTGTCGGATATGAACATTGGCGAACCAGGAGACGGTTTCACCGTTGTCAGCGCCATGCGCAGGACGCAACCGGAAGCCGCGACCTTCATCCTAACGGGCTACCCGGATTTCGAAACGGCGTTGCGCGCCATTCGCAATCAGGTGGACGATTACTTCGTAAAGCCAACCGATATCGATGTGCTCGTGAATACGATACTGGAGAGGGCGGAGAATCCACGGAAATCCACGCCACTGACGCGAACGCAGCGGGTTTCCGACGTCCTGCGCAACCGACTGCAAGCGATCACAGACCTTTGGCTGCAGGAAGTCGAGCAGCAGCCTGATCTCATGGCGATCCGGTTGACCAGGGAGGAGCGCACAGATCACATTGGCGATGTGCTCAAGGAGTTAATTGCGCGCATCGACGAGGCCTCGAATGAAATCAGCGCGCAGGCATTCCACGCGGCACAGATTCATGGACGCGTGCGCTACCAGCAGGGATACACGATTCCGCAGGTTGTGACGGAAACGCGAATTCTGCAGCGCACGATTGCACAGGTGATCGAGGCAAACCTGCTGGGGATCAACCTGAGCACCCTGGTCCACGACGTGCTGCGCATGGGAGAGAGCCACCATGCACTGCTGGAGATCTCCATCCGCGCCTACCAGTCGGAGGTTCCCGCATCGCTGCAGAATTCGTTATCGCACCTGTTTCGCTCGGCCCACCTGGGCGTCGTGATGAGCAACGAAAGAGCGGTGATGGATGCTAACGATGCGTTCCTGCGAATGGTGGGTTACACGCGCGAGGAGATCAGATCCAAAGCCATTCACTGGTCAGCCATGAGCGCTCCTGAGGATCATGAACTCGACCAGAACGGCATCGAGCAACTGCGCGAGTACGGCGTATGTGTGCCTTACGAGAAGGAATTTGTTACGCGCGATGGCAAGCGCACTCCCGCAATGTGTGGAGCGGTGCGGCTAAGTCTGGAGCCGCTGGAATGGGCGGCATACGTGGTGGATTTGAGCGAGCACGTGCGAGCGCAGCAAGCGGAGCGGCTGGCAAGCGAGTTGTCCAGTAAGCGCAAACTGGTGAATGAACTGGCGCACGAAATCAACAACCCGCTCGCGGCAATGACTTTCACCATGCATCTGATGCAGACACACGCGGACGTTCCCGAGGATGTGCGCAAGCTGGTGAAAGAGTCATCCCTGATGCTGGACCGAATCTCGGAAACCGTGCGGGCCGTGCTCGCCGCAGTCACTGTCGATGACGATTCGAAAAAAGGGTGAGCCGAGGAGTGGCCGCCGCGCAGATCGGCAGCTACGAGGTTGCACCAGCGCGGATGCAGCGTACGAAGTGGCTAGGCGCGACCTCCGTGAGCTCCGGAACCGCTGCATCGCACGGCGCAATATGCAGAGGGCAGCGCGGAGCGAAAGCGCATCCTCGCGGCAGTGCTCCAGGCGATGGCACTGAGCCTTCAATCGTGCGCAGGGGTTCGCTGCGATCTGTCTTTAGAGTTGGAATCGAGCCAAGCAGTCCTCGCGTGTAGGGGTGTGCCGGGTGAGCAAAAAGCTCGGCGGAAGAAGCGGTCTCAACGATTCTCCCGGCATACATCACCGCGATTCGGTCGCTGATGCGATTGACGACCGCCAGGTCGTGCGAGACGAACAGCATGGCAAGTCCGAGCCGTTTCCGAAGGTCGTCCAGAAGCGCCAGGATCTGTGCCTGCACCGTGACGTCGAGTGCCGTTGTGGGCTCATCGGCGATGAGCAGTGCGGGGCGATTCACAATGGCCATGGCGATCATCACCCGCTGGCGCTGGCCACCGGAGAGTTGGTGCGGATAGTCCCGCCAGCGACGTTCGGGGTCGGGGATGGCGACCTCGAGCAAGGCTTCGATGGCGCGCTGGCGAACCTGCTCGCGTGTCGTGGCGGGCGCGTGGGCGAGCACGGCTTCAGCGATCTGGTCTCCAATGCGCATCACAGGATTGAGCGCGGTCATGGGCTCCTGGAAAATCATTGCCGTGCGGGTACCGCGAAGCTGCTGCAACTCGGTTGGCGAGGCGTTGAGCAGGTTGAGGCCCTCGAGCATCACTTCGCCTGTCATGCGTGCCTGCGGCGGAAGCAGCCCCATGATGCCCAGCGAAGTGACGCTCTTGCCGGAGCCAGATTCCCCTACCAGGGCAAGTGTTTCTCCCGAGTTGAGCGCGAGCGAAATATCGCGCACGGCCGCGACCGGCCCACGGGCCGTGGGGAACTCAACCGTGAGATTGCGAAGCTCAAGGAGCACGGATTTATTGGAACACAAGTTGAGGATTCGATGTCAGAGTGTGTGGTCGGTACTGTGGGCGGAATGAACAAGTGGTGATCAGGGCGAGCGCCCCATCCTGAACTCCAGCGTGCCATTTCAGGGTGGGGCTTAGCCGATCAGTGGTGATCGTGATCGTGGTCATGGTCACGATCGTGCTCGTGACGTTCATGCCAGTAGCGCTCCTGCTCTTTCTTTTCGAGGCGCCGGTATTCGCGATAATCGCGGTTTGGATAAGTCCGCACATACCACTCGTGGTAATAGCGGTCTTCGTCTGGTCCCCAACGATGGCGGTCATGGTAGTAAGGGTCATAGTAGCCGTGGCGGCGTTCGGCGCATCCGGTGCCTGCCAGCAGCGCGGAAATCAATAGCGTCGAACCTAGTACAAAACGAATTTTCTTCATCTCCTCCCCCAAATGCAGAAATTTGCGTGATGAATGGGATGCAGGGAGGGAAGGTGTGAGAACTGCTGAGCGGGCCTTTGCAGGCCCGCTTTACTTTTGTTTACCGGCAGGCTGTTTTGCTGCCGGTGTTTGGGTCGCGGGAGCGGCGGGCGTGGGTTCCTCGCCGGTGACGCTGCGTGTCGGATCGTTCACAAGTTTGCGCAGAAAGCTTGGTGGGATCGTCGCCGTGACCTCAGCGCGCTCGCCCTTCTGCGTGACTTTGATCGAATCGAAAACAGCTTTTACGTCCGTATCTCCTGGCCCCGGAGCCGTGTTTGCCTGAATGCTGCGGAACAAAGTGAGAAACGTGGAGGTCTGCTCGGTGAAGTTCCGCGCTGCATCCTCACTTTGCGTGTAAAACTCGGCTCGCGCATGAATGGTGGTCAACATGCGCAACGAGACGACGACATCGCTATCGCTGGGCAGTCCAACGTCGATGCCTCCCGGTAGCGTAAACGATGACGCCTGCTGAGCCTTTGTGCTGGATCCGAAGTTGGAGGCCGGAATGCGAGAAATGGCCCAGAGCAGGCTGCCGAGCGGAACTTTGTTGTAGTAGGTTCGAACAAGAACCGGTCCGCCAAAAGGCAGCGCGACTTTCTTGAAGCGATCGATCATGCCGTGCACGATGCTCGGGTCATCGACGTTGGAGATCGCCACAGTGTCAATCGCGAGCAACGCGACCCGCAATGTGCGGTTCTCGATCGGAATGGCGAACACATCGACATTGCGATAATTCTCGATCGAGCGCGCGTGCTGACGCAGGTATTGCGCCAGTTTAATCTGGTCGTAGTGACCAACGAGGATTTCCGAATAGCGCGTGGCTCCGCGATTGGGGCTGCGATGCACGGCCATTGCCGCTTCGTCGAGATCGCGTTCAAAGGCGAAGCCGGTGTCTTTGACGAACTGTTCATAGCCCGGAGCCAGTCGCGGCAATTGCTGCTGATCGAAGGCGGTGAGGTTGCGTACCGTGCCGAAATCGATGTAGATAACGGCATCGGCTTCAGGCAGCAGTCTTGCAGCTTCGGGCGCGGCCTGCTTGCGCAGCAGCACCACCGAGGCCACGGCTGCTACAAACAACAGAACACAAATCGAGATGATGAATAGGCGACGCCTGGCTCTCATGACTGGGTGGTGGCGGTGCGAACGCGGATGCGAAGGGATGTCGCGCAGGCGGAAAAAAGAGTGCGAGCAGATGAGGAGGAGTTGGCGGCAAAAGCGGGCTTGCCGGATTGGTAGCCACTCCAAAACTTTTCAGGTAATATCATGCTTGGTGCCGAATGATAGCACGACGTTAGCACCAGGCGCCGGTAACGGAAAGCGAGTTGCGCAATGCAGGGTCACGTGCTATCTTCGCTTTGGAGTCCCGGACGCCGGTTCAGTTTTCCGAAGCGCGGTAGTGGTTTGGCAGGAAACGGCTTTGGTGGGCTGGCGTAGCTCAGCTGGTAGAGCATCTGATTTGTAATCAGAGGGTCGGGGGTTCAAATCCCTTCGCCAGCTCCAAGTTCCGTCTCGCAATGCACCAGCGGATGCACGGCGAGACAAGATCCCAAGTGCGGTCGTCTTTTCGAAGAAACGCCCTCCAACAGGATCTACCGGACAGGCTGATTGTGCGGCGATTGCCGCCAGCGGTGAGGTTCGGTTTTGCGGGTCTGGCCGTAAGCGTTCGGCGAGCCAGACACAAAGATTGCTCCGCGGCGGGTCATATGCCTGTCAGATCTTTCAAAAGTTAGCGCGGAACCGATGCGCACTTCGGTGCTATTCAGAAGAGTTTTCGCACAGGTGGGTGAGTGGTTAAAACCAACAGACTGTAAATCTGTCGGCCTTAGGTCTACGGAGGTTCGAATCCTCCCCTGTGCACCATTTTTTGCTGTCCGGCTTGAGCATGGCTCGCCGTGGCGGCGTATGATTGAGGCGTATGGCGACAGCGAAGAAGTTCAGAATTGCGATGCTCATCTTCGCTGGGCTTGGCGTACTGGAATGGACGACGTTAAGTCCGGAAACAATCAGGACGGTCACCGGACCTGATGGCGCGCCATTGCTGGATGTAAGTGTTCGCGGAGTGGCGCTGGTGTTATTGGCGTTGTTCGCGTTTCGAAGCTGGATTCATTACCGGCGCGAAGTGTTGGAAGAGCGTAGCCGTTCCGGGCAAGAGTAGGTTGTAGCGGGCGGGAGTAACTCAGTGGTAGAGTCTCAGCCTTCCAAGCTGTTGGTCGCGGGTTCGATTCCCGTCTCCCGCTCCAGAAGTTCTGCAGGTCGTATATACTGCGAGTTGTAAATGCTGATGTAGCTCAGTTGGTAGAGCACTCCCTTGGTAAGGGAGAGGTCACCAGTTCAATCCTGGTCATCAGCTCCATTTTCTAAGTAAGGCCGAACCTAACCGCGGCCCTCCCTTTGGGGAGGGCTGTTGTGGGTTCGGGGATTGAGTGAAGGCGATTGCGAGTAGCCGGCGGGGCCGGAACGCGCAGGTCGCCTTGTGGTGCAAGACGGATTCTGCCGCGAATCAAGTAACATCAGTGGCGGTTGCCGATCCCGACGAACCAGCACCGGGTCTGCGCGAGAAGTACGCAAAAAATTCACCGTAATATTTAGGGCAAAGGGCAATGGCGAAAGAGAAATTTGACCGCAGCAAGCCGCACGTGAATGTTGGAACGATTGGTCACATTGACCATGGCAAGACGACGTTGACGGCGGCGATCACGAAGGTGCTGGCAAAGCACAATCCGAACATCAAGTTCCGCTCGTTTGACTCGATTGACAATGCGCCGGAAGAGCGCGAGCGCGGTATCACGATTGCCACGGCGCACGTGGAGTATGAGACGGGCAACCGTCACTACGCCCACGTGGATTGCCCGGGCCACGCCGACTACATCAAGAACATGATCACCGGCGCGGCGCAGATGGACGGCGCGATCCTGGTGGTGGCGGCGACCGACGGTCCGATGCCGCAGACCAAGGAACACGTGCTGTTGGCCCGCCAGGTTGGCGTGCCCTACATCGTGGTTTTCCTGAACAAGTGCGACGCGGTTGAAGATCCTGAGCTGATCGACCTGGTCGAGATGGAAGTTCGTGAACTGCTGTCGAAGTACAAGTTCCCGGGCGACGATCTGCCGGTGATTCGTGGATCGGCGCTGGGCGCGCTGAATGGCGAAGAGAAGTGGGAAAAGACGATTGACGAGCTGATGGAAGCGGTGGATAAGAACGTTCCGCTGCCGGCTCGTGCCATCGATCAGCCCTTCCTGATGCCGATTGAAGATATCTTCTCGATCTCGGGCCGCGGCACGGTGGTGACCGGCCGTATCGAGCGCGGTCAGGTGAAGGTTGGCGAGGAAGTCGAAATCGTGGGCTTCCGCGACACCCGCAAGACGGTGGTGACCGGCGTCGAAATGTTCAAGAAGCAGCTCGATGCAGGTATGGCCGGTGACAACGCTGGCTTGCTGCTGCGCGGTATTGCGAAGGAAGACGTCGAGCGCGGCATGGTGTTGGCCAAGACCGGCTCGATCACCCCGCACACCAAGTTCAAGGGCGAAGTTTACGTGCTGTCGAAGGAAGAAGGCGGCCGTCACACTCCGTTCTTCAACGGCTATCGTCCGCAGTTCTACTTCCGCACGACGGACGTGACGGGGGTGGCGAAGCTGCCGGAAGGCACCGAGATGGTGATGCCTGGCGACAACGTTACGATCGAAGTGGAACTGATTACGCCTGTGGCCATGGAAAAGGGTCTGCGCTTCGCGATTCGCGAAGGCGGCCGCACCGTGGGCGCCGGCACGATCTCCGAGATTCTGTAACTCTGAGATTAGGGATTGGGAACCCGGGCCTGCCGATAGAAGCGGGTCTGGGACTCCCGGTTCAGTTGAGATTCAAGCTGCACCTCGGCGAGTGAGTTATTCAGTCGTCGATTTCCGGGCACGGACCCGGACAAGGCTCGGCAGGGAACCTGTCGGGTAAAAGGAGAAGTAGATGCCCCGCGAAATTTGTCAGCTCCAGTGCACTGTGTGCAAGAATAAGAACTACTCGACGACCAAGAACCGCAAGACCACGACCGAACGTCTCGAGTTCAGCAAGTTCTGCCGTAAGTGTCGCAAGCACACGGACCATCGCGAAGTTAAGTAAGCTCGCGGGAGCTGTCCACGCGCTTCGCGCCAAAGGCGCCGAAGGTGGACAGCTATAAGGTTTGCGAAGTCCGGTAGTAACAGAGGGGCGTAGGCTCAACGGTAAACCGGCGGTCTCCAAAACCGTTTTTGGGGGTTCGAATCCCTCCGCCCCTGCCATGACCTTGTTTCATGGTTCCATGGCAAACAGATCTCAGATGTAGCGGCTTGGTGGAATCCGCCAGGGGTTCTCAAGCGAAAGCAGGATGTATGGCAAAGACAGTAGCGGTAACCGCGCAACCCGGTTTCGTGGAACAGGTGAAAGGCTTGCCTGAGCGTATCAAGTCGTTTTACGGCGACGTTCGCAATGAGATGCGAAAAGTGACGACGCCGACACGCAAGGAAGTGGAAGGCACGACCTTGGTGGTGATCATCACGGTGTTCATCTTCGGTGCCTACTTCTGGGCGGTTGACGGCGTGATTGGTCGTTCGCTGGACGGGGTTTTTAAGTACTTCAGCACACACTAATGAGGGCCCGCCGCGCAGTCCGAGTGGCCGGCGCGCAGGGGAATTATGGAAGACAATCTTAATAACGAGAGCAACGGGTCTGGACAGATGCCGGAAGGAAAGCCCGAGGAATCATCATCCGAGGGAACTCCTGAGATCGGCGCGCCCGCCACTCCGCCTGCGTCGGAGTCGCCGGAGACGTCCGGGAACCCGCGGATGAAGTGGTACATCATCCACGCTTACTCGGGGTTCGAGCGGAAGGTTCGGGAGTCTCTGGAGTCGCGCATCCGGGCATTTGGCCTGGAGAGCCGCATGGGCCGCGTCTTGATTCCGACCGAGACGGTCACGGAAATCCGCAACAACAAGAAGTACACCCGCGAAAGCATGTTCTATCCCGGCTATGTTCTGGTTGAGATGGACATGGACGATGAAGTCTGGCACATGGTGAAGTCCACGCCCCGGGTCACGGGATTCGTGGGCACGGGCCAGCAGCCGACTCCCCTGTCGGATGAAGAAGTCAAGCAGATCGTCTATCGCGTAGCTGACAGCAAGGAAAAGCCCAAGCTCAAGATCAAGTACGAAAAGAACGAAACGGTTCGCATCACCGAAGGCCCCTTCGCGAGTTTCACCGGCGTGGTGGACGAGGTTAACGAGGACCGCGAAACACTGAAAGTGATGGTCACCATCTTTGGTCGCTCGACTCCTGTGGAGTTGGAATTCGGCCAGGTGGAAAAGGTATTGGCGTAACGATTTCAGCTTCTGTCACAAAGTACTGCGGAGCCGAAAACCCTAGACTCCGAGGTGGCAAGGCAACAAGGAAGGTTTAGCAATGGCAAAGAAAGTTACAGGTTCCGTTAAGCTGCAGATCGAAGCCGGCAAAGCGACTCCGGCACCTCCGGTTGGTCCCGCACTTGGTCAGGCCCAGGTCAACATCATGGAGTTCTGCAAGCAGTTCAACGCTCGCACGCAGAACAAGGAACTTGCCGGACTGATCGTTCCGGTGGTCATCACCGTTTACAGCGATCGTACGTTCACCTTCATCACCAAGACCCCGCCGGTAGCCGTGCTGCTGAAAAAAGTGGCTGGCATCGCCAAGGGTTCGGGCACACCGAACAAGGATAAGGTCGGCAAGGTGACCGAAAAGCAGGTTCTTGAAATTGCCAAGCAGAAGATGCCGGATCTGAACGCCGCATCGCTCGAAGCAGCCGTGAAGAGCGTGAAGGGCACGGCGCGTTCGATGGGCCTGGAAGTCACCGCATAGTTTAGTATTGAATCAGTAGCCCCACTCAACGAATACAATGTTGAGTGGGCCACCTGAACACTGCGCGCTGGTGGGCGAAAGAAATCTTCCGTGGATCGCACAGATCCCCGGTCGCAAGAACCACGGTTCGTCAGCCCTGTCCAAGGAAACGGTCACGGGGGACTCGAAGAACGCAGAACATCGCGGGAGAGTCGGAAAGTTGGCAGCGGTGGAAGACAGGAGTATGGAATGGCACAGAAGTCAGGAAAGAACATTGAGAAGGCTCGCGCCCAGGTAGAAGCTCGCGCTTATGCTCTGCCGGAAGCAGTCGAACTGCTGCAAAAGGTGAAGTTCGCTAAGTTCGACGAAACGGTCGATGTGACCCTTCGTCTGGGTGTCGATCCAAAGCATGCCGACCAGATGGTTCGCGGCACGGTGGTTCTGCCGCACGGACTCGGCAAGAGCAAGAAGGTTCTGGTTCTCGCCACCGGCGAAAAGCAGCGCGAAGCCGAAGCGGCAGGCGCGGATATCGTGGGCGGCGAAGAGCTGGTGGAAAAGATCCAGAAGGAAAGCTGGACCGATTACGATGCCGTGATCGCAACGCCGGACATGATGCGTTCGGTGGGTCGCCTCGGTAAGGTGTTGGGTCCCCGCGGCTTGATGCCGAACCCGAAGACCGGAACCGTCACGCTGGACATCGCCAAGGCCGTCGCCGAAGTGAAGGCCGGCAAAGTCGAGTTCCGCACGGATAAGACGGCACTGGTGCACGTGCCAGTGGGCAAGATCTCGTTTACTTCCGACAAGCTCGTGGACAATGCGCGTACAGTCATCAGTAGCGTCATTAAGGCGAAGCCGGTCGCTGCCAAGGGCAAGTACATCAAGGGCTGCTACATTAGCTCGAGCATGGGCCCCGGAGTGCCGCTGGACACGCTGGCGCTGGAAGCAGCACTGAAGACGAAGTAGTGCCCCAAGAGGTTTGAGCGGCCGCGAGGCTGCCGGCGGGCACTACCCCGCCCCAGACAAGATTTCAAGAAGGAACTGCAATGGCTGTTACTAAGGCAAAGAAGATCGAACAGGTTGAAGTGCTCGCCGGCGAGTTGAAGGGTGTAGAAAACGGCTTCATCGCTGAATACGGCAAGCTCACCGTGGCCCAGGACGACCAGCTTCGCAAGTCGATCCGCGAAGCAGGCGCGAAGTATCGCGTAGTAAAGAACACTTTGGCCGAGCGCGCCTCGGTTGGCACGGCATTCGAAGAGGTTGCGAAGTCGCTGAAGGGCCGCACCTCGATCGCCTACACGCAGGGAGACATTGTCGCCCTGGCGAAGGCGCTGACTAAGTATGCAAAAGATAATCCAGAGCTGAGCTTCAAGGCTGGCGTGGTCGAAGGCAAGGTTGTCGACATCAAGCAGATCGATGCGTTGGCGGGCCTGCCTTCGAAGGACGAGCTGTACAGCAAGCTGCTGTTCCTGCTCAACGCTCCGGCTACGCGCTTGGCTACGGCTTTGGCTGGCGTGGGACGCAAGATGGCCGTCGTGGTCGATCAGGGCGTCAAGGAAAGCAAGTTCAAGGGTGGCGAGGCGGCTTCGGCTTAATCGCTTCCTAAGCGCGCGGCAGCTCAGACCTGTGCCGCAGTTTGAAAGGGTTCCGGTGCGCGCCTTCGGGCTTGCACCACGCCGGGCGGACGCCCGTTGTCGGTCGTCCCGGTGAGTAACGGCTTGTGTTGTCTGTTGTCGAAAGCAGGTTCAGTCCGCAGCCTTGTCTGGGGCAGCGGCAGGAGAGCTCCGAAATCGGAGCACGAGTCGAAGCAACGCAGTGATTGCGTGGCGGCCGCCCGAAAACTCCAGAATCGCCGCTTTTGCCGGAGATAGCCGAACCACAACGAATTTTGAATCAATATTGGAGATAAGGTCATGGCTGATTTGGCTGCTTTGAAGGAACAGATTGTCGGACTGTCGCTGCTGGAAGCTGCGCAGCTTGTGAAGGAACTGGAAGAGACCCTGGGCGTCTCCGCTGCGGCGGCTGCTCCGGTGGTCGTTGCTGGTGGTGCGGCTGCGGCTGCTGCTCCGGCTGCGGAAGCGCAGACTGAGTTCACGGTGATCCTGACCGCCGCTGGCGCCAACAAGATCAACGTCATCAAGGCCGTTCGCGAAGTCACGAGCCTGGGTCTGAAGGAAGCCAAGGACCTGGTTGATGGCGCTCCCAAGCCGATCAAGGAAGGCGTGACGAAGGAAGAAGCCGAGACGATCAAGAAGAAGTTCGTTGACGCTGGCGCGACTGTCGACGTCAAGTAGTTTCAGCGGCTTACGGGCCGCGAACAGGTAAGCCGGGGCACGTTATGTGCCCCGGCACTTATCTGTGTTTGCGAATATTTACAATCTGGATACCTCTCGTAGTCCCCGAAAGACGCATTTCTGTTGTAGAATCAATAGATATCGAAATCGGAATGGGCAAAGCTAGCAAAGCTATATGTGCCCTGCGATTTCTGATTTTTGATGCGTAGGAGCGGACGCATCAATTTAAGTGTTGGCCCAGGAAGCGGAGCGGATTCACATCTTCTGTGAGCCGCAGAATTCCTCGGTGGAAAGCGTGTGCGGCCTCATGCGGAGAGGCTGTACGGTCTAAAGAAGAACGGCGGCAGCTACCATTATCCCCCAGCTCCTGGATGGATGGTTAGCTGAAGAACAGGCTCTCAAGAACTGGCGCGGGAAACTTACATTTTGCGTACCGGTGTGACCCATCGGGAGCCCCAGCACGCGGGGCAAACGTTGTCGACGTCTTCAATGACGCCCAAGGGATATTGTGTCTCTCGGGGTTCTTGTGTTTCTGGTGAGCCAGTCTTAGAAAAACCTTGCGCAGCGACCGTGGCGACGATTGTCGCAGAAGGTCTTGCCCACCCGCATCGTCTGTATGTTCATGATGATTTCGTAGTGTCACGACAGCAGTCCAGCTCTGTTTAAAGTTCTTTCGCTGTCCGGTACGCGGCCGGGTGGCGAACATTGTGTGCGAGTTGCCGTGCATGATCCGGCAGCTTGCGAGTGCGAAAAACATTCGCACGAAATGCCTCCGGCGAACGCGGCGCCGGAGCCCGCAAAACAGCGGGTATGGCAATCCTGAGGAGTTCAAATGGCAGAGAAGAAAATCGCCAATCGTAAACGACTCGATTTTTCCAAGATTCCGGCGACCATCCAAATCCCTAACCTGATTGAAGTTCAGAAGCGCAGCTATGATCGCTTCCTGCAGATGGACAAGTTGCCCAGCGAGCGCGATGACGCTGGATTGCAGGCAGTGTTTCAATCTGTGTTTCCGATCACGGATTTTCGCAATGTTTCGCAGCTCGAGTTTGTAGATTTCTCCATCGGCAACTGGGAGTGCAAGTGCGGCCACCTCAAGGGCCTCAATCACCTGCGCACCACTTGCCGTAACTGCGGATCGACGGTCGTCACCGATCCGTTCCATCCTGGCGACGTGCTTTGCACGAAGTGCGGCACCTACAACGCGAACACCCCTGACTTCTGCTCAAAGTGCGGCGACCCGGTTGGCATGCAGTTGAAGTATGACGTGCCCGAGTGCGAAGAGCGCGGCATGACCTACAGCGCTCCGCTGAAGGTCACCATGCGCCTTACGATCTTCGATAAGGACGCGGAGACCGGCAACAAGACGATTCGCGACATCAAGGAGCAGGAAGTCTTCTTCGGCGACATTCCGCTGATGACCGACAACGGCACGTTCATCATCAACGGCACCGAGCGCGTAATCGTTTCGCAGTTGCACCGTTCTCCGGGCGTGTTCTTTGAGACGGCGAACAACCGCACCTACTTCCTCGGCAAGATCATTCCTTATCGCGGATCGTGGGTTGAGTTCGAGTACGATCAGAAGAACATCCTGTACGTCCGCATCGATCGCAAGCGCAAGTTCCTCGGAACGATCTTCCTGCGCGCCCTCGGATTGCGTTCGGATGAAGAAATCCTGCGTACGTTCTACACTGTGGACAAGATCGCGCTCAAGGACAAGAAGTTGTTCTGGACCCTGGAGCCCGGCTCCGAGCGTCCGACCAACCTGCTTGGCATGAAGCTGTCGCACTCGGTCAAGAGCCGTGGTGGCGAAGAGATTGGACACTCCGGCCGCAAGGTGACCGGCAGCGTGCTCAAGAACTTCCACGCCAACCAGATCAGCGAAATCGAGATCGATCTGGGCGACCTGGAAGGTGCCTACACCGCAGCCGATGTCATCGACACCAACACCGGCGAAGTTCTTCTTGAAGCCAACAACGAACTGACGGCCGATAAGCTGGCGAAGATGATTGACGCCGGTGTCACTGAGGTTCACCTGTTCTTCCCGGAACGCGATGACGTGGGCACGGTCATTGCCGGTACGCTGCGCCGCGACTCAGTGAAGACTCCGCAGGAAGCGCTGATCGAAATCTACCGCAAGCTGCGTCCCGGTGATCCGCCGACCCTGGATACGGCCACCGCGCTGTTCCACGGCATGTTCTTCGATCCCCGCAAGTACGATTTCTCGGCTGTGGGCCGATTGAAGTTCAACATCAAGCTGTTTGACAACGAAGATGCGACCGACCGCAAGGTCCGCACGCTGGAGCCGGATGATTTCTACGCCACGATCAGCTACCTGCTGAAGCTGCGCAAGAACGTCGGTTCGGTGGACGACATCGATCACCTCGGCAACCGTCGTGTACGCGCCGTGGGCGAGTTGATGGAGAACCAGTTCCGCATCGGCCTCGTCCGCATGGAGCGCGCCATCAAGGAAAAGATGAGCGTGTACCAGGAGATGTCTACGGCAATGCCGCACGACTTGGTGAATGCCAAGCCGGTCATGGCCGCCATCCGCGAGTTCTTCGGTTCGTCGCAGTTGTCGCAGTTCATGGACCAGACCAATCCGCTGTCGGAAATCACGCACAAGCGTCGTCTTTCCGCACTCGGACCAGGCGGTCTGTCGCGTGAACGCGCGGGCTTTGAAGTTCGCGACGTTCACCCCACGCACTATGGCCGCATCTGCCCGATTGAAACGCCGGAAGGTCCGAACATTGGTCTGATCTCGTCGCTCAGCTGCTATGCGCGCATCAACGACTACGGCTTCATCGAGTCGCCTTACCGCCGCGTCAAGGACGGACGCGTGCTCGATCACGTGACCGTGCTCAACGCCGGTGACAGCGAGTACAAGGTGGGCGATCACCTCGAGAAGGACGAAGTTCTCAAGGTGAACGAAGAGCTGCGCGCAAAGAACAAGAAGGCGGTCGATTATGAACCGTTCTCCTTCTATCTATCGGCTTGGGAAGAAGACAAGTGGACCATCGCGCAGGCGAACGCCGAGCTTGATGAGCGTGGCAACATCGTCACCGACTTGGTGAACGCTCGCAAGCAGGGCAACTTTGTCCTCGTCAGCAAGAACGAAGTGGACTACATCGACGTCAGCCCGAAGCAGTTGGTTTCGGTCGCGGCCTCGCTGGTTCCCTTCCTCGAGCACGACGACGCCAACCGCGCACTGATGGGCGCGAACATGCAACGGCAGTCGGTTCCCTTGCTTCGCGCACAGGCTCCGATTGTCGGCACCGGTATGGAAGGCGTTACGGCGCGTGACTCGGGAGCTGTGATTCTGGCCCGCCGCTCGGGCATCATCGATTCGGTGGACTCCGAGCGCATCATCGTTCGTGTTGAAGGCGAGCATCATCCGATGCAGCTTTCGCGCGAGGTGGGCAGTGACATCTATCAGCTCACGAAGTTCAAGCGCTCCAACCAGAACACCTGTATTAACCAGCGGCCCATCGTGAAGAAGGGCGATCGCGTGGTCAAGGGGCAGGTAATTGCCGACGGTCCTTGCACCGATAACGGCGAGCTGGCGCTGGGACGCAACGTGCTGGTGGCCTTCATGCCATGGCGTGGTTACAACTTCGAAGACGCCATCCTTGTTTCCGAGAAGATGGTTCGCGAAGACTATTACACCTCGGTGCACATCGAGGAGTTTGAAATCGAAGCGCGCGACACCAAGCTGGGGCCGGAAGAAGTCACCCGCGACATCCCCAACGTGAGTGAGAATGCACTGCGCGATCTCGACGAGAGCGGCGTCATCCGCATCGGCGCCAATGTAAAGGCAGGCGACATTCTGGTAGGCAAGGTCACGCCGAAGGGCGAAACCCAGCTTACGCCGGAAGAGAAGCTGCTGCGCGCCATCTTCGGCGAAAAAGCCGGCGATGTTCGCGATGCCTCGCTGACGTGCCCTCCGGGCATCGAAGGCACGGTGGTGGACGTGAAGATCTTCTCGCGCAAGGGCCAGGAAAAGGACGAGCGCGCGAAGGCCATCGAAGCAATGCAGGTGGCACGTCTCGAAAAGAACCTCTCGGACGAAATCCGAATCCTTACCGACGAACGGCTGAAGCGACTGGAAGGATTGCTGGGTGGAAAGACCGTGCAGGCTGACCTGCACGACGAGCGCACGAACAAGCGTCTGTTGACCAAGGACACGGTTCTTGATCGCGAGACGATCGAGCGCATCTCGACCCGCAACCTGAAGCGCATCAAGCTCAACGATAAGGATCCACGTGTAAATGAGCAGATCGATGAAATCGAGGAGATGACCTCGCGCCAGATCGACGTACTGCGCAAGATCATCCGCGAGAAGATCGAAAAGCTTCAGAAGGGCGACGAGTTGCCGCCGGGTGTCATCAAGCTGGTCAAGGTCTATGTTGCCATGAAGCGCAAGCTTTCCGTCGGTGACAAGATGGCCGGACGCCACGGCAACAAGGGTGTCATCGCGCGCATTCTGCCGGAAGAGGATATGCCTTACCTCGAAGACGGAACGCCGATGGAGATCGTGCTGAACCCGCTCGGCGTGCCTTCCCGTATGAACGTCGGACAGATTCTGGAAACGCACCTTGGATGGGCTGGAGCCGAAATCGGCAAGCAGCTTACCGAGCTGCTGGGCCAGTACGGCAACGGCGCTGAGCAGGCCCGCAAGTCGATTCGCGAGCTGTTCACCGGCATGCCGTTCGTTCCGGATTTTGACGGCATTGACGACGAGAAGCTGATCAAGATCGCACGCGATCTACAGGAGCGCTGCTACTTCGCTTCGCCGGTATTCGACGGCTCGAAGGAGTTTGAGATCAAAGCGCTGCTGGAGCGTGCTGGACTGCCGACCTCGGGCAAGACGTACCTGTACGACGGCATGACGGGCGAGCGATTTGAGCAGCCGGTAACGGTCGGTTACATCTACATGCTCAAGCTGTCTCACCTGGTTGACGACAAGATCCACGCGCGTTCCATCGGACCGTACTCGCTCATTACCCAGCAGCCGCTGGGCGGCAAGGCGCAGTTTGGTGGACAGCGTTTCGGCGAAATGGAAGTGTGGGCGCTGGAAGCTTACGGTGCGGCCTACATTCTGCAGGAGCTGTTGACCGCGAAGTCCGACGACGTATATGGCCGTACGAAGATCTACGAGGCCATCGTCAAGGGCGAAGCAGCCATCGAGCCCGGCGTGCCGGAGTCGTTCAACGTGCTGATCCGCGAGTTGCAGGCGCTGTGTCTTGATGTGGAACTGGTGAAGGTGAAGCCGCGTGTTCCGGCTGAGCCTCCTGTTCCTGCGGCGGCCGACTAGCGATTTGGAGGGTGGCACCGGTCGTCAGCCGGTGTCCACCGCTCTCTCGCACTTATGAGTTGAACCTGCAGGCTGCGCTTCCGGCAGCAGGCGGGAAGAAATTGACGGCTCCCAACGAAGTTGGCTCTGACGGCCAACGATTTTGGGATCCGACGACCGGAAGCCGAAGGGCGGCCGCGCAAGGCCGCAAGTCCTGGACGCTAAACCGAACGTCCAGGTGAGGAGGCAATTTGTACCGCTCGAGCCCATTCGATCTCGGAAACAACATTGCGGATTTCGACGCCATCAAGATTCAGCTCGCCTCGCCGGAGAAGATTCGCAGCTGGTCGCACGGTGAAGTAACCAAGCCGGAGACGATCAACTACCGAACCTTCAAGCCGGAGCGCGACGGATTGTTCTGCGCCCGCATCTTTGGCCCGGTCACAGACTGGGAGTGCCTGTGCGGCAAGTACAAGCGCATGAAGCACCGCGGCGTCATCTGCGACAAGTGCGGCGTGGAAGTTACGCTCAGCAAGGTGCGCCGCGAACGACTTGGCCACATTGAGTTGGCTTCGCCCTGCTCGCACGTGTGGTTCTTCAAGGGCCTGCCCAGCCGTATCGGGCACATCCTCGATATCTCGCTCCGCGATCTGGAGTCGGTGCTGTACTTCGAAGCCTACGTGGTGGTCGAAGCCGGCGAAGCTCCGGTAAAGGAACGCGAGATCATCAAGGACGAAGTTAAGTTCCGCGAACTCGACCTGCAGTATCGCGCTACGGGCTTCAAGGCCATGATGGGCGCCGAAGCCATCAAGGAACTGCTGAAGCGCGTGGACGTGGAGACGGCCACGGTGGAGTTGCGCGAAAAGATGCGCACCGAGACCTCGCTGCAGAAGCGGCTGAAATATGCCAAGCGGTTGAAGGTCACCGAGGCATTCCGTAAGAGCGGCAATAAGCCGCAGTGGATGATTCTCGACGTGATCCCGGTCATTCCGCCGGAGTTGCGCCCCTTGGTTCCACTCGACGGTGGCCGCTTCGCGACCTCGGATCTCAATGATCTGTATCGCCGCGTGATCAACCGCAACAACCGTCTCAAGAAGCTGATGGACCTGCACGCCCCCGAAGTCATCGTGCGCAACGAAAAGCGCATGTTGCAGGAGGCGGTGGACGCTCTGTTCGACAACGGCCGCCGTGGCCGCGTACTGCGCGGTGCCAACAACCGTCCGCTAAAGTCGTTGAGCGATACGCTCAAAGGCAAGCAGGGCCGTTTCCGCCAGAACCTGCTCGGCAAGCGCGTTGACTACTCTGGCCGTTCGGTCATCGTGGTCGGCCCGGATCTCAAGCTGCACCAGTGCGGTCTGCCGAAGAAGATGGCTTTGGAACTGTTCAAGCCATTCATTTATCACCGCTTGGAACAGACGGGGCACTGCTCGACCATCAAGCAGGCCAAGGAAATGGTGGAGCAGCAGGAACCGATCGTGTGGGACATCCTGGAAGAGGTCATCAAGGACCATCCGGTCATGTTGAACCGCGCTCCAACCCTGCACCGTTTGGGCATTCAGGCATTTGAGCCGGTGCTGGTCGAGGGCAAGGCCATCAAGATTCACCCGCTGGTCTGCACCGCCTTCAACGCCGACTTTGACGGCGATCAGATGGCCGTTCACATTCCACTGTCGCCGGAAGCGCAGGTCGAAGCCAGCGTCCTCATGCTGGCGTCGCACAATATCCTGTCGCCCGCGTCAGGCCAGCCGATCACCGTTCCTACGCAGGACATGGTGCTCGGTATCTATTACCTGACCAAGGCCAAGGTGGATGCGAAGGGCGAAGGCCGCGCCTTTGCCAATATCGAAGAAGTGCTGCTGGCGCGCGAGGCTGGCGAGGTCGAAACCCTGACCCCGATCCGTCTGCGCTACACGGGCGAAGTGATCGACCTGACGACTGCGTACGACGATCAGGAAATCACGCACACCGAGCCAGTTCACTTTGACCGTCAGTTCGTGAACACCACTGTGGGCCGCGCGATCCTTAACGATCGCCTTCGCGTTGCTGCTTCCGAGATGCCGTACATCAACGGCCTGCTCAAGAAGAAGGGCATCAGCCAACTGGTGAACTTCTGCTACCTCAAGTTCGGTCTTGAGACCACGGTTCGCATGCTCGACGAAGTTAAGCTGTTGGGCTTCCAGTCGGCAACGCGTTCGGGTCTGTCGATCGGCATCGACGACATGGTCATTCCGGATTCGAAGAAGGCCGTGGTAGGCGATGCTCAGAACCAGGTGATTGCCGTTCAGAAGCAGTACCTCGACGGCGCCATTACCCAGGGCGAGCGCTACAACAAGGTGGTCGAAATCTGGTCGGGAATCACCGAAAAGGTGGCAGACGAGATGTTCGGCAACATGCAGAAGCGCGACAAGGCCGGCGTGATCAATCCGATTTACGTCATGGCCGATTCCGGCGCCCGCGGTTCGAAACAGCAGATCCGCCAGCTCTCCGGTATGCGCGGTTTGATGGCCAAGCCTTCTGGTGAAATCATCGAGACCCCGATTACGGCGAACTTCCGCGAAGGTCTCACCGTGTTGCAGTACTTCATCTCGACGCACGGCGCTCGTAAGGGCTTGGCCGATACGGCTCTGAAGACGGCCGACTCGGGCTACCTCACTCGCCGTCTGGTTGACGTCTCGCAGGACGTGATCATTAGCGAGTACGACTGCGGCACGGCCGATGGCATCTACGTCGGGTCGATCGTCGAAGCCGGAGACGTCATCGAAGCGCTGCGCGACCGCATCGTGGGCCGCGTCTCGCTTGAGAAGATCAAGGACTACGAAGGCAACGTCATCGTCGACATCAACCAGGAAATCACCGAGGATCTGGCTGGACAGATTCAGGCAGCAGGCATTGAGCGCGTCAAGATCCGCTCCGTGCTGACCTGCGAATCCAAGCGCGGCGTCTGCGTCAAGTGCTACGGACGCAACCTTGCTTCGGGTCGCCTGGTCGAGTTGGGCGAGGCCGTCGGCGTTATCGCGGCACAGTCCATCGGTGAGCCTGGAACGCAGTTGACCATGCGTACCTTCCACGTCGGTGGTACGGCATCGCGAGTCAGCGAGCAGTCGCGTCAGGAAGCCAAGAACAACGGCACGGTGCGCTTCATCAACCTCCAGACCGTTCGCAGCAAGGACGGCGGACTTGTGGTGATGAACCGCAACGGTTCCATCGTGGTTCTGGGCGACAAGGGGCGCGAAAAGGAACGCTACGCTGTCGTGTACGGCGCTCACCTCAAGGTGAACGAAGGCGACCAGGTGAAGCTCGGACAGACGCTGCTCGAGTGGGATCCTTACACCTTCTCGATCATCACCGAAATCGGCGGTACCGTGGCCTTCAAGGACCTGATCGATGGCACGACGCTGCAGGAAGAAGTGGACGAAGTCACCGGCCTGTCGCGTCATGTTGTGATCGATTCCCCAGATGAAAAGCGCCAGCCGGCGTTGGTCATCAAGGGAGCCAAGGGCAACAAGCGCTACCTGATGCCCTCGCGCGCTCACCTCATGGTGCAGGACGGAGACGAGGTCTCGCCGGGCGATGTGCTGGCAAAGATTCCTCGTGAAACCACGAAGACCAAGGACATCACGGGTGGTCTGCCGCGCGTCGTCGAACTCTTCGAAGCCCGCAAGCCGCGTGAAACCGCGATCATCAGCGAAATCGATGGTGTGGTGAAGTTCGGCGAAGTTTCCAAGGGTCAGCGCAAGGTGTATGTGGTCGCCGACGACGGCACCGAAAAGGAATACTCGGTTCCCCGCGGCATCCACATCAACATGCAGGAAGGCGAACGCATCCGTGCTGGCGAACAGCTCATGGATGGTCCGCTGAACCCGCATGACATTCTTGCCGTGCTCGGCGAAAAGGAACTGCAGGCCTACCTGGTCAATGAAATCCAGGAAGTCTATCGTCTGCAGGGCGTGGCCATCAGCGACAAGCACATCGAAGTCATCGTGCGCCAGATGCTGCGCTGGGTGAAGATCGAGGATGTGGGAGACACGAACTTCCTGCTTGAACAGCAGATCGACAAGTTCCGCTTCCGTGAAGAGAACGAGCGAGTGATCGCCGAAGGCGGCAAGCCGGCCACTGGTCGTGCACTGCTGCTCGGTATCACCAAGGCTTCGCTCTCGACCGACAGCTTCATCTCGGCGGCGTCGTTCCAGGAGACTACCCGCGTGCTCACCGAGGCAGCCATCACTGGCTCCATGGACAGCCTGCGCGGTCTCAAGGAAAACGTCATCGTCGGCCGCCTGATTCCTGCCGGAACCGGCATGGAGTACTACCGCAACGTGCAACTGGCTCCGGAACTCGAAGCCGCTGCCGAAAACGTTCAGGAAGAGATCCGCAAGGAGCAGGAGGAGTTCGAACGCAACCTCGAGCTTATGCGGACCGAAGGCGAGAACGAAGCGGAAGAACTCACCACCGAAAGCTAAACTGCTCGGTTTTATCGAGCAATCGCAACAACTAGGGGCTGCGTCTTCGGACGCGGCCCTTTTCTTTCGAGTGAATTAGCGAGGTCGAATTCTCAGATCAGCGCTGATTGAGCGAACCCGAACTATTCTCTGCCACTCTAATTTTCATGGACACGCAGGAGGGCTTGAGGGATGAAGAAGATTCTGGGCATGTTGTCAGTTGTTGTACTTGGTTCGGGTCTGGCGTTAGCGCAGTCAGGCCGCGATCATAGTCAGAGCAACGATGAGCAGAATAGCCGGGATGCTCAACCCAACATGGAGAATCCGGTTGGAGCGGGACACGATCAGCCCTATGCAGGCCCCGCGGTTCCGAGCGCGAGTTCCGACTCCAGCACTCTGAACAACGATTCCGGTTACGGCCAAAATTCAAACACGAATATCGAAAGCCAGAGTTCAGGCAGGACGCATCCGACGAAGCAGGAGTCGTCCTCCCACGCGGACTCAACTACGACGACCACGGAGACGGATAGCTCGGAAAAAACTCCGAAGTAGATTGCCCAGAAAAAGAGAAAGTCCTCATTGCGGTGAGGACTTTCTGCTGATCCGTGGGCAGGTAAGCTACCGAGCTGTTGCGGTCTCGGCGTTCAGCTTGCCGGTCTCAAGGCCTAGGTAAGCCTGAGCATTGTGGAAACAGATATTTCGTATCATCGCCCCCACGGATTCTTTGTCGTTCGGAAGCTCTCCGCGCTCAATGTCGGTGCCCAGCAGGTTGCAGAGCACTCTTCGGAAATATTCGTGGCGTGGGTAAGACATGAATGAACGCGAGTCTGTTACCATCCCAACAAATTCCGAGAGAAGGCCTACGCTGGACAGTGCGTTCATCTGCCAGCTCATCCCTTCCTTCTGATCGAGGAACCACCAACCGCTGCCGAACTGCATTTTGCCGGCGACCGAGCCATCCTGGAAATTGCCAATCATCGTTGCGAAGGCATAGTTGTCGGCGGGATTCAGGTTATACAGGATCGTCTTGGGTAATGAGTTCTCACTGTCGAGCTGATCGAGATATCTGCGCAGTGTTTCGACTTGCGAGCGATCCGAGATAGAGTCAAAACCCACATCTGGGCCGAGTCGGCGGAACATGCGCGTATTCGTGTTGCGCAGAGCTCCAACATGAAGTTGGCTGACCCAGCCCTTTTCAGCATCGAGCCGTCCAAAGAACAACATCAGGAACGAAGCGAACTGCTCATGTTCGAGAGGAGTTGCGGCCACGCCTGCACGTACCTTGCTGAATATGTCAGCCGCAGTCGATTCGGTGCAGAGTGTCGCGTAACAGGAATCCAACCCGTGGTCGGAAACCCGGGCGCCCATCAGATGAAAATAATCATGCCGCTGCTTGAGCGCATCGAGGAATGCACTGAAGCTTCCGATCTCAACGTTGCTTGCCTCCTCAAGCTTCGCAACCCACGTGTTGAACGCTTCTGGTATTTGAACGGCAAGAGCCTTATCGGGACGAAACGCCGGATACACTTTCGTCTCAATTCCTGCTTCGGAAATCTGCTTGTGGTACAGGAGATCGTCGCTCGGATCGTCGGTGGTGCAAAGGGCCGCAACCTTGAACTTGCGCAGAATGCCCTGTGTGGTTAATTCGTCAGTCGCCAGTTGTGCGTTGGCCCGTTCCCATATCGATTGTGCCGTGTTCTGGTCGAGAAGCTCGGTAATTCCGAAATACCTCTTCAACTCGAGATGCGTCCAGTGGTAGAGCGGATTGCGCAGAGTATGCGGTACGGTCTTCGCCCACGCAAGGAACTTGTCGTAAGGCGCTATGTTTCCCGTGCAGAAGGACTCATCGACTCCGTGTGTGCGCATAGCGCGCCATTTGTAGTGATCGCCTTCAAGCCAAATCTCGAACAAATTTTCGAAGCGACGATTGAGCGCAATGTCCTTGGGCGAGAGGTGGCAGTGGTAGTCCAGAATCGGTTCCTGCTCGGCAAACGAATGGTATAGCAACTTGGAGGTAGGATTATTCAACAAAAAATCTTCATGAATGAAAGCACACATAAGCACTCCAGCAACTACTTGTATTCAGCGATTCTTGCGATCAGGCGCTGCAGGTTCCATGAGTTGCGCCCGGTGCGCGCGGTTCAAGTGGTCCTGCATCGCGTCTCTTGCTTCCTGCGCATTCTGATTGCGAATTGCACGATAGACCCTCTGGTGCATTTCGGCGGATTCCTTCAGGTCGGCAGCTTGCTTAACTGTTGTCTTTCGCACGTCGTACATTGCGGCGACCACCATCCCTGTCAGTGCCGCAAGAATGCGATTGTTAGACGCTGCTGCTACCAATGAATGGAACTTGGCATCGTGCACGAGAAAGGCTTCCGGGCGATCAATTGAGGCGAAAATGCCGGCCAGTTCTTCTGCGAGCAATGCCAATTGCTCGAACGTGGCATTTTCAGCCGCAAGCCCCGCCGCCGCTGTTTCCAAAGCAAGACGCGCCTGAAACATCTCTTCCTTTGTGAATCCACGCAAGGTCGCCATCAACGTCAGGGGACTGGCATCGAGCACGGGAGGGCTATCGATGTTTACAACGTAGGTGCCCGAGCCGCGACGTGCGTCAAGAATGCCCATTGCAACAAGGCTGCGCAATCCGGCCCTGATCGTTGGCCGACTGACTCGTAAATCGGCAGCCAACGTCCGTTCCGCTGGAAGGCGATCTCCCGGCTTCAGTTTTCCGGCATGTATCAGCTCTCGCAGGTAGTTCAACACCTGCTCGGATGCCTGCTTTTCGGATGCCTGTTCGCGCGGTCTTTTTACGACAGCAAGCTTGGTGCCTGGCGCTCTCTTTGGTTTTGTGAATACAGAGGTTCCCATGGTTCGCAAAACTCCGTTCTGCCCTGAACCGCACGACAGACAACTTTTCCCAATTGGTAAAACCACTACGACGTTGGCAGTGAATTATTGCGCGCCAAATTGCAATATGCAACATGTAATTGATGTCTGGTGCTCTCTTCGGTTAGGGGTTAGTGGTATGACCATTGTAGAAACTCCCCTCGTTCGGGCGCTCAGGACCAGGATTACGTTTCCTTGCACGAGCATCATGAACTGCCACGGCGGCGTTCCCGTTTAAAGCATTTCCTGTACTGCACAGCATCGGTGTTTCACAATAACTGACACAAAATACACAAGTTGTTACTCTTGCAGGCTCGGCGAGCTCCAGCGCTTCATCCGGAATATTTTTGTTCCATATAAATAATTTTTATTGACACACGTTGGTAGCTCAAAGTATTACGTATGTGCATACCAAATTGGTCAGACCACACATGGACCCGAAACAAGCAGAGCGTTCGTGTGCAGGAGCTATGGCATTCCTCGATTTGGTGATGGCGAAGGCCCTTTGTAACAACGATTGAGAGGTTTGCAACGATGGCGATTAACAGCGCGAACGCAGCTTTGAATGTCGTAGCGGACGATTGCGGCGGCGCTAAGGGAAATATCGGACGGCATCGCTGGGTAATCTGCGCGATGTTGTTTTTCGCGACCACGATCAATTACATGGATCGTCAGGTACTCGGCATTCTCGCTCCGGTGTTACAAACGAGCCTACATTGGAACGAGATTCAGTATGGATATATCGTCACCGCGTTTGTCGCCGCTTATGCCGGTGGCGTTCTCGCCTTCGGTGCCATTGTTGACAGGATCGGCACACGGGTAGGCTATTCGATCGCGATGGCCATCTGGAGCATCGCCTCCATGGGGCATGCCTTGGCGAGAGGTGCCTTCGGTTTTGGTGTTGCACGCTTTTCGTTAGGACTTGGCGAAGCGGGAAATTTCCCTTCGGCGATCAAGACCGTTGCGGAGTGGTTCCCTCGTAAGGAGCGTGCGTTTGCCACGGGCATTTTCAATTCCGGCAGCAATATCGGCGCCATCATCGCTCCATTGGTCGTGCCTTGGATAGCGGTTCATTACGGTTGGCGTGCGGCCTTCATTATCACCGGCCTTTGCGGGGCTCCATGGATCGTCCTCTGGCTGATGACGTATCGGAAACCGCGGCAGCATCCCCGTCTATCAGCCGCCGAGTTGCAATACATCGAGAGCGATGCGCCGGATCAGGAAGCGAAGATTCCCTGGCTTCAACTCTTGGCACATCGCCAAGCGTGGGCCTTCATTCTCGCCAAGGGGCTGACGGATCCTATCTGGTGGTTCTTCCTTTACTGGTTGCCTAAATTTCTCAACACGCAGCATGGTCTGAGCCTTAGTAAGCTGGGTCCTCCTCTCGTTGTAATTTATCTGTTTTCTGACCTGGGCAGCATCTTTGGCGGGTGGCTGTCTTCGCACTTTCTCAAGATCGGTTGGTCAGTGAATCGTTCACGCAAGACGGCGATGTTGATCTTTGCCTCTACGGTGACGCCTATCGTTCTCGCTGCGCGAATTTCGTCACTCTGGGGTGCGGTTGCCATTATCTCTTTGGCGTGCGCCAGCCATCAGGCTTGGTCGGCAAATATGTACACAGTCGGGTCCGACATGTTCCCCCGACGTGCGGTTGCGTCGATCGTTGGAATGGGGACGTGTGTCGGTGGTATCGCCGGAATGTTTATTGCGACATTCACCGGATTCGTCCTGCAGCTAACTGGTAGCTATCTCCCCATGTTCGTTCTGGTCGGATCTGTATATCTCTTCTCACTGCTGCTGCTTCAGTTGTTGGCTCCAAACCTTGAGCCAGCAGGTATCGACGCGGTGCTGGCAGAAAGTTCTGTTTCTTAGGAGTTTCAATGTCGTTGAACGTGAAAGAAAAGCAAGGATGCCAGTGGGACCAGGTCAGTCTTGGCGAAGTCATGTTGCGATTGGATCCGGGCGATAAGCGCACTTGGACGACGCGGTCCTTTGATGTGTGTGAGGGTGGCGGAGAGTACAACGTCGCTCGCGGCCTCAAGCGTTGCTTTGGGTATGACACAGCTGTAGTTACGGCTCTGGCGGATAACCCAGTAGGTCGGTTGATCGAAGATCTGATGTATCAGGGTGGAGTAGATCAGTCATTTGTACGTTGGGTCGATTATGACGGCGTGGGACGCACGGTACGCAACGGTCTCAATTTCACGGAGCGTGGATTTGGAGTTCGCTCCGCGTTGGGATGTTCCGATAGAGGCAACACGGCCGTCTCCCAATTGAAAGCTGGCAATTTCGACTGGGACAAAATTTTCGGTGAGTATGGCGCAAGATGGTTCCACACCGGCGGCATCTTCTGTGCGCTTTCGGAGACAACTCCCGAGGTCGCTCTTGAAGCAATGAAGGCTGCTCGCCGTCACGGAGTGATTGTTTCCTACGATCTGAACTATCGCGACTCGTTGTGGAAAGCAATCGGTGGGAAAGCAAAGGCGCAGGAAGTCAATCGCGCTATTGCTCCCTATGTCGATGTAATGCTCGGCAATGAAGAAGACTTCTCCGCCTCGCTGGGCTTCGAAGTAGAGGGCGTCGATGAAAACATCGGCGACATCCAGGCTGAAAACTTCAAGGCGATGATCAAGAAAGTCGTTTCGAAGTTCCCCTTCAAGGTGGTTGCAACCACACTTCGCAAGGCCACTACCGCGAGCCGCAATGACTGGGGCGCAATCTGCTACAT
The DNA here is from genome assembly GCF_059726265.1 of Koromonas soli. Classification (NCBI taxonomy): domain Bacteria; kingdom Pseudomonadati; phylum Acidobacteriota; class Terriglobia; order Terriglobales; family Koromonadaceae; genus Koromonas; species Koromonas soli. The sequence continues at coordinate 3,305,647 of NZ_AP040872.1, read as the reverse complement.
GAATGGCCAGTTCTACGAGGCCACGAGCCGTCCTGATCTTGAAATCTACGATCGTGTTGGCGGCGGAGATTCCTTTGCCTCGGGCCTGATCCATGGATTCCTTTCCGGCAAAGGGCCTCAGTATGCGGTTGAGTGTGGCGCGGCACATGGAGCCCTGGCGATGACTACGCCGGGCGACACCACAATGGCGACGCTGAAAGAAGTGGAACGAGTTATGAAGGGCGGCACGGCTCGCGTGTTGCGTTAGAGGAGAAGTCATGGAGAAAAATCAGGTCCTTGGAAAAATAGAAGAAACCGGGTTGTTGCCCGTGTTGCGTGCTGAGTCCGCTGAACAAGCGGTCGCGACGGCAGAAGCAATTATCAAGGGCGGCATCTCGACCATGGAAGTCACGATGACTGTGCCAGGAGCAATCGAGGTGATTCGCACTCTGGTCCAGACATACGGAAGTCGGCTCCTCGTCGGTGCAGGAAGCGTCCTCGATCCCGAAACCGCTCGGGCCTGCATGCTTGCAGGGGCGCAGTTCGTTGTCAGCCCGGTGCTCAATCTGAAGACGATCGAGTTGTGCAGGCGATATGGAATTGCAGTGCTCCCCGGAGCGTTGACTCCAACCGAAGTTCTGACCGCGTGGGAGGCCGGTGCCGACATCGTGAAGGTATTCCCGTGCAGTTCCGTGGGAGGCGCGAAGTACCTGAAGGCGCTGCATGGTCCCATGCCTCAGCTCAAGCTAATACCCACCGGGGGTGTTTCGCTCGCAACGGCAGAGGAATTCCTGCGCGCAGGCGCTGTCGCACTCGGAGTGGGCAGCGATCTCGTCGATACGAAAGCAATCGCCCAGGGAAAGCCCGAGGTAATAACGGAAACTGCGTCGAAGTACGTCGCTATCGTGACAAAAGTTCGAGGCGGAAACTCGACCCAAACCATGCACGCCGGAAATTAGCCGAACAGCAGCAATGGCAGAAAAAGAGAGTGATATCGAAATGACTACGAGTTCGGGAATCCTGCCGCCTCTTAGTGCGGAATTGTTAAGTAACGAGGGAAGTCTTGTTCAAACGGTGCCGGCGTCCGGCTTTCCTGAACGAGTTTTGCAATTTGGCGAAGGCAATTTCCTGCGCGGATTTGTCGATTGGATGATCGATGGAATGAACCGGAAAGGGTTGTTCAACGGCAGAGTGGTAGTCGTTCAACCCGTCGCGCAGGGGCTCATTCCTAAGCTGAATCAGCAGGACGGACTGTACACCTTATTGTTGCGTGGTGTTCAGGGCGGCAAGGTTGTCGAGCAACAGCAGGTCATAAGCTGCATAAGTAGAGGCATCGATCTGTATAGCGACTTCGATGCTTATCTGCAATGTGCTCACAATCCTGAGTTGCGCTGGATCGTTTCGAACACGACCGAAGCTGGCATTACATACAATCCGGATGACAGAGCGGCGGATTGTCCTCCCAGCTCTTACCCGGCCAAGCTAACGCGCTTCCTCCTTGAGCGGTACAAGGCATTCCATGGAGACATGGACAAGGGGTTCGTCCTGTTGCCTTGCGAGCTGATCGATCGAAATGGTGCCAACCTGAAGAAAACCTTACTGCAAACCGCAGCCAACTGGCAGTTGGAAGCGGGCTTTGTGGAATGGGTGCAAAAGGCCAATACCTTCACAAACACTCTTGTCGATCGCATCGTCACGGGATACCCGAGAGAAGAAGCCCCAGCACTATGGAAGAAGGCTGGATATCAGGACGATCTTTTCGACTGTGCCGAAGTGTTCCACTTGTGGGTGATCGAAGCTCCCGAGCATGTTGCAAAAGAACTTCCACTCAAGGAAGCGGGATTCAATGTCGTTTGGACGAAGGACATGACTCCTTACCGAGAGCGGAAAGTACGTATCCTCAACGGTGCACACACATGCTCTGTTCTTGCGGCCTTCTTAGCGGGTAAGAATTATGTTGGCGAAATCATGGACGATCCTCTCACTGGTGGGTTCATGAAGAAGGCAATTGCTGAAGAGGTAATTCCAACCCTCAGCCTGCCGAAGCAAGAGCTGGATAAGTTTGCCGACGATGTTTTCGAACGCTTCAGCAATCCTTTCATCAAGCACGCCCTCTTGAGTATCTCGCTCAACTCGGTTTCCAAATATAAGGCGCGTGTGTTGCCTTCGCTGGAGAAGTACGTGGCCGTGAATGGCAAGCTGCCTGCGCGTTTGACGTTTGGGCTCGCGGCGCTGATTGCGTTCTATCGGGGAAGCGAAATTCGGGGTGCCTCTCTGGTCGGACAATGCAACGGAAGCGAATACCTGATTACGGATGACCTTTCAATTCTGAAAAAGTTTGCTGAATTATGGTCCGCATGTGACGGAACACTGGCGTCGCTCACTGTGCTGGCTGAGGCCGTGCTTACACAAACAGAGTGGTGGGGAAAGGACCTTCGGGCGATCTCAGGCCTTTCCTCGGCGATAGCTGAATACCTGTTGATGATCGTGAAAGACGGAATGGCGTCTGCTCTTGCGAAAGTAGGGTAGGGCTTGGTTGTAAGCAGTGGTAGTCGGACTTTTATCACAGTTATTCGAAGCACCCGTACCTAAAGAGCAGGAGTCAACTTTACTTTCATGAACTCTCAAGCAGTCATTCTCCAGATCCACCCGGAAGACAATGTCGCGGTAGCGTTGCGCGGCATTTCTGAAGGCCAGGGTGTGGAAAATATAACGGCAGTTAACAGCATTCCGGCTGGTCACAAAGTCGCCTTGCGAGCCATTCCGGCGGGAACTGCAGTCGTTAAGTATGGATACCCGATCGGCGTTGCTAAGCGGGACATTCATCCAGGAGAGCATGTCCACGTTCATAACGTGGCTAGCTCTCTGGCAGAAAAACTGGAGTGCGGAACGTATGTCTCGCGCACGGATACAAGCGCTGTAGCGCGTAACGGTTCGGGGAAAGTCGTGCCGACCTTCGATGGTTTCCGCAGATCAAATGGAACGGCTGGAATTCGCAATGAAATCTGGATTATCAACACGGTCGCATGTGTCAACCGCGTTGCCACACAGATCGCTGAGCACGCCACCCGAGAATTAGTGCGTGAAGGCAGTGCAGTGGAAGGTATCCATACTTTCAATCACCCATTTGGATGTTCACAGCTTGGAGACGATCTGAAGTACACGCAGCTGCTTCTCTCCGGACTGGCTAAGCATCCGAACGCGGCGGGTGTGCTGGTGGTTGGACTCGGTTGTGAAAACAACCGTATGAAGTCGTTTCTCAAGTATCTAGGAAGTGATGTCAGCGATCGCGTGCGGTACTTCAATGCGCAGGAAGTAACAGACGAACTCGACACAGGAATCAATCTCGTTCACGAGCTTGCGGAATACGCAGGACAGTTTCACAGAGAACCGATTTCCGCTTCGGAGTTGATGCTGGGCATGAAGTGTGGCGGATCTGATGGCCTTTCCGGCATCACCGCCAATCCGCTTGTTGGCCGGGTCGCAAACAAACTCGCAGCATGTGGCGGAACAAGCATTTTGACTGAGGTTCCGGAGATGTTCGGAGCTGAGAGAGTTCTGCTTGATCGCGCAGTGAGCTCAAGCGTCCACGACGGAACAATTCGACTGATCGATAACTTCCGTCAATATTTCCGCCGACACGACGAGCCCATCGACGAGAATCCATCGCCCGGAAATAAAGAAGGTGGCATAACGACTTTGGCCGAGAAGTCGCTCGGCTGCGTCCAGAAAGCAGGCACCTTTGCCATCAAGCAGGTGCTCGATTACGGACAGCAAGCAGCGACAGGCCTGAAGGGGATTGCTCTTCTGAATGGGCCGGGAAATGACGGAGTTTCGGGTTCGGCCTTAAGCGCTGCAGGTGCTCATATGGTCCTCTTCACAACTGGAAGAGGCACGCCCATGGGATTCCCGGTTCCGACGGTGAAGATTTCCACGAACAATGCATTAGCCGAACGCAAGCCCGGGTGGATCGACTTTAGCGCCGGGCCTCTTGCGGACGGAAGCGCGAGCATGGACACGTTGACCGATGAGTTATTCAGTCTCGTGCTTGATGTCGCATCCGGACGCAAGCGCACGAAGAGCGAAATCAATGGATATCGAGAGATAGCGATCTGGAAGGACGGGGTAACGCTGTAAACCTGATTCTGTTTCGACTGTCTCGGCAAGTGTTCAAAGTTCTCGATCGGATTACGTCTTCCAGCAGCAAGGCAGCAACCGACTTTTGGAAACTGAAAAGGCCATACAAACACATGGTGAATCATCAAGTTGTTCGACAACTCTCGCAAGTCGTCAAGCCTTTGACGAATACTCAGTTCAAGAAGGGGACCGCTTTCTGTTGGAAGCCTCTAGTTGGACTGGTGATCTTCTTCACCTTATCTTTTGTCCCTTCAATCGCTGTTGCCCAGACCGCTGCGGATGCGAATTCGGAATCGAGTCAGCTCAAGAAATTTGCAGACACGCTCGGAGCGCTGGAACAGAAGGTCGATGAGCAGCAGAAGGAAATCCAGGAGCTCAAGCTGGATCTGAAGCGCAGATCGGAGCAGCTTGAAAAAGCTAATGAGCAGCTCACGAATAAGACGAGCCAGCAAGCTGCTCCCGCGGTCACGCCGCTGGAGTTGGAAGCCACGAACGCGAGTGTGAAGGAAAGCAAGGCACGGCTGGACGCGCTCGAAAATCCCCTGGCCCTGCGCTATAAGAAGCTGTTGATCATTCCCGGTGGATTCATCGCGGCCGAGAGCGTCTTCCGTACGCACAATGAAAACTCTGACATGGGTAGCAGTCTTGGCGGGGTTCCCTTCGACCGCACGGCCAATGCAAACCTCAGCGAATTTCACGCCAGCGCACGTGCAACGCGTGCGTCCATTGCGATAAAGACAAAGTATCGCAATATCGACCTCACGGGCTTTGGTGAAATTGATTTCTACGGTGTCACTGCAGCTAATGACATCAAGTCCAACAGCTTCTCGCCCCGCCAGCGTCAATTGTGGATTCGTTCCGATTTTAAGAATGGCTGGAGCTTCACCGGTGGTCAGATGTGGAGCTTGATGGTGCGCCATAAGGAAGGAATGTCGACCGGACAGGAAGATAGCGCACCCGGAGATTTGATTGAGGGTTCGTTCATTCTTGGACATGTATGGGAACGGCAGACAGCCTTCCGCGTCACCAAGAATTTCAATAACAAGGTGTGGATTGGTTTCTCGGCCGAGAATCCTGAAACCACCTACAGCTCAACCAATGCACCGGAATACATGTTTGGGCTGAACACCAGTACGAATGCGACTTCACCCTCCAGCGATGTCATTCCTTATGCTGCGGGCGTTGCAAACGGTTTCTCCACGAACCTTGCTCCCGATCTTATTGCAAAGATCAACATCGAACCGGGCTGGGGACATTACGAACTAAAGGGCATCTATCGCTATTTCCGCACTCGCAACAATGGAACCAACTTCAGCGCCTATGGCGCAGGTGTGGGCCTGAGCACCAAGTTTCCGCTGACGAAGAAGCTGGATTTAATCACCGAAGGTCTTGCCGGTGAAGGAATCGGTCGTTATGGATCTGGCGGCGGTCCCGACATCACCTTGCATCCGGATGGAAGTCCGGTTCCTCTCAAACAGCTGCATGTCTCCGCTGGTTTGGAATATCGTCCCAACTGGAGACTCTCCATGTTTGCCTATGAAGGCAACGAGTACTACCAGCGCGCAGCCTATCTGAATTCGAACGGATTGGGCACTGGTTATGGAAGCCCGCTCATCAGCAATCAGGAATGCCAGGTTGAAGTGCCTACGCCGAACCTGCCGACTTGCGTTGGTCAGAACCGCGATCTCAATCAGGTGATTGCCGGCTTCTGGTATCGCTTTATTCGCGGGTCATACGGCACGCTGCAGTACGGAATGAACTATGAGCACCTGCACCGCAATACGTGGCGGGCTGTCGGTGGCGAACCGAAAGGCCGCGACGACATTGTTATGACTTCCATACGTTTTGTGCTGCCCTAACTGCTTCTGATGCTGGCCCTGCGCCGGAGCGCGGGCCAGTTGGCCCCTGGCTACAAGGAGGAACGAATGAAGACATCAGATCAAAAGAAATCGATGGCAAAGGCAGCATTGTTGATTGTGCTGTCATTTGTGATGACTGCGTTGGTGGGATGTGGAGGAACGAGTTATAAAGAGCCTGCTCAGACGGTTCAGGTCGGAACTTCGACTGCTACGGATGCGATGTTGCCGCCCGAGCCGAAGCTGCCCACCGCTGCCCAGGTGTGTACAACGCTTGAGGCTTCAAACTCACTGGTTTCGTTCACGGACGGTTCTTTGCCGCCTGCGGCAGATCCAACAATTGCGGGAGTCGGCGTTGCCGCTAATACTGCCACAACGAACCCCGATCAAGCGCGAATTCAGGCAGCGCTCGATGCGTGCGGCGCAGCGGTAGATGCCGAAGTGGGATCGGCCATCTATCAGGCCGATGCCGCAGCCGTTGTAACCCAGACCGCAGCTCAAACTGCCGCAGGCAACAAGTACACCAACATTTCGGGTGCTTCCGCCGAGGAGTTGTCGAAGCTACAGTATCGGTCGTCAAAGTTTGCAGTGCGCCTGGTTAAGAGCACCAGTGGTAGCGGCAACGCCTTCATCAGTGGGCCTTTGGTTCTGCCATCCGGCGTCACCTTGTGGATTGATAAGGGTGTCACGCTCTACGCATCGCGCGATGTGATGACCTACCTGCCCAGCGCCACCACGTATTGCGGTAACACAGCGGTGAGCTCGAGCAAGGCTGGGAGCTCAAGCAACTGCAGCGCATTCATCTCTGGTACGAACCTGGTCAACTCCGCTGTCATGGGTGAGGGCTCGATCGACGGCAGGGGCTACGCCGAGATCGTTACAACCAACAAGTACTATCCCCTGTTGAAGGCCGACCTGACTTGCTCCAACACTTACGCGTACTACGCCAAGTCCCCGTCTGCTTTCGCGCCCGATGGCACTCCGTGCGACAACGGAGGCACAGTGGTTAATTCCAAATCTACCGCGCGCAATATGACCTGGTGGGATCTGGCCTATCTGGGAAACATGGTCGAGAACGGCACGACCGGTTATAGTTCGCAGTCCGTGCCCCGCTTGATGGTGTACAACTACGCCAAGAATCTCACGTTGTACAAGATCACCTTAAACAACAGTGCGAACTTCCACGTAGTTCCAAGCGGAATCGATGGCCTTATCGTTTGGAACGTCAAAGTACAAACTCCGTCGCTCGCGGCGTATCAGGCTCCGGCGGGCAATGGTAATCCACTTTATACAGGCGCGTTGTTTACCGCCGGCGGAAATGGCATTGAGGGCAACGTAAAGAATACCGACTCTTTCGATCCGGGATCTTCTTCAAAGCTGACCTCAGTCGCGCTTACTACGGGTAGCGGTGGCGCTACCTCTTCCGCAGGAAAGATCGCGTTCGACGGATATCTGAAGAACGCCTACTTTGCTTACAACTACATCAGCAGCGGCGATGATGACATCGCGCTGAAGGGAAGCAATAACCCGAGCGTTTCTGGTTCGGGCCTGCCTGGAATCGATGGAGATCGTGGCGTATTCTCGACCCTTCCTCACGGCATTGTGATCGCACATAACCATATTTATGCAGGACATGGCATTTCAGTCGGTTCGGAGACAAATGCAGGTGTTCGCAATGTGCACGTGTACGACAACAGCTTCAATGGCGGAGAAGAGGGACTGCGCATCAAGTCGGACCAAGCTCGTGGTGGCGAGGTCATGAACATCTACTACGAGAGCATCTGCATGAAGAACCTGGAAAATGCACTGCTGTTCACGCCCTACTACAGCACGAAGGCGGGCAGCGGAGCTATTCCAAACTTTCACGACATTCATCTCAGCAACGTGAGCATTGAAGGCAAGACAGACGTCAAGCTGCAAGGCTTCCAGGCCACGACCAGCAATCCTCAGTACCCGCTGGTGATGACGCTGAACAATGTTGTGACGGATTCACCGACCAGCCTCGGAGTGATCGACTCTGATGCGAATCTGACGCTCTCCGGGTTGGTGAATCTCCCGCTCCTCACTGATGCTGAAAAGAGAGTAGTCGTGACGGGAGTTACTCCGGTTGAATTTCTGGATCCGACTCAGGTGAAACAGAAAGTAGTGGACTGTAGCCAGGCGTATGTTGATTTCCCATCGCTGACCAGTCCTACCGGAAGCAGTTGGCCGATGCCGGTCACCTACTAAATCTAAGCAGATTCACTCTCGCCATCGCCTGCATTGAGCGGGTGATGGTGGGGTGAGTCTGACTTATTCGTTGTGAGTTGCAGGCCGCGCTCAAGCATGAGAGCCCTCGCCTTTTGCGCCGTCGCAATAGGTAACACAAAGAGCAAGGTTTCACTGAAGATTGTGGGCCCGCGTAGATGAGCAGTTGGAGATACAGACGATGCGCCAAGGGGGACGCATGAGGTTCGACATTCGCAAGGCTTTAGCCGTAATCATAGTCGCCTGTTTGGGAATACTGGTTGGATGCGGAGGCAATGGCAAGGGTAGCGCTACACCTCCAACTCCTGCACAACTCTCGCTCTTACCCTCGGCCTTGAGTTATTCGGCCATCGTTGGCGACGCTCCTTACATGGTAAACGTCATTGCCACCAAGGGCGCACCAGTTACGTCCGATACATTCACCGTGACATCCAGCAACCCGGCAGTGGCAAGCGTGTCGCTGAATGGGACCACAGCGATCATCTCACCAATCGGGGCAGGTACCGCGAACATCGCGTTCACCGCCGGCTCTGGAATCACCCGCACGATCATAGCGACGATCGCGGCCGATCAGACACAGATTACGCTGTCTCCAGCGACTACTTCGTATTCGGCTATTGCGGGCAGTGCTCCCTATACGGTTACAGTCACATCCACGAAGAAGGACGGCGTAACCGCGGGTCCCTTCACCGTGTCATCCAGCAATACTGCTGTGGCCACCGCTTCTGCCAACGGTAATGTGGTGACCATTACTCCGGTGGCGGCCGGTACTGCGAACATCGTGTTCACGAGCGGCTCGAATGCCGCTGTGACCCGCACGATTTTGGCGACCATCGCGCCCGATCAGACCGCGATCTCCCTCTCCCCCTCAGCCCTGACCTATAGTGCCGTTGCCGGTAGCACACCCTACCACGTGAGCGTAGCGGCAGTGAAAAACGACGGGGTGACCCCGGATACCTTCACAGCCCTGTCCAGCAATCCAGGTGTGGCAAGCGTCTCTGTGAGTGGCCAAATTGTCACAATCACGCCGGTGGCAGCAGGTGTTGCAAATATTGTGATTGCCAGTGGATCCAATCCGAAGATCGCTCGCACCATTGTTGCAACCGTTTCTGCGGCAACGGCGAGCCCCAAACTGACGCTCTCACCCTCAACTCTTGCTTATTCTGCGAGCGTTGGCAGCACTCCGTACAATGTAACTGTAACTGCCATCAAGAATGACGGCGTAACGCCCGACACCTTCACCGCAGTATCGAGCAATGCTGCAGTAGCGAGCGTCGCAGTAAGCGGCAGCGTTGCAACCATAACGCCGGTTGCAGTCGGCACCGCAAGCATTGTGTTTACTACAGGTGATGGCCTCACAACGACACTCGTTGCAACCATAACGGCCAGCACTCAGGCGCGAATTACCCTTTCTCCTGCTGCTCAGACATATACCGCTGCTGCGGGTAGCACGCCATACATTGTGAACGTCGCGGCCCTCAAGGCTGACGGAGTAACGTCCGACACATATTCCGTCACGTCAAGCAATACGGCCGTCGCGACGGCTGTCGCCAGTGGGAGCGTAGTCACAATCACGCCAATTGCTGCGGGCACGGCCAACATCGTCTTCACAAGTGGATCTGATCCTAATGTGACGACCACGATTGCGGCTACGATCACTGCCGCGCGCATTTCCGGATGTGACGGCACGGAGTGGTTCTGCGATGATTTCGCCTCTGGCAACAGCAACAACTGGGATCTGACGCCATTTGGCAGCAACGCTTCATTCAGCGTGCTACCCGATCCTGCCGTTCCAGCCAATATGGTGCTGCAATACACCGCTGGCTCCTCTTCGTTAGATATCGTTGCGCCGGGGCAGGTAATTGCGCTCATCAAGGACTCGGTATGGGCAAACATGCCGAACAAGTCGGACTATTACTTTGAGGCGCGCATCAAGCCTCAGAACAACAGTAAGCAGGGCAACAAAGAGCTGTACATGATTGGCCGCTACCAGGATCCCAACAATTGGTATTTCGGCGGAATGAACCTGCAGAGCACTACCAGGGTAGATGTCGGCTACATGAAGGCTGGCACGATCTCCCAAGTGTCGAAGACCACGATTCCTCTTGTTCAGGGCACACAAGGGGGTTCCGATGGCCAATGGTATAACGTGCACTATGAAATCATCGGGGGTGTTCAGACGCTGTACGTCGATGGCGTACAGATGGGCGCTTCCGTCGCGGATACAACTTTCACTGCCGGTAAGGTGGGACTGTTCACTTATAACAAGTCGTTCCTGATCGACGACATCAAAGTTGGCGCGGTGCAGCTTGCACTTACTCCCAATGCAACAACTTATTCAGCCGAGGCGGGTAGCGTTCCTTATTTAGTGAATGTAACGGCGGTCAAGCAGGATGGTATTACGCCCGATACTTTCACCGTGTCATCCAGCAACACGGCGGTAGCCACAGCCACAGCAAGCGGCAATGTCGTAACGATTACACCTGTTGGAGCGGGAACAGCGAATATCATCTTCACCAGTGGCTCCAATCCGAAGATTACACGCACAATTGCTGCCACCATTTCAGCGTCAACAGTTACGACCAATTCAAGCCTCACGCTCTCGCCATCCGCGCTTTCTTACTCAGCAATGGTCGGCAGTGCTGCCTATAACGTCACCGTAACTGCGATCAAGAATGACGGTGTCACTCCTGATACGTTCACTGTATCTTCGAGCAACACGGGCGTTGCTACCGTTGTGGCCAATAGCAACGTGTTGTCCATAACCCCGGTAGCGGCAGGCACAGCCAACATCGTGATTACGACCGGTTCCGGGCTCACGAGCACGATTGTTGCTACGATCACGGCGAACCTGACCTCACTCACGATTTCGCCGTCAACCGCGACCTACACGACGACTGTCGGAGGCGCTCCGATCAACGTCTCGGTAACGGCGGTGAAGAGCGACGGTACGGCGGATACGTTCTCGGTAACCAGCGGCGATACTACCGGCTCCATTGCAACTGCGGTTGTTACTGGAAACACGCTCACCATCACGCCGACTGGTATGGGCACAGCAACGTTCACCATTAGCAGCGGCTCGGGCCTTACTGCCACGATTACAGTGACCGTTGGGGCGGATGCCTCCGCAATCACGCTGACGCCTCCGACTACCAAATACACCTCGAATGTAGGCGGATCTTCGCATGTCGTGATCATCTCAGCCGTGAAATCCGATGGCATAACGCCAGATAGTTTCACCGTCTCGGCTGACGACAACGGAGCGGTTGCGAGTACTACGGTCACTGACGATCAGCTCACGATTGCTCCGGTCGCGGTGGGCACCTCTAACATCACGATCACCAGCGGCTCCGGCAAGAAAACAACGGTTGCGCTGACCGTCAAGTCGCAGACCTCGGGATGCGATGGGACGGAATGGTTCTGCGACGACTTCCAGGCGGAGACCGTTGGCAACAACACGGTTTCCAACTGGGATCTGACTCCGCTCAGCGGTGGCACATTCTCCGTGATCGCGGATGCGAACGTGGCCGGCAACAATGTATTGCAGTACGCGGCAGGATCTGCGGGCGGCGTAGTTGCACTCATCAAGGACAGCTCGTGGCAAGCGGCAACGGGTAGCCGCAGCAATCCCAACGACTACTTTGTAGAGGCACGCATTAAGCCGGTGAATAATACCTCCGGCACGGGCAGCAAGCAGTTGTACTTCATCGCCCGTTTCCAAACTCCGACCACGCCAGGAAGTCCCGCCACTTCTCCGGGCTGGAACTATGGCGGCATGAATCTGCAAACGCCTCCTACGCAGGGGGCACTCGAGGCGGGTGTGGCAAAGCTCAGTGGTACCACTCTCACTCTCGGCCGGTCCTTTCAGAGCGGCAAGCAAGTGTTCGACCTTATGGGGCTGAACGGCAGCACTGGAACCTGGTACACAGTACGTTACGAACTTATCGGTGGCGTAGGTACGGTGTATCTGAACGGTGTGAAGATCAACAGCACCGGCAACGATACGACCTGGACCAGTGGAAAGATAGGATTGTTCACGTCGAACCGCTCATTCCTCATCGACGATATTCGAGTCGGCGATCCTAACAAAAAGCCCACGCAACCCGCGCAGCTTACGGTTAAGACGGCAATGGGCGCAGGCGCGACGGCCTACACGGCGGAGGTGGGCGACGCTCCTACCACACTCACCGTAACGGCTCTTAAGGGCGACGGCACTCCGGACACGTACTATGTCGCGTCCAGCAATCCCTCCATAGTAACGGCAAGCATGGAGAGCGGAGACAGCACAAAGGTTGACCTCACTCCCGTCGGCGCGGGCACGGCGAAGATCGTGTTCTTCAGCGCCTCCGATCCGAACGTTTCGGTGACGGTGAGCGCTACCGTGGGACCGCAGTTTGTTCAGCCTGCGGCGACCTACTCTCTCGGCGCCGGGCAGTTGTTGCCAGCTCCGGGACAGACTGATGCTTACATAGACGACCACTTGACGTTGACATTCGATTCGTTGCCGACACTGAATGGCAACGGGTCGGTTCGCATCTTCAAGAGCGACGACGATAGCCTGGTGGATGTCATCCCGTTCTCGGGTGCGACGGACCTTATTGGTCTGAATTACTCGAGCAACGTTCGCGCCGTGAACACCACGCCGATCTGGATTTCCGGCAACAGCGTCGTCATCGCGCCGCACCAGTCCAAGCTGGCGTACAACACCAGCTATTACGTGGCGATTTCGGATGGCTCGATTACGGGCACCTTGTCGGGCCAGAACTTTACTGGAATCGGTAAAGTCGGCGGATGGAGTTTTACGACGAGAAATGCTCCGGCATCGGGACTCATCACTCTATCGGTCAATGCCACCGGCACTGATGCGAACTTCCGCACCGTGCAGGGCGCATTGAATTACTTGATGCAGAATGCTCCGACTGTGCCGACCACGATTAATGTTGCAAGTGGCACCTACCAGGAGCTCTTGTTCCTGCGCAATGTCAACGGCGTCACGATCAACGGTGCAGGGCAGTCGGGTACCTTCATTCAGTACGAGAATTATGAGCAGTTCAATTCTGGCTCGGGTAGCAGCAGTTCCGCTGCATCGCCTTCGTTGACAGGTGGACGCGCGGTCTTCCTCGTCGAAGGCAGTGATCTGCTCACCCTTCAGAACCTGACGTTGAAGAACACACACCTTCGCAACAAAAACGTTTCCAATCAGGCTGAGACAATCTACTTCAATAACGACACGGGACGTCTAGTCGCCAAGAACGCCGAGTTCGATAGCGAACAGGACACCCTGCAAGTGAAGGGGTACAGTTGGTTCTACCAGACGCTAGTTACCGGAAACGTAGACTTCATCTGGGGCAACAATCGTGTGTCGTTGTTCGAAAACAGCGAGATTCGCGAGGTCGGCGATACGCAATCCAGCACACCCTCAGGCGGATACCTCGTGCAGGCACGCACCGTGTCTGGAGAGAAGGGGTTCGTCTTCCTGAACAGCGCGTTGACTCAGGGAACGGGACCTGGTGGGCAGACCGTTGCCACTGGCGCCGGCGCGGCAACGTACCTAGCCCGCGCGCAGTCCGGTTCATGGGTGGACAACGTCTTGTACATCAATTGCAAGATGGACACTCATATCGCTCCCGTGGGATGGGCGGCCAACATCTCTGGCAATCCGTTGCCCAACCCGTCCACTGCTACAGCGGCAAGTGGCTGGCGCGAACAAGGCAGCATGGATCTGTCAGGCAATCTGCTGGATGTTTCAGCACGATCTGCCAACAGCTATCAGATGACGCCGAGTGACATAACCAATTACGGCTATGACACCAGGGCGAACATCTTTTCCACGTTCCCCGGTGGCTGGAATCCTCAGCCGTAGTACCGATAGCTAACGTATGTCCCGAGGCACGACTGCGAAGTGTCTCGGGACAATTCTTGCTCTGCTGTAGGAAGCGTTCTGGCATTTATTGAGGGTGAGTTATATGAAGTCTTGTCGGCGTGTTTCTGGAGTACTTCTCTTCGTCCTGCTTGCGTTAACTTTTCTGCAAGCCCAAGACCCACGCTCGGTGAACGAGCCAGTTCTTCCGCCTGTTTGCACAAAACTGACAGCCCTGTTGAGTGCCGGTGCTGCGCTTGGAACGATTTCCAGCGAAACGCAGCTTGATACCGCAAGGATTCAGAACGCGATGAACGCTTGCCCGGCGGGACAAGCTGTGGAGTTGGCGACCGATGGCGCAAGCAATAACGCATATCTCATTGGTCAGATCAACATGGTCAAGGGCGTCACGCTGATCGTGGATGCTGGCGTGACCGTGTTTGCTTCGCGCAACCCGCAGGATTTCGATACTGGATCGAACTACTGCGGCACGATCCAGACTGGCAGCAATTATTGCAGCCCCGTCATCACCGCAAATCGCGCTGACGGCGCCGGGATCATGGGATACGGCACCATCGATGGTCGCGGGAATATGCCGATGTTGAGTGGCTCCGGCCTTACGTGGTGGGATCTGGCGCGAAATGCAGATAATCTCAATCTGAACCAGAACAATCCCCGTCTGCTAAATGTCACCAACACGGACCGTTTCACGCTATACAAGGTTCGCTTAGTGAATTCCCCGAAGGTCCACGTTGGGCTGAACACCGATACGAATTTCACAGCCTGGGACGTGAAGGTGACTTCGCCATATGACGCGCGAAATTCAGATGGCATCGACCCCGGCTATTCCACGAATGTGACCATCAACAAATCGTTCATCAGCGTGGGGGATGATCAGATCGCGGTTGGAGGGGACAAGGCTCCCGGCGCGCAATACATAACCATAACCAACAACTACTTTGGCAATGGCCATGGCGTCTCGATCGGCAGCTACACCGCAAACGGCGTTAACAGGATGCTGGTGAATAACATTGCGATCTCGGGCAATCCCAATGATGGCAGTGCGGCTGCCGTCCATGTTAAGTCGGACGTATCCCGAGGCGGGTTGGTTCAACACCTCGCATATCGCAATATCTGTACGCAAGATGTTCGTTACCCGATATGGTTTGATCCTTTCTACTCCGGCAAGAGCACGACAGGGAACTACATCCCCTCTTACAAGAATATCCTCGTGCAGAACTTGCACGCCGTCCAGAATACGCGTGCTTCCGGCGGTGGGATTTCAGTGCACCAGGTCCTCATCCAGGGATATAGCCCCGCGGTCCCGACCGATGTAACGCTGAGCAACGTTGTCGTTGACAATATCAGTACCGCTCCCATCGCGAGCAACTCAGACTTCCAGACGAAGTACGGCGACCACACTCCGCAGAACGCGATTGTGACGCTTGGACCTGACCCGGTGAACTTCGCCCAGCAATTAGGCGATCTGAACCTGTCTCAACAGAACGTCACTCTGACAAACACTATCTCTTCTTCGGCGTCTCCATACTCGTGCCCCGATGCCGCAGCTCCGGGCTTTTCAGTTTTCTCGCCAATCGCCGGTGAACTGATCCCAGGTCCGCAACAGGTCTCGAGCGGAAGCAACCTGATGGTCCAGGCACAGGTTTTCACCACCAAAGACATCGCTTATGCCGACTATCTCAAGGCCCTTGCTGCAGATCCCAACGCCGGACTGGCGTTGCCGGCGCCCACTGGCACTGTCACTATCTATGACGGTACCGTGCAGGTTGGGCAGGCAACACTCGCTGCTTCGGGCAGGACGGGAACGGAACTGGTGAGCATCGCGCTGAACCCCCTGTCATCCGGTTTGCATGCACTCACGGCGCAGTATTCCGGCGATGGCAATTATTCGGCGATCACGTTCGGTAACTACAACCTGGTTGTGGGCGGCGGCACGGCGACAAGTACAAGCGTCGCGGTTTCGCCGGTTTCTCCGATAGCAGGCAATCAGGCCACATTCACCGCCACGGTTGCCGGAGGCACGCCCACCGGTACGGTGCTGTTTTCAGCCGGATCGTTAAACATTGGTTCTGCTCCGGTGGTAAATGGCGTCGCGACGTTGACGTCAAACTCGCTAACGGGTGCGACCTACTCTGTAACCGCAGCATACTCGGGCGACGCTGTTTATAGCGCATCCAGTTCGTCTCCGCTGAGTGTTACCGTGGCTCAGGACACGCCGTTGCTTGCTGTCACGGCAACGCCCCAAGCTGCGGGACCGACTCAGGCCGTCACGCTCAGCGCCCAACTAAGCATCAGCGCCGCCAACAGCCTTCTGCCCTCAGGCACAATCAAGTTCTTCGACGGCAGCACGCTCCTTGGGACCGCAAACGTGGTTGACGGAACTGCAAACCTGACGACCACATTTGCGCTCGGCACGCATTCAATCACTGCGACCTACAGCGGAGATGTGGATTTTGCTATTGCCACCTCGCCTGCCTCCACGGTGACGATCAGCGTGATCCCGACTGTGACTACGCTGTCTTGCGCGGCTGCGACCTACGACGGAAACGCGCATGATTGCACCGCCTCGACACTCGGCTCTGACGGAAAGGCCGTGAACGGAACAGTGTCCATCACTTACGGAGGCAGTAACACTGCGCCCAGCGCGGCGGGAACCTATCAGGTCAGCGCCAACTTCACCAGCACTGATTCTGCCTACGGCAACAGCAGTGCCGCCGGTACACTCGCGATCGCAAAGGCTACGCCAGTCGTAGCCGTCTCTTGTCCCTCGGCTACATCTGATGGCAACCCTCATCCCTGCAGTGCAGTCGCGTCCGGAATCGGCAACGTGGTGGTCACCGGCACAATGGCAATCACCTACAACGGAGTTGCCACCGCGCCCTCTGCTGTTGGCTCATACTCCGTTGCGGCGAACTTCACCAGCAGCGACGCGAACTATACCAATGCTTCCGGATCTGGAACGCTGACCATTTCTGCGCCGCCAGCGGCTTCGGCACCGATCATCACTGCCTTAAGTCCCGCATCTGCGCCGGCAAACACGGCTTTCACTCTGACCGTGACAGGCGCAAACTTTACGTCAAATTCGGTTGTGCGTTGGAATGGCACTGCCCGCAATACCACGTTTGTAAGCGCTACACAGTTGACTGCGGCAATCACGTATATCGATCTGCAAAATGTGGGGACCGCGGAGGTTTCGGTCTTCACTCCCGCGCCGGGTGGTGGCAGCGCTTCCATGACTTTTGCGATCGACACCGCTTCGAACACAGCAGGAGCAGTGACTGTCACGTCCGCGAATCCAAGCCTGACCGTTGCTCGAGGACAGTCTGCATCGCTCCAGGTGTCCACGTGGCAACAAGTCGCATCAACGAGCGTTCGCGTTGATCCGTCGCTCTCTGCGGAGTGCGTCAATCTGCCTGCTGGCGTCTCGTGTGGAGCGTTCAATAGCGCGGACAAGACAATTGCGGTTGCGACCTCAGCGACTGCAGTTCCGGGGACCTATCAATTCACCGTGATTTTTACGGCAACTCAGCCATTTTCCGCGAACTCGCAATCTCGCAAGTTGATGGCGAGTTGGAGCGGGTTGTTGGCAATGCCGTTTGCGATGCTTTGGTTCGGAGCTAAGCGAAGGAAATCGGCTCATCGAAAGGTGTTACTCGCTTTCTTTGCGATTGCATTGCTCATCTCGTTGTCAGCTTGTGGTGGCAACTCATCCTCGCCGGCTACGTCGTCGAGCACCGTTACATCGCAATCGTCGCTTGCAGTAACCCTGACCATCAAGTGAGGCATGCAAACGCGCGGGCTTGGCGCATGAGAATCGCCAAGCCCGTTGTGCATGTTGCGTAGAGGTAATCATGAGACAGATTTCAATTGTGTTGTTAGTGGTTGCTCTATCTTGCGCAAGTGCTCTGGCGACCCCATTGGGAACAAGCGCGCGTACCGTGCTTCCGTCTCAGCTTCAGCAGATTGTCTCTGTGGACTACCGTGTCCTTCGTAACTCATCAAGCGGAATCGCTCTAAAGAATCGCATACTGCCGGACAACCTGAGATTCTTCGAAACCTCGCTTCGTGGCTTGGGCGTAAATCCGGACGCGGATGTCGAACAATTGGCCTTCGTTTCCTACCGGAACGCGAAGGGAACGCTACGCAACTTTGGTGTGGCGAGCGGCCAGTTCGAACCGAAGAAGATCGTGGCCCGGCTGAAATTGAAAAAACTGAAGAGCGAAAAATATCGTGATTCGGATTTGTGGTCTATCGGCAGCGGGTTTGTAATGACGTTCCTGGATGACGACACAATGTGCTTTGGCGAGCCTGCTTCCGTGAAGGATGGCCTTGATGTTCGAGATGGAGATCAGCGCGGAATCGCCGCGAACACGGAAATGATGCAAACCATTGCCGAGGCCGGTGCCGCCCCGATCTGGAGCGTTCTTGACCAGCAAGGGACACAGTATATGCTGCATTCGGCCCTGGGTGAGGCTGCGTCTCTCGCTGATTACGACATGATCAAAAAACGCCTTCTGGCGTCTCGATACACGCTGGACCTGCAGCAGGGGATCGACTTTGGTTTGAACGTGCAGACCTCAGACTCATTCACGGCGGGTACTCTGTCGGCGCTGATCAAGGCAGGCATTCTGTACAAGAAAGCCGCCGGAAGCGCGGTTGAAAAGAGCGCGATGGACGGCATCGAAGTCGAATCCGACAGTGGCAGGCTCATAGTGAAATTCAGGGCAGATGACTCCAAGTTTCAGGCGATGTTGAAGACCGAGTTCTTTCAGGCGGTCTCCCGCTAGCCGTCCTTGCGCAGTGACTGAGGCGGCCCTCCGGGGGTCGCCTTTTCTCGTCTGTTGTGAAGGGTTCAAACGATCGTCATAATCAAGAATATATATCTGGTTCTCGGAGAGTTTTCGCAAAATGACGGTAGTCGGCAGTAAGCTTCGGCGACGGTATTGTGTCTTTTCCGGATCGAGCATTGGGGCACGTCCCGAGTACGCGCAAGCAGCTCGCGAACTTGGCGCGCGAATGGCGGGCGAGGGTATCGGCCTCGTGTACGGCGGTGGATCTGTCGGGCTCATGGGGACCATTGCCGATGCCGTGCTCGCCGCAGGAGGCGAGGTCATCGGCGTCATCACGCAAGCACTGGTCGATCGCGAGGTGGCGCATCTCGGCCTGAGCGATCTGCGCATCACCACGACCATGCACGAGCGCAAGGCGATGATGGCGGAGCTTTCCGATGCGTTCATCGCGATGCCAGGCGGCATTGGCACACTGGATGAGACCTTCGAAATCTGGACTTGGGCGCAGCTCGGCATTCACTCCAAGCCCGTTGCGTTCCTAAACTGCGAAGGTTTCTACAACGGGCTCGCATCTTTTCTCGATCATGTTACCGAGCAGGGATTCCTCAAGCAGTCCGGACGCTCGATGGTCATCAGTGAGCGCCATCCGGAGGCGCTGTTGCGGGCAATTCGGGAGTATGAATCCGCGCCTCTGGAAGCGAAATGGATCGCAGCCCGCCCTGACACCGGAGTGAAACCGTAAACCTTTGGAGCCGATTGTGGAGAGTTCAACACAGCCAGCCCGACTTTGCATTCGCGAAGCAACGACCGACGACATACCCGAGATCATGACCTTGGTGAATGCCGCGTTCGAAGTAGAGTCGTTCTTTGTGAACCGGCCACGCACAAGTTGCGAGCAGCTTGTGCAGCAGTTTCGCACCGGTCACTTCCTACTCGCGCATCGCGGCTCAGAGTTACTAGCTTCTGCGTACTATGAAGTGCGTGGTGAGCGAGGTTACATCGGCATGCTCGCCGTAAGCCTGGGACATCAGCATCAAGGCATCGGCAAGGCGCTCATGCACGCGGCGGAGCAGGCACTACGCACAGCCGGATGCAAGATCGCAGAGATTGCCGTCGTCAGCCTGCGCACCGCGCTCCCGCCTCTCTATCGCAGTCTTGGTTATGTAGAAACAGGCATTGAGGAGCCGCACGAGGACCTGCGTCGAAAGCTCACGATGCCAGTTGAGTTGATCAAGATGGAAAAGCAGTTGTAAGCGCAGTATCGCCGATTCTCGCCCACTGCGCATTCGATTCATACCAGGGAGGCGAGCTGTCATTAGCCTCGCCATCTCCTGTGTTCATTGAATGAACGCCAATCAGTTTGCCCTCAAGCAGCCGCACGAGTTTCTACAATCTTGCTATGCGCGCTCTCCAGCCATTCAAGATTCTTCTGCAGGAGATGCTTGAACTGCCGGTCATCTGTTCGCGCAATCTCGAAATAAAGTGAGCGCTCTCGCTCGTCGAGCACCTCGGAGAGCAGTGCGCTATTCTCGTCGCTCGACACATATTTGTCGTGCAGTATCTGGCCCTGAAGGATGATCAGTTTCTCCAGTTTCTTCCTCAACATCAGTTTGTATTCGCGATGATCCGTATGGGCGATCTCCTGAGTGAGTTCCCGGTTCTGCCGTGAAAGAGCGTCATTAAGGACTTGGAGTTCGTTGGGCGTAAGTTGGAGTTGCATACTGCCTCCCATCGCAACCGCGGAGAAAATAACACGACTTTTCGCAATTGGAAAGCTCCGGGGTTATCATTTCTATCGCTCTTAGAATCTGCGACTTGCAGCCTGCGAGGTCAAATTCTCGTGGGCCGCTCTGGCTTTGGGATGGTTTTCGTACTAAGGCTCTGCGAGCCCTTCACACAGCTCGCTATGGACGTAGAATATACGTCGCCTTCCGCGTATGTTGACGAGCCCGGACGGCAGTGCCAGAGAGCAATACCTCTTAAGCTACCCGGTGCGTCTCCGGTACGCACCTCGCGCAATCCCAACCGCGCACGACAGGAGGTTCTATGCCCATCAGGAAGCTTCGCGAGTTTCTCGATGACAATCACATCAAGTACGTCGTTATTACCCACAGCATGGCATATACATCCCAGGGTGTCGCGGCGAGTGCACACATCTCTGGAAACGAACTGGCGAAGACCGTCATGCTGAAGAAAGACGGACACCTCTGCATGGCTGTGCTGCCTGCTTCAAAGCATGTCGATTTAAGAGCCTTTGCCAGACAAACCGAGAGCGCTGAGGTCTCTCTGGCCAGCGAACGCGATTTCAAAGATCGCTTTCCCGACTGTGAGGTCGGAGCGATGCCCCCATTCGGAAACCTCTATGGAGTGCCAGTGTACGCCGATCCATCTCTCACCCGTGATAAGGAGATAGCATTCAACGCTGGTTCGCACCTCGAACTGATCCAGCTTGCTTACAAGGATTTTGAGCGGCTGGTAAATCCCACGGTCATCGAATTCGCCACACGTTCTGTCACCTACGCGGCATAGGTCGCAACCCGGCGGAGGCTCACTCCGCCGGTGCTTTCCGCATTCATCGGCTTGCCTTGGCGCTCGAGGTCCTGCTCTTCTTAGAGGTCGTGGTGCTGGTGCGACGCTTGGAATGCGCTCTGCGCTCGGCCGCATCGGGCGATTTCGTGTGTGCTTCTTCTGCGCGTGTTCCGCCCAGCTTGATCTGTTTTTTGCGCGCGGTTTCGCGATCTACTTCCTTGCCTGCTTTCCGGCTGGCGGGCTTTTTGCGGCAACTTCCTTCCTGGTGTTCGCTCTTGCCAGGCACAGGCTCGTACCCCGGCCAGCAACGGGAAGTCTTTGCGTAGGGCTTCGAGTCAACCTTTTTTCTTGAGGAATGGGTCTTGGCTTGTTTCATATCCCTCAGAGGGTTGCGTCCGTCTCGAGGTTGTGCGGCAGCGGTCGGGCTCAGGAATATAACGGTTCGGAGGGCAGCTTGCCCATTCCGCAGGGTTGGCCTGTCGATTACAATCACTATGGCCAACTTTGGCCTTGGAGAATGCAGGCACAGCACGTCTATGCTGCGATTCCTGAAGCAGGTACAGATTGCACTTGTGAAAACGCTGGAGCACGACCAGTTTGCGGTCGCGAAAGCTACGGCTTTTTCCGCTATTCTGACCCTGTTTCCTGCCGTTCTTCTTATTTCATCCATTCTTACTGCGTCTCACAGCACTCTAAGTCTCATACGTGAAATTTCGTTTGCAATTGGCGGCATCATGCCTTCAGGAACCGCTCCTTCTATTCTGACGTTTTTTGAAGGACGCAAACCGGCGCCTTTTCGCATGATTGTCACGACTTCTGCCATCACGCTCTGGACCGGTTCCGGCGTGATGATTTCGTGGATGGAAGGCTTCCGCCGCGCTTATCAACTTCCGAAGACGTGGAATCTGACCAAGGAGCGAATGGTGTCATTCATGCTCGTTTTCATGGCCGGACTTCCCATGGCGTTTGCCAGCTTTCTGCTGGCCTTCGGACATCAGATTGAACATTGGCTGGCATTTCGTGCCAATCATGATCTTGACATCTACATTCTTGCCGTGTGGACCGTCCTGCGCTGGCTCATTGCGGTGGTTACTACAATCGCCGTGCTGGCCTTGATCTATCATCACGGACTGCCGCGCACGCAGCCCTGGCATCGCGTGCTGCCCGGTTCCGTGCTTGCAACGGGGTTGTGGTTTGCATCCACCACCATCTTCGGGTGGTATCTGCGCCACTATGCGGACTACGGCGTGATCTATGGCTCGGTCGGAACCGCGATTGCATTGCTGATCTGGCTCTACCTCGTGTCTCTGGTTGTCTTGATTGGGTCGGAGTTCAATGCGCTTCGCTATCCGCGCTACCTGTTTGGAGCCTTCTCCAAACTTGAACCGGAAGCCGCCGGTGAAGGGAATTCAAAAGGAATATGAACGTGAAAGCATTGCTGGCCGAGGAGAATCAACTTCAGCCCATGGCGCGACGCCGCGCCAAGATCGTTTGCACACTCGGTCCGGCTTCCAACAGCGAGCAACAAATACGCGAATTGCTCATGCTGGGCATGGATGTCGCGCGACTGAACTTCTCGCACGGAACTCACGAGGAGCATCTGGAGCGCATTCACACGCTGCGCAAGGTTGCTGCCCAGCTCGGACGCAGCGTCTGCGTGCTGCAGGACCTGCAAGGGCCCAAAATTCGCACCAGCACTCTCCGCAATCATCAGCCGGTGAACCTTGTTCGTGGCGCGCGCGTCACCATCACCAACAAAGAAATTGAGGGCACAGCCGAGCTCATAGGCACTACCTTCAAGACGCTTGCTAAGGAAGCCGAGCCCGGCTCGCGCATCCTGCTTTCCGATGGCAAGCTCTCGCTCAAGGTGCTGAAAGTTCGTGGCGACGACGTTCTCTGTGAGGTGGTTGATGGCGGCATGCTGGGCGAACACCAGGGGATCAATCTTCCCGGCGCGGTCTTGAGCGTCCCTTCGCTTACGCCCAAGGACAAACGAGACCTCGCCTTCGGTCTCGAAGCCGACGTCGATGCCGTCGCGATTTCGTTTGTTCGCTCCGCCGTTGACGTAAAGGCTGTCAAGAAGATCATCGCCGCAGCCGGATGTGACACCCCGGTGATTGCGAAGCTTGAAAAGCCGCAAGCCATCGAGAACCTTGAGGAGATCCTGGAAATCGCAGACGGAGTCATGGTGGCTCGCGGCGACCTCGGTGTCGAGGTGCCGCCCGAGCGTGTGCCCATCATCCAGAAGCACGTCATCCGTCGCGCCCAGAGCTGGCGCAAGCCGGTCATTACCGCAACGCAAATGCTGGACTCCATGATTCAGAATCCGCGCCCCACGCGCGCTGAGGCCAGCGACGTGGCCAATGCGATCTACGACGGTTCGGATGCGGTCATGCTTTCAGGCGAGACCGCGACCGGCAAGTATCCGCGCGAGGCTGTTAGCATGATGGCTCGCATCGTAGTCGAGGCCGAAGCCGACATTCGCAATGTCACACCCATTCAGCGCCGTGATGCCCGCGAGTTGACGATTCCCGAGGCAATCTGCGAGAGTGTGGCCCATGTAGGTGAAGACTTGAATCTGCGCGGTATCGCCGTATTTACCGCGACCGGCAACACCGCTGGACTCATTTCGAAGTACCGTCCTCGGGCGGAGGTTTATTCCTTCACTCCGGTGGAGAAGGTTTGCAATCGCCTGAACCTGTACTGGGGAGTGCGGCCCGTACTTATCGACCCGCCGCACACGGTAGAGGAGATGATCCAGGCGACCGAAGCCGAGTTGCGCCGCACCGGAGTTGCGACCACCGACGACATTGTGGCGATTGTTGGCGGAACCCGCATGGTGCTTCAGGGCTCGACCAATTTCATTCGCCTGCATCGCATTCGTCCGGCGATTGGCGGGCCTGCCGCGAAACAGAAGAAAACAAGAGCAAAGGACTCCAAACGATGAGCGATTCGATCCGGTCGATGGCGATCATGAAAGCGCATACCGGCAAAGAGCCGGAGATGATGGCTTTTCTGCGCGAGTTTTACGCGATGATGTACTCAAAACAATATTCGCGCGACATGCTGTTCCATGATCGCAAGCAGCCCGGAACCCTGGTGCATATGCGCATCTGGGTATCGGAAGAAGCCCGCAACACGGCCATGCAGGATCCCGCCGTCCACTATTACTGGCAGAAGCTGCACGAGTTCGGCACGATCAACACCATCTACGAAGAGCTTCAGCCCGTGTTCTCGACGCAAGAGGGAATCGTCGAAGACATGCTTGAGAGCGGCGTCTAGCTTCCAGCAGAAAGGCCCCACGTTTGCCGCCATGGCAAACGCAGGGCCTTCACGTTTCTGTTCCGTCGAAACTAGTTTACCCAGCCTGAATCATCATCCTTCTTATCGATCGAGGAGCTCCGGAAATTGCCGTTCTCGTCGAAATATTCCTCGCGCTTGTTCTTCCGCATATAAACCTCGAACTTCTTGGCCGCCTGCCGCCGCTTCCAACGATAGTAGCGATTGCGAATACCGAAGATTCCTTCCGAGGCGACCGTCTGCAATCCATATCGTGGGATAAATCGCAGATAGAGCCAGCCAAACAGCGCGCCGCCCAGGTGAGCAAACTCTGCAACACCATTTGCGCCGCCAAATGCGCTCACAAACGAGATGAATAACCAGATTGCGACGATGTAGCGCGCCTTGATCGCGATCGGCAGCGGGAACATGTACACCTGGCGGTCGCCGTTGAGAATGCCGAAGGCGATCAGCAGTCCGTAAACCGCGCCCGATGCGCCGATAGCGGGCTGAGTCCAGATCTGGCCCATGATTGAAAACAGCGGAATCGGCACGTGCGGATAGGCGATGATGCCAATCGCTCCCACGGCGAGTGCCGTCAGAGCCGCACCGATCAGGCACCAGAAATAGAACTCGTAGAACTTCCGCGTGCCAAAGTCTATCTCGAACTGCGCGCCGAACATCCAGAGGCCGAGCATGTTGAACAGCAGGTGCGAGATGGCACCTGGGTCATGGATGAACCCATATGTGAGGAGTTGCCACACAAATCCGTGTGCGACGGCCACGGGACGCAGGTACAGGTAGTACTGGACGAACACGTTCAGTGCGGGCACCGTAAGCCGGATCAGCAGCATGGCTAGGTACACGGCCACGTTGATGATGATCAGCGCCTTCACCGCGCGTGTGAACGGGGGAAATCCAAACGTCGTTGCGGGTCCACCGCGTGCCATAGTTCTCCTCTGCGTTATCGCTCCGGCGCCGGGTACACTGCCAGGCTGCGGTGTCCTTGCGCATCGTAGGCGCGAACCGCGAATACGAAATTATCCTTCGATTGCGGCACCGTGATCTGCGATTCCCGACCTGCTGGAATGACATGCTCCCACTGTGGGGCTGTCGTGTCTCGGTACAAAACTTCGTAGCCTGACGCGCGCCCGTCGGGAGAGGCTGTCCAGTGCAGCGTGCTGGAGTTCACCAGCGCCTTGGTTTCGAGCTTAACATCCGCAGGCGCGGCCGGTGCTGAAGCGAGTAGCGCCGCTGCTGCTACGTTGAGCCTCGTCACTCCGGCCAGGTACTCGAAATCCACGAACTTCGGCAAATCACCATATTCGATGCCGTTTTCCTGCCGGGGAAGCTGATGTTGGTGGTCAAAATTCTCCTGGAACTCCGTAATCCGAACCGCGGAGAAGCCAAGCTCGTTAAACGGCGTATGATCGCCTCCGCGCAGGAAACGATCCTGCCGGAAGATCATTTTGGGATGAACACTCTTCGATGGCAGATATGGCACTGCGTCCGAAGCCACGAACCGCGCCAGTTGACGCGACGGCGAATCGTTTTCCGCGCCTAGCAGGCGTACTCGTCGGGCTTCGGCCTCCGTTGCCGCCGCGGGAAGCCCTTCGGAGAAGATTCGTACCAGGCCCTGCTGGTCGCGCGTGTTGTCGCCGCCCACGATGTCGTTGCTCAGCACGGCTTCAATCTTCCAACCCTCATTTTTCGCCATTCTCGCGAAACCGCGGCTGCCAAACAGTCCCTGCTCCTCGCCGGGAAAGATTGCATATACGATCGTCGCCGGAAACTTCTGCTGGCTTAGTACGCGCGCCGCTTCCAGCACCAGGCTGGTGCCGCTGCCGTCGTCATTCGCGCCCGGAGCGGGAGCCTCGGGGTCGTTCATGCGCGCCATCGCAATCGTGTCATAGTGCGCGCAGATTACAACCATGTGCCTGGAGGCCTCTGGGTCGGTCCCCTTCTGTATCGCGTACACGTCGGTCAGCTCCACCGCTTGTGGAATACGCGCAGCCGGACCTTCCGTGAATGAGTAGCCCTTCACCTCCATGCAGCCTTTGCAGTCCTTCGCGATCTGTTCCAACTGTGCTGTCAGCCACTGGCGTGTGGCGATCACCCCCGGATGCTTATCCGCTGGCAATGAGCTTCCAAGGGTATGCCGGGTTCCGAAATTGACCAGAGTCAGGTCGCTCGCTTTCAGTCGCTCGGCCGAGACGGCTGCGACCGCCCGCTGAATCTTTGGATCGGGAGCTGTGGAATCGAGCTTATCCGGTGAAATCGACGCATTTTGTGCCGGGCAGTAGCAGGTAAGAAGGGCGAGCCCGCACACAGAAAAAAAGTTCCTTACATTTATCTTCAGCATCCAAACGCTCCGAGTCAGTCACTTCTTTGTGTGACGCCACTTGACGCTGCACGGAAGAGAATCTAAATATAAATGGCGGGACGCAGCGTGTGTGCAAGCATCTGCGGCTTGAGAAAGATGGTGGAGGAAATCATGGTCCTGTGCCCAGAGTGCGAGAGCGATCTGGATATTGAAGAAGATGAATTAGACGAAGGCGAAATCGTATCGTGCACCGAGTGCGGCAGTGATTTCGAAGTCGTTAGTGTCGGCCCTCTTGAACTGACCAAGGTCAGCGATGAGGAGGACGAAGAGCTGAAAGATTCCGACGAAGATGGCGATTACTAGGCGGCGCCGGCTCAGGCTTCTGGCGACCTCGGCGGTTCTTGTGCTGTGGTTGTCTGCTTGTGTCGCGCCCGCCATGGGTAGTGAAAAGCCTGCGTCGTATGCTCTGATCTTCGGCACCCTGTGGGGGCCGGGAGAGCGTCCGGTGTACGGCGTCCGCATGAAATTGCGTCGGGCCAGCGAAAAGAAGTTTCGCTGGGAGGCGATATCGGATCATCGTGGCGAATTCGCCTTCCGCGTCCCGGCGCAAAAAGCCGATTACGTCCTCATTCCGGATCTGAAACGCTCTAAAGACAAGCTATCGGAAACCCACATACACGTAGAAAGTGACGAGCGCGTCGATATCGGCGTACACCTCAAGGAGTAGAATCCTAAGTAGTCTTGCGACTGGAGGTGTACCGTGCGTCGAGTTCTATGGATTACTGCGGCCATCGTATTGCTGTCCGCATGCTTGAGCGCCCAACTGTTCGGCGGTAAAAAGGGCGACGAAACCACGGCTCCGCGCAATCTCACCGGTCAGATCTTCGACCACGACGACAAGGTTGTTCCCAGCGCCATCGTTTATCTCAAGAACACTCGCACGCTCGCCGTCAGTACCTTTATTACCGAACCGGACGGCAGCTACCGCTTCAACAATCTCTCTCCCAACATCGACTACGAAATCCGCGCCGAGTGGAAAGGCCACAAGAGCCAGGTCAAGACCCTCAGCTCATTCGACACCCGCAAGCAGGCGCACATCAACCTCAAGCTCGAAAAATAGCCTTTTCATCTGCGGAATAGATAACTGATTTTCACAAACAACTGACGTCCATCGTTCGTGAATCGATTGCGCGTGCGCAGCACTCCTGTGCCGTTCGGGTCGCACTCCGTCGAACCCGGCAGATGCATGCACAGCCCGGGATCGATGTTTTCCATGTTCGAGTTGTACCCGATGTACACGGCCGTCCCCGGATGCAGCAGATAGGTGAGCAGCACGTCGAGATTCAAGTTCTTCTGCGTCGCCAGCGAAGTCTGGTTCGTGTTTGCGATGAGCCCGTTGTACTGCCCGATCACGCGCAACGAGAGTTCGCGTGTGAACTGGTAATTCACCCGTGAACGAATGATGTGGCTGTTGAACACCGCATGATGGTTCTTGCCATTCACAATTCGCTCAAGGATGTAGGTATTGTCGATCTGCAACCCGCTGATGGGCTTCACACCCAGAGTTTGCGTGATCGCCGTCTCGTCGCCGGTGTAGGGCATCTGTCCCGGTGGAGTCACGATCACCGGTGTGCCGTCCCGCATGATCCTCGTATTCCATGTCAGCCATCGTTTCGGAGTGCCCTTGAACACTAGTCCTACCGCGTCTTGCACATACTGCCGGTTACCCGGTAATCCCGGGAAATCTGTCGGGCGCAGCACATCGGATTCATACGCAATAATCGGCGCAACGATGATGTTCGGATGAAATTCAACTACGTAGTCGAAGCTCACCACCTGTTGCAGAGTTGTGCCCCGGTGATCCCATAGCTGAGTCGCATTTTCCTCCGGCCCATGTTGCACCAGCCACTTGCTCTTCGGACGCCAGTAGAAATGCCCGTACTGATTGATCGCGCGCTGATCCGTGCGTGGCACAAATCCGGCTTCTGCGCGGAAGTTGTTCGTGATGTCGAGCAGTTGCACATTGAACGTGAAGCGTAGCCCGCTGCCTATGAGCACGCCCTCATGGTGCTGGCCAAAGAGGTATCCTGCATCGCGGTCGAGCGTCGAACTCATATAGCCGCGATAGCTCGCGGTCCAGTTCTTGTTCAGCACGAAATTGCCGTCCAGCCCGCCGACCCGGTTGAATGTGCCGTTGAACTCGCGGTCGGTGTACATCGCTCCAACGCTCGACTGCTTGCCGAGGTCATGACTCACGCGCCCGATGCCAAAGGTGGCGCAGCGGTGATAATCCGGGTTTGCCGGTGCAACGATCTTTCCCGGCGCGCAATCATCTGCGTAGAGAAACCCCGTATTCCATGGTCCTTGCTTGCCGCTTAACCGCAACCCGTATTTCGGGTCGGCAATGCGCCGGGTGAATACAAGACGCGTCTGCTGGTTTACCGAGATCAGCGGTGCCTCAAAGAAATTTGCATTCTCCAGGAAAAATGGACGTTTCTCAGGGAAGTACACCTCGAACCGCTGATTGAGCACATTCTGCGGCGTGTCCGATTCCACCTGTGCGAAGTCCGGATTAATCGTGCCGTCCAGCACCAGGCTGTCGTGGAAGACATACTTACCATCCAGTCCCGCGCGTCCACGAAAAGTCGCGCGGTTGTAGTACGGGTTCAGCGGATCGTTCGTGTTCAGCGCGCGGAAGCTGCGGCTTTCAACATAAGGAATGAACTGCAAATTGCGCCCCGGTGAGATTCCCTCGAATCCCGACACCGTCGCCTCCTGGTTCAGAATTCCCGAAATCTTTGCGCTCACCGCTGGCCAGTAGTCCTGCTCGGCATTACGAGCGACATATCGCATCAGTGTGATGCCCCAGCCGTTCACGTCCTGCTTGTGAAATCGCAGACTGCGGAAGGGAATCGAAACCAGCACGACGTAGCCGTGTTCGGTGATGCGGGCGCGCGAGTTCCAGAGCGTATCCCACGAGTAATCGGTGCCTTGCCCTTCCGTGCGCAACCCATCGGCCTGCACCCCGCGCGGATTCACGTCGAACACAAACGCGTGCCGCTGATCGTGAAATGTGTCGAGATCGATCTCCACGTAGTCATCAGAATCGAACGGAGTCGCAGGCTCGCGATTGATCATGCTGGCGCGTACGTCGCGATGGCTGTCATGGCACACAAATACGACATATAGGTTTGTATCGTCATGGCCAAGATATGCGTCTGTCGCTTCGGTCGGAGGCACGCCGTCGGCAGGAAAGTTCTGCGTGAACGCGTCCGTCTTGAGCATTCCCACAGCTGCGGCCGCGGAATCTTCGAACGAAAAATCCTCCAGCCGAGGCGGTCTGCTGACGCGCGGAATCCTGGCGCTGCCGCTAGCATGCGCCGCGTCGGGGATGAACAGCAGAAAAACGAGTGCAGATCCGAGCAGACGGAACGCGCACTTCAGAAACTTGGCCCAAAGCATGAGCCGTGGTACGTAGCCCGGCAGAGATTAGTTCCGAACACAAAAAGAAACACCTCCCGAAGGAGGTGTTTCTCAAAACGATTGTTGCGACTTACTCGCCCGAGCGCTTCCAGTCGAGCAGTTCGCCGATCGTCGAGGTGCCCGGCGAAGACTGCGGATGCTTGTAGGCTTCCACGTCGGCGCGAGTTGCTTCCTCGCCCACTGCGCGAATGCTCAAGCCCACCTTCTTCTCGTCCGGATTCATCTTGATGATCTTGAACTCGAACTCCTGGCCCGGCTCCATGGCAATCTGCTGGCCATTGGCGTCCACCGCCTCGGAGTTGTGGCACAGGCCTTCGACTCCGTCCGCGAGTTCGACAAAAGCTCCGAAGCTCGCAAGGCGCAGAATCTTGCCCTTGAGCACGTCGCCCACGCGATGCTGTTCGAAGAAGCTCTCCCAGACGTCGGGCTGCAACTGCTTGACGCCGAGCGACAGGCGACGATTTTCCGGCTCAATCGCCAGAACGATCGCCTTTACCTTGTCACCCTTCTTTAGAACTTCCGAAGGATGCTTCACGCGCTTGGTCCAGCTCAGGTTGCTCACGTGAACCAGTCCATCGATGCCATCTTCGATTTCGATGAAGGCGCCGAAGTCAGTCAGGTTACGAACCTTGCCTTCCACCGTGGAGCCGACCGGGAACTTCTCGTGCAGGCTCTCCCACGGGTTCATCTCAAGCTGCTTCAGGCCCAGCGAAATGCGGCGCTCTTGCGGGTTCACGTTCAGGACCACGGCTTCCACCTGGTCGCCCACGTTCACCAGCTTCGAGGGATGCTTCATGCGCTTGGACCACGTCATCTCGCTCACGTGCACCAGGCCTTCGATGCCCTGTTCGAGCTCGATGAACGCGCCGTAGTCTGTCACGCTGATCACGCGGCCATGGACGCGTGCGCCGATCGGGTAACGCTCGGCGGCGTCAAGCCACGGGTCAGGCGTCAACTGCTTGAAGCCCAGCGAAACGCGCTGCTTGTCACGGTCAAACTTCAGAACTTTTACTTGAATCTGGTCGCCGACGTTGACCAGGTCGCGCGGATGCGTCAGGCGGCCCCAGCTCATGTCGGTGATGTGGAGCAGGCCGTCGATGCCGCCCAGGTCCACAAACGCGCCGTAATCGGTCAGGTTCTTCACCGTGCCGGTCAGCACCGCGTTCTCTTCCAGGTGCGCCATCGTGACGTCACGCTTGGCCGAGATCTCTTCGTCCAGAATCTGCTTGCGGCTCACGACGATGTTGCCGCGCTTCTTGTTCACCTTGATAACGCGAACATCCAGCTCCTGACCCTTGAGGGCATCCAGGTTGCGTACCGGGCGGATATCGACCTGGGAACCGGGCAGGAACGCACGAGCGCCGAGAATGTCAACCGTGAGACCGCCCTTGATGCGGTCAATCACGCGAGCTTTGACGGAAGCCTTTTCGTTATGAGCCTTTTCGATCTCGTCCCAGGCGTGCAGACGCTGCGCCTTCTGGTAAGAGAGATTCACGTATCCCTCTTCCGTGTGGCCCTTCTCGACCATCACGTCGATAGCGTCGCCGGGTTGGAACTTGACGTTCCCTTCGTGATCCTTGGCTTCATCCAGAGGCACTACGCCCTCGGACTTGAGGCCAATGTCCACTACCAGGTAGTTGCTGTTGATGCTAACCACCGTGCCTTTGAGGACGCGGTCTTCGTTAGCGGCGAGTTCGGCTTGCTCCTGCTCGAACGACTCGAGTGCTGTTGCGAAATCTTCCGTCATGTTTTCGTTTTTTGTGTTGCGGGAGCCGCCCTCGGCAGGCTTCTCCAGCACCGTTTTTGAGATGGGGCTTTGTTGCTCGGCTGGCTGATTGTTGTCCGTTGGCAAACCGGTGTCCTGAGGCTGCTCGTAATGTGTAGAGTCGTCGCGGATATCGTCGAAAGCCATTAAATTCGCGTCTGCCTCAGTGTGCGGGAAGCACTCCCGAGGCTTCTGGAAATACGGACAGCTGGTGCATTCTTGATTGGAATGGAACCTGCTTGCACAGGCTTAAAACAAACCAGCGGCCGGACCTCCCTGCGTAGATGCCCGGAACAGGGAGACTGTTCTGACTATAGCAATGGCTAAGTTTGGAGTCAAACGCAGCAGGCGCGATATCGCAAAGAATTAATCAAGATATCAGCACTTTTTCGGAGTTGGCCCTGCAAGTGCTCCGCTCGCCCATGCTGTCCTGTTTCAGACGCGGATGAATCGCGAATACTCCACGCCGATTTCGCACATGATCAAGGGCAGTTCACTCTGGTACCCTGCCCTGTATGGACCACATCTTTACACCCTGGCGCTATTCCTACATCACCACCGCTGACCGCGCTCCCTCCTGCATCTTCTGCGACCGCGCCCCTGCGCCCAACGTGAACTGCGACAAAGACGAGCAAAATCTCGTCATCCATCGCGGCGAGCACTGTTTCATCATTGCCAACGCCTTCCCCTACACCTCGGGACACGTCATGATCGTGCCCTACTCGCACCTCGACCAGCTCGATAAGCTGCCCGCCCCCGCAGCCATGGAGATGATCTCTCTTGCCCAGCGCGTCGAGACTGCCCTGCGCGAGCTCTACCATCCCGACGGCGTCAACCTCGGTATGAATATCGGCAAGGCCGCCGGAGCCGGAGTCGCCGGACACATCCACATGCACGTCCTGCCGCGCTGGGTAGCAGACGCAAACTTCATGTCCGTAGTTGGAGAAACACGCGTATTGCCCGAATCTCTGGAAATCACCGCGCAGCGCATGAGAGAGGCGCTCTCGCGTCAGAGTCTGCGCTAGATCGCCTCGATCGGCTCGTAGGTGAGTTTGCGGGAACGTTTTTTCGCGATCGAGCGGCAGGAAACATACTTGCCGGGAGAGACTTCGCCCATGCGCAACCGCGCGCTTGCCGCAAGCTCTTCCAGCGAGTTGCAGCCAGCTTCCAGTGCCGCCTGCAGCACGATCCTTGCCGCAGCCATTGCATCCTCACCCGCATGGTGATGCCGAAAGACGATGCCGAATCGGTCCGCCAGCGCCGCCAGTGAGTGACTCTCCATCTCCGGCCACGCCCTTCTTGCCAGAGAACAACTGCACAGAAACGGCATCTTCACCGACCAGATTTCATAATGCGCCAGCACGGCCTGCAACACCGGCATATCGAAGCCCGAGTTGTGCGCCACCAGAGGACGGTCGCCAATTGCGCGTTCCATCTCAGGCCAGAGCTGATCGAAGCGTGGCGCGTCGGCCACCATCTCCGGTGTAATGCCGTGCACGTCAATTCCCGCGGGGCTGAAATACAGCGACGGCGGCCTTATCAGCCACTCGCGCCGATACGTAATTGCGCCGTTTTCGACCACCGCAATTCCCAGCGCACAGGCACTGATGCGCCCTGCGCTTGCGGTCTCAAAATCAATGGCGGCAAACCTCATCGTGCCCTAGCCTAACATCTCCAACAGGTCGGCCTCGCTGATCACTTTCACCCCGAGCGACTGCGCCTTATCGAGCTTCGACCCCGCCTCTTCTCCGGCCACAACATAGGTCGTCTTCTTGCTTACCGATCCGCTGACCTTGCCCCCGGCGTCTTCGATCATCTTTTTCACGTCGTCCCGCGAATACGTCGGCAGCGTGCCGGTCAGCACAAACGTCATTCCGTTCAGTTTTGTCCCGCGCACTTTGCGCTCACCCGTAAAGGTCAACCCTGCCGCGCGCAGCCGTTCGATCAGCTTGCGATTCTTCTCCTCGGCAAAGAACTCGCGGATGCTAGCCGCGATCCGTGGGCCAACCTCGTTCACTTCGAGCAGTTCTTCCTCGCTCGCCTCCATCAGGCGGTCCATTGATCCAAAGTGCTCTGCCAGAAACTCCGCCGTCCGTTCCCCCACCATGCGAATTCCCAGCCCAAATATCACTCTCTCCAGTGGGAGCCGCTTCGAATCTTCAATTTCGCGCAACACGTTGTCCGCGCTCTTTTTGCCCATGCGCTCCAGTTGCAGCAGATCGGCCTCACTCAGTGAATAGAGATCCGCGACATCGTGCACCATCCCGCGCGTGAGCAGTTGATCCACCAGGGCGTCGCCCATGCCTTCAATGTTCATCACATGCCGCGATGCAAAGTGCAGCAGCGACTCGCGCAGCTTTGCCGGACAGTTCACGTTGACGCAGAACGAATTCGCCTCACCCTCTGCCCTAACCACGTGACTGCCGCACTCCGGACAGGTCTCCGGCATGTGAAACTCTCGCGTGTCCGCCGGACGCTTGTGCTCGCCCTCATCGAGAACCCGCGTCACCTTCGGAATTACATCTCCGCCGCGCTCCACCATTACCCAGTCGCCGATGCGCACGCCGAGTCGCTTCACTTCGTCTTCGTTGTGCAGCGTGGCCCTCGATACGGTCGTGCCTCCAATCGGCACCGGACGCAGCGCCGCCACCGGCGTCAGTTTCCCGGTGCGACCCACCTGGATCAGGATGTCCTCCACCACGGTCACACCCGCCCGCGCCGCAAACTTATACGCAATTGCCCACCGCGGGGCCTTGCCCGTAAAGCCGAGCCGCTGCCACATCGCGATGGTATTCACCTTCACCACCACGCCATCGATCTCGTAAGGCAGCGTGTCGCGAGCCTCCTCCGTCGCGCTCACAAATTTCCAAATCTCTTCAAACGTGCGCGCCACCTTGCGATGCGGGTTCACCTTGAATCCAGCGGCCCTCAGCGCATCGAGCGCCTCCGACTGACTGGCGCAAACCTGCCTGCCATCCTGCAACAGGAAGTACGAGTAGAAATCCAGCTTGCGTTGTGCCGTAATGTTTGGCTCCAGCACGCGCACCGCCCCCGCAGCTGCATTCCGCGGGTTGGCAAATCGCGCCAACCCCTCCTCCTCCCGTTGCTCATTCATCGCGACGAAGGATCTCGTTGGCATTAGCACCTCGCCGCGCACCTCGAACGGCGTCTTCAGCCCAGCCTTCGCCAACTGCTCATGTCCCACCGTCAGCGGAATCGACCGAATCGTGCGCAGATTGGCTGTGACGTCCTCGCCCGTTGTTCCGTCTCCGCGCGTGATGCCCCTTGCAAATCGCGCCCCGCGATCGCCGTTCGCCTCATAGTGCAGAGCCATCGACAGCCCATCCAGCTTGTACTCGCACTCATATTCCACGTCGCGCGTGCCCGCCAGTTCCACCACCCGCCGTGTCCAGTCACGCAGCTCGCCTTCGTTGTAGGCGTTGTCCAGCGAGAGCATCTGCACCGAGTGCGGAACCTTTACAAAGCCCTCACGCGGCTTGCCGCCCACCCGCTGCGTCGGCGAATCCGGCGTCACCAGCTCTGGATGCTCGCGCTCGATCTTCTTCAGCTCATTCACCAGCTTGTCGAATTCGGCATCGGTGATCTCCGGCGCGTCCAGCACGAAATAGGCGTGTTCGTGATGCCTGATCTTTTCGCGTAATTCTTCAGCGCGCTCTGCGGGCGAAAGGTGCGTAGTCATACAGCAGGAGATTATATGGCCAGCATACGAACGGCCTGAAATTGAGTACCCTAAGCTCTAAGTGCCAGGGCCGTAAGGAAAATGCAGAATTGTTCGCAGGGCTCCCCGTTTTGAAAGCTTCATCTTGATACAATCGATTTATAAATTCTTAGCGCAGGATTGCCGCCGTCTTCGGGGTCTATGTGGCCCTCGTTCGCCGGAGCTGGCGCGGTCAGTTGACCCTATTGAACGCAATCAAACATTTCTTCGCGAGTTACAAAAAGTGGATCATGGCCGTGCTTGCCCCCTTGGGCGGCATTTGGGCGGTCCTCATCATCGCCGTGCTTGATGCGGCGGCCTTCGGCATTCCACTCGACCCCATCGTGGCCTATTACGTTCACGTCGATCCCCGCCGCGCGCTCATCTATGCCCTCGTTGGCTCTCTGGGCTCCGCCATCGGCAGCACAGTTCCGTACCTAATTGGATACAAAGGCGGCGAAGCGCTCATCGTTCGCCGTGTCGGCGAAAAGAAGTACGCCCGCGTGCGTGCCGCCTCCGACAAGTACGGCGATCTTGCACTGATCGTTCCCGCCATGATGCCGCCCGGCTTCCCGTTCAAGCTTTTTGTCTTCGGCGCCGGAGTAGCCGAAATGCCCTACCTGCATTTCCTGCTCGCCATCTTCACCGGACGCCTCACCCGGTTCCTCTTGCTTGGCGCGCTCACCATCAAGTTCGGGCCGGAGATCATCGACCTCACGACCTCGTTGCTCAAGCAGCATCGTTCGCTCACCCTCACGGCTATCGCCACTATTGCCGCCGCCATCGTGCTCATCATGCGCATGGCGAAATCGCGCAGAGCCCCCGGATCGGAAACAACCATCAGTGTCGCCTAATCAGCAGATCGCACCGGTTCGCATTATTGGCGCGGGCCTTGCCGGGCCTGAAGCAGCGTGGCAGTGTGCCCGCCGCGGAGTTCGTGTCGATCTTTACGAGATGCGGCCCACGCGCAACACTCCCGCGCACGAAACTGATCTGCTCGCCGAACTCGTCTGCTCCAACTCGCTCAAAAGCGATAGCGAAAATACCGCGCCCTGGCTGCTCAAGCACGAGATGCGCCACGCCAACTCGCTTCTCATGCAGATGGCCCATGCCACCGCCGTTCCCGCCGGACACGCGCTCGCCGTCGATCGCCTCGAGTTCAGCCGCATGGTCACATCGGCAATCGCGTCCGAGCCGCTCATCCGTCTTGTGCGCCAGGAACTCACTTCGCTTGCCGGCTACGATGGCGTGACCATCATCGCCACCGGCCCGCTGACCTCCGATGCCTTGGCCTCCGAGATTCAACAGCTCTCTGGCACCCAGCGCCTGTTCTTCTACGATTCCATCTCGCCCATCGTAGAGGCCGACTCCATCGACCACTCGAAGGTTTACATGGCCGCGCGCTACGACAAGGGAACAGCCGATTACATCAACTGCCCCATGACACGCGAGGAATACGAGGCCTTCATCGCCGCCCTTTCCGAGGCACAGCGCGTTGACGGCCATGACTGGGACAAGGCGCAGTACTTTGAGGGCTGCCTGCCTATCGAAGAGATCGCCCGCCGCGGTCCCGACACCTTGCGGTTCGGCCCCATGAAACCCGTCGGCCTTCGCGATCCCCGAACCGGCAAGACTCCCCACGCCGTGGTACAACTGCGTCAGGAAAACCTTCGCGCTGACTCCTACAATCTCGTCGGCTTCCAGAACCATCTTAAATTCGGCGAACAGGCCCGCGTCCTGCGCATGATCCCCGGCCTTGAGAACGCGAAGTTCTTGCGCTACGGCCAGATCCACCGCAACACCTACATCAACGCGCCTTCGCTGCTCACGCCCACCCTGCAGATGAAGCAGCACCCGAGCATCTTGTTCGCCGGACAAATCTCCGGCGTCGAGGGCTACGTCGAATCCATAGCCACCGGTCTGCTCGCTGGCGTCACGGCCTCCGCGCTCGCAACCGGCGTCGAACCGGTCCCTGTACCTCGCGCCTCGGCCCACGGCTCGCTTGTGAACTACATCTGCGGAGCCGACGCGAAAGATTTCCAGCCAGCCAACATCACCTTCGATCTTCTTGAGCAACTCGACGACATCACAAAGAAGAAGGTTCGCGACAAAAAGGTCCGGCACCAGATGGTTTGCGAGCGTGCCTTTGCCGCCTTCTCTGGTTGGCTCTCGCAGATCTCAGAAATACTTCCCACGCGCTGAACTTTGCGCCCCTCGGCGGCGTATCTACTCTTGCGCGAGTTTTAGCTCGCAGCAAATTTCTTTCGGCTCATCGGCCGGAGTAGTTTATGTCCCTGCGCGATCTGTTTGTGGATGTCTTCACGACGCTCTGGTCCAACAAACTGCGGACCTTCCTCACCATGTTCGGCATCGCCTGGGGCATTGTCTCCATCGTGCTCATGGTCGCCGCCGGAGAAGGTATGCGCGTGGGCCAACTCAAACAGCAGCAAACCTTCGCGCGCGACCTCATGATCGTTTTCGCCGGACGCACCAGCATGCAAGCTGGCGGCGCACGTGCCGGGCGAGCCATTCGCTTCGAAGACTCCGACGCGCAGTATGTAGCCGAGCAGTCCCCCTCCTGCAAATACGTTGTTCCCGAGCTCGGCAACGAAACGTCAGTTCGCAGCAACTACAACAGCGCGCATCCCACCGTCGCCGGATCGTTCCCGCCCTTTGCTGAGATTCGCGCCGTTGACGTCGCGCAAGGCAACTTCTACACCTGGCAGGACGTGCACGAAGGTCG
Organism: Koromonas soli; assembly: GCF_059726265.1. NCBI lineage: Bacteria > Pseudomonadati > Acidobacteriota > Terriglobia > Terriglobales > Koromonadaceae > Koromonas > Koromonas soli. The sequence continues at coordinate 3,266,917 of NZ_AP040872.1, read as the reverse complement.
CCGTGTCGCCTTTCTCGGCAGCGAAATCAATAAGCAACTTTTCCCCGAAGGCGGCTCCATCGGACAAAACATTTACATCAAGGGCGTGCCCTACGTCGTCGTCGGCGTCATGCGCGACAAGAAGCAGAACTCCAGCTACGACGGCTGGGATGTAAACAAAGTCTTCGTGCCGTTTCCCGTACTTCAGCAGGACCTTCCCAACAAGCCTCCACAAACCGCGCACAGCGTCGATCGCCTCCTGATCCAGCCCCAGAGCACCGCCGAGCACGAGAATTGCAAGCATCAGCTCACGCTTGCCCTTGCGCACCTGCACAACTTCGATCCCGACGATAAGGAAGCCATTTCCAACTGGGACACCCTCGAGGAAGCCGCCGCCTTCGCCACCATGACCGACGGCATGAAGTACTTCCTCGGAGCCGTCGGTGTCACCACGCTCTTTCTCGGCGGCATTGGCGTCATGAACGTCATGCTGGTTGCCGTCCGTGAGCGCACCCGCGAAATCGGCGTGCGCAAAGCACTTGGCGCGCCCGCACAAAGCATCATGCGCCAGTTCTTCCTTGAGACGATGATTGTCGTTTTCTTCAGCGGAGGCATCGGACTCGGCATCGCCTACGGCCTGTGCGCCTTTGTCGATAGCTTCCCCATGCCACCGTTCTTCGCCGGATTGCTTCCCACGTGGCAATCTGGAACGCTCGCCATCGTGCTGCTTGGCACCGTTGCGTTCTGCGCCGCACTGTATCCCGCGCGCCAGGCCGCTCGCATTGAGCCCATTGAAGCGCTGCGCTTCGAGGCAGGAGGCTAATCATGGGACTGCTTCAAGACATATTCAGCGAAGCTATGGCCGCGCTCCTCAAGAACCGCACGCGCTCGCTGCTCACCATGCTCGGCATCGTCTGGGGAATCGCTTCGGTCACGCTACTCATCGCCTACGGTTCCAGCTTCCGCTCCGTGCTCGTCACGGCCTTCGACTCGTTCGGTAAGACCGCTGTCGTCGCCTGGGCGCAGCAGACCAGTCAGCAAGCCGGCGGACAGCGCGCCGGAAGGCAGGTTCGCTTCGAGCAGGAGGACCTCGACTACATCAAGGCCACCTCTCCCGCCATCAAAACCATCTGCCGCGAAAGCAACAAGTGGTTGCCCATTCAGTACAACGAGCAGTACGTCAACGCTGCCGTGCGCGGAGTCTGCGCCGAATACGGGGACATGCGCAACGAGGTCCCATCCGCTGGCCGTTGGCTCACGCCCATGGATATCGTCGAGCGCCGCCGCGTCATCTTTCTCGGCGACAAAATCAAGCATCAGCTCTTCGGTAGCCGCAACGCCATCGGAGAAACCGTGCTCGTTCGCGGCATGCGCTTCGAAGTTATCGGTGTGATGGATAAGAAGATTCAGCTCTCGAATTACTTCACCAGCGACGACAAATCCACCTGGATTCCGTTCTCAACCGCCGGCGATCTCTATGACACCAAGAACGCCCCGGTGTTTATCTTCGCTCCCGTGAAGCCCTCGATGGAGAGCATTGCCAAAAAGCAGTTCGTTGCCGGACTCGCCGCCCGCCAGGGCTTCTCGCCCACCGACGAGAAAGCCGTACTCATGTTTGGGCGCGATGAAACCCGACCCATCATCGACGGCATCACCATCGGCCTTCAGGCATTGTTGCTCTTCATCGGAACTCTCACGCTCGGCATCGGCGGCGTTGGTGTAATGAACATCATGCTTGTGTCCGTCGATGAGCGCATTCGCGAGATTGGCCTGCGCCGCGCGCTTGGTGCTCGCCGGCGTTACATCAAGCTCCAGCTCTTCGCCGAAACCTTCGTACTCATGTTCCTCGGCGGAGCCGCCGGAATCCTTCTCGCCTGGCTCATGACCAAAGCCGTCGGCACGCTTCCTCTGCTCGGCCCGCTGTACAAAGACACGTCGGGCAAAGCAGACATCCACATGCACATCTCCGCCCTTACGGTGCTGGGCTCCACTGCTGTTCTGTTCGTCGTGGGACTTATCAGCGGCATGGCGCCCGCCATGAAAGCCTCTCGCCTCGATCCGGTAGAGGCCCTGCGCTACGAGTAGAAGTTGTTTTTTTACAGACGTCGGCCTTCGATAAACCCAACCACTAACTGCGCGGTTAAGGTTACGCCTGCAGCAAAAAGCAACGCGCCCAGAATGGGATCTCGCAATAGAAATCCAATTCCGAGCGCAGTCAGAAATGCGGCAACAAACAAGACTCCCCAAGCCAGTCGTTTCATGCGCCGAACTATACCCCTGAGCGCACCGCCCGACTAGCGCCGAACTCGTCTTATCTGCCTTTCTTCGATGCTTTCTCCGGATTCGGCACAAAGTCTCTGCGCTTTCTCGCTCTTACCTTGATCCAGATCGGCGTTCCCTCAAACCCAAATACGTCTCTGATCTGGTTCTCCAAAAATCGCTGATACGAGAAGTGCAGCTTCACGTCCTTATCCGTAAACAGGATGAATGTCGGCGGAGCCACCGCCGCCTGCGTCATGTAATAGATCCTCACCTTATTGCGCGCTGGCACCGAGGCCCGCTCGAAATCCACGGTCTTCAGGAACCGATTCATTTCGCCTGTCGTAATCCTGCGCCAGCGTTCGCGCGCTACTCGTTCCACGGTTTCAAACACGCGCTTTACATTCTTGCCATTCATTGCGCTGATGAAAATCACCGGAGCATATTCCAGAAACTTCAGTGTGCGCCGCAGTTGTTCTTCGTACAGTCGGCTATCCGCCGGAGGCTTACCATCCTTGCGTGCCGTCGTGACCAGGTCCCACTTGTTCACCACGATCACCACCGAGCGCCCCGACTCGTGCGCATAGCCAGCGATATTCGCATCCAGCGCCGAGACGCCTTCCACGGCATCGATCACCAGCAGCGCCACATCCGCTTCTTCCAGATGCTTACGCGCCATCACCACGCTCAGCTTCTCCGCCATCAGGTGCGTCTTGCCCTTGCGTCGGATTCCCGCTGTATCAATGAAGCGGTATCGCTTTTCTCCGTGCTCCACGACTTCATCGATGGCGTCGCGGGTGGTCCCCGCAATCGAAGACACAATCGCCCGATCGCTCTCCGTCAACTGATTCAATAGCGTGCTCTTGCCTACGTTCGGACGCCCGATGATCGCCACCTTTATTTCGGATGGCATCGCCTCGAGCAGTTGGTCTTCCAGTGCGTCCTCGTCCGCAGGTTCAAATGCATCGGACGATTCTTCATCCTCGTCCGTCAGTTCCTCAATGTCGCCGTCGATATCCTTCACCGGCAATATCCGCCGAGCGAAGTTGTTCAGCCGCTTTTCGTCCTCGGTCTCTGCAACCGTAGGAATCACCTGCATCAGCTCTTCAATCAGCTCTGCCACTCCCGTCGAGTGCTCAGCCGAAATCGCCCACAAGTTCTTGATTCCCAGCCGACGGAAATTCTCCGCCTCTGCCTCAAACTTCGGATCATCGACCTTGTTCACCGCTAGGTACAAAGGCTTCCCGAGCTTTTGCAGCAGTCGCGCCAGCTCCATGTCGGGTCCGGTCAGCTCGGTTCTCACGTCCGTGACCATCACAATGGCCGCAGCCTCTTCCAGAGCCACCCGCGCCTGCCGGAAGATTTCCGACGGAATCAGGTCTTTGTCTTCGGGCACAATACCGCCCGTGTCCACCACGCGGAACTGTCTTCCGTTCCATCGCACGGTGCCGTAGAGGCGGTCGCGCGTAATACCAGGTTCGTCGCCCACGATGGCGCGACGGCGTCCCACCATCTTGTTGAAAAGTGTTGATTTGCCCACGTTGGGCCGTCCCACGATCGCCAGCAGGCCCTCGTGTTGGTCTTGCAAAAGGTTCGCCACTATATTGTTCCTGAATTGAAATTGCCCGGATTCCGGAGCCGGCCATCGGCAGTTTGGCCCTGAGTCATCACGACGCCCCGGTTCTTTGCCGTCGCTGCTGCCGCTCCGTCTATTATAGGGGCAGTGCCCGAGCCTCCCCAATCCGCCGCCACCGCAGCCTCTTCGCCCGCGGCCAAATCAACGCCGCCGGTTGATCTCTCGCGCCTTTCGCTCTTTCAGTTCTTCGGCCCCTCCGGAGTACTCTCTCAGCGCCATCCCGCCTACGAATTCCGTCGCGGGCAGGTTTCCATGGCCACCGCCGTCGAGGAAGCAATCGAGGAAAAGCGCCACCTCATCGTCGAGGCCGGCACCGGCACAGGCAAAACCCTCGCCTATCTCCTGCCCATCATCAAGAGCGGCAAGCGCGTCATCGTCTCCACGGGTACAAAGAACCTCCAGGAGCAGCTGTTCTTCAAGGATGTTCCCTTCCTCGAGCGCGCACTCTTCGGCGAATCCATCGAGGGCGAGCCGCGGCTGAAAGTCTGCTATATGAAAGGGCGGCAGAACTACCTTTGCCGCAAAAAGCTCTACGAACTCACCGACGCGCCCATTCTCAACGGCCTTGAGGAGATCAATGAGTTCCGCACCCTGCTCGACTGGGACAAGGAAACCCTCACCGGCGACCGCGCCGAGCTCAGCACTCTGCCGGAAACCACCCCGCTCTGGGGCAAGCTCAACGCCAGTGCCGATCATTGCGTCGGCAGCAAGTGTGCCGAGTTCGAGCGTTGCTTCATCACCGAGATGCGTCGCAAGGCGGCCGAGAGCGACATCATTATCGTCAACCACCATCTCTTCTTCGCTGATCTCTCCGTCAAGCTCGCCGCCGAAGGCGCGCCCGACGTAGGCATACTTCCCTCCGCCGCTTGCGTAGTCTTCGACGAAGCTCACGAACTCGAAGACGTCGCCACCAGCTACTTTGGTATCTCAGTATCAAATCTCAAGGTTGACGATCTTCTGCGCGACCTCGAGTTCACCATCAAGGACAAGAAGGTCGTCTCGACCGATTTGCTTCAGCTTTCCTCCCGTGTGCGCGAACGCTCGCAGTTCTTCTTCTCCCTGCTGCCCGAGGGTGATGGCCGCTTCGCGTTCACCAATCGCGAAGAGTTTCTCGAAGAGTGCGGCTCCGAGTTTCTCGGCCTCAAGAATGTCCTGCGCCAGCTTCACTCCGAGTTGCAGGCCATCCCCGGCAAGCCCGACGAAATCTTCAACCTCATTCGCCGCACCGATGAACTGCACGCGCAGCTTTCATTCCTCATGGAGAGCCACGACAAAAACACCGTGTACTGGATTGAGCGCCGCGGCGGCCGCTCCAGCTCCGGCACCCGCCAGCGCGGCGCAGCGCGCGATGCAGCTCGCCTTACCAAAGTCGAAAACGTCTTTCTCCAGGCCACGCCCATCGATGTCTCGGCCATCCTGCGCCAGTCGCTGTTTGATCGCTTCGACTCCATCGTGCTCACCTCGGCCACGCTGGCCGTTGCCGGAGGATTCGAATACATCAAGGGCCGTCTCGGGCTTGAGAATGCGCGCGAGCTCATCGTTAACTCGCATTTCGACTACGAATCGCAGGCCATCTTCTACGTGCCGCCCGACATGCCCGACCCGCGCGATGCCAACTTCACGGCCAAGGCCACGGTGCGCATTCGCCAGATTCTCGAAATAACGCGTGGCCGTGCCTTCTGCCTTTTCACCAGCTTTGCGCAAATGCAGCAAGTGCACGACGCTCTTCTCGGACAGCTCGACTATCCCATGCTGTTGCAGGGCTCGGCCCCGAAGACTGCGCTCATCGAGCAGTTCCGCTCCACGCCTAACGCGGTGCTCTTTGCTACGTCATCTTTTTGGCAGGGAGTCGATGTACAGGGCGAGCAGCTAAGCTGCGTCATCATCGACAAAATTCCATTCGCCGTCCCCAGCGATCCCATCGTGCAGGCGCGTGGCCGCGCCATCGACGACGATGGCGGAAATAGCTTCTTCGACTACTCGGTTCCAGCCGCTGTCATCACCTTGAAGCAGGGCTTCGGACGCCTCATCCGTTCCCTCAGCGACCGCGGCGTGCTCGTGCTGCTCGACAATCGCATCATCAAGATGCGCTATGGAAAAGTATTCGTGCAGAGCCTTCCCGCCTACACTCGCACCACCGACATCCGCAAGGTCGAAGAGTTCTTCGGCTGCACCCACGAAGACTAGACAAACACCAGGCTCATCGGTGCCTTTGCCGCAAAATTCCTCCCTTCGCTCGCCAGCGCGCCCGTCTGCGGATTCCGTGCAAACACCGTAATGTAGTTCGAATCCTGGTTCGCTACGAGCATCCATCGCTCCGTGGGATCAAGCGCAAAGTGACGAGGCGTGCGCCCTCCCGCCGGAGTGCGCGCAATCGGCGTCAGTCGTCCGTCGCTTACATTCGCACGAAATGCATAGAGAAAATCATTGTCTCGATTCACAAAATACACATGGCGTCCATCCCGCGTAATCACCGTATCGCACGCGCGCGTCGGCCCCGTGTATCCCTCCGGCAGCAGAGTGATCTCCTGCATCTGCTTCAGCGCCCCGCTCGCCCGATCCAATTCCAACACGTCCACCGTCGAGTCCAACTCGTTCACCACGTAGCCCGTGTGCCCGTTCGGATGAAAGTGCAGCGTGCGCGGCCCCGCGCCAGCATGCGAATGAAACATGCCCGCACTCTTCAGCTTCGCCGTCGGCACATCCACGGCATAGATGTGAATGCAATCCCCGCCCAGGTCGTTGACATACGCAAAGCGTCCATCCGGCGAGAAGCTCGCAAAATGCGCATGCGCCCTCTCCTGTCTTGATTTCATCGGACCCGACCCCGAGTACGTTTCGCTCCACACATGCTGCCCAATCCTGCCCTGCTCGCACAGGAAACTCGCTGCGCTGCCTCCGCCGTAATCTGCCGCGATCAGCACTCGTCCGGTCTCATCGACAGCCACATGACACGTCCCCGGCCCTGCCGATGCCGCGTGCGACAGCGGTTCCAACTCGCTCCCATGTAATCGAAAACTCGCGACCCCTCCGCTTGGCTTGCCGTCGAAGTTCGGCACCTCGCACGCCGCATACAGGAAATGCCTGTCGGGTGAGAGCGCAATCCACACCGGGTTCCGAATGGCCGCTGCCACCGCGCCCTCCGTTAACTCTCCGGTCTCGGCATTCCAGTGATAACGCAGAATGCCTTCGGAAGTCCCCGTTCCCACCAGCAGTCCCCTTGCCTCGCTCCCGGCTGCGAGCAAAGAAAAAGGCTGCGCGGCATACATCGCACCGGCAGCCATCATTCCCGCTAGAAACTTTCGTCGATCCCGCCGAATCTCTTCCTCAGTCACTCGCTTCCCCTGATCCCAGGTGCCCCGTTCAGGTGCCGCATCTGCTCTTGTCTCTTGGTGCCCCATTCAACGTTCTTTTCGTTGAGTGGGGCCTTTGCCGTTGTTCTTGCTTTTGCTCTTATCGTCCTACCGGCTTCTACTTCTTACTGCCGCACCGAGCTAAGCTTTTCCGCCTCGGCAATCATTGCCTCCAGACTCACGCGAATCCCGTCCGCCCAGAAGGTCTCGTTCGCCGGATCAAGCCCAAACGGCGCCAGCAACTCGAAGATGCTCTTCGTCGCGCCCGAACGCAGCAGGTCCAGATAGAGCGGTTCGAACTCGCTTCCCAGCCGCTCTTTCTGCGCATACAGGCTTTGCGTCAGCAATTCGCCAAACGCGTAGCCATACACATAGAAAGGCCTGTGGAAGTGCGACACGTAAGTCCACAGATGGCTCGTGTTCTCATACGTAAACACCTCGCCATCCTCGCCATACATCTCCTTCGCCGTCGTCAGCCACAGGTTGTCGAGTTCCTCCGCCGAGAGCTTCTTCGGCTCCTCCCAGCGCGAATACGTCGCATCCATGCCATGCATACGCCGCTCGAAATTCGAAAACCCAATCTGCCGAACGACGGTATTCAGCATCCCTTCGATCTTCTGCGTAATCAGCGCCAGCAGTGCCGTGCGGTCTCCGCTCTCGAGCATCTGGCTCTTCAGGAAATTGAACGTCGTCATCTCGCCGAACACCGATGCCGTCTCGCAATACGCAATCGGCGGATGATACATCAGCGGTCCCTGCTCCTTGCCCGCCAGAATGCCATGCACCCCATGACCAAGCTCATGCGCCAAGGTCATCACATCGTGATTCGACCCCAGGTAATTCAGGAACGTGAATGACTGCGGACGGTTTCCCGGCAACACAAACGAGCAATTGAAAGCCCCTCCGCGCTTGCCTGTCGCCGCCGGAACGTCGATCTGCCGCGCCTCAATGAACTCGCGAATGATCCCCGTCAGCGTCGGGCTGAAGCTCTCATACGCTGCCAGCACCGTGGACATTGCATTTTCATACGGCACCACCGTCGTATCCGTAAACGGCATCGGCGCGTTGCGGTCGCTCCACTTCAAGGTCTTCATTCCCAGCAGCTCGGCCTTCAGCTTGTAGTAGCGCCGCGCCAGCGGACCAGCCACGTGCATCACTGCATTGTGCAGTGCATCCACCACTTCGCCCGGAATGCGATTCTCCTTGTTGCGCGGCTCCATTGCATGTCGGTAGTGGCGTTCCTTGCGCTCCACCGCGCCCTTGCCCACAATCACCCAAAGCGTCTGCGCCGAATACTTCGCGAAGTACCCGCCCAGACCGTCGTTGATCGACTTCATCACCTCGGCGCGCAGTGCTGCGTCTTTCGAGTTGCCCAGAATGTCGAGCATCTCCGTCAGGTTCTTCTTCTCCGGCGTGCCATTGCCGTTGTAGTCAAAACGCAGATCGGCCTCGCACTCGTCAAAGAACTCGTCCCACGAACTCGGTCCAAACGGCGCGCGCTTCGTCAGCGCCGCCTCCACCGGCTCGCTCAGGAAGTGCGGCTTAAAGATGCGCTGCTGCTCGATCCACGGACGATGCTTGCGCGCCACCTCGTCCTTCGCATACCACTTCTCCAGCGTCTCGTCGCTAAGGGCGACCAACTCCAGATCGAAGAACGTCAGATACTCGCCCTGTACCTGGCTCATGATCTGCTGCGCTTCTGCCACCTTCGACTTCACTGCTTCGTCGGTAACGTCGAGGCTCTGCTGCAGCGACAGATACACCAGTATCTTGCCGCCCAGCATATCCAGTTCCGAGTACGCAGCAATCGCCGGCCCAAGCTTCTCTTCCAGCTTGCCTTTGAAGTCTTGATGGAACTGCTCTGCCTGCTTGCTGAACTCTGCGATATCGGCATCCATCTGCGGATCGCTGATGCCAGAGTAAATGGAGGTCAAATCCCAACGAAGGCTGCTATCTACGGTGCTTGTAGTTGTCATGATTGTGAGCTCGAAAGGGCTTGAAGTAACCACCGATTCTAACAAACCCTACAGGGTGAGATGCTGCTCCCGCATGCGCGGGTGCAGCATTCGCCGGAGTTGCTACAGATCGTCCGTCTCCTGCAACTCCGAATGCACCCACGGCCAGTGCGCCAGGATCGCGTGCTCGTCGGTGTCCAGTTCTTCGTGAAAGTGATGCGAGTGCGGCACCGGAACGCGAATCATCTCTGTTTCCGCAAACTGCTTCTCTCTGAGCAGCGTGCCAATCTCCGACGTCGGTCCATAGGCATAGATCACGTCATGCCGATCAAACACCAACTGCCCTGCAGGAGGCGCCGCCAGCCACAAATTGTGCCGCCCATCGCGCCCCAGATAATCCTCGTAGCGATCGAGCATCGCCAATACTTCTTCGCGCGTGTGCTGCGTCGCTGACTGATACCGTCCCGCCGGAGCGTCCGTCCGCGGCGTAATCAGCACATATAGAACCCAGAGCGGCTCCGGCAGCAACGGCAGCAACTCACGCAACAGCGCCACCGGCTCCGCACCCGGAGCGATCACCAGCCGTTCCATTCCGCCCACTACCTGACGCGCAAAGCTCGGCTCATAGCTCCACGCTACGTCCTCACCCGCACGCACCGTCCCCAGCTTCCATCGTTGTTCATTCATTGCAGTCATTCTAATTGGCGAGCAAGGGAAATGTGTGACCTAGGCAGGTTCTCACCTTCGTGCATGTTGTCGAAGTATCCGCCGCTTGAGCTAACATTGCTTTTCGCGAACTTGGAATCCGTATGAGCCCAGCTATTACCATCCAGCGCGCCACCGCCGTTGAAGCCGACACTGCCTTCGACTTGATCGAGGAATACTACGACGCCGTCGACGTAGTTGTTCGCGACGAGCGCGCCGCGCTCGAACACTACCTCGCCAGCCCCGACGCGTTCATTTGGATCGCACTCGTGGACGCCGCCCCTGCCGGAGTTGTCATGCTGCGTCCTCTGCCTGAAATCCCCAATGCCGCCGAGGTCAAGCGCCTCTACGTGCGCCCGCAATTTCGAGGTCACCGCCTCGCCCACGCCCTCATGCAAGCTTTAGAGGATCACGCTCGCCGCACAGGTATTGAGTGGATTTATCTCGACACCAAAGACGACCTCCACGCCGCCATCCACTTCTACCTCAGCACCGGATACGAGCACTGCCCCCGCTACAACAACAATCCCCAGGCCACCATCTTCATGCGCAAGCGCTTGCAGCCTCCAGCCGTTCGTTAAAGCAGGTAGTTGCTGATTCCGCCGTCAAACGTGAGGCTCACGCCTGTCAGATACTTGATGTCGTTCTCCACGATCGAGCGCACGAATTTCCCAACCTCATCCGGTCTGCCTGCTCTCTTCAGGGGAAGCCCATTCTCCAGCTTTCCCAGATCGGGGTTGAGCTTCCGCAGCCTGTCGGTCAGTATCGGGCCGAGTGCGATATTAATGCAGCTAATCTGACGCTTTGCAAAATGTTTCGTAAGCGCCTTCAGCATCGCCCAGCTTGCGATCCGGTAGGAGGCGGAGAGAATCATCTTCTCCGTCGGTTCCGTAACCAGGTGCGACGAAATCAGGAAGATGTATCCGCCCTCGCACACTTCCACCCTCTGCACCAGCGTCGCAAAACTCACAAAGAGCTGCTGATGATATTTCGCCCACTCATCTTCTGTGATCTCGAAGAAGTCCTTCTTCGGCGGCCCGCCCGTGTTGAGCACAAGCACGTCGGTCTGCGGGTTTTCTTTTGCAAACGCCGCCACCGATGCTGCATTCGACGTATCAATCTCTTTGCTCGATAGCGTGGGAACCGTCATGCCCGCCGCACGCAACTCAGTTGCGATCGCTGCGCCCACACCGCGAGAGCTTCCTAGCACCAGTGCTTTCTTTTCTGTCATATGCGTTGAGCCGCTATCCGATTCGACATCTTGCGTTTGAAGCCATCTCCCAGCATCGTCTGCAGTCGCCTCATCTCCCGAATCACCTCTGCAGTCTGCGCCAGCCCGACGGCATGATCCTCGTCTTTATGCTGGATATCTCTTTCGCCTTTCACATAGAAGTACACAGCAGCCGGATCGAAACCCATCGCGGCATACAGCACATTCACATCCGTGCTGTGCGATCCAAATGCCACAGGAATCCCAAAGCGCTCGCGCAATCGTGCAATTGCCCGCAGGTTCGTATCCGCGTCCTCATACGAGAGCTGGGTATGGATCAGCGACACCTGCGATTGGACATTCGACGTGGTCGCAAGGAACTGCCCAATCTCATCTTCGTCCGACATTCCTGTCGAGACGTAAACCGGCTTCCCGGTCGCAACCACCGCCGCGATGAGCGCCCGGTTGTTGATGTCCTTGCTCAGAATCTTGTAGAAATCCGTCCCGATCCCGGCGAAGAAATCAACCATGTTAATGTCGCAAAGTCCCACACCAAACGCGATCCTCTCTCTTTGCATGCGGCTTCGAGCTTCGCGGTAGTAATCCGGTTCCAGGTAAGGCGATTCGCCCGCTGGCTGCTTGGCGTAGTACGCCTCCTCCCGAACCTGAAACGTGATTCCATCCGGCCGCGCCGCGGTCAGTGCATCCAGGTAGGCATCCGCATAACTCCGGTCGCCCATGTGATTCATGCCAATCTCGGTAACTATGAACATGTTCTAATCCTTCAGCGGTTCGACAATCATGTTTTTCAAAAATTCCTCTCGCTCCAGAAATGGCCATAGATCCTCGAGAGGTTTCGAAACAAACGTCCCATCGGCACGCTGCTTCGAGGTCATTCGCGGCGCGCGCATCTCTCCCGGTATCACCCTCACATCGCAAACCACCGGGCCGGGCATATCCAGCACTCGTTTCACTTCCGTCGCCAGATCTGTCTGATCCTCAATCCGCGCCGTGCTCAACCCATAGGCCCGTGCCACCTCGCAGACGTCCGGCAGCGTGAGCCCCGTCTTCGGGTCGCATCCAATATTGGGAGCTCCAAAGAAGCTTTGCTGCGATGTCCGGATCGACGAGTACCCGCCATTGTTCAGCACGAAAAACTTAATCGGAAGCCGATGATGCGCAACCGTTGCCAGTTCTTGGATGTTCATCTGGAACCCGCCATCGCCATCCACGCAGATCGTTCGACGGCTCCCGGCTGCAAGGCTCACCGCCGTGCTTGCGGCAATGCCGCACCCCATCGCTCCCAGTCCCGCTGTATGAAAAACTCGCTGCCCAGTCTTTGCCGGATACGCAAACAGGAAAATCTCGATTCCGACTCCAGCGCTTCCCGATACGATCTGGTCTTCCGCCTCGGCCAACTGCGATATCACTTCTGCGAGGTGATACACGCTCACCGGACCCTTCGCCCTGTGCTCCGCCGTTATGATCGGATACTGCTTCTTCCATTCCTGGCAGCGTCGTTTCCACGCGCTGCGATCCTTCTTCTCAATCGATGATTTCTTTGCCAGCAGTTCGCGCAAGAACCGTCCTGCATCCGACCGAATCGGCAATTGCACGACGCTCTCCAGCTTTCGCAGTTCCGCCGCGTCCACATCGACCATTGCCTTGAATGCGCCGCGAGCCCATTCCTTGCTGTTCCACCCCGCCAGCGGAACGTCCATGCGCGCGCCCACCGTCAGCAAAAAATCAGAATTCTGCATTGCGAAGTTTACCGCCCGCGACGCTAGCGTTCCCGGGCATCCCATGCACAGCGGATTCTCCTCGCCAAACACATCCATTGCGACCCACGTCGTACCCACAGGAGCATCCAGTAGCGCTGCCAATTCGCGAAACTCGCTTTCGGCATGCGCCAGTCGTACTCCATTGCCCACGAGTACAAAGGGTCGCTCCGCGCGATTCAACTGCTCGATGAGCTTACGTACCTGTTCGCGCAACTCTGATGCGTTTTCGTCCGCTGCTTCAGGTGTATAACCTTCGAGCGAGCTTTCATCGATGGTCGCAGCCTGCACATCCAGCGGCAAATCGATCCACACCGGTCCCGGCCTTCCGCTCTTTGCCAGATGAACGGCCTTTTCCAGATGCATGCGAATCGAAGCCGGGTCCGTCACCGTCACCGCATATTTCGTCAGCGGCTTCACAACCGAAATAATGTCCAGTTCCTGCGGGCCACGCTGCCTCACCCCAAGCGAAGTTCCGTCCTCGTCATACATCCGGTCGGCTCGCTTCACCTGCCCTGACAAGAAGAGGCACGGAGTCGAATCCAGCCAAGCGCCAGCCAATCCTGTGATTGCGTTCGTCCCACCCGGGCCAGTCGTCACCATCGCGACGCCAAGATCGTTTGTCGCCTTGGCGTAGTTCTCCGCTCCGATGGCCGAAGCTTGTTCGTGGTGATTACAAATGAATTGAAGACGTTCACACCGGGCAAGGGAATCATTCAGGTGCATCGCCCCGCCGCCCGTAACCAGGAATACGTGCTTTACTCCCAGATCGGCAACAAACCTCACGACGTAGTCGGAAAGCTTCATCAGGACCCGCGCTCCATTCGCCTCAACTGTCTCAATCGCGCTCACTTCAGGCAGTTGCGCGAGCAGTCCTGATCATATCGCACGACCTCTCACTAATTTGCGCTGGAATCGCCGCTTTGAACGCGTATTGGTTTCGCCATTATAATGAAATCAGTTCCGCCCCCTTGAGACCTGCGCTGTGTCCCTCTCATGCCGAGGGCGCCCCGGTGCAACGTCAAGGGAGAAGGGTGCCCCGCATCCTGTTTGGAGATTCATGTTCGAAGTTACTGTGCAAGACACTTTTTCGTCCGGCCACTACCTGCGCAACTACAAAGGCAAGTGCGAGAACCCGCACGGACACAACTACCGTGTTCGCGTCACTCTGCAGGGCGCCGAGCTCGATGCCGCCGGACTGCTGCTCGACTTCAAGGAATTGAAGCTCGTGATGAAGCCTGTCGTCGATTACCTCGATCACAAGATGATCAACGACATCGAGCCCTTTACGCGTCTCAATCCCACGGCCGAGAACATCGCCAAGTATTTCTTTGACGAGTGCAATACCGGTCTCAAGAAGACCACCTCGGGCCGCGTCAGCGTCAAGCAGGTCACCATTTGGGAGACCGACACGTCCATCGCGACCTACTACGAGTAGCGAGCGCGTCACGAGCCACATGCACATTATCGAGATATATAAATCGCTGCAGGGCGAGAGCTCATTTACGGGGCTTCCGTGCATTTTCGTGCGCCTCGCCGGATGCAATCTCCGCTGCGCCTGGTGCGATTCGGAGTACACCTTCTCGGGCGGCCATCGCATGTCCGAAGACGAGATCGTAGCGGAGGTGCAGCGCCTTTCGCCCGCTGGCGGCTTGGTAGAGATCACCGGCGGCGAGCCCATGCTGCAGGAGCGCGAACTCGTGCCGTTCATGCATCGCCTCCTGGCTCTCGGCTATGAATTGCTGATCGAGACCAGTGGTGAGCGTCCGCTCGAGTCGGTTCCCGCCGAGGTTCACAAGATCGTAGATGTGAAGTGCCCCGGCAGCGGCGAGCACCTGCGCTTCCGCACTGAAAACCTCGCGACTCTCACGCCGCGCGATGAGCTCAAGTTCGTCCTGGCCTCACGCGAAGACTACGAGTACGCGCGCGATCTCATTCGCCGCCACCATCTCGAATCCGCCAGCATCATCTTCTCCCCAGCATTCCGCAAAGGGGCCACTGGCTCGCGCAGCACCGAAAACTGCCTGCTCGACCCGCGCCAGCTTGCCGACTGGATGCTGGCCGACAACATCCACGCGCGGCTCGGATTGCAGATCCATAAGTTCATCTGGGAGCCCCAGCTCAAAGGCGTTTAAAGATTTCAGCGAAGGACAGAGACATGAGCGATATCAAGACCGTTGTCACCCTCTCCGGAGGCATGGATTCCACCGTTTGCGCCACTCTTGCTGTCCGCGACCGCGGAGCCGAGCACGTTGCCGCCCTGCATGTCTCCTACGGCCAGCGCACCGAGGCTCGCGAGCAGCGTGCTTTCCAGGAAATCTGTGACCGCCTCGGCATTCAGCGCCGTCTCATGGTGCGCAACCAGGCTCTCAGCCAGATCGGCGGATCGGCTCTCACCGACTCGTCCTTAGCCGTGCCTGACGCTGGCCCGGAGATCGGTGCCCACGTACCAATCACCTATGTTCCTTTCCGCAACGCCCATTTCCTCTCCGTAGCCGTGAGCTGGGCCGAGGTCGTAGGAGCTCAGGATATCTACATCGGAGCTGTTGCCCAGGACAGTTCCGGCTATCCTGACTGCCGTCCCGAGTACTACGAGGCCTTCAATCGCCTTATCCAGGCTGGGACCAAAGAGGGAACCATCACAATCAAAACGCCTTTGATCGCCTTGAAGAAGGTCGAGATCGTCAAGCTGGGTCTGGAACTACATGCGCCCTTCGAGCTAACATGGTCGTGCTACAGCCGGGAAGATCGTGCCTGCGGTATCTGTGAGAGCTGCGCTCTGCGTCTGCGCGCCTTTGAAGCTGCCGGTACATCGGATCCCATTCCTTATCTGGCGCCTGTCAGTTAACAGGCAAGCCATTAGGGTGCGCGTGGCAACCAGAACTTTTCTCCGCTGGAGGCGGGAAATGACAAAACGCATAGCACTCCTACTCCTGGCAATCATGCTTTCTACCGTTGCAGCGTTCGCGCAGTTCACCACCTCGGTAAAAGGCAACTGCAAAGACACAGAAGGCAAGCCCATCGTCGGCGGCACCGTCGAGTACATGAACATTGAAAACGGTCACAAGATGACCGTGAAGACCAATGATCGTGGCGACTACTTCACCATGGGCATCACCTCGGGCAAGTACAAGGTCACCCTCAACGGTGCCGATGGAAAGCAGCTCTACTTCTATAACAACGTCGTCGTTTCAGCATCGGGCGACAACGTTATCGACTTCGATCTCGCCAAGATCGCCGCTGAATCCGCTAAGACCACCGGCGTAAGCGAAGCTCAGCGCAAAGAGATGGAGAAGGCCAGGAAGGAAAACGAAAAGATCAAGGGCATCAACGCTCTTCTTGTCCAAGCCACTGATTTGAAGAAGCAGGGCAAGTATGACGAAGCCGTCACCGTTCTGGAACAGGCAGTAGCCCAGGACCAGACTCACGATGTCGTTTACGGCTCGCTTGCCGATGCCTATCTCGGCGCAAAGAAATTCCCCGAAGCCGAAACCGCCTATAACAAGGCGATCGAACTCGCACCTCCGACCTCGAAATCCATCGGCGTCTACCACAACGGCCTTGCCTCCGCTCTGTTGAAGGAAGGAAAGACCGAGCCTGCCATGGCCGAGTTCGACAAGGCTGCGCAGCTTGATCCCGCCAATGCTGGCATGTACTACTTCAACGAGGGCGCGGTCCTTACCAACCAGGGAAAGACGGATGATGCCAATAAGGCATTCGACAAAGCGATTGCCGCCGATCCCAACCGTCCCGATCCGTACTATCACAAGGGTGTAAATCTGTTGTCCAAGGCGAGCTTGAAGGATGGCAAGATGGTTCCGGTTCCCGGCACCACCGAAGCTCTCAACAAGTATCTCGAGCTTGCTCCGGATGGCAAATTTGCTCAGGCCGCCAAGGATCTGCTTGCCTCGCTAGGTGCTACCGTACAGACCACCTTCGGCAGTTCTAAGAAGGGCAAGAAGTAGCTTCAGTCAACATCAGCGCAGACGTGAAGGGCGGCCACTCAAGGCCGCCCTTTTCATTTCTAGTTGCCGTCTGATTATTGAACCATGGCGATCCGGTCCAGTTCGCGTTGCATTACTTCCAGCGAGCAGCCCGAACCCTCCACGGTAAATGCCGCCGCGCGCGCCGCTTCTGGAGAGACCCCATAGCCCCGCCCTGCCAGAAACGTCTGCATCAACTCAGCCGCGTCGCGGGCATCCAGCCCGCTATGCAACAGCTCGCTGCGCAACTCCGCAATCTCCAGTAGCGAGAACTTTTCGACGTTCATCGGGTCACCTCCACACTCCACTTGTAACCCATTGGATGGAAAAAGGTCGCGCCCGGGTGCAGACATTCGTGGCCACCGATCCCCCGTTCAGACCAATCTGCTTTTACCGGGAGTTAATAATCTTGCATCCCCCGCTCGGTTCTCTACGCGGGGTCATTCCATCCCATCGGCATAGCTTGCCCCGAACATCAGTTCCATTCGTATCAAAACCATGAGAAATCCCGCTCTTGACGGCCGCTATCCGCTAGCATTTCGATGCGTGGGCGAACTTAACTATGACATTCCGCGAGCCCATAGTATCCTCCTGCTCTGAATATCTCGGGTTTCGCAGGAGGGTACAGAACGTGTCCACTCAGGCATCACTCACGACCCAGCTCAATAACATCGGGTCCATTAGTTCTGCGATCTCGCCTCGAGGCTTTCAGAAGTATTACGTCCTCTTTTTCTTTTCCGGTTTCCCAGCCTTGCTGTACCAGATTGTCTGGCAGCGGGTGTTGTTCACCATTTACGGAGTAAATATCGAGTCCGTCACCATCATTGTCACCATGTTCATGCTCGGGCTCGGCCTAGGCAGCCTCGTTGGTGGCAGGCTCTCGAAGTTACCCAACATACCGCTTCTTGCGGTTTTCAGCCTTATCGAATTCGGTATCGCCATATTTGGTCTGCTTTCGCTCCGCATATTTCATTTCGCCTCGACCTTTACCGCCGGAGCATCACCCCTCGGCACAGGAATCGTCACATTCGTTCTCCTGCTGATTCCCACTTTGCTAATGGGCAGCACGCTTCCCTTACTCGTCGCCCATCTGGTCAGGAGCAACAACAACGTTGGAGAGTCGGTCGGCGTTCTCTACTGCGTAAACACTCTCGGATCGGCTGTGGCCTGTTTCGCGGCTGCGTACCTGTTGATGGATGCTCTTGGGCAATCGGGGGCAGTGAGACTTGCTGCGGCGATCAACGCCAGCGTGGCTACAGCGGCGCTGGTCCTGAATTTCACCTCTTCGAACCCGCGCCCAATCCTGAACCCCAGCAACAGCGGCTCCAATGAACCAACTCGGAAAGTACTTCCTTTTTATGTCAGTACTATCGTCTGCGGAGCAGTTGGTTTCATCGCACTGGGCTATGAAATGCTGTGGTATCGCCTGTATTCATTTGCTTCTGGGCGCTCGGCGCGCTGTTTTGCGCTTCTTCTGGGGTGGTACCTGGCTGGCTTGGCATATGGCTCTCTCGTCGCCCGAGATGCATGTCGGTGCCGAGCCTCAGACCATACAGCCATCCTGAAGGGGATCTCCCACGTAGTGATCTGGGGAAGCGCCATAGGATTTTTGGCAGGGCCGTCGCTTGCCGTGACCTTGACACACATCGCGTCCTGGGAAGTCACCTTGCCATTGGTTTTCATTTCAGCAGCGCTTCTCGGCGCGGCGTTTCCCCTTATTTCCCACGTTTCCATCGATCCCGCCACCGGAAAAGCTGGTTCCAAACTGAGCTTTCTATATCTCAGCAACATCATCGGCTGTACTGTCGGCAGCTATGTCGTCGGATTCCTTGCCATGGATCACCTTTCCACCCGCGGTGTGTCAGTGGCCTTGCTCTTGATGGGATCCGCCATAGGCATATTCATGAATCTTGCGGCGAAGAGCAGAATCTTTACCCTGCCTTTTTGCGCTGCAATGATGGTCGCTGTCATTGCACTCTGCGCGTCATGGCCCATCTACCCGCAGCTTTATGAACGCTTGCTTATGAAGACCTTGTACACCAAGGCCATGGTGTTCCAGCAACTCGTCGAAAACCGCGACGGAGTAATCGCCGTCACGCCGGACAACGTTGTGTTTGGTGGAGGAGTCTACGACGGCAGAATCAGCACCGACCTTGTGGATGACTCCAACATGATCTTCCGCGCTTTTGCGCTCGATGCTCTGCACTCGCATCCAGCCAATGTTTTGGTTGTAGGTCTCTCGGCAGGCGCCTGGACGCAGGTTCTTGCCAACAATCCTCGCGTGCAGCACATCACCGTCGTCGAGATCAATCCCGGATACCTTCAGATCATCCCGCAGCACCCGGAAGTGGCGAGTTTGCTGAGGAATCCAAAGGTCAATATCGTCATCGACGATGGACGACGATGGCTGATCGCACATCCCGATAGTCAGTTCGACACTGTGGTCATGAACACCACTCAGCACTGGCTCGACCACAGTTCCAATCTACTTTCCGTGGATTTCCTGAGATTGATCCGAAAGCACCTCAAGCCCGGCGGCATTCATTACTACAACACAACCTCATCTGGTGAGGCTCAGTTGACCGGCGCAAGCGTGTTTCCTTATGCCCTTCGCGTCGGAAACTTTCTGGCCGTGAGCGACAGCCCGATTGAGTTCAATAAGGAGCGATGGAGAGCTTCTCTCTCAGATTACAAAATGGAAGGGAAGCCGGTATTTGATCTATCCAATCCGGCGCATCGTGCAGCCTTCGATCAACTGCTCGCACTCGCCGACACTTTGCACGATCCGCGCGTGACAGAGGAATACAAGCATCTGGAGCCTCGTGAAAGCATTCTGGCAAGGTTCAAAGGCTCTCGGATTATCACAGACGACAACATGGGCGTAGAGTGGCGGACCCATTCAGCCCACTAATCTCCGATTCAGCACGCCCCTCATAGCAGAGAGGCCGATGCCCCAGCTTTGCACCTTCCGGAGTACCTCACTTCTGCGAGGGTGGTCTAGAGTTGGCGATTTTCCAACTCTGGGGCTCTTTGCGCATTATCGAAGATGGCACTGTTTTCTAACTTCAAATGCTCGACTCTCGCCAGTCGTATAATGCCCGTCATGAGCAAAGAAATGTTTCGATGCCGAAAGCAAGTCGGACGCTCACAGTCGCAATCGCGCTTCCCACACTCGCGTTGTGGATGTGGGGCGTGCATCGGCTCGGCTCGCAAACATACGATATCGGACTGATTATCTTCTGTGTCATTTTCCTTCCGCGCCTTGTCCCTCTAATCGCGAGGAGATTGCGGCAAGGATAGTGAGTGCCTCGGCGACGCATAGCCAACTATCGCCGTAGCTTTAGCTTCTCGAGCAGAGAAACTTCAACTGTGACGTTTGGGTAATCAAAATATTGGTGAGAACTTGGCTTCAATCCATCTAAGAAGAAGCCAACATCTGCCCAATCATTTCGACTTCCGATCCAATCGAAAGACAATCCTTCCCCAGACCGCCGGATTTCAACGCTCCCTTTCAAATGCGTGGAAGCAAGCAGCAGCCGCAGATTTGTAACGTCCTGCGCAAATCGGAACTCCTTGTTTTTGCGACAGTCAAATGTCTCAACGTCTCCAGTGGACAAGAGAGATAAAGCGCGTCGAAGTTCAAGGAAGCTGGGCGCTGTATCAACAAGCAGCCATAGAGTGAGGTCAGCCACAGTCATTCCTGCATCGACAGTTATCATTTTGCCTTCCTTCTCAAATTCTGCTGCTGGCGATAGCAAGCCTTGGCGATTCATCGTTGGTTGAGAATCACTAGGAACAGCCCTTCGTCGGCCAAATCCGACGGTACGCACCTACCCTCCGAGCGGAATGTCCCGTCGCGCACCGTAGTGTGAAGATCACGACAGCGGCTATGAATTCGACGACGTGTATCTCCTTTGCATTTGGGGGGGCGCGTGAAATGCTCTTACGGTTGAGCGTCAATGAATTTAACTTCGGGCAACTGTCTATCTAAATCTTGTCGCGAGTGCGAAGCCGAGCGTCCTGAAACCATTGGTCATTCCTCCCAGTTCCGGCAGAAGGACCCGATCAAAACGATCCAAAAGCAACGCGCGACGGATGCCCTGGAAGAACCGAACGGAGCATGCCGCAGACAGTCATGTAAATACAAGCCGACACCCAACAGAATGAGAAAATTACTCATCCGCGGCGGCCACCAAATGTGCATGAAACGATTGTCGGTATGCTGACTTTCGTATTTGAAGGCATCCGCCCAACGTAGCAATGCCCTAACCTGAAGCACAGTTAGAAGCAGGATCAAAATGAGATAAAGCCATTGAGGCATTTGTAGCCGCCAGTCCGAAGTTCAGGACGTCACCGCCTTCGAAATTCGACTAATCTGAGGATCGCGTCGTTCAACGGCCAACACTGTATGCCAAATCCCAACTGAGTTCCAT
Organism: Koromonas soli; assembly: GCF_059726265.1. Lineage (NCBI taxonomy): Bacteria > Pseudomonadati > Acidobacteriota > Terriglobia > Terriglobales > Koromonadaceae > Koromonas > Koromonas soli. Next base: position 3,245,626 of record NZ_AP040872.1, on the reverse strand, counting down.
GTTTGTTGAACATTACAGGCCAAGCATCCACCTATTCCAAATAGCAGAAACTTGTTCAGTATTTTGCGAACACCGCTTCCGTCGCTCGCGTAAACCCCATACTCAACTGCTACTCTGCTTCCTGCGGCAGCAACACCGGAATCTCGTCCTGTACCCGGTAACGTTTGTCGCACTGCGTGCAGCGCAAGCTGGTGAAATCGGCGTTGAATCGCAATGTCCCATGGCAAATGGGGCAAACCACAGTTTTTACAAGCTTTGCGGGGACCATGGTTCCCATTGTAACCGGGGCCCCTCTCGCATCCTCGCCGCAATCCCGGTACACTAAGATCAATTCATCCCTTCCTTTTTTTGGGGGACACCGCATCTATGCCCGCAATCGTACTCGATGGAAATCTGTATTCGTCCCAAATCAAGGCCGAGCTCGTCGAAGAGGTCAAGCGCATGACTCTCGCCGACGTTCGTCCCGGCCTGGCGGCGGTTCTCGTAGGCAGCGATCCTGCCTCACAGACCTACGTCCGCAGCAAGGTTCGCACCTGCGAGCAGTTGGGCATTTACAGCGAACTCATTACCCCGCCTGAAACGGTCACTACCGAGGAACTCGTTTCCCTTGTCGAGCAGCTCAATCGCCGCGACGAAATCGACGGCATCCTGGTGCAGCTTCCCCTGCCCGCGCATGTCGATGCCAAGCGCGTCCTGCTCGCCGTCTCGCCCGATAAGGACGTGGACGGATTCCACCCGGTCAATGTCGGCAATCTCAGCACGCAACGCCCCGGCCTCATCCCCTGCACTCCCGCCGGATGCATGGAAATCCTTCGCCGCGCCAACATCCCCATCGAGGGCCAGGAAGCCGTCATCGTCGGACGCAGTGACATCGTTGGCAAGCCGATCGCCATGCTGCTGACCAATGCCAACGCCACCGTGACCATCTGCCATTCGCGCACCCGAGATCTCCCTTCCGTCTGCCGTCGCGGAGACATCCTCGTTGCTGCCATCGGACGCCCCGGCTTCATCACCACCGAATTTGTTAAGCACGGCGCAACCATCCTTGACGTGGGCATCAACCACATTACCGATCCGGTTCTCTTCGAGCGTTTTTTTAAAGGCGATGAGAAGCGCGAAAAGCAGTTTGCCGAAAAGGGCAGCATCATCATGGGAGACTGCGATCCGCGTGTCACCCGCGTCGCCGGAGCCTGCACCCCGGTTCCTGGCGGAGTCGGCAAGCTGACCATCGCCATGCTCATGAGCAACACCGTTAAGGCTGCCAAACTGCGCCGCGGCGCCAAACTCGAAACTGCCGTCGAGGGTTAATCAGCCCCATTCCGGGACTCGGTTGCCCTCGACCGCGCAACTTTCCCACGGGTGGCGCGTCTATACTTATGCCAGTGAAACAGGCATCGATTATGAAAGCTCTCAGACCTTTTGTTTTAGGAGTGCTGCTCGCCGCAGCCTTCTTCCTGTACACAACTCACCGCTTTGGCCCCGCGGCTTCGTGGATCACACGCGATCCCGTCCACATCACCGAGGCGCAGGCAGCTCCTGCGCTCGACGGTGAAGAGCAGAACAATGTGGACGTTTACAAGCGGGTCGTACCGTCGGTCGTGAATATCACCTCGACCTCGGTTTCCTACGACTTCTTCTTTGGGCCGCAAGCGCAGCAGGGTGCCGGCTCCGGCTTCATCATCGACAAAGAGGGACACATCCTTACCAACTACCACGTGGTTGAGGGAGCCCGTAAGCTCGAGGTCATTCTCGAGAACAAGAAGCACTATCCTGCCACCGTCGTAGGCGGAGATAAGTCTCACGACCTCGCCGTCATCCAGATCAAGGCCCCCAACCTTCAACCCGCCGTGCTAGGCAGCAGCTCCGGCCTGCAGGTTGGTCAGAAGGTCTTGGCCATCGGCAACCCCTTCGGCATCTTCAACGGAACGATGACGCGCGGCATCGTCAGCTCCATCCGCCAGGTGCAGGAGCCCGACGGCGCCTACATCGACGAAGCCATCCAGACCGACGCCGCCATTAACCCCGGCAACTCCGGCGGGCCATTGCTCAACTCCCGAGGCGAGGTCATCGGCATCAATACCATGATCGCCTCCGCCTCCGGCGGCAATTCCGGCGTCGGCTTTGCCATTCCTATCAACGCAGCCAAAGCGGTCCTCAACGACCTCGTTCAGTACGGACGCGTTCGCCGTCCGACGCTTGGCATCCGTCCGCTGCCCGTCCCAATGAACCGCGAGCTAGCCGAGCAACTCGACCTGCCCATCGACAGTGGAGTTCTTGTCATGCAGATCGTTCCCGGTTCCGCCGCAGCACGCGCCGGAATTCAGGGCGGCAACCAGCGTGTCTATTACGGAAACTACGAGATCATCATCGGCGGTGACCTCATCGTCGAGATCGACGGCCAGCAGGTAAAAGATGTGCAAGACCTCGCGCACATCATGAACAACCATCGCTCTGGCGACACGGTCAGCATCGTGTACTACCACGGCCACAAGCGCCAAACCGCTCGCGTGCAACTCGACGAAGCCCGCGTCGGCTCCCGAGGCGCCTAGCTCAACCTGCGCGGAAGGTGTACCCTTCCGCGCCCCCTTTCTCTGCGCCTAATCTCCAAATAAGCTTCGCGCCACGCGGACTATTGCATTGGTCGTTCCCCCACTGGGCAGAACAGCGTACGGTTCCGCGTTCCTTAGAGCTCCTGCCTTAGAGGGCAACACAGCGTGCGCCTCCGCTCCTCCAAGCGCCGCGGGTGCCCCATACATGCTTGCCTCTTTTGAAAGCGAAAGCGTAGGTGGAATCAAAGCGCGCCTCGCGCGCCCCAAGATGTCGCCCTTGTTGTTGCTCTTGCTTTCGCTTTGCCTTCCAGTTCCCCTCTTTCCTCCAACCACCTCACCGCGCCATAATGGCTTTTGCTCTCGCGCACCTCAGGAGACCGTCATGTCGTCCACGCATCAGCCGTTCGTCCGCAGCCGCATCGCCGACCACATTGCCGTGATGAGCGCACTTCTTGAGGACGCCGCCTTTCAGGATGCCGTCTCCTCCGCAGCCTCCGCCATCGCTGAAGCCCTGCGTCGAGGCAACAAAGTCCTGTTCTTTGGCAACGGAGGCAGTGCCGCCGACGCTCAGCACCTCGCGGCCGAGTTCACCGGACGCTTCCTGCTCGAGCGTCGAAGCCTTCCCGCAGTCGCGCTCACGACCAATACTTCTTCGCTCACCGCCATTGGCAACGACTATGGCTTCGACGAAGTCTTCTCCCGCCCGCTCTCTGCCCTCGGCGCTCCCGGAGACATCGCCTTCGGCATCAGTACCAGCGGAAACTCCCCCAACGTCCTCCGCGCCCTCGAAGTAGCCCACGCAAAGCAACTGACCACCATCGGCCTCAGCGGACGCGCCGGAAAACTCCCCGCCGTGGTTGACCACGCTCTCGCCATCCCCTCCGACTGCACCCCTCGCATCCAGGAAGCCCACATCCTCACCGGCCATATCCTCTGCGAAATCATCGAGCGCGAGTTGTTCCCGCGAACTTAGCGCGATTCCCATGCCCCACCCGAACCCCACTCGCCCCGGCTCCTCCCCTCTGCGGATATCCGTCGCGCTCTGCACCTACAACGGCGAACGCTACCTCGACGAACAGCTGCAAAGCATCCTCGCGCAGTCCCGTCCACCCAGTGACGTTGTGATCTGTGATGACGGTTCGACCGACAGCACCATCGAGATCGTCACCCGCTTCGCGCAATCGGCAAGCTTTCCCGTGCGGATGGTAAATAACCAGGTCCGGCTTGGCTCCACCCGCAATTTCGAACAAGCCATCCGGCTCTGCGAAGGCGATGTAATCGTTCTTTCGGATCAGGATGACCGCTGGTATCCCAACCGCCTCGCCATGGTCGACGAAGCCTTCTCTGCTCGTCCATCTCTCGGCATGGTGTTCTCCGATGCCGACCTCATGGACGAAAACTCACGCCCCCTGGGTGCCCGCTATCTCAAGAGCTGCGGGTGCAACTCGGCATGGGTTCGCCAAATCCAGCGTGGGCGCGCGTTCCATCTTTTTCTTCGCCACAACGTCGCCTGCGGAGCGACCATGGCCTTTCGCTCCCAGTTCCGCGACCTTCTTCTCCCCATCCCCGAGAAGACCGTTCACGATCTCTGGATCGCTCTCATCCTGTCCGTTGTTTCTGAAGTCGCGCTGCTTCCCGCCTGTGCCATCCAGTATCGTAAGCACTCGCACCAGCAGATCGGCGTCCTCTACTACAATCTCCGGGAATCCCTGGCCAACGCGCGGCAGATTGGTGCAGCCGAATACCTCAACATGGCAGATCAGTTCGCCACCGTCCGCGACCGCATCCGGCAACGCTCTGGTCGTCAAGACTTCCATCGCCAGTTCGAGCAACTCGAAGGCAAGATCCGACACATGCAAATCCGCGCCGCCATGCCGACCTCCCGCCTTCGCCGCATCCCAACCATACTGCGCCAAATTCTCAATCGCGATTACTTCCTCTACTCCGAGGGTCTCAAGAGCATTGCGAAGGATCTTGTCTTGTAATCTGCCATGCTGTTCCGCATTCGATTCATCCATACAGTTTCAGAGAAGCTGCACTATACTGAACTGGCATTTACTGCTGGCACGCGTAGATTGACACATTCAGTCGAGTTCTTAACATGTATGTCTCCAACCCAGTCGGGCTTCCGCGACCCAAGATCGAAGTAATCCCCACCCGAATTCCTGGCTGTTTTGAGTTGCGTCCCAACATTCTGGGTGATGCTCGCGGATTCTTCGCCAAGATCTTCCATCGGCCACTGTGGGAGGAGTTGGGGCTTTGTACCGACTTTGCCGAAGAGTACGTCACCCGATCTATGCCTGGAACTCTGCGCGGCCTTCATTTTCAAACGCCGCCCATGCAGCACCATAAGGTTGTGATCTGCCTCCGCGGCCGTGCCACCGATGTTGCGCTCGACCTCCGTGTTGGTTCTCCCGCTTATGGTCAACACGTCTGCATCGATCTTTCCGACACAATGGCCAACGCGTTCTACCTGCCTGCCGGAGTTGCGCACGGATTCTGTGTCACAGGCTGCGAGGCATTTCTCTATTACAAGGTCTCGACCGTCTACTCGCCCGATCACGATAGCGGTGTGCGTTGGGATTCGGCCAACATTCCTTGGCCTATCGTGGACCCAATCCTTTCTGAACGTGACCGGACCTTGCCGACATTGGCCGATTTCAAGAGCCCGTTCACCTTTGACGGCTCAGGGCTCAGCCGATGACCATATCCCGGCGTGCCCTCATCACCGGAGCCACAGGTTTCATCGGGTCCCACCTGCTAGGGCATTTGCAGCGTGAGGGATGGTCCGTTGCAGCGCTTGCTCGCCCTGCTTCCGCTGCCTCTCTTGCAGGCAATCATGCCCTTGAGAAGGTGTACGCCGATACCGGAGACATTGAGCAACTCATCCGCGACGTCAGTGAATTCCGTCCCGATGTTGTGTTTCATCTGGCATCGCTTTTTCTTGCCTCTCACAACAGTTCGCAAGTTGAGCCGCTCATCACTTCCAACATTCTCTTTGGCGCTCGGCTTCTCGAAGCCATGCGCATGGCTGGCACTCCCTGCCTTGTCAATGCCGGAACCGCATGGCAGAACTTCGCCAGTGAGTCCTACAATCCGGTGAATCTCTACGCCGCCACGAAGCAGGCCTTTGAGGATCTCCTGAGCTACTACGTCAACGCTGCGGGAATTCGCTCCGTCACATTGCGTCTTTACGACAGCTATGGCCCTGGAGACAAGCGTCGCAAACTGCCGCGCCTGCTTCTCGACTGTCTTCGCACCGGACAGCCGCTCTCCATGTCTCCCGGAGATCAGGTGCTCGATCTGGTTCACGTGGATGACATCTGTCGTGCCTTCCTCCGCGCCGCCCAGCTTGTTCCCCACCATGCCGGTGCACAGGTGTATGCCCTCAGTGGGGGCGAGCGTCGTACATTGCGCGAGGTCGTCGCCACTTTTGAGGAAGCATCCGGGCGCACTCTGCCCATTCAATTCGGTGTGCTCCCTTATCGAGATCGTGAAGTCATGCTTCCATGGGTTGGGCCAGAGCTTCCCGGCTGGCAACCTCAAGTCAGTTTGGTTGCCGGATTCAAGATGTTGATTGGCTCCGACTGCGCACCGCAGCATTCAGCGCCGGGCATGTCCAAACACGTGACTGAGCCAGGTCAAGATGAGCAATGATCGCCACATCTTTCAGGGATTCGTCGGCAGTCTCGGCCTGACGGCCATCAACATCATTGTTGCGTTTCTTCAGCTGCGTCTTCTGCTTCATTTTCTTCCCAGCGAACAGGCAGGCGTCTGGTTGTTGTTTCTCAGCATTGGCAGCTACGGCGTTCTTTTTGACATGGGTCTTGGCCCCACTCTTGGCCGCGAAATCAGCTTTAGCGTCGCCGAAACCGATCTTGCCGAACAGCAACGCGCTCTGCGAATTGGAACTCTGATCCGCACTTGTGCCGTGACCACTGCAGTTCTTGCGATTCCCGTAACCTTGCTTGCTCTCACCGGCGGTTGGTCTTACGTTCGAACTACGATTGTGCCTTCCCTGGCTTCCTCTGCTCACATAGCCTGGAATATCTACGTCATCAGCACAGCCATTACTCTGATTGGTCAGGGATGGTTTGCCGGCATCTACGGCATGGGAAGGGTCTTCACCGAAAACCTTCTCCGATCCATCGGGCAGGTGGTCGGGATCGTTCTCTTAGCTGCCGCGCTCTGGTTTCATCTTGGACTTCCCGGTCTTGCGGTTGCCTCCGTCATCCAGGCCGTGTTCACCATCCTCCAGGCCAGGCGCGCGCTTCGTCTGGGTCAATATGATCTTTTCCGGCTCGGGCATTTCGACTTTTCTCTCATCCGTCGGATGGCTGGCCCAAGCATCAAGTACGCCGCCACCACGCTTGGTGCCATTCTTATTCTGCAGACTGACAATCTGGTCATCGCGTCCATGTTCGGCAATGCTTTCATTCCCGACTATCAGGCCGTTTCCAAACTGGTCATGACGCTCATGACTCTGTCCACCATGCTCATCGTTTCCACCACACCATTCCTGTCTCAGGCCTATTCCCAGCAGGATTTTGCTGAAATCAAGCGCCTGCTTCATCGCAATCTCAAGGTTTCGCTCGCCACCATGGTCATTCTCGGCAGCGTTATCGCGTGTTTTGCCGACTACGTGATTGCTGTCTGGCTCGGTCCCGGACACTTCGTTGGCTTTGGCGTTGTCTGGGCGCTGCTCATCATGATGCTGCTCGAGACGCACCACGTCGCCATGGCCAACGCCACCATGGCCACAGGAAAAATCGTGTTCCTTGTGCCCGCGCTTCTCGCCGGAGTCCTGAACATTCTCTTTTCCATCCTGCTTGCGCGTCACCTTGGACTGCTCGGTGTAGCTCTCGGAACCTTCTGCGCGCAGATCATCACCAACAACTGGTACGCGCCTTGGTACACCATGCGCCTCTTCCATCTCCGGCTTTCTGACCACCTGCGTCAGATCGTCGCGCCGCTTCTGGCCCTTCTCGTCATTTCTCTTGGGCTGGGATATGCCCTGCGGAGTGTATTGTTCTCTCTGCCGCCGTTGATCGTGCTGCTTACCGCAGCTTGCGGCGTGGGCGTCGTGGGAGTGTTTGCTGCGGCGCTGTTCCTGCTATCGCAAAGCGAGAAGACCTACCTCGTCCAGCAGCTAAGAACAAGGCTCAGCCGCTCGATCTAAGTGTGCCGCAGCACGACTGCCTACAGTGGTGCGGGCGGATTCACTGGCTTTGAGACGAAGCCGACAAGTGTGAGCGAAGAGTCTGAGCTTTTCTCCGCGCAGCCCATCTCCGGTACGGCCCGCCAATTACATCGAGCAAGCCCGGCGAGAACACCGCAGAGGCAATTGCCAGCGGGCTGAAACCAAAGCGTGGCAGTCTCCTGGCTGAGTGTGCCCATGTGCTCCAAATCACACGTTTGGACACATTTCTTCGCATCGCCCGGTTCATTGTTTCGGCAAACGTCCGATGCACAAATTCTTTTGAGAGCTTCTCCATTCTCCTCTTTTTCTCTGGATCAATGGAGAGCTTGCTGACTTCTTCCGAAACCATGTTGCCAATCGTGATTGCGTCATCAATCAGCATTTGGAGGGGATAAGAATTTGTGGCCATGTTGGTATGCACAATGTAGTCAGCCTTCGCGTCAGGCCAAAACGCGCAGCCTCCTTGAAGTGCCATTGGCAGCCAAGCGGCTGCGTCTGAAGCGAACGGGCAATCATCGGAAAAGCCACCATTTTTCAGCAGTTGTGAAGCGCGGAATACAATACCGGGGAACGGTAATGTGAAGGAGCCATCAAGCCACGCCGGGAAAAGATGTTCCAAGACATCTACTTTCCCACGGGTATCAATCGGCGCTTTGTTCTCGTCCACTATGCCTGTTTGTGTATAAAACAGTCGGCAACGCATGACGACGATGTCGACGTCAGGAGATATCGCGAGCGCCTTGTCTATGCATTCAACAAAATCCGGCTCGATTGAGTCGTCATCCGACAGAAGAACAAACCAGTCGCCCTGAGCTTCTTTCAGACAGGCGTTCCAGTTGCCAATCATCCCAATGTTTGTTTCTTGGCGAATGACCTTTAGGCACGGATGCGAGAATTCCCTCAGTCGCTCGAACGTGTCATCGTCTGATGCGTTGTCCGAAACCACGACTTGGAACGGAGTCTGCGTCTGAGACATGCATTGCTGAATAACCTTGCACACCATCGCGGAGCGATTGCGAGTCGGGATGCCGATGGTGATCTTTGCTTGAGTCATTTCGTACACTCCACCACCCGAACTCCAAGGCCGGGCCGGCTCATGAGCACAGCTTCAAAACCGTCCGCCGCTGACTCCCACGTAAATCGGCGAATATCGTTCAGGGCGGTCTCCGCGAGTGCAAATCGCAACGTCTGATCACTTAGCATCCGTACTAGCGTGGCAGCAAGCGATTCGGGAGACCTGGCCGAAGACATCAGAGCGTTGCGCTCATTGATCGCGAATTCTCGATGGCCATTGATATCAGTGCATATCAAGCCGGCGCCGCACATCATCGCCTCAGACGCTGTAAGTCCCCATCCTTCCGTCCAACTCGGTGCAAGGAAAACTGTCGCCTCGTTATAGATCGCTCGCAGCTGCTTTTGCGGAGGCTTCTGTACGTATGTGATCCAGCTCGGAAGATTGTCGGGCTTTGGATTCACTCCGAACAAAGTCGCCGTCAGCTCTGGAACAGCCTCTCTAGCCAGTTCCATTGCCTTCAGTCCGTCCGCTGATCCCTTCCACTCATATTGGTGATACAGCATTGCAACACGTGGTCTGTGCCGCTCTCGCACTGGGACGTCGCAGCCGAACGCCTGAAAGTCGAGTCCATTTGGAATGTAGCTCGCACTCTCGCCCATCTCCGTAGCGATCTTCTCCAGCCAGCGTGCGATCACAATCTTGTGTAGCGGCAGCTTCCATGTAGCTCTTACGCGCTCTTCCGGTCCCCACCACGTCTCGTAATGCTGGAGCAGATAGAACTTCCGCCCCTTTGCTGCCGAGTACCGAGCCGCATGCTCTGCCGTGGGCCAACCCGTCGCAACGACCGCGTCGCCTTCAGGAATATGTGCCTCTCGCAACGAGGGGACCCATAGCAGCTTTACCTCCGGCCGCAACTTGAACCATTTCTCCGGCCCGAACCTGCGCGTTGCGCCTCTCACAACATAACGCGTCGCATGCAGTATCTTCTCCGGTAGCGAGACCTTCACATCTTCCAGCGCCGGATGAACAATGCTGACCGTGTGCCCCCTCGCGCTCAGATGGTTGGCGTACTCAAACACCACCTTGTATCCACCAATGGGATATCTCGACGCGCTCGGAAGAAGAAAAGTGATTTTCATAAAATCTCTGTCATCAGTCGTCGCAACGGGCCAACTGCGCTCCGAATCCGATCCCATTGCTCAAGTTCAAACGGAATCGCGAAAACTGTGTACTGCCCGGTTAATCCACAGCATCGATTCACTGCTATTTACTCCAAGCTCATCGAAAACTGCTTTACAGTGCTTTCGAAGCACTACGATCCATGCTGGCTCGAATGCAATTTTTCCGGCACAAGAGGTTCGCCCGCACCGTACTCAAAATTGATTCTCTCCTGCTCAATGGCCAGTGGCCTTTTCTGAACCAGAGTATGAACCGCGCCCACATATTCGCCTAAAATGCCCAAAAACAGCAGGTTTATCGAGGCCACAAAGAAGAACCCGATCAGTATTGGAGCCACGCCAACCTGGAAGCTCTTCCAGAAAAGCAGCTTGTACAGCAGGTACAAAGACGATGTCACCACCGAAACCGCCGCCCCTGCGAAACCCGCGAAAACAGCGATCCTCAGCGGCACTTTCGACAAATTCGTGATGCCCAGCATCGCCATGTCGTACAGCGTATAGAAGTTATTCGCCGTCACTCCACGCACGCGCACCGGTTGGTGAAATGGCAGTTCGACCCGCGGAAAACCTAGCTCCGCAATGATTCCACGAAAGTATGGATACGGATCATCGAACGATTTAATCAGGTCCGCAACCTTCCGGTCATACAAACCAAACCCCGTGAAATTCTCGTACGTCTCGATTCCCGACAGCCGATTCACCATGCGGTAATAGCGCTTGCGTATCCAGAACATCAGTCTGTTTTCGTCGCTCTGTGTCTTCACGCAAATCACCACAGGAATCCCAGCTTCCCAGTGCCGCACCATGTCCACGATCATCTCTGGCGGGTCCTGCAGATCAGCCGCCAAGCCGATCACAGCATCTCCCGTCGCCTGATGGAACGCGTGAATAGGTGAGCGAATGTGGCCAAAATTGCGGGTATTCCGTATCACCTTCACATTCTTGTCCATCGCCGCAAGCACCTTCAGCACGCCGAGCGTATTGTCGGTCGAGGCGTTGTCGATGAAGATGTGTTCGTAGCGATAGTTGCCCAGCGACGCGATTGCTGCGCGCACACGCTCATACAGTTCGCGCACATTGAGTTCTTCGTTGTAGCAAGGTGTCACGATGCTTAGCGTTTTCACCGGTTCACTCCGACTCGTCAAACCTTAGCAACTTCGGATCAATCATCTCCGAGTGCGATTGATACCAATTGTAGAGTTCCTTTACGCATTCATTCATGTCGCGAAACTGGAATGATCCAATCTCTTGCAGCATGCGTGAATTGTCACCGCTGTACTCTGCGCCTGTGCCGCCATTGCGAACCACAATGTCAGGGCTGACACCAGAAGCAACTGCTACCATCTCCGCCAACTCACGAAGGAAGTAAATACGCCCACGGCACACGTTATACGCCTTGTGACGCGGTGTGTGTTCAATGAACCATGATGTGAGCTCAGCCAAATCCGCGACGTGCAGGTAGTCGAACGCGACGTTCTGCCTTATAACGATGGGCAGGCCTTTCACTACCCTGGCGCAGGCATTCGAAATAAAGCGAACGTCCCAATCCTCGTAGTTTCCGAAGACACCGAATAGTCGAAGCACGAAGACGTTGCTGATCTTCTCTGCATATTTTGAGCAAATGTACTTCGAAAAGCCGTAAGGATCGTTTGGCACTCGCGTATCGAAAGAGTCTTCGTTGATCTGTGCCGGACATCCCTCGCGCCCATATTCTGCGCCGGACCCGAAATGCAACATCTTGCCGAACAGAGATGCGTTGCGCACGATGTTGAAGAACATACGGCAATTGCGATCGAGCATGTCTGTCGGAGCGCCAATGCGTCGATTGGATCGAGTCGTTGCAGAATGCACAACGACATCGAACTTGCCGACACGCAAGAACTGTCTCACCGCGTGCTCATCCAGCAGGTTCAGCTCAGATGATGTCGGGGCACAGATTGAGTATCGGTCTGCTAGGTTGTCAACGAGATTTTTGCCGATGAATCCTGAGCCGCCCGTCAGCAGGATCTTCATGCTGTTTTCCTGATCTCGAGCTCGTTCATAGGCATTATCCGTGCTTCGCAGCAGAGCAGACGGTGTATTCGCAGAGAACCTTTTCTATCAATTCTCGTACCGCACCATTCCCGCCCTTTGCAGAAGCGACGAAGTCACACACCTCGCGGATATTTGGCTGAGCATCGGCCGGCGCAGCGGATAACCCAGCGAGTTCCAGTGCAGGCAAATCATTTACGTCATCGCCAATGAAACATATCTCATCGAACGTGAGGCCGTGCCTGGATGCGATTTCGCGAAGTGCTCGCGCTTTGTCCTTGCAGTTCTTCTCGACGTCGTCGATCTGCATCTTTGTTGCGAGACGGTCGATCAGAGGACTGTCCTCTCCGGAGATCAATGCAAGTCGAATTCCGGCCTTGCGTGCGCGAGACAGCCCCATGATGTCGGCAAAGTGGAAGCGCTTCCATTCCTCGCCGTTCGGGCCCCACCAGAACGAACCATCGGTGAGAACTCCATCCACATCCATCGCGATCAGTTTAATGAGCACTGCCGGCTCCCACGCGGCGAAGCTTCTTGATAATCGGTTGTTCACGTTCAAGCACGCGCTTCACGCCGTCTCCCATGGAACGCTCCGCCAAACGGATATAGCTCACAAGCTTGGTGATGCCATTTGGTTCGAGAGATGCAGCATGATCTGAGCCCCACATCGCGCGGTCCGTCGTTATGTGCCGCTCCATGATACAAGCGCCCATAGCCACTGCTGCGAGTGAAGCTGGCAATCCGGTTTCATGCCCGGAATAACCGACTGGAATGCCATAGCGCTCCTCAAGCGTTTTGATTGCCTTGAGGTTCAATTCTTCGTAGTAAGCAGGATAGGTGCTGCAGGCGTGGAGGAGAACGAGGTTCTCCTTGCCAAGGACATCCACCGCATGGTCGATTTCCTCCAGCGTGCTCATGCCCGTTGAGAGCAGAATCGGCTTGCCCGTCGCCCGGGTGTGCCGAAGAAGATTGTCATCCGTCAGCGATGCAGAAGCGATTTTGAAGCAAGGGACGTCAAAACGATTGATAAGGTCAACGGACGGTTCATCCCAGCAGGACGCAAACCACGTCATGTTCACTGCGCGGCAGTATTGATCGATCTCCTGATACTCTTCGTAGCCGAACTCGAGTCCTCGCTTCAGGTCGCCATTCGTGTTGCCGAATGGACTCTCACGGGGGCGGCTCAACTCCTCGGCTGAGTACACGATCTCCACCGTGCGTTTTTGAAATTTTACGGCATCGCATCCAGCCGCCACTGCGACGCTGATCAATCGCTTGGCAAGATCTACGTCACCGTTGTGATTGATTCCGATCTCGGCGATCACGTAGCAGGGATGGCCACTGCCCACTGGCTTCTTCCCGATGTGAACTCCCTGCGTTGCTTCTGACATGACTCGCCCTCCGCTCTGGTACCAAGTACCTCGCAATCCAACCGGAGCTGGATTCTCGAAGTCGTGCGTTGATTTGAGCACGGTACTAGATAAAATTAGCAATCTAAGTTCCATCCTAGTATATGGTTTTGGCCTGAGATTTCTATTCTTATCAGCTGGGTAGCGTCATAAGACCCTGCGGATCGCGGTTTTTTCCGCATCAGGGCGAAAACTCTGCAGTTTACTAGGCGAAGGAGGTGCGGTGGTCGCCTCGGCGCTCGCCGGGGAGCCAGATGGAGAAGACAGTGCCTTTGCCGACTCGGCTGCGGACGCGGATGGAGCCTTCGTGTTTCTTGACCAGTTCGCTGGCGACCCAGAGGCCAAGGCCGGTGCCGAAAGACTTCTTGGTGGTGAAGAACGGCTCGAAGATGCGTCCCAGGTCCTCAGGGGGAATGCCATGTCCGGTATCGGCAATGGTGACGCGGATCATGGGACGAGGGCCATCCCAGGAATCGGTGCGCAGGTAGATGGTGCCGCGAGAGGTTGCGTCAATGCTGTTGGCGATGAGATTGGAGAAAATCTGTCGCACTTCGCCTTCGATTCCATAGGCTTTGCCGGAACCACGATAGCGACGCTCGACCTTGATGGATTTATTGCGCAGTTTTTGCCGCAGCAGCTGCAGAGTTCCGTCGAGCATCTGCGGGATGCCCAGAGTCGCGGGATGGCCCGTTTCGCGATAAAAGCCAAGCGTCTGGCGGGTGATGTGAGCGATGCGACGGAGTTCGCTATCCGCGACGTTGATGTAGGAACGAACGGAGTCCGGCAGTCCTGGGGTGTTGTACGCCAGGTGGCGGACGCCAGTGGGTTGTTAATCTCATGAGCGATGGTCGCTGCCATGCGACCGACTGAAGCCAGCTTTTCATTCTGAATCAACAGTTGTTGCGCCTTTTTCAAGTCGGTGACGTCGCGTATATTAAGGAACCCCAGGCTGGGTTTAGCGTTCCGGTCTTGAACCAGCGCGCCGGTGTAGCTGAAGATGCGTTCGTGACCGTCAGCTTTCCTTTTCACAATGACTTCATAGTCGCGGAGTTCTTCGTCGCGCAGCAAGCGGGGTAGTGGCCATTCCTCAAACGGAATCGGGGTTCCGTCGAGCCGGAGTACATCGAACAGCGGAGCAATCTGGGAAAATTTCTTGTGCTCCTGGCCTGGATCGTTATAGCCGTGCATCTTGAGGGCTGCTTCGTTCCAGTGCATTTCGTCCTTGAGTAGGTCAATGACGATCAACCCCTCGGACAGGTTCTGGATAACGGTACGCTGGCGGTCTTCGCTTTCCCTCAGAGCCTCTTCGGTCTGCTTGCGTGCGGTGATGTCGTGAAAGAGGATGGCGACGTGCCGCTCTGCAGGAGCCGCCACGCGGAAGGCATAAACATCGTACCAGCGGCCCAGTTGTTCGGCCCGGTTCTGGAAACGAGCGGGTTCACCGGTGAGCGCGACACGTCCGTAGTTGTCAAACCAATGCTGTTCATGTAGCGGAGCGAGCTCGCGCATGCGTTTGCCCTTGGCATCGGCGAGGCCGGTCTGGTGAACGAAGGCGGGATTGACTTCCAGGAATCGGTAATCGATTGGCAGGCTGCCGCTGTCAAAGATGACTTCTACGATGCAGAAGCCTTCGTCGATGGAGTCGAACAGCGTGCGATAGCGGGCTTCGGACTCCTGTTGCGCTCGGAGTGACGTGAGCACTTGGCATGCGGAAGCAGCGAATTCTCCCAAGCCGTGCAAGATGCGCCGGTCTTCGGCGTCGAATTTGTGTTGATCGTCGTGGGTGAGCACCCAGAGCGTGCCAACCGGCTTGCCGTGATGGTGGAAAGGAACGAGCAGCGCCTCGCAGATAGCGGGTTCGATGACGACGGAGGAGATGTAGTGTTGCTCGGGGTGTCGGAAGAGAAGTGAGGCTCGCCGATCGACCACCGTCCCACAGGCGCTCCAGTCTCGCGGAATGATGGTGCCGACGGCTGGATGAAGCTTACCGGAAACGGCGTTCCAGCGAAAAACCTCCTGACCATCGATGGTCTCGATGAGACTGATGCCAGCCGATTCCGCGTGGCAGAGTTCCTGGCCTAGTTCGACGAGCTTCTGGAGCACCGTTTCAGGCGACTCCGCCATGTGATGGGCCAAGGCTATGAGGGCGCGGTTTTCTGCGTCGTGTTGAGGCGGGCGCGAGGGGCGACGGGAAAGCTCTTCGGTGATGATGACCGACTCGAGTGGAAGAGGCTGAGACGCATCGGCGGAGCTAACCCGCAGGCGTTCATCGGTGACGTGCTCGGCGCGTGAAGAATCCATTACGGGGCCCGACCTTCTCCCGGCGTTGTGACGACGGCAGTACAGCCATAGGGTAGATGCGAGAGAGGGCGTGAATGGAAGGAAGGGCTAAGGTCGCGCTGAGGCGAATTTCCTGAATTGCACGTTGCGGGGGAGGACGCGAGCTTGTTGCTGCCAAGAGTGGAACTCTCGGGTTGACCCTCGGCGACGAATCAGATTAGGTTGAGAATCGCGAATGCAAAAATTGACGAAACCCCTCTTCAAGCACTTGCGATGGAAGCAATCGGATCGCGGCGTTCGGTCTCTCGGGATGCTTGTGGCTGTTGCTTATCTCTGCCTGATGTTGCCGGGCGAACTCTGGGGTGAAGGATTTCAGCCTGTTCGGGCGCGGCATGTAATGGTTGCGAGCGTGCACCCGGAGGCCTCCAAGGTAGGAGCCGAGATGATGCGCGCCGGCGGCAACTCGGTGGATGCTGCGGTAGCCGTGGGGTTCGCGCTGGCAGTGGTGCATCCTGCTGCAGGGAATTTGGGCGGCGGCGGGTTTCTGCTGTATCGCACGGCTAAGGGCGAGATGCACTTTCTGGACTTTCGCGAGAAGGCTCCCAAGGCGGCTTCTCGGGATATGTATTTGGACCGGCAGGGAAATGTAACGGACGACAGCCAGTTCGGGTATCGGTCGGCGGGCGTCCCCGGTACGGTAGCAGGGTTGGTGGAAGCCGAACGGCGTTGGGGGAAGCTGGGTCTCGCACGGGTCATGTCTCCAGCGATCAAACTGGCACGCGATGGGGTCGCGATTACGCAGTATGAAGCCGCCAACATGAGAGACGGAGATCTGGCGCGCGATGCCGTGTCGCGAAGAATTTTTCAGCGGAACGGTCACTTCTATGAGCAGGGAGAGCTGTTCAAGCAGCCGGAACTGGCGGCAACGCTGGAACGAATTGCGCGCGATCCGGAAGACTTTTATCACGGCGCGTTGGCACGGGAGATCGCAGCGGCGGTTCACAAGGGCGGAGGTTTGATCACGGCCGAGGATCTAGCAGAGTACAAGGTTGTAGAGCGAGTACCGATTCGTGGTACCTATCGCGGATACGAGATATTCAGCGCGCCGCCACCATCCTCAGGCGGCGTGGCGCTGGTCGAGACGCTGAACATCCTGGAAGGCTTCGATCTGCGGGCGGCAAAACGCAATTCGGCACAGCATCTGCATCTGGTAGGTGAGGCGTACAGGCGTGCGTTCTTCGACAGGGCAGTGTTCCTGGGCGATCCGGATTTTGTGAACATTCCAGTGGCACAGCTAATTGATAAGAAATATGCCGCGGAGTGGCGGACGACGATCAATCCGGACAAGGCTTCGGCGAGCTCTGGATTGCAGAGGCCAAGCATGGCGGGCCTGGATGAAACGGCAACCCTGCGGACTCCTTTTGTGGGCCACGAAAAACAGAACACCACGCATTATTCGGTGGTGGATGAGGCAGGGGGCGCCGTGTCGGTAACGACGACGCTGAATGATTCGTTTGGCTCGCGGGTGACATTGCCGGGATTGGGATTTTTGCTGAACGATGAGATGGACGACTTCGCATCCAAAGTAGGAGTGCCGAATATGTACGGGCTGATCCAGGGAGAAAACAATGTGATCGCTCCCAGTAAACGCCCACTAAGCGCCATGACTCCTACAATGGTTGTGAAAGACGGACGATTGCTGCTGGTGCTTGGCTCACCTGGCGGTCCGACGATCATCACTACGGTGGCAAACGTGCTCACGAACGCGGTGGATTTCGGCGAGGACTTGCAAAGGGCGGTGAACGCTCCGCGGTTCCATCATCAGTGGATGCCGGATGAATTGAAGGTGGAAGGCTGGCAGATATCGCCGGATACCATCTCGCTGCTGGAGAAGATGGGTCATAAGGTGGTGAGAGCCGGGTCTTGGGGCGATGCGGAGTGCGTAGGCATTGATTGGAAAACCGGAGAGCGCATCGGAGCGAGCGATGGGCGAAACGGTGGCAGGCCGGTAGGGTGGTAGGAGAGCTGTCGCGAGCTTTAGAAATAGGCGTAAAAGTTTCCGCAGTGATTTTTTATACCCGCGAGATGGAGTGAACGGATGCTGAAGGCTATATCGACATATGTGCATATAAAAGAGCGGCTTCATCCTGGGATTCTGGACAAACTGGCAAAGGGCGGCGTTGAGGGGATCGAGGTGTTCGCGATGCGTGGGCACTTTGATTACATGAGTTCACAGCAGGTGCGCGAGATCGCTTCATGGTTCCGCTCGCAGGAAGGAGTCTCGCTGCTGTCATTGCATGCGCCGATGTTTGCCGGGGCGGATTGGGGCAGCTCGGAGCTGGTCACATTGAACGTTGCCGCGCGCGAACGCAAGGACCGCATCGAAGCCATGGATGAGATCAAGCGCGCAATCGAAGTGGCGGAAGTGATGCCGTTCGCCTCGCTGGTCCTGCACATCGGGGTGTCGGACGAAACCTATGATGAGCACAAGTTTGAACATTCGCTGACCTCGATTGAGCATCTGCGGGCCTTTGCCAAGCCGCTGGGCGTGCAATTGCTGCTGGAGAATATTCCAAACGAGTTGACCGCGCCGGAAAAACTGGTGCACCTGATTGACACTCTGCACTACGACGACATCGGTGTATGCCTGGACCTGGGGCATGCGCATCTGGCTCCAGGCGTGGAGGCGGCATTTGAGATGCTGAGACCGGCGATCCGGTCGGTGCACGTGCACGACAACCGTGGATCGAAAGATGAACATCTGTGGCCGGGCGGCGGAACGATCGACTGGAAAGCTACGATCGATCTGCTGAAGACCGCTCCGCAGGTGCCTCCGCTAGTGCTGGAGATTGCGGGCGATCCGGATGGGAATCCCGATTACGGAAAGACCGTGCCGGGGAAGATGACGGATATTTGGGAACTGTTCCAAATGTGAATCGGCATCACCCGGCTGCGGTACGGATTACGGGAAAATAGCTTAGAGAGGCGGCTTTCGAGCCGCCTCCTTTGCTGTGAAAACGCGATAGGCTACGAATGCTGAGAGAGAAATGACACGAAAGGATTGAACCACCCTATCTCGCGCTAGGGTGTTCGCCTCTTCGCAAACGCGTCCGGCCGGCGAAATCGTGATGGAAGTCACACGCGCGCGAGTTGCCACGGGATAGTATAGATTTCGTGGAAGGCTGGTGTGGAACACACCATGCCAAGCCGCTTCAGTTTATTTCGAGGAAGAATTCAATGGCAGAAGCAAACGGGACGAAGGGTTCCCAGAGTTGGACGAGCACGCAGGCTTATATCATGGCGGTGCTTTGCCTGGTGGTAGGATGTGCGGTTGGCTACCTGCTACGTGGCTCAATGAGCAATAGCAGCACTCCTGCAGCGGCTACAGCGACCCAGCCAGGAATGCCTCCGGCCGGTATGGGCGGCGGCATGGGACAACAGCAGATGCCAACTCCTGAGCAGATGAAGTCCATGGCCGACAAGCAGGCGGCTCCGCTGCTCGAGCAGTTGAAGTCGAAGCCGAATGACCCGGCACTGCTGGCACAGATCGGAAATATGTATTACGACGCTCAGGTGTTCCCAACAGCGATTGACTACTACACGAAATCGCTGGCTGCGGATCCGAAGAACGCTTCGGTGCGCACCGATTACGCAACCGCACTGTTCTACGCGAATGAGCCTGATCATGCGATTTCGGAGTTTGATCGCGCCCTCAAAGATGATCCGAAGAATGGCAATGCCATGTTTAATCGCGGTATCGTGAAGTGGCAGGCGAAGATGGACGTCAATGGAGCCGTGAACGACTGGGAAACGCTGCTGAAGCAAAACCCCAATTATGAGCAGGCGAACCAGGTGAAGATGTACATTGCGCAAGCCAAGAAGCACGCAAATATCAAGCCTGGGCAGAAGAGCGATAAGCCGGCGATGTAATTTGGCAATTCTTAATCTTGAGCTGATAAAAGCCCGCGGATACTGCCGCGGGCTTTGTTTTTTGGGTGGAGATGATGCTAGCCCTTCGCGGCTGCTTTCGTGTGCGCGTGGTTGCGGGCGCCGGCGTGGTGCGAGGTGTGAGCCGCCGCAGTATGAGGCGATTTATGCGTTGGTTTCTGTAATTGCGCGTGCGCAGGCTTGCGTTGCATCTTGCCGCGACGCAGGGTCTTCAGCGGTACTCTGGGCACGCCTTTGACCTTGGACTGATCGACTGCGGTGCTGTCAGGGGCGGGTGACGCGGCGCCAGAAGGAACGATCCAGAGCTGCACTTTCTGATCCTCGGCGTTACCAGTGCGTGGGTCGATGCGCGCCGCATCGATTCCCTTGAAGCGGACAAGGTAATCCTTGGTATTCATCGCACGCTGCGCGGCAACGTCGGAACGCTTGCTTTTGCCATTAGCTTCGGAGGCACTGGCATAACCGACGACTACGCCCTTGGTATCGGGTGCAGCGGCGAGCGCATCGCCGAAGCGATCGAGACTGCCCTTGGCTTCGTTATCGACGCGGGTGGGGCGCAGTCTGTCGTGCCGGAACTCAATCACCGCAAACTGAGAAGCGCTGGGCACGGGCGGAGGCATATGCACGGAAACCGAAGTGGTCGCTTTTGCCGTCAGCTTGCGATCATCCGTTACAGTGCAGTTTACTGCGACGGATCCTTCCGGCACGCCAGCCGTATCGAGCACGAAACTCGACCCACTACCACTCAGGCTTCCGGCGGTCGCCTCGCATTGATAGCTCAGAGGATGATTATCAGGACTGCTCCCGGATGCCGTGATTGTCGATGGATTTCCCGAAGTGAGTGATGCAGGGTCGGCTTTCAACGACAGCGTTGGATCAAGTTTGGGCAGCGGATAGACGGTTACAGAAACCTGGCACATCGCGCTTTGGGCATGAGATTTTCGACTGTCGGACACCTTACCCGTTACCGTGTAATTGCCCGGAGCAAGTCCGGCGGTGTCTAATCTTGCGGTTTCAGCATTGGCCGTGATTACCCCCCCGGTGGAGGTGTACGTGTAGCTGAGATTCTCATGGTGCTTGAATCGGGATGCGGTGAGAGATATTGCGACAGGAGTTCCGACTTCGACTGTCTCTGGCTGCGCACTGCATGCGGCAGACGCGTAGCTTGGAGATTCCGGCACGCCGAGCGCGAAAACGATCCCTGCCTGATCGCGAAATCCATTGAATGGATTCAAGCTGCTAGGCGGAAGATTGGCCGTGTAATAGGTATTGACGTAATCGACCTGAAACGGACGAATCGAGAATCGACCGGTGATCTTAAGGTCGAGTCCTCCACCAAGGATGTAGGTGGCTGCTTTTTGGTTCGGGAGATTATTTGGTCCGAAGTTCTGTACTCCGGTCATTACCTCGATGAATGGGGTGAGTGGCTTCCAACGAAACACAAATTGTGGTCCTACTGCAAAGTCGTGTGCCGAGCCGAAGCTGTTGTAGTGCCCATTGAGATCGACAGCAAGTCGAACCCAACGATTGCAATTGAAGTCAATCTGTCCCGCCCATCCCGACTTGAAATCTGGCACCTTGGTTCCACTAATGCTTCCACCTGGCTTGTAGCCAGAGTACCCAGCGAACACTTGAACTCGCTCGGGTAGCTTAGCGTCCTGAGCCAAAACGGATGAAGCGAAAACCGAGAGGACGAACAGGGACAGCAAGCGACGCAAGGACACAGGAATCTCCGCAAGAAATGGCGATGGACTCAGAAATCAGCTCTGGATGCACAAGCTTGAGCGGTGCCTGTTAAGGCAGAGACGCTTTACTTGTAAGCCGAAAATCTATGTTGTCTCAGAATCAGCGCAAAACGCAACATGAATGGGCGGTTCGGGACTTAATCAAATTGATACATAGAAATATTCAGGCCTAGCGATTCAAGGATGGGTGATGCCCAAGAGAACTTGGCGTCTGCTCACGCGCGAGCGAATGGGAATAGCATTCGTGTCGATCAACGAATCAGGAATCATTAGGTAACGCGTTCGATGACCTCGAGTAACACCCGAAGGATAGTTGTCCGTTTATTAGAGGCTTGTAATACTTGCACATGTAAGTCTCTGACCAGGAATACTGAATAGTTCCGGAGAGATTTCCTCCCCCAAAATCAGTCGTTTTTGTTGTCGCTCTCGCTTTTTCGCGTGAGAAGCGCGGAGGAGAAGTGCGCGCCCCAAGTGTGCCCGATTAGCTGTCCCAAGTTGCTCGATCTGGAGGATTAAGAATGCGCAAGTCTGGTCTGATCACTGTCGCGATAATGTTCTTGAGTTTGGCTGTGATGTCGAAAGCGCAGTCGCTCATCCTAACCCCCAGCGCGACGGGACGTTGGACTCAGACTAGAGCTATGTCTGCAGCACGCACCGGTGCGGCTGCTGCCTCGCTGAGCGATGGAAGGGTGCTTGTTGCTGGCGGCGTGGATGCTGCCGGCTCAGTTTTGGCGAGCGCTGAAATCTACTCTCCGGACGGCACGTTCAAGTCAGTCGCCCCGATGAATGAGGCGCGAAGTGGCCACACGGCGACGTTCTTAAAGAACGTGAGCGGCGCCGGTGGATATGTACTTGTGACCGGCGGAACAGGGGCCAACGGGGTAGTACTGTCATCGGCCGAGATATATGACCCGTCCACGGACACTTGGTCAGCGACGGTGCCCATGAGCGAAGCTCGAACGGGGCACCCCGCAGCCTTGACCGGAGATTCGGTGCTGGTAGCCGGAGGCGCAAACTCCTATGGCGTACTGTCCTCTGCGGAGTTGTTCAGCCTTTCGGGCGGACAGTTCGCATTCGGTGGCGCGTTGCAGCCTGCACGGAAAGCTCATGCTGCGGCAGCACTACATGATGGGCGTGTGCTGCTAGTAGGTGGTACCGATGCAGACGGAAATACCTTGGCCTCGACGGCAATCTATGATCCCGCGGTTGGCACGATCTACGCAGGACCGAATCTGGGGACACCCCGAGCCAATGCCACAGCGACAACCCTGTTGGACGGAACGGTTCTGATCGCAGGAGGCAGTTATCCAGAGGGTGCTGCGACAAATGGCGGCATCGCGGAGTTGCGATCGGCTGAGATATTCGATCCGGCAACAGGAACAATCAATCCGGTCTCTGCCTCCATGGTGAACGCACGAGCCAGGAATCAGGCGTTTCTGCTACCTAATAACAACATGGTGCTGCTGGTCGGTGGTCGATTCAACGGGGCCGATACGGCAACTGCTGAGCTGTACACGCCGTGGAGTGGGAAGTTTGCGGCCACGGGAACGATGACGTACGCGCGCTCAAGTGCCACGGGCGCGGCCCTATTTCCCATGGCTGATGGTCAGCTCCTCGTCGCTGGCGGAAGCAATCAGAAAACAGCCGAGTTGTACGGATTTGCCACGATCAAGACGGATCAGGCCGACTATGCTCCGGGAACACCGGTGATTATGACCGGCACAGGGTGGAAGCCGGATGAAACAGTCAACCTATATATGCAGGTGATTCCGTCCACCGCGAACGTATCGCCATTGCAGACGACGGTCGCCGATTCGGGCGGCAATGTGATGTATGGAATGTGGGCTCCGGACTCAACGGACCTTGGTGCACGGTTCTATCTAACGGCAGTAGGCACCACCTCTGGAGCACAGGCACAGAATACGTTCACCGATAACAAGAGTTTGACCGTGGCATTTTCGGGGACGGGAAGCGCATCTGTGACGAGCAATCCAGGATCAATCTCATGTACAGACAGCGCGGGTACAGCGAGCGGCACGTGCACGTCGGCCATGGGAAACACGACGCAGGTGACATTGAGTGTTGTCCCGGGAACGAACTCCCGGATCACGGCTTGGAGTGTAGGCACCTACACGATCAACTCCGGATGTGCCGCAGGGGTAAACACTTGTCAGTTCACGATGGACAACACGTCGCAGACGGTCACGATCACCATTGCTGGGAGCGCTGCTACTACCGTCTCGGTCTCGCCATCAGAAAGCCCGGCTACTTACGGAGACTTGGTGACGTTTACGGCGACGGTTTCGCCCAGCACTGTCACGGGCGCGGTCACCTTTATGGACGGCTCCACGACGCTGGGTACAGGAGCGCTTAGCGGCGGCAGCGCTGCTTATACGACAACGGCGCGTCAATTGACTGCCGGCAGTCACTCGATCACGGCTGTATTTGGTGGTGATGCGGACTATAACGGCAGCACGTCCACGGCAGTTGCGCTTACGGTGAATCAGAAGGCGCTGACGGTTTCGGGAATTACGGCCAGCAACAAGACATACGACGGAACGACAACCGCGACACTTACGGGGACGCCTGGAACGCTCGTGGGAGTAGTCACTGGCGATACGGTGACTCTGACGGGCACAGCAGCAGGAACCCTCGCCAGCAAGAATGTGGGCACTGGGATTTCGGTGTCCATCTCCGGCCAGTCACTCACCGGCACCAATTCTGCGAACTACACCCTAACTGAGCCAACTGCTTCGTCTAACATCACAGCTCGATCGATCACAGTTACCGCAGCAGCGAATACGAAAGCTTACGATGGCACCACCACGGCGAGCGCGGTGCCGACGATTACTTCAGGTTCACTGGCTACAGGCGATACGGCAACGTGGTCCGAAGCCTATTCAACAAAGAACGCGGGCACGAACCTGACGCTGACGCCTACCGGCTCTGTTTCGGATGGAAACAGCGGCAATAACTACGTCGTTACATTCGTGAACAATACGACCGGCCAGATCACGGCTCGTCCGATCACGGTTACCGCGGCTACAAACTCCAAAGCATACGACGGTACGACTTCAGCCGCTGCGGTTCCGAGCATCACTTCTGGATCTTTGGTTTCAGGTGATACGGCGACCTGGACGGAAACGTATGACAACAAGAACGTTGGTACGGCCCATGTTTTGACGCCGTCAGGCACGATCACTGACGGCAATGGCGGAAACAATTACGCGGTTACGAAGGCAACGATCAGCACTGGTGTAATCACCACTCGCGCCATTACCGTCACTGCGGCGGCGAATAGCAAGGTATATGACGGAACAACGTCGGCGGCTTCGGTTCCGACAATCACGTCGGGAAGTCTGATCTCAGGCGACAGCGCCACCTTCACCGAGAGCTATGCAAGCAAGAATGTGGGCACGAATCTCACGCTCGTTCCGGCAGGTTCTGTTTCGGATGGGAACAATGGTGCGAACTACTCGGTCACCTTTGCGAACAATACGACTGGCGTCATTACGGCACGTCCTGTCACTGTGACCGCTGCAGCGAATACCAAAGCCTATGACGGAACAACTTCTGCAGCAACTGCTCCGACGATCACTTCCGGCAGTCTGGTTTCTGGTGACACGGCGAACTTCACCGAGACGTATGCCAGCAAAAACGTAGGTACGAACCTCACGCTCGTTCCGGCAGGTTCTGTTTCGGATGGGAACAGTGGCGCGAACTACTCGGTCACGTTCGTGAACAGTACGGCCGGCGTGATCACAGCGCGTGCGATTACGGTCACTGCATCGACGAACACGAAGGCTTATGACGGTACGACATCGGCCGCTGCAATTCCGACAATCACCTCCGGCAGTCTTGTCTCTGGTGAGACGGCGAACTTTGTCGAGACGTATGCCAGCAAAAATGTAGGTACGAACCTCACGCTAACTCCGGCAGGTTCGATTTCAGATGGAAATGGCGGCGCGAACTACTCAGTTACGTTCGCGAACAGTACGACCGGCGTGATCACCGCACGTCCTGTCACGGTGACGGCTGCGGCGTCGACGAAGACTTATGACGGCGGCGTGACATCAACCGCTATACCAACGATCACTTCTGGATCACTGGCCTCCGGTGACACTGCAACATGGTCCGAGACATACGATAACAAGAATCTCGGTACGACTCATGTGTTGACGCCGACGGGAACGATCAACGACGGTAACGACGGGAACAACTATGCCATTACAAAGGCCGCGATCGCAACAGGCGTAATCACGGCGTTGCCGATCACGGTGACAGCTTCCGCGAACACTAAACCTTATGACGGTACGACCTCGGCAGTCGCCGTGCCGAGCATCACATCGGGGGCGCTGGTCTCGGGCGACACTGCGAGTTTCACTGAAACCTATTCAAGCAAAAATGTGGGCACGAGTCTTACGCTGACTCCGGCGGGTTTGGTTTCGGACGGGAATGGTGGTGCGAACTACGCAATCACTTTCGTGTCCAGCAACACCGGCGTGATCACTTCGCGTGCGATTACGGTCGCGGCATCTGCGAACACGAAGGCTTATGACGGTACGACGTCGGCCGCTTCGGTTCCGACGATCACTTCTGGCAGTCTGGTCTCGGGGGACACTGCGAGCTTTACCGAGACGTATGCAAGCAAGAATGTAGGCTCGAACCTTACACTGACTGCGGCAGGTTCTGTGAGCGACGGGAACGGTGGCGCGAACTACTCTGTCACGTTCGCGAACAATACGACTGGCGTGATTACGGCACGTCCTATCACGGTGACAGCTGCAGCGTCGACGAAGACTTATGACGGCGGCGTGCTATCAACAGTCATTCCGACAATCACTTCTGGATCGCTAGTGTCGGGCGACACGGCAACGTGGACGGAAACGTACGACACCAAGAACGTCGGCACTACGCATGTCTTGACTCCAGCCGGAACGATCAGTGACGGGAATAGCGGCAACAACTATACGGTTACGAAGGCGACGATATCGACCGGTGTGATTACGGCGTTGCCGATCACGGTAACGGCTGCGGCGGATACAAAGCAGTATGACGGGACGGTAGCTTCGACGGGCATCCCGACGGTTAGCCCGGCGCTGGTGGGAAGCGATGCGGCGAGCTTCACTCAGACATTTAATAACAAGAATGTCGGAGCGAAGACTCTGACTCCGGCTGGGACAATCTCTGACGGGAATGGCGGTGCGAACTACGTCTTAACTTTTGCCAGTAACACCGGCGTGATCACGGCACGTGCCATCACAGTTACGGCAGCGACAGACACCAAGCAATATGATGGAACAACGGCCTCTTCGGGCGTGCCCACGATCACAAGCGGCAGCCTCATGAGCGGCGACACCGGCAGCTTCGTCCAGACCTTCGCAACGAAGGCGGTGAGTGTGGGCAAGACCCTGACGCCCACGGGGTCGGTGAGCGATGGGAATGGAGGCAGCAACTACAGCGTAACGTTTGCGAGCAACAACACCGGCGTAATTACCGGTCGAGCGCTGGCGATTACTGCGACTACCGCGAACAAGACCTACGACGGCACTACGGCTGCGAGTGTCACGTTGAGCGACAACCGCCTTGCGGGCGATACGCTGACGACGGCGTACTCAACTGCCACATTCGCCGATAAGAATGTGGGCACAGCGAAGCAGGTAAGTGTCACTGGTATTACCCTCAGCGGAACCGATGCCGCCAACTACGTGGCCAATACTTCTGCCACAACGACCGCGAACATCTCTGCCGCAACACTTAGCGTGAGTGCGGCCGGCGTGAACAAGGCATATGACGGCACAGCAACGGCCACCGTCACCTTGAGTGATAATCGCAAGGCGGGTGACACGCTAACCACAAGTTACGCGAGCGCGACGTTTGCGGACAGGAATGTTGGCACAGGCAAGGCTGTGTCTGTGAGCGGAATCGCCATAGCCGGGACTGACGCTGGCAATTACCAACTCGCATCCCAAACAGCGACGACGAGCGCAGACATCACGGCTGCACCACTGACGGTGACAGCGCTAAATGCGTCAAGAACTTATGGAGAGGCCAATCCGGCATTTAGGTTCACGTACAGCGGATTTGTGGGCGGAGACACACAAGCAACCGCAGTCACAGGTGCACCAGCCGTGACTACAACCGCGACGGCAGCTAGTTCAGTCGGTGCGTACCCGATCACGCCAGCTCTGGGCACGCTGAGCGCGCCGAACTACAACCTGGCGTTCAATGCGGGAACCCTGACGGTATCTGCAGCTACGCTTACGGTTACGACTGATAATGCCAACCGTACATATGGCAATACCAATCCGCAATTCACCTACGCAATCACTGGTTTTGTGAACAGCGATTATGCTTCGGTCGTAAGCGGTGCAGCAGTGTGCTCGACAACAGCGACCCCCACGAGTCCGGTGGCCGGAAATCCTTATGCAATCACCTGTGCGCAAGGGTCTCTGAGCGCGGCGAATTACATCTTCAATATGGTTCCAGGTTCGCTGACGGTCGGATTGGCCAACGCGTCTGTGACCCCGGTGGTGGCGACGAAGACTTTCGGCACCCAGGACCCGGCACTGACTGGAACGCTGGCGGGCTTCGTAGATTCAGACAACGTACTTGCGAGCTATAGCCGGACTGCCGGTGAGTCGGTCGCGGGAAGCCCGTATTTGATTAGTGCCACGCTGAGTCCGGCGAACGTGCTTGCAAATTACAACATCATTTACAACACAGCGCCGTTCACGATCACTCCCGCGGCGGCGATTATCTCCCTGGGCAACCTGAACCAAAATTACGACGGCACTCCCAAGGCGGTTTCGGTTTCCACTATGCCGAGTTCGCTGAGTGTCCAAGTAACGTACTCCAGCGAGAGCTACGCAGCTAACACTGTGCCGCCGACGCTGCCGGGTAGCTACTCGGTGGTGGCGATAGCTGGAGATTCGAACTATCAAGGTCAGACCTCGGGAACGCTGGTGATTAACAAGATCGACCCGGCGCTGTCTCTAGCACTGCTGACCGGCATGCCGGAGCCTTCTGCTTATGGCACGCGAGTGTACTTCGACCTGACCACCGCGAAGTCACCGTGTCCGACGGGAGAGGTGCAGTTCTATGTTGACGGGACCGCTTCGGGTTCTCCGATCACACTGAATGGAAGCTCTTGCGCGCAGCCGGTCGAGTTGCAATTGACGACTTTGACGCCGGGGTCGCACACGGTCACAGTGAGCTACTCAGGGGATGCAATCTATCTAGCAACGAATTCGGGTGCTGTCTCCCATGTGGTGAATCCGGACGCTACTTCCGTAATCCTGGCTGCTTCCGGTTCCACCGTAAATGTGGGCGAGAATGTGACATTCACTGTGACTGTAGATCCTGGTCAGATGGACGGAGGTCAGGCGTTAACTGGCACGATTCAGTTCTTCGATAATGAAGTCCGAATTGGGTCGGCGACCGTGTCTTCCACGGCACCGTACACAGCAACATGGTGCACCACGCTTTCCGCAGGTTCGCATAGCATCATCGCGAAATTTGTGAACACAGACGGACTATTCGCGGGCAGCAGTTCCGCTGCGGCACTGGAGACGGTCAATAAGATTGCTCCTGTGATCAACTGGCCCACCCCTGCGAATTTCGTTTATGGGACCAAACTGGACAGCACGCAGTTGAATGCGACCGCGACGTATAACGGTGAGCCCGTGAATGGTACGTTTGCTTACAGCCCGGATGCCGGCAGCTTGCTGCCGGTCGGTGAGCGCAATCTGACGGTTACATTCACCCCTGCGGACAGCGATACATACACCGCCCAGAGCGCCTCGACGACAATCAAGGTGACGGGTGCGGTGTTAACGGTAACGCCGGACGACGCGACACGAATTTACGGCGCAGATAATCCGACGTTTACCTATCAGATCAGCGGATTTGTGAATGGCGAAACTGCGGAGGCGGTGGTTTCGGGTACACCGGTGTTGAGCACATCGGCCGACCACAATAGCATTGTTGGAACATACGACATCACTGCTGCTACGGGTTCGATCATCGCGGCGAACTATAGCTTCCAATCCGCTACGGGTACTTTAAGCGTAACGAAAGCCACTCCGGTTCTCGACTGGAATGCTCCTGATGCGATCACGTACGGCACGACGTTGAGTGGCGTACAACTACATGCAACCAGCGGAGGCGTTCCGGGAACCTTTACCTATATGCCGTCCGCGGGTGCAGTCTTGGGCGCAGGGTCGCAAACGCTGAATGTGACCTTTGCGCCGACAGACGCCACCAACTACAGCGGCGCCAGTACTTCAGTGACACTCGTCGTCAATAAGGCAATCGCCTCCGTCACGCCGGATGCAGCTACTAAGACCTACGGTTCGGCTGATCCGGCATTCACGGGCACGCTGAGCGGCTTCGTGACATCCGATAAGGTAGTCGCAACCTACAACCGCACTTCGGGTGAAGATGTTGCAGGTGGTTCGTATGTAATCAGTGCGACGTTGAGCCCCGAAGATGTCTTACAGAATTACAGCATTACCTACAACACGGCGCTGTTCTCGATCACGCCAGCAACGGCGCTAGTGCAGCTGAGCAATTTGAACCAGACATTCGATGGAGCCTCCAAGGCTGTGTCTGTCGTCACCACGCCCAGTCCTCTGAATGTCAACGTCCTCTACAGTGGTGACGGATACGACGCCACTTCCGTTCCGCCGACGGATCCAGGCAGTTACAACGTGGTCGCGACGGTGGGAAATGGAAACTATGTTGGCCAAGCGACAGGTATGTTGACGATTAATAAGATCGATCCTGCACTGAGCTTGGCTCTGCTGACAGGAATGCCAGAACCGTCGCCGTACGGCGTGCCAGTGCTCTTTGAACTTACGACGGCAAAGACGCCGTGTCCGACGGGACAGTTGCAACTGATTGTCGATGGAGCCGCGACGGGCGATCCTGTAATGCTCACTGGAACTGATTGCAGCCAGCCCTTGGAGTTTCAAGTCGCCAATATGCAACCTGGGACGCATTCGGTCGTTGTGAGCTTCACGGGGAATCGCTTCTATACGAGCGCAACCTCTGCGACCGTGTCACACTCTGTCAGTCCTGACACAGTCTCGGTTATTCTGGCCGCCTCAGGACTGAATGCGAGCGTTGGTCAGAGTGTCACATTCACGGCAACTGTCTCTTCGGTTAGTGGAGGACCGATCGCCGGAAGCGTGCAGTTCTACGATGCAGGCATTCTGATTGGCAGTAGCGCTTTGACGTCAAGGGCACCTTACACTGCCACGTTCAGTACTAGTTCGCTTGGGGCAGGCTCTCACAGCATTACCGCAAGGTATATGGATCCTGCTGGGAGATTCCTCGGCAGCAGCTCTGCAGCGCAAGTGGAAACGATCACCAAGATTACTCCTACGATCGTTTGGCCGAATCCAAGCAACATCACGTATGGCACGAGGCTAAGCGGCGAGCAGTTGAATGCGACCGCGGTTGATGATGGAGTCTCAGTTCCTGGCACCTTTAAGTACAGCCCGGATGTGGACACGCTACTTCCTGCTGGTCAGCGCAATCTGACTGTTACCTTCACACCGCTGGATAGCAATACGTACACGACGCAAACAGCGTCAGCAACCATCAATGTCACGCCGCTGATCATCGCGATTGTCGCGGATGCGCAAACCAAGTTCTATGGGGCGAGCGATCCAATGTTGACTTTCCGGATCACGAGCGGAAGCCTGCTCCAAGGTGACCAGTTGGCTGGTGTTCTAACACGCGAGTCTGGCGAAGATGCTGGAACTTACGCCATTCAACAGGGGACGTTGTCTGCGGGCGCCAATTATTTAATTCAGTACACCCCAGCAACCCTGACCATTACGGGTGCACCGCAGACGATTTTCATCACAACACATGCTCTGCCAAGTGCTGCCTTGAACGCTCAATTCAATGTCGCTGCCACGGCCACATCGGGTCTCAAAGTCATGATTTCTGTGACGGGCCCATGTACCGTGAGCGGAAACACAATAACAATGGTTAGCGGGACCGGAAACTGCCAAGTAAAGTACGATCAGCCAGGAGATAACCACTATGGCGCGGCTCCTGAATTGATCGATCTGGTGTATGCCTTGTCGTACAATCCGGCTCCTGTGTTCTCGCCGGGTTACGGCACATTTAACTCACCTCAGACCGTCACGATCACAGATGGTGCTCCCGGAGTTTCCATCTACTACACGACTGATGGTTCGGCCCCCACAGCGTCCTCGAAGGTTTACACGGGGCCGATCACGGTCTCGAGTTCGATGACCATTAAGGCTGTGGCGGGCGGAAATGGTACGGCGCTGAGTCCTGTGGGCAGTGGCAGCTATGCCATTGTGGCTGCAAATCCAACTTTCTCGCCGTCGTATGGGACGTTCAATAGCCCCCAGACGGTCACGATCAGCGATGGCAGTCAGGGAGCGTCGATCTACTACACTACCGACGGATCAATGCCAACAACATCCTCAAAGCTGTACATTGGGCCAATTACGGTATCCAGCACACAGATTGTGAAGGCAATCGCCGCAGGCAATGGATACGGCACAAGTGCGGTGGTGAGTGCTTCATACGCGATCGTGGCTTCGATTCCGAAGTTCTCGCCAGCTTATGGAACGTTCACCAGTCCACAGACTGTGACTGTGACCAGTAGTTCTGGGGCATCGATTTACTACACCACGGACGGAACAACGCCAACCACGTCTTCGACGCTCTATACCGGCCCGATTACGGTATCCAGCACGCAAACGGTGAAGGCCCTCGCAACAGGAAACGGATATGGTGCGAGCGCGGTTGGAAGCGCGTCGTACGTGATTGTGGCGTCAACCCCGACATTCTCCCCAGCATATGGGACGTTCGTCGGTTCTCAGGTCGTTACGATTACAGATGCCACTCCAGGAGTCTCCATTTACTACACTACGGATGGATCCACTCCCACCACTTCGTCGAAGCTTTACTCAGGGCCGATCACAGTGTCGGCAACACAGATGGTCAAAGCAATTGCAATTGGCAATGGCTACGGCTCAAGTACAGTTGCGAATGCTTCCTACGTCGTCAAATGATTCGCGAGTAGCTATCGTGGAGCAAAAAGAGAAGCGGTGAGCAAGTTGCTCACCGCTCTTTGCTGTACAAAAATGAGTGCAGAAGTTGCTCTGGCTGTGCAAAAAAATTCAAGCCGAAAGCACCGCACACCAAAAGCGGAAGCAGCTACTCTCCTTGTTCCCCCATTATGAACACCCCAAAACGCCATACCTGAGCTGGACGGCCTGCGTGGCATCGCAATAGCACTCGTCTTCGTTCATCACGTCCAGAACTACATTCCTTGCACGCTGCTGCGCAACTACTCACAGCAGCTCTGGATCGGTGTAGACCTATTCTTTGTGCTTTCGGGCTTCCTGATTACCGGGATACTCCTCGACACGCGCGAGTTCGAGAACTATTTCAGTGGCTTTTATGGACGGCGGATCCTACGCATTTTCCCACTATATTATTGCGTGCTGTCTGCGGTCATTTTGGGCTCGCAGTTATTAAATTCTGAGATAGTTGATTCTGTCTTGCCCTTGCGGCAGGACCGCTGGCTCTATTACTGCTTCCTCACAAACTGGACAGATTTATGGAAGCAGCAATGGGGGCCGAATTACACAAACTTTCTTGGACACTTTTGGTCACTTGCCGTGGAAGAGCAATTCTATCTTCTATGGCCCATGGTGGTTTGGCTATCGCGAACGCGGATCGTCCCTTATATCGCAGGAGTCTTTACAGTTGTTGCAACTCTATCTCGGCTGCTTTGGATCAGCCACTCGGGTGCTAGCCAATCCATTGCCATGGCGACTGTAACCCGGATGGACGGACTATTCATAGGTGCCGTTTGTGCATGCTTAATAAGGAAGCCTGCAGCTTTGTTCAAGGTTCGGCGTTGGCTTCCGCTGACCGCTTTCCTGTGTCTCGGCTCGTTTCTATTCGTTTATTCTTGGCTATTGCTTTTCCCCCTGCGGGCACTAAATGTCATCTTCGGGGGTTCCTATCTCTCCCACACGCCAGAAGAGGCGATGCAGTTATTCACCCAAGGAGCGGGCTACTCCCTAATCGCAATTGGGTTCGGAGCGGTGACGTTGCTCTCAGCCTGCAGCGGAATTGACAGCCCAGTCTTGAGCAGGTTGCTCTGTTCGCGTCTCCTCACAACCCTTGGAAAGTACAGTTATGGAATCTACGTGTACCATGCGCCGATTATTGGAGCCTTTTGCGTGTTTCTTCTGCCGCGCCTCTTAGAGGATCGCGGTACAGTGCTGAGTATTGCCTATCTAATTACGCTCGCTGCAACAACGTTCGTAGTTTCCGCGATCAGTTACGAATACTTTGAGAAGCCGATTCTGCACCTAAAGTCCCGCATCGCACCGAGGCACCGCACCTCCAATGTGGCAGTTGCAACCAGCACGGATGAGCGGTTGGTAGGTTGATCCAGACTCATCACCGCGTGACAGAGTTGCTCTTGGCGCCGTTTATACATTCGTCGCGTTGTGGATTGTGATCCACGCGAAAGTTGTCCCGCCGAATTGCGTGTGTCTTGCTATCCTGAAACACGACCCGAAACACAGGTTCTCAAGAGGCTCAGATGCAGAACTTCACAGCGATTGATGCGTTTCAAACTACGCTCGCCATATTGGCCTTCTTGTTGTTCTTTGTGCCCTCAGGATACTTATTAGGATTCGCAAGCAATGCTTTCGAATTTCGCAAACGCTCGATCGCAGAGCAAGCTCTGTTCAGTGTCGCAATCTCGATCGCAACCACGCCCATCATTGCGGTGCTGTTGACTCGGGTGTCATCGTACCGCCTCACGATCTCCCTTTATCTCCTGCTGCTGATTGCAAGCGCAGCGATAGTTTTACCGAAGCTTCACTCGAACGGGTTTTCATTGCGCCAGGTGCGGCGAAGCTCGTGGACGATGTTGGGAATGCTGGTTGCTTGGTTCTTTGTTGTGCAGTTTGCTCTGGTTGACCTGCAGATCGGCAAAAGACTGTATTTAAGTTATGTCACATACGATTACACGGTACGGGTTCCATTCGTTGAGGCAGCTTCAAGAACTGGCGTTCCTCCACTCAATCCGTTCTACGGAATCGGTAAGGTCCCAGTTCTCCGGTATTACTACTATTGGTACGTAATCTGTTCATTGCCCCGCCAACTGTTTGGATTAACTGCACGGGCGTGTTTGAATGCAAGTGTTTTTTGGAGCGGAACGGCGCTAGGAGCAACTATCCCGCTTTTTATGAAGTACGTTCTGGGTGAGGTCCAGCGCCTATGGACAAAATCGATTGTTGCCGTCGCGCTCCTTGCAGTAACTGGGCTTGATCTGATCGCTTACGCCATCTTTTCTGCTGAAATCAAACGTCTTCCAGGCGACCTTGAATGGTGGGATCCAAACCAAGTCACATCGTGGATTGGATCCATGTTATGGGTGCCACATCACCTGGCGGCTCTCACCGCATGCATGGTATGTGTAATTTTCCTGTCGGCAATATCTGAGCGCAATCCGCTGCGGGAAAGAGTATGGCTCGTTTCATTTTGTGCATTGGCTATAGGCAGTGCAGCAGGACTGTCCGTGTACGTCACCTTCGCCTTTGCGCTGTTCTTCCTCCTCTGGAGTTTTCTAGCCCTAGTACGGAACGAGATTAAGACGTTCTTCAGCTATCTGGTGATTGGCCTATTCGCTTTGGTCGTCTCCGCTCCTTACCTTATGGACCTCCTTCGAACTACAGGAGCTAGTGGGGGGAGTTCAGACGCAAACTTGACCTTTGCATTCTTTGCGATTAGAGACTACCCAGCAGCGACTCAAGTCCTTCAGCGCAACGGATTGAATAATCCCATCCTTGTCGGGCTCGTGAAGATTATCTCAATGGTGCTGCTATACATTTTTGAGTTTGGGATGTATGCCGCGATTGTGGTGTTCCGATTCAGGGAGGATAAGTCAGGATTCCGCACACTCAGCCGGGGGCGCAAACTTATATGGACGATGTTCGCCGTGTGCATCGCGGCAATGAGCGTCCTGCAATCGAATTCAACAGGGTCCAACGATCTTGGCTTTAGGGGAATACTGATCTGTCAGTTCGTCATGCTGATTTGGGCTGCCCCGGTTGTGCACGATCTCTTCTTCACACAGCAAAATCCGGGCACGAATGAATCTGCGGTCTGGAAAAAAGGCATTCTGGCGTTCGGATTGGTCGTGGGATCGTTAGGAACGCTCTGGCAAGTTGGGATGCTGCGGGCGTACCCAGCCTTGGCTGATTCGGGTAGATTGAAGCGGAGCGAACGGTTTCTAGGTGCGACTGGTTTTGGCCAACGCGCGTTTTGGGTGCGAAAGGGATTTGACCAATTAGGCACTATGGTTCCTCCTGGGGCGAAGGTTCAGTACAATCCGTTTCGAGATGACGTTACTTTGACGCGCTTGTACTCAAAATGGCAGGCAGTAGCGGGTGATCGCGATTGCGGCACTGCTTTTGGAGGCGATTCCCGGCAATGCCAAGCCACGGTTCCCTATGTGGGCGCGCTCTTTGAGTCCCCGGACGCTATACGTAGGTTGAATCTGGATGAGGCTTGTCGCGAGATAGGTGCGGACGTCCTGGTTAGCACCGACGTCGATCCCGTTTGGGATGACCCAAGCAGTTGGGTCTGGACGCGGCCGGTCCTCGTAGCCAATCCATTCATGCGTGCGGTTTCCTGTGGTAGCTCAGCAAGCCAGCAGGTCCGCTCGCGAAACTAACTCCCGGCCTCCCTGCCTACTGTTGAATTGTGCGATGAGGGTGGTGGGGGAAATCGCCAATAGGCCCTCGGCGAAATGTGTTAGATCCCGCAACGCAACGGTCAGGCGATCGACTCATCGCCGGCCCGCACTCAGTTTGGTCTAGCGTGAATGGCGACTAAGTAATTGATAAATATGGCATTACTGCAATTCTTGTGCCACGGGTTACACGCTAGATCGAGAAAGGACACGCAATTGCAACCTACTCTCCACGGAGGTAGTTGTGAAGAAGTTCTGGCAGTCCATCTTGATGGTGACGTTGGCGGGGATGTTAAGCACGCAGGCTTGGGCGGGAAAGCACCCAGTTCCTCTCGACCCGAAACAGGACCCCGCGACTTGTGCGCAATGCCATGAGGACAAAACCAAAGGCACCGCAGTTCACTCCGCTATCGCGATGGGGTGCACGAGTTGTCACGAGGTTCGGGTAAACAAAGAAACTACCCGCGTCAAGCTCACTACAACAACTACCGTTGCTCTTTGTGTTACCTGTCACGCCGACAAGAAGGCCGCTGATATAAAAGGGAAGGTTCACCCCCCGGCCGTACGCGATTGCGTTAAGTGCCACGATCCGCACGTGGCTGAAAATAAGAACCAGTTGCTTAAACCCGCGAGTGGCGATTCCAAAAATTCAAATCTTTGTCTCCGCTGCCATCGGATTGGGTTGGACACACCAAAGGATGGGAGCCGCCATGCGGCGCTCGACATGGGCTGTGACACCTGTCATGTCACACATAAGACAGGCGAAAATGGAAAGCGTGAGTTTGACTTCCATTTGGCCAAGGACTCGCCAGCTCTCTGTATCGGGTGCCATGATCCTAAGGACGCGGCCATTGTAAAGGCGCACCAGGGGCAACCGATCGAGAAAGCTGATTGCTTGACCTGCCATGATCCTCACCAGTCATCGCAGAAGAAGTTGATGGCGAAGTTCACGCATGCTCCATTCTCCGGTGGCCAATGCGATTCCTGCCATCAGCCAGCGAAAGATGGCAAGGTTGTGCTGACGGCCGCCTCGAGCAAGGAGATGTGCGGCACCTGTCACTCAGACAAAGCGGAGCAGATCGAAAAGTCGAAAGTGCAGCACCCCGGAGCTGCTGGGGAATGCGTTGATTGTCATAATCCGCATGCAGGCAACTCGCCCGGATTCCAGAGACCCGATTCCGTAAACGTGTGCCTCGGATGTCATGCTGATCAGGCCGCGCAGCATCAGAAGGCACATCTGCACCAGCCTGCATTCGAACAGGGTTGCTTCGTGTGCCATGAGCCGCACGGCGGGAATAACCTGCACTTGTTAAGGGCCGCTACTCCGAATGCGTTGTGCCTTGAGTGCCATGGTCCCGAATCGAAGCCTGCGAAGTTGGAGAGTGAGCACCTGGTAGCGATCTTCGACGGCAAAGTGAAACTGCCAGAGGACTATTTCACTAAGGTTCCGATACTGCCGATCAAGTATGGCCATGGCCACCCGATCGATCGGCACCCGGTGTCCGACATCATGGATCCGTCGGATGTAACCAAGGTCGCAAAGCCCCTCAACTGTTCTTCTTGTCATCAACCACACGCGTCGGCGAAGCCCGCGCTGCTCGTCGGGGACAAAGTTAACGACATGGAGTTTTGCATGGGGTGCCATAAAGGATTTTCTGGGGCTCAGACCACCGCAGCCCATGGCGCTGGAACGGAAACTGATTCCACGACCGGAAAAAGAACCAAGTAGCAGTGATCGCTGGAGAAGATGTGATGTTGTTGACGGTTTTCAATACGCAGAAGAAGACGCGGAGCGCGGCGCTTTTGGTACTGGCCACCCTTCTGGTTTTTGCGCTGCCATCAGGAATGGATGCGGCGGGAAAGAATAAGAAGAAGAGCGATGGTGACAGCACTCATCAGACGACCGAGTCGGCCCAGGCCTTGTATCTCAAGTATCTGGATTACTCCAAGATCGTGTGGCCGAACCCGCCAGCCGTAACTCGCGTGAAGTATCTAAACTACTTCTGCTGCGAGAAGTATGTGCCGCCGACAAAAGAACAGAAGCACGCATCCTGGATGGATCGCATGGCCGGCGGGCAGACGGAAGCGGAGAAAAAGGCCGACAAGCCGCTGTTTGCGCTGTGGACTCCCTTTGGCATGGGGGTGGACTCGAAGGGGGCGCTGTACGTAGCCGATGGTCGTGTAGGGGCCGTGTTTATCTTCAATACCGAGACAAAAGACGTCTCGATGATCAAGAACGGCGCTCAGGCTCACTTTGGATTCATAACAGGCTTGGTTATCGACGATAACGATCGCTTGTTTGTGGCGGATAGTCACTTCCACAAGATTCATGTGTTCAGCCCACAGCATCAGTTTGAAGCTGCGATTTCAGAGGGGTTGAATGATCCAGGCGGGATAGCGCTCGACGTTGAGAACCGATTCTTGTACGTTGCGGACGCGGCGCAGGACCAAATTTTGGTGTACGACGCGGACTCTTACCGATTGCTTCGCCGCATCGGTACCTCCGGCAAAAATCACACCTTGTCGGATCCCGGCAGTTTCGCCAAGCCTATCGCTGTCGCGGTGGACGATGATGGCAACGTGTACGTGACAGATACTCTGAATAACCGCGTGCAAGAGTTCGATGCTGATGGAAACTTCATCCGCACATTCGGGAAAGCTGGAGACGGGCCCGGAACCTTCATGCGCCCCAAGGGCATCTCGATCGATGCTGACGGGCATGTGTGGGTCGCCGATGCGCAGCAGGATCGCATCCAGTGCTTCGATAAAGAAGGGCACATCCTGATGTGGTTGGGTGGTCACGGGAGACTGCCCGGGCAGTTTACTGACCTGGCGATGGTCTATGTGGATAAGAAGAACCGAATCTTCACGACTGAGCAATTCCCGGCTCGTGTGCAGATGTTCCGATATTTCACAGACGCCGAGGCGCTGGCTGAATTAGAGAAGCGCAAGAAGGCGGACGGGGCACGACGCAACCCTCAGAAGGCCGAGGCGGTTGCGACTACAAAGGAAGAGACGACGGCGAGCACGCCGCAAGATTCGGCGCCGAAGCAGTAAGTGCGCCAACAGGTTTGGTCATGTCTTGCTGAGTGATCAAAGTGAAGAAGTAAAGAGAAGAAAAACTGAAGTAAGTGAAGTATCAGGAGGTTTTATGAAGAAGTTATCTGTTTTCCTCGGCGTTCTGGCGATGGCAAGCTTCGGTTTCGCTCAGACTTACACCCAAGGGTCGGGCCTTTCCGGTAAGGACGTTCTGGGTGCCCACAACAACGGCGGCCGTGGTTGCGCGGGTTGCCACGCACCTCACAGCGGCGGTCTTGGCGGCGGCGGAAATGCCATCAATGGCGCGACTACCACCAACGATCAGTACTCTGGCACGAATGCTCTGTTTGGCCAGGATCTGACCCCGGTTTACACGCTGAACCTGAATCTGCCTGAGTCCTATGCAGAGACCCTGCCCGGCGCAGCGGCCCTGTATAGCACCGACACAGAGGAACTGCGCGGAATCGCGATGTGCTTGGCTTGCCACGACGGCGTTGCCGCAAAGGGTGCCATGATGGCCGGAACCTCTTGGGAACAGAGCAACAATCTGCTTCCGACCGGAATCTACGGAAAAAACGGTATCCCCACCCTTCTCGGAGCTGACAGCGCTGCCGGATACGGCAACGATCACCCGGTGGGGCAGAAGGCTACCTTGGGCGCAGTCCGCATCGTGACCTCCAACGCCAGCACGACCCCGTTGACGGTTACCGTGACGAATGGCGCAATCGCCAGCATCGCCCCGAACTCGGCTGCGGCCGTGGCGTTCAATGCCAATTATGGATTCCCGGCCATCGCCGGCACGTCCTGGAGCTATGGCGTTGCACTGCCTGATGGCGTGACCGATCCGACCAAGGCCTTCATGACCTGCACCACCTGCCACAACCAGCACGTGATGTATGTCTACAAAGGCGTCAACGGTAAGTTCGCGGGCTCTGGTATTGCCCAGGGAACCTACCCGACGTACTTCTTCGTGAACGGCCCCTACAATCCGGGCGCCGGGAATACTGATCCGACGAAGGCTGCCTCCACGACCCAGTTCTGCCGCCAGTGCCACATCGGCGAAGCGAACGAGACGTTCGGAGTCAACAGCGTTGGGACCGCGTTCTAATTGTTCTGCTGTTCGGGGGAGGGGTAGTTTTCTCTCCCCCCTTTTTTGGCTTAAGGTGAAAATATGAAGTATGTACTCACGATCGTGGCCGGGGTTGGTATTTTGGCAAGCGCCGCACAGGCTCAATTAGTTTCGTCCCACGCCTCCAGTGCCGCAATGAAGCATGTACAGCCCGCACCCGCTGGGGACAAGGTGTCTGGGTCACTGTTGCAGCCAGTTGGACAGCCTGTAGCGCGTGTCAACGGTGTTGTTCTCACCGACCGCGATCTGACGCACGAGATCTACACGATCTTTCCGTATGCACAGGTGCACAACGGGATTCCGAAGAGCATGGAGCCCGAGATGCGCCGTGGCGCGATGGACATGATCATCTTCGATGAACTCGTGTACCAGGAAGCGCAACGCCGAAAGATTGCGGTTCCCGAATCGCGGGTGAAGTCCGCTGAGGAACGGTTCCTGAAACAGTTCGCTACTCGCAACGACTATCAGAACTATCTGCAACTGGAATGCAATAACTCGACACAAGTACTGCGGAAGAAGATTCGCCGTTCATTGCTGATAGAGGAACTAGTTAAAGCCGAAGTCGCAGACCGCGCAAAGTCGACCGAACAGGATGCTAAGAACTACTACGAGCAGAACCTAACGAAGTTCGATCATCCGGAAGAGTTCAACATTCAGACGATCTCTATCATTCCTCCTCAGAATTCAGGCGCTGACATTCAGCGGGAGGCTAAGCGTCGCGCTGAAGAGGCCTTTAAAGCAGCAAAGGCGTGCAAGACATTCGAAGAGTTCGGGCGAGCCGCCGAGAAATATTCCGACGACGACTATCACTTCAAGCGCGGTGAACACAAGGGAATTACGGCTGCAGAGCTTCCTCCTGACGTTCTCAAGGCGGCGAGGCAGATGAAGCCAGGAGATGTGAGCGATCTTATTAAGATCGGTACTGCGTACACAATTTTCCGCCTTAATGGGCACAAACCCGCTGGCCGCACTCCGCTGTCTGAGGTGAAAGACAAGATCCGCACGGACATGCAAAAAGCTAAGTACGACAAACTCAGAGCCGAGTTAAATAAGAAATTGCGGAAGACGGCGAAGGTCGAAGTACTGTAAAGGGCTGGTTAAGTAATGTGTACCCACACCAAGTGGTTCATAGCCAAGAAATGGCTAGCAGCAATGCTTCTGGTCATTTCGCAGGCTTTATACGCTCAAATAAAGGTTGGCGAGAGCGTGGCTATGAACGCCGAGGGAACTCTTTCGACTGGGTACGACAGCAGTTTCGGTAATAGTGGCAATTCGTCCCATGGATTGGCGCTGGGTGGAAACGGCCAGATCCGGGGCTCCTATTACAACCCGAATTTTCTGAACTTCAACGTTCAGCCTTATTACAACCGATCTCAGGCTAATTCCACCTTTCAGTCCATCAGCAATAGCAGCGGAATCAATAGTGGTGTGAACCTCTTCAACGGAAGCAGTATGCCTCTGAGCTTCAGTTACGGAAAAGGTCACGATAGTACTGGTCAGTTTGGGATTCCGGGCTTGAACGGATTGACGACGCGAGGAGACACCACGCAGTACGGCATAGGTTGGGCCTACCGACCCGCGAACCTTCCACCAATCAATGTGAACTTTCAGGACTTCAAGTCTTCCAGTTCGGTTCTGGGGGGCGGCGGCGATGACAAGGTCGACTCAAAAAACCTGCAAATACAATCGAGTTATTGGTTTGCAGGGTTCTCGATGAATGGTGGGTATATCCGGCAGTTATCGAATTCGGAGCTTCCGCAGTTTCTTTCCAACGAGACCACAGTGGAGAGGTCTAGATCCGAGTCGGGAGCATACAACTTCAACTTGTCCCATAGTTTCCCCTTATCCGGTGGTTATGGCCTCAGCTTCACGCACAGTTCCTATTCTTCCGACTATAACGAGGGGCTCGGAAAATCGAGCGGAAAGAATACTTCTGTTACTGGGAACTGGTCTATACATCCGTTATCAAGGCTGGCGATTACGGCGGGCGGCGATTACAACACCAATTTATCTGGCTCGCTTGAACAGGCGATCATAAATTCAACGGGAACGACGGCCGCGCTCACCAATTACGGCAGCGATGCCTATCGTCTGGATTCCTCCGTTTACTACCAGGTATTCTCGAACCTTGGTGTTTCTGGCAACGTCATTCATCAGGAACAATCGATCGCGGGGAAGACCTATGGCGTTACTCGTTACGGAGGTAACGCTAACTTCAATTACAGTCGTCCGATCTTCGGTTCGCTGTCTTTCAATGGCGGCCTCTACGACAACGCCACACAAGATGGAAATACCGGCGCATCCTTGTATGGGAATGTGAACTTCGGGCGCAAGATTAAAGGGTGGCAGGTTTCGAGCAGTTTTAGCTACGCC
Source organism: Koromonas soli (assembly GCF_059726265.1). Taxonomy (NCBI): domain Bacteria; kingdom Pseudomonadati; phylum Acidobacteriota; class Terriglobia; order Terriglobales; family Koromonadaceae; genus Koromonas; species Koromonas soli. The sequence goes on along the minus strand of NZ_AP040872.1, from coordinate 3,202,957 downwards.
CAGAATGTGCAGACACTACTCGTGCTCTACACAACTTCTTCAATGTCGTACAACGCATCGTTGACAAAGAAGTTTGGTCGACGAATGTATTTGAATGGAGGCTTTTCCGGTAGCCACACTGGATTCCAAAGGATCTCTGGAACTTCGAGTCACTTGGAGCAGTACTTTGGCACTCTGAGCTATCGCGGATACAGCATAGGCGGGTCCTATTCGAATTCCGATGGCACGTCGATTTATACAGCGACAGGAATCGTGAGCCTTGAGAACCCATTGCCGGTCAACTTGCTTCCGACTAACAATGTGGTGACTTACAATGGGAAATCCTACAGCGTGAGTGGAACGGCATCACCCCTAAGGAAGCTTAGCATTACAGCGTCATTCTCGAGGTCGAACGGGGCCACAACGACGAGCTCGGCGAATTACCTCACGGGCAGTTCCGCTGCGAACGTTCTTGCCCGTTACCACTTGCGGAAGCTGTATATTGATGCTGGCTATACGCGCTTCTGGCAGCAAGTTGTTCAGACGAACGATCCGCAGAACATGGTAACATCCTATTACATCGGTATCTCCAGATGGTTCAACTTGTTCTGAGGCTGTCGTGCGCGAGGAGTGGGCTCCGGGCCATGTTTGTTTTGGCCCTTGCCTGCGCTCTTGTCGCGCCAGTCTCGGCTGCAAGTCGCAAAGCTGCGCCATCAAAGGTAACTTTCCCTCCGGATTTGCTGCTTGAGGGCGGTCGGAAGCTAGTGTTTGAACACAGCTTCCAGTCGGAAAAAGAGGTGCTCGGGAAACCTGGCTTTTGGACAAAAGTAATCAACTTCGTAGCCGGTGACCCGGACTACAAGAGGATGGTCCGTCCTTATAGTATTGCTGTTGACTCGCACGGCAGGGTAATCGTGACTGATCCCGGAGCAAAGGGTGTTCACATCTTCGACTTCGGGAAGCGTAAGTACAAGTTTATGGAACGTGCGGATAAAGACAAAGACGCGATGCTTGCACCTCAATGTGTCGCTCTCGATGCTGCCGACAATATCTATGTGACGGATTCGCAGACGGGAAAAGTCTTTGTCTATAACTCAGAAGGGAAGTTTCGTCGAGTTATCGGCAGTTTGAAGGGCGGCGAAGGTTTTTTCAAACGCCCCACCGGGATCGTGATCGACAAGTCCGATCAGCGCATTTACATAACCGATACGTTGCGTAACAAGGTGTTTGTTCTGGATATTCAGGGTACGGTATTGCAAAGCTTCGGCGCAGCCGGCGCCGATGATGCGCAATTCAACTTCCCTACTGAGGTCGCAATTTCGTCAGATACGGTCTCAGTCGTCGACGCAATGAACTTTAGGATTGAGAACTTTACGAAAGCTGGCCAGTTCAAATCGACAATCGGGGAGCTGGGCGACAGCGCCGGAAGTATGCTTCGCCCGAAAGCTATCGGGTTTGACTCCGAGGGGCATCTATACGTCGTCGATTCGCTGTTGGCAATCGTTCAAGTGTTTAACGCTGAGGGACAACTGCTCTACTATTTCGGCGGAAAAGGGAATGTCCTGGGTAAGTTCCAATTGCCTACAGGCCTGTTTATTGATCGTGACGACCGCGTCTATGTAGTCGACTCATACAACCGAAGGGTGCAGGAATTTCGATATTATGGGTTGCCAACCGGGGGGCAACGATGAAGGCAGCCTTCCTGGTATTTGTTTTAAGTTTGGGCTCAGTGTTTGTGGCTGCGCAATCGACAACGAGCACCGATGTTCTTGGCTCACACAACCTGTCGCAAAACGGAACTTCGCCAATTAAAGGCACACGTGATGCGTGCCTGTTCTGTCACGCTCCGCACTCAGGTGTTGGTGTTAAGAACACTCCTCTCTGGTCACAGACGCTTTCTCAGAAGCAGGACTACTCGCTATATAACAAGGATTTCAGCAAAACCATGGCGAACACGACCGTTCAGCCAATGGTGGGTGGTCCGAGTAATCTCTGCCTTAGTTGTCATGATGGAACGGTTGCTCCGGGGCAGAGCGTGCCTTATGGCAGCACGACCATGACTGGATCAATGAAGACGGCGGACGTGTTTGTAAACTCGTTGCAGTCCTCGCACCCGTTCAGCATGCAAATTACAAATGGGTTGGTCGATTCCGCCGACTTGGTCCCCAGCCTTTCTCAGTCCGGAACCACGGCAGACGCTCAGCATCAGGTGCAACTCATAAACGGCAATGTGGAGTGCACGAGTTGTCACAATCCGCATGTAGAGGGCATCGATAAGTACGCAAAGAATTTCCTTGTTCGTGACTCGTCATCAGGCCAGCTCTGCCTTTCTTGTCATGAACCTAATGCCCGGACCGTAAATGGTGCGAGCAATTCGCTGGCTCAATGGTCAACGAGCATTCACGCTACGGCGGGGAACGCGATTGCGAGTAGCAATGTGGGTTCGTATTCGACGATTGCGGCTAATGCGTGCAGCTCCTGTCACCTGTCTCACAATGCCGGATCCGGCCCGGGACTTCTGCGTACACCCGTACCGGCAGTGGCTGGGATGGATACTGCGACGCAGAACTGCATGACCTGTCACAATGGCGGTTCAAACATCTCGCCCGCAATACCGAATATCTATGCAGAGTTTGCGAAAAAGGGTGTTCAGGGTCAAGCGATGAGCCATCCTTTCCCGCAGGGGAGCAACACGCACGATGCTGCGGAAAGCGCCGTGTTGCCCGCGAACAATCGCCACGCCACGTGTGTTGATTGCCACAATCCGCATGGCTCTCTTCAGATAACAAATAGTTATCAAACTGCACCCACGATCCGGATCACCCAAGCTCAAGTGGTCGGTGTAAGCGCAAGTGACGGAGTCACCGTAGTCAATCCGGCGGTGAACCAGTATGAGAACTGCTTGCGCTGCCATGGGACGAGTTCTGGCAAGCCGACGGCATCAGCTTTTGGGTATTTTCCGAATCGGTTGTACACGGTTGCCGCAGACCCGTTCAACCTAATACCGCAGTTCACCAGCACGGCTGCTTCAAGTCACCCGGTATTCCATCAGCGCTCAAGTGCGTTGCCACAACCGAGCCTATTGAGTTCAATGCTCGGACTTGATGGCAAAACGCAAGTACGTGCAATGGGAACGCAGATCTACTGCACCGATTGTCATAACTCGGACGATAATCGCGAGTTTGGCGGAACAGGGCCAAACGGACCTCATGGTTCACAGTACGACCACATTCTGGAACGCCAGTACGTGGCAAGCCAAGTGGCTTCGGGGGCGAGTGCTGGTACCGCAATTCAGAATCTGAAGCCTTATCCGAACCTTGGGGCGGACTGTAGTTCGTCAGGGTGTTCGAGCCCTTATGCACTTTGCGCCAAGTGCCACGATCTGAATAATGTCGTTTCCAATGCCGTTGGAAGCTTCCAGCAACACGCAAGACACGTGAACGTGGACGGGTTCTCGTGCTCGGTGTGTCACACAGCACACGGAAGCCCCCAGGCGGGGAAATCGAGCCTCGTAAACTTCGATACCAATGTCGTAGCTTCCTACAGCGGCAATGCAATTACGTACGATTCAACGAACCAGAGTTGTACCCTGACGTGCCATAATCATGACCACAACGGATCCCACTAGTTCCCTCCAAGAAGCAGCCAATAGCGCAGCTCACTCACCTGCGACTTCGACAACCGCTGAGCCTGAAGCGAGAGGAAGGTCGCCACGTTCGCTGTGGAACTACGCAGTGCTGTATCTCGTGTTTACGGGTGCGGCAGTTTTGGGCATTTCGAAGCATACGGTGTTCGTGCAATCGGAGATATGGTTACACCTGCGGGCGGGAACTTGGATCCTGCAGAATCATGTGGTGCCGCGAACGGGGTTATTCTCGCAGTACTCGTCGTCACCGTGGGTAGACGTAAGTTGGGGGTTCCAGGCAATACTGGCACTCGCGTACAAGCTTGCTGGCCTGAAATCCTTTGTGATCATTGACGGGGTAGCCAGGATATTGTTCGCTATCGCCGCGTTCACGCTGGCAGGCGGGGTGAAACGATTCTGGACAGCCAGCATACTGTCTTGTTGCGGACAGTTTATTGTTGGTGGTCTCGAGCCGAATAAACTCATCTCGGCCGCGATCTTCATGTGGGTCCTCTTACTTCTGAAAAATCGTGGTGCTATGGACCGACGTGGAATCTGGTTACTGCCACTTTCATTCCTTGTGTGGGCCAACATCGGGCCAGAAGTAGTGGTCGGACTATCCGTCGTCGCTCTCTCGGCAGTTTGCATCGTGCTTGAATTAATCACCGCGGGGCAATCGTCGAAGCATGAGGCATCGATGGGGCGTTCTTCGATAGTGGCCGCGCTGTTGTGCTTTGTCGCAACACTTGTCACACCGGGCACATATCACTTGTGGCAAGCGGCGTTTGCAGATCTATACAGCAAGACATTGTTTGACCACTTCGCCACTATGAAGGCTCTGCAATTCAGGGGGGTAGAAGACTACCTGATATTGCTGCTCGCCACGTTGTGCTGGGCTGTTCTTGGGTACCGTCGCGAGCGGTCTCTGTTCCAGTATTTGCTCCTCATCGTCTCAATGGGGTTGGCATTCCGTATCCAGCGCGAAAGTTGGTGCCTGGTATCCGTCTGCATCGCAATCCTCTCCCCTGTCGCGTTTGCGCCCGAGCAAGAATGGCACGAGCTAGGGGCAAGTCACCTGAAGCAAGTGACAGCCACGGCACTTGCCGGGATATTTACAATCCTCCTAACTGCTCAGTGGCTTCCACAAGACGAACAGATACTGCGTAGATACGCACCTCACCTGCCAGTAGCTGCGTGTAATTACGTTCGCAGCGCGAGCCTGCCCGGCCCGATGTTCAACACCTACGAGTGGGGAGGTTTCTTGACTTGGTACTTGCCGCAGTACCCGACGGCCATAGATGGCCGCATCGGGCTTTATGGAAACGAACTCACAGATCAGTACTTCCAAGTCGTAAACGGTAAGGGAAGGCTGGAGAACAACCCGAGCTTTAGCGCGGCGCAAACAATTTTGATACCGAAGAACTCAGCGCTGGCAATCGCCTTGACCACACTGCCCAAACTAAAGCCATTCTTCAGCGTCGCATACCAGGATGAGGATGCGATTGTGCTCTTGCGAAACTGATGTTGGAGTTAGCCCTCAAGCTACGCGCTTGATGTTTCTAAAAGGGAGTGCTAACGCTGTGGGCGTAAACCGACGCAATTTCATCCCGATATAGCAGGCGGTAATTCGAATCCATCCCCAAAAGTACTGACAGGGGCATTTCGTTCTTTACCAGAACAATTCGCGAACCTTGGAGTACGGAGTCCTGCTGATACGGATCGTCGGTGTGCTCGACACGGATCTCTTTTGCGACAAACTCATCCCCGTACAGATCGTTACGCCCGTCCACGCTGACCGGCAGTTGCGGCATATACCAGGTTAAGAAGCCTCCGAAGTCGAAGCTGTTGAATATTGGCCCCTGTAGTCCTTTATCGCGAATGAAATCAGCCGCATTTGCGGGGAACTGCTCGCGAATGACATTAGCCAGGCCATTTTCGTTAAAGTCCGTATTCCTAGCGAGCAACATCAACAGAAGGCTGGAGGTGACCAGGACGGTTCCAAACTCAAGTGTAAGGTGACGGAGATCGATTGCTTTCCTCGCGGCAGGGAAGCTGTTCGCAATAACAAAAACAGAGACAATGCACAGAAACCATGCATCTCTGGTGGTGCGAAATGCTACAACCGAGGCAGCCGTGAGTAGAAGGGCCCCAAATAGATCGATTCGCCGGCGCCAACCGATGGCAAAGAAGCCCGCAGCCCCGATGAGCAATTCCGCATAGTGCTGAGGAAACTGGAAATTAAGGGGGAGTAGCTCCAGGATCAACGAATAAGTCGATTTGGCCTTCGCGTAGCCGAGGACAACCTCGTAAACGTGGAACGAATATGGGCCAATGAGAGTCGATGTGAAGGAGGCGAGCAGGATCGATATCAGCAATTTTGCGGGTGTCTCTCGCACCTCAGACGTTCGCTGCGCCCAGGCCTCTGGCAGTCTGCCCCGAAGCAAGTGAACCGAAACGTACACCCCCAAAGCAAAAAGACCATATACGAACTGAATGTGTGCGTTCGCCCAAATGAAGAAAAGGGCGGGAAGCCACCATAGCAACCTGCTGTTTCCTGTTCGCTGGGCTTCAAACAGTAACGTTAAAAGAACGCTGAACAGCGCCATGCTGATGAAAACAGGCCGAGGCATGATCGAGAAAAGAAATGAGTAGGACGCTGCGGAAGAGAGTATCAATGAGAGCCAGAATCGGCCGGAGACGCGCAGTATACCGAAGAACATCGCTACAGTAACGAGTATGGTCAACAGCGTTCCATATATTCCGACGCCGACAATTCCAAGAGCTTCGTAAAACTTTGCTAATAGAACTTCGTACCCCCAGCTATATGCCATCCATGGACGCGCTATTCCCGTGCGCGAAAGAATGCCGGTATGAGGTACGGCATGGCTCTTCAGTATCCATTGACCAACGGACAAGTGCCACCACACATCGAGGTCGAGAATGGAGTATTTCAAACTCATGCTGAACCCGCCGACGATAGCAATTAGCGCGACAAGCGCAGCCAGTTGCACGAAGCGCAGCTTTAGGAATCCTTGCAACTCTTGCCGAATACCCATGCAGACCTCTTATAAGAACTTAGACACGAGCCATTCCTGACTGAGCAATGGAGCAGGTGATGTCATCAAGATGTGTTTATTATCTACTACAGAGCAGCGGCTGGAAAGAAACATGTGGCTGGACGAGGAGGACGTCTCGTGCCAAAATGTGAGCACACCTATGTGCCCCCAAGGTAATTCCCTAACAGCCCAGCGACTTCGCTTCTGGTTGCCTCGACTGGCTTGCGCCATACTCGTGCCGACTCTCTTCTTTAGCCTTATCGAAGGCACGCTGAGACTGGCCGGAGTTGGGGCGCCGCTCGATTTCACCCGTCCATGTGTAGTGGACGGCCAGTTCAAGCTTTGCGACAACTACTTGTTTACGGCAGCATTCCTGCCTCCAGGAATGCTGCGTACTCCCCGGCCTTTTGCGATGGACGCAGAAAAGCGAGCAGGGGCTTATCGCGTGGTGATACTTGGGGAGTCTGCTGCGTACGGCGATCCGGATCCCGCGTACGGATTCAGTCGCTACCTGGAGTTAATGCTGCAGAGTAAATACCCGGGTGCTAATTTTGAAGTCATCAACACGAGCATCACTGCCACGAATTCGCACACAATGGTGCCGATCGTGCAGGAAATGTCGAAGCATGGCACCGACCTTTTCATCGCATACACCGGGAGCAATGAGGTCGTAGGTCCTTTCGGCGCAGGGACGGTGTTTACCGCGAAAGACCTTACGCTGCCAGCGGTCCGAGGAACGGTCTGGTTTAATCAAACAAGAATTGGGCAATTACTGAACCGCTATCGTGCATCAGACCCAAGTTCAAACCAGCAGTGGCGAGGGATGGAGATGTTCTTGTCTCAGCAGATCCCGAGCGATGCCCCTCAACTGGGAAGCGTATATAGCAACTTCGAATCAAACTTGCGCGATTCTGTGGGTATTGCACAGAAGCATGGCGCCAAGATGATTCTGAGCACTGTTGTGACGAACCTGAAGGACAATCCTCCTTTTGCGTCGGAACATCGTAAGGGGCTTAACGCTAAAGCGCTGAAGTCATGGGATGCTCTCGTGTCGAGGGCAAGTGAATTGGAGGTCTCGCAGGAGTATGCAGATGCACTAGATCTTTATCGCAGAGCGGAAAAGATCGATTCGAGCTATGCCGAACTGCAGTTCCGTATAGCGCGATGTCTACAAGCGCTCGGGGACTACTCCGAGGCTCAACGGGCTTTCAAGAACTCACGTGACCTCGATACACTGCGATTCCGCGCTGATAGTCGCATCAACGACATCATTAGACATGTTGCGAACAAATCCGGCGAGGGTGTCGCGTTAGTCGATGCCGAGTCTGTATTCTCCGAGGAGAGCCCCCGCAAAGTTGCAGGAAGTGAACTCTTGTGCGATCACGTGCACATGACTCCTGAAGGGAATTATTTGCTGGCTCGTCTGATGCTCGAGAGAATCGCAAATATGCTTCCGGCGGATATTCAGGCGAGAGCTAAGTTTGGAACGCTTGCCACGGAAGAAGAGTGCAATCGGCGGCTCGCACTGACTGGCTATGACCGCGCGCGTCTCGCATCCGAGAACCTGGACAGGATTAAGCGTCCACCCTTTACCAGCCAGATGAATCACGATGAGCAGGTGATGCACCTAGCTGCATCGCTCTCGACCCCGGAGACGATGGAAGAGACGCTGAAGCAGTATGAATGGGCTCTATCGCAGGCTCCAAATGACAACCTGCTTCACCTGAATCTCGGAAAGCTACTCATGCGCGTTGATAGAGACGCCGCATTGAATGAGTTCCGCCGCGCGTGTCCGTATCACGATGTACCCTTTGTCGCGCCAGACGGGACTTTGGTTCAATAGTTACTTTCGCGGTTTGCCTACCCGCTCTGCGGTTGCAAACATCTTCGCCACTGTGTCCATATCCTTGGGTTGGACCTTGCCAGGGGAAATGCGCATGTGACTGATATTTTCCAGCTCCAGCAACAGGTCGACCAGCGCCATTGAGTCAATAAGGCCGGACGAGACCAGCGGGGTATTCTCGTCAATGGTGATTCCTGGCTTGTTCAGGAGCTTTTGGATACAAGCAATCATCTGTTGTCTTTGTTCTGTCATAAATTCCTATACGTTGAGTTCTGCGTATTCAGATCGCAGTTTCTCGCGGGTGGCGCTTCGCGAGGGTTTTCCAGCAGTGCTTTTCACGATCCAGTAGGGTGGCTTGAGAATGATGGTGCGAGCAGCGACGCCAAGCGCCTCAACAACAGCCGTGCGGATCGCGTTCTCGATTATTCCGGAATCAGCAAGCAGCTCTTCGCGTTCTACTTCCGCTACAATGACAATCTCTTCGGTTCCAATGTTCGCGTTGTAGGCCCCAATTGCGACTACGCGTCCATCGTGGATCGCAGGATGAGTCGAAACGACTTCTTCAATGTCCTGCGGATACAGGTTCTCTCCTGCGACTATGAGGATATCTTTCTTTCGTCCGACTACGAAGAGCTCTTCGCCAAACATGAAGCCGAGGTCTCCTGTACAATACCAACCATCAGATAACGCTGGGTCCGTAAGGTCTTGTCGGTTGTAGTATCCGGTGAACATGCAATCGCTGCGCAAGAGAATCTCGCCAATGTGACCTTCAGGGAGCGCTTTCCCATCATCAGACACGATTCGAAGAGAAACATTCGACAGTAGCCGGCCTGAGGACACCAGGCACTCTGATCCCGGAGTGTCTTTCTCTACTTGGACTGCAAGCTTCTTTCGTCGCAAAGCCTCGGTGCTTACCCAGATTTCCTTCGGACTCTGCTGTAGCGCACTCTGGCTTACGGCAAAGACGTTTTCCGCCATTGCGTAGGAAGTCTGTAATGCATCAGGGCGTAGTCCAGACGAAGCGAACACCTCCTTGAACTCGCTCATACTGCTGGAACGAATCGGCTCGGAACAGTTGATCAGAGCGCGCAGTGATGAAAGATCATAGGTTGACCGTAGGTTAGCCGGAACCCGTCTAGCAAGAAACTGAAAGGCAAAGTTCGGCTGCCACGCGAGTGTGCATTTGTGCTCACTGATGGCGCGCAGCATGTACTGCGGGCGCATCACCCACTCCAGTGGAGACTGCATCACAATCGGTAGACCGTAGGCCATCGGCAGCATAAAACACGCGATTAGACCCATATCGTGGTACAGAGGAAGCCAAGAGTAGATGCGATCCATGTCGGGATCGATGCGCAACGCCCTAGCGAGTACGTTCAATTGTCGCAGTACATCGCCATGGCTCAGCGCAACACCCTTCTGAAGCCCTGTAGTTCCGGCCGAATGCTGCAGGAAAGCGCTACGGGAGGGGACAACGTTCGGCAAATCCAAGTCTGCGCCGACTGAGGGCAGTACATCACTGGTTCTTAGCAGGCGGGCACCATTGCTTATGGACACGTGTCCAAGCAAATCGTCGGGAAAATCGGCATCAATGACTACGGCTTTAGCCTGCAGGTTCTTGGTCACACCCGCCAGGCCCGAACGATACTTTGCGGGTTCAATCTTGAAATTCGGGTATGCCAAATAGCTTGGGACGGCTCCAATCATCATCGCTCCGACAAAAACAGCCATGGAGCAGATGCATTGAGGCATGATGATGATGACATTGTCGCCATCATTCACCGCATTGCGCCGGAGCATTGCACCTTGCGCAAGTGCCTGCTCGCGAAACTCGCCAAATGAAATGGCTTGATGCTCGTCTTCGTCGATCCAATTTGTAATGAAAGGACGGTCTGGACGTACACCCTCGAGCGCTTCAATCAGCGTTTCAAACTTCGGCATGCGACAGAGCTCAAGCTTAAGAGAGGTAGATTCTATTCCTAATATACACGAGCAGCTCAGGCGTAATATAATCAGAGCTTTCAGCCAGAGAAACTGGAAGTGTGCCGCACATTAGTGCCGGCGTACATATGGGTTGACGCCGTGTTTCAGATTGCAATCTATCTTGCGGTTTATTTGCTTTGCCTCATCGTTTGCAACAAAGTCTCTTCGGTAAGAGTTCGGCTACTGACAATGTTACTCGGTAGCTACTTACTTTACGCAACGTGGGGATACTGGTTTCTTGCAGTTCTTGTTGTTTCGACGCTCGGTAACTACTTCATCGGGCGTGTGCTCCGCCGTAATGAATCTGCTGCGATCTTGGCAGTCGGAATCGTTTTCAACGTTTCACTCCTTGCCACTTTCAAGTATTTGCCGGAAGTGAGCACAATGCTTCCCTTTTCGTCGCTGCAGAGATTTTCAAGTCTCATTATGCCTCTAGGTATCTCCTTCTGGACCTTTCAGGCGATGAGCTACCTCTTTGATCTGTATCGAGGAGAGGAAATCGATCCAACTTTGCCGGAGTTCGCTACGTACATGTCGTTCTTCCCGGTGGTTATCTCCGGTCCGGTTTGCCGAATGCCGGACATGTTGGAGCAGTTCCGCGCTGAGAGGCGCGCCTCCTTGGACGAGATAGGGAATGGACTGACTCGGATCGGGACGGGCTTCCTCATGGTTCAAGTGGCTCGCCTGCTTGGAGTGGGATTGTTGGGGAGTGGCGGGACAGTGCGCGGTTTCGACCAGATTACGGCATGGGGAGCAACGGACGTCATATTTCTAGCAACAGGATATGGCCTGCAGCTCTTCTTTGATTTTGCTGGATATACGCACATCGTTGTTGGAACTGCGAAGACCCTGGGATTTACGCTGCCAGAGAACTTCGATCGTCCGTTCGCATCCACCACGCCGTCCGTCTTCTGGACTCGTTGGCATATGTCTCTCTCGTTCTGGATTCGCGATTACGTTTTCCTGCCGATGGCGATGATGCGGCGAGAAATGTGGTGGCGCAATTTTGTGCTTTTTGCATCGATGGTTCTCTTCGGCGTGTGGCACAAAGCCACCATTCTGTTTCTCGTGTGGGGAGCGTATCACGGTGCATTGTTGGTATTACACAGGGGCGTTCAGCAGCTTTCGCGGAAATTGAATCTCGATTTTGATGCACCAATCTGGACCCCAATCTCATGGTTATTGACTACCGGTCTTGTCATGCTTGGCTGGATTTTGTTCCGGGCAAACTCGACCGATCAGGCATTGAGTATGTTTGGCGCTCTTGTGACGCCTGCAACCTATGAAGTTCACGCAATGAGTTCGCGGTTCTATCTTTTAATGCTGGTTGTGGCAGTTGGGTACGGTTGCGTATTGCTTTTCAGGGATGCACTGAACGAAGCCTCCGAAGCGGGCGCAGGCAACGACTTCATGACTCTTCTAGCGAGACATCGCTGGTATTGGATACCTTCCCTCTACGTGATCGGTTTGCTGATTGTTTTCATTCTCAGCATAGGTGCGAGCAGTAACACCGCAGAATTTATGTATAGAGCGTTTTAACTTGCGATGAGCGTGGGCGTTCTCGCGCACAAAGATGCGTGAGAAAGCCAAAGTCACTCAATGTGCGTGGTCTGACCCAAGCGTCGAGTATGCGCATGTGACTCGAACAGAATGCCAAGGCGTGTTTTAGAGGCTTTGGAAACCGAAATGCAAGTACCTATCAGATGCAGACACATGATCGGACCGACATTAGGGCAACTCACGTCCTGATATCGCATTGATGTGCAGGATGGTTGTCGAGGCCCACGCGTCTGAACTGACTGGCAAATTCATAGGAGTTACGAGCAATGGATAGCAAACCTTCTAGCCCTGAAGCGGCTCCCGAATGGACTTCTACCAAGGTCTATACATTAGGTTTTATCAGCCTTGTGCTGGGGATCCTCCTTGGAGCCTTGTTCCACGGTCCGGCTCAGGGGACTCAGGGAGCGGCGGTAACGCAACAGATTACGGCGAACGCTCAGCCTGGTATGCCGACACAAGCGGCACCGATGCAAGTGCCTGACAATCCGATTTTTGAAAAGGTAAAGAGCGATCCAAACAACTTCGAATTGCTGTCGCAAGCCGGCGTCGTGGCGATGAAATCAGGAAACCCTAAGCTTGCAATTGGTTACTATGAGCGGGCATTGAAGGCTAAGGAAGATGCTGAGGTTCGCACCAACCTGGGCAATGCGTACTTCAGAGCAGGAGATCCGGACCAGTCTCTACAAGAGTTTGCAATTGTCATCAAAGCGGATCCTAAGAATGGAGATGCCCTTTACAACACAGGTGTAGTACGCCTGATGGGTAAAAATGATCCGAAAGGTGCGATTGAAGCTTGGCAAACCTTTCTAAAATACAATCCCGACAGCCCTCATAAAGCGCAAGTTGTGCAGATGATTGAGAAGGTAAAGAACCTCGCAAAATCGTAGTTCGGGATCAATATTGGGGCGTCGCAGAATGCACGCCCCATTTCGTTTGAGAGTGAGTCGAGAGGTCCAGCGAGTCGTGCTACTCCTCTCGCACATTTGGAGTTTCGCGCCACTGTTCCCGTCCTGCCTCGGTCCCTCTCAGCCAAAGATTTCTGATCGCATTTCCGCCGGAACTGATTTAGCGCTGCTGTGACTGTTATCACAAAGAATATGGAATAGGCGGGAATAAGCTTGTGTTTACCTGAGAATTGAATCCGTGATGTGTTGGATGGCTCAAAGACGACCTGGTGCAGTCTCCAAGCGCGAGATTAAATAATCATGAGCGAATACACGCGAAAAGGTGCCGGGAAATGGGCGAAATGCCCCATTTTGCATGGCTCAGGTTGAAAGTGTCCGAGTCCTTTCAGGGACTTAGGGCGGGGCGGGACAGATGGCCCAAGGCTTGCAATTCGGATTCTAGATTTTGGAAAGTAGGTAGCCCTCGATGGGTTTCAAGTCTGTTTGGAGCAAGGTGTATCAGACGCTCGCTTCCGTGCGTACGGGTATCCTTCTTATCATTGTCGTTGGTATCTTCTCGGCTGTGGGTACAGTTGTGTTGCAGCGGCCCACCTCAGAGCCTGAGGATTTGCAGAAGGCCTATTCGCCTGAAACGCTCGCGTTATTGGACCGGCTTGGCCTGACTGATATTTTCCATGCCTGGTGGTTCCTTGTTCTGTTGTGCCTATTCTGCGTATGTCTGATTTTCGTCTCCATTGATCGTTGGCCGAATGCTTGGAAACTCTATTCGAAACCGATCCGGTTTGCGCCTCCTTCGTTCCGTCCGAGCCTACCCGAGCAAGTGAAGCTTCCGGCGAAGGATGAATCAAAGGTTTTTTCGATCACACAGAGTGTGCTGAGCCGTTTTGGGCTCAAGCCGTCAGAGGTCTCCGAGAACGGGGCCCGCGGGCTATTTGCTCAAAAGCAGCGATTCTCTGTTTTTGCCGTGTTTATCGTTCACCTCAGCCTTCTGTTTATCTTCGCCGGATACATCCTAGACGGTATCGTTGGCTATCGAGGCAACATCATGGTGCCTGAAGGTGAAGCCCGCAACCAGATCACGTTGCGCGATGACAAGGGCGGACAATCGAAGAAAACCATTCCGTTCCTTATCCGCTGTGACGGAGCCGGCGAGGAAACCTACGCTGACGGCAGCCCCAAAAAGTGGTGGTCGAAGTTGACGATTCTTGAGGATGGAAAGGAAACGGTTCAGAAGACGATCATCGTCAACGACCCCCTGACCTACAAGGGACTCCGACTCTATCAATCGAGCATGGGACAATCAGGCACCCCAAAGACATTGACTGTGACTGCCACCCCGACCAAGGCTGGGGCCCCCGAGGTAGTGGAGATTCCACTTAAGGGCTCGGCAAAATTGAGCGACGGAGAAACCCTTAGCATCCTGCGCTGGGTTCCGGATTACTACGTTCAGGACAACGAGGTTTACAACAAGTCTGAAGACCCAGAGAACCCTGCTGTGCAGTTCGGCCTCACCGATGCGAGCGGTAATACCAAAAAGCTCTGGATTCTGTACTCGCAGATGAACAGCACCAAGGGACAGAATGCGCCATACGAACTCGCGCTCAAAAGTGCTACGTGGTCGAAGTACACGGGCTTAGAGGTCTCGCATCAGCCTGGTCAGTTTGGTATCTGGGCTGGCGTTGTCCTGATGGCCTTCGGTTTGGTGATTGCCTTCTACTCGCAGCACGTGCGCGTCTGGGCGGCGGTTGTGGACGACGGCAAGGGCGGAAAGTTGCTGTGGGTTGGTGCCACCAGTAACAAGAATCGCGATCGCTTGAAAGCAAAGTTTGCCGAAATCAAGGCGGCGCTTGAGCAGGAATTGGGTAGCGAAGCCGGTTCTAACTCGAACGAAAAAGTTGAAGAGATTACGCTGACCAAGGCCTAGAGCCGAGGGTGAACGCAGGAGTCATAAAGCTATGCAAGACGTACAAGTAGAGGCACAGCAACGGCAGGCGACAGGTTCCGTTCTGCTGGCTCTAGTGGGACTGGGAATTGCCTTCGCGCTGATCGTTGCGTTACTGGCGGCGGCGAAGGGTCACACCGGGCCGATCTACGGCGAGTCCAATATGCTGTACACGGCGCTGGTGCTGTATGCAGGCGCGGCCACGTTGTACATGGGTTACGGCGTAGCCGGGATCGAACGCTATGTCAAGATCGCGTCTCTCCTGACCATTGCTGGATTCGTCGCGAACACGGCCGCCGTGGCACATCGCTGGTCGGTAGCAGGTCGTCCGCCGTTCTCGAATATGTACGAAATGCTGTTGAGTTTCGTCTGGACGCTGGCACTGCTGACGGTGATTGCTGAGAAGGCGTACAAGGTCAAGATCATTGGCT
The DNA here is from genome assembly GCF_059726265.1 of Koromonas soli. NCBI lineage: Bacteria > Pseudomonadati > Acidobacteriota > Terriglobia > Terriglobales > Koromonadaceae > Koromonas > Koromonas soli. The sequence goes on along the minus strand of NZ_AP040872.1, from coordinate 3,187,633 downwards.
CGATCACGATGCCGATTACGGTAGTGTCGGTCATTCTGATGCAACTGCTGCCGAGCGATGTCCGCCCGCTGGTTCCGGCGCTACAATCCACTTGGTTGCAGGTACACGTGACGTTGGCGATGCTGTCGTATGCGGCGTGCGCGGTGAGCTTCGCACTAGCAATGATGTTCTTGATACAGGACGACATGAAGACCGAATCGTTCCAGGCGCTGACGTCGGCCGGAATGGTTGCCGTTTACGCTGGAATCCTCATCACCCGCTTCCGCTCTGGCGCGCTGGCGGTGACGGCTTACGACATTCAACAAAAGACCGAAGTCATGATTTCACGAGGCCATCCGTTGTTTATCCGGATCCCCGACTTGGGCTGGCTCTATTTGTTGGTGCTCGTTTCGGCATTGGCTCCCTTGGCGCTGTATATCGTCGCGCAGGTTAAGAGAGACCACTCGTTGTTCGATGTTGCCAGCAAAACGATGTTCGTGACCATCATGCTGCAGGCCGCAGGAACGGCAATCTTCATCGCACGCGTCAAGAATGGACACTATACTGCGCCGGAAGCTGAGGGACTGTTCACGACGGCGCTTGCGGCCAATCCGTTCCTGTTGGCGGGCATGGTCGGCGGAATCATCGCGGGCTTACTGTACCTGCTCTTGTTGTGGCGCCGCGAAGGGTTGCAGAAAATGATGCCTTCGTCAGACGTGCTCGACAACGTGACCTATAAGATCATCTGCATTGCATTCCCGCTGCTGACCCTGATGATCGCAGCCGGCGCCTACTGGGCCAACCAGGCTTGGGGCAGCTACTGGAGCTGGGACCCGAAAGAAACCTGGGCAGCGATTACGTGGCTGGTGTATGCCGGATATCTGCACATGCGCATCACCCGCGGCTGGAAGGGACGTCGCGCCGCATGGTTTGCTATCCTCGGCTTCGCGGTCGTGATATTTACGTTCTTTGGAGTAACTTACCTGTTGCCCGGCCTTCACGCCTACGCGGCAGGCTGATGTAGTTTCACAAGTCAGAGGCGCCCTCGTGGCGCCTCTTTTTTGTTTAAGGATGTTGCGCCTCGGTAGCTGTAGGCGAGTTGGACGGAGCAATTGTGTCCTCTGGCGCATTGACGCCGAAATCCCACGCATAGCTGTTCAACTGCTTAGGGTCGAGCATTTCGATTACGGCATATTCCCCATTTCTTAGCGGTTCCACGGGAGTGAGTTTCAGCCATCCTTCACGGAACTCCTCAATCTTGACGGGCACCGATGACTGGGAAGCGGTTTGCTTTCCTGCGAGCGAAACAATCACGTTGCCCATTACGCGAGATGTCTTGGTGGGGACGAGTGGAACAATGCGAAAACGGCTGACAGGTGGCACATCCGACGCAGTGATCTTGATGAATATTGTGGGCTTCGCGACGTGAACGCAGCGTCGCGCGCGGGGTCCTTTCAGTTCAAGATGTTGCTTCAGCCTACCGCTGCGCGTAATAGACGAGTGGAAGACGCCGGAGTTGTCGCTGGTGAGCACGCCCTGTTCTTGACTCAGTTCCAACAGTAAAGGCACGCCGGAAACATGATCAAGCACGAGAACACCGCCTGCCTTGGGTAGTTTCAGGTCGGGGGCAATCTGCAGGGGGTCAGGCGCAGACGTTTCCTCTGCATCTTCGCCCGGGATGGGAGGCTGTGGACGTGAATTCCAATTCTCGGTGGCGGACCAGTCAACGAGTTCGCTCGGTAGCTCTTCCCAATCGTAGCGAACCCGACTGAAATACCGCACACGGTCTCCGCTGACCTCATATTTCGTGATGTCCTGCCAGGTGCCATCCTTCAGAATCAAACGCTTACCGCTCTGAGCGGCTGCCCAGCTCACAAGCAGCAGTGCTATCGTCGCGATCCATGCGGTGCGAGAGCGTGTTTGTCGGATCTGTGTTGAGCTCAGGCCCATCTCTTATTCATTGGACTGCAAATTGTAACGCGGGGGAATGCCGAAATTTCAAATGTTGCTAGTGATGAAATTCGCACTGAGACTGTGTGATTTGGCCCTTGTACATTCGATTGCGAGAGCTGAAGACCTTGGACCCACGCTCGAGGTTTATATCCGCAGGGCCAAAACTGATCTTGGACACTGGAAATGGAAATGCAATTGTACTGAGCATCTCGTGTAAACCGATTTCGTCTCGATTGTTGGTGGTTTTTGATGAGCAGGTTCAGTAGTACTCGCAGGGTCGTCGTTCGACCGCTTTGTGTTGGCTTGTTGACTGTTGGCGTTCTCTGCCCGGCAACTTCCTACGGTGCATGGAAATCGCATCACTCCAAACAGGCGTCGGTAGAACCGGGTTCACCGACGCGCGTGTTCCCTCGTGTTTCGTTGGCGTCGGGGAGGCAGTTGGAGTACTTGGGTGCGTTCTCCTATGACGGAAAGTACAAAGCGCTCTCCAAGCTCGACTTATTCGTCGATTCACTTAAGAATGCCAGCGCGGGGGACAACACGCCACGGGAGAAGCCAGAAGAGCAGTTGAAGAAGCAGGACGAGATGCGGAAGCAGGTTCCTCCCGCCGTCGAACTTCCTCGTAATGAGAGGCAGGTAGAGGACTTCCAACCGCCCGAGCGTGCAGCCAAAGTAGCAAAACCGCATTCGCTGTTTGCAAATCTCCGCGATTCCATCGTTTCGCTGCCCTACGGAGCGGAGCAGGTGTTGATCTCTCCCGAGTACGTGACGACGGATTCACGAGGCCGCGTGATCGTAACTGACACCAGCGGTGTGCACGTGCTGGCATTCAACTCCAAAGAGTCGTTTCAGATCGTAGGCGGTCCGGGACGACGACTGCAATCGCCCGGCGGAGTTGCTGTGGACGCTGAAGATAATCTCTATGTGTCCGACAGCGAGCGCGGCATCATTCTGGTGTATGACTCTGAAGGCGCGTATCTGCGGACGCTCGGCAATATCGAAGATGAAGGCACTTTTGAGAGTCCGACTGCGCTGGCTCTTGATCAGGCAGCAAAGCGGCTCTATGTCGTTGATGCACCTCGCCACGCCGTGTTCATCCTCGACCTGAATGGAAAGTTGCTGGGGAGAGTCGGGTCGGCGGCCGTGGATGAGAATGGGTTCAATGTACGTTCCGGTAATCCCAATCCTGACGGTTTCGAAGCCCCAGAAGCTCTGTTCATTGGCAATGGTGAAATCCTGGTTTTGGACGGTACGCGAGTGCATGTCATGACGCTTGAGGGCAAGCGCGTTCGGGAATTCACGATCGACTATGATTCCAGAGCGAATGCAGGGCGTCCTCGAGGAGTGTTCATGGATGCAGCAAACCATGTGTTCGTCAGCAATCCTGTAGCGGGAATCGTGCGGGAGTACGACGAGAAAGGTGCGGCGGTCGGAGCATTCGGGCAGCCCGGATTGCGCTCGGGTGAGTTCCTGGGACCGTCGGGCATGTGGGCTGACGCCGAGGGGCGGATCTTCATCGTGGATGCGCGTAGGGTTCAGGTTTTCAGGTTGAGCCGCCCAAACTAGTTCGGAATACAGATAAAAGGCCGTCGCATCTCGCGCCCGCCTTTTTCTGTTCGCTGAAGGAATTAGGCAACGCGGTCGGGACTGACTTCCTGTTGAGCTTGGCGGCCCGCTTTTTCCCGTTCAATCTTGCCTGCAGGGCGGTGCTCGGGAGGCTCCTGTTGCTTTGTTTGGCCCGTCCCGGCGCGCTCAATAACGGCGTTGATTTCGCCGCCCACCAGCATGGCAAGCCCGGTGACATAAAACCAGAGGAGGAGAATCATCACGGCGCCGAGCGCTCCATAAGTGGCGCTGTAGCTATTGAAGAAGTGTAAATATAGTCGAAGCCCAAAAGAGACCGCAATCCAAAGCACCACTCCAACAACGGCGCCCGGAGTCACCCAGTGCCACTTGGGGTGCTCGACGTTGGGTGCGAAGTAGTACACCATCGAGTAGGACAGCAGCAGAAAGGCAATTGCGACAGGGTACTGGAGAATCTGCCAGACCGGCTTCAGTGTGCCTCCACCTAGTATGTCTGCTACGTGGCTGCCAGCCACAACAATCACGACTGCGACAAATATGAGGACTCCAAGCGCGATAGTGAGAGCCAGGGCTATGGCGCGCTGCTTAATCAACGAACGTCCCTCTTTGACTCCGAATACGACGTTCAGAGTGTCCATCAGGGCAGCCGTTCCAGAAGAGGCAGAGAGCAGGGCAAAGAGCACGCCGAAGGTGAGCTTACCGCCACCGCTGGCTTGCAAGGCAGTGTGCAGCGTCTGGTTCACAAGCCCGGCTGCCGAGGAAGGCATCGCGCGTGTAATGTAGCCGGCCAGGTTCTCGGCTATTGGCGAGCCGGGGCCGGCAAATACGCCTATCATTGCGGTCAGGAAGATTCCGAGCGGAAATACCGAGAAAAAGAAAAAGTAGGCGAGCTGGCCAGCGCGGCCCAAAACATCGTCATCGTTTATGCCTTGCCAGACTTTCAGGACAAGTTCCTTGATCGTTAGGCCGCCGCCTTTCCACGGCGAATCTTGCTTGCGTATAGCAACGGGTGTGGAGGACATGGCGTTTTAGAAGCTCGATCGGATGACAGGTTTGTCCAAAGGGGCGCGCGTCGCAGCGGTAACGAGGACGTGCCATTTCGTGTCGATTTGGACGTCGCTGCGGGCGAGATTCCTGGAGTCGGGCGCAATTCAGTTTGCAATTTGCAACCGCTCCCCGATAATTCAAATATGTGTGGTGCACGGAGGATGGTCAGGTGAGACCAGTCGGAATGAACTGGCAGGTGAAGACCTTGTGGCCAGTGGCACTCGTGCTGCTCATGGGGTTGCTGCTGTTCGTGCTGGTCACGCTGACGCTGCAGGATCCGCTACGCAATCGAGTGTTGGCCGTCGCAGTGGCCGGTGCGGTAACCATCTGCGCCGTGCTGTTCATGGTGCTGGCCGTCATGATCCAGCGTCCCTTGGCTGAGTTGCAGAACAAGATCGCCCAAGTTCGTGCCGGCGACCTGTTCGTGAATGTCGATTTCGCCGACCGCAATGATGAGATTGGCGACTTGGGCCGGCATTTCAATGAGATGGTTCGACAGTTGCGCGAGAGCCGCGAGGAGATCCAGCGCCTGCATCGAACCCAAATGTCACGTGCCGAGCATCTAGCGACCTTAGGCGAGATGGCGGCTGGACTGGCTCACGAGATTCGTAATCCGCTGGCCGGAATTGCCGGCGTGATCGAGATTGTAGGGCGCGATTTACCTGCGAACTCGGCTGCCCGGTCGGTAATGGGTGAGGTGAAGCACGAAATCGTTCACATCAACAAAATCGTGAGCGAGTTGCTCGAAATCGCACGTCCGAAGCCACCCGCTTTCCAGGTTGGAGACCTGGCCGCAGTGGCACAGCATGCAGCGCTGTTTGCGCGAGAACCAGCAGCAGCGAAGAAAGTGCATCTGGAGATCGTAGAAAATGAATCCATCCCGAAGCTGGAGTTCGACAATGGCCAAATCCATCAGGTTTTGTTGAATCTATTGCTGAATGCAGTGCAGGCGTGTCCGGAAGGCGGGAGCGTGCGGGTGGAGTTTTCGTCGGATGAAAATTCGGTGAAGCTAAAGGTGAGTGACACGGGACAGGGGATCTCGCCGCAGGTACTTCCCAATATTTTTCGGCCATTTTTTACCACGAAAGGCAATGGCACAGGTCTGGGACTCTCGCTCGTGCGGCGCATCGTAGAAGATCACGGCGGCACCATCGATGCCGAAAGCGAGCTGGGCAAAGGAAGCGTTTTCACTATGGTGCTGCCTAGAACCAGGCCTGTAGACTAAGACAACGGAGTTGCGAAATTCGGAGTCCACGAGATAAGCGCGTTCGTGATACTCTCAAAAGCCGATTAAAATCAGACTAGTAGATGGCGAGCGAAAAAGTATTAATCGTCGATGACGAGAAGTTAGTGCGGTGGTCTTTGCGCCAAAAGTGCGAAGAGTGGGGATACCATGTCTCCGAAGCCGAGACGGGGACAGACGGACTGCGCCTGGCGCGCAATGAGTCACCCGACCTCGTATTGCTCGACGTACGTCTGCACGACATGAACGGATTGCAGGTGCTGGAGCGCCTGAAGCAGGCCGGAGACGCGCGCGCCGTCATCATGATTACGGCCGACCCGCAACTCGAGGACGTGAAGCAGGCCCTCAAGCAGGGTGCGTACGACTTCATCGGCAAGCCAATCGACTACGACGAACTGCGCGTTGCGGTAAAAAACGCACTCGAAGCGACCCAGCTACGTTCGGAAAACGAGACCCTGAAGAAAGAGGTGCTGCAGCGGCGCCGTGCGGCTTATCACGACGTGGTTGGCGAATCTCCGCGCATGCAGGACCTGATGACCTTTGTAAACAAGGTCGCCTCCAGCGAGGCCACGACGATCCTAATCCAGGGCGAGAGCGGGACCGGCAAAGATCTGATCTCACGCGCCATTCATTTCGAGAGCCGGAGAAAAGACAAGCCATTGATTGTTATCAACTGCTCGGCCATCCCCGAGACGTTGATGGAAGCGGAGTTATTCGGCCACGAAAAAGGTGCCTTCACCGACGCGAAGGCCATGAAGAAGGGTCTCTTCGAGCAGGCCGATGGCGGGACGCTGTTCCTGGATGAAATCGGTGAACTCTCGGGATTGCTGCAGGCCAAGTTGTTGCGCGTGCTCGAAGAGCAGGTGATCCGCAGGGTAGGCGGCGTAAGGGACCAGGAAGTTGATGTCCGCGTGATTGCCGCCAGTAATCGCGATCTGGAACGTGCCGTGCGCGAAGGACAGTTCCGGCAGGATTTGTACTATCGACTGGCGATCATATCCATATTCCTGCCCCCGCTTCGCGAGCGTCGCGAAGACATCCTGCCGCTGGTGAACTTTTTTATTGAGCGATATAACAAGCGGTTCCGAAAATCCGTCCGAGGCATCACGCCTGAAACTCGAGATCTGTTGCTGAAATACGAGTGGCCGGGGAACGTGCGCGAACTCAAGAATGCAATTGAGCGCGCGATGATCCTGGAAGACGACGACATGCTGCGGCCGGTGTATTTGCCGTTCTCCGTGGGTTCGCCGCTTAGCAGCCTGACGGCCTTTGAGGTCTCATCCGGAGCAACTGCATCGGGTCTGGGAGGCGTTTTTGCTCAGCAGCCTGAGGTTCAGGTGGTGAACGGAAAGAATCTTCCGAGGCTCACGATCCCCGAGGGCGGAACCAGCCTTGAAGAGATTGAACGCGCATTCGTAGAGATGGCGATGCATCAAGCGAACCGCAATCAGACCCAGGCCGCGAAATTGCTGGACATCAGTCGCGATGCGCTGCGCTATAAATTGAAGAAGTTTGGGCTGATGCGTTCAGAAGATGAAGAAGTAAGTGCGCCACCTCACTAAATCGGTATAGTAGAGGACGTTTTTCTCCTAGGGCTTTCTTCCCAAGTCTGTGTTCTGAATGCGGAATCGCCCGCATGTATGCGTTAATTGCCACACTGAGATAAGGTTCCACTCCCGCCCTTTGCCTGAATTCGAGACGTAAGTCTCTGAAAATAATGCGCGACAAAATTGCGAACGCACCGCATCCGTTTGGCCCTCTATGTGCCTTAACTCAGGGTGTAGGGAGAATACTGTGGAACCGACTTTGGTCGTGATCGGCATCAGCATACGCAGCGCCAAGCTGCCTATGCGAGAGCGTTTTCTGCTGGATGCTGACCAGAAAACAGATGCGTTGTCGGCTCTGGTCCGGTCGGACGCCATTGACGAAGTGATCGTCCTCTCCAACTGCAATCGCACTGAATTTATCGTCTGGACACAGGACGCCTCCGAGGCAGCCAACTCCGTTCTGCGATATCTCACCCGATCCATCGATCTCAAACTGCTCGAGTGGTCCAACTTCTATCGCCTGATCGGCGATGCGGCCGTCGCCCACGTTTTCAGAGTGACAGCGGGGACGGACTCTGCGGTTTTCGAAAAACCTGACGCTACAAATTGCGTGCTGACCGCGTGGCAACATGCACAACGCGCGAGCACGACCGGACGTTTCCTTGATGCGCTGATGGCGAAAGCGTTCCGGGTAGCTGGGCGCGTACGGCAGGAACTTGGCGTGCAAGCCAGTCTGAAAACCGTGGCACAGGCCGCGGTTTTGGTTTCACAGCAGACGCTTGGAGATTTGAAACAGCGACGTGCCTTAATCTTAGGCGCGGGACAGATGGCGCTTTCAGCAGTGCGCGAACTGCAGAATGCGGGCTGCAAGGACATCAAGGTTCTCAATCGCAGTTGGGAGCATGCACTCCAACTCGCGAAACAGTGCGACATCAAAGCTGTTCATGAGGAAACCTTGTGGGAGCAGGTTCTTTCGGCTGACCTGGTCATCTCTGCCATTTCGCAACGCATTCTGGTAACACGCGACGAACTTGAACTGGTGCTGCACGAACGCAAAGACAGGAACCTCCTGATCATCGATATGTCCGTCCCTCGAACGGTCGATCCGGCGGTGCGCACCCTCGAGGGGGTGACTGCCTATGATCTCGACGACCTGTGCGGCGCCATCGACAAGCAATCCGAGAGGCAGGCAATGCGAGTGGCCACTGAGCGCATCATTGCGACCGAAGCCGCAGGATTCCGGACCAAACTGCTTTCGGAAGCTATAGTGCTCACAATCTCCGGTATGCGCGAGAAGCTTGAAGCCATCTGCCGCCAGGAGATGGATCAATTGAAGGAGCAGTTTGGGCCCTTCACTCAAGATCAGGAAGTCGCGCTCGAAGCACTATCGTCGCATATTACCCAGCGCATCTCCTCAAGTCTCGCCAGGCAACTCAAAGAACTGCCGGAGCGACCGGAACTGACCACCGCGATACAACAGTTGTTCCAATTGGAATCCGGCGACTTGAAGGCAGAAGCCAAAGCTCAAAGCTAAATTCCACATTCACTTGATCGTAAGTGTTTTCATCTAATCGCGCCTCCTCCATTTTTCTTGTAATCATTCCCTTGATGCTGATTCTGTGCTGACGTACTCTAGGTTCACTTTTCAGCTTCCGCGCGAGTCGCTCGGATGATCGGACTCCTTCATGCACGGACTCCAACGTAATTCCGCTCTCGTTGTGTTCATCCTCTTCATTGCTGTAACTATGTTCGCGGACAAAACTCCGCAGTTGCGTGCCAGAACAGGCTTGCGGGTTGAGGTTACCTCGACACAGAAGTTTGTCCCGGGACAAGTCCTGGTCCGCTTTCGTACCGCAGTCTCTGCGAATGCTCGCGCCGCTTCGCATCACGCCGTGAGCGCCACGGTAACGAGGCATTTCCAGGATACGAGTGTTCTTGAATTGGTTCAGTTGGCGAAGAACGTAGACGTCTATGAGGCGGTACGTCGTTATCGTGCGGATTCCAACGTACTGTACGCGGAACCGAATTTCATTGTGCAAGCGCTCGGTGGTTCGAATGACCCGATCTATCCGCAACAGTGGCACCTGAGCAACACAGCGCAGCTTGGGGGCGGAATCTCAGGCGCGGATATTCATGCGCCACAGGCATGGCAACTTAGTACCGGCAGCAACGCGGTCGTCGTGATGACGCTCGATACCGGCATTGATTACACCCACCCCGACCTCTCCGCAAACGTCTATCGCAACGTTGGTGATTGCAATAGCAACGGATTGGATGATGATGGGGATGGACGCGTGGACGACTGTTATGGCATTAACACCGTCTCGCATACCTCAGATCCGATGGACAACAACGGGCATGGAACCCATGTCGCGGGACTGATTGGAGCGGCAGGAAACAATGGGATCGGCGTCGCTGGGGTCGATTGGAATGTGCAGATCATTGCTTGCAAGTTTCTCGACCAATATGGCGGCGGGACGGTGGCTGGAGCGATCGAATGCCTCAACTACGCCAAGACGCTCAAACAGCGCGGCGTGAACATCGTGGCAACCAGCAATAGCTGGGGCGGAGTCGAGTTCTCGCAAGCCTTAGCTGATGCCATTGATGAGCAACGTAAAGCTGGCATCCTGTTCATCACCGCCGCCGGAAATGACTACAGCGACAATGACCGCAACCCCGTGTATCCCGCGAACACGACGCTGCCAAACGTCATCAGCGTTGCCGCCACGACCAATAGTGATCGATTTGCGTTGTTCTCGAATACCGGCAAGCACACCGTCCATATCGCGGCACCCGGACAGGAGGTCCTGAGCACATATCCCGGAGCGCAGTACGCCTCCATGAGTGGCACCTCGATGGCGGCACCCTTGGTGACTGGCGTCGCAGCGCTGCTTGCAGCGCAGAACCCGAGCCTTACTTGGAAGGAGATAAAGAACCTCATTCTTGCAGGCGGAGACTCGCTCACCGAACTGCAATCCACAGTAACTGGAAAACGACTGAATGCGTATGGAGCGATGACTTGTTCGAACTCCCCCGTGCTGAGACGACTCACGCCAGTGCAATCCGATATCGCCGGGGCGGTCGGCGGCCCGGTAGTGATTTCTTTCCTGAATATCAACTGCAGCCAACCTGGAAGTGCTCTCGAGGCAAAGGTTTCCACTGGAGAAAACATCGCATTGGTTGACGATGCGACAGGGGCTGACCTGGTAGCGAATGATGGAGTGTTCACCGGTTCGTGGACGCCTACCCAACCTGGAAGCTTCAGCATTGCGCTACCGGATGGAAATACGATTTCTATCGAGATTCTTACTGCTTATCGCGCTGTTCAGGAATTGAGCAGTTATCGCCAGTTTGGCGGGACATCGCTTAATCTCTCGGACGACTCGGTAGCAAGCTTCACCTCGCCATTTCCCATTCAGTACGGCGGAAGCGGTTTCTCTCAAGTGTACGTTTCGAGTGATGGAACAATCAGTCTTACCGATTCATTTCAATCTTTCTACAACCGTTTTCTCCCGCTGCTTTCTGATAAGCAGATGAGTCGCGTGTGGGACAGTTCCGCCGTTACCCTGCTCGCACCGTTCTGGGATGATCTCTATCCCGTGCCCAACAGCGATCAGAACGTCTTCTGGGATGTCCTAGGCTCTGCTCCCAATCGTGAATTGGTGATCGAGTGGCGCAATGTGCGACTCTTCGACTGCCGCAGCGATGCGAACAAGACAGTCACATTTCAGGTGGTATTGCACGAGAGTGACAACAGCGTGCTGTACCAGTATAAGAATGTTCAGTCCGGCTGCGCTCTCAGCTACAACAATCATGATTTCGGAGGATCTGCCACTGTTGGACTCCAGATTGCGCCCACCGTAGGCACCACCTGGCTGCAGGGCACAACTGCAGGTTATGCTGGAGTGCTTGCCAATGATACGGCGATCAAGTGGCAGCTTGTAACTGATCCGACCAGCAATAATCCGTCCCCTGCGATCACAAAAATTTCGCCAGATACAGCCGCTTCGAATAGCGCAGACACTGAGGTCGCCATCTCGGGAACGAATTTCGTTCCGGGATCTCTGGCTTACTGGGATACCAATCAGCAGAATTTCTCCCATCGCCTGCTAACCACCTATGTCAGCCCCACACAACTGAAAGCTACTGTTCCCGCTTATCTCTTGAGCGGAGCTTTTATTGGAAAACACCAACTCAGTGTCATCAACCCTGTCCCTGGAGGCGGTGAATCGAACGCTCTCCCGTTCGGTGTGGGCATGCAAGCGGCTTACATTATTTCGCTCTCTCCAGCCAGTACCAATGGGGGCGGCGCGAGCTTCACCCTAACCATAAACGGAGCCGGTCTCGGCGATGGATCTACCGGCGGGTGGGTTGGCGCATATTGGAACGGAACGGCACTTACGACAAGACGCATTAACGCAACACAGCTGCAAGCCGACGTGCCCGCAAGTTTGATTGCCCGAGCCGGCACTGCGGGCGTCTATGTTTACGTAAATGGCTGGGGTATAACGAACACTGTCAGCTTCACGATTGCATCTGCGACTGGCAGTTCCACCGGTCTCATTAACATTCAAGACGGAATTCCCACTCAGGCTGGAAACGCTAAGCCCTCCCGCTTCCTCGGCTGGGGTTATGCAACGAAGGCTGGCAGTGAGTACCTGAAGCGATTCTCACGGCCATCCGCCAGTCCGTCGCTGGCCCTGGGTTCCTCTAGCGGAGTCACGGCTGCGCAGAGTGCATTAGCAACCCGGCCGTTTGGTTCCGCATTGCCCGGAATTGCTGTGCGGCCGACACTCCCTACGGGATACCTGCCGTCCTCGGTAGCCATGGCGGATTTCAACGGAGACGGCAAAATGGATTGGGCGATCTCCAACGCAGGCGACAACTCAATCTGGATCTACCTCGGGCACGGCGATGGAAGCTGGGATGTGCCGCGCATAATTAAACTCCGGGGATTGACGCCCGTGGCGATCATTGCGGCAGATTTACGCGGAAATGGGGTACGCGATCTGGTCGTAGCCGAAGCCGACAGTGCAACGGTTGGTCTGCTCAAGGGACGAGGCGACGGAACCTTCGAGGAGGAGGACCTGTACTTTCTGCCCGCATCACCTATGTTCTTATGCGCCGGCGACTTCAACAGTGACGGACTCCAGGACATATTGGCGGGAACGCTCGGCACCGTTGAGCAGGGGGCCCTTTACCTGATGCAAGGTGACGGTGCGGGCCGACTGGGTTCTCCGGTTTCATTGCCCAACCACAAGCGTTATGTGTTGGCCGCTCCCTCGGCGGCGTGGCTGGCCTTCGGCGACTGGGACAAGGATGGCTTCCTCGACGTAACCGCATCGGAGCCACTTGAAGACCCAACATCCGAATCAGGTTTGTTGTCGTATCTCAATCGCAAAGATGGAACCTTCAAGGAAGCCCAGGAAGTTCTCGACAATGCTTTCATGCCCGTGTACGGCGTTGCTGCAGGCGACATCAATGAGGATGGATGTTTGGATCTGGTCGCAGTGCAGGCGAGCAGTGCTGCCGTTCCCTTTCTGGGGAACTGCGACGGGACATTCACACAGGGATCGGAAACCTACATCGGCCTTGGCGACTTCTCTTACGGGATCAAGCTCGTTGATGTGAACGGTGATGGGCATCTTGATCTGATCGCCTCGGGTGTGGTCAGCAATGGAGGAGGCGGAGGTTATGGCAACGACTCGGGATCGTTAATCACGGTAGCCCTCGGCAAGGGCAACGGCTGGTTCGGTCAGCCAAGCGTGTATCGCGGAGAAGCCAGCGCATTCATGTTCGACGTTGGTGATGTCAATGGCGACGGCAAGCCTGACATCCTTACCGCCAATCAGGATAGCGACTCCGCTTCCATGTTCCTCAATAAAGGAAACGGAGATTTCGGAGCGCCGGAAGGGGCTTACGTCGGCTACATGATGGACGGAAGAGGAGGCGGTGCGAACAGCCCACTCTCTGAGCCGATTGCCGCCGACATTACCGGACACGGACGCCTTGACATCGGATATATCGAGCTTCAGCGATTTTATGGCGACCCTTATGTCGTGACCGTATTGCCGAATCTTGGCGCCGGAAGATTCGGAGCACCGGTTCGTACACCCCTCTTCACCGGAGATTTGTATTTCTACGATCTACTTTTTGCCGACTTCCGCAAGACTGGTCGCGCCGACCTGCTCTACCTGCAAAGCGGAATCAATGGAGATTACGAATCATATGTGTTCGCTCCTGCGAATGCTGATGGCACATTTGGGCAGCCAGTAAAGGTTCAGACCACCACGAGCTGGGGCGCGCTTGGAAGCGGCGATTTCAATCGCGACGGCAAGCTTGACTTCGTAATCGCGGACGTGACTGCGGGCGGGTTGCGCATTTCTGTGTTCCTTGGCAACAACGACGGCACCTTCACTGCGCTTGCTCCTGCGGTCCTATCCGGTGGATTCTCGTACCATACTTATGCGGTGTACGTCGCCGATTTGAACTTGGATGGCAAACTCGATGTGCTTGTCCGTATGTCCAGCAATGTCGTGCCGTACAGCGGCAACAATGCTTACGAATTTCTCGGCAATGGAGATGGCACCTTTGCATCCGGCAAGATGGTTCTGCAGAACGTGGGCGCGTTCCGCCTGACCGATTTAAACCATGACGGCCTGCCGGACATTGTCGAATTCAATGACTTGATGTCAACCTATCCTGTGATTCCGACTCCACAAGTGCGTGTGTTTATGGGGCAACCTGATGGCTCCTTCGTTCTTAAGCACACATACACGCCCTATACAGGAATCCCGATCACGGTGGAACAGGCGCGAATCGTCTTGAATCCTCCGGCCTCTTCCCGCTTGGCAGATTTCGACGGAGATGGAGAACCGGATATAGCGATCTATCAATTGGCTGGACTTGAATCGCGTCGCGGCTACGTGCAATTCATGAAGGGGAACGGCGACGGCAGCTTCACTCCCACCTATGCCGCACAACGATTAGAAACCGCATTTGCTCCATACCTTGCCGCGGATTTCGATGGGGATGGCGTTGCCGACCTCTTCGACCTAGTCGCTTTCTCCTCATCGTGGAACATGATTCCGGGAAAGCGCGGCCCCGAACTGCAACTCTCGCTGCTCAGCAATCCCGTCGCTGGACAACAAGGAACCGCGCGTATCACGATGAATGCGCCTGCGGATCAACCGGTCTCGCTGACCCTGAAATCCAGTGAGCCCGAGATCTCTCTCCCGGCCAGCGTCACCGTTGCCGCAGGAACGAATATCGTAGATATCCCGTTCCAGATTGCCAATACATTCGACAACTCACACGTCTTTTCCATCACAGCGGCGAGCACCGACCAGAGCTACACCGTGTATGGAACCCAGTTTCCGCGCGGCGTCACCGGCTTTGCTTTATCGGTGACCAGTGGAACCTCGCGAACGATCCTTACAGGTGGAAATGCGAAATATCCGGTTACAATCGTCTCGAAAGCGGGCTGGACAGGCATGGTGAATGCACGCTGCGAGGGGCTGCCGAGCGGCGCAAGCTGTGCCGTCCCCGATAGCGTGAGTATCGAAGCTGGCAAATACGCCTCCTACGATGCGCAAGTGAATACCACTTCCGCAATCGCGCAAGGGAAGTACAACTTCTCTTATATTGTTTCGGACGGCAGCAACGAAGTTCGCGCGGACCTTCAACTTGCGGTGGGAGACTTCGGCATTCAAGTGTCTCCCAATGTTGTCAGGGGCTTCCCATTCACATGGCAGGTGATGAACCTAAATCTGCCTGCCACGCAGGGCTACAACGACGCGGTCATGCTGTCGTGTAATGGACTGCCGGACACCATTAGTTGCAATCCGGGGTTTGGTATGGCAGGCACCTCAACTCAGTTGGGCATTTCTGTATCGACAAACACCCTTGCGGCAGATTATCCGTTCAATGTCGTGGGCACCAGCGAGGGCGTGACCCGATCAGCGAGCGCCATCCTCCACGTGATGGATCTTAAGACAACTCTGAATACCAGCACCGCGTCTCTGAAGGTCGGCGAGAGCATGAGTTCGACTCTCACCGTTTCAGCGCCTAACGGATTCGACGAGCAAGTTACGGTGTCCTGCGTGGTTCCAAATCAACTCAGTTGCTCTCTTGCACCAGGTACTCTCAATTTCACCAGCGTCCCCGATTCCAAGACGGTACAGGTCACAATCAAAGCGACATCGATCTCCGCTGCTCTTCGAAATCCCGCGAGAAAAGGGGCCAACGGTAATGACCACAGGCGTTACCTGGCATTTGCTCCTTTTATCGCATTCGGATTGCTCATCGGACGGAAACGTACCGCTGCGCTCCTGTTTACTACCGTGCTGCTCATCGCACTTTGCGGATCTATGCTGTCATGCGGCGGAGGAGGTGGTGGAGGAAGTTCGACGCAGAATCCACCGCCCACCCAACCGCCTGCTGGCACCCAGACCGCGTATGCAGTTCTGTATATCCAGTCGGCATCGATATCGAGGCAGGCTGGTGCTATTACCGTCACAATCAGGCAGTAGCTCATTACGTGAGTGCCATCCTGTTTTCGGCGCGCGCTTCATCCGGCAATGCGGATGGAGCGCCGGTCAAAAACTGACCCGCAAAAACTCTCGCGCATTCAACTTCAAACTTAAGTCACCTCATCGTGATCGGCGTTGCACAATCTGGATGCAATCCTGAGCTGTTCCTGTACAATCGGCTGGAATTCTGATCAGCAAACTTGTG
Organism: Koromonas soli; assembly: GCF_059726265.1. Classification (NCBI taxonomy): domain Bacteria; kingdom Pseudomonadati; phylum Acidobacteriota; class Terriglobia; order Terriglobales; family Koromonadaceae; genus Koromonas; species Koromonas soli. Next base: position 3,171,544 of record NZ_AP040872.1, on the reverse strand, counting down.
CGTCGAAGTGGGCACAGCCTGAAAGGTGCGCATTCGTGAGGATTTCCTGTCGGTTGTTCGTCTCCGCTGTCCTTCTGATGTTTGCTCTCCAAGTTCAATCACAAACGCGTCAGACGTTACATTCCCATGTCCGCGCGGCCGTCGCCTCCGGGCAAGCGGAACAGGCAGGGTCGCTTCCAGCGAAGCAGCGCATGAATATTTCCATTGTCATGCCGCTGCGAAATCAGGATGAACTCACAAGTCTGTTGAGCTGCCTTTACGATCCCTCCAGCCCGGATTATCGACACTTCCTCAGTGTCGCGGAATTCACCGACAAGTTCTCCCCCTCCGTCGAAGATTACGAAGCGGTTGTTGCTTTTGCAAAGGCACATGGTTTTGCCGTGAGTGCTGCGCCAGCGAATCGAATGGTTGTGAGCCTGAGCGGTACGGTGGCGCAGGTAGAAAACAGTTTTCACGTTGCGATGAAGACTTACCATCATCCCACCGAGCACCGCGACTTCTACTCACCGGACCATGAACCTTCGCTGGACCTGCGGGTCAAGGTGGCGCACATCGCGGGGTTAAACAACTATTCGATTCCGCGTCCGATGCTGAAGAAAGCTGCGAGTGCACAGCGCATGGACGTAATCTCGCCATCCGGTACAGGTCCCGGCGGATCGTATCTGGGAAGTGATATGCGTGCAGCCTATTACGGCGGTGGTTCGCTTACCGGCATTGGCCAGTCCGTGGGGTTGGTCGAATTCGATGGTTACAATCTTGCAGACGTAGATCTGACGTTCAGTAGTTCGGGGCAGTTCTATAGCGTCCCTGTCAACAACGTATTGTTGGACGGCGCAACGGGGAGTGCGTGCCAGTGGTCCTATCCCTGCAGCGATGCGGAACAGGTACTGGACATCGTGCAGGCGATCGGTATAGCTCCCGGGCTGAGCGAAGTGCGGGTGTACATCGGGGCATTGGATGCAAGCATTCTGAACTCCATAGCGTCGGAAAACAAAGCAAAGCAAGTGAGCATTTCTTGGGCCTGGTCTCCGGACGATCCTGCTACCGACGATGTTTTCTTTCAGGAGTTCGCAGCGCAAGGCCAGAGCGTCTTTGTCGCATCTGGAGACAATGGAAACTACAGCCCTGGGTATCCCTCTTATCCGGCAGAAGACAAATATGTAACTGCCGTGGGTGGAACCAACCTGGCCACGAATGGTGCAGGAGGCCAATGGGGTTCCGAGACGGCCTGGAGTCGCAGCGGTGGCGGAATCAGCCCGCATGGCATCTCCATCCCAGAATGGCAGGCCGGGGTAGCGAACTCCTCCAACGGAGGTTCGGCGACCCTTCGCAACGTTCCCGATGTGGCCATGGAGGCCAACACCGACAACTACTACTGCGAGCAGGGCGAGTGCAACGGTGGATGGGCAGGTGGCACCAGTTTTGCTGCGCCACGCTGGGCAGCGTTCATGGCGTTGGTCAATCAACAAGCCGTTGAAGCCGGTAATCCGACGGTTGGTTTCGTCAATCCTGCCATTTACGCGATCGGCAAGGGTTCCAGTTACGCAAACAATCTTCACGACATCGCGAGCGGCAAGAACGACTACAACAATCTTTGCAATGGGCAGGCAGTTTGCAATTCCGTTCCAGGCTATGACCTTGTCACTGGTTGGGGAAGTCCCTCCGGCCAAGCTCTGATCGATGCTTTAGCCGCGCGCCCAGCGTCTGGCTTCCAACTCGCGGCATCTGCAACCGGCCTGACGATCAAGCCGGGTAGTTTCGCAGCCACATCGATCACCATTGCGCATCAGGGAGGCTTTAGCGGGAGTGTCAATCTTACCGTCTCTGGACTGCCGAGTGGAGTCAATGCGGCGTGGGACGTGAACCCAGCAACTACAACCAGTACGCTAACGTTGACCGTGAGCAGCGCCGCGGTTCGCGGTGCATATCGCGTGACTGTGACTGGCGTCTCGGGGAGCGTAACCGCAACCACTAACTTCACGCTTGAGATCAATGCACTGGGATTCGGAATCTTCCCTAAGCCGGGAGATCTGCAAATCGAGCAAGGTTCCTCCGCCGCAACCACGCTCGAAGTGCTCAATTTCGCGGGCTTCACGGGTGCTGTCAATCTGACTGTCACATCCGGACTCCCCAGCGGAGTCACTGCAATCTGGAGCCCCAACCCGACGACGGCGACCAGCATGCTTACCCTTGCTGTGAGCGATTCAGCGCCATTGGGCACGACAACGTTGACCATCACCGGAACCTGCGGTGAATTGAAGGCGACGACCACACTATCGCTGACAATCTACAAGCCAATAGCCTGGCTCAACGTCTCTCCGGGATCTTTTACCGTCAGCAGAGGAAGCTCCGTGAGTGGGGCGGTGTATGTCGTCCCGCAGGGTAACGTGACCGGACCGGTAACTCTATCCGCCTATGAGCCTCCCTCTGGTGTGACGGTAACCTTTAATCCAAGTTCTATAGCCCCTGGAGAAACCAGCCAGTTCTCAGTGACGGTAAGCGAAGCTGCGGCGCTCGGTTCCTTCGGAGTCATGGTGATGGGCACCTCGTCGTCGAACGAATATTACGGCTCTCAAACTGGATTCGGTCTGACCGTGACCGCCGCGCCCACGCCGAGCTTCACTTTAGCGGTCTCGCCTGGCTATGTCGCGGTGCCTCAAGGTGGAAGTGCCACTGAGAAAATCAAGGTGACCGAGTTGAACGGGCTCACTGGAGAGGTTGGACTGCTGGTCGGAATGCCACCGGGAGTCACTGCTAGCTTCAGTCCGAATCCCACGTCGAGTGATAGCCTGCTCACCGTAACCGCCAGCGATTCCGCACAGCCAGGATTGTGGTCCACCTACGTTTGCGGCACCCCCGGCTCCATCAGTTGCGGCCAGCAGAGCATTACAGCCAACCTCTTCGTTCTTGTTCAGTCGGCCTCCGGATTCAGCCTGAGTGCCGCGCCTGCGTCGATCACCATGTCTCCGGGCAACTCCAACTCAGTCACCGTAAACGTAACGCCTCAGGCTGGATTCACCGGCGGCGTTCATCTTGATGTCGTTTCCGCTCTTCCCCGGGGTGTTACTGCGGCATTCAGCCCTAACCCAACAACCAACACCGGTGTGCTAACGCTGACAGCGGACAACTCTGCGCAACCAGGGAATTACCAGGTTATGATCGCTGGGAGCTCCGGAGCGCAGACCGCGGGCATGGTGATCTCGCTCAATATTTTGGCTTCCACTACCACCGTCTTATCGACAACTCCGAGTGGAGCCTCACAGCCTGCGAACTCCCTCATCACTCTGAAAGCGACTGTCACGTCAGGTGGAACACCGGTCGTGAGAGGCCAGGTTAATTTCTGCGACGCCGCCTCATCGACTTGCACTGATACTCATCTGCTGGGTACTGCGGCGTTGACAGGCGCAGGGACAGCAACGCTTAAGATTCATCCTCCTCTGGGAGCGCACAGCTACAGGGCGGTGTTCCTCGGCACTCCGAGGGGGTCGACCCCATATCTTATGAGTGCTTCGGCTCCCGTGAACGTAACCATCAGTGGGGCAGCGACAGCTAGCAGTATCAATTCCAGCGGCACTGCGGGCGACTACACGTTAATCGCGACGGTAGAAGGTTCGGGCAGTCCGGTTTCGCCGACGGGCCCTGTCTCCTTTGTCGATACCAGCAACGCTAATGCTGTGCTTGGCAGCGCGTCTCTGGGACCGGGAAGCGCCAGTCTAACCTTCAATAATGCTGCGGACCTTGCAACCGGCACTGCTCCGGTGTTTGTAGCAGTAAGCGACTTCAATGCCGATGGAAATCTTGATCTGGCGGTGGTGAACGCCGTCGATAACACAGTGACCATCTACCTCGGCAACGGCAATGGCTCCTTCGTTGCAAAAGCTACTATTCCAACCGGGTTCAGCCCGCAATCCGTCGTCGCAGCCGACTTCAATGGAGATGGCATCCTGGACTTGGCGGTAGCGAATTATGGCAGCCAAAATCTTACGATTCTGCTTGGAAAAGGCGACGGAACATTCACGTGGACTATGGCGAACCCCTCTACAGGTTCTGGTCCCGTGCCCATTTCTGTGGGCGACTTTAACGGAGACGGAAATCTGGACTTGGCTGTAGGAAATCTCGGCACTAACAATGTGGCAATTCTCCTTGGCAACGGCGACGGAACCTTCTCACAGGCGGGCACTCTGGATACAGGCATAGGTCCAGACTCCATCGCAGTTGGCGACCTCAACGGAGATGGCATTCTCGATCTCGCCGTGGCTAACCTCTTCTCCAACACGGTCACAATTTTTCTCGGGAAAGGGGACGGCAGCTTCACGCCAACATCCGGCGCCCCCGCAACCGGTATGGGCCCGATTGCGATTGCCGCCGGTGATGTCAACGGCGACGGGAAACTGGATCTGCTGACAGCAAATCGCGACAGCAATTCGGTCTCGGTACTGCTTGGTAATGGCGAAGGAACCTTCACTCCTGCACCATCGCCTGCGACGGGCACCGCCCCGATGGCGCTCGCGCTGGGAGATTTCGATGGAAATGGCAAACTGGATTTCGCGCTGACATATCGTGATGGCAACCCGGTTTCGATCCTGCTCGGCAATGGCGACGGCACCTTCACGCCTACAAAGAACACTGCCGGGCCAGTTGTCTCCACGGTCTTCGTCGCGGCGGGCGATTTCAACGGAGATGGCGTACCTGACTTAGCCATCATCGATAAGCAAGAGGGGTTAGCCAAGATCTTCACCTCCCGCCTGACACAAACAGCTACGGCACAGGTCACCGGAGTTTCTGGCGCAGGGTCGAAAACCCAGACAGTGCAGGCCCAGTATCCCGGCGATGGCAACTACGCTGCCAGCGTATCTACTGCAATCTCGCTCTCGCCGCTTCAACCGACTCCCACGCCCACCTTTACGCCAGTTCCGGGAACCTTCACCACGGCTCAGTCTGTGACGATTCGTGACTCAGTCGCCGGTGCAACCATTTACTACACGGCCGACGGAACTACACCAACGACCGGTTCTAATCTCTACACTGGACCTATCACGGTTTCTTCGACCGAGACGATTGAGGCGATTGCGACAGCCCCTGGATACTTAGCGTCCGCGGTCGCATCCGCGATGTACGTCATCGTCCCACAATCGCAAGCAACATTCACCATTGCCGGTACAGCGGTCGCTGTCTCCGGAGGTGCAACTACCGTGAACACCTCCACCATCACCGTGTCGCCGGTTGGAGGATTCACTGGAAGCGTAGCGCTTACTGCGGTAATTACATCCAGCCCGAGCGGTGCTCAATATTTGCCAACATTGAGCTTCGGCTCAACCACACCTGTGATCATCAGTGGCACCAATGCGGGAACCGCAACGCTCACGGTCAACACGATCGCGGCAACCAGCAGCGCTCTCATCCACCACACACCGTGGTACACGGCGAGCGTCTTCACTGTCGCGGGTCTGCTGCTTTTCTACGTTCCAACACGGCGAGGTAGCCGAACAGTTGTTCTCGGAACGTTGCTGCTGGCGGCCCTTGTTGGTGGAATGCTTGCATGTGGTGGCGGTGGAGGCGGTACAACTGTCGGACATAACTCCATTCCCGGCACTACCCCAGGGGTTTACACCGCCACGATCACTGGCACATCGGGCAACACTACTGCTATGAGCACGATAACAATCCATGTGCAATAAAAAGTCGGGTGTCAGCTATGCGTGAGGCGGTTCATTCGCGTGTCCAATGCGCGGACGGACTTGCCTCACCGCTCGACCGCTCTCAAACTGCCAACGCCTGGCGCTCCCTCGTGAACGGTTGATCTGGAACTGTCTGACTTAAGGATTATTCCCTTACCCAAAGCTCAGATCCTTCCAATTGGGTCGAGTTTCAAGGAGTGCCGGTCCGGGAAGTGGTCACAAAATGTTTCGCGGCCAACCCATCCTGTCGGTCATCTCATCTGCCGTTAACAAACATGTGAAAGAAAATTTGAAGTGTTTCGGTCCTATGCGGCCGAAGCGGGTATTCCGGGAGGACGGAATGAGACGCATTTCCGTGTTGTGTTTGCTGCTGATGAGCGTCGCTGGTGTTTCCCAAGCGCAGGCGAACTGGTCGTTCAAGGGTACGGTCATCAAAATGAGAATGACGGACTGCGTCGCACAGCGAGGCTTCATGGCTGCCATGTCCGGTCAACAGCCGCAAGCAGCGGCCGTCTGTCCCGAATACACGATTGTCGGCGACAAAGTCGTGTACGTGGTTGTTGGACGCCGTGCGGAAGAGTTCATGCCTCTGGCCGAGAACATGCAGTTTGTAATTCATAAAAATGAGTTGTTGCTGTTCTCCGAGGACGAGAAATCAAGATCGCGATTCAGCATTCAGCAGATGTCTTTGCGCGGGGATTGGGAGCGCGAGGAGGCGCACAGAGAAGCCGCAACGAGAGTCATGGAGAGAAGCGCCAGCTACGAAGTTCGCAATCCTCCACGAGCCTCAGTAATCTCCAGCGGCGCACGTTGAACTCGGTAGACACTGCAGTATCTGAGACCCGGGCCGACACTGCCCGGGTTTTCTATTGCACGCATGCGAAAATCTCTCAGCTGTTACGCACTGGTCCTCTATCTTTGCATGCCGGTCGAACTTTCCGAATTCTTAAGATTTTCCAGCCAGCAATTTTGGGAAGAGCACGTCATCGCGGGAACAATTTCGTTCTTCTCTCTCGCTGTTCGGTAAAGGCAACTCAAGGCTTCATTCACGACTCGATACATCCGTTCGCTCAGGGGAACGGAGTGTACGATGCGGTTTTCAACGAAGCACGGTATTGCGGTATTCCTGTTTTCGCTGCTCCTGGCTGTGCTCTTCAATTCCTTTCCCCTCAACGCGGCTGAGAACACAGGCTTCACTCTGCAGAGCGGCACGACAGAGGTTCGGCTGTCATTTGCTGTCTCCGATCGTCAGGGCCGGGTCATAACCCAACTGAATGCCTCGGATGTTGCCGTGGCCGACAACGGCACCATCATTCGGCATTTTCGCAGCTTTGCTCCTGCCTCGGAGAGCCCGCTCGATCTAATCGTCTTGCTCGATGCGAGCGACTCTTTAGAAAAGCAGATTCCGGAGGAGATTGCGGAGGTGAAGAACTTTGTCGCAAACTCTGCTTGGGGTGAGCACGACAGAGTTTCCATCCTTGCCTTCGGCGGTATGAAGCCAATGCTCATCTGCGCCAGAAACTGCAACACGCAATTGGCTCAAGTGAAATTGAGCACTCTCCGCGCTTCCGGTGCAACGCCACTCTACGACGCGCTGGTGGATGCGGCTGAGGTGCTTGAAGCGAGTCGCGATCCCGAAGTGCGGCAAGCCATAATCCTGTTTTCCGATGGCATGGATACTATCAGTCAGCACTCAATCGGCGATGCGTTAGAGGCTGCAACAAAGGTGCAGGCGCCTATCTATTGCGTGAACTCGCGGGCAAAGAAGGCTGGCACTGGAGAGGGTGACAACAGCCTTCGTATTCTCGCCTCGGGCAGTGGAGGCTTGAGCTTCGCGCCAGGTCAGGATGTACCCAGCATCTTGCGCGCCGTGATGGAAGATCTACATAGCGGGTACGTGCTTACCTATGAACCGCCACAGCAAACGTATGGCAAGCATTCGGTACAAATCCTCGCAACACGCGACCCGCGCCTGCAGTTTCGCTCGCGCCGCATGTATGACGAGGACTTGACGCATTAGCGGCGATCACAATGAGTGCAGGTAAACCTCTGCCAGTTCTTCAGAGGAGAGCACGACGGGGTTTGCTTTCATGCTGCTGGCGCGTGCTGATTTCTCCACAACCTGTGCGGCGTCTGAGGCGCTCATGCCGAATTGCGAAAGCGGCGGTATGTTGAGTTCCCGGCTCAGTTGTTGAACGAATGCGACGCCATCCTCAGGTTCGGCTTCGTCGTTTCCGGTGAGCAGGCGGGCCACAGTGCGATAGCGCTCGAATATGGGGTCGCCGGACTTGTCCGTTGCCGAACGCAAGTGCGCGATGTTTGCGGCCATTCCGTGCGGCAGGATGGCGGCGCAGATGGCTCCGTGCGGTGCGTCGAACATGCCTCCGAGTGGACCGGCGAAACCGTGCACAACGCCAAGACCGGAGTTGGCCAGTGCGAGTCCACCAAAAAGACTTGCGAGCGACATTCCCGTGCGTGCGTCCATGTCGGCTCCGTTGCGAAATGCCTTCGGCAACGATCGAGCAGCAATCGGGATCGCCTGCGCGCAGAGCGCGTCGGTGAAGACGTTTGCGCGGGCGGAAACGTATGGTTCGATCAGCTGCGTCAGCGCGTCCATTCCGGACCACGCCGTAGTGTTTGCCGGGACGTCTCGAGTGAGGTCGGGATCGACGATGGCGGCGACTGGAAGCATGGTAGCCGAACGCAGGCTCACCTTTACCGCGTGCTCCGGAGAGAACAGAACTGCGTTGCGGGTAACCTCGGCGCCTGTACCTGCAGTTGTCGGGACTGCGATGCATGGAGCGCTCGGATTCGAAAGCGCATGCCCTTTGCCGATCACTTCCAGGTATTCGAAAACGTCGTCCGTGTTACGAAGCAGCGCGGCGATTGCTTTTCCTGTGTCAATTACGGATCCGCCGCCGATTGCAAGGACGCCATCACACCGGCCCTCGGCGGCTTTTGCCACGGCCTGCTGCAGCAGAGGAATACTGGGCTCCGACGGAACCGGAAAAATTTGATGCTCGATCCCCGAGTCCGTCAAAAAATTGATCACGGGCTGTACGCGCGCGGGGGATTTTCCGGTAACGACGATTGCGCGGCGAATGCCATGGCGTGCAGCAATCGCAGGTAGTTGCGCGATCTTGCCGCAGCCGAATAGGATCTGCTGCGCGGTTGCGAATTCGAAGGAATACATGCCGAGGGCTCCTTGCAGGCTTCCATCGTACATCTTCTGCAAATCGCTGAGCGGAATTGGAGGTGATCGCGATCATCGGACAGGAGTATCCTTATTTCAGAGTCTCTCGATCTAGGATTAGTTCAGGCGCGCAGAATCATCGCGTGCTGGATCGGTATTTTCTGGGCTCTTCCGGATTTACCCATGTCGATACGTTCTACTGTGTTCTTCTGCTGTCTTTTGTTGTGCTGTGTTCCGGCCTGTGAGGCCGGTCAGTTCAAGGTTTCCTCTAATTCGCTGGAGCGCACGTTAAAGGCACGGCTGTTCAACGGTTCGGATCAGCGCTACTACATCAAGGGCGATCCGCACTCTCCCTGCTTCCTGTACGCAGAGGATCCGCACCTGTACTTTTCCGGCGATCGCATCCTTGTGCGTGTACACACGGCCGGCAAATACGGCAAGCAGATCGGCAGTCGCTGCATTGGATTCCCCGTGTCCATGAACACAGTGATTTCGCTGGCTCCGAATGCTGAGGGAGAGTCCATTGGCGTGACGGATGCGAAGCTGGACCGGGTAAGCGATTCAGCGGAAGTGAATTTTCTGCTCGCGCCATTCCTGAGCCACAAAGTGCCGTCCAGCATCAAGATAAACGCCGCTACCATGCTGCGCGAGATCCTCACCAAATCGACGGAGACGAGCGGATATCCGCTTACCCTGGAGCGGTTGGATATTCGCAGTGTTCACCTCACGGACAAGTCGCTCGTCGTTGATTACGACAGCGATATGCGAATCGACTGAAACACAGCTCTATACAGAATCTTTCGGCCTCGCCGGCGTGTTGAGTGGCGCGGTTGCCGGCGAGGGCAGGGAGCCATACCAGTCGATGTTGCGGGTGAGATACATAGCGGCCGCGACAATCAAGAAACTCGCGATCGCACCCACGAGCAATGCATTGTCCTCCAGTCGTAGCATGACGTATATAAGCGAGTAGAGCAGGCTGAAGACACCCAATGCACGAACGCCTTGCGCGCGGCTCGCGAATATCCATGTTGCGTTGGCGGACAAGAGCAGCACGGTCGCAGCTCCGCCGATTGCGAATCCCAGGTCAAACCCGACTCTCTCCGCCAACGACAGCAATAGCAGATAGAAGATGATTTGAGCGACCCCAACCAGGACGTACTGTGCCGGATGCACTTGCTTGCCCGTTGTGACTTCGAAGATGAAATAAGAAAGAAACACCAATCCCAAAAACAGAAGCGCGTATTTGAGCGAGCGGCTTACGGATTGATAAGGGTCGGCGACCTCGATGAAGGACACGCCGAGTGCGGTTGAATGTAGGCCGGAGATTGCGCCGACGCTACCCTCGGCACGAACTCCGCGGGCGATAAACGGAACAGACCACTCGCCTGAGAAGCCTTGCGGGGTGATGTTGCGATTTACCGGAAGAAATCCGCCGTCAAAGCTCGGACTGGGCCAGTCGCCCTGTATGTGAAGTGTCGTGGTTTTTCCGTAGGCGAGAACGGCAATGCGCTGAGCACCCGAGAAGCGTAGCGTGGACTGCACGCGGAACTGAGAATCGGGATGAGCGATTTCTCCGACCCTCGCACCAAAGTAAGTGAGCTTCGTGTTCTGATTTTGATCGCCTGAAGGCGTGATGTCTTCTATGTTTTCCGATGGAATAAGTGTCAGAGTCTTGCCATTCACGCTGAGCACGGCATCCGAGAGCGCGCCGCGGGCGTCACTTACGCCGACTTCGATCTCGGCGTGGCTCCAGTCGAGCACTGCCCCGACAGGCACTGTAGAGGGAACATTGGTCAGATCAAACTGGGCATCGAGCGCGAGATCAGCCTGGAACACCGGGACCTTGAACAGTGAGCGCCGCCGTTCTTCCGTCCGCGTTTTTACCGTTCCCGATGCCTGCGCCGGAAACACGACATAAATGCCGCGCTTGGGAAACTCCGTCGTCGACTGCGAAGGCACGGTATAAGGTACGGTGAGCGTTGGGCCAAGGAAAGTTTGCTGCCCGCCCACATGACCGCTGATTTCCTGTATGACGTCTTGAGCACGCCGTGCACGCTCATTCACTACCTCACTGACAAACAGCGCGGGAATCAACATGATGATCGCCAAACCGCACACAACGATCAGCTTCACACCCATAGAGCGGGTGTTGAACTTCAGTGCGAAGTTGGCCGGAACGAGAGAGGGTTCGCTCACCTGATTGCTCCATGGAAGAAGAACTAGACTGTACAGCGTGAGACTATGCCTTGCGGATGCCGCACTCAATTGAAAATTTCATTATTCTTGCGCTCGAGCCGCGGCCCCCCGAGCGCTCCACTTCATCCGCCTTCCGATCGCGAGATTATCCTCGCACATAGATCTGCACGTCGTAGCCGTCCTGATGGCTTTCCAGTTCGAGTTTCCACTCTTGTTTCACTGGAGGCATAGGGGCGCCATTGCTGGCGAGGATCTGCAACTGTGGTGCATCGGCGGGAACTTGAACTGACAGGATGTGATCATTGCTCCAGTTGGCGGCAGCCGTGCGCGTGTTTGGTAGCACGTACTTGCGGCGCAGGCGCAGCAGCGTGCGATACCAGGTGAGCATGTCGAGGTTTTCCGGGTTCTGCGCCCACTGCAGGCGCGAGCGTTCGAAGGTGGCAGGGTCTTGCGGATCGGGAACCTCGGTCCAATCGAAGTCGGCGAATTCCTTGCGTCGGCCTTCTGACACGGCCTTTTGGAGCACGGGGTCACCGTAGTCCGTGAAGAACTGGAACGGTGCAGACTCGTCGTACTCCTCTCCCATGAATATCAGCGGCGTGTGTGGAGACAGCAGCAGAAGTGCCGCTGCGAGTTTGCGTGCCCCCGCCGGAGCGAGCGCCGTCAGGCGTTCGCCGATGGCTCGATTGCCAACCTGATCGTGGTTCTGAATGCAGATGATCTGCGAAGGCAGCGGTATCCCTTTGGGTGAGGCTCCGCGCGGGCGACCTTGCCAGAATTGAAAAGGCTCTCCCTGAAATGCGAATGGTTCGGAGAGAACTTTGGTGATTAGCTCATCGTGATGCTCAGGATTCGCGAAGTCCTGGTAATAGCCCTTGTCTTCTCCAGTGAGCAGGACGTGAATGGCGTGATGGAAGTCATCACTCCAGACGGCATCGGCGCCATAGCCGGACTGCTCGGGGGCAAGCACGTACCTTGGAAGATTCTCATCCGTCTCGCAGGTGACCACGATCGTGCGGTGCTCGGCGGCTCCGAATTGATGAGCGCGCGCGGCGACCTCGGCAACAATGTTTTGCGGAGAGTCGTCCTTGATCGTCTGCACGGCGTCGAGGCGAAGCCCATCGAGATGATATTCGCGCAGCCAGTACACGGCGTTCTCAACAATGAAACGCCGCACATGGGCGGAGCCGTTGTCGTCATAGTTGACGCCGTTTCCCCACGGCGTCTGATGCTTGCTCGAAAAGTATGGCCCAAACTGTGAAAGGTAATTTCCTTCGTTACCGAGATGGTTATAGACAACGTCGATGATCACGCCGAGCCCGCGATAGTGCGCGGCATCGACAAAACGGCGCAACGCAGACGGGCCACCGTAGTTGGCCTGTACGGCGTAAAGGCCCACGCCGTCGTATCCCCAGTTTCGCTTGCCCGGTGTGGCGTTCAGCGGCATGAGCTCGACTACGGTGACTCCAAGGTCGTGCAGGTAGTCGAGCCGCGGGATTGCGGCATCGAGAGTGCCTTCCGGAGTGAAGGTGCCAACGTGAAGCTCGTAGATGACATAGTTCGAGAGTGGCAGTCCGCGCCAGATATTGTCCGTCCATGGAAAGCTGGGATCGACGATTTCTGTAGGGCCGTGTACGCCCTCCGGAAGTAGCCGCGAGACAGGGTCAGGTAGCGCGAGACCTCCGGCGATGTACTGATAACGGTCTCCAGCCGAGGCCGGTAGGGTCAACGACCAGTATCCAGCGGCAGGCAGCATGGGATAGGTACGTGGCGGCGCATCTGGACGAAACAGGCGAAGGCTCACCGAGTTGAGGTTCGGTGCCCAGAGATAGAAATCTACGAGATCTCCTCGGAGAGTGGCGCCCAGGGGAGAAGGCTGAATTGCGGTTTGCACGCTGGTAGGACGAGCGAACGTGGGAGGAAGGTTGCGTAGAATGAAGACATGCTGATACTCGCCTCACAGTCGCCACGACGAGCAGAACTGTTGCGCAACGCCGGATTTGAGTTTGACGTCCGTCCCGCCGAAGTGGACGAAAGCCTGCTTCCGGGGGAAGACCCGTTCGAGTACGTGAAACGCTTAGCATGCGAGAAGGCCTTGGAAGTGCTCAAGGCCTCTCCTCGCGATGCGCTGGTCGTGGGTGCGGATACCACGGTTGTGGTCGAGGGTGTAAGTCTTGGCAAGCCGGTGGACCCCGACGACGCGAGGCGGATGCTCCGTTCCCTAAGTGGGCGTACGCACCAAGTGACCACTGGTGTCTGCGTGGCTTATTGGAACGCCGAAGGTGTTATGGACTCGGAAGTTGCATCGGAGGTGACCGAGGTAGAGTTCGCCACCATGACCTCCGAGGAGATCGAAGCCTATGTTGCGACAGGCGAGCCCATGGACAAAGCCGGAGCCTATGCGATTCAGGGCAGAGCTTCCATGTGGATTCCGCGCATACGAGGGTGTTATTTCAACGTGGTGGGACTGCCGGTGGCCCGGCTAGGCAGCGTGCTCAAACGCGCAGAGGCACTCAGCGAGCACACGCTACGGCAAACGTTAGGCCAGATTGCGGACCGGAAGCGCCTCACAAGGTAGCGAGGCGCGTTCCACGAAACTTGACGTGAAAAGGCGCCGAACTACTTCTTTTCAGGCTCGGCCGGGGTCGCTTCCCCATCCTTCACGGCGCTCTTGAAGTTCTTGATGCCTTCGCCGAGGCCTTTACCCAGCTCAGAGATCTTCGAGGGGCCAAAGATGATGAGCGCGATCACGAGGATGACGAGCAGTTCCGGAACGCCAATTTTTCCACCGAACATTGTGTGTATTCTCCATTTCGCTCAGACTGTTCGAGGTTTTTCGGAACGGATCGTTCCACCTGCAGGCTGTGCATTCTGTATAAGTGTAGGTTACGTCTTACGCCTCGTCAAAGGATGAAACCCCTTAAGACTTAGCCAGAGTTGTTATTAGTTCCGCCAACAGAGCACTACGGCGGGGCATCTCCCGAGCTAACACGTATTCACCCATCGAGTGGGCTCCATCACCCACGGCGCCGAGGCCGTCAAGCGTCGGTAAACCCAGGGCAGCGGTAAGGTTTCCGTCCGAGGCTCCCCCAACAGCCGCCTCGTCGAGGTGAAACCCGAGTTGATCGGCGACCTGAGCCGCCATCCGGTAAAGGCGCGCTGTCGCGGGAGAGCGCTGAAAAGGCCCTCGCTCCACTCCGCCCAGTACCTCCAACCGGCATCTTCGATCATTCGGTTGCAGCTTGTGCATACAAGCATCTACGCGGGCTGCCTGGGACGCTGTGAGGAACCTCACATCCACCAAAAATTCTGCAAAATCGGCTACGACATTGGGGCGCGTGCCCCCTGAGATGACGCCCGGATTCAGGGTGAGTCCGCGTTCGGGCCGCGAAAGCGCAGCCGCGGCCAACACCTGCCGCGCAGCTTCCGTAATCGCCGAGGCTCCACGTTCGAAATCGAGTCCCGCATGAGCGCCTCGTCCATGAACTCTCACCGTGTAGCGGGCAATGCCCTTGCGGGAGGTCTTGCAGGCTCCTTTCGGACCAAATGCCGGCTCCAGCACGAGGACTGCCTTGGAATTCAGTGCAAGCTTCTCCGTAATGCCACGTGAAGCGGGGCTGCCGATTTCCTCATCTGGAACCAGCAGCAGGGTGACGGGGCAGGGCAATGGGCCTCGGGAGGCGAGAGCTCGCAGGGCAAACAGGGCCTGCATGATCCCGCCCTTCATGTCGAAGACGCCGGGGCCGTAGACGCGGCCGCTATTCTCCCGCCAAGGCATGCTGCGTAGTGTCTCGAGCGGGTACACCGTGTCGGTATGGCCGAGCAACAGCAGACGTGACGCACGACGTTGGCCGGAGATGTCGATCCGCAGTGCCGGGCCATAGCCGGGAAGCTTATGTTGAGTCATCCGTGCCGGGAGCGAGGCAAAGTCGGACGAAATGAGTGATACGAGTGCCGCGACAGCTTCGGGCGAGTTCGATGGTGACTCCTGCTCGACGTATCGGCGAAGGGTGGCCACCATCTCGGGGAGTTGGCCGGTGAGAGTGTGAAGCAGCGGCGATGATGAGCGCTTCGGCATCGTGACTTGGGATTGTACGCCGGGCCTGCATAGAACTTGAAACGAAGCTGATCATCGTAAGCGCGTTCTCAAGCTTTTGACGAACTGAGCGAGCCGATTGGCGTTTCGTCCCAAGCAACACTGGCTGCTATACTTCTATTCACCAATCCACGGGAAGTTCAATGAGCGAATTCCATAGTCCTGACGCCACCCTTACGCCTGAATTTCTGGAGAAGTTGCCCCTCGACAGCGTTGCCATCCAGAAGATACTGCCTCACCGTTACCCTTTTCTGCTAATCGACCGCGTGATCGAGTTGGAGCGGACAAAGCACATCGTCGCCATCAAGAACGTGACGGCAAACGAAGAGTTCTTCCGTGGCCACTTCCCGGGAAATCCCATTATGCCGGGCGTGCTGATGATCGAGGCGATCGCGCAGGCGGGCGCCACACTGCTGATGACCGAAATTCCAAACCGCAGCGAGATGCTGACGGTGTTTACAGGGATCGATCGCGCGAAATTCCGCCGCCAGGTCATCCCCGGCGATCAGCTGCGCATTGAGGTCAATGTGATCAACTGGCGCACGCTGGCCGTGAAAATGGAAGGTATCATCACCGTGGACGGCAAGAAGGTTTGCGAGGCGACGGTAATGTGCCAGCTGGTCAGAATCAAGAAGTCTGACGACGCGGCGGCAGAGTAATGGCGATTCATCCAAGCGCGGTGGTGGACCCGAAAGCACATGTGCCCGAATCGTGCACGATTGGACCGTTCTGCCTAGTCGGACCCGACGTGGAACTTGGCGAGCACTGCGAGCTCATGTCGCATGTGGTGCTGACCGGGCCAACCAAGATGGGCAGCCAAAACAGAATTCATCCCTTTGCGGTGGTCGGCATGGGGCCGCAGGACCTGTCGTTCAAAGGCGAGCCGACGCGGCTGGAGATGGGCGACAACAACGAGATCCGCGAATATGTCACGATCCATCGCGGTACAGTGAAGGGCGGCGGGCTGACTTCGATCGGCTCCAACTGCCTGATCATGGCCTACGCCCATATTGCGCACGATTGCCACATCGGAAGCAACGTCATCATGGCCAACGCAGCCACCCTGGCCGGACACGTCACCGTGGAGGACTGGGCGGTTGTCGGAGCGCTGTGCCCGGTGCATCAGTTCGTGACCGTTGGAGCGCACTCCTATATCGGTGGTGGAACGACGATCACGCAGAACGTAATGCCGTTCTCGAAGACCAGCGCGGTTCGCGATGTGCATGCCTACGGCGCAAACTCCGTAGGATTGGAGCGCCGCGGATTCAGCAAAGAGCGCGTGCGCAAGATTCAGAAAGCTTTCCGGCTCTTGCTGGCCGCCAAGCTGAATACCACGCAAGCGCTAGAGCGGATTGAAAGCGACGGCGATATGTCTGAAGACGTGCAGATGCTCGTCGACTTCATTCGCAAGAGCGAGCGCGGGGTTCTTAAGTAGAATTTCGAAGTGTGTTTTCGGCCTGTTTCGGGCGACAACGAGAAATTCTGGACTTGAGTTGAGAGTAAGAGTGGACGATAGTTTCGCCGGGGCTTATGCTCCGGCTTTATTGTGTAACGGGTAACTCCGAAGGGAGCGAGACGAATGGGTGCACGGCTGGGGTTGATTGCGGGCAATGGTAAGTTCCCGTTTCTGGTGTTGGATGCTGCGCGGGCAAAGGGCTATGAGGTAGTTGTCGCGGCCATTCGCGAGGAAACAGATGCGGCCATCGAGAAGCGTGGCGCGGCCGCCGTGCACTGGCTTTCTCTGGGTGAGTTAGGCAAGCTGATCGAGACCTTTAAGCAGGAAGGCGTCAGCGAAGCCATTATGGCCGGGCAGGTTAAGCACAAGCAGATCTTCAGTTCGATCAAGCCGGATTGGAAGCTCGCAAAGTTGCTGATGAGCCTCGCTACCCGCAACACGGATTCGTTGATTGGGGCCGTCGCCAAGGTACTTGGTGACGAAGGCATCCACCTCCAGAACTCGACCAGCTTACTTGAGCCGATGCTGGCGCAGGCCGGTGTGCTCACGCGCCGCGCTCCAAACGATCAGGAGCAGACGAACATCACCTATGGGCGCGCCGTGGCCCATCATGTCGCGCGCTTCGACATCGGACAGACAGTGGTGATCGCCGAGGCCGCCTGTGTAGCCATCGAAGCCATGGAAGGCACAGACGAAGCCATCCTGCGTGCGGGCACGCTGATGCAGAGCCTGCACGGAGAGGCCAGTACCTTGAGCCGCGCCTTGACCGTGGTGAAGGTGGCCAAGCCGAATCAGGACATGCGTTTCGACGTTCCTGTGGTTGGCATCCACACGATTGAGACCATGGTGAAGGCCGGTGCAAGCTGCCTCGCGCTAGACGCCAACAAGTGCCTCATGCTTGATCGCGAACGAGTCATCGCTGCAGCGAATGATGCGGAAATCGCCATCGTTGCCGAGGAGCCAACCGTACACCATCACCCTGGGCCCATGCGCAGCTAGTTTGACGAGTTGTGAAGCCGGAGTGACATCCAGATGAAGAACTCATCGCAATTCCGAAGTCTGGTCCAACTGCGGACAGCCATGGATCGCCGAGAAACCTCATGCGTACAAGTCGTGCGCGAGTGCCTGGAAACGATCTCGGCCGACAACGATGATCTGCGCACATTCATCAGCGTCGCGTCGGCGGAGGCGTTCCGGGCCGCCGCCGTCGTGGACTCTGGTTCTGTCGAAGGTCCATTGCGCGGCATTCCGCTCGCCATCAAGGATCTCATCGACGTGCGCGGAATGCGCACGACCGCCGCAAGTCATGTCCTTGAGAACGCGCTTCCGGCGGAGGCTGATGCCGAGTGCGTGCGCCGCTTGCGTCAGGCTGGCGCAATTTTCATCGGCAAAACCAATTTGCATGAGTTCGCCTATGGCGGGAGTGGGGTCGTAAGTGCCTTCGGTGCCGCGCGAAATCCGCTCGATCCCACCCGAGTTTGCGGAGGTTCGTCCTCCGGGTCGGCCGCCTCCGTTGCAGCAGGAATGTGCTTTGGAGCACTCGGAACCGATACGGCAGGCTCTATCCGGCTGCCAGCGGCTTGTTGCGGCGTAGTCGGGTTCAAGCCAACTTATGGCGTCGTTCCCGCTGCGGGAGTCATTCCTCTTGCATTCTCCTACGATCACGTGGGACCGCTCGCACGCACTGTGGAGGATGCTGGCGAACTATTTACCGTGCTCGCCGGCGAACCTGCGCAGTGGAGTGCTCCAACCCAATTGCGCTGCGGTGTCGTGCGCAAATATTTCTGCGATGACTTGGCGCCCGAGGTGGCGTCAGGCTTTGAGCAGGCACTCAATGCCGCGCGACGACTTGGGTGGACACTGCAGGACGTAGAAATCGAGGTCAGCGAAGACCGCAAGGCCAGCAATGCCGAGAGCTGGGCTTACCACGAGAAGATGGTTGCCGAACACAGCGGTCTGTATGATCCGCGCACGCTGCCACGCATCGTGAATGGCAAGAAAGTCGCGGTCGAAACCTATGTCGAGGCGCGGCGCTGGCTGGAACTTATGCGAGAGAGGAATCGAGCGGGCGTACCGGAAATCGATATATTGCTCACGCCTACGTCGCCAATCCTGCCGCCCACGGTGGAGGAGATCGAGGGGCCTGATGCTCGGGTACTTGAGTTGAAAATGCTTCGCAACACGAGACCGCTAAACGTGCTCGGCTGGCCGACGATTTCCGTCCCCTGTGCCCGTATGGTCGGCGTGCAGTTGAGCGCAGCATGGGGAAAGGACTGGCTCGTCCTGAGTGCGGCGAGGGAACTGGAGCGCGCGCTCTTGGTTTGAAGTCGGATGTTGCGGGATCAATCAGGATCTTGTATCCAAAAAGTTATACAGGCTTAAGTGAATCTACTGAAAAGCGGAGACAATCCCGCCGCATCTTTCTGCTTTCCATAGAATCGCAATCCGTCTTCTTCTCCTAACAACAGGTAAGATGCGGTTTTTCAATCACCTAAACAATTCATCCGAGATGGACACATATTTGCATACCACCTTTGTGAGCTATCGAAGTGCGGGACTCCGGTCCTGCCTGTGTTCGGGTGCTGGCTAAGGCGGCCCCGGGACAGTTCAAGAATTCTTTGGGAAGCACTTCTAAGCTCTGAACTCTGCGACTTGGCCATCGGGCGTCCGGTGGCCTTTTTTATTGTGGAGCGCTATCGGAAGCGAGGTTGGACGCGGAGTTGATGGCTTGGTTCATCTGCGGCAGGATTCCCAACTCGATGTAGATGGGGCGCAGCGCCCGCCGGATAGAAGGAAGTACGGCGAAATAAGTCGCTGCTGACGCAATGCAGATCAATCCGCTAATGGTCAGGGCGCGGGGTGCTCCAAAGCGCGCGGCGATTGCTCCGCCAAAGAGTGAACCGAACGGCGTCATCCCCATGAAGGCCATTGTGTAATAGCTCATCACCCGACCACGCTTGTCCGGATCGGCGATGGTCTGCAGGATGGTGTTGCTGGCAGACATGTGCTGCATCATGGCAAAGCCGGTGATCAGCAGCATCAGTAGCGACAGTGGCAAGTTGCGAGAGAGGGAAAACACAAAGATCCCACTGCCGAAGAGCGTGGCGGCAATTCCGATCTGCCGGCCCAGACCGATGATTGATCGCCGAGCTGCCATGGTGAGTGCCGCGGTGAGTGCTCCAACTCCGGTAGCGGCCATCAGAAGGCCCAGCGTGTGGGCCCCTCCTTGAAAGATCTGCGAAGCAAATATCGGCAGCAGGACGGAGTATGGCATGCCGACCAGGCTCACGATGGCCAGCAACAGCAGAATCGACGTCATCGGTACCGAGCCCGAAACATAGCTGAAGCCTTCCGCCAACTCGCGCCAGAGATTTTCCTCTTCATGATGACGAGGCGCTGCGGCAGCCACGGACATGAGCAACAGGCTTAGGATGACCGCCACGTAGCTGAAGCCATCGATCGCGAAGCACCATGCTTCGCCGAACTTGGCGATAATAAGCCCGCCGATCGAAGGGCCTAGCAGCCGCGCGGCATTAACCATCGTGGAGTTGAGCGCGATCGCATTCGAGAGCACAGCGCGATCTCCGACCATCTCGATCAGAAATGCCTGGCGCGCCGGCGTATCGAAAGCATTGATGACGCCCTGCATAACGCTAAGGAGGGCGACCTCCCACATTGCGATGTGTCCGCTGAAGGCGAGCACAGCGAGCGCAAAGGACTGCACCATCGAGAAAACCTGCGTCCACACAAGCGTGCGATGTCGGCTCCAGCGGTCCACCCACACTCCTGCGAAGGGGCCGAGCAGGAAAGTTGGAATTTGTCCGAGAAATCCGATGATTCCAAGCATCCAAGCCGAGCCGGTGAGCCGGTAAACCAGCCAACTGGTCGCGATGCGGGTCATCCAGGTGCCAATCAGAGACAGGCTCTGGCCACTGAAGAAGAGACGGTAATTTCGATGTTCCAGGGCGCGCAGAAGAAATCGCCAGCGCGGAATCGACGGATCAGCAGGCATGGTTCAGTCGGTTAGATGATAACTGGCGTGAGTTTGGCGCACCTAGCGTTGAGCATGGGCTTATTCTTTGTTGTTATAGCGTGTTCTAGCAGGTTGACGCTTAACAATATGCGAGCGTGTTGCGCCTTTTTGAGTACGTGGCGCGGAACAGCGCTGGTGCCCTACACTAGCAACGGCAGGATTGCACCGTACATCCGACGAAAGCAATTGACGAGCGAAGGGGATTCGATGGCGAACGGCAAGACAGCTCATAGTCGAAACGCTGACGAGATGCACAAGATGTTTCCGCATCTTTATGACAAGTTCAGCCGCGAACAATGGGCACAGCTCAGGGCAAACATGCCGCTGGAAATCAGCGATGAGGATCTGGACTCCCTGAGAGGATTGAACGATCCTGTATCGCTGGACGAGGTCGAGTCGATCTATCTTCCGCTCGGGCGACTGTTGAATATCCATATCGCGATGGTGAATGGGTTGGGGCGGGTGAAGAACGCTTTTCTCGGACGCCCAAGCCTGCGTCCCACCTACATTATCGCCGTCACTGGAAGCGTCGCAGTAGGCAAGAGCACATTCTCGCGGGTGCTGGCGCAGGTGCTTTCTCGCTGGGCTGATCATCCCTCCGTGGAACTGGTGACCACCGATGGATTTCTCTACCCCAATTCAGTGCTGCAAGAGCGGGGGCTGATGGAGAAAAAGGGCTTCCCTGAAAGCTACGACGTCCACAAGATGCTCGACTTCATGGTGGCCTTGCGGCAGGGTGATAAGACGCTGAAGGTGCCCGTGTACTCGCATGACAGCTATGACATCGTGCCTAATGAATATCTGGAGATCCGGCGCCCGGAGATATTGATCCTCGAAGGCCTGAATTTGCTGCAGATGAATCCCTTCAGCGGAAGACGCTCGCCAATGCTTTTTGCCAGCGACCTGATTGATTTCTCAATCTATGTGGATGCCGAGGAGTCGTGCATCCGGCGTTGGTATCTCGAACGTTTCATGTTGCTGAAGAACACGGCTTTTCGGAATCCCCGCTCGTACTTTCACCGTTATGCGAATCTGGACGAGGAGGAGGCAAAGGCCTTTGCCGAGAACATCTGGGAACGCATCAACCTGCTGAACCTGGTGACGAACGTGGCGCCGACGCGGGAGCGAGCGCAAGTGGTGATGCAGAAGGGTCCCGATCACCGCGTGCAGGAAGTTTGGCTACGGCGCGTCTAGGGTATGAGTTGAATGATTAGGCCGGGGCTGAGGCTTCGGCCTTCTTGTTTGTAGTCGAACCCTACTCGTGCTTGCGTCGATAGACATCGTAGTTGTTCAGCGATTCAACTGGTTCAAACTTCCGTTCGGCAAGCGACAGGAACTGCGAACGGAACGGCGTAGGGTCCTCCTGTAGCTGCAACGTGCGCTTCACAACCAGCCATTGCACATTCTGCTGACGTGCCAGTTCAACGAGTTGTGCGGCTGAGTAAGGATTCACGGTGTTGTCCATCATCACCACCGGGAACCTCGGCACACGCCCTGTTGTGAAATAGAACAGGTCTTCTCCCGGAAGCATCAGGATAGCTTGCTCGCGCGGGATCTCGCGGTCGGAGTATGCGACGAGCTCTTCGAAATCCGGTAGCCAGTTGCCGCGCATTGCAAGACCGTGCAGTGGTTGCAGGCTGCTGTGGTTCAGGGTATCGCCCGTGAGATCGGCGTAATCCAGGCGCTCGTGGCTCACCGCATAATACGCACCCGTGATGAGCAGCGTAATTGAGATCAGCACTGCGAGAGCGGTGAACGGGAGTGAAGAATTTCCGTATTGTTTGTCGGAATCTTCTTTGCGATGACTAGCATTGCTGAGCGCGACGAGGATCGTTGCGATCAGGATCATCAGCAGGGGCCAGAGCGCATAGGTCGATCCCCAGAGCTGTTGCGAAAGAAACGCGCCGTGAATCACACCTAGTACAACCATGGGACACAATTGCGCAAAAGCGTGGGCGCGGGGCAATTTATAGAGGGCTATGAGTAATGCAGTGGCCAGCAGCGGCGGCCACAGATGCAGCAGGGCTTCGACGCGATCAGAAGCATCCTGCTGACGCAGCAATTCCACCACAGCCCACAGAAACGGTAACGCCATCAGCGCAACCGCCGCCCAAGAGAATGCAGCTCTTTTCCCAAGCAGGAAGCAAGCACCCAAGCCCATCGCGAACACCACGAAAATCCAGATCAGTGCCGGGTCCTTGTAGGTGGCGAGCATAGTCGAGAGCCCGGGCAGGCGGCGCGAAGCAGCAAACTGTATCGTCCAGTGATAGTAGTTCCCGAGGCCAGCGGTCATCTGGATTACCGTGAGTATTGCGGCTAACCCAACACCCGCTCCCGCGAGAAGTACCGCACACCCTCTCTTTTTTCGGATCGCAAGATATACGAAGCACACGCACACACTCAGCAGGTAAGCGAGCCCCGTGTTTTGCTTGATGAACGGTGGAATTGCAACCAGCATTCCGCAGGCAAACGTTGCCAGCGGTGGGTACCCCGCCGCCTCTAGACGCAGCAGCAGCCAGACGCAGAACAATATAAACAGCGTGCAGTCGGAGTCATAAAACGGGATCGGAAGAATGCTGCTGGTTCCGAGAAACACAAGCGGCAGCGAAAGCAACGATGCAACCAGCCGCTGCGGAAGTTGAGAAGGGCCAAGCACTCGAAGCAGAATGCGCCAGGTCAGGACCGTCGCAATCCCTGCCGTTACCGAGGCGTAGAGGTAATGGTGGAGCACTTCCCGCCCAAACAGCTTGATAATTGCCCCCTGTAAGGCAAACGTCAGAGGCGCGTATGGAAAGGGAAAATCGCGATAAGGAATCTGCCCCAGCGACATTCGAGTGGCGTTTTCCAGAATGTAGCTCAGGTCCCAAAGTATCGTCAGGTGAGCGTTTTGCCAGAGGACGAAGGCCGCCGTCGCGCAGAACAGGATTGCGCCGATCATTGCATTAAGTAAGCTCGTTGATTTTAGGTTGCGGCTGGACATAGGCGGTCGGAGTTCATTCTACGTGGCTGGAGAGGCATCACAAAGCTGCTTGCAACAACCATGCTTTCCGCCCTTGGCGCGCAACCTGCTTGCAAGCTGGCGAAAATGGGGGTATCACATTATGTTGTGTCGCGAGCAGCCGGTCTCGATGAGGTCTGCGGCGCATGGTTCCGGCGGAAAGGAGAGCGGCAATGTCGCACCAGACCGCACGCGAGAATTATCGAAAGCTTTCCGAGAGGTTGAATCGCTTTCCGCTGGGAGCGCCACCTACAGAACTGTTGTTCCAAATCCTGCAAGTTCTTTTCTCGCCCGAAGAAGCTGAACTGGTCTCGCTCCTTCCCATCAAGCCATTCAACGTAGAAACCGCAGCGCGCATCTGGAAGAAGACCGAAGCCGAATCGCGTTCGATACTCGACCGTCTTGCCTCACGAGGCATGATGGTTGACCTTGAGATATATGGCGAGCAAGCCTTCGTCCTGCCGCCGCCCATGGCGGGCTTCTTCGAGTTCTCCATGATGCGCCTGGGAAATAGCTACGATCAGCAGTTGCTGGCAGAGTTGTTCTACCAGTACCTCAACGTCGAAGAGGATTTCGTTCGTGCACTTTTCGCCGGAGGCGAGACGCAACTAGGCCGAGTGTTCGTGAATGAACCTGCCCTCGCGTCTGACAACATGCTGCACGTACTCAACTACGAACGCGCGTCCGAAGTAGTAAAGAGCGCATCGCACATCGCCATTGGCACCTGCTATTGCCGGCACAAGATGCAGCATTTAGATCGCGCCTGCAATGCGCCGATGGATATCTGCATGACCTTCAGTTCCACGGCGAATTCCCTGATCAAGCACGGTATTGCGCGCCGCGTGGACGCGAGCGAAGGCCTCGAGCTACTGCAATCGGCAATCGAGCACGGTCTGGTCCAATTCGGGGAGAACGTTCGCGAGCAGGTGGCCTTCATCTGCAACTGCTGTGGTTGCTGCTGCGAGGCCATGTTGGCTGCCAAGCGATTTGCCGTATTACATCCCATCGCCACCACCAATTTTTTGCCAGACATTAACGCGGAACAGTGCTCCGGGTGCGGCCGTTGTGTCGAGGCCTGTCCGGTGGAGGCCATGAGCCTGGTCTCCAAAGCCGACCCGAAGCGTCCAAAGCTCAAGAAGGCACGGGTGAACGAAGAGCTGTGCCTTGGTTGCGGCGTATGCGTACGGCAATGCCGCACGCCGGGGGCAGCAAAGTTGCGGTCACGTTCAAGCCGCGTGATCACCCCGGTCAATACGGCACATCGCACGGTTCTGATGGCGATCGAGCGTGGGAAGCTGCAGGACCTCATTTTCGACAATCGCGCCCTGTTCAGCCATCGGGCAATGGCGGCGATTCTGGGGGTAATACTGAAGCTGCCACCACTAAAGCGGGCCATGGCGAGTACGCAGATGAAATCACGTTATCTTGAATACCTGCTGGCGAACCATGAGTTCACGCACAGGCAAGATTAGACTGTCAGAGCTGGTCAGGAGCTCTTTTTCAGGATCTTTGAACCTTGCGAACATCATTTGTGGAGCTTGAGTTCATCGAAGTTTGGACTGGAGCAGCGGCCAGCAGAGCACGGCAGTAGGGAGGAATTTATGTTCAACGTTGTGACCATCGCAAGAGAGTACGGCAGCGGCGGCGCTGAGGTTGGACGCCGGGTAGCAGAGTTGCTCGGTTGGAAGTTCCTGGACAAGCAGATCATCGAGCGCGTGGCCGCCATGGGTAAACTCGATCGCAAGTGGGCCGAGAAAGCGGATGAGCAATGTGTCGCCTGGTGGGAACGTGTCCTCTCAGGCTTCAAGCATGGCGGGCCGGAAGTGTATATCGGCGGCGTGGCCGATGGGGGCGTCGATCGCGACTCATTGCAGCAGTTCACGGCGCGAGTGATCGAGGAGGGCGGTAAAACGGGGAACTGCGTCATCGTAGGACGCAGCTCGCAATGTGTTTTGCGCAGGGACCCTCGGGCTTTGCACGTCATGATCTATGCGCCAATGGTAGAAAAGCTGGAACGAATGAAAATCCGGCATCCGGATGAGAAGGACTTGCACGGTCTTTTGCGCCGCATGGACGCCGAGCGCGCTCGTTATACGCAGGACTACTATGGCTGCAATCCTGCCGACCGCTGCCTGTATCACATGTGCCTCAATAGTACGATTGGCATCGATTCCTGCGCAGAGTTGGTCGTCAATGAGGTGCGCATCTCCGCCAAAGAGCGCGAAAGGCAGCTAGCCGTCTAGCCGCCTCGAACAGCGCTGCTTTACCCCGCGCTGTTCACATTCAATACCGCGACTCTGCCTGTCTTTGTTACAGGCAGAGTCGCGCGTCTATTTTCCAGTAAACAATTAAGCGCAATTTAGGGAATAAACCTTTGCGGCATTGGTTCTCGTCATCACGCGTCTCTTAGACGCGCTATGAAAGGAGAATCATGCGCAGCGCAAACAACGAGCACGAGCGATATTTAGATTCCAGGAAAGTGGCATCCTCGGACGGCATTGACCGCAGAGGATTTCTTGAATGCATGGCCTGGGCCGGGACCGGAATTGTGTGGAGCTTCATAGGCGGCGTTCCAGTTTCCAGGGTTTTTGGTGCGACCACGCCCCGCCAAAAGGCCGAAGACTTCAGCTTCATACAAATCAGCGACAGCCACATCGGTTTCAATAAGCCGGCCAATACGGACGTGACCGCGACGCTGCAAAAAGCCGTGGACAGGATCCAGGCGTCGCCGAACACACCAGATTTCCTGATCCACACCGGCGACCTGTCGCACACTTCAAAGCCTGCCGAGTTCGACACCATGGATCAAGTTCTGTCGGCCACTCGGAAGAAGATCTTCTATGTTCCCGGAGAACACGACACCTCAGTCGATGACGGCAAGCTCTACCTTGAGCGATACGGAAAAGGCACCAGCGGAAACGGCTGGTACAGCTTCGATCACAAGGGCGTGCACTTCGTAGGCCTGGTGAACGTTGTGCAACTCGAGGGGATGGGGAAGCTGGGAGCCGATCAACTTGCATGGCTCAAGAAGGACACCGCCGATCTTGGCAGCAGTACCCCCATTGTTCTTTTCGCGCACATTCCGCTCTGGGCCGTGTATCCCGAGTGGGGTTGGAGCACGGAGGATAGTGCGCAAGCACTTAGTACACTGAAGCGCTTTGGCTCGCTCACAGTCCTGAACGGTCACATCCACCAAGTCATGCAGAAGGTGGAAGGCAACATCAGCTTCCATACCGCGATGTCCACGGCCTTCCCGCAACCCGCACCGGGCGCAGCGCCTTCCGCCGGACCGATGAAAGTTCCGGCCGAGAAATTGCAAAGCGTGCTCGGACTTACAGACGTGCACTTCGTTCCGCAGAAAGCGCAACTGGCGGTTGTGGATTCCACGCTGGCTGGTGGCAACGCGGCGCACGCCGGGGCAGAGTAGCGGACCTATGCGTACTGGATCAAGACTTCTTGGCACCGCGCTTTGGGTAGGAGCGGGGCTGCTGCCCCTCACACTTACCGCGCTGTCGACGGTGCATCCCTGGGGCAATCTGCGCGCACCTGCCACAAATCATCCCATCCTGGCGGGTGCGTCCGTCCCCGATGACGTTCGCGAAACCCTGGCCCGCAAATGCGGAGATTGTCATTCCGAGCGCACCGAATGGCCGATTTACAGCAGGGTTGCGCCCGCTTCATGGCTCGTTGAACACGATGTCCATGAGGGGCGCGAGCACCTGAACCTCTCGCGCTGGGAGGGATATGCAATTGAAAGCCGCATCGATCTGCTGTCGAAGATTGCAACCCAGGTGCGCGATGGCAAGATGCCGATGAAGCAATATCTTCTGCTCCATCCGCACGCGCGCCTCACCGCCGAGGAGCGCCAACACATTCAAAACTGGGCGAAAGCAGAGCGCAAAAGCCTGCTGCGTCAGGAAGCACAATGACTGGAGAGAGTAGATGATTCGATGTTATGGAAAGCGTCAGGCCGGTGCAGTTGCGATTGGACTCCTACTCGTGACGACTTTGACCGGACTCTGCGAGAGTCAATCCACCGGCGATACGGATCGCGGCAAGCAGCTTTTTGAGAAGCGCTGCACCGGATGCCACTCCCTCGACCGCAACAAAGAGGGGCCGCGACTCGGAGATGTCTTCGGCAGGCAGGTGGGCACAGCACCGGGCTTCGACTATTCATCCGGAATGAAATCCGCGAAGTTCACTTGGGATGAACCGCAGTTGGAACGCTGGCTGAGTGACACCGATTCAGTTGTTGCCGATAACAAGATGGACTTTCACGTTCCCAAGGCGGATGAGCGAGCCGACATCATTCGCTACCTCAAGATGATTTCTCCCGTACAGAAGAACACCACAACCAACGGACATTGATAAGTGTCGATCAACTCCGATTTGCATCCCTCAGCAGCGTGCTGAGGGCATGCACGTCGGAGGCCGGAGCGTCGCTGATAACGTAATAGCGCAACCCGCCCTCGCTCCATGATTCAATATGAAACTCCAGCCGCGTTGCACTGCTCGTCGTAGGCACCGTCTGCGAGTCAGGGAAGATGAACACCGAAATGCGATGCTTGCGAATGGAGTATATGAGGTGCGCCCCCGAGTTGTGCTGGAAGTAGGCAACGCGGCCTCCATCCAGTGCGAACGGCGAGTTCTGCAACTCAGGAAGATTGAATGTGAACGGCAATTTTCCGGCAAACCAAGGCTTCACCGTATGACGGTCGGTCGATACTACGTCCACCGCAGTCGCGCTGGCCAGCGTAGCAACATGCAAATCCGCAATCTCCGTGAACGCTCGCTCGCGCTGCATCCGCCAATTAACAAACAGTGTCGCCGCAATCAGAAGCACGGCCATTGCCGCGACAGGAACAAGTTTCGGAACGCTAATTGGAACCCACGAAATCTTGCGACGCGGGCGCATGCTCTGCTCAAGCCGCAGTCGGAACTCGGGGGATGGGCGGTATCGATTTGCGGCTTCGCGCACTGCATTCTTCATCTGTAGCATGCCGAGCGCCTGGGTGGAGCATCCCGCACAACTGCGCATGTGAAACTCCATGTTGGCCAGTTCATCGGCCGGGAGCTCCTTATCGAGATAGGGTTCCAGCTTGCGGCATACCTCTTCGCAGGTCATTGCTGTGTACCTCGCGAAACGCCTCGAAGCCCGGCGACCTTTAGCATCTCGCGCATCGCTTTTCGTGCGCGCGACAGTCGGGACATCACAGTCCCGATCGGGATTGCCAATGTCTCCGAGATGTCCTGATAGCTCATCTCCTCGAAATCGCACAGCAGAATCACTTCGCGGTAAGGGACAGAGAGACTCTTCAGTGCCCGTTGAATCGCCTGCTGGTCCAGGCCGGCCAGGAAAATCGATTCCGGCGTGGTGCCTGTCGCTGGTTCCGTATGCTCGTGCTCGTCATCATCGAGTGACAGTGGGGCCGACTTGAGTCCGGTGCGTGTCGTCAGAAAAGTATTGCGCACAATGCGGTACATCCATGCGCGGAAATTTGTTCCTTGCCGAAATGAATCGAATGCCTTGAGTGCCTTCATACACGCTTCCTGTAGCAGGTCTTCAGCCTCGCTGCGATCTTGCGTGAGCCAGTGCGCGAAGTTGTAAAGCCGCGGCAGCAAGGGCATCACGAGCTCTTCGAATGTTCCGGAATCGCTATGAACGTCGGCCACGGCTCTATATGCCAACTCAGGATGAGTGATTTTATTCCCGAAAAATCAGGGTCAGCGACTACTTCCGCAAAGAATCCAGGAGCAGGTTTACGACCGGGGAGCCAAGGCCGGTGCAGGCATTCCAGCCCGGGCCTGCCTTGTAGAATCCATTGTTGCCTTCTGTGATGTCGCGAAAGGGTTTGCTGTTGGCAGTGCTCGTTCCAGCCACGCAGAGATTGTAGAGTAGAGGCGTAACAAACCCTGCACGCGCCCCCAGGCGAGAGTTGGCGCATGCAATCAGTGCTGCCCACAGCGGAGCGACTGCGCTGGTTCCAGCCGAGGCACACACATCTCCACCCACGAAAATCGCACAGCCGCGATGCGGGTCCGCAGGGCCGGCAACGTCGGGCACTCCACGTCCGGCCTTGCCGACAGGGCTCGGGGGAACCGGGTGGTCGCGCTGCCACTCCGGACGCTCGAATCTGCGACTCACGCCTCCGCCCGTCGCTCCATGGATGCCGTGCAGCATGCAATTCCAGACTGCTTCCGTAACAAGCTTCTCGCTCGCGCCTTCCACCGTGCTACCGCCACAACTGAGCACATGAGGACTGCTCGCCGGAAAATTAACTGTGGGCTCGCCATCTTGCGCGCCATTCATCGCGCCCTCGTCGCCAGAGGACACGCAAACCGTGACTCCCAGCATGGCTGCGTCACGCAGTACTTCGTCAATGCTGTGCAGGTATGCGCGAGAGACGTCTTCCTCGGGTTCTCCCCAACTGATCGATATCGCAGCCGGAAGCGAGTGTTTCTCCGCAATCGCGCGGCTCACCGCTTCATAAATGCCCCGCTCATTCGCCGGAGACATATAGACCACAATTTTCGCGCCCGGAGCAAATGCCGCAGCAAGCTCAGTGTCCATCGTCACTTCCACGGTGCACTGCGCCGCAGCCAGCACCTCGGCGGGAACCTCGGAGAGCTTGCGCTTGCCTTCCACCGCATCCAGAAACTGTCGGATATGCTCCTTCGGCGCGGGCGAATTCTTCGCGCCATCGACAGAGATGCACTGCACTACCGGCATCGGACGCTTCAGGCCTTCGAAGAACTGGCGCAGATCTTCTTCGTGGTATCCGCCGCCGAGTTCGATCAGCGCAATGGTCTGTCCTGACGCATTCAATCCTGACGGAAACCCATATGCCTGAGCCATCTCCGTTGCTGTCCAGAAAGGCTTGGTTGTGTTTGGGTGGTGAACTCCAGGACGCCGCGCACAGCTTCGTGTGTTCAGCCCGAGCACGCTTCGTACAACATCACCTAGTTCGTGCGGAACGCTGACTTCTCCCTGGGTCGAGCGATGTGCTCCGCGAGAGTGCTGCATCTCGACGAGCTTCACATCGAAAGCGCGTTCTAAATCCGCAGCCCTTCCTGATAGCACCATTGCGCGTCGCTGGTTGTCGGTGCTTAGGACTCGCAGATTGTGTTCAGCAGCAAATCGCCGCACCTGCTCAATGTCCGATGGGTCCGCGCCGTGCGTCTCTGTGAATGCTTCTTGTGTGAGATGCTTACGCTCATGCAGCGGCCGGGAACCGAGCGCGGTGTGAAGATCCGGCAACTCCTTGCGTCGCCGTAGAAGAACCGTAACTTCGAGCTTGAGGTCGGGATTTGTGCTGCCTATCTTCTTCTCGCCCGCAAGTGGAGCATGCGCATGGCTGTGTAGTTTCGTTCGCCCTGTGCGCGCATCTTCACTTCGCTCCATGCTCACACCTCGAAGGCTTCCCACTGTTCCCGCGTCTTTTGCATCAGTTCGCGAAATGCGGCTTCGCCGCGCAAGTTGTCCAGGAACGGATCCAGGTGATTCAGCAACGGATAGTTGATGAATCCTCGATTTACTGCGATGGTCAACCAGTCCATGGCCGCGTCGCGTTCGTTCAGCATCGCGAGTCCCTGTGCCGTAATCCACGCGTAGTTCAAGTCTGAAGCCGCAGCCGATTTCAAGTCTTCATCCAGACACGCGAGCGCAGACTCTTTGTCGCCACTGAGCGCGTGTGCGTAGAACCTGCCGAGTTGCGCGAAGAAATTCTCGGGGGCGTCTTGCGCGAGCTGTTTTAACTCACTGATTGCCTCAGCTGTTCGGCCATTGAGCGCGAGGATCTGTCCTCGTGCCAGGCGCAGCATCGCGTTCTGCGGATCGCTCTCCAATGCGCGTTCAAAGGGCGCCAGAGCTCGTCCAAACTCGCCAGAGAGCGTTGCCACAATTCCGGGAACCATCTGCCACATGGTTGTCAATGGATCGACATCAATCAATCTTTGCGCCATTGACTTCACGGCATAGCCCTTGCCGCTCAGACTGCAGATAGCGCAAAGCCAGCTCAGTGTGTCCGGATCGTTCGGATTCTTCTCCAGCGATTTCTTCAGCAACCGCACGGCTTCCTGTGTCTTGCCTTGTGCCACTTCGACAAGCCCCAGCAGCCGAATTCCGTGGGCTGACTTTTCGTCGATCTCCAGAATGCGTCGCGCGCACCGTTCCGCCGTCTCAAGATGTTCCGGATCGGTTGAAATTCCGGCGTTCACATATTGCCAGTGCACTTGCCCCGCAGCGGAGAGCAGCAAAACGTTTTCGCCGATGATTTTTTCTCCCTGCGCAAGATACTCGAGCGCGCGTTCAAGCCCTTCGCGAGAGTAAGACAGGATTTCCTGTTTTGCCTTCAGGTAGAACTCATATGCGCGAATATCCTGAATCGGCTTGTCCGCCAAACGCAGCGATTCGGTCGGGCTCAGCTTCAGTCTGAGCGCCCCTACGATCTTTCTCGAAAGGCTTTCCTGAATCGCGAAAACGTCTTCGAGGCTTCCAGAGAACTTATCTGCCCAAACCATCGAATCCGTAGCGGGATTGATCAGTTTTGCCGTCACTCGAAGTGTGTTGCCGCTCGTGCGAACCGCGCCCTCCATGACGTATTGCACCTTGAGGTCGGTGGCGAGCTTTCGCAGGTTATCTGTCCCGCCTTTCAGGCGCATGGCAGACGTGCGACAAATCACTCGCAGGTTCGCGACCATCGAGAGATCGGTGATGACTTCATCAAACAGCCCTTCGCTGAACACCTCTCCCTGCGCGTCGGAGCCCAGAACCGAGAAGGGCAGTACGACGATCGACTTTTCGGCAGTGGTGCCCGTCGCTGCCGTGATTGAACTCGCCGATCCAGATGAGGGCTGTGCCCCTACGAGGCGGTCGAGGTCGACTAAGAACTCGTCCGCACTCTGATATCGCAGCGCACGATCCTTCGCAAGAGCGCGCAGCAGTACGTCGTGAGTGGCGGCGGGCAGCTCTGGACGAGATAGCAGGACCGACGGAACTTCATCGTGCGTGATTGCGTGCAGCACGACGTAATTATTTGCTCCTGCAAAAGGCGGGCGGCCGGCAAGCATTTCATAGAAGACCACGCCTGACGACCATAGATCGCCGCGATGATCCGCTGGCTCGCCACGAATGAGTTCAGGCGGCAGATAGGCGACCGTGCCCAACAGCGCGTCAGTTTCCGTCAGTGACTCGCTGGCATCCGCAAGCTTCGCCAATCCGAAGTCCACGATCTTCACTTCGCCCGTCGCGGTCAGAATCACATTCGATGGCTTGATGTCGCGATGCACTACGCCGCGTTCATGCGCATGCCGCAACCCGCAAAGAATGTGGCGGGTCACAGTGACTGCCGACTCCAGTTCCATCCGCCCGCGCTGGATGCGCGACGACAGCGTTTCGCCATCGTAGTAGGCCATCACCAGCACGATCTGTCCGTCGGGAGTTTCCTCCACCTCATGAATGGTGCAGATGTTCGGATGATCGAGGCTGGAAGCTGCGCGAGCTTCGCGCAACAATCGTTCGCGTCGGGTGCGATCCCGCACCAGTTCGCTCGGAAGGAATTTCAAGGCGACCATGCGCCGCAGCCGTACGTCTTCGGCTTTGCACACCACTCCCATGCCTCCACGTCCCAGCTCGTGGAGTACTCGATAATGCGCAACGGTCCCTTCGGTCAACCAAGCTCTCCTTTACTGCATTCTACTCTGGGAGTTCTTGATTTCAGGTCATCGAAGATGCGCATCAACCCCTCGACCGTTGCGTATGCGCTCGTAACGACTAGCGCTTCCTGCTGTGAATTCAAGGGGAGGGCCACGATTGTCTCGTGCAACTCCTTCAGATGTGCGACGTCCTCCGCCGCATGCTGGCGCAGGCAACGGAATGTCTCCGGAGGGTAGCCCGTAAGATCTTGAATTTCGTCCAGATGCTCGGGCAAAGGCGGATTGCCTTCGATGACGGCGAGATAGCCGAACACTGCTGCGGGATGCGCGTGTCGGATCCAGCAATACTGCGCACCGACTAGTGCTGCCACCGCAGCACTGGGATGTCTCTTGAGCACCCTGTCACGTTCCATGCCACTGGCTACCAGGTCATCAAGCAGCCACTCATCGTGGTGAGTTTCTTCCGCGATATGCTCTTCCAGGTACGCCTCAGTCACAGCCGCCAGCCGATCCTTCGAGCCAAGTTCAAGCGCGCGCTCGTGGGCTGCGCGCATTAGTGGAACGCTGCAGCTTACGATGGAATAGAGATCGAGAAGAAACGACGGGAAGACCGTGGCAACCTGTGTGCCGGTCCAGAACTGCTGTGCTGCCTGATTCAGCAGCCGTTGTGAAAGAGTGATTTTCAGCCACAACATGGAGCCGAGTGAAGTGTGAGCTCCCTCGGCCGTATCCAGTCGTGAGTTCCGCGAGCTACACCGCGTGGCAACTCTCTTCACGGGCCACCATCTTGTACCAGGCAGCAGAAATCTCCAGCCTGGGAAACATCTTGCGGGATGTCTTAAACAATGAAGTTTGGTCGAATGTGGTGCCGGCCTTCGGCTGGGGGGCCCAACTTCTTGCGAAGCCGAATCAGTACCTCGATCTCTTCATCATCGATCTTGTCGATCATCGCGATTTCTTCGGCGGTGAAATGCTTGCTCTCGAGAATTCCAGCCTCTTCGAGCTTCTTCACTTTCGCTTGTGCGTCGGCCAACTCGTAACCTCCTGTGCTTGTAGAAAGATTCCGGATGAATCGTTAAAACGAACAACAAGTCTTCGCCAGATGAAGGAGATATGGTGAAGCAAGCTCCTCATCTTCACTGCTTTTGAGATTCCGAGGGGCCAGAGACACGGATGCGGTCGGCAAAAAGCCGTCCCGAGGTGGTGATTTATATGTCACTCGTACGATGGTTGTCAAATTTCCGTTACGCGGATACAACTTCTGGCACCTTAGGATTAGGTGACTATTCTGGCTGGGAGTTCTGATATCGTTTGTTGCTTGTTGTAACAGAATTTACATCATCGTTACCGACCTTGAAGTATTCGCAACATCCATATCTACAGGGGGCATCCAGTTGCAAGACACTGCCATACGCATCAGCGGAGTAGCCACAGCCTACCCCAGGTACCGCTTCAGCCAGAGACAAGTTGCCGATGCGTTGAAGGCACAATGGGACGACAAAGTGCCCAACCCCGGATACCTGAGCCGCATGATGTCGCGTGTTGGCGTCGAGCAGCGTCATTTCGTTCTTCCGCTGGACTGCTACTTGCCCATGGACACCTGGGGCAAGGCCAACAATCAGTGGATCGAGGCCGCCGAAGAACTGGCCGAGCAAGCTCTTGTGCAAGCGGTTGACGACGCTGGCCTGCACCTGGGAAACATCGGCGCTATTTTCTTCGTATCCGTCACCGGCATTTGCAGTCCCTCGATCGATGCGCGTCTTATCAACCGCCTCAAGTTGCCGTTGCACGTCAAGCGCATTCCCATCTTCGGGTTGGGCTGTGTTGCTGGAGCCGCGGGCATCGCTCGCGCTGCTGATTATGTCCGCGCCTTTCCCGACCAGGCTGCGGCCCTGATCTCAGTTGAACTCTGCTCCCTCACCTGGCAGCGCGATGATCTATCCATAGCAAATCTCATCTCGTCCGCCTTATTCGGGGATGGAGCCGCGGCCGTCATCGTGGCTGGTTCGGATTTGCAGTGCGCGGGGCCGCGGGTGCTTGCGACCTGTTCTTCGTTCTACCCCGACACCCAAGACGTCATGGGTTGGGATATTTCCGAAAAGGGTTTTCGAATCGTGCTGTCGCCGAGTGTTCCCGACATGGTGTACGAGCATCTTGCACACGACGTCTGCACGTTTCTTCGAGACAACGGCCTCACCAAGGACGACGTGCATAGCTGGATCATGCATACCGGCGGTCCCAAGGTCTTGGCCGCGACTGCCGAAGCCCTGCAGTTGCCCAAAGGCGCCCTCGATGCCTCGTGGGAAGCGCTGCGTGAAGTTGGCAACCTATCTTCTGCGTCGGTTCTGGTTGTTCTCGAGAAATTCGTGCGCGAGCGCCGTCCGCCCGCTGGCAGCTACTCCATTCTCGCCGCCATGGGCCCAGGCTTTTGCGCGGAACTCGTCTTGTTGCGCTGGTAGGAGAGCGATCGGTTGTCGAATGATTTAGGCACTGACGTATTCGTAGTTGGCGGAGGCCCGGCAGGTCTCGCCGCCGCCATCGCCGCCGCGCAACGCGGCCTCAGCGTCGTGCTTGCCGACAGCGCTCGTCCTCCCATTGACAAAGCTTGTGGCGAAGGCATCATGCCCGACGGCCTTGTCGCACTACAACAGCTTGGTATCAATCTGAGCAGCCTCGGCGCAGCTCCCTTCGAGGGAATTCACTTCATCGATGCAGCGGGAGAAACCCGCGCGCGTTTCCCGCACGGCCACGGCCTCGCCATGAAGCGCCCCGTGCTGCACAGCGCGCTGGTCGCCCGCGCAGAAAGTCTCGGTGTGAAGCTTCACTGGGGAACACGCGTAGAGATGGTCGCACGCGATGCGGTAACCGTCGCGGGCAGTGTGATCCGAAGCCGCTACACAGTGTGTGCCGATGGGCAGAACTCTCCTTTGCGACAGAAGGCGGGTCTCGCCGCTGGTAAGCTTTACCGCCGCCGATTCGGTTTCCGTAGCCATTACAAGATCACGCCATGGTCGTCGTTTGTTGAGGTGCATTGGGCCAACTGCGGCCAGATGTACGTATCGCCTGTTTCTGCCGATGAGATCTGCGTAGCATTTATCACCACAGACCAACATGCCAGACTCGAACGCGCACTGCCTGCGTTTCCCAAGTTGCAAGCGCATCTCTCGGACCTTCAGCCCTGCGACCGCACCATGGGAGCAGTCACGACCACACGCAGACTTTCAGCCGTGACGCGAGATAATCTCGCACTCATCGGAGACGCCTCCGGCTCTGTCGATGCTGTCACCGGCGATGGCCTTAGCCTGAGCTTTCATCAGGCGCTCGCTCTGGCCGAGGCCATGTGCTCTGGTGACCTGCGGCAATATCAGGCCGTACATCAGCGCATCAGCCGATTACCGCGGTTTATGGGTGAGCTGATGTTGCTGATGGACGATCATCCATCCTTGCGCCGCCGCGCCTTTCAGGCTTTCGATCAGTCACCGCAAATTTTCGGCAAGCTGCTCGCAATGCACACCAGGAGCATTTCACCGCTCGAGCTTGGAGTGAGCGATTTCATCTCGTTTGGGTGGAACCTGCTGACCGCCTGAGTTGCAGGCAAAGGATCTGGAGGCAAGGCATGAGGCGTTCGATCGTAGCTGGTTTGGCCGTGGTTATCTGCTGCTCTTCATGGGGCTCGCTTTGGGCGCAACCTGTGGCGGTGCGGCTCGATCCCAAGGACACGAAAATCGAGTTCACTCTATCCAGCACCATGCATACCGTTCACGGCACTTTCCGGCTCAAGAGTGGCACTCTCAGCTTCGATCCATCTACCAGCCACGCGAGCGGCCAGCTTATCGTTGATGCCACAAGTGGGCAGACAGGCAATGAGAGTCGCGATCACAAGATGCTTAGCGAAGTTCTCGAAACGCAGAAGTATCCAGAGGTCGTTTTTACCGCCCGATCGGTGAGCGGGAAACTAGCGGAAACAGGTCCATCGCACTTGGAATTTCACGGGACGTTTCGCATCCATGGTGAGGACCATCCCCTGACGTTAGCAGTCGAGACGGAGTCGAAGAACGGCGCAGCCGATGCAGACACCAAGTTTGAAATTCCATACGTCGCGTGGGGTATGAAGAATCCAAGTGTGATGTTCCTGAAGGTCAGCAAGAAGGTGGATGTCTCAATCCATACTCACGCCCTGCTCACGCAGTCAGCAGCCGCGACCCGCTGAGATCATTTCGGAATGCGTGCCAGTTCGCGGCCATAGAGCTGGTTGTTAGGAAATTCGCGGCTCAATCCCGCAAGCAGGGTGCGTGCCGTCGTGCTGTCGTGCTCTCGAATCGCAGCCACCGCGAGCAATAATCGCGCAAAAGGTGCGAGATAGCGTCCGTGCTCTGCAGTCATTCTTAGCCTTGCGACACCGGCGTTCTTGTCGGTTTCAGCCCCGCCCAAGTGCAGCATCCATCGCACCGGCGCGGGAGAAGCTCCCAGCAGATAATTCTCCACTCCCACCGCAAGATAGGCGTCATAGCACGACGGATCGAGTTCAAGGAGCCTCTGCGCAAGTTTGCGCGAGGTCTTCATGTATCCAAGACTCGCCATGTTGCGCTTTTCAATCATCGCCGCGTAGTCGCTGCGCAAACCGTTGGCTAGCACCTGTGCCAGTAGTGCATCCCGGTCATTGCCATTCGTCTCCAATGTCCGCCCGCTCAGGCTGTCGGCAAATGAGAGCTCAGACATAAACTTTTCACGTATCGCGGGATCCGGCCGCGGCTTGCTGCGCGCATCAAATCGCGAGTCATCCGTGAACAGCTCAACCTCAAGGATGTGAAGGCGTTCAAACTCGGAAAACAGATACGCTGCTGCGTTGGAAACATGAGGCAGTGGATCGCTCGCGCGCTCCGTCTCGCAGCTTTCAAAGGTCGCATGTGCGCCCGCAAAGTCGAGGTTATACATCTGGCGATAACCCCCATCTACATTGCACGCGGTCGCCTTGGCCTGTGCACCGAGCAGCGCCACCGCCAAAAGGCATTGTGCTGCGAAGAATGCGGGAACATTACGCATGTCGATTGGATGCTTGGCGCGGGATTGCTGATTTCCTCCACGCGGCAACATGCAAATTCGCAAATCTGCATTCACAGTTGCGGAGACAAAAGTTAAGGCCCGGACGTATCCGGGCCTGCGCAAAGACGTAGGAGATTACTCGCTGGTGTAGTAGTCCACCGCGACCGGGCTTTCGAAGAGCGAGTAGTCTCGCGTAACCACCGTGATCCCGCTCTCGGTAACAAAGTATTTCTGCCGGTCAGCTTCTGTGTCGTATCCAATCACCGTGCCCTCAGGCAGGTGAACGTCGCGATCGATGATCGCCTTCCGAATGCGGCAGTGACGCCCAACATTCACGTGGCTAAAGAGGATGCTGGAATCCACTTCGCAATACGAGTTGATCCGCACGTCCGGCGACAGCACGCTCCTGCGCACAGAGCCGCCCGAGATGATGCAGCCTTGGCTGATCACCGAATCGATCGCAAGCCCCGTGCGTCCCGGTTCGGCGAAGACGAACTTCGCTGGCGGATACTGCCGCTGATAACCGCGAATGGGCCAGCTCTGGTCGTAGAGGTTGAATTCCGGGGAAACTGCTGCCAAATCGATATTCGAGTCGTAATAAGCTTCGAGCGTTCCCACGTCTCGCCAGTACAGAGCTTCCTTCCGGTTCTCATCCACAAAGTTGTACGAGTACACCTTGTAGTCATCCACCATCCTGGGCAGGATGTTGTAACCGAAATCGTGGCGTGACTCGGGATCCTCGGCATCCTTCAGCAGTGCGGGAATCAGCACATCGGTGTTGAACAGGTAGATGCCCATCGAGGCCGAGATCTTGGTCGGATCATAGGGCGAGCGCAGGTCTGTCTTTTTCGGCTTCTCCTGGAATCCTGTGACCCGTCCATCCTGCGCCAGTTCCACCACTCCAAAGCTGCGCGACTCGCTGGGGTCGATCAAGATGGTAGCCAGTGTGACGTCGGCGCCCGACTGGCAGTGCTGCTCGAGCATCAGCTCGTAATTCATCTTGTAAATGTGGTCGCCGGAAAGAATCAGGACGTACTTCGAGCGCTCGCTTCCAATCGAGTAGATGTTCTGGTACACGGCATCCGCCGTTCCCTTGTACCAGTCTTCGCTGACGCGCTTCATGGGAGGAAGTATCTCGATGAATTCGCCTAATTCCGTGGCAACGATCGCCCACGCTTCGCGAATGTGGCGATTGAGCGACAGCGCTTTGTACTGCGTAAGAATGTAAACGCGGCGCAGATTTGAATTAATGCAATTGGAGAGCGTTACGTCGATAATGCGGTAGATGCCGCCGAAAGTGACCGCAGGTTTGGCCCGGTCGCGGGTAAGCGGATAAAGACGCTCGCCTGCGCCGCCAGCAAGTAAAACTCCCAGAGTGTCCTTCATCTTCTATCCTGAACTGAAGAGTTTTTAACTGTAGAGTGCCCGACTGCAGCACAGGAATGCGTGCTGATGTGTGCGCAATGTAACGAGGGCGACAACAGAGGATGGTAGCACAGGCGACCAGCCTCTGTTGAAAGTTGAAATGTTAGAAGGTCGAACGCCGGAAGGCGCGCTAAGCGGCTTTTTCGTTGCGGCCGGGCTTAGGGTCGACGGAGATTCTGAGTGACTTCAGAAAACGAGCGTCCTGCGGACTCATCTTTAATTCCGGTTCACCTTGTGAAGGGGCGGCGAGAGGAGCTTCAGATTCTCGCTTATTGAAGCCCACTGTGGCCTCGAGCACCACAAAAATGTCATAGCCGTCGGTCTTGATGCGCGATATGACTTCGGCAATTTGCTCGGAATCGGATATGGAGTCGTTGATGGCTTCCCCGAGCTGCTTCATGAGCCTTTCAAGTTTTTGATCCACAATAGTCTCCCGGTAAGGCCCTACCTCCGCATTAGATGCCACGTGGCAGTCATAAGTTTTTAAAGGGATTTTCTGGGCATTCAGGGCAAAATGGGCCACAGCACCGCGGCTTGTGACAATTGCCTCTCGGAAGCCGTGGGCGAGGGCGTTACAATACGGCCATGAGCGATGCACAACCTCGCGTGAGACGATCCTCGCTCGGTGCCCTTCTGGGTGCCGGGGCGGGAACCGCTTTCCGGCAACTGCGTGGTGCTCCGGGCCGGAACAAGCGCGTCTTCCGGGGGGTCCGTTCGGGCGCGGCTGCTTTTTTCGGGTCCGTGCTGGGCACGCTTAGAGTATTGTTTTTGGAAGTCAGCGGATTTATATTCCTTTGCTTTACCGTCATCATCGTTAGCGCCTTTCTCCGTGAATACAGGAAATACACGGCCCATGAAGCAGGACCGGAGCGGGTCGTGATCGCTGGAGTCATCGGCGCTATGTTTCTCTACTTTGGATTGAGCTCCTTCTGGCGGGCACGCCGGAAGCGCTCCAGAATTTAAAGCCTTGAGGCCGGCCAATGTCTGAAAAAGCAGCCACTAAGAAGCCAGAAAAAGTCTTTCAAACCACCTCCCACATCGTAGTGAACCCTTTTTATACGCCAGCCGATCTGGCTGACTTTGACTACGAGCGGGAGCTCAACTCGCCGGGCAGCTTTCCTTTTACGCGCGGCGTGCAGCCCACCATGTATCGCGGACGCTTCTGGACCATGCGTCAGTACGCAGGCATGGGCGATGCCGAAGAGAGCAACAAGCGCTATCGCTTCCTGCTCAGCCAGGGCACCATGGGCCTTTCGGTAGCCTTCGACCTTCCCACCCAGATCGGCTATGACAGTGACAGCCAGTTCGCACTCGGCGAAGTAGGCAAGGTCGGCGTAGCCATCGACAACATTGAAGACATGCAGCGGCTCTTCGACAGCATCGACCTGGAGAAGGTCTCCACCTCGATGACCATCAACTCGTCGGCTGCCGTTCTGCTCTCGCTCTACATCGCTGTTGCCAAGCGCAATGGCTTCGATCCCAAGAAGCTCAGCGGCACCATCCAGAACGACGTGCTCAAGGAGTACATCGCGCGCGGTACCTACATTTACCCGCCGAAATCTGCGATGCGCCTGATCACCGACATCTTTGCCTTCTGCAACCAGAACGTGCCGGAGTGGAACACTATCTCCATCAGCGGCTACCACATGCGCGAAGCCGGTTCCACCGCCGTGCAGGAAGTCGCCTTCACGCTGGCCGACGGCATCACCTACGTGCAGGCCGCTGTTGACGCCGGACTCGACGTCAACCAGTTTGCTCCGCGCCTCTCGTTCTTCTTCGCCTGCCACAACAACTTCCTCGAAGAGATCGCAAAGTTCCGTGCCGCCCGCCGTATGTGGGCCAAGATCATGCGCGAACGCTTCGGCGCCACCTCTCCGAAGGCCTTGATGCTGCGCTTCCACACCCAGACCGGCGGATCGACGCTCACCGCTCAGCAGCCGCAGAACAACATTGTTCGCACGGCTCTGCAGGCGTTGG
Organism: Koromonas soli; assembly: GCF_059726265.1. Classification (NCBI taxonomy): domain Bacteria; kingdom Pseudomonadati; phylum Acidobacteriota; class Terriglobia; order Terriglobales; family Koromonadaceae; genus Koromonas; species Koromonas soli. Next base: position 3,129,795 of record NZ_AP040872.1, on the reverse strand, counting down.
CTGCGGTTCTCGGCGGCACGCAGTCGCTGCACACCAACTCGTTTGACGAAGCGCTGGCGCTGCCTACCGAAGATTCGGCCCGCATCGCTCTGCGCACCCAGCAGATCATCGCCTACGAGAGTGGAGTGACAGCGGCCATCGACCCGATCGCCGGATCCTATTACGTCGAGACGCTGACGAACGAAATCGAAAAGCGCGCCGGCGAATACCTGGGCAAGATCGACACTATGGGTGGCATGCTGAAGGCCATCGAACGCGGCTTCGTGCAGCAGGAAATCCAGAACTCCTCCTACGAGTTCCAGAAGACGGTCGATAGCAAGGAGCAGGTCGTCGTTGGTGTGAACTCCTTCACCGTCGATCAGGAGAAGCCGGTTCCGCTGCAGAAGATCGATCCCGAACTCGAGCGTCGTCAGGTCGAGCGTCTGCGTGCCTTCCGTGCCAAGCGCGATCAGGCAGCCACGGATGCTGCAGTTCGCGCCGTCGATGAAGCCGCTCGTGGCGGTAGCAACCTCATGCCCGTAATCATCGAAGCCGTCGAAAAGAACGCCACTCTTGGCGAAATCTGCGACGCCATGCGCAAGGTCTTCGGTGAATACAAGGAAGTCATGGTCATCTGATCCAGCGACATCCCAATAAACGAGGCGCGGAGCGATCCGCGCCTTTTCTTTTGCTTGCTCTACCGCGTCAACGACGCAGACTCGTGTGCTCGGGGCAGGGTGCTTCCCGTCCTGTATCGGTGTAGCACATGTTTTCAGAGCGTCCCCGCTGCTTACGTTCCGACTCCGAGCGCATGTCCATCGAGATCACCGCGCAACGTACATCTTTCGCCGCGTTAGGCGCGCGCAGTAGTAATTCGTTCTTAACCAGCTTGATCGACACACTGGTCCCAAGCTGAAGCAGAACCGGACGATTTGGCCGCACAATGTAGGCCACCTGTTCCGTGAGAATTTCATATTCCGTGCACTCGTCTTCAGCCGCGCTCGGAACGGCAGCGAACGGCATTCCGGGTGTCGGTATGACAGACGTTAGCTCGCACGAAACTTTTCGCATCGAGTGAATAGTGGCATGCTGCGCGCGCCCATCGAAACTGAAGGCGGGAAGCGTGCAGCAAAGCAGGACGAGGAAGCAGCCGATCTTCATCTACAGTCTCCAAGGAACGTTATCGGCAGCGCTGGCCAGAACTCCAGTCCCACAAACGAGAAAATTACGGACTTGACAGCACAACCCACATTCCTGTAGAAACGCAGAATGATGTTGAGCGCTACTCTCATTGTTACGGCCATGGCCATGTGTATGCACATGATGTGCATGCGTACCGCCGTGGGCGCGCTCGAGAGTTCGCAGAAGCTTAAATAGAACAAGCAAAGCGACATCAACGAGTTTCCAAACGACCCACGGCACATAGCCTGGGTCGTTTCTGTTTATGCCAAGAAATTTTGAATAGGAGTCACGCGATGCCGGAAAACGAGAAGAAGCACCAACTAGCCACAATTGCCGTCCACGGCGGCCAGAGCGCAGATAAGACCACAAAGGCGCGCGCGGTCCCTATTTACCAGACCACCAGCTACGTCTTCGATGACAGCGATCACGCCGCCCGACTCTTCGGCTTGCAGGAATTCGGAAACATCTACACCCGCATCATGAATCCCACGACCGACGTCTTCGAGAACCGCATTGCGGCCCTTGAAGGCGGCGTCGCAGCACTCGCCACTGCTTCGGGACAGGCCGCTGAGACGCTCGTTATCACCACGCTCGCCGGAGCCGGGGATGAGATCGTATCGACCACTTCGCTCTACGGCGGCACCTACAACCTGTTTCATTACACGTTGCCGCGCCTGGGAATCACGGTCAAGTTCGTCGATGCAGATGACTTCGACGGCCTTCGCGCCGCCATCACCGATAAGACCAAGGCCCTCTACACCGAGACGCTTGGCAATCCAAAGCTCGACGTTTCCGACATCGAGACGCTGGCCAAGATCGCGCACGAAAAAGGAATCCCGCTCGTCATCGACAATACTTCCGCCTCTCCCGCCCTCACCCGCCCCATCGAGTGGGGAGCTGACATCGTCGTGAACTCGGCCACCAAGTTCATCGGGGGCCACGGAACCACCATTGGCGGCATCATCGTCGATGGCGGCAAGTTCGACTGGACAGCCTCGCCGCGCTTCAAGAAGGATTTCGTCGATCCCGATCCGAGCTACCACGGCATCAGCTACACCACTGCCTTCGGAAACCTCGCCTTCATCCTCAAGGCCCGTGTGCAGGGATTGCGTGACACCGGCGCGGCTCTTTCTCCCTTCAGTTCGTTCCTGCTGCTCCAGGGCGCTGAAACTCTTCACCTTCGCATGGAGCGTCACTCCGAAAACGCCTTGAAAGTGGCCAACTACCTTGAGACGCACCCCGGAGTCGAGTGGGTCAACTATCCCGGACTCGAATCCAGCAAGTATTACCAGCGCGCCAAGAAGTATCTCCCCAATGGGCAGGGAGCTCTCATCACATTCGGCATTAAGGGTGGCTACGAAGCTGGACGCAAGCTGATCGACTCCATCAAGCTCTTCAGCCACGTTGCCAACATCGGCGATTCCAAGTCGCTCATCATTCACCCTGCCTCGACCACTCACCAGCAGTTGAGCGCCGCCGAGCAGGCCGACACCGGAGTCACGCCTGAACTGGTGAGGCTGTCCATCGGTATCGAGGACGTGCGCGACATCATCGACGATCTCGCACAGGCCATCGAAGCCGCCAATGGAACCAAGCACACCCAGCCCGAGCCGGCTGGCCGCGGAGCAGGAAAATAGCCATGGCGACCGACCACTTACGCAACCTTCACCTCACTCAGGGAACGGTGTCGATCACCAAGCGATGTCCGTTCCAGCTTGAGAGTGGCCGTACATTGCAGAGCGTGAATCTGCGCTATGCCATCTACGGCGAGCCCAATGAGGACGGGAGCAATGTCACGCTGGTCTGCCACGCGCTGTCAGGTTCAGCGCGGGTGGACCAGTGGTGGCCCGATCTGCTGACACGGGTTTTTGACCTCGAGCGCGAATGCGTGGTGTGCTTCAACGTCATCGGCTCCTGCTACGGCTCCACCAGCGCAGCTTCGCTCGACCCCGCCACCGGACGTCCCTACGGAGCGACCTTTCCGCAAGTCACAGTTCGTGACTGGGTACGCGCCGAGAAACTTGGCTTGCAGGAACTGGGTTTCAAGCACCTGAAGACCGTCATCGGCCCCTCCATCGGCGGAATGCAGGCACTGCAGTGGGCGGTTGAATTCCCTGAGTGGGTCGATCGCGTCGTCGCCATGGGCACCACCCAGCTCAACGCTCTCGGGCTCGCCCTCAATCATCTCCAACGTGAGGTCATCAAACTCGATCCCGAATGGCGCGGTGGAGACTACTACGACGGTCCCGGCCCGCGCACAGGATTGTCCCAGGCGCGCGGTATCGCCATGACCACCTACAAGTCTGCCGAACTCTTCCATGAGCGCCATGGTCGCCGTGCCGATCGAAAGGGAACTGCGCCGTGGGAATCGGAAGAGGGCCGCTTCGACATCGCGGGCTATCTTGAATACCAGGGAAAGATCTTCTGGGAACGTTTCGACGCCAATGCCTACCTCACCATCACGCGTGCCATGGATCTCTTCGACCCCCAGCGTGATTGGAACGGCCACGCCTGGGAGCGCGTTCGCGCCAAGGTCTTGCTGTTCGGCATCTCGAGCGACGTGCTGTTCCCCGAGGCCGATGTCTACGCCTTCGCCCAGGAGCTCCGTGCCGCGGGCGTCAATTGCCAATATGAAAAGATCGTTTCCTCCCACGGTCATGATTCCTTCCTCGCCGAGCCCGACAAGCTGATTCACTCGCTGCGGGCTTTCGTCAATGCGGAGGAAGCGTCGCTCGACTCCTTTCGCGGGCTCGAGATCGGAGTAACAGAAGGAGTGCGCAATGGCGACCTTGCCTGAGACAGTGCGAGACAATTTCGTTTCCAGTTCGGCTGTTGGTTTGTCCCCCGAGAAACTTCTTGAGAACCGCGTAGCCATCGTCAGCGGAGGCTCGCGCGGCATCGGCCGCGCCATCGTCGAGCGCTTTACCGAAGCTGGCGCTCAGGTCGTCTTCAACTACCTGCAGGCCGACCGCGCCGCCGAAGAAGTTTTGGATTTTGTGCAATCGACCGGAGGACAGGCCATCGCTCTTCGCGGCGACATCACCAGCGTTGAAACCTGCCATCGCCTCGTTGAGCAAGCGGTAAAGGCATACGGCAAACTCGATATCGTTGTCGCCAACGCCGGTATCTGGGAAGGCGCTCCCATCGAGCAGCTCAATGAGAAGCTCTGGGATCGAGTAATCGACTCCAACCTGAAAGGCACCTGGGCCATCTGCCACGCCGCCGTGCCCGAGCTAAAACGCAGCGGCCGCGGAGCCATCACCATCATCAGTTCAACGGCAGGTCAGCGCGGCGAGGCCGGATACAGCAACTACGCAGCTTCCAAAGGCGGCCAGATCAGCTTCGCCAAATCACTCGCCACCGAACTTGCCCCGCACATACGTGTCAACTGTATTGCCCCTGGCTGGGTCGATACCGAGTTGAACAAATCCGAGTTCGAGCGTAGCGGGCGCTACGACGAAATCGCGCGCTCCATTCCCTTGCAGCGCGTTGCCACTCCCGAGGACATCGCTCACCCTGTCGTCTTCCTCTCCTCTGACTGGGCCCGCCACATCAGCGGCGAAGTGCTCAACGTCAACGGCGGCTCAGTGCTCTGCGGCTAATTTCCCACATCCCATCCTTAACTCGCGTCCTTTGCGAGTTTAGGGTGGGGTTGCTCTTGCATTTGCTTTTGCTTCTTAGCCGTCCCACTCCGCCCGGTGGCCCACATCCGCCCTCTGTTGGCGAATGTGGGAGACAACCTACATCATCTTCATCTTCACGTACCGCTGAATGTCTCCTCTGAAGAAGTACAGCGAATAGACCGTCGCCGCTACCGTTCCCCACTTCATCATGTTCTTGAGCATAGGAATCTCCTTCACGGCTACGCCGCGATTGTCCTTCGAGTGCTTGTAATGATTTCCTCAATCATCCGAATCGCTTCGTCCACTGCTGCTGCCACTGGCGGGCTCAGCCCCATCTGTCCATCCTCGTCTGCCTCGACACCCGCTGGCTGGCATCCCACCACCAGCATGCGTCCCACCTTGCCGCCGAGAGTCTGAACCATTTGCAGCACGCTCACCGGATTCATCGTGTGCCCATCGAATGCTGTTTCGCCTTCCTGCGGCAATGTCGGCTCAATCAAGCACACCGTTCCCGGAGCCTCGTTCAGCGGAACAGCATCCACCAGGATGACCAGCTTCCACGGTTCCATCAGCGCGTACGCCAGGTCGTAGCTGCGAATTCCGAAATCCACGACGCTCACGTTATCTGGAAGCTCGCGTTTCCCGAGCCTTTGCGCGACCTCTACCCCAAACGCATCATCGCCCAGGAAGATGTTTCCAACTCCCGCGACCAGAATCATGTTGCTCGTGTCATCGCCCATCAGATGCCTCGTCTGAAACCGCGAAAGGCTCCAATTCTTCCGGGGTAAAGAAGAACCGATGTCCCGGCTGCCGCATCATTCCCAAATCTCTGCCCGGATCGTCTTCCAGCACCACAGCCAAATGCATGCGTCCTTCGAAATCGCACTCAATCGCCTCAACAACGGCCACCTTTCCCTTGAGCGCTATATCCAGAATGTCCGCTGTTTTCGCCGGCCACACCCGCACGCGATCCCCGAGCCTCACCTCCGCGCCTCGAAGCATGATGCTCCGTATCGGCTCGTGTTCCGGTTCCTCAGCCAGCGGATTCCACCCGACATTCCACTCACTCATGTCCATCGCTCGCCGGACGCATGCTTCGAATCACTCCATGCGTCCGCATCAGTTGCTCGCGTGCATTCTGCTCCGTGCGCTCCAGCAGCATCCGCGTGTGCTCGTCCGCCATGCGCATTTCGCTCTTCTCGTCGTCGGTCAGGGTCATAATGCGCAACGTGAGCATCTCGTCCATCTCCGTCGCGTCGAAGAAGTCATTGGCGCTCTCCGGCGCAATCTGTGGATAGTCATAGAGTACAATCGGCGAGCAAAGCAGCATATCGCGCTCAGGTTCCACGCCCACCAGCACAGGAAAGTTACCCACGTTCTTGCACCTGCTCACCGCCTCTCGCAACCCCTCCACCGGATCCAGCAGCGAGACAAACTGCGCTCCCTCAGCCGTGAGTATCAGGTGAGCCGATAGCAACGAACGCAGTAACGTCGCGTCCCGATTCGTCGAATCGCCCAGCGCTGCGCCCTCATTCACCACATCAATGGCGACCTTCGTAACACCGCTTGCAACCTCCTCCGCCTTCACGAAGATCGATCCCGATATTTCCTGCTGCGTGTACCTCAACCTTCCCGCAAGCGCGCCAGAAGCGTCATGCACCAATTCACTCCGGCTGCTGCCGGGAAATCGAAACTGCTGCGAAGCAGATCCCGGCACCGCGACTTCGTACTCCACCGACCGTGCCTCCACCTCGTCCCAACTTTCAACCAGTCGCCCATCGATGCGCAGAGATTCCCTGTGCTCAAAACGCTCGCCGGACTCATCGGCGCGTTCCACCTGCCGCGCCCTCAACTGCAGAAACCGCAGTTCAACATGCAGCTTTGCCTCACCCTTCGCTTCGAGCAAAAATTCCGAGTGCATTGCGCGCCGTTCTGTTCCACGCCCTACCTCCACATAGTCGCCCGGATACAGAATGCCGAAGGTCCAGCGCTGCCGATTCTTGATTGCCGATGGCCGGTATGGATACAGCATGTGCCCTTCATAGAGGACGGCGTCTGCGATCTTGCGGGCAATCTCGCGGTTCACGATTTCACTTCCTCGCTCTGCTCCAGCATGCGTTCCAGCGCCTGCTCCCAAGTCGCCAGCCCGTAGCGCGAGCGATACTTGTACAGCCGCTCAAACACGTCGCGTTGCAGGCACAACCACGCCGTGTTCGGATAGTAGAGGTCCATCATGTCTTTCCACACTTGCACGGGCAGCCGATGCGTCGCATCACTGTTCCACGGGATCTTCGCAATCTGCAGTCCCATCCTGCCGGAATGGAAAATCGTTCCGCTGAACATCAGCGACGTGTGAATCTCGCCAGCCGTAACGCCGTGAATGTATTTCGTGACCGCCACGTTGAAATCAAATGTGCACGGCACCGGAACCTCAATCAGCGTGCTGCCATCGAATGCAGGCACATTCACGTTCACATTCGCCCACAGCAGCGAATGCACCGATTTGCTCCAGCGTTCAGGTTCGCCAAACAGGTCGCGCAGGTTCTCCTGCTCCTCGGGTGTATAGCGCCGCCGTGCAGGCTCAATTTGCACTTGCACCCGCAGCGCCATCGACTGAATCGGCTGCATCTGCGCGTCCGTTGCGCGCACCTTGAAGGTGATCAACGGCGTCGCCGCGTGCGCCGTAGCTTCCGCTCCCTCGACCTGGAAGCGCAGCTCAGGCACCTTGTTCCTCGCACCACTGCTCTCTGCTCAGCGTCTTCAATTCGTCGAAGAAGCGTTCAATTTCCTTCCACACTTCCTCCCCGCCCGAGAGTCCTCTCCAGTGCATTCGCATCAGCCCCACCAGCCGGAAGCATTGATCAATCGGAGCGCGAAAATACAGCGGATCATGCGGGAGTCGATTCACCAGCAGTGCCTCTACATCCGGCTCAAAACTCGTCAGTACAGGATTGCGCTCCACTACCGCATTCCAATATTCCAGGTCCAGGGAAGACTCCATCGCGCCGCCCGGACTCGGATACATCGCAATAACGTGATCTGCCGTACTGCTATGAATGAAGAACGCCAGGTTAATCGGAATCAGCAGGCTCTCCCACTCGTGACTCTCCATCTTGAAGTCGCGCAACCGCACCACATCACGCGGAATCCGCTTATAGCGCTGCCGTGCATTACCGCCGAACAAAATCGCGCAGCCCTCGCACGCGCAAACCACCTCGCGTTTCTGCAACTCCAGCAGATGCTGATGTTGTGCTGGGACTGGCTTTGCACAAAGCTCGCACACCTCCACCGGCTCTCGCCGTTGGCGAACAAACTGACGCAGTGTTGCGAGCGATCCTCGCCCCGTCTGGCCGTTCACTGCATTCATCCTCGTGGGCCTACGCTGGCGGCAGGTGCGGCATTCTAGGGTCGATCGGAGCGCGGCGGTCGGCGTTGATGCCCGTTGCATCGCGTGCAGTTCGAGTACGCCCTTCACGCCCTACTTCTTTATGGCCGTTGTACGTCCACTCTTCTGCACGCTTCGTTCCGGGCGTATGCGAACTGATATCAGGCCGCGGATTCTTCATAATTCCTATCCTCTTTTGTCATTGGCTGGATCAGGTTCAGCGGAACAAAATCACTCGTGGACGCCGAAGTTACACCTTCCACCGCAACGTCAACCACGTCTGGTGCGGCTTCGTAAATCGCTTGCTCGACCGTGCTCTTCAAGGCATCGAGTGACGACCCACATCCATGTCCTGTGCTGGTGATCTTCACTCGCACTACCGTGTCGGAAACTTCGAGCAACTCCGCGCTGCCATTCTGTTTTCGAAGCTGCGCACGTGCTCGCTCGATTGCCGCTCTCACGCGCTCCTCAACCGGCACCGGATGAATGCCATACAGCACCAGCATCCCGCATATCAGCGGATCGATCCCCAATTTCTCAAGCGACGTTCGTCCCGCCTCCGTTGCGCTCAGCACTTCCACTACGCGCGATAGCACTGTGCCATGCAGGTCCATCATTGATTGCAGCAGCTCAAGCCCCGCATTGCGCGCCACTTCATCCGGCAATGTGGAAACGCGTTGCACCAATCGTTCGATCTGCTCTGTGTGCGCCTGGAACTCGCGATTGTCCATCGTCATTTCTTCCCATCCACACCAAACATCGGTGAATGCCGCGCCTCGATCACCTTGCCTCCCCCGACATACATGTGCACACCGCACGGCAGGCATGGGTCGAAGCTGCGCACCGTGCGCATGATGTCGATGCCTTTGAATTTCTCCGGGCCGTTCTCTTCAAAGAGTGGCGTGTTCTGCACCGCGTCTTCGTAAGGACCCGGCGTGCCATACACATCGCGAGGATTCGCATTCCAGCAAGTCGGCGGATACGGATGATAGTTTGCAATCTTGCCATCACGAATCACCACATGATGTGACAGCACGCCCCGCACTGCCTCGTGGAATCCGCAACTGATTGCCTCTTCCGGAACCTTGAACGGCGCCCACGTTTTCGAGTTTCCCGCCAGCAGTTCCTGCATAGCCTGCTCGCAGAAGTAGATCGCCGCCGCCGCCGCATACGCCTGGAAATACGTGCGCGCGCGATCGCGTTCGATTGCATTGCTCCACTTCGGAATCTTCCACTCATACGTCGTTTCCGGAAGCGTCGCGCTCTTTGGCAGCGTAATCTTCACACTCTGTCCCGTCGCCTTGATGTAGCCAATATCGACCAGCCCAGAGAGCGCTGTAGACCACAGTCGCGCAATCGGTCCGCCGCCCGTGTCGAGCGCTAGGTGATCTCCACTTCGCTTATCAAACCAGCGAGGCGACATCACCCAGGTGTAGTTGCCCTTGAAGTCGCGTTTCTGCGGACGCGGCGTCGTCGTCTGGTTCCACGGATGCCGCTGATCCACCGGATTCCCGAGCGGATCGGTCTTTACAAACGTTTCCTCCTGCTGCCAATCGTCGTAGAACGAGCTGCCCAGCAGGATGCGCATTCCAAGATTGATCTGTACCAGATCATTCGTTACCAGCTCACCATCCACTATGATCCCGGGCGTCACAAACATGTGGCGTCCCCAGTTCGACATGTTTTCGTACTTGTAATCGACCACTCTCGGATCATTGAATGCACCCCAGCAGCCGAGTTGCACTCTGCGTTGGCCGACCTTTTCATATCCCGGCAGTGCTTCATACCAGAAGTCGAAAAGATCATCGTGCAGCGGCAGACACCTCTTCATGAACTCGACGTACTTCATCAGACGCACCAGGTAGTCCGTGAACAGTTGCACCGTCGGCACCGTTCCCACACCGCCTGGATACAGCGTTGAGGGATGCACATGCCGCCCTTCCATCAGGCAGAACATCTCGCGCGTCAGCCGGCTGATCACCAGCGTCTCTCGGTAGAACTCGCCAGTGAAGGGATTCAGCGCCGTCATTATGTCGCCTATGGTGCGGTGTCCGTGCTTGTCTGCATTCGGAGCCGGAGTGTGTTGTGCCTTGTCCCACACCGCCGGGTTTGTCTCCTTCACCATCTGCTCGCAGAAGTCCACACCGACCAGGTTGTCCTGAAAGATGTTGTGGTCAAACATGTACTCGGCTGCCTCGCCCAGGTTGATGATCCACTCGCCCAGTGGTGGAGTCTTCACGCCGAACGCCATGTTCTGCGCATAGCACGCGCAGGTCGCGTGATTATCGCCGCAGATGCCGCAGATGCGGCTCGTAATGAAGTGCGCGTCGCGCGGATCTTTGCCTTTCATGAAGATGCTGTATCCGCGAAAGATCGACGAGGTGCTGTAGCACTCAGCCACTTCCTTGTTTTCAAAGTCGATCTTGGTGAAGATTCCGAGGCTGCCCACAATTCGGGTAATGGGATCCCAGTTCATCTCCACCAGGTTTCGCTTCTTGGCCGGAGTTTCGTGCAATGTATCGGCAATTGTTCCCATGTCTCGATCCTCTCCACTCAAGCGGCTCTGCGCTCGTGCGTGTGCGCCTTGTAGGCGCCTTGCTTTGGCCTGTAGCCGGTAATCAGCTCGCGACCGCGACGGCGCCACTCCGGTTCTCCGTTCACGGTTCGGTTGGTAATTGCGCGAAGGGCCCGGATCATCTTGCCGTACATCGTCAGTGCTGCGGTTGAGAAGCGCGCGCCCGAAGGCTCGTCCATGAATGGCATGAACATGTCCGGGAAGCCCGGCATCGTGCAGCCAATGCAGATGCCGCCCACGTTCGGACATCCGCCGATGCCGCCCATCCAGCCACGCTTGGTGACGTTGCAGTTCACCACCGGCCCCCAGCACCCGACCTTTACCAGGCACTTCGGCGTGCCATACTCGATTCCGAAATCGTCTTGCTCGTAGTACGCGGCGCGATCGCAGCCTTCGTGCACCGTCTTGCCAAACAGCCACGTAGGCCGCAACTGCTCGTCCAGCGGAATCATCGGCGCCAGCCCCGCAGCCTGGAACAGCAGGTACAGCAACGTCTCCATGAAGTTGTCGGGCTGCACCGGACACCCCGGCACATTCACAATCGGCAGACCTGCTTTTGAGCGCCATCCCCAGCCCAGATAGTCAGCCAGCCCCATTGCGCCCGTCGGATTGCCCGCCATCGCATGAATACCGCCATAGGTGGCGCATGTTCCTGCTCCAACCACGGCCAGCGCTTTTGGTGCCAGGCGGTCAATCCATTCGCAAGTTGTGATCGGCTGGCCAGTTTCAGGATTCGTTCCTTGCGCTGCCCAGTAGCCTTCCTGCTTGATCTCTTCGTTCGGAATCGAGCCTTCCACCACGAGCACAAACGGGTCCAGTTCGCCGCGCTCAGCCTGGTAGAAGTACTTCATAAAGTCGGAGCCCACTTCATAGGCGAGCACGGGATTATGCAGGTGAACCTTCGGCAGTCCCGGAATTGCTCCCAGAACCACATCCTCGATGCTGGGCTGTTCGGCCGCAGTGACTGAAACCGAATCGCCGTCGCAGCTCAGGCCAGCCGTAAGCCACACAATATGTACATCGCTCACAGCAGGCTTGTTGCCGAAGGAGAGAACGTCTGCCGGCATGTTGGCGCTCCTTTCTATCAGGAAGGCGTCGGCCGTCGCGAGAGGCGGTCAGCGCAATGGAGTCGTGAGGTCGTGAACCTCAGAAGAGTTGCGCTCGGAATGCTGGCCCCGCGTGGGAGATAGGGATTGCTGAGGTCACGCAACCACGCAGTGCCGTGTGAACGTGGCATGAGATGGCGCACCCTTCTAGTGAGATGCCTTCGATTGTTCGCGAAACTTGTTAAGCAGCACGCGCCAGAACCTCAGTCATTGCGAGCCTCTGGAGCACTCTCAACCAGCTCCGAACGCACCCTATGAGATCCTGCGGTTCTTTCCTTGGTGACCCGTCGCACACGGCGCTGTGAGCGGCAACACGCATCATGTTGCCGACGCCCCCGTGCCCGTTGACGAAAGTAGCTCGAAGACTTCTAATTTACTTTCCCGGTAGAAAGGCATTTTTACACCGCATAGAAGGGGCGTCGTGGATCGCGGGAGAGTAGTTAAGCTTCGTCGTTTGTCGCAGATCTGCTTTTTTGTTCTGTTTCTTCTGCTGTTGCTGCTCACCGAGTTCCGCGGCTCTGTCCGCAATACCGCCAGTGATATTCGGCTTGCTTACCCTGTCCGTTTCTTCTTCGAACTTGACCCACTGGTCGCAGTTTCAAATGCTCTTGCCAGCCACGCCCTGTATCGCGGACTTCTCATATCATTACTCGTCCTGATCCCCACGCTTTTCTTCGGCCGCTTCTTTTGTGGGTGGATCTGCCCCATGGGTTCCATCCATCACTTCCTCGGCAGTTGGAAATCCGAGAGCAAGCGCGGCAAGCAACTCATTGAATCCAACCGCTACAAGCGCTGGCAGAACACGAAGTACTACATCCTATTCGCCGTGCTCGTCGCTACCGCCTTTGGTTCCGGACTCGTCGGCTGGTTCGATCCTTTCTCTTTCCTCGTGCGTTCGCTTAGCCTGTCCGTGCTGCCTGCTTTTAATTACGCTCTCAACAGCGCGCTCGCCCCGCTTGAGCACAGCAGGTTCGCCCCACTCCAGTTCTTGGGCGGAGGCTTGCATACCGTTCTGGGTTCAACCGTTCTGTTGTCCTTCAAGCAGCCCTACTTCCGCACTGGCGTTTTCCTCGGCATCATCTTCTTTCTTGTTCTCGCGTCGAACCTGCGAGTCACACGCTTCTGGTGTCGCGCCATCTGCCCGCTTGGAGCGTTGCTCGGCATCGTCTCTCGCTGGTCTGTTCTCGGCCTTCAGAAGGATGCGAAAAGCTGCACCAACTGCAATCGCTGTCTCATGCACTGCCAGGGAGGCGACGATCCCATCGCCACCGCGAAGTGGCACAAGTCCGAATGTGTCCTGTGCCTGAATTGCGTCGAGTCCTGCCCTGAGAACAGCGTTTCCTTCAAGTTCTTCCCCGACAGCCCAACCACAGAAGAGACACCGAACCTGCAGCGTCGCAAGGCTTTCACCGGAATCGCAGCCGGAGTTGCCGCCGTTCCGCTCTTGCGCAGCACTGCCGGGTTCGCCACGGGCCGCAACGAACACCTGCTCCGTCCTCCGGGTTCACTCAAGGAGAGCGACTTCCTGCAACGTTGCATTCGCTGCGGTGAGTGCATGAAGGCCTGTCCCAATAATGCTCTGCACCCTGCATTTACCGACGCCGGCCTCGAAGGCCTATGGACGCCCGTTGTCGTGCCGCACATCGGATACTGCGAGCCGAGTTGCGTTCTCTGCTCGCAAGTCTGCCCCACTGGCGCCATCTGGGAAATCACTGCGAAAGAAAAGGGATGGGTTGTCGGCGTTGGCGGCACCAGCGAAACAAAGCCTATTCGCATCGGCACCGCCTTCTACGATCGTGGACGCTGCCTGCCGTGGGCCATGGCTACCGACTGCATTGTCTGCGAAGAGTGGTGTCCCACCTCGCCCAAAGCCATCTACGTGCAGGAAGCCGAAGTCATCGACGCAAGCGGCAAGCCGAAGACGATCAAGCAGCCGCGCGTCAACCCCGAGCGATGTGTCGGGTGCGGTTCATGCGAGCATGCCTGCGTGCTGCAGGACCGCCCCGCCATCGCGGTCACCAGCGTCGGCGAGAGCCGTTCGCGTGACAATCAGATTTTGCTCAACAGGATCAAGGAGAAATCCAGGAAATGACTTTTCGCAACACATTGCGCGTCGCGACCACGCTCATGCTTTTTGCATTGTTCATCGCGACTGCGTGCAAGAAATCAGGCGATGCCCAGCCCTTGCCGACTTCCAACGAGATTGCCGGTTGGGAGAAGACCGGCGACACCCGCACTTATACATCGTCCAATCTTTCCGACTACATCGATGGCGGTGCCGAGCAGTATCTGAAGGCGGGTTTCAAGAGCGCTGCCACCTCCGACTACAAGTTCCAGGGCAAGATAGAAGCCGTCGCCGATGTCTATCACATGAGCGACGCCAACGCCGCTAAAACCATCTACGACGCCGATCCCGCCGGAAACTCCAAATCAGTTCCACTCGGCGATGCCGCGCGTGCATTCAGCCAAAGCGTTGTCTTCCGCAAGGGCCCGTATCTCGTCCGCATCGTCGCCTATCAGGACACGCCCGATGCACAGCCGGCGTTGGTCAGCCTGGGGCAGGGAATCGAGAAGCGCATTTTGCAATAAGCGCGCAGCACAGGAGGCACTCATGAGTTCGAAGCAGGAAACAAACCGCCGCGACTTTCTGAAAACGTGTGTCGCCGGAACCGTCGCGCTTGGCGCCGTCGACGCGCTGGCCTTCACGAAGAGCGCACCGTCCGTCGCTGCCGCGAAATCGAAAATCGTCATTGCCAAAGATGCTGCACTGCGCGGTTCCGGCTCCTCGCCCGATCCTGCACGCATGCTCGCCTTGCTCGATCGCGCCATGCAGTCTTACTTCGGCTCGAAAAATCCCGTCGATCCCTGGAAGAAACTCGTGAAACTCGGCGAAGTCGTAGGTCTCAAGGTGAACACCATCGCCGGACGCGGCCTCTCGACCAATGTCGTTCTCGTCGAGGCAATCACCGAGCGCCTGCAGCAGGCGGGTATCAAGCCCTACGACATCGTCATTTGGGACCGCACCAATCGCGAACTCGAGCGCGCCGGATTCAAGCTATCCTCCGCTCCCGGCAAAGTGCGTTGCGTCGGCACCGATGCTGTCGGCTACGAAGATGTTCCCGAGAAGTTTGGTGTCGCCAGTTGCTGCGTATCCAAAATACTTACCCGCATGACTGCCCTTACCATCAACGTCCCTCTGCTCAAGGACCACAGTGGCGCAGGCGTTACAGCCAGCATGAAGAACATGTACGGCGTCATCAACAACCCGCAGAACTGCCACGATAACGGCTGCAATCCTGCCGTCGCCGATGTCAACATGCTCCCCAGCATTCGCAACAAGGTGCGCTTCACCATTTGCGACGCCACGAGCGCCTGCTACCACGGCGGCCCCGGCTTCAAAGCAGAATACGTGTGGCGCCCCGACAGCCTCATCGTCGGCAGCGATCCCGTAGCTCTCGACTTCACCGCCTGGCAGATGATCGAACGTAAGCGTGCCGAAAAAGGTCTGAAGACGCTCGAGGCCGAAGGCCGTCCGCCGCGCTACATCTCGAGCGCCGCCGATCACGCACGCGCCCTCGGAACCAACGATCCGAAGCGAATCACATTGGTTGAGGTGTAGTTCACATTATGAAAGGCGGCAACGACATGCAAACCGGAAACAGCGGCGTTAGCCGCCGTGAAGCCCTCTTCACGCTTTCAAAACTCGGCGCCATCGGCGCCTGCACCGCTGCCCTCGGCACATGGCTCACCGGACGCAGCCGCAAGCCGGTCGAGTCCGTTCTCACCAACGTCAAGCGCAGCCATACCGTTGCCGCCGATGCCCGATTCCCTGACGTTGTCATTGCGCAGGGCGGCGAACCCGCGCAACTCGTGCAGTCGTCCCTCCGCGAACTCGGCGGCATCGAGCGATTCATCTCGCGCTCCGATGTTGTACTCGTCAAGCCCAATATCGGATGGGACCGCACGCCCGAGCAGGCTGCCAACACCAACCCCGACGTTGTCGCCGAAGTCGTGCGCCAATGCATGCAAGCCGGAGCGAAAAAGGTCATCGTTACCGATGTTAGCTGCAACGACCCGCGCCGTTGCTTCCAGCGCTCGGGCATCGCCGAAGCCGCGCGCAACGCCGGTGCCGAGGTCATGCTCCCCGACCCCAGCCGCTTCCGCGAAGTTGATCTCGAAGGCGAAGGCCTGCGCAACTGGCAGATCTTCGAGCCGTTTCTCACCGCCGACAAGATCATCAATCTTCCCATCGCCAAGCACCACAGCCTGAGCGGAGCCACCATCGGCATGAAGAACTGGTTCGGCATGCTAGGAGGCCAGCGCAGCGCGTTGCATCAGCACATTCACGAGAGCCTCGTCGATCTTGCCGACTTCGTGCGCCCCACCCTCACCATGGTGGACTGCTACCGTATCCTCATGCGCAACGGCCCCACCGGAGGAAATCTCGCCGATGTCGCACTCAAGAAGACCATGGTCGCCGGAACCGATCCCGTTGCCATCGACGCCTACGTCGCCAAAACCTTCTGGAATCTTGGCCTCGACCGCATGCCATACCTCGCATTGGCCAGCCAGCGCGGGCTCGGAAAACATGAGTTCGAGAAGGTTAACTCGCGACTGGTGACATTGAGTTCGTAAATACGCATTGAAGTGTTCATTCGCGGACATACCGCAGAAACGGATCTCATGGATCGAACGAACTTGTTTACCAGAATCATTGCCATCGTAGTTCTCTTCACCGCGTCCAGCGTGTGGGCTGCAACCGCCACACCCGACCAGGTCAAGATCGACACTGGAGAAATCAAAGGCGCCATTCATGGCAGTGTTGTTTCATTCCTCGGCGTTCCTTTCGCCGCCCCGCCCGTAGGAGACTTGCGTTGGAAAGCGCCTCAACCTGTCACTCCGTGGAAGGGCATACGCTCCGCTACTGCCTTTGCATCCGACTGCATGCAGGTTCCATTTCCCTCCGATGCCGCGCCGCTCGGTGGCCCGCTGAGTGAAGATTGCCTCTACACCAATGTCTGGACGCCCGCCGCGCCGTCGAAAACCAAGCGCCCGGTAATGGTTTGGATCTACGGTGGAGGATTCGTCAACGGAGGCACCTCTCCCAGCGTTTACGATGGCACGCACTTCGCCGAGCGCGGAGTTGTTTTCGTCAGCTTCAACTATCGCATTGGCCGCTTCGGGTACTTCGCGCATCCGGCCCTGACTAAAGAGAACCCCAGCGGCCCACTCGGCAATTACGGATACATGGATCAGATCGCCGCGCTCAAGTGGGTGCAGCGCAATATTGCTGTCTTTGGCGGCGATCCCAAAAACATCACCCTCTTCGGAGAGTCCGCCGGCGGAGGCTCGGTCCTGACCCTGCTCTCTTCCTCAGCCTCTCAGGGACTTTTCCAGAAAGCCATCGTGCAATCCGGCGGCGGTCGCGACCACCTCATGGGCCTCCGCTATCTCGACAAGACCTCGCCGCAAGGCCGCCCATCTGCTGAAGAGCTCGGCGTCAACTTTGCCAAAAGCGTCGGCATCGAGGGCACAGATGCAAATGCCCTTGCGGCTCTTCGCAAACTTCCTGCCGACAAGGTCGTTGCCGGACTCAACATGGCAACCATGTGGCAGGCTGCCAACACCTATTCCGGCCCAATGGTCGATGGCGTCATCGTTCGCGAGAGTCCGCAATCTGCGCTCGTCTCCGGACGCTGGCCTCGAATTCCCGTCATGATCGGTGCCAATAGTGCCGACATTGGATTCCCGCGCGGCCGCTCCATGGAGGAGGTCTTCGCTCCCTTCGGCCCCGACACGGAAAAAGCTAAAGCCGCCTTCAATCCTGAAAAGTCCGACAACACAATGATCGTCGGTATTCGCATCGCCTCCGACCAGATGATGGTCGAACCTGCGCGCTTCGTGGCTCGCGCCGTCGCCGCAACCGGCGCCCCCGCCTACGAGTACCGCTTTTCCTACGTGGCCGAAACGCTGCGCGAGCGTCTCAAAGGCGCACCGCACGCCACCGAAATTCCGTTCGTCTTCGACACGGTAAAGGCTGTCCATAACGTGAAGACCACCGAGCAGGACGAAGCCATCGCTCGCCAATGCAACGCGTACTGGGTTAACTTCGCCAGAACTGGAAACCCCACTGGCGATGGTCTTCCCAACTGGCCCGCCTACACCGCCGACTCCGACACGGTCATGAACTTTACCCTGCACGGCCCTGTCGCCGGACCTGATTCCTGGAAAGCCCGTCTCGACCTCGTCGAAGCCCTTGCCACACCCAGGCGCTTAGAACCGGGACAAATCTCCGAACCTGCGCAAGGTAAATAGATGAATCAAGGCCCGCCGTCTTCGGCGGGCCTCCTCTTCCATCGCACATTTCCTCGCAACGCCCGCTGCTCCTCACCTCAGGGCAACGCCGATGAAACACGCCGAGCGTCTCAGCGAGGCAATCGGCAAATTGAGAGGAACGAGTTATCCGGTCCCCGCGCGTGATGAAAACCCCTATCTTGCCGGATGGGTGAAGCCTCAGCTCACACTGGAGTTGGCGCGGAATCTTGCCCGGGCGGAGTTTGGCGGCGAAGCTCTCGAAGGCTGGGCCAGAAAATGCTCCAATGCGGAAGCCGCAGAACTGTTCCGCCAAAACGGCGGCGAAGAAACTGCCCACGGACATCGCCTGCAAAAGATTGCTACCCTCTTGGCCACACCTTAAGCCACAACAGGTGTCCCACTCAACGCTCTATTCAGAGAGTGGGGTCGTTTCACCTGATCGAAGGAAACAACGAGGCTGCTACAAGCATTCCGGTACACTATTGTTCTCCAGACATAAGCTCTGGATAAGTGTTCCTCAAAGAGGAGGTTGCATGGCTTCAATCACCGGGTTCGGCGGAGTATTCTTGCGAGCAAATGATCCCGAAGCTCTATATGCATGGTATGAACAGCATTTCGGTCTCGTGAGGTCTGGGGGCTGCTTCTCGTTCCCCGCCGCAGCGCAACGCGCCCAGATTGTCTTCGCATTCTTCGGACAGCAGGATGCCTACTTTCCTCCGGCCCAGAAAGCCATGATCAATCTTCAGGTGGATGACCTCGGTGCGGTGCTCGACCGTCTCACATCCGAGGGCGTTGCCGTCGATCCCAAACGCGAAAACTACGATTTCGGAAAGTTCGGCTGGTTCACCGACCCGGAAGGAAACCGTGTCGAACTCTGGCAGCCCGCCGCCACCGACTGAGTGAGTTTCCGCAGGCGCTGTGGTCAATCCGAGCGCCTGCACAAAACTCGATCTACTTCAGCCCTGTCACGATCTGAATATTGATTGCCGACGATGTTTCGTCCGACATCAGCAGCCAGTGCCCATCATGGGATACGCTGATGCACGAATACGCTGGCGGCTGCTTTGGCAGACGCAATATCTGCACAGGCGTGCTCTTGTTCTTGGCCAAAAACCGGATCGACCATCCCGCGGTGTCCTTATCGATGTAGTAGATCCCCTCGTTCGTCAGACACCAACTTGCCCAGTAGTTGATCGGAGGCCCCGCGACCGCAAGCTCTTCCTTTCCGCCCGCTGTCGGTTGCCGCCACAGCCCAGCCATCGCGTACTTGGTGTAATACACCCACTGCCCATCGGGAGTTTCTGCGGCAGCGAAGCCGCCATTTCGAGTCACCTGCGCAACTTCACCGGAGTCTCGCGAAACCTTCCATATTTCCCATCGCTCCGTGCGTTTGGAGCCGAAATACACCCACTTCCCATCACGCGACCAGCTTGGAATAATGTCGTTCGCCGCGCCCGAGGTCAGCACCCGGCGATTACGTCCATCCGCGTCCATGATGTAGATGTGCGAGTGCTCACCGACGCGGCTGTCGAATGTGATCTGCCGTCCATCAGCCGACCAGCTTGGACTTCCCGTTAGCGGGCCGTCGAACGATGTCAGTTTCACCGGGCGGGAGCCGTCTTTCTCCGAGATCCATATCTCCTGCGCTCCCGAGCGCACCGACTGATAGGCGATCAGTCGATCATCTGGCGACCATTTCGGCGCGGAATCCTGCGTCATCGACGACGAAATCAGCGCCGGACTTGCTGCCGGATTTTGCAGGTCCAACCGCAGGATGCTCCAGATGCTCGTGCCCTGCGAGTACGCCGCGTGATCACCGTTCGCAGAGACGGCGGGATAGCGCGCGTTGTCCGTTCCAAAGGCAAGTCGCTCCGGCGCTCCGCCTTTCACCGAAACCTGCCACAACCCCGGACTGCCGCCTTCGTCACTGGAATAAATAATGTTCTTGCCGTCCGGACTCCAGGCCAGCCCGTACTTCTGTCGCTGGTGAAACGTCAACTGGCGAACATCGGAACCATCCGCGTTCATCACATATATGTTGCGCGTTGCCGCATCGGCCCCGCGGATGAATGCAATCTTCCGCCCATCGGGAGAGTATGCCGGGGACGTATCGCCATCCCACGAGCTTTCCGGCTTCGTAAGTTGCTGAATCTCAAACGTCTTTACCGACAGTGAATAGATCGCGGCCGAACTGTCCTGCGTTTTGTCGTCTGCAAATACCAGTCTGTCGCCCATCGGAGACCACGACAGCCCCGGACTGTCCGAGTCCACCGCGCCGTGCAGCTTATAAACCTGTCGCTCCTCGCCGCCCGTCACCGGTACCAGGAATATCCCGCCCCCCTTTGCCGACTCTGACAAAAACGCGATCCATTTCCCGTCCGGAGACCACGCCGGGCTGTATTTCGGATTCGGCGTTGACGTGACCCGAAGCGGAGGCTCACTCCCAATCAGCTTTATATAAAGGTTAGGGCTCTCCTCTTTCACCCCGCCGTTCCATATGAATGCGATCTGGTTGCCATCCGGAGAAAATGTTGGTGACATCGCCCGACCGGGATAGGAGGTAAAGGGAACAATCCGGAAGTCCTTCGGTGCCGAGGCCCGCCTCACGTGCGAAGCCCATATAAGCCCGGGGATCGCCGCCAGCAGGAACCCCACTACCAACAGCGGCCACCCCGCCAACCACCCTGCACCCGACAGCAATCGAGACTTCGCAGCCGGCGGTACCACCGGAACTTCGACCCCCGGCGACGTCATACTCGTTTCCGGCTCAGGAGCCACCACTTCTGGCACCGGCTCAGGCTCGGGTTCAGCTTCCTCCGGCTCGGCTTCAAATGTCACCGGAACCATCAGCCGATAGCCTTGCTTATTGATGGTCTCGATTATCCGGGGAGCGTGCGGATCGTCCTTGAGTGCGTGCCGAAGTTCGGAAATGCATCGGGTCAGCGAGGCCTCGCTGACATAAACATTCGGCCAGACCTTTTGAATGAGTTCTTCTTTGGAGAGCACCTGCCCGGCACGAGCCGCCAGCTCGACCAGCACCTGCATGACCTTCGGTTCCAACCGCACCACCGAGTTCTCGTCCTGCATTCGGTTCCGAGCGGGCTGAACGCTCCATTGTCCGAGTTGAAAGTTACCTTCAAGCGCCATCGCGAGTGAGCTCTCCAGATATTGCGTTGGTCAGACGCAGACGTCGGTCGTCCTTATCAGAGAACTTCCGAAATCACATATCCTATTTCTGTGTAGCCCAGTGTAGCTGATTCTAAAGGGGAAATCACAGCTGATGAATCCCTGAAGACCCTCATGGAGATTCATTAGGAAAGCATCCTCAGCCCATTCTTGCCTGGGTATCGCGTCCTTAGTACTCTCGCTGCGGTTCAGAGCTTAGCAGAATATACAACCGGAGCAAATCCACGATCGGACATTGAGTTTTACTGTCCGACCGGAGAGATGAGCCCAAACTCAAGTAGCAAAGTGGCAGATTCGCCAACCGAGTTCGAGCCTACTAAGGACCGGTAAAGGCGGACGCCTTGCACGAGTTGTCTTGTTTTACATATTCATGGAGGAAGGAACATCTATGTCCCAAGTCACGAAGCGCTGGCATATGCCGGTGCTGGTACTTGTTCTCCTGCTGATGATTTGTTCCGCCGCGATCGCCCAGGTCATCAATGGCACGATCACCGGCGAGGTGCGCGATGCTTCGGGAGCTATCATCCCCAAGGCCACCGTCACCGTCGAAGACAAATCCATCGGCGTACACTACGTCACCACTACAGATACTCGAGGCGTGTTCTATTTCGCCTCTCTGCCCAAGGGCACCTATTCCATCACCGTATCCGCAACTGGCTTCAAGCAGTTCGATAAGGTTGGAATTCCCCTCTCCAACGGCGACCACCTGAACGCCGGCGAATTCAACCTCGCCGTCGGTGGCTCGAAAGAAACCGTAACTGTCGAAGCGGATGCAGGCCAGATCCAGATTCAGCGTGAAAGCGCTGAGCGTTCTGCCACGATCACTGGCGAACAGATCAACGATCTCGGCATGAACGGCCGCAGCATCCTCGATTACCTCAAGGTCATCCCTGGCGTTGTCAGTACGTTTAATGGAGCCCAGTCCAGCAAGGGCGGTCTAGGCAACATCAACGTGAACGGCGGCCGTGCGGGCATGACCGGCTTCAACATTGATGGCATCAACAACGTTGATAACGGTTGCAACTGCGCTACGCAGATCACCATCAACCCTGACGCTATTGCCGAAGTCAAGGTGTTGACCTCGAACTATCAGGCCGAATACGGCAAGTCTGCCGCCGGCCAGATCTCGGTCACCACCAAGGGTGGCGACAACCAGTTCCACGGCAATCTTCGTTGGTTCCATCGCCATGAAGGCTTCAACGCCGAGCAGTGGCGCGACAAGCAGGCCAACGCCATCTACTTCCAGGCCCATCCGAATGCCACGGCGTCAAGCGAGCCAAACCCGAAGCAGAAGTATCGCTACAACTACTTCGGAGGCCAGATCGGTGGACCGGTAGTCATCCCAGGAACCGATTTCAACAAGAATCGCGACAAGGTCTTCTTCTTCTTCAACCAAGAGTGGTATCGCCAGCTTCTGCCCGGCGGCTTCGATAAGGTATACATGCCTACGGATGCCGAGTTGAACGGTGACTTCTCCCAGAGCCGTGACGGCGATGGCAACCTGGTCAAGATTCACGACGCCAACGGCAATCCTTACCCTGGCAACATTCTTCCCACCGTCAACAAGAACATGCAGGGCGCTTTGAAGGCTGTTTATCCGCGTCCTCGCACTTCTGACTGGGATCCGAGAACGTCCTGCAAAGGACCCGGTGGTCAGTGCTATCAGTACAACTACATCACCAGTCTTACGACCACTCATCCCCGTCGCGAAGACATCGGCCGTCTTGATTACCAGATCAACTCTGCCAATCGCGCCTACTACAGCTACGCGAACAACGATGACACGCAGGGACTGCCCGAAGGCATGAGCCCGCAGGGAATCTCGAATTTCATGTTCCCCGGCGGCATGCGGCTGAATGGACCGGGCTACAACACGGTTCTTCACCTCACCAGCACGATCTCGCCGACGATGGTCAATGACCTGTCGTTTGGCTGGTCGGTCAACAGGCAGTGGATCAACTCTGTTAATGATGCTGTTCTTGCCAGCAAGTACAACCTGAACATCCCGTTGGTTTACGCGGTTGGCGCGGATTCGCCGATTCCTGACTTCAGCTTCGGCAGCCGTACGAACCAGAACTCCACCTGGAGCTATTTGGGTTCCATCCCCTGGCGCAACGGCGCGACAGTCATTGACTTCAATGACAACCTCTCCAAGATGATCGGCAAGCACATGCTGAAGGCCGGCATCCTGGTGGAACGTAGCCGCAAGGATCAGTCCTCTTGGGGCAACGCAAACGGTACGTTCAATTTCTCGACCAACGACAGCAACCTGCCTAAGTCTCTTGACACCGGCGACAGCTACGCGAACGCCCTGCTCGGAAACTACACCAGCTTCCAGCAGCAGAATGGTCGTCCGCGCGGCTTCTATCGTTATTCCAATGTTGAGTTCTTCCTGCAGGACACCTTCAAGGTGACCCGTCGCTTGACCTTGGATTACGGCATGCGTTACGCCTGGGTTCAGCCCCAGTATGATGCCCGCGACCAGGTCAGCTACTTCGATCCGCAGGCATGGGATCCAACTCAGACCGTCCGCCTGTACAAGCCGACCCCTGCTGATGGCGGAGCCACCGGCTACGATCCTTTGACCGGCGCCAAAGTTGCCAAGAACCAGATCGGCACCATCGTTCCCGGTTCCGGCAACCAGTTCAACGGCATGGTTTCGGCCAAAAACGGCGGATACGCTGGCGGCTTCCAGAACCGTTGGTTCATGCCTGAACCGAGCATCGGACTTGCTTATGATTTGACCGGGAACTCGAAGCACGTCGTTCGTACCGGCTTCCGAATCTCCCACGATCGCTTCCAGGGTAATCCGATCTACAACCTGGCAGTTGGCAACATTAACGGTGCTGACCCGACGTTCTACGGCGGCACAGTCGATGCACTTCCGGCTCTTGCAGCGGCGGCTCCCATGGCGCCCTTCAAGGTGTACGGATTCGACAAGACCGGTAAGGTTCCCACCATCTACAGCTACAGCTTCGGCATTCAGAATGACATCGGCTGGAACACCATCCTGGATGTTTCCTACGTCGGCAATCTGCAGCGTCATCTTTCGCAGAAGCACAACCTGAACGCCATCCCCTATGAGAAGACGTTCACCTACGCCGCTCAGGATCCTTCGAAGTACGGCAATAACAACCACGTTGTGACCGATGAATCCTCCTGGATCGGCTCGGCCTGGACCTCGAAGGGCTTCCACTACATGGGCGACAACGCCTTCAATCAGGTTTTCCTTGCTCCTTATCAGGGTTATGGCGATATCGAGTACTGGACCTGGGATGGCGTCGGCAACTACAACTCCCTGCAAGTTGCTCTTAACCGCCGTTTCGGCAAGAACCTGACCTTCGGTGCGGCTTACACCTTCTCGAAGACCTTGGTAACCTCCAGCGCAGACGGTGATTGGACCAACATCCTTCCCGGCGGCGTGCGGAAGTTCAACTACGGGTATGCATCGTTCGATCGCCCGCACAACCTGGTCATCAACTACGTGTATTCGCTGCCTAAGTTCAGCAAGCACCTTGGTGGTTCGAAGATCCTCTCCTACATCACTGATGGTTATCAGTGGGAAGGTCTGGCTCAGTTCATCAAGGGTACGGCTGGAAGCGCAGGAACCAACTACACGATCAACGGCTGGTACATCGCGCCGGAAATCACGGGTTCCTACACGGAAGGTCCGAACACCGTTACGCTGTTCAACCCGACCAAGGGCAATGGTGGCAATCCGTACTCGCACCTGAACCCCAATGCCTATGCACTGCCTGAAATCGGCACTTCCACTCCGCAGCGTCGCGGCTATCTGCGCAACGGCGGAACCAACAACATCGATATGTCCGTCTATAAGAACATCCCGCTCGGTGGCAAGGAATCGCGTTACATCCAGCTCCGCGCCGAGGCGTTCAACGTGTTCAATCACCCGCAGTTCTGGGGGATCAACACGAACATGGGCAGCCCGAACGTTGGCGATCAGCTCAATCCGTGGGGCAACCTGTTCGGAAACTGGAGCAATTGGTCGAAGGCTAGCCCGGTTCAGCCGAGCAGGCTTCGTCCTGCTGGCCAGAAGGGCAACATCGGCAACTACTTCGGCGAGTACAACAGCGCTGGCAATGCTCGCGTGTTGCAGCTTGCTATGAAGCTGTACTTCTAACCACAACAGAGGCCCGCAGCCAACGGTTGCGGGCCTTTTTCCACCCTTTTTCGAACTTTCACAAGCTCGCAGAGGAAGTTCCACGCCGTTGACGGCGCGGTTCCAAATGGGATACCAGCGTGAAGACTCGTCGCGATTTCATGAAACTCGCAGTGGCCGGAGTGGCGACCTCGGCAATGGCCGAATCTGTACTCCCGCACTCTGACCCTTCCCGGGTTGCACCCCCTCCAACCGGATCCATCAGCGTTCGCGTAACGTCCGGTCAGAAACGATTCCAGTCCCAAAACCCCATCAACTGGAAAGCCGCAAAGCCGCGCTCTCGCGACGTTGTCGTGCTCAATGAAGATCAGAAATTCCAGGAAGTGCTTGGTTTCGGAGCCGCGCTCACCGATGCCGCCTGCCATAACATCGCTTCGTTGAAGCCTGAAAAGCGCGATGCCTTGATGCACGAAATCTTCGACCCATCCGAAATGGGTTGCAGCGTCAGCCGCCTTTGCATCGGCTCCAGCGATTACGCATGCAAGCCATACTCCTATTGCGATGGCGAAGCCGATCCCGAACTCAAGCGCTTCTCGATCGACCACGACCGCGAAACTATCCTGCCCGTAATCAAGGCTGCCCGCGCCATCAATCCTGATCTGTTCCTGCTTGCCTCCCCGTGGAGTCCCCCGGGCTGGATGAAGTCCAGCGGCACCATGTTGGGCGGCGCCATGACCAAGCGCAACTACCAGAACTATGCGCGCTACCTTGTCCGTTTCCTGCAGGAATACGAAAAAGAAGGCGTGCGCGTAAACGCCCTCACCTCGCAGAACGAGGTCGATACCGATCAGGACGGCAAGATGCCTGCCTGCCTTTGGGGTCAGGAATACGAGTCTGAATTCATCATCCGTGCGCTCGGTCCGCAGCTTCAGAAGAACAATCTCGACACTAAGGTCTGGCTGTGCGACCACAATTATGATCTCTGGGGACGCGTCACCTGCCAACTCGATAATCCCGACCTCAACAAATATGTCGATGGTGTTGCATGGCACGGATACGTCGGCAAGCCCGAATGGATGAGCCGCGTTCACGACTTCCATCCCAGCAAGCACATGTACTACACCGAGGGTGGAACGGACTTTGCCGAGAAGGACTACATGACCAACTGGTGCAAGTGGTCCACGACCTTCGCCGGAATCCTCCGCAATTGGGCCCGCTGCATCATCACTTGGAATTACATGCTCGATGAAAATGGCCGGCCCAACATCGGACCCTTCCAGTGCGCCGGCATGATCACCTGTAACGCACAGTCTGGTGAGTTGACCCGCAATGGGATCTATTGGGCCATGAATCACTATTCCCGCGTTGTGCGCCGCGGTGCTCATCGCATTGCGTCAGACGGCGAGATTGCTGGCCTGTCACACGTTGCCTTCATCAATCCTGATGGCAAGCGTTGCCTCGTGCTCACCAACTCTGGTGCGGCGCGCACAGTTGCGTTGCAAGTCGGCCGCGGCTCCGCCGAGCTTGAGCTCGATGCAGAGTCCGTCACCACGCTCGTGTGGGGCGCTTAAGTACTCGGAGACAGAGATGCTGAAAACATTCAGTAGTACCAAGTTTCGTTGCGGCACGTTCATAGCTTTCGTACTCATTCTGTCCGTTGCTCTTTGTAATTGCAGTGGTGGAGGCTCCGGTTCCTCGACGCCCACTCCCACTCCAACGCCGACGGCGGCCACTCCCACTTTCTCACTCGCCGCGGGCACCTATACCAGCACGCAGTTGGTGAGCATCTCGGACGCAACAACGGGAGCCACGATCTACTACACCACCGACGGTAGCACGCCCACGATCTCATCGCCGGTCTATAGCGCGGCCATCACCGTAAGCAGCACGACCACTATCAAGGCCATCGCCTCCGCCTCTGGATACAACCCGAGCGCGGTTGCTTCGGCCACCTACACCATCCAGGCGCCGGCCGTCGCCACTCCCACGTTCTCTCCCGCTGCCGGAACGTTTACCTCCGCACAGTCGGTCACCATCTCCGACAGCACAACGGGAGCCACGATCTACTACACCATCGATGGCAGCACGCCCACGACCTCATCGCCGGTCTACAGCGCGCCCATCACCATAAGCAGCACAAGCACTGTTAAAGCCATCGCCACCGCCTCCGGATACAGCCAGAGCGCAGTTGCTTCGGCCACCTTCACCATCCAGGCACCCACCGCCGCAATTCCCACGTTCTCACCTGCTGCGGGGACGTTTACCTCCGCGCAGTCGGTGACCATCTCCGATGCAACCGCCGGAGCTACCATTCATTACACGACCGACGGCACCACACCTACGAACTCGTCGCCGGTGTACAGCACGCCAATCAGCGTAAGTGCCACGACCACCATCAAGGCCATCGCGATCGCATCTGGTTACGCCCAGAGCGCGACTGCCTCGGCCACCTATGTCATTCAAACGGGAACAGGCGCAGTCGTTTCGGTTGTCATCACCAGCACCGATTACGCGCACAAGCTCGAAGCGCAGCCGAGCGTGATCTTCACCACCGGAACAGCCTCCTCTTCCAAGCCGATCATCGTCGTCGATGAGGGCCAAACCTTCCAGCAGATTGAGGGATTCGGTGCTGCATTCACCGATACTGCCGGCTATCTCATCAACGAGGTCGCGCCCAGCTCCGAGCGTGACACAGCGATGAAGAACCTGTTCACTCGTGAAGGCAATGGCATCGGCCTGAGCTTCATGCGCAATCCCATGGGATCCAGCGATCTGGCCCGCACCTTGTACTCTTACGACGATAACAATGGTGCTGCCGATCCCACGCTTGCCAACTTCTCCATCTCCCACGATCAGGCTGACGTTCTGCCACTCACCCTCAGGGCGAAGCAGCTCAATCCGCAGCTCAAGGTCATGGCCAACCCGTGGAGCCCGCCGGGCTGGATGAAGGTGAATGGATCGATGGTCGGACAAAGCTGCACCAGCAACATTCTGTCCAGCACCATGTACACGCCGTTCGCCAACTATTTCGTCAAATACATTCAGGCTTATGCGAATGCCGGCGTAGATATCGACTACATCTCGCTGCAGAACGAGCCTCTCTACTCCCCCACCAACTACCCAGGCATGTGCATGGATGCCAACCAGCAGACGACTGTTCTGCGCGACTACATCCTGCCCGCGCTCTCCAATAACAATCTCAAGACCAAAGTTCTTATCTACGACCACAACTGGGACGGCACGAGCTTCCCGCAGACGGTGCTGAGTGATTCCACGATTGCGGCCTCCACCCGCGTCGCCGGCATCGCATGGCACGGATACGGTGGAACTCCTGGAGCCCAGAATCTGCTCCATAACCAATACCCCAACTTCGGGCAGTACCAGACCGAACATTCCGGCGGCACTTGGGTGAATGATCAAGGCACGTCTGATTTTGATGAGATCACCCAGGTCATGCGCAATTGGGGCAAGGCATATGTGAAGTGGAGCCTTGCTGTCGATGAAAACCTCGGGCCTCACTATGGCGGATGCGGGACATGTACGGCTCCCATCACCGTCAACAGCGTCACCGGTGCGGTCAATTACAACCTCGAGTACTACACCCTGGGCATGTACAGCAAATACATTCTGCCGGGTGCCACTCGCATCCATTCCAGCAATGCCAGCGGACTTGTAAGCACTGCCTACGTCAACCCAGACAGCTCCAAGGTCCTGGTCGTATTCAACGATGCTTCGACCTCGCAGACCTTCCAGGTGCAGTGGGGAGACCAGATGTTCTCCTACACGCTCGCCAGCCTCACCGGCGCAACCTTCACCTGGTACGGTACCCAGGACATGTCAACCACTCTGAGTGCGAAGACCAGAATCCAGGCCTCCAGTTACAGCACGGCCACCGGCTTCCAAACCGAAACCACCAGCGATGCCAACGGTGGATACGATCTCGGCTACAGTTCGAGCGGATCTACCGCCGTGTACAAGAGCCTGGATTTCGGAACGGGCGTCAGCGGTCTCAGCGCGCGATTTGCCTGCAGCGGAACATGCAATGGCACTGTCGAGTTCCACGTCGATAGCGCCACTGGCCCTGTTGCCGCCACGGCCACCGTGCCTGCTAGCGGCGGATGGCAAGCATGGCAAACCGTAAATGGCACCATGAATTCGACTCCCACCGGCGTGCATGACGTTTATGTCGTGTTCAAGGGCGGCGGAAATTTCAACTGGTTCCAATTCAACTAGCTCCTCGACGCTTCACCCCTCGCGCAGTTCCGAGCTCTTCGGAACTGCGTTTTTTTCTTCTGCCATGAGTAATCTGGCGCGAGCCTCTTACTGTCCAAAATTTCCGCGCCGCTCATCTCTCGGTGCGTTCTCATTTCATCTCATAGAATGGCCAATGTCCGCCGGAGGTTTCCGTGCCGTTCGTTAGCGTCGAAAACTCGCCACTTGCTCGCCGAGATGCGGAGATTCACTACCGCGAATTTGGCGCTGGCACTCCGCTCATCTTTCTTCATGGCGGTTGGGGATACCACATCTATCCCATCAACAAGCAACTACATGCCTTGAAGACACACCGCGTCCTCATCCCCGACCGCAGCGGCTACGGTCTCTCCACGAAACCCGCTGAGTTCGGAATCGACTTTCACGTTCGCGCTGCGCAAGAGACATTCGCATTTATGGATGCACTCGGTGTACGCGAAGCTCTGCTTTGGGGACACAGCGACGGCTCTGTTATCGCCGTGCACATGGCGCTCATGGCTCCCGAACGCTGCCGCGGCCTGATTCTTGAGTCGTTCCACTACTTCCGCCGCAAGACTGCGTCACGCGAGTTCTTTGACATTATGGCGACAGCGCCGGAGAAGTTCGGTCCGCGCGTCGCTGCCGTCCTCGCTCACGAGCACGGTGAAAATTACTGGCGCGAACTCGTCCAGATGGAAGGCCGCACCTGGCTCGATCTTGCGAAATCCGCCGACTCCACATCCGAAGACCTCTTCGACGGCCACATCCGTGAGCTTCAGGTTCCCTCCGTATTCATTCATGGCGCACGCGATCCTCGCACCGATCCAGGAGAGCTTGACGCCGTACGCGCCCAGGTGCCGTCTGCCGACTTTCGCATGATCGAACTGGGTGAGCACTGTCCTCACAGTGAGAGACTTGTCGCCGACGAGTTTACCCGCGAGTTCATGCAGTCCTTGATCCTTCTGGAGAACGCAACGACTCGCCGGTAATCCAGAACAGAACTGCGCAGCAGCCTCAGCGAAACTTCGTCCATAAATTTGAATCAACTCTCACGCACTCTGAATCTCACTTAGTACAAGGTTTGTGGGGGTGGCTCGCACAGCAATCCCGCACACCATGTCCGGCCATTCGCGGCACCGAAGCAGTACGGTAGATCGCTCGACGTAGGCCGGCATCAGTACACTCCAGGGAATGAAATCGCGGCAAGATGGTAGTCGGAGTAGAAAGGTTGCTCCGCTCTGCCATTGTTAACGGTGACATGGGTCACAGCGAGGCTAAGTTGATCATGGGATTCTCTCTTTCAACTGAGGACGCGAGCAGAGGCCACAATCGGCGCCTCGCCCGCTTCAGCCTCTGCCAAGCAAGACCCAACGCAAAGCACGACCTGTTTGGAGCATTCCAAACGCCCCTCTGACCCACAGGACTCAACATCGTCCACCGTGGCTGAGGTTGAGCACTCTATAAATTCTGTTGTTTCGTCTGGCCGTCTGAAAACGATCTAGGAAGTGCCTGTCTTTCAGAACGTTCGACTATTGAGATTGAAATCATCACGAGAATCTATCTGAGGAGAATGAGGATATATATGGCAACCGCAGCAGTTGGAGAATATGGGCAAAATCAGCACAAATCACATATCAACAACGTAGTTACCATTCATCCGAAGCCTCTCCATGGCAAGGTTGCGCTCGTCACTGGCGGCGCGCGAGGCATAGGCCGGGCGATTGCGATTGAGCTTGCCAGCCGCGGTGCATCGGTCGCCATCAACTATCGATCCAGCGCTTCTGAGGCCGAAAAGCTGGCTTCTGAGATCGAGAGCCTCGGCTCCGACAGCGTGCTCATCAAGGGCGATATCTCCAGCAATCAGGACGCAAAGTACGTGATGGAATCCGTTCTCGATTCCTACAAGCAGATCGACATTCTTGTAAACAATGCCGGCATCACGCGCGATCGCACTCTGCGCAAGATGACCGATGAAGAATGGAACGATGTGCTCAATACCAATCTCAATGGCACTTTCTTTTGCACTCGTGCCGCCCTGCCGTCCATGATTCAGAACAAGTACGGCCGCATCGTTAATATCGCCTCCATCGTCGGTCAGGCAGGTGCCTACGGACAGGCCAACTATGCCGCCAGCAAGGGCGCTATCATCGCTTTCACCAAGACCGTCGCTCTCGAGGTTGCGCAGTTCAACATCACCGCCAACGTCATTGCTCCCGGCTATACCGCGACGGACATGGTTGCTGCGATGCCCGATCAGGTCCTCAAGGAAATCGCTGCCAAGATTCCGCTCAAGCGCCTCGGCCAGCCCGAGGAGGTTGCCAAGGCCGCGGCCTTCCTCATCACCGATGGCAGCTACATCACCGGGCACGAGCTGAACGTGAACGGTGGAGTCCACATGTAACTATTGAGCTGTGAAGCGGGGCGTCACTCCCCCGGCGCCCCTCACGCCCTTTCCCTCCGGTTCACAATTTCACTTGACACTCATCGCGGGACGGGGCAGAATGGTTTTGCTGCAGCGCAGCAAACTGCGCAGCAAGGTCTTCAAGGCCCTCAGGAGAAAAGATTATGAGCAACCAGTCCACCAAGTCCGAAAACGAAACCGCCACTTTTTGCCCCGCTTCCTACGCCACCCTGCTCAACAAGGGCTTTGCGGAAGCAGTAAAGGCCAGCAAGACCTCGCTCGACCTCGCGGCTGAACAGAACACGAAGCTATTGTCGGCTTACAAGAAGACGCTGAACGCGTCCACGCCCGGCCTGTTCCTTTTTGACCTGGCTGGCCAGGCTTTCGAAGGCTACGTCACGCTGCAGAAGAATCTGCTTGATCTCGCCGTTGAGCAGAGCTCGGCCATTGTGGAAGCTGCAAAGGAAGTAAGCCACGACTCGCGCAAGGCGCAGAGCGAAATCACCAATCTCGTTCAGCAGTCCGTTCAGCGCACCGTCACGGCTCAGTCTTCGGTGTTGAACTACGCTGCGACTCAGACCAAGCTCGTCAGCGAAGCCGTCAAGCAGCAGCCCGGTGTCACCGGCACCTCCAACGAAGCCGTTGCCGACTCCGTGCAGAAGAGCGTTGAAACCGTGATCTCGGCCCAGAAGGATATTCTGAATCTCGCCTCCAAGTCTCTGAAGGCTTCCGCCGCGAAGGCATAGATATCCTCCGAAATCTCATCACAAGTATCGGAGCGCCGGACCAGGCGCTCCGTTTAGTGTTTCAGGCTTACTACGAGGATCCCAGATGAGTGACACACCGGAAGTAAAAAAGACCGCAGTAGATCCGTTCGAGCCATGGCGCGCCATGCGCGATTCCTACATGGAAGTGTGGGCAAAAGCCATGGGCGAAGCCGTCAACTCCGAGGCCTACAGCAAGGCCAGCGCAACCATGCTTGAGAGCTTTCTAATGACTGCCCCGCTTCGCGAAGCTCAGAAGAAGATCATGCTTAGCGCGCTGGAACAGCTGAACATGCCTTCCCGTGAGGAGTTCACGAGTCTGGCCCAGCGACTGTCCAATCTCGAGCTGTTGCTCGACGACATGGACAACAAACTGAGCAAGCTTCTCGAACTCGCCACGCAGAACGCCAGCAAGGCCGCCAACTATCCAGAACCCGCGCAGATTGCCGCCGAACACGCTCCTGCATCTGCGGCGAGTTCCTCGAAGCAACAGACACTGCAATTGAAGTCCGCCGCTGAAAAAGAGACGCTGCGGCAGATTCCGGAAGTCGATCGTTCTCTTCCCGTAGAAGAGTCTGCCGATGCTGGTTCTGAGGCCGAGTTGCGCGCGGTTCCAGTGCCTTCGCCGGAGCCGGCGATGAGCGCCAAGCGTCACGGAAAAAGCAAGAAGCACTGACGCCTGCAATCATCGCTGGCCAATCCAGTGTCTAGTTTCTACATTGCAATGCCGCCGTTGATCGCCAGTTCCTGCCCTGTGATGTAATCTCCGTCCAGGGCCAGGAAGGCGGCGGCCTTTGCGATCTCCTCCGGTCTTGCCAGTCGCCGCAGCGGTATCTTTGTCTGGATTTTCGCCAGCACCTCTTCCGGCATAGCAGAAACCATCTCTGTCCCCGTATAACCCGGAGCAATGCAGTTGGCGGTGATGTTGTATTTCGCCATCTCCAGTGCCAGGGCCTTTGTGAATGCAGCGATGCCGCCCTTGCTTGCCGCATAGTTTGCCTGGCCAAATCCGCCGATCTGCCCAATCAGTGAACTGATGTTGATAATCCTGCCGAACTTCTGTTCCATCATCACCGGCAGCACGGCGCTCGTGCAGTAGAAGGTGCCATTCAGGTTCACGTTGATCACATGAGCCCAGTCTTCATCGGTCATCTTGCCCAGTGACTTGTCGCGTGTGATCCCAGCATTGTTTACCAGAATGTCGATTCTTTTCAGCTTCTCGATTACTTCCTGTACGACCCTTCGTGCCTCGCCACTCGATGACACATCGCCCTGAAAGATTTCGCAGACACCGCCAAACGCGCGTATCTCTTCAGCAAGCGAGTCCGCACATTCGCGATTCGAACAATAGTTCACCGCGATCGTTGCACTGCGATGTGCGAGTTCCAGTGCGATTGCGCGCCCTATGCCACGCGATGCTCCTGTGACAAGGGCCACCTTACCTCCTAGTGCGCCAGTGCGTCTTTCCTTCCCAGTCCATTTCTCGGCGGCCATTCGTGCTTGATCTCCTCGTCTGCTTCGCCCGAGTGCTCCCGGCCAAATTGCCGCGCCCACTCGCGTCGAATATCGCGGCATGGAAGATAACACGAAGTTCATTGAACCTTTCTGCTATTACAGTGACTGGTCTGCCCGGCGCTGCGGTTTTCGCCGTCGCCGCACAAAAAGCGGCAGGAACTCTGCTTTCCTCTAATTCCTACAAAGGATCTGGCTTACAATGTCCGCCACTTATATTCAACAGGGGTGCAGTAATGCCGTATAACCAAGAGTCAAATAACCGAAC
This sequence comes from Koromonas soli, assembly GCF_059726265.1. Taxonomy (NCBI): domain Bacteria; kingdom Pseudomonadati; phylum Acidobacteriota; class Terriglobia; order Terriglobales; family Koromonadaceae; genus Koromonas; species Koromonas soli. Next base: position 3,095,149 of record NZ_AP040872.1, on the reverse strand, counting down.
CGAAGCTCAACAATCCCAACGTCCACAGCTGAGTTCCTATGACTCCGGACACGAACATAGCATTGAGCACCTTGTCGAGCTGCGGATGTTGGTAGAGTCCGACGAGGACCAGGGCGTCTCCCACCTAGGCAAAAGCAAGGGTGCCGCTGCCTGATTTCCGCATAGCCAAAAACACAACGAGCGCAGTATTCACCGCATATTGGCGTGACCTACTGCGCTCTACGTGTCCTTGTTCAGCCTTCTGATGCTCTAGAAGTGGAATCCTCCGCCGCAAATCAGCACTTCGCCCGTTACGTAGTCGGAAAGGGGAGAACAGAAGAACAGCACTGCTCCTGCCGCTTCCTCCGGAGTTCCAAGCCTGCCGAGTGGACATGCATGTTTCACCGACTCCAGCATCGAGGGTTGCACTCCGATCTTGATCTGGTGCCCATGCATTTCCATGTTCGCGTTATCGCCCGTCAGCGGCTGCACCAGTCGCGTATTGATCAGCCCAAAGCCGACTGCGTTCACGTTCACGTTGTACCGGCCCCATTCCTTTGCCATCGTCTTCGTCAGTCCAATCACTCCGGCCTTTCCTGAGGAATAGCCTGCCTGCCCCGCGTTACCGTCCGTGCCTGCAATCGATGTGATGTTCACTACTTTCCGCATCACGGTTTTCCCAGCGGCTATTTCCTCTTTCGCCTTATCTCGCAGGAACCCCGAGGCAGCGCGCAAAATTCGGAAGGGAACGAGCAGATGGATTTCGAGCATTGCCAAAAACTGTTCATCCGTCGTTTTCTGGATCACTCCGTCCCAGCTATAACCTGCGTTGTTGACGATGATGTCCACAGACCCAAATGTCTCGATTGTTTTCTGTACCAGCTTGTCCGGCGTAGCGGGATCCGTAAGATCGCCAGTCGCGTGGTCGATCTTGTAGCCCTCTTTTCGCAGTGCCGATTCTGTTTCGCAAAGTGCAGATTCGTCCAGGTCATTCACCATGACCTTTGCTCCGGCTGACGCCAGCTTCTCTGCTATAGCTCGGCCGATACCCCGTCCAGCACCCGTCACCAGCGCCGTCTTGCAACACAGACTAAAGGACATTGTTTAACCCTTCCCCAGGAACAAATTCGCACCACGCTTCCTTATCCTGTGCAGCGGAAGCTATTGTGCAGTGCAGCATAACTCTATGAGATGCATTCAGAATGCAATCGAATCGAATTTTTAGCGCAAAACTTCCTGTCCGGCAGCTCACAGTTCTTCACTCGCCAGCTCTGGATTTGCCATATACTACAGCGCACGTCAGGCATGTGCGGCTGGCGGTGCATTCGTGTAACTCCATCTTTGTCAAAACGAAAGTTTGCGATCCCTACTCATAACGCGTGCTTTAGCGCGCTTCGAGTGGAAGGCGTTACGTGGGAACACCTGAAAACCGACCAGATGACGATGTGACGATCGTAGGCGGCGTGGCAGCCGTTCCTGCGTCCAGATCCAGCAACTCCGGTTTCTCTTCCTATCCCGGGCCGGTGTATGAAACCGGCGTCCTGCTCGTCGGCCGCTACCAGATCGTCCAACTCCTCGGCCAAGGTGGCATGGGTGCCGTTTACAAGGCACACGACCGCGAACTCGATCGCACCGTCGCGCTCAAAACCATTCGCGCCGAGTTGGCCGGAAACGCCGAGATGCTTGCCCGCTTCAAGCAGGAGATCATCCTCGCCCGCCAGATCACCCATCGCAACGTCATCCGGATTTATGACATCGGCGAAGCCGATGGCGCCAAGTTCATCACCATGGAGTACGTCGAGGGTGACGACCTCCGTTCGCTCCTGCAACAGAAAGGGAAGTTCTCCGCCGACGAAGCCGTCGCCGTAATCAAGCAGGTATGCAGTGCGCTCGAGGCCGCTCATGCCGAAGGCGTAATCCACCGCGATCTTAAGCCGCAGAACATCATGCGCGATCAACACGGGCGCATCGTCGTGATGGATTTCGGTCTCGCGCGTCCGTTTGGTCTCGACGGTCTCACCCAGACCGGCGCGCTCGTCGGCACCATGGAGTACATGTCGCCCGAGCAGGCTCTCGGCCTCGCTGTGGATGCTCGCTCCGATCTCTTCGCCCTCGGGCTCATCTTCTTCGAACTGCTCACTGGCCGCGCCCCTTACAAGGCCGATACCGCTATCGCCAGTCTGCTCAAGCGCTCGCAGGAACCCGCTGTTTCTGTCTCGCAGATCGACAAAGCCATTCCTCCCGTACTCAGCGAAATCGTCGCGCGATGCCTCGAGCGCGACCGCGCGCGCCGATATCAGAGCGCCGCCGAAATCCTGCGCGACCTCGAGCTATGGCAGAGCGGCAGTGCCGTCAAGGTCAGAAAGCTTCGCCCGCCTACGCCTGCCAGCGTGAAGAAGAGTGTCGCCTTTATCACCACAGCGATTGTGCTCATCGCTGCGCTGGCCGCGACATTCATCGGACTTCGTCATCGATCTTCCAGCACTGCCACGACTCCGGTAGCCAATGCAGCTCCCGCCTTCTCCATAGCCTTCCTGCCTTTCCGCAATGCGACAGGCGACGCTTCGCTTGATTGGATTGGCCCCAGTATTGCCGAAACGCTCGACAGCGGTGTCGGCCAGTCGTCCAAGCTGCGCATCGTTCCTGCCGACCGTGTTTTTCAGGTGCTTCGCGATCTTAGAGTTTCCCCTTCGACCGCCATCGATGAAAGCACGCTGCGCCGCGTCGCTGACTTCAGCAACGCCGATCAAGTCATCTCCGGGCAATTCACGCGCAACGGCAACGCCATCGACATCGAAGCCGTGATTCAGGATTTGAAGAATTCGCACGTCACCCGTCTCAAAGCCACCGCGCCCGATCAGAGCCAGCTGTTGTCCGCACTCACAACGCTCTCCCGCTCCGTGCAGGAAAACCTGTCTCTCGCTCCCGACGCTATTAATGCACTGCGTGCCGTCGCCTTTGCGCCCTCCACTCGCTCCATCGACGCCCTGCGCGACTACACCGGAGGCGTGCAACTGGAGCGCGAAGGCAATCACCTTGCCGCGCAAAAGAAGTTCGAGTCTTCCACGAAGCAGGACCCTGAGTTCGCTCTTGCTTTTTCCCGTCTCGGCCAAACCTACGCCGAACTTGGCTACGCCAGCGAAGCCGCATCCGCTTCTCGCAAAGCCGTGGACCTCAGCTCCAGCCTTCCTGAGCGCGAGCGGATGCTCATCAAGGCCAGTCACGCCCGCGTCGTCAACGACACCGAGAACGCCATTCGCGACTATGAGCAACTTGCTAAGCTCTCGCCGGAAGATGAGGATTTGCAGTTTGCCCTTGCCGGGCTATATCTCTCCACCGGAGCCTACGACAAGGCGCGCGAGCAGTATCAGCGAGTCCTCGCTCGCGATCCAAAATCCGTGGACGCCCTCATCGGCATGGGCAAAGTCGAAACCTTCCGCCTCAATCCGCAAGACAGCATCGAGAACCTAAACCGCGCCCTCGCCCTCACCATCCAGTTTGGCAACGACGAGCGCCGGGCAAAAGTCCTGCAGGATATCGGAGTTGCTTACCGTCAACTCAATAAGCCCGACGACGCTTTGCGTTACGCGCAGGAGTCGCTCGACATCCGCCGCCGCCTCGGGCAGCAGCAGGGAATTGCCGAGAGTCTCCACACCATCGCTCAAATCCAGACTCGCCAGGGCAAGATGGAACCGGCCATCAAGGGCTTTGAAGAGGCCATCCGCATCCAGCGCTCCATCGGCGACAACCGCGGCCTCGCCGACACCCTCATCGACTACGGCGACCTCTACAACGAGCGCAGCGACTACGACCGTGCGCTCAAGGCTTACAAGGAATCGCTGCAAATCGAACGCAACCTCGGCGACAAAACTCTCGAAGCCGTCAACCTCAATAACATTGCATTGATATATGTCAATAAAGCGCAGTATGACGACGCCCTCAGCTACTACGAACAGGCGTTGCATCTGCGCGAGCAGCTCAAAATTCCCAGCGATATCGCAGACACCCTGCACAACCTCGGAGACGTCGCCACCTTCACCGGACAGAACGATCGCGCCCTCAGCAATTACCTCAAGGCGCTCGACATCCGCCATCAGAGCGGAGATCGTCGCGGTGCCGCCATGGATTCCCAAAGCATCGCGTTCGCCTTCGAGCAGCAGGGCAACTTCGGTGCCGCCGTCAAATCCACCGGCGAAGCCGTCCAAACCTTCCGCGAACTGCAGGAGCATGGCTTCTGGGTTGCCGAGGTGCTTGGCGCGTATGGCAACGCGTTAAACCAGGCCGGGCGCTGGAGTGAATCTCAGCAGCCGCTCGATGAAGCTCTCGCACTCGCCCGCGAACTCAAGAATCCAGATGTCACTGCCGAAGTGCTCAACTACCAGGGCGACCGCCTGTTCTACGCAGGTGACGTCAAGAGTGCGCGCACGCTCTACGAGCAATCGCTCAAGTCAGCCTCTCATCCCGGTGCCGACCCTCATCTTTTGCTCACTTCGAAGATCAATGTCGCCAAGTCCATGCTGAAGTCTGGCGACATTCGCAACGCAGCGCCACGTCTGCGCGCCGCCGCCGATGAAGCGCGCACCCTCGGCCTTAAGTATCAGGAGATCGCTGCCCGCGTTGCGCTTGGCGAGGCGCTTGTTCTCCAAAAGGATTTGCCGCACGCGCGCCAGGAACTCGATTCCGCCCTTGAACAGAGCGAGCGCCTCGGCTTCCGTGCTCTCACCGCTCAGAGTCGCTATCTGCTTTCGACCGCGCTCCGCGCCACCGGCGACACTGCCGAGGCCGACCGCAATCTGCAGGAAGCCCGTCGCGCCCTCGATCAAATCTCCCGTGAGTCGGGCAACAGCGTTGCGAATCGCAGCGATCTTCTCGCCATCGCCGCGCACTGAAGCCAACTCGATGCCAATACAAAGAGCCGGAGCGCGCCCGGCTCTTCTTTCGTACTGCTTCTGAACTACTTCACCATGTTCACCGTAGTACACACCGGAACGAACTGACCCCCGCCGGTCGTGGTGCTCGATGAATTCGTGGATGTAACGCAGATCGTCGTCAGGCCTGGCACGAAGTTATTCGTCACTAGGTTGCCCGAGTATGTCCCGCCACTGCCTCCATTCTGCGTGAAGAACTGGAACGATTGCCCCGTCGCTGCCTCCACCTGATCCTGTGGACCCGTTACGGATATGGTCATCGCATTCGGTGGCGTATTCGCTCCCAGCACTGCGTTCCCGTTACAATCCGTCACGCTGACCTTCACCGGCAGATTCGACCCGATCTTGTTGGTTGACTTCGGTAGCGGGTTGTTGAAGATTGCGCTTGCAACGCACGCTCCTCCATTTAATGACGGACAGCGGTCTGCAACCGCGTGATCGCTGCGTCCTCCTCCGCCCGAAATCCCTGTATCGCGGAAGTAGTTCACCGTCGTGTCAAATGTGAATTGGTGGTTGCTCGCCGCGTCCGCCGGAGGCCCTTCGCTCGGATCGAGCATGAACCTCGGGCTGTTCACGAAAAAGTTCGCTGTACTCGATGGACACGACGCCGGCACATAACAATTTGCCGTGTTACTTGTCCCGGTAAGAAGCGGGCTTATCAGCGTTCCATTCACCGGGCATGCTGGAGGCTGCAGATAGTGAACCGCCGCAATGATATTTCCCGTCGCCGGAGGATTCGCCACGCGATACACCACGCGGTTTCCTTGCGCAAGGTGTGTTCCGCTGCCCGTCACCGTCGGAATTCCAAAATTCCCCACCGTCTGGTCCGTGTAAGGAATCGGCACCAGCGTCGGTCCACTTGCCGGGAACGTGCTTCCACACGGCTCACCCTGCCCGCAGAAATACTCGTCAAACCGGTTCAGGAAGGGAAGAGGCGCGGTTGCGTTGTCAATGGTTCTTGGTGAGGGTTGCGGCCCTTGTCCTGTCGCGCTCACCACCAGTGTGTAAGCGCTTGGCACGGAATCAATCGTGGCTGCCCATGTATGGAAGTTCGTGCTTGCCGTCTGGCCCGTGCCTGAATTGTCCAGCTTCGGTTGCAGCGTTGTGGCATCGATCTGCGGATCGCCGAAGTTCGCCACCCTCGTAACATTGCTGCTGTTCCCGGGGAACTGCAGAGGAACAATGTTCAGTTGCTGTCCGCCCAGCACGCACACTCCACCAATTACCGGCTTCCCGCTCAGGCTAATTGTCGCTAGGACCTGCTTGTTGGCAAGCCCGATTTTCGACACTGTCGCGTTCCCCACATCCGCCACCCAGAACGATGCGCCATCCGGATCGAGTGCCAGGAATCGCAAGCTCTTTGATTTCGGAACAGTGAACTTTACGAAATTCCCAGCGCTGTTCAGTTGATACACCGCGCTGTCCGCCGCGATCAGCATTCCGTTCAGTGGAGCATGCGTCGTCGGATTGATGTTCGCCGCCGGTAGCAGCTTTACCGACCATGCCGTATCCGCCGCCGTAGCGCTGGTCGCCTCCGTTGCAGCGTTCGTCATGTCCACGCGAGCGACGGCCGTTGACGTTGTCTTAAGGAACGCGCTACTTGACGCAAAGAACAGGCTTGTCTGATCCGTTCCCAGGTCCACCTGGTCGGCAACCGCGCCAGTGCTGATCGCCACCGGGGCCTGATAGCCGATGCTGCTGTCCGCATTCGGCGGAAGTGTGGGAGTGAATTGCAGGACAGAGCTGTTCGGGCTTCCAACATAGAAATGCCCGCTCGCGTCGAACACAATCGACTCAGCATAGACCGTCGTGCTCAGAGTTCCCACCGTCACCGGCGAGCCACTGTGCGCTGCTCCACTGAACTCGATGACCGATCCTGATGTGGCGCTCACGCCACTTGTGGTGTACAGGTTGAACTGCGAATCGAACGCGCATCCTCCCGCCTGCCCTGCTCCGGCCGCAAACGATTCGAGTAACGTGCCATTACGCCAGACCTGGTAATTGCTTCCTGCTCCAATAAAGACGTCTCCAACTTTCCAGGATGTTTGTGCGGTTAACAAGCATGGAGAGACTAACAACAAGATCGCGAGCGATCCGAAGGAGAGATGCTTTCGCATAAAAACCCTCTTCTGCCTGACGGCTGAGATGTAGGTTCTGTCACTGCGCAATGTGAGCAAAAAACTTCGTCAGAGCTAAGCGGCGAAATTGCGCAAGACGCAGGGGGAGAGTTGCTGATGGATCTTCATCGTCCAGCAGTCCTGTATTGGAGCGGGTAGATGCCTGAGCCTTCGTCAGGGCTGCACTCGGCTTTGAAAAAATTAGCCTTACGCCGGAAGTGCTACTACTTCGCCGCTGCGGCTCTCTGCTGAATGCGGCTCAGCACGCCCGAGTCGATCACTTCGCCCGTGCGGGACACGGTCTCGAAGTACAGCTGATCTCCCGCAATTTCCATCAGCATAAAATCACGGTCTGTATCGAAGCCTGCTTGATCAAGGTCGCTGCCTTTGCGCAGGTTGTGGAATCGCAGTTCTCCCGAGTTCCCCACCAGGAACAGGTACACTCCGTCCTGCGGCTTCAATCGCTCATAAACGTGCTCATGCCCATACAGCACAACGTTGACGTTGTATTTTACAAACAGCGGCATCAACTGCTTTCGCAAGTCCAAATCCGGCCCGTGGAACTTCGCGCTGGTGAATAGAGGATGATGAAAGAAGCAGACCTTCCACGCTGCATTCGAAGTCTTCAATTTATCTTCCAGCCACCCAAGCTGCCGCGGGTCCATATAGTTGCTGTCCAGCGCAAAGAATTCAACGTTCCCGCGCTTGAAGCTGTAGTACCGCTCGCCGCCCATGTTGTAGAGCTTGTAATTTCGCTCGATCTCCGGATCGTCGTGATTCCCCAACGACGCGTAGAATTTCACGTTCGCATCGAGCAGAGCTTTGTAAGGCAGTTCAAACTTCCTCTTGAAATCGTCTGCCCGATGCCGTCCGTAGATGTTGTCTCCGTTCATCGTGACGAAATCGAACTTCACCACCTTGCGGAATCGCTCCATCTGCTCTGCCACTTCATACTGCGGCTTCTCGCCCGTTCCGTTGTCTCCGATGACTGCAAAACGAACAGACCCTTCCTTCAGCGGAAGCTTCACATTCGGCGGCGCCTCTTGCGGCGCCCGCGTCTGCCCGCCGGCCACACCCACCACCGCCAGCAGCGATACAAGATAAAGGACTGCGGATCGAATCATAGATCGTGCTCAATGAATGGCATCAGGAAGATAGTCCACCACCAGGTTTGCTTCTGCATCGCGCAACACCAGCGTCTTTCCCACCAATCGATACTCCAATGTCTTGGGCAACACAGGCAAGTGTTGCAGCAGTGTTCCCGGAGACGATTGCAGCGGCTCTCCATTCTTGTTCGGATAATCTCCGTTCACCACCACCTTCGAAGACTCCGCGGCCGCGACAGGTTCTGCATGCTTCAGGCTGCCGCGCAGCTTCACTCCTTTGTCTCCGTCCAGTGATTTCGCAAGCAGCTTGCGCATCACTTCCGCCACCTCAGGTGTGAACAGGTCTCCCTGCTTTGCATTCGGCCGCCCATCGCGAACCGCTTTCTTCAGAGCCTCGCGCCGCTTCTCCAACTCATGAACATCGGAGCTGCGTTTCAGGTGAGCCGTTCGCGGAGCTTTCTGTTTCAGCTTCAGATACTCGTTCACTCGCGTCTCGAAATCCTGCACCGTCTTCTGATCTTCCGGCGAAAGTTCCACTGCCTGTGTCGCAGGCGCCGTCTGCGCCGTCGCCCAGCTTGCCAGTATGGACATCGCCAGTGCGCTCGAGGCGGCAACCAGTCTCCACGAGCGTATCCCGTGCAGCTCTCGCTTACTTGGCATCGCGTCCCCCGTTTTGAGTGGCGTCTGCCGCATCGGTCACCAGTTCTCGCATCGCATGCACCACAGCGTTCTGCACCTCTTCGCGGACAGCTTCGCGCACGCTCTCAACGACTTCTTTAGGCTCGATCTGTCCATCGCTTGCCGTGTCAATCACCTTGTCGAGCACCTGCTCCACCTTGCTTGCCACATCCAGCCGTTTGGCCACCACCTTTGCAACCTTCTTCGCCGGAGCATTCAGCAGTGACATGCCCGCGCTCGCTGCCTCTGCCGGAGCCGAGCTGCCCCAGTCCTTGTCGAATACCTCGATCATGCGCTTCACTGTCTTTGCATCGTTGAAGATCAGTCCGATCTCCCGCCGTGCTTCCAACTCCAGCTTCCTCATGCTCTGGCTTCCAAGAAAAGCAGATTTCCCATCGCGCAGCATTGCCCTCGCGTGAATGCGCATCGAGAGTGCTCTTGTCGAGAGTGCCTTCCCTCGCGTGGATGTCTGTCCAATGATGCGGACATCCACTCCTTGCGACACCTTCTGATTCAGCAGTGAGATAAATTCCGGATCGCTGACCTTCATGTCATAAATCAGCAGTTGCTTTTTCGCACCCGCAATGAACTGCTTCAGCCGTTCGCGCGCATTCACCGGACTCACCACCAGGTTGTCGTTTCCCGGCTTGTACTGCACTCGTTTCACATCGCTGTCAAAGAGCTTCACAGCTTCCGCCACAACGTCCGGCTCTCGCGTACTAACGGCAAATGATCGGCTCAGCGAGATATCCAGGTGGCTGTAGTTGAACGCGAGCAGGTACAGCTCCTTCTCGTCCACAATGAACATCTTTCCGTGATACCGAACCAGATCGTCTGCCGTTCGTGTCACGGTCACACCTTTTTCCAGCAGCCGCATCTCGAATCGGCGAAGCAGCTTCTCTCCTCCGCGATTGGTGTAGGCGATCAGTGCCTGCACCATCACTCCTCGTTCCACCGCCGCCACCAGCGCTTTTTCGATTTCGCTCCGATCTATGCGGAAGATCAGGATGCGAATACTCTTTTTCGCCTGCCCCAGAGCTTTCACGATAGGTTCGATCCCATCCTCCGGCTCTACAATCAGCTTCATGAATTCTCCTGTGCGGCCAATGTGGAAAGATGCGTGCTGGTGCGAATCGGATGTTTTCACAAAACGCTAGATAGCCCTCAGAACGTTTGTTGCTTCTAAAGGAGAATGCGTTTTTCGAACGCCGCCATCCAACCCGGCTCACCATCTTTCTTTCTCCGTCCCTCAAGAGTGGCTGCACTCGCACTCCTGACCATCGTTCTCACCTTTGCGCCAAGCCTGCACGCCGAGAAGCACGACAAGCACGATTCCGCTGCCGCTTCCAACGTGCTCTGGCAACAGCCCGCCAACATCTCCGCTCTCGATCTCTTTCTCGGCCCCGGAGGCAAACACCAGCAGCCGAAACCGCCGTTCACATTCCTCTCTGAAGACTTGAAGGGAAGCAATCCTAAGTTTGATGTGAGCGACGCCGACGGTCACAAGTGGCGCGTCAAACTCGGCGAAGAGTCTCGTCCCGAAGTCGTTGCCTCGCGCCTGCTCTGGGCTGTCGGATACATCGCCAACGACGACTTCCTTGTTCCCAAAACCGAGGTGCAAGGTCTCAAACTTACGCGCCGTCCTCCTGATCAGAAAAGAAACACCATCACCAATGCGCGTTTTGCCCGCAAGCCCGAAGGTGAAAAGAAAATCGGCATCTGGCATTGGAAGAAGAGTCCCTTCACCGGCACCCGCGAATTCAACGGCCTCCGCGTCATGATGGCCCTGATGAATAACTGGGATTTAAAGGATGAAAACAACGCCATCTATCAGGACGATGACGGCAGTCGCAATCTCTACATGGTGAGCGATATCGGATCCACCTTCGGCACCAATGGACTTAGCTGGACGCGTTCTCGTTCCAAGGGGAATCTGCAAAGCTTCAAGGCCTCGCGCTTCATCACCCGAACCACCGATACCACGGTGGATTTCGCCACGCCTGCCGCTCCCAAGGCCGTCATGGCCGAGAGCTTCGGCTTCGGCCTCATTTCGTTCGAGAAGCGTCGAGCACTTGGTTGGATTGGAAAGAAAATTCCTCGCCAGGATGCGCGCTGGATCGCCTCGTTGCTCTCGCAACTCACGCATCGCCAACTCGTCGATGCGTTTCGCGCCGGCAACTTTTCTCCCGAGGAAGTCGAGGCTTACGTCTCCATCATCGAGAGCCGCATCGCCCAGCTCAAAGCCCTCTAGGCCACCGATGCCTCATCGTTGTTGAATTGAATGTCATGCAGTTGGCGATACACGCCATCGGGTTTGCGCAGCAGTTCATCATGAACGCCGCCCTCCACGATGCGCCCATCTTTCACCACGTAAATGCACGCCGCATTCCGTATCGTGGAGAGACGATGAGCGATCACCAGCGAAGTGCGTCCCGTCATCAGCCTGTCCAGCGCCTCAAACACAAGTTGTTCTGAAGCCGCGTCCAGCCCCGAGCTCGGTTCATCCAGAATCAGTATTGGGCTGTTGCGCACCAGCGCGCGTGCAATTGCGATTCGCTGCCGCTGTCCTCCTGACAGCGTCACTCCGCGCTCGCCCACCTGCGCGTCAAACTTCCCCGGAAGCTTCTCAATGAACTCCATCGCATTGGCCGCTTCGGCCGCCTTGGCAATTTCGCTGTGCGTGGCCTCCGGTTTTCCGTACGCGATGTTGTCCCAGATCGATCCGCTGAACAGTACCGTATCCTGCAGCACAAAGCTCATCTGGTTGCGAACCGATTTCTGTGTGTACTTCCGAATGTCCACGCCGTCGATCTTCACGTATCCCGCCGACGGATCGTAAAAGCGCGCAATCATGTTTGCAATTGTCGTCTTGCCCGAGCCCGTCGGTCCCACCAGCGCCACGCATGTTCCCGCCGCCACATGCAGATTCACGTCAAACAAAATCTGTCGTTCGTTCGAATACGCAAAGTCCACGTGCTCGAAATCGATCTCTCCCTTGAACGCAGGTGCCCTCTTCGCTCCCGGCAGATCGCGCATCTCGTCATCCGTGCGTATCACCTCCTGGATTCGCTCATAGCCCACATCGGCCTTCGAGTACGAGTCCATAATCTTCGAGATGTCCTGCATCGGTTTGTACATTTTCGAAATGTAGCTGAGGAAGAGAACAATCGAGCCCGCCGAAAGCCCATTGCGCAGCGCGCTACTCGTGCCGAAATAGAGCACCCCGCACACGCCCACCCCTGTTACCAGATTCACAATCGGCACCAGCCTTGCTTTCAGTGCGCGAGCCTTCAACGCAGCTTCCACCGTCTCCAGGCTCTCCCCTTCCAGCCTATGCACTTCATAGTTCTCCCGTGCGAAGGCCTTCACCACGCGAATCGATCCAAGCACCTCCTGTACCACCGACAGCAGCTTGCCTTCATGCTTTCTCACATTCCGCGAAGCCTTCTTCACCCTACGTGTGTACGTGTATACAATCGCGAACAGCACCGGAACCACAGCCAGCGCCACCAGCGTCAATCGCCAGTTTACGTAAAACATCACGCCTATCATGCCCACCAGCGTCAGCACGTCTACCAGGATGCTCAGCAGTCCCGAGACAATGAATGTCTGCACCGAATCGATGTCGCTCGTCACGCGGCTGATCAGGTCACCCGTCTGCTTCTGGTCGTGATACGCCAGCGAGAGCCGCTGCACATGCGCGTACAGCCTGCGCCGCAGATCGTGCGTCACCCACTGCCCAATGCTGGTTGTAATGTATTTTTCCGAGTAGGTGCACAGCGCGTTCAACACTGCAATACCAATCACCGCCGCGCAGGCAAACACGAGAATCTGCCGCGGATCAGTCCCAATCGTTCTGCTTATAAAGGCAAACAACCATCCATGCGAATGCCTTCCTGCAATCACGTTGTCGAGCACAATCTTCAGTGGCCAGGGTTCTAGCAGGTCGGCAATGCTCTCTCCCGCAATGGCCAGCAGCCCCAGTCCCAGCATCTTCTGATGTGGGCGGAGTAGCTCAAGCACTGTGATTCCGCGTTGTACGCGGCTTGCCTCGGAATCCATTGCAGGTTGGATGCGTCTGAGTCACTACGGGGTCAGTCAGAAAAGCTCGGGCGCGGAGCGTGGCCGCTGCGCGCCCTTCTTAATTGGGGGGACGAGCAATTGTTTTTATATTCGTCTATCTTCTCTGGAGCCACAGAATTCGAAAGTAGCGGCTGGATTTCTCTTCCTCGCCCGTTACGAAGTTGCTTCCAGCGTTGCCGTTTCTACCGCCTCGTCTCCGTCGTAAGCCCGTTGGAACGCCCCTGCCACAAAGCGCGTTACCAGGAAGCCGTCCATGTATTTGTAAGGCGACTCTCCCAACGTGTAGTGCCCACACGGCAGGCACTTGATTTGCGCTTGCAGTTTGCGCCTGCGAAACTCGTCGGCAATCCGGTTGCTGAATTCCGGCAGGAACGTGCGATCGTACGCCGTGTGAATCATCAGCACCTGCTTGGGCCAGCGCTCGAACTTGTCGAAATAATTCATCGGGCTCACGCAGTCAAGTGCATGCCGCAGCTCTTCCGCGTTCAGCACTTTCTCAATGCCTTCTCGCACGTGCCGCGTGGAGTACCCCGTCCACACCACATCGCCAAAGTAAGTCGAAGCGTGATTAAAAATGTTCACGCGCAAGCGCCGGTCGTGAGCGCTGGCGATAAACGCATAGCACGATCCGAGACTTGTCCCCAGCACTCCGAATTCCGTGTAGCCTTGCTGTTCCAGCCAATCCAGACAGCAACGGATGTCGAGAATGCCTTGTCGTGCCGCATGAATCGTGCGCCCTATATTCGCACTCACCGAGTAATCTGCGCGATGCAGTTCCGACGGCATACGAATGTCGTGATAGGGCATGCTCAGCCGCAGCGTCGATATTCCAAATGGACGGAACAGTTTCGCGAACGCGTTATGACTCAGCGCGTCGCCATTCCACTGCGGAATGATGATCATCGCGCGCTTCGGCTTGCCCTCTCGCGCAGGCGCCGGGAACCACCTCGCATTCGCCAGGTCGTTTTCCGGATACGGCGAGCGTACCGGCGACGTAAAGCGCAGAAATGTTCCAAACTGTCCTGCATACTTCGCGTCATCGATCTCCGGATTCGCGTTACTCCCCGTCCCATGCACCCGAATCGGGCGCTGCTCCAGTCGAAAATCCGTAGGTGTCTTGTAGTTGAAGAACTCGTCGCTGCTCGCGACCAGCCGATCATTCAGCGCAAAGAAATATTTCTTCTGTTGCTCTGCCTCGGCGTTTGCCACCTCAGCATCGCTGCCGAGAAATTCAGTGGTCCAATCGAGACCCCATTCAAAAGGACGTACCACGCGATTGCTGTCGCGGGTCTCCAGCCGATACTCCCAGTCATTCATCCAGCGTGCGTAGCGAGAGCGGATCATAGTCGTTCGTACGAAGATTCTATCAACCGCACACCGCCTCGTTCGAGAGCACCGCATCCAGAGGGCCGCATCCGGAGCCGAAAAGCATCCCTTGGCCCTTCAACGGCAAACCGGCCCACACTCGCAGGATTCTCCCGCTTCAATCCTGAGCACCGCGCTTCCCTCGCACAGAACCCAAGCACCGCGGGTGCCCCATATACGCTCGCCTCTTTTGGCGAGCGCATGTGGGATCTATGAAAGAAGGCGCGAAGCGCCCTCCAAAGGTTCTTCTCTTGCTCTTGTTGTTGCCTTTGCTCTTGCGTGACTTTGCATTTCAAGTGTCATCTTCGCGAAGCGAAGGTTCCACTCTCTCGACCTATTTGGGCGCATCATGGCGTATTGCGCCGTCTGTCCCGCCCCGCATCTGAATCCCATAGAGGTTAAGACCCAATGCAGAAAAAGATAATGCTTTTAGGCGGCAGCCTGCTTTTGTCCACCGCGCTCCTGTTTGCGCAAAGCGGCAGTTCAAACACGGGCACCGGCGGAGGCTCTTCGTCCATGGGAGCGGGCCAAAGCGGAAGTTCAACCAATCAGGGATCAACCAGCTCCGAACAGGGCAGCTACGGAAATCAGGGTTCCAGTTCCGGCCAAAGCTCGACCTCTTCCGGACAGAGCTCCAGCGGCAGTAATCCCGGTTCCATGAGTTCAGGGCAGGGAAGTGGCAGCAGCAGCGACATGAGTGGCTCTAACAGTGGCCAATCCTCCAGCGCCCGCCATCACAAGAAACACAAGAAGCATTCCAGCAGCAGTGACAGCACAAGCCAGAGCAGCAGTGAAACCAGCCAGGGTTCCGGCTCGAGTTCGGGCAACAGCGGGACCACCACCAAGCCTCAATAAGATTTGAATTAGCCCGGCAGGTTACACAATGGGCGGCGTGCACGAATGGCGCCGCCCATTGCTTTGCACTCACTTGTATATTGGATAAGTTGTAGCGTTGGGATCTGTAAGCCGAATTTTGTACGGCATTGCTGCCGTGGCGATCATTCCTCTAGGCGACGCGTTACCGCGGCGCTCAAGCGACCTACCCGGACGTTTGGCGAACCGAGCCGGCTCGCAGCCAGCGTTTTCACGCTGCGCACTTCGCCCCTATTTGGTCTTGCTCCGTGTGGGGTTTGCCATGCAACGTTCATTACTGAACGCCCGGTGCGCTCTTACCGCACCTTTTCACCCTTACCTCGCGGCCAGCAAGCGCAAAGCTCACCGGGGTTCGCGAGGCGGTATTTTCTCTGTGGCACTGGCCGTCGGATGGCCTTGACGCCATCGCTCCCGGACGTTATCCGGCACACCGCTCTGTGGAGTTCGGACTTTCCTCCCCCTGCATTGCACCCTCCGGCCGAAGCCGGCGTAAGCCATACAGGCGGCGATCACCCGATCCCAACGCTATCAATTCCTGATTATACAGCCCTTCGCAAATCGCTCTCATTCTTGCTCTTGAGGCTCGCGGAATTGCGGGGCAGTAAATCGCGGAATTACGGGGCAGTGTGCAGAATTGTAGGGCAGTAACTTCCAACGAAAGACACCCACCTCCAGGGAACCACGTACCAATACCGCTGCACTGCCAGGGATATTACTTATTTGTAAACAGCCACTTCGCTCTCTCTTGTGACCAGCATCTGAAGGTTGATGCACAATTCCGATGATCTCTCACGCGTGACCATCGTTCCTTCAAGACGGGGCGAGAACGAAAGGACATTGTATTTTCTGCACTGCCAACGTTGTACCTGGGCAGCCTGGACGCCTCTCTTTCATGTGGCCGCGATCGCATCCTTTGCACATCACAAGCAGCACGACAAAATCGTCGAGCCAATATGTGCAGCATAGCTGCCACCGCTCACCGGCACGGCCCTAGGTAGTAGCAAAACTCGGCAAGCCGCCCCGCGACGGGAAGCAGCGCGAAGGATGCTTTGAATGGACTTTGCCGTGCCGGATAGTACCATCCGTGGAACTTCCGCTGAGTATCTTCCATAAAGAGAGCTCCGGCTCCGGACATGCGCCGCATGTTGACCAGAGATCCGTGCAGCGCTGGATCGGAGACCAGACCATCCGCGTGCCCCATCAATCTCGTCGCTGAGAGCAGGAAAGGACCGGCCTTTACAACCTGATCATTAGTGGTGGCGAGCAGGGTGTTTGTGCGATCGAGCATGATTTGGAAACGAAGCAAAGTCGGATCGATCTGACGCTCGGCGGCGACTCCGACACTTCTCCAAGCCTTAACTGTATCCTGAGCGTCTCCGATCAGATCAGAAGTCTGTTGGGCGGTTGCGTTCCAGTATTTCTTCTGTGCAACGCTCGCCCTTGCACCCTCGTCTGTCATCACCGCCGCATTCTTGCTAACCAATTGGATGTTGTGGGCCGTCGCGTCTACGTGCGGCTTCACGATGCGAACGATGTCTCCAGTATCGTGCACAGTTGACTTGCTCTCCTGGAGAACGCTGCGCAGGGGCCACAAAACAAACGCGACATAGCCCAAAAAGATAACACAAGCACACCTCAACACGGTCTGGGAAACTCTTCCGGCGATCACTACCATTCCTCCAGTCATTAGCATCCCCCCACGCTCATAATGATTCCGCCCGCGATGGTCAGCGTGCACGAGCCTATCGTCTTGCTTCCCGTGAATCCGTCGGCACTTCCGACTTGGTACGCTTTTCCGGTCGGGATGTTGACACCACTAGAGAAGGTAGCTTTTCCAGCGTTATCGACACTGCCCACGACAGTCGGAGAAGGACCTCCAGAGCCAAACACGACGCCACCCGTTCCAGTATTCGGCTGGATGTTGACATAGACTCCATCGCCGCCCATGGAGTTTACGTATGACGCCGATCCTCCAAGGAAGCCGAGTCTGGATACTCCGTGAGTACTGTCAGCGAGCCAGAAGTTTCCACTGGCATCTTTAATGAGCTGCCAGGAAACAGTGGTGCGATCGTAGAAGTTGAAGTACGCGTTCTGCGCGGTTGTGTCGCCTGCTCCGACGCCTAGATTTGCATCTGCATTGGCGTGGTTATGAAACAATCCAACGCCTGACACGTTCAGTGATCCTTCGACGTTCACGATTGGCCCGAGAGAAACGATGCCGTAGAGAGCACCCCTGCGTATATATGAGTAGTTCCCGGTCCCGGTGAAGTCGGCGACAGGAGCGCCTGTACTGCTGAATGCTCGATTGGTGCCAAACCGAAAAGCGGCAGCGGCATGGTTCGAGGATGCGAGCGACCCACCCGGGGCAAGGTATTGGAACGTGTTGTCCTCGACGGTGAGCGCCACAAAGCTTGATGGGTCTGGAGTTGTCGGATACGAAACTTGGAGCGGCTTCTGAACGCTACACAAGCCCTCGTTCGACGCGCAATACATGGTGTTACCAACGTATCTCCCATCGAGATATACGATTTTAGATCCATTGGAATTGTCGACAAAGATGGCCTGCGAGGGCGCGCTGTTTCCGGACGTCATCAGCAGCCGGTTCCCAACAAAATTGAAACCTGTAGCCTGGGCTGTTGTCCCTCCATCGTGCAGATGGTAGGCGCGGGCGATATTCTCCATCCAGTTTCCCTGAATCACCTGGCTCGCGATCGAGCCCGACATCCGAAATACGTCGCCTGTCACGATGTAGGCATTCCCGTCGTAGAACTTCGTGTTCGTGGCACCAAAGATGCGCTCGGTGAGAACCCATATCGTGACATCGCTGGTTACGGAATCCTCGGAGCGACGGAGGAACAGTGAACATCGCGGGCTGGATACTCATCAGTGTGGCTGTGGCAGCCGGAGCCTATTACTTGGCATTAGTCGCCTCGCTGCTAGGATTTCGGCTGCCTACCCTTCGCGCACCTTATTGGGTCCGCGCTCGCCGCGCCGCTGCTGTCCGCCATGCCTGCTATCGACAGCGCTACTGCAACTGCTCCATCTACATTTTGTCTGCCGATGAAGCTTTGTATGTCTGTTCCACCCACGGTCTGATTCACCTCACCATCGGAGAGCAGCAGGTAAATAACCTTCGCGCCTATCTGCAAGATCGTCGAGAGGATGCCAATGACTGACGTCGAGCGCATCAAGCGCGCACTCGAAGAGTTCCGTCAGGCTGTGCAGGAGCGAGATCCTGATCGCAAGCCGGTCACACAGCAGACATTCAAGCGCCTCCCGCTTTCCGTGCGCAATTGGTACGCACGGCGAGCCCACACGCATGAGCTTCCCACTGAACTAGCAATGCGTTGCCTTGTGAACGACTTCTTAGCCGCCAGCTACATCGCGACTGGATGCAAGAGTGTGGATGGATACAAGGTGCGCCGCACTGGATCTCGCTCCGCAAAGATCGATTGGTCCTGTTATGCGTCCCCGATCACAAAGCCGGAGGTTCGCGATGCCCTGTGAGTACATCAAGTTCGGAAATTCCTGGGGGATCATCCGCACCAGTGGAAAGCGTCCAAGGTTTTGCCAGTTCTGTCACGAGCGTCCAGCAACGAAGCTCTGCGATGCAAAAGTAATTCATCACTCCACAATGGGCGAGGGAACCTGCGACGCCGCGATCTGCGACATGTGCGCAACCAGCGGCGGCAAGAATATCGATTACTGCCCAAAACATAAGGATGAGGCCAAGCAAGGAGAACTGTTCTGATGAGCCGGAAAGCCATCGACGGAAATGCTCCGTCCCTGTTTGATGAATTAGAAGCTGTCCAGGAAATTGCGTCTCTAGCTCAAACAGTTTCCAACGGAGCGGACAGCGTTCCAACAACCGACCCGGCAGTTGTCCAGGCGTTCATTCATCCGAAGACAACGGGGCGCTGTATCAAAAAGCTGCAGTTCTTTACGGGCCGCACTGCTGTCGAAGAGGGGCCAGTTGAAATAGAGCATTCACCAGGCGGAAGCATGATCTACATCTACGTCGATGGACATCTCGCCTTCACGTTCTTTGGGCTCGAAGAAACAGACCTTAAGACGTTTCATAAGCACTTCGCGGAGATGGCGCGTGACGAATAGCGACGAGGAACTCTTGAAGGAGATAACTGCCACTCGGAACTCGCGCGCGAAAGCTCTGGGTGGAAAGAAAGAGATGGTGCGCCGTATCGCCGCATGCTCTCCAGAGGCCATTGTCGAAGCGATGCTCGGGGCGTACTTCACGTACGCAGATCGCTTCCTGGAGGAATGCGAGACGTACGAGTACCACGTCAGATACAGCAAATTGCAGCGCGAGCTAGATCGACTGAATGCAAAGCCGAACTGCAGCGAGCGAACCATGGAACGGACTTGCGAGATCTTCGACGAGATGGATGAGTTGGATCGTGTCCATTATCCGGATTCAGAGAAGCCAGCGCGCCAGCCTCTCTCCAAGAAGTATCAACGCATTCATGAAATGCGTGCCCGCGCCGCAGAGAGAGCGAAGGAGGTGTAGCGTGCCCTGGCTCAAGATTCGGACCAAATATCAGCGCGCAGCATTTGCGGTTCAGCTCGCCCAAGAGCTGCAAACACACAAAGATCCGAAGGTGTCCGCGATCGGCTCCTGCATCACCGCCGTGCTTGCCGCACCGATCGAACTGGTACAAAGCCACATTCTGAAATTGCTTCGCGAATATCCCGAGATAGCGGCATCACTGGAATTAGAGGTGATAGAGCGGGCACAACAGCTTGATTTTCCTGAATACGAAGTGGCCGACTCAGGGATTATGGAGGACCTTGATGTCTAAGATTACCGCTCCCCAGCTCAAGCGCTTGCAGGTCCTATATGCGCAGTATTCAAAAAGGCGCACCATCGATCTCGACAGCTCGCGCGAGTGCCGCTTGCAGTGGGCGAGCGAGCAGCTCGGACGAATGGTCGCATCGTTCAGCGAGATCTCCATTGATGATGCCAGCGCGCTCATCAACACCCTGCAGGGCGCACTTGGAATCGCTCCGTCTCCGCGCCGCCGCCGTCCGCGCACCAATTCTCAAGCTGCAGGTACCGAAGGCCGCCGCGATAGCCAGCAGAACATGCGCACGCTGCCAACACAAGCCGATTTGGACCGCATTCAGAGCGCCTTGCAGCGATTGGGTTGGTCGCAGGCCCAGTTCGAGGCTTGGCTGCGCTCCACGCGCTCTCCGTTGGCCCGCAAAGTAGGTTCTACTCGCGTTCCGCCTGCGGACATAACGCTTCGCACGCTGCATGACTGCAACCGGGTTTGGTGGGCCTTGAAATCGATGTTGAAAGGAAATGGAGCATGGCACAACTAGACGCAAGGAAAGCTCTCGAAAATCGCCTGCGGCAACGAATCGCTCAACTCATTAGCGAAGATCCAGAGGTTAGCGATCTGCGCCGAACGTTGCGCGCGTTAGGAGTTCTCCAGTGCTCGCTCTCATTGGACATCGAAAACGGATGGCCCGAGGAACAGGAAACACTACCTTGCTTTCTTCGCATGACGGCTGCCGATGAGAAATGGCTGAAGTCGCTGCACATCATTCCAGATCCAGAGATTCAGTAAAGGGGCCCCGCCAAGAATGAGATATTGCGGTCACTGTACGCAGCCACTACTGAGGGATGGGAAGCCGGATTACACCCGCTATTTTTGCTCTCCCGATACGTGCGGCAAAGCCGATCGCGCCGAGCGTATTGCTTCAAAGCGCGCCAAGGCGAAAGACGATTTAGAGCGCCGCATCGCGCGCGCAATTCGCGCCCACTGTAAGACTTGTAAGGACAGCTCGCGCTGTGCCGGATCGCAGCGCGCCAGCGAGCGGGTGCCTGAATGAAGTATCGCGCCAGTGATTTCCTTGCATTGCCCGAGGTGGCGAAAGCTCTTGGATGTTCTAGGCAAACGGTGTACCGGCTGATCGAATGCGGAGAGTTGCAGGCCATGCAGCTCCGCGACAACGGCTGGTGGAAAGTTCTAGGGCGCTCGCTGGACCAGTATCTCCAACGTCGTATGGGCTCCAGGCGTCAACGCCCGGAAACAATCAAAAGCACGGTCCGCGACAGCAAGAAACGATCTCAGGGAAGGATACGATGAACGCACAGAAGCACGCTCCTATGAACGGCCAGATCAATCTCCCACTCAAGCATGAACGCTGCGTTGCCCCTCAGCGCGCCGCCTATATTCTGTCCTCTGCTTTGGGTCACGGATACTCGCGTCAGTCCGTGTATCGGCTGGTTGAAAGCGGAGATCTGAAGGCCCATCGCGTACGGCGCGGTGGGCGTATCTGGATCGAAGTGGACTCTGTCCTGGAACTCATCAATCGGACGCTGAATGAGCCCGCTATTTAGGCTCAGGAAAGGATGATTGTGGTGCGCCTCATTGATAAATCGGTAAATAGATTCCGATCCGATAAGCGGCGCTCCTCTGGTTGTGACTCGTGTCCGTTGGATTTTCGCGGACTAGACGCTTCCATCAGCGGTGTCCGTAGGAATATCTCGCGACCGATCAGGTACTTACGCATTCCTTCACCCGGTCCGTTTGCGATGTCCGTTGGATTTCAATCGCAAGAAGTAGTTATCAATAACTTGCGGACGACATTTGGCCACGCGCTGACGCTTACTGCCCCACAATTCTGCTCCGGGGCTCTCGCGGTGAACTTGGTCCATGCCGCCGTATGGATTGCCTAACCTGCTGATTTCGCGTGAGGTTGCGCGCACATTTCCCGCCGCTTCACCCCACTTCCCGCCATATCCCCTTACTGCCCCATAGTCCTGCTAGTCTCAGCTCTTGTTCTTGCCGTGGTTCTTGCTCTTGCCGTGGTTCTTGCTCTGTGTGTTGCTGTTGCTATTGTTTTTTGCTTTTGCTCTTAAAGTGTCATCCTGAGCGCAGCGAAGGACCCCAGCCATCTCCCAGTCTCCTCCGCCGCTCCAGGTCACCAACCACCAAACCCCACGCTCAGCAACCGGTCAGCTGCCCACATCCGCCCTCCTTTGGCGAATGTGGGATAGCAATCCAACCTTACACACTCAACAACCGATCAAAGAACGACCTGTACCTCTGCAGCGCCACCCTTAAATCTTCCGTCGAAACGTTCTCCCCCTGGCTCCACTGTTTCTCCAGGCCCGAGCGCTCATTGGCAAATCCCTGTGCCAGCCGCTGCATCACCATGGCGACCAGTTTATCGGCATCCTGCACTGTCCTCCGCGGCTCATCGACAAACCCCGTCTGCACCCTGATCCACTGTGAACGGAAGTCATTCATCTCCGATTCCGAGAACAGCGGCATCGGATTCGCATGCGAGTTCATCTGTTGCGTCCGCTCCTGCACATGCTGAGCGCGGTCATCCTGCATGCGAACTTCCTGCGGACGCATCTCGCGCACTCGCTCATCCTGCACGCGTTCCCGCATCTCCTGATGTTCCATCTGTGCTTCGCCCTCAACCGGCTTCACCAGCCGCGGACGCTCCGCCGCATTGATAGCCTCTTTCGTCGTGTCCTTCGCCGGAGTCTCATACCCCGCCAGTTCAGCCGTTGTCAGTTCGCGTTTCTGCGGATTGATCTGTGCCATATTTTCTACCTCTTCCCTGAATTCTTTCTATGCTGTGCAGTTCCGTTAAGCTACTTCGCGATTCGTCTGTCCTGTCGTCGGCACGCTCACCATGTCTTCAAAGAGCGTGCGATAGTGGATCATCGCCTTGCGCAGATCTTCCGTTCCTGCCTCGTTGTTGCGTACCCGGTTCGCGATGGTGTGCGCCGCGCGATAGTTCTCGACCACCACCGGATGATCCACCGAAATATCCGCTGCGCGTTGTTCGAAGTCGCTCACCGGATATCCCCGCGTCTGCATCACCATTCCGATCAGGTCATCCGCTTCGGCCACCGCACCCTTTGGCGAATCCACAAATCGCAACTGCAGCGCGTTCCACTGGTTGATAAATCTGTCGCGCTCCATCGGGCTCAGTTCGCGAATGCTGAGTTTCTCTACCCTTCGCGCGCGCTCTGCCAACTCCGCCTCTGCCCTACGTTCCGAGCCAACATCGCGCACTGCCCGGTTGTATTCCGGCCCGAAGCGCTCGCGCAGTCTGGCGCGCGCAGCTGCACGATCTCGCGCGTAAATCACGGCCAAAACAATAATCGCGACGATCACCACCGCCGCGAGCACAATGTATTTCGGTTCTATCTGTGAAAGGTTCATGGGCGTCCTCTGTCCCCCTCTGGGTGAGTTCTCCGCAAGCTAGTTCTTTGCTTTCGCTAACTGCTAAATCGGATTCGCCCTCGCGCCTTCAGGTGGCCTACGCGCAGGCAACAATGCAGTGGTGCGCAATTCCCTACGCCCGATGTTGTTGTGCTGAGAAAAACAGGTAGCCCACATCCGCCTTCTTTTGGCGAATGTGGGATTGCAAGATTTCCAATTATTAGCCGGAACTTCCAGAGAGTATAGCCAGCAGGAACTGAGGCCCCTACCCTTACGGCGCAGCCCGAGCGTGGGACTTTCTTCGCGAGACTACCACTACTACCCCAGCCGGTTCAGCCCATCCACATAGGCCTTTGCGCTCGCCTCGATGATGTCCGTCGAAGCGCCACGTCCCATTGCGCGCCGCCCATCGTCTTCGAGATGCACAGTCACCTCACCCACAGCTTCCGTGCCCGAGGTCACTGCTCGAATGTCATACTTCACCAGTCTCGCCTTCGTCCCTGTCACGGTCGAGATTGCGCGATACACGGCATCCACCGGACCATCGCCAATCGCCGCTCCCTCGCGTGTCTTTCCCTTGATCAGCAGCCGCACTGTTGCCGTCGGAATCGCCGAGGTTCCGCTGTAGCTGTGCAGATACTCGAGCTTCAACGCCTGCTCCGTCGGCGGCAGCTCATCGTGGATCAGCGCCATCAGATCTTCGTCCAGAACTTCCTGCTTCTTGTCGGCGACCACGAGGAAGCGCTGATACATCGTCTCCAGCTCCGCCTTTGACAGCTCATACCCAAGCTTTTCCAAACGCGATTTCAGCCCATGTCGTCCCGTGCGCGCCGTCAGCACCACCTTGCTATCCTCAAATCCCACGTCCACCGGACGCATAATCTCGTACGTCTGCCGGTCTTTCAAAAATCCATCCACGTGAATGCCCGAGCTGTGTGAAAACGCGTTCGCCCCAATCACGGCCTTGTTCGCCGGCACCGGCATACCGAGCATATCGGCCACCATGCGGCTCGTGCGGTAGAACTCCTTCGGCTCCACTCCCGTCGTCAGTTCGTAATAGTCTCCGCGCGTGCGAATCCCCATCACTACTTCTTCCAGCGCCGCGTTTCCTGCTCTCTCGCCAATGCCGTTAATCGTGCCTTCCACCTGCCGTGCTCCATTGCGAATACCTGCCAGCGAATTCGCCACCGCCAGCCCCAGATCGTCATGGCAGTGCACGCTGATCGTTGCCTTCGCGATGTTCGGCACGTTATCGCGAATCCCGGCAATCAGCGCTCCATACTGCTCCGGCACCGTGTAGCCCGTCGTGTCGGGAATATTCACCACCGTCGCACCTGCATCGATCACCGCTTCCAGCATCTGGTACAGGTATTCAGGCTCTGCGCGCCCTGCGTCCTCGGCATAAAACTGCACATCTTTCACCAGGTTTCGTGCGCGCTTCACCGCTTCAACCCCGAGCGTGATCAGCTTCGCCTTCTTGGCCGCCAGAGTCTTACCATAGCGGTCATCCTGGAACTTCCCCATGATGTGAATATCTGACACGCCAATGCCCGTGTGGATGCGGCCCTTCGCGGCCTTCGCCAGCGCCTTGCCGCACGCTTCAATATCGGCTTCCACCGCCCGCGACAACGCGCAGATCGTCGGCCCTTCGATCTCCATCGCGATCTTCTTCACCGCGTCAAAATCTTCCGGCGAAGACGCCGGGAACCCTGCTTCGATGATGTCCACCTTGAGACGAGCTAGTTGGCGCGCGAGCGTGATCTTGTCGCGACTGCCCAGCCGTGTTCCGGCTGCCTGTTCGCCATCTCTCAATGTGGTGTCAAATACAGCTATTTTCGAAGTAGTTTTCATTCCTGCATCCTCATACGAATGTTGTTGGATTGGCTAGACGGAGGGAAGCCTTACAGTTCCAGCATACAGCAGCGGCCCATTCCAAACGCACCTATAAGCCGATCGAATGACCCAATCAGTTCATGTCTTCCTTTGCCACATGGTGGCCCACATCCGCCCTCTTTTGGCGAATGTGGGATTGCAATGCCTCCACGATTGCACTCCCGGCTACCCTACCCTTCCGGCGCAGCCGGAGGATGGGGCTGTTTGCCTCCCACCTGCATCTACTCTCCCGACAACAACCAGCTTCTCCGCTTTTAATGAGGTTTTTTGCCCCGAGTAGTACAACCCGTTTACAAATCTTCACAACTCACAGGGAGTTCGAATCCGCCGGGCTGAAATTCACCTTTGGATGAGCCCGCCTCTTGCCACCTTGCCACCACATTTCAGGAGAGAACGATGAGACTACGGTCGTTTAGGAGATGGTCGAAGTTGACGGCTTGTCTTGCGCTTGTTGCGCTTTGGGCTACATCCGCCAGCGCTCAACAGGTTTCATTAAGCGGAACATCTGCGCCGGTCACTCGCGAGTTTTCAAGTTCCGGACCGGGAGATGTAACCAACGCGGAGTTTCCCGAGCAACTGGATAGCGAGGAAGGTCCGGCCGCATATAGTGGAAGCATCGTAAACAAGAGCTTGTCCAAAGGCGTTGGCCCCGGCGCATCCGTGACAAGCGGAAAGAAAGCCAAATCTAATCCTCAATTCAATTTCGGCTTTGAGGGCCTCAACTTCTTCCAGCAGCGCTATGCTCGCGGCGGAAACCAGTTCTCCGTCGAACCTCCTGATCAGGGCTTGTGTGCCGGAAACGGATACGTGCTCGAAGCCGTCAACGACGTGCTCAACATCTTCAACACCTCCGGCCAATCCGTGCTGCCCGACAATACGGCCACCAACATCGTCGCCGGAGTCCCGACCAACGTAAATCACGCCGTAGACCTCAATTCGTTCTTCGGATATGCTCCGGCCATCAACCGCACTACCGGCGTTCGCGGACCGGAAGTCACCGACCCCAGTTGCCTTTACGACGCGGCGACTCAGCGGTGGTTCGTTGTGATCCTCACCCTCGACACCTTCCCCAACGGAGCCCTGACCACTGGCAATCACCTTGACCTCGCTGTCAGTCAGACGTCCAATCCCACCGGTAGCTGGAACATCTATCGCATCAACGTCACCAACGATGGCAGCGTAGGCACCATCGGAGGCCCCTGCCCCTGCCTCGGAGACTATCCGCACATCGGAGCCGATGCCTACGGAATATATCTCACAACAAACTCCTACCCCTTCGGGCCAGGTGATTTCGATGGCGCGCAGATCTATGCGCTCTCCAAGGCCCAACTCGTTGCCGGTGCTGCCAATGTCAACATCGTGCACATCGACACCACCGGAACAGTGCACGCCACCTCCCCCGTCGCCCAGACCGAGGCCGGATTCACCGTTTGGCCGGCTCAGTCTCCGGGCGTAAACTCCTTCGATCTGAATGCTGGCGGCACCGAGTACTTCCTCAGCTCCAATGCAGGTGGAGAAGCGGCAGGCAATGCCTATACCGGCGCCTCGACCAACCTCATCGTATGGGCACTGACCAATACTTCGTCTCTGAATTCGTCCGCACCCAACCTGACCTTGACCAACAAAGTGCTCAGCGTTGGTCAGTACGGAATTCCGCCAAAACAGAGTCAGCCCGGATCGGGCACACTTGCCACCACCAGTACGCCGCAGGGATTCTGCATCAACGACACCACCACTCCGACCATCGCTGGAGTTGGCTGCTGGCGACTGCTGTTTACATCGCAACCCGCACACAATGAGGTGATTTCGCGGCCTGACTCCAACGACACCCGCATGCAGCAGGTCATGTATGCCAACGGAAAGCTCTGGGGAGCGCTCGACACGGCCCTCAATCCCGATGGCGGCCAGCAACGCGCGGGCATCGCGTGGTACATCGTCAAGCCTGACACTTCCACCGGCCAACTCAGCGCCAAACTCTCAATGCAGGGCTACCTTGGAGCTGCGGGCCACGACTTCACCTATCCCGCCATCGGCGTCACCTCCAGCGGACGCGGCGTCATTGCCTTCACCGACACCGGCGACACCACGAACCCAAGCGCGGCCTACGCCGCCATTGATGGCATCGTGGGTGTCAGCGTTTGGAACGATCTTCCCGGCGGCCTCGGTGCTGCTCAGGACGATGGCTTCACCAGCTATAAGTCGCAGGTCGGCAATCCTCCCAGAACCCGCTGGGGCGACTACGGTGCAGCGGCCGTCGATGGCAACTCCATCTGGCTTGCGAGCGAATACATCGCAAGCGCGTGCCCATACCTGCAGTGGGGAGGGCAGTTCTTCGTCGGACAGACCGGAGGCGATAACAAACTCGGCACCTGTGCCGCATCGCCCGGCGCTGCCGGATCCCGCGGCGCTCTGGGCAACTGGTCCACGCGCATCAGTAAACTCACGCCGTAGTGTTTGACCACGACCTAAAAGGGACTATCCCCTGTGGATAGTCCCTTTCTTTGTTTAAAGCTTAGAAATTCGCGCTGTTTTCGGGTGAGTTTACTTCTTGTTCGCTGCCGCCTGCGGTTCCAGCTTGCGCGCCACCGAATCCAGCACGCCATTGATAAACTGCACCGACTCCGGCGTAGAGAATCGCCGTGCGATCTCCAGCGCTTCGTTGATGATTACCGGCCGCGGTGTCTTCGGAAAGCCGAGAAACTCCGCCACTCCAGCCCTGAGGATATTGCGGTCCACGGCGGCCATGCGTTCCAGCCTCCAGTGTTCCGTGTGTCCTTCCAGCAACTGGCTGATCTCGTCGAAGCGTTCCATCGCCACTCGGAAAATATCGTCGGCAAAATTGCGTACGCTGTCTTCCAGGTCGCGGCGCTCCGCCCAGAATGTCTTCTTCACATGCTCGACCGACTGTTTGCCCATATCGGCCTGAAACAGCATTTGCAGCGCCAGTTCGCGTGATTTACGTCTTGTACCCATGATTCCTTCTACTGATGATTACTTGTTCTGGAGCGTGCGTTTCAGGGCTGCGAGTTCCAATGCGGCCAATGCGGCTTCAAATCCCTTGTTGCCCATCTTCAGTCCAGCGCGGTCAATTGCCTGTTCCAGCGTATCGCAAGTGAGCACGCCAAATCCGATGGGAACCCCCGTCGCCAGCGTCACTTCTCCCACTCCGCGCGTGACTTCATTCACAATTACATCATAGTGCGCCGTATCACCGCGCAACAGGCACCCAATCGCGACCAGCGCGTCATACTTGCCCGTCTCTGCCAGCATCTTCGCCGTCGCCGGAATTTCGAAAGCGCCAGGCACCCGCACAATCTCGATATCTGCTGCGGCCGCTCCCGTGCGTCGCAGCGCATCGGTCGCTCCGCCCAGCAGTCGCTCGGTGATAAAGGCATTAAAGCGCGAGACGACCACGGCGAACTTCATCCCCGTCGCGTCCAGTTGCGCTTCCTTCGTCGGCTGTCGCCAGTTCTCGTTGTAGCTGAAGACGGCCAGCCGTCCAAATCCCGCCGGAACCTCCAGCACAAACAACCGCGCGCCCCAGTCGTGATCCGCTATTTCTTCAACGAACTTGTACCCCTTCGCCCTCGCCGCCTCTGCCACGATGTCGGCGTTATCAACCTCGGCGATCAGGTCAGCCGCGGGCATATCCTGTCCCTTCGCAAGCTCCACCCCTGAATCCAGGGCTTCAAACTTGCGTCCATGAGACCTGCGACCATCCCAAGCTTCGCCCGGAGCGAAGCCCAGTGTTGTAAAGAACTCCTCAAGTGAGCGGAAGTCCTCGTCGGTGGCTGGCAGCAAAAGGCGGTTAAATGAGCGAATCACATCCTCATTTTTATCACAGGTCCCGCCCCGAGGTTCTTTTGCTCTTCCTCTCGCACCTGCCTTCCTGTTGCCTTGGTCTTGCTGTTGCCTTAGCTCTTGTTCTTGCTCCTGCTCTTGTCTTTGGTTGTAGAGGTGTCATCCTGAGCGCAGCAAAGGATCCCAGCCGCCCTGCGCCTCTTCCCCCGCCCCAGATCACCAAACACCCAGCGCTTTTGCCGTTTTTGGCTCCTCCCTACGCCTTCCTAAACTGCGGCACCCTCTTCTCCAGGAACGCTTTTGTCCCCTCGTTCTTATCGGCGGTCCCACAGCACAGTCCAAACATCGAAGCCTCATACGCCAATGCTTCTGCCAGCGGCATCTCCATCCCCTTGTTCACCGCCTCCAGACAGTACCGTGTCGCGATCGGAGCATTTGCAACAATCTTCTGCGCAAGTGCCTCTGCGTGCGTCATCAGCTCCGCCGCCGGAAGCACGGCGTTCACCAGCCCAATGCGATATGCTTCATCGGCTCTCAGCATCTCTCCCGTCAGCATGATCTGCAGAGCCACTCCCTTACCCACCAGCCGTGGCAGGCGTTGCGATCCGCCGTAGCCAGGAATCAATCCCAGCTTGGTTTCCGGCTGCCCGAAGCGTGCGTTTTCCGAGGCGATCCGCAGTGTGCAGGCCAGCGCCAGTTCGCATCCTCCTCCCAGTGCAAATCCGTTGACAGCCGCGATCACCGGCTTGCCGCAGTTCTCAATCAGCGAAAACACGGCCTGTCCGCGCGCTGCCTGGGCTTCGCCGTCCACGCCGCTCAGTTGTGCGAGTTCGCTGATGTCGGCTCCCGCCACAAAAGCTTTTTCTCCCTCGCCCGTCACGATGGCCACCCTCACATCGTCATCATCGCGGACCGTCTGGAAGGCCATCATCAGTTCGCGCAGGGTTGCGTTGTTCAGTGCGTTCAACACCTTTGGCCGCGCGACGGTTACAAATGCAATCTGGTTTCGTTTTTCGTACCGGATATTTTCGAATTGCGTGAGTGCAGGCATAGACCTTCTCCTGAACGACCCAAGAGTGTACCAACGGATGTTGCTGCAGACAATCCAGTGCGGAAAAGCGATTTCTGGGGAAGGGAAGCACACCACTGCGCGGCCCAGGTTGCGCACACTCTTTCTCGCCAACCTGGGGACTATCGTCGTGCTGGAGGAGTACTGTGCCGGTTACGACTCTTCGCTGCGGGTGCGCAGCACGTCGCGGATCTCGCGATTGATTTTCGCTGCGTCACGAGTCGCCTGATCGATCAGTTCGAGCCACTTCTTGTTCGTATCGTCGAACTTGGCTTGGCTGAGGAGGTAGGTTGCCTGCATGATCGTTTCGATTGAGTTGCTCAGGTCGTGCGCAAGCGTGCGGAGCTCCTTGCTGATCGGCAGAGGAATCTTGCGCACTGAATCGGTGTTTGGCTCGGACATGTATCTCCTCTAGTTGTAATCGCGCGCATCGCGCTGAAAATCTATGGATGAGGTCAGGCCCCGAATGGCAGCCCTGAGGTGAGACATGCAATCCAGAAACATCTCTCAACCTCCTACAACCGACAGCAAAACTATAGACGCAACATGCTGATTCCGCAAAACAGCCTCATGCAAATCCCTCATTCTTCGCCAACTGTTCACCACCAAAGTACCTATTTGGTTCTTTCACCCTCAGGTGCCATGTCGTAGGTAATCGGGAAGAAATATTCCATCACCTTAGTGATTCTGCGAACAGCCCTTTTGCCCTGCTCCAGCTAACCTCCATTCAGTTATTCCCAATAACCCATATTCATCCGCAGCACTGGGATCCGGGCCTGTGCGATAGCGCCACTTTCGTCACCAAGAGCTTGGACCTTTGAGGGAAGTCTCATGAAACGCTTCGCAGCTCTTCTGGTTCTGGCTACATCGTCCCTGCTCTTCGCCAGCACCCCTGTGGTTCCCAATACCACCCTGGCCGCCGAAACCGGCAACAACACGAGCACCGCTACCACTTTCACCACGCAGAGCAACGGCAACGAAGGCGCCACCAACGTCAGCAAGGTTTCCATCAAGACGCTCTTCTACCCCGGATTCAACGGCAAAGTTTACGCGCACCTCATGGCCTGGTTCGGTGGCACCAACCACATGAATGTCGGCTATGAGTCCAACAACTCCACCCAGGTCGCCATGCAGGTTACCGACATGCTCAGCCGCGGTCTCGACGGAGCAATCGTTGACTGGTACGGTCCGTACAACACTCGCACCAATGGCGCCACCAAGTTGCTCCGCGCCGAAGCCGAAAAGCGTAGCGGATTCCAGTTCGCAGTAATGGAAGATGTGGGCGCGCTCAACAGCTGCGCCGCAACCTCCGGTTGCAACGTCACCACCCAGATGATCTCCGACCTGACGTACGCTTACAACAACTTCGAAGTCTCCCCGGCCTACATCCGTTACAACGGCCGTCCCGTGGTCTTCTTCTTCGGAGTTGAGAAGTATTCCATCGATTGGTCGCGTGTGAAGTCCAGCGTTCCCGGCAATCCCATCCTCATTCAGCGCAACGCCAGCGCCTTTACCAACTCCGCATTCGGAGGCGCGTTCGGCTGGGTCTCCCCCAACGCTTCCAATCCCTCCGACATCGGCACCGCCTATCTGGACAATTTCTACAACACCGGAATCAATAATCTGCCCGACCTGGCCTACGGCTCTCTCTACAAGGGCTTCAACGATAAGCTCGCCGCCTGGACCGCCAACCGCGTAATGAATCAGAACTGCGGCCAGACCTTCCTCAACGGATTCGATCAGATCGCCAAGTACTACTCCTCGGCCCGTCAGCTCCTCGCCATTCAGCTCGCAACCTGGAACGACTACGAAGAGGCCACCGAGCTTGAGAGCGGCATCGACAACTGTGTCAGCATCAGCGGATCGTCTTCGGGCACCAAGGTCTCCTGGAGCATCACCGGAAACAGCAACACTCTGGATCACTACACTGTCTTCGTTTCCACCGATGGCACCAACCTCATGAAGGTCGCCGACGTCCCCGTCACCCAGACCTCTTATGACTTCAGCGGCTTCGCCCTCGCTGCGGGAAGCTACAAAGTGTTCGTCAAGGCCGTAGGCAAGCCTCTCATGCGCAACCACATGACTGGCGCCCTGCCGCTCACCATCGGTGTCAATCCGCCCACGTCCAACACCAGCACCAGCACCAGCGGCGTCACCGTCACCTCGCCGACGCCGAGCGCCACCATCAGCGGAGCCGTGAATTTCGTCGCCACTGCCAAGTCTGCTAATCCCATCACGTCGATGCGCATCTACGTCGATGGCGTGAGCAAGTACTTCACTTCAGCCTCGAGCCTCAACACCACTCTCACGCTCAGCACCGGCACGCGCGCCGTCACCGTCCAGGCATGGGACAGCAAGGGAACCATTTATAAGACGAGCCTAAGTATCACCGTGAAGTAACAAGCGGTAATTGCAACACAACCTGTAGGGGCGATCGATTCGCCCCTCTTTTTCGTTTTGCTGTTGTCCTTGCTTTTGCTCTGAGCGAAGCGAAGGACCTCGGGGTTGCTCTTGCTTTTGCTCTTGCCCTTGCCCTTAACCATCGTCCTTCGCGAAGCGAAGGAACCCCTATCTCAGCTCCACCACAATTGGCGTATGATCCGAAGGCTTCTCCAACCCCCTTGGCCCCTTATCGATTTCGCAACTCACCAGCCGCTCTGCCAGTTCCGGCGACAGCAAAAAGTGATCAATCCTGATCCCCCGATTGTTCTGAAACGCCTGCCTGAAATAATCCCAGAACGTGAAGCACCCTGCCTCGCCCGGATGCAGTTTCCTAAACGCATCCGTATATCCCATCTCCAGCAGTGCCCGAAACGCCGCTCTCGGCTCCGGCTGGAACAGTGCGTCCTTCGCCCATGACGCTGGCTTATGGCAATCCAGGTCTTCGGGAATAACGTTCATATCTCCGCCCACCACCACCGGGACGCCGTCATCCACCCACGCCTTCATCTGCTTTTTCAGCCGTTCCATCCACGCCAGCTTATACGCGAAGTTCTCGCTCCCCACCGGATTCCCATTCGGCAGATACAAATTCACCACGCGAATTCCATCAATCTTCGTTTCCAGAAATCGCGCGTGACTGTCCTGCTCATCTCCCATCAATGCCGTGCACAGCGTCTCAATCGGAGTTCGCGACAACGTGGCCACGCCGTTGTATGCCTTCTGCGTCACGGCCGCGCTTTCGTATCCCAGCTCCTTGAACGCCTCTGCCGGAAACTCCGTTCCCTTCAGCTCCTGCATCAGCAGCACATCCGGCTGCACCGCACCGAGCCAGGACTTCACATGCTCCATTCGCGCTCGTATCGAATTCACATTCCAGCTAGCGATTTTGATAGGTCATTTCTCCCGGTCAGAATTCACAAACACCACGTACATCATCCCCTGCTGGCCCGCCACTCCCTCCGCATTCGATCCCAGCGTCAGGCTCTCTTCTTGTGCCGCCGGATGCGTATAGATCCGCATCGCTACTCCATCCACCCGAACCGTCATCGCTGTAGCCTTAAACTGCTGCCCCAGCCACCCCGGCACTCCAAGCCGCTCATCATGCGCTACAAAAACCGTTGTGCCACCCGCAACTCTCAACTGCATCAGATCCACGGCTGAATACAAACTCTCGCGCTCGCTCGCCTGCACCCAGTCCGCTCCCGCCAACTCTCGCGGCAGCTCCGTCATTGCCGATGGCGCATCATAATACGCGTTTTTTCCATTCGCCGCCTCGGACTCCACGTGCACCGATCTCCCCGCTGGCCCCGAATAGTTGAACCCCCGCACAAACTTTCCACCCACCTCCTGCGCCGAACTCGCCACCGCCTCGATCTCTCCCGCGCTGTTTACCAGATGCGCTTCCGGCACCGCTGGCATCTCCGCCGCCAATCCGTTCTTCGCCGCAAATGCCGTTGTCTCCAGCCGCACCGCCGCCCTGCGCAGTCCGTCGCTCTTCGCCTCCAGCGTCGCCACCCCCGCCGTCCTCGTTGCCCGAATCGCCACCCGGTTCACGCCCGCCTCCAAATCGAGATAGCGATGATTCGTCGATTTCACCTTGCCGCTGTTGTATCCCCCACGCCACACTCCCGGCCCGCTCAGTTCAAAATCCACTCGTCCCTGCCACGTCGGAACCCGCTCGCCCCTCGCGTCCACGGCCTCCACATCCACCAGCGCAATATCCGATCCATCGGCCCTCCATCCTCCCGGCCCCGTGGTCGGCGTCATCTCCAGCGCCACCGCCATTCCCGTCGTGTGCTTGCGATCTTCGGCTACTGCCTTCCCCTGGCGATACGCCACCGCCCTCAGTTCACCAGCCGCCCACCGCACATCGGGAAACGTAAACAGATACCCATCCGACCTCTCTCCCCGCCCCAGCGACACTCCGTTCAGAAACAGCTCCACCGTGTCGCCATTCGATGCCACGTATACCGGCTTCCTCGTCCCCTCCGGATAATTCCAGTGCCCCACAATATGCACCTGCGGATCGCCCCTCCACATTGCCGCGCAGACGAAATAAGCCTCTTTCGGCAGCCGCACGCCATCCACCTCGCCACCTGCGCGTGCCACCTCCACTCCCACACGCCCGCCGCTCGTCGAGTCCGAAAATATCCAGTTCGCTCCGCCCGAGTGATCCCGTGCTCCCAGCTTCCTCACATACTGCGCCACCTGATTCACCGCAAACTGCTCCGACGTCAACTGATACGTCTGCCCCTTCGCCTCCGGATACCCAAAGTTCGGCGGTGTCGCCGTATCCCACACTCTCCGCGGAGACTCCTCGCGATCGTATTCACCCTCCACTACCGGCAACCCGGCAATCTCTCGCCCGCCCTCGGTCCCCACGCCCACTTCCATAAACTCCGCTGTGATCTTGTCTGCCCTCCGATACCCCACCACGCGCCCGCCATGCGGATCGTAACGATCGACGATGTCATGCAGCTCTTTCGCATGCTCGCGCGTCACCTTCTGATTTCCCGCCTCCCACATCACAATCGATGGATTGTTCCTGAAATAGATCACCGCATCCCTGAAAGCCTCCACCCTCAGCTTCCATGCTGCCCTCACCGTGTCCGACTCTCCATCCACCCCCGGCTGATCCACCACCATCCCCAGCCTGTCCGAGGCCGCAATCTGCGCCGCGCCTGCCGCCGCATGTCCCCAGCGCACAAAATTCCCGCCCGCACTCTTCATCATCTGCAGCGTGTAGAAATGCATCCAGTCCGGCAACGCCGCTCCCAGCCCCGGCCACTCGTCGGTAGGTTTCTGCCCCCACCCGTGCAACTTCACATGCTCGCCGTTCAGAAAGAATCCTTGCTTCGCATCCCACCTTGCCACGCGAATCCCTAGCGGAACCTCGCTCCGATCCACGGCCTCGCCCTTCACGACCACCGTGCTCACCACCCGATACAGCGTCGGATGCTCCGTTGACCACATCTCCGGCTTCGCAATCGGAGCCTTCAGCGTGAACGTCCTCCGCTCGCCCGCCCCCATCGCGGATGCTTGCGATGCCGACGCCGCCAACCTCCCGCGCTCATCCATTACCTCTATGCGCAGTTCAAATTGCTGCCGTGTCGCGCGCCCATTCACGATGGGCACTTCGACTGCGATCTCCGCCGCGTCCTTCTCCACCTTCGTCGCATACGCGTACGGCCCCGCCGTCTGCAAGAAGCTCCACAGCGGAAGCTCCACATGCAGCGGATCCATCACATACAGCCGCACATTGCGATAAATCCCGCCATGCGCCGGATGCCAATGCGGGTTGTTCCATGGAATCTGATCCGCCCTCAGCTCTTCGATGTTTTCCGGCAGGCTCTCATTCTGCTCGCGCGCCATCGCTCCTAAATCCGTATTCGCCACAGGCCCCAGCGCTCCCGCCATCCGCAGAGCCTCCGCCGTCTGCGCATCCAGCGGATCGCGTGCAAACCGGTTGTCGCACATCACGGCAATCACGTTGTCTTGCGCGCCATATTTCAACCGCTCCGTCAGTTCCAGTCCAAATGGCGTAAACCCCGTCTTGCTCGTCCCCAGCAGCACGCCATTCAAATACACTTCCGCAACCTGCCTTACTCCTTCAAACTCGATGAACACTCGCTTTCCGCGATATTTCTCGGGCAGCCGAAATGTCTTTCGATACCACGTCCTTCCGCTCCATTGGTTCTGTTCACCACGATGTCCCGGCAGCGACCAGTCGTCAAATGTATCGACATCATTGAATGTATGTGGAAGCGACACCGCCTCCCACGCAGCGTCATCGAATGAGAATACCTGCGCTCCCGCCGGGTCCGACTTCGTAAAACGCCAGTCCGCATCGAAATTCCAAACCGTCCGCCCCGCCCCTGACGTCGCAAACATCTGCCCGCAAACCAGCGCACAAAACAGCGCCATCATCGTCGAACGCACGTTTTTTCGGATCTTTCTCATGCTCTCCCTGGCCTATCTTTTTTCGCGACACCATTCTAAGCTCCACGATTCCCTCGTAGCTCGTGGAACCATTCCCGGCCGCTCGTCGTACCATCGTCTATGTGGGGCGAACTCGTCCCTGGCTGCTTTTCAGCTTCTCCCCGCATCGGAGAAACTATCAACTGTCCACAACCTTTGAAGAAGAGGGTTTATGAGAAACGTTGTACTTTGCTTCGCGCTCTGCCTGGCTTCCGCCTCCGCCTTTGCGCAGCGACTCCCCGCATCTGCCGTCCCCAGCCATTACCAGATCACCTTCCAGCCCGAGTTCTCCAACAACACCTTCATCGGTGACGAGACCATCGACCTTCAGGTGCCTGCGCCCACGCGCACCATCACCCTCAACGCCGTCGATATCAAGTTCGATCGCGCCACCATCAGCTCCGCCGGAAAATCGCAAACCGCCAAGGTCACGCTTAACGCCGCGGATCAGATGGCCACGCTCACCTTCGACAGCGATATCCCCTCCGGCCCCGCCACGCTTGCCATTCATTACAGCGGAGCGCTCAATAGCAAATTGCGCGGCCTTTATCTAAGCCAGGGCACCAATCGCAAGTACGCGGTGACGCAGTTCGAGTCCACCAGCGCGCGCTGGGCCTTCCCCTCGTTTGACGAGCCTGCCTACAAAGCCACCTTCGACATTGCCGCCATCGTCGATACCGGAGACACTGCCATCTCCAACGGCAGCATCGTTTCCGACACGCCCGGCCCCGGCAACAAGCACACCATCAAGTTCAGCACCAGCCCCAAGATGTCCACCTACCTCGTCGCTCTCGCCGTCGGAGACTGGAAGTGCATCAGCGGCGAGCAGGATGGCA
This sequence comes from Koromonas soli, assembly GCF_059726265.1. Lineage (NCBI taxonomy): Bacteria > Pseudomonadati > Acidobacteriota > Terriglobia > Terriglobales > Koromonadaceae > Koromonas > Koromonas soli. The sequence continues at coordinate 3,057,791 of NZ_AP040872.1, read as the reverse complement.
TTCCTCTCCGCATCTGCTCCGTCCCCGGCAAGGAAGCGCAAGGAGCCTACGCCCTCGAAGCCACCAAGCACATCCTCGAGTTCTACGACCACTACTACGGCATCAAGTATCCGTTCAAGAAACTCGATCAGCTCGCCGTCCCCGACTTTGAAGCCGGAGCCATGGAAAACACGGGAGCCATCTTCTATCGCGAACCACTCTTGCTAGGCGATGAGAAAACCATGTCTGAAAATGCCAAGCAGAGCATCGCTTCTGTTATCGCGCACGAGATGGCGCACCAGTGGTTCGGTGATCTTGTAACGATGAATTGGTGGAATGACATCTGGCTCAACGAAGGCTTCGCCACCTGGATGGCCTCCAAGCCCGTCGAAGCATGGAAGCCCGAGTGGAAAGTGAATCTCGATCGCGTCCGCCGCAACAGCCAGTCGATGGATGTTGATTCCGTTCAGGCCACGCGCCCCATTCGCAATCAGGCCAGCACGCCCAAGGAGATCGACGCACTCTTCGACGGCATCGCCTACGGCAAAACCGCAGCCGTGCTCGATATGCTCGAGTCCTACCTCGGACGTGAAGAGTTCCGCAAAGGTGTCAGCAGCTATCTCTCCGCCCACGCTTACGCCAACGCCACCGCCGAAGATTTCTGGGGCGCAATGACTGCCTCTTCCGGCAAGCCCGTGGACAAGATCATGCCGTCATTCGTTACTCAGGCCGGAGTGCCCTTCGTCCAACTCGCATCGCAGTGCAACAACGGCACCACGAGCATTGAGGCCTCACAAAAGCGCTTCTTCTTTGATCCAAAGCTGTTCAACGCTTCCAGTGATTCCGTCTGGCAGATTCCGCTCTGCGTAAAAGTTGCCGGAGATAACACAGGCACTCAGCATTGCCAGCTCCTCAGCGCCGCGCAGCAGAGCTTCACTGTTCCCGGATGCGGCTGGGTATTGCCGAACGCCAACGCCGTCGGCTACTACCGCTACGGATACGATCCCGCGTCGTTGCAGCGCACCGGCACCAACCTCCAGCAGTCCTTCACTCCGGCCGAGCGTATCTCTTTGCTCAACGATGAGTGGGCACTCGTGCGTTCCGGCGTCCATCGCGTTCCCGACTACCTCTCGCTTCTCGAGAACCTTCGTCAGGATCACACTCGCGCTCTGGTAGAGGAAGCCGTTACGCGCCTCACCTACATCTACCGCTACCTGCTCACCGACTCCGACCGCCCGCAGTTTCAGGAGTTCGTGCGTTCCTACCTGCAACCCATGCTGAGCGAAACCGGAGTAGCCACTAAGCCGGGCGAAGCGCCTGAAACCGCATCGCTTCGTGCGCTCGCCTTCCGCACCCTCGGCAACATCGGCGAAGACCCCAAGATCATCGCCCAGAGCCGCGAACTGGCCAAGTCCTATATGGCTGATGCCAAGTCTGTCGAGCCCAACCTGGCGCAGGCTGCCATCCGCGTTGCCGCCGAGCACGGCGATGCACAACTCTACGAAGCCTTCCGCCGAAAGCTGAATAATGTGGGCAGTCCGCAGGAGTACTACACCTACTTCTACTCTCTCGCCAGTTTCCGCGATCCCGTCCTGCTGCGCCGCACCCTCGAGTGGACCCTCACTCCTGCCGTGCGCAATCAAGACCTGTATCTCACCGGCGCTGTCCTGCAAAGCGGCTTCGGCACCGAGCAGAGCTGGCAGTTTGTGAAGTCTCATTACGACGACTATAAGAAGAAGTCCACCGACCGTGGCCCGCGCTTCATCATCGACGCCACCAGTTCGTTCTGCGATCCCACCCTGCGCAAGGAAGCCGACCAGTTCCTCGCGCAGCATCCCGAACCCGGCACCGAGCGCGAACTTCGCGAAGCTCAGGAAACGTCAACCGGCTGCGTCGAAATGAAACAACGAAACGCCGCCCCCCTTGCTCAGTGGCTCACGCAACGCCGAGCCACCACCGCCTCCGGCCAGCAGTAAAGACCCTCTGCTTGCAGGCCTAAACAACGCTTCGCGCAAATGCTTTGTGCGAAGCGCTTGGTGCCCCACCTCTGCCCGTCTTTGGCAGAGGTGGGTGTTTTGCTGTTGCACTTGCCTTTTTATTTAGAGCGTCATCCTGAGGGTTGAAAGCCCTTGCTCTTTGGGTTGTTGCTTTTGTTTTTACGGTGTCATCCTGAGCGATGCGAAGGACCTCGGGTTGTTCTTGCTTTTGCTCTTGCTCTTGTTCTTGTTCTTGTTTTTGTTTGAGGTGTCATCCTGAGCGATGCGAAGGACCTCGGGGTTGCTCTTGTCCTTGCTCTTGCTCTTGTCCTTGCTCTTGCTCTTGCTCTTGTTCTTGCTCTTCTTTTGTTCTTGCTCTTGCTCTTGTTCTTGTTCTTGCTTTTGCTCTTAATGTGTCATCCTGAGCGCAGCGAAGGATCCCCGCCGCCTCTTGTATCTCTACCTCCGCCTCAGGTCACCAACCACCGACTTACCGCTTCCTCTCCGCCAGCACCTGCTCATACACACTGAGCATCCTTCTCACCGACGTTTCCCACGAAAACTTCTGCGCCTGCTCAATCCCGGCGGCCTTCATCCGATCGCGCAAACATTGATCCATCAGCACCCTCTGCAGCGCGCGGCTGATCTCAAACACGTTCTCCGGATTCACCAACAGTGCCGCATTCCCCACCACCTCCGGCAACGAAGAGGTGTTCGAAGCCACCACCGGAGTCCCATGTGCCATCGCCTCCAGAGGCGGCAATCCGAAACCTTCATAGAGCGACGGAAACACAAACACCTTCGCCATATCGAAAAAGATGCGCAGCACATCGATTGACACATATCCCAGGAAGCGCACATCGTGCTGCATCCCGCTGCGAATCACAGCGCGCCGTATATCAGGGTTTTTCGAAACCTCATCGCCGATAACAATCAGCTTCAGATCAGGAAACGCGCCCTCTTTCGCCAACTCCGCCTTCAGCGCCGAGAACGCCTCAATGATGCGCGCCACATTTTTGTGCGGACTGATGCGCCCCGCATACAGCAGAAAGGGCGAGTCCACCTGATATCGCCCGCGAATCATCTCCTGCTCGGCGCGTGTCGCGTGCCCGCGCCGGAAATTCTCATCGAGCGCGTTGTACACCACTTCGATCTTTTCCGGCTTCACGCCGAAATAGCGCGCCACATCGCGCTTTGTGAAATTCGAGACCGCGAAGATTCGCGCCGCATGATGCACCACCTGCTTTGTCATATACGAGTGCACCATGCGTCGCAGTCCGTTATTCGTGCGCGCCCGATACATATAGTCCAGCAGATCGTGAACCGTGACCACATAAGGAGCCCGCAACATGATCGGACGCCACGACACATGCGGCACATGTATCAGGTCCACCTCATGCGCACCGATCACCTTGTGCATCTCGAGATACGTGGCAAATGTCGCTTCAGGATTTTGCAGGGGTAGCAGATGAAAATTTTCCGGCAGCGAACCGAGTTGCTCGAACCGTTGCGCCGCACCCACCAGGTAGTATTCGTTCTTGGCGTCGATCTGGCCGAGGGTTCGCACGACATTACGGATGTAGGTCGCAAGACCAAACTCGTACATCCGCCGAACGTCGATCGCGATGCGCATGCGATAAGTGTACCCGAGCCGAGCAGGCAAGGAGGAATTCTACCGCCATTGACCAGAAGTGCATGGTCTGCGGCCTAACCGTTACCGAAGCGATAATCTTTGCAGCGTTACGCGCCCCATTTCACATTCCGATACTGCTTGCACTCACTCGTAAACGAAAAAAGCACGGCCGCAGCCGTGCTTTTCCCTGTACCAAAATCGAACTTACGCGTGCAGAGTCTCAGGCTCGTGCGCTTTTCTGCGCTCAGGATAAAGAGGGAACTGCTCGCAGAATTCGAACACCTGCCCACGGATTGCCTTCAGCGCCGCTTCATCTCCACGCTGTTCCAGCGCACGCGCGATCCATTGTCCCACCTGCTTCATCTCTGCTTCCTTCATGCCCCGCGTCGTCAGTGCCGGAGTCCCAACTCGAATGCCGCTCGGCTTCATCGGCGGATTCGTATCAAACGGAATCGCATTCTTGTTGACTGTGATTCCAGCCAGTCCCAGAGCCTTTTCCGCTTCACTGCCCAGCATTCCCTTGCTGAACACATCCACCAGCATCAGGTGAGTATCTGTTCCGCCCGAGATGATGCGATAGCCCTCGTCGGCCAGCGTCTTTGCCAACACTTTCGCATTCGCCACAATCTGCGCCGCATATTCCTTGAAGCTGGGCTGCATCGCTTCCTTGAAGCACACAGCCTTGGCGGCAACAATGTGAACCAGCGGTCCTCCCTGGCATCCCGGGAACACTGATTTATCAATGGCCGCAGCAAATTCCTGCTTGCTCAGGATCATGCCCGAGCGCGGTCCGCGCAGCGTTTTATGTGTTGTAGTCGTAACAATGTGCGCGTGCGGCACAGGCGAAGGATGCGCGCCACCAGCCACAAGTCCCGCGAAGTGTGCCATATCGACCAGATACAGCGCTCCGACTTTGTCTGCAATCTGTCGCATGCGAGCGAAGTCGATCGTGCGCGGGTACGCCGAGCCGCCGCCGATAATCAGCTTCGGCTGCTCACGCACGGCGATTGCTTCCATCTCGTCGTAATCCAGAGTCTCCGTCTCGCGCGTTACGCCATAGCTCACGACCTTATACGTTTTGCCGCTGAAGCTGAGCTTATGCCCGTGCGTTAGGTGGCCACCCATCGCGAGATCGAGTCCCATGATGGTGTCACCCGGCTGGATCACAGCCGCGTAAGCAGCCATGTTGGCCGAGGAGCCCGAGTGCGGCTGCACGTTTGCGTGCTCTGCGCCAAACAACTGCTTGGCGCGATCGCGTGCAAGATTTTCGACTACATCGGTGAACTCGCAACCGCCGTAGTAGCGCTTTGCGGGATAACCTTCGGCGTACTTGTTGGTGAAGACCGAGCCTGCTGCTTCGAGCACAGCTTCACTCACAAAGTTCTCTGAGGCAATCAGTTCGAGTCCCTCATGCTGACGGTTTTCCTCGTTGAAAATTGCCTGCGCGATCTCAGGGTCCACCGCGCTGAGCGGCCGCGACATAGTCGAATTAGACATAGGAGCTCCTATTGGACTGAATATATAGGGTACGACGGATAGGGCGCGGGTGAAAAGGGCAGGCGCGTTTACCGCCCTCCCAATGCCTGTTGAACTGCCTGTTCGAGCGGCATAACCATTGCGCCATATCCAGCGTAGCTCAGATGCACGCCGTCCACACTGAACTCCGGATGAAACGCCCCACTCGAGTTCGCAAGCGCGGTGAAGTAATCGAGATAGATGTGACTGTGTGTTGAGCAGTACTCGCGAATCCAGCGATTCACGGCCATGATTCGTGGTGTGGGCTGCATTCCAGGCGCCCACGGGTATTCGGCAACAGGCGTGATCGACGCGAGAATCACGCGAATACTGTGCAGTGTTGCCAACTCCGCCATTGTCTCCAGATTGTTCTGGATGTGCTCAAGCGCGACATCGCGAGCATCCATCGAGAGATCGTTTGTTCCCGCAAGAACTACAACTGCGGCAGGCTGAAGGTCGATCACGTCCTGACGGAAGCGGAGCAGAATTTGAGGTGTGATTTGTCCAGAGATGCCGCGATTGAAATATGGCTTGTCGTGAAAAAAGTCGCCCAACTCGGGGCCTTCTGGATTGGCCGTGTAACGCCATCCTTCGGTGATTGAGTCACCGATGAGCACAACGCGCGGATCTCCGGGCGACGGCGCTGCAAGTGCTGCATTGGCGCGACGGAAACGGTCGAGATCCGCCCAGTTCACGTAGAACTGGGAAAGCGCTTCCCAGTCGTTCGCGATCTCATGCCAGTCGGGAGTGTGGTCGTGCGACATCGCGAGCCGCGGCTAGATCGTGTGTGTCTTTTCGATTGCGTGAATCTTGTCGACGCGTCCAGAGTGACGGCCACCGGAGAACGGGGTGTCGAGCCAGATCTGCACGATATGCTTGGCCGCGCTTTCGTCGAGAATACGTGCACCGAGCGTGAGCACATTGAGGTTGTTGTGCTCGCGTGACATCTGAGCTTCGTATTCGCTGCAGATGTTGGCTGCGCGGACGCCGGGAACCTTATTGGCGGCGATCGCCATACCGATGCCGGAACCGCAGACGAGAATACCGCGTTCGGCGCGTCCTGCAGCGACGTCTTCAGCCACTTTGGCGGCGTAGTCGGGATAGTCCACCGAGTCCGAAGTGTTTGTGCCTTCGTCGATCACCTGATGACCGTGCTCCAACACGTACTGTCGAATTCGGCCTTTCAGGAGATATCCCGCGTGGTCAGCGCCTAAAGCGATTTTCATTTTTGTATTGTAACCGGAGTTGCTCTCCCGGTGGACAACTTCCTAAATAGCCGAATTCGGCAGTAGTTAATTTGTGTGCTCTTGCTTTCGCGGCTGGTACGCGCAGCATGGCTCTTCGGCGAAAGCATCTCCGGTCAGAGCGAATGCGCGGGCTCGCGAACCTCCGCAAATCTGCTTGTACTCGCAGCGGCCGCACTTTCCCTCGAGGTTGTTCGCGTCCCGCAAGCTTTGAAATAGAGGGCTTTCTCGGTACAGCTTCGACAAAGGTTCCTTGCGAACATTTCCAGCCGAGATTGGCAGGAAGCCGCTCGGAAATACTTCGCCTATGTGAGATACGAACGCAAATCCTTTGCCGTCGTTGATACCCTTCGGTGAGCGCCCGATTCCGTCCTCTGACGCTGTACCAAGCACTGGCGGAAGTTGCGCAGTCTGGCCCTGACGCTTGAGTTCGGTGCGGCGCTGCAGGAGATAGCGGCGATAGTGCTGTGCTTCGGTGCTCTTGATGTCGAACTTCACGCGTCGCGAGGTTTCATACAGCTTCGCAAAAACGTCCTCAAACTCCTCTGCCGAGATGAGGTCGATGTCCGATCCGCGGCCAGTTGGGACAAGAAAGAACACACTCCACAATGCGATGTCCAGTTCTTCGAGCAGATGGATAATGCTATCGAGGTGCTTGAGATTGTGACGCGTGATCGTGGTGTTGATCTGCACCGAAAGACCCAGTTCACGTGCCCAGCGCGCACCCTGAATCGTGAGATCAAACGAGCCTTTGACGCGCCGAAATCCATCATGAATTTCTGCTGTTGGGCCGTCGAGACTGATGGCGAGGCGTGCAAGACCATTTTCCTGCAGCCTGGCGATCGCTTCGCGTGTCAGCAGCGGAGTTGCACTAGGAGTCATGGAAGGGCGCAGTCCCTGGTTGGCAGCGTGGCTCACGAGTTCGTAGATGTCCGGGCGCTTTAGTGGATCTCCACCACTGATGACGAAAAGCGGCGCTTGCATCTTGGCAACATCGTCAATGAGCCGCTTAGCCTCCTCAGTTGAAAGCTCAAGCGGATTTCGTGCGGGCTGGGCGCAAGCCCTGCAATGAAGGCATGCCAAGTCGCAGGCCTGGGTGGCCTCCCAAATCACGAGGAAAGGTCGTTCATCAAAATCGATATTCATGAGTCTTGCCGGGCTGCTTATTGTCGCTGTTGTTGTCATCGCTGTCCCCACTGTGAGTTCAGTTTCGCATCCGAGTCGCACGGCCAAAATGACTTATGTCACGCCCGCACCGGCTACTTGATTTGCACCAATCGCGAGGGCGGCCGGGTGAGGAAGGTTGCAGCGAGGTTCGCGGCAAAGAGAGTCACCGCTGTGAGTTCGATAACGGCGGAAACAGGAAGAACTCTCCACGCACTGTGCGCTATTTCCTGATAAGCCAGCACTTCAGACGTCACGCGCAGAAAGCATCCGATGGTCAGTGTTGAAAGGGCAGCAGCCATCAGCCGAGGGCTATACAGCACGCGCATTCCGCTGAATGCGGGAAGAACGCGCTGTCCGATGGCGAAGACCATGGTTGAGACGAAGCCGACGGTTAACGCATGACGCGAGGCGCCCCAAATGCCGTCCGGGTGTGCGACGAAAGCAGCCCAGACCCCAAGCAAAGCAGCGACAACCAGCCATGCATACGCAAGTCGAACGAAATAAGGGAATGAGCTATGTATGCCGTGTGTCTTCGCCTGCTGTATTGCAGGGAATGCCACCCTGAGTGCAAGTAGCGAGAGAATGGAGGAGGCAAGCAGAAGCAACACTGCCACACGGAACAGTCCAAACATCGCCAGCAAAACCCCCAGGGAGTTCACGCTGATGAGGACGATAAGGCCGCGCTCGCAGGCAGGCCGCAGTCCGACAAAGACCGGGAGCCAACGCGCGCTGAATCCCCAGACAAACGGAACCATGAATCCCCAAGCCATTAACACAAGGAAACGTTGATCAAAGCCCGGCTGAAGTGCGGGCGCTGTTGCATGCAAAGCCGCATCGATGGCACCGACGAGGTTTGCTATCAACGTCGCGAGCAGTCCAATCGTTCCCGCTATTACGACGAGTATCCAGCGAGCAAGTTTAGGGCGAGTGCCAGAATTTTCAGCGGGACGATGTGATGAAACTGTCTTGAAGAAAAGTGCGAATGCCAGCAGTTCAAGAGTCGCAGAGATTGGGAACACGATGCGCCAATGCCATTCGTAAACCGTGGCTGACCAGCGTAGCAGCACTCCGGCGGTCCACATCGCCCAGCAGGCCCATGCTTCCCCCATTGCAAACGGCTTCGCGCTGCGCATTTTCGGAATGGAATAGAAGCCGATTCCGAGGATGAATGTGCCGATCCAACCGAACACCTGTGCATGTCCGTGCGCTTGAATCCACGCGGGGGAAACGGAATCGGCTGCGTGCTTCCCACTGATAGACAGCAGGTTCCACACGCCCAGGAATGTTCCGGGCAACAGCATGAAGGCGAGTCCCGTGCCGATGTATGTCATCACCATGCGAGCGAGTGCAACTTCGCGTCGCTTAGTCTCTGCGACTCGGTTATCGAGAGAAGAATTGAGATTGGCAAGATTCGCTTCGTGTGCCGCCATGGGAGAACTCCTGATTAATCCTGGCTAAAGCCTAGCCAGGATCAGGCGCGGCAGCGATGACTAACGTCACTCGCAGGGAACGAAGAGTTCTGTGTGAAAGCGAGCTTGGATTCCAGGGACTCGGGACGGAAACGCAAACCACGATGGATCAATGAATTTCAGGAGGCGGAACTCTGCTCAGAGTTGATTCTCAAACACTTGGTCGCTCTTCACCGCCTGTGTCGTTAAGTTTCTTCTTCGTCGGCTGGAGTTGCGCTGGTACGGGAGTCCTTTTGCCTGGCCTCTGACCCAGGTGGTTCACGGAAAGGCTCTATCGAAATGCGCTCATAAGAGACTTCCAGCACTGTCAGGTATTCTGTGCCGCCCGGCGCGTGGAGAACTACGCTGTCGCCCTCTGTCGACTTCATCAATGCGCGCGCCAGAGGTGACATCCAGCTGATGTGGTTACGTTCGAGATCGACCTCGTCTGCGCCCACAATGCTCACCACTCGTTCGGCTCCGGCGGCACTGGCATAGCGCACGGTCGCTCCAAAGTATGCCCTCGCCTGCGCTTGGGCTGATCGCGGAGCTTCCGGGTCCACTACTTCCGCTGCTTCGATTCGCTTCGACAGAAAGCGGATCCGCCCATCGATCTGCCGCAGCCGCCGCTTGGCGTACTGATAGTCGGCGTTTTCGCTGCGGTCGCCGTTGCTGGCAGCCCACGCCACCACCTCTACAACGGCCGGGCGTTCCCTGGTGAGCAGAAACCGGTGCTCATCTTTGAGGCGCTGCAGCCCGCTCGGCGTTATGTAGTTCTTTACGCGCGTCGCGGGCTCGTTCTCTTGTGGCTTTCTCGTAAATCCTTTTCGCATTTCGCAGGTGTTCCCAGTAGGTGCCCAATCGAACGCAGATGAACGGCGAGAATATACTCAAGGTCGTCCGCTTTTACGGCTCATCTGCGACCTTAACTGATTCTTTCACGTCCCCGCGTGTTGTTGAAACGGTGATAACAGAACGGGAAGCAAAGAAGGTAAAAGAAGAGAATGCAGCACCCAAACGCCTACGCGATGGGGCGGGGCGAACCGCGGGAAACCTGTTTGAGAACCCCAGACGTCGAGACCGGCTGATCTGGGTGGAAGTTACTGAAGAAAATGGTCGGGGAGAGAGGATTTGAACCTCCGACCCCCTGGTCCCGAACCAGGTGCTCTACCAGGCTGAGCCACTCCCCGACTGACGCGGTTGCGCGTTGTTTGGATTATAACAGAGCAGCAAGCCTGCGCAAAAAGCCCGCTGTGCATTTCCGCGCTTGCGCAAACTCTGCGCAGGGGAAGTGGTCCAGAAAGCGATGCCGTTGCTCTGGCGCTGACGCGGTTTAGGCTCCTAGTTTGCCGAGTCCGATGCCGATGATGTATGTGACGACGCCTTCTACGGCTCCGACAACGGTCATCTCCATGCCGCTACCAAACCAGGAGCGCACGGTGATGAGCGACTTCGCAGCACCTACCGCAAAGTGAGCAACCAGCGACACGATGGCCGAGGCAATCACCGCCGGATAGCCGTTCATGAAGAAAAATGGAATGATCGGAATGAATGCTCCAACTGCAGTCGAGAGCGCACCAGACATCGCAGAAGTCACAGGATTACTCAAGGCCTCTTCTGTCAGGTTCAATCGCTCGGCCGCCAGGGCTCGCAGCATTTGCTCCGGCTTTTTAGCAATGTGATCCACCACGCGGTCGGCGTCTTCCTGCGGAAGTCCCTTCACCTGGTAGTAGAGCGACAGCAGTTCGCGGGCTTCAAGGCCGTTCATCTCCATGGCTTCGCGTTCACGGGCGAGCTCTGCTTCGTAGATTTCGGCTTCGCTCTTGGCGGCGAGATACGCACCGGAGCCCATGGACAGGGCGCTGGCTACCATGCCGGCGATTCCCGCCAGCAGCACGTATCTGGAGTTTCCCAGGGTTGCACCGGAGACGCCGGACACGATACCGAAGATGGCGCCGAGTCCGTCGTTTACTCCGTAGATTGCATCGCCGATCCATCCCGCGGCCTGCTTGCCGGAATTGGAACGCTTTGCCAACAGCTCGGCGATTTCTGCCTTCGGGTCGGCTTTGATTTCAGCTACGGCCGATGCAGGATAGTGTTCGCGGATGAGGCTACCGAGTTCGCGATAGTGCTCCTGCTCGTCTTCGATTACCTGGTTGAGGATGGCAACGCTCGGTTCGTCGCCGAGTTCTTCGAGTTGCTTGCCATAGCGCGCGATGTCGCGGCTCTCATCGATTTCCAGGCGGCGCAACGCCATGCCCGCACCACCGACGCGGCTGGCTAGAGTGTCGGCATCGCCTCCGGCAGGACCGTCATACTGCGGCGCGTCTCCGCCAAGCTCGACGATGCGCTTGGCCCACATGGACGCATGGCGCGCTTCGGCCTCTGCCAGATTGCGCAGGATGCGTCTGCGGATGGGGTCGTGATCCCTTTCAGAAAACGCGTTGTAGGTGTGGAAGCCGCGCATTTCGGCTTGCCAGTTCTGGGCAAGCGCGTGCAGAACTCTCTCTCGTGCGCCATTTTTCATCACCGGCCATCATACAATCGGCACACAAGCCGGGACAATGCAGCATTGCGCACGAGAGGGTTCTATTTCCCGCCGGGCCTCACCATCTTGGCTGGGTCCACGATGCGGTCAAAATCTTGTTCACTGATGTAGCCAAGCTCCAGCGCGGCAGCCTTCAAGGTCGAGTCTTTCTCGGCGGCGTGATGGGCGATTTCGCTGGCCTTGTCGTAACCGATTACAGGGGCGAGAGCGGTTACCAGCATCAATGACCGCTCCACGTACTCCTTAAATTTGGCGACATTTGGTTTCGTGCCCTCGATCAGGAAACGACGGAAGTTCGTGCAGCCGTCTGCAAGAATCGTGATCGACTGGAGGATGTCGTGGATCATGAGCGGCTTGTAAACGTTCATTTCGAGATAGCCGCCTGCTCCACCCAAGCCCACTGCCACGTCATTTGCCATTACTTGGACGGCGATCATGGTGAGCGCCTCGACCTGCGTAGGGTTCACTTTTCCGGGCATGATGGATGAGCCGGGCTCGTTCTCCGGGATCATCAACTCCGCGAATCCAGCACGTGGACCGCACGACATCAGACGAATATCGTTGGCAATCTTGTAGAGAGAAACGGCGGTGGTGCGCAGCGTTCCTGAGAGATGAACGAGAGCGTCGTGTGAGCCCTGCACAGCGAACTTGTTTGGCGCCGTGATGAAGGGCAGTCCTGTGATGCTCGCGATCTCGGCCGCCGCTGCTTCGGCGAAACCTTCGGCTGCGTTGATACCGGTGCCCACTGCGGTACCGCCAAGTGCTAGTTGATATACGCCTGTGAGCGCATTCTTAATTCGGACGAGGTCATCGGCAAGCAACGCTGCGTATCCCGACCACTCCTGTCCAAGTGTCAGCGGAGTCGCATCCTGCATGTGGGTGCGCCCGATCTTAATGATGTCCTTCCATTCCTCGGCTTTCGCAGCAATGGAGTCGTGAAGAGACTGCACGGCTGGGATGAGTCGCTGTTTGGTGGCCATTGCCGATGCGATGTACATTGCCGCCGGGAAGGTATCGTTGGATGACTGGGACATGTTTACATGATCGTTGGGGTGCACGGGGTCTTTGCTGCCCAGAGGCTTTCCTGTGATCTGTGAACTGCGATTCGCGATGACCTCGTTCATGTTCATGTTGAATTGCGTGCCGCTGCCGGTCATCCAGACGTGCAGCGGAAACATTTCCTGATGCTGTCCTGCGAGGATTTCATCGCACACCCGAACAATGAGCTGGTGCGCTTGATCGCTCAGACGATGGCCGGCGTGATTGGCATTGGCCGAAGCCTTCTTCAGGATGGCGTATGCGGTGATCATCTCACGCGGAATCAGATCGTGTCCGATGCTGAAGTACTCGATGGACCTCTGCGTTTGCGCACCCCACAACTTATCAGCTGGGACCGCGATTTCGCCCATGCTGTCGCGTTCTTTTCGCGTCTCGTTCATCTCTTGCTCACCTTCAGAACATTATGCGAACCGCTCACACCTCCGAGTTGGGTGCATGTGTTCGCAGTTCCGTTGTGTCGTGGTCGTTGAAAACGAAAACGCACCCAGGTGGGCGCGTTTCGCTGAGCAGGGCTCGAGGGTATGGATTAGAAGTCCTTCCGCAGATCCATGCCCTTGTACATGCCGGCCACGAATTCCCCATAGCCGTTGAACATCAAGGTGTCGCGCCGGAAGAGTTCGCCGATGCGGCGCTCCTTAGCCTGGCTCCATCGCGGATGATCCACCTGCGGATTCACATTGGAATAGAACCCGTATTCGTGCGCATTGGCCTCGTTCCAACTGGTAACGGGCATCTTGTCCGTCAGGGTGATTCTCACGATGGACTTGGCGCTCTTGAAACCGTACTTCCAGGGGACGACGACGCGCACCGGCGCGCCGTTCTGATTGGGCAACGCTTCACCGTAGAGGCCAACCGTGAGTAGTGTTAGCGGATTCATTCCCTCATCAAGTCGGAGACCCTCTTTATATGGCCAGTTCAGCACGTCGCGCTGCTGCCCAGGAAGTTCGCTTGGTCGCGAGACACTGGCGAAGGCAACGAACTTTGCCTGTGATGTAGGCTCGACTCGGTCCAGAAGCGCCTTCAAGGGAAAGCCCGTCCATGGAATCACCATCGACCACCCTTCGACGCAGCGATGGCGATAGACACGTTCTTCGAGTGGCGCCAGTTTCAGCAGGGAGTCGTAATCAAGCTTCAGCGGTTTCTTCACGAGTCCATCGACCTGCACCGTCCAGGGAAGGGGATGGAAGCCCCCGGCAAGTTTTGCAGGCCCTTCCTTATCCGTCGAGAGCTCGTAGAAATTGTTGTAATGTGTTACGTCCTGCACCGGAGTGAGCTTCTCTCCGGTGGTGCTGATGGAGCTCTTTGTTGCCGGCAATCTGGTTCCGGCGAGCGCTGCCATAGCGGGCGAAAACAGCTCGAGCAGTTTCTCTGTCGAGAGCGCGGCGGCGCCGAAACCAGCGGCTGCGGCCAGAAAGCGCCGACGGTCGAGGTACAGAGACTTTGGGGTGATTTCGGAAGACTTTGACTGGTTAAATCTGAATTTCACGGCTGAGACCCTCAATCGTGCTGCCTGTCCAAGGGTTCGATTAGGAATGGAGCGGAAAAGTTACAGCTAATTAGCCTGCCGGAGGAGGATCAGGACTTCTTCAGCTCGACCAGGACCTGTCGGGCGATCTCTTTGAGAGTCTCGAATACACCCATTCCTTGGGAGGCGACGGACTCAAACGTGGGTTCGTCGCGTCGCGCGAGCTGGCGCTTCATCTCGTCCACCGAGAGCACGTTGGGCAGATCGCGCTTGTTGAATTGCAGCACATAAGGAATGGTGGCGAAATCGTAGCCATGTTCCTTGAGGTTGTCGACCAAGTTGTCGAGAGCCTCGACATTGGCATCGGCACGCTCTGCCTGCGAGTCGGCGACGAATACCACGCCATCCACTCCGCGCAGGATCAGCTTGCGCGAAGCATCATAGAACACCTGTCCGGGAACGGTGTAGAGGTGGAAACGGGTCTTGAAGCCGCGAATTGTTCCCAAGTCGAGCGGAAGAAAGTCGAAGAACAGCGTGCGATCCGTTTCGGTCGCAAGCGAGATCATTTTGCCCTTCTGCTGCTCGCCTGTTTTGTCGAAAATGTGCTGCAGGTTCGTCGTTTTGCCACCGAGGCCGGGGCCGTAATAGACGATTTTGCAGTTGATCTCGCGCGCAGCGAAGTTGATGAAGCTCAATGATGCCTCTTGCGGGGCCCCGAGCGGCACCAAGATGCCACAATCGGTCGCATACACCGTATGCGCGGGGGTTTCCGATTCGCCTGCTCCGAACAGAGCAGATAGTTGGGTTATACCACATCGGAAGGGCTATCTAACTGTAAACATTGTGACCCGGTGCCATCCTGAGTACTACGCCCAATGCCGAAAATGATAAACGCTGGATAGTTCGCCAACTGAAAAAAACGCCCCGGAGCGTCTCATACCCGGGGCGATCTTAGGGAATGCTTATTTCTGCGGTACTGGGTAATAGCCGTCGCGCGCATACACCTTCAGGCTCGTGCCGTAGCCGCTTACACGCACTTCGATTTTGCGGTAAGTAGTCGATTTCGTTGCGTCGGTGTTGTACACCAGCGTGTACTGACTGCGCGCTTCTTCCATGGCGCTGCCGTAGGCGGACTCGACAGCTTCGGATGTGAACTCCCGGAAGATTTCGCCACCCGTCGCCGACGCGAACTTTGGCAGCACGTTGCTGTAGCCCTGACGGGGGAGATGGATCTTCGATAGCTTGTTGTAGCCGGGAATCGCCGCAGCATCCACGGCAACGCCGTACACGCTGACATTGTTCGTGAGCAATACCTTAAGCACGTCCTTGTAGCTGGCGCGGGAACCATATTCGCGTCCGTCCGAGACGATGAAGATCACGCGACGACGTGCCTTGGCGCGGCGGCCAAGATCCTGTGCTGCCTGCAGCAGGGCGTCGTTGAGCACACGCGAAGGCTCGGCATCCTTGGGCGGCGCGTTCTCAATCGCATTTCGCTGTTGACCAGGATCGAAGCCCCGTCCGTTCACCGAAGGGCCGACAGTCATGGGATTGTAGGCGGCTGGCCCGGCGTTGCGGCCCTCGACCTGCTGCACTCTCGCAAGAGTATGGGTCGTCGTGTCGCCGAAAGCTGAGACAAAGTCTTGTTGCTGTCGCACGGTGTTGCCATAGGTATAGATCGAGACTTCATCGAACTGGCTGAAGGCTCCGGTCAGGGCTCCGAAGGTTTCTTTCACCTTGCGAAGCGCGATCTCGGGCATACCGATATCCACGATGATTGCCGCGGAGACGGGGAAGGGATCGCTGCTGAAGAAGGTGATTCTCTGCTTCACGCCATCTTCATATACGGAAAAATTGTCGATGGTCAGGCCGGGGAACAGCCGTCCGTTGGCGTCCTTCACCGTGACCGGCACGGGAATCGCGTTGACGTTGACGACGATTGTTCCCATGTTGTCGTAGCCACTGCTGGTCGAGTTCGCTTTGCGATTGGAGGGGACCACGCGGCCGGTATTTGGGTTGCGAACCGGGGTGGCATTCTCATTTTCGGCTTCGGCAGCGGTGTCAGCCGAGCTTACTTCTCCTGCCGTGGACTGGCCAACTCCGGCGGGAGGAATCGGCGTCTGGGCCTTGGGCGCATCGGGCAAAGACTGCGGCGCCGGTTGCGGCTTAGGGGCGTCCGGTAGGGACTGCTGGGCAAACAACACCAGAGATGTGAAAAGAAGAATCGGAAGCAAAATGGCCAAACACCGTGGGCGGTGCATCCTGGTACCCTCCGCAGAGCTCAACTCCGGATTCAGAATTGCCAATCCGCAAGTCGCATTGCATTTGACGTTGCCAAAATACCCTCGATGGCAACTAATCATAGTAGTGCTTTAGTCACGTACCGAAGCTACGTACATACTAGACTAACGTTGCACGAGTCGAGAAGCTATGCTCACCCTAAGGCAAGTCAGAATACCCGCGATTCTCGCATTCGCTGTCTGTTTGATGTCGTCGAGCGCGGTACAGGCGCAGCGCCCGCCGAAAGAGCCACCGAAGGCTTCGAATGCGCCAGACGACAACGGCTACTCCCTGCCCGAAACGCCAAGGCTGAAGGACAAGACAGCGGACCAGGATGAGCCGGTCGCAATCTTCAAGGCCAACGTTCAACTGGTGAGCCTGTACTTCAATGTGAAGGACAAGCATGGTGCGCTTATTCCGAATTTGAAGAAAGAGGATTTCCAGATTTCCGAGGATGGCAAGCCGCAGACGATCAAGTATTTCGCTGCGGAGTCGAACCAGCCTCTCACGCTCGGGCTGCTGATCGATACCAGCGGCAGCCAGACACGCGTGCTGCCGATGGAGCAGGAAGTGGGAGCGGCATTCCTGCGCGATGTCCTAACATCCAAGGATCTGGCGTTTCTGATCAATTTCGATATCGACGTTGAACTGCTGACGGATTACACGAATGACACTGCGCGTCTGCGTCGAGCACTGGATAAAACCCGCATCAACGATGGCGGCGGAAGCGGCGCTGGAGGAATTGCCGGCGCTGGGCAGGGTACGATTCCGGTTCTGCGGCCCAAGGGAACGCTGCTCTATGACGCCGTTTACCTGGCGGCCAACGACAAGCTGCAAAAAGAAACCGGCCGCAAAGCAATGGTACTGCTGACCGACGGTGGCGATCAGGGAAGCCAGGAAACACTGGCCAACGCTATTGAAGCCGCTCAGCGCTCCGAAGTCATCGTTTACGTGATTATGATCGCCGACCGCGCCAATTTCATGCCGGGCGATCACGAGATGCATAAACTGGCGGAGCAAACAGGCGGGCGCGTGATTGACGTGGGCAACGATCCCAAGAAGCTGCGGAAAGCCTTCGACGAGATCGGCACCGAGCTTCGCAGCCAATACATGATCGGCTATGTCCCAACCAATACGGCGGCGGATGGGAAGTATCGCAAGCTCGAGCTGAAGACTATCAGTTCCGATTACAAAGTGCAGGCCCGGAAGGGATATTACGCGCCCAAGGATTAACTTGAGCGCGTTTGCCTATTGTTTGTGGGTCGGCGCGTAGTATCCCTTGCGCGCGCGAATCTTGACGTTGGGGCGACGCGGGGCATCGATCGAGATCGAGCGATAGCGCCCATCCTGCTCGAAATTCTGCGGCTTATACGCAATCACATATTGGCTGCGCAGCTCGTCCTGGATTTCGGCGAACGCATTCGCGACTTCCTCCAAACGCAGCGGGAAGAAGACCCTTCCGCCTGTTGCCTCGGCATAACGCATCAGGACCTTGTCACCCTTTTTGTCTGAATCGGTGATATTGGTGCTGATCACGTAGATGATCACTTCGGCTCGAAGCGCGGCCTCGATGGCTTCTTCGCGAGTGTGGCGGCTTTGGTTGTCGTCTCCATCGCTCAGCAGGATGATGGCTCGGCGTGAAGGGCCGCGAATAGGCGCCTTGGCCAGTTTCTCGCTCGCCTGGAAGATGGCGTCGTGCAGAGCCGTGCCACCGCCCGGACGCAGAACGCGTACGCCATGGGCAAGCGCGTCCGTGTTGTCCGTGAAATCTTGTGTGAGGTCACTCAGGGAGTCAAAGCCGATGACGAAGGCACGGTCTGACTTCGGACGCACAACCTGATGGAGGAATTCCACCGCGGCATCCTGCTCGAAGCGGAAACGATCACGAATCGAATTGCTGGCATCGACCAGCAGGCCTACTCGCAGCGGGAGCCCTGTTTCGCTTTCGAATGCGTCGATGCGAACCGGTGCCTTGCCCTCGTCCAGAAGCCGAACGTCATCTTTCTTCAGGTCCTTGATGAAGCGGCCATGTTTGTCCGTCGCAGTGAAGATCAGATCGACGAGATCGACCTCGACGCCGATGCGATAGACGCCGGGATCAGATTCCTGCAACGACGAGGACTTCTGCGATTTCTGCGCGGGAGCGTCGTCGGAAACATCTGGAAGCAGGGTCGAATCCGCCTCAGATTTCGTGTTCTGCGGGGAGCTGTCGCTGGGCTTTGTCTGCGGTTCCTGCTGTGGGGCGGTGCTCGCCGTGCTCTCGGCGGTGGCCGGAGGTGCCGCTGGCGGGAGCGTGCTCAAACCACTTTCCTCGGTCGTCGCAGGTGCGGGCTGTGCCGGTTTCTCCGGCGGCTTGGCCGGAGCGCCCGGGAATCGGGGCTGCACAGTGGAAGGAGCTGACGGCAGATCCTGAGTGCTCTGTGCCCATGCCGCGGAACTAAGCAATAGGACGGCGCTAAACAGGGCAGATACCAGCTTTGTCATATGCTCAAGTGTATAACGGGCAGGCAAAACTCTGGACAGGTAACGTTCGTTCCATGGCCGCAACAGGTAAATCCCCGTTCGGCGATAGGAGGATCAGTCTAGAGTACGAGCCGATTTACGCAGCTTATCCAGAAACGATTCCAGGTCTTCTGGTAGGGGAGCTTGGAATTCCAAGGGTTTCCCGTTTTTCGGATGCGTCAGGCTGAGCCGCATGGCATGGAGGAAATTACGATGCAGCGATAGCGTCGCTGCGCTCTCACCGTGCGCGCGTGCTTTTTTCGCCTCGGTGCGTGAGCTGATCGCGTTTCCGTGGCGCTCACGCGCGAGCGTGTTGGGCAGCAGTACCTGCGGAGCGCCATACAGCGTGTCGCCAACGATCGGGTGGCCAATGGACGACATATGCACGCGGATCTGGTGAGTGCGGCCGGTTTCGATTCGAACCTCCACGACTGCGAAACGTCCATAGGGCGTCAGCAGCCGCTCAAGAAGCTTGTAGTGCGATACTGCGGAACGCGCCTCAATACCGGCGGTGCTCATCCGTGTACGGTTGCGAGGATCGCGCCCGATTGGATCGTTCACCGTGCCTTCTTCTTTTTTCGGCCAGTTGTGAACCAATGCCACGTACGTCTTGTGCACCTGCCGCGAAGAAAACTGATCGACGAGCTTGCGATGTGCGAGGTCGTTCTTGGCAACAACGATCAGACCGCTGGTGTCTTTGTCCAAGCGATGCACGATGCCCGGACGCAGCTCGCCGCCGAGTTCGCTGAGCTTGTTGAACCGGAATAGCAGCGCATTCACCAGGGTTCCGCGATTGCGCTCATCTTCCGCGCTGCCATTACTTGCATGGACAACCATGCCAGCGGGCTTGTTGACCACGGCCAGTTCTTTGTCTTCGAAAACAACTTCGAGGGGAATGTCTTCGGGGAAGGCCTTGAGCGGCGCGGCTTCTACTTCGCCAGTAATCTCGATCTGCTCGGTACCTTTGAGCTTCAGCGAAGCCTTGGCCGGGCGCTGGTTGACCAGAACTTTGCCCTGCTCCACAAGTTGCTGAACTCGTACACGACTGACGTTCGGAATCTGCGACACGAGGTATTGATCCAGGCGCACTCCGGCATCTTCCTCTGTGGCATTGAAGAGCGTTGGCTCTGAGGAGGCGCCGTCCTGCGGCGCTGCGGTCAGCAGGTCTTCCGAGTCAATGTTTTCAGTTTCTGTCGGCCGAGCAGTTTTGCGTGTCATCGCTTCTGAGCATAGCAGGTGAGGCTAGGCTCGTGATGCGGTCGGAGTAGCAGTCTTCGGCTTTGCCGCCGTCATTTGCAAGCTACGCAAAGGGGTGCGGCGAGCGTAGATGATGAAACCGCTGATGACAAGGCCGAGCGCGATCAGTTGCGTTCCACTCATCAACCCGCCGAGAACCTCGCCTCGTCCGGGATCGCCACGGAAGAACTCGAATACATAGCGCTCGATGCCGTAAACGATCATGAAAAGCGCAATCACCTGACCTTCAAACTTCTTACGCTTGCAGAGCGAGTAGAGGAACGCGAAATTGATTAGTTCGGCGACGAACTCGTACAACTGCGTCGGATGCAGAGGTCTGCCCAGCGGTGTTCCAGAGAACTCCGCAGCCCAGGGATTGTGGAACGTCACCGCCCAGGGCACGTGAGTCTCGCGCCCGTAGCAGCATCCGGCGGCAAAACATCCAATGCGTCCGAAGGCGTGCCCTAGGGCCACTCCGGGAGCAAATACATCGGCGGCCGAGAGAAAAGGAATGCGCTGACGATGCACGTACCACCAGCTACAAAAGATGGCCAGCACCAGCCCGCCAGAAAACACTCCGCCTGACTGTAGGGTGGCGACGCTGAAGATGCGGCTTGGTTCCGCAACGTAGTCGCGCCAGTCCACAATCAGCATCAGGAGTTTGGCTCCCACGATCCCGCTGAATGCAGCGATTCCGCCAAGATTCCACATCTGGTCAGGATCAAGGCTGCGGAAGCGCGCAAGATGAAATACGACCGAGAGGCCAGACACCATGCCCAGAGCAGCCATGAGTCCGTAAGTTGGCAGTGCAAACGAGCCGATATGAAAGAAGTGAGGGAACACGCTTTCTATTGTAGATGGAAACGCGTGCCCCACGGTCGCAGGGAATTCAAAGGATCGGTGGAATGCACACACGATTCGCGATAGCGGATAAGTTCGCCGCTAGGAGTCTAAGTGCCAGTCCGCTTGGCCGTGTGGGGCGGGGTTGCTATGAACCGAAAGCACCAGGTGGGCGCCCTCCGTGGTCCTTTAGGCCGATCCGACGAGGGATCAGCACACCAGACCAATTTTCGAGTCAGGCACCCGATTTAGAAATATCGGTTCGCAGTGGTGTACCACCCCATCACCAACTTTGCAGGCCGGCACCGTTAAGAATTAGATGCTATGGATTCGTGCGCCGAAGCGCAAGCGGAGCGGCGCGAAATGTTGGCACCCGAAATGCGTGTCCGAGAAACATCGCTGATTACGAATGTTGCAATTTTGCTCGGCGAATATTCCTCTTTTGCAACTTCTCTCGAACTCACGTGTTCGTTATCTCAACACACCGCACGGGCGCCACGTAGCGGCTGGGTTAGAGGAGAAGAAGCAATGAAAATAAGAACGATCTTGACGACCGCTGCCTTAAGTCTCGGCTCCCTGATCGGCAGCGCCCATGCACAACAGGTCGCGACCATCAAGCCAGTGCAGTGGGGATACTACAACAACTATTACGATGATCATGAAGCTCGCGAGTATAGGGCGGGTTTCCGTGACGGTGCACACTCGGGACGCGAGGACGCACGCCATGGGCGAGGGTTCATCCTGTATGAACACGGCTCCTACCGCGATCATGAAGATCGCGAGTATCGTGAGGGATACGAGCGGGGATATCGCCAGGCATTTCGCGCCAACGCCCGCTATGGTTGGGATCGTGACGGCGACGGCTACTGGCATGATCGGGATTGGGATCGGCGCTGGTAACAGTGGAAACTACGAACGATAGGCTCGTTTAGGACACTCTGAACGAGCCTTTGTTTATTGAACCCGATTCACTTCGTGCGCTTGCAATCCCATGTCGAACTTGAACAATCGCGCCGAATTTTCAAACAGGTATGCGGCGAGCGCCGTGGGGCCAAGCTCGAGTGAATGGACTGCCTCGACTGCATCGGACCACGTGCTTCCCTGAGCACGGAATAACACTCGCTCACGGCCGCTGAATTCCACAAACTCGCGAAACGCGCGATTCTGTCTCAGCTCCTCGGGCGATAACAAGAACGCAATTCGCGAAAAGCGTTGCATCATTGTGATGATCGTCGCGCTGTCGGTTTGCACCGGAGTGGCAATGACTATGTCGAGTTCGGGGAAATCAGCCGCAATCATCTCCACCTGGGGCCGCTGATACGTCCACCCATCGCAGGTGGCGAACTCAATCACCATCGGCACTCGAAGCTTGGCGCAGGCTCCGTAAAGCGGATACATGCGCGCAGCATCCAACCCTGTGACGCTGCATTCGGCCTTCGTGTAAGCTCCCGCCAGGTCGCCTTCCATGACGCCCTCATCGATCCAGCGAAGGCTCTCACCGATTCGCAATTGGTCATAACAGCCGAGACCACGAAGCCGACTTGAATTTCGCTTCGCTGTTGTTCGGACTTCGTGCGTCCTGCGGTCAGCACAATTCCATTGGTGCTGACATTGCGCGCAATTGCAGGGCGCCAATACGGCTCCGGCAATCCCATCGGCGGACATCGTCGGAGCGAGGTCCTGGTTGAAAAGAACGCAATCTGAGATCTGCTGCGCAGTGCCGGACCTTGGAATCCTGTGGAGGGCATCGATGATCGGCGTATGTGACATGGCGCGCTCCTCGCTGCAACTTTCGCTTCAGCGTAGCGGGGAGGAGACTGATTTGCAGTGACCCGGGTCACGACAACAAAGCTGCACCACTTGGAATCAGTCTGGCGTAAACCGACGCGCAAGAGTAAGGGCGCGGCAAGTGGCCGCGCCCGCTTCCAAGCTGCGTCAGGTTACTTCGAAGGAGTGGTCTGAGTGTCGGTTGAGTTCGGCGTGGTGGTCGTCGTGGTGCTCTGGGTCTCGGTGGTCGTCGTCGAAGACTTCTTGTGGTGCTTCTTCTTCTTCGCCGATGACTGATCATTCATCCCGGACTGGTCAGAGCTGGTGCTGCTGCCCATCGTGCTGCTGCTGTCGGTGTTCCCACTCATCGACCCGGCCGCACTGGGGTTCTTCTGCGAATCGGGGTTTTGCCCGCTGCTCGGATTCTCACGACCCATCGAGTCCGGAGAGTTCGTCTGCGGCGTTGCAGCCGAAGGCGTCTGTGTGGTTGAGCTGGTTGTGCTGGATGACTGGTCAGTGGTGCTGGTGGATTGCGCGAGTGCCATTCCGCAACCGAGCAGCGCGACCGAAGCCGTGTAGAGTAACTTCTTCATCTCAGGATCTCCTGAACCGAGTAATTCGACGTTGTGGCAGTACTCAAGCTTAGAGGAACGAACTCCCCGGAAGGTTGACCCAGCCTTCACGTTTTCTGAGCCGCTCAGGGTTTGCAGGGCAGAATGACAAATTTCTCCGTGGGCAACGCATCCAAGTCGCCATGAAGCGCAAAAAGATGTTGCAGACCATGGTGGCTGGAGCGGCAGGAGTGGGTGCCGCAGGGCTATTGGCCGGGATAGGTGCTCTGGTTGTAGGGCGTCGGTTATGGAACGCGTTCACCACGGCTACCCTGAGTGGCAAAGTGGTTCTCATCACGGGTGCCAGTCGAGGACTCGGGCTCGCGCTTGCCGAGGAATGTGCCGCCAATGGCTGCCGCTTGGCTATTTGCGCCCGAGATGATCAGGCACTGCAAAGAGCCAAGGGAAAACTGCACTCGATGGGTGCTGAGGTGTTCGCGATTCGCTGTGACGTATCAAAACGCGACGAAATCGAGACCATGGTTCGTGAAGTGATCGCGCGATACGGAAGGGTGGATGTCCTGATCAATAACGCCGGAACCATCGCGGTTGGCCCGATGAATGCGCACACGATTGAGGACTACGCGGAGGCAATGGACGTGATGTTCTGGGGCCCATTGCACACGACTCTACTGGTGCTTCCTCATATGCTGCAGGCTGGCGCAGGTCAGATTGCAAACATCACGTCGATCGGCGGAAGGATCTCGGTGCCACATCTGCTGCCATACTCAGCGGCGAAGTTTGCGATTACCGGTTTTTCCGAGGGCATCACAAGCGAACTGGCACATCAGGGGATTAAGGTAACAACCGTCATTCCAGGGCTGATGCGCACGGGTTCTCACGAGAATGCGTTTTTCAAGGGCGATCATCGCGCGGAGTATGCGTGGTTCGGAGTGTCGGCAAGTACTCCGGGGCTGGCAATGAATGCGAAGCGAGCGGCGCGCAGAATTCTGCAAGCCATTCGGAGAGGCGAGTCAGAGGTCATTCTTGGAATGCCCGCCAAGATCGCGGCCCTGGCTCACGGGGTTGCACCAGCGACCACCGTCCACGCTCTTGGATTTGTGAACCGCTTGCTGCCAATGAATCCGCAAAGCAATCAGGCGCGACATCGCGGAAAGGAAAGCGAGAGCGCAGCCACGAAGAGTCCTCTGACCGCATTTGGGTCGCTTGCAGCGCGTCGATGGAACCAGCGAAAAATTGCCTGAATGGAAAAGCCCGGCTGCGCGCCGGGCTTCTATTTGGATCTTGCGGCTTTTACTTCGCGTAGTGCAGCAGTGAGAACACGTCGTAAGGAGCGAGCTTATCGCGTCCGTTGAGGAAATCGAGCTCAACCAGAAAACTTAAGCCGCAGATGTCAGCGCCGAGCTTGTCTGCAAGCTTCGCCGCTGCCTGGGCTGTGCCGCCCGTGGCGAGCAGGTCATCGATGATCAGGACGCGCTGCCCTGGCTGAATGGCATCCTTGTGAATCTCCAGCGTGTCGGTGCCATATTCGAGAGCATAGGTGTAGCTCACGGTTTCACCGGGAAGCTTCTTCGCCTTGCGCACGGGAATGAACCCGGCGTTGAGGCGATAAGCCATCGCAGGGCCAAAAATGAAGCCTCGGGCTTCCATGCCCAGCACCAAATCGACATTCTTGTCGAGGTACGGTGATGTCATGTAGTCCACGACGCGAGCAAAACCGGCGCGGTCCTTGATCAGGGTCGTGATGTCGTAAAAGAGAATGCCCGGCTTCGGATAGTCGGGAATCTCGCGAATGAGTTTTTTCAGGTCTTCCGAATCCATTACGGTCTTAGTCGTGGGCAAGATGATCACCGTGTTTCTTCAATTTGAAATGTCTTGTAGCCGCTGAAAGGCGATGCGTCCTCCACCTCGACACGGTCGATGCGGGCAGCACGCGGACCTTCCTTTAGCTTGTCGTACAACGAACCCAATTGCTCATTGGTGCCCGACGCCAGCACTTCCACTGCGCCATCATCGCGATTGCGCACCCAACCTCCGACACCGATCAGGCGTGCTTCGCGTTCTACAAACCAGCGGAAACCTACGCCTTGCACGCGCCCAGTCACCAGGTACCGGCGAAATGTTGCAATCGAAGCCATCGCTCTCCCGAATGAAAAAGCGCGCCCTCAAATAAGGCGCGCGGGTGGTGAACTCTAGGCGCGAGAAAGGTACGTGCCTTCGGCGGTATCAACCTTGATCTTTTCGCCTTCGTTGACGAAGGGGGGAACCTGCACGACGAGGCCGGTTTCGGTCTTGGCGGGCTTGGTGACGCTGGAGGCGGTTGCCGACTTCAGGCCGGGCTCGGTCTCAATGACCGTAAGCTCGACGGTCTGCGGCAGATCGATGCCCACGGCCTTACCGTCATAAAACTCCACCGTGATCTGAAGGTTCGGCGTGAGGTAATCAACCGAATCGCCCAGCGTATCGCGGCTCAGCGGCGTCTGCTCGTAGTTGTTGATGTCCATGAAGTAGTAGGTGTCGCCGTCGTTGTAGAGGTACTCCATCTTGATCTCATCGACGGTGATTTTCTCGATCGCATCGCCGGAGCGAAAGCGATGCTCGAACATGGCGCCCGTGCGGAGGTTGCGCAGCTTGGCTTGAATAAAGGCGCGAAGGTTGCCGGGGGTGCGATGCTCCACGGTAAAGACCGAGTGAAGTTCGTTGTTGTGCTTGATGATCATACCCGGACGCATTTGAGTGGCAATGATTGCCATGACGGTTGTTGCTCCAATTTCTTTTGAGAATAATGGCCTTGGGCGGCGCTGCCGTCCCGACAGGCGGGTCGTGCCCCGGCCAGAGCACCCCTGCAAGCGTCTGATTGCTTGCGGAAATGGTAAAACCAGCCACGGCGAACAATCAATTCTACCCGTAGGAGGGCAGAATTTGAAACCAATAGAATCGTCAGCCCAATAACGCCGAGTCCCTCGGGCCGAGCTATCCGACCCTCAGGTGATGAGTAGCCTCGAGATAGTATGCGATCCGCTTTACTTCGCGCTTGATCGAAACCAGTTGCCGCTGGGACACAATCAACCAGCCAAAAAGCCGCTCGCTACTTTCTTCCACTCGATCCAAAGCCGCCCGCTTTGCGGCTGCTTTCGGCTAAATCATCGACCAGTTCGACCGGCGTCGTCAGGACAGGGTAGGGAATCAGATTCACGAGCTTGTCTCCAGCGTGAATCTCAGCGGCAACCTCAGCAAGATTTTCCATCAGCACGCGTACTTCTCCGCGATACCCTGCGTCAATCACGCCCCCGGTACAGGTCAAGCGCCGGGCGGCCATGGAGGATTTGTCGCGCAATAGGGCGCCGAGCGGTTCGCCGGAAGCACTGGTCAGTTCAATGGCGATTCCGGTAGGAACGACGGCGTGTCCGCGCGGTGCGATCGTGACAGCTTCACTGGCGTAGAGGTCGTATCCCAGGTCTTCACCGGGATGTGCGATGGTCGGCACCTTGGCCGAGGCGATCAGCAACTTCACTTTGAGCATGGGCTGACTATACCAGCAACAATGATGACGACGCTTCCGGTGGGCAAAAGCTTGCGAAGCGGTGCTCTGCTCACAATATAATCAGAAACGTCATGTCCTCTTTCCGTCCTGTTGATGAGCAACTGGCCTACCTGCGCAAGGGTTCGGTCGAAATCATTCGTGAGAGCGATCTTCGCGAGCGCCTCGAAAAGTCTTTCAAGAGCGGCAAGCCGCTGCGCATCAAGGCTGGGTTCGACCCAACGGCGCCCGACCTGCATCTCGGACACACGGTGCTCATTCGCAAGCTGAAACATTTCCAGGACATGGGGCATACCGTGATCTTCCTGATCGGAGACGGCACGGGGTTGATTGGCGACCCCACGGGACGCAACGCTACGCGGCCTCCGCTGACGCGCGAGCAACTCGACGCAAACGCAGAGACCTACAAGGCGCAGGTGTTCAAGATTCTCGACGAGGCGAAGACTGAGGTTCGCTACAACACAGAGTGGCTGATGAAACTCGGCTACGAAGGCTTTGTGCGGCTGGCAGCGAAATTCACGGTATCGCAGATGCTCGAACGCGAGGATTTCAGCAAACGTTTCAACGAAGAAAAGCCGATCAGCGTACACGAACTGCTGTATCCCATGATGCAGGGCTATGACTCTGTTGCGCTCGAGTGCGATGTGGAACTTGGTGGCACTGATCAGAAATTCAACCTGCTGATGGGGCGCAAGCTGCAGCAGGATTATGGTCAACCGGCTCAGATCGTGCTCACCATGCCGCTGCTGGAAGGGCTCGACGGTGAGCGCAAGATGTCGAAATCCTACGGCAACTATGTAGGCATCACGGAAACGGCGCAGGAGATGTTTGGCAAGCTGATGTCGATCAGTGACTCGCTCATGTGGCGCTACTATGAGCTGCTTACGGATCTCACGCTTCCGGAGATTGAAAAGATGAAGGCCGATGTTGCATCGGGTTCACTACACCCGATGCGTGCTAAGAAGGATTTGGCGAAGCACATCATCGCCGATTTCCACTCAGCGGCAGAGGCCGAAGCCGCGGAAGAAAACTGGGCCCGACAGTTCCAAAAAGACGAAGTTCCGGAGAACCTGGAAGAGGTTCAGATCACGGCCTCCGAAATGGGCACAATTACCGATGGCGTGGCCAATCTGAAGATCGACAGAATTATCGTCCGTGCCGGACTAGCTGACTCGAACAGCGACGCGCAGCGCAAGATTAGGGCCGGTTCTCTGAAGATTGATGGTGAGATTTACAAGGAACTCTACTTCCAGATCACCATTCCGGCAGAGAAAGTGTTTCGCGTTGGACGCAAGATGAAGAAGGTTCATCTCGGCTGATTCCTTACGTGCCCAACGTCTGCTTGGGAATAAGCGGACGTTGGGTGCAATGACAAAGCACCTCTGGTCTCGCGGAGCTATACTGCTTCCATGTTCGCCCGCAAGATTCGCGTGGAGTACGACAATGCCGGGGTTCCCGCTCCGGCTCCCATCAAGTGGCTCGACAACTTTTCCATGCGCAACTTCACCAACGATCAAATCTTTGACGACACTATTCCTGTGGCGGATGGGGTGATCGAGGTGGGTTCGCGTGTGCCGCTCGAACTACTCAACGAGCGTATGACGGACTGGTTTCGGCGCAAGGGATACATCGGGGCCGAAGGTGTTCTGCGACTGATCGAGATCTGACCGCAAAAGCCGCGCCAGCAGCAATCAAATCGAGCTTTCTCCGACCCGCGAGAACGCTTCACCATGCATCCAACTGCACCAATAAGTAGCGGATGTATCTCAGGTTATGGAGGGAGCGAAATGCCATCGAAGGCTGCAGCTACGGCGACAACGGATCACGAAGAGATAAAGAGATGGGCAGAAGAGCGCGGCGCGAAACCATCATGCGTACGCAAGACTGGAAGCCGCAACGATATCGGAATTCTTCGGCTGGATTTCCCGGGATACTCCGGCGCGGATTCGCTCGAAGAAATCTCGTGGGACGAGTGGTTTCAGAAATTTGACGAGCAAGGGCTCGCATTGCTGCATCAGGAAACAACGGCCAACGGACAGAAGAGCAACTTCAACAAGATTGTAAGCCGCGAAACGGCGAACGCCGCAAATCAGAAAAGCAGTCGAAGCTCTTCCGCTCGCAGCAGCAGCGGTAGTGCACGAAATTCTTCCGCTGGCCGGTCGGCGAACAGTTCCGGAAGATCGACGAGTGGTTCTGCGCGGAAGAGCAGCAGCTCTGGGCGAGCGGCGGCGAGCAGCAAATCTCAAGGGCGTAGCGGCAATCGGAGCACCGAAGCCAAGCCTGCGGAGAAAAAGAGCAGCAAGGTTACAACGATGGCTCGCAAGCAGAGCGCAAAACCGTCGCACACCCGCTCATCGCGCGGCCGCGCCGCATAACACAAAATGGCAGTACAGCACTTCATGCAGGCCTGGGACTTCCGGGCCTGCGTGCTGTATGGAAGCGCAAATTGATTCTAGCCAAGTTTTCGTGAGACTCTGAGTGTCGATGTCTCCGTCGATCCTTCATCTCACGGCCTTGTCAATGCCTTTAGCGTTTCTTACCGCTGGTTCATTCTCTCTTTTGTGCCGTCTCCTTCTGGCTGTTTCCCTTGCGGGCACTGTTTCCTCGACTGTGTTCCTCCTGCTGGCACTGGTGGCGGCGATGCGCAATCAGCGAATCGCACGAGCGCAGGTGGCATGTGCGCGCAGTATTCCGACCACGTCATTACCTTTCGTTTCGGTCATCAAGCCGTTGCATGGAGCCGAGCCACGGCTGGAGCAGAATCTTGAGAGCCTCTTCGTTCAGGACTATCCGGCTTATGAAATTGTTTTCGGATGCCGCACAGCCGAAGACCCTGCGCTGGCGATTGTTGAGCGACTGCGGGCGCGTTATCCGCAGGTAGCTGCGCGTGTCGTGCTTTCAGGCAATCCGCCGTGGCCGAGTGCGAAGGTCTGGTCACTCGACAAGATGATCGCGACTACGAAAAGTGATTTCCTGGTCATTAGCGACAGCGATGTTCTCGTGCGTCCCAACTTTCTGAGGAATGTGATTCCGCCGCTGCTCGATCCGAAGAACGGACTCGTCACCTGCTTGTATGAGGGCATCCCTGCCCCGGATATCTGGTCGCGGCTGGAAGCTCTGGGGATGTCGGTCGAGATGACCTCGGGCGTTATCACGGCCGACATGCTGGAAGGCATGCAGTTCGCGCTCGGTCCTGTGATGGCCGTGCGTCGCGATGCTCTGGAGAAATGCGGAGGAATCGCAGCGACGGCTGAGTTTTATTCGGATGATTTTGTGCTCGGAAATCTCGTATTCAACGCGGGATATACCGTGGTTTTGTCGCACTATCGGATTGGTCACGTCCTGTGCACGACGACTTTCCTTAAGACATTCGCGACACAGACGCGCTGGATGCAGAGCACCCGATACTCCCGTCCCAAGGGACATCTAGGAACGGGACTCACGTTCGCGATGCCGTTTGGCCTGCTGGGATTCATGTCGGCTGCTATTCTCGGACACACTTCAGCGGGATCGATTCTCCTCGGCTGGAGCGTGCTGAATCGCATTGTGCAGTCTCTCGCCATCGGTTACGGCATTGTTGGCGACAAGCGCTCGCTGGTATTTTGCTGGCTCTACCCGGTGCGCGATCTGCTTGGATTTTTCGTTTGGGTCGCGAGTTACTGCGGTGGGAGCAGTTTCCGTTGGCGGGGCGAACTCTACCGGTTCACCCCTGGTGGCCGGATCGTGAATGTCATCCGTGCGAAGGAAGCGCAGCCCAGCTAGATGATTGCTACGCCCGGGTCAGCTTTCCGTCTTTGAGATGGAATCGTTCGCCGCGCCAGACAATGGTGTCTCCACCGAAACTGGCGAACCATATTGCAACTCCAACGACGTCGCGCGCCGGAACGAGCCATAGATCACGCATTGTGCGGCGGTCATTGAGAATTGGACCGCAGAGCAGATAGGCGGAAGCGAAGCGCGCCAGCAATACAGCCCACAGCAACGCCATCGTCCACGAAGCGCCACCTGAGAAGATGTCGGCGAGCATGGCCCATGGCAGTCCAAAGGTGAGCAGTACGCCGACATAGCCGAACTTGCGCAAGTCACGCACGGTGCGCGCCCATCGCAACTGGTGCTGGAACATGGCGCCGAAGCTGTACTCGGGCAGGAAAGTTTCGACGACCACATTCGAAAGCACGACCTTGTATCCCGCTTCGGAGATCATGCGGCCCAGTTCGTGATCGTCAGCGAGGTAGTCCAGCAGAGCGGAGAGCCCGCCAATCGCGTCTGCTGCTTCGCGTTTAAATGCGAGCGTGGAGCCCAAGCCGAAATGCAGGCCGCCTTCCAATTCCATCGCACACAGCACGCCGCCTGCGAAGTCAGTGGCGATGGTGATGGCCTCCATACGCGATGCGAGACTGCGTCCTGCTTCGGCACGATAGAGGGCCGTTACCATGCCGACCTGCGGGTCCTGCATTGGCGAGACTACGCGGCGTAGATAGTCGGTGGGGACGCGGATGTCGCTGTCATTGATGATGATGTGGTTGTACTTTGCTTCGCGCATCATCTGCGAAAGATTACTCACCTTGCGGTTGCTGCCCAGCACTTCGCGGCAGACAACGACGCGAATATCGCGCTCGGGGAATTCGCGCCGCAGGCGCTCGACATCCGCGAGGGCCTCGTCTTCGGAATCATTCACGCCGAAGATGATCTCGTAGTGCGCGTAATCCTGTAGGCAATGCGAGCGAAAGCTCTCGTACATCTGGCGGTCGCTGCCACGCAGCGGCTTGAGAATGCTAAGGGGAGGCGTGAACCCCTCCGTCGTACTCGCACCTGCGGACTTGCGCCGCCGCAGAAACCGCCACTCGCTCCACAGCGATAGGAGAAGATACCCGAGGCCACAGAGGGCCAGAAGCGCAAAAAAGTAGGTGGCGAGTTGAGGAAGCGTTTTCAGCATAGCTGCCGAATAGAGCTTATCGGAAGAATGAGGCGGCCGAAAGTGGCGTGCCCGAAACTTACGACTTTTCGCCTCCATTCGCTTCAGGCATACTCAGGGGTTAGGAGAGTGCCTGATGAAATTGCGTCCGTGGCATTGGATTACGCTCACGATCTGCGTGGCTGTTTGCATGGGCGTGCTCTATCGCGAGCATCAGGTCACCGTGGGACGCGATGCTTTCAACCGTCTCGGATGTCCAACGTGCCACGGCGCGGGTGGTGCGCCCTCGCTGGCCCACGTGGGGAAGAAGTACGACCGCAAGATGTTTGTCGAGTTTCTGAATGATCCTGAGACGATCTACGCGCGACGCGATCATAAGCCTCTGAATGCAGGCTACGTGCCGATGCCTCGGCTTCCTGCTTCTCCGCAGGACATTGAAGCAATATCGTTCTTTCTTTCAGCCCAGCGATGATGAAACTCAGATTTTCGAGCGCGAGTGCTCGCGAGGAGTGAATTTGCATTCTAAGTTGAAATGGATCATCGTTCTGCCTATTGCATTATTTGCCCTCTGGGCCTCGTATCACGTGTACGAACTCGATCTGGGCAAACGTTCCTTCGCACGCCTGGGGTGTGCAAGCTGTCACTTTTCGGGCGGCGGACCGAATCTGGCCAACATACTGCCACAGTACGACGAGCCCACGGTTGAGGATTTCATCCGTGATCCCGAGGCGGTATATCGCAGGCTCGGTCGCAAGCCACTGAATCCTGGATTTGCCATTATGCACAAGGTGAAAGCGAGCGACACTGAGGTCCGCGCGATGGCGAAGTATCTGAAGAGCTGGTAGGGAAGATGAGTATGGCCAAGGCAGACTCATTCGAAAAATGGGAACAGTGCATTCTGTTGTGTGCGGTGCTTGTCATGGGCGCGGTTCTGCCCAGCGCCGCGCAGGAACCCTCGCGAACGGCGCCGCTTTCTCCACAAGCCCGGTTGTTGGCCGCCAGAACCGCTTTTGTGGAGCACTCAGGGGCGCGGCTGCCGAACGACGTCATCGGCGAAGCGTTCCAGGGCTGGGGAAGATTCACCATTGTTGACGAGATGCAAAGAGCCGATCTGATCATCGCCATCTCCGCCCCGGTGGTTGATTCTGGCGTCAGCGTTAGCAGCGGCGATTCGCGCACGGGGACAACCACATCTCGTCCGCTTACTTCATCGAACGTCACGCAGATCCGGCTGACGATTCTTGATGCGCGCGACAGGGTCGTGCTCTGGAGCGGCGTCGAACAGCCCAAATCGTCCATGAAGGAGCGGCAACGGGAAGATAACCTGGTCCAGGCTTCACTGAAGGTCTTCCGTCGATTCCGGAATACGATTGAACCGGAGCCTGCACCGTAGTTTCGACTGCGTTTTCCACGCTCGTTCACAGTTTTCCACCGTTTGCCACAGCATACGCACAGGCACGGTCGGTTTTCGTCTTTTACTCCGGCCCGGGTTATTGCATTCTCCTATCAACGCAACGGTACGCACGATTCTGCGTGGTGCTTCCCGGCTCGGGAGGCGGCGAACAGCGAGCGGAACCAGTTGGCGGACGGCACTTCTGAACCTGCGGCAACGCAGGCTTGCCCCGGTACGGCGCGAGAGATCGCAGCCGACGACGGCGCGGAATCCGGACACCAACCATCCCGCATCGCACCTTGGCAACAGGGTCGCTGCTCACAGAGACGGAAGGGGAGCCGGGCGTGAGCCCTCCGGTAACGGACCAAAGTCCGCGGAGTTCGCTCTAGTCGAGGCTCCCAGGTTTCCGCAAGGCGGCGGGAGCGAGTCACTCGACGCAGTACGCGCGCACCGTTCATGGCCCGGAGAGGCGGCTGGCCTCCCCGGGCCAACTTTCAGCTTGGCGAAATTTGTTTTCTCTTTCGCTGGAAGTGCTTACGCGTAGCGACGGGCTTAGCCGTTTGCGAGCTTCGGCCATTGCACACTACCATCGGAACAGTGTTCCGCATTTATCGCTGCTGTTCTGATCTGATTATCGATTTCTATGCCTGCTACTGATTTCAGTCTCGATCGTGGTCTCCCAGCCAGTCCTGAGGCCGAACGCTCCATCCTCGGCGCAATTCTGCTCGACAACACCCTGCAGAATGAAGCTCTGTCCTCGCTGAAGGCCGACCACTTCTTCCTCGACGCCCATCGGCGTATCTACCAGCGCGTCATGGACCTGTCTGAGACGAATCGTCCTATCGACATCGTCACTCTGACAGAGGAACTGCTGCGCTACAAGGAACTTGAGGCCGTTGGCGGCGCGGCCTATCTTGCGTCGCTTACCGACGGCGTGCCCCGCAGGTCTTCGGTCGAGCATTACGTTCGCATCGTGCGCGACAAAGCGATGTTGCGCAACCTGATCCATGCGGCTAACGGGGTGATCTCGCAGGCGCTCGAGCAGGCTTCCACCGCGTCAGAGGTCATCGACGCCGCTGAGTCGAGCATCTTCAACATTTCTGAAGAGCGCAGCGGACAACAGCTTACGGATATCAAGACGATCGCCATGGAGTCCTTTGGCGGCGATCTCGATAAGCTGTTCCAGCGCGGCGGACGAATCACGGGGCTCGAGACCTACTACACCGATCTCGACGACATGACGAGCGGATTGCAGAGGTCGGATCTGATCATCATCGCCGCGCGTCCCTCCATGGGCAAGACGGCTTTTGCCATCAACATTGCCGAGAACTGTGCAGTGCAGGGTGGCAAGAGTGTTGCGGTCTTCTCGCTCGAAATGTCGAAGGAAGCGCTGCTCAACCGTATGCTCTGTTCGCAGGCAAGGGTGGACGCGCACAAGATGCGCACGGGATTCCTCGCCCGCGAGGATCTAAACAAGTTGCGCGGAGCGCTGGACAAACTGATCCAGGCACCGATGTACATCGACGATACGCCGGGCATTTCGTTGACGGAATTGCGAGCCAAGGCACGTCGCAAGGCGATGGACAAGGAAGGACTCGACCTGATCGTGATCGATTACCTTCAGCTTATGTCCGCATCGGCTCCGGGCGGTCGCCGTTACGAGAACCGTACGCAGGAAGTATCGGCGATCTCGCGAGGACTGAAGGCGATTGCGAAGGAACTGAAGGTTCCGGTAATTGCGTTGTCACAGTTGAGCCGTGCTCCTGAATCGCGCGGAGGCAAAGACGCCGAGCCAAAGCTCAGCGATCTTCGCGAATCGGGTTCGATCGAGCAGGACGCCGATATCGTGATGTTCCTGTACCGCCCCGAGTATTACGATCGCAACAACCCGGAGCTGGAAGGCAAAGCCAAAGTTATCGTAGCCAAGCAACGCAACGGCCCGACCGATACCATTCAGCTCGCCTTCATCAAGGGCTCCACGCGTTTTGAAAATTTGCTGCGCGAAGAATGGCTGCACGACTAATACAGGGCTGAGGCAGTAACGATGGTGTGCCTCGTTACTGCCCACCCCTCGCCCGATACGCAGCCTCGGAATTCGCGTTCATTCCTGGTGTAACTTCGCCAACTACGTATTCGATGTTCCTGCCTCGCACCTCGAGCGCAAGAGTGTTGTTGTCCGTGCGGACGAGTTCGGTGTGTTTCGATTGGCCATCTCGCGGCTGCGGTGTGAACTTCACTTCCGCGAGCACCTGCTCCTCATTGGCCTGCACCAGTTCAGACGCAAGCTCGTTCCAATACTGTCGGACAAACTGCAATTCCGGACCATCTGGTGAATCAATCTCGTGAACTGCGTAATCTCCGGCGGGCAGAAGCACGCCTCCAACCTCCACCGGAGAGTTGATCTCGAGATGTCGGACAGCAACCTTATGCTGCCGTGTGGAGGCCGCTGTCGCGCC
Source organism: Koromonas soli (assembly GCF_059726265.1). Taxonomy (NCBI): domain Bacteria; kingdom Pseudomonadati; phylum Acidobacteriota; class Terriglobia; order Terriglobales; family Koromonadaceae; genus Koromonas; species Koromonas soli. Next base: position 3,022,258 of record NZ_AP040872.1, on the reverse strand, counting down.
ATCGGCGACTCCCGCCAATACGAGCGCGAATCCGAGTGCGACCATGAGATTGCGGGTGAGGGCGCCAACTGCGAAGTGTTTCATGAGGGTTCTCCTTGTGTGAATGTCGGCGCAGATCCCGTGCGCCGTTGTATCGTGCACAACGAGGAGACCGGCGGTTTTATTCCATATCCGCTGAACGCGACAGATTTCAATTCGACCTCGCGCCTAACTGTCCTTGACTTTAGATATGCTCCACGGTTTCCCTTATGTTCACTATGAAAGCGGCTTAACTTGGGCGTATCGCAAACAAACAGAGCTATACTGAATTTGTTAGGGTCTAATTGCCTTGTCATCTACACAGCAGAAATTCTCCATGCACACGCGCCCAAACTGGGCTGAAATATCGCTCTCCGCTCTGGCTGAAAACTATCGGATCATTGCCCGCCATCTTGGCCCCGGAATAACGCCTTGCTGCGTCATCAAGTGCGACGCTTATGGTCACGGCGTTATCGAAACCGCTCGAGCGCTCGAAGAAGCCGGAGCACAGTGGCTCGGTGTGACCTCCACTGAAGAGGGAATGGCCGTGCGTGAAGCTGGTGTGCGCCTGCCTATCCTGGTTATGACCGGATTCTGGCGCGGCGAAGAAGAGATGCTACTGCGTTACGACCTGACCCCGGCCATTGCAACGCTAGATCACGTGGAAGCCCTCGAGCGCGCCGTAGCATCTGCTGGAGGAAAGGGACGAAAGATAGCCGTCCATCTGAAGGTGGACACGGGCATGTCGCGCCTGGGAGTCTCTCTCGCCGAACTGCCCGCGCTGGCCAAACGAATCGCCACCTCACCCGTGGTCGAACTACAGGGAGTGTTCAGTCATCTGTCCGAGTCAGAGGTGCTTGACTCGGCGGCGGCTGAAAAGCAGCGCGCGCGATTTGAGCGTGCCTTGGCTATCCTGGCGGAGGCGGGACTAAAACCGCGTTATCGCCACCTGGCGAACACCGCCGCGACGGTTGCGCGACCCGACACGTGGAATAACATGGTGCGTCCGGGCCTTGCGCTATACGGATACAACCTCAAATGTGAAGGGCCTGGAGCCGAATCGGCCACCCTGCCCGTTAAGCCGGTGCTCACCTGGAAGACGCGTATTGTGGCGTTGCGTGACATCGCAATAGGTACTCCCGTTGGTTATAACGGGCGCTGGAAAGCCGAGCGGCCCACGAGACTGGCTGTCATCCCTGTAGGTTACGGTGATGGCTTTACGCGCCACCTCTCGCGCGAAGGCCGCGTGATCCTGCACGACCGATACGCGCCCATCGCCGGCAATGTCAGCATGGACTTGACGATGATCGACGTCACCGACATTGCCGACGCGGCGATTGGCGACGAAGTGTTGCTGATCGGCCGCACGGAGCACTGCTCGGTAGGCGCCGACGACATGGCGCGACTGGCAGGCACGATCACGTACGAGATTCTGTGCGGCCTCTCTCCCCGCGTTCCTCGCGTGTACGTCGCGTAGAGCTAAGAAGGGGATTTGTAAGTATTTCAGGCCTGCGATGCGTCACTCTCTGCTCATGCTTGTACCGGATTCGACCGCGAAGGTCTTCCACAGCAGCGGATTCGACAAAACGGACCCTTGTGTTACAATCCATTTGAAGCCAATAGGAAGCATGGTTCACCTCTGAACCTTTCCGAATACGTGCCGAAGTGGCGGAATTGGCAGACGCGCATGGTTCAGGTCCATGTACTCGCAAGGGTGTGGGGGTTCGAGTCCCTTCTTCGGCACCATTAGAGATCCAAGCCCTGTGTAGCCAAACGGTTACGCAGGGCTTTTAGTTTGTGCTATTGAACCTTGCCTAAGATGACGGTGTGAATTCTGCATTATCCCGCGGCACTTACTCAGGATGGGGACGGCCGTATGTACCGACGGCCTCACCGGTAGTCTGGAATACTCCCTGCTATTTGAATTTGCAAGGCTATATTGTTCTGTCGCCTTGCATCTTAATCTCGATGCGCTAGCTCGCCCGGTTAGCGCATAGGAAGTCGTTAGTTTGCGGCGGATCAGCATCATCACTTTCGACGACGAGGAAGGAGGATTATGCAATCGATTCACGATGGACAATGCGGCCTCTGTGTTCACTTCGGGGAGCCGCATGCGGTTGATCAGAAACTGGTCGAGATCCGAAAGAACAAGAATGCGCCAGAGGTTCTGGTCGATGATTGTGGACATCCCAAACATGCCTCGTTGCACCTGAAAGTAACTCCGATCAGCGGGTGCGACGGATTCGAGCCGGCGAAAGCTGCTTAGACCTGACAACTCCGCAGCCCTGTTGCAACCCGACAGGCGCTGCGGAGTTCGAATCCCGAACGTTACCTAGTAATGAACGTGGTCGCTGGAATATGGCTGACCGTGCTTGTCTGAATGTTGAGGGATAGTGGCTGGAGATTCTTTGATCTCGATGGTGCCGAGCGAGGTCGAGGAGTCCGTCAAGGTGACATCGCGGGCAAGTTTGTTGACCTCGGATGATTCCGCACGTTCATACCAGACTGCAAGCCGATAACGTCCTGGTGCGACGCTGGATATCCTAATTTGACCCTTCGGATTGCTGACCGCGAAGTACGGCGTTGGGAGCGCGAGCACGTAGGCGCTCATCTCGGGATGAATGTTGCAGAAGATGAAGGAGACCCCAGGCTGGTCGAAGCGTACGGTGCGGGAAGTCCCTGCTTCATAGAGTCCAAGATCAAATTTCTCACCTTTGTACAGAGAAAAGACGTTGTGAAACCAAGGATCAAGGTTTGGAAACTCGACCGGGGATCCGACAGGAACAGCAAGCACGTGCGGATGAAATTGCTTGTCCTTCTGAGTGATCTGGTAACGACGTTGTCGCAAAGGCTGCGGCTGAGTTTCCTGGGTGAGCGGGGTGAGCCAGACTACTACGCCTTCGTTACCGGATGATGGCGACTTGCCTCGCACGTGATCCACGATGATCTGCAACTCTACAGTCGAGCCTTCAGCCAAGGCGAGCTGGGTCAGCGACATAGCCACCAGAACTATGAATGCACTGCGGAGCCACGGCCCTAGCGCGATCTCGAATCTGGGGAATGACATTAGAAGCTCACTCCAGCACCGATATTGACTTGGTCGCCTGTATTGCGCAGACCGTCATAACGAAACGTCCAGATCTTACGGTACTCCACACTCAAAAGCAGATTTGATTTTGGGCGAAGGATGAAGTTGCCGAATGCGGAACGATTCCTTGCAAGTGGCGTTGTGTAGAGACCCACAGGTATTGGCGTCCACTCCAGATCTGAGGCGAAAACATTGTCCTGGCCTATCGCGGAGTTCAGCTCCCACTTGGGATGTGGGTGGAATTTTAGCTGCGTCCATCCACCCAAAGCATTGAGCGGGTGAAGTCGTGCGTTACTACTCGTCGGATCGGAGTCGAATACAACGGATTGCCAAATGCCGCCTCCCAGCCCACCAACGGCCTTGCCTCGGTAGATTTCTCCGCTAATTTCTAATCGAGTGATGATGGGGATTCGCGCGAAGGCAGTTACCGCCCATGCATCCGTCTGGCGTCCAAATTCGTAATTGAGATGGCTTCCGTAGCCGCCGATTCCGACTACGAGCGGTTGTTGCAGACGTTTGCTATTGAGCGACAATTGGGCGGCAAAGGCAGGCTTGCGTGATCGTTCACCGGGGCCAATATAGTGGCCATAGTACTCGGCGATTGTGGCGTCGGTGAGTGGGGCAAGAATGCCGCCACTCAGGTCAAGGTAGCTTTGGCCTGAGGTTCTGAAACGATGTCCGACAACAATCTGCGGCGTCCACGCCCAAAGATTTCCCGAGTAAGACATTGCAGGCTCCGCGACAGAAGCGTAAGAAGTGGGCGACAGAGGCGAGAAGAACAATGTCTCCTGTCCGACAATCAGCGATGTGTTGTTCCAGTCGAGATGCGCGCTTGCCTGTCGCAAACGAAGGATGCCCAGCGTGGTGCCGTAAGGCTGCTGTGATGGGAAGCCGCCAAAGAAATCGGCGCTAATACTGGCGCTAGTTGCGGCACCACCCAGATTAGGTCCGAATACTTGCAGACCAAGATAACTTTGCCGGACTGAGGCTCCCACGCTGCCTTTCGCTTCCGAAGCAACGGCGAGTTTTGGCAGATCGGCAACATCGAAGGCGTTCCGGTTGCTGAATGCATTCATCAGCATCAGTCCGAAGATCTTTACTCGATATTTCGATTCGCTCTCAACTTTGGTTTGTTGTTGCTCTTCTACGCGGGCAGCGAGCAACGTCTGATCGGCGCTTAATGCAGCGACAGATTCAGACGAAGGGAAGGGGCGGTTCTGATTTTGTTTCGCAAGGTCGGCTGCGGATGGAAAGGCGTCGGTTGAGTTCGTCCGCTCTTTCGTCACTGGATTACGTGCGGCGAATTCTCGACGCAAGTCAGCGAGTTCAGTTGCAAGCTGCCGTATCTCAAATTGTGCCTGCGAAAGCTGCCCGCGCGTCTCGTCGAGCTCAAGGTGGAGTCGATGAACCTCGGTTCTGGTGTCGGCCTCTTCCGTATCAGGGAGCGTCTGAGCCAATGCGGGCGACGTCGTGCTTATCAGAATTCCGGCGGCCACAAACAAGCGGGCGGTCGTGTATTTCGAACGAAGGCGGAATGGGTTGGTCACGGTAACACCTCGCGTAGTGACGCGTGTGCGGATTATGAAGCTTTGGCTGCTTCAGTTAAACGGAGCGCACTGTGCCGGGGAATGATCAACAAGAACGTGGTACCCGCCGCAGATGTTTCTTCAACGTGGATTCCGCCGCCATGATCGTGAACGATTTTGGCTGCCAAGGCGAGTCCTAAACCGGTGCCGTTGTTCTTGCCTGCACTCACAAAAGGTTCAAAAAGTTGCCCTCGAATAGTCTCCGGGATGCCGCTGCCGTTATCCCAAATGCGGCACTCGAATTTCTCGTCATCGCTCGTGATCTTTATTCCAACGCGCCCGCAAGTACCATGAGTGGCCTGGCACGCGTTGAGAAGGATGTTGAAGAACACGCGTTCAAGTTTCCGTGCGTCAAATTCACCTTCGGTCGAGCCAACGGATTCCAACTCAATAACCCTGCCATGGAATTCAGGCGAAGAGCGGACGGCCCTGATAGCGCGATCAAATATACCGCGCAAATCTGTCGGGGCGAGAGTGAGTGTCACCTGCTCGCGGGCTATTTCCAAAAGCGAATCAAGCAGTCCGGTCATTTGCTCCGAGGCGCGTGATATCTCCTGATAAATCTCATTGCGATCTGTTGCCGCGATTGCTGGGTCATACAGGAACTCTGCGTTTGCGACCAATGCCGCCAGATGGTGCCGAAGATCGTGCGAGATGGATCCGGCAGCTCGTCCAAGAGCGGCCATACGCTCCGCCTCTCGCTCCTTCCTCTGCGAGATCGTGAGGTCATGTCGCATTCGGTTAAAGGCCTTGGCCAACTCCACTGCTTCTACGCCACCCTGCGGCTTCAGCGAATAGGTATCATCGCCTGCTGCTAACGCACGCACGGCGCCAACGAGCGACTCCAGAGGCTTGGTAATCGCTCGCGAGATGACGCTCACAAGAACTGCTCCGATAAGACCGGCCACCAGTGCGATAAGAAGAATAGTTCGATTCAGACGGTGGAGATAGGCGTCTGACGCATCGAGAGGAAGCAGCATGTAACAGCGCAGACCGGGGCTGCCGAGCAATTCCAGTGTGGACACATCGAAATGATGACCCACTATCCAAATGCTCTGCGGAGTGGGTTGACGAAGGCTGACCTTGCTTGCAAATTCCTGGAGCTGTGCGGGCGGCAGCGTAGAGGCCACAACTGACTCGCCTGATACCAACGCAATCTGGCTTTCAGAGGAGTTCGCAAGCTGTTCAGCGAAAGCTGAATTGACGTGCTGTCCAATGATTAGGAATCCCAGTGCGCGTTGCTGCGACCCAACACCGGAAACGATGGTGCTGATGGCAACACGATATAGATTGTTGTTCTCCTGCCACCACGCAGTTTCCTCGTGGCGCGAAAGGGATGCCGAGAGCGAACGTTGGAGCGATGCAAACGACAACGCGATACTGGCGGCGTGCTCTGCCATGATGCGCGAGTCAGGAGTCGCGAGCACAAGGATATCGGCTCCGGAAAGACGCCAGAATGCGGCGGATGCGTCCTGAATAGTCGCAGGATCGCCGGAACTCATCAATGCCTTAAGGGTTGGCAACTCCGATAGTAGTGTTGCCGCACGCTGCAGAGTCTTCTGTTGCTCCTGGTCAGCTCGGGTGAATGCACTTTCGGAGGCGGCGATAGCTTCGCTTCTCTGTCTTGTCAGTTCCGCCGAGACGCTTCGGCGCAACAACAAAAGGCATAGGCCGGAAATTAGAGACGAAATAATCAGGGTTGCAATGATGAGCTGGGTTCGCAGGCGAAGACGCACGGCGCTTACCCTGCTGCGCGCTCTTGCGCTTTGCCCGGGGAAAACTTGTATCCGGCGCGGTGAAGTGTCAGGAAGTGCTGCGGGGCGGAAGGATCCGGCTCCAGTTTTTGCCTGAGTCGCAAGATGTGATTGTCCACCGTTCTCGTGGATGGATAATTGCGATATCCCCAGACCTCGTTCAGAAGTTCTTCACGCGAAATCGCACGGTTCTCGCGCTGGATGAAATATTTCAGTACGCGAAACTCCTGGGCGGTGAGAGTTACGATTCTGCCACCACGTTTCACTTCCATCGACTCGACGTCCACGGACACGTCTCCGAAGCAATAGAGGTGAGATTCAGCTTGCTTCTGCAGAGCGTCAACCGCAGTGCGCCGCATTGCACGTCGCACCCGCGCGACGAGTTCCTTGGGACTGAAGGGCTTGGTCACGTAGTCATCAGCGCCGATTTCGAGGAGCAGGACTTTATCATCCACTTCCGCATTCGCACTGACCACAATAACGGGAACAGAGGGAGCAAGAGCTTTGAACTCCCGACAGAGTTCGCGTCCGGGCATTCCGGGTAATTTGAGATCGAGGACAACAGCCTTTGGAATTTGCGCACGGAATGCCTCGATCCCCTGAACTCCATCAGAGGCGAGTCGCACTTCAAATGTCTCTGCCTCAAATACGCGTTGGATGACGCGCTGCATCGCGAGACTGTCTTCGATAACGAGCAAAGTGTCCATGACAAGCAGTCCCCTTCAGAGTTGCCGCATTGATTGGATGCGCTCTTGCGGCGGTTCGGTTTTGATCTGACACAAGTTTGTCTCTGGATTTCTGCTCTCCGGCCCAGAATAGTTCAATGAGCACACGCAACGCCGGCAGATAGGATTGGCCTGTATGTCCAAGCTGTCCCTGAAATCACGCGCCTTCTCCGCATTGAGCACGGCATCGAGCGGCGCGTCGCGCAGGTTTCCTATAGGTGGGTGAAAGAAACAAGGTCGTACTGATCCATCGGCTTCGATGACGGCAGAGGTCCAGGGAGCATTACAGATTGGCGCGCTGTCCTCTGCTAGTCCGAGATGTGCGCGAAAATGCGTCGCAATCCTGCGAAGCTTGGCTGGACTCTCCACAATGTAGCCGGACCGGATGTCATCAGCATGATCGCGAACCAGGCGAGAGATTTCATCTTCCAATTCATCTACCTCGTCTACAGAAAGCGCAACCTCGGACTGTTTTTCCGGGCTCCACTGCTCGGGGCGATTAAAAGCTTCGGAGGTCAGGTCAGCGGCGAGAAACGAAATAGAGTCGAGGCCAATTGCTTTCGCAGTAGGAATTGTAGCCAGCAGCGAAGCATGGTTCGCTTTCTGAACGGTCATCCGTCCTGAAAAACGCATTGAGGGGCGACGTGATCGTACCGTGCGAATTCCATCGGCGATCAAGCGGTGTGCGCCCTGGATTCGTCGGATCGAATCGTGCACCTCCGGTGGCCCGTCGAAAGAAACGATCACATCGTCGAACAAATCGGCCACATCGTCAGCTCTCTTAGTGAGCAGCAACCCTGTGGTGAGGAGCGTAAGTCTGATTCCATCCTGTCGGAATAGATTGCAGAGGCCTCGAAGATCGCTGTGAAGCAGTGGTTCGCCTCCAGAGAGGACGACCCAACGGAGCGATAGACTTCGCCAGGCTTCACGATGCTGTTCCGGGTCGTCGATGCGTAGCTCCTGCGTGGTCGGACGCTTCCAGATGTCGCACATTACACAGCGACAGTTGCAGCGGTTGTGAATATTGAGCACCAGCACAGGCATCGACTTCATAATGTTGCGAAGCTGCTCCATGGCTACAACCACTCAGTCAGTACGTTGTGAATGTGTTTGCCTCTGAGGATGAGTGGGCGTCCAAGAACGCTCTCTGCCTGGCCAAACAAACGTCCAAGAGGTGCACGAATCCAGCGCAGGGTTGTGTCAATCATTATCGGGTGCAACCCTGAGGTGAGGTCTTCAGGCAAGCGCGAGAACATCGCCTCCGATGCGAGTTGCACTCTGCCGCTCACGAGCACCAACTCAACGTCCTCAAACGAGAGATGCGACAGCATCTGTGCCGGGAATCGCCCCGTGTCGCGAACCGCAATAAGGTCGGCCATAGCTCCAGGCATTACGCTGCCTTGTCCCTCGCGAAGACCTAATATCCGCGCGGACCGGACGGTGACCTGCTGGTACAAATCAGAGGGCTCCACACCGAGTTGCCGGGCGAATGCCAGTTCGTCGAGCAAGTCTCCGGCGGCGGTGAGCGGAGAGTCACTGCCCAGAATGACATTGCTCGCCGAAGCGATAAACTCGGGGGAGTGCGTGTGACCGAATAAGAATTGATTCGAAGTCGGACACCAGACAATGGCTGCTCCCCTGGCCTTCACCAACTCAGCTCCGCTGGTACCGAGCGCCAAAGCATGAACGAGAATACTGCGCTCGCTGAGCACACCACTGCGATCCAGTTCCAAAATCTCGCGCTCGCACTCCTCGCCAGAGCCTTCTGCAACATGAATGACAAAAGGATCACCTGGGCTGGTTCGATGAAATCTGGATGCATAGTCAGCATCTACCCCAATGGAGTGAGCCCAACCAAAGTCTCTGATCACGCGCACTGGAAATTCGGTGCTCTCCATTAGGGGCGTGACAGGATTGTGATGACATACCGTGGTAACACCGCATAGCAAATTGCGAATCGCGCCAAACCAGATGCGAACATCCTTCGGCACCCGGAGATTCCGTTCTATGTCTGCGGCGTGGCGTCGACGAATATCTGACGCCCACTCCCGTGAACTCGTGTAAGGGCCATCGCCTAGATTTGGAAACAGACCGAACTCAAGATGATCGTGCGCGTTGATCAGTCCTGGCAAAAGAAGATAGCCCCGAAGATCGATTTGTGTCGTGTTCCCGGAGCGGTGTACTCCAATCGAATCGATTCGCCCATGGGAGATCGTGACCGACGGACTGGTCGATTCGTTGGCTCCGAGCGCGAGGCGAGTTGGGTTGAGTTGTGTGACAGCCGTGGCAATCGTACTGGATCGTGCAGTGTGCTTCTGAAACGCAAGTAGAAAGATAGGCGAGCGATCAGCCGTCTTCGATATCACCTCCGCTTTTCCCGCCGCGGCGAGAATTGCTCTTTCCTGGGCACCAAACGGCGGCTCAATCAGGCTGCGTGTCGTAAATCCGTGTTTTTCAAAGCAGGATACGATGCGCTGCAGAGGCCACTTGTAGGCGTCCAGCTCGACAGTCTGATCAACCGCATGAAACGCCCGTTTCCAGCGACATGCGGCGATTGTTTCGGGATGAAGGTCGGTCACGAAAACGCGCGCACCTTGCCGAGTGACGCGGGACAACTCAGCTGCAAATCGATCGAGATCCGATATATAGCTAATTACAAAGGATGCGAGCACAAGATCAAACTGCGACGCCGGCACTGGTAGCTCAGTAGCCTCGCCGAGATAGAGAGAGCTGTTCTCTATGCAGTTCGACATAGCACGTGCGAGCATGGCGGATGAACTATCTACTCCAACCAAGGCCCGGGGGTGCTGCGCGGCTATGACGGTCATCCAGCGTCCAGTGCCACAGCCAATATCCAACACACTTGCGCCTCGCGCATTGGGCAGCAGACAACTTAAGTAACGTTGTTCAAGGTTGAGCAAAGGATTTGCCGCTTTGTCATAGGTTTTCGACCAAAGGCGAAACGCTTCTTCCGATTTGTGTCCAAAAGAGGGCGAGATTAGATCGGGTGCTGTTTTCACAATTACAGGCTCTCCCTCTTTGGCTTGCGAAGGTTCATGAACTGGTGCGCCCAGCGCAACTCCTGAGGGAATCCATAGATGTGGAACCAGTAGCGCCATGCGCTCAGACTTCTTAACAGCGCACGCGCCCACTTAGGCGCACGAATGTCTTGCACCGTAGGCCAGCGTGAGCTGACTACCACCTCGAAGTTGTCGATAAGGCGCTTTGTCTTGCGCTTTAGCCATGGAGCTTCGGTATCGATTCTCAGTGTGAAGTTCATCCACTTTCGGGTCGCCCATTCCTCCGGGGATGTCGGGAAAGAGACCTGACCGTCGATGTTTCCGTACATGGCGCCGCGCTGCGGGACAGGTGTGTAGTGATACATGATGATCTCGGAGTCAGGGTTCAGTTTTTTGATGTAACGAATGAACTTCAGAGTCTCGTGTGTGTCGAGTTCGGGATCGCGAGGATTCCCTAGGACGAATGAGAACTCGGGAATAATACCGAACTGGCGCATGCGACGTGCGACCTCAATGGTCTGTTCGGTTGTGATTCCTTTCTGCATATCCTTCAACACCCAGTTAGAGCCGGACTCTGCGCCGAAGAAAATCATGGTGCAACCAGCGCGTCGTATTGCTTGCAACGTTTCGTCAGAGTAGCGCGACATCACGTCAATGCGAGCTTCGCACCACCAGCGAAGCTGCAATGGCGCAATGCGGTCGACAAGTTCGCGCGCGTGGTCATCGCGCAAAAAGAAATTCATGTCGTAGAACTGCACGGAGTCCGCTCCATAGTTAGTTGCAAGGTGCCGAAGGATCTCCGCCGTACGAGCAGGGCTCTCCATGAGCTCGCGCGTTCCGTAAGCAGCGTGCACGCCGCAAAAGTTGCATTTGAAGGGACATCCGATACTTGCCTGGTGTGCGGCTGTTCGCTTACCAAAGAACGATGGTCGAAGATAATCCTGCACAGGAATCCGATGAAATGGACTCCATGGGAAGACGTCCGGGCTTTTCATCAGGCGTTCAGGATTATGCCGGTGCAGCCCGAACACATCCTTGTATGACAGTCCCAAGACCGAATCTAGTGATCGTGCTCCGCGCATAGCGTCCAGCAACTCAAGCAACGTATCTTCGCCCTGTCCGCGCACGGCGTAGTCAACATAGTGCGCATTCAAAGTCGCGTCGGTGTAGGTAGAAGGGAAGTATCCTCCCCAGACGATCGGCACAGCAGGTCGCAATAGCCGGATCGTACGACAGGCTTCGAGTGCTGCCGCCATCTGTGGCCCGGGCATTACTGTGACACCAAGCAGTTCGGTCCTTTTGCGGTCGATTAGATCGATGATTGTCGATACGGGATGGTCATCCAAGTTTCCGTCAACAATCGTGTACTCTTCTTTGCCTTCCAGCACTGCCGCCAAGGCGAGCACCGAAAGAGGGAAACGTCGATTACGAGGTTTCGTGGCGCGCGGGTTGAAAAGGATGATCATTTCCGAACCTCAGCAAGATAGATACGGAACTTCGACGGTTCCCGCTTATTCATCAGATGAGCTATGAGCGGTCGCATCGCCCACCGCAGTCCGTACGATGGTGACTCGACGTGCCAACGAATACTGCAGCTCCGTTCGAGTGAAATCAGGATTCGGTCGGTCAAATACTCCAAACTTGCAAGGCCGTCCGAGGGAAAACCAAACCGGGCAACGAATGCCGCTCTGTGTTCCTCGATCATCTGCCTGCCGCTGATATCGCTCCGGTACCAGGGCGAATCGCAGACCACCACAACGCCTCCGGCGCGCACGCAACGAATCGCTTCCTTTAGTGTGCATTCGTAATTTTCTGAGTAGTGGAAAGAAGCGTTGTAGATAGCGCAGTCGAACTGGTCTGCTTCAAACGGTAGCCGATCGAGCTCTGCCTGGAACCGCGGGAAAAGCGATGGCAGATAACCACCATAATGTGCGGCAGCGCCTAGGCCATCCATTTCGTTGATTTGCAGGTCCACCGCAACTGGATGATGGCCGCGAAGCGCAAGCCTATAGCTCAGCCATCCGTTACCCGCCCCAAGATCGAGAACTCGCATGCCTTTGGGATGAGATTGCTCAAGCTTCGGCAAAATGTGCGTCTCAAGATGATGAAACGTCCGTGCACGAATTGCCCACTGAGCTTGGTTCTTGTTCGTCGTGTCACGAAAGGGAAGAGCGAGATAGTAGTCGGAGGACGTGCTCCCGCGACCCTCCTTTTGTCGAACGATCTGGTACTCGGTTATGAAACGCTCATAGCGGCTTTCACGTTCGGGGGAAAGAGCGCGCCAAATGCCTTGCTCGCTGCGAATACGCAGCAGACAATCAGAGCAGGTGATCACCGCATCTACGTGAGGCCCAGTTTCAGGAAGTTCTCCCACGGAGGTCCCGCACTGCGGACACTGCAGTCGATAGTTCACTGCTGATCGTGTGTGGAGGCTGCCTACCTCCTCGTGATTTTGCGGAGCCAGTCTCATGCGTTCGTCCTCTCAAACTGAAGCAGTACGTGGTCGCCGATGGCGCGGAGCACTGGGGTGTTTGCGAGCGAATGGTCGAGGCGCTCCAAAAGAGCGAGCAACTTAAGATGCCTTCCAGCCCACGCCTCCGCATAACTCGGAGGGACCAGGACACCGATCCCCTTGATGTTACGCAGCACGAACCACGGAGAGAACACGCTTCGAAGCTGACGTATCGTGGGATAGTAAACTCGTACGCGATGGCCTTTCACGGCAGGATCCGCATAACCCGGCCAGCGCCGAAACGCCTGGTTCCAGCGCCCGCGACCGAGATGTAACAGCGTTTCCCACGCGCACACACGAGTCGAGACGCAAAGCAGGGCGGTTGCTCCAAGGTTCAGAAGCTTAGCTAAGTGCCGCGCAACCGGACGAAGGTCGGCTACGCAGTTGAGACCCGAGAAGTTTGAGAAGACGCCGTCGAAAGTAGATTGCGGCGCCAGTTGATCTAGCTCTTCGATGGCTAACTTTCGGAACACGATTGGGAGCGGTCGAGGTTCAGCAGTTATGCGCTGGCGCGCGATCTCGATCATTTTCGCAGAGACGTCGCACGCGGTTACCGAAACTCCCCTCCGCGCCATGAAGAGCGCATCTTCACCGGTTCCGCAGTTTAGCTCGAGGACATGCTCCCCTGGCATGAAGACTTTTGAGAGCACCGACCATACCGCGGCCCTCTGCGCTCTGCCGATTGCTGATTCGGTGAAAACGCTGTCATAGCTTGCGGCAATACTGTCAAAGGCGACGGCAGCCGAATATTGCGCCTGAGAACTCATGCAGCAGCCTCCATGTTCCGTAGCAGTTCCGCCCTGGCATATTGAATTCGCCTCTGCAGGTCATCAATCCTGCCTGCTTCGATCTTCTCTGAACGCTGCATGCGAGCAAGCGCCACTTCATCGCGGAGCAGGCGATCGGCGTAGTCATGAAACGTTCGTGATCGCCTGCCGACGATCTCAATCTCACGGTCCGAGGTCTCGGACCAAGGTTTCAACTGCACGAGTCGGTCAGACACGCTCTTGAAGTACGGCGTGCCCTTGATTGGGTATGCGACCGTTGTAAAGAAGATGTCAGGATCGGTGCGCTTAACGTGCTCGATCGTGGCTTCTACATCTTGAAGTTCCTCGCCTTCGTAACCCCACATCAGAAACATCCCGCTCTGAATACCACGGGCGCGCGCCAGTTCGACAGCCTGTTGCACTTGTTCGATCTTTACACCGCGCTCCATCGCGTCAAGAATGCGCTGCGAGCCACTTTCCGATCCGATCCAGATTCGAAAGCATCCGAGTTCCGCGAGCAGATCGAGCATCTCTTCATTCAGCCGATCGGCACGGGAAATGCATTCGAAGGGAATACGGATGCCCCGGCGGCGCATTTCGGCGGCGTAGGTTCGAATCCAGCCGTGGTGAATGGTGAATACGTCGTCGGCAACCCAGATCATGTCGGGGCTGTATTCGTGCAGCAACCACTCGACTTCATCCACCACGTTCAACGGGTTTCTGCGGCGGTGAGTTTGTCCGAATACTTGGTGGCTGCACCAGCGGCATTTGTAGGGGCACCCACGGGCAGTGATGAATGAGACGGAGCCCTGACCGTGCGCATCACGCCAGGTACGTACGTATCGTGGAATGTCGATTGCGGATCGTGCGGGCCAAGGCTGCGAATCCAGGTTCGCGATCTGTGCTCTAGGAGGAGTCTGATGCATGCTCCCGTCAGACTCGAGATAAGCGATGCCATTTACCTTCGCGAGTGCGCTAGGATCGCCGCACTCGAATGCGAGCAGAACTTCTTCTGTTGTGAGCTCGCCTTCGCCGAACACGACTACTTCCGCGCCTGAATCGAGGTACTCGCGAGCGTATGCTCCAGGCTCAGGACCTCCGACGATAACTCGCCAACCGGCAACACGAGCCATTCGGATAATCTCGACCACATTCTTCCGGGTCATAAGGTTCGCGTATATTCCGAGAACCCCGGGTTGCTCACTGCGGAGATGCTGAAAGAGAAGGTCGCGGCTAGAGAAGGTTGTGTCGAAAACGTCCACGTCAAAACCCTTTGCCCTCAGATGAGAGCATAGGTAGAGGATTCCGAGAGGCGCATAGGGCTTCATGATTTGAAGCTCCTTGGGATCTTCAAATAGGAAGTAACCGTGAGTGAGCAGCAAGCTTTGCATTCAAGCCTCCCGAACCTCGGCGAGTTTGTGCGCCGGGATGAAAGCGAGCTCATTCGAATTGGGCACAACAGGCGACATGATCGTCGGGTCGGGATTGCGACTCACAGGCTCAAGCCTCTGAACTTTCAACCACAATTCGCGAATACTCTCACTGTTCCTTTCTGAGGACGAATGCCAGCCATCGACCTCAGCATGTAATGCGTCACGAAGAGTCAAATAGAACGTGTCGTTGTAAGCTCCCTTGAACATCACGCAGAGATCATCGCTGTCAGTCCAGTTCTTCTTGGCTCCAAGCTCGGCGCGCACGCGGTTGTAGAAGACAGTGTTGGGTAAGGGATAGGAAAGCGATACTCCGATGTCGTCCGGACGTGTTTGACGCACGAGAGCGATAGTCTTCTCAATGTCTTGCCAGTCTTCGCCAGGATAGCCAAACTGCAGGAAGAAACAGGCACGTATGCCCACGTTCCTGAGGTACTCACGCGCGGCAATTACTTCTTCAACGCGTAGGCCCTTGTCCATACTGTTCAACACTCTTTGCGACCCTGACTCGACTCCCATCCATATCTCAGTGCAACCGGCGCGCCTGAGAGACGAAACGATATCGGCATTCAAAAGATCGGCGCGCGTCTGAATTTTGAATGGTACGCGGCAGCCATTGAGTTCTACAGCCTCAGCGAGTTCGTGTGCCCAGTGACGATTCAGGGCAAACACGTCGTCACCAAACCAGGCGTGGTCGGCACCGTATAGCTGTTTCAGTTCACGAAGCTCGTCGGCCACTGCGCGTGCTGGACGAACGTGGAAGCGGTTTCCAGAGATGGGCTTCGCACACCAGTTGCATCGGAAAGGGCAGCCGCGACTGGCCGCCAAGTTGGATGAGAAGTAGCCATGTGCCTGCTGCCACGACTCACGATAAGGCGTCATGTCAATCAGATCGCGCGCAGGGTTGGGCATCGTCACCCAATGAGCAGCGCCCTGAGATACCGGAGTGCGTACAACGTGACCAAGGGAACCAAGCCTAAGAGTGTTCTGCACGTGTGACGGATCGAGTGATTGCAGCAGGGTGGAACATAGCTGAGCAAGCGTGGCTTCGGCTTCGCCCAGCACAATGAAATCAACTCCCTGATGGAGGTACTGCTCCGCATGATCGGTAGCATCGGAGCCGTGTGCGATGACAGTAGCTCCGAAGTTGCGCGAGAGTTCAGTCATGCGCCATGCGACATCCCGCATCCGAGTAAGGCACATCTTGGAAAGGAAATTGAAATCGTCTTCATAGATCGCCACAATCCTGGGGCGATGTTGCCTGAGCGCGCTACCGAACTCTGCCGGATCCATCAGCATGGTATCGAACACCGCGACGAAAATGCCTTGCGTTCGCAACGCAGTGGCCGCGTACAAAGTGCCGAGCGGCGGATATGGCTGCATCTTCCGCACCTGCTTGCGGTCAAACGGGAGATGGTAAGAATGAGTCAGCAGGACGTCAGCCACAAAATCACCTCATGTCTTGATCGTGCGTTAGCATACGGTCGCTGTTCTGGCCGGCAATTCCTGACCGGTTATGAGGGAGCGACGCTTGATGAGTCGCTCAGTTGAGCGCGAGATCCACAATTCCCACGGGAATGAGTATTGATTTGCGCGAATTCTCCAGCGCAGGGGTGCTCCGAGCAGCCTGCGTATGCCGCGCTTCAGCCAAGGACGATTCTCCGTAGCGCGTCGAATCTGGTTGTTGAGCAGGAAGTATTCGAGCATCCGTCTAAGTCGCTGCAGTTCTTTTCCCTGCAGCCACGGCAGGATGTTTGCACCGAGCGGCAAATCCGCCCATTCGCGCAGCGACTCCGGTTGGCGCAGGCCAAGTTCTCGTAGTTGCGGCCAAATGGGAATGCCGGGATACGGTGTGAAGATGTTCGGCGAGAAGCTCACATTCGAAAACTGGCGCGCAATGTCGCTCATAGTTTGGAAAGTCTGCACGCGGTCGCTTTCGGTTTCTCCGGGATAGCCAAGAATCAGATTGAATGTGACATGTATACCGCCCAACTCGGCCTTTCGCGCCGTTTCATACATCTCATTCACGCGTTGGTGGCGCTTGTTCATCAGCTTGAGCACTGCTTCGGACGTGGACTCGGTGCCGAATCCCATGTGCGATACGCCGCTCGCGCCCAGTAAACGCACCTCGTCTTCGCTCATGCGGCACAGAAAATCGGTGGACGCCTGGAATGTCCAGCGAAAGCCAATGCCTGCATCGTTAATGCCGCGTGCAATATCGAGAGCGCGGTGCACGTCAACCGGGAAATTGGAGTCGAGTAGGGCGATTTCCTCGATGCGATATCGCGAGGCAAGCTCCGTCATTTCAGATATGACTCGATCGGCGGGCAGTGCATTGAATCGGCGTTTATAAAACACCATGTCGGTGCAGTAATTGCATGCGTACGGACAGCCTACGCTCGTGGCGTAGGCGAGCTTACGCATTCCGCAAACGCGTTCGTAGGCTTCGAAATCGGCAAGGTCAAAGGCTGGCGTGGGCAGGTTTGCAATCCACTCAAGCCGCCGGGTCAGAGCCCGCGGATGCGATGAACCGTTCTTCGACATGACTCCAGCGAGTCCGTCGGTGCATTTGCCTGACGCGATGTTCTCGACAACCTCGAGCAGCGACACTTCGCCTTGTCCGCAGACAATAATGTCAACGAAGGGCTCTTTCAGTGTCTGCTCCGGTTCGAGACTTGGGTGCCACCCGCCAAAGATGACGGGCAAGTCTGGACGAATCTTTTTGACAGCGGTTGCGACCTCAATAGCACCGGTAATCATGGGACCGGTAAGCAGAGAGATGCCTAGACAGAGCGCGTCGTTTGCATGGGTAACAATCAGTTCGAGATAGTCTGCATGAATCGCCGCATCGATGAGCACGACCTCGAAACCGGCATTGCGGAGTGGAGACGCGAGCGACAGCAGGCACAGCGGGGCGCTCAGAGGCGCGCCCTCGTACGGAGGATAGAAGAGTACGACTTTGCCGCGGTTCGTCATGCAGCCTTTGCAACCTCAAGGCGCTTTGCATCGACGGCCGGTTTAAGCGGGGCAGCCATACTCTTCAGCTTGTTGTTGATCCAGAGCTCAACCGGGGCGGCGTAAGCATCGCGCTGCAACCGCCAACGCGCGGGTAGCGAGATGCACTTCTGCACCGTACGCGTAAAACGGCCGCGCCGGTCGGCAGCGATAGGGACTCGGTCAAACGCCAGTCGAAGGTAGTCGCGCATAATTTGAAGCCGCTTGTGCTCCCGGCCTTTGAGCCATGGAAGGGTGGTGTAGCGCGGAAAGAAGTCAGCCCATCCTTCGAAAGAGGTAGGAACCTCGATGCCGATCTCGGCCGCCCGCTGCATGATTGGAGCGCCGGGGTACGGCGTGAAAATGTTCGTCCAGAATTCCGCGCCAGGATAGCGGTTGCACATGTCGAGGATGAACAGGACAGTCTCACGCCTCTCCTGTCGGCCTTCTCCAGGAAACGCAAAGATTATGTTGAAAGAAGGCTTGATACCCGCAGCCAGGCATCGCGCTGCACTTTCGTGAATAGACTCGAAATCCTGAAAGTCCTTGTTCATGGCTTTCAGAACCTTGGGCGATCCCGATTCGGCTCCCTGGCATACTTGTTGAAGTCCAGCCCGTTGCAGCAGCTTCAAATCTTCCATTGAGAGCCGCGCGACAAGGTTGGTGGTGGCCTGAATACTCCACTTGAACTTGGCGTCCGCACGCACCAATCCATCGGCGATTAGGCGCGCGCGGTCGAGATCAACGAGGAAGTTGTCGTCCACCACCCAGAGCAACTCGAGGCGATAGCGGCGGGTAAGATCGACAGTCTCTTCTACAAATTGTTCGGCCGGCAATGCATTCCACTTCCTTCCATACACACCGGCATTGGTGCAGTATGCACAATTAAACGGACATGCCAGGCTGGAGATATACATTGCCCACCGTCGCCCGCAGCAGCGTTCGTAAGCATCGAAGTCGGCGAGGTGATAAGCCTTTGGTGGCATCTCCACCAGCGGCTTGAGAGGGCGTTCCAAAGTGAAGATTAAGCGGCCATCGCGTTTGAAACCAATTCCTGGGATCAAGTCAAGAGCCGAACCGGCCTCGATATGCTGTACCAGTTCGAGCATCGCGTGTTCACCCTGGCCGCGAACGACGACGTCAACATAAGAAGCCTCGAGCGTCTGCGTTGGCAACAGTGACGGATGCCATCCTCCAAGGATGATCGGGAAGTCAGGATTCCACTCCTTGATTGCACGCGCGATCTCCACGGTTTCGCGAATCATTGGGCCCGTGACTAGTGAGATCCCCAGGCACAGCGCATCATGCACCTCTTCCAGAACGCGTTTCTTGTAATTGTGGGTGATGGTGGAGTCGATCAGTTTTACTTCGTAGCCGGCGCGCAGCAGAGGCGTAGCAACCGCGAGTATTCCGAGCGGTGCAGTCGCCTCGGAACTTGCAAAAGAAGGGAAGAAGAAAACTACTTTTTTCGACATGCCCGCGAACTCCACCACGCGAAGATATGTTCGCCGGGCGAATGGCTTGTCATCGACTTGTCAACAAGTTGTCACATTTCGGCTACTTCAAAGGCAAATCGCTTCATTCACGCTAGAGTGATGGAACTGGTGGTGTGGATGACGAACACTTTCACCATAAGACGTGACGACTTGAAGCATCTCGCACAGTTATCACTTGCGGGCGCGAGGTGCGCCTTGGCTACGAATTCGAAGCTTCTACTGGATTCACTGCCAGACTGGTGTATAGAACAAGCAGACGCTTCGCAGGATCTGCGGTTCACTGTTGATCTGATGGTAGATGAGAGGTTGTCATCGAACTCGGCTAGGCCTACGCACTTTCGAGGTCTTCAGCACGTAGTGATCGCGTCGTTTGGAGAACCAGCGACATTCGTTTTTGATCTGTTGCGGCGAAAAGTAAGTGGCGTTGTGTCCGGCGCGATCGCGCGAAATACCAACTTCTGGAGTGCAACGTTTCTTCCTCTCACCGTTGGAGTTTTAGGCGCGGCGGTCGGAGTGTTACCTGTGCACTGTGCGTGTGTTTCGGTAAATGGTGATGGTCTGCTCATTGCCGGTGCCTCAGGCTCAGGTAAATCGACGCTTTCGGTCGCGCTGGCACAAAGTAGGTTTGACTTTCTCTCTGATGACTGGACATATGTTTCTGTGGAGGGCGGCAAACTGTCAGCCCACGGCATGCATGCGCCTATTAAGCTGTTGCCCGACGCTGTCAGGCATTTTCCGGAACTGCGGGAGCAAACGCTTCGCTATGCAATGAACGGAGAGTTGGCCTATGAGGTCAACCCCTTTGACCTGGGAGTTCAGGTTGCTCACTGCTGTGCGCCGCGTTGGTTGATCTTCCCTGAACGAGGGGATGGGTTCAGTAGTGAATTGCCAGCTGTTTCGAATGACGAGACGCGAGCCTACATTGAGAACAGTGTCGAGCGACTACCTCCGCAACTAGCCAACGCCGAGCGACAGAGAGCAGCATTGATCGCGGCCCTGTCAGAATCGCCCGGCTGGAGGTTTCGCTATAGCGGAAGCCCTCAATTTGCAGCACACGAACTTAAACGTCTATTCGCCAAGACCATTGGAGTGGCTGCATGAACATCTCAAGACCAATCGTCCCCGATCTGTTGAATCGATTTACTCCCGCTCCCTTGAATGTGCACTTCTGCTTCAGCGCCACCGAGGTCCAGCTGAATACGAACGATCCGGAACTCATTGAGGCCTGCACTAATCTCGATGGGTTAAACGAACTGAAAGTCGAGAAGCGCTTTGCGTTCTGGAAGTTGATCCGCGAGAGTGAATTGTCCCCGGACCTCGGATGCAGAATCATTGAAACAGAGGATCTACGGATTCTTCTGCGTGGAAATGGCACAGTGATTTTCGTGGACCCGTCACGTCGCGAGGCTTTCGGATTCCTCGCCGCAAACGAATCGGTCAAAGAACTCACAGCAACAGTATTCCCATTCATGGCCGATAGGGATTGAGATTAATCGCGGAGTGCCAGGGCGAACGTTACATCAATTTGACATCTTTTAGACCCTGACATGACAAACCCACGTTTGCAATTGGCTACCCTTCCAAGCATCCGTCCGGGCCTGCTGCTCAGGCTCAGGAAATTCAGGATACGAGAGACCTGGTGCGATATATCCGCAGACTCTGCTTATTCATGTCGCTTGTGCTTGCCGGTGCAACTGCAAACATCTCTGCGCAGGATGCTCCGCTGATCTCGGGTGCTGCAGGTTTCGTCAGCCTCACCGACGGCGGGCATACATCCCTGCAACCGGTAATCGCTCCTGTGGCTGTGGTGCCGTTCGGCAAACACTTTGATCTGGAATCGCGTGCAGATGTACGGGGCTTCATGCAGCGTGAGAGCGGATCGTGGAAGAGTGAGTACTTCGCCACCCTCGAATACTTTCAACTCGACTACGTTGCATCCTCCAAGGTTACTGTCTCTGTTGGGCGCTACCTGACTCCATTCGGAGCTTACAACGAGCGGCTTACGCCCATCTGGATTCGAAATTTCCAGGATGCGCCGTTGATCTATCCCCTGGGAACGCGAACCAGCGGCTCAAGTGATGGTGCGATGATTCGGGGTACCGCGTATTCATCTCCCAGGTGGGCCCTCAATTACACGGCGTACTTCTCCGCCGCAAGCAATGTTGAACAGATCGCCTCGGGTCGTGCAGTTGGAGGACGGACGAGTGTTTACGTCCCGAAGCAACGTCTGGAGTTTGGTGCTTCGTATCAGCGTTTTCTGCAGGGCGCTCACCTTAACTCAGTCGGCGCACACCTGTTCTGGCAACCATGGCAGTTGCCGCTTGAAACCAAGGCAGAATACGCGCACTCAGCTGCGGGGCAAGGATACTGGGTAGAGATCGCCCGCGGCATGCCTGCCTCGAACAACGTCTGGACATCCAGGATTCAACCCGTATTCCGCATGCAGCAATTCTTTCGCGGTGCTCGCATCTCAGGAGACTCACTTCCGGCGATAGATACACAGCGAACGGACTTTGGCGTGAACTATTACTTGCCGCACGAGGTAAGACTCAATGCCAGTTACGCACGACAATTCACCGAGCTCGGAAATCGTAATGTCTGGACAGTTGCGGCAACATACCGATTTCTGTTCCCAGTTGGTATTGGGAGGTCACATTGAGAATGATCGTGTCCACTGCAGCGATTACGTTAGCTGCATTGATTTTCGCCGCAGCACTTTCGGCCGAGCAGAATTCTCACTTTGGCCCGACATCGGCCCACATACAGGCCCAATCACGTGATCAATCACAGAGCCAATCAGATGACGAGGCGAAGCGGGGTGAACTTCTCTTTCAGACGCACTGCAGCAACTGTCATCAATCACCAGATCAAGTTCCTCCTCGCATGGCTAGCACAGTGGTGCGGCACATGCGTGTACGGGCAATTCTGACATCCGAAGACGAGCGCCTAGTTATGAAGTATCTCGCTCCCCAGTGAGGGTTGAATCGTGAATAGTTTCTGGAATGTTCGGCGGCGAGTGCTCGCCGGGATCGCATCCGTACTTCTTATCACCACCTTTAGCGCCCAATCGGAACCGGGCAGTGCGCGACGTGTTGAGGTCGTCTCCAAGCGTTTTGAGTTCACCCCCAATCAGATCACGCTGAAAAAGGGTGAACCCGTCCTGATCGTATTTCGCAGCGAGGACGTAGAGCACAGCATCGTGATCAAGGAACTTAATGTTAATGCGAGCATCCGCAAGGGACGCACGGCTGAAGTCCGATTGGCGCCTCAAATGGCAGGTGACTTCATCGGCAAGTGCGGACGCTTCTGCGGCAGTGGACACGGCCGCATGCAACTGGCTATTCACGTGGAATAGTGCGATGCGAGCAGCGGTCTGGTGTTCCGTTCTCTGTCTTGCGGTTCTCGCAACGGGCTGTAAAGCAGATAAGCCCGGCGCGCTGGAAAGCCGGATGATCACCCGCGCGAAACATTGGGTATTTGTTCGCGACAAGCACGCGCAAAATCCGCTCCAGGTTACACCGGAAACTCTGGCGGCCGGCAAAGAAGCCTTCTCACATTACTGTGTTGCATGTCACGGCATGGATGGTCAAAACACAGGCGTTCCATTTGCGGACCGAATGTCGCCGCCCGTTCCATCGCTCGCGTCGGGCGATGTTCAGGGGTACACGGATGGTCAATTGAAGTGGGTGATCGATTATGGAATTGCCCCGGCCGGCATGCCTGCATCGCGCGGAATTCTGAATGATGAAGAGATATGGTCAATCGTGATCTTCATCAGGCACCTTCCAAAGCCAGGAAGCCTCGGAGAGCCAGTAATGTATGGCGGCGATTGCTCGCCAGTTCATGACAGCGATCAGGATTCCGAGCGAAGACGTCAATCCCGATGAATAGCCGACTGCAACTCGCGATCCTCAACACACTTCGTAACGAGGATGAATCCACGAAACTCGCCCAGTTCCCCGTGGACGACTGGAGGCGTATCTATCGCTGGCTCGATGCAAGCGGCTTGGCGCTCTATTTGATCGACAGGCTGAACTCAGCGGGCCACGTAGATTGCCTTCCAGAATCAGCAATGCGACGGCTCATGCAGAATCGAACAGACCAGCAAGCACGAACGCAGCAGATGTTCGTGGAATTTGCAAAGATCAACCGAGCGTTTCGGGAAACTGGTCTGAAATATGCCGTGCTCAAAGGGTTTTCCCTTGTTCCCGATTATTGCCCCCATCCGACGCTACGTTATCAATTCGATTTCGACTTTCTCGTGCTAGACAAAGATGTCCCTAGATTTGCGGAGCAATTATCATCGCTAGGCTATGAGCTTACACACGAGGACGAAAACGAGTGGCATTTTGAAATGGCCAATGAGCGGCTTCCATCCGCAGATTCGTTATATAAGCCGAAGCCGCAATTCGCGGTGGAGCTGCACTTCGGCGGGAAGCATTCAACCTCCACCAAAACTTCAGACGACGCTCTGCTTGTGCGTGTTTGCGAAAGGACTTTGTACAGTATCCAGTTTCCATCGCTGTCGCGTGCAGATATGTTCTTGATGCAATCCTTGCATCTGTTTCGGCATATCGCGGGCGAGTGGACTAGGATTTCCTGGCTCTTCGAATTTAGGAACTTCGTTAGTAGCAATCGCGACAATACGGTTTTATGGGAAGAGGTACGTAGCCGCGCAGCAGGAATTGATATTGCGTCGACAGCTATTGGTATATCCATTCGTCTGGCTAGCATGGCCTTTGGAGAGTTTGCGCCTGTGGGCCTAAGGCAATGGACAGCGGACGCATTGTCACCCTCGATCAACCTTTGGGTTGAGAGATATGGGTGGAATCTTCTCTTTGCGAACTTTCCAGGAACTAAGCTGTATCTCCTCCTCCAGCGAGAGCTGATTAATGACGAGCAGCAGTGGCGCAAGATGAGACACGCGAGGATATTGCCGTTGCATCTTCCCGTGCCGGTGGTGAGCACCGCTAAAGCTACAAAGGTTGTAACCGCGATGGGCTATTGGAGCAAATTTACATTCCTGCTCTTTCGGTTGCGTTTCCATTTGCTTGAGGGATTCCGTTACTGGCGCGAGGTGGGGCGATGGGCGCAGCTTTGCGAGTCGGTGCGGAATACTCACTTACGCAAGGCGAATGATAGTGCGACAGAAGCCATCTCCAGTGCAGGATGAAAAACGCCTGACATGACAAGCCAGAACCCGACTGCTTTCAATTCGAATGCTGCAGCGGTGGAACACGCGAGGCTCGTCTCCGTACTACGCAGGTTCGAGTGGTTGCTTCTCCTGTTAGTCGCGGGATATCTGGCTGGGAGAACCATCCCTCGTGCGTGGAGTACGATTAACACGGATTTCCCCAACTACTACATCGTTGCGCATCTGGTAAGCCACGGTAACGACACTAGTCGCGCCTACGAGTGGGAGTGGATTCAACGGCAGAAAGATCGCTTAGGAATTGAGCAGCCGCTCGTAGGATTTATCCCGCTCACGCCATTCTCGGCCTTGCCTATCGTGCCGCTTACTTCGCTTCAAGCTTTGCAGGCTAAACAAGTCTGGACCGTGGTAAACATTGCGGTGTTGGCTGTTATTCTCGCGCTGCTGCGATCGATCACCGGTCTAGCTGTGAGAACGCTACTGCTCCTGATGTTCATAACACTTCCTCTTCATCAGAATCTGATTCTCGGCCAGGAATACATCCTGTTACTTCTGCTGCTCTCGCTGGCACTTTGGCTTCATCTTCGCGATTACATGTGGACAGCTGGGATCGTGGTCGGCGTTGCCTTTGGTTTGAAGATCTTCCCTATATTGTTTCTGCTGTACTTCCTTCGCAAGCGACAATGGAGAGCTGTTGCGGGAATCGCGTTCGGAGCCTGCGCCGTGTTTTTGATCTCCGTCGCTGTGTTTGGCCCGGAGATGAATCGGGTCTATCTTACGCAGGTGCTTCCGTGGGCATTGCGGGGCGAAGCTCTTGATCCATACAATCTGCAGGCGAATTCCATCTCCGCTCTCCTGCACCGGCTGTTTATTTTCGAGCCGCAATTGAATCCGCATCCGGTCACGCACTTCCCCGTGCTGGTTGCAATACTCCTTCCCCTTCTGCAGGTCTTGCTGTTTGCACCAGCGCTGCTCCTTGTGACGCCCGGCAACGCCTTACCTTCTCGCACGCAGCTCGAATGGAGTGTCTTCTGCCTGGTGCTGTTGACCATCTCGACTTCACCGGCGTTGTATGACTTCACTCTGCTGCTATTACCTGCGGCGGTGATCGCGTCCGAGCTGATAAGGAAAAGGGAATGGAAAGCACTCACGCTCCTTGCCATTCTGTACCTTGCTGTTTGCTTTCCGTTCAGCAATGCTGCCTCACTCACGTCATGGTCGGCCTTACTGGGTGTGCCGCGGTTATACCTACTGATCGCAATCTGTATGCTTGGGTACTTGCTTCTTCATCGCTCAGGGTCGTGGGTAGGGTTGAGTCGAGACTTAGGTATCTGGAGTACCGCCCTAGCTGCTGGAGTACTTATTGCGATCACCGCAAACCTGTGGCATCAGCGCGGGTTATACGATGCCTATCGTTGGCGTGTTCCACTTCCGGCCGGCATCTTTAGCGTCAGCCATCCTGCCTATCAAGATACAACCGTACGGTTCACGGTCATGGTGAATGAGGGGTACAGGACAGCGGACTTGGATTCTGTTGGCGTACATGTCAGCCAAGCTAACGCGGATCAGCTCTCGCAATCCTCGGCAGGAGATGAATTATGGAGAGAGGAGAATGGTCGAGGCTTGACTACCGTTTCGAGATATCCGGCGGTATCTCCTGATGGTAATTGGCTTGCGTACAGTCGGCTCGAGCGTGGAGTGTGGAACCTGTGGCTCCGGAACGTTCACGACGGCAAGTCTCAGCCGGTCACGGCTGCGGAGTGTAATAGCATGCAGCCAGCCTGGGAGGCGGATTCCAAGACGCTGCTCTATACAAGCGATTGCGGTCGCGGACTCTGGTTAAATGCGCTTTGCCGTCGCCGTGTATTGCCCCTCCTCTTGCCCTGGCTTTAGCGGAACCAGTTCGAGGGCTCAGGAATGAGCTGATCCATGATCAAGCGTAAAACTCCTGAATACGCCTGCAAGACCATCGGGTTTAGGACCAAGAGCATAAATCAGGGAAAAATTGCGGGTTATGCTCAATCCTCTTATGCGCGCTGTGGCAATCTTGCCTAACGGCAATCTCGGGAGAACTGCAGCACGGGTTACAAATCCTATTCCCAGTCCGGACTCGACGCTGGAGATGATTGCTTCACTCGAATCCAACTCCATAGCGATTTCGAGGTCTTTGATCTTGATCCCGGCTTTCTCCAATGCTGACTCGAGGACGCGACGAGTGCCAGAGCCTCTCTCGCGCATTAGCAAGGGAGCGACCTTCAGGTCCTCGATATTGAGTTCTTTGCGGGTTCGCCACGGGTGATTGGAGGGAAAGAGCAGAACTAGTTCGTCTTTCATAAACGGCTCGACGCGAACATCTTTGCGCAATGCTGGACCTTCGATGAGACCGATTGCAATGTTAGCCTCAATTAGCCACTCGACCACCTGTTCCGTATTGCCACTTCTGATCTGAAGTTTGACTCGCGGATGCTCTCGTTTGAAGTCGCCGAGCATTCTGGGTAGAACGTATTGCGCGATGCTGGTCGAGCAACCGGCTCGCAAAACGCCGGAGTGTTCGCCATTCAGGGCAGCTAGTTCTTCCTGTGTGCGCGCGGCAAGCGTAGCCATTTCTTCTGCTCGTTTTCTGAGCAGCCGCCCCGCGGGCGTGAGAACGACTCGACCACCGGTTCGGTCAAACAGTCGTGTGCGGAGCTCGTCCTCAAGAGCCTTGATCTGCTGCGTGACCGCGGGTTGACTAAGTCGCAGTTCCTCTGCCGCACGGCGAAAGCTTAGTTGTTCGCAAACAAATCGAAACACCTTCAGCCGAAAATTCTCCATCCTGTGCTTGCCCTCTGCGCATTATCGTACAAGCTTGGTACTGCATCGGCTATTGTGAATCACTCGCTTATACAAGGAACTCACTCTCTTAAGAATTCAAATCGGCCATTACTATTAGTGATTGGATTTTCGCCGACCATCGACTTCACAATGAAAGTCGATGGAGAAGAACATATTTTTCGTCTGCTTGATCGTGGCAGCCAGTGGTTTGGTGTCTCCTCCGGTAGCCCTTGCCCTCGGCCTGATCTATGCGTTTACGTTTGCTCATCCGTACCACGCGGACTCGAGGAAACTCTCGAAAGTTCTATTGCAACTCTCTGTTGTCGGGCTTGGGTTCGGAATGAACCTGCAAGAAGTATTGCGTGCCGGAAAAAGCGGATTCCTCTACACGGCAGTAAGTATAACGTCTGTTCTGCTGATTGGAATTGGTCTCGGACGATTGATCCGCGTAGGAGACGTGTCGTCTTTTCTGATCTCGGCCGGCACGGCGATCTGCGGAGGAAGCGCGATCGCGGCTGTTGCTCCCATAGCGAATGCGAGCGATGAAGAGATGGCCGTTTCTCTTGGCACCGTATTCGTGCTCAATTCTGTCGCATTGCTAACATTCCCGCCGATCGGCTCAGCACTGCATCTCTCGCAATCGCAGTTTGGCCTTTGGAGCGCGCTTGCGATTCACGACACAAGCTCGGTGGTGGGTGCAACCGCAAAGTTCGGCGCTGTGGCTTTGGCGGTCGGGACCACCGTAAAGCTTGCTCGTGCGTTATGGATCGTCCCACTCTCGATCGCCACCGCAGCTGTCACCGGAAGCAAAGCTCGTATTCAGTGGCCGTGGTTCATCCTCTTCTTCTGCCTTGCAGCGGTTGTAAATACGTATGTGCCGGTGTTCAGGGGCGTGTATCCAACGCTTGCTCATCTAGGCGTTACCGGATTGACGGTGACGTTGTTTCTGATCGGGAGCGGGCTTTCGCGCAAAACATTGAAGGAGGTCGGAGTCAGACCTTTGCTACAGGGAGTTATCCTTTGGGCAATCATCGGACTCGCATCGCTCGAGCTCATTCGTGTGGGATGGATACACCTGTAGTTCTTCAACTCAAATCCCAGCCTCCGGATTGCGTCAAAACGATAAGCCCTTTGTACCCAAAGTGTACGCAGGGCTTATCGTTTTGCCTACTTGCTGTCAGGTGTCTAGATTACCGGTTGATCAGCTTCTGCCATTCTTGCGGATAACGGGCACCCTGAATGTTGATTGCTGAGGTCGCCTCGTTGAGCTGCCGCAGGTCATCAGCCGTGAGTGCGACATTTGCTCCGCCGAGGTTTTCTTCCAGGCGGTGGATCTTGGTCGTACCTGGGATGGGCACTATCCACGGCTTTTGTGCGAGCAGCCATGCCAACGCGATCTGTGCAGGCGTTGCATTCTTCTGCCTCGCAAACCTCCCGACGAGATCGACAACCGCTTGATTAGCTGCGCGGTTTTCCGGCGAGAAGCGCGGAACGACGCTGCGGAAATCTGTCTTGTCGAATTGCGTGTCCTTGTTGATTGCTCCCGTCAAGAATCCCTTGCCAAGCGGACTGAAAGGAACAAAACCGATCCCAAGTTCTTCGAGAGTGGGAATAATCTCCTGCTCCGGCTCGCGCCACCACAGCGAGTATTCGCTCTGTAACGCCGTCACGGGCTGCACTTTGTGTGCGCGCCGGATCGTCTGCGCGCCCGCTTCGGAGAGCCCAAAGTGCTTCACCTTGCCTTGCTGAATCAGGTCCTTCACCGCTCCTGCGACATCCTCGATTGGCACTTGGTCGTCGACGCGATGTTGATAGAAGAGGTCGATGACGTCGGTTTTCAAGCGCTTCAACGATGCTTCTGCGACATGCTTAATGTGTTCCGGACGGCTATCAAGGCCCGACTGCTTTCCATCAACGATCTTGAAGCCGAACTTCGTGGCGATTTTCACGTCCTTTCGGAACGGCGCAAGCGCTTCTCCGACTAACTCTTCATTCGTGAATGCACCATACACTTCCGCGGTGTCGAAAAATGTCACGCCTCGTTCCACCGCTGCCCGAATCAAGTTGATGCCAGTTTGTTTGTCCACCGCCTGTCCAAGACCAAAGCTCAGCCCCATGCAGCCCAAGCCAATGGCGGATACTTCCAGATTGCTCTTTCCGAGTTTGCGTTGTTGCACGATACTCCTTTTCAGCGGTAGAGACCTTCCGGTCTAACCACTTCGTAACGAATCCAGAGGGCATCGCCTTCGCGACGTTCAACGGATTTAAGTTTGAGCGGAATGGCATTCTTCATGCTGGCGTTCACGCCATCGAATACTGCAGGAATTTCATGTCGGCCATCGATGCCTGGGAGCAGCAACAGGCTCACTTCATCAATAAGCCCAGCCTGCAGAAAGCCGCCATTGATGTGACCTCCGCCTTCCAGAAGCAATGTGCTTATGCCGAAGTGTTCAGCCAGCAGAAGCACCGCCGTGGCAAGATCGACAGTTTCTGCGCCCGAGACAATGTAGGAGATGTTCTTCTCGCGAAGCATGGCCAGATAGTCGCTCGGTGCACGCTCGCTAACGATGCAGATGAGGTGGTCGCCATCGACGTTATCGCTTGACCAGCGAAGTTTGCCGATAGTATCCACCGCGATCGCATATGAGTTCGTACGCTGAGCGATATGGATCGACTGCTTCCCCGCAGGCGGTTTGGTTTCCGACACAAATGGTTCGTCTTCTGCAAAGTGCTGCTGCATCGTTGTGCGTCCGCAAATCCAGGCATTGCCACCGAGCTTCGAATGCAGTTGCTCGTATTCGCCAGGACGCATAATTTCTTTCAGCGCAGAGCCGTCGATCTTGCCGTCTATTGATGCAGCCATGTGGCAAATGATGTAGGGTCGCTTTGTTCTCATTACACTGCCCTCGCGCGCTGCTGTTCCCGCCACCGCGCAGGAGGAACACCCTCCCAACTCCGAAAAGCGCGGACAAATGAATTGGCGTCGTTGTACCCAAGCAGGTACGCTGCCTCGTTTAATTCAAGAACCGAGTTGTTGAGGTAGTGCCGTGCAAGCTGGTGCCGAGCTTCCTCCAGCACTTTCTGGAAGCTGCAACCTTCATCCTGTAAACGCCGCTGCACGGTACGGGAGCTCATGTGCAACGCGTCTGCAATGTCATCAATCGTTGGCCGACGACCGGTGAGTTTTTCCTGTATGGCAAGACGGACTTGCTCTGTGAAGTTTTCCTCTCCGCCTTCCTGTTTCAACTCTTCCTCAAACTGCGGTGCCAGCAATCCGAGCAACTCGGCGTTGCGAGTGACAAATGGTCGCTCTGCATCCGCTACGCGAAAGATGATTGCATTGCGTGGAGCCCCGCAAACAACCGGACAGCCGAAGTAGCGTTCAAGCGTCTTCACATGTCTGCGCACCTGCATGAACTCCACGCGCACTGGTGACAAGCGCACTCCCGTACCGACGCGAGCTGTTGATAACACCCACGCAAAGCAACACTCGTCCAGCACCGGAGGCTCCATTTCGTCGGCGAGTAACCAGCGGAACTGAATACACCACTCACCGTTGTCTTTCGACTGTACGATTTCTTCGGGACAGGTGAGCTGCTTGTACTGAGCCATTTGGCTGATTGCCGCACCGAAGTTCTCCGATGACAGTGCGGCAATACCAATCGGATGAAACCGCTCCGCCTTCGTTTCCATGCCGAGTCGGACTCCGATTGCCGGATCGCTAGACACTTCGCCTATGGCTTGCCACAAAGCGAATAGTTCTTCCGTGGTCAGGAGGACGCGCGACTCCTTGAGGTGACTCTGCGGCAGTCCTGCCCGCCGGAGAACAGCAGTCGCGCTCACTCCCACTTCTTCCAGTTTCTGAAACGTGCTGCCAGATACGCGGAAACGTTTGTTCATCGCATTACTCAGTTTTCAGAGATGCCATGTCGATCGAGAAGCGATATTTCACGTCCGACTTCAGCAATCTCTCGTAGGCTTCGTTCACCTTCTGAATCGGAATAACTTCAACGTCTGCGGTTATGTTGTGCTGTCCGCAAAAGTCCAGCATCTCTTGCGTCTCGGCAATTCCGCCAATCGGCGAACCAGAAAGGCTACGGCGGCCCATGATCAACCCGAATGCTGGTATGGGCAGCGGCTTCTCCGGCGCACCCACGAGCGTGATGTTGCCATCTCGCGCGAGCAGATTTATGTATGCGCCGATGTCGTGGTTTGCCGCAACAGCGTCGAGAATGAAGTCGAAGCTTCCCGTGTGCTTCTTCATCTCGTCTTCATTGCGCGAGACTACAACCTCGTCGGCTCCCAGACGCAGCGCATCTTCCTTCTTGCTCGGAGACGTTGTGAAGGCAACCACGTGAGCACCGAGCGCGTGAGCAAACTTCACTCCCATATGACCCAGTCCGCCGAGTCCAACGACACCGACTTTCTTGCCCTTGGTTACTCCCCAGTGGCGCATTGGCGAGTACGTGGTTATTCCTGCGCACAGCAGCGGAGCAACCCCGGAAAGGTTCAAATTGGAAGGAGCACGCAACACGAAATGCTGATCCACCACAATAGTCTCGGAATAACCTCCGTAAGTCACACCTCCAAGGTGCTTGTCAGGGGAGTTGTAGGTCAGAGTCGCGTTCGGGCAGAATTGCTCGAGGTCTGCCTTGCATTGCGGACAAGTACCGTCCGAATCGACCAGACAGCCGACGCCGACAAGGTCGCCAGTCTTGAACTTCGAAACCGCCGAACCGACTTTCGCGACACGCCCAACAATCTCATGTCCGGGCACGCACGGATACACCGTCGGCATGAATTCCTTCCATTCATTTCGTACCGTATGCAGATCGGAGTGACAGATTCCGCAGAACAGAACCTCGATCTGGACGTCGTTGGCAGTGGGATCGCGCCGGACAATACTCGTGGAATTGAGAGGCGAGGTGGCAGAGGCAGCGGAGTAAGCTTTCGCGTTGAACATGATCCTACTTTAGATGTTTGCCCGCTCTTGCAATATGCAAAGCACGCCATAGTATATGCAAATGACGTCAAGCATCCGGGCACTCTGCCCAGCATGTTCTTGCGGATTCTCCTGACATCTTCCTTGTCCCGCCCGAGAAGTGTCTGCCTGCCGCACGATCAGGACGGCATGGGTGGTTCGAGCGAGTGGAACTCACGGCGGGGAGGCTTGGAGAATATGAGTACGGAATCTCGGCCTAGGGAGAGAGTTTCAGGATTGAGGACTTCACTCGCAGGTCTTAGAGGTGTTCGCCTTGCGAAGTACAGTTACCAGACCTTACTTGTGACGATCTGGGGTCTTCCGGCATGGCCATCGATCGCTTCGGTGTCGATGATGACTTCGAAGTTGCGGCCACTGGCAGCGATGTCGCGAATCGAATCGAACTCTCGCGAAGTGATTAGCTCGCCTGCTGCTTGCGTTCCTTGAGAGCAGATGCCAGCTACAAGTACGATCGGTTGGCCAGTAAGGTGATTTGTATAGCGAGCTACCACTCCGTAATCATGAGAAATTCGAGAGTGGGGTCGGTTTATATCCACCGTCCAGCTTCTTGTTCCCCCCGAACTGACGTCAACAATTCGTCCCGTGTGATGGTCGGGGGCCTCCTCGAAGATAAAAGGAAGCTTCTGTGATAGTCGTGCGGTCCAAACGTTATCTAGAGCTCCAATGAGAATGGCAGGCCCAGAGCGCAATTGATCAACGGATACGTCTGTCGATGACACTAGACGGTAGTTCGCATTACGCCGTTCCAACTGGCCCACAATGCGAACTGCAATTTCCGTGTCCTCAAGGGACAGCGTGGGCTTCGTTGACATGCTTCGAAGCTGTGCGTCCATCGACTGTGCGGTGTCGCTTCCGATCACCGGCATCACGATCAGTACGGTGTTGGAATTCCCCACGAGCTGTTTCCAGAAATTGTCGAGCGGTGATTGCGGATGGCGCCAGCCAAGTCGGCTGAAACCCACGAGAGCCAATAAGGCAAGTGCGCAGGCCAACCCTGTTCCCAGAAACCAAGTTCTTCTGGAATTTCCACTGGCGACCGAATTGCCGTCGCCTTCCAACACAGGAGTAGCCGATTCCTCGCTCGTTGTGGAAGTGGGCGTGTCAGCGTGTGTCACAACAGCTTCAGCTACGGCAGTATTCTCTTCCTGCAGTTTGCGGAACCGTGGGATGTAGGTTCCAGGAGGAAGCTCAATCCGAATCTCGTCGGTGTGACCGTCTTCGTAATAGTACTGAGCCAGTTTCTTGCGCAGTTCGGTTGCGGTCACGCGTACAACAGGGTCCGAGTTGTTGTCGTAGTCAGGCTTGCGACCGAAGATCTCGATTCCCAAGGTCCGTTCCTTGAACGGACCTCCCTCCTTGCGAGTGAGCGATTGGTCAACGATATAACGCAAGAACGCAGGCATGCGCCTGCTCTGGTGAAAGAGCGGGTGTTGCAGGATTCTCTCCACCTGCACATTAATCTCGGCGCGGTCCTTTTCGTTATGTGTCTCGAGGTAACTCATTTAGGACCTTTTATGCGCTGCAAGTCGCGTCAGTCGGCATGCTCAGATCCGCCTTTTCACACGTAACCGGGTGCGACACGAAGGACCAAACGCTTCGATCCGTCCAGTCGCGGCACAGCTCGGTTCTGGCGCAGCGGCCAAAATTGAGTATGAAATGGTGAATCCAGCCCCGTATTATACAGCAGTTCAGGTTGCTAGCAGCGCATAACAGTTCTAGTCGTGTCAACAACTTCGGAGAAAATTGCGGGCGATTGCTCGTTACATACGGTTGGAACGCTACTCAACCTGATTTCGAACAGCTACCATGATCCAATTGTCAGTTCCTGATGATGTGGAGTAGCAATGGCGAGAGTGCTTTGTGTTTTGTTCCTGGCAGTTTTCATCATGAATGGTATTGCGCAGCAGCAGCCGTCTCCGAGCTCAACGGCCATTCGACAGCCGATGCCGCACACCCCGAAAGCTGAAGTACCGAATCCTGATCAACGGGAGCTTCGGTTCAGCAGATCCGAAGATTTCGAGCTGATCACCGACCTTACCTATGCTTCACCCGATGGAATCGAGCTGAAATCCGATCTATACCTGCCCAAAGGGGAGGGGCCATTCGCTGGCGCCGTATTCATCCATGGCGGTGGCTGGATCAACGGCGATCGGAAGCAACTTCAGAAACAGGCCGCATTTTTAGCTACTTATGGTGTGGTGGGAATGGCCATCGAGTATCGGTTGTCACCCCGGGCAAGATATCCGGCGGCGCTTGAGGACTCGCGAGAGGCAGTTCGCTGGCTTCGCAGGAACGCCGCGAAGTACCATGTTTACCCGAATAGAATCTTTGCCGTGGGTAGTTCCGCTGGCGGGTACCTCGCGGCAATGCTTGGAACTCTTCCCAGCGACCCCGAATCGAGAATCGCGGATGTAATCGCTTTCAATCCGGTCCTGGACCTCACCCACATGCAACACGAGGCCAGGATGGTCACAGGATTCCTAGGGAAGTCCTGCAAGGAGGCCCCAGAACTGTGCGGACAAGCCTCGCCCGTTTCTCACGTTTCCTCGACCTCCGTTCCTTTCCTGATTCTTCACGGCACAGCAGACCAAACCGTCCCCTACCAACATGCAATACAAATGGTGGCGGCATTGAAAGAGGCAGGCGTTCAGGCCGATCTCTTCACGGCTGAAGGTGGACCACATGCGTTTTGGGCAAACGAACTCTGGCGCCAAGCGACAAACGACGCAATGATCCGGTTCTTGCGTCAGCAGGGTTTGGCAAGTTCCGCCGAATTCCCGAGATGATGCAGGTCGAGTTAACCACCTTACCTGCATTCATCAACTGGTCGTTCCGAAAACAAGTCGAACCCGCGCGACGTCGCCCATCTATCTCCGGCGGGAATCCCAACCTTGTACATAGGTTTCTCAGCGAACCTTGCCGATTTTCGACAATAGACGAGCGCACTCCCCTTCGATTTTGGCGACACGTGAGCGGAAAAATTGATTTTAGCCTGTATCATACAGGCGCTCACTTCCTTGTACGTCACTGATTCAAAGACACTTCTAACAAATCTCCAAAACGATTCATGTTTATACGGTTAAACACGTTTCGTGACTCTCTCCACGGCGCTAGCGTTATCAGCGTTTGTTATTTAAGCCATAAGCGGATTCTTGAAAGTCAGTGCTTCGGGGTGCAGATCGGGTTACGATCTACTCACCCCGACAACTGTTCGCTTGCTTGGAGAACCAGATCATGTCTCGTGTCCGCAGTGCGTCTATGACCACCCATGTGGTCTTGCTCATCTTGTTTCTGCTTCTAAGCTGCTGGGTCACGTCAGCCCAAACTCCCCCCTTAGTAATGAGTCTTCATAAGACTGTTTACAGCAATTTGACCAAGGGCGTATCGCGCGTAGCAGCTAACGCACGAGGAGATGTCTTCTTCGAAGATCCGGCGAATGCGCAGATTGTTGAGATTCCTGCGGGAACCGCTACGCCCGTCCCCTTGCTGGTCCAGATCACTGCCGGATCATCCAGTACCCCTGATGGAGTCACGG
Source organism: Koromonas soli (assembly GCF_059726265.1). Taxonomy (NCBI): domain Bacteria; kingdom Pseudomonadati; phylum Acidobacteriota; class Terriglobia; order Terriglobales; family Koromonadaceae; genus Koromonas; species Koromonas soli. The sequence continues at coordinate 2,986,365 of NZ_AP040872.1, read as the reverse complement.
TCGATAGCGCGGGGAACGTTTACGTTGCCGCCGCTTACGACGGAAGAGTGGTGCGGATTCCGTTCGTGAACGGGACGTATGCGACCAACGTCAGCATGAAAGACCTGAAAACGGCAAACACCTTGTGTACGACAGGGTTACAGGTGCCCTGTGTATTTCCGACGTCGAGCTGGGTAGCAGTCGGCTACTACATGCAGACAGGCGATGTCGCGATCGATGCCGCTGGCGATCTTTTCTTCGTGGACATCAGCGACAGCGCGTCGGGTGGCGGCACTGTCAATCGCATCGTCGAGCTGTCGGCAAACGGGACCGTAAGTATTGTTGCCAACAATCTGCCGCATGTGACTTCGGCTCAAATTGCGAGCGACAAAGCTGGCAATCTCTACTATGCACAGGGGCAGGCTTCATCTAGTGCTTCACTGTCTCCGACCAACCTTTATTACATACCAGCAGGCTCGGTGGGCGTAACTCCGACCCCGATTACCTCCTCTCTGAAGAGTCCGACAGGCGTAACCGTCGATCAAGCGGGCAATCTGATTGTTACCGACACCGGCAATTCCCGCATTGTTGTCGTGCCCCTGGAGAATGGGGCTCTTAATTTCGCGGATCTCTATGTATTTACTCCGCAGTACTCGCAGAACAGCGTAGGCGTTGACTCGTTCGGTACGGTTTACTATACCGGTGCGGCTAGCGGAACGACCTCCATCAACGCATCACATACGCAGACATTCTCTGCCGGAATACTTCCTCTTCTTAATAACAGTACGCAATACACGATTCAGGCCTCTTTCAACACAACTGCCACTTTCTCTGGGATCTACACGCAGGCCAATGGAGCGAAAGTAACCGCGACTCTCGGCACCTGCGTCGCGGGCACAACCTATAAGCCGACTCAGTCCTGTTCATTGAACATGACCATCTCGCCGACGAAAGTCGGGCAAGTTTCCGGCATCATGGGGGTTCAGACATCGGCGGGAACTGTCTTAGGACAGTTTGCGTATTCCGCAATTGGTCAGGGCTCGCAAATCACAATTGATCCTGGCACCTCTTCTGTAGTCGGATCTGGCTACCAGAATCCGGCAGGTGTCGCAGTTGACGGCGCTGGAAATGTGTTTGTGGCCGACACTGCGGCCAACACTGTGTACGAACTTGTTGGTGGAACCGGCACTCCGATATCGCTTGGAACAGGGTTGAACGCCCCGACGGCTGTTGCCGTCAACTACGCCGGCGATCTGTTCATTGCAGATACTGGTAACTCTCGCGTTGTCAGAATTCAGAACCTTTCCGGCACGCTGTCGAACAGTTCGCAGACTACCGTCGCCAGTGGGTTGACTGCTCCTATTGCGATTGCTTGCGGCTCGCTGAACACGCTTTACATTGCTCAGCCGGGACAACTGGCGAGATACGATTTCCGCGGCTCTCCCACCGCGCTGACGGCCATTCTTTCCACCGCAATCGGAACCCCGGTATCGCTCGCCGTGGACGCTTCGGAAAATGTCTATGTCGGAGATTCCTCTGCAGGTACGGTAACCGAATTTACGCAGGGCTCGAACGCTGCGAAAAGCATCGCAGCCGGTCTGTCCAATCCCACAGGGCTCGCCCTTGATCCAGCCGGAGATCTTTTCCTGGTGGATAGTGGCACAGCGCAAGTCGTGCGCATTCCGGTCGTCAACGGAAGCCTTAATCGCTCGGCCGCCGTCTCAGCCGGTAGCTTCACTTCACCTTGGGCGGTGGCCATTGACCAGGCGGGAAACCTGCTTGTATCCGATTCCAGTACGCAGAGCCTGTACCAGGTGAGCCGTACATCCGCTCTGCTGAACTTCGGAAACGTTAACGTTGGAGATAGCAGCTCCGTACAAACTGCCACACTAGTCTCCAGCGGCAATCTCACGTCGGCCAGCAATCCGCTGACCTTGGGGACTCCGCTTTATAGTGCCACCGGAAACGCGACTGACTTCTCGGTGAATTCCTCGGGAACCTGCATTGCAGGTCTGTCGATGGCTCCGGCCGCAAGCTGCACCATCGACTCCACCTTCACTCCCACTGCGAACCGCGCGGCCAGTGAAGCACTCACCATCAACGTCACCAACATGTCGCCTCTGCGCCTGACCTTGTCGGGCCGTGGGAGCTTCCTCGCGACAACTTCGCTTGCGGTATCCCTGACGTCACCCACGGGTACGCTTACCTACGGTCAGACAGCGACTTTTAGCGCCAAACTTACGCCGAGCACCTTCAACATCGCCGATCCGACCGGGACGATCACCTTCGTAATCAATGGCGTCGCGCAAAAGCCGACGTCACTTCAGGACGACGGCACGGCGAGCATTCAGACCACGGCTCTCTCCGGTGGTTCCAACACGGTTTACGCGACTTATTCGGGCGATGAGAACTATCAGCCGACCACGTCGCCGGAAATCACCTCCACCGTCGCGCCGGCCGCGACCACTATCGTGCTGAATCTGACCACAACATACGTAAATCCGGTCAGTCAGGAAGTTGGTACGCCGTTGACCTTGACGGCGCAAGTAACTCCCAGCGTCAAGGGATTGCTGTCCGGCACAGTGAACTTCATATCTGGCTCAACCACCCTTGGATCGGCAACACTCGATGCAAGTTCCAACGCCGTGTTGACCACCAGTTCTGTTCCCGCGGGGAATTATCAGGTCGTAGCCGTGTACCAGGGCAGCGCGAACTACAGTCCGTCCACCTCCGCCGCCGCTCAGTTAATCGTTTCAGCTCCCGCGATTCAAATGACCTCGAGCAATTCTTCGCTGACCACTTCGGCCGTTCTTTCTGGAAGCGTGACTCTTTCAGTCGCATCCGTTGCTGGGCTTGACAGCGCTCCTGTCACCTTCTCCTGCAGTGGTTTGCCAAGTTATGCGGCGTGTATTTTCTCACCGCAGTACCTCACGTTGATGAAATCGCCAACGACTAAGCCGATTGCGCCGACAACCGTAACCATGTCCGTTCAGGTGAACGTGGACCCCGGGACTGAGAAGCTTTCGGCAAATTCCAGGCGCTCTCGTCCTAATCGAAGCACGCCATTCCTTTGCAGCATTTTGTTTGGTCTTCCTCTGCTAACGCTGGTTCGGCGCAAGCGCCTCGGAATTCTCGTCACAGGATGTCTCCTAATGCTGGCGTTGTGTTTGGGATTCACCAGTTGCAGCACCCCACATACGCTTGTCACCCCCACTGGCACCATGCCTGTGAAGGTAACTGCGACAAGTAGTAAGGCAACGACGAGTTTGACGATCAATCTTACGGTGACCCAGTGATGAACAAAGATCTTCATTTCGCTCTAGTTCGGTTTGGCAAGGTATTGCAGATCATGGCAGCGATTCTGCTGCTCTGCTGCACGGTGACGGTTAGCCGCCTGCACGCGCAAACGGCGATGGCAACACTTTCGGGTAACATCGTGGATCCAGATGGTGCGCGCATTCCCGGTGCCGATCTCATTCTTAGCAGCACCACGACGAAGGATACGCGTACGACGGTCAGCAGCGGCGAAGGCGTTTTCCACTTCGCCGCGTTGCCTCCCGGAAGTTACACCCTCGTCGTGAAGCGTGATGGCTTCACCACAACAGAAGTAAAAGAGATCGTCCTTCATCCAACGGATACGCAGAGTCTCAATGTAACCCTGCGTGTAGGTGCCGTTACGACTACGGTGCAAGTGAAGGCCGAAGATGAGGTGCCAAACACCGGCGAGAAATCGCAGTTGATCTCGGCAGCCGACATCGAGCAGTTGTCCGTTCAGGGCCGCGACGTCTCGGAACTAGTCAGCATGCTGCCCGGCTTCGCTATTGTTCCTCCTCTTGGTCTTACAAACGGAACGTATGATCCGGGACAGGTTACCGTTGGTGGAGGTTTGGGCAACTTTGTAGCCAATGGCTCTCCTACCGGTGGCGTCAGTGTTTCCGCCAACGGAGTTGACGTTACAGATCCAACCGCTGGAAGTGGTACGACTCAGAACATCAACCAGGAAATGGTGCAGGAGGTTAAGGTCCAAACTTCCGCCTTCAGTGCCGACCAGGCAAAGGGACCAATCGTACTGAGTGCGATCACAAAGTCTGGTGGAACCGAATACCACGGATCTCTCTACGGCTACGCAAGAAGCCATTTGATGAACACCCAGAATTGGTTCAGCAAGAATCAAGGCTTGCCTGACGCTCAGGACAGGTATCTGTACCCTGGCGTGAATTTCGGTGGCCCTGTAAAGCTTCCTTTTAGCGACTTCAACCGTTCCAAGCGCCTTACCTTCTTCGTGGGTGCTGAAGATTATGTGCAGAGAAACGTCTATTCCTATGGATCTGCTCTGCAATCTTCCATCCTTGCTCTAGTTCCAACGGCCGACATGCGCGCGGGAGATTTTTCGCAAGCATCACTCGCGAAGTATCTGGGTGTAGACGCCCCTACGTTGAAGGCTAATTGCACCACGGGCACTCCAGCGTCCGCGCGATATGCATGGCTGGCATCATTTGTACACGTGTGCGGCACGCCTACCGGGGTGACGAACACTGGGATGACAGTCCTCAATGGCAATCTCGCCGGCGGCATGGATCCTGGTGCTCGTGCCCTGATCAATACGTTGCCTCTGCCGAACCGTCCGTCCGTGAACGGCTTCAATTACGCGACCACGAACTTCGAAAACAACGACCTCTGGCAGATGGATTCGAAGATCGACGATGCCGCAACCGACAATCTGAAACTGACGTTGAGCTACAGCATCGAGGGCGGTCGCATCACCGGAATTCCGGAAACGCAGTACTACTCACCTGCAAACGGTGGTCCGGCTATGGGTGGCGTGAATACTCCGGGAAAGTCGTTCTCGCGAATTCTTACTCAGTCGCTCAGCCTCAACACGACCTATATTTTCGGTCCCACCATGACGAACGAAGCTTTTGCTTCGGCGAATTACAATAAGAACGACTTCAATCTGCAGAATCCGAGCCTGCTGCAAGCCTCAAGCCTAGGCTACAACTACAGCGGCATATATCCGAGCGCCACAACACAGATACCGCAATTCGGTGATTACAGTTACGACGGGCTTCCCATTGCGCTCTATCCCGACTTGTCGAATGGGCCTTTCTTCCAGCACTCGTTTACTCCGTCGTTCGGAGACAATCTTACGAAGATCGTTGGCGCGCACACACTGAAAGTCGGTGCGTTCGTGCAACGAACCACCTCGAATGTCACACTCCAGACGCCACAAACAAATGGCCTGATTACTCAGTATTACTTGCCCAATGGCGGTCAGATTCAGAATCCCGATGGAACCTATAGCAAGACGCTGCAAGCGGACCCCGCTGCAAACTATCTTGCGGACTTTCTCATCGGCGACGTTACCCAGTTCTATCAGCAGAATCTTCAGACCAATCTCAACCTCTACTACTGGACTGTTGATTTCTTCGGCATGGACACCTGGAAGGTCTCGCGCCGTCTGACCTTCACACTTGGCATGCGATTCGACCACCTTGGTGCCTGGCAGGACAGCCATAACAACGGAATCGCGATTTTTAGTCCTAAGATCTACGAGCACCCGGTAAGCCAAACGCTCCCGGGTCTGGATTGGCACGGAATCGATCCTTCAGTGCCGAACTCAGGCACGCAGGGCAGGCTGTTCTTCTACTCGCCGCGCTTCGGCGTCGCTTATGACCTCTCTGGTAACGGTAGTTCGGTCATTCGCGGAGGCATCGGTGCGTATCGCTCGCATGATTCCGGAAACTCTTATGCACAGGCTGCAGCAACTGCTCAGGGAGTGTTTATATCAACGGTCGGCGGTTCTGGAATCAACCTGAGTAAATTAGCCAAAGGCGTTACTTCGGTTGCGGACTGCACAAATCACACGCTGGCCAATCAAACATCGAAATGTGGATCGCTCAACGCAACCGTCTATGGACTCGATCCGACCGATAACCAGCAGCCGCTGACATACACCTACAATCTGACGTTCACGCAAAGACTGCCCAAAAAGACCACTTATCAGATCGGATATGTCGGATCTCAGAGCCATCATCTTCTGCTTGAGGGAAACCTGCAGAACGTGAACGCTTTGCCGATCGGCGCGCTGTTTGCTCCAGATCCCATTACGGGCACATTCGTTTATCCGGCGTCGCTCTCAATCGCGCAGCAAGGCGACTACCGGAAATATAAGCCGTACCAGGCGGTTGAGGTACCCCGCCATCTTTCGTACAGCTACTACAACGCGATCCAGACCGCGTTGACCCGCACCTCTGGCGCGGTGACTTACGGCGTCAATTACACATGGTCGAAGAACCTCGGAATCCGAAACGTATCCGGCCAGCCTGGTGATCCGATCTATCTTCGCAACAACTACGGCCCACTCAATTCGGACAGGTCTCACGTGGTGAACGTAACGTACTCGCTCAACTTCGGGACGCATCACTTCGCGCACCAAAAGGTTCTGCGGATTCTCGCAAACGGTTGGGGAGCCTCTGGCATTACCTCCTTCCAGTCCGGGCCCAATTTGCAATCTGTTTACGCTCTGAACTTCAAGATGAAGGGAAATGTCTCTCTCGCCGCTAATCCGAGTACGACCTACTCGGTGAATAACACGACGTACCTTGGAACTCCCGACGTGAGCTTGCAGCCCATCGTTACCTGCGATCCGACCGATGGATTGCGGAAGTATCAGTACGTGAAAGGGAATTGCTTTGCATTGCCGCAGATGGGCACTGTAAATGGAAACTTCAATTTCCCCTACATTCATGGTCCCGCATACTTCAACTCAGATATCACGTTATTCAAGAACTTCCTGTTGATGGATGGACGTAGCCTCCAGCTTCGTTTCGCAGGCTTCAATTTCCTGAACCATCCGATCACCAGCTTCTCTGGACGATTCCCAGCCGAGGCAAACCTCAACTGGACCGGTACTACTGCTGCTCCCAAGCTGGCGGCGGCGCCCACAGAGGGCTGCTCAGTCATCGGGTCTCCGTGCTTTGGCTTTGCAGGCTATAAGCAGGGACGTCGCGTGATCGAACTCGCCGCGAAGTTCAGCTTCTAGGAAATGGGGACACACGATTGTCGTGTGTCCCACACCTTTCTCCTGAGGCCATTCCCCCCAGTGGCCTCTCGTTAAACAATTTCCGAGTGGGCAGGAGCAGGCGTGTTTTCACCTAAGGAACAGAAATCCCTCACGAACGACTTTGACAAGATCAGCCGGCGAACACTCTTCAAGGGAATGCTGGGTGGTGCTGCAGCCATGATCATGCATGGGGTTTTCCCTAGTGCTCTGGAAGCCAAGCAGTACGATTCTGTAATCCGAATATGGAACGAAGAAATCGCTCGCATACCAGACGAGTTCACGGGGCTGAGTTACGAGTCATCGCAATTGTCACACCCGCAGTTCTTTAATGCAGAGAACCACAACCTAGTGCAGTTCTTCAGGACTCTCGGGGATCACGGCGTGCTGCGTCTTGGCGGCAACATGAGCGAGTTCACCAAGTGGACGCCGGATGCTTCACTCGACGACATTCCCGGCGAGACTGAAGGTCCTGATCCTGGACTCGGCTCAGACCGTGTTTTTCCCGTAAGCCGGAAGTCGATCGACAACCTTGCTGGTTTCCTAAGATCGACTGGATGGAGACTCATCTACGGCCTGAACCTTGCGCGTGGAGATGCCGCTTCGGCCGTGGACGAAGCGAAGTACGTATCCAGCGTGATTGGCGACCGACTCATCGCCCTACAGTTTGGCAATGAACCTGACCTGTTCAAACATGGTGGCGACAAAACCAAAATGTGGACGTATGACGAGTTCATCGCCAAGTGGAAGGAGTTCTTCTCCGCGATTCGCGAGCAACTGCCGACCGTTCCTATCGCGGGTCCGGACAGTTCCAACCCCAAGTGGAATTCGCAATTTGTCCGGGATGTAGGCGACAAACTCGCACTTCAGACGAGCCATTTTTATCCAGAGGGCCCTCCGAGCGATCCTCAGATGACGATCGACTATCTGCTCAACTCGGGCAAACGACTGCACTCGTTCGCCGCCGATGCAATCTCACTCTCGAGAAAATGCGGAGTACCGTACCGAATGGCCGAAGGCAACAGTTGCTGGGGCGCCGGAAAAGAAGGCGTCAGCAACACATTTGGTTCGGCACTCTGGGTGGCCGATTTCATGCTCACTATGGCTCAGGCAGGAGCGAGTGGCGTGAATCTCCACGGCGGAGCTAATGGCTTCTACACGCCGATTGCCGGGTCACCCCGCGACGGATACACGGCGCGTCCGATCTACTACGGAATGTTGCTCGTTCGGCCGTTTTTGGGCGGGACGCTTCTTCGCACAGATGTTCCAACTGCAGAGAACAGTTCTGTTTACGCCGCGAAGTCAGGTGACGAGCTTAGAATCTGCGCGATTAATCGTAGCAAGGATTCTCTCTCATACCATGTGAATGCTTCCGGTGTGTCTGAAACAGCGAGTGGAAATGTTTGGCGAATGGAGGCACCGTCCGTTTCGAGCAAGATCGGTGTGACGCTTGCAAACTCCACTGTTACTCCGCAGGGGTTATTCCAACCAGCAGGAAATGAAGTAGTGCGCTTCCGTAACGGCGAAGCTTTACTTCACCTTGCGCCTTACAGCGCTGCACTTCTGTCCATTCCTGTGGAGAAGAAAAATGCATAGCCGCCGCGAGTTTATGCAGACAGTTGGCGCGGGTCTGCTTGGGATGGGGCTTTCCTCTACCGCTCTGGGAGCATTCAAAACAAAGCAGCCTGAGCTTCCGGATGCGCTGGCACGATTGGCCGCGAAGAAGAATGTCTTCTTTGGTTTCGCAGTGAATCAGAAGCGCCTTGCGGATCCTGCTTATGCAGATCTGGTGTCGCGTGAAGCTTCCATCCTTACCCCGGAAAACGAGATGAAGTGGGAAGCTGTCCATCCCGCGCCCTACCAATTCACCTTCGATCGCGCCGATGCTATCGTCGCATTCGCCCAACGGCACTCCATGAAAGTGCGAGGCCATTGTTTCTGCTGGCACCGTGCCTTACCGGCGTGGGTTACCAATACCGTCACCAACGCCAATGCGGAAACGGTGCTCCGGCAACACATCGCGATGGTGGCAGGTCGCTACAAAGGAAAAGTGCATTCGTGGGATGTCGTGAATGAAGCGATCCATATCAAGGATAACCAGCCAGGCGCATGGAGAAACTCCTTCTGGTATCGGACGCTTGGGCCCGCCTATCTCGACATCGCTTATCAAGCGGCGAGAGCGGCAGATCCAGACGCCATCCTCACTTATAACGATTGGGGACTCGAATACGAGAATCATTCTGATAATCCCAAGCGAAAAGCCGTACTTGCGATGCTGCGCGATCTGAAGAAGCGCGGCGTTCCGATTGATGCCGTTGGGCTGCAATCTCACCTTCGTGCTGGAACTGGGGAAAAATTCGGTTATGGATTGCCGGATTTCATCGATGCCGTGCACGATCTCGGAATGCAGGTTTTCATCACCGAGTTAGATGTAGATGACAGCCGCTTCACTGGAGACGAGCAGGAACGCGATGATGCAGTTGCAGATATGTACAAGCGTTATCTCGACCTGGTTCTTGATAGTAAAGCAGTTCGTGTCGTCATCACCTGGGGCGTGTGGGATATTCCAAGACCCACCGGCGCGGAAGCTGTTTCCGGCCCGAAAGCCCAGCGACCTTTGCTGTTTGGCGCTTCCGGAATACCGAAGCGCGCTGCAATCTCTGTTGCGCATACCTTTGAACGCGCGCGCGAGCAACGGTAATCAGAACATAAGCAAACTGCGGGAAGAAGATGGGAAACTTAGTGCGGCTTATCAAGTTGAGCGTGGCAGGCTTGTTGTTTGCCTTGATATGTAGTTGCGCAGGCGGGCATGTTGCGAGCAGCACTGGTGCTCCCGCTCCAACGCCAACGAACTACCAAATCACCGTCAACTCCTCCAATCCCACGTCAGGTGTCTCAATCGGCGTAGCTCCGGCAGATATGAATGGCGCATCTGATGGATCCACCAGCTTCGGGCGCGTCTATACCCAGGGAACGACAGTGACGCTTACCGCTCCTGCTACCTCCGGCGGCAATTATTTTGTTTCGTGGTCAGGATGCAATACCAGTAACAACACGACTTGTAGCGTAACTTTGAACTCCAATGCGACTGTGACGGCGACCTATGCGCAGCCGGGCGTCACTGCAGTGTCTGTGTCGCCCAACACTGCAACCATAGGAACCCAGCAGCAATTCACTGCTACGGTCACAGGCGTTGCTAACTTCAGCAACGGAGTAAGTTGGAGTCTGAGTTGCCCTTCGTGTGGAAAGCTCAGCCCCGGAACGCTCAGCTCGAGCGGGTTGTACACAACACCTTATCCTGCCCCGTCCAGCGTGAGCGTAACAGCGACAAGCACTGAAGATCCGACCAAGAGTGGCTCTGTCACTGTCGCATTGAAGCCGCCAACAAAAGTTGCAGGCCCCGCGCTTCACGTGGATGCCGCAAGCCAGACTCACACCATCAGCCCATTGATATACGGAATCAACGGATTTCAACTCGATCTGCAATCAGCGAAAACCATTCACCCAAGTCTCATCCGCTGGGGCGGCGATGACACTTCGCGCTACAACTATCAAAACGCCTGGAGCAACGACGGCAAAGACGATTACTTTAAGAACACCGCGGGTGCCCTGAGCAGATTTCCTAATGTGAGTGGCGGAACTACGTTCACTCAATTTGTATCAAGCACGATCGGTTCCGGGGCAGTGGCTCTCGGCACGGTTCCATTGATTGGCTGGGTCTCGAGTGGAAGATACGCGTGCAGTTACCCTGAAAGCACGTATCCCAATCAAGCGTCGTACAGCACGTATAACTCTGGCGCACAACAGTGTGGCATAGGTTACTACGCAAATGGAGTGAATGGGTGTACCAGTTCTTCCGGTTGCAATATCACTGGAGTCGCCGCAACCGTTACCAGCATTCAGAAAACTCCACCCGATATCACGGCCACATCCACCCCTGCACCGGGATCGTCATCATTGTGGTCGTGGGCAACGTCCACCTGGTCAGGCGCGTGGATAAACTCCATAAAGCAGACTTTTGGCGCTGCAAATAGTGGCGCTAGCGTTGCCATCTGGGACTTGGATAATGAACCAACCTGGTGGAGCAGTGTCCATCGGGATGTACATCCGAATTCTTTCACTTATGACGAAGTTACGAACAGTGGTATTGGAACGGCTCTTGCCATCAAGACGGCTGATCCCACGGCGCTTGTGACCGGTCCCGTAATCGATAACTGGTGGACGTTCTTTTACTCGCAATCAGATGTAAGTAAAGGCTATGCTAAAGCGCCTTGCTACAAGCCATGGAGTAATCCCACAGATCGCGCAGCGCACGCCGGTGTGCCCATGCTCGAGTACTACTTGCAGCAGTTCAATACCTACTCGCAGAAGTACGGCGTCCGGCTGCTCGACTATCTTGACGTTCACGGTTACTTTGCGCCGAAGTACAACGGCAGCTCGGTAGGACTGACAACAGCCGGTGACACCGCTGAGCAAGCGCTACGTCTGGATGGAACACGAGTCTTCTGGGATCCCACCTATACGGATTCCACCTTCCCGCAACCCAATTACTCGACCGACTCCAATTACACTTCGAGTTGCACCCCGCCCGCGCAGGCTCCTCAACTGATCCCGATGTTGCAGGGATGGGTAGCAAAGGATTTCCCTGGTACCAAGGTTGGGATTGATGAATACAACTTTGGTGGTCTCGAATCGATCAACGGCGCGGTAGCTCAAGCTGACATTCTGGGAATCTTCGGGAGGCAGGGCTTGGACATGGCCGCTTTCTGGCCGACGACAACTTACAGCACCCAACCTCCCGCGCTCATGGCATTCGCCATCTACCGAAACTATGACGGCAACAATTCAAACTTCGGCGATGTCGCACTAAGCAGTACAAGCACAACGTCTTCGAGCGCAGATGGCCAGGGCCAACTCGCAGTTTACGGTGCTCTGCGCAGCTCCGACGGGGCACTGACGATGATCGTCATCAATAAAAGTTTTGGTGATCTAACATCGACGCTATCGCTTGCCAATTTCGCCACTGCAGCAAGCTCCGCGCAGGAATTTCTTTACAGCAATGGCGATCTCACGCAGATTGTCCATCGGCCTGACGTCGCGGTGACACTGTCTGCCAAGGACGCGACCACTCGCACGATCACTGAAGTCTTTCCGGCTCAGTCGATCACGCTGTTTGTCGTACCCAAATAGTCATAGTCTGCACGAAGGTGATCCGCGAACCGCACGATTATCTGAGAGCTGAGGTGTAACGTGCATCTACACGCAATCGACATCACGATCATATTGGCATACCTGTTGACTTCCGTTCTCGTGGGCTACTGGGTATCGCACCGAGCCTCACGCGACATGAAGGCTTATTTTCTCGGTGGAAACACGATGCCTTGGTACCTGCTTGGAATATCGAATGCATCTGGCATGTTTGACATCGGCGGAACGATGCTGCTGGTCACATGGATGTTCGTATATGGCCTAAAGAGCGTGTGGATACCATGGCTCTGGCCGACATTCAACCAGATCTTCCTCATGGTGTATCTCTCACGTTGGCTGCGTCGCTCCAACGTGATGACCGGGGCGGAGTGGATTAAGACCCGTTTCGGAGACACGCGCGGCGCACACCTCTCTCATTTCATTGTTGTGATTTATGCCTTGGTGAGCGTTATCGGATTCCTGACATACGCCTTTAAGGCGATTGGGAAGTTTGCTACCGAGTTCTTACCCTGGCAGTTGAGTGCTGACCCGCTGACGAATGCCAATCTCTATGCGCTGATCCTGATGGGTATCACCACGTTTTACGTGATCAAGGGCGGCATGTTCAGTGTAGTGATCACGGAAGTCATCCAGTTCTTCATTCTCTCGATCGCGTCAATTGCTGTCGGAATCATTGCAATGGTGAAGGTCTCGCCCGCCACACTACACCGGTTCGTACCCGCAGGATGGGACAGCATCTTCTTCGGCTGGCACTTGAACCTCCGATGGGATGGCATCGTGAGCGGGGTCTCAACCCAGATCAGTAAAGACGGTTACGAATTGTTCGGCCTGTTCTTCATGATGTTGCTGTTCAAGGGCATGCTGGTCAGTATGGCGGGCCCGGCGCCAAACTATGACATGCAGCGCATCCTCTCTACGAAAAGTCCGCGCGAAGCGTCGATGATGAGTGCATGGGTCAATGTCGTTCTGACGTTCCCACGATACTTCCTGATCACAGGACTTACAGTACTGGCTCTCGTTTTCTACAGCTCGAGCATCAAGATTAGCGATCTCGAAATGGTATTGCCCGAGGCTTTGAGTTGCTTTGTTCCCGCCGGACTGCTTGGCTTCCTCATTGCCGGACTACTAGCCGCGTTCATGTCGAACTTCGCGGCCACGGTCAATGCCGCGCCGCCGTACATTGTGAATGACATCTATAAGAAGTTCATCAATCCAGGCGCCAGTCCCAGCACTTACATGCGTCTCAGTTATCTCAGCTCATTCGTCGTTGTAGTTCTCGGCATCGCCTGTGGATGGTTCGTTGCCTCGATCAATTCGGTCGTCGTATGGATCGTCTCCGCGCTTTGGGGCGGCTACATGGCGTCGAACGTACTGAAGTGGTATTGGTGGCGCTTCAATGGATTCGGGTACTTCTGGGGAATGGTTTCCGGAATCGTGGGCTCACTGGTTGTGCCGATCGTGTTGCGGTTGAGCGCTGTTCAAGCTTTCTTCGCTGCGCGTGGTTTTGAACCAGATGCAGCCGTCCTGCCACTCTATGCCTTCCCGATGCTGCTGTTCATTTCTGGCATCGGCTGCGTTCTCGGCACTCTGCTGACAAAACCAGAAGAAGAAGCAGTTCTCATGGACTTCTACCGGCGCGTCCGCCCTTGGGGATTCTGGGGACCTGTGCTCGAAAAGGTTAAAGCCGAAGACCCCTCCTTCAAGCCGAACGGCGAGTTCTGGATAGACATGTTCAACATCATTGTCGGCGTCGTCTGGCAGATTGCGCTTGTCGCGTTGCCGATCTATATCGTCATCCAAAAGTTCACGTCCGCGATGGTGACGCTCGCAATCGTAGCTTTCACATCATTCATTCTCAAATTCACTTGGTACGACCGTCTCAGCAAACTGGATGACTCTTCAGACGACATAAAGCAGTCTGAGCCTGCCGTATCCGTCGCGACCGTGTGACGGATATTACTGGAGCTATCATGCAATTCGGGTATTTTGATGACGTAAATCGCGAATATGTGATCACCCGGCCGGACACACCGTTGCCGTGGATTAACTACCTCGGCTGTGAAGACTACTTCGGTATCATCTCCAATACGGCCGGTGGCTATTCGTTTTATCGCGATGCACGTCTTCGCCGCCTCACGCGCTATCGTTACAACAACGTGCCCTTCGACCTCGGCGGCCGCTATATATACCTTCGCGACGACAATTCGAAAAAATTCTGGTCGCCATCATGGCAGCCGACGCAGAAAGAGCTTCAAGATTATGTCTGCCGTCATGGATTGGGTTATACGGTAATCGGTTCTAAGTACGCCGGAATCAAAGCAAGCACACGTTACTTCGTCCCGCTCGGCGAGAATCTCGAAATCTGGCATCTCACGATCACCAATACTCGCGACGCCGCTGCATCACTCTCTGCATTCTCCGCAATCGAATTCTGTCTTTGGGACGCGCAGGATGATGCCACGAATTTCCAGCGCAACTTCAGCACCGGACAGGTAGAAGTCGTGGATGACGTGATCTACCACAAGACCGAATACCGCGAGCGCCGGGATCACTTCGCGTATTTCGCCTGTTCAGAAACGCCGGCCGGGTTCGATACGCAGCGCGACACCTTCTTCGGCCCCTATCGTGGATGGGCGAACCCCGCTGCGGTCGAGCGCGGAGAGTCCTTCAACTCCATCGCTCACGGGTGGGCGCCCTTCGGTTCGCATCACATAAAGCTCGAACTCAATCCGGGCGAAACCAGGCAAATCATTTTCCTGCTCGGCTACCATGAGAACCCAAAGGATCAGAAATTTGATCCGCCCAACTCACAAGCCATCAATAAAACGACGGTGAAGCCAGTCATTGCGAAGTATCTCAATAAGGAGAACGTCGATGCTGCCTTCAACCAGTTGAAGGACTACTGGACCGACTTGCTCGACATCTGCAGAGTCGAAACGCCGGACATTCACACCAACCGAATGGTGAACATCTGGAACCCCTATCAGTGCATGGCGACATTCAACATGTCGCGTTCCGCGTCGTTTTATGAGTCCGGCATCGGACGCGGCCTCGGGTTTCGCGATTCCAATCAGGACCTGCTAGGCTTCGTGCACATGGTTCCGTCACGCGCGCGCCAGCGCATTCTGGATCTGGCCTCCACGCAGTTGCCTTCCGGAGGTGCCTACCACCAATACCAACCGCTCACCAAGCGTGGCAATAACGATATCGGCGGCAATTTCAACGACGATCCGCACTGGCTCATTATTGGCGTCAGCACTTACATCAAGGAGACGGGTGACTGGAGCATCCTCGACGAACTTGTGCCTTATGACAACGAGCCCGGTTCCGAAACGTCTCTCTACGATCACCTGCAGCGTAGCTTCCAGTACACACTCGACCGCCTCGGACCCCACGGACTTCCGCTCATCGGTCGTGCCGACTGGAACGATTGCCTGAATCTCAACTGCTTCTCCGATACTCCCGGCCAGTCCTTCCAATGCACCACCAACAAGGACGGCAGGGTCGCCGAATCCGTATTCATCGCGGGCCTCTTCGTGCTCTCCGGACAGGAACTCGCCGATCTAGCCTGCCATCGTGGGCTCGGCGATGAAGCCCGGAAATATCGTGCTGAGGTCGCTAAGATGACGGACGTCATCGGCAAACACGGTTGGGACGGTGAATGGTTCATCCGCGCATATGACGACTTTGGAAACAAGATCGGCTCGCATGAATGCGAAGAGGGCAAGATCTTCATCGAGTCCCAGGGATTCTGTGTGCTGGCGGGGGTCGGTCTTGAAGACGGCATGGCGCAGAAGTCCATGGAATCCGTGCGAAAACACCTCGCAACGAAGCACGGCATCGTTCTTAATCAACCAGCATATTCGAAGTACTACGTGCAGTGGGGCGAAATCTCCTCTTATCCGGAGGGCTACAAGGAGAACGCTGGAATTTTCTGCCACAACAATCCATGGGTGATGATTGCTGAAGCGCGGCTCGGCAATGGCGATCGGGCGCACGACTACTACACCCGCATCTGCCCATCTGCCCGCGAGACAATCAGTGATCTGCACCGCTGCGAGCCTTACGTGTACGCGCAGATGATCGCCGGTAAGGATGCACCCACGCACGGGGAAGCCAAGAACTCCTGGCTCACCGGCACCGCAGCCTGGAACTACTATGCCATCGTGCAGTGGATTCTCGGCCTCCGCACGTCGCTCGACGGATTGCAGATTGCTCCTGCTATTCCAACCTCGTGGAACGAATTCAAGGCAACCCGCAAGTTCCGTGGAGTGACCTACAACATCGAAGTTGAGCGCAAGGGTGCCGGCAACAACGTCGAAATAACCGTCGATGGGATCCCCTTTTTAGGCGACATTGTGCCGCCCCCAACCAACGGGAAGAAACAAGTCGAGGTTAAAGTTGCTTTATCGTAATTGCTAAAAGGGACCGCACGTAATGCGGTCCTTTTCTTATCAGGTCCAAGCGCATAACCGGCACAGATTACAGGATGATGCGCTCATCTCCAGTGCGTCTAGTGACATGCTCACGATCGAGGTATTCCAGCAGCGGAATCGCGTACTTCCGCGAGACGCCGGTCACGTCTTTAAATCGAGACACGTCGATCTTGGCCGACTGGGCCTTTAGAGTGGTGACTGTCTTCTTAAGTTCTTCCAATGCCTTATTGTGAAACACTAGATCTTCATTGATCTTGATCAGTACCTTGTCTCGCAGCAAAATCGTCACAATCTGCCGGGCTCTTGTCGAATCTATTTTCAATCCCGCCAGCACCTCTTTCAGTGTCGGCACCTTTAGCCCGGCAGAGGCGAATGCATGCTCAATTTTCTGCTTGGACTCCGCTTCGTCGTCTTTCATCTGCACGCGGTGACCCGGAAGACTTACTTGTTCCCCCGTAGCGCAAATCTTCTTCGTTGCCAGCAGCTGTTCAAAAAGCGCGGCAAAAACCTCTCGGTCAAGCTTGCTCCGTTCCAGCAGCTCTCCTTTGCTGATACCTCCAGCAAGTGGGTTTTTCACATGGAAACTTTGTACAACGGCGATGATTTCAGCTGCGATGCGCTGAAATACGCCTGGCGCGATCAGCACGTCCTTGAATCGAACGACTTTTTTCTCAGCCATCTTGTCGCATGTTCTTTTCAGCCGGTCCATGCTCCAACCAGTTTCCCGAATGGCATCTTCGATAAGCAGTCCTCGCTTTTCGCGACGGGTGACCAGAACCTCCAGCGTGCCCTCATCGTCCGCCTGCGTAAGCTGCTTCAGCATCTGCATCCGAGAATCGGGTTTCACCCGCCGCACGGGATTTACGTCGACTATCACGCCTCCGCCTATGGTGATTACTGGCGAAAACTGTCGGACGATGAAGCGGTCTCCCGGAGCGCATGCCACAGGTGAATCTGTTCGAAGCTGCGCCCATGCTGTGTTACCGGCGGGCAGCTCGTCCCCGTCGTAGAGAGATACTCTCGCAATGACCTCGTTGGTAAAAACATGCAGATGAACTTCAGCGTGATTCTTCAGCGAGTTCACTCCTGAGAGAAGTGAAAGCTGAACGTCGAGCCTGCGCGTAGGTCGAAGCAGGCCAGGTTGTGTCAACATCATGCCTCGCCCCAACTGCTCTTGTGCAATTCCGGCAATGTTCAGCGCAGTACGTTGCCCAGCAACTGCGGCTTGTGCATCCTTACCATGGACCTGGAGTCCGCGAACGCGAACCCGCTTGCCCGAGGGCAGAGCTTCGATCTCCTGCTCCTTGCTAAGCTGGCCAGAAATCAGTGTTCCCGTGACTACCGTGCCAAAACCCTTCATCGTGAACACACGATCAATGGGCAGCCGGAACGGCGCATCTGCGTCTTTAGCGGCGGTTTCCAACGAAATCCGGGCTAGTTCCTGCTTGAGCTGCGGAATACCTGCTCCGGACTTTGCGCTAACGGCAATGATCGGCGAGCGGCTCACATCCAGAAAAGATCCGCGAACAAACTCCTCCACTTCCATCCGAACTACCTGAAGTGTTTCTTCATCCACCAGGTCGCTCTTGGTCAGAACCGTGATTCCTCGTGGCACTTCTAATAGGCGGCATATGTCGAAGTGCTCGCGCGTCTGCGGCTTAATCGAGTCCTCGGCTGAAATGACGAACATCAGTACGTCAATTCCGCCAACTCCTGCCAGCATATTTCGGACAAACCGTTCGTGTCCGGGCACGTCCACAAAACCTAGACGAACATTGCCGTGAGGAGTGGTAAGGTCCATGTGCGCGAAGCCGAGATCGATCGTAATTCCGCGCCGTTTTTCCTCTTCGAGGCGGTCAGTGTCAATACCGGTCAATGCTCGTACCAGTACGGTCTTGCCATGGTCGATATGCCCGGCTGTGCCGACGATGACAGATTTCATGAGCTTAACTTAAGCCAAGTTGTGCGCCTGCACAAGTTTGAGAGATTGTTTCGAGAACCGCATGACGTGAAGATTGGCGGAAGCGCGTGTGAGTCGAACACACCAGAGACAGGGTGTACCTGCCTCTCACCGGTTTTGAAGACCGGGAGCATCACCAGACACTACTCGCTTCCGTAAGGCCGAACTCAGATTGTATCGTCCTCCGAATTTGTGACGCAAATTGTCCGCTTCGAGACACTGATTGAACGCCACTTACAGTTTATCAATCTCAGCGATGAATGCTTGCTGCTCGCGCATCATTCCCCAGCATCTCGGAACAGTTCTTTTTTCTCAAATTTTGAGCAACCAGTGCCGGAAGTGTTCAGTCCAATGCCGTATCCCTGAACTGCCCTCGCCACATCCTGACGGGCTGGCCAAACCTAACTCATTCCATCGTTAGATGGTGCGATTCTGCCGAGGAGTGCAAATGGCCATAACATCTCGTGTCGATGTTTCCGTTGACAACCTACGCCCCCGATCCGAGGAAGAGATCTTCCAATTGATTGCAGCCGAGCGCGAGCGCCTGCTACGCGAGCGTGGATTGACGTCGGAAGCAGCTACACATTTTGCAAGGCCTTTGGAGCGCCCGTTCACTGGCGATGAACGCAACAAGGTCACCATTCTCTTTGGCGGCCTCACATGGAAACACGAGCGAGTCATCCAGGCGGTCTTTCATGGAAGCGGATACAAATGCGAGATTCTTCCCGTGCCCAACGTTTCCGCATTTCAGTTAGGCAAAGAGTACGGCAACAACGGGCAGTGCAATCCCACGTACTTCACCGTTGGCAATCTCGTTCAATACCTCAAGTACCTGGAGTCAACCGGCAAGACGCGGCAGGAGATAATCGACAATTACGTCTTCTTTACCGCGGGCTCCTGCGGCCCCTGCCGCTTCGGCATGTATGAATCCGAGTACCGTCTCGCCCTGCAAAATGCCGGCTTCGACGGTTTCCGTGTTCTGCTCTTTCAGCAAAATGATGGCGTAAAGGCCGCATCCGGGGAGGCGGGACTCAAGTTCTCTGTCGATTTCGGAATGGGCATGTTCAACGCATTAAACATCGGCGATGTCATGAACGAGATGATTCATCGCATTCGCCCCTTTGAAGTCGAGAAAGGGAAGACTGACAAGGTATTTCAGTCCGCTCTGGACACGCTCTGCAGAATGCTTCGCGAACGACCGCCGTATGAGTTTGCGGAACGTAGTCCTATCCTGCGAGATCGCCTTGCGACCAAGACCGACAGGAAGTGGTACAGAACGACCAACTCTCTGGGTAAGGTTTGGGAGAACCTCTACGGCGAGCCGTATAAACAGGCTCTTAGCGAAGTTCGCGCGCAGTTAGAAACCATCGAGGTCAATCGTCTGCGCGTTAAGCCAGTCGTGAAGATCATCGGCGAATTCTGGGCCCAGATCACCGAGGGCGATGGAAACTTCAATATGTTTGCTTTCCTCGAGCGCGAAGGTGCGCAGGTCCTCGTCGAACCTATTGGCACGTGGGTGATGTACATGATGTACCAGGTCAAAGAGCGCGCTCGCTTCCGTCGTGCTATCGACGTCCCCTACCGCAATGCTCACTGGTATGAACCAAAGAAGATCATGGCCAATGAACTCAGCTACCGCAAGAAGTGGCTGATGATGACCATCGGCGAGAGGATTTACAACCGTCAATATAGTCGCGTGGTGGAAGGTCTAGGCGAGATTGCTCACGAATTGATCCCGCAGAAGGAACTCGCGGATTTCGCCGATCCCTTCTACAACCAGTTCACCCGCGGAGGCGAAGGGCACCTTGAGGTGGGCAAGAACGTGTATTACACCACCAATCGCCTATGCCACATGGTGCTTGCCTTGAAGCCCTTCGGATGCATGCCCTCAACGCAGTCCGATGCCGTGCAATCGGCAGTGGCTAACCAGTACAAGGAAATGATCTTTCTCCCCATCGAAACCTCTGGAGAAGGCGAAATCAACGCGCACAGCCGCGTGCAGATGGCACTTGGAGAAGCGAAGGTCAAAGCACGCCTGGAATTCGAAGAAGCGCTTGCGAAATCGGGACAAAGACTCGAAGACATTCGCGAATATGTCGACGAGCATCCGAAGTTGCGCAATATCTTTTATCACGTCCCGCAACACTCAGGGGTTGCAGGGGTGGCCCCCAACTTCGTGCTCCATGTTGGAGATCTGATGCGCCATCGCACACGACTTTGGCCCGTATCGCGCCCGGTTGCAGCCTGACCGAGCACTGGTTCGGAGTGTTTCGTGTAGAGGTGGTTAGGAGTTCCCATGAGTCATCAGCAGAACGTCAAGGGTATTGACGTCACCATCCAATCGCTCGTAGGACGTCCGCGCAGTGCCTTTGCGGAGCCGCGCTTGATTACCACGCCTCAGCCGCCCGGCAATATCGCGTATCTCGTCGGCATGGACGTCGGTTCTACCACCGTAAAGGCGGTCGCAATCGATCCTGCAACCGACGCAATTCTTTGGCAGGATTATCAACGCCACGAGACGAAGCAACCAGAGAAGGTTCTCGAGTTCTTGCTGCGCATGCAGGGCGAGGTTGGCATCGCACCGGGCAATACGCGGATCTTCGTCACTGGCTCTGGCGGAGGCTCGCTCGCAAATCTCATGGGAGGCAAGTTCGTTCAGGAAGTAACAGCCGTTTCGCTCGCCGTTGAGAAGCTGCATCCCGAAGTGAACTCCGTCATCGAACTTGGCGGGCAGGATGCGAAGATCATTGTTTTCAAGGAGGACGAGAGTACCGGGCGCAAGAAGAAGATTCCATCGATGAATGACAAGTGCGCAGGTGGCACTGGCGCTGTCATCGACAAGATCAATGCAAAGCTGAAGATTCCTGTCAATGGGTTGTGCGACCTGGGATATCACGGCATTAAACTCCATCCCGTCGCGGGTAAGTGCGGTGTCTTTGCAGAAACCGACATCAATGGTTTGCAAAAGCAGGGAATTCCTTCCGATCAACTCATGGCCTCGCTGTTTGACGCCATTGTTCTGCAAAATCTAAGTGTGCTGACCAGGGGCCACACCTTGCGCCCGCGTGTCTTGCTTCTCGGAGGTCCGAACAGCTTCATACGTGGCATGCGCGAGGCTTGGCAGCAGAACATCCCGCGCATGTGGCAGGAGCGAAATGTCGAGCTACCCGAAGGCGCAAAGCCCGAAGACCTGATCAAGGTTCCGCAGAATGCGCAGTACTTCGCCGCGATCGGGGCCGTTGAATTCGGCAAGGATGAAGAGCCCGAGATTGGTGTGTACCGCGGAACCGAATGCCTCGAAGACTACATTCAGGTCGGGCGCGAACAGGAGAAAGCCGCTTCTGGAGCCGAGGGCCTCAGCGAATCCGATGAAGAGCTGGACGATTTCAAACGCAAGTACACGGTCAATAAGTTCGTTCCCGCCCGCTTCGAGCCCGCTTCTGTCGTGCGAGGCTTCGTCGGAGTGGACGGAGGATCGACCTCCACCAAAGCCGTCCTGATCGACGAAGAGGGAAATGTGCGCTGCAAGGCGTATCAGCTCTCCAATGGCAATCCCATACAAGACACAGTGGACATGTTCGCCGCCCTGCGCGAGCAGGTCGAGTCACAGGGAGCGAGCATTGATGTTCTCGGCGTCGGAACTACCGGCTATGCAAAAGACGTATTGAAGGACGTTCTTCGTGCCGACGTCGCACTGGTCGAAACCGTGGCTCACACCGAATCGGCAATGCGCTTCTACGAGCATCCTGATTGCATCGTCGATGTCGGCGGGCAGGACATCAAGCTCATAGTGTTGAAGGACGGCCGCGTAAAAGACTTCAAGCTCAATACACAATGCTCCGCAGGCAACGGATACTTCCTGCAATCCACCGCCGAGTCGCTTGGCATCGAAGTCGAGAACTACGCCGACCTTGCTTTCTCCGCTGAGACGATGCCTGTGTTCGGATACGGCTGCGCCGTTTTCATGCAGTCCGACATTGTTAATTTCCAGCGCCAGGGATGGCAGCCCAAAGAAATCCTTGCCGGGCTCGCAGCAGTTCTTCCCAAGAATATTTTCCTGTACGTCGCAGCCATTCCAAATCTCTCGAAGCTGGGCTCGCGCTTCATCCTGCAGGGTGGTACGCAGAAGAACCTCGCTGCCGTCAAAGCAGAAGTCGATTTTGTGAAATCCCACTTTCACGGAAATGGCGAGCCGGATGTGATCGTGCACGAACATTGCGGTGAGTCGGGCGCCATCGGTGCCGCAGTCGAGGCAATGCGGTTGTACAACAACGGCCATCGCACGGAGTTCATCGGCATCGAGGCCGTTCAGAAAATCGCCTACCGCACCACTCGCAATGAAGACACGCGCTGCTACTTCTGCAAGAACAACTGTCTGCGAACGTTTATCGACGTTCATGTCGATAACATACAGTCTGCTGAAAACCCGCTGCCGGTATTCAAATCGAAGGTGCCACTGCAAGCAGGCGAACGCAGGCTGATCATCTCTACCTGTGAAAAGGGTCAGGTCGAAGATGTGAATGCCATGCGTGGCATCAAGGCCGGACTGGACGCGGTTAAGAACGCAAATCCGAATTATGTTGAGATTGCATCGCGCGAAGTCTGGAAGCCGCGTAATCCTGCCGTGGTGGCCGATGCTATACCCTCCCTTCGTCCGTGGACATCAACGGCCGTCAAGCGCCGTGCCGAGCTGATGCAGAAACGCAAATTCCTCCGCGTCGGAATGCCGCGTGTGCTGAACATGTACTCGTATGCACCGCTCTTCAGCGGATACATGGAAGCGCTTGGAATTCCGGGTGAGAACATCGTGTACTCGGACTTCACCAATCGCGAGATGTACAAAGCCGGTGCCAACCGCGGAGCGGTGGACCCATGCTTCCCATCGAAGATTGGCATCCCGCACATCTACAACCTCCTCTACGCGAAACACGCGAAGAAGCCGCTCGACATCATCTTCTTCCCCATGATCGACGTGCTTACCACGACGCTCAAGGTCTGCACTGGATCGAACGCGTGCCCCACCGTCACAGCCACTCCGAATGCGGTGAAGGCTGCATTCACAAAGGAGGGCGATCTCTTCGCGCAGAATGGAATCCAGTACCTCGATCCCATCCTGAACATGGCCGATCGCAATCTGTTCGGACTCCAGATGTTCCGCGCATGGCAAGACGTGCTTGGTCTTTCAGAAGAGGAAAACGAGCGCGCCATCGACGCAGGATTCCAGGTGCAAGAAGAGTTCGAGTCTTCGATTCGCAGCCGTGCGCGACAGACACTTGAAGAACTCGAGCGCGAAAATCGCATTGGCATCGTAATGCTCGGGCGCGTGTATCACCACGACCCCGGAGTGAATCACGAGATCATGGATGAATTTCAGAAACTCGGGTATCCAGTTTTCTCGAAAAGTTTTCTGCCGCTCGATGATGATCTGCTCGACCGGCTCTTTGCTGAAGATGTCGCATCCGGCAGGGTGAAGCATGCGCTCGACATCAGCGATGTCTGGAAGAATGCCTACTCCGCGAGCACCAATCATAAGATATGGGCTGCTAAGTTCACCGCTCGGCATCCCAACCTCGTAGCGCTTGAGATGTCGAGTTTTAAGTGTGGTCACGATGCTCCGATCTACACCGCAATCGAGCAGATCATCGAAAACTCAGGAACGCCCTATTTCTCATTCAAGGATCTCGATGAGAACAAGCCCACGGGCTCCATTAAGATTCGTGTTGAAACCATCGACTATTTTCTCAAGCGCTACCGCGAAGACATGGTTAAGCGTCAGGCGGCCATGCAGGAGATCGATCAGCACATGGCAGAATTCGAAGCGCGGTTACGAATGCAAATGCGGCAGCAGATCGCGGTCTAGTGATCGAAGGGAACGAATATGCTGGATGGCAAGAAGATTATGTTTGAGATCTTCCGCGAGCGCCAGGGCGGCGAGTACCGCGTCGTGTACTTCACCGAACTTGGCGAGCATGAAAAGGATGATGCGCTTTCCGATGCGATGAACGGAAAGCATGTGTTTTCCGGTTACCTGCTGCATCGTGATCGTGAACATGCGAAATCAATCGTGAACAGCGTTCTTATTCGATTGAACGAAGGGGAATTGTTCACCGACGAGCAACTCGAGTCCGAATTAGGCGGAGTGTGCGTGTAATCTCAGTGTTCCAGCCTGATCAGCGGACTCGTCTTTGGCAGGACTTCGCCGATAATGTTCGCATCGATATTCTCGGCCTGCAACGCGCTGCTCAGTGCTGTCGCATCCTGCGCGCTCACCGAGATCAGCAAACCACCCGCCGTCTGTGGATCGTACACGAGAGCGTGCAGTGCATCCGGTACGGCTTCGTCAACTTCAACGCAGCATGAGGCAAACTCGCGATTATTCTTCAGCCCGCCTGGGATGAATCCTCGCTCGATGCACTCCAACGCGCCGGCCAGCAATGGAACCGCGGAGGCAGATATTCGCAAGCTTGCCTCGCTTCCCATCGCCATCTCACGCGCATGCCCAATCAGTCCAAACCCAGTCACATCGGTGATCGCGTGAATGTCGAACTTGAGGCTGATCTCGCTTGCGCGCCTGTTCAGCGTTGTCATTGCCTCGGTCGCTGCCGAAATCCACTCCGGGCGCGCTTCGCCGCGCTTGATAGCGGTTGAGATCACACCCGTTCCGAGGGCTTTCGTGAATATCAGCTTGTCGCCCGCGCGTGCGCCAGAGTTCGTCATCAAGCGCTGTGGATTGATCGTTCCCGTCACGGAGTAGCCGAACTTGATTTCAGGATCACGGATACTGTGTCCGCCGATCACCGTACATTCGGCCTCCACCATCTTGCTAAGTCCGCCCGCAAGAATCTGCTCGAGTATGGAGGGATCTTCCTTTTCAGGGAAACAAACCATCGCCAGCGAAGAGACAGGCTTGCCGCCCATTGCATAAACATCGCTCAGAGCGTTTGTTGCGGCAATCTGTCCGAATGTGTACGGATCGTCAACAATGGGCGTGAAGAAATCGACCGTTTGAACGATAGCGAGCTCCGGAGTCAGCAGATACACTCCGGCGTCGTCAGCTTTGTCGAAGCCGACAAGAACATTCGGATCATGTTGCCGGGCTAATCTCCCAAGCACTGAGTCCAGCACCGCCGGACTTAGCTTGCTTGCTCAACCCGCAGCCTTCACCGTCTCCGTCAATCGAACTCGCTTGTCCTGCAGCATCGTTTTCATCGTACTACTCGTTGCGATCCGCCGTTTCCCTAATCCGGCGCTTTAGGAGCGTTCAATCTCGCGTGCCGTAATCTCATACTTGAAGCTGTCCGGGTCCAGGCTATCCAGTCGTCCCTCTGCCGTTTCGGCCTGCGGATACATGAAGAAGGGAACCGTCGGCCCGGCAGAGCCAGGCAATGCCACGTCATGCGCGAAGTTGAACGCCATCCAGTTCATCTCCCACGAACCGAACAGACGCGCGCGCGCACGCTTCACTTTGTCATCGCTCAACGGCAAAAGTCCTGGCGGCTCTTCCAGAACAACTTTACGC
This sequence comes from Koromonas soli, assembly GCF_059726265.1. Taxonomy (NCBI): domain Bacteria; kingdom Pseudomonadati; phylum Acidobacteriota; class Terriglobia; order Terriglobales; family Koromonadaceae; genus Koromonas; species Koromonas soli. The sequence goes on along the minus strand of NZ_AP040872.1, from coordinate 2,960,203 downwards.
ACATCTGCAGGGTCCACCGGCACCCAGCCATATTCGCTCAGGTACACTTCAGCGCGGCAGTGCTGTGCCTTTGTCACGTTCTCCGTTGCAGGACCCAGAGACTTGTATCCCAACCTGGATTTCGCCACACGAATACCATAAACATCGCGTGCCGGTACACCCGAAGCTCGCGCCAAGCCGACAAATAAGGCATTCAGGTCCGCGCACTTGCCTCCAAGATCTTTTGTCTCGAGCATGCCGCGAATGTTCCCAATTCCGCAGCCGCGAGTCTTTGGATTGCGGAACGTATTGTCAACGATCCACTCGTAGATGCAGCGAGCCTTGTCGATGTCCGTATTTTGCCCGCGGGTGACTTCCATCGCCGTTTCGCGAACGATGCCATCCGTGGGCACAAACTTCGTCGAGCGCAGATAATAGGCCATTTCGTCGTGATTCAGTTTCTTGCCGCGCTTTGGGTTCGACAGGTTCACCGAGTGGTCTCTGGTCGTGATTTCACTGGTGACCGTGAGCACCGGTTTCACTCCCTCAGGAAATTGCGCTGCAACAATTCCCATTGCATCTTCCTTGTTCTTCACCAGCGATGCCTGGCCGCCATCGCATTCGAATCTGTTCGATAGAGTCTTCTGAAACGGGGTCTCACGAATCAAAGCGGCTGGAACCCAGATGCGAGTGGCGCCGACCGGCTTCGCGACTTCTACTTTTGTTGTGACTAAAAACGTGCGCCAATCTCCGGCAGCAGAACTGTCTGCAAAGAGCTCTGAAGCATCCGAAAGCAAACAGCCTGCCGAGACCGCTCCGGCGGCTCGCAAGAAGTCGCGTCGATTCATCGTACCCCTCCCAATCTCGGTAACAAGCAGCTCTGGTCTGCGCCTATCGTGTGTCCAAGCAACTGGCCAAGCTCTATATCGTCCTGTGGATTGACCGTGCGCAGGTCGAGCAGCACGCGATCGTTCTCTACTCGAGCCACCACAGGCGTCTTCTGCTTTCGCAATCGGCGAGCCAGCTCGGAAGCGCTCATACCTTCCGCCTGCAGCGACACCGCAAAGCTCGGAACAGACTTGCCCGGGGCAGCGCCGCCACCAATCATCGTTTTCGTCGGCTGCACCGTCACCGAAAACCCAACCAGAGACGACGCGAGCAACTCGCAACGCTTGCGGATCTCGTCGGCCGACGTGTTCAGCATCTCCAGAATCGGAATCTGATCGTACCGCTCGCGCAGATACGCCGAGAGCGTTGCTTCCAGCGCGGCGTAGCACATCTTGTCCACGCGCAGTGCGCGAAATAGCGGGTGCTTGCGCAGGCGCCCTACCAGGACGGGCTCTCCAGCAACGATTCCCGCCTGCGGACCGCCGAGCAGTTTGTCACCGCTAAACATCACGACGGAAACTCCCGCGCGCAGCGAAGCATAGACGTCCGGCTCATCCGCGATGCCATAGGAAGCAAGGTCCACCAACGCTCCCGAGCCAAGATCTTCCATCAGCGGAATATTGCTCTGCCGCGCAAGCTCCTCTAGCTCTGCCAACGCAGGCTGCTCTGTAAAACCGACAATCTCAAAATTCGATCGGTGGACGCGCAGCAACAGTCGTGTGTTTTCGTTGATTGCCGATTTGTAATCTTCCAATCGCGTGCGGTTCGTCGTACCCACTTCGCGAAGGATCGCTCCCGACTGCGCCATGATCTCCGGGACGCGGAACGATCCGCCGATCTCCACGAGTTCTCCGCGCGAGATGATCACTTCGCCGCCCGCCGCCAATGCCGAGAGCCCAAGGAAGACCGCGGCGGCGTTGTTGTTGACCACCAGCGCCGACTTTCCCTCGATGCCCTCCCGCGCGAACAACTGCGTAAACAGGTGCTCCGCATGCTTGTCGCGACGGCCCCGCTCGCCTTTTTCCAGGTCAAATTCCAGGTTGCTGTAGCCTGTAGCGGTCTCAACAATTCGTGCGATCGCTTCAGGCGCCAGAGGTGCGCGACCAAGATTCGTATGAATCACCACACCACTCGCGTTGATCACGCGACGCAGCGAGGGAGCCGTGGATAGCTCCAGCCTTTCGGCAACTTGCTCCGGCAGGGTGGTGGTGGCGTGTTCTAGATCGTGTTCCGTCATCGTCCCGCGTGAAATCATTGCGCGCAGGTGCTCCAGTTCGGCCCGCACTGCGTCGATCACTGTGGCTCTGCCGTACTCAGCCGTAATTGCTACCAGCGACGCAGTCCTCAGCAACTCATCGACCGAGGGCAGTCGGCGAAAGATGTCGGAATTAGAAGATGGAGTCATGCCGTCGATCAATGCACGGACACACGTCGCATGCGCACACTGAAAGCTCACCCAGATTCAGTATGCTTCGGCGGCATGGTTTGTGCAAGGGTGACGCTATAACCGTCTTAGATCATGGTTTCCAGCTACCGCGATTGGCGTTCTGGTCTGCGAGCCCACGGTCCTGCGAGGACTCTCCTCCCGCATGCGTGATCGCCCACTTCAGTGCCAGGCTGCCGACGAGCGTCAGGATAGAGCTGGCGATTCGTGCCGTGCGTGATTTACTCCTTCGCAGAATCGCTGGCGCGATCATGCCCAGCCCAACCGCCCCAATCCAGAACAGCTTCGACTGTCCGCCCGAGATCAGCGGCTTCGCCGCGCTCTTGGCCGTGGCAAAGTACGCTCCCAGGCACACGCCTTCACCAACTACCGCTGCATTTTCCATGCGTAGCATGTGCCGGATGGCCAACTCATCCCCCGTGAACTCGCCTACCAGCGACAGGGCTGCGGCACCACTCCCAACCGAACTGGCGGCAATCAGCGGGCCGAGATATGGCGTGTGCGCCCACACAGGAGTGCTTGTGCTCTCAAGCAGTACACCCGGGTAGCTGAGCATGGTAAGGGCTGCAGGGAGTCCCAGCACGCTTGCCGCGCGTTCGGGGATGCGTTCCAGCAAGCGGGTAATGACGGGTATATGGGGAAGTTTGTGTGCGAGTCCGTGAGCTGCACGCAGCGTCGTGAACAGCGCATAGGTAGTCAGTGCCCATGTGCCCAGATTCATCGGCGAGCGCGGCTTGAAAACCCGCAGCATGTGATGAAACCGCTCCGGCCTGCCCAAGTCAAGGATCAGCAGCCCCGGCGCGGGCATCATGGCAAATAGAGCTGTCAGACGGCCATATCCGATCGTGTCGCGGTGCCGCTTTACTCCTACCAGGTCGGCCACGGTGCCCAGCGTATACATCCCGGCACTCACGCCTTCGACAAAGAAGTAGAAGGCAATTTCCCATCCCCATACCGGCCTTTTCAGGATAGGAACATCTTCATAACCTCGCGTGGCGTCCCCGCGAGGTTTTACCTTGCGAACCAGTTCCAGGGTTGGAGTGATTTTCTCGAACTGCTCAGGTTGCGGCAGAAGTCCTCGATCGGCCACGTTTAGGTTCCTCGGTGGAAGAGCACGGCCGACATGGCGGTTAGCGCCAGCGACACGGCAAAGCTGAAGATGTAGTTGCGCTTCATGTGAGCCACCGGACGGCGTGGCGCTTCCGGCAAGTTGTAGCTAATCGGCTTGTCCTTCAGCAGGAAGAAAGAATTCAGCGCGCTATATTCACCATTCGTCTCCGCGCCATACAGATACGCATCGGTTTCGCCGCGGCCGTGCAGTTCTTCAACGCGTTTTTTCGCCTTCTCTCTCAGCTTGCTCAGAGGACCGAACTGAATCGACTCAGTGGGACAGCTTTTTGCGCACGCAGGCGTCATGTCGATCTTCTGTCGGTCGTAGCACAGCGTGCACTTGTGCGCCCGTCCATCGAGTTTGTTGCGCGCAAGCACTCCGAAGGGACACGCCGCCACACAATAGCCGCACCCATTACAGATATCCTGCTGCACATAAACATTGCCGAATTCGTTGTAAACGATCGAGCCCGTGGGGCACGCTTCCTGGCACGGAGCCACTTCGCAGTGCTTGCACACATCGCTCATCATCAGCCAGCGGCCTGCTGCGCCATCACCATTGCCGTCCTTCGAGCGATCAAACTGCTCGACGAAGGCGACATGCCGCCACGTAGTGTCACTCAGCATCAGCGTGTTGTCGTAGCTGTTGCCGCTCAGTTGCATTCCGTCGGATGGAAGCTGGTTCCACTGCTTGCATGCAACTTCGCAAGCCTTGCACCCAATGCAGAGCGTTGTGTCCGTAAAGAATCCTGTTTGCTCCCGCGCTTCAGGAGGAGCAGGCCGGCTCCAAGCGTTCTGCACTTCGTTCGCTATCTGCACAAGCTCGTTCATAGCATTTGACCTTCTGGCTGGTCGGAGTTCCGGGTGTCTGGTGATGGCCCATGCTCAGGCCACGGAGCGGGACGCATATCCGTGACCGTCTGCGGTCTCGGCAACCTCCCCGGGCGAATGTTGACCGTGAAGGCTTTGGCTTCGTGCATGCTCACATTGGGATCAGCCACAATCGACGTGAGGTCGTTTGCGATTCCTCCCGGTGTTTCGCCCGAATATCCCCAGTGGAATGGCAGTCCGATCTGATGCAGTGTTTGGCCGTTCACCGTGAGTGGCCTCATCCTCGGAGTCACCATGGCTTTTGCTTCCATCGTGCCGCGACGATTCCACACCGTCATCCAGCCGCCATGCTCAATTCCTCTCTCCTCCGCCAGCTCAGGGCTGATCTCCACGAACATCTCTGGCTGCAGTTCGTTGAGCCAGCTATCAAAGCGGCTCATCGGGCCGCTCAGGTAGTGCTCCGTCAGGCGATAAGTAGTCGCTACGATCGGGAAGTCCGGATCAAGCGCCCCATTCTTATCGTTCCCCGGAACGTTATAAAGCTCGACCGTAGGATTGTCCTGTTGTGCGTAAAGCAGGTTTGGAACCGGCGACTCAATGGGCTCGAAGTGCGTTGGCAGCGGACCATCCTTCGTGCCTGTAGGCGCAAACAGCCATCCTTTTCCATCCGGTTTCATGATGAACGGCGTGTCGCCTGCAATCGCCTGCATTCCCTTGGCACCGTCCGGAGGACGATACGACGGTGGCTTATCCGGTTCGAAATCGGGTATGTCGAAGCCCGTCCAGCGTTTCTTCTCCTCGTCCCACCACATGTACTTCTTGCGTTCCGACCACGGCTTGCCCTCGGGATCAGCCGAGGCGCGGTTGTACATGATGCGCCGGTTTGCCGGCCATGAAAATCCCCACTCCGGGCTCACGTAATTGTTCGGATCGGTCTTGCGCGAGCGGGCGCGGTTGTTGTTGTCGCTCGGGAAAACGCCGCTATAGATCCACACGCCGCACGCCGTCGAGCCATCGTCTTTCAGGCTGTTGAAGTTCGGAACCTGCTTGCGGTCTGCGACCGTGTAGCCGTTCATCTCTTTCAGGATCTTCTCTACGGAGGGCTCACCCTCAATCCGGCTCATCGTCCCATCCGGCAGCATCTCCGGATGATCCTGATCGTAATCCCATGTGAGGTTCAGCAAACCCTGATCGCGACTCAGCTTCGAGCCCGCATATAGCTTCTTCAGGCGCTTGCCAAGCTCATACATAAACCATGCATCCGAGCGGCAATCGCCCGGAGGATCGACGGCCTTGTCGTGCCATTGCAGCAGGCGCTGCGTGTTGGTAAACGTACCCTCCTTTTCCGCGCTTGAACCTGCCGGGATAAAGAACACCTCCGTCCCAATCGTTTTTGGATCCGGATGCTCAGGCCCCAAATACCAGAACGAGGCGCTCTCAATTTCAAACCAGTCGCGCACTACCAGCCATTTCAGCTTGCGCAGTCCCTCGCGATGCAGGTTGCCGTTCGGAGCCCCTGCTGCCGGGTTCTGCCCCATCAGGAACATGCCTTCCACTTCTCCCCTTGCCATACGAACAAAATGCGCCAGGTGCGAGTAGTTGGCGTCCAGCTTGGGAATCCAGTTGAATCCGTAGTCATTCTCTTTGGTTGCCGCCTCGCCATACCAGGCCTTCAGCAGGCTGATCATGAACTTCGGAAAATTCGCCCAGTACCCAAACTCAACTGTTTCTTTCTTTAGGTACTCGGCCAAAGTCGTGTGTTTCCGCAGCGTTGTCGGCTGCATCAGGTAGCCCGGCAGCAGATCGTACAGCGTAGGTACGTCGGTCGAGCCCTGAATGCAGGCATGCCCACGCATTGCCATAATCCCGCCACCCGGGCGTCCAATGTTGCCAAGCAGAAGTTGCACGATGGTCGCAGCGCGAATGATCTGCACGCCCGTGCTGTGCTGTGTCCAGCCCACCGCATACACAATCGAGGTCGTGCGTTCCCGTCCAGAGTTGGCGCACACGGTCTCTGCCACTTTCAGGAACTCTTCTTTCTTACAGCCGCAGACCTTCTCCACCATCTCTGGCGTGTAACGCTCATAGTGATGTCGCAGAATGTTCAGCACGCAGCGCGGATTTTGCAGCGTGGGATCGGTTTCCGGCTTGTGCGTGGAAATCGCACCGGCGCGTTCGCTGAATGACTCTGCCTTTACATCCGTGTGTGCGTGCGTTTTCGGCTGTCCATCATCCGAAGCGTAGTTCCACTTGATCTTCGTTGGATCGTACGTACGAGTCTTCTCGTCGTAGCCGTCGAAGAACCCACCCTGATCCTCGGCGTCGCGGAACTCATCATTGATAATGGTCGGCGCGTTTGTGTACGCCATTACATATTCTTTGAACCAGCGATCGTTCTGAAGAATGTAGTTGATCAGCGCACCGAGAAATACGATATCGGTGCCTGTGCGAATCGGCACATACTGGTTGCACATTGCCGACGTCCGCGAGAAATGCGGATCGACGTGTATGAGCTGAGCTCCTCGCTCGCGTGCCTTCATCGGGAAGCGGAATCCAACCGGATGAGCTTCCGCCATGTTCGAACCCATAATCAGAACGCAATCGCTGTTCTGTAGATCTTCCTGAAGACTGGTGGCCGCTCCGCGACCCAGCGCAGTGCCCAGACCGGGCACAGAAGCGCTGTGTCAAATACGGGCCTGGTTTTCTATCGAAACAATGCCCAATCCTGCATTTAACAGCTTTTTCATCAGGTAGTTTTCTTCCAAATCAAGCGTGGCGCCGCCCAGGCTCATCATGTTGCGCACATGATTCACCTCGTCGCCTTTCTCGTTCTTCTCGATGAAGCCTTTTTCGCGCGTCTCTTTCGTCAACTGCGCAATGCGGTCCATCGCCCAATCCAGCGGCTTCTTCTCCCATCGATCCGAATACGGTGCCCGATACATCACCTCAGTGATGCGGTGAGGATTAATGTTCAACTGGAACGTGTTCGCGCCCTTGGGGCACAGCGTTCCGCCGTTGATTGGACTATCGGGATTCCCCTCGATGTCGATGACCTTGCCGCCCTTTACATACACCAGTTGGCTGCAGCCGACTGCGCAATATGGGCAAACACTCACCACCTTGGCGGCACCATCGATTCGCGCTTTTTTCTGAACTGAGTTGGGACTAAATGGCTGCCGCTCGACTGCTCTTAGTTGTGCTGAGGTTTCTGGACTCGGAGCTGAAGCAGTTTTGCCAGCTTTGGGAATTCGGCCGGGCGTTTTCATAGTGCGGTGGGATGTTCTGAATTTGAAAGTTGTTGTCCGCCCTTCAACAACCTATCTTCAAAAGGAATCCGCGACATGAACTCACGGCCGGTTGTCTGTCCCTCACAGCTTTGTCGTACAGTAGAGGTGGGTTTCTGTAACGCTCATGCCAAAGACCAGCCATCGAACCAGTCTATTTGGAGAGTCCGTGATCCGCAGGATGACGCGGGTTTCCAACGAGTGCGGGGCGATCAACCTGTCGCAAGGCTTCCCCGATTTCGATCCACCCGAGCCGCTGATTGCAGCGCTGGAGCATTCCGCCCGCCGCGGTCCGCACCAGTATGCGGTCACCTGGGGAGCTCCGGATTTCCGGACTGCCCTGGCCCGCAAGCAATCCCGTTTCATGGGCATGCCGCTCGATCCTGACGAAAACTTCGTCATCACCTGCGGCAGCACGGAAGCCATGATGGTGGCCATGATGACCGCCTGCAATCCGGGCGACAAGGTCATCGTCTTCTCGCCCTTTTACGAGAACTATGCTGCTGATGCCATTCTTTCCGGCGCTCAGCCCATCCACGTCACCCTACATCCGCCCGACTTCCGCTTCGACCCGGAGGAGTTGCGACGCGCCTTCGAGCAGCGTCCAAAAGCTCTGGTCCTCTGCAATCCTGCCAATCCTTCAGGCCGCGTCTTCACCCGTGAAGAGCTACTCTACATCGCCTCTCTTGCCGAGGAGTTCGACTGCTTTGTTCTGACCGATGAAGTGTACGAACACATCGTTTACGAGCCTCACCGCCACACCTACTTCGCCACATTACCAGGAATGTTCGAGCGCACCATCTCATGCAGCTCACTTTCCAAGACATACTCCATCACTGGATGGCGTCTCGGCTACGTAATCGCCCCACCCGCCGTCATCAACGAAGCCCGCAAAGTCCACGACTTCCTCACCGTGGGAGCCGCTGCTCCCTTGCAATCCGCCGCAATTGCTGGGCTCGAGCTGCCAGACAGCTACTACAGCGATCTGCTTGCCATCTATACGGAAAAGCGCGATCTCTTCCTGAATTGCCTTGATCAGGCCGGACTCGCCTACTCGCGTCCCGAGGGTGCTTACTACGTGATGGTCGATATTTCAGAGTTCGGATGGGACGACGATGTCGCCTTTGCCGAGTGGCTCGCGCGCGAAGTCGGTGTTGCCGGAGTGCCCGGTTCCAGCTTCTTCCATGAACCTGTCCGCCACCTCATCCGCTTCCATTTCGCCAAGCGTTCCGAGACGCTCCTCGCCGCCGGGGAACGCCTCGCTAAGCTCCGCGAAAAAGCGCACGCATCCCGCAAGCGTTGAAGTAGCTGCTCCCGCTACCGGAACAGCTCCGTATTCGCTAAATCGATGATCTCGTCGCCGCGTCCATTCAGCACGGCCTTTGCCAGATACATCGCAAAGCCCGCCATCTGTGACATGTTGATGTGTGGAGGCATCGACAGCTCCTGCCTGTGTACCAGCACATCCACCACGGCTGGTCCGTCGTGCTTCAGCGCCTCACGCAATCCCCCCTCGAGATCCTTGGAGTTCTCTATCCTCACGCCCAGTATTCCCGCCGCCTCCGCAATCTTCGCAAAGTTCGGATTGCGCAGTTCCGTTCCGAAGTCCAGCAGGCCCACTGCTTTCATTTCCATTTCCACGAAAGCCAGTGAGGCATTGTTGAACACCACGATTTTCGCCGGAAGCTTCATTTGGTGCAGCGTCAGCAGTCCTCCCAGCAACATGGCCACGCCGCCATCTCCTGCCAGCGCAATCACCTGTCTCTTCCTGTCCACCGCCTGCGCGCCCGCTGCTTGCGGCAGTGCGTTCGCCATCGAGCCATGCGTAAAAGATCCAACTAGCCTGCGCTTACCATTCATGTGCAGATAGCGCGCTGCCCAAATCGTTGGCGTCCCCACATCGCAAGTGAAAATCGCGTCATCATCAGCGAGCTGATCAATCATCTTCGCCACGTACTGCGGATGCAGCGGCACACGGTCGTTCTCCGCCACCGCAAGCGAATCTAGCTGTTTGCGCGCGCGACCATAGTGGTCCACCGAAGTGCTCAAGTGAGCCGAGTCCCGTTTCTTTTCCAGCATCGGCATCAGAGCTTCAATCGTGTGTTTCACGTCGCCAACCAGGCCCAGGTCCACTCGCGTGCGCCGGCCAATCTGTTCTCCCCTCACATCGACCTGCAGAACCTTTGCGTGCTGCGGGAAGAACTGCTGATACGGAAAATCAGTTCCCAGCATCAGCAGCGTGTCGCAATTCATCATCGCGTAGTAGCCCGACGAAAACCCCAGTAGTCCCGTCATCCCTACATCATAAGGATTGTCGTACTCGACCACTTCTTTTCCGCGCATCGCGTGCACAATAGGAGCCTGCAGATGCCCCGCGAGCGAGATCAGCTCGCTGTGCGCTCCGGCGCAGCCGATCCCAGCAAGAATCGTGACCCTAGCTGCGCGGTTCAGCATCTCCGCTGCCCGTTCTACGTCAGCCTGTTCTGGGTGCGAACACGGCGCTGTCCCGCTGATGGCGATCGGGTGCATCGGCTCTGAACATTCTCCCAGCAGCACGTCGCCCGGAGCGATCAGCACCGATACGCCGCGCTGTGCAACCGCGCTGCGCATGGCAATTCCCAGCAATCGAGGAACCTGGTTCGCCGAGCCCACCATCTCCGCATAGTGGCTGCAGTCGCGAAATATCTGCTGTGGACGAGTCTCCTGAAAATATCCGCTGCCCAACTCATCACTCGGAATCTGTGCGGCGAGCGCGAGCACCGGAACACGGCTCCGATGGCAGTCGTAGAGACCATTAATGAGGTGCATATTTCCCGGTCCGCAGCTACCAGCGCACACCGCTAGCTTCCCGGTGATGTGCGCTTCAGCTCCGGCGGCAAACGCAGCTTCCTCTTCGTGCCGCACGTGCACCCACTCGATCTTTCCCGAACTACGGATCGCCTCGGTGATCCCGTTCAGCGAGTCACCCGGTATGCCATAGATTCGTTTCACTCCGGATTCGATCAGAGTTTCAATGATGACCTGTGCAGCACTCTTTGCCATGTTGTCCTCGGGAGATGTGTATGGGATCACGCTGAAGCCAGTGTTCGTGGACGAAAAAACCACCTGCCTGCGAAAAGGGGGTCCGGTCCTACTTGTTCTGACGTTTGTTCATGAACGTGGGTTCGGTCGGACGTGTGTACTCGACCGGTGTATCAGGAGGCCCAAACTCCACGTTCTGCTTGGGAGAAGCGAGTTCGGGGCCGTACGTCCCGGTGGCACGCCGCTCTTCTTCTCTGGATACATGTCCGGCACGCGAGCCCTCTAGGTGGGCTTTGAAATCCCGGAGAACTTGTTCGATATAACCTTCCAACTGTCCAGTCACAGGAGAGAACAAAGGCCGCAGTGCGCGGGAGGGTGGCACATAGTTCATCTGCACATGCATGACCGTGTCGTCCGCGACAGGCGAAAACACCACGCGGCCTGTGAGCTGTGTTCCGCCAACAGTCTTCCATCCCAACACTTGCTTGGGGACAACCTGAGTCAGTTCCGCCTCCCATTCCAAATTTCGGCCACCGACCACGGCACTCCACGTCGAGCGATTGCCAGACACGCTCACTCTTTGGATAATGTCAGTGAATTGGGGAATGCGGCTCAGATCACTCCATGCATCAAAGACATCGTGCACGGGGCGGCCGATCTGAACACTCTTTTCCAAGCGGATGATGCGGCTGTCCCCACCGCGTCCCATCAGCCCATATGCCCAGAAACCAGCCAGGGAAACGGCTGCTCCCGTCGCGAATCCACTCCAAAAGCTGCGCTGTACCATAAGTTTTTTGAGCCAACCGACAACCGGCGAGTTGCCATCCGCCAGACCGGCACGCTGGTGAACCAAAGCAGGAATGTCCACCAGAATTGAACGGGAGTACCGTCCGTTTCACGCAACCGCGCCTGATAGAATTCTGCTGATGAAAACGGACCGGATTAGTTTGGCGGCTGTCCTCAAGAAATCAGCGTTACTCTCGAACCTTTCTGATTCAGAGCTCGACCACCTCTCCGTTCGCACCGTGAGGAAGACGTTCGAGAAGGGCGAGCTCTTGTTTTCCGAGGGAGAGCCCTGCAAGGGACTCCACATCATTGCTCTCGGCAAGGTTCGCATTTTCAAAACGTCCGCGAGTGGAAGGGAACAGGTGCTCTCCATCGATGGTCCCGGCGGCACCATTGCCGAGCTGCCTGTTTTCGATGGAGGCCCCTATCCTGCGTCGGCCATCGCCGTCGAAGACGCGGAGATCGCCTTCATCTCGCGTCGTGACTTCCAGGCCTACTGCATGGAGCATCCCGAGGTTGCGCTCAAGGTGCTGGCTCAAGTCGGAGCCAGGTTGCGGCGTCTGGTCGGCATCATCGAAGAGCTTTCGTTCACCACCATTCGCGAGCGTCTTATTTCAATGCTCGTCAGGTTGGCCCAGACCGAAGGCAAGCAGACAGCGCGTGGAGTTGAGTTCCAGTTGCCGGTCAGTCATCAGGAGTTAGCCAACCAGCTTGGCACTGTTCGCGAACTCGTTTCCCGCAATCTGACGCGCCTGCAGGCCGAGGGCCTGCTTGAAGTGGATGCGCGGCAAGTCGTAGTGAAGAACATGCGCGCTCTTGCGTCGGTGCTGGAGAATTCCTGAGACTGAGTTCACCCTGAGAAGGTTCGATTCCCTCGCGTTTGCACCCTCACGTCAGCGGCTACATCCAATCTTTTATCCAACACAACTGCAAGGAGATCTCCAGTGCTCAAGACGAAAGGTTATGCAGCACAGTCCCCAACTACGCCGCTGGCGCCGTTTTCCTTTGAACGCCGCGACCCCGGTCCCACCGACGTACAGATAGAAATTCTCTATTGCGGAGTTTGCCATTCTGATATTCATACCGCTCGCGATGAGTGGGGCGGCACCATTTATCCGTGCGTGCCGGGACACGAGATCGTAGGACGCGTTTCGGCTGTAGGCTCCAAAGTCAAAAAACACAAAGAGGGCGACCTCGTCGGCGTCGGATGCCTCGTTGACTCCTGCCGCATCTGCGACAGCTGCAAGGCCGGACTCGAGCAGTATTGCGAGAACGGTATGATCCTCACCTACAACAGTCCAGAAAAGCAGACCGGCGGCCACACCTTTGGCGGATACTCCAAGACCGTCGTAGTCGATCAGGACTTCGTATTGCGCGTGCCTGAGAATCTCGATCTCAAAGCCGTTGCGCCGTTGCTCTGCGCAGGCATCACGACCTACTCGCCGCTATGCCACTGGAACGTTGGCCCCGGGCAGAAAGTCGGGATCGTCGGTCTCGGAGGCCTCGGCCACATGGGTGTGAAGTTCGCGCGCGCGATGGGCGCGCACGTTACGCTCTTCACGACCTCGCCCAGCAAGGTAGAGGATGGCAAGCGCCTTGGCGCCCATGAGGTCATCATTTCCAAAGATAAAGACCAGATGGCCAAGGCGGCGAACAGCTTCCATTTCATCCTCGATGCCGTCTCCGCACCGCACGACATCAATGAGTACCTGAATCTGTTGCGCCGCGAAGGCACGCTGGTGCAGGTTGGAGCACCGCCCCAGCCCTTGCCTGTTGCCGTTTTCCAGTTGATTTTCAAACGCCGCAACTTTGCCGGTTCGCTCATTGGCGGCATTCCGGAAACACAGGAGATGCTTGATTTCTGCGGGAAGAACAACATTGTCGCGGATATCGAGATGATCTCGATCGATAAAATCAATGAGGCTTACGAGCGCATGATTCGCAGCGATGTGAAATATCGCTTCGTCATCGACATGGCTTCTCTTCAGTAGAGACAACTTCGCCGAGCCCTTGTCCTTGTTGCACTGGATCTGGGCTCGGCGAGACCTTCTTAGTTCGCTGTATCCGCCGCTTTCTTCTTGTAGAACTCCTGCAGCGTGTAGAACGCCTTTTTATGTTCGCCTCTGTCCGAAACAAGCCCCTTGCGATTGCGATAATCCTGCACCGCCGGAAGCAGCCTGCGTGGCGAACGGAAATCCATCAACACCCAGGGTGACATTCCTGCCAGCGAGTCAATCTTCGAGACCATTGCAATGTGGTGCTCGTAGAAGTTCGCCTGAAACTCTTCCGTCCAAATGCTGTCCTGATCCCCATGAAGCCCCGCTGGCGCTTCTGCTCCAAATTCGCTGATCAGCAGCGGCTTATCGTAAGCATTCTTCCATACGATTTTGTCCGTGTCTTCCAAGCGTCCTTCATACCAGCCCAGATACTCATTGATGCCGAGCACATCCAGGTCCTGCCCAATCGGGTCCTCCAATACACGCGTCCCGGGCTCCGGGTGCGAAGTTCGATTCAGTGCCGCCGTGATCAGGCGAGTGCCATCCAGCGATCTTGCATACGAAGCAAGATTCCTCAGAAACTCTGTCCGCTCCGTGTTGATCGGCGTTTCATTTGCAATGGACCAGAACGCCACCGAAGCACGGTTGTGATCTCGCGTAATGTTGTCGCGCAACTGTCCCCGCGCATCGTCCAGTGTCGTCGGGTTCGTCCACGCCGTATCCCAGTACACCGGAATCTCCGACCAGACCAGAAGGCCCAATCGATCTGCCATCCGCGTCATCGCCTCGTTGTGTGGATAATGCGCCAAGCGAACGTAGTTGCATCCAAGTTCCTTTACCCACCCTAGAAGCGTTCTGTCATCCTCTGACGAGAATGCACGTCCTCCGCGATACGGAGCCTCTTCATGCATCGAGATCCCACGCAGAAAAATAGGCTTGCCGTTTAGATAAATCTTGCTCCCGCGCGTCTCAATCGTGCGGAACCCAATCTGGTCATGCACCTCATCCTTACCCGACGAGATCGCGACTTCATACAGCTTCGGATTCTCCGGCGACCACAGCGCGAGCTTTGCCGGGAAACGAAACTCAGCGTGGCCCTTCGCGTCCGTTGTCACCACGCGCTTGATCTGAGCCTCTGGAATCGCGATAGTCACCTGCTGTGGGCTCGTAGCGCCGTTGAGTTGCACCCAGCCTGCAACCTCGTTCGTCGATCCCTTTGCCAGTTGCACAAAGTAGTTTTGAACAAATTGCTCAGGAACTTCGACGAGCGTTACGTCGCGGGTCAACCCGCCATAGTTCCACCAGTCCGTGTTTGTGGCGGGAATCGCGTCTTTGCGACGCTGATTATTCAGTTCGACGACGACGAAATTGTCGCCATCCTTGATCTTGCCCGTCACTTCGAAGTTGAAGGGTGTATAGCCTCCTTCGTGCTGTCCCAACTTTTCTCCATTGAGATAAACCTTGGCGCGAGTTGCCGCTGCTCCGAAGTAGAGAAATGTGCGCACATGTTCGCGCGTCTTATAGAGGAATGACTTCTTGTACCAGACCGTGCCTTCGTAGAAGAAGAGACTTTCGCGTTGGGAGTTCCAGTCTCCGGGCACGTTCAGCAACGGAGAAGCGTCGAACTCATACTCCACCAGGCTGCGATTATCTTTAGGCTTGGCGTTCTTATAGAACTGCCCGCCTTCGCCCGTGTCATACGGATCGACGATTGTGCGCCATGCGCCATTCAGGCTTATGGTTGTGCGGTTTGGGATATTTGCGACCAGGTTTGCAGGCTGCGTTTCTGCTGCAGCCCATGATGCTACGAATAACAACAGCAGTGCTAGGCGCTTCATGTTTGTCCTGAAGGCCAAGGACCGTTCCTGTCTTGGCCTGAGCAGATTGTACAAACCTATTAAAGCGCTTTAGCCAGCTTTGATCCAGCGTAATCGTCCTGCCCGAGGCTCACCGTGTTCGGGTTTGAAACAACAACGCCGCACGTGGAGTGCGGCGGTAGTCGAACAGTTCTGAGGCCTGTCTAGGAAAGGTGCGGCTCGCTCATGAGCGCGCGATATTGCAAGAACATCTGCGTTCGCCAGCGGAGAATCATTCCGAACGCAAGAATGAAGAACAGCGCGGCGGTCTGCTGAACCGTAAGCACCGTGTCCAGATACCCGCGCGCGGCAACGCGAATTCCGGCCAGAACGATGACCACAGCGAAGAATGCATTCGAACGCTGAGCCATAACCGTGTCGCCTTCACGAACAAGCCGTGACGTGCGCAGCAGCGGATACGCCAAGCCAATCGCTCCGCCCAGGAACGCTACTCCGGCCCAGCTCCATGGCACACGGAACGCAGGCACAACGAACATCATGAAGCCCGTCGCCATTCCCAGGGGAGGAATGATGATCTTCCTTGCCGAAACTGCGGTGCGCGATTCGCGAACACGCCAGATCATCACTACAACTGCGCCCACGATCGAGCTGATGAGCGACGCTACATTTAGAGGAACACTCGTCATTGCGGAAATCCAGATCAACGTCGGTGAGAACTGTCGCGCAACGGCGACACCACCGGCCAGTATGCTTCTATTCTATCCAATTTAGATTCACGAGAGTTGATCCGCGATTCAGAGCTGTTGTCTGCCCCTTCCACACACCATTTGACATAGAGGGGAATGTAAATCTTCCTCGCGCAAGCTGCGCAACGGGAGGTGCTTAAGGCAAGGCTGCGGGACACGCGGCAAACACTACCCTTAGCTGTGTGGCTGGGGCGTGCCGCTGCTGCTTGAGTTGGCAGGCCTCGTGCCTATCTCCTGGACGTTGGCTCAGAGCGCCGTTTTGCCTGGCACTGAGCGAGGAGCCCGATATGGATGCGTTGCTGCAGGCTGAGATTGATGGTTTTCGGTTGTACAAAGGGGACTACGTAGGCATCGTGCGTACACGTGAGAGTGAGTTTGAATTCCAGGTCCGCGACATGCGCGGCGAAGGACCCACCATCCACGGTGGCGGAGTGGACTTCCCGAAAGTAGCCAGCCGGGTTACGCAAATCCTCAACGCATTAACCTGTCAGGGCTAGGTGTTTTTCCAGCGGTAAAATGGCAGAGATCCCAGGGGGAGATCTCGCCATGCATCACATTCTTTTCTACGATGTAGTCGATGACTATGTTCAACGACGAGCGGAGTTTCGCGAAGCTCATTTGAAATTAGCTCGGGAGGCAAATGCGCGAGGCGAACTGGTTCTCGGTGGCGCGCTCGTCGATCCTGCAGACACAGCGATTCTGGTATTCAAAGGAGACAGCCCCGCCGTTGCCGAAGCCTTCGCAAAATCCGATCCATACGTCAGAAATGGTCTCGTAAAATCCTGGCGTGTTCGAAAATGGGCCACCGTAATCGGTGACGACTCAACACCCCTTTCTTCCAGGTAATCTCATCGACAGTCAGCGAGCAATAGAAAAGGCCCTCCCACCGGGAGGGCCGAGTTACTCAGGAGGTTAGTTTACCGTCAGTGAGCCTGTTCCGCTCGCTGATTTGAAGCTGGCCTTGATGTTGGTTGTTCCGCGTCCGGCGCTGGTCGCCAGGCCTGTTGCGTTTACCACCGCGACGCCCGGATTCGAAGAGCTCCATTGCGACACTGAAGTGATGTCCTGCGTTGACCCATCACTGAACGTCCCCGCAGCGGCGAATTGCTGCGAGTAGCCCAACGGGATCGATGCGGACGCTGGAGACACTCCGACGCTTACGATTGTCGCATTCGAAATCGTCAACGGCGTCGTGTCCGTCAACTCGTGGAAGCTTCCCGTGATCGTCACCTGTCCAGGAGCGACGCCCGTAGCCACGCCAGAACCCGAGATGACTGCATCGTGGTAATCCGAGGTCTGCCAATAGGCCGACTTCGAAACATCAACCTGCGTTCCATCCGCAAACGTCCCGATCAGCGTGAACTGCTGGGCCGTTCCGGCTGCAATCTTGACAGCATCCGGTGTCACAGTGACCGAGACTAACGCGGATGAAGTAACCGTTATCGTCGATTTGCCGGTGATTCCGTTCAGCGTCGCCGAGATCACCACCGTTCCAGACTTCTTGGTTCGCGACAGTCCGTACCCGGTGATATTGGCGCGGCTGGCCGAAGAGCTGCGCCAGTAAACGCCCGCCAACGGAAGCGTCGTGTTATCGCTGAACACACCGACCGCAGTGAACTGAATCTTCGCATGTGTCGGAGCGATGGGGTTATTCGGCAACACTGTGATGGAGACCAGTTTCGCCGAGGTCACCGTTAGGCTCGCCGCCCCGGTAACGCCCTGGAAAGTCGCGCTGATGTCCGTCGTTCCCATGCTCAGTGCGTTTGCCAGGCCGGTGTTGCTGATCAGGGCAACTGTCGCCTTGGAGGAGACCCATTCAGCCTGCGCCGTCACGTCCTGCGTGCTGCCGTCAGGGAAGACCGCGGTCGCAGTGAACTGCTGCGTGCCGTTGATTCCGATATTTGCCGAGCCCGGAGTGACCGAGACCTGCGTCGGAGCCATTACCGTCACCGTAGTCGAAGCCGCCTTCCCGTTGTAAGCAGCGGTCACTGTGGCTTGACCCGCAGCATTCGCCTTCACGAAGCCGCTAAGGTCAACGCTGGCGATCGAAGTGTCCGAAGAACTCCAGGTCACTCCCGCCGTAAGCTGTTCCGTGCTGCCATCGCTGAACACACCCGTAAGCACTAGCTGTTGCGTGGTTCCCACTGCAAGCGTGACTGGCGCAAGGCTCAGTTCCTGCAGCGTTGGCGGAAGCACCTTCAGAGTTGTGCTGTTAGTGATGTTGCCCACCGAAGCGGTAATCGTGATCGCAGTCGAGCTGGACAGAACACCGGTTGCGATGCCCGTTGCGGGATCGATCGTCGCGATAGTCGGATCGGACGAACTGAAGACCACATTCGTCAGGTTCTGCGTGGACTGATCGCTGAACGTGCCGGTCACCATGTACTGAACCTGGCCACCGACCGGAACCGATTGATCGTCCGGCGAGATGTCGATCGTCTGCAGCACAGCGGGCGTTACCACCAGTGCGGCGGTGCCCACCACGCTTCCAGAGGTAGCAGTGACATTGGCTGTTCCGGCGCTGACGCCGCTTGCCAATCCCGTAGCGTTGACGCTGGCGACACCCGGCACATCCGATCCCCAAGCGACGACGTTCGTGATATCCACGGCGCTGCCATCGGAGTAGATGCCGTTAGCCGAGAATTGCTGCGTCTGACCGGTTGCGATCGATGCGGTTGCCGGGGTAACGATGATCGTGGTCAAATTCGGGACCGCACTTGCGACCGTGATGCTTGCCGTCGCTGTGATTGTGCCCGACGTGGCTGTGATAGTTGCCTGTCCTGCTGCGGCCGCGGTGACTACTCCTACTGCGTCAACCGTTGCCGTCGTCTGATTGTTGGAAGTCCAGGAAACCGATGCCGTCACGTCCTGCGTGCTGCCATCGCTGTATGTGCCGGTAGCTTTCAGTTGCTTCGTTTCGCCGATGGCGAGTGTCGCGGAGGCCGGCACAATCGCCAGCGAAGCAAGCGTCGGTGAGGACGAGGTTACGGTAATCGCGGCAGTTGCGCTGAGCGAGCCAGAGACGGCCGTGATCGTGGCGTTTCCGGCAGCGACAGCCGATACCAAGCCTGCGGCGCTTACCGTGGCAACGCTCTGTGCATTGGAACTCCAGGTAACTGTGCCGCTCAGGTCTTTCGTCGAACCATCCGAGAAGGTTCCGATCGCCTGCAACTGCTTCGTCGCGCCCGCGGCAATGGAGGAGGATGCTGGCGTGACCAGCAGCGAGGAGAGCGCCGGAGCTGGCGTCGAGGTTACGATGAATGCCGCCGAGGCATTAACGCCCGCGGATGCGGCACTGATGTTTGCCGTTCCTGCGGCTACGCCGGTAACGAGTCCCGAAGAACTCACCGATGCAACACTCGAGCTGCTCGAGGACCAAGTCACCGTGCTTGAGAGGTCCTTCGTGGAGCCATCGCTGTATGTGCCGGTGGCCTTCAACTGTTTGGTCTGTCCTATAGAGAGGGAAGCGGAACTCGGAGAGATAGTGATGGAAGCGAGCGTGGCCGCTGTGACGGCGATCGTCTTCGAGCTTCCTGACATATTGCCGAACGTCGCAGTGGCGGTGATCTGGCCGGGTTTCAGCGTCGTTAACAGACCAGAGGCGCTGACCGTGGCGACCGTGCTGTCCGACGTCTTCCACGTTGCGCTCGCCGTTACGTCCTTCGTGGTGTTGTCGTTATAAGTGGCAACCGCGGTCAGTTGCACAGTTTGTCCTGCCACGACGGACAAAGAACTGGCACCAACGGTGATGCTGGATACAGTGGCGTTCTGCGAGGGGGTGGAAGCTGTTTTAGCAGCGCCTCCACCACAAGAGATCGCGCCGATGCAGATCAGAACGATGAGAATTGTCGCAACATATTTCATACAGCCCTCCTGAGCGGCGATGGGCTATCCCATCGGACAACGTGAACATTCAATAAAAACGCGGACCTTCGTAGCTATACAGGGCGCAAAGGAAGGGGAGGGGCGCCAATCCGCACTTGTGCTACAAGCATTATGATGAATTCAGAGTAGCTGAAGATGCTTAAAACGATCTGCGTAGTACTCGATTCAAAATCGTCGGAGTGTTACTCGGGTCAGCAGGGTAACAGCAGAAGGAAAGTTGCTGGTTACCAGTGGAAAGTAACCAGCTTGTACCGCGAGAAGTGGAGCGAACCATTCGCGCCGTTTCGACAACGAACTTTTACATCTTCAATCGATAAAACGCGGTCTTGTCCCACGCGGTACGAATGAAGGATTGGCTGAGCCCATAAGTGGTCTCCGCCGCGCCGAGCAGCAGATACCCGTCTGGTTGCATCGTGTGCACCAGCCGATTCAATAGCTCGCGTTTTGTTTCCAGTTCGAAATAAATCATCACATTGCGGAAGAAGACCGTATCGAATTTCGGCAGGAACTGCCAAGCCTCTGTCAGGTTCAGTTGTCGAAACTCAACCATCTTCCGAATGGCCGGTGATAAAACCCAATCCGAACCTTCGCGCGTAAAGTACTTCGCGAGATACTTCGCCGGGAGGCCACGATTCACCTCAAGCTGGCTGTACCTTCCAGCCCTTGCACGCTCCAGAATCGTCGTAGATAAGTCTGTGCCCACAATCGAAATGTTCCAACCCGGCAGCCCGCCGAACTGATCTGCAATCAGCATTGCGATGCTGTAAGCTTCCTGTCCACTCGATGAAGCTGCACTCCAGAAGCTAAGTCGGCGTGAAGAGGCGCGCGCCTGCATCAGGTCGGGAATAATCACCTGCCGCAATGCTTCGAATGGAAGATGATCGCGGAAGAACCATGTCTCGTTATTCATCATCGCATCGAGAACCTTGCGATGCAGTCCCGAGAACGCGGTCCTCCGCATCCAGGACACAAGATCCTGGGCAGAACTCATACCCTCGCGATATGCCAGCGGCGTCAATCGCGACTCAGCGAGATATCCTTTGCCTTCGTCGAGCACCATGGCGGAGTGCTGCGCCAGAAAGTTTCGCAGGTATTCGAATTCCTGAGATTCAATTCCCATACTCACCGCGCACTGAGCTTTCCGGCACGTTGCTGGCGCTCGCGGCAGAAGACTGTGTCCGCCCCCGGCGCCCCTGATTTACTCTTCTTACGATTTCGTCTGCGATTTGCGATAGAGGGAGTATGCGGTCGGCCAATCCGGCCTTCGCCACAAACCCCGGCATTCCCCACACCACCGACGTGGCTTCATCCTGAACTATGATCTGTCCGCCTGCTTGTTTTACGTGTTCGCAGCCGCGCAGTCCATCCTGTCCCATGCCCGTCATAATCACTGCGAGCGTGTTTCCCTTGAAAACCTCTGCGACTGAACGGAACAGCACATCCACCGCGGGCCGGCACGAGTTCTCCGGTTTTGATTGCAGGATTCCAAGTCGCACGTCGTGCTCCTCGCGCCGTAAATTCATGTGGAAGTCGCCGGGCGCAATCCAAACTTCTCCTGCTTCCAGCAACGCTCCCTGCCTGCCTTCCTGCACGCGCAGCGACGATGCTGCCGTCAGTCGTTCGGCGAGAAATCGAGTAAACGTTGGCGGCATGTGTTGCACAATCACCACCGGAACAGGAAGGTCTCCCGGAAGTTTCGAGATAACTTCGGCCAGTGCATTCGGTCCGCCCGTTGATGTTCCGATTGCCACCACCTCGACTCGCGAATGCTGCTCCGATGCGATTCCACCTGCTTGCAGGACTACTCGATTCTCGCGTTCCTTCGCGGCTGCCGCACTCGGCTGAAGCTGAGGGCGATAAGAAGGCTTCCAGCATAGAGCTTTAATCTTCGGAATTACCTCAAGCCGAACACGCAACATGCTGTCCTGCACGCTTCCCAGATTCGCAGGCTTCGTCACATAATCATCTGCTCCTGCAGCGAGTGCATCCAGTGTTGCGAGCGCTCCGCGCTCCGTCAACGTGCTGAACATGATTACCGGTGTGCGGATTCCGCGTGCCCGCAATTCGCGAACGGTCTGCAACCCGTCCATCTCCGGCATTTCGATGTCGAGCGTGATGGCATCCACCGTGTTCTGCTCAACCATTGCCAGCGCGATCTTGCCATTGGCGGCGACTCCCGCAATTTCGATTTCAGGATCGCATTCCAGCGACTGCCGGATAATGCGCCGCATCACAACCGAATCATCCACAATCAGCACTCGGCATTTCATGCGGCAAATCCGAGCATCTGCAGTTTTTCGGCGATTGCGTCGCGAGTGAACGGCTTCATGACGTACTCATCGGCTCCAGCCTCCAGTGCGCGGCTGATCTGTTCCTGCTCGGACTCAGTGGTGACCATCATGATTTTCATCCCCGCCAACTCGTGGTCGGTCTTCACCCTGGCCAGCAGTTCAAGGCCGGTCATCTGTGGCATGTTCCAGTCGAGCAATGCCAGTTCAAACCGCTCATGTTCAAGACGGGCGAGAGCATCCACCCCATTGCTCGCCTCCATCACCTCGAAGTTCAAGCTGAGCAGAATGGATTTAAGAAGTTTCCTCATCGTTGAGGAATCGTCCACGACCAGCGCGTGCATACTCTGTCCTTTTGCAGTGGTTGGAGAGCACAGCCGCAGAGGAGCCACTTTCCACGACCGTGCTCATCGCTTGTTAGTAGCGGAACTGTGAAACGAGCGCTTGCAGGTCGGTAGCCATCTTCTCCAGATCATGTGCAGCCTTCGACGTGTTACTCGCGCCCGCCGTCGTTGCGCGAGCCGCCTCGGCCACACCGCCTATGTTCTTGCTGATCTCGGCGCTGCCCTTGGAAGCTTCCGCCAGGGTGCGCCCGATCTCGTTCGTCGTCGCACTCTGTTCTTCAATGGCACTGGCAATCGTTGTCTGGATGTCGCTGATCTGCCCAATCACTTGGCTGATCTGGCTGATTGCCGACACCGCGCCGTTCGTGTCGCCTTGTATGGCTTCGATCTTTCGGCTGATGTCTTCCGTCGCCTTGGCCGTTTCCTTCGCAAGTTCTTTCACTTCGTTTGCTACCACGGCAAACCCTTTGCCCGCCTCGCCGGCACGCGCGGCCTCGATCGTTGCATTCAGTGCCAGCAGATTCGTTTGCTGTGCGATGGAAGTGATCACCTTGATCACCTGCCCAATCTCCGCGCTGCTCTGTCCCAGCTTTGAGATCGTTACGTTGGTTCCCTCTGCCGTACGCACCGCGGAGTTTGCAACGCGTGTTGCTTCTGCTGTGTTCTTGGCGATCTCCTTGATGCTTGCACTCATTTCCTCCGCGCCGGTCGCAACAGTTTGAACATTGTTGCTCACCTGCTCGGCCGCAGCCGAAACCACTCCCGCCTGCGTCGCAGTTTCATCCGCATTGGCGCCCATCGACTCGCTCACGCTCTTCAGTTGCTCCGACGCGTCAGCCAGGGCCGAGACGTTGTGCCCAATCTGTTCAAGGGCCGAGCGTACGCTTTGTGACACCGTGTTCACCGTGCTTACCAGCCGCTCGTAATCTCCGTTATATTGCTTGCTGATGTTGGTCGTGAAATCGCCCCCGGCAAGCTTCGTAAGAACATCGCTCACATCCTGCATCGGTCCAACCACCGCATCGAGAGTCGAGTTCATTCCTCCCACTATTTTGCGGAAATCTCCCTGGTGACGGCCCGCGTCTGCTCGCGTTGACAGATCTCCCTTCAGGGCTGCTTCCACCAGCATGCTCGAATCCGCAACGAGCTCATCGATCGTCTTAAACAGTCGGTTGAATCCGTCGCGCAGGGCCTGAAGATCGCCCTTATAGGGGCGAGTGATCTGCTCGCCATTGATTCCTCGGCTTAGCTTGTCGAGATGCTCCACACACAAGCCCAGCGGGCGTGCGATGGCGTTAAATGCGCTGTTTACGCTTTCGATGATTCCCCGGAACTGTCCCTGGTGTTTCGCTGCATCTACGCGGGTTGAGAGGTGTCCTTCCGAGGCCGCATTCGTCAGCGACTGCGTATCGGAAGCCACTAATTCGAGCGACTGTTTTGCCCGCGACAGGATCTCGTTGATTCTGCTGAACTGCTCACTAGCGTCCTCGCAGAACTTGTCTGCCGCCTCGGTGCTTAGATCGAGGTTGAAATCGCCTTCCGCAAGTTTCGTCAGGTTCTTTTCCAGCCTGTCCACTTCGACGAGCGTATAGTTCTTCGCTCTCACCACCGACGTAAGATCCTGCACCACTTCGACGTAACCGACGTGCTCGCCCTTGGTGTTGAAAAGCTTCGATGTTTCCTGCTTGCAATGCGAGCCATGCCAGTCGAAGTAGCTCTCGCCGACACCCTTCTGTAGTTGCACGACGCCGCAGTTCGGCGTGTTGCAGATATTTGCATCGGCACTGCAGCACGGTTTTCCCATGGCGTCGCCGCGATTGTTGACAATCTCGTTCTCCACCATCAGCTTCTCAAACGCTCTATTCAGGAAGACCCACTTCATATCCGTGTCAAGCACGTGGATGGGGAGTGGCACTGCATCAATGATGGACTTGTACCAGTTCAGCTTGTCGGCAAATGCTTCAAGCATCTGGTTCACTTCAGTCACAATGTCGCGCGACCGGCCCTCAAACTGACCTGCATCGCCGCGCTGGGTCATGTCTCCTTCACGCGCGGCACGTGTCAGGCGCGACAATTCCTCCAGCAGTCGCGAGTGCTGCGTGTTGTCTTCAATCACCTGCAACACGCCAACGACACTGTCGTCCTCTCCGAAGATCGGAGATACGGATGTGCGAATCGGGATTTGCTCGCCCTGTACCGAACAAACGGCTTCGCCGCCTACAGCGCGACGTTCGCGTATGGCGCGAACCGTGAAACACGTACCATTGCGACATGCGTCGTTCTGAAACAAGTCGTAGAGTTTAAGCCCAATGCAGAACTCCGGCGTAGTCTTCGCCATCTGCGCGGCAGCGGCGTTGATGTACTCGACATTGTGATCGCAATCCATCACCACGATTGGCACTGGGACATCGTCGATATAGCGTGCCTTTTTCATGGTTCGTTCAAATTCAAAGGCGACGTGGCGAGTGCTGCTCGTCGCCCTTGAAGTTCCGCTGGCTTGCCGTTTACCCGTTAATCCTTTCGCTGCCATGCCTCGCATCCTCTCAGTCTTTTGATTTCTGTTTAGTGGATCTCTGCGCCGGTTAGCGCTCCAATATCAATTGCGTTCTGGGTATTAAGCACCAGAAGCAACTCGTCCTTCAGTTTGTAAACGCCACGAATCAGCTCTCGATTCACCGGCGATAGGGTTTCTGGAGTTGATTCGAAAGCGTCACTACTCACCTCGACAACGTCGCCGATTTCATCGACCAACAAACTCACTGCTCCATCGGCGGTGCGCACCACCACATTCATAGGCAAATCTCCGCCGGTCCGTTCAGCCAACTTGAACCGGCGTCGCAGGTCAACCGCGGTCACAATCTGCCCGCGCAAATTGATCAATCCCGCGACTACATCCGGAGCGAGTGGAACGCACGTCATTTCCAGGTGTCGGATCACCTCCTGTACGGTCTCAACCTCCACTCCGAACATGAGGTCATCGATGAAGAAGGTGCAGAACTGTTGATGGCTTCCAATCATGCGATACTCCCGTCATGCGTCAATGAAGCAAGCACCTCTGGCACATTGAGCAGATCTGTCACGTGTTGCTGAATGACCGCCGACCCCAGCAGGTGTTGATCCCTCGACTCTCTCGTGATCGAGACTTCCTGATCGACGATGTCGAGAATCTCGTCCACCACCAGACCGACACTCTCTCCATTCGCCGAGTGCACCACCACCTGCAACGGAGCCTCTGTATGCGGGACCTTCGGAATGCGCAACGCGTCCGCGACGCTGATAAGCGGCATGATCTCGCCTCGATACTGAATCACCTCGCGTGTTCCCGAGTACTCGATCAGGCTGGGTGAAATCTCCTCCAGACGCGAAACCATCGAGAGCGGCAGCGCCAGCTTGCCTCTTTCGCCCACTCTGAAGAGCAGCCACGAATCCTGTTGCTGCGCTCTCGCACCGGTTTTCTCTTCGGCGTTGTCGCTGTGCCGCGACGCAGAATCCTTTGCCAGCGAAGCTCGCTGCGCCAGTCCCAGGATGTCAAGAATCAGTGCGACCTTCCCATCTCCCATGATCGTTGCGCCTGCAAAACAAGCCACGCTCCGAAGCAGCTTCGACAGAGGCTTCACCACAATTTCTTCCGTGTCGTTGATGCCATCCACCACCAGCCCAAACTGGCGGTTATCAGCCTGCAGAACGACAATGTTCAGAGCGCTGTCATCCTTTCTCTCCTGGTCGGCCCCGAGCTTCAGTTCTCGTTTCAAGTGAATCAGCGGCAGCAGAGTCCCGCGCAGGCGATACACCGCCGCGTCCTGTATCGTTTCAATGCCCGATTCCAGGGCGTTGCCTTCGAGTCGCACCAGTTCCACCAGATTCACCTGCGGGATCGCGAAGCGCTCGTCGCCAGTCGTAACAATCAGTGCGGGGATAATTGCCAGCGTGAGCGGAATCTTGATCTTCAGCGTCGTGCCGCGCCCTTGCACGCTTGAGACATCGACCGTTCCACCGATCTTCTCGATGTTGGTTCGCACCACATCCATACCCACGCCGCGTCCCGAGATGTTGGTCACCTGCTTCGCCGTGGAAAAACCCGGCATAAAAATGAGGTTCGCAATCTCGCGATCCGACATCTTCACAATCTCTTGCACCGGCACAACGCCGCGCTCAACCGCCTTGGCCTTGATGGCCGCGAGATTCAGTCCTGCACCGTCATCGGAGATTTCGATGTTGACCTGACCACCTTCGTGAAACGCTCGCAGGAAGAGCAATCCCTGACGTGATTTTCCTGCTCGTCCGCGATCCGCCGGTGTTTCAATGCCGTGATCGATCGAGTTGCGAACGATGTGCGTGAGCGGGTCTTTGATTGCCTCGATGATTGTCTTGTCGAGTTCCGTCTGGCTTCCTTCCATCTCCAAGCGGACTGATTTGTTCGTCGAGTTCGCGAGGTCGCGCACGATTCGCGGAAACTTGTTCCAAACGTTTCCAATTGGCTGCATCCGCGTCTTCATCACGCCTTCCTGCAATTCGGTTGTGATCAGGTTCAGGCGCTGTGCCGTGTTCAGAAATGCCGGATCTTTCTGGCTCGCTGTGAACTGCAGAATCTGGTTGCGCGCGAGCACCAGTTCACCTACAAGGTTCATCACCTTGTCCAGCAGATTCACGTCAACCCTTATGTTGCTGCTGGCGTTGTCTTCGCGCATTTCCGACTGTGTCTGCAATGCATCCTGCACAGCCCTGTTCTGCGCAGTCCCGCTATCGATAAGGATCTGCCCAATCATTCTCGAGTCGCCTTCCTGCTGAAGGTTCACAGCCGCGGCGACTGCGCTGGAGTTGACCGCATGTTGTTCGATCAGAATCTTTCCCAATAGGTCAGGCGTAGTCGCGAGAGCTGCCGTCGACGTGCTTGCCGTTGCAATCGAAGCATCATTGGTCTCAGCATTCAGGATGTTCTTCAGTGACTCGATCACCTCATCCATCCCCACAGCGCTTTCTTCTCCCGATTTCTCGACTGACGCCAGCAACTGGCGATCGACGTCGATCATGCTCAACAGCGCCGAAGTGATCGCCTCGGTCATCGCGAGTTTGCCCTCGCGAACGCGAGAGAGAATACTTTCTCCTACGTGATTCACGGACTCGAGTTTCTTCAGTCCTACCGTTCCGCCGGTGCCCTTCAGCGTGTGAACCGCGCGAAAGATTCTTGCGATCAGCTCTTTCGAGTCGGGATTTTTCTCGAATTCAATGAAATCCCGATCCAGTTGGTCGAGAAGCTCACCGCCCTCTACCAGAAACTCTTGAATAAACTCGTCCATCGCCACCACTCCGACCTGTGCGCGGCAGTGTGCGTCAACGAAGACCAGAAAGCTTCATCGTCAAACGGTCTCCGGCGTGCACGGATATCGCGCAGTCACTTCTCTTTGCACATCGGACGTTGGCGCAGGAACTTTAACGTTGTTCGACAGGCTGAACTCAGATGTGAGGGAACTCACGCGAGGAAAGGTCAAATGGAGCAGACACGCAGCTTCGCACTCGGCTACATTGGAACGCCAAGGCGAGGGGCGTGCTATGGCATCCAAATGTGCGAACAAATTTTGTACGAATCTCTCTCGTCAGACTGGAAAACTGTTTCGTCTCGATGTAGACATCGGGAGCAGGCTGGGCACTGCAAAGCGAAAAACGTCGTATATTTGGCTCTGTGATGTGTGTTCTGCGAAAATGCATCCCGTCGTTGAGGTTGTCGATGACACCGTCCGCGTCCGGCTGGTGAAGAACGTCTCGGTTCTCGAGGACAACGACGACCTGATGTGGAAACGTGCAAACTGATCGTGCATCGAATCAATTATTCATGGCGTTATCTGAACCGATTGCTGCCGTAGCGATTGTCAGGGCTCAGGGCCCGAGTGATTCCGTTCTGCTCATCCGCCGCTCGGAGCGGAAGGAAGATTCCTGGTCCGGACACTGGTCCTTTCCTGGCGGCCGCCGCGATCCCGAAGACCCGGACCTTCTCCACACCGCACTGCGCGAACTCGAAGAAGAGTGCGGACTCCGCCTCGAACGAGAGCACATGGAATCCGCCCTGCCGCATGTGATCGCCCGGCGGCGCACCGGACCATTCGTTCTCGTAGCTCCCTATGTCTTTCGCGTGCCGGACCAGTTACCCACGCGTCTTGATCCTCGTGAAGCCGTCGAGTCTGTCTGGCTTCCCATTCGTGCCTGGACCGATCCAGCGCGGCACTCCTTGCGCCCAGTGCCCAGTTTTGGTGGAAGATCGTTGTTCCCGGCCATCGATCTCGAGGGGATGCCGCTATGGGGATTCACCTACAGGCTGGGCACAAGCTGGCTGGGATTGCTTCCCGACGAAGATGAGCGCGCCGGCTTCGAAGTCGCAAGCAACATCCTGAGTTTTCTGCAATCGCACGGCTTGAGAGTAGTTAGCGGCTGGACCGATCGCGTTTCGCGCCCGGCTGAGGTGGATGGTCCCATGGCAAAGGTTGCCGTCGTGCAAGGGGCCATTCCGGTTGACCGTGTCATTGCCGCATTCGCGGCTCCGTCCGACTCGGTCCCAAAGGTCAACTTGCTTGAGGTTCAGCCTCAGCAGGTTCGTATCGTGGGGCTGGCGTTTGAGGAATATCTGATTGTCACGTCGGGTTAGGAGAGGCGCGTTCTTCGCCGCCTCTCCCCTCGAATCCTACTGCATCTCTTCCAGCACGCCTTCAATCTGGGCATAGATCTGTTCGTCTGTGAAGTGGCGAACCTTGATGGCCCCTGCCGGACATGCTGCCGCGCAACATCCGCACGCTTTGCAGACGGCGCTGATGATGTGGCTCACGTGCTTGTCTTCGTTGAACTCAATTGCGCCATACGGGCACAGCGAGTTGCAGGCGCGGCACCCGGCGCAGATCTTGTCCTGCACCTCCGAATACACCGCATCGACCGCAATCTTACCTTGCGCCACCTTCGCCAGAATGCGTGCTACGGCGGCGCGTCCCTGCGTGATCGACTCCGGAATATCCCTGGGGAACTGGCAGGCTCCCGCGATATACACACCATCCGTAGTCGTCGCCACGGGGTCGAGCTTAGGATGGCTTTCAATGAACCATCCCTCCCTGTCGCAACTGATATTCACGAGCCGCGCAACGTCGGTTGCATTTTCGCGAGGTTCCATGCTCACCATCAGCACCACCAGGTCTGTCGGCATCTCGATCTCTTCGCCGGAGAGCTGTTCTTTCAGCGTGATGAGCATGTTGCATCCATCCTGCGGTGTCGCCTGACGAATCGTGGGCAGTTCCCCCTTGGCAAACATCACAAACGAAGTTCTCGCCTCGGAGGCTTTGCGATAGAAATCCTCGCACCCTTTCCCGAACGTCTCGATATCCGTGTAGAGATTCGCAACGCGCGCATCGGGGAGAGCCGACTTGATCTCAAACGCGTACTTCAGTGCCGTCGTACAGCAAACGCGTGAGCAGTAGCGGTGGTACTTCTCGCTGCGCGATCCCACGCAATGAATGATCGAAACGAATCGAGGCGTCTTGCCCGACTTCGTTTCCAGCTTGCCCTCGCGCAGCATAGCCTCGAGTTCAAATGAAGTGATCACGTCGGGAAGTCGTCCGTACCCATACTGCTCGATCGGCGATGCGTCAAACTCCTTGTATCCGGTGCAGACGAGAATGGACCCAGCATCGAGTTCGAGCTCTTCTCCGTCTTCGGTCCTCACCCGAGGCTTGAAGTTGCCGTTGAAACCCTTCAGCTCGATCAACTCTGAGTTCAGGAAAAGGCGAATGAACGGATGGCGTTCGACCCGCGAAATCCACACGCGCAGAATGTCCTGTGCCGAGTCGAGGTACGGCGCGGTGACGTCCAGCCGCGCAACATTGCCGCCAAGCTGCGATTGCTTCTCGACCAGGTAGACCTGCTGTCCGGCGTCGGCCAACTCCAGCGCTGCCGTCAGTCCCGTGACTCCACCGCCAAGCACCAGGGTAGAGGCGCACATCGGAGCCGAACGGCTCTCCAATGGCTCATTGAATTTCACTCGCCTGATCGCCGCATGAACCAGCGCCTTGGCCTTTTCCGTTGCGGCTACCGTGTCGTCGTGAATCCAACTGCACTGCTCGCGAATGTTTGCCATCTCGAGCATGTAGGGATTGAGACCCGCGCGCTTGATCGCCCCGCGGAAAGTAGCCTCGTGCATACGTGGACTGCAGGATGCCACAACGACGCGCGTAAGCTTGTGCTCCTGTATGTCCTGCAGGATCATCTCCTGTCCCGGGTTTGAGCACATGTACTTGTAGGAGCGGGCGATGGCAACGCCCGGAATCGTCTCAGCCGACGCGGCCACCGCTGCCACATCGACAATCTTGCCGATATTCGTTCCACAGTTGCAAACGTAAACGCCAACTCGCTCTTCTGCCATATCTGCTCCGTTCCCCTAAGCCCTTGGCTGCAGTTCTACCGATTCGCGATGCGCCAACCGCTCCGTGTAAGCAGCCTGTTGCAGTTGCGCGAAGTAAATTGCCAGCGGCCTGTAGGCAAGGTGCGACCACTTGCTGAATGGCACCTCAAGAGCCAGCATCGGGACCACGCCCATCAAATGCACGATATACGTGATGTTTGCTGCTGCATCAAATCCCGTCCGATGGAGTACGTGTTGCACCACTCCCGTGATCGAGACAAATAGGAGCAACCCAAGGAACATCCAGTCCGATTCGTGAGAGTGGCGATGATAAGCGGCATCACGCTTCAATCGCCCGTAAACCGCGTAGCTGGCAGTCGAGATCAATCCGATAGCCGACAGATATCCGAATGCGTGGGCGTACCAGTTCACCTCTGGCCCAGCCTGCATCTGCCGCAGGAAGACCATGATCAGCACAAGCATCGTCAAATAGCTCAGCATCAGCACTAGGTGATTGGTCCAGGGCGTCTTGTTTTCGCAATGCCTGAACTTCTTCTGCGTAAAGAAATGCAGTGGCAGCAGAGGCAGGTAACGCAGGTACATCGCCAGCGGCACCGGAATCGCCTGCTCGCTTCGCATGGTGAACTTCCACATGCGAGCGCAGTTGATGAACAACAGCACTCCAAGAGTGATACCCATGATCCAGTCGAAGGTGTGAATTGCGTGTACCGGAAGAAACGCACCCGGTCCGTCATAGACAGCGAGGGCGCCGCCGCCAAAGAAGAATCCGAAGATCGAGAACCCCGCGCCGGCCAGCAGTGCGACCGCGAGAACCGCTACCAGTTCGGAACTCCACGAACGATAGAGCATCCCCGACAGACCGGTGAAATCGTACTTGGCCGTGAGCCAGCGACGCAGTCCCATCATTGTCTCGCCGGGTTCCGCCCCGCGCGGGCACTGTTCCGAGCACTTGCCGCAGTAATAGCAAAGCCATGGATCGAGCGCCGACCGGAGCGGCTTCTCAAGACCCATTTGCAGAAAGCGCAGCGACTTGCGTGGAAAAACGTATGGATCATCGGAGTGCGAGCATGCAGCGCTGCAGTTGCCGCACTGGTAGCACTTGGCGACGTCCTTGGCCCCGAAGAGCTCCAGTTCATCAATCAGATTCGGATTTACGCGAACCGCCATGTTCTTCCTTTATTCGTCTTGCCCCTAAGGGGGCAAGACGGCTTGGCTCAAGCGCCCTTCTGTGGAATGCTCTTGTCCTGTTGCTTGCCCTTGCTGCCGACAATCGCTCGCAGTGCTTCGGCCGCAGCGGCGGATGCCTGGGCTACCGTGTCTGGAATATCTTTTGGTCCCTGGCAAACTCCCGCGACATACACTCCAGCGCGCGAAGTAGAGTTCGGCTCAGCGTTGTAATCCAGCTCGCGGAACCATCCATCGGCGTCGCAAGGAATGTCCAGCTTCTTCGCCAGCTCGTCTGCGCCGTGCGAGGGCTGCAGCCCAACCGACAGAATGACCATGTCCACCGGAACCGTCATCAGGTGCTCGGCCAACACGTCTTCGCCATGGATGTAAAGCTGCGAGTCAATCTCCTGCACCGCTGCCGTGCGTCCGCGCACCAGGTGAACGCCCTCTTCGCGGATGCGCTCGTGAAACTCCTCGTACCCTTTGCCAAAGGCGCGCATGTCGATGTAGTACTCGTAGCACTGCGCTTCCGGAAGTTTCTCGCGCACCAGGTGCGCAAATTTCAGCGAGTACATGCAG
The DNA here is from genome assembly GCF_059726265.1 of Koromonas soli. Lineage (NCBI taxonomy): Bacteria > Pseudomonadati > Acidobacteriota > Terriglobia > Terriglobales > Koromonadaceae > Koromonas > Koromonas soli. The sequence goes on along the minus strand of NZ_AP040872.1, from coordinate 2,927,642 downwards.
CACACGCGTGAACAGTAAGGGTTGTAATTGCGATCTCTCGAACCCACGCAGTGCACAATGGCAACAGCTTTCGGCTTAGGGCCGTCTGGCTCGAAAACCCACTCTTCGGTCTTCGTGCGCTTGTTCAGCTTCTTCGCCTTCATCACGATCTTGCCGCCGGTCGGGCCGGAAGCGTTTGTCAGGCGCTCGAACTCAAGTGAAGTCAAAACGTTCGGATACTTGCCATACCCATAGCGCTCAATGCGCGTCGCATCTAGCGTGTCATAGCCTGTGGCTACAATAATGCTGCCTACCTCGACCTCCACAACTTCATCCTGGGCGTCGAGATGAACCGCTCCCTTCGAGCATTTCTTCACGCAGGCTCCGCACTTCTTGCCTCCGCTCTGCACCCACGTGCAATGCTCGGGATCGACCATATAAGCGTTTGGCACGGCTTGGGGGAAGGGAATGTAGATACTCTTTCGGCTCGCGATTCCCATGTCAAAATCGCTTGTGGTCGTCACCGGACACCAGTGCGCGCAATCGCCACACGCGACACACGCCGCGGCATCGACGCGCGTGGCATGCTTGAGCACCTTTACCTTGAATGCTCCAGCGTTACCGCTTACTTCCTGAACCTCCGACAGCACCATGAGCTCGATATTCGGGTTCTGTCCGACGGCGACCATCTTCGGCGTCAAAATGCATGCTGCGCAATCCAGCGTGGGGAAGGTCTTATCGAACATCGCCATGCGGCCGCCAATCGTGCCCGTGCGCTCGACCAGATAAACCTTGTTGCCTGATTCTGCGATTTCCAGCGCCGCCTGAATTCCCGCGACACCGCCGCCCACCACGAGCGTTGCCGGATTGAACGAGCTCTGTTGCACCGCCGGCGAAGCGGCCTCAAGCTTTCCTGTAATCGCCGACGACAGCACTGCTTTCGCCGACTCCGTGGTTGCCGCAACCCCGCGCTCTCCAAAAGACGCGAGCCGAACTCGGGTTGCATCTCCACCGGCAAGCACCAATGCCCGCGTGAACGCCGCCTTGTAGAATCCCGGATGCTCCGCCGCCACCACAATGGAGTTCAGCTTGGCTTTGCGAAACTCGGATGCGAGCGACTCCGGATCGACTGACTTCGCCTTCATTGTGCGCACAATCTTGACGGGTGCCAATGTCTTCGCGTGTTCCGCAAGGCCGTCGTAGTCAATCGCGACCGAGGAGTCCTGTTCCGGAGCGATGATGTACACGCCAACGCAATCGGCGATGGTTCTTTCGATTCCGTCGGCTGGATGTTTCGTTTCGCCGTTCATAAAAACCTTTCGTCTCCGCGCACCGTGCGTCGCATTAGAACTCCTGCGGCATAGCCTTAATCTGGTCTGCCGTGAACACCGGGCCGTCCTTGCACACGTAGGTCGCACCGATGTTGCAACGCCCGCACTTGCCCAGGCCGCATTTCATGCGGTTTTCCAGCGTCGTATAGATTCGCTCGCCGGGGAATCCAATCTTCGTCAGGACCGGCAACGTGAACTTGATCATGATCGGTGGCCCGCAGATGACTGCGAACGTATCCTCGGCGGTCGCCAGCGTCTGTTCCACCGCCGTAGGAATGCGAGCAACCATGCCTTTCCACTCCGGAGTCTCGCCTCCCGGATCGACCGCCAGGCAAAGCTTTACATCCGAGCGCTTCGACCACTCTTCGAGTTCGCGCTTATAAACCAGGTCGCCCACGCTCCGAGCGCCATACACAATGGTTACGTCTTTGAACTGATCGCGCAGATCGAGCACATTCCAGATGACGCAGCGCACCGGCGCCAGTCCAATCCCTCCTGCGATGAAGACAATCGAGTGTCCCTTCATCTTTTCGAGAGGGAAGTGGTTCCCATACGGCCCGCGGAAGCCCAGCGTGTCGCCCACCGCCAGCCTGCGCAACGCCTGCGTGACTTTTCCTGTCGCCTTAAAGCTGCACTCGATGTACCCCGAGCGAGTTGGCGGCGAAGCAATGCAGAACGTGCTCTCGCCTTCGCCAAAAACCGAGTACTCGCCAAACTGTCCGGCGGCGAACTTGAACTGCTCCGCCGTGGCGGCGTCCTGGAACTCGAGCTTCAACGTGCGAGTATCGACCGTCTCGTCGGTAATCTCGCGAATCCTCATCAGATGGGGCTGGTAAATGTTCATTGCGCGCTCCCCTCAGACTCAGCCTTCGACAGAGCAACCAGGTTGCCGACGATCTCCGGAAGGTCCATCCCGCCCGGGCATACCCGAGCGCAACGGCCGCAGCCTGTGCACAAAATTTCGCCAAAGCGCGTCGGATAGATCGAGAACTTGTGCTCGATCCTCTGCCGGAAACGCTCGCTCTGCGTCTGTCGTGGGTTGTGTCCTGAGGCGTGGACGGTAAATTTTCCTGTCTGGCACGAATCCCAGTTGCGGCGGCGAACGCCTTCGCCTGCCGTCTCATGCTCATCGACAATGTCGAAGCAGTGACATGTGGGACACACACTCGCGCACGCTCCGCAACCATGGCAGCGCAGCGCGAGGGTCTTCCAAACGGGATCTTCGTAGTGTGTGGCAAGCCACGTAGAGAACTCTGCGGGAATCGCCGCCAGATTCTTCTCCACCTTTCCGCGTGCTTCCGTCTGTGCCGCTTCGGCCGCCGCGACGCTTTGCTCCGTCGCGATCTCAGCACTGGCGCATCGCTGCATCAGCGCTTCGCCTTTTGCCGTGACCACATCGGCCACATATCCGCCCTCAACCGGCGTAAGCGTCACATCGGAACCGCGAGACGACTCCGGCCCCAACCCGACTGCGGTGCAGAAGCACGTCTTGTCCATTACTGCGCATAGCATGCTGACGATCGTGGTAGCCTCGCGTCGACCGAACCATAGCTCGTCGCGATAGTCCCAGTTCATCACCTTGTCCACGATTTCCAATCCGGCGACGTCGCAAGGCGTTGCGCCCAGAATCACCTGTGGCGCGGCGGCGGTGGAAACCTCGCGAATCTCCACACCGTTCTTCGTCTGCTTGTATTGCAGCAGCACTTCGCTCGGGGGCAGGAAGAACTCTTTCAGCGAACGCCGCGTCAGCCGGACTCCCAGCGCTGCGTCCTCCAGCTTTGCAATCCGGTGGTAATCGGTCGCCGCCGCATCATCGGCAGCACGCACCGGGGCAATCACGCGAATGTTTGAAGCGACAAGGTTGGCCACCAACTGCGCCAGGTTTTCGTGAGTCAGGAATCTGCGCGTCACCGGATGAACTCCTCGTCGTCATCTGTGCGGAAAACGCCCAATGGCACGGGCACAGATGGGTCTTCGCAGGCTGCGTAATCAAATCGCGTCTTCACCGAGTCGGCCACATAGCGCGCCAGCAATCCCAGCGGAATGTGCTCAGGACACGCGCGTTCGCACTCTAGGCAATCGACGCAGCGCCCGGCCTGGTGCAGCACTCTCATCGTCTGCCATGCGCGATTGGCGCGCAGCGTGGGCGAGGGATCGATCCACTGTGGCTGGCTCTTATCTGCCGTGCACTGTACGCAGAAGCACATGGGGCAAGCCTCGCGGCAGGCGTGGCAGCGAATGCAGCGCTCCAGTTGTTCATCCCAGAATTTTCGGCGCTCTTCCGAGGTCATCTTCTCCAGCGCCGCAATCTGCTCTGCACGCTTCGCATTCACCGGAGGCGCTGGCGGCAGTTCACCAAGCAAATGGTCGTGGAGCTTCGGTTCGCGCACGTCGCACCCTGCGCACCGCACTGAAACAGTCTCGCTCGTCAGTTCGGAATCCGCCGCAGCGTCCTGCAGCACACCACCGCATCGCATGGCGATGATCACTAGGTTGTCGCGGTTCACCTGCTTTTCGCGAATCAGTCCTGCCACGGAGCGGGCATCGCATCCTTTTACTACGATTGCTGCCTTGCCGAGTTGCGCCACATGCTTGCGCCGGGGATTGAGATACGTCGCGAGGTTCTGTACGCAGCGCTTATCAAATACCAGTTTGTCGGCCTGCGCGGGATTCGTGATGAAAGCCGGACGCACACCACGCGGCCCTTCTTCATAGCCGATCACCACGCTCACCGTGCCATCGCCCAGCAGTTTGCGGGAGAGCTCCTGTAGCTCCTTCATTGGACTACTCACCGCCTTTCTGGCATTGCACCGTGCTGCATGGCCCCAGCGCCTTTACGCGCACCGTTGTCTCATTTACGACTTCCTGCCACTTGTTGCCCTCTGAGGCGGAGACCCATGAGAAGGTGACTCGATTGTTCTCAACACCCATGAAGTCGAGCAGATCGTGCAGAACGGCGAAGCGTCGGCGGGCATAGTAGTTGCCTGTGCTGTAGTGGCAGTCGCCCGTGTGGCAGCCACTGACGATTACGCCATCGGCTCCACGTTCAAAAGCTTTGATAATAAAGAGAGGGTTCACTCGGCTACTGCAGGTCAGGCGGATGACCCGAACGTTCGGGTCCATCTTCAAACGGCTGGTTCCTGCCAGATCCGCTCCCGTGTAGGTGCACCAGTTACAAACGAACGCTACGATCTTCGGAGTCCAGCTACTATCGGCCCCGTTCTTTACCTCATCTGGCATGACAGGCCTCATCTACCATTCTTTTCGATCTCCACGCCGTCCCGCCGCGGACGATACATGCCTCGACGGAGGCTTGCCTGCTCTCGTAATGAGGAGTGGGCAAATGCGTGATCTTAAAGCGCTGCTAGCTTCTGTTAGGAAGCATATCGCCAAGTCTTGCGTAAAAATGTGATCAGCCGCACAATCCGCGCGTTCTAAAGTCCGTAACCCCCGTGGGCCACAACCTTCCCACCGCTAAGCGAAGGGAAACGGACGGCTTTTATGCATGGATGAGTTCCGGTTGATTCTCCTCGACCGTAGCGCCTGCGCTTTCCGGTTTCGCGGAAACCCCATTTTTTTTGGGATCCTTCAGCAGATACACCAGCGGGATCATGACCAGAAAGACCAATCCCATGATCTTGAACGCTTCCACAAAAGAAAGCATTGCGGCGTGCTGCTGCACCTGCCGGAAGATCGCACCATATGCCCGTCGTGATGCTGTCGCAGGATCAGAACCGCGCAGCACGAAGTATTGCGTGAACTGGTGCAGCATCGACATAACCGAGGGTTGGCCATCGCGGATGTGTTCGATCAGTCGGCTCTGATGAAACTGCTGGCGGCGTGCCAGGAATGTCGTCATCATTGCGATCCCGACGCTACCACCGATATTGCGCATCAGGTTGAAGATGCTGGTCGCATTTCCCATCTGCTGCTTTGGTATGTGCGACATCGCTGCGGCCGAAAGCGGTATGAACACGCACGACATTCCAGCTCCCTGCAATATCTGCGGCCAGAAGATGTCCCAATAGCCCGCTTGCAGATTCAGGCCGGAGTACATAAACATCGTTACGCCGCCGACCAGCAGCCCAACCACTAGAATCTTGCGAACATCCATGCGACTCGCAATTGCGCCTACCACAAACGTCAACCCGAACGCGCCCAGACCGCGCGGTGACAGCGCCAGTCCCGCTTGCATCGAGGGGTAATCCAGCAATGTCTCCAGGTACTGCGGCAGCAGCACCAGGCTGGCATACAGGCAGAAACCAATCGCTGACATCAGCAGCACGCCGATCGCGAACGATCTGTCCCTGAGTGCCCTTAGATCGACAATCGGATGCTGCACCTTCAACTCGCGTATCAGAAACGCAAGCAGACCGAAGCAGCAGATGAATACCTCCCATCGAATGTCCGGCGAACCGAGCCAATCCTTCCGCTGTCCTGTATCGAGCAGGATCTGCAACGACCCGAGTCCGAGCGCAAGCAAGCCCATGCCTATCAGATCCACATCCGCATCGCGATTGCGTCTTATATATGGAGGATCGTGGATGTATCGCGCCATCATCATCAGCGAGAACGTCCCGACCGGGATGTTGAGGTAGAAGATCCAGCGCCAGGTGTAATTGTCTGTAATCCACCCGCCTAGAGTTGGGCCAATGATGGGAGCAACAATGATTCCCAGACCGTACGCAGCCATCGCCTGCCCATGTTTTTCCTTGGGGAACGACTCCAATAGAATCGCCTGCGACAAAGGCTGCAGCCCTCCACCAGCCAGCCCCTGCAACACTCGGAAGATGATGAGCTGGGTAAGACTCGTGGCTACGCCGCACAGCAGGGAAGCGATCGAGAACCCCGTCACGCACACCAGCAGCATCCGTCGTCGTCCAAAGTAGCTGGCCAGCCATCCAGCCATTGGAAGAATGATGGCGTTCGCCACCAGGTAAGAAGTGACAACCCAGGTCCCTTCCTCATACGTGGAACTCAGGCTTCCTGAGATGTGAGGAATCGACACGTTCACGACCGTTGTGTCGAGCACCTCCATGAATGTCGCCAGCATCACGGCAACGGTAACGATCCACGGATTGACCAGTGGGCGGGAATCTGCTGTTTTCATGCCATTCGCCTGGAACGGGGAAGCTTATCGCGGACAAAAGCGCGAAGCTGTGACGCACGGCACGAAAGTGTGTTACGGAGGCAGTTCTAGGATGTGCTATTTCGAGGAAAGGCGGAACCTAAAGTTCCGCCAGAGTCTCATGAACAAGGTGCACAGCGATCGCACCCTCGCCCACCGCTGACGCCACGCGCTTCACATTGCCGGCGCGAACATCACCCACAGCAAAAACTCCCGGAAGGCTCGTCTCCAGCATCTGCGGAGGCCGAGTGAGCGGCCAAGGAAACTGCAGCACCTTGGGCGAGAATAGATCCATGTCCTTCCCGGTCAGGATGAACCCCTTTTCATCCAGCGCCACACATCCCTGCAGCCAGTCGGTTCTGGGAGAAGCCCCCGCCATGATGAACACATGTCGAATCCTGTGCGTCGAAGTCTCTTTCGTGTTTTTGTCCAGCCAGGTGACGCACTCAAGTTGATTTTCACCCTGCAAGGCGACAATCTCCGTGCGGAAGTGAAGTTCAATCGCCGGATTGTCCGTGATCCTCTTGATCAGGTAGCGCGACATGGTGTCCGAAAGCTCTCCGGAGCGAACGAGCATGTGGACCTTGCTGGCGGATTGCGACAGGAAGACGGCGGCCTGCCCCGCCGAGTTTCCGCCACCCACTACGATTACTTCTTCGTTAATGCAGAGCTGCGATTCCATGTAGGTGGCACCGTAGTAAATACCCTGCCCCTCGAACCTCTTCAAATTGGCAATAGGGGGCTGGTTGTATTGGGCGCCGGAAGAGATGACGATCGAGCGTCCGGAGACTGTGCTTCCGTTGTCGAGAACGATCTGATAGGGACGCTGCTTGCAGTTGAGCTGTACTACTTCATGTCCCACCATCATCTGCGCGCCGAATTTCTGCGCCTGCGCCAGCGCGCGTCCTGAAAGCTCCTGCCCTGAAATTCCGGTGGGGAATCCAAGATAGTTTTCAATTTTTGAGCTCGACCCCGCCTGGCCTCCCGGAGCGTGCGTCTCGATCACAAGCGTGTCCAAGCCCTCCGAAGCCGCATAAACAGCGGCTGCCAGCCCCGAAGGCCCCGCGCCCACTATGATGACATCGCGCACGAGCGACTGATCGATATTGACATTGAATCCCAAGCAGTCGGCGAGTTGCTGCGTCGTAGGATTACGAAGCACCGTGCGTGCATTGCAGATGACCACCGGCACTTCGTGTGTCTTTACCTCGAAGCGGTCCAGCAATTCCTGTGAAGTCTTATCTGTGTCGAGATCAATGTATGTATATGGGTGCGCGTTGCGGCCAAGAAATTCGCGTATTTTCAACGTATTCGCACAGTGCCGCGAGCCCATCACGACCACGTTGCCCATGCCGCTGCTGATGAGCGTGATGCGCCGCAGGATAAATGCGCGCATGAAAACTTCACCGAGCTCGGCGTCGGTGGCAACAAGCGTCCTCAGACCGTCGCCGCTGATCTCGATAAAATCTCCTGCCTCGGTGACTCGCCCGAGCACAAGGCAGCGCTGGCCGGAGATCATCGTGATTTCTCCAGTAAATCCGCCAGACGAATGAGTTGTGATCAAGCGCTCGCCCCTGAAGTCTGGTTGAACGATCTCCATGGCTCCCGACAGCAGAACGAAAAACGGCACTCCGCTGTCGCTGGGGCGAAACAGAATGTCTCCAGGTTCAAAGTGGCGCAAAGTCCCAACAGCGCGAAGCCGTTGGATTTGCGATGGCGTCAAAGTCGGGAAAGCCTGAGTTTTGGCGTCGAGCGCGCTTGCGGTGGGCCAAGTGGACATCCGTTGGTTCTCCTTCAGCAGATTCACAGACAGATAGACTGCTAGGTGAACTCTATGGATGCTCCAGGGTCGCTTTTCGCTTCTGGAAATCAGGCTTCACTTGTGAGCTGCGGTTTTAACTGACCTTTACTTCTCGCGCCAGCTCTCGTATCTCCTCTGACTGCACGGTTCGCAAACGGTTGAGTGCCGCGATAGGACGCGCAAAAACCTGTGGCGCATCACCGGAATGCGCTCGCAATAAATGGAAGGTAATAAGCAACTGTGTCAATGCGAGCGGGTCGCTGTGACGAACTTCGCCTCGATCGTTGTACTCGCCGAACTGATCTCCGCGCAGCGAACGAAGCCCGGGGAGATGTCGCCAAATTTCGCTCTCCAATTTCTCGGCGCGTTCCCGATCGACATTGCCATCGATCTCCAGAAAATCTACGGGTCGTCCGCAGTCGCGACCCATGACGAGACGAATCGCCGAGTCCTTCACGCTCTGCTCGAACAAATAACTGAGGTCCGGATGTGGGATCGTGGGACGCAACACGAGATGCACGTTCAGATGGCTGTCAGTGCCATCCTGCTTCGCATGCATATCGGGATAGAAGCGTACGACGATGTCGGCGTGTTCTCGCTGAGGACGAATGTAATCCCTGGAATCGTCCTCGCGTTTCACCAGTTCGGCCAAAACTTGCTCAGGCGTGTATCCGCGCTTCGTCGTATCGCGCTTGATCTTCCATTCTCTGCGCAAGTCCTCTGGCGGATCGAGAAACACCTTCACGTCATAGAACGCGCGCATGGCGGCTGTGTGACAGCCGAGCAGTCCTTCCACGATGACAAACTCGCGCGGTTGCACGTATTCAGGCCTTACCAGAGATCCCGTGCGATGGTCGTACACGGGCTTGAGCATTGGCTCGCCGTAGTGCGCCCGCTCAAGATGCAACTCGAGGATGTCCAGATAATTGCAGTCGGGATGAAGGGGCGTGATGCCGCGAACCGCACGTTCTGCGCGATCAAACTTGTGGTAGTCATCTGCGCAGATGTGGGTTACCCGTTCCGGTCCGAGCAGGCGCGTGAGGCCCTGCGTTACGGTCGTTTTACCGGCAGCACTGTCGCCGATGATCCCCAGCACGATTGGTCGCTTTCTCATCACGGACTCCTTACACTCGATGAACATTTGCAACCGCCCGGGAGCAGTTGCAATGGCTATCAATTAGTTTGCCACTTCGATTCCGCCTTGAAATACGCGGCTCTGGCGAATGTCTTCGGCCGAGATGCGCATCAGCTCCTGACGTGGAATACAGCCGCCTTGTTGAACGATTCTGCCCGCCTGTCGTAACTTGGCGCGATCGATGGCGTTGCGCACGCTGCGCGCGTTGGCAAAGTGCGGCTGATTCATTCGCATTTGTAAATATTCAACAAATGCCTGCCTGGAGTCTTCGTCCAACTCGTAATTCTGTTCGGCCAACATCGCCTCGCCGACGACAAGCAGCTCCTCTGCGGAGTAATCCGGGAAACTGATATGGTGCGCAACGCGAGAGCGGAAGCCGGGGTTATTACGAAACAGGCCGGCCATGCGGTCGGGATAACCCGCAAGGATTACCACCAGGTCGTCGCGCAGATCCTCCATGGCCTGCAACAGCATCTCGATAGCTTCCTGCCCGTAATCGCGCTCATTCTCTGGCCGATGCAGGTAATACGCCTCATCGATGAAGAGGACGCCACCCGTGGCTTTCTTGATCATCTCCTTCGTCTTCGGTGCCGTATGGCCCACGAACTGCCCAACAAGATCGTCGCGCGTTGCGACGACAAGATGACCACGGCGAAGAAATCCAAGGTGATGCAGAATCGTTCCCATGCGCTTCGCAACCGTTGTCTTGCCTGTGCCCGGATTGCCGGTGAAACTCATGTGCAACGTTGGACGTTGAGTCGCGAGCCCTACCTTCTCCCGCAGTCGGGCCACCAGCAGCAGCGACGACAGCCGTCGTATGTAGCCCTTCACCGATTGCAAGCCCACGAGTTCGCGATCCATCTCATTCAGGATTTCATCGAGATTTGAATCACGTTGTGCTGCTCCAACATCGATGCACTCCAGCGTCTCGCTCACTGGGCACACTTCTCCTGTCTGTGTAGTTTCCATATCTGTCCGGTGCTCTTAGGATTCCATCACGATTTCGTGACGGTGATGAATGCTGTATTGCACGCGCCGATCGGCCCCTTCATTGCGTTCCAGACGGAACCCAGGCTCACTCAAAGGTCGATTCACAATGAAACTCAGCGCCGTGGTTTGCCGACCCTTGCTGCTATCAAATCCGTTCACCTTGATGTAGTGATTCGGAAATTCCTTTCGGCATTCCTTTACAGCAGCCAGTACGGTCAGCGCGTCCTTGCTGTCGAACATAGGCAGATTCCACATCTCCCAATAGGAATTGCGGGGATGCGGGTCATCGGTGTGCTCGATCGAGATGGCCCATTCGTTTTCAATGCAATACTTCAATTGGGCAAGGATCTGTTCATCCTTGAAGTCCGGTAGATACGAGAATGTTCCCTGGGTAATGCGCATCATCTTCCTCCGCGATAGCTCTACAGTGTTAGCGTGCCGACTGCGTCAGGAACGTCAGTGGATTGGAAGTCGAAGGTGACCTCGCGCCAGGTTTCGAGCGCCTTGCGCAACTCAGGGCACCAGCGCGCAGCGCGGTCGAGAATCTCCGGACCTTCGTACAGATAGTCGCGCCCCTCGTTGCGTGCCTGGATCATGACTTCAGTTGCAACGCGATTGGCCGTGGCGCCCTGCGCAATGCCGTCGGGATGACCGATGGTTCCTCCGCCGAACTGCAGGATGCAGTCCTCGCCAAGATAGTGCAGCAGTTGATGCATCTGACCGGCGTGAATGCCGCCGGATGCAACAGGCATGACAGCAGGCATGGAAGCCCAGTCCTGTTCGAAGAAGAGTCCCTGCATGGGATCGGCTTCAATTGTGTTACATCGGAGAGTGTTGTAGTAGCCGCGAACAGCATTGGGATCGCCTTCGAGTTTCCCGACAACGGTGCCAGCGTGAAGGTGATCGACTCCGGCAAGTCGCATCCACTTGGCGATCACGCGGAAGCTGACTCCATGCAACTTCTGACGTGTGTAGGTTCCGTGTCCTGCGCGATGAAGATGAAGAATGACGCCGTTGCGCCGCGCCCACTTTGCCATCGACTGGATTGCCGTATAGCCGATGGTGAGATCGATCATCACAATCACACTGCCAAGCTCTTTTGCGAAGTCGGCGCGTTCATACATCTCTTCCATGGTTGCAGCGGTCACGTTGAGGTAGTGACCCTTGATCTCGCCCGTGGAGGCCATGGCGCGATTCACTGCTTCCATGCAGAACAGGAATCGATCGCGCCAGCGCATGAATGGCTGGCTGTTAATATTTTCGTCGTCCTTGGTGAAGTCGAGTCCTCCGCGCAGAGCCTCGTACACGACGCGACCATAGTTCTTGGCGGAGAGCCCCAATTTCGGTTTCACCGTAGCACCGAGCAATGGGCGACCAAACTTATTCAGATACTCGCGCTCCATCACGATGCCGTGCGGAGGTCCCTGGAAGGTCTTCGTATAGTGTGGCGGGATGCGCATGTCTTCCAGGCGTAACGATTTCAGTGCCTTGAACGCAAATACATTTCCGATGATCGAAGACGTGAGGTTTGCGATCGAGCCTTCCTCGAAGAGATCGAGGTCGTAGGCGATGTATGCGATGTACTGATCTGTTCCGGGGACGGGATCTACGCGATAACACTTCGCCTGGTAATTCTGGTAAGGCGTGAGCCGGTCGGTCCACACCACAGTCCACGTCGCAGTCGAGGATTCACCGGCAACGGCCGCCGCTGCTTCGATTGGCTCTACCGTGTCCTGCGGTACAAACCGAAACGCGCACAAGACATCGGTCGGTTTGGGTTCGTAGTTTGTATTGAAATATCCCATCTCAGCGTACGGAGTAACGCCTGCTGCCCAACGTGCCTTCTTGCGCGATGTGTCCATCGTTGCCATGCTCTCTCCTCAACATCACTGGCCACGCCAGTGTCTGCCATTCATAAGGCAAGCGAGATGCCACGGCACACGTGCGCCTTTCCTGCACACAGAAACTGCATGCAAGCTGTTGTCAATGGAATGAGTTACTGAAGCGATTGGGAAGCGCGTTCGCGATAGATGTGTTTTGGGAAGCAAATGGGGTGTGCCACGTGTGTCCCACCACTATGTTTGGAGTGATGAAGATTCTGAACTGCTGGCCCTGAGGGCGATTCAATTGTTCACATTGCAGTAGTGGGACATAGAGGTCACAGGTGTGTGCCACCAGTGTCACTATGGTGCTTCATCTCACTCGCATGCAGATGATACTTGGCGAGGAGGCGATGAAAGGTTCGCCTGGGTATGTGAGCCAGTAGCGCTGCGCGGGAGATATTGCCCTCCGCTCGCAACAGGTAGTTCTGGATTGCCTGACGTTCGAATGTCTCGATGACCTGCGATTTTCCTGGCTTGAATCCGAGCGTGGTCTTTTCGGCGCTCACGTCTTGCACATGCAAGGGCAAGTGTTCGGGATCGATCGTCTGTGTCGAGCTGAGGACGACGGCGCGCTCAATGATGTTTTCCAACTCCCGCAAATTTCCCGGCCACGAGTAGCTCCGCAACAGGTTCATGGCTTCGGCCGAGATTGAGTCCACACGCTTGTTCACCTTCGCCCTTGCGCGTTGCAAAAAATACTCGGCGAGAAAGGGAATGTCCTCAAGCCGTTCACGCAGTGGAGGCAAGGTAATCGTGAATGTGTTGATCCGATAGAAGAGGTCTTCGCGAAAGGCACCATCGCGGATTGCCTTTTCGATGTCACGATTGGTAGCAGCGATGATCCGCACGGAAACCTGCTTTGTGTGAACATCGCCGACAGCGCGTATTTCGCCGGTCTGAAGCGTTCGCAACAGCTTAGCCTGTGTCTCAACGGACATATCACCGACTTCGTCGAGCAACATCGTCCCGCCATGTGCTTTTTCGAACAAACCTTTTCTGTCTGCAAAAGCGCCGGTGAATGCGCCGCGCTTGTATCCGAACAATTCGCTCTCCAGAAGGGAAGGGGAAAGTGCGGTGCAATTGAGAGTAACGAAGGGCTGGCTTCTAACATTGCTTGCGCGATGGATCGCACGGGCTACAAGCTCTTTGCCTGTTCCGCTCTCGCCGCGGATAAGAACCGTGGTAGGTGTAGGTGCGACCTTCGCAATCAGGTTTGATATTTCTTTCATCTTCGGATTCGTCCCGATGATGAACTCGCTATCGGAATGCGCCTCCAGTTCGCGCATTGCGAGCTGATATTTACGTTCGAGTGCCTCGGTCTGCTTGCGCGCCTCGATCAGGTTCCACAAGAACAACGCAGCATTGCATCCGATCACTTCCGTGTGCTCGGGCTTGATGGCACATAACTCTCTCGCCACCGCAGGGTCGCCCGTGACGTCAATGATGAGGTCAGCCCGTGTGCCAGCCAGCAGCTTCTTGTAGCCAGTCGCAACAGGTATGCCCATTTCGCGTGCAAGGACAATTCCCGGTGCGCGATCGTTCTTATCTACTACCGCTAAGATCTTTACTGCCGGATCTGCGCAGAACAGTTCGACCAGCCTCTTGCCGCCATTGCCAGCGCCGATAAGGATGATCTCAGTCATAACGCCGCTGATTGTGATGTCAATCGCGGCAACATAGCTGCATGTCGGCTGAGGTAGGAACGAACGAGGTGTCACCGGGCTGCTCGTTTTCTACTTTCCGCAAAGATCATGGAACTTCGAGATGTCCCAGATTGCTTTCGGGCTACGTGATCAGGGGTTGGAAGTAGGGTGTTTTCGGGTGCTGTTGAGAGAATTTCTTCGTTGTCCGAAATTCACCGCTGGAGTAGAACATGAGCAATCAACCTGCGTTGCTGATGGGAGCCTCCGATTGTCGGATGGCACCATAGTGGTGCGGCTCTGCTAAAGATTTTCAGTGCTGCGAACTTTTGTTGACACGACATATTCCGTGCTTCAACATCGAATGTCACCCGTCAGATTTCCACTCGCATTTGCCGCAGGGCAGGTACGTCCAAGAAAGCGCAAGAACAACTCACCCTTCAAATTCAGAGTTTAAGGGCCTGGAAGGTTAAATTACGTGAAACAGATTCCGATTAAGCGGGCCATCGAGAAGGTTCCCGGTGGCATGATGGTAGTTCCTCTCCTCACCGGCGCAATCATCAACACGTTCTTTCCGAATACTCCAAAGTTCTTTGGGTCTTTTACGGGATACATCTTTAATGGAATGCCGATTCTTGCAGCCTTCTTCGTCTGCATGGGTGCCAGCATTGATGTACAAGCCACGCCTTACGTGCTGAAGAAGGGCGGCTCTCTCTTCGGAACGAAAATAGCGATTGGCGCAGTTTTCGGAATTATCTTCGGCCACCTGCTTCACGAGGCGCCAATTCACAGCGGCATCTTCATGGGGCTTTCCACGCTGGCCATTGTCGCGGCATTCAATGACACCAATGGTGGTCTCTACTGTGCGCTCATGGGTGAATACGGCAGTTCAAAGGATGTGGGCGCCTATTCTGTGATGTCGCTCGAATCCGGCCCGTTTCTCACGATGGTGACTCTCGGAGTTGCCGGATTATCCGCATTCCCCTGGCCTACCATGCTGGGTGCGATTCTTCCCCTACTCGTCGGTATGCTGCTCGGCAATCTCGACGGTGAGTTGCGTGAGTTTTTTGGCCGCGCGTCGTTGGTGCTCATTCCGTTCTTTGCCTTTGGACTTGGCGCAGCGCTCGATCTTCGCAAGGTTTGGATGGCTGGCCTGCTCGGTCTGGGAGTTGGCGTGGGCGTTGTAGTGATTACGGGTGTAGCATTGTTCTTCGTCGATCGCCTTACGGGTGGAACCGGGGTTGCCGGAGTCGCCGCCGCCAGCACCGCTGGCAATGCCGCCGCCGTTCCGGCCATCATTGGCGCGGCCAATCCTGCATACGCCGAAGCCGCTAAGAGCGCTACCATTCTTGTGGCCGCTTCTGTAGTGATTACCGCCATCCTAGTACCCATGGCGACTGCGTTTGTCGCCAGCAAGTTTGGTAATCCGAAGGATATGGAACGAGAGCAGTTGCTGCAGGCGCAGACCGCTACTGTGGCAATGCAGGAGCAACACTGATGGAGAACAAAGTCGAAGTCGCATTTGGTCGCAAACAGTTGGAAGTGTCACTGCCCGCAGATGTCACGCCCACGGTTATTCGCAAATTGTCGTTACCCAAGATCGATGATGAGCCCAAGGCGGTTCGTCATGCGCTCGATCATCCCGTAATGGCTAAGCCCTTTGGCGAGCTTGCCAAGGGTCGCAAGAGCGCCTGCATTCTTATTTGCGACATCACGCGCCCGGTGCCAAACAAGCTCTTCCTGCGCCCGATGATTGAAGATCTCATGGCCGCAGGAATGCCTGCTGCCAATATCAATGTCATCGTCGCGACCGGGCTGCATCGGCCAAGCGAAGGCGCCGAGCTCGAAGAACTCGTCGGCGATAGCTGGGTGCTGAAGACCGTCAACGTAGCTAATCACTTCGCTCGTAACGATGAAGACCACGTTGACATGGGGCGCACCAGCCGGGGCACTCCAATCAAAATTGACCGCCGCTTCGTCAATGCAGATCTGCGCATTGCGACCGGGCTGGTCGAGCCTCACTTCATGGCCGGATGGTCCGGTGGACGCAAGGTGATCGCTCCCGGAGTGGCGCATCAGGAAACGATTCGCACCTTCCACGCCGCGAAGTTCATGGAAGATCCGAAGGCCATACAGTGCAATCTCGTCGGCAATCCGTTACACGAAGAGCAGCTTGAAATCTGCGCCAAGATTGGCGAAATATACTCGCTCAATACCGTGCTGGATGAGGACCGCTCGCTGGTGTACGTAAATTTCGGAGAGATTAAGGCCAGCCACCTTGACGCAGTGAAGTTCGTCACCTCATCGACGGCAGTTCCGGTAACACGTCGGTTCCACACGGTGCTCACATCTTCCGCCGGATATCCTCTGGACAAGACGTACTATCAGACGGTCAAAGGGATGGTCACGCCCATGGATATCCTGGAGCCGGGCGGCACGCTCATCATCGCCTCCGAGTGCTCTGAAGGATTCGGCTCGCCCGAGTTTCGACAGGCTCAGGAGAAACTCATTGAGATGGGTCCCGATCGCTTCCTTGAGATGCTGCAGGCCAAGACCTTCGCCGAGGTGGACGAATGGCAGACCGAAATGCAGCTCAAGCCAATGCGCCTCGGGTCGGTCAAGCTATACACCACCGGACTCACCAAGGAAGAGCGTCGCATCACCGGAGTCGAGCTGATCGAATCGATCGAAGAGGCGGTTCGCCAGAGCGTGAAAGAGCATGGTGATTCTGCTGTGGCGGTTGTCCCCGAAGGCCCTTACGTCGTGCCGGTCTATGCCGCGCAAGGCGCTTCGGCCGACTAGCCAAGCGTTGATTCTGCGCCCACATTTGCCGTGACTGGCAAATGTGGGTGTTTTGCTTCTGTTCCGAATTTGTTTTCGCTGAATTGAATGCCTCCCGGGATCCCGATGAGAGAACGATGGCTCATCATTGCCGATGATCTGACTGGCTCCGCCGATTGCGCGATCGCATTCGCAAAGCGCGGGATCGAATCGGTTGTCGCTTGGGACAAGCACTGCGAAGCCACCAACGCTGTTGTACTCTCGGTTGACTCCTCGACCCGCAGTCTCTCTGCCAAAGAAGCAGGTGCGCGGCAGGTCGAGGTTCTCGCTGCCCACTTCCGCCCAGGGCTGCGTCTGTATAAGAAGATCGATTCCACGCTTCGCGGACATCCCGCCGCTGAACTCGCCGCTCTGCTTGCGTTCGCTCCAGCACAAACCGGCACGCGCCGTCGTCTCGCTATCATTGCTCCCGCCTTTCCTGGTATGGGGCGTGTCACTATCGACGGGCGCATCCATGTACAGGGTATTCCGCTCGAGCAGACTGCTCTTTGGGAGCGCGATCATACTTACGCCACCGCATATCTTCCAGAAGCTTTCGCCAGTGCCGGACTAACCTCCGAGGTGTTGCCCATGTCTCTGCTGGCGCAGGGAGCAGAAGTCGTTCGTGCACAGCTTGAGGCTGCTTACACGCGTGGGCTTGACGCTGTTATCTGCGATGTCAAGAGCGAAGGTGACCTCGCCACGCTCGCCTTAGCGTCGCTTCCGCTTGCGGACAGCGTTGTCTACGTCGGCTCCGCCGGACTCGCATCTGCCCTTGCACAACTCGAAGAACGCTCGGACGCAACACCCGTTGCCGTACCGCACCTTGCGGGCAAGAGCATACTCCTCGTTGTCGGATCGCTGGCTGGGGCCTCGCGCGAGCAGGCACGCACGCTTGCCGAATCAGGACTCGTGAGTCACGTCGTGATCTCACCCGCGGCACTTTTCGCTGGATCTACTGCCCGGGAATGGCAAATGGGTTCGCAAAAACTAGCACATCATCTCTCCAGCTGCCAAGACGTTTTGCTCGAACTTGAACTGGCCGAGCATCCCGATCTCTCCAGCGGCACTACTCTTGCCGCGCGTCTTTCTGAATTTGTCTGTGCGTCCGGCAGCTTTGGCGCGCTAGTCGCCACAGGCGGAGACACAGTTTACGCGCTACTCTCGCGGCTCGGGGTGCACAGCATACGCTTGTCGGATGAGGTTGAGCCGGGCATGCCCCTGGGTGTCACGATAGGCGCGGTCTCCATTCCTGTCGTCACCAAGGCCGGTGCTTTCGGCGACGCTCAAAGCCTGTGCCGTAGCCTCCAGCGCCTTCGCTGTTAGGATCGATTTATGTCACTTCCAATCATTGCCATCACCATGGGAGACCCAGCCGGAGTAGGCCCCGAGATCATCATGAAGAGCCTTGCTCACTCCGAGCTTTATGAGCGATGCCGCCCTGTCGTTATCGGTGATCTCAACCGGCTTCGCCGTGCAGGAGAAATCGTGGGTACTTCTCTCCTTCTGCATGAAGTCGGAACACCAGCCGAAGGGATCTACCAATCCGGCACCGTGGACGTGATTAACATAGCGGTCGTTCCTGCCGATCTGCCATTTGGCAAGCTCTCGGCCGCTGCCGGAGAAGCTGCCTTTCGGTTCATTGAGTGCGCCGCGCGGTTGGCTATGACGCATGAGGCCGACGCGATTTGCACCGCTCCACTTAATAAGGAAGCGCTGCATGCTGCCGGACACAAGTTTCCCGGACACACTGAAATGCTCGCGCACCTCACCGGCACTCCAGAAGTTTCCATGCTGCTCACGGCTCCAAAGCTGCGCGTCATCCACGTGACAACGCACATAGGACTGCTTGATGCGATAGCGAAGATCAACCCCGGCCTCGTAGAACGCACCATCGAGCGCGCTTATCAAACGCTGGTAAAAGCTGGAATCCATAATCCGCGAATCGGCGTCTGCGCCATCAATCCGCACAGCGGCGAGCATGGGCTTTTCGGCCGAGGCGAAGAAGAAGAGAAGATTGAGCCCGCCATTCGCAACTGCACCGCTCGCCATTGGAATGTCGAAGGACCACTGCCCGCCGATACGCTCTTCTACCGCGCTTCGCGCGGAGACTTCGATTGCGTTGTCGCCATGTATCACGATCAGGGACACGGACCAATCAAAGTTCTCGGCATCGAAGCGGGAGTCAACATCACGGTTGGACTTCCGGTCGTTCGCACGTCAGTCGATCACGGCACTGCGTTCGATATCGCCGGCACAGGCAAAGCAGATGAGCGCAGTATGCTTGAAGCCCTGCGCCAAGCTATAGAACTCGCTCCAAAGCAACACGACTGAGGAGGGTCAGTAGAGCGTAAGCAATTCAGCGAAGCCATCCCGCGGCAAATAAGAGTGCAACCTTCGCCGGTAACACGCACTTCCTCGAACTCCAAGCCACTAGATATACGCTCTGCCCTCCGCCCGGAAGGCAGAGCGAAAACAAGATGCGTTGGCGTGTTACTCGGAGTTGCCGTCCGGAGCCAATCTCCCATCGCGGCGGTACTCATTTGTTTGTCAGCGATCGGTAAGTTTTATTATCTGGATCGCATGAGTTACTTTTCATATTTGATGGTGAGGGTGCAGTGCGCTCACGCTGTCTAGCAGATGCGATCTCTTTCCAGCCTAAGTAACTAATTGCAAAGGTAAACTCAACGATCTGTACTCCCCAACGCAACCCATCTTTCTACCCATTGGGCAAAGGCTAACCAGAGTGTGATAACTCGATTACCTGCGTTCTAAGTAGATTTTTCTTTATCGAAAAAAGAGGAACTCTGATAAGTTTCGAGTTGCACAGCGGTTCTGGCGCATCTGGCGGCAGATTGAAGTTAGTCGAGGCTCGTACTTAGGCGTCGACACACCCTCCTGAAACACCTGTGTTCTAGATTCTGTCTATTCGGAAGGAGAATATCGTGGTCCAGCGGATATCCTCAAGAATACTCTTTCTCCTGCTGGTTGTTACCTTGATTAGTAACACGTTATTTGCGCAAGACAACGCTGTTAAGTCACAGAGTAACGAACCAGTTATAACAAAAAATCACGGAAATCCCCAACCGAACAAGCTTAGAGGGGTAACTAAAGAGCAACGCCGGGCAGCCGCTGCACGTTATGCAGAACTTCGTCGTTCGACTGGACGTGCCTCCCGAGTTGGCACAGTGGGAGCGCAACGATGAAGAAATTCATAGTTACACTCGCCCTTTTGCTCTCGACCGCTTACGCTTCAGCGCAGTCTTGTACAGACTCAACAGGAAAGCCGGTTCCGAATCCCGGTTGTCAGACGGATTATTTTGGCTTATATGGCAATTACGCAAACAGCCCACTTCCCACGGTTGTTAACGGAGTTGTAACCGGCGGTGGCATTCGCAAGTTTGTTGATTCTCTGCCGGGCGTGGGTCCCGCTAACGCGAGCACCCTTGGGCCGCAGTCTTATATCTCAATTGCGACAAAGAACACATCCGCATTCCCTGGATCGGACCTTTACCAGATCGGAGTTGTCGATAGCACCTGGCAGTTCCATCGTGACTTGCCGAAGGCTACTAGAGTTCGTGGCTACAAGGACCTTGCTCCCGGTGCGGATGGGAATTATCACTACCTTGGACCCATCATCATCGCGAAGAGGGACGTTCCAGTTCGCGTAAAGTTCACCAACCTCTTAGGAACAAACAAGTTCTTCCTTCCCATTGACCGCAGCTTTATGGGCGCAGGAATGGGCCCCTCCGGAGGCATGTACTCGGACAATCGCGCGGTTCTGCACCTTCATGGTGGCGCGACTCCATGGATTAGTGACGGCACTCCTTACCAGTGGATTACTCCGGCCAATGATGCCAGCCCGTATCGCAAGGGGGCTACTTTTCAGAACGTTCCAGACATGATTGGAACGGGACTTGGAAAGGTGCCGGGCACTGCGAACGATGGGATGGGAACGTATTTCTACACCAACCAGCAGAGCTCGCGTCTGATGTTCTACCACGACCACAGCGCCGGCACGACAAGACTGAATGTCTATGCTGGTGAAGCGGCGGGTTATCTTCTCACCGATCAATACGAAGAAGACTTGATCTCAGGCACGAATGTAACGGGTGTCAATCCTTCCGCAAAGAAGGTTATCCCCGACCTTGGTGGTGTTTACCACTATGGCATTCCACTTATTATTCAGGACAAGACCTTTGTACCGAATAACTCTGGAACTTATACCAACCTTCTAGGAACTTTTCCTGTCGATGGTCAGGTGAATCAGGGCCAGCTCGCGGCGCAGGATCCGACCTGGGATACTGCAAATTGGGGACTGCCCGGCGATCTCTGGTATCCGCACGTCTACAATCCGAACCAGAATTCCGCACCTGCAGCACAGGGCGTCAACCCATTCGGAAGGTGGGATTGGGGACCGTGGTTCTGGCCTCCGGTGGATCCGGCCTCCTTAAGTGGCGTCAACCCTCAGGGCGGCTCTTTGACGAATCCTCCTGCCGGTTTGAAGGCGAACCCATACTACGTTTCGGACACCGCTACACCGGAACAGCCGAAGCAGATTCCGAGCTTGCCGAATCCATCGGCGACGCCCGAAGCCTTTATGGATACTATGGTCGTGAACGGCGCTGCGTATCCATATCTAACCGTAGCTCCCCAACCATATCGTTTCCGCGTTCTGAATGCTTCTGACGATCGCGCCCTTAACCTGTCTCTTTTCTGCGCCGACCCGAACGCTCCTACGGAAGTCAAGATGGTTGCGGCAACGACAACACCTGGCTTCCCGACGGATTGGCCTACCGACGGAAGAGATGGTGGCGTTCCTGATCCTGCCACTGCTGGACCTCCGATGATTCAAATCGGAAACGAAGGCGGCTTCCTTCCGAAACCTGTAGTGATCCCTGCAATGCCGATCAACTACGAATATGGCCGCAGGAGCATCACCGTTCTCAATGTCTCCACGCATGCTCTGTTGCTTGGACCTGCTGAGCGCGCCGATATTATCGTTGATTTTTCGCAGGCTCCCGCGGGCTGCACCAACCTTATCCTCTACAACGACGCGCCGGCTCCTGTCCCGGCATTCGATTCACGACTCGACTATTACACGGGTGATCCGGATCAGACCGATACGGGCGGTGCACCAACCACCATGCCTGGCTACGGTCCGAACACTCGCACTGTAATGCAGTTCCGCATTTCGGGCTCAGCTGGCCCGGCGTTCGATCTGGCATCTCTGGAATCGATCTTGCCGCTGGCATATGCTGCGTCTCAACCTGCCCCGATCGTTCCAGAGTCGGTGTACGGAGCCGGATTCGGCAACACGCTGCCCGATACATACGCCGCGATTAGCGCCACAGGGTTGACCTACAACGCCCCGTCGCCGATTTCATTCACGCCACTTCCTGGCGGTTCGGGACTTCTGAACGGCAACGGAGACAAGGTTACGTCGGTGGATGCAAAGTCTGACGTTACTGTTCCCATGCAGCCGAAGACGATCCAGGAGCTGTTCGAACTCAACTATGGCCGCATGAATGCCACCCTGGGCGTTGAGTTGCCATTCACGAATTTCGTCACGCAGACCACGATTCCTATGGGCTTCCTGGACCCTGCAACCGAAATCATGAATGACGGCGACAGCCAACTTTGGAAGATTACGCACAACGGAGTCGATACGCACTTCGTGCACTTCCATCTGTTCAACGTACAGGTGATTAATCGCGTTGGTTGGGATGGAAGCATACGTCCGCCAGACCCGAACGAGTCAGGCTGGAAAGAAACTGTGCGTATGAACCCTCTGGAAGACATCGTCGTCGCGATGAAGCCGGTGCTTCCCACTCTGCCGTTCTCTATTCCGTCCAGCCGCAAATATGTGGCGAACAGGGGCGGGTACGTTGACCCATCCATGCCGGAACGCTCCACGGATCTGAACTCCGATGCGCGCTCTACAGGTAATGGGTTGGTAGACCCGGCAACCGGTAACGCGCTCACCAGCTACGTAGCGGCGGGCACGACCTACGTTGATGCCAACACTCCAAGAGCAACCAGCACGCCCGCTCCGCCAAACACGTATCCCTTGGGAGTCGTTGGGTATGACACCAACAATGCTGTCGGTCAACTGGCAGGAGTAGTCGGTCAGCTGCCTGACTTCGGTTGGGAATACGTGTGGCACTGCCATATCCTTGGTCACGAAGAAAATGACATGATGCGTCCTATCGTCGTCTACCCGAACGCTTCGCGTACGGGAACGGCGCCGGGAGACATCACGAATCCCTGGCCAGGATCGGCACTCGGTTCCACTTCGATCAACTTCACCTGGACGCGCGGAGTAGGAACCACGGGATTCAGGCTGCTTGTCGGCACGACCGTCGGAGGAAGCGATCTGTATGACAGCGGTGCCACCTGGTTAACGGGCGGTTCGCAGGCTGTTACGCTAAGCTCGACACCCGCACTCGGAGCAACCATCTACGTGCGGCTCGTCGTGCAGTTCTCACCAACCTCAACTACAAATCGCGACTATACGTATACCTACCAGCCGACAAATGTTCCGGCATCGATCGTATCGCCGACGCCCGGAACTGTTTTACCCGGTTCGACGGCGACGTTCACCTGGACTGCGGGAAGCAGCACCGAACAATGGGTCTGGATTGGAACCAGCATTGGTGCAAACGATCTGGACACCTTCGGTGGCCCGGGCGTGAGCTCCGCTACTCCGACTAACCTGCCTACAAATGGCAACACTGTGTATGTGCGTTTGTATTCGCTCGTTAACGGCGCGTTTGTATCCACTGATTACACTTACACAGCCGCAAGCTCCACACCTGCCAGCATCGTTTCACCGACCGCCGGTAGTGTGTTGCCCGGCGCAACGGCGACGTTTACCTGGACTGCCGGAGGCAGCACGCAGCAGTGGCTCTGGATCGGAACCACATTGGGTGGCAACAATCTCGACACGTTTGGTGGCCCTGGCATTACCTCAGGGACCGCAACAAACCTGCCAACGAACAGCAGTACCGTTTACGTCCGTCTGTATTCGGTGGTAAACGGAGCTTACGTATTCAACGACTACACCTACGTAGCTGCGGGCCCTACGCCCGCGAGCATCGTGTCGCCGGCAGCAGGGAGTGTTCTGCCCGGTCCGACGGCAACGTTCACCTGGACAGCGGGAAGCAGCACGCAGCAGTGGCTCTGGATAGGTACTACGTTGGGTGCTAACGACCTGGATACGTTCGGCGGTCCTGGAGTTAGCTCAGCAACGGCAACTAACCTGCCTACAAACGGCAGCACCGTTTACGTGCGCTTGTATTCGCTGGTAAACGGAGCTTACGTTACAACTGATTACACCTACACTGCCTCCACGGGAGTTACGCCTGCGGCAATTGCTTCTCCTACTCCGGGAACCACGTTGCCGGGAGCGACGGCGACGTTCACCTGGACTCCGGGAAGCAGTACGCAGCAGTGGCTCTGGATCGGAACTACGCCAGGCGGAAATGATCTGGATACGTTTGGAGGACCTGGGGTTAGCTCTGCAACAGCTACCAATCTTCCGATCACCGGTGGAACTGTGTATGTGCGCCTATTCAGCCTGATAAACGGAGCGTACACATTCACTGACTACACCTATACAGCTTTCTAAGTCTTGGAGAGCCATCGAAGCGGCACACGGCAGGCATTGCCGTGTGCCGCTTCACTTTTGACTTTTCACGTTCATGGCGAGCGTTAGCTTACCCAGATGATGTCTGGCTCCCCGCCGAAATGCGTCCGCCTTAGTTCAATAAGATCGTTTCCGTACTAGAACGTGGGCGGAATGGCTAGCTTTTGATTGGTTGTACTCACGGTGGAAATAGCAATCGTCCTAAGTAGAAGTCCCCATGTACTCAGGGAAACATATCGCTTAACTTCGTCCAACAAAATGCCTCAAGCTCGACGTCTCTCGTTATGCAGTTAGCTTGACCTCACAGGGACCGAAGCTTTGTAAAGAGTTCATGAAATCATTTAACACATTCTTACTAGCGCTCTGTCTTTGTGGCTGCGCATTAGCCCAAAGCACACTGATCACGCCAAAGCAGGACAGACGCTGTGCAGAGGGTCGTTGCCAGGCCTCAGTAGAGGCTCAGTCCAGTAACGTCCTGGTGGAAAAGAATGACGCGAAGGTAGAACCTACAAAGCGGACTGAAATTGAACAGCCACGCGTGCCGCCCACCGAGTCCAAGACGGAATTTGAGGCACTTGTGGAGTCCTCCGCTGGCAAGCTACTGCCAATCTTCGGTAATGAGCTATTTCAGGGTGTTCCTTCGACCTTCGCGCCTGTCGATCGAGTGCCCGTTCCGGCCGATTACGTTATCGGGCCCGGCGACGAACTCTTGGTGAGGGCGTGGGGCTCCATCGACCTTGATGCAAAAGTGGTTGTCGACCGAAATGGTCAGGTTTATCTCCCGAAAGTCGGGGCGCAGAATGTGGCTGGTCTTCGATATGAGCAATTAGCCAAGTATCTGAAGTCCTCGATTTCAGCACAATTCAAAGATTTCGACCTGAACGTCACCATTGGTCAGCTCCGTTCAGTCCAGATCTTCCTGCTGGGAAATGTACGCAAGCCGGGCACTTACACCGTTAGCTCCATGAGCACATTAGTTAACGCGCTCTTCGCCTCTGGTGGACCTTCCTCCATAGGGTCCATGCGTGAAGTTCAACTCAAGCGCAATGGCAAGTTGGTGACGCAACTTGATCTATACGACCTGTTAGTTTTCGGCGATAAGTCGAATGATGCTCAGTTGCAGCAGGGAGATGTTGTATACATTCCCCCAGTGGGGCCTCGGATTGCGATCTGGGGTAGCGTAAATAACTCCGCTATCTTCGAACTTCGCGATGGAACTACGCTCGACCAGGCACTTCGTTTTGCGGGCGGATTGAGCAGTGTTGCTGGAGCTCAGCGCCTCACAATTGAAGGGATTGCCTCCCGCCGCGAGCGTGAAGTTGCCGAATTTACATTGCAAGAGGGGCGTGGCCGCGTGCTCCGCGACGGCGATATGGTGCGGATCTTTCCGGTGTCCCCTCGCTTTGAGAACGCGGTTACTTTACGTGGAGCCGCCGCCCAGCCGGGCCGATATTCGTGGCATGAAGGGATGCGAATTTCCGATCTGATTCCTTCACGGGAAGCCTTAATATCACGCTCTTACTGGAATAATCAGAATGCCCTAGTCGTAAACGACCAGAGCCTCTTCGCCTCGAAAGACGTAGTTGCTCCCACGGATTTCAAAAGAAACCCTTCCGAAATCAACTGGGACTATGCAGTGATTTCCCGCTTGAATCCAGACGATCTTACGACGGATTTGCTCACCTTCGCTCTCGGGCAGGCAATTGCCGATCCCTCCTCATCTGCGAACCTTGTTCTTAAGCCCCGCGATGTAGTGACGATCTTCTCGCAGGCCGATATTCCAGTATCTGTGGAGAAGCAGAACCGCTACGTTCGAGTTGAAGGAGAAGTAAACGCTCCAGGACTGTACCGTGTCACCCCAGACCAAAACTTGCGCGATGTGATTAATCTGGCCGGTGGTCTTACGACTCACTCCTATCTCTACGCTGCTGATCTCCGGCGGGAGTCCACACGCTTGGACCAGGAGGCAAAGCTGAAGCGAATGACCACTCGCTTGGAATCAGAGCTTTCCGCCAGAATGGCGAAGCGTATCCCAAATGCGACGGCCGAGGATATTGCAGCGGAGCAGAGCTGGATTTCCGAGCAGAAGGCCTACCTTGAAAGGCTATCTCAAGTGGTCCCGACAGGACGGATCGTTCTCGATATTAACCCGGAGGCGCACACCATCGACGCTCTTCCTCCGCTGCCGCTCGAAGATCATGACGTGATTCGCATACCCAGCCGGGGCGGAACCGTGGAAGTATTCGGTGCGGTGAATAACGAGAATGCTCTCATATACCACGATCGCGCCACGGTTTCTCAATACCTTGCCAAAGCCGGTGGACCGACGCGAGACGCAGATACAAGCAGGATGTTTTTGATCCGCGCTGATGGCTCGGTACTGGCGAAAACAAATCATAGTGGTCCCTGGGCTACAAAGCTCGAAGCGATGCGCCTAATGCCGGGCGACGCCATCCTGGTGCCGCATAAAGATTTCAGCTACGGATTCCTGCGTGGACTACGTGATTGGTCGCAGATCTTTGGCCAATTCGCTTTGGGGGCAGCGGCGGCCAAGGTGTTGGGACAATAAGAGTAAGCAAAATGACTGTCGATACCAAAAACACGGGAACAGTGACGTTAGTATTGGATTCATCTTCGCTGATGAATAACAGGAGAACGGAACCGGACTATTCTTCGCTGGAATTACTTCTCGAGTTAGTAAGCAAGAAGCGAACTATTGCGAAGATAACCACGGCGGCAGCCGTGCTCGGCCTGGTGATAGCTGCGATCCTTCCCAATCGATACTCGGCCACAACCCGAATACTCCCTCCACAACAGGCGCAATCATCGGCCGCAATGGTTCTCAGTCAATTAACCAGTGCAGCGGGTGGCAACTCTTTGCCCTCGGTGGCGGCAAAAGAGCTTGGCTTAAAAAACCCGAATGACATTTACATAGGAATATTGAAAAGCCGAACCATAGAAGATTCGCTTATCAATCGATTCGAGCTTCAGAAAGTCTATCGTGACAGAGATCTGACGACTGCTCGCAAGGACCTTGAAGACTGGAGCGAGATTGCGTCGTCAAAAGAGGGCTTGATCACCATTTCTGTAACGGACAAGGACCGGAGCAGAGCTGCCCATATCGCGAATGCCTACGTTCAAGAACTTCGAAATCTCACGCAGGTGCTTGCAGTAACCGAAGCTTCACAACGACGAATCTTCTTTGAGGGTCAACTGGAAAAGGCGAAGGATGATCTGTCACACGCCGAATTTGCGCTGAAAGAAATGCAGCAGAAGACGGGACTTGTGCAGATGGATGGACAGGCTAAAGCCGTTCTTGAGGGAATGGCGACGTTACGCGCTCAGATCGTGGTGAAGGAGGCAGAACTAAATGCTACCAAGGCGTATGCCACGGATAAAAACCTCGATATTCAGATGGTCCAGCGCGAACTCAATGTTCTTCGTAATCAGCTTGCCAAGATGGAGCGAACCAACGGTGACACTCAGTTCGAAGTTCCGATGGGCAAGATGCCAGATGCGGGCATCGATTACATGCGCAGGGTTCGCGATCTGAAGTTCGCTGAAAACGTATATCAGCTTCTAGCAAAACAACTCGAGGCAGCTAGACTGGACGAAGTCAAAGACGCCGCACTTATTCAGGTGGTGGATTCTGCCACCGAACCTGACCGGAAATCTTCACCCAAGCGAGCGCTTATTGTATTGCTCTGCGCGGCATTAGGTTTTGTGTCTGCAATTGCTATCATCGCAGCCCAGAGGTTGCTGCGTCAGTCGATGAGCGACCCCACTCGCGCGCGACTACTCCAGACGTTGTATTCATCGCTGTCTCCCCGATTTGCTTCGGAGACCAAGCGTGACTGATTCGGTGGCCATCAACGAGGTTGTAACAGCGCCATCGTTGCGCTGCAACTTCAGTTGGACCTTGGCCGGCAACGTGATTTATGCGATTTGTCAGTGGAGCATGCTCTCGATGCTCGCCAAGCTTGGAAGCGCCGCATTGGTTGGACAATTAGCACTCGGCCTCGCTGTTGCTGCTCCAATATTCATGTTTACTAACCTGCAGTTACGCGGAGTTCAGGCCACCGACGTGACAGCGGAGTTCGAGTTCGCGGACTATTTCGGCTTACGTCTCATGGCTTCGCTGGTAGGTCTTCTCGCGGTCGTGCTG
This sequence comes from Koromonas soli, assembly GCF_059726265.1. Taxonomy (NCBI): domain Bacteria; kingdom Pseudomonadati; phylum Acidobacteriota; class Terriglobia; order Terriglobales; family Koromonadaceae; genus Koromonas; species Koromonas soli. The sequence goes on along the minus strand of NZ_AP040872.1, from coordinate 2,899,122 downwards.
ATCAGCTTCCAATATGGCTCAGATCGGTTGACTGGATACGTTCTCATCCTCGTAGGAATTTCCAAGCTCATTGAATCCATGAGCGATGTCATTGCTGGATTTCTGCAAAGACAGGAGCGCCTCGATCAGGTCTCAAAAAGCTTGATTCTGCGTGGAGTGTTTTCCGCAGCGGCGTTTGGGATCGTTTTTAGAACCTCGCAGAGCTTGATTGCGGCTTTAATGGCGTTGATTGCAGTTTGGACGATCATGCTGCTCGTTTACGATGTGCGTTGTGCCCGAGCTCTACTCAAAGCAGGTGCACCATTCTTTGCACTCCGAGGCATGCGGCTCCATAAACTGGCATGGCTTAGCGCCCCACTAGGCATCACCCTCGCATTGATGTCTCTGAATGTAAATCTTCCCCGCTATGTTTTGGAACGGTACATGGGAAAAAGCGAGTTGGGCATTTTCGCCTCTCTTGCGTATCTTCTCGTAGCACTGAACCTGGTCGTGAATGCTCTTGGGCAGTCCGCGACCACTCGCTTATCTGTGTTGGCTGTCCTGCATGATCGAAGTGAGTTCATCAGGATGATGACGAAGTTGGTCTGCATCGCGACTCCGATCTTGATTGTAGGTATTCCGGCGGCGATTGTATTCGGCTCACCCTTGCTTACATGGGTGTATCGTCCGGAGTACTCGCCTTACCTAAATGTTTTCGTAGTAATGGTCGCCACCGCCGGTGTGGGGGCAATTGTCTCATTTCTCGGATACGGGGTGACCGCCGCCCGTTGCTTTGCTGTACAGATGCCAATCACCGCCGTTTGCACGCTTTCGACCGGCATACTCTCCTTCATTTGGATTCCACGATTCGGCATGCTCGGAGCTGCTAACGCCTTACTGGTCTCGTCTCTTCTCAATCTGCTGGCTTTTGCTCTTGTGTTGTGGCGCATCCTCCGTTCGATGGAGGCTCGCTAGTGCGTATTCTCCACGTTTTAGGTGGACTCAATCAAGGAGGTGTCGAGACCTGGTTGGTGCAGGCAATGCGTCATATAGACCGCACTAAGTATGAATTCGATTTTCTCGTGCACACATCTGATCCTTGCTCCTACGATCAAGAGGTGCGTGCGATGGGCGCGCGCATCTTGCCATGCTTATCACCGTCGGATCCAGCGCGTTATGCGATCAATTTCTTCCGCGTGCTGCACGAGCATGGACCTTACGATGTTATCCACAGTCATGTACACCACTTCAGCGGATACGTGTTGGCGCTGGCAGGTGTGATGGGAGTGCCATGCAGAATCGCGCATAGCCACTGCCATACCAGATCAGTAGAAGAAGGGCGCTCCCACGCTCGTCAAGCCTACCTGTTGATGATGACGGAACTCATCTGTAAGTGCGCAACCTATGGCGTTGCAGTGAGTGATCTCGCCGCCTCGGACCTTTTCGGAAAGGAATGGAACCGGAGTTCAAAATATTCGATTTCGTTCCTCGGAATCGATGCGAAGCCATTTCTCTCCGAGGTGGACCCGGTTGAAATCAGACGTTCTCTCGGCATCGCGGACAAGAGTTTTGTCGTGGGCAATGTGGCCAGGTTTAGTCATCAGAAGAATCACCGCCTGATGCTGGACATTGTCGCCGAACTCGTAGCTCGAAAACCGCACACTGTGCTGTTGCTCGTAGGAGATGGGCCTCTTCGGCCCGAAATAGAGACGGAAGTCCGTCGTCTGGGGCTTGGCTCTTACGTGAGATTTCTCGGCCTTCGTAGCGATGTCCCGAAACTTATGCGTGGTGCAATGGATGTCTTCCTCTTGCCTTCGCTCTATGAGGGGCTGCCTTTAGTTCTTCTGGAGGCACAAGCGGCGGGGCTGCCGTGCGTTGTTTCCGAGACGGTCACCAGCCAAGCCTCCGTTGTGGACGGAGCGGTGAGGTCATTGCCGCTGGACAGCTCTCCCGCAGAGTGGGCCGCCTCGATATTGACTTCAAGCCGCACAGGAAAGGAATGGTCCTTCCCTGAAAGTTTCACGATTGAAGCATCTGTCGATCGTCTGTGCAAACTGTATTCGGGATGGAATGGATAAATGGAACATCATCACATCTCTCTTTCCAGCCGAATCGGCAGCGCGACCTACGCGCCGACGGCGGCGCGTATTTCTGATGTGGTTTGGTGTTCCCTGAGTTATGCCTTCTGTCTTGTCACTTTCATCGGATGTCTTGTTTTCGCTCCTAACAAGCTGCTGTTTGGGGCCAGCTTATTCTCTGCTGTTCCCACAGTTGTGGTAGCGGTGCGTACTGCTCGCTACGGCTCGGCTGTTCACCCATTCGCTCTTTTTTCAGGAGTATATTGCGCGTATAACGGCATTCTGCTGATGCGGTACGCATTCCTCGAGCCCAGTGATTTTCCGTATCCGATCACTATCACTAGCGAGACACTGCTTCATGCCTCCGCTCTTAGCGCTCTTGGAGCGTTTGGGATTGTCCTCGCATGGCTTTTCAGGAAAAACGAGATGCGAGTTATTCGCGACGCTGCGGTTGATGCAGTGATGCGAGTGCATGTGTTTCAGATTGGTGTCGTTTTCTCGCTGGTTGCATTTGCGATGTACTCTGTCCACGCACACCAGATGGGTGGTCTCTCCGCCCTGCTTGCGCTTGATCGGGTACAGAGGTTCCAACTGGAACGCGATGTTATTAGCTTGCCCTTCGGTTCCTTTGCGGTCACAGGCTTACCCCTGCTATTTCTTGGGAGCAAAGCTTCGCGAAGAAAGAGAGCTTTGGCGTGGGGCGTCGTCTGTGTCTGGATGTTCCTTCTCACCATGCAGAGTGATCGACGCATAATGTTGCAGATGCTACTAGCGGTAGCTGGAACTTTAAGCTTACTTCGCCCGCGCCTACTGTCCTTGAATAAGAAGACACTCGGTACCCTTTGTGCGCTGATTATCCTGGGCGTTGTGATTGGCCAAGTGCGCGGGATCGGTGTGGAGTATATCCGCGACTCCTCCTTCAGCGAGGTCGTTGCACAGTCCGGGAAGGTAAAAGTCAGTAACTGGTTTTTGCCTGAAAACACTGAGTTAGCAGGGCCGTATGTCGCGGTTCTCCAAGCCACAGCGACGCATTCTTCACTTAGGATCGGCTCATCTTATTTCAACACTCTGCCCACTTTTATACCGAAGGCTCTTTATCCGGGGAACAAGTCCACGGCACCGTCCGATGTCCTTTCCGAGGCGATGAGCCCCGGGAATCCGTTTCCTCCCGGATGGGGGTATAGCCCAGTTGCGGAAGCTTATGAGAACTTCGGCGTTGTCGGCGTACCCATCATGATGGCGGGTTGGTCGCTTATGTTTTTGGTGCTTGGATATGTGCGCCGGGCCTCACTTGCCGGCATTCTGTTTTCTTCCACACTGTTGCAGGAAGCTATCAACGTCAACCGCATTGACTTTCGAACGCTTTATCTTGAATCGATCTTTTGCGCCGTCACAGTCCTTCTGGGGTTGGCTTGCATCAAGTTTTTAGCTGCATTTGACGATACCAGCCATCCTGTTACCGGTCTTACTGAGGTGGCGCAGTGAAACTACTCCTTCCTTACGATCAGAGATTTCTTCGCTGCCCTCACGGGCGGATTTTCTCCGACAGAGCGTACGATTACGACTATTTTCAAGCGCGCTATTTGAACGTATTTGACTCCGTCTCCATCCTGTCCCGGGTGCAAGACGTTGATGAGTGCAACCACGCAAGCACTATCGAGGGATCACGAGTTCGAGTTCTGCCGCTGCCCAACTGGCAAGGCTTTGCAGGGTTTGTGCGCAATCGGCGGAAAATTTTAAAGGTCGGACTTGAAACTCTGAAGGAACACCCAGCCGTCATCCTTCTCGGACCGGGTGGCATTGGCACGGTGCTGCACCGTGAACTGCACAAGCGCAAGTATCCCTTCGCCTTAGAGGTACTCGGGGATCCTTGGGATACATTTCAACCGGGCGCGGTGCGGCATACGCTGCGTCCTGTATTCCGACGCTTGTTAAGGAACACTCTTCGACGCCAGTGTGTCGCAGCCTGCGCTGTTTGCTATGTCACGCGGTCTTATCTGCAAAAACGATATCCCTGTAAAGGATTTTCGACTGGTGTCTCGGACGTGGTGTTGCCCGCAAACTCTCTTGCTCTCGCTCCTCGAACGTACACAAGGTCCGCAAGAAGGACAATCGTGAACGTCGCCGCATTCGCAGGATACAAAGGGCACGACATCCTTGTGGATGCGATGCAGATATGTAGTTCACGGGGATTCGATTTTGACCTGGTTCTTGTCGGGGATGGGCCCGTTCGGACTGCTACCGAGCAGAGAGCGATTCGAAAGAATGTTCGCGACCGCATCCGCTTCGCTGGACATGTGCAGGGCAGAGCTGCACTCACTCAGGAGCTTGACGGTGCGGACTTGTTTGTCATGCCCTCATTTCAGGAAGGCCTGCCGCGAGCGATGGTCGAGGCGATGGGCCGTGCCCTTCCATGCATCGCGACCGATGTTGGCGGCATTCCTGAACTACTGGATCGGCAATACCTTTGCCCAGTCGGCAATGCTGAGGCTCTGGCGGCGAAGATCCAGCAGATTATCGATGATGCAGAGCGCTTATCTATTATGTCGCGCCAGAATCTGGAGAAGGCGCATGAGTACGAAGAGGCCGCACTCGCAGGGAAGCGATTGGCGTTTTACCGAATGGTACGTTGTGAAACCGAAAGAGCACTGACCTGGAGATCTGGATTGCAAGGCAAGTAGTTAAGCAAGCGTGTGTGGCAAGGCCAGAACAGACTAAAAGAGTTGAAACTGTATGCCAAGACTTCTCATCGCCGCTACCGTTCACACGACGATCTGGTCGTTTCTGCTGCCTTTCGGCAGACACTACCGGAGCAAGGGGTGGCGTGTGGACGCGCTTGCCTCCGGAATTTCCGGCGGCGAAGAGTGGGTGGGAGCCTTTGATAAGACGTGGAATGTAGATTGGTCGCGCAATCCCGCGAACATTGTCGGCATACTGTCCTCAATGAAACAAGTTCGATCCATCGTGGCCGAAAATGACTACGATATCGTACACGTTCACACTCCGATTGCCGGGTTCGTATTACGCGCCGCTTTACGGAATCATCGCAGGCGCCCCAAGATCGTCTATACGGCGCACGGCTTTCATTTCCATGGTGGCCGCTCTCGCATTCAAAACTTGCCTTACCTCGCACTTGAAAAGTTCGCCGGGAACTGGACAGATCTCCTCATTACCATCAATCGCGAGGACTTCGAAGCCGCCAGAATGCTTAATCTCGTCTCTACCAGTCAAATTCATCTGGTCCCTGGCATTGGTCTCAACATCCCGCAGTTCGCGCAAAGCGCAAATCCGGAACAGCATGAGAGCCTTCGAGACGAAATGTGCTTGGACGGCGGCACGGGTACCATCTTTCTGCAAATTGCCGAATTCAATGCGAACAAGCGGCACTCTGACGTCCTCCGTGCATTCGCTGCGTGCCGCGCACGCGCTACGCTCCTTTTGGTCGGTGTTGGAAATCTACTCGAGCCGATGCGAGCCTTAGCGACAAAGTTAGGCATCGCAAAGCGAGTCCGTTTCTTGGGTTATCGAAAAGATATCCCTGCGCTGTTGCGCCTGGCAGACGTGGTTGTTCTGGCGTCGCTGCGCGAGGGACTTCCGCGATGCATTCTGGAATCCATGGCTGCGGGTAAGCCAGTGATCGGCTCTGACATACGAGGGACACGCGATCTTTTGCGGCATGGATGTGGTTTGTTGTACCCAGCGGGAAACATCGATGATCTCGCGAATGCGATGACCAGGCTTGCCGAAGATAGTGATTTGCGGGTTCAACTCGGAGAAGTCGGTCGCAGGGCAGCATCACGATACGACATTCAGAACGTTCTCAGCTATCACGACAACATCTACAACGGACTTCTATAGTGAGCAGAGACTTAGGGAAATCTCGGCATTGCGGCTGGCGCAAGCTGGTAAAGTCCACATTGGACCGCACCATTGCCGCCATCCTGCTCGCAATGTTCTCCCCAGTGTGGGCTGCTTCGGCTCTCGCGATCCGCTTGATGCTAGGCCGCCCGATTCTTTTCCGGCAGCTACGTCCGGGCCTCCATGGGATTCCGTTCACGATTTATAAGTTCCGAACCATGCGAGAGATCAGAAACTCAGACGGAGTGCTGCTTGGCGATGCACAGCGACTAACGGCGCTGGGAAGATTGTTGCGGTCATTCAGCATCGATGAGTTACCGCAACTCTGGAATGTTTTGCGTGGCGACATGAGCCTTGTTGGGCCACGTCCGTTGCTGATGCAGTACCTCACACGTTATTCGCCGGAGCAGGCCCGCCGCCATGAGGTAGTACCCGGCATCACTGGATGGGCTCAGGTGTGCGGACGTAACGCAATTAGTTGGGAAGAGAAATTCAGGATGGATGTGTGGTACGTCGACAATTGGAATCTCTGCCTGGACATTCTCATTTTAAGCAAGACGCTCGGAATGGTCGTGACCCGCAAGGGAATCTCGCAACCTGGAAGTGTGACCGCCGAAGAATTCCCTGGCGACACCTCGTTTACGCGAGAGGCATGAGGAAGGGAAATTATGAGAAGCATCGCAATCATTGGCGCGGGTGGATGTGCACGCGAAATACGCTGGCTGTTGTCGGAGATAGGCACCCATCCCGGAGCCCAGGAGAGGTTCGAATTCGCTGGCTACATCGTTAGTGATCGGAACCGATTAGGCCCGAGGGACAGTCCGGTTCTGGGTGACTACAACTGGCTTAAGCGCAATAGCGTGGACGCACTGGCAATTGGAATAGGAACACCCGCAGCCAGACGAGACGTCGCGCAGCAACTGAAGGCCGAATTCCCCGAACTTGACTATCCGGTGCTGATGCATCCTTCGGTTCACTTTGACCGCGAAACCTGCTGTGTTGAAGAAGGCGCAATCATCTGCTCGGGAGTCGTCGGTACTGTCAATCTCGTCGTCGAAGCTTTCGCCCTGGTTGGACATTTGTGCACGCTAGGGCACGAGGCGAAGATCGGGCAGGGAAGCGTGCTCAATCCATCTGTAAACGTCTCCGGCGGGGTTGAGATTGGAAGAGGTGCGTTGATCGGTACTGGATCTCAAATCTTGCAGTACCTCAGCATTGGCGATAACGCCACAGTGGGTGCTGGTTCCGTGGTCACGCGCAATGTCGAACCGAATGCAACTGTGATTGGAGTACCCGCGAGGCCTCTCTATGTGCAGAAGTGAAGCCTAGCTGAGCAGCGTGGAGCGGTTGCTGCGTGCAGCCGGGAGTAGTGCTCCAGCAGAATCATGCGAGAGAAAAGGATGATGGAATGAGTATCGCGACGAAAAATACCGCACTGCCGTTTGGGCCTTGGCCGTTCTTCTCGCAGGACGAAGTTGAAGCCGCTGTTCGTGTACTCCAGTCAGGAAACGTGAACTATTGGACTGGCCAGGAAGGGCGTCAGTTCGAGAAGGAATTCGCAGACTACGTAAGATGCCGGTACGCCATCGCTGTAGCGAATGGCACCGTAGCCCTGGAATGCGCATTGCGTGCATTGGACATCAAAGCCGGGGATGAAGTGATTACCACCAGTCGCACTTTCATCGCGTCTGCTAGTTGCGCTGTGATGCTGGGCGCTCGTCCGGTGTTTGCGGATGTGAGCAGAGAAAGTCAGAACATCTACGCGGAAAGCATACGAAAGGCGCTCACCCCGCGCACGAAAGCGATCATAGCCGTACATCTTGCAGGGTGGCCTTGCGAGATGGATGAAATCATGCAATTAGCGCGCGAACGAAACCTGAAAGTAGTGGAGGATTGCGCGCAGGCTCACGGCGCCACTTACAAAGGCCGCCCCGTAGGATCCATCGGCGACGTTGCTGCGTTCTCGTTTTGCCAAGACAAGATCATGACCACCGCTGGTGAGGGCGGCATGGTCACCACCAATGACGTAAACGTGTGGAACGCCGCATGGTCCTTCAAAGATCATGGCAAGAGCTACGACGCAGTTTACAACCGTGATCACGCTCCCGGCTTTCGCTGGCTGCATCAATCCTTTGGAACGAACTGGCGATTATCGGAGGTGCAATCTGCAGTTGGAAGGATTGCTCTCGGTAAGCTTCCTGGCTGGCTCGCGACGCGCCGAAGATTCTCGCGCACTCTGGCCGAACGCTTCCAAGCACTCCCGGCATTACGGGTAACCACTCCTCCCGAGTACGTCGAGCACGCCTTTTATAAGTTCTATGTATTCATCAGGCCAGAGCTTTTAAGAGCAGGTTGGACTCGCGACCGTATTATCGAGGGCATTAATGCCATCGGAATTCCGTGCTTCAGCGGAACATGCAGTGAAATCTACTTGGAAAAGGCTTTTCCGGCTGAGTGGCGGCCGACGCAGCCTCTCCCCTGCGCGCGTGAACTCGGGCAGACCAGCATGATGTTCCTTGTCCACCCGACATTGTCGCAGGAGCAAATCGAAGCGACCTGCTCGGCGGTAGAAACTGTTGTCTCTGAGGCCACGCGAAACTCGATGTTTTCAGTTGCTCACGGCTTCGCCAGACCCTAATGGATGGCTCTTAATGGTTGATTGGCACACGTTTTTCTATGCGGCGGCTACGGTTGTATTCGTACCGGTTGTAAGGAGTTGGCAGTGTTCCTAAAGTTGCGCACTTATCTGATCGTCTTTCTGCAACTCATGCTGATCGTTTGTTCTGTCGCGGTCGCATGGCTTCTTCGGTTCGATTTCAAACTGCCGCATCTTACGGTATTAATTTCTGCGATACCTATTCTCATTCTGTATCGATTCAGCGCCATGGCGCGATTCAGTTTGTTTCATGGCTACTGGCGTTATACAGGAATCAATGATGCTGTAGATGTCACGAAAGCAGCTATCACAGGAACATTGGCTTTTTTCATCGTAGAGCGCTGGGTATTGGGTCAAGAGTCGTTTCCGCTTTCCGTCTACATCCTTGAACTGATCCTCACCACAGGCACGCTATGTGGGGTGCGGATGATGTCGCGGACCGTGCTCCAGTCAGTGACCAACCATTCTCGCAAGTTCAATCCCAAAAGGGTGATTGTAATCGGCGCTGGTTGCGCCGCCTCAATGCTGATTTCAGAGTTACGCAGAAATGGGTATACCGTGAGTGCCTTAGTGGACGACAATCCATCCAAGGCAGGCGTTATGTTGCACGGAGTACGTGTAGAAGGCACAGTTGACGATCTGCCCTCTATCGCGGAACGCCGCAATCCAGACGAACTCTTGATTGCGATACCAACCGCAACGCGCGAGCAAATGCGTCGCATTTCCGCGAGCTGCCACAAAACCGGCTTGCCGTTCCGCAGGATCCCCAGTTTAGCCGACCTGATCAATGGCAGGGTAAGCCCGGATCAGCTGCGAGAGGTAAGACTCGAGGACCTGCTCGGCAGAACTCCAGTTACTTTCGATCTCGATTCAGTACGCAAAGCGATTGCCGGAAAGGTTGTTATGGTAACTGGGGCAGCTGGCTCAATCGGCGCCGAACTGTGTCATCAGCTTCTACACTACTTGCCCGCAAAGCTCGTTTGCGTGGACCAGGCGGAAACTCCACTTTTCTACCTGCAACAGTCTATTGCGTCCTCGAAAGTGGAGACACGGTTCGTTATTGCCGACATTACAGATGGCTCACGCATGCGCAGCATCATTGAACAAGACGGTGTTCGCATCATCTTTCATGCGGCCGCGTATAAGCACGTGCCGCTGGTCGAAGACAACGTGCAAGAAGCGATACGAAACAACGTATTCGGATTACTCCTTCTGCTGGAGATCGCAGACGAGTGCGGCTGTGAAGAGTTTCTGCTGATCTCGTCGGATAAAGCGGTGAATCCGACTAGCCTGATGGGTTGTACTAAACGCCTCGGAGAACTCATCGTCGCAGCTAGGCCGTCCAAGTTCATGCGGTCCTGTTCGGTGCGATTTGGCAATGTACTAGGTTCTCAGGGGAGCGTCGTGCCAATCTTTACAGAACAGATTCGCACCACAGGTCGCGTCACCATCACACATCCGGAGATCAGCCGATATTTCATGACGATTCCCGAAGCCGTGTCTCTTGTGCTCCAGACGTTTGAAGTCGGAGAGCACGGAGACCTGCTTGTTCTTGACATGGGAGAACCGATCCGCATTCTTGATTTGGCAAAGACCCTAATCGAGCTATCTGGTAAACCAGACGAAACCATTGAAATTGTATTTACCGGACTTCGTCCTGGAGAGAAACTTTACGAGGAATTGTTCTACGGCGATGAAGCGCGTCTTGAGACTACAAATTCCAAAGTCATGCGCGCACGCGGAACAATCACGAGCTGGCCGCAACTGCTCCTCCAGCTTCAGCAGTTGAGATTACTCGTGGAATCTGGTTCTGAGTTCTCAATTCGTAGCAAGGTTCATGAAATAGTCCCAGAATATGTGTTCGAAACTGGTGAACCGATCACAGAACAGCCGGTTACTCCTCCAGAGATGAGCTTAAAGTATAGAACGCCTCGCGCGTACGCAGCTGCTTGCGGCGTGGCTGAGGTATGAGCTTTCAGCGTTCAATGGAGGGTAGAAGACACACTCACGTCAAGGGAAGAGAAGCAGAACTGCAGGTGAGAGCCGCCCAGCCTCGCACGACCAAGTCACTGCATCTGGCCGAATGCGGAAGGCTCACCGGTATCAGCAAACTTCGCCACTGACACAAGTAGTAGGCTCGCTCCAAGTAGAGTATGACATGGCGGTGATGAAAAGGTGGTGAGCGCGGAAGGAATCGAACCTTCAACCTACTGATTAAGAGTCAGTTGCTCTGCCAATTGAGCTACGCGCCCTTCTGGAATGTTGCAGCGGACCGAACGAGTGAGGTTGCGTTGGACCGACTTGTACAGCGTTACTGATTGGCTCAGGAACGTTTTTGATATTAGCAAACGTGTTTAGATCGTGCAACGCGTTCGCAAGTACTAGCTGTGGAAAGATGCTGCTTTTTTGATCCACAGCGTGAACAGCCAAAACTCTCACGCCAGCTTTTCAGCAGCTATGGGTTCAAGTCTGCCTTTACCAGATACTCTCCGTCGGCTAGTCGCTCTGAATCTGAATCAGCTCACCCACGTCGCTGGATCGCGGCTGCGGCTGTAAGGTCTGGGGTGCTCTCCAGAAATCGATGTAGCTCACCTGATGAACGCAGCTGACTGTGCAGTTCGGCGCGCAGCCTTTGGCAGTGCGGAACTCGCGTTGCACGTCGGCCTTGGTGTACTGCATTAAGGGAACGCCGGGATAACCGCGCTGTTGCGAGCAGTAATGCACTAGGCCGTCTTCGCAGATGTATATATAACGTGCTCCTGCGCGACAACGCCAGTCATTGGGTTTTCCGTTCGCAATGTTGTTCTGGAACCAATTGAACCGCGAATAATTGCGGCGCGTGAGGTTGTGCATCTTGAAGAACACTTCACGTTCGTCGCCGTTCAGCGGACGCAACTGACCATCTCCGTCGTGGATGATCCCGATGGTCGATGTAAAACCAAGTTGGCGCGCTCTACGACCTACTACAAGTGCATCGTGTGGATTGTGAATGCCGCCACCAACGACGCTGTTGATGTTCACGTGAAATTCAGCGTGCTCGCTCAGCAATTGCAGCTTCTTGTCCAGAACCTTCAGGCTTTTCTTCGAGACGTCGTCCGGCATCACGTTGTCGATCGAGATCTGCATGTGATCGAGTCCCGCTTTGTTGAGTCGCTCGATGCGCTCGGCGGTCAGCAAATAGCCATTGGTGATCATGCCGGCGATCATGCCGTTCTTACGGATGCGGCGGATGATGTCGTCGAGATCAGGATGCAAGATGGGTTCGCCGCCGCTGATGGTGACGATCGAGGTGCCGAGACGGGCCAGTTGATCGAGGCGCTGGTACATAGTCTCAAGCGGAACAGGCTTGCTGGTCGCGTCGAATTCGTTGCAGTACGCGCAGGCGAGATTGCATCGCCGCATGGGGATGATGTGCGCCATCACAACGTGGTTGGTATCCACTAATCCATGGGCGATCATGCCCAACTCACGCAGGCGCCGTTTCGCGGCTATCAAGTTACGACGAAACCCCTGTTTCTTCTGGGACATAGGTCAATTTCATTACACCACGCGTTCCCGCTCACAGGCAAAGTCGTGCACGTTAGAAGGGGCAATTCAGGCATCGAAGCGCAACCTTGCTCATTGGGCGGTAACTCCGGGGTTGATTTGTTCTGTTTATAAGAGATGCGGACCGATGCAACCTGCTGGTTTATAATCTGTATTCGCCCTTCAAATATCCGGAGCCAGTTGGAAGATGATTCGATTCCTACAAACAAAAGGCCGCGTTCAAAGAGTGCTTCTCGTCGGCTTCCTCTCCATCGTCTGCATCATGATGGTTGTCACCCTTGTCCCTGGCGGTATCCTCAACGACGTTAGTGGCCGCGGAGTTAGCGCAAATTCGGTCGCCAAAGTTGACGGCCAGGATGTCACCATTCAGGAAGTTGACCAGGTAGCGCGCAATATCATGCAACAGCGCCACTTCCCTGAGCAGTTCAAGCCGTACATCATGCCCCAGGCCGTCGATGCGGTCGTGTTGCAGAAGATCTACCTGCGCGAGGCAAAGCGGCTGAAGCTTGAAGCCACCGACGACGATCTGCGCTATGAGATGCAGCACGGCGGCCTGTCGCAGGCTCTTTATCCTAATGGAAACTTCATCGGTGCTGACCAGTATCGCGATCTGATCGCCTCGCAGTTCAACATGAGCGTGCCTCAGTTTGAACAGGAGCTACGCAATCAGCTGACGATGCGGAAAGTACGTTCGGTCATCGGCGCAGGCGTGTTCGTTTCGAATTCTGAAGTGCACGATGCCTTCTTGAGATTCAAGACCAAGGTTAAGTTCGATTATGCGGTGTTGAGCATATCCGATCTCGAAAAGTCGGTCAAAGTTGATGATGCTGAACTTCATGCCTTCTACGAGAAGAATCAGCAGCAGTTTGCGAATCTGATCCCCGAGCAGCGCAGGTTCAAGTACGTTGTGGTGGACGCATCGCGCCTGCCCAATCCGGCGAAGCCATCGAATGACGAGCTGCAAGGCTATTATCGCCAGCACTCTTCCGATTTCCGCGTTCCTGAGTCAGTGAAAGTTCGCCACATCCTTGTTAAGTTGCCGCTGCCCGGACCCAATGGTCAGGTGGATGCGAAGCAGGCCGAGGCCGCCAAGGCGAAGGCGCAGGATGTGCTGAATCAGCTGAAGAAGGGCGCTGACTTCGCGGCGCTCGCAAAGAAGTACTCGGACGACACGGCGACTGCCAACCAGGGCGGTTCCGTGGGGCAGTTGATTCAGGGCTCTGGCACTGCGCCGGAAATCGAGAAGGTCGCCTTCGGCTTGAATAAAGGGCAGACCTCCGACCTCATCACCACGACCTATGGTTACGAAATCATTCGCGTAGATGACAAGGTTACGGCCCACGCGCGTTCGTTTGACGAAGTGCGCTCGGAAATTGAGCCGGTCGTCGCAGCACAGAAGAACCAGAAGGCAGCCGAGCAACTGGCTCGCACGGTTGAGAACCAGGCCAAGTCGGGCGGCCTCGATAAGGCTGCCGCGAGCAATGGTCTGCAGGTTCAGGAGACAGGTTACGTTACTCGCAACGACGCTGTGCCCGCGATCGGTGCCGCTCCGCAGTTCATGGATGCGGTGTTCGGTCTGAAGCCCAACGCTCCGGCTACGGCGGTTCCTCTTCCGAAGGGAACGGCTGTAGTTCAGGTTACTGAAGTGAAGCCGCCCGCTACGCCGAGCTTCGATCAGGTAAAGGATCGCATCTCGGCGCAGTTGAAATCGCAGAAGGCCCAGGCAATGCTCGGACAGAAGATGCAGGAGCTCAGCGATAAGGCTCATGCCAGCCACAATCTGCGCGAGGCTGCCAAGGCAGTTGGTGCCACGGTAAAGACCAGTGATCTGGTTGCTCCTGACGGTCAGGTGCCCGATATTGGTTCGGTATCGTCGTCGGCTCCGCAGGTATTCGAAATGAAGCCAGGAGACATCAGCCAGGCGATCAATCTTGGTCAGAAGGGCATTGTCGTCGCGCTGCTCGAAAAGCAGCAGCCCTCGGACGCTGAATTTGATTCCATCAAAGATCGCATCAAGGCCTCGCTGCTCGAACGCAAGCGTGCTGAAGCGGAAGAAGTCTTCGTTTCCGCATTGCGCGACCGTCTCGAAAAGGAAGGGCGCATCGTGATCGACAAGAAGAAGATGGAACAGATCAGCACACTCAAGGATTAAAACCAACTACACTTATGCAAACTGTGGGGAGGGGCGACTCTCCCCCCTTTTATGTTTGGACCGCGTACTCTGTCTGCGCATCCTACTAAACGAAACTTCAGCTGCTGAATTTCAAGACTCTGGAACCCATGCTCGACAAGAGAAGCTCTGGCATCCTACTGCACCCCACATCTTTCCCCTCGCACGGCGGCATCGGCGACCTCGGTCCGGCGGCATACGAGTTTGTCGATTTCCTTGCCTCCGCGCATCAGGGCCTCTGGCAGATACTGCCGCTGAACCCTGTGGGCATTGGAAATTCGCCTTATTCGTCCACGTCGGCCTTCGCCGGCAACGTGCTGCTCATCAGCCTCGAGCGCCTCGCCGAGCGGGGATACACCTCCCACGAGCGTGTTCGCTCGCTTTCGAAGCCCGAAGGCCGTGTTGATTATCTAAAGGTGATCGAACAAAAGGTGCCGTTGCTGCAGGAAGCTGCGGCAAGTTTTCTGCGCAATGCGACTGGCGAACACCGCGCCCGTTTCGATCGCTTCGTCGCCGAGAACTCGTGGTGGCTTGAGGACTATGTGTTGTTCGACGCACTCCGCTTGCGTCACCAGCAGCGGAGCTGGAACACATGGCCGTACGAGCTCGCCCACCGCGACCCGCAGGCAATCGCAGGCATCCGCGAAGAGCTGCGTGACGAACTCGATCGCGCTCGTTTCTTGCAGTTCGCGTTTTTCGAACAGTGGCGCGCATTACATGCTCACTGCCGCCGCAAAGGCGTAAAAGTCATTGGCGATGTTGCAATTTTCGTTAGCTACGATTCCGCCGATGTATGGACTCATCCCGAGATCTTCCAGCTCAATGCCGAGACGCTTGAGCCCGAGTGCGTTGCCGGCGTTCCACCGGACGCATTCTCCGAAACGGGACAGCGGTGGGGTAATCCGCTTTATCGCTGGTGGGAGTTGAAACAGGGAGGCTACGACTGGTGGGTGCAGCGCATGCGCTGGGCGCTGCAGAGCTGCGACATCATTCGTCTCGACCACTTCCGCGGGTTCCAGCAGTATTGGGAAATTCCAAACAACGAGCCCACCGCCGTTCATGGCCGATGGGTAGATGGCCCAAGCGACGATCTATTCCGAGAACTGCGCGAACAACTTGGCGATCTGCCATTTATTGCCGAAGACCTGGGCATGATCACGCCCGATGTGTACGCTCTTCGCGACCGCCTGCAAATGCCCGGCATGCGAGTGCTGCAATTTGGGTTTGGCGATCCCGGCGCACATATTTACCTGCCGCATCGTTACGCTCCCAACACGGTTGCTTACACCGGAACTCACGACAACGACACCACGCTGGGCTGGTGGAAGAGCTGCTCGGAAAACGAACGCAGATTTGCATCCTCGCTGCTCGGAGAATCGAGTGATGGTGTCAACTGGGCCATGATTCGCCTGGCGCAAAGCTCCACGGCCAATCTGTGCGTGGTTCCTCTGCAGGATGTTCTCAGCCTCGGAACTGAGGCTCGCATGAACGTCCCCAGCCAGGGAAACGGCAACTGGTCATGGCGCTATTCGAGTGGTGCTTTGAAGCAGGAGCTGGCGCAGAAGCTCTCGACGCTTGCCGAGGTTACAGACCGGCGTCCGCTAGTTGACCAGCAGAGCCACTGGGAAGCTGGCGAGGATTTTGCTGCATAGAATTGCGCCGTCTTCAACCGTTACTTTCTCGCCTGTGAGCACGTTTACCAGCTCGCGGCCATTGAACTCCTGGGGAACGCACACTCTTGTGTTTCCCCAGTCTTCAGCGGTCACGAGCCTGGGCTCTCCGCTCAGCATGGTGAACGTCAGCCGCGGAACGGCAACCAATGCGAGGTTCTGCTTGTGATTTCTCGCAAAGGAGACTACGTGCTCGCGGCGCGTCCCTTCGGTCGTTAAGCCAATGTAGTCGCCGTGCCGGAACAGTTCATCGCTCTGGCATCGCTGGCGCAAAATGCGGTGAGTGGTCCACAGCTTCAGCCTGCCGTCAGTCCAGTTGTCGATCATCTCCCGGATCAGTTGCGGCCCGGCGATTCCATTCTCCAGTTCGTCAAGACGTTTCTGAATTGCATCGAAATTTACCGGTCGCCGGTTATCAGGATCGACCAGGCTGAAATCGAACAATTCCTGACCCTGGTAGATGTCGGGAACACCCGGCGACGTTAATTTCAGTGCAGTCTGTGAGAGCGAGTTCATCACCCCGAACCACGCCAGCCGCGGAATGAATTCGCGCATCAATCGCAGGAAGTTATTAGGCTTCGCCTCGGTGCCAGGTGTCAGGATGCGCTCGATGAAGGTGCGTAGCGCATCCGTGTAATCCTGGTTCGGATTGATCCAGCTCAGATTGATCTTTCCTTCGTGGACGGCCTTTTCCATGTATTGCTGAATGCGACTGATGTAGGTCGCTTTCTCCTCGCCGCTCAGGCCCCAGTCGCCCGGCGTGAACGACGCTTTCCTCGGCATCGGCCACGTTCCTGCCAGCGTTTGATACAGGAAATATTCCTCGTTGTTATCAGGCACGATCTGGCCGCCTTCAATCGTCTTGCGCTTTGCGCGATTGATTCGCCGCCAGCGCATGACTTGTGCGGCCCACGGACGCGGCATCTCGCTGAGCACGTCCAGACGCATCCGCACGTCTTCGCTTCGCTTGGTGTCGTGCGTTGAGGTGGTAAGCAGCGCGTGCGGCCACACCGATGCACGCTCCCGGTTGCCGCGATGGAAATCCTGGACGCTCACCCCAAAAGAGCCTGGATTGCCCCCAACCTCATTGACGGAGATGAAGCGGTTGTAAACGTAGCAGACCGTGTCCTCCAGACCCTTGGCCATCACCGGCCCTGTCAGTTGCTGGAATTTCAACGAGAAATACAGTTGCTTGCGATAGCCGTGGATGGGTGTGCCACCGCTGTCCTCGCGCAATAGCAGAATGTCCTGCAGGAACTCGAACACTTGCGGCGCCATGGAGCCGTTCATTCGTTTCGCGCGATTGATTGCTTCTGCAATGAACCCGCGGTCGCGCTCGCTGATGTTGCCGCGTTCATCGACATAGGTGCGATACACGGGGAAGCAGGCAATGGTTTCTCGGATTGCATCGCGCAGCACCTTGCGCGTGAAGTCGCGTGCCCGCCGATTTGTCGAGCTGATCTCGTCAAGCATATGGCTCAGCACGTTGACCTCGCTCGAGAGCGCCGTCAGCATCACAAGCTTCTTCGCCTGGTAGATCAGCCGATTAAGGCTCAGCGTTTCGCCAATCAGACGGTGGTACAGGTTTGTAAAGCTCTTTCGATTGCGCGCATCGATGAAGATTCCGTTCACCGCGTTGGCGAACTCGTATCCTACGGTGCCACTTACCGGCCATTCACGCGGCAGCGACTCTCCGGGTTCGAGGATCTTCTCGACTACGACATAGAACGGTTCCTGCCCTGGTTTTATCGTGAACTGCCCAAAAGCATTCTGAACACTGATCTCGATTCCGTTCTCGGCCAGCTCTCCGACGGGCGTTGCGCCATAGAGCTTCGCCGCCGCAAACAGCATCTGCAGACGCATGAAATATTGCGGCGGGTTAAACATTCCATCCGGATGGTCAATCCGCAGCCCAATCACCGCATCTTCCGCCAGCAGTCGCCGAATCAGCTTTTGCGTCGCAGCGAATACCTGCGGGTCCTCCATTCGCAGCCCGATAAGATCATTCACATCGAAAAACCGACGATAGTTGATCTCTTCCGCTGAGACCCGCCAGTGCGCGAGACGATACACCTGGGCTTCCAGCAATTCATGCAGCGCGTCAAAGCTGTGTGGATCTCCCGGCTTGCCGTTGATGCGCTCCACCGCCGCCTTTACAAAATCACGCACCGGCTGCGAGCGCTCGACAAGGTCCTCAAAACGTCGCAGCAGGTATGGCATCTCGCGCTGGCGTCTCGCCGTGCGCTCTGGCTCAGGAATGCTGTGTGGAGGCAGCTCTCCAAATGCTGCCAGTAAGGCCAGTAGCTCGCGCCCCGTGTCCTCCGGCTGCCGCAGCTCTCCCATGCTGCGGAAAATCAGTGGAATCGTTTGCGGATCGATCGGCAGAACCTTGTCGTAGTAATGGATTGCAAAGCTTCCGTTGCCGTACACCAGGCAAATCCGACCGGCCTCAAGTTCCTCACCGTACTGGTTCCCAAGCACCGGGAGCAGCACCTTGTTGCGCAGCTCCGGCTTCAGGGGATTCCAGTCGATGTCGAAGAAGTTCGCATATTCAGAAGCGCGGCCATTCTCGAGCACATCGCGCCACCACAAATTCGCCCCGTAGCCGACCCCCATGTGGTTCGGCACCACATCCAGCAGCAGACTCATCCCGTTGTCGCGAAGCTCCGCCAGCATCTGCTGCAGTTCTTCTTCCGTGCCGATCTCGGGATTGATTCGATTGTGGTCTGTGATGTCGTAACCGTGCATGCTGCCGGCGCGTGCGGCCAATATCGGCGAGGCGTATAGCGTGGTGACTCCGAGGCGGTGCAGATAGGGAATCAGGCGAATTGCGTCCACGAATCGGAAGCTGTGATTGAACTGGAGACGATAGGCAGACCCCGGCCGGATACCTCGCTGGCCTTCTGCCACTTGCCGCAGGAACTCCAAAGTATCATTCGCCGTTTCAGAGGAGGGAAGTGTCTGTAAGCGCATCTTGAGGCCGTTCGGAGTTCGCGAAACTTGCATCCGATTCGATTAGATGCGGCGACTGCGCTGGTGTGTGTTGCTGCGTCCGCGAACCCCCTTTGACGAACTCGCTGCGAACGCAGACAATACTGGTTTGCTGCGCTTTCGAAATTCAAAGCACAACCAACTTTTCAGGAGGCATCATGGCTCAAAGCGGTGAACTGATTCGAATGATGAATTACGTGGACGACATCGCAACAACTCTTCGGCGCATTGTGGTCGGCAGCGGCTTCATCACGCCCGATGAGCGCAAAAAGTTGGCTGAATACATGCGCAACTCTGACCCGAACTTCACCAAGATGGTCGAACAGTTGGAGAAATAATGATGTCGGCTCCCAATGCGGAGACCATCGCGGTAATCGGTGCGGGTAAAACGGGACGGGCCTTGGCCCGTCGCGCGGCAGTAGCCGGATATCATGTGGTTCTCGAAGATCTCTTTCCTATGTCCCTGGAGGCGGCGCGGCGCGAGATACGGCAGACACTCGAACAGGACGTGAGCTCCGGCGC
The DNA here is from genome assembly GCF_059726265.1 of Koromonas soli. Classification (NCBI taxonomy): domain Bacteria; kingdom Pseudomonadati; phylum Acidobacteriota; class Terriglobia; order Terriglobales; family Koromonadaceae; genus Koromonas; species Koromonas soli. The sequence continues at coordinate 2,879,652 of NZ_AP040872.1, read as the reverse complement.
CTTGCCGCAGCAGGTGGCAGAGGCTGCATACTCACGCATCGATTGCGTCACCACAATTGAGGATGCGGCTCGGCAGGCGCGTATCGTGATGGAAACCGGGCCTGACGAACTGGAGTCCAAGCTGGAGATGTTCTGCTTGCTCGACCGCATCTGTCTTCCTAACACGGTCATTGTCAGTAACTGCCGCATGCTCGATCTGACGGACACCTCCGCCAAGGCGGATTCCATCGTGGGTATGTATTTCTCTGGCGATCATGCGGAGATCAATCGCTCGGCCTTTACTAGCGAACGCGCCATGGAGGTTGCTAAGGAACTTGCAGCGCGAATGGCATCCACTTACACGATTACGGGAGAGGAAATCTCGGCTGCCGGTGTTTGAGCTCAGTTGCATCGACAAATAAGAAAGCCGCGCTGTGGAAAGCGCGGCTTTTCATCTTCATCTAGCGTTGGCTACTGCTCTTTTCTCTCGAAAGCCGTGGCCATATAGTTGCGGGCTTCGTCGAGTGCTCCCTGCGTGTTGTCGTTTGTCTGCAAAGCTTGCTTGTATTCGCCCAATGCTCGCTGACGCTGTCCTGTGATATCGAAGATTTTTCCAAGCTGAATGTGACTCCAAACTTCGGTCCATTTCGGCTCGCCATCGCCATTCAACGAATCGCGGTATGCGTTGGCCGCCGCCTGGTAGTTCTTTTGCAGGTAGAAGACTTCAGCAATGCGATAGTGCGCCAGCGAACTATTCTTGTTCTCCTCGATTGCCTTCTGGAACTCTTTCAGCGATTCGGCAAGATTTCCCTGCTGCACCAGCTGTTGTCCGCGCATAATGGCCGTGCGCAGCTTCAGATCGCCCGAATTCTTCAGCACCCAGTTGTTCGGATCGATGGTGATGCGGCGCGGTTTGCCGAAAGTCTCAATCGTGTAGCTTGAGTCCGTCCCCACAACGTCGATGGTCTTGTCTTCCGTTTTGCCGTCAGTATCGATCTTCAACTGCACCGGCATGCGGAACAGGTCTAGGTCCTGCTTTACCTGTCCCACCACACGAAAGCCCTTCTGCACGCGGAAAACCGTGTATTTGTTCTTGAACTCCGGCGCGCCCGTCGAGTCCAGCCACTGCGAGTAGAACCAGGTCAACTGCTCACCTTGAACGTCCTCGGTCACTTTCTTCAGGTCCTTGAGTCCCACCGGCTTGCCCGCATAGGTCTGGAACAGCGTGCGCATGGATTTGTCGAACTTCTGTTCGCCCATCACCCAGCGAAGCATGTGGTACACCATGCCGCCTTTGTCGTTAGCCATCGACTGGAACACCGGGTCGAACGTATCCAGTGTGCCGATCTGCCCCAGCGGGACGCTGTCATAGGCGAGTGCGCCCACTGCCATGTCCTTCACGGCTTCCTGCGCGCCGGCGGTTCCCGCAGCGTATTCGATATAGCGGCTCTCGCTGTAGCGCGCGCCACCGTCCTGAATCCACCAATCGTTGCGCGTTGCCGGGCTTACGATGGTTCCAAACCACTGGTGCGCCACGGCGTTGGCCAGCAGACGATAATTCACCTTGGCGTTGATGTTGCGTGCCGCAATCCCCACCATCTCCGGAGCCCACGCGGTGGGCACGGAATCATCCGGCAGTTGCACCAGCTTCAGCTCCGAGCTGATCGGCACGCCGTAAATGGTGATGAAAAATCCCAGCTCTTTCGCCGCCGTCTCACCATACTGCTGTGCGAACTCCTGCTTGTCCTTCAGGAAAAACACGTGCACCGTCATGCCGGCTTCACTGACCGGTGTATCCACGAACTTACCGATCACCACGGTTCCCGGGAAGCTTGGGTTCGTCCATGTGAAGCTTGTCGTCTTCATCCCGGGTTCCGACTTGGCCGGGGAAGATGCATTGGCTGTGGCCGCGGTCTTTGCTTTCTTTGCCGGAGGCTTGGTCTCGCGTGTTTTCAGTTTTGGCGTGTCCGGTTCGCTTTCGCTCGGGGTCTTGGCCGCTGCCGTTTCGGCAGTGGTCGGAGCGCTGCCCGCGCCTCCGCTGGCGATCACTGCGTATTCCTGAGGGGCCGAAATCTTTAACCGCGCCGTAAAGCGGTCAATTCCGTAGTTGGTCACCGGGAACCAGCGCCCCGAGTACAGCAGATAAGTGATCGGGTCTCCCACATAGGCAAGCTTCAGGCCCGGGACGGGGCTGTCATCGGCCGAGGTAACGTTTCCTTCGTAGTCAAAGGTTAGCGTCGATTCTTGCCCCTTGCTCATTCCATTCGGCAGCGACACTCGCACTGTCGAATCCTGCGATACGCGCTCCACGGGCAGGGCGTTACCCTTATCGTCCATCACCTGGGTCACGCGTAGCGCATTGTGCAGTTCGAAAGTAGCGATGCTGATGTCATCGAGCGCGACAAACTTGACCTTTGCGCGCGCCGAGAGCTTGTGCGACTGCGGAGATACCTTGGCCTCGATCGTGTAATCCTCTGCCTGGATCCTCGGTTTCTCAGCGGCGCTCACCGCCGTCGTCGCCAGGCAAATCAGTCCCATCAAGGTCGCTAGAACGGTTCGCCTTACCGCCCGTCCTGCCAATCGCATTGCCATATCGCTCCTGCTGAGTAGCACAACTCTAGTTGATGTAAAAAATCCTATAAAAGATGTTGGGCGGCTTCTCCGAATTACCTACGGTTTTCACTTTAGGATCACAATTCCGCAACACGTAATACCGCCTGTGCGGCTCGGTCCGCAGAAGTCACCTGCTTGCCTGCTGATTCATCGTCCGCGCCCAACTCGCCGCGCAGCTTTGCCCGTACCTCGGCCAGCGCCAACATCATGTTATTCCTAGGCTCGCCATCTGCCAGCAATGTGCGGACTTCGCGCTCCACGCTCTCCGGCGTAAATCCGTCCTGAATCAGTTCCGGAACCACCCTCCGGCCAGCGACGAGGTTCACCATGCCGAAATGCGGAAGTTTTACCAGGTGCCTGCCAAGAGTCCACGTGAGCCCGGCGACGCGGTACACCATGACAAATGGCGTCCCAATTAGCGCGGCCTCCACCGTGGCCGTGCCACTTGCGACGATTCCGACCCGTGAATGCAACAAACTTGCCCGAGCATCGTCGGTCAGCTTAATTCTTACTTTCCGCTTATGAAGGAGAATCTGCTCCTCGACCCAATGCTTGTCGAGCGTGCTGGCCACCGGCATCACGTATTGAAATCCATCGCCCAATCGCTCCGCCGCCCCCAGCATAGCGGGAAGATTTAACCGCAACTCTTTGCGTCGGCTCCCGGGCAAGAGGGCAATCCACTCCCGCGAGCGATCCAGTCCCCAGCGCGCGGCAAAATCATCGCGCGTCACTGTAGGCGGCTCCAACTCGCTTAGGGGATGTCCGACGAACTCGACCTCGACGCCATGCTCTGCATAGAACTCGCGCTCGAAGGGAAATATGACCAGCATTTCCGAGATATAACGCTGCACGAGCTGCAAACGCCCCTTGCGCCACGCCCAAAGCTGAGGGCTCACGTAGTACACGACGCGAATCCCGCGCCGGTGCAGTTCCTTTGCCAGCCTCAAATTCCAGTCGGGGAAGTCGATCAGCACCGCCACATCGGGGCGTTTCCGGTCCACCTCCGCCAGTAGCTTATGAAATTGACGGTAAATTCCGGGCAGGTGGCTCAATACCTCGAACAGTCCAACGACGGCCACATCCCGGGCATCCACCACCAGTTCGCATGCCGCCTCGCGCATGCGCTCGCCGCCCATGCCGAAGCAATCGACGGCCCCGGGGTGCAAACGGCGCAGCGCAGCGATCAACTGCGCCCCATACATCTCGCCGGAAGCCTCTCCGGCCGAGATCAGCACGCGCAGGTTTCGCCGCAAATCAGGATTTATTTCGTTGGACATGTGCGCCGACCAGAATATCAGGCGCGGAGCGTTGAGGAGAGTGCCAGGCTAGTCAGCACCCGCCTCCGGAGCCGTCTGTACGGGGGCGGCGCTCATTGCCGCACCCAGCTCCTGATCCTTGTACTGCAACTGGTAGAGCTTCCAGTAAACGCCCTTCATCGCAAGCAACTGCTGATGCGTGCCCATTTCGCGGACCTTGCCCTTGTGCATCACGATAATCTTGTCAGCCCGCTGGATGGTTGATAGCCTGTGGGCGATGATCAGCGATGTGCGGCCCTCCACGAGCCTCGTCAGTGCGTCACGCACGCGGAATTCGGTCTCGGTATCCACACTCGAGGTCGCCTCATCCAGGATCAGGATTCGCGGATTATGTGCCAGCGCCCGCGCAAACGAAACGAGCTGCTTCTGGCCGGTCGAGAGCGTGTTTCCGCGCTCCTGCAATGGCGTATCGAATCCCTCGGGCAGCGATTGGATGAAGTCTGCGACGTTTACTTCCTCCGCCGCGCGCTCCACGGCTTCTCTTGTTACGTGCGCCGAGCCGAGCTTGATGTTGTCTGCAATCGTGCCGCTGAAGAGGAACGGATCCTGTAGCACCACTCCGCACCGTCGCCGCAATTCCTGCAAATTCATCTCGCGAACATCCACACCGTCGATTCGCACCGCGCCCTTCTGCACGTCATAGAAGCGCAGCAGCAGTGAGATGAGCGTGGTTTTTCCTGCTCCCGTATGACCTACGATCGCGACGGTTTCGCCTGGCTCCAGGGTGAATGACACACCGCGCAGCACCCAGTCCCATTCCTCGCCCGGCACGGCTTTCCCGTCTTTCTCGACCGGAATGTGCCGATAGGCAAACCACACGTCGTCGAACTCGATTCGTCCCGGGCCCTGCGGTTCCTTAGCCGCCTCGGGAGACTGAATCTTCGCCTCGGTGTCCAGCAGCTTGAAAATCCTCTCTCCAGCGGCCATGGCCGACTGAAGAATATTGAATTTCTCGCTCAGGTCCTGGATGGGACGGAAGAACCTCTGCGCATACTGCATGAAGGCCACCAGCACGCCAAGCGTTGTCACCCCCGACAGCACGCTATGACCGCCATACCAGAGCACGCAGGCGATTGCGATCGACGATAGCGTTTCAACAATCGGATAGTACAGCGCATAAGCCAGGATTGCGTCCTTGAACGCGGTCATGTGCTGCTCGTTTACAGCTTCAAACTCCTCGTACGATTTGCGCTCGCGGTTGAACAACTGCAGAGGGATGATGCCGCTGATATGCTCCTGCAAAAACGAGTTGATACGAGCAATCGCCACGCGAATGCGCCGATAGCTGTCGCGCACCGCCTTGCGGAAAATCTGAGTCGCAATGATGATGATCGGCAGCACAAGGAAGGCGATCAAAGCCAGCCGCCAGCTCATCGACAGCATCACCCACAGGATTCCAGCCAGAACAAAGACGTCCTCGACAATCGACACCACGCCTGAGGTGAACATTTCGTTCAGGGCATCTACGTCGGTCGTTACGCGTGTCACCAGCCGACCTACCGGATTCTTGTCGAAAAACGAGATATCCATCCGTTGCAGATGGCGATAGATCTGGCTCCGCAGATCGAACATTACCTTCTGACCGGTCCATTGCATCAGGTATGTCTGCGTGTATTCAAACAGGAACCCCAGCAGCAGCACGCCCAGGAACATTCCGCCGATCTGGGCAATTCCGACCATCGGCTCCGCGCTCAGGAAGCGGTCAAGGAACGTGTGCCCGCCAGCGTGCGACGACAGGTACTTATCGATAGCGACCTTCGTCAGGTAGGGCCCAAGGACGTCAGCCCCTGCTTTCAGGACGATAGCGATCAGCGCCACCGCGACTTGCAGCGAGTAAGGGCTTAGATACCCAATTAACCGGCGCACAATCCGGCGGTCGTAAGCTTTACCTAGTACTTCTTCCTCTGCGGCCATGTTCTCCTATTTTAGATGGAAGCTGCGCCGTTCGCGCTTCACCGCCTGGTTCTCGAATCCTGCGCGCTGGGCCAAGATGTGCGACGGCGATACACTTGAGCAGGGCATGACCTCCGAAGTCCATTCCGCCATTTACGTTTCCGTCCCGTTCTGCCGGACGAAATGCTCGTTCTGCAACTTTGCCTCGGGCGTTTTCTCGCGCGAACGGTTCGACCGCTACATTGCACACCTCGAACGCGAAATCGGCAATGCTCCAGCGCTCACAGCGGCAATAGGGTCAAAGTTTGATCCGGTTCTCGATTCCGTGTATCTCGGCGGAGGAACTCCAAGCGTCCTTGCTCCCGATCAACTCGAGCGCCTCTTCACCGCTATTGCAAATACCTTCGAGGCGTCCAACACTGCCGAGTTCACGGTCGAGGTCGCCCCGGGGACGCTCTCCGACGAAGTTCTTAATGTTCTGCTTCGCTTCGGCATCAATCGCGTCTCGCTCGGCGTTCAGTCGTTTGCCGATCAGGAGACCCGTTCGGTTGGGCGCCTGCACACCCGAGACATTGCAATCCGCGACGTTGAGCGCCTTCGACGTGCTGGCATTCGCGAAATCAGCATCGACCTGATCTCCGGACTTCCGTACCAGACAATAGAAAGCTGGGAGCAGTCGCTCGACGTTGTTCTATCGCTCGATGTTCCGCATGTGAGTGTTTACATGCTCGAAATCGACGATGACTCGCGCCTTGGCCGCGAACTCATCGCGGGTGGCACGCGCTACCACGCCCACCACGTGCCCGACGAGGAGTTGACAGTTGCGCTTTACGAGCGCGCCTGCGAACGCCTGAACGCCTCTGGTGTAACCCAGTATGAAATATCCAACTTCGCACGCTCCGGCCACGGGTCGCGCAACAATCTGCGGTACTGGCAGCGCCTGCCCTATTTCGGATTCGGCGTCGATGCGCATTCCATGTTCGCCACGCCGACCGGGTCCGATCCTCATCGCGCCGTGCGCCTCGCCACCCCAGACTCGCTTGATGCCCTGCTCACCGGAGGTGCTCCCGAGCGCACGCTCATCAGCGGGCAACAGGCGTTGGAAGAAACCTGGTTCCTCGGTCTTCGCATGAATCGTGGAGTAGAGTTGGCGGCCATCGAACGCGACTTCGGCCCTGATGCTCTCGAATCTTATCGGCCCACCATTTCTGCGCTTGTAGAGAGAGGATTGCTCACTTCGGGCGATGGCCGTGTGCGTCTCACACCACGTGGGCGATTGCTTTCCAATGAAGTCTTCACTGCATTCCTGCGCGACTAGCGTTTAAACTGATCTATTCCACATCTTTTTGGGAGCACTCATGAGTACACCTTGCATCGATCTTCGCAGCGATACCGTAACCCTGCCCAGCGACGAGATGCGTCGCGCTATGGCATCCGCCGAAGTTGGCGACGATGTTTATAGCGAGGACCCAACGGTCAATCGCCTGGAGTCGCGCGCCGCGGAGATCTTCGGACGTGAAGCGGGCATCTTTGTCCCCTCCGGAACCATGGGAAACCAGATCGCGATCAAGTTGCACACGCGTCCGGGCCAGGAAATCCTGTGCGAAGAGCGCGGCCACATCTTCAACTATGAAATGGCGATGCTGAGCTGGTTCAGCGGATGCATCGTGCGCCCGATTTCCGCGCCGCAGGGCATTCTGTCATGGGACGTCATTGCTCCCAAGATCGCCGGCCCGACGTATTACCTCGCGCAAACCGGCCTTATCTCCATGGAGAACACCCACAACATGGCTGGAGGCACCGTCACTCCCATTGCTGCGATGGATGAAATCTGCTCCAAAGCGCATGAAATCGGCCTCCCCGTCCATCTCGATGGAGCGCGCGTCTTCAATGCCGCAGCGTTCCTCGGCAAGCCTGTCGCGGAGGTCACGCGCAGCTTTGACTCCATCATGTTCTGCCTCTCGAAAGGCCTGGGTGCTCCTGTCGGCTCACTGCTCGTCGGCAACAAGGAATTCATTCAGGAAGCGCGTTCCGTGCGCAAAGCTCTTGGCGGCGGCATGCGCCAGGCCGGAATTCTCGCCGCAGCGGGTCTTATTGCACTTGAGTACGGCCCTACACGCCTTCACGAAGATCACGACAACGCAAAAGTGCTCGCCCGGGGATTGGCTGAAATTCCCGGCATCAGCATTGACCTCGATACAGTGCAGACCAACATCGTCATCTGCGACGTGAGCGGCACGGGCAAATCCTCATCGGAGATTGTCGCAGCGCTCAAGTCCGAAGGCGTTTTCTCCGGCACAGTGAATGCGACATCTGTTCGCTTTGTCACCCACCTCAATGTTTCTCCGGCAGATTGCGAGAAGGCTCTGCAAGTTCTTCGCACCATCTGCCACCCTCGCGTCACAGCCTGAGTTCTGGTTTTGCTGCGTGGTGCTGACCGGAGCGGCGCAGTCCGCTTCCGGTCGCATCCAAGCCTGCCATGTCCCTCAGGATCGAATACGCCGCCGTCGCTCAATGTGCCCCCACTCACATCTGGCAAGTCTTCGAAGAAATTGAGCGCTGGCCGCGATGGGACCCTCAGGCCATCAGCGATGTGCGATGGGTGAGCGGTTCACCGTGGACCAAGGGTGCGCGGTTCACCATCCAGATGCAGAAACCGATGTCCTTCCACCTCACTCCTGAGATCATGGAAGTTGAGCCTCCCATCTACGTTCACCTGCGCGGTGAGGGGAAGGGAATCTCGGGGGAGCAGTTTTACATCTTCCGCTGGCTGGGTGATGCGCAAACTACCGAGGTGCGGACTCTGCAGCAGTTCCAGGGTGCGGCGCTGAAGTTGCTCGGGCGAGCGGTCAAACCTGCTCTCGAAGCCGGTATCAGAAACATGTTTTCCCGTGTCGTGCGGGAAGCCGAGTACCTCGCGCGGATCGAAGCCACTCCAATCCCGCACTCTGCGAGCGAGGCCACCCCGCCTGCACAAATGGCGTGTCCTATCGATCTCCGACGGGAACCAGAACACGATCCGGGCGATCAAGAGCATCGTCCGGTCGGCGATCCCGTTCCAGCCTCGGGCGATCCGGCGCCCCCACCCGTAGGCGATCCCGTGCCGCCTTCGGTTGACCCGACTCCTCCCGCCGGCGATCCACCGCTTCCCAAACGCGACTAACGTGCTCCTCTGGCATGCGGCATTCGGCTCTCGTCCTGCATCTATGACTCTGGATCGTGTGGTATAACCATCCGTTTGCCTCGGCTCTCCAAGGCGCGAGTGCCATCAGTTCATCCCAGTAACGGAGGAAGTGTGGACTTCCAACTCACCGACGAGCAATTGCAACTTCAGAGCACAGTACGAGAGTTTGCTGCGCGCGAAATCGCCCCGCACGTTCACGAGTGGGACGAAAGCTCTCATTTTCCGCTCGAGACTCTGAAGGAACTCGGAAAGCTCGGCCTGATGGGGTGCATCTTCCCCGACGAGTACGGCGGCGCGGGATATGGCTACATCGAGTACGTAATCGCCATTGAGGAACTCTCGAAGGTGGACGGCTCCGTCGGCATCATCGTTGCCGCGCACACTTCGCTCTGCTCCAACCACATTTTTATCGCTGGCACCGAGCAGCAAAAGCGCAAGTACATTCCGCTGCTCGCCTCCGGAGAATACATCGGAGCCTGGGCACTTACCGAACCCGGCAGCGGTTCCGATGCTGCTGGAGCGCGTTGTTCCGCTACCCGCAAAGGCGACCGCTGGGTGATCAATGGCACAAAGACCTTCATCACCAATGGTGGCCATGCCGACGTTTCGGTCATTGTCGCCGTTACCGACAAGTCCCAGGGCACTCGCGGCCTCTCTGCCTTCATCGTCGAGCGTGGCACTCCCGGCTTTCGTGCCGGAAAAAAAGAAAACAAGCTTGGCTTGCGAGCGTCCGACACCTCCGAGCTGATCCTTGAAGACTGCGAGATCCCGGCAGAAAACTTGCTGGGCAAAGAGGGTGAGGGCTTCATCGATGCCATGCGCATCCTCGATGGCGGGCGCATCTCCATCGCCGCGCTTGGCCTCGGCATGGCCACCGGAGCCTACAATTGCGCGCTCCAGTACAGCCGGCAGCGCAAGCAGTTCGGTCAGGCAATCAGCGAATTTCAGGGCATCCAGTGGAAACTTGCCGATATGGCTACAGAGATCGACGCCGCCCGCCTGCTCACCATGCGAGCTGCTTGGCTCAAGGACCACCACTGCAAGACCACCCTCGAGTCCTCGATGGCCAAGCTCTACTCCTCTGAGGTTGCCGTGAAGGTGGCAAACGAGGCCGTCCAGATCCACGGCGGCTACGGTTTCATCAAGGACTACCCGGCCGAGAAGTTCTATCGGGATGTCAAGCTCTGCACCATTGGCGAAGGCACGAGCGAGATCCAGCGCCTGGTCATTGCGCGTAATCTGCTCGACAGGTAAACGCGCCCGGTTTCGGCGGTATTCTGCATGAGGTTTTGCTCTCGTGCTTTGTTACACTAGTGGCGCGAGACTTATACCGTGACTTCCTCTATCTCAAGCTGGGTTGAACAGATCCGCTCGGGCGATCTCCGAGCCCTTTCGCGTGCCATCACTGCGGTCGAGAACCGCACATCTGCTTCGAATGAGCTGTTGAAGGCTCTGTTCGCGCACTCCGGTTCGGCTCGCATCGTTGGCCTCACCGGTGCTCCCGGCGCAGGTAAAAGCACGCTGGTGGACGCCCTCGCTGCCCAGTATCGCAAGCGCCAGCAGACGGTCGGCATTATCGCCATCGATCCCACTTCGCCTTACACCGGAGGCGCGATTCTCGGCGACCGCATTCGCATGCAATCGCATTGTGGAGACAACGGAACGTTTATTCGCAGCATGGCCACCCGTGGCGCCCTCGGAGGCCTCTCCAGCACCACTGCCGACGTCGCCACTGTGCTCGATGCCGCTGGCCGCGACCTTGTCATCATCGAAACCGTGGGAGTTGGGCAGGATGAGGTGGACATTGTTCGTCTCGCCGATGTCACTATCGTCATTCTCGTCCCCGGCATGGGCGATGACGTGCAGTCGATCAAGGCCGGCATCATGGAAATTGCCGACATCTTCGTTATTAATAAGGCCGACCGTGAGGGAGCCGAACGCGTCGAGCGCGAGATTAAGGCAATGCAGTCACTCTCGATGCGCAGCGACAACTGGGTACCTCCCGTTCTTAAGACCATCGCCAGCAACGGCACTGGTATTCCCGAACTCGCCTCAGCCATCGATCAGTACGAGGAGTTTCTCTCCACCAGCGAACTCGGCAAGCAGCGCCGCATCGACAACTGGCGCAACCGCCTTCGCGAGATGCTGCGCGACGAAGTTCTTCGTCGCATTGTTCGCGGCGCGTTTTCTGACGAGGCCGTGAGCGAATACGCGGCGCAGGTCGCCGGACACCAGTGCGACCCTTATTCACTCATCGACGACATCGTCGGTAAGCTATCCCGTTAGGTGCTGGTGTGCTGATACTTGCCATCGACACCGCCGGACGGCAGGGAAGTGTTGCTCTGCTCCGCGCCCAGCAGCACGGACTCGAGACCCTCGATTCCACAACGCTCCCCGGCGGACGCTACTCTGAGGTTCTCGTTGCGGGCATTGCCGACATGCTCGCCCGTCACGGCCTTAATAAGAGCTCAGTCGAACTCATCGCTGTCGCCAGCGGCCCTGGTTCTTTTACCGGCCTTCGCGTCGCCATCGCCACGGTGAAAGGCTTGGCCGAGGCCTTCGGAACCCCCGTTATTGCCGTTTCCGTGCTCGAGGCGATCGCAAGCGCCTCCGGTGCGCAAGGCAAGGTGCTCGCCGCTCTCGATGCCCAGCGTAATGAGGTTTTTTTCGCCTCATACGATCTGACATCTGCAGCTCCGGTGTTGATCGACCGCGAGGCGATCTCTAAAGCTTCCGATTTGATCCAGCATCTTGAGTCCAATAACTCTCGCGAGCCTGTTTTCACTCCAGATCAGTCGGTTGTCACGGGTCTCGCAGAGGCGGGCATAGCAGCTACGCTAATTGCGCGTCCTTCGCCCGAGGTCTTCGCGCATCTCGCATTCAGCAAATTCCTACATGGCGAGCGCAGTGACGTTTCTGTCCTCGATGCTAACTACGTGCGCCGCTCCGATGCTGAGATCGTTGCAGCTCCCAAATTCGGCATCGTTCCCCGATAGCCATGCACATCCGAGCCGCCGCTGAATCTGACTTGCAGTCTCTGATGGCCCTCAGCTCAGTCGTAGATTCCGCCGCACACTGGACCGAGCAGCAGTGGCTGGATATTTTCCGCACCCAAGCTCCTCCGCGTCACGCTTGGCTCGCCCAAGAGCCGAAGGGTGGCGATGTAGGGTTTGCAGTAGCTCAGCACAACGGTCCTGATTGGGAGCTCGAGAACATCGCTGTCCTGCCGGAGTTCCGTCGGCTTGGCGTAGGACGCCAGCTTCTCTCGACGTTGATTGCCAAAGCTCGTTCGGAGAATGCGGAGCGCATTTTGCTCGAGGTTCGAGCCTCAAACATATCGGCAGCTCGGTTTTATTTGATGAATGGATTTCAGCAACTAGCGTGCCGTCGCGCCTATTACGAAAAACCTTCCGAAGATGCACTAATACTGGTGCTTTCGCTCAAGAAGTAGCTTGCGATTTCGCTTGCCGCAGTTCAGAGTCCGGTGCTAGCTTGTCTAACACCTGATTTCAGGCTTGGAGGTGCTGATGGAAGCTCCAGTACGCGAACAGCTCCTGGCCAGCAGCGATGAATTTCGCAGGCTGGCGGACGAACACCGTAATTACTCCCAGCGTATCGAATCCCTCGCCAACAAAAAGTACCTTTCCGAAGAAGAAAAACTCGAAGAAGTCCGACTTAAAAAGCTGAAATTGCGCTTAAAGGATGAAATGGAGTCTCTTAGAGCTCGAGCTCAACGTATCGCCTGAGTAACCGGCGCCCCTGAGCGCATTGCGCTCGCCGAGCCGAAACTCCGCCAGGGGATGACCACTCCCATCGCGTGACTGGTCATCCTCTCGCTATTTCTGCTCACTCCACCGTTACTTCCAATCAGATTTCGGAGTATGTTCCAATGCAGTATGCGTAAGGCTTTCCTGTTCGCCCTGATCCTGCTTGCCCCGTGCATTGCTCCCGCGCAGCAACCGCCCACCCCTAGCTTCGCGTGCAACTGGTCTGCACAACTCACCGCAGCGCGTCCCGGACAGAGCGACGGCTACATTGTTCCTTTCGATCTCGAAATTGGAAGGACTAGCTCTGGTCTTCATGCGGAACTGGTGAACGGCAGCGACCGTATCCCGTTCTCCTCCGCTATACAGAACGGAAACGAAATCGTCCTGCGCCTGGATCAATACGATTCCACGCTCACGGCCCGTTGCACCTCATCCAACGTCGCAGAACTCACCAGCGGGCGTTGCATCGAGATCCAAGGCCAATACGAACGACAGAAAGGATCGTCCGTTTCGCGCTACGCGTTCAGCGCCAGATGCAAAGGGTCTATCGCATCCTCCACATTGGTCGATCCCAACGCGAATATAAGTGGCGACTGGCATTTCACCTTCACCGACCAAGCTGGCAAGCCCGCCGCCGAACCCACCGCACCAGCTCATTTCACCCAACGCTCCCTTTATGTTGAGGGCACTATCGCTCCCATCAGCGGAGACTACGGCTTGCTCTCCGGCGAATTGGTCGGAGGTCGAGAGCTTCACCTCTCGCGCTTTGATGGAATCCACGCCCTGCGTCTTGATGGCCACCTAGGCGCCCCCGATCGCTTGGAGGGTGTCTTTCACGAGGCTCCCACCAGCACGCTGAATTTTGTAGCCACTCGCACGGCCGCTGCTTCCGCCGGGTTTGACGAAGCTGAGCACATGACCACCGTGCAGGATCCCTCGGCACCATTTCACTTCCAGGGACTCGATCCTGCTGGCGTCAACATTACCCAGGATGACCCTCGTTTTCGCGGCAAAGTGGTGCTGGTGGACATCTTCGGGACCTGGTGCCCGAACTGCCACGACGAAGCGCCTCTGCTTGAGTCGCTCTATACGAAATTCCACGCCCGCGGCCTTGAGATTCTCGGCCTCAGCTATGAATATGTGGACGACCGTGCCCGCAACCAGCGGCTGCTCGGAATTTATCGCAACAAATACGGCATTCAGTTCCCGTTGCTGCTCGCCGGCACCACCGATTCTGGGCAGATCGCCAAGACACTTCCGCAGTTGCGAAACTTTGGAGCTTATCCCACGACGATCTTCCTCGACCGCCACGGGCGCGTGCGTCTCATCCATGCCGGATTCTCCGGCCCTGCCACGGGTAGAATCGATGAAGTCAGGCAGAGCTTCGAGCGCACAATCGAGAAACTGCTCGACGAGCAGTAACCTTGTCGAGCCCCTTAGCCTTTCCGGGCCACTCCGCGTCACGCTTCGTTATAATCGAGAGGTCCTCATGGTACGCGACGGAATCTATTACGCGCTGGCTTTGGTTGCAGTGGCGGTCCTTATTGCTGTTTGGACCACGCCGCTGCTCGCCCTCGTGCCGCTCTTGTTAGCGGCCTTCTTCCTCTGGTTTTTTCGTGATCCGGAGCGCGTCATTCCGTCCACGCTTGGCGCCGTTGTTTCTCCCGCTGATGGCAAGGTGACCTCGGTTTCCACCATTCAGGTCTCCGGCGAACCGTGTCTCAGCATCAGCATCTTCCTCAACGTATTCAATGTTCATGTGAACCGCTCTCCGACTGGCGGTGTCATTACCGCCGTGCAGTACCATCGCGGCAAATACCTGAACGCGATGAACCCCGCCTCGGCAGAAGAGAACGAGCAAAACGTCTGCACCCTCAAGACCGAGGAGGGCTACAGTATTGTCTTCAAGCAGATCGCCGGACTGCTGGCGCGTCGTATCGTCTTCTCGCGCCAGGTCGGAGATCGCGTCGCACGCGGCGAGCGCATTGGACTCATCAAGTTCGGGTCGCGTTGTGACGTCATTATGCCTGCCTGTGCCGAGGTATTGGTAAAGGTGGGCGACGCCGTGTATTGCGGCTCTTCGACGTTAGCCGTTCTGCCGCCGGCGCAAGGAGAAATCTGAGATGGAACTGCCGAATCGTCGCATGAGCGACGGGCAATCACGCCGGCTGCGCAAGGGCATGTACATTCTGCCCTCGCTGTTCACCACGGCGAATCTAGCGGCTGGCTTCTACGCTATTGGCCAGACTGCCGTTGGTGCGGCTCACGCCCTCGGCATGATCGGCGGCGGATCCGATCCTCTGCAATTTGCCTCCACGTATTTCAATCATGCCGCCATCGCCATCGGTTTCGCCGTTTTCTTCGACGGGATGGATGGAGCAATTGCTCGCCTCACCCACACCACCAGCGACTTTGGCAAGGAACTCGACTCGCTTGCAGATGTTGTTACCTTTGGCGTCGCTCCGGCGATTCTGGCGTGGATGTGGGGTTTCCTCTGCCTTCCGGCTTCGCTCGACGTTGACTTACGCGACAAGCTAATCCAGTTTGGAGCCATTGTCGCCTTCGCATTTCTCACCGCTGGCGCTTGCCGTCTCGCACGCTTCAACATCACTCTGAACCCGCAGCCCAAGAACCCAGGTCGTCCCGATCGCAAATATTTCGTGGGTATGCCCATCCCTGGCGGTGCCGGATGTTTGGCAGCCGTGGTTCACCTGCGGCTTGGTTATCCCGTGCAGGCATGGTGGAGCTCCATCATATGGATGGTTTACATCTTCCTCTGCGCGTTTTTGATGGTGAGCACTTGGCGTTTTTGGAGCGCCAAGAGCATTGATTTCCATAATCGCCAGGCTTCGCGACTGTTCGTGGTGTTTGCTCCCATTCTCGCGGCCATTTGGTTTTTCCACCGCTACGTTCTGTTTGTTCTCGCAGTCACCTATATGATTTCGGGTGTATTCTTCCGCCTCACTTATGCATTTCGGCGTAGAGATCCCGTGTCGCCTACACCACCAGCGGTCCTTGGGGAATCATGACATCTGCCAGGAATTCCAATCTATTTCGAGTCGCACTCGTTGGAGCCTCTGCCCTTAAGGGCAAGGAAGTTCGTGATGTGCTCAGCGAGCGCAGCTTTCCTGCGGTTGATTACAAGCTGCTGGACGAGGATGAAGCCCTCGGACAACTCGACGCAGTAAATGACGAACCCACGGTGATTCAGGGCGTCCTCCCTGAGCACCTTGAAGGCGTCGATTTTTCGTTCCTCACCGCCGATGAATCCTACATCGCGCAGACCTGGGCGACCGTGCGCGACTCGGGTTCTGAAATCATCGATCTCAGCTACGCCCTGGAGAACAACACTGACGTCGTCTTCCGCGCACCGTGGATCGAGCGCGAGCTTGGCAGCACGCCCGAGGTCGAACTGAAATCAGCACCGGTGGTCATTGCGCATCCCGCCGCCGTCGTTCTCGCCCTGCTGCTCGCTCGGCTTCAGAAAGCGTCGCCTCTCGCGATGGCGACAGCTGTTGTCACGCAACCGGCTTCCGAATACGGCCGTCGCGGGCTGGACGAGCTGCATGATCAGACCATCAATCTGCTCAGCTTCCAGCAAATGCCGACCACCACTTTTGGAACTCAGGTGGCCTTCAATCTCTCGGTACAGCCGGGTGCCAGCGCCAACCCAACATTGGCTGAGGTCGAGTCTCGCATCGTGCGTCACTATAAGGTGATCACGCACGAGGAACTCCTTCGCCCCGCGCTGCTACTGGTTCAGGCTCCGGTCTTCCACGGCTACATCATTGCCATCTACATCAAGACCAGCGCGCCCGTTACCACCACCGCACTGGAATCTGCCCTCACAGGCCCGCACGTGACCGTGACCAAAGCCGAGGAAGACCTTCCCAGCAACGCCAATATCGCCGGCTCGTCAGAAATCCTCGCCAGCGTTCGTCCTGACAGTTCCGGCGATGGCTTCTGGATCTGGGCTGCCTGCGACAATCTTCGTGTATCGGCTCTCCAGGCCGTCGAGTGCGCCGAAGGCATGGTGCAGACCCGTCCGCGAGGCCAGCTCCAATGAGCTCGTGGTCATCTCGCGCGCGGCGGTTCGCTATCTCCTTTGCGATCGCAATATCGCTGCTGACCGCCTCCTGCGGCTATCACGCCGCAGGCAAGGCTTTGCAGCTGCCGCCCAATATCAAGACACTTGCCGTGTCCTCGTTTCTCAATCAAACACGCACGTACCACGTTGAGACCGGGCTGACCAACGCTGTTATCCGCGAATTCAATACCCGTACGCATTATCGCGTTGTTCACTCGGAAGCCAACGCCGACGCCGTTCTCAACGGTACTGTGACCGCGGTTGAGGTTGCTCCTGTGGCATACGACTCCGTTACTGGTCGTGCCGCAACGGGTTTGGTCACCATCAACATGAAGGTCACCTTAACCGCACAGGACGGGCGCGTGCTGTACAGCAATCCCAACTACGTATTCCGCGATCAGTACCAGATTTCCAACGAGCTCTCCAGCTTCTTTGAGGAGCAGGGGCCTGCTCTCGATCGCCTTTCGCGTGACTTCTCTCGCACGCTGGTCAGTAACATCCTGGAGGCGTTCTAGCATTGAAGTCATTTGCTCCAGTGGAACGCTTTGTCAACGATGTCAGCTCCGGCAAGCTGCAGGCTGGCTATGTCTTTGTCGGCGATGAAGGATTCTTCCGCCGCACCTGCCGCGAAGCGATTTTGAAGCACCTCGTCCCCGAAGGCCTGCGCGAGTTCAGCTTCTACGAGTTTGATCTTGAAAGCTGCGAAGTTGTCGAGATTCTCGACCGTGCCCGCACGCCATCGCTGATGGCGCCCTTCCAAGTGTTCTTCGTTCGCGGGGTAAAAGCGCTCTATGGCCGCGGCAAGCACGACGCGGAGTTTGCTGCCATTGGCGACTACGCCAAGAATCCAAATCCGGATGCGCTTCTGATCTTCGTCGCCGACCACATAAGCATCCCCGCCGACCTGCGGCGCATGGAGATGACCGACAAGGAGCGCTACGAGCGCATTCGCGAAACACTTGGCGACTCGTTCACCATCATTGAGTTTGCCCGCGTTGACGAGGGCGAGGCTATCAAGTGGCTCAACGAGACCGCCGCGCAGCACTCCGCCAAAATCGAGCAGGACGCCTCGCGCGAGCTCGTCGATTCCCTCGGCGGAGACATGATGATGATCTCCAACGAACTCGAGAAGCTTCTGCTCTATGTTGGAGAGAAAAAGCGCATTACGCTCGGCGATGTCGAAACCATGGTGCTCGCCGCCAAGCAGCGCACTCTGTACGAGCTGACCGACGCACTCTCGTCGCACAATCGCGCGCGCGCCCTTGAGATCCTTGATGCAATGCTCAACACCGGGGACGGCGACGAAGCTGCCATCGGACATCTATACATGTTGGCCCGCACTTTCCGCCAGATGCTTGTCATTCTTGAGCGCAATGTCCGCGATACGCGCACGCTCTACCAGGTCCTCTGGCAGGGCTTCCGCATCCCGCCTTTTGCTGCCGAAGACGTCATCCGTCAGGCTCGCCGCTACAAATCTCGCCGCGAACTCACGCGTGCGCTCCGCCTCATCTCTCGTGCCGACGCAGCCTTGCGTACCAATCCGCCGAGCAAGCGCCTCGTGCTTGAGAACCTGGTACTCGACCTCGCCGCCGAGCCTAAGGAACAGCTCCCCGCCTGGCAGCAGGAAGCGCTGATCGACTGACTCATTTCCGAAAAGCTGTCATCCTGAGCACGGCCAAGTATCCTCGCGCACTCCAAACTATCGCGACCCCAAGAGGCTTCTCACCCCCCCCCGACCTCATCTCGGTCGCAAACGACTGGCTAATGCGCTTCTTCGCCTGAGTTCGCGAATCCAATAAAGTTGAGTGTTGCATCAGAGGAGATCGGGGACGCAATGGACGGCCAGCTCTATTTCGAAGACTTCACTATCGGACGGCGCTTCACCAGTGAAACGTATGTGTTGACCGAGGATCAGATTAAGCAGTTTGCGAGCGAGTTCGACCCACAGCCATTCCATCTTGACGAGGAGGCTGCCTCGACGTCGCTCTTCGCTGGCCTTGCCGCAAGCGGATGGCACACGGCCGCCGCAACCATGCGATTGCTGGTCACAAGCTGTTCCATCTCCGGCGGCATGGTCGGAGCCGGAGTTGAGATCAACTGGCCAAACCCGGCCCGTCCCGGCGATGAACTGCGCGTCATCAGTGAGGTTCAGCAGGCGACGCCCTCACGCACCAGGCCCGACCGCGGCATCGTCCTGATGCGCAGCGAAACTCGCAACCAGAACGACACGCTGCTTCAGGTACTCACTGCTAAACTCGTCGTGCCACGCAAGCCGCGATCGTAATCGTGGCAAACGAAAACGGCAGGCCGAAGCCTGCCGTCTCTCAAAGCAATCTCAGTTACTTGGTTGCGGCCTTCACGCGAGCCGAGAGACGGCTCTTGTAACGCGATGCCGTGTTCTTGTGCAGGATGCCCTTCTGCACGCTCTTGTCCAGAGCCGAAACCGTCTCGCGGAATGTCGTGTCCAGCGCGGTCTTATCGCCGGAGGTCAGTGCGGTGCGCAGATTGCGCAGCGCCGAACGCATACGCGACTTGTTGGCGCGGTTAGTCGCCGTTTTCGTTTCCGTCTGTCGTGCGCGCTTCAGCGCCGAAACATGATTCGCCATACTTACCTTATGTCCTTAATAGTCAAAACTGGAACCTTCGTCCCGAACAAC
The DNA here is from genome assembly GCF_059726265.1 of Koromonas soli. Lineage (NCBI taxonomy): Bacteria > Pseudomonadati > Acidobacteriota > Terriglobia > Terriglobales > Koromonadaceae > Koromonas > Koromonas soli. Next base: position 2,860,156 of record NZ_AP040872.1, on the reverse strand, counting down.
TTATTTTACGGTATTTTCCGAGTTTTCCGCAAACCAGCGCTGCCGCGCTTAGTTCACTTGCGCAGCCTGCCTTCTTTCGAGGGGCGTCGGAACCCGCACTGAAGCCATTCCTGCCGCCGTCGCCGCCTGGATGCCCATGTCCGTGTCTTCGAATACCAGGCACTTCTGCGGCGCGACGCCCAGCTTTTCTGCTGCCATCAAAAACGGATCAGGATGCGGCTTGCTGCGCGCATATTCGCCCGCGCACACAATCGTGTCGAAGCGATCCAGCAGGCCGACCGTCCCCAGCGACTTCGTCACCGAGTTGCGCCTGCTCCCGGTAACCACCGCATAAGGAATTCGCCCTTGCTGTGCCTCAATATGTTCCAGAACCTCCGGCACAATCCTTAGCTCGGGCAGCAACTCGAAATACATCTTTTCCTTGCGCTCAGCAACCTCTTTCACCGGCATTGAGAGCCCGTGCAGAGCGTTCAAGTCAGCGATAATCTCCATCGCCGGCTTTCCGCCCCATTCGTAGAAGAGTTCTTCATCAAACTCGCAGTTCCACTCTTTCAAGGCCAGTGTCCACGCAATGTAGTGGAGCGGCATTGAATCGACAATCGTGCCGTCGCAGTCGAACAAGTACGCCTCAAACTCGCCGGCGGGTAATTTCAACTTCATCTCGTAACATTCCTTTCCTCCATTGTAGCGGACGCAAGCAGGCGAGTTCTGCTCGTGAATCCATTCACGACATTTCTGCTGGAAGTTTCCTCGCCCACACGCCACGCATCCCAATACTCGGCAACAATCTTCCGCAAAGGTGAACACATGTCCGCAACGCATGGCGATAAAGCACGACACCACCGGCTCCGCAAGTTGAAACTCGCTCGCCGCAACAAACTCCGTCTCTTCCGCTCCACTACCGCTCCTGCGCAGCCGGAAGTCATGCAGCCCCGGCAAACTCAGCCAAAAGCTGCCTGATCTACGTAGAACCCACTTCTGTCTCCTAAGGCAGAAGTGGGTTTCCTCAGCTCTGCTTGCATTTTCGGCCTAAACTCCACAGTCCCATGCCAGCGGTTTATACTCAATGTTTATGCTGAGAGTACGTTTTGCGCCCTCTCCCACGGGGTTTTTGCATGTGGGCTCCGCGCGCACCTTCATATTCAATTGGCTCTATGCTCGCCACAATGGCGGCACCATGGTCTTCCGTCTCGACGACACGGATGTCGAGCGCAACTCCGACGCCAGCGTGCAGTCCATCTTCGAGGGTCTTCGCTGGCTTGGTCTTTCCTGGGACGAAGAGTACAAGCAGTCCGAGCGCCTCGCCCTTCATCGTCAGGTTGCCGAGGCCATTTTCGCCAAAGGTCTCGCTTATCGCGATTTCACTCCCGCCCACGCCGAGGAGGGCGATAAGTCTGGCCCGCAGGGAGCGTGGCTCTTCAACCCCGGTATGCGCGACATGTCACGCGAAGAGAGCGAACGCCGCGCGCAAGCCGGTGAGCCCTTTGCTCTGCGTTTCCGCGTTCCTCGCGAACAGAACCGGGTACTGCGTTTCGTGGACTCCGTCTATGGCGAGCAAACAAAGCTTGCCGACGAGGTCGAGGACTTCGCCCTGCTGCGCAGCGATGGCATGCCGACCTATCATCTTGCCTCCTGCGCCGACGATGCCGACCTACGAATCAGCCACATCATCCGCGGTCAGGATCATCTCTCGAATACCTTCAAGCACCTTCTCATCTTTGAAGGTGCAGGTGCCGATGTCCCGCAATTCGCACATCTTCCTTTGCTGGTGGCTCCCGATGGCACCAAGCTTTCCAAGCGCCGTCACGGCCCTGTCGTCAGCGTCACGACTTATCGCGACGCCGGATTCCTGCCCGAGGCGTTCATCAATTTTCTGTGCCTGCTCGGCTGGTCGCCCAAGAACGACCGCGATTTCCTGACCCTGCCTGAACTGCAATCGCTCTTCACCCTCGAAGGCGTCAATCGCGCCAATGCCGTCGTGAACTTTACCGAGGAAGATCCGTTTGACCCCAAGGCCGTGTGGCTCAACGCCGAGCACATCCGCGCTCTTTCGGTCGATCAGCTCTCCGAGCGCATATCGCCGTTCTTGCAGGATGCGGGTATGTCCGCGGAGCCGCAAAAGCTGCAGCAGGTTACGCCGCTCATTCGTGAACGCATCAAGTTCCTGCGCGATGTCACAACCACGGCAGATTTCTTCTTCGCCACAGAGCTTGCGCCCTACGATCACAACGAACTCATCCCCCAGAAGGGCGATGCTGCCTTGGCGCGTAAGATCCTCACCGAGGCACAGGAACTGCTGGCTGCAACGCCTTTCGATCATGCCTCGCTCGAGTCAGCTCTGCGCGATGCCGCTCAGCGTCTCGGAGTGAAAGCTGGGCCCATGTTTCAGCCCATTCGTGTTGCCGTCTGCGGACGCAAGAATGCTCCTCCGCTTTTCGAAACCATGGAAGTACTTGGGCGCGAGGTTTGCCTTGAACGCATCGCACAGGCAAATGCCAAACTCGAAGCGTCTGTTGCTTTATAGCTGATCGTTTTTCGCTTTTAAGGATTGAGTCATGAACGTTACAAAACCGGAATCCAAAGCTGCTGCCAACACACCGGCCGAGTCTGCCCCTCGTCCGTCCAATTTCATCCGCGATATTTTCATCGAGGATCTTAAGACGAAAAAGTACGGCGATGCCGTCGTTCAGACGCGCTTTCCTCCGGAGCCCAACGGCTATCTTCATATCGGCCATGCTAAGGCCATTTGCCTGGATTTCGGCTTGGCCGATGAGTTCGGCGGCAAGACCAACCTGCGCTTTGACGACACCAATCCTGAAAAGGAAGAGCAGGAGTACGTCGATTCCATCCAGAAAGATGTTCGCTGGCTCGGCTTCGAGTGGGAGCGCCTCTGCTACGCCTCTGACTATTTTGACCAGCTCTATGAATGGGCGCTGCAACTGATCAAAGCTGGCAAGGCCTACGTGGACGATCTCACCGCCGAGGAGATCCGGCAACATCGCGGCACGCTCACCGAGCCCGGTAAGGATAGCCCTTACCGCAACCGCAGCGTCGAGGAGAATCTTGACCTGTTCACACGCATGCGCAACGGTGAGTTCCCCGATGGCTCGCGTGTTCTTCGCGCCAAGATCGACATGGCCTCGCCCAACCTCAACATGCGCGATCCCGTGATGTACCGCATTCTGCACGCCGAGCATCACCGTACAGGCAACAAGTGGCCCATCTACCCGATGTACGACTTTGCGCATGGCCAGTCCGACTCACTCGAGCGCGTTACGCACTCCATGTGCACCCTCGAGTTCGCCGATCACCAACCGCTCTATAAGTGGTACATCGAGCAGCTTGGAATCTTCCCCTCGCAGCAGATCGAATTCGACCGCCTCAACCTGACCTACACTCTGCTGAGCAAGCGCAAACTGCTGCAGCTCGTTCAGGAGAAGCGCGTCAGTGGATGGGACGATCCTCGCATGCCAACCATTTCCGGCATTCGACGCCGCGGCTTCACCGCCGAAGCAATTCGCACCTTCTGCGGCTCCATCGGAGCCTCGCGCACCAACGGCACCACCGACATCGAAATGCTTGAGCACTTCCAGCGTGAAGATCTGAACAAGCGTTCTCCGCGAGCTATGGCCGTGCTGCGCCCGCTCAAGGTTGTTATCGACAACTATACGGAAGGCGAAGAGTTCGTCGAAGTCGCAAACAATCCCGAGGACCCCTCGGCCGGAAATCGCCGGGTTCCGTTCTCGCGTGAAATCTACATCGAGCAGGATGACTTCCGCGAAGTTCCCCCGCCGAAGTACTATCGCCTGTCTCCGGGCAAGGAAGTTCGTTTGCGCAACGCCTACTTCATCACCGCACAGTCCGTGGTGAAGGATTCAGCAGGAAACGTCGTCGAAGTGCACTGCACCTACGACCCGGCCAGCCGTGGTGGCAACTCGCCCGACGGACGCAAGGTGAAGTCCACCATACACTGGGTCTCGGCCAAACACGCCATCGAAGCCGAAGTTCGCATTTACGACAAGCTTTTCACCAAGCCTGATCCCAGCGACCTGGCTCCCGGCGAAGACTTCACTGCCAACCTCAATCCAAACTCGCTTGAAGTCATCGCGAATGCCAAACTCGAACCGTCGCTCTCCTCGGCCAAAGTCGAAGACCGCTACCAGTTCGAGCGCATCGGCTACTTCTGTGTCGATCCCGACTCCAAGCCCGAGCATCTGGTCTTCAATCGAACCTTGCCGCTCAAAGACACTTGGGCCAAGATCGAGAAGAAAGCCGGAGCCTAACAGGGAAGAGAAGAAGAACTTTTGATGCCCCGTCCCAGCTGAGCTAGGGCGGGGCTCTTGCTTTTCTTGCAATCATCGTGCAAAGCGAAGAATCTCAACATCCTCTCCGTGAAATCCAGATCACCCGCCAACAAATCCCGCTTGTCAGCCACGCTTTTTCTCCCGCACCAGCAACTCTTGTACAATCGCAGTCGGTGATCTGTGTCCACCTCGAGCGAGCAGTTTCCTCCACAGCCCGCCCCGCGCCCCTGGCCCTTGGCTCCTGAGCCGGAGCCGGTGTTCGGAATCGCGATGGTCGCTGTTACTTTTGCGGCGACCCTGTTTGCAATCATTCTTTGCGGCGGAGTGGCTATCGCCGTTTCACATCACATTCCGTCGCTCAGCCACATCACTCCCGTCGAGCTCGCAACCAATCCACGAGTCCTTGTCCCCGCGCAGTTTGCGGCATATCTCATCGTCTTCACCGCCTTGTGGCGGCTTTTCTCGCATCATTTCGGCATCGGATTTTTCCGCGCCCTCTCCTGGCGTTGGCCACAGCGGTGGCCCGTATTTCTCGCTTCGGGCGCCGCGCTCGCGATCATCGTTTTGCTCAGCTCGCATTTCCTGCCCCGGCCTCCAGAGCTTCCCATTGACAAGATGTTGCGCACCGCGGCTGACGCCTGGTTGATGAGCATTTTCGGTGTCTTCATCGCGCCTTTTGTCGAGGAAGTCATGTTTCGTGGACTGCTATTTCCCGCGCTCGCCCGCCGCGCTGGTGCCGTTCTCGCGCTCGTTGCCACCTCCGTCCTCTTCGGAGCCATCCACGGGCAGCAACTCGCCGGCGCCTGGATCCAGGTCACCTGCATCGTTCTTGTTGGCGCCGTCCTTACCCTGGTGCGCTGGCGTTTCCGCTCGCTAGCCTCTTCCACACTTGTCCACGTCGGCTACAACGGAGCGCTTTTTGCCGCGCTGTTCATCGAGACCCACGGCTTCACCAACTTCACTCCGCACTAATTCGCAGGTTTCCACTCAACGCTCCTTTCATTGAGTGGAGTAGTTGCTTCTTCCTCCACCTTGCCGTCCTCTTCTCCCCTTGCTATGTTGAAAACCATGTCTGACGCGCGCCAGCAACTCCTGTCTCTCATTTCTCAGCAGTCCTTCCGTCTCGGCAACTTCAAGCTATCCAGTGGCGGCACCAGCGACTACTACATTGACTGCCGCACTACCACGTTGCACGCTGAGGGCGCTCGCCTCACCGGACGCGTCTTCCTCGATGAAATCGAGCGCCGCAACTGGCGTCCGCAAGCCATCGGGGGACTCACCATGGGCGCCGATCCCATCGTTGTCGCCGTCGCCATGCTCAGCGCGCAGGAAACCCATTTGCGCTCTACCGAGACGCAGCCTCCCGCAACGCACGATCTGATTCACGGCTTCCTCGTCCGCAAGTCCGAAAAAGCACACGGCACCGGACAGCGCATTGAGGGTTTCCGCGAGAAACCTGCCCGCGTCGTTATCGTCGATGACGTCTGCACCACTGGCGGATCCACGATTCAGGCCATCGAAGCCGCCCGTGAGTTTGGTTTTGAGGTCGTCGGCGTTATGTGTCTGGTGGAACGTGAGGAATCTAAAGGCCGTCCCGCTGTTGAACAGGCGGCCGCAGGTGCGCCATTCGTTTCCATCTTCACTGCTTCTGACGTGCGTGCCGAGCACCTGAAGTCAGCAGGTCTGAGCTGACAATTGCCTCCGAACTCGCGTCGGACTACGATGTTTGCGTGGCCGTAATCAGTACGCGTGGCCCGAGGTGAATCCTGGAAATGATGTTCGGCAAACTCGGTCTCATCATGGTCGTAGTGCGTGACATGGAGCGCAGTGTCGCCTTCTATCGCGATGTCCTCGGCCTTAAACTTCTCATCCATCAAAAAAACTGGAGCCAGCTTGATGCCGGCAATGTCCTCATCGGACTTCACCCCGACGGCGACGAGGTCAAGGTCAGTCCTACGACCGGCATGAGCATCGGAATCTACGTGGACGACATCGACAAAGCCGTCACCGAGATTCGCCGACGCTTCGGCAAAATCGCGGTAGGCCCGCGGCAGGAGCCCTTCGGCCGTTGGGCGCTGGTCTTCGATCCCGATGGCTACTGCATCCAGATCATCGAGATGGCGCGCAGCCTTCGCAGCCAGCACAAGCTCCCCGCCGAGCCCGTTGCCGAATAGCTCACCGCAAAGGAAAACCCTCCGCCGTGGCGGAGGGTTTTCGTATCTGTGCGGGTCTTATTGGGCGCGCTGGCTGACGTGGTGGTGGTGATGATGATGCTTCTTGTGGTGCTTCTTAGCAAACGCGGGCATGGCTGCGCTCAGCAGCAGGACACCGGCGAGTACGGCGATAATCGATTTCTTCAACTTTGCATCCTCCAACGAACGTCACTTTGGGCGTCCACTCTGTTTCTAGCACTTCGAGCGGCAACTTTCCATCCCTCTAAGGTGTCTTTAAACGGCTAAGGTTGATCACTCTGGTCCAAATGCTTTTTGCCTCATAGCACTGGCCTTTCGTTTTCAATTTCACCGCCAGCGGTTACACTAGGTTTAATTCAACTGACTGGAATTTTCCCTGTGATCGAAACCCTGAAGTGGACCGATGCCGGTGTTCTGTTCATCGATCAAACAAAGCTGCCGACCGAGGAGATCTGGGTCACCTGCAGCAACTACGAAGCTGTAGCTGACGCCATCCGCACCATGATCGTGCGTGGCGCTCCCGCCATTGGCGTTGCCGCCGCCATGGGAATCGCCTTGGGCGCGCGCGAGCTCGATGTAACCAGCATTTCGGAATTCCGTAACGGCATCGGCCAGATCTGCCGCACCATGGGCGAAACGCGTCCTACGGCCGTGAATCTCTTCTGGGCCATCCGCCGCATGCAGCGACGTTTTGAAGACATCAGCGGACGCCCCATCCCGCTTATCAAGCAGGCGCTTATTGATGAGGCCTTGTCTATCTACTCTGAAGACATTGCCACCAATCGCACCATGGGAGCTTATGGTGCTCCTTTGCTCCCCGAAGCGGGTGGCGTGCTGACCCATTGCAACGCGGGAGCCCTGGCCACTGCCGGTTACGGCACCGCCCTGGGCGTTATCCGGGCCGCCGTTGAATCCGGAAAGAACATCCATGTCTTCGCCGATGAAACTCGCCCATTCCTTCAAGGCGCGCGCCTGACCGCGTGGGAACTGATGAAGGACAACATCCCAGTCACGCTTATCTCTGACAACATGGCGGGAGCCATGATGGCGCAGGGCAAGATCCAGGCTGTTATCGTCGGAGCTGACCGCATTGCCGCCAATGGCGATACGGCCAATAAGATCGGCACCTACTCCGTTGCCATTCTCGCGAAGGAGCACAACATCCCGGTTTATATCGCTGCGCCGTTCTCGACCGTCGATCTTGATACGCCTGATGGTTCCGGAATTCCCATCGAGCAGCGTGCCTCGACCGAGGTTACGCATATCGGCGGCAAGCAGATGGCGCCTACAGGTGTTCAAGTCGAGAACCCCGCATTTGATGTCACCCCTGCGCGCTATATCAAGGCGATCATCACCGAGCGAGGTGTCGCCACTGCTCCGTTTGAGCAGTCTCTACGCGAGCTCGCGCCGACCAAAGCTGTCGTCGTGTAACGTCCATAGACATAAATCGAGAAGGGCAGCCTCGTGCCGCCCTTCTCGTTTCTGTTCACCTTGGCCCTGCGCGACTGGTAGTCTTAGGTCAGCATGCTGAGCCTCTTCCTACCGCACGTGACGCTCTCCGCACCGCATATCCTGATCGCCATGGCTGCTGCATTTCTTGCCGGCGGCATCAACTCCGTTGCCGGAGGCGGCACGCTTGTGACGTTCCCCGCACTCATTGCACTTGGCCTTCCCTCTATTGCCGCCAACGCAACAAGCACCGTCGCCATCTGGCCCGGATCGCTCGGCAGCATGTGGGGTTTTCGCCGCGAGATTCGCGACACGAATCCCCGCTTCCGCCTTCTTGCCATACCCAGCGTTATCGGAGGCCTCGTAGGAGCCTACCTCCTGCGCCGCACGCCGCCCGGAGTCTTCGATCACCTCGTCCCGTTCCTCATCCTTTTCGCCACGGTGCTCTTCACCATCCAGGCACCCATCCAGCGTCGGCTGCAAACCACACCTCATCCGGATGGCAGACGCAGCACCACGTGGATCGTCGGAGCCACGCTTGCACAACTCGCGGTTGGTGTTTACGGAGGCTATTTCGGCGCAGGCATGAGCATCATGATGCTTACTGTGCTCGCCTTCATGGGCATGGAAGACATTCTGAAGATGAGCGCCAACACCAGCTTTCTCGGCTTCTGCACCAATGGCGTCGCGTCCATTCTCTTCGCTGCCTCGCACATGGTCGTGTGGCCTTACGTGCTGGCCATGATGTTCGCCGCCCTTTTTGGAGGCTACGCAGCTGCGGGAGTTGCGCGCCGCATCGGCAAGGTGGTCGTGCGCCGCTTCGTCATCGGCGTTGGCTTCACCATCGCGATCGTCATGTTCGTCAAAATGTTCGGATGATTACGAGTACCCGCAGATAGAACGTCACTGGACGGTGAATTCGGGTGCCCCACCCTTGAACTCGCGCCTTTCGAGTTCAGGGTGGGTAGTTGTTTTTGCTCTTGTAGTTCTATCTTCTGCTCTTACACAACCGACAAAGCCTGGCTCTCTACGCCGGATTCGCCCTCACAAAATCGTTGATTCGTGAGAACTCCTCATCGCTCAGCCGGAACGTCGCTGCCGGAAGAATTCCGTCCACCTGGCCCGCCCGGCGTGCTCCGACAATTGCCGCCGTTACAGCCGGATTTCTCAGCGTCCACGCGATTGCCACCACGCCCGGTTCGACGTTGTGCGATTTTCCAACTTCGCGCAGCAACTCGACGAGTTTCAGATTGCGTGACAGCTTCGGCTCCCCGAACTGCGGAGCGCGCCGACGCCAGTCATCTTCCGGCATCGCGGCGATTCGTTCCGCTGTCATTTTGCCTGTCAGCAGTCCGCTCGCCATGGGAGAGTAATTGATCACGCCGATACTATTCTGCTTGCAGAAGGGAAGAATCTCATCCTGCACTGCAGGGTTCACCAGCGAGTAGGGAGGCTGCAAAGAAGTGATTGGTGCAATCTTCAGCGCGCGCTTAATCTGCGAAACATTGAAGTTCGAGACGCCAATGTAACGCACCTTGCCTTCTTCCTTGATGCGCGCCAGCGCCTCCCAACCTTCCTCAATCTCTGGATCAGGATCGGGCCAGTGGACTTGATACAAATCGATCACATCCGCCTTGAGCCGCCGCAGAGAGTTCTCAGCCTCTTCCCGCAGCGAATCTCTCTTCAGACTGCGATAGATCTGCCGGTTCTCGTGCCACCGCATCGAGCATTTCGTAAAAACGTACGGCTTGTGTGATGTTTGCGCCAGCGCCTTGGCAACAATCTCTTCCGAATGCCCCAGCCCATAGATTGCAGCGGTGTCGATCCAGTTGAGTCCGCCATCGAGCGCGCGCAGAATGGCCTCGACCGACTCGCGATCGTCTTGCGGTCCCCAGCCAAAGTCCCAGTTTCCGCCGCCAATCGCCCACGCGCCAAAGCCGATGGGAGTAAGTTTTAGGTCTGAATTGCCGAGTTGACGTGTTTCGAAAGTAGTGCGGTCTTTCTCTGTCGTTGTGGACATAGTTCCTAGATGCGAGCGACAATTCCTCCGTCGCAGAACTATGCGGCACTCAGCTTCTGCTCGCTCGCATGCACCGCTGCTTGGCGGTTCCGCGCTCGCAAAAAATCCTGTGCCTTATGGTAGCCCTCCATCGTACCCACGTCCATGTAGTGCTCGCCATTTGTCACAGCGTGAACCGAGTTTCCTGCCGCGATGTATGCGTTGAGCAAATGTCCAAGATACTCATCCTCGCGATGCCGCGCCTCCCATAGCAAACGCAATTCGTGGAATGTGCGTCCCAGTGCCGTGACTGCTCCCCACACCCAATTCGTACCGGGATTCGGCTGCTTCACCACGACTTGCTCCACTCGCCCCATTTCATCGCAAAGCACTGCATCGAACACGCTGGGATTTTCTACCGGAAACAGCACGAGACTCACATCCGGACCCTGCTCCACCGATGCGCGAAACGCGTTCTCCGGAAACCAGATCGTATCCGGCAATCCAATCAGCACCGGTTCCTCGGCGCGCACAAACGGCTCAGCCCGAAACAGCGCATCGCACAGCCCTTTCGGGTGCTGCTGCACGACGTAGAAGATCTCTGCTGCATAGTCGCGCTCTGCGTAGTACCGGACAATGTCGCTCTTTTCCGCCGAAATCACCATGCAGATCTGCGTCGCGCCTGCGGCGATCATGCGTTCCACCAGGTATTCCGACACGGCCTTTGGCCGTTCCACTCCCGCTATCTCGCGCGAACCTACAGGCAAGAGTTCCTTACTGCATCCGAGCGGCTGAATGCGCGATCCTGCGCCTGCTGCGGGAATTATGCCAATCATGCGGCCTCCATCTCTGGCTTGCTTGGGTTAGGTGAGCGTGCAGCCTCAAACGCCGCCAGCATCGTGCGTGCGCGTTCGACGCCCGTGTGCTCGTCGAGCGTTCGCTGGCGCGCTCTCTGTGCCATCTTCAACAGTTCACGATCGGGCAGCTCGAGCGCTCCCATCACGTCATTTGCATCGTTCACAATCAACAGTTCCTCACCCGGTTCGAAGAAGAAATCGAGTCCGCGGAACCAGTCGCTCACAATCGGCGCTCCGCAAGCCGCAGCCTCAAAGAATCTTCCAGAAGGGCAATATCCCGAGGCCGCCATTGCCTCACGCGTTAAATTCAGCGTAAGCCGCGAAGAACAGTACAGCGCCGGATGATCTGCAACCGTGAGGTGCTCTTCGCGCCTGACATTCTGCGGCCACTGCCACTCTGGCGGATACATCGAGCCCGCCAGCAGGAATGACAACCCTGTTCGCTGCCGCGCCGGCCCCAGGAACAATGTGTCGAGCTTCGCCTGTCGATCGGCAGCATACGTTCCCATATAACTGAGTGCGCAGCGCAGGTCATTGCGCGGCTCTATCGGAAGGTACACATCCGGATCGACGCAGCCGAACAACGGCCGCGCGAGCTTCACCTCGAAGTCTCCGACAAGCGATTCCAGCGCCTTCCCGCCGGTCCACGAGAGCACCAGGTCAAACTCCGACAGCTGTTCCGCCCTGAGATAGTCGAGATCGCCCTCTGCGAGCCGCTGCAAGGTGATGGGAGTATCCAAATCGTAGAAAACGCAAAGCGGCCCATCCATCACGAGCAATTCGTCAGCAATGCGATCGCCCTCGGGAACATAGCTGGCGGTCATCACCACGTCGGACTCTGCCGCGTCCTGCAGTGCCTCGCAGCGGATCTCATCCCACGATGAATAGAGCTTCAGGTCGCAGTAGCTGCACGCACTGAAGTCTCGATGCCTGGCATAGTAAGGAACGTCGCGCTCATAAAAAGTGACATCATGCCCCAGGCGATCCAGAGCGCGTAGGATTGCACGATACGGAGTGGCGTGACCGTTGCCCCACGAAGACGACAAGGTCAGGCCGAAGACTGTGATCTTCAAAAAGCACCATCCGGTTCCGCACTCGCGATTCGCGGACCCATAAACCGATTCTGCTCAGGTTTGGATGAAGGTCACGCCCCAGATGTTTGCTGATATTCCTACAGAGCTCTCCAATAACAAAGGACTCGGCGGGCGCCGAGTCCCTCAATCGAGAATTGGAAACTATACCAGTTTGGCGTCCATCGTGATCTCCGCGCCTTTCAGCACGCGAGAAACCGGGCACCCCGCCTTTGCATCCGCCGCCGCCTTCTGGAACTTGGCTTCGTCGGCATTCGGAATCTTGGCACGCAGGTCGAGATGAATCTTCGTGATGGTGAACCCCGCGTCGGTCTTTTCCAGCGTCAGTGCGGCTGTGGTGTCGATGGCCTCCGCTTTCAGCCCTACTCCGTCGAGTTGTGCGGAGAGCGCCATTGAGAAACATCCTGCGTGCGCGGCTGCAATGAGTTCTTCGGGATTGGTGCCGGCGCCGTTTTCAAAACGCGTGCTGAACGAATATTGCGTTTGAGATAAAACTCCGCTGTCCGTTGTCAGAGTTCCGCGTCCATCTTTAAGTCCGCCCTGCCAATGGGCTTTTGCCGATCTTTGCATTGCTATCTCCTGGAGTACGCGCTCAAAAGCGCGACTCAACATGCTACATCCGATTGTGCTTTCGTGGGACGGTGACCGTAGGAAAGCCTCCGGTAAAAGGCAGAGATTTCGCGCGCGCGGTGAATGAAAAGCGAATTCGCGTGATGGAATCAGCGGGTTCTTGCCGACTAGTGCGTATCTCGCCAGCAAAACTGGGCAACTCTGGCGCGGTGAATTTATACTTTGAGCAGCTATTATGACCTACGACAGACGACTGTTATGCTGCGCCCTTGTATTCATGCTGTGCCTCGTGAGCTCGTGCAAGCGCCAGAGCGAGAAGAACTTCAAGCCAAGCAAGCTGGCTGGCAATCTCTATAGCGGACAAAGTCTGCAGACTGCCGAACGCAAGCTCGATATGATGGGCGGCAACTTCGATATTCTTCTTGATCGCGCGCCGCTGCCCAGCGATTCGCGGCCGCCATACCGGTTGCTGGTCATCTCGAAAAAGAACGCGAGCATCGATGGGCAATCTGGGGAACTGGTGCTGACGTTCTTTAACGATCGGCTCATGACCTCGCAGTTTTTCCCTGTTGATGTTGCTGCCGCGCGCTCCGCAGTCGAAGCCGGCCAGAAACTGTCCCTTGCCGACGGCGAAGCACACCTTGATCCTTCGACCCGCGTGTGGGTTGGCAAAGACGAAAACGGGCGCAAATACATAGGCTGGATCGACAAGACACTTCAGGCCGAGCAGGACGCCTGGGTGAAGCAGTACGGACAATAGCGACGAACGGGAGCGACATGACGCCGACCGACCTGAATCAACTGCGCAGTGAAATCGACTCAATCGACGAAAAGTTGGTGGAGCTCTTCAATCAGCGTGCTCGTTGCGTGCTGGAAATCGGCCGTTACAAGCAGCAAAAACACCTCTCGGTGTACGAACCCAAGCGCGAAGCCGTCGTCATGGCTAATGTAGCCCGGTGCAACAACGGTCCCATGCCTGACGAAGAACTTGCGACCATCTACACGGCCATCCTTGCCGCCATGCGCCGGCTGCAATCGCCTGACGTGCTGGAGCGTCCGTGACCTCTACCGCCCCCGGCCTCAACCGTGTCACCATCATAGGCCTCGGGCTGATGGGTGGCTCATTGGGGCTCGCCTTGCGTCACGCTGGACTGGCGCAGCACATCGTCGGTTGTGGACGCGAAGCGCTGCAGTCGCGTGCGGTTGAGCTGGGCGCCATTGATTCCGGTGCGACCGACGCGTGCGAAGCGGTCGCAGAGAGCGATTTCATCTTCCTCTGCACCCCGGTCGAGACCAGCATAAAGCTGCTGCAACAGATCGCGCCCAGGCTTAAGCCCGGAGCGCTGGTCACCGACGTCGGAAGCACGAAAGCAGCGTTTGCCGCAGCCGCACATTGGATTTTCGGTGCCGACGCGAGCGCGCGAGTTCTCCCGGGACACCCGCTGGCAGGCCGCGAAGTCTCCGGACTGGACCATGCTGAAGCCAATCTCTACTCGGGTTGTGTTTGGGTGTTGACTCCGGTGGATGCTACCCTGCCGGCTCTCGAAATCCCGTCGCACTTGCGGCTGCGCACGGTGCTTGAAGCGCTTGGGGCGCGTGTTGTCTTCAACACTCCCGGAGAGCACGACCGCACGCTTGCCTACACCAGCCATCTTCCGCAGATGCTTTCGACGGCGTTGTCACTCACTCTTGAGGTTGCGTTCCGCTCGCCTTCCAATCCTTCGCTGCAAATCCATGCAGGCGGATTGCGCAGCATGTTACGCCTGGCCGAGAGCGATCCAGCCATGTGGGAGCAAATCGCTGCCAGCAACCGGGAGAACATCAGTGTGGCGCTCGAAGCGATGGAAGCCGAGTTGAGGCGTATTCGCCACGCGTTAGGCGATGCGGAATTTCGCAGCAGCTTCGAGTCTGCAAGGGAATTTTCGAAGTTTCTCAAGAAGTAATCAGAGTCGTGGAGGTAGCCGCAGCTGCATGCGTGAAGTGGCCATCTATGATCCACGCAGGGTGCCCAAGCACTGGATGGAATTGCTGGGCGACGCCCAATACGCGGTCTTCATTCTCGACGTCCATACATCCGTCGTTCTCGATGCAACTGGAGCTCCCCTCGCCCCGCAGCGGGCGGAGTGCTGCTATATCTTCGACAACCTCGCCGAAGCAAAACAGTTTTCGACTGAGCTGGTCGAGCGCGTCGATCACGCCAGATGCGAGATCTATGACCGCCGCGGCATGTCGGTCGAGCCACTCTATGGCATTGCCAACCCTCTAAGCACCACGCTTTTGCTTCCGGTCTTCTTCGCACACGGGCCTGCGCACCAGGTTCGGACTCGTGCGGGGAGCAGGCATGTGGCTGGCGCTTGCCGCGGTTCTTGCCGTGGCCGTAGCCGGAAAACTCGACAGCAGCATGATTGTTGCGCGATCCAACGGACTTAGTTGGCGCGAATCGACCGGGCTCGGTGTTCTGCTAAACACGAGAGGGCTGGTTGAGCTGGTGGTACTCAATGTCGGCTACGATCTCGGGGTCATCTCCAAAGAGATGTTTGCGCTCATGGTGATCATGGCGCTGGTCACCACCTTCATGACGACACCCCTGCTGAGCTGGATCGGCGTGCGCTCCCAGCGCACCTGAGATTCGGAAACGGGTCCATCAGGCTCGCATCAGCTGCATTCGCGATGCGAGGCGTGGCCACTGCTGATTCTTCTTATGTCTGGAATCTTGCCGCGCTCCGTGCCTTTGCCTTCGCCGCCTCTTCTTCGCGGTTCTTGGGTGAGGCTGTAGTTTCTAGTGAGCGCAGCAGGCGTGCGGAAGCCTCCGCCACCTCGTCCACTGCGCGTTGAAACGCTTCCTCATTTGCCTTCGAAGGCTTATTGAAACCGCTGATCTTCCGCACAAACTGCAGTGACGCGGCGTGTATCTCCTCCGGCGTGGCCGGAGGATCGAAGTTAAAGAGTCCCCTTATGTTTCGGCACATTGTTGCAAACTCCGTAGCGGTGTCCGCGCTAGCCTTTCATCGCAATAGCGCCTCGATGCGGCGGGCGTGCACCATGTCTTCGCACGGCGACCACGCGAAGATCGTAAAGCGCCCATCCTGTGATGCAACCAGTGCCATCGAGTCAGGTTGATCCTGCGCAAATTGCGCAGCCGAGAGATGTCGCGTTCCTCCGAGTTGCGCAGGGTGCACGATTTCAGGTGCCGAGCCTGCGACAGGTTCGGTCACGACAACCTGTTCTACCCGGGTCCCTCCCGGGCGGCGTCCGATCTTTGCGCCAAAAGCGATCAGTTGATAGTTGTCGCTCATGACTGTTGCGCCGTCCACCGCGGTCAGTCCGGCTACAGCGTCCACGGTTCTACGCAGCGAATTCTTCCATGCCGCATCAGGTGCGGCGGGTCCGGTTGCAAGCAGTTCGGGAAGTCCGAGGAATGGCGGCGACACGCCGTATTGGATAGGCGGCACAATCGATTCGCTCCAACTCGTGCTTTCGCCCGGCACAATCAGCAGGGAACCACCGCGCCCATGCAGGCGCATTGAGATTGCAAGCTGCAACAGCACATTCAGGTCGTCCGCTGGGGTCGTTTCCGTCCCAAAGCCGAGCATGTTGCGCACCATTGGCAGGCACTCGGGAAGATTCATCGAGTCTTCGCTCAGCACCTTGATCAGGTCGCCCTCAAGCACGGCCACGTTGGCAAATTTGCCCGTGTCCTCGCCGCGGCTCTCCTTGATCACCAGCAACCCCGGCGATGTGACTTCAACGACGAAGCAGTGCTTCGGGATGCGCGTTGCTGTGCCCCATACCTGCAGCTCTCCATCTCGGCGCCACACTCCAAGATGTACCCCAGGACGCTCCACCGCCGGAGCCAGCCGTGCGAGAGCGTCAGGCGCGAAGGGAAGTGGCTGCGCGAAGCGCAATGGTACCCGCGCCGAATCGGGATCGAGAAATGCCGCGGAGATCGTAGGAACATAGCTTTCTTCGCGACGCAGGCTCGCCCAGAACGTGGCGTCGATCATGGCTTCGATGTCGGCCAGTTCGGGCCGATGTGGCGAGTCGGCACGCCCGTTGTTGTTGTTCGCGAGCCCGCGCATGAAACGTGGGTAAATGAGCTCGGAAACCCTTCGGGCCACCGGATATGCTGGCCAGTCTCTCACCTTCTGTTCTCGATTCGTTCGGTCATCCATTGATCCTACAACGTTGCCAGGCACCATACATTGGTACAGATTGCACTCACGACTCGTGCGACTCAACTCTGGAAACGCGACTAGGGTTTCCGAGACAAGGATTGAGTGGTATCGCTCATTGTGGAGGTGAGCTGGAGCGCCTATTTTCATAGGTATGGCTACCATCCTCCCCTTCCGAATGAAGTCTCAACTTAAATCCGACCTGAAATCCGGTTGCAGCCGCTCCGGGTGTAGCAGTCGTGAACTGAAGTGCCCTGGTTGCGATTTCGTTGCGTGCTCGCGCGAAGAACTCAACGACCACATGGTTGAGTTTCATACGGTGGACGAGTAGCTACGTTCCCAAATCTGGGCTCTTCTGCACCTCCGCTCGTTTAGCGCTAGCCGTCCAACGCTGTCCACTCTATCCGCTCTTTGTTTTCTTGTTTCTCCCGGATAACTTCGAAGACAACTCTGCATCTAAATGGCTGTTGCGCGGCGGCCTTGTGGGGAGGCCCGCATCCACTCGTGTGAATCAAGCGCGACGAGGCAGGCAACTCCAGCCTGCTGAAACTCAGGGGAAAAGCGAGACAACATGAATAAAGTGTTTGCGAACGCCGAGGAAGCGATCTTCGATATTCCTGATGGCGCCACGCTCATGGTCGGCGGCTTCGGCCTATGCGGAATTCCAGAGAATCTGATTGCAGCGCTCGAGAAGAAAGGCGTGCGCAATCTGGATACGATCAGCAACAACATGGGCGTCGATGACTTCGGCCTTGGACTGCTATTGCGCAAAGGGCAGATACGCAGCCACAAGGGCAGCTACGTTGGCGAGAACAAGCTCTTCGAGGAAATGGTTCTTAGCGGCAAGCTGCAACTTGAACTGATTCCACAGGGCACTTTAGCCGAGCGTATTCGCGCCGGGGGTGCCGGGATTCCTGCATTCTTTACACCCACCGGCGTAGGAACAATCGTTGCCGAAGGCAAGGAGACGCGCGAGTTCGATGGACGCACTTACGTCATGGAGCGCGCCCTGAAAGCCGACTTCTCGCTCGTGAAAGCGTGGAAGGGCGACAAGTGGGGCAATCTCGTCTATCGCAAGACGGCGCAGAACTTCAATCCCATGATCGCCACCGCTGGCCGCGTCACCATCGCCGAGGTCGAGGAACTCGTAGAGCCCGGAGAAATTCCGCCCGATCAGATTCACACGCCGAGCATTTATGTGCATCGCATCTTCCAGGCGGTGGGCGAAGAGAAGCGGATCGAGCGCCGCAAGGTGCGCAAGCATGCAGCTTAAGAGGGAAATGATGAACAAGACTCCGGAAGCAAAAATCGACATTCGTGAATATATCGTGCGGCGCATCGCACGCGAGCTGAAGGACGGCTACTACGTAAACCTCGGCATCGGCATGCCTACCTTGATCGCCAACCATGTTCCCAAGGGGATCAGGGTGATTCTGCAGAGTGAGAATGGCATGCTCGGCGTCGGCCCGTATCCGCTAGAAGGCCACGAGGACCCCGACCTCATCAACGCTGGCAAGGAAACCGTCACCGAACTTCCCGGAACTGCGTTCTTCTCTTCTGTCGAGTCGTTTGCAATGATTCGTGGCGGCCACGTCGATCTTTCCGTGTTGGGCGCCATGGAAGTCGATGCCGAGGGCAATCTGGCCAACTGGATGATTCCAGGCAAGATGGTGAAGGGCATGGGCGGAGCCATGGATCTCGTTGCTGCCGCGCGCCGTGTCATCGTCGCCATGGAGCACACCAACAAGCACGGGCACCCGAAAATACTGAACCATTGCAGGCTGCCTATTACCGGACTCAAAGTGGTGGACACAATTGTGACCGAGATGGGCTTCATCCGCGTGCGTCGCGAAGGTCTAGTGCTGGAGGAGATTGCGCCTGGAGTAACAGTCGAGCAGGTGCAGGCCGCCACCGAGCCCAAGCTGATCATCAGCCCGAACCTGTTGGAGATGGATGTACTGGAGCCGGCCGCCTGACCAGCGTTAACCGAGCATTTGCCTGAGCAGGAAGTGCACGATGAGGTAGCCTACCCCGGCCAGCGCCAGCAGAATGGCGATGATCAGTCCGGCGTAGAAGCCTTCCTGCCCGGGCGCAGGTGGTGTAACCCCGAGGTATAGAGCGAAGAAGCTATAGACCGCCTTCTGGAAGAAGTTGCGCTCGGGTTCCCGCGGAGCCATTGTCTTACCCTCTTGCATGGTGATCCTCATCATAGCCGTCGGTCCGCGAATGCGGAAGTGCGCTGGGCAGCCATACGCATTTATGCGCCAGCCGTTCTTCTCGCCATCCGTTTCAGAAGCCAACCGCATGTCATTCCCATCAATATGTAACCGATAAGTTCGGTGATGATGGCCGCGGCTGTGAATTTGGCCGGGAATCCATACCAGTTCCAGTAGGAAACGTTGGTGGCCGTAGCGGCGCAAACGCCCGCGGCGAATCCGACATAAATGCCTGAGGCGATCGTGTGCGAGGCGAGCAGGGCAAGGATCATAGCCAACGCCAGTCCTTGGACGAGATTGTTGAGCAGCTCTGCCATTAACTGTCCAGGTGTCATCATGCTGCCGCCGACAGGCTTGTACACGAGCATCCCGGCGGGGCCGGAGGAGTAACGCTGAAGATAGGTATTCATCGCGGCCTGGCGTTGAGCGCGCGGCGCGTCGAAGGGAACTCCCAGGCTGGGGTAGAGATACAGTCCTTCGGCTGGCACGTTTGCACGCAGGCTATCCATCACAGCCTGGTCTGCGGGAATCTGGCTAATTCCGGCTGCTCCGAGTGGTGTGGCCATATGGGCGATGCTGAGCCAAAGAAACAGGACAATGCCGCCGAGAACCCCTGCGAGAACCACGCGAAGTTTAATCATCATGAACTCTCTTTCGACCGGCAAGAGTAGCGGAAATTACCAGCGAACACCAGCGGATTTGAATCGGAATGGTGAAATGTTCACGACTGTTCAAACCTGTTCTGCCCGTTCAGAGCGGACTTTACATTAAGGCGGCGGTTCTGGATACTTGCTGCAATGCTTGATCTGTTTCCTGGGCGACTTTCTGTGCAGGAAACGGCGATGGAGAACGACGGTGCCCAACCGAATCGTCAGCTCGGGTGAGATGGCGGAACTTACGCGGAGATTTGCGTGGGAAAACACGCCCCTGGGTCCGATCTCGCAATGGCCCGGCGAGCTGGTCGCCACGGTCAATCTGCTGCTCGCCTCGAAGTTCCCCATGTTTCTCTGGTGGGGCCCCGAACTTATCCAGTTCTACAACGATGGATCGCGCACCATCCTCGGATCCGGCAAGCATCCCCATGCCTTAGGCCAGGCTGGAAGAGAGTGCTGGAAAGAAGTTTGGCCCATTGTCGGTGCTGAGGTAGAGCAGGTACTCCGGACAGGCGAGGCCGTCTGGAACGTCAATAAGCTGGTCCCCATCTTTCGCAACGGAAAGATGGAGGAAGTGTTCTGGGTATATTCCTATAGTCCTGTCCGCAACTCCGAAGGCTGCGCACGCGGGGTTCTGGTCACCTGCCATGAGACGACCGAGCAGGTATTGAACGACCGCCGACTCCGAACCCTGCTTACTATCGAGCAGGAAGATGTCACCGCAGAGACGACGGACGAGGTCGCCATTCAGCTCCTGCGAACGCTCGACACCAATCGAGGAGACATCCCTTTTGCGGTTCTGTATCGCCTCGACGATTGGATTCCGCGCGTAGTGGCGCAGACTGGACTGTCAGCCGACGCGCAGCTTTTGGCCGAGCGGTTGCCCGTAGTGGAAGCAGCGCTTACTGGCCGACCCCGCCGCGTCGATGATCTCAGCTCTCGCGTTGGCCCTATCTTCGACGAGCAATGGCCCGAAGAGATTCAAACCGCTTATCTCGAGCCGGTTGACGGCGACGTAGAGGCCCGTTATGTGTTGCTGCTTGGCGCCAATCCGCGTCTGGTCTTCGATGCCAAGTACGCACTGTTTTTCCAACTCGTAGCGAACAGAATGAGCGGCCTGCTTTCGAGTGAGGCTCATCTCGAGCAGCGCAATACCGCACAGGCTCAGAGCATGGAGTTGTTCGCGACCGTTGATCAGCAGCGCGAGCTCTTAGCCAGTATTGTGGAGAACGCTCCTGCGGGCATCGCCGTCTTCGACAGTGAGCTGCGCGTGAAATGGTGCAATCCCTACTTCGTCCATTTCTTTGATGAGGAATGGGCTGGCGAGAGCCTCATCGGACGCAAGCTGTCTGACATCGCCCCGAATGTTTCCGAGGTGCTCCATATCTTGGAGCGTGTGCGCGATACGCATGAGCCCTTTGTCAGCACCGAATACGAACACGCTGGCTTCACGCGCGGATCTACCTACTGGCGTTGGTCTGTAACAAGATTGGCGAATGGCGATCTTCTCAATGTGTCATCTGAAGTGACCGAGCAGGTAGCCGCACGTCGCAAGTTAGAGGTCGTCGGCGAACGCCTGCATCTGGCCCAGAAGGCGGCCCACCTCGGAATGTTCCACTGGGATCTGACAAATGGAACCATCGAGTGGTCGCCTGAGTTTTGCGACGCCGTTGGCTTCGATTGCTCGCAAGAGCCCGATTGGCGGTATTACGTTTCGCAGGTGCATCCGCACGACCGCGAGCGGCTCGATCACGAGTTGCGCGCCACTGTCGCACAACCTGGCGAATTGCTGAAGGTTCACGATCACCGCTTGGTCGATGCGCAGGGAGGCGAACGCTGGGTTGCTCTGACCGGGCACATCCACCGCAATGTTTCTGGCTCTGTCGAACGCATTGTGGGAAGCGTTGTGGACATCACCGAACGCAAGCGCGCGGAAAAAGAGTTGAAGGCGAGCCGCAAGGAAGCCCAGCAGCAGTGGGCCGAACTCGAGGCCATCTATCGCACCGCGCCCATCGGACTCGCTCTGTTCGATCCCGTTGAGTTTCGATATCTCCGGTTAAACAGCCGTCAAGCTGAAATCGTAGGACTCCCCCCGGAGGAGATCCTCGGCAAGACGCTCACCGAAATCGCGCCCATCGAGGGACTGCGCGAGATGTTCGAGCAGGTAGCGCGCGGCAAGCCGATCAGCAACGCTCTGCTCGAAGGCGAGTTGCCCATGAGCCCCGGCGAGCATCGCTATTGGACGGTGAATTACTATCCCGTTTATGACGCCGACGGCACAATTCAGGCAATTTCAGCGGCTTCTCTCGAGATCACTGCGCAGAAGCGTGCCGAGTTAGCGCTGATCCAAAGCGAAAAGATTGCCGCCGTCGGACGGCTTGCTAGCTCCATCTCGCACGAGATCAACAATCCTCTGGAGGCAGTGACCAATCTCCTCTACCTCCTTCGCGAAGAAAATCTTTCGTGCGAAGGTCAGCAGTATCTTGAGGCCGCCGAGCGCGAACTGGCGCGGGTTTCGCAGATCGTGACCCATACGCTTCGCTTCCATCGCCAATCGACCAAGGCCACTGAGACGAACGCGGCGGAGATGATCGATCCGATTCTCGCCCTGCATATGAGCCGATTGAGCAGTTCGGGCATCAAGGTCGAGAAGGATTATCGAACGGATCAGCGGGTCATGTGTTTCGATGGCGAAATTCGTCAGGTGGTCAACAATCTCATAGGAAATTCCGTCGATGCCTTGTGGCGCGGAGGCCGCTTGCTCTTGCGCAGCCAGATCGCGACCGACTGGCTCGATGGGCGCAAGACCCTGCGTCTCACGATCGCCGACACCGGCGAGGGCATGAACGAGTTGACCAAGAAACGTCTGTTCGAGGCCTTCTTCACAACCAAAGGCATCAAGGGAACAGGGCTTGGCCTTTGGATTTCCGCGGAGATTGCGCGCAAGCACGGCGGGCGATTGCGTTTCCGCAGCAGCCGCAAAGAGGGTTCGAGCGGCACGGTGTTCCAACTGTTTCTGCCGTTACAATCTGCTAACGTTGAAGTGCAGCAGCAGACGGTCAGGAATAATCAAATCGATGGACGTTCTCAGAAAGCTCTTTGAGCAGCATTTTCACTCCTCCGCCACCGAAGTCAAGGCCGTACAGGGCGAGCTTGGCGGATCGGGCCGCAAGATCCTCCGCCTTTCCAATGACAACTGCAAAGCGATCGGTGTCATTCACGATGTGCGTGAGGAGAACGTCGCGTTTCTTGAGTTTTCTCGTCACTTTCGCAGACATGGACTTCCAGTTCCTGAGATTTATGCCGATGACCTCAGCCAAGGCGCATATCTCGAAGAGGACCTCGGAGACACAACGCTCTATCAGTTTCTCTCCAGCCATCGTGCCGGAGCCGAGATCGCACCGCAGGTGGTCGAAGCTTATCGCAAGGTAGTCGAGGTGCTGCCTCGTTTCCAGGTCGAGGCGGGACAAGACCTGAACTACAAAGTCTGCTATCCGCGCGCGCATTTCGACCGTCAATCGATTGCGTGGGACCTCAACTACTTCAAGTACTACTTCCTCCGGCTCGCGGGCATCGCTTTCAACGAGCAAGCGCTCGAAGAGGATTTCAGCCGCCTCACGAAATTCTTGCTGAGCGCCGATCACAACTATTTCCTGTACCGCGATTTCCAATCACGCAACATCATGCTGCTCGACGGCGAGCCCTGGTTCGTCGATTACCAGGGCGGACGCCGCGGCGCCCTGCAATATGACATCGCCTCATTGCTGTTTGATGGCAAGGCCGACCTGCCGCCCGAACTGCGCGCACAACTGCTCGAACATTACCTCGACGCGATCTCCCGCTTCATTAGCGTAGATCGCGAGCAGTTCATGAACTATTACTACGCCTACGTTTACATCCGAATCATGCAGGCTCTGGGGGCCTACGGTTTCCGCGGATTCTACGAGCGCAAGTCGCACTTTCTGCAATCGGTGCCCTATGCGCTGAGAAACCTGCGATGGCTGCTGCACAACGTCACGCTACCTATCGCGCTGCCCACGCTCATGGAGGCCTTCACCGGCATGGTCGGTTCGGAAAAGCTGCAAGGCATCGTTGCCGAGCCGCCAAAACTCACGGTGCTCGTCTCAAGCTTTTCCTTTCATCGCGGGCCGCTATCGGATGAAAGCGGAAACGGCGGAGGCTTCGTCTTCGATGCGCGCAGTCTGCCCAATCCCGGCCGGGAAGAGCGCTTCAAGAAGCTTTCCGGTCAGGACGCCCCTGTCATCGACTACCTCAACCAGCAGGAGAGTGTGCACCAGTTCCTCGCCTCTGTCATGTCGCTAGTGGATGCCAGTGTCAGCAACTACACCAGCCGCGGATTCCGCCACCTAATGGTGTCCTTCGGCTGCACCGGCGGACAGCATCGCTCGGTGTTTCTTGCCGAGCAGGTCGCAAAGCGCCTCCGAGCGCGTGGAGTAAACGTTGTAGTGCAGCATCGCGAGCAGGAGAGGTGGGTGCGATGAGGGCTATGGTCTTCGCTGCCGGACTCGGCACCCGCTTGCGTCCCCTGACCGATACACGTCCCAAGGCGTTGGTCGAACTCGACGGTCGCACCCTGCTCGAGATCACGCTTTCCCGCCTGCGAGGTTTTGGCATTCACGAAGTCATCATCAACGTGCATCATTTTGCCGACATGGTCATCGACTATCTACATGCGCACCGTAATTTCGGCATGCACATCGAGATCTCTCATGAAGATGTTCTCCTCGACACCGGAGGCGGACTACAAAAAGCCGCGCATTTTTTTGAGCACGAGACCGAGCCATTCATCGTCCACAACGTGGATGTGCTCAGCAACATCGATCTCGGAGCCATGGTGAGGTCTCATCATCAGCAGCAGGCGCTTGTAACTCTCGCCGTGCAGCATCGCCAGAGTTCGCGCCAGCTGCTCTTCGACCATAAAGGCGTTCTCTGCGGGCGCGTGCTCGATGGGCGACCACATTTAGCGAGAGTCTCAGCAGAGTTCCAGCCTTTCGGATTCACCGGAATTCACGTCATCTCGCCAGGGTTCTTCCGGCGCAGCGGCGGTGCCATGAAGAGTGACCGCCCTTTCCCCATTATTCCCGTGTACCTTCGGATAGCCGACGAGGGAGGCAGGGTTGTTGCCTTCGACGCCAGCAACTTCTACTGGCGCGACCTGGGCACTGCGACTAGTCTCGAACAGGCAGCTCAGGACCTTCAGGTCGGCCTGGTGACCGGGTAGCTCTGTTGGGCGGGTCTGCCTCCAGATGCTGTTTTTAAGCAGCTCACGGTTTTTGTTTTTCGCGCTTCAGGCCGCTGTACAATTCCCCGGTGCGAGCCGCAGCCATCGTCCATTCGTATCTGAAGCCCAGCGTTGTCGAGCCCTTTCGCGACGCGCGGGTCAACGTGTTTCGTGGCAACGCGCTCGACCCTGCTGACCTTCCTGACGTGGCCGTCGTCTTCGGGGGAGACGGATCAGTCCATCGCGTTCTTCCATCACTCGCCTATGCGGAAACACCGCTCCTAATAGTGCCCACCGGTACTGCCAATGACTTTGCGCGCTGCATCGGAATTCCGGATCTCACCCAGGCGCTACGTGCTTGGCGCCGCTATCTTGACCGCCGGGATAACGTGCGCACCATCGACCTTGGCACCGTGCGTCCCATGGCCGACCCGGGAGGAGAGGATGACTTCGAGCCGCTGGATTCCACCACCTTCCCCGACGTTGACGGCCGCATCCCGCAACCGCAGCTTCCCCTCGGGCCTGTGGTCATGCGCCATCACCTGCGTCATGCGGAGACGGCGGCGCGGCAGCAGCGCATGATTTACTTCACCGGAATCGCCGGGCTGGGGCTCGATTCGGAAACCAACCAGCGTGCCAGTCAGATGCCGTCGTGGCTTCGCCGTCATGGTGGCTACGGGCTGGCGGCCTTGCGCGCGCTGACGCGGTACACTCCGCCCACGGTCACCGTGCACAGCTATGACGCCGCAGGCCGCGAATGCCGTCTTGACGGCTCGGTTCTGCTGATGGCGGTTGGCAATGCGCCCGAATATGGTAGCGGCATCCGAATGTTGCCGGAGGCCCAACTCGATGACGGCCAGCTCGATTTGTGTTTCGTTCCGGCAATGTCCAGGGGCGCGGTATTGCGCCATTTCCATCGGATCTACTCCGGCACCCACCTCAAGGTTCCTGGCGTGCGCTACTTTCGCACCCGACAGGTATTTGTCGAGAGTGACACTCCACTGCCCATGTATGCCGATGGCGAGTACCTATGCCACGCTCCGGCGGAAATTTCGGTTTCACCCCGGGCCCTGCGCGTCATCGTGCCCCTGTAAGCCGCCATATCCTACAGTCCTGCCTCCAATTCCCAAATTGCCTAATTTGGCCATGAACCGTAGTGAGACGAATCGCAGCCGCCTGTCAGGTGTTTTTCTGAAGCAGTTCACAGTGCGCCGATTTATACTTGAACTCACTAATGTCCACCTCGGAATTGAAAAATCCGGTGAGCCAGGCGCTCCCTGGCGAGCAAAAACACGATGTGCTGCCGACACTTTTTGGAGACGGAACTGGGCTCTACGAAGTCAAGAAGGGCTCGTTCGTAGCCTCGTTTCTGCTCAATTCGGCGATCCTGGCTTCCCTTATCTGGGTCGGAAGCTGGACGGCGTCCCACGCTCCCGAAATCAAGCAGACCATCGGTGCGGCTGTGGACATCAGTCCCTACGTCATGCCATCTTCCAAAACCGTATCCGGCGGAGGAGGTGGCGGCGGGTCGCATGATAAGCTTCAGGCGTCCAAGGGCGCGCTGCCCAAATTCGCGAAAACGCAGATCGCGCCTCCCACGGTGTTGCCGATGGAAAGGCCGAAACTGGCCGTACCGCCCACCGTGGTAGTCCCTCCAGAGATCAAAATGCCGCAAGTCGGCCCCATGGGCGATCCGCTATCGAAAGTTCTCGGACCGGCCTCGAATGGTACGGGCACGGGTGGTGGAATCGGCAGTGGCACTGGCGGTGGTGTTGGTTCTGGCCGTGGCCCCGGTGTCGGTCCCGGCTGGGGCGGCGGAATCGGCGGCGGCGCTTATCGCGTTGGTGGCGGTGTCAGCGCTCCCAAAGTCATCTATAAGGTCGATCCCGAATTCAGCGAAGAAGCTCGCAAGAACAAGTGGCAGGGCGTTGTGGTGCTGCGCGTCATCATCGGCACCGACGGCAAGACCCACGAGATCAATGTCGTGCGTTCGCTCGGCATGGGATTGGACGAAAAGGCCATCGAGGCGGCACGCCTCTGGCGATTTGAGCCCGGCCAGAAGGACGGCAAGCCCGTTCCCGTGGAAGTCAACATGGAAGTCAACTTCCACCTCTACTAAAAGGCAAAGAGGTTTCGGTGTCCGAAACCTCAGCTCTAGTCTTTCCGCGCGCGCTTCTGCGCCAATTTTCGGAAACCTGCTTTAGCCCTTTGCGCTGCGGAATGCCCGGGTTACAGGCTCGGTTTTGCGCTTTGCGGCCTCAGCCCACTCCTCGCGACGATCCCACATATCTGCTGCGCGATCAGTCCAGTCGCCCATCGTGTCGCGGGCATCTTCATACCGGCGACGGAATTCTTTCCTTACCTGGCGCCCGGTCTTAGGGGTGAACAACAATGTGGCGAGGGCTCCCACTCCCAAGCCAATCATAAGAAAGCCGATCGCCGACGTGAAATTTCTTTGACGACGTGAAAACTGATAATCCCCAAAACGAAAGTCTGGCATATTGAGCGATATCCTCTCGGCGTGTTTTAGTCATTAGAGGTATCTTTAGCCCGGCTCGTTGCCCCGGTCAGCAACACGCGGCGGCCCTCAACTCGATAGTCCCCGCTCGCCACCAACGCAATTGCTTCGCTATACGCCACATGCTCCTGCGCAAGAATTCGTTCCGAAAGTGCATGTTCGTCGTCCGATGCCAGCACCGGGACCACCTTCTGCAGCACAATCGCGCCGTGGTCCAGATGCTCATCCACAAAGTGCACCGTACATCCGCTGAATTGCACTCCATATTCCAGTGCCTGCTTCTGCGCTTCGAGTCCCGGGAATGCGGGTAAAAGCGAGGGATGAATATTCAGGATTTTCCCCGGATACTGTTGCACGAACCATGGCGAAAGAAGTCGCAGATATCCCGCGAGCACGACCAGTTCAACTCCAGCCTCGCGGAGGGCTTCGGACACCGCGCGATCGTGATCTTCGCGCTTGCGACCGCGGCTTGGTAGAACCAGCGTTTTCAATCCGCGTTCTCGCGCCGCCTCGATCCCTGCTGCGTCTTCGCGATTGCTGATGACCACGGCAATTTCCGCTTGTAGCCTGCCGCTGACTATATTGTCCGCAATGGCCAGGAAGTTCGAGCCGCGTCCGGAAATAAGTATCCCGAGTCGAATCATCGATTTTCGATTCATGGACTTTCAGCATATCGCCCCGTGCGGGAGATGCTCAAGCCGCGCGATTTCTGTGCTGGGGTGCATCGCCCGCAGTCCGCGTGCAATCTAGCACTCAGGAGGCCTGGCATTCATGGCAAAAGACACGGAAAGCGCGCTGCGCAAAGAGCTCGTTGCCGCTCTAAAGGGCGGCCATGCGCACGCGACCTTCGAAGACGTGGTGGAGAACTTCCCCGAAAAGCTGCGCGGAGCAAAAGTCGAAGGTGGAAACGGCATCAGCCTTCCATACTCAGCGTGGCAACTGCTTGAGCACATCAGAATTGCTCAAGACGACATTCTGCGCTTCATCCGCAATCACGACGGCAGTTATAAGGAGATGAAGTGGCCCGACGACTACTGGCCCACTTCTGCCGAGCCTCCCACCGCCGCAGCATGGGACGAATCCATCAACAAGGTCCTGGCCGACCGCGATGCCGTCATCAAGCTAGTTCAGGACAAAGGGCAGGACCTTGCAACGCCATTTCCTTGGGGCGACGGTCAGAACCTGCTTCGCGAGGCGATGCTCATCATCGATCACAGCGCCTACCACGTCGGAGAACTGCTCGCCCTCCGCCGCCTGCTCGGCATCTGGCCCGCGAAGTAACAAAAGAAGGAACTAAATGAGAATGCCCCGCTGTTCTGCGGGGCATGTCGTACCTAAACGCGCGATTTACGTGTACTGTACCTTGCGCTCGCCCTTGACGATGCGGCCAATGACGTAGCCCTTTTCTCCGGCGCGATCCAGGATCGACTGCACCTTCTTGAACTTTTTCGCCGGCACCACCAGGATCATCCCGATGCCCATGTTGAATGTGCGCATCATCTCTGCCTGTTCGATGTTTCCAATCTTCTGCAGATGCTCGAAGATCGGCAGGACGGGCCAGCTTCCCATTTCCACCAGTGCGCCAACGCCTTTGGGCAGCACGCGCGGCAGGTTCTCAGTGATGCCGCCTCCGGTGATGTGTGCCATGGCGCTCACGGCCTCGGCATCCACCACGCGGCGCACAATGGGCCAGTAGCTCTTGTGCTGCTTCATCAGTTCGGTGCCGACCTTGCCTTTCATCTCGTTCACATAGGTGTCGGGCGTGTACCCGGCCACATTGAACATCAGCTTGCGGGCCAGCGAGTAGCCGTTCGTGTGCAGTCCGGTGGAGGGCAGACCCACCAGCACATCGCCGATCTGCACGTCTTTTCCCGTAAGGATCTTGTCGCGCTCGACTGCGCCCACGATGAACCCGGCCAGATCGTATTCGCCCTCGGGGTAGAAGCCCGGCATCTCCGCCGTTTCGCCGCCAATCAACGCGCATCCATTGTGCTTGCACGCATCGGCCAATCCGCTGACCACCTTTTCGGCGATCTCCAGTTCAAGCTTGCCGACTGCCAGGTAGTCCATGAAGAACAGTGGCGTCGCGCCCTGCACGGCAATGTCGTTTACGCAGTGGTTCACCAGGTCGCCGCCCACCGTGTGGTGCACGTTCATCTCGAAGGCGAGCTTCAGCTTTGTGCCGACTCCATCAACGCTCGACACCATGACTGGATCGACAAACTTTTTCTTATCTACTTGGAACAGCCCGCCAAAGCCGCCAATTTCGCTGAGCACACACTTGTTGAATGTGCGATGGGCGAGGTACTTGATGCGCTGCTTCGTGCGATTTGCCTGCTCAATGTCCACGCCCGCATCGGCGTAGGTCAGACTTTTCTGTTCAATATCGTCAGCCAAGGTAATCACGTCCGTGAGGAATTGTTCGGTGGGTGCCGCATCACGATTGTAGCATTCACGCGGCACCGGCAGTCATGGCCCACATACCAATTCCGCCTCTTCCCAGTGGACAGCGACTCCCGGGTTTGCCCACCTGCCATGGTTGGCACGATACTGGAAAGGATCAACTCACCCATGTCAGCCGTTTTCCGACGCCATGGATATCTCTGCGCAAATCAGGAACGATGGTACTTCTCGACTGGATACTGGTGATTTTCGGAGCGGCAGTGGCCGTCACAGGCGGATGGCTCCAGTTCCATCCTGAGCGCCTGTTGCCCGCCCGAACCCGCGACATTGCATGGCCTGGCGCGTGGACCGAGTTGCAGATCGATGCCCTGGCTGAGTCGCAAATCCGGCTCCTGGGCGCCTGCTTCCTGTTCATGGGAGCGTTCTTTGCCGTGCAGATGACCGTGGACCTGACTCGCCTTCCATGGTGGA
Organism: Koromonas soli; assembly: GCF_059726265.1. Taxonomy (NCBI): domain Bacteria; kingdom Pseudomonadati; phylum Acidobacteriota; class Terriglobia; order Terriglobales; family Koromonadaceae; genus Koromonas; species Koromonas soli. The sequence goes on along the minus strand of NZ_AP040872.1, from coordinate 2,830,019 downwards.
CCGGCACCATCGGAGGTTTCTGTGCGGCCATCGGGGCTGTATCTCTGGTCAGGGCGCAGGTAAATAACAAAAAGACGCAGCGTACGCGGACTTACCTTCAGCAATCGCTCCCAAAGAAGGTTCTCGAACTGCGCTAAGGCCGAATATTTGAGAATGGAAAAGGGGCACCCGCATCGGAGTGCCCCTTTTAGTTGTTAGTCCGTCTTCACGCTTGATTCGTCAGTCCGCCTTCACAAAGAACGGAACATTCGCCGTAGCGGCACTTCCGTGTCCATCGTGAACCGTCAGGAACAGTCGATACGCTCCCGTCTGCTTCGGCGCCCGGAAACTCAAACTCGCCCCGCTGGCCTTCACGATAGCCTCAGGATGTGTTGGCGGCACGGCCTCCGCATCGCCTCCCTCGCGAGCGTCGTGCGTTTCCTCCCGCACTTCCCAGTCGTAGGTCAGCGTATCGCCATCGGAGTCCTTGGCCGCAACCGTCGCCGTCCACTCCGAGCCCGGAGCCACTTCCTTCTGGTTGATCGCCGACTCGATCGGCGAAATCTCCGGTGCGCGGTTTGCGGGCCACTTGCCGGTCCACTCGTAGCTCAGTGCGTCCACCGCAGCGGTCTTTTCCACTCCGCCCTTGCCGTCCGGAATCAGCAACCCAAACCATGTATGGGTGCGCTCCTGCTTGTGTCCCCAGATGAACGCGTAGCTGCCAAACGCCAGATTTCCCGCGCCCTTGATCGAGTGCTCGTACCCTTTCTGATACGTCTCTGATTTCTCCGTGCTGGTGTTTTCCAGCGGCGCTCCCCAGGAGGTTTTCGGGCGCTCCCACCACCCAACCGGTCCGAATTCGGTCACAATGTACGGACGATCGAGCTTTTTTGCCTTTACCTCGTCCACCAGCGTCGCGATTCCGCCATAGGTGTTGATGCCCAGAATATCCACGTCCGGACAGTAGGTCATAAACTGCTTCAGCTTGTACCCATCGCGCCCAATCCCCGCAATAACGGTCATCGTGGGATGGTTGGGATCGCGGCGATGAATCTCGCGGGCGATATCGTTGATCGCTTTCCAGATCGCGACATTCGATCCGTCCGCTTCCATCTCATTCCCAATGCCCCATACCAGAATCGATGGCTCGTTCTTGTATTTCTCGACTGCGGCGATTGCTTCGTCGTACTGCTTTTTCACCTGTGCTGCATCCGCATAGCTGAAACCGTGCCGTTCGTGTCCCAGCCCGATTCCTGCGGCAATCGTCAGGTTCAGCTTTTGCGTCTTTGCCAGCAGGTCTCCATGCGCAAGGCTTGGCACGCCCCACGTCCGGATCGAATTCGCGCCCAGTTGCGCCGCCAGTTCGAGACTGCCGCTGCCGCCCGCCCCATAGATGTAGTAAGGCTTGCCATCGCGCAACAGTACCCAGCCGTCATCGACGCGTTTGACCTTCACCGGAACCGGCCCGGAGCTCTTCGCCATTGCAAACAGGTTCAACAGGAGGATCAGTAGAGAGAACACACCTACGCTTTTTCGCATGCCAACATTGTGCTAGCAAAAGCAGAGTTGTTCAATCGCTTGATTAGCACTCGGGACCATGTGTAGTGAAATCCGGTCACATCCTGCCGTGCTCCCTATCACTCGCAGGATGTCTGGTCAGCGAGTGTGTGTTGAAGCGCAAAACGCCCCTGACATATTCAGCAGGGGCGTTTTTTCTGCTATGCCGCTCGTTGCGCCCAGGGATCGATGACCACCTTCACGCAGTGATCCTCTTTGTTGACGAAGGTCTTATACATCTGCGGCACATCTTCCAGAGCCACGCGATGCGTAATCAAAAAGCTCGGATCGATTTCGCCCTTCTCCACTCGCTCCAGCAGCGGTTGCATATAGCGCATCATGTTCGTCTGTCCCATGCGCATCGTCAGCCCTTTGCCAAACGCTGCGCCAAACGGGAACTTGTCGATGAAGCTCGCATACACGCCCGGTACCGAAACCGTTCCACCCGGGCGGCACGCCTGGATGCACTGCCGCAGCACATTTGCGCGCTCGAACTGCAGCATCATCTTTTGTTTTGCCGAGTCGATGTAGTAATCGACCGAGTGCCCATGTGCTTCCAGCCCCACAGCGTCAATGCACGCATCCGGACCTCGGCCTCCGGTCATCACCTTCAGTTGTTCGATCAGGTCTTCCGTTTGCGAGTAGTCGATTGTCTCGGCTCCCGCCTGCTCGGCCAGCCGCAGCCTGTCAGGGAAGCGATCAATGGCAATCACTCTCGCGGCGCCCAGCAACTGCGCCGAGCGAATTGCGAACAGTCCCACCGGCCCGCATCCCCAGATTGCGATCACCTGTCCCGGCTGGATGTTGCATTGTTCCGCCGCCTGATAGCCCGTGGGGAAAATGTCGGAGAGGAACAGCACCTTCTCGTCATCCATTCCATCGGGAACCTTGATGGGCCCCACATCAGCGAACGGCACGCGCGCATACTGTGCCTGCCCTCCCGCATACCCGCCATACAGGTGCGAGTAGCCAAAGAGTGCCGAAGCGTTGTGTCCGTACTGCGCTTCGAGCATCCATGCGTTAGGGTTCGTGTTGTCGCACGCAGACCAGATGCCCTGCTTGCAGAAGAAGCATTGCCCACATGCGATAGTGAAGGGAACAACGACCTTGTCGCCGACTTTCAGTTTCTTCACTTCGCTGCCAATCTCGACGACCTCACCCATGAACTCATGCCCTACAATGTCGCCCTGCTCCATCGTCGGAATGAATCCGTTGTAAAGATGCAGGTCGGAGCCGCAGATCGCCGTGCGTGTAATTCGCACAACGCAATCGCGCGGATTCAGAATTCTCGGGTCGGGTACATTTTCGACGCGCATGTCCCGCTTGCCAAACCAGCAAACTGCTTTCATCAGAACTCTTCCTTTCGTGATGCCCTACTGTGCGTAGGAGATGAACTCAAAACGCCTTATAAGCAACAGCCGTGCACGTTAGCTGACCAGTTGTTCCTGGGTTGCTTTCGTCGGCTTTGCGCGATGTTTCGGTTGCTGGTTTGCCGCTTCCAGCATGCGTACAAAAGCGGTGCGCCTGCCATGCGGCTGTCCATCCGTGGTGGGAATTTCACCGGCTTCGAGCAACTGCTTGAAGCGCCTCAGGTCTTCGCGTATCTGCATTTCCGGTTCGCGCCCGAAGAGCTTGGCAAAGAGCTGTCCGCCACGTCCTGCTGGCGGATCGTACTCCAGCACGCAAGTCATCTCGGTGCCGCCGTGGAACTCGCTTGCCGGACGGAATGTCACCGACCCGCGATTGGGAATCACGGCTCCCGGCAGCGATCGCCATATCAGGTGACGGTTCGGTTCTTCATCGATGATCTCTGCGTCCCACTCCGTATCAAGTCCCAGCGGAGCTTCAGCCACCCAGTGAGAAGTACGTTCGTTGGTGACTCTTACTTCGCGCAGGTGCTGCATGAATTTCGGCAGGTTTTCAAAATTGCGGAAGAAGCTGTAAACCTCTTCAACTGGGCGGTTGATCGTAAAACTGCGTTCGACGTGTATGCTCTTCGGCGCGGTCGCATGGCGAATACCGCGAATCGCCAGAAAGCCCCCGGCTGCTGCTAATCCAAGTCCTCCAGCGCTCTTTCGCGTGGCGCCATAGACGGCCAGCGCGCTGCCGGCGAGAATGCTGCCGACCGTGCTGCTTCGTCTCGCCCAACTTGCCTGGTGACCATTCATTCCATTCCCTTTGATTTCCGCGTTCGGGCGTCGCGGAGCTTTGATTTCCGACATATCTGTCAGCCTCAATCTAGATTTGGGTTATCTTTTCGGATGCCGCTTCTGCCGGATGGTGTTTTGAACAATCGAAAGACTCAGGAGGACGGCTTAGTTGAACCAGATTTCGTGCAGAAATGGGACGCAATTGTCAGCTTGTCAGACAACTCTTTGTGGATATTGCGCAAGCTGCGTTGTAGGATGAAGCCAATCAAAAGCAACACCAAGCAAAAAGCTAAAAACCAGTTTGTGAATCAGTGAGAGGTATTGCCCATGACTCCCGTAGGTAAGCTCCCTGTCTCCAACGTCAGCCCTGCCCATGATGTCCTTAGAGCCGACCGTCACCCTCTTGACCCAATCTTCAAACCGACCAGCGTGGCCCTTGTGGGAGCCAGTGAAAGAGCGGGTTCGGTGGGTCGCAATGTGCTCTGGAATCTGATCAGCAGCCCCTTTGGTGGAACCATTTATCCCGTCAATCCCAAGCGCAGCAACATTCTCGGCATCCGTGCCTACGCCTCCATGCAGGCGCTCCCTGAGGTTCCGGACCTGGTGATTGTGTGCACTCCTGCCGACGGGGTTCCGACGCTGCTGAAAGAGTGCGTGGACATGGGAGTCCCCGGCGGCATCGTCATCTCTGCAGGCTTCAAGGAAACCGGAGAGCACGGCGTACAGCTTGAGAACCAGATCATGGACGCTATTGAGGGCCGCATGCGCATCATCGGTCCCAACTGCCTCGGCGTCATGAATCCAATACTTGGCCTCAATGCCACCTTTGCTAACTCCATGGCGCGTCCCGGCAGCGTAGGTTTCATCAGCCAGAGCGGCGCTCTCTGTACTGCGGTTCTCGACTGGTCCATTCGTGAAAACGTCGGATTCAGCGGCTTCGTCTCCATCGGCTCCATGCTCGATGTGAACTGGGGCGATCTCATCGATTACTTCGGCAATGACCCGCGCACGCACTCGATCATCATCTACATGGAATCCATCGGTGACGCGCGCTCTTTCCTCTCTGCCGCCCGCGAAGTCTCGCTCACCAAGCCCATCATCGTGATCAAGGCTGGTCGCACGGCCGCCGCCGCCAAGGCTGCCGCTTCTCACACCGGATCGCTCACCGGCTCCGACGATGTGCTTGAGGCTGCTTTCCGCCGTGCTGGCGTGCTGCGCGTTAACTCCATCTCTGAAATCTTCTACATGACCGACGTGCTGGCGAAGCAGCCGCGTCCCAAGGGCAATCGCCTCTGCATCGTTACAAATGCCGGAGGCCCTGGCGTGCTTTCTACCGACGCTCTCATCCAGGGCGGAGGCGAACTCGCCGAGCTCTCGACCGAGAGCATGTCGGCCTTCAACTCCTTCCTGCCCGCCGCGTGGAGCCACTCCAACCCCGTTGACATCCTCGGCGATGCCGAACCCGAGCGTTACGCCAAATCGCTTGAGATCGCTGCTAAGGACCCGAACATCGACGGCATGCTGGTCATCATGACCCCTCAGGGAATGACCAATCCCACGCAGATTGCCGAGCAACTTCAGCCCTATGCCAAGGGCCTCGGCAAGCCGGTGCTTGCAAGCTGGATGGGCGGCGAAACCGTAGCGGATGGAGAAGACATTCTCAACCGTGCCGGAATCCCGAGCTTCTACTATCCCGACACCGCCGTGCGCGCGTTCAATTACATGTGGCGTTACGCCTACAATCTGCGCGGCATTTACGAAACGCCTTCGCTCAACTCGGCCTCGCAGCAGCCCGACCGCCAGCGTGCCTCCGAGATTCTCAACGGCGTACGCGAAAGCGGCCGTTCGATTCTGACCGAGTACGAATCGAAGAAGCTGCTCGAAGCCTATGGCATTCCGAGCGTGCCCACCGAAATCGCAGAGACAGAGGAAGCCGCCGAGCAGGCCGCCAACAAGATCGGCTACCCGGTCGTTCTCAAGCTGCACTCCTTCACCATCACCCACAAGACGGACGTGGGCGGTGTCATCCTGAATCTTCCCGACGCGGCCAGTGTGCGCAAGGCCTTCACGCAGATTCGCACCAATGTCGCCGCCAAAGCCGGAGAAGGGCACTTTCAGGGCGTCACCGTGCAGCCCTTTGCCAAGCAGGAGGGCTACGAACTGATCCTCGGCTCGTCCATCGATCCGCAGTTTGGCCCCGTGCTGTTGTTCGGCACCGGTGGACAGTTGGTGGAGGTCTTCGAAGATCGCTCGCTGGCCTTGCCGCCACTCAACACCACGCTTGCCCGCCGCATGATGGAGCAGACTCGCATTTATAAGGCTCTGAAGGGTGTTCGCGGGCGCAAGCCTGTGGACCTCGCTGGACTCGAGGAGTTGATGGTTCGCTTCAGCGATCTCGTCATCGAGAATCCGTGCATCAAGGAAATCGACATCAATCCTGTGCTGGCCTCCCCCGAGCGCTTGCTCGCCCTCGATGCTCGTGTCGTGGTGTTTGACAAGGATGTGCCCGACGACAAGCTGCCGAAGTCGGCCATTCAGCCCTATCCCACGCAGTACCTTTCCAACTGGACGATGAAAGACGGCGAAGAAGTAACGATCCGTCCAATCCGTCCCGAAGACGAGCCGCTGATGGTCGAGTTCCACAAGAAGCTGAGCGAACGCAGCGTGTACCTGCGTTACTTCCAGCCCTTAAAGCTCACGCAGCGCACGGCGCACGAGCGCATGACCCGCATCTGCTTCATCGACTACGATCGCGAGATGGCACTCGTCGTCGAGCATAAGAAGGCCGACGGAAGCTGTGAAGTCATCGCCGTGGGACGCATGAGCAAGATCCACGGACGCCCCGAAGCGGAACTTGCTGCCCTGGTGCAGGATGAGTTCCAGCGCAAGGGCCTTGGACCTGAGCTTTATCGCCGCTTGATTCAGGTTGCTCGCGATCAGCGTCTGCGCACCGTGCACTCCAACATGCTCGGTGAAAACAAGGAAATGCAGCGCCTGTGCAAGAAGCTCGGATTCCAATTGAGCACACCGGATCTCGAAGACAATCTGGTTCTCGCACAGATGCAGTTGTAGTCCGTAGTAGTCGGAACTTAGAAGGGCACCTGTCCGGTGCCCTTCTTCTTTTCTGAGATGTTCGTGAGTTATTCCTGCGATCCCGATTCCGCGCCGCTAGAGACGACAATCACCGTATCCGACTCTTCATCGTTGTTGACCACCGCGGAGTTGCTGTTATGCGGGTCTTCCGTGACCGTAGTGTTCACGCCGCTTGCGCTATTCAAGGGCGTGGTTTCTTCGTGAGTAGCCGTCTTCGGCACTGCATTGGGGCTTCGCTGCGAGTCGGCGTTCTGACCCGTTACCGGATTGAATCTTGCGATGGAATCAGGAGAGTTTGTTTGAGGATTGATCGCCGAGGGTGTGCGATCATTTGCGCTCTCGCTTTGGCCTTTCGGACTCGCCGTACTGCATTGTGCCACCGCCATCCCTGCGCCAAGCAAAATCACCGAAGCCATGTACGGAAACTTCAACATCTACCAGGTACTCCTTCCTTGCGTCGTCGGTCTCTATGGAATCACTGATTTCGGACCCATACCCATACGACTCGCGGAGCGTCGAAAAGTTTCACAGACCCAGTGCTGGAAGTGTAGATATTTACTGCATAAAAACGAATTCTAGCGCCTATTCGTATCTTTCATGCGACCGCAATGTTCTGCGCGCATCGCGTAATACGCTCGTTACTTGCTCTTCGCGGTATGCTAATGGCGAGCGCTTCCCATGAAATTCCTTCGCGCGTCATTTCTCATCGCGACCTTTCTGCTTGCCTCGCTGTCCATAGCGCAGACCTCACCATCGAAGCGCCCGCGAGTAGCTCTTGCCCTCTCCGGCGGGGGCTCTCTCGGACTCGCGCATATCGGTGTCTTGCATTATTTCGAGGAGCATCACATTCCGGTCGATGCCATTGCCGGCACCAGCATGGGCGGCATCGTCGGAGGCCTCTACGCAACAGGTCATAGCCCACAGCAAATCGAGTCATCCTTCGCCGAAGCCGGGTGGCAAGAGCTTTTGCGAGCCCAGCCGCGCTATCAGGATCTGCCCATCGTTCCCAAGCAGGATCGCGCCCGTCATCCCGGCAGCTACACCTTGCGCCTCGGCCGCAGCCTTTCATTGCCATCTGGAATCAGCACCGCCGATGCGCTCGACCTCTTCCTCTCGCGACAGGTGCTTGCCTATTCGCGCGAAGACGATTTCGCGAAACTCCCCACGCCATTCCGCTGCGTCGCCACTCAGCTTGAGACCGGCGAGCAGTTCGTGCTTCGTCGCGGCAATCTCGCTCGCGCCATGCGCGCCACCATGGCCGTACCCGGCATCTTCAGCCCCGTCGAGTGGGAAGGGCACGTGCTCGTTGACGGAGGTCTCGTCGATAACTTGCCCACTGATGTCGCTCGCGACATGGGAGCCGACGTTGTCATCGCCGTGCACTTCACCACACCGCTGCCGCAGGCGCGTCAGCTTCAAACGCTCTCCGCCGTGCTCACGCAGGCCGTCTCCGTCGCTGTCTCTGTTACCGAGCGCGAGAATCTTCGCAATGCCGACCTTGTGCTCGCACCATCGCTCACCGGAATCGGCGGCACCGATCCCAGCCACGCGCGCGAGTTGATCGAGCGCGGGTATCAGGCCGCCGCTCAAAAAGCGCGCTTCCTTGAAACCCTGCGCCTAAGCGATGCCGAATGGGCCGCCTACCAGCAGCAACGCCAAAGCCGCATAAAACAAGCTCCGCAGCAGGCCTCGCGCTTGGTCGCGCAGTCCACCAACCCGCCGCTCCAACGTTATGCGCAATCGAACCTCAATCGATCCAGCGGGCCGCTATCGCTCGACAGCCTCGAGGATGATCTTTCCAGCTTCGTCGCCTCTGCCGCGCTTCCCGGAGCTTTCTACCGCCTTTCGCCAGCCGAGGCTTCCAATTCCGACTCACCCGCACTCACCGCCGAGGTCGAACCCCGCTCCGGCAGCCAGCTCTTCGTGCGTCCCGCGCTCGATCTTGCCATCGCCAACGGTGAGCCCACTCGCGGCGCGCTTCGTGGATTTGCCACTTTGCTGCCTCGCGATGAATATCGCGCTCGCTACCGCGTCCAGTTTGCAATCGGCTACAGCCCATTCATCGCCTCGCAGTACGAACATCCCATCGCCGCCAGTTCGTGGTTCTGGTCTCCATCTGCCAACCTCCAACGCGTGAACACCGCAACCTACGCGGGCGATCAGCACTTCACGCATTGGCAGGATCACTACTCTGCCGCATTCGACTTCGGACGCGACATTCGCCGCCACTTCCGCCTCCGCCTTGGCCTCGAAGCTGGATACGACCAGTTCTCCGCCGTGCAGTTCGCGGGCGCTCGCCTTGCCCGCGACGGTGCCTTCCTCACTCCTCACCTCACTGCTGACTGGAACACTCTCAACGATCCATCGCTCCCCACCCGCGGCGCCGTCTTTACCGGCAGCATCGCCGCGCGCTATCGCCAGCCCGAAAGCCGCACCGTTCCTCTCGGCCAGTTTTCCTTCGCCGAGCACATGCCCGCGTTCTTCGGCACTCTGACCGCTTCCGTAAGTGCGGCATCGAGTTTCGGCACCGCTCTGAACTATTTCGATCTTTTCCCGCTCGGCGGCCCCACAGATCTCCAGGCCTTCCGTTTCCAGCAGTTCCACACGCTTTCCCATGCCACGGGAACGCTTGCCTATCGCACGCCATTTCGCAATATGAAGTTTTGGGGAGAGCGTCCGCAATTCGGACTCTGGTACAACGCAGCGGGCCTTCGCCAGCCCTCGCAATCATGGCAGAGCGCGCAAAGTGGATCGATTGGAGTGCTGTACAACTCGCCGCTCGGCGTCGTCACCTTCGCCATAGGACGAACCAGTGATCATCAGACCCGGGCGTGGATCAACGTAGGCAGGCCATAACAATTTGAGGTGGGCGATTCTGGCGCCCTCCCGCAGTGCTTAGCACGGGAGAGCGCCTAGGGGTCTCTAGCGCTGTTTTGGTGATTTGGCTTTCATCGTGGCTTTCTGAGCATCGCCCTTGTGTTCGCGGTTGTGGCGTTTCACGGCTTTCGCAATTTCGTCCGACGAAAGCTTGCTGTGGCTCTCGTTGTGGAGCACGTCGTTCGTTATATTCGCGTCCTTCTGATTCGTATCCATGACTCCTCCTCTGAAGGTGCGTTGCGCCGCACAGCTTGCGCTCTTCGCATGTGCCAGAGCGCAGTCGCCGGATTCAGTGATGAGGAGATCTGGAGGGCGGGTCAGGAGAACCCTGAGGCGCTCAGTTCGCCAATCACTGAGCAGCGTCGCTTTCCTATCAGGATAGTCCTATTTCGAGAAAGCGGCGCAGATATCCAGCGCCGCTGATCGTGCATGAAAAACTGCTAATCTCCCGCGACTTGTTCTTCGCGACTCCACGAGGCTGAGGGTGCGCTCTGGCAAATCCAGTTTGCCTTAACCCACACCAGGCTCACGGCAACTACTGCGGCGCTGGTATCGAGCACCACGTCATGCCATGCTCCTGTGCGGCTGGCAATGCTCATCTGGTGCAGTTCATCGGAAGCCGCAACGCAAAAGGTGAACAACACCGCAAGCGCAGCCCACTCGGCGCGCCACCATAGCCTCCGCACCTGGATGCCGGCCGTCTTGATATACCCTGCATAATCGTGCTGCATCCAGTACGTTCCTCGCAGCAGCATCATCCAGCAGAAGCCTAGCGTGCCATAGCCAATGGCGTGCCCGCACTTGCGCAATACCAGGTTTACCAGATCGAGCTGGCGTGCTCCGAGGTGAATCCCCAGCGCAAGAAGCAGCTCCTGCAACTGGTGTCCTGTGTGCGCTCCCGAGAAGGCGTCCGTGGACTCGATCTTGATCAGCGTCAGCATTACCAGCAAAGGCACCCAGTAATGCCAAAAGAGTTCTCGTGCGTGTTTCAATCTTCCTCGCAGAAACCGGATGCAGTTACCCAGTTCGTTAGACGGAACGAGCAAGAGCCCAAACCTAAGCCCCTGCTCGTCTGCTTCATCAGATGCGATCGCTACCGCCTCGTGCCTACTCTGCACGGTAATTCGGAGCTTCGCGCGTGATCGTCACGTCGTGAACGTGGCTTTCCTTCAATCCAGCGCCGGTGATGCGAATAAACCGTGCATTGTGATGCATATCTTCAATTGTCTTGCATCCTACGTATCCCATGCCGCTGCGCAGTCCGCCCACCAGCTGGTGAATCATCATGGCCACAGTTCCACGATATGGAACGCGTCCCTCAATGCCTTCCGGCACCAGCTTCGCCAGGCGGTTGCCCTCGTCGCTGCCCGCGTCGAGACGTCCATGGGTAAGCCCCGGATCGTCCAAACTCTGGAAGTAGCGCTCGCTCGAGCCCTGGGCCATTGCCCCCAGCGAACCCATCCCGCGGTATGCCTTAAACGTTCGACCCTGGTACAGAATCGTTTCGCCCGGGCTCTCTTCGGTTCCCGCCAGCAACGAGCCGACCATAACCACGCTCGCTCCCGCCGCAATTGCCTTCGAAATATCGCCCGAGTACTTGATGCCGCCGTCTGCGATCACCGGAACTCCGGTTTCACGTGCCGCCCTCGCCGCTTCGGCGATAGCGGTGATCTGTGGAACGCCCGCGCCGGTTACCACGCGCGTCGTGCAGATCGATCCCGGCCCAATGCCGACCTTCACGCCGTCTGCGCCGCACTCGATCAACTCTTTCGTGCCTTCGTACGTAGCGACATTGCCTGCCAGCAGCGCCACGTCCGGCAGCGCGTGCTTGATGCGCTTTACGGCTTCCATCACGCGTGTCGAGTGCCCGTGCGCGCTGTCAATCGCCAGCACATCGCACTTCAGTCTCACCATCTCCTGCGCGCGTTCCAGGTAATCGCCCGTGGCGCCAATCGCTGCGCCTACACGCAAGCGTCCCTGCTTGTCCTTGGCTGCACCCGGATACTTCAGCTTCTTCTGGATATCTTTTACCGTGATCAGTCCCTTGAGCTCGTAGTGCTCATCGACCACCAGCAGTTTTTCCACGCGATGCTGATGCAGTATGAATTCGGCTTCTTCCAGCGTGGTTCCCACCGGCACGGTGATCAGGTTGTCTTTGGTCATCACTTGCGAGATGGGAATGTCCGTGCGCGTTTCAAATCTCAAATCGCGGTTCGTAAGAATGCCAACCAGCTTCTTGCCCTTCGTTACCGGGACGCCGCTGATCCTGTAGCGCTTCATCAACTCCAGTGCGTCGCTGATATTGCGTTCCGGCTCAATCGTCACCGGATCGACGATCATTCCGCTTTCCGAGCGCTTTACCTTGTCAATCTCGCCCGCCTGCTGCTCGATCGTCAGGTTCCGATGCACAATGCCCAATCCGCCCTGCTGTGCCAATGCAATTGCCATGCGCGACTCGGTAACCGTGTCCATGGCGGAGCTGATGATTGGAATATTCAGGCGAATATCGCTTGTGAGCTGGACCTGTGTGTTGGTTTCGGCCGGAACCACATCGGACTTTGCTGGCAACAGCAGCACGTCATCGAAGGTCAGGGCCTCTGGAACCGGGAAGTTAATCATGCAGATTGTCCAAGAGGGAGGTCATACAGCATTGTATGAAGTCCATTCACCTCATGCAAACCAAGCTCTCTTTTGTGCGCCGCCATACGTTATAGCAGCGATAAAAACTTCCGATTTCACAAGCCGCAAATCCTGGTGCATTCTCTAACTCGTAGGCAATACAGCAGGGTTTACCAAAGTTCCTCCTAGGCCGGAAGGCGGTGACGACCGCTTACTCCGGCCACCTTTTTTACTTCACTTTTCCTCGCGATGTGAACCTCGGCAACACATATTCCTGAACCAGTGCGCTCGCCACGCGCTCCGCCGTGCTGATGGCAAAATTCCCAAGCACCAGGCCAGCCCCTCGGTTCGACTCCGGATAGTACAGGTTTGAGATCGCCGACGAAGCCAGGTCGCCGCCCATGCTGGAGTAATTTGGCTGCCATTTTCCGTTATCGCCCTTGCAGACAAACGGATGCATCATCGCCTTCATGGCGCGGTGCTTGCTCCCCGGCCCCTGGTAGAAGTAGCGCGGGTCCTGGTGCAGTAGCGACGGCAGAATCGCGCCGCCGATCATAATGTCCGAGAATCCGTCGGCGGCAATCACTCCAAATCGCTGGCCATAGCCCTTGAATCCCTGCTGGAAATCAGGCGTATTTGCCGCCTGCTCGACGCCCGCCAGAAATCCGATTCCGGCTACCGTAATGGGATCGCGTGCCACGCGCATCGCCAGCCGAAACTTCAGCTTCGTCGTCATTGGCTCGGCATTGGGCTCATACACAACGTAGAAGTTCGGAATGATTCCAAACACTCGCTGTGCTTCCTCTACCTCGACTTGCTGTGTGGCGATCTCCTCCGGCGAGTAGGTCACATCCACCGTCGTGGTCGCCTCCGCAATCCGCAGTTTGGCTCCAGTCAGAATCTTGTACTGTCCAGCGGCAAGAACGATCTCAGGCGAATCCCATTTAGCGAAACCATCTGCCGTAACGTGAACCCGGTAGGGAATCTCGGGCTTTAGATCGTGAGCTTCAAAGAAACCCCTGTCGTCAGTCCGTAGCATGTGGCGGTCAGTCGAATTCAATCCATCCACAACGACGGCGGCTCTGGGAACTGGGTCATTGTTCACGTCCGTAACTGTGCCAATCATGCTCGCCGCCTGAGGCGTGGGCTGATCCTGAGCTTCGACCAGTGACCCAAAGACAAATACCAAAGCCATAGCCAACCAGAGGTTTCGAATCTTCACTTCTGCTCCAATACGTTCCGGAGAACCGGCGACAAATAAAAATCAATCGATCAACTTAATTATATCAATTGATATATTTTCTTGGTGCTGAGACGTATCCCGGTCACCTAAAATTCTGTCTTTATGGATGTCGGTGAAGTACGTGGGTTGCGATATCTGGCCAAAATTCACGAAAAGTATTTGTCAGCGCATCGCGCATGAGTGCCAGGGCGTACTTGCTGGCTACTTCTCCCACCGTCCTGTCTTTCGCGGGGTAGTAGGTGGTCGAGACTGCCTGTGCGATCCCTCGTCCCATCAGTTCGGACACATTGACCGTCTTGTTGCCCTTGTAAGTGGGTGCAATCACAATCGTCGACAGCGCGTACAAAGTTCGGCTTGGGATGCTGCCGCTGCCCTTAGTGTAAAAGCGCGGGTCCTGGTGAAAGATCGTAGGCAAGGCGAACAGGACAAGGTAATTGCCGTCTGTCTTATCTACATAGCCGCGCCACGCATAACGCCAGAATCCCGGGACTCCCTTGCCGAGTTGCGGGTGAGTATCTTCACCTTTCGCGATCATCGAGGTAAGTCCGCTGAAGAGAAATGCCGAGTAGTCGAAGCTGTTTCGGGTCGCCAGCATGAACGCCTGTTTCGCTGTCGGTTCGGTGCGAGGAGCCCCGGCGCTCACGGCCCGGTAGTTGGGCATGATCCCCAGAATGCGCTTCGGTTGCTGCTTTGAAGGCGCGACCTGCTGGTTCTGCGGCGTCACCTTGGAGTCCTGTGAGTCCTTCGGTTCCGGAGCGTCCGGCAGTTCAGGCTTATCCGTGGCGACCGCGGGAGCCGCCGAGGTTTCTGCTGCAGGCGCATCGCTGGGTGTGGTTTGTGACTGCGCAAAGCACAGGGCAGAGGATAGGATAAGCGTCGCGGCCATCGATAAGCGCAAAACTCGGCATACTCCGTGTGAGTGGGACATCAGTTTCGATTCTATTCAGTGGCCGGGGGATGATTAGCTTGCCTGAATCTTTTTCCACCTTGCGAATATCAAATTTCTCGGATTCGGTTGCGCTTCACCTTAGGCGGCTTCCAGGTGATGGATTCTGTATAGTCTGTCGGCCTTGGTTGTAATCCCTATAGAACCAGCGCTATACTCTTAGGTGGTAGCTGCGGGTGGTATCCCTCTGTGCCCTCGGGTAGGGCCGGATGAGAGCAGCGGCGGAACCTTTTCTGGTCCGCGTCCTGGTTTCAAACCCCTGTCCATTTGCGACGTTGGCGAAGGCAGGCAGCCGTCAGGCCTGTAAAGGGGAGCTACGGTCGTTCACAGTTGGCAGCGTAAGTTCGCTGCGGAGTCCTGAATTTAAGCATGGCTTTTGCGTTCGATAAAGTTCGTGAGATTGCCGAGAGAGTCGCCCAGTCCAACGGTCTGATCGTATGGGATCTGGAGATGAAGGGAAGCGGTGCAAATCGCACCCTGCGCATCTATATCGACAAACCCGAAGGCGTAACGCATGAAGACTGTGCCGATTACAGCCGCGAGGTATCGACCATCTTCGATGTCGAAGAAGCGGTGCCGGGCGGTGCGTATCTGCTCGAGGTTTCCTCTCCCGGACTCGACCGCAAGTTGTTTCGTCCGGAGCATTTTTCGCAGTTCACGGGCAGTCTCGTAAAGTTCAGCACCCGCGACTTGCTGAATGGCAATCGTCATTTTGAGGGACGCCTGGTAAGTTTTGCCGACGGCCAGCTTACGGTCGATCTGGATCAGGTCGCCAGCCGCAAGAAGGCCAAGACTCAGGGGGGCGGCGTCATCGTCGTGCCTTTCACCAACGTCGAGAAAGCCAGCCTGGTACCCGAGTTTTAGTTTCGCAGTCGTTCCACTCAGCGCGGTGGTGACCGCGTGCAACATCCAACAAGCTGATTCCGGTGCGAGGCCGGGGCAGGGAAGAATACAACCGGGGCCGTGCCCCGCATACGTTGAGGTGGCAGGAAATTATGGCAAGTGAACTTTATAACGTGATCGACGCGTTGAGCCGCGAGAAGGGAATCGATCCCGAGATCGTCGTCTCCGCTGTTGAGGATGCCATTGTTGTCGCCACGCGCAAGTTCTATAAGACTCAGGAAAGCCTCCGTGCCGTCCTTGATCGCGAGACCGGTGCCATCCGCGCCTACTCCGTGAAGGAGATCCTTCCCAGCGAAGACGACATCGAGGACCCTCAGATTCAGATCTCGCTCGAAGAGGCGCTCAAGATCAGCGAAGACGCCGTTGTCGGCGGCGAGCTTTTGCAGGAAAAATCCATTGAAGGTTTGGGCCGCATTGCCGCCCAACTCGCCAAGCAGGTCATCTTCCAGAAGGTGCGCGAGGCCGAGCGTGACACGGTATTCAACGAGTATCACAGCCGCGTCAATGAGGTTGTGAACGCGACCGTCAAGCGCATCGAAGGCCCGGACTACATCTTCGAGTTGAGCAAGGCCGAGGCTCGCATGCCGCGCAAGGAGCAGTCCAAGCTAGAGTCCTTCGCTGTCGGCGAGCGCGTTCGCGTCGTCATTGTTCGCGTCGAGAAGGCGACCAAGGGACCTGGTGTTATTGTTTCGCGCGCCGCTCCGGAACTGGTGATCAACCTGTTCCAGACCGAAGTGCCGGAAATCTACGACAACACCGTCGTCATTCGTGCCATTGCCCGTGAAGCCGGCGAGCGTACCAAGATCGCCGTCATGTCGCGCGATAAGGATGTGGACGCCGTTGGCGCCTGTGTTGGCATGAAAGGCATGCGCGTGCAGTCCATCATTCGCGAACTGCGCGGCGAGAAGATCGACATCATCGAATATCACGAGGACCCCGTGGTCTTTGCCGAAAAGGCACTGCAACCTGCCAAGGTCTCCAGGGTTTCCATTGTGAGCAGTCAGGACAAGCATCTCGAGGTCATCGTTGACGACACCCAGCTCTCGCTTGCCATCGGCAAGAAGGGGCAGAACGTTCGTCTGGCCGCCAAGCTTCTCGGCTGGAAGATCGACATCAAGAGCGAAGAAGAGAAGCGTCAGGAAGTCGAGCAGCAGATGAATTCGCTGGTCGGCGGCACATCGACCTCGCTTGATCAGATTGGCGACGAGTTGAGCGAACCGGTTCTTGAGAAGCTGACCGAAGCCGGCATCAGCACCGTCGAGTCGCTGGCCGACATGACTCCCGAGGAACTAGAAGCCATTCCCGGTATCGGTCCGGAGACGGTCGAAAAGATTTCGGTTGCGGTCAACAACTACTTCTTGCGGCTTGATGCCCAGCAGGCGCCCGCAGCCGAGGCCGAAGCTGAAGCTGTTGATGTTGAGTATCCTTCGGACCCGATGCTTGCTGCCGAGTCCGAGGTTGAAGCTCCGGATGCAAACGCTTCCGATGAGCAGGCAGAGGCGCAGGCTGAAGAGACAGCTTCATTGGAAGAAACGCACGAGGAGCACCCGGGTGAGCACGCCGACCCGGCGAATAAATAGGTTTTTGGGTGTGGCTTTCGGGCCACGCCTGCGGTTGTTTTGGGAAGCAGTTCCTGGGCCGGTTCGCCGAGTGTCCAGGCAAACGCAGCATGGATGTCTTCAATCAAGACATCTCCAGTAGATGTATCGCGCTCACGCGCAGCCACACCGAATCCGGGCAGGTGGAGACCGGCGTGGCATAAGGAAATGAACGGCGGATGAAGATTCGAATCAACGATCTGGCTCGCGAGCTGGAAGTTAAAAGCAAACAGATTCTCGACGTGCTCGTTAAGGTGGGCGTCACGGAGAAGAAGACCCATTCCAGCTCCGTGGAAGCCGATGAAGCCGACAGGGTACGCAAATATTTCCATGAGATCAGCGGTGCATCGGCCCGTCATCGCACCGGCGGAGAAGAGTTCCGTCCCAAGATCGATCTCTCCAAGATCTCCAAGCCCGGCGACGCTCTGAAAGCAATTTTGGCGCGCAAGGAGCAGGCTGAGAAGGCTGCAACCACCGTGAAGCCTCCGGTTGCTCCTCCGCCCGCGCCGCCCAAGGCGATTGTCAACAAGCCGACGGCGCCGAAGGTTGTACCTCCGGCTGCCCAGGCGACGCCGCCTGCCGCACCTCCGACCCCCGAGCGCGCTCCGCGCCTCGTCACGCCGGAATCGGTCGCGCAGCGCGCGCATCATGCTCGTGTCGAACCGCCCAAGGCTCCCGTTACTCCTGCGGTTGAGGTTCCCGAGGCTCCGGTTGCATCCGCGACGCCTGCGGCTCCTCCCGCTGAGCGCGTGACCGAGGCTCCGGCCAAGCCAACGGCAGTCGAGACCGCCGAGCCCGAAAAGGCTCCGGCCGCGCCAGCCCCGGCTGCGCCCGCCGCGGCAGCACCTTCCACACCGGCTCCAGTTACGGCCGCGCCGCCTTCGGATGGCAACGCCAAGGCTCCCGCTGCACCGCCCGCCAAGGAGGCCGAACCTGCGCCCGCCGCGTCGGTCACAGCTCCTGGCGCTCCGGCGAAACAGGCGCCTGCAAAGCCGGTTCAGAACGCTCCCGGCTCTACACGTCCGCCGCTGCCCGGCCAGCCTGCACCTCCGCCGCGCCGCATGATCGTGCCGCAGACGGGGCCGCGTCCGGTTTACACCGCGCCGCCACCGCCGCCACCTCGCGCGCCGCAGCCGCCGTCCTCCATGGGTAACCGCACCGGTCTGCCCGTGCGCGGACAGCCCATTTTCCAGCGTCCTCGTCCCGGACAAGGTCCGGCCGGAGCTCAGGGAGCACCTGGCTCGCGTCCGCCGTTCCGTCCTGGCGAGCGTCGTCCCATGCACCCGACTCGCAGTGCGCCGACTCCTGGCGGTCGTCCTCCCATGGGCGGACGTCCCGGCATGGGTGCGCGTCCTGGTGGTCCCGGACGTCCAGGCGGCCTCTTAGGTCCTGCTGCCGGAGCTCCGCCTCCAGGCACTGCTCCGCGTCCCGGAGCTCGTGCTGGTGCGCCTTCCCGCCGTCCCGGACAGCGTTATCAGGCTCCTCGCGGCAAGCAGGAAGGGCCGATGAAGGGTTTCACGCCGCCACCACGGCTGTCGCTCAGCAATGAGCCCATGCCGATTACTCGGAATATCACCATCTCCGAGGGTGTCAGCGTAAAGGATTTGGCAGAAAAGCTCGAAATCCGCGCCAAGGATCTCATCGCGCGCCTGCTGGCTCGTGGCGTATTCGCCACCATCAACCAGACGCTCAGTGAAGAGCTTGCTCGCGACATGGCTCGCCATTTCGGTGCCGAGAGCTCGGTCATCAGCTTTGAAGACCAGATTCAGCAGGAATACGATGCACAGGCCATCGAGCAGGAGAACGAAGCGGTGTTCAACACCGTTACCCGTCCTCCGGTAGTCACCATCATGGGCCACGTCGACCACGGCAAAACCAGCCTGCTCGACGCGATTCGCTCCACCAACGTTGCCGAAGGCGAAGCTGGCGGCATCACCCAGCACATCGGCGCTTACAAGGTGAAGATCACCGATCCAAACTCGCCTGCCTTGGGGCGCGAGATCGTCTTCCTCGATACCCCGGGCCACGAAGCGTTCACCCGCATGCGTGCTCGCGGTGCCAAGGTGACCGACATTGTCGTGCTGGTCGTTGCAGCCGATGACGGTGTCATGCCACAGACCATTGAGGCCATCGATCACGCCAAGGCCGCCAACGTTCCGCTGATCGTCGCGGTCAACAAGATCGATAAGCCTGACGCGCAGCCTGATCGTGTGAAGAAGCAGTTGGCCGACCGTGGCCTGCTCCCGGAAGACTGGGGCGGCGACACCATCTTTGTGGACGTTTCGGCCAAGAAGCACACGAACCTCAACCAGGTTCTCGAAATGATCTGCCTCGTGGCTGACATGAAGGAGCTCAAGGCCACGCCCGAGCGCCTCGCTACCGGCAGCGTACTCGAAGCCAAGCTTGATCGTGGACGCGGCCCGGTTGCTACCGTCCTCATCGATAACGGCACCCTTCACGCTGGCGAAAACTTCGTCGTGGGCAACATCTTCGGCAAGGTTCGCGCCATGTTTGACGATCGTGGACGTTCCATCGAAGAGGCTGGTCCCTCGACCCCGGTCGAGATCCTCGGACTCGAAGGTCTGCCGCAGGCAGGCGATCAGTTCGTGGTCGTGGCCGAGCGCGAGAAGGCCCGCGAAATCGCCGATTACCGCGAAGCCAAGGCGCGTGAAGCCGTGCTGGCCAAGACCGCCCGCGTTTCGCTGGAGGGTCTGGCGCAGAAGATCAAGAACGAAGGTACCAAGCAGCTCGACATCATTCTCAAGGGTGACGTGCAGGGTTCGGTCGAGGTCATCAACGACCTGCTGACCAAGCTCTCCAACGAACAGGTTCGCATCAATGTGCTGCGCTACTCTGTCGGCGCCATCACCGAGAGCGATGTTCTGCTGGCTGCTGCGTCGAACGCCATCATCATCGGCTTCAACGTTCGTCCTGAACGCAAGGCGCAGGAAATGGCCGAGCAGGAGAAGGTCGATATCCGTCTCCACTCGATCATCTACGAATTGCAGGATGAAATTAAGAAGGCGATGACCGGACTGCTCGATCCGACCATCAAGGAAACCTACCTTGGCCGCGCCGAGGTCAGGGACACCTTCCGTATCCCCAAGGTCGGCACCATCGCCGGCTGCCAGGTGATCGATGGTCTCATCAAGCGCGATGCCGAAGTGCGGTTGCTCCGCGACAACGTGGTTGTCTTCAAGGGCAAGGTTTCCTCGCTCAAGCGTTTCAAGGATGACGCCAGCGAAGTCCGCAACGGCATGGAGTGCGGTATCGGTATCCAGAACTACAACGATGTGAAGGTCGGAGACGTTATTGAGGCCTTCCACAGCGAGAAGGTAGCAACGCAACTGGCTTAAACGTATCGAGTGCCAGTGGCGACACTGGCACCCTTTACGACCGATGTGAAAAGTCCCGAATTTCATTTTTGAGGTTCGGGATTTTTGCGGCCCAAGGTACAGTTCCGCCTTTGACCTTGGTGAATGTGGTACTCAGTGACAATTTTCTCGATCGCCGTGGCGGGTTCGGTGTACCATTCCTGCGCTTAATTCAGCTACTTTGAGTGAATTGCTGAGAATGGGGAAGTGGATACGCCTTTAGCTGGAGGAGCAGCGCTTTGTAACGCTTGCCAAATCCAGTCTTTTTGTTGAGAGATAAAGGATTCAGTTCGGCGGGCAGGTCTAAGCAATGCCCGAGGATTCAGTAAGAAAATTCAGAGTTCATTCTCGATTTCATGACTAGCAACGATCGGGAAGCTCAATTTGCAATCAGGGGAGCCCAGGAATGAAGAAACTCTTTATTATTTCAGCGCTGCTTTTTGCCCTTTGTACCGGCGCTTTCGCACAGCAGGACTACGTCGGCCGTTACGACGTATTCACTGGATTTAGCTATCTCAACTCGCCCAAGCTGAACCTTCAGCAGCGCGGATTCAACACACAGATCGGCGCCAATCTCACGCGCTGGCTGGCCTTCGGCGTTGATTACAGCATTCAGGAAGGCCGCGCCTCTCTCGTCACCCGCGACCTCAAGCCTTCGCTGCAGACGACGCTCACTGGTTTCGTCGGACCCACGGTAGCCGGTGCGCTGTCCGTACCCTTCGATGCCACCACCCAGACCTACACCATTGGCCCACAGGTCACCTACCGGCACTTCAAGAAGGTCACATTCTTCGCACACCCTTCCATCGGCATCATCCACGAGAACATTTCTCTGAATGCAACCGAGGGCTCGCCCCAGCCTTATGCAACGCTGATCGTTCCGAAACTGGTGCAGGCTGGAATCCTGAACAGCACCAAGCCCAACGACACGACTTACTTCTATGGTCTTGGCGGCGGTGCTGACTACAATTTGACCAAGCACTTCCACCTGCGTGCCGATGTCGAGTTCGTGCACGTGTTCCTGTACAGCGATCTCCTCAAGGACTCGCGCAACAGCGTGCGTGTTTCCGTCGGTCCCACGTTCAGCTTCGGTAAGAACGTCACAAAGTAACCATCGCCACAGCAGGGACAAAGGCTTCGTTCTCTGAGCGAAGCCTTTCGTTTCTTCGCTTGCTTTTGCCTCTAGCTTGTCTCTACACTGGGCGCCCAAGCCATGCCCATCGCTTATCTCACCCTGGAACTCCGCATCGAAGCAGCGCAATCGCTCAAGGATCGTCGTCAGGTCTTGCGCAGCCTTAAGGACCGCCTTCGTTCCGGATTCAATGTCTCTGTTGCCGAGATCGAGCCCTCCGACCTGTGGCAAACCGCGATGTTAGGAGTCGTTGCCGTTTCTCCTTCACGTGACTACCTTGAAGGCATGATGAAGCAGGTCGAGTCCGCAGCTCTCCGCATTGCCAACAATCATGGCGCCGAGATCACCGACAGCTTCGTAGATTTTCTCGATTAAGTTTTTGCCTTGAGGTCTGGATTTCTTCTACATCAGGCGACTATTTGCCCCAGTCCACATCTAATAAGTGGCACAGATGGCAGCACCAGTGGTCGGCCAATTCGCGTTCTCTCCCTCGCCTGCGCTTCTTTTGTTGACTCGGGGCGACGATGGGGTTACGCTCCTGCCCAATGGTACTGCTTTCATTCCGAAGCGGCATTTCCGTTGGCTCCGCACTCTCGCGTCTCCGCCTCAAAAACTCAAATGGCTTCAGCGCTTCGTATCCGCGCATTTCTGCGCCAGAGGTGAATCGAAACTCTAGATGAAGAAAAATATTGAACTTCGTCCCAATGTCGAAACCCTATTCGGTACGCGTGACGAGAACCTTCATCTGCTTGAGGACGGACTGAACGTAACGGTCGAGCTCAAGCCCAATTCCATCCAGATTGACGGCTCCGCCGAAGATGTAGACCGCGTGGAGCAGGTTTTCACCGACTTTGATTACCTGCGCTCTCATGGGCACAATCTCTTCAATGGAGAGCTCACGTCCATGCTGCGCGTGTTGGTTGCCGATCCTGCCGTCACCCTGCGTCAGCTTGCCGAGGCAGGCAAGCAGCGCTCTGCTGGCAGCAAACGTCAGGTGCAGCCCAAGAGCCTGAATCAGCGGCAGTACCTGGATGCAATTGAGCAGAGCGACATGGTCTTCGGCATTGGACCCGCCGGAACCGGTAAGACATATCTTGCCGTGGCCATGGCGATTTCGGCCCTGTTGTCCAAGAAAGTTTCGCGCATTATTCTGGCACGTCCCGCGGTCGAGGCTGGCGAGCGGCTTGGTTTCCTGCCCGGCACCTTGCAGGAAAAGGTCGATCCCTACCTACGCCCGTTATACGACGCGCTTTACGACCTGTTGGAGCCCGAGAAGGTGGACCGCTTCCTCGAGAAGAACGTCATCGAGATCGCTCCCATCGCGTTCATGCGTGGCCGCACTCTCAATGATTCGTTTGTCATTCTCGACGAAGCCCAGAACACCACCAGCGAGCAGATGAAGATGTTCGTCACTCGCCTCGGCTTTGGTTCCAAGGCGGTCATTACCGGCGACGTCACTCAGATCGACCTTCCCAACCCTGGCCGCAGCGGTCTGGTTGAGGCCATGAGCGTGTTGCAGGGAGTAGAAGGCATTCGCTTCCAGATGTTCAACGAGCACGATGTCGTCCGCCATCACCTCGTGCAGCGCATCATTCGTGCCTATGAGGATTTTAAGGTGCGCGACGAACGCCAGCTTAGCCTCCAGTTGGAGAACGATGCTTCGCGTACCGCCGCTGAACTGACGCCCATGACTGAGAAGGTAAATCCGACAACGACCGTCCAGCAGTAGCCGTTTCGGTACAATAGCGGGAGAGCCTTGTGCTCTCCCCTTTTCCTTTTTCCGTGGAATCCGGGTGCAGCCCGGAACTGAGAATCGTGATCCTCGAACGACGAAAATCGAAAGACCTGAGCCGCTTGGCCCTCGCACGTTTTGCCAACCGCGCTCAGAAGGTCGCCGGACTCACCGGTGAAGTCAATATCCTGCTCACCGGCGATGCTGAAATCCAGCGCCTCAACGCGCAGTTCCGCCACAAGGACAAGCCCACCGACGTGCTTTCCTTCCCCTCTGGAGACGGCGGCGATATCGCCATCTCGCTCCAGACCGCACGTGCTCAGGCCATTGAGATCGGCCACGACCTCCATACCGAGGTCAAGGTTCTCATCCTCCACGGCATGCTGCACCTCGCCGGACACGACCACGAGACTGATCGCGGCCAGATGCTCCGCCTTGAGCGCCGCCTTCGCGCCGAGTTGAATCTCCCCGCCGGCCTCATCGAGCGCACAGTGGACGACAAGCAACCCGCTCCCAGGGTTGCGAAAGCCAAGCGTAAAACTTCCGGCAAGCCGCGCACCATCTCTGCCGCCGCTGGCCGGGGAAGGCCGTAGTCTATGGCCCTCGCTTTTGCTTTTCTCCTGCTTTCCGCACTGCTCGTCATCAGCGCATATGCCTCGCGCCTCTACACCGAGAGTGGAAAATTCCTTTCGCGCGAGTTCCAGGAGAACATCGAGATCTTCGAGCACCACATTGAGCCGCGCCTCGGATTCAACCACCATCGCGCCGCTCTGTCTTTTGCTCTGCTCGAGCAGCTTCTTACGGCATCGATCTGCTTCCTGCTGGCCTACTCGCTTTTTTCGCGTCCCGCGTGGAACGCCGAAGAGCTGGCAGAGACCGTGTTCTTCGCCGTCGTTGTCGTACTCATCTTCGACCGCTTTCTGCCCTATCTGTTTTTTTCGCGCACTCGCGGAGGCTGGCTCATCCGCTTCACGCTGCTTCTGCGCCTGCTCATCTGGGCTGTTTTCCCGCTCACTCTCTTCCTCGGATTCCTCCAGTCCGTCGTCTCTCTCACCCGTCCCGAGAACGCCGACGAAGAACCCGAGCACCCCTCCGAAGCTGTCGATGCACTCATTGAAGCTGGCCAGGACGAGGGCATTCTCGAGGAAAGTGATCGCGAGCTGATTCACTCGGTTGTCGAGTTCGGCGACAAGACCGTGCGCGACGTCATGACTCCTCGCCCCGCGGTTATCGCCGTTTCTGCCGACACCACCATCGAGCAGATTACCCAGTTGCTCTCGCAGCATCCATTCTCGCGTCTGCCCGTCTATCGAAACGATGTCGATCACATCGTCGGCATCATCTCCGCCCGCGATCTTCTTCAAGTTGCCGACAGCGAAGCTCCGCGCCGCATCGCCAGCAGCCTCATGAAATCCGACGTGTACTTTGTCCCCGAAACCAAGCGTGCCAACGAACTGCTCAACGAGATGCAGCGCGCGAACCGCCGCATGGCCATCGTCGTGGATGAATACGGCGGCGTCGCCGGACTCGTCACCGTCGAAGACCTCATCGAAGAAATCGTTGGCGAGCTCAGCAATGAAGGCGAGCAGCGCAACGAAGTCGTGCGCGAGAGCGACAGCAGCTACATCGTCCTCGGCACGCTCGATGCCGACCGCCTCGAAGAGCTCTTTGGCCTGCATCTTCCCGAGGACCATCACGCCACCACCGTCGGCGGCCTCGTCACTGAAATCGCCGGACACATCCCTCTACCCGGCGAAGTCGTCAACGAAGGCGATCTCCGCTTCGAGATTCTCGAGTCCACCGCGCGCCGTGTCGAAAAGCTCCGTGTGCTCACCAAACAGCCGTCCCCCATTCCCAAGAACGGCCCGGTGGAATAGCATCTATAAGTGCATTCAGGATTCGTAACCATCATCGGCCGCCCCAACGCGGGCAAATCGACGCTGCTCAACTCGCTCGTCGGCGAAAAACTCGCCATCGTCACCCACAAGGCGCAAACCACGCGCAGCCGCATCACCGGCATCGTCAACGTCAAGCGTCGCGGTAAGCATTCCGCTGGGCAGATCGTTCTCGTCGATACCCCCGGCGTCCACAAGCCCGAAGACCAGCTCAACCGCCGCATGATGCAGGAGGTCTATGACTCCCTCGAAGGCTGCGACCTCGTCCTTCTCATCGTTGATGTCACCCAGAAGTTCGGCACCGGAGACGAATTCGTCCTTGACATCGTTAAGCGCGCCAAGGTCAAAACCTTCCTGCTGCTGAACAAGATCGATCTCATCGAGAAGGCCCGCCTCCTCCCTGAAATTGAGCAATGGTCTGCGCGTTACGATTTCGCGCAGATCATCCCCATCTCCGCCGAAAAAGAAACCGGCAAAGACGAACTGCTCACCGCCGTTGTCGATGCTCTTCCCGAAGGCCCCAAGTATTTCCCCGAAGATCAGATCACGGATCAACCCGAGCGCTTCATCGTCGCCGAACTCATCCGCGAGCAGATCCTCATCAACACCGCGCAGGAAGTTCCCTACGCCAGTGGCGTGCTTGTCGAGAGATTCGAAGAGGGTAAGAAGCTCACCAAGATTTCCGCCGTTATCTTTGTCGAGCGCGACGGCCAGAAGGCCATTGTCATCGGCAAGCAGGGAACGATGCTCAAGCACATCGGCACCCGCGCCCGCCAGCAGATCGAGCGCATCCTCGGTGTCAAAGTGTTCCTCGAGCTCTTCGTCCGCGTTCGCAAGGGTTGGCGCGACAACGCCAACGACGTCGATGAAGCCATCGACTGGCGCAAGCAGCTCGACGTGCTCACGCGCAAGGACCCCGACGACCACGGTTCCGAGCCCAGACCGCGCAAGACTCAGGCGAAGAAAGCCAAAGCTCCACGCGCCTGAGCACGCGCATCCCAACATTGTCGGCGTACCGGGAGGTTGGCTTTAGTGAAATGTTCTGTCTTCATCGCCACCAGTCTCGACGAGGCTGCCCACACCCATTGCGGACAGCCGAGTTACGCAGGTGGTCCACATCGCCCGCCGTTGGCGAATGTAGCGATCTTCTACTTAGCCCGCCACCTTAATTCCAAGCCCGCGATCACGCCGCGCCCCGGCATTGGCACTCCCGGAATTTCTTCATACTTCGTGTCCGTCAGGTTCGTCAGTTGCACATACGGCTTCACATACCGAAACTCGCGCCCGACTGTCCATTCCACCAGTGGATAAGCGCCGCTCTCAAATCTCTGCAGCGCCGCCACTCTGAATCGTGAATCGAATCCCGCCGTCCTGCTCCACCATGTCGCCACCGCCGCGTGTACCGGGTAGTTGAACACGTACTTCGACTGCAGCCCATTCAGCGCCGCTGCCGTGCCATGCATTCCCGTGTATGCCAGTGCGATTCTCTGTTGCCTCGGCAACTCGCATCGCACATCGACTTCCACGCCAGTAAAGTTCAGGTTGTCGATGTTCTCCGCCGTGTACGCTCCCGTCGATCCCGCCGCGCGCACATAATCAATCACGTCGCGGTCGCGCCGATGAAACACATCTGCTTCCAGCACCACTCCTCGCGCCAGCGACACCTGCACCCCGCCCTCGAAGCTCCACGCCGACTCCGGTTTCAGATTCGGATTCCCAATATTCGCCGGATCGCTGTAATACAAATCCGTATAGGTCGGCAGCCGGAACGCGTGCGAAGCCGATGCCCGCAGCTTCATCCTGCTGTTCACCCAGTACGCTCCCGACACCGACGGACTGAACACCTGCCGTCCTCCGGTGTACAGCTCTTCTCTCGCGCCCACGTTCAACGAAAATCGTCTCAAAGCCCGGGCATCAAAGCTCGCATACCATCCACCCTGATCGCGCACGTGCCGTCCCAGGTTTGTGCTCGCAATCGACTCCCTCATCGCGTCCACGCCGTAATACACGCGCATCGTCTCGCCGACTTTCTCAAATCTCCTTAACGCTCCTTGATACGACTCATCGATGTGATTGTTCTCATACACCGAGGGCCGCGCGCGAAACAGCACAAACTCATCCGTGTGCCGCCGGTACGCAAAGTCCGCCAGCGTCTGCATTCCTATCGGCTGCGTCCACGCCCCCAGCCACCCTTTGCCTCGCTCCCAACTCGGATACGGCCCATAGAATCCCTGCGCCCCATAAGGCCGATCGCTGATGCCGAGCAGCACATCGCTGCGCCCCAGCGCCGTCGTAATCGATGTTTCCGAGGCAATCGCCAGGTTGCGGTAATCGCGATTCGGAATGAATCCCGTCGAGAGCTCGCGCACAAACGTCAACTGCTCGCCAAACTTCTCTCGCGCATAGGTCAGCGCCCCATTCTGCTGATTCGTCCCAAAGTTCCCGATCCCCGCGCCCAGCCTGATCTCGCTCGTCTGCGGCACGCGCGTAATGAAGTTCACCGCCCCGCCCATCGCGTCCGACCCATAGAGCGTCGAGCCCGAACCTTTCAACACCTCCACCCTCTCGACCGATTCGAAAGGGAAGGGAATATCCAGATTGTTGTGGCCCGTCTGCACATCATTGATCCGCAATCCATTGACAAGTATCAATGTCTCGCCAAACGATGCCCCGCGTATCGACACATCCGCCGAGGTTCCCGGTGCCCGCTCGCGCACATCGAGCGACGAATCCTGCTGCAACGCATCAGCCCAGTTGCGATACTGCGCGGGCGACTGCCCCACCTCCACGGTGCTCACGCTGCGATCTGTCTCCTCCAGCGGAACCACGTCATAGCTCCCCGTCACCACTACCTGCTCCTCGTGCCGAGGAATCTTGTTTTGCGCCGCCGGACTCGCCTCCGGCATCCCCTGCCCCAGTGCCGCCGAACAACAAATCAATATGAATACCCAAATCTTCATAATTCCTCGCCTCTATAAATGCAGGTGTCATCCTGAGCGTAGCGAAGGATCCCTACTGCCACCCAAATCTGAACCACCGACCTAGGTCACCAACCACCCGTGCACCTCAAACTCATTCTCATCGCGTGTACCTCCCTCCACAACGATGATTCAATCCCATTCCATATAATTGACAATCTCAATTATGTACAATCGAACCATGCGCATCGATGCCTTCCTCCGCCAAAGCCCGATGTTCGCCATCAACCGTGCCGCACGCCGTTTTGATGCCCTTGCCGCCGACGCCCTCTCCTCCGACGGCCTCACGTTTCTTGAGGGACTTGTCCTCGCCGCCATCTTCTTCGACGCCCCCGTCTCAGCCAAGCCCTCGCAACTAGCCGAAACCTTCGCCACCACTCGTGGCAACGTGAGCCACTGTATTTCTTCGCTCGAAGCCCGCGGCCTGCTGCAGCGCGAAATCGACCCTGCCGACGCCCGTTCCTACTTGTTGTCCTTGAAGCCTCAGGGTAGAAAATCTGCTCTGCGCGTCATTCGTGCCTTCGACCGCCTGCAAGCCGATTTCGAGAATCAGGTTGGCAAGTCACGTTTGGCCGA
Organism: Koromonas soli; assembly: GCF_059726265.1. Lineage (NCBI taxonomy): Bacteria > Pseudomonadati > Acidobacteriota > Terriglobia > Terriglobales > Koromonadaceae > Koromonas > Koromonas soli. The sequence continues at coordinate 2,801,367 of NZ_AP040872.1, read as the reverse complement.
GATGCTCGACACTCTCCGCAAACTTGAGGCGCTCACATTGCGCTCGTGACTCGCATCCTCCGCTAACTTTGAGCATCTCATTCTCAGGAGGATGCCACATGGCGATCAATTGGAGTAAAGATGTCGATGGTGCTCTCGCCGAAGCCAAGCAGCAGAACCGCCCCATCCTGCTCGATTTCAGTGCTGCTCCCGCTTGAGGCGCTTGCGCTCGGCTGGATGCCGAATCATACGAAAATCAGAACACCGCTGACTTCATCCACAAGAACTTCATCCCCGTCAAAGCCCACATCAAGGAGCATCCTGCCTGGTTCCATCGATTCGGAGCCGTCTGGACGCCCACCGTGCTCGTCCTTGACAGCGAAGGCCATGAGCAAGTCCGTCTTGAGGGATATCTCACCCGCGAAGACTTCCTCGCCGCTCTCGAGAGCGCGCTTGGCCGCATTGCATTCGTGCACAAGAAGTACGACGATTCCGAGCGTTGGTACAACGATGTGGTCACTCGCTACGGCAAGTCGCACTCCGCTGCCGGAGCCATGTACTGGCGTGCCGTATCGCAGTATCAAGCCACCAACGATCACACCGTTCTCGGCAAGGTAGCCGACGAACTTCGTCGGAGCTATCCCGACACCGTTTGGGCCAGCAAAGCCATTCCCTGGCTGCCCAACGAAAAGAAGGAAGCCGCCTAGTTCCGCAAACAAAGTTCCGCCGCAATAAAAAAGGCCTCGCTTCGCGCACCATACACGAACGAGGCCTTTATCGTTTTGCGTCAGCTACTCTTTCACCGCGATCCCCAGCGTCTTCATCTTGCGATACAGATGGCTGCGCTCCAGTCCCAGCACCTCCGCCGTGCGGCTCACATTGCCATTGTTCTCATCGAGCTTCTTCAGAATGTAGTCGCGCTCATACGCCGCCCGTGCCTGGTGTAGTGTCGTGAATTCACCCAGCGATCGCCGCGTTCCCTCGCGATACAGCATCGATGGCAGATGCTTACGCTCCAGCCTCTGCACCGTCGGATTCATAATCACTACGCGCTCGATCACGTTGCGTAATTCGCGCACGTTTCCCGGCCACGAGTAGCGAGTCAGCACGTCGAGTGCTTCGTCCGTAATCTCTTTTGTCCTGCGGCTGTATTGGCTCGAGAACTCTTTCACAAAATGCTTCACCAGCACCGCAATATCTTCCTTCCGCTCCCGCAGCGGAGGCACCACAAACGGAACCACATTCAGCCGATAGAACAGGTCTTCGCGGAAATTCCCTCTTGCAATCTCCTCTTCCAGGTCCTTATTCGTTGCGGCAATCACCCTCACATTTACCGTGATTGGCTCTTCCATTCCCACCGGAGCGAATCGTCCTTCGTCCAACATGCGCAGCACTTTTGACTGCGTCTTCAGGCTCATGTCGCCTACTTCATCCAGAAAGAGCGTTCCCCCATCTGCCTTGCGCAGCTTGCCTTCCTTCTCCGTGTCTGCTCCCGGAAACGCGCCCTTGCAATACCCAAACAGTTCGCTTTCGATCAGGTCTTCCGGAATCGCCGCGCAGTTCACTTCGACGAACATTTCATCCTTGCGCAAGCTCTGCGCATGGATCGCTCTTGCCACCAACTCCTTGCCCGTCCCGCTTTCGCCGTATATCAGCACGCGCCCATTTGTCGGAGCCATCAGCGCGATCTGCTGCCTCAGCGCTTTCATCGGAATGCTGTCGCCCGCGATTTCCGTGTGCGACATCTGCCGTTTCAGTTCCTGATTTTGCGAGCGCAGCTTGCGCGCCTCTGCCGCGTTCTTCACCACAATCAGAGTCTTGTCCAGCGACAGCGGCTTTTCCAGAAAGTCATAAGCGCCCAGCTTCGTCGCCTTCACCGCCGTCTCCACCGTGCCGTGTCCGGAAATCATCACCACCTCCGGACGGTCTTCCAGGTCTTTCACCTTTTGCAGCACGGCCAGCCCATCCATCTGCGGCATCCAGATGTCCAGCAGTACGACATCGAAATGCTGATCCCGCATCAGCGCCAGCCCGCTTTCGCCATCTTCAGCGGGAGTCACGCGATATCCTTCGTCTTCCAGAATGCCGCCCAGTGTCTCGCGAATGCTGGGTTCGTCATCCACCACCAGGATGTGCGTCATCATTTACCTTTCCTGTTCGTTAAGCTTGCTCGCGTGTTTCGGCCTTGACTTCCACCGCCGCCTCGGCGGTGCCTGCCACCGGCAACTCCACCAGAAACCGCGTTCCCACCGGATGATTCTGTTCCACGCGAATCGTCGCGTTATGGTCTTCCAGGATTCGCGCCACAATCGCCAGCCCCAATCCCGTCCCACGCGCCTTCGTTGAGAAGTACGGCAGAAAGAGCTTCTCTTTCGTTTCCGCCGAAACTCCCTCGCCCGTATCCGCGACCTCGATCTCCACCGCATCGCGCGAATCCAGCAGCGTCGTCGTAATGCAGATCTCGCGCACCACCGCGTCCTTCATGCTCTCGGCTGCGTTGTCCACCAGGTTCGCCACCACGCGCTTGATCGCCTCCGGATCGGCCATCACATTCGGCAGGTGCTCCGCCAGGTTGAGCCGCACATTCACCCCTGCCAATCGTCCATCAAACAGCGTCATTGCGCTCATCACAATGCGGTTCAAATCCGCCGGATGCGGTTGCGACTGCGGGAATCGCGCCAAAGTCGAGAACTCATCCACCAGCTTGCGTACCGTCTCCACTGCGCTGCTGATCGTGTCCGTGCAGTTTTCAATAATCGTGCGCGACTGCGCATCGCCCCGTAGTCCGCGGTCGATGTGCCGCTTGATGCGTTCTGCCGACAGTGCAATCGGCGTCAGCGGATTCTTGATTTCATGCGCCACTCTCCGCGCCACTTCACGCCACGCCACCTGCTTCTGCGCTTTCAGCAGGTCGCTCATATCTTCGAATACGATCACGTATCCCAGCCGCCGACGTTGATGCGGAACCGCCATCGAAGCCACCGTAACGCTGACTTCAAGTGTTCCTTCGCCGGTCGCAATTTCCATCTGCGTCGTCGTCATGCCCATGCGGTCGGCCTTGCGCGTCAGCCTTCGAATGTCTTCCGCCACGTCCGCATCGGCAGGGAACAGGTCCACCAGCCGCAGTCCGTTCTGTATTCCCGGCTGCGTTACCTCCTTCGGCCTGAACATGCGAATCAGCGCCGCGTTCACGCGTGTCACCTGCCCCGCATCATCCAGCGAAAGCACTCCCGACGGAATACTTTCCAGAATGGTTTCCATGTGCAGCCTGCGTTCATCCAGCCGCGCGTTTACGTCTTCGAGTTGCCGTCTGTTGCTCTCCAGCTCGGCGGCCATCGTGTTGAACGAGCCCACCAACTGCCCCAGCTCGTCGCCTGCATTCACATCCACGCGATAGTCGAGCTTGCCCGCCGAGATCGCCTGCGTGCCCTCCGCCAGCGCCGTCACCGGACGCGTCACCACCTTGCTCAGCGCCAGCGCCGACCACGTCGTGCCAAACAGCACCAGCAACGTGATCAGCAGCAGAGCCTGCATATAGGTCTGCCTTATCAGCTTGTTATTGCGCCGCAATTCCTGGTAGTGCCGCTCGCTCTCATCCAGTTGCGAGAGCGCCTGGCTGTAGTTCGCCGGCAGCGGCAGCGCCACCGCCACGTACCCAATGTCTTCCACCGGAGCGACGCCCAGGATGAAAACCCGACTGTTCAGCGCGAACTGCCGAGGCTTGTTCTGAACGCTCGCGATGTCAGGCATCGACTTGCGCAGCGTGCTCCACGGAGCAGGCGCGCCATAACTCGCTTCGATCTCGCCCTTGTAGAACGCCAGCGCAAACCCGCCCTGCAGTGTAATCTCATGCTCGCGGAACTGCTGCAACAGCGTGCCAAATTTCCCAGAGTGATACGTCCTGAGCGCCTCCGGACTGGTCGCAATCGCCCGCGCCTCGGCAATCGCATTCTGCCCCGCATAGCTGCTCAGCAATTCGGCGACAGCCGTGCTTCTTCCATGCACTTCCTCAATCGGCTGCGAAAACCACTTGTCGATCGACCTGTTCATCAGCCCATAGGCAAACAGGAACATGGCGATCACCGGCCCGAACGAGAGCACCAGCGCCCCCAGCACCATCTTGCTTCGGAAGCGCGACCCAGCAGCCCCCGCCTGCCGCTCTAGATACAGTTTCAGCAGCGTGCGCAACAGCACAAAGATCAGCGCCACCAGCGCCAAAAAGATCAGCGCCGACAGTGCCGCAAATACAAATGTCTGGATTAGCGAATCCGGTCGCAGAAACTTCAGGTTGAACCACTGCTGCGAGAAGATCACGAACACCAGCAGCGCGATTCCTGCACCAAGCCACGAAAGCCTGCGCCTACGGGAGCGATTTGGCTGAGTAGTAGTCAACGAAACCTCTACCCCGCCATTCTATTGCAGAAAAGACACAATCTGTCGCAAGAATGCAAATACCTCTTCCGCCCGACTTGCTTTTGACTTTGCTTCTGCTTCGTTTCTCGAGGTGTCATCCTGAGCCGCAGGCGAAAGACCCCTACGCCGCCCTGCGCACATCCACCATCTCCAACCGCTCTTTCCTCCTCAGTAGCGCCCTCACAACCAGCCACGCAATCACCAGGGCCGCAGGAGCCACCACCGCCCAGCCCTCGATCATGTGCCACTGAGCCACCACTACTGCTCGAGCCGTTGACTCTGGAATATTCGGAAATCCTCGCAGCAGCGCCGGTGGGTCAAACACAAACCTCTCCGCCCCCGCCACCTGCTCACCCAGCCGTAGGAATGGAATCAGCAGAATGATCTGCAGCGGCAGTGCCGCATAGTTCCCCACCTGGATCGCGGCTTGCCTCAGCCGCAACACCCCTGCCACTGCCGCGCATGCGATCGTCGTCACTCCCACTAGCGGAAACATCCCAATCGCAAATCCGAGTGCGACCGTCCAAGCCGTTTTCGACACCGGCTCGCCACCGCCTATCAGTTCCCCCGCCCTGGGCAGAGCTCTACGACCCATCATTTCCAGTTGGATGCTCGCGACCGGGTGCTCCATCCTAAAACCCGCATCGCGAGCTTAGGCTGGTTTGCTTTTGCCTTTGTTCCTTGCGGTGTCATCCTGAGCCGCAGGCGAAGGATCCCAGCAGGCCATACAATCTCATCTACCGCCCAAGGTAACCTACACAAACCGGGTGTCTTTGGACTTGCGCATCTACCCGCGATCAATCCTCGTCGCCGGACTCCCGCTCTCTGCCCAGAATGCATGAATCGCGCGTTTCAGATGTGTTTGCAGCGCCAGGTTGAATCGTTTTAGGTCGATCACCAGATTGCTCGTATCCATCAGCAGCAGGCTCTCGCGTACTTCGTCATACACCACCTCGTCGATCACCGACGTATCCGTTACCAGCATCGAGATGCTGTATCCCTCGTGCATCCGCTGCTTGCCATGGATAAAGCTTGTAATCAGCGACTGGTCTGTAGGTTCGTCCGGATCGTTCGATTCCAGTTGAATCGCAATCTCCATCAACATCGAGTGCAGATGATCGATCCGTGCGTCATCGCTCAGGGGCACCGAAGCGAGCGTAGGATCCACCTTCATCCTCAGCAGAATCTTCTTACTGATGCTCTGCACGTTATCTCGTATCAGAGTTGCCAGCCTGATCGGGCGCTTTCGTTCGTGGTGCGGAGGCTTTTCTGCGAGCTTCTCAATCCTGCTCACCAGCTCCGCCACTCTCGCCGGCTTTACTACAAAATCATCCACCTGCCGCTGGATTGCCGAGAGCGCATCTTCAAAGGCAGGGAAGCCCGTCATGATCAGGTTGATGCAATCCGGCTGTGTCCGCCGCATCGCGCTTACCACAGTGAACCCGTCTCCCGGCTCGCCAATATTCAGGTCTGAAATCAGAATGTCGAATTGTTGCGTAGTAATTTCCCGCAGAGCTTCTGAAACCGTAGCTGCGGTTGTTACTTCAAATCCTTTGGCTTTGAGAATCTCGGGAAAGGTAAGACGGAGGCCCGCCTCGTCGTCCACGAACAAGACGCGTTTTGCTTTCATTGCAGACTCCTATCTCCTGACAGGGCTGCCAAGCAACAACGCCTTACGATATGGCGCAATCCTCGCCTCGCATAACCTTAATGTTCGTGTCTCGTTCATGGCACTCCCAAATTGGGATGAATCATTTCTCCATATCTGGAGTAGTCCGTCAAGAAAAACCCTGCATCATCTACTCTTTCCTTTTTGTCTCCCAAACAGGCCGGCAACTCCATCCCCGCATCCCTTGAGTTCGATTTCAGGCTCGTCCCGGCGAAGTATTTGAGACTCTCATGGTTGAGCGCAGCGAAGGATGTCGGGGTTGTTCCTTGCCTTTGTTCTTGTTTTTAAATGTGTCATCCTGAGCCGCAGGCGAAGGATCTCAGCGATGCTCAAATATCAAAAGGCTTTTCCGCCACTCTCTCCCGTCCCAAACCCGCTCAGCACGCCGCGCAGCGGGCATTCCTCGCACAGCGGCATTCCCTTCACGCAAAAGTGTTTCGCTGTCTGCACGGTCAGCGCGTGGAATTCGTTGTATCTCTGCGCCAGCTCGCTCCGCTCCATCTGCGATGTCGCCGAGGGCGCATGCACGGCGAATCCTTGGGGCAGGGAAGCCCTCACTCCGGCCGGTTCCCGAGCGACGCATCTCTGCGAAAGCGCCTCCTGCACCGCCAGCCGAATCTCCTCGTATCCCACGCCTTCCTTGATCAGCCCATGCCGCCCCAGGATGCGACGTGTGTACGTGTCCACAACGAACACCTCGCGGTTCGCCGCATACAGCAGGATCGAGTCCGCCGTCTCCGGCCCAATCCCCGTCATCCCCAGCAGTTCCTCGCGCAGTTTCTCGGTCGGCACCTGAAACATCGCTTCCAGCGAGCCGCCATAATGGTCGTCAAGATGCGCAACAAACAGCTTCAGCCGTGCCGCTTTCTGCCGGAAGTACCCGGCAGGTCTCACCAGCTCCTCGAGTTCCCCGATTCCCGTCCGCCTGATCCCCTCCACTGAGAGCACTCCTGCCCGCCCCAGGTTCCGCATCGCGTGCTCCACGTTCTTCCACGACGTATTCTGGGTCAGGTATGCGCCCACTACGACCTCGAAAGCGGACTCAGCTGGCCACCAGTGCTGGCGCCCCATTGCGGATTCCAAGGTCAAAAAGATCTGCCGGATCTTCTCTCCCCGTGCTGTTTCACTTCTCACGGGTTCAGTGTAGCGAATAGGTTCAGTCCGGTTGCCGCTCTGTTGTAGTCCCTTCGTCATGACTATCCGAGTTCCATGTAATTGACAATTAATGTCAAGCTGCTACTCTGCATTCACGGTGGTCAAATGCGCGTACTTCGTCTATGGGATTGCTACGCCCGGCATCTCCCAGCCACCTCAATTTTGATTTTCTGAAGTGAGGAAAGATTTTGGCTACGCCACCGAAAGGTCCCTTAGTCGCAGCATTCGATCCTAATAATTACGTGATCGACCCCAAGATCGTGAAATCGGTCTCCATCGAGGTCGCGCGTAAGTACAAGATCCTGCCTCTCGGACGTGTTGGTCAATCCTTGCAGGTCGCCATGGTTGATCCCACCAACTATCGCGCCCTTGATGACCTTAAGTTCATTACCGGCTACAACATCGAGCCGCTTGTCGGCAATGAAGCCGCCATTCTCGAAGCCATCGAGTACGCCTACAACGCGCCCGAACCAGGCACCATCGAGCGTGATCCCGATGCAGGCGACCCCCTCGCCGACTACAGCGATGACTTCGATGCCGATGAGGGCGAATTCGAAGGTGAGGAAGCTTCGCTTGCCGATCTCGAAGCAGCTGCCGAAGACGTCAACATCATTCGCGTCGTCAACGTCATCCTCAGCGAAGCCGTCAAGGCCGGAGCCAGCGACATTCATCTCGAGCCCTACGAAAAGGAGTACCGCGTTCGCCTCCGGGTTGACGGTGTGCTTCAGGAGCTCATGAAGCCCTCGCTCAAGCTGCGCGATGCCATCATTTCCCGCATCAAGATCCTCGCTCGGCTCGACATCAGCGAAAAGCGCCTCCCGCAGGACGGTCGCATCATGATGCGCATGCGCATCAACGGCCGTCGCCGCCAGCTCGACTATCGTGTCAGCACACTGCCCACGCTCTGGGGCGAAAAGATCGTCATGCGCTTGCTCGACAAGGACAACCTGCGTCTCGACATGACGCAGCTTGGTTTCGAGCCCGAGTCGCTTGAGCGTTTTCAGAAAGCCATCCTCAAGCCCTACGGCATGGTGCTCGTCACCGGCCCCACCGGTTCCGGCAAGACGAATACGTTGTACTCGGCGATCTCGCTGCTCAACAAGCCCGACACCAACATCATGACCGCCGAAGACCCGGTCGAGTTCCAGTTGCAGGGTGTCAATCAGGTTCAAATGAAGGAGCAGATCGGCCTCAACTTTGCTGCCGCTCTTCGTTCCTTCCTTCGCCAGGATCCCAACATCATCCTCGTCGGCGAAATCCGCGACTTCGAAACCGCTGAAATTGCCATCAAGGCCGCGCTCACCGGACACCTTGTGCTCAGCACGCTGCACACCAACGGCGCGCCTGAGACCGTCTCCCGCCTCATGAACATGGGCATCGAGCCGTTCCTTGTCGCTACTTCGATTCACCTCATCCTGGCACAGCGCCTCATTCGCCGCGTCTGCACCGGATGCGCCCAGCCCGTCGATGTTCCTGTCAGCGTGCTGCTCAAGGCAGGATTCACCCAGCAGGAAGCCCGCACCGCCCGAGTCATGAAGGGCCGCGGCTGCGAAAAGTGCAATGGTTCGGGATACAAGGGCCGCACCGCGCTCTACGAGGTCATGGAGGTCGACGATTCCCTCCGCGAGCTCATCCTCATCGGCGCGTCTTCGCTTGAGTTGAAGAAGAAGGCCATCGAGAACGGCATGATGACACTGCGCCGCAGCGGCATCACCAAAATTCTGCTAGGTCTCACCACCATGGACGAGGTCCTGCGCGAGACTGTGCTTTAACCGTTGTGCTCCGGGTGCGTACCCTCGCGCCCGCTGTCGCAACTGCATAACGAAACTACGGAGTAGCAATGCCGGTAACACTCAGCGATCTGTTGAAGAAGCTGCTTGAACTCAGCGGAAGCGATCTTCACATCACCACCAATTCACCTCCGCAGGTGCGTGTCCACGGACATCTCCAGCCTTTGGATATGCCTCCTCTGGCGCCCGCCGACACCAAGCAGCTCGCCTATTCCGTCATGACCGATGCTCAGAAGCATCGCTTTGAAGAGGATCTCGAACTCGACTTCTCGTTCGGACTCAAGGGACTCGCCCGTTTCCGCGCCAACATCTTCAATCAGCGTGGAGCCGTTGCTGCCGTCTTCCGTGTCATTCCCTTCGAGATCAAGTCGTTTTCGCAGCTTAATCTGCCGCCCGTGGTGTCGAAGTTGTGCGACCGTCCACGCGGATTGATTCTCGTCACCGGTCCTACCGGCTCGGGCAAGTCCACCACGCTCGCCGCCATGATCGACAAGATCAACAGCGAGCGTCACGAGCACATCATCACCATCGAGGACCCGATCGAGTTTGTGCATCCGCACAAGAATTGCCTCGTGAACCAGCGCGAAGTGCATCAGGACACCAAGGGATTCTCCGCCGCCTTGCGTGCTGCGCTCCGCGAAGATCCCGACGTCGTGCTCATCGGCGAAATGCGCGATCTTGAGACCATCGAGTCCGCCCTGCGCATCGCGGAAACCGGACACTTGACCTTCGGCACCTTGCACACGAATTCGGCGGCGTCCACCATCAATCGTGTGATCGACGTTTTCCCCGCCCACCAGCAGCCGCAGATTCGCGCCCAGCTTTCGCTCGTGCTTGAGGGCGTACTCTGCCAGGCCTTGTTGCCCAAGGCTGGAGGTCAGGGCCGTGCCATGGCCATGGAGATCCTTGTCCCCAACCCCGCCATCCGCAACCTGATCCGCGAGGACAAGATCCACCAGATTTATTCGTCCATGCAGTCTGGTCAGGACAAGCACGGCATGCAGACGTTCAATCAATCGCTCATGACTTTGTACATGCAGAAGGCCATCACCTTGGAGACCGCTCTCATGCGCTCCTCCAACGCTGATGAACTGCAGGAAATGATTAACCGCGCCAACAATAACGCCGGCAAGTCCACCGCTGGCTACGCTGGCCGCAAGTAGCAGCTAAGTTCGATCGAGTAGAGAGGGCAAAATGCCGGTTTATACATGGCAGGGAACCAGTGCAACAGGCGAGAAAGTGCAGGGCGAACGCGCTGCTGAAAACAAGCAGGTGTTACGCGCCGCGCTCGCTCGCGAGCGCATTCAGGCCAAGGTCATCAAGGAAAAGGGCGGCAAGGGCTTCAACATCAAGCTTGGCGGCGGCAGTGTCAAAGCCAAGGAACTTGCTGTCTTCTTCAAGCAGTTCTCCGTCATGATCGACGCCGGATTGCCTCTCGTGCAGTGTCTCGAGATCCTCGGCAACAACCAGGAGAACCCGACCTTCAAGAGTGCCCTGCTCGGCGTCCGCACCTCGGTCGAGGGTGGTTCCACTCTTGCCAACGCTCTGCGCGCCTATCCCAAGATCTTCGACGAACTCACCACCAACATGATCGAGGCTGGTGAATCCGGCGGTATTCTCGACACGATTCTCCAGCGCATCTCGTCGTACGTTGAGAAGTCTGTCAAGATGAAGGCGGCCATCAAGTCTGCGCTTGTTTACCCTGTCTCGGTCATCGTCATCGCCATTCTCGTCGTCGGAGCGCTGCTCAAGTTCGTCGTGCCTATCTTCGCCAACCTCTTTGTCGGACTCGGAGTACCGCTTCCCGCTCCTACTCAGTTCGTCATGAATCTTTCTAAGTTTGTTCAGGAATTCTGGTGGCTCATTTTCCTCGGCGTCGGTTTGCTCGTCGTTGCCCTCAAGTACATTCGCAAAACGCCGCAGGGCTTATTTCATACCGATAAGGTCCTTCTAGGTCTCCCCGTCTTCGGACAGGTACTCCGCAAGATCGCCGTTGCCCGCTTCACCCGTACCCTCGGAACCCTCATTTCCTCGGGCGTTCCCATTCTCGATGGCCTTGCCATCACCGCCCGTACCTCGGGCAATGCTGTTCTCGAACGCGCGCTCATGAAGGTTCGCAGCTCCATCGAAGAGGGCCGCACCATCGTCGATCCGCTTCGCGAGAGTGGCGTCTTCCCCAACATGGTGACGCAGATGATCGGTGTCGGCGAAGCCACCGGTGCCATGGACAGCATGCTTCAGAAGATTGCCGACTTCTATGAAGACGAAGTCGATGCTGCTACACGTGACATGCTGGCCCTCATGGAACCCATGCTCATCAGTTTCCTGGGCGTCGCCGTCGGCGGTATTGTTATCTCCCTGTACTTGCCGTTATTCTCCATGATTGCCAAGCTCGCAGGCTAATCGGGAGAAGGGTGCATGGCATCAGGCATCAATGAGCGGATCTGGCTGGAGTGGCTGGTTAAGGTCCGCGTTATCATCATCACCGTCCTGCTCGCCATCGAGCTTGCGATCACCACTCTCACCACGAGCAACGTTAACCGGCACCTTTTCGTGCTGGTTATCGTTGCCTGGTACGTGGTCGCCGCCGTACACATTTTTCTGTTCATCCGCCAGCGGGACTGGCGACTGCAATCGAAGTTGCAGGTCGTCACCGACCTGATCTTTGCCACCATCATCATCTACATCACCGGTGGCATCGATACATCGTTCAACTTCCTCTACCCGCTCATCATCATTGTTGCCAGCACGCTCCTGTCGGAGAGCTGGGCCTACATCACCGCCGGCCTGTCGTTCGTCATGATGGGCAGCATTCTTGAGCTCTCCTACTTCGACCTCATTCACTCTTATTCCTACACGCGGCCCGATCTCAAATCGCTTCAGGCCGTCATCTTCATCAATCTTTTCGCCTACTTCTCTATCGCCTACCTCGCCAACAAACTGGCGAACCGCATGCGGCAGGCCGGTCTCGAACTTGCGGACAAAAGCTCCGAACTCGAAAACCTCCAGGCCCTGCAGGAGAACATCGTTCATTCCATCTCCAGTGGCCTCATCACCACCGATCTCGAAGGCAACATCAAGCTCGTCAATCCTGCCGCGCAGCTTCTGTTAGGCCGCAACGAGTGGGAACTCGTCCGCATCAACGCCAACAAGCTGTTTTTCGAACCGCTCCCCACGCCCGGCTCTCCGCGCATCGAGGTGCGTACCCGCACCCCTGGCGGAGCCGACAAAATGTTTGGCATTGGCTGCAGCGCTCTCAAGAACACCAAGGGCGCCACCATCGGCTACATCTATACCTTCACCGATCTCACCGAGATCCGCCGTCTCGAGCGCGAGCTTCGCCTTCGCGACCGTCTCGCCGCCGTCGGACGCCTCGCCTCCGGCATCGCCCACGAGATTCGCAATCCGCTTTCCTCCATCGCCGGTTCGGTAAAGATGCTCACGCGCGTTCCCGCCCTAAATGACGATCAGCGTGCCCTGCTCGACATCGTCACCCGCGAATCTGAACGCCTTAACGCCATCATCACCGACTTCCTCACCTACTCGCGCGATCGCAATTTTCAGAGCTCGCGCATCGATCTCTGCCAGCTTCTCGCCGACACTCTCACCCTTCTCGGCAATCGCGACTCCAGCATTCAGATCGAGCACCGCTTCTCGCGGCCGCGGGCATTCATTCAGGGTGACGGCGACAAACTCAAGCAAGTCTTCTGGAATCTTGCCAGCAATGCCATGCGTGCCATGCCCAACGGTGGCACCCTCACCGTTCTGCTCGACGAGCACGAGCAGCAGTTCCGCGTGCGTTTCCGCGACAGCGGCGCCGGCATCGCTCCTCACATCTTGGAAAAGATTTTCGAACCCTTTCAGTCCGGCTTTGAAGGCGGCACCGGCCTTGGCCTTGCGATTGTCTATCGCATCATGCAGGCTCACGATGCCGCCATCAGCGTGCGCTCCGAGCCCGGCCAGACCGAGTTCACTTTGCTGTTCCGGCCTGCGCCTCCGGAAACCGCGACTGCTGTTCCACTTGAAGACCTATCCAACACTCACGGCCTTGGTCACAGCCACGAAAGCAGGTAATCATGGGATACATTCTTGTCTGTGATGACGAGCGCTCCATCTGCCAGATGTTGCAGATCGCGTTTCAAAACCAGGGCCACCGCGTTGAAACCGTGACCTCCGGCGAGCAGGCCTGCCGCAAAATCGATTCCAACCTCTACGACATCGTCGTCACCGACGTTCGCATGCCCAACGTCACCGGCATGGAAGTCCTTCAGCACTCGCGTCGCGTCTCTCCCGACACCCTCGTCATCGTCATCACCGCCGTCGATGACAGCGAAGTCCCCATCGAGGCCCTCAACGCCGGAGCCTTCTACTACATCCGCAAAGGCCCCAAGCTCCTCGAAGACGTCCTCAGCGCCGCCGCCCTTGCCATGGACCGCTCGCAGCTTCGTCAGCAGAACGCCGCTCTTCTGCGCGATGCCGCCCAGCACAACTCGCTCGACAACATCATTGGCGAGAGCGAGCCCATGCGCAAACTCAAGGAAACTATCCGCACCATCGCCACCACCAACAGCACCGTCATCGTCAGCGGCGAGAGCGGCACCGGCAAGGAACTCGTCGCGCGCGCCATCCACACCTGCTCGCCGCGCTCAGGTAACCCCTTCGTCAGCGTCAACTGCGGAGCTTTTCCCGAAACCCTGCTCGAAAGCGAACTCTTCGGCTACGTTAAGGGAGCCTTCACCGGAGCCACGTCCAACAAGCGCGGCCTCTTCGAACTCGCTTCTGCCGGCACCATCTTCCTCGACGAAATCAGCGAAACCACTCTCGGCATGCAGGTCAAGCTCCTGCGTGTCCTTCAGGAGCGCTGTATCCGTCCCGTCGGCGGCGGCCAGGAAACGCCCATCGATGTTCGCGTCATCGCCGCCACCAACAAGAACCTGCTCAAGCAAGTGCAGGAAGGCACCTTCCGCGAAGACCTCTATTACCGCCTCAGCGTCATCCCCGTCGAGGTCCCGCCCCTGCGCGACCGCGGAGACGATGTCGTCCTTCTCGCCAATCACTTCCTCAAGAAGTTCGCCGTGCAGATGGGCAAACAGGTCCTGCGTCTCTCACGTGAAAGCCTGCAACTCATGAAGGGCTACGATTGGCCCGGCAACGTCCGTGTCCTCGAAAACACCATCGAGCGTGCCGTCGCCCTCTCCAACGAAGAAGAGCTCCGCGTCGAACTTCCCAATTCCACCGCCAGCTCCATCCCCACTGCCGTCGGCAGCGCCGGAGCCCTCGGCGTCGCCCTTCCTCCCGAAGGCCTCGACCTCGAGCGCTACATCGCCGACCTCGAAAAGAGTCTTCTCCAGTCCGCCCTGCGCCGCTCCAACGGAGTCCAAACCCGCGCCGCCGAACTCCTCAAGCTCAGCTACCGCAGCTTCCGCCACATGATGAAAAAATACGACCTCTCCTGATCGAGTATTCGACGCTCTCGATCCTCTGATCCTCCGTCTGGCCGCTATGCCTCACTTGGCATAGTCCGGTAGCCTCCGGTGCCCCCGGTGCCCGGTGCCCCACCTCTGCCCGTTTTTGGCAGAGGTGGGTGTTTTGCTCTTGCTCTTGTCGTTGAAGTTAAGGGTTTGCTCTTGCCTTTGCTGTTGTATTTAGGTGTCATCCTGAGCGCAGCGAAGGACCCCTACTTTCACCTCAATCTCAAACACCGATCCAGGTCACCAACCTCCGCCTCTCCCTCGCCAATCTCCCCCAACCTTGCTACCCTTGCCTTATGTGGTACATCCTCCGCTTCCTCTGGAACGCGACTCGCGGACACCGCCTTGCTCCCTGGCGCAGCCCATACCTCAAGTGGCGCCTCGAAACCTACACTGGGCTCAAGATGGAGAAGATCGGCCTGCTCGAAATTGCCGGCCTGATGGCCCGCGACTACCGCCAGATGTGGCGTTTCCTGCTGTGGACCGCGAAGATGGACAACTACGCCCGCGTCAAGCCACGCAACCCATCCACGCAGGACTGGGGCTGATCAAATTGAATTGGTGAATACCGCACGATGATCCAGATCAAGCGCGCCTACGACCCCGCAACCAAAACCGATGGTATCCGCTACCTCGTCGAACGCCTCTGGCCTCGTGGCATCAAGAAAACCGACCTGCCTCTCGACGACTGGCTCAAGGACGTCTCACCGAGCCCCGCTCTGCGCAAGTGGTTCGCTCACGACCCCGCCAAGTGGCCCGAATTCCAGCAACGCTACCGCGCCGAACTCGACGCCAACCCCGCCGCATGGAAGCCAATTCTCGACGCCTCGCGCCACGGCCGCGTCACTCTCATCTACGCCGCGCGCGACCCCGAACACAACAGCGCCCTACTCCTCAAGCAATATCTCGAAGCCAAGAAATCCCAATCCTGAGCGCTGTCGTTTTGCTGTTGTTCTTAAAAAAGGTGTCATCCTGAGCGCAGCGAAGGACCTCGGGGTTGCCGTTGCAGTTGCTCTTGCTCTTGCCGTTGCAGTAGCTCTTAGGCTCACCACTCCACTAGCACTTCGCTTCCTCTCCCCGCCTTCGCCGCATGTGCTGCCGCTCCGCGGTTCGCCGCAATCTCCAGAAAGCCCATGCTATTCAGCACACCAAACAGCTCTCCCGGCTTCCCCTGCGCATAGTTATTGCCAATCCCCGTCGCCTTCCCCTGACCCACCGAGATCCTCACCTGCGTCCCTGCCGCGAACACCTCTTCCGCATTTTCTGGCGTCAGATTCGTGATCAGGTTTCCGAACTTGTCCACCTTCAGCACCGCGCCCTTGATCGCTCGCTCTGCCACCCGCTTCGGCTTCGGCAGCGTAAACCGGACATAATCCATAATCTCCTCGCCGAACTTCGCCGCCTCCACTCCCTTGCTCAGCCATCCCGCACACGGAGCGAACACATCGCGACCATGAAACGTATTGCTCACCGGCTGCAAGAAATAGTGATCCGCCGTAATATGCCTCACCGACACGCGCTCTTCCTGCTCCATCACCAGCGACAGCACGCCATTATCCGGAGCAACGAAATAGTGCTTCGAAGTCGTTACCAGCAGCGGCCTCCGCGCCGACCCCACGCCCGGATCGACCACCACCACATGAATCGTGTCTGCCGGAAAATACTTGTACGCCTGCGCAATCGTCAGCGCCCCATCCAGCACGTCAAACGAACTCACTGCATTGCAGATGTCCACAATCTCCGCCGCAGGATTCACTCCCAGAATCACGCCGCGCATGGTCCCCACAAAGTGATCCGAAGCCCCAAAATCCGTCGTAAGCGTAATCAATCGTCCAGCCGCCAAATCTTCCTCCACAATTGCCTCACAATTGTTTCACAAATAAAAACGCCTGCCACGAACCGCAGCAGGCGCAACTATCATTCTAAATTTCAGTGTCATCCTGAGCGCAGCGAAGGACCTCGGGGTTGCTCCTATTCGTGCTCTTGCCTTTGCTCTTGCTTTTGCTCTTCAGTATCATCCTGAGCGAAGCGAAGGACCCCTACTTCCACCTCCAAACCTCAGGTGAGCACGACATTCGCCCCACCACCAACCTCGCGAAACCTTGAAACCTCGCCCTATTGCAACACCACCTGCTGTCCCTCTTTCAACCCGCTCAGAATCTCCGTCTTCGCTCCATTCGAAATCCCTGCCTTTACCGCGATCTTCGCTTTTCCATCCTTTGCCTTCGCATCAGGAATCTCCACCGAAGCCGACTTGTTCTGGTCATAGATCAGCGAGCTTTCCGGCACGCTCAACACGTTCTTGTGCTCTTCCAGAATCATCTCCGCATTCGCCGTCATCATTGCCTTCAACTCGCCGCCCGGATTATTGATCGACACTCTCACTTCAAAGGTGGTCACATTTTCCTTCTCCACGCCCATCGGAGAAATCTTCGTCACCTTGCCCTCGAACGTCTTGTCCTTAAACGACTCCACGCGAATCCTCGCCGGCTGTCCCAGATAGACTTTGCCAATGTCGCTCTCGTCCACCTTGCCTTTGACGTACACCTCGCGCGTATCGCCAATCGTCATCACCAGCGTCGCCGAAGAGCCCATCACCAGGATCGAGCTCACCGCGTCTCCCACTTCCACATCGCGCGACAGCACGATTCCGTCAATAGGAGCCACAATCGTCGTGTAGCTCAACTGCTCGCGCAACTGAGACAGCGTAGCCTGCGCTCGCTTCACATCTGCCCGCGATTGCATAACCTTCGCGGTATTCACCTGCACCTGCGCCTGCGCCACATGCTGCTTGTTCACTGCCAGTTGGTAATTCTTCTCCGCATCATCCAGCGCCTGATGCGACACCACTCCATCCTTCGCCATCGACAGCGCGCGCTCATACGTCCGCTTCAGCATCGGAACGTCCACGCCCTCAGCATCCACCTTGGAGCGCGACAGGTCTGCCTCCGCCGAGCGTTGCGTTGCCTCGGCCGATTGCAACTGCGCTTCCGACTGACGTACCTGCGCTTCCATCTCCACGCGATCGAGTTCCGCCAACACCTGCCCGGCCTTCACATGATCGCCCGCTTCGATGTAGAGCTTCTTCACAATGCCGCTGGCCTTGCTCTTGATCTCGACCTTCGTGATCGGCTCAACTTTTCCGGTGGCTACGACACTCTTCACTAGGTCGCCGCGCTCTACCTTCGCCAGCTTCGTCGGATCGATCTTCGCACCCGAGCCTCGCGCCGCCATCAATCCCGCGACCGCCACCAGACACACCACAGCGATGATTGCCACAATCCAAATCGTCTTGCGACGGCGCTTTCCATTGCCGTTTGCCATGATTGCCTCCACGCACTCTTCCACGCGAAACTCTACTGCTTACATCCCCATGTACGCACGCAGATGTGATCTGGTTCCGCAATCACATGAACTTTTCGGGAATTCGAGATTTCCCCCGGTGACCCATAACGAGCATCCCCTCCGCCCGATGCTAGAATCCAATGTCACCGGTCTTTTGAGAGGCAGCGAGAATGCCGCAGAATACGCCCCCTCCTGATGAACAATCTGTCCGCAGGCGCTACAAACTGCGGAAACAAATCCTCCCGCTGCCTGTAAGCGGGCGTGAGCTGCCTGCGGACACTCCTGAGAAACAGTTCTATCAAGCGATGCGGAACCGGCGCTTTCCCCAGCTTTCGACTCCGGCACTAGTCGGCTTCGGCATTGTCGCAGTTTTTTATATCGTTTTTGCCGTGTCCCATATTTACAGAGCTTTCGTTGACGGAAGCGGAACAGGCTTCCTTTCGCTGGCTGCTATAGTCGCCATCATCCTGGGCATCTTTTTCCTATTCCTGAGACGAAGCCTGCGCTGATCATCGCCGGGTGCCCACCCTGTAAACTCGCCCCTTTTGCGAGTTTAGGGTGGGGCAGTTGACCTCGCCTTTGCTGTTGCTTTTGACTCTCAACCTCGCGAAACCTCGCCCACCTCGCGAAACCTCGCTTCCCCTCTCCCTCCCCAAACCTTGCTAAAATCGTGCTTTCGAGGAGCGCTCTTGTTCACGTTCGTTCTGATGCGGGTCATTGCTGTGATCCTGCTCGTTGCGGCCAACGCCTTCTTTGCCGCGGGCGAATACGCATTGGTTTCCATCCGCGACACCCGCGTGCAGCAATTAATCGAGCAGGGACGCATCGGCGCGCGCACCATCCGCAAGCTCCACCAGAAACTCGACCAGGTCCTCAACGGCATCCAGATCGGCGTCACCATGGCCAGCCTCGCCCTCGGCTGGATCGGTGAAGAGTCCATGGCGCGCGTCCTCGAAGTCCCCTTTGCGCGCCTTCCTCACGCTCACATCTACGCACACGCGCTCTCTGCCGTGCTCGCCTTTACGACGATTACTTACATGCACGTCATCCTCGGCGAAGTCGTTCCCAAGTCCATCGCGCTTCAGAAAGCGGAACAAGTTGCGCTCGCCGTCGCCGCTCCGCTCGACGTGTTTATCACCATCTTCAGCCCCGTCACGCGCACCATGGCCGCGTCCTCGCGCTTCGTCCTGCGCTTTTTTGGATGGAATCAGATTCGCGAAGGCGGCGTGCACACTCCCGAAGAGCTCAAGCTCAGTGTTACGGCATCTCATCGCTACGGCCTCATCTCGACCTTGCAGCAGGAGCTTCTCCACCGCGCGCTCGACCTCGAAAACATCACCGTCCGCGAAATCATGGTCCCGCGCCCTGATATCTTTTCCATTCCCGGCGACATGCCTTTAGAGGAAGCGATCGTCAAGGTCGTCGAAGAGCAGCACTCCCGCGTTCCCGTTTACGACGCCACCCGCGGCCCCGAAGCCATCATCGGCGTGCTTTACTCCAAGGACCTCATGCGCTGGATGCAGTTCCGCATGCGTCGCGCCTCGTCCACGCCGCCCACCTTGCCTTCGCTCGCCGTCCGACACATCATGCGCGACGTGCTCGTGGTTCCCGAAACCAAACCGCTCCCCGACCTGCTCGACGAATTCAAGTACCGTCGTCGCCATCTCGCCGTCGTTGTCGATGAATACGGCTCCACCGTCGGCGTCGTCACCGTCGAAGACGTTCTCGAGCAACTTGTCGGTGAAATTGAAGACGAATTCGATGTCGTTCCTCGCGCAAATCACGGCAACGCCTCTTCGCTCGTGCTCGACGCCGCGCTCAACATCCGCGATCTCGAGACGCAGTACAACCTCCACCTTCCTCGCGAAGAGGGTTTCGAGACGCTCGCCGGATTCGTCCTTACCCAGCTTCAGCGCATTCCCAAGCCCGGCGACTCGTTCCTCTACCAGCAGCGCCGTTACACCGTAGTCGAGATGGAGGACCGCCGAGTCGGTGTCGTCAAGATCGATCTCGTTCCCGACTCTCCTGCCGGCACCGAAGCCCTCGATGCCGACACTCCCGGCGGGAGGCGCCCCGCCTGATGATCCGCTATCTTTTCGTTCGCCTCTCCTACATGCTGCCTGTCGTCTGGCTTGTCGTCTCCGTGGTGTTCCTTCTCATCCACCTCGTCCCCGGAGACCCCATCCAAGCCATGCTCGGCGAAGGCGCTGCCGGAACCGACATCCAGGCCGCCCGCCATGCCTACGGCCTCGACGTGCCTCTACCCACGCAATACGTCCGCTACTGGCGCGGCGTCCTCCACGGCGATCTCGGACGTTCCCTGCGCCTCAACAAACCCGTGAAGGACCTCGTCGCCCAGGCCTATCCCGCGACGCTCTCGCTCACCCTCGCGGCGCTCGCCGTGGCGATCCTGCTATCCATTCCCGCCGGAGTCCGTTCCGCCACCCGCCGCAATCGTTGGGACGATCGTTCGCTCAGCTTCGTCAGCCTTCTCGGCCTTTCGTTTCCTAATTTCGCTCTCGGACCCATCCTCATCCTCATCTTTGCCATCAAGCTCAACCTGCTCCCCGTTTCCGGCACGGGAAGCTGGCGCAGCCTCATCCTCCCGGCCATCACCATGGGTGCGTCGCTCGCCGCCATTCTCACGCGCATGGTCCGCACCTCCATGCTCGAAGAACTCGGACAGGACTACATCCGCACCGCCCGCGCCAAGGGACTCACCGAGCGAGCCGTCGTCTATCGACATGCCCTGCGCAACGCCATGATCCCCGTAGTCACCGTCATCGGACTCCAGTTCGGAGCCCTTCTCGCCGGAGCCATCGTCACCGAAACCATCTTTTCCTGGCCCGGCATCGGACGCCTCACCATCTCCGCCATCAGCAACCGCGACTACACTCTCGTCCAGGGATGCCTTCTCTGCATCGGCCTCACCTACGTAGCCGTCAACTTCCTCACCGACCTCCTCTACTCCGCTCTCAACCCCCGCATCCGCCAGTAACCCTACCCGCCGTCACGCTACCGCTACCTCCGGGTGCCCCATTTTTGCCGGTGCCCCATTCAAGCCTTCTTTTGGCTTGAGTGGGGTAGTTGCTCTTGCTCTTGCTCTTGCTCTTGCTCTTGCTCTTGCTCTTGCTCTTGCTTTTGCTCTTGCTCTTGCTTTTGCCCTTGCTCTAGCTGTTGTCCTTGCTCTTGCTCTTGTTTTCGATTGTTGTGTCATCCTGAGCGAAGCGAAGGACCTCGGGGTTAGCTTTTGCTCTTGCTTTTGCTCCTGCTTGTTGCTTGTTGCTTTTGCCTTTGCTTTCCCGGTCATCCTTCGCGAAGCGAAGGACCCCTGCCCCCACTCCGATCTCCACCTCCGACCCAGGTCACCTACCTTCGCTCTTGCCTATCAGCGCAAAGCTCCTCCCCTGCTTTATCATGAAACCTTGCACCCCACCGGCTCCAACTTCGCGCGCATCCTCTCCCGCAACCCCCTTGCGACCTTCGGAGCCCTCATCATCGCGCTCTTCCTCATCGCCGCCGTCTTCGGACCCACCATCGCCCCGCGCGATCCTGCGTCCATCGATCTCCCTTCGCGCCTGCAGGGCCCGTCCCTGCATCATCTCTTCGGAACCGACGAACTCGGCCGCGACATCCTCTCGCGCATCCTCTACGGAGCGCGCATCTCCATGCTCGTCGGCACCTCCGTCGTCGCCGGATCGCTTCTCCTCGGCACCATCGTCGGGTCGCTCGCCGGATACTACGGAGGCCGTCTCGACCGCTTCGTCAACGTCATCGTGATGAACGCGTTCTTATCGTTCCCCGGAATCCTCTTGGCCATCGCCTTTGTCGCCTTTCTAGGACCCGGCCTCTGGAACCTTATTCTCGCCCTCGTCATCGGCGGATGGGTCGGCTACGCTCGCCTCGTCCGCGCCCAGGTCCTCGCCGCCCGTGAGCGTGAATATGTCGAGGCTGCCCGCGCACTCGGAGCGACCGACCTCCGCATCCTTGCCCGCCACATCCTGCCCAACATCATGCAGCCCGTCATCGTGCAGGCCGCCATCGGCATGGCCGGAGCGATCCTTGCCGAAGGCACCATGAGCTTCCTCGGACTCGGCGTCCCTCCTCCGGTCCCAAGTTGGGGAGCCATGCTCAACGACGGACGCTCGCACCTATTCGACTCACCGCACGTCATCCTCTTTCCTGCCGCAGCCGTCATGCTTGCCGTCCTGGCTTTCAACTTCGTCGGCGACGCCATGCGCGACTACCTCGACCCCCGCTCCCGCATCGAAGCCGGCCTCTAAGCACCAACGTAGTCGCATGAGCGCCCGCGAGCGAACAACTGCGGCTGCCCCGTGGTGTCCCACCTCCGCCGTCCTGCGCCAGCTCCGATGTGGTGCCCCACCTCAGCCATCCTGCGCCAGCTCCGATGTGGTGCCCCACCTCAGCCATCCTGCGCCAGCTCCGATGTGGTGCCCCACCTCTGCCATCCTGCGCCAGCTCCGATGTGGTGCCCCGCCTCTGCCCGTCGTTGGCAGAGGTGGGTGTCTTGCTGTTGTTCCTGCCCTTGCTGTTGCTTTTAGAAGTGTCATCCTGAGCGCAGCGAAGGACCCCTACCCTCCCCCACCGGCGCGGGTCACACCAAACAAAAAGGCCCTCCCACCGGGAGGGCCTCACCACACCAAATTTTCCTAATCTCTTCTCTTCAGCGTCGGACGATCATCTCCACTCTTCGTCTGGTCATCCGTCTTGCTGTTCGGATCGTTCTGCGTGGAAGACGCTCTCCTCAGGCTCGGACCCTTGTCCTTCCCCTGATCGATCTTCCTGCGATTTTCCAGCGCCGCCAGCCGTGCTTTCACTTCCTGAAACTCCGACGTGTCTTCCACATACTGCTGCTTCGGAGGCAGAATCTTCTCAATCTCCTGCTGCGTGTGCTCCATGCGGGCCGGCGTCGGCGGATGCGTCTCAAAAGCTTTCGCGATCGCTCCCGGCTTCTTCTTCTCCAGCGCCTGAATCTTTTCGAAGAACTGCGGGAATGCCTGCGGATCATAGCCGCTGGCATACAGATACTGCACACCCAGGTAATCCGCCTGAGCCTCAAAGTTGCGCTGGAACTTCATAAACGTCAGCGGCACGCCAATTCCCGCCGCCTCATACAATCCGTATCCCAACCCGCCGCCCATAAAAATCAGCGGAATCGAAGCTAGGTTCGCCAGGTTCCCTCGCGTCTGCTGACGCGCTGCATGGCAAGCCGCCACGTGTGCGATCTCGTGAGCCATCACGCCCGCCAGTTCTGCTTCGTTGTCCGCCGCCAGAATCAGCCCGCTCTGTACATAGAAGTAGCCGCCCGGCAGGGCAAAGGCATTCACCGAATCATCATCCAGCACCTTGACCGTAAACGGAACCTTCGCGTCCGAGTTACGCACAATGTTCTGGGCCATACGGTTGATGTACTCGTTGATCACCGGATCGTTGATGAGCTTGGCGCTTTGCTCCACCTGCACGGCAAAACTCTTGCCCATCGACACCTGGCTTTCCAGCGAATACCAGTTTCCCAGGCCCTTGCTGCATCCCACATTGCGATTGCCAATTGCGCTTACGTCGTCGGTCTTACCGTCGTGCGGAAAGTCCAACTCGCTTTTTTCCTGCTTGTCCGTCTTGTCTGGCTTGTCCGTTTTGCTCTCGGCCACTCCGTAGCAGGCCAGCGAAAGAACCAACGTGAGCAACAGCGCAAATTTCGATTTCATCGTTTTGCCTTCAGGGCTGAGACAACCCTATCCATATTAGAACTTCCGTTACAGCAGGGGTTGCACAAAACTCCTACTCTAAACTTCCGCAATTGCTAATTTTACAGCTGCATAACAACTCCTTATCCGCCCTTGCCCCACTGGCTGGTGCCCCACCTCTGCCCGCCTCTGGCAGAGGTGGGTGTTTTGCTCTTGTCGTCGTAGTAAATGGTCGTTCTTGCCTTTGCCGTTGCCGTTGCTCTTGCTCTTGCCTTTGCCTTTGCTTGTGTATTTAGGTGTCATCCTGAGCGCAGCGAAGGATCCCAGCCGCCGCTGGCATCTTCACCCCGCACCCCAGGTCACCAACCTCCCTCCCCCAGCTCTCGATGTGCTAAATCCCGCACATCTCGTTCTGGAATCCGACTTCTCCACATCCTGAGCGGCTTTCGGTGTGTCTTTCTGCGTTATACTGCCCAAAGTTACCAGTTCCGAACGAGGGTACTCATGGCTTCTTTGGCTGAAGGCCAGTTCGCATTTGAAGGCTCCAACAGCGATTTCCATCTGCTGGAGGAAAAGATCTATCGCACCATCGAACTGCTCAAGACCGCACGCGCCCAAAAAGCCGCGGCCGAGCAGGAACTCGCGGCCACCCGTGAACAGCTCAGCGCCAAAACCGCCGAGGCCGAGGCCACCCGCAAAGAGCTCGACGCTCTGCATCGCGAGCGCACCGAAGTCCGCAGCCGTGTCGAGAAGCTTCTCGGCGACGTGGACGCAATTCTCGAGCAGTAGCTCCACGCGCGTTTCGCGGGAGGAGCAATCCTCGCGTTGTCATCGCATTTTCAGCCCCTACGGGCTCTGACGTTGTTTTTACATTGCGCTTCTGGCGCTTTGATGTTGAACTTTCTGCGTGACCTCGATCACCCGGAGAAAGCGAGGGAACCAAGTGGCAGAAAACGAAAAAAGCATTCGCGTTGAAATTTACGACGAGAGCTATCATCTGCGCGGTTCTGATCCAGCTTACATTCAGCGCCTGGCCGACGTTGTCGATTCCAAGATGCGCGCCATCGCCCAGCACGCCAGCACCGTTGACTCTTTGCGCGTCGCCGTGCTCGCCGCGCTCAACATTGCCGACGACTACTACCAGCTCAAGCGCAAGTACGAAGGAATCGAAAGCGAACTCACCAGCCGCGCCGGATACCTCGGCCGCGCTCTTGACTCCGCTCTCGACGAAGTACTCGCCGAAGAGCGCCGCGCCGGCTAACCTGCTTCCCATCTTCAATAGAAAAGGCCGCATCCCACGATGCGGCTTTCTCATTTCTCCCAATTTAAGGTGGCCCACATCCGCCCTCTTTTGGCGAATGTGGGATAGCAACATGCATGGTGTTACCGGGTGGGTAGTTGCATTTGCTCTTGCCCTTGCTTTTCCTTTGCCTTTGCTTTGGTTTGGTTTTTGAGGTTTCATCCTGAGCGCAGCGAAGGACCTCGGGGTTGCTCTTGTTCTTGCCTTTGCCTTTGCTCTTGTTCTTGCCTTTGCCTTTGCTCTTGCTCTTGCCTTTACCTTTGCTCTTGCTCTTGCCTTTGCTCTTCCCCTATTCCTGCAACATCAGAGCCTTCAAATACTCCGGCTCCTCTCCCAACCAGTCCTGATTCTGCGCCGTTCCGTCATAAATCGACGAAGTCTTAAACGGCTCAAACTCTCCCTTCGCCGCCGCCTTTTCCGTCTTCGTCAGCAGTGCATGCAGTTGATCTTCCGTAAACGGCTTGAACGTCGTCACCGCCTTCACTGCCTGCTCCAGAATCTCCTCACTATCGATTCCGCAGATCACGGTCGATGTCGGCAAATTCAGCGCATATTGAATTGCCTCAATCGGTGTAACGGTCTTCGACTTCACAATCGATCCATTTGCCAGCGTCTTCATCGCCAGCACGCCGATTCCTTGGTTCACCATCTCCGGCACCACCATCTTCGAGAAGCTCCGAAAATGCGCGTCCATCACATTGATCGGCATCTGCGCCGTGTCGAACTTGTATCCGTTCTCCTTCGCCACCTCGAGCATGTACAAGTGTATCCTCGGGTCCTTGTGCCCGGTGAATCCGATATGTCGCAGTTTGCCTTCCTGCTTTGCTTCGAGCAACGCTTCCTGCGCGCCGTCTTTGGCAAAGATCCTGTTCGGATCTTCATATCGCAAAATCTCATGATGCTGCACCAGATCGATGCAATCTGTTTGCAGCCTCTCCAGCGATTGCTCCAGCTGCCGCCGTGCTTCCTTTTTTGAGCGCCCATCGATCTTCGTCATCAGGAAGACTTTTTCGCGCGAGTTATTTTCTTTCAGTGCGCGTCCCATGCGCATCTCGCTTGTTCCTTCGTTGTAGTCCCAGCAGTTATCCATGAACGTGATGCCGCGATCGATTGCCTCATGAATCAAGCGAATCGCAAGCTTCTCATCCACTTTGGGCAGCCCCAGATGCCAGCCTCCCATGCCGATTGCCGAAACTGTTTCTCCCGTCGAGCCAAGCTCGCGACGCGGAATCTCTGCATTGTGTGCCATGAATGCGGGCCCTCCTTCCGGCCTATATCTTCAGATGATAATGCGAACCACCGAGCGGTACTGGATAACTCACTGATGAAAACTGAGCTCAGCATCTGACGAAACCTTACGCAAGAATCTGCGCAACATTAAGTGTTCGATTCGTGTCCGCTCTTAGCGTCAATACGCAGACCCACTAGTGCGGACGCTGCATATAAGCAGAATTGATGGTCCCCTAAGCTCCTCGCAGTTGATATTCCGAATGCGAGGATTTGATGAGGACCTGGCTTACCGTTTCATTCTTATTGCTAATAACTGCGATCTCTTTCGCTCAAGTTCCCACCAGCAACCATGTCGTCATGGTTGTAGAAGGGAATCGCAGCTACTCCAGCGTGATTGGAAGCAGCGCCATGCCTTACCTCAATTCGCTGGCGTCCAAGTACGGACTTGCGACCCAGTACTATGCGAATACCCATCCAGCCATCGGCAACTACTTCGAGATGACAACCGGGGCCACGCTGACCAGCGACAACACCGTCACGCCAGCCAGTTTTCCGGTCAAGGCCGACAACATCGTTGATTCCTTATTGCTCGCCGGTAAAACCTGGAAGTCCTACGCCGAAGATCTCCCCTCGGTCGGCTACACCGGAGGCAACAGCGGCAACTACGTCGTTCGCAACAATCCGTTCGCTTACTTCACCACCGTTCAGAACAGCAGCACGCAAAAAATGAACCTCGTGCCGTTCTCGCAGTTCTCCGCTGATCTCGCCAGCAACCAGTTGCCCGACTTCAGCTACATCGTCCCTAACGTCGTCAACAACGGACAAAGCGGCACGCTCACGCAGGCTGATAACTGGCTCAAGACCAACATCGCACCTCTTCTCGCCGACCCTTCGTTCCAGAAGGACGGCATCCTCATCATTACCTTTGAGGAGTCCACCTCCGCTGACACCGCCCACGGCGGCGGACACGTTGCCACGCTCGTCATCGGACCGCAGGCCGTGCTCTCGCACAAGTCCACCACCGTTTACCAGCACCAGAGCCTGCTTCGCACCGTTCTCTCCGCCCTCGGCGTCACCACCGCTCCTGCAGCCTCAGCCACCGCTCCCCTGATGAGCGAGTTCTTCACCACCAGCTCGACGTCATCTCTCTCGAAGTCTGCCACTCCCAACTCCACCACTGCTGCCGCCACCGTCGGAGTCACCATCACTTCTCCCACTGCTGGTGCCACCGTTTCATCGCCTGTCACCTTCATCGCGTCCGCCTACAGCGGAAGCACCACCTATCCCATCAGCTCCATGCGTCTCTACGTTGACAGCGTCAGCAAGTACACGGTCGGTGCCGCCAGCCTCAACACCTCCGTCGCACTCTCGACCGGAGCGCACAACGTCACCATCGTTGCCTGGGATCGATCCGGCAAGGCTTACTCCAAGAGCATCAGCATCACCGTCGGCAGCAGCACCAGCACCACTGCGGGCGTCACCGTCACCTCGCCTGCCAACGGAGCCACCGTCACCTCACCCGTCTCCGTGGTGGCCACTGCCAAAGCTCCCACCGGACGCACCATCACCTCCATGCGCGTTTACGTCGACAACGTCAGCGCCTACGTTACGAGCTCTTCATCCATCAACACGTCACTCTCCATGGCCGCCGGTTCGCACTACATCGTCGTGCAGGCTTGGGACAGCGCAGGCGGCATCTACAAGACCGCGCGCAACATCACCGTCTCCAACACCACCGCGCCCACGCTCACCGTCAGCCCCACGGCTCTGAGCTTTGGCAACGTGACCGTCGGCAGCAGTTCCACCCAGTCCGTCACCTTGAAAGCCTCGAACTCCAGCGTCAGCGTGTCTCAGATCAGCGCCACCTCTGGATTCACCGTCAGCGGCATCACCCTGCCCGTCACACTCGCCGCCGGACAGAGCGCAACCTTCAACGTCACCTTCAAGCCGACCACTGCTGCAACCCTCGGTGGCAGCCTCACCGTGCTCAGCAGCGCCTCCAACTCCACAGCCACCGTCTCCATGAACGGCACCGGAGTCTCCGCCCCGACCAATAGCCACTACGTCACCTTGAACTGGACCGCCAGCACCTCCTCCAGCATCAAGGGCTACAACGTGTACCGTGCGACGACCTCCAGTGGTTCCTACACCAAGCTCACCAGCAGCCCCGTTGCAGGAACCAACTACACTGACAACAACGTCGCGGCCGGCACGAAGTACTATTACGTCGCCACCACGGTGAACACGAGCGGCAGCGAGAGCTCCTACTCCTCCCAGGCCAGCGCCACCGTCCCCACGCCATAACACTTCGGCGATAACCATCAGCCCACCTTGTTAGAGGTGGGCTTTTTCTTGCGCGCAGAACTACGCGGCATGCGAGCAAGACCTCGATGCCAGCACGAACCCAAGCACCGCGGGTGCCCCACATCCGCTCGCCTCTTTTGGCGAGCGTGTGTTGGGATCTAATACAGAACGCGCGAGCGCGCTCCACTGGTTCTTCTCTTGTTCTTGTTATTGACTTTGTCCTTGCCTTTGCCTTTGTTTTGTCCTTGCCATCGATCTTTGGTGTCATCCTGAGCGCAGCGAAGGACCCCTACCCCCGCGACGAAATTGTCGTCCTCCTGACCACCTCGCGATTTTCCCGCAACTTCACCTCCGTCCACGTGTTTATTCCAAGCGAAGCTTGAGCGGAGCGAACTTCCGAGCTGTTCAGGTTCCGAATAGGTTTTGGAACCTTCTTCTCTGCTCAAGACAATGGAGTACAGGGGGGAATGAAAGGAGTGTTTCCCGTGTCCCACATTCGTTTTTCAAGAGCATTCGTCTTCGCGGCGCTGGCCGTGGCGATGATGTTGCCCGCCTCGGCTGCCGCGCGCACGCGTGTTGGTGTCGGCGTCGGATTTTTCGGCGGTCCTTACTATCCCTACTATGGTCCCTGGGCCTATCCGTATCCTTATTACGGCTTCTACGGTCCCTATGCCTATCCGCCTGCAGGATACGGCTACTATGGCCGTCCCGTGGGAGAGGTGCACCTCAAGAGTCCCGACCCCAACGCCGCCATTTACATCAATGGCGCTTATGCCGGACGCGCTCACGACCTGAAGACCATCTATCTCGCTCCCGGCACCTACGACATCGAGCAGCGCATCGGTCCTGACTCACAGCACGAGCGCGTTTATGTGCTCGCCAATCGCAGCGTCAAATTGGAATTCGAGAAGCCCGGCCCGCACACGAGCCTTAACCAAGCGCCTCCTCCGCCTCCGCCGATGAACCAGCAGCCAGTGCCATCCTCTCCGGCGCCGGCCAGCTCGGCTCGGGTCGTCCCGGCTTCGCAGGTACAGGTACAGTAGAGACCGTAAGCAAAGGCAAAATCATGAAGTCACTCGTCTGCACTTTCGCTTTTTTCGCGCTGCTTGCTCCGGCCGCGGCGCAGACACCCGGCGTGCCATCGGTTCCGCCGGATTACTGGGACCCGCAACCTGCTCAGTCCCAGACCACTGCTGGCGTGTCTCAGCCCCAGCCGCCTGCAAGCAATTCGTCTGCTGAACCCTCTGCTGAAGCCCCGGCCCCCGCCGGAATGTCGCAAGCCGACGCGCAAGCACAAGCCGCTGCCGAAGACGATCAGGACTACGCTGACCAGCAGTACCCGCCGCAGCCCGCGCCCGATGCTTATCCTCCTGCGCAGTCCTCGGCTCAGCAGTATCCGCCGCCGCCAGCGCAGCAGCCGTATCCGGATGAGGCGCCCTACCCGCAACCTCAGCCACAGCCGCCCTACGCCGGACAGCAGCAGCCTTATCCACCTCAGTCCTATCCACCGCAGCAGCAACAGTACCCGCAGCAGCAGCCATACCCGGCGCCGCAGTCGCAGTATCCGCAGCCAGCACCGGACCAGCCCACGTACGGTGGCGGCCAGGCTCCTTATCCTCAGCAGCCCTATCCGCCGCAGGGACAATATCCGGATCAGCCTCCGCAGGCTCCGCCCGTGTACTATCCGCAGCCGCATGTCCGCGTAGCTCCGCAGCGCCCAGTTCGGCCAGCCGTTTTGCCGCGCCCCGAGCCCTCTGCCTACCCGGCTTATCGTGAAGAGGCGCAGTTCGCCGTCGGCGCTCGCCTGCTTTCTCCTGAAGAGGTGGAGCGCCGCATCAGCACTCCGCTTGGCAAGCACTACCTCGTTGTCGAGGTCGGCTTCTATCCAGCCCAGGCGCAAACCGTGGACCTGCGCACCGAGAGCTTCACTCTTCGCGCCAACCACGATGACCAGGCATTCTTTCCCGCTCCTCCCGACGAGGTCGTTACCGACATCAGGCACCATTCCGGCCCGCGCGTCTATCCCAGCGTAGGCGTCGGCTATGAACACGGACCTTGGGGAAGCGGTGTCGCCACCGGCGTCGGAGTAGGCGTCGGCCCCGCCGGCCCATATCCGCGCCGCATGCCCATCAATCGCCAGGTAATGCTGATGGAGCTCCGCGACAAAGCCCTGCCGCAGGGAAACATGACGCAGCCTGTCGCCGGATATCTCTATTTCCCAATCGACGGGAAGCGAGCCAAGCAGTACACCCTCGAACTCCACCGGGATGGGCAGACCATCGCGCTTCCTCTTCCCAATCCGAAGGACTAGATTTCTCCGTCGCGACAAAGGCCCCGACCAGACTCAATCTCGAGTCCCGGCCGGGGCCTTTGTCGTCTCCGTTGAACTAAAAAATCGGTGCTCCACTTTTGCGTTCGGTTCGCATTCGTGGGCTCGCTCTCACCCCAAGCGGTTATTAACCGCCCAGTCATCTACACATCTATAACCCTCTACGCCGAACCATGAACCAGATGGTCAATCCTGCCACCATACGCCAACCCTATTTACCACCCGTAAACTCCCCGCCCATTCTCCGTTCACTCTTGCGCCTACTCTTCATCCGATCCCGGAGCCGCGTCCCACGCATGGCCGAAAATCGAAAACGACTGCTTTTCTCCGCGCTTCGGCAGGAATGTCACCCTCGTCGGCTTCTTCTCCCACGTCGGCGCTTCGCACTCCGAATCCGGCATATCTCCCTGGCTCGCCGCGCCCAAATCCTTTTTCAGCACAGGTTTTCTGCGCCCCAACTGCATCACCACTGCGCTCAGCTTCTCGCCGTTGTCGCTCACTCCGCAGTACGCCACATAGTCGCGAAACCAGCTTGCCTGCGAGTAAAACGGATCGAACTCCACCAGCGGCACCTGCGCCACATGCGCCGTCAGCCGATCGATCAGCAGCCATCCGCCGCGCTGCCATACCCAGTTCGGCGCCTTCGATTCATCAATCGGCAAATTGTTATTCAGCCTGTAAGCACGCCGTACGACGAACAAACGGTCCGTCACTTCATGCGCCTCTCCGGTCACGAACTCCTTCAGCTTCGAGTCGACATAAAGCGCGCGCACCTTCATCGGGGCTGTGTGATCCTCGTCCGGACCAAGATACAGTTTCACTGTCATGATCTTTCCGTAGCTGATTACATGCACCTTTGGCTTGCCTGCACCGATCGCCGCAATCGGCGCGCATAGCAGCAGCGCAAAAACAGTTGAGCGTAGTTGTCGTAGGGTCATCGCAATTTCGAGGCTAGCTCTGGTTCGAGTTTTCCGCAATTCTCTTTGGTCACCTTGGCAACCAATCACCTTGAGACAGTGCTCACACTTACAAATGGCAGAGAGAACTCGTCACCGTTCCCAGCGGATTCTCGTCGTGGACGATCATGTCGATAACACTCTGCTCATGCAGGAACTGCTGACTCGCCAAGGATATGACGTCGCCATCGCGGACAACGCTGCGAAGGCCGAAGAGATCATGCGCAATTCCACGCCCGATCTCGTGCTGCTCGACGTCATCATGCCAGGAAAGAGCGGGTACGAGCTCTGTCGTGAGTGGAAGGATTCTCCCGAGACTCGTCTCATTCCCGTGGTCATGATCACCGGACTGAGCGACCGCGAAGACAAGATTCGCGGTATCGAGTCCGGCGCTGATGATTTCCTGAACAAGCCCATTTTTCCCGTCGAGCTTTTCGCGCGTGTTGCCTCTCTCCTGCGGGTCAAGGACTACACCGACGAGCTCGAAAATGCGGACACCGTTCTGTGCACTCTTGGCCGCAGTGTAGAGTCACGTGATCCCTACACCGAAGGACATTGCGAACGACTCGCCGAGTACGCAAGCGCTCTCGGCGCCCACATGGGACTTGGTGAGGATGAGCAACTCGCTTTGCGTCGCGGAGGCTTCCTCCACGACCTCGGCAAAATCGCCATCTCCGATGAAATTCTCAAAAAGCACGGCCTGCTCTCGCCGGAGGAGTGGCGCATCATGCGCCAGCATCCACTCATTGGCGAAAACATCTGCAAGCCGCTACGATCCCTGCGCATGGTGCTTCCCATCATTCGCCATCATCATGAGCACTGGAACGGCAGCGGTTATCCCGATCACCTTTCCGGCGAAGCGATCCCATTGCTTGCGCGCATCCTTCAGGTTGTGGACGTTTACGACGCTCTGCGCACCGAGCGTCCCTACAAGCCTGCGCATACTCACGAGGAAGCGCGCGAGACTATGCATTCCGAGGCACAGCAGGGACTTTGGGACGAATCGATCGTCTCCGAGTTCTTCTCCATGCTTGCGTTACGCGAACACGCAGCTTGAACTAAGGCTATTTGCTACAATCGCACTTACAACTGCTTTTCAATCTGAGTGCGTCCAACTAGTGAATGCCAGTGCAATATTCCATCATTCTGCCTGCTTACAACGAAAGTGCGCGAATTCGCCCGGGACTCGAGAAGGCGCTCGCGTTTGGACGTGCACACAATTGGAGTTTTGAGATTGTTGTCGTCAACGATGGATCGAGAGATGACACTGCCGAGATCGTAAAGCAGTTGATGATCGATGCTCCCGAACTCCGTCTTCTCGAAAATCCAGGGAATCGCGGCAAGGGCTACAGCGTGCGCAACGGCATGCTGAATGCTCACGGCGACATCCTGATGTTCAGTGATGCCGATTTCTCCTCGCCCATTCAAGAATCGCTGAAGTTGATCGATGCCATCGAGAAGGGTGCCGATGTTGCGTTCGGCTCGCGCTGGCTATTGGCCGAAACGCAAACCCGTCGCCAGTCCCTCTTGCGTCAATTCGTGGGACGCGCCTACAACGTTCTGCTCCGGTTGATGCTGAATCTGCCCTACAAAGATACGCAGTGCGGATTCAAAGCCTTCACCCGAAACGCAGCCGAGGTCATCTTCACCCGCCAGCAGATCGAGCGTTGGGGATTCGATCCCGAACTGCTATTCATCGCGCGTAGGTTTGGGTTCAAGATGACAGAGGTGGCGGTCGAATGGGCAAATGACGACCGCTCGAAGATCAATCCGCTTGTGGACGGCGTAAAGATGTTTCTTGAGTTGATGAAGATACGCCTGAACGCACTGACAGGGCACTATACTCGGCCCACGTTCCAGGTCGTGTCGTCCACGCCTGAAACCGTGCTCACGCCGGGCAAGCCGCAGACATAAATCAGGAGGCTGCTGCGCGCTGAACCTTCTGAATGCTCTTGACGGGTACTACCACTCGCTTTTGAAGTGGAACCACGCGAACCTCTCCGCTCTCGCTCAGGATGAGGTCCATCTTGCTCGCGCATTTGTCACACAGCCAGAAATGTTCGATCGGATACGTTTTGCTGCGCGCCGGGTTCAACTTTGTAGCTGAATTGCCGTGCGCTGAGTTCCTCTTGCCTGCTTCACTGAAGTCAATCTTGAACAGACGGCCCTGTCCAAGGTATTGAAACGTAGCTGAACACTTTGAGTTGAAGCACTTCGACAGCATATATAGACCCTCGCTGAGCCGCAATCCGCGGCAAAAATAAGAGAAAAAATCGCTACTACTCCGGTAACTATTTTGATGCGAACTTACATGCTCGAGATGTGTAATGTAGCAAAGGAACTGCGAGATTTAGTCGTCAGTTCCGAGATTCCCTGAGCGGCTCGAACCGTTTAGAGACAGGGCAGGGCAGAGTCTCCCTTTGGAACAGAGATGGAAGAAGAGAGAGCTTCTACTCAGGTTGAGATCTAAATATTGCTCCTGCTCATCGAATGAGTTGATGACTGGAATCTGCGTTCTCTGCGGGCGGGACGGAATGCGACTCACTCGCCATCACCTGATTCCGCGCACGCGGCACAGCAACAAACGAGTCAAGCGAGAGACGAGTTCCGCAGAGCGTAACCAGACGGTTGCTCTATGCCGTCCCTGTCATAACCAGATCCATGCTCTCTTCACCAAAAAGGAACTCGAGCGCGAGTACAACAACCTTGAACAGATCCGTCAACATCCCGGGATTCTGAAGTGGATCGCCTGGGTGAGCACGCGTCAGTTCGGTGCTGCGTTGCGATGAGTCTTTGCGGTTAAAAACCAGCACTGCCAGCGAGGGAAGCTGAAACAGCGAGCGACGTGCGCGGCTGATCTGGGTTGCTGGATAGGGAATGAAGGATTGGTGGGCCTGGTAGGATTCGAACCTACAACCAAAGGATTATGAGTTTTCTACGAATACTGTAAACCATTGATAATGCAGCGAAATGCTCCGAAATGTGGCGAAACCGTAAGTAACTGATGAAATGTAATTTAGCGTACTTTTAACAAGCTGGACAGAACTGACTGCTGTACCGTGAAAGTACCGGTTACTACTAGCGGCGGCCAATCTTAACAAGAGTCGCTCGGTAGACCACTTCGGCATTCATGCCGAATCTCTCGACAATAACGCAGCAAATTCAGCTTCCAAAGTCGGGCATCAACCCTCAACGTGTAACGCACGGGATCGCAGATCTGAATTTTCATATTGCATCTCGTTACGAATCGAGCTTCGTACTATTATGGTTCAACTCACTTTGTTGCAGCTTTAGATCCTCTCTGGCCACGGGTCTACCCCCCACCTTCGGCAAGAGCTGATTGCGCTTTGCTGGAGGCCCAACGTGTCCAACAACCTCAAGAACGTACTTAGGGGAGCTCGAAATCCGCATGCTGTACTGTCGCACTTACGAGACGAGATTTCACCGAAAAGCTACCGCCAACTATTTACTTGGCTGCCAAGTCTAGCTGGTAAAGGGTCGTTACGGCCACTAAATCCCGCGTTCCCAAGCTCCTACGATTATCTGATGCCCCAGTCGGTTGCTTTGGATCCTATCCCCTTGGGTCTGGAGTTTCTATGGGTTGCGACCAGAGTTGCCTTATCTGCAGCACGCATCAACGCGTTTGTTCAACTGAAGGACGCACTGGAACAAGCGTGGCTCGACGGTGAGGAAGTCTCGGCTGAACGTCTCCTCAACCAAATCGAGATGGGATATGGCGTCTCGTTCTTCCTACTCGAAACAAAGCTTGCGTTTTTGCAACATTGGAAGGGTCTTGAGCCTCAGAAGTCATACCTGGCTCAAGTGAGAAAGGTTGCACGTTCTGGAATTGTGCAGTTCACCGCGCATTACCTTAGCCAGAAGAACGAAAGCGCTACGAATCAAATACTCTTCAAGCACAGAGTGGAATCGGCGATTGTCCACACGGATGCTGATGAACCCCTGCGAGAGTACCTGCGATTTCGGCTGTTTCGGGACCTATCTGCTGACCGCGACGTGCTGTCCGCTGTCATTCGTCACGACGAAAACTCATCTTTAGTCGATCAATACGAAACGCTTTTGCTCGCTCTGGCAACCTCGGCAGATTCACAGGAAGGGACAGCGGCCCTAGAGCTCCTTTCTACGTGTATAGACGACCCACGTCTGGAGCACTTGCGAGTTCTTTTTGGGATAAAACCGTTGCCGGATTCTGTGTCACCGTCGCTCTTTGTCCAGGCTCAATTCCAACTGGATTCCTTAAACCCTCACGGCGCAATCGAATCGATAGAAGGTGATGTGACGAACACAAGCGACATTGGTAGCACCATAGTCGAAGCACTGGCCCGCTGCGATTCCGATAAGCCTCCCGTCTTTGAATCACCCACACCCCGGCAGGCTATTCTTTCCTTAGTGTTCAACGTCGCGACGAAAGCGGAAGGATATGAGGACGATCTGTATGAACTTTTGCGCATCGCCGAATGTTACGTGCCGTTCCGTTTTGCCGACTCGATTAGACCGACGATGATGGAACTCGCGTCCGAGAAGTGGTACTTCAACGACTCACTTAGAAGGCGTTATTTCTTGTCAACTGGAGAACTGAACCCGCTCGTCTTGCCAATTATCCCAGATGCATCTCGGCGTGCGTTCACCCTGGCTCTTCACCGGCTCGGCTACAAGTTGGGCGAGTCTGCTAAGCGAGGTTCGAACGTTGCACCCTGCGACCTAAGGTGGCGAATGATGGACCCGGAGGACCGCTCTGCACTGTCCGACGGCTCCTTACCTGTTGCAGCGGAGTTCAGGCGCTTGGCCCGCCAAGTCATCCGGCGCAAAATTCATTTCCAGCTAGATGAATCGAAGATCGAGGACGCACTCTTCTCAATCGCCAAAGGTTACCTCGAAGATCCGCAAATGCTGATAATGTTGCCGATCTCACGGGCGGTTGAGATGCTAGACGAAGACGAGATTGCAGAGACTACAGGTGATCCACTGTTCTTGGCGATCGTTTATGACCTGTATTTACGCTACTTTGGCGATGATCGCCCGTTTATTCGAAACGACGCATACGAAGACTTTTTATCCGTGCAGGGTGTCGAGAGACCTTCCCAACTCAATCTAGAACACTTCGCCGCGGATCGACGAAGATACATCATCTATTTTCTCCGTTACGTCTGTGTCCCCGAGGTGATGTCTTCTTCGGCATACTTCGAAACCTCCAAGAGTCTTGAATCTGAGCGTATCGAAGTTTGTAAACTGCTGCGTGGTATCGATTTGGAAAATGCCGCGGCATACGAATCGGAACTACGTGAGATTACTCGAAAGCAAATTGTTAGTGAGGGGCTGCGAGATGTTGAGAGAAGCAAATTCGCTATCGATCTCAATCCGCTCCGAAGGTGGGCGGAGAAGAACCTGAAGGAGGGGTTCGCCCGATTGCAGGCGCTCCGATTTGCAGGTGTGAAACCATCGACTGTGCACGCAACGGTCAATGCTGACGATAAAGTCACATTACCGGACATGGCTAGCGATGAAACGGTAACCCTGTTGACGGAAATGATCGACAGCTTTCTATACGAAAGCTATACCAATTCGTTCTATGGCCTGGATTCTTATCTCAGCTTGCGTACGCGACACGGTGCCCTCTCAGGACAACTTAGGGCACCGTTAGAAGAGGGGCATATCATTACGCAGCGCGCAGAGGGCAACAACCAATACCAGTCAAACCAGTTCTGGATGACGCGGCTTCCGCTAGAACCCTGGGTGGCTGAGCAACTTGACCAAAGTCTTAAGCGGTTCTCTGAGAGCTTTGACAAGATCGTGAAGAGCTTTGCGGATAGAAGACTGCAAATCAAGACTTCTGATAAATCAGAAGGGCTGTTCACCTACAACATCTTTAACCTTGACCTTCTTCAGGTGTCCGCAGAGATTCGCTCAGACTCGGCATTCCCACTGTTCGTTAACGGATGCATTGATGTGTTCTGGGCCAACCTAGAACATTCACTCTCTAATGTCAGGGAGATCATAGATTCGGAACTGCGGACTGACCTGATGAGTGTGACCGGGAAACTTGTTTCAGAAATCGAAGCGCTTCGTCAATTTACTGATTCAGTAGATGAAGTGATCAGTGCAGTCCGTCACTCACAGACGCGGTTGAATCAGGCGCTAGCTAGCCTGCAGTCCTGGTTTCATCCGCCAAAGTCCGCCTCTACAGAACTGTTCACGATGGACGAAATCGCTGAAATCAGCTTGCAACAGATTCGTCGACTGCACCCAAACTTCGATCCCGATATATCTCGCAACATCTCCGTATCGACACAAATTCTTGAGCTACGTCGGTTCTCGGATGTGTTCTTTATTATATTCGAGAACATTCAGAAACACTGCGGGATGTCGTATCAGCCGAGGGTCGACTTGACGATCAGCGAACAAGGAGCACACATGCTGATAGAGGTTGTAAGCGACTTCCACATGATCGAAGATCCGGAGCCGCGACTCGCGAAAATCCGAGAAATTATTGCGAGCGGAAGGTACCAACATGTAGTTAGGTCAGAGGGCGGGACTGGCCTAGTCAAACTCTGGAACATTATAAGAACGGACAATCCGGGAAAAGATTCGAAGCTGGATTTTGGTGTCGTAGGCGATCGCTTTAGCGTCAGACTTGACTTACCGTTCACGATCGTTACCTAAGGGAGTGTGATCCATGAAGACTGTCCTCGTTGTCGAAGATGATGAGAACAAATGTTCTCAAATTTTGGCTTTCCTCAATGAGACGTTCCCCCAAACAGAGACTGAAATAGCACATTCTCTGCATTCTGGACTTGCCGCCGTATTCAAGCGGGTTGCAGATCTCGTGATACTCGACATGACGCTTCCAAATTTCGATCAAGACACTGATGAAGACGGCGGCATTATTCATCCTTTAGGCGGACAGGAATTCCTGAGGAAGATGAAGCGCCGGAATGTGCGAACGCCCGTTATAGTGCTAACGCAATTTGAAAGCTTCGGCAACGGAGACGAACGATTAGATCTTGAGACGTTGCGGGCCTCACTCGCACAGAGATTTGAAGGTCTGTGTGTGCAGACGATCTATTACAACAGTGCCGTAGATGCGTGGAAGCGGCAGTTGCAGCAAGCAATTGTGAACTTGGAGCAGGAGCGATCGGAATGAGAATCCTAGTGGTGGACGACGACGCAAACAAGATTCAACTGGTCGCATCTGCGTTGATGAAGGCTGAAGGAGTCGTGCTGCAGATCGATACGGCCCAAAACGCAGCGCAGGCGAAGCGTGCGTTGCTCGAAACCCAGTACGATCTGCTGATACTTGATGTTGCCTTACCTCAAAACGCTGAATCACACCCAAATCCAAAAGGTGGCCTGGAGCTTTTGAAAGCAATCGGGAGAGGCAACCGCTACATCAAGCCGCGAGAAATAGTCGGACTCACTGCCTACGATAACTTGGCGCAGGAAGCGGGCCAAGAATTCTCGAATCAACTCTGGACTCTAGTTCACTTTGATCGCTCATCTGAAGCATGGGCAGAACAGTTGAGAGCGAAGATTCAGTATCTAACGGAAGCTGCTCACAAAACCGCGATACCAGAGCATGAAGCCGAACTGTGTGTTGTGACTGCTCTGCACGACCCAGAACTGAAAGCTGTGCTGCGCCTTCCTTGGGACTGGAAGAAATCACAGTGTTGCCAAGATTCCGCGGAATACTGGGAAGGTCGCTTCAATGCCGGTGAAGATACAAAGAGGGTAGTGGCCGCCTCAGCCACCAAGATGGGAATGCCATACGCGGCAACTCTAGCGATGAAGATGGTTCATCGATTCCGTCCGAAGTATCTCGCTATGGTTGGAATCGCGGCGGGAATCAAAGGCAAATGTTCCTTGGGTGACGCTGTAGCTGCGGATCCATGCTGGGATTGGGGAAGTGGCAAATTCAAGACTTCAGACGGGATGCCTTCATTCGAGCCGGCGCCAGAGCAGCTCTCCTTGGATGCGTTCATAAGGACGAAGATTAAGGCTCTGTCGCAAAACGCCGCTGCTCTAGACATCATAAGGAGTGAGTGGCCCGGCGAACCAGTTGGGACGCTGTTACGACTTCACATTGCTCCAATGGCTTCAGGGGCGAGCGTTCTGGCTGACGATACCCATTCGTTGTTCATTCAATCACAGCAGCGAAAGGTGATCGGCATTGATATGGAAGCATATGCAATCTTCGCGGTGGCAGATGAATCTCCCAGGCCGCGGCCGATCCCTTTCGTGATTAAGGGCATTGTTGATTTCGCTGACGGACAGAAGAATGATTCACATCACGCATATGCCGCTTATGTGAGCGCAAATCTGCTTAGAACCTTGATGGAACAGTAGCGTGTCGCTTCCGGCATTATCTATATCAGCCATCGGTCACTCCAAAGACGCAGTATTCCGCTTGCAAGCGAAGAGCGCCGTAGCGCTCTTCGTGAACTCGTACAATTCGGTCCTGGTCGGAGAATGTCGAGAGTACACTGCGAGCCCGCGATCTATCGTGTGACTCCCTCCTTGGCTCTACATCGCGAGTTGGAGCTTACCCGTACTGGCGTAGTCATTGCTCGTTCGGCCTTGATTGTCGCTAGCTTTTCTGCTTGCGACAGAGCGTTCAACACCTGCTGATCCCGCCCTTTGTTGCTTATCAAACGATAAATGTAGCTATCATCGGCTTTCCGGATCACTTCCATTTTCATTATTTTTCTTATGTTTACGACCCGGGTTTCATTCAAGCCGAGACCGTGATGCATGTCCGCGATCAAGCCGCGTCCTCTGCCGGATCCGTAAACGCCGTCCAGAAACGACTCCGCTGCGCGTCGGTTGAGGAACCTCAAAGTAGAACCTGCATCGTGCTGCAGCGATTGCCGCAACTCACTCATGTGCTGTGCGATCTGCGATTCCGGATGAGTTCTAAGCTTTTCCTCATATTGGATCTGCTCCATGTCTCTGTCCGCGAAGCGCACAATCACGCCATTCTGTGCTGCGAGCTTTGCGACCTTTGATTTCCACTCTGACGAACCATTGGCAGTTAACACGTTCCCGTATTTCTGGATTGCCAACTGCAAAGCAAGCATGATCGAATCGTCATCACCGTCCATCACAGCTACAACGCTGCCCTTGTCAATCACTGAAAGCTTCGAGCCGATCGAGTATTCTCGGAAGCCACGACGATTCACTGAAGTGCGCACTGTCGCAAGTCGTTGAGACAGCGCTATCTTCCGCTGGATTCCGGCGATCGACTCTTCTGACATGACGTTCCATTCGGATTCCGGTCGTTCATCCTTGTCGGCGGCGGCTCCGAACTGCAGGATTGGAGCGACCGGCTCTATTGACTGGAATGCTGTGTCGGAGGCCTGCGATTCGCATTTGATTGGGAAGTCTGCATCCAGTGATGGAGCGAATTGACCTGCGCGGCAATCGGTCCGATCTCGCGCCATGTCAGGAACCAAGTCGCGGAGAACGCTATCAAAACCATCGCTGCCCAGACTGCCCAGTTCTCGACCATCTGTCGGAAGGCCGAATGCTTTGCGTCTTCGATTTTGTTGACCGCGGCCTTCAGTGACTGTTCCGCTGACTGGGCCGTGGAAATCATCATTTCCATCCTTTGCTGAATTTGAAGTAGCTGTTTCTCTTGCTTCGTGACTGCTTCGCTCATCAGCTTCAGTGTGTTCTGGCATTCCTTCGTAGCTTCTGCTGCGTCGTCCGCTACCATCTCGATCTGCTGACATAGGGCCTCCGTGGTTGTAACTGCCATTGATAGTCTCTTCCTTAGCTGTTGAGATTGAGCGATTCGTCGGCTCAGGTTTACCGCTCTTCTCTGCCGCTTTGCCGTGCTGTTCGCTCGTTCGTACATTTCTTCCAGTGCTTCGTCTTTCGAGGAACTCCCTGTCTCGATCCGGCTCATATTTCACTCCCATCTGTGACTGCAACTTTGCCCACTTAAAACGCTCTCCAAGGTCTTGACCCTTGAAACGCTGACCTCCGAACGTGTACGAGAGCCCGGTGCACTTGCCTCCACCAACTGTTGCATGCACCCTGACCCCAATCTCCTCCAGTCGTTTGACATACAGTTGAACGGTCGGCTCACCCTGCGCTGCTTGCTTTATGTGTGCTTGCAACTGAACTCGAAGGGGTATCACCCCCGTCTTTTTAAGGGCCACTACCTCCCTGGGTGTTGGAAGGCGGTCTCCAATTTCTGCGGCCCTGCGCCTCTTTTCACTCGGGCCGTCCAGTTCCACTGCGCCCTTTTCAAGGCCGAATGTCTGCTCTAGAACTCGGCACGAAGACATCACCCTGTACCGGTCATTGCTGTTACGAATCAAACGTTCGTTTGTCTGAATACGCGATGCAATGATGTGTATGTGCTCTTTTCCCTCATGAAATTTCCATCCGGCACTGTCTGCTGGCTCAAGGTAGACGATCTCGCGCTTTTTTCCGGCAGGCCTAGACCAGTGGTCTGAATCGGTGTCGTGGTGTCGGACCACTACGTACTGGGTTTCATCGAGGTTGTAGCCGAGATTTTGGAGGTGGGTAACAGCTATCTGGATCCATCGCTCGTTACCAACAACCTCATACGGGCACCCGCTCAAGGTGAGGTGGTGTACCGGCTTGGTGACGTCTGGGCGCATGCCCCGCGTGTAGGCGAATTCCTTCGCCAGTTCGCGGGCAGTCTCGCCCGACATCGTGCCGCCAATGATCTCCGGATTGCTAGTTGTACGGTCCTTGCCCAGCGCGTAGTTAAGAACACCGCGAAAGCTCGAACCCGTATGCGCGGTTCCGATCGGCATTCACAGGACCTCTTGCATCGACGGTTGGGTGCTCTCCACAGTTGTTTCGACGCGCTCATTCAATCCCTTCAGGGTTCGGTCTTGTTCCTTGAGACCGATCCCGACAAGAGCGAGTCGTAGGCGTTTTATTTCCTCGCGGTGCTTCGACAGGGTTTCAATCCACACCTCGGCGTACTGTCCCAAGATGTCGGCGAGCACCTCTTTTGCGGAGCGCTTTTCGTCGGCAGCAATCCTGTTGATCTGAAGGGCAATCTGATTGAGGCAGCCAATCCCTCGTCCTAGAGTCGCGTGGGCGCGCTTGTTGATCTCGGGCACGCAGGGCCGTCTGTCACGGCGGTTCAGCATAGCGGCCACTGCGTAGGCGGAAAGTGACATACCTTGCGCAGCCGCTTTCCTCTTGCACAGGTCGAGATCGATGGCGTTGCATCGAAAGCTGCTAACGTGGTCGCGGGGTGCTCTTCGATGCTGACGCGCTTGCGACAAATCGGGTTCTTGAACATTCGGTGTGTCATACATGGTGTTGAGTCTCCTTTTGCGCACTACTAAGTACGCGTGGGTTACAGGGGCAAAGCCCTTGGGAACCCGCCGACCACCGCAAGGAGCGTAGCGACTGTAGGCGGACGGCATGGGTTCCTGCTAGCCAACAAGCAGTGTGGTAGGCGACCGCTGTGGCCGTTCTGTCGCAGCAGGCCGAAGATCTCAGGCGAGTAGGCGAATCAGCGACTAATCGTCTTCCTCGGTTACCTCGGTGCGAACTTCTGTGAACCGCACCAGAGCCGGAGTCAAGTGGCTGAACTTTGCTGACGTATCGCGTATCCAATGCGGACCGCGTCTCGATTTCAGATAATCGAAACAATCCGCACGAGGGAAGAAAAACAGAAAATATCTGCAACGTGTGACGCTCGTGCGCGGCGGCATCAGAGCGTTTGTAACGCAAGTCGACGACATCTGCTGATTGTTCAAAGGTCGTGGCGGTAATACCGTGAAGGGCACCTGTCGAACTCATCGGATCGCCTCCACCTCGGCGATGTTGGCAAGTTCGCGCGACAGGTCCTCTGACGTCACAAATCTAAAAGTGGAAACATCGAGACTCAGTTCTTCTTTTGCCTGTGCTAAATGCGATTCGTATTTCGTCGCAATGGTTT
Source organism: Koromonas soli (assembly GCF_059726265.1). Lineage (NCBI taxonomy): Bacteria > Pseudomonadati > Acidobacteriota > Terriglobia > Terriglobales > Koromonadaceae > Koromonas > Koromonas soli. The sequence goes on along the minus strand of NZ_AP040872.1, from coordinate 2,757,774 downwards.
TGAATTCAACAGCAGGCACCCAAACAGACAGAATGCCGTTCTCAAGCGCCGCGAAACGCGTGGGCTTCAGCCAGGTTTCGAAGCTGTGGGGGTTTATATGTATTTGGGCCCAGGCGAGGAACGCGTGCCAAGGATTGTCATCATCGCGGGAGGCAAGGTATCGATGAACTTTTTCCGACAGACGCTGCTTCGCGGCTTCGTCATCGTCCTGAATCTTGGTGCGCCTTCTGCGTTGGCAGGCACTCTCGATGAGAAGGGGCACTTTTGAAATCAACAGGCCGAGGGGATTTTCTATGGATCTAGAGAACTGCATCTGACGCCCTTTTGCAACGATCGCAAGCTGAATGTCCTCAGCGGTACACAACGGCATTGCCCTGCGACACTCAACAATGATCCGGGTCACTGCATCCCGATCCACGGCAGCCGCAAATTGCGCCAGCGTGTGAAAAACGATCTCGCGTTCATTCGGATCGATTCGATATGCATCGAGTTCTTCTAAACGCTCGTCTGCCGCGTTCTTCAGACTCGCATTTGTTAAGTCATCGATTGCTGCTCCGTCGGTCGTCGGCGGAAGCATCTCTTTATTACTTCCTAAGACGGTAGTTCCTAGTTGTGGTGTCGATACGACACTGGCGGCAGGTGTCGGAGTTGCACCTGGTGTCGATTGAGGCTGCGATCCGTTTTTTGTCGCACGACTTAATCTTCTTGCGCGGTCTCTGTCCTTGAATTCGAGTAGGCGACGGTTTCGTTTCTCAAGCGGCCGCGGATCGACACCTCTTTCATTTACAACGGAAGCACCTCGTGTACGTATGACATGTGTCAGTCCCGCAGTCGCTCGTCGTTTTAGGATTTGCACGTACGAATAAATCCTAAAGATTGCGGGCGTCTCCTCTACGCTGTCGCCGTGGTTCTCTCGTTCAATCGAGAGCTTGTCAATCAAGCTTTCAATGCAAAGAACAGCGTTATGCCGGGTCAACGCAGCAGCCTTTGCTACCGCGCTTAAGCTGGCGCTAACCCTGTGAACCTCCTTATTACTGCCTTCCTCTAGTAGCGTTATTGGCTTTACGCGCCCCTTGCGAAGGGGTTCGCTGTGGTCAGCTATAGCTGTCCAGAGCTTCTGGTACACAACTTCCTCAGCGTGAGTGTGCCCATCCTGCGCCAGTCTCATTTCGCGGATAGGTTGAGCTTTTATCCTGCCTGATGCTGTCGGTGTCGATACGACATCCGGTGTCGCAGCCGCGCCAGGTGTTACCACGACACCTGGTGTCGATTCGACTTCAGTGGAAGAGCTATCGAGTTGTAAAAGCTCAGGGGCATCTGTTCCGGAATTCCTAGAGTCTTTGCCGTCGGTGTGGGACGGCTGCACGTACGAGTTGATGACGTCCGCAAGGCCGGTGAGACCCGGAGCCGACTGCGTTTCGTCATATCGCAGCGGCTCCAATCTGTGTCGCCTACGCGCGTGCGGCTGTTTGTGAAGCACAGGGGGCATCCTTGAGTACCGACATCAGCCTGTTCGCTGCAGCGGTGTAGTCTTGGAAAGCTTTGCAATTCTTGTCGTACTCGCCGAGGAACTGCTTCTGGCGTACGGCCTTGGAAACACTCGCATCGGTGCGGATTGCAGGTAGCAGAGGTATGCCCGTTTGGCGGCTCAAATCCTCAAGCCCTTCCAATACCATCTCGGTCATTACCATGCGGCGGTGGACCATGACGGGCAAGATTGCTGCGGGTCGTATGTCAGTCTTGAGAAGCTGATTGAGGCTGTTAGCCGTTTCGATTGATGCCCGCGCGCCTTGGAAGCTAAGAGGGTCCATGGCGACTGGAACGAGAATTCGTCGCGTGTAGACCATCGCACATGTCTGCAGAAGATTGATCGACGGACTTACATCGATGATGACAACATCGTATCGATCTTCCACGGGGGCGAGAAAATTGCGCAGCAGTAGCTCGCGTTCGCGCTCTCCCAGCAGAATCGTCTCGATCTGGGCCGTGCGGCGATTTGAACAGAGAACATCTAGGTTGGTACGAGCCGAAACGACGCAGTCTTTGAAAGCGAGACCGTCGATCAAGTAGTTGTAGAGATACAGCCTGGGCGCAGTCCGGCCATCAATGCTCGTCATTGCCGATCCTCGCTGAAAGGAACGATCAGTCCGGAGGTTTTCTCGGTCTGCATCCTGATAACGCTTGCGATTGAACCCTGAGGATCTGTGTCTACCAGCAAGACCTTCAGTCCACTGTCCGCAAGGATTTGAGCGAGCGTTGTCGCAGTGGTTGTCTTTCCAACGCCGCCTCGTTGATTCGATACGGTGATTCGCAAAGTCACTTGGCCCCCCTGGGATCCCCACCCACCACCTTTGAAATCTCTGAGGTTCGGAAGTAGATCCGTTTGCCCATACGGAGCTTCGCCGCGTTCATTCGTTGGGTCCACTCCTTCCCATTTCGTAACGTAATTCGCAGTCCATCCGGCGACCTGTCCAGGAGAGCTGCAAGTTGCGCTAGAGTCATCAAGGGTCCAAACTTCTTGACCAGTATTTCTTCCGTCGTCATCCGCTAACCTCCGCAAATCTGCGAAAACTTTCACTTGCAGAGTAGAAGGCTGAGCGTTAGGCTGGTGCCGAAGTATTTGTCATCTAGGTTGACGGAAGGAGTGGAATCTGGAGGCAAGGGTCGAGATTTCGATTACGCCAGGATGTTCTGAGATCGTGGCGAACGCTATCCATGTCTTTTGTCGCAGATGGAGGCCGCACTCTCGGACGTCACCCTTAACGGCGACTTACGGGCTTCTCGGAAAGGTAATTGATCCTGCTTGGCAGACGTATATCCGGCAGTTACCACACGGGCCGCTTGATCATGTGCGCGCCAAGTGCCGAGGAATCGTTTTTGCAAACTGTTCACCGAGTAGCAAACTTGCAAAACTGAACGGACAAATGCGCTCCATCCACCGGTCGTTGTTTAATAGTCGCCGTCCTGCCGATCTGGAATCGATAAACTCTGACCCGGAAGTTAAGAGGGCTCTCAATGAGTTTGCCGCCACGGTATCGAGTGTGCGTGAATTACTCTTCGAGTGCCGTGCCAGACAGTTTTGGAAAGAACAATTCGAACGAGTTGCGGACCTTCCTGCAACTGAAAACCCTAGGTGCCGGTATATCGTTGGTGGCAAGCCGTGCGGCCGACCAACGGAGCTAGAGCACTATAGGCAAGGTGGTAACGTTCCAGCCGATGCCCGGAACGGCGTTCTCAGCGCGTTCCTCTGCTCACATCATCGCCGCCGACCTACGAACGCTGTATTTACGAAGGTTGCGACAATCCCGCGCGAAACAGTTGGACGGAAACTCACTACGAATCGGAAGCGTTTGTCGGAATTCTGCAGGTTCTGCGGCAGACCGCCCGAGGTGACTGCGTACTTGCAATCGAATTTCGAGACCAGACAGGATGCAACCGAAAACGCATTGCTAAGCAGCGTGTACTGCGAGCAACACAGGCCGAAGCTACATGACGGTTCTTGGAATGCTGATTACCTGCGAGCGAGGCGACATTTGCGACAGTATGAAGCAGAGGCATTGCGGCTGAAGGGCCGTTTCAAAACCTGTGATGCGATGAATATTGCTACGAGGCCCGCGGTGGTCATGTATCTCCTTAACCTGACCTCCTGGCTAGGTGTTGATCCGAGCGAGGATGATCAGATTCGGAATACTGCCAGAAACCTCGTTGATAGCAACGTAACGGATCTCAAGAAGGAAATGCTTGGGCTGCTCATATCGGGGAGCACGAAGGGCGACATCGCTCGGATATTAGGGATTTCTCGGCAGGCCGTATGGAAGGCGTTGAACACGATTCCCATGGAGTTTCGCTTGGGAGCTGAGTGAATTCTTCGTTGCAGAACTGTGCGCATGTGTTTGGCAGCCGAACATAAGAAGAGCCGCGCAAAGCGCGGCCTTGTTATTTCCAATCTCGCCTGCCGGGGATTCCCGATTCTCCACCCCGGATGATCACCCACAGCCTTCCGGCCAGCCTACTCGTAGGTAGCGCTTCAACAAGGGCGATCTCGCAAACGACTCTTGTTCGCTAGCGTCTCAATTTGTGGATCGTATCTCTTTTCGCCACAGGCGAGACGGGAAGAAATATAGCGCGCGGCGACGAACTTGTCCAAGACTTTGAACAGAGCTCGAGTTCGGGGCACAAAACAGCCGTACAAACAATGCGCGCTATTATTCTTCCTGCTGCTCAACCGCAGGAGGATCCTCGCGTTCTGAGTTCGAATCGCGGGGTGAATCCGGTGCCAACTCCATGCTGTCGGCGTCAAACGTTCCATCAGGGGTTGTTAAGAACGTATATCGGCCCGACCTTACAAAACCGAGAATCTCTTCGTCGACTTTCGACTTGAGCATGTCTTTAGTCAGCGCATACATAATCCGGCCGTAAAGATCCTGGTCCCACGACTTGATCTCAACCTGATCAGGCCGGTCAGCGACGATCTCGTAGGTACCTGATTGCACGTCGATCTGTGAAAAGAAACGTGGTCTTGGCTCCAGTTGCAAGTTGATCGTCGCGAGAGTGGCCGCGACTTCTCGGAGTTGTAGAGGAGACAGTGGTCCACCGATCTTGCGTCGAAGATTCTCGAAGGCAATGCTCATCGCCGCTTGTGCATCGTTAAACACCGTTACGATCGCAACGTCATCGATGACGAGAAGCATCGTCTGAGCGAGAGACAAGTCGATGAAGTCGAATCCCTCGAAATGCGGTCTCACCTTTGCTGGCAGTACTGCGATAGTTCCAAGGACCTCCTTGTTAACGTTGGCGCCTGAGTAGTATGACCGGACGACACAATGCAGGTGATGCAGTTCATCCCATGAATGCAGTTCACCGATCTTCATTGTGCCTTTGCGCCGGTCCCGATGGTAATCGAGATACTTGTCCTTCAGGTGAGTCTTGAGGAAAACAAGCGCCATCCAGCAGAACAGCATCCAAGGTCCATGACGTTTCAGTTCCTCTGAAACTGAATCGAAGCCGCCTGAGAGCAGAGTACTCATAGGCTTTTCAAACCGTTCGCCCATCTCAGAGTTACAGGCGACGCAGCAGGGCACCTTCAGCTCCCCGTAACGAAAACCAGTTCGATTCGGAATCTCGATTTGTCGGCCATGTAGTCGGAATCGCCTCAATATCCAATCGGGGATAACGTGCTCATCGTTGAACGGAACAGTGCCGCTATGCGCACCGCATATGAAGCAGGAATCGCCGTTTGCGATCTCCGTAATGAACCTTTCAAGGCTGAAGAAGATAATTTTGCCAGCGCTATCCATTACCGAGCCATCTGAGGCAAGTTGAAACATTGGCGATCACCTGTGACCTAGATGAAAGTAGAGGTGGTCCTGACGCGTGATTAGTCCTTCGTCCTCTGCAGACGATCCGTCACACCCCGGCGGTACTGGTCCGCGACGACGACCCATTACGCTAGTCTTTCCACGCATTCACCCTTCTTACACAACCATCCAAATCGTCGCGAACTTGATAAACCCAGAATCTCATCACATCCCATCCGAGTTCGATGAGCCGTTGGTTGCGAATCTGATCTCTTCGGCAGATTTCTCCATCCCAGTTGCGGTGGTAGCGCTCTCCATCGACCTCAATGTTGAGCCTACGATTGTTCCCATCTAAAAGCGCAAAGTCTAAGACGTACTGGTCAACGGGGTACTGTGGCATGGGCCGAAGACCCGCGTTGTAGAGAGCACGATACAGAACCCGCTCCCAGTCGGAAACCTGTTCAGGATTTGCAACCGGCGGATATTCAGCGCCGCCGACGGAAGTTGCAATTTGCGGTTCAGTAGTGTGCTGTCCGATCGACCCAACGTGTTCTGCAAACTTTTGCAAGTAATCAACTCCGCAGTTCCTCGCTGCGCTCTGATCGCCGATGACCTTCAGGCATGCTCGAGCACGCGTGATTGCCACGTTGAATAGGTACCCGTTGGAGCGGAGAAAGTGGAGAGAGCCATCGGAAATCCCGGTGCTCACCGTTGGCGAAAATAGGATTAGATCTCGCTCGTCCCCTTGGAACCGATGTGCTGTGTGTACCAAAAAATCTTGAGCCGCAAGCACTCGTGAGAGTGCGTCGTGTTCATTGATGATGTCGCGGATTCTGTTCGCTTGAGCAGCGAAAGGTGTGACAACACCGACGGTTCCTCGATAGCCGTTTCTGAGAACGACACGCTCCAGTTCAGATACGACCGCACGGGCTTCTATTTCGTTTACTGCTCCGCCTGTTGCTGGTCGGATCACTTGCCCACGTATGTCGATCCATTGGAGCGCGGGCTCGTTGGGAACAGGTACGAGACTTTCATATCGTGTGGCCACACGAAGCTTGTCTTTGTAAAATTCCTCATTCGAGAAGGCGATAATTGCTGCATGCGACCGATGGTGGTCTCGAAGACTGATCACGTCTTCGGAGTGGCACAGCGTCTGCGCTCGGTCAAACAGCGACGCTGATGAATAGCTCCAGCCTGCATCTGTTCCGATCAAATCATGCTTGGCTAGCAACTGTTGATCTTGCGATGTTGGGAGGCTGCTGATGTGCTTTAACTGTTTCGGATCGCCGATAATGACGGCGCGCTTTGCGCGGTACAGTAGTGGCAAAGCGGAAGCTACATCGCACTGGCTAGCCTCATCGATCACGACGAGATCGAAGAATCCAGGTTCGAATGGCACTCTGCCGCGCGTGGATAGAGATGTGATTGCCCAACAGGAGAGTGTGTCTGCTACTTGCGACAGAACTTCGTAATAACGGCGGAAGACCTGAGCGGCGGCTGCGCCTTGGTTTGGAGCAGAAATGAGTCTCAGCAACGATGCGTATTCTCCGAGGAGCCTTCGCTGAGACGCCGTGATCCTTCCAGGCTGTAAGGCAAGCCACAGAGTCCAGAGCTCCATTGAGTTCTCCGCCATTTCGCTCGCAAGCTGTGTCTTCCTCTTCGCAATCTCCTCCAGCGATTGGCACTCTTGCAGCCTTTGGAGTGCTTTAAGGTAGGCGTTAAATTCTTGCGCCAGCGTGAGTTTCTGTTCGAGCTGTGCAACGTAACCCTGCCAGTCGGCGGCCGTGGAATCGTTGTGCGGTGCGTCGAGACTGGCAACGCCAAGCGCTGATGTAGTCGGGCGTGCTCTTTCGGCCGCGTCCATTACCGACGCGAATCTCTTGGAGCGCAACATGGGCCAAAGGAGCCGATCGAGCGCTGAACCCTGATTCTTGTCTGCCCGCTTGACCTGTCGCCGCAATGATTCCACGATCGAAGCCGCATCCGGTGGAAGTAGGGCAAGCTTAGCGAGATCGAGTTGCGATCGTGCGGTCTCTGCCTGCTGTTCGAAAGCATCAACTTGGTTTCGGCAATCTACGACTTCGGCCTGGGAAGCTGTTAATTTGTCGAATTCACGCTTCAGTTGTTCATTCGTGGCGAGGCGCTCGCGATACTTGGGTTCATCGTCAGGTGATGCACTTGTGCCGAGTAGCTCGGTCAGGTAGTCAGACAAAGCTGCTTGATATTCTTTTGTGCCCAACCGCAGCACGATCGGGCGGGGGCCGATCGAATTCACGCGCGTTTCGACAACATCCACTGCCTTGTGGTTCTTGCTGGCGAACAGCACCTTTCGTCCCTGCCAGGCGGCGTTGATGAGAAGGGAGGCTACAACCTGCGACTTCCCGGTACCGGGAGGGCCGGTGATGACGGTAAGACGGTTCGACAGTCCCTGGACTACGGCCTGACGCTGCTCCGTATTGAGTGGCAGAACTTCTAGCAACGGGTGCTCGACAACATTGTCAGGGGCGAGGAAGTCACCCTTTAGCCAATCGCCGAGGGCCGTGGAAGCGAATCGACCCTCGTCCAATTCGCTGAGTTTCGAGAGTTCCGTTTCGAGACCTTGCGTGTAGGGCGATCTCTCCCCGGATATGAGAATTGCCCGATTGTAGATACCCTCAGTGGTAATCTGCGAAAGCGGTGAGCCCTGCGACAACGCGTACGGATCAATTTCTTCCGCCCAGTCCCACTCTGTTCGAACCTGCTTCAGACGATAGAACACCTCATCTAGATCTGGAACGTCTTCAGAAGGGTTATTCAGACCTAGCGACTCAGTCAGAGCGATCGCTTCGTCGATAACGCTTCCGGAACCAACATTCGTCAACCTCTTCAGGATTTCGAAATTGATAGCTGGAAGCTCGTCTGAAAGTTGGAGTTCCGCAGTTCGGGAACCGTCGGATTCGAAAGGGAATAAGAAGACAGGATCTACCATGAAGCCAGTCCAATCGGTGCGATTGGACCGGACAAACCGAAGCCTGACTGGATATCCGAGGTAGAGAACTAGCTTGTTGCGATCGCGGCGAACTTTATTTGAGATTCGCTGTGCCGATTGTGTGGAAAGCGGTGATATGCCCGCTTGTTCAAAGAAGGGCAGACTACTCAGTTCTGCATAATCAGGGTCACCAAACCTGCTCTCAGCAAACGCGCTGACGCCCGTGTCCCTATCGTGCGACAAACAGTCGAGGTAGTACCGGCTAAGGCGAGCGACCTTTGATTGCGATCGAGTAGGAGTTTCCGATCGAGTCGCGGTGGGTCTTGCGGTCGAAACCAAATTCCATCTGTATTGATGGTCCTGAAATACCAGCGACTTCAGCTCGCCATAGAGTTTTGAATTTACGTCCCTGCTAGTGAGCCCCAATTCTGCTGCGATCTGTCGAGCCTTCAAGTTCGGGGTAATCGCGAGAAGCTTAAGGATCTGTTCACCAATTCCTTGCATTCGTGGTGCCATCAGGATGCCTTTTCTAGCGTATGCTCAGTCTACATTTGTATATTCGTTATCACGGCTCCGAATCATCATTCCTTCGGGTTGATTTTCAGCAGCTTCGTGCAAATTTGTCTCAAACACCACTTTTCAACTCGTATCTCGATGCTCCGACCGATAGAAGCTACGGAGAAACCGAACACCGTACTAGAAAATGAGATAACTGCACCTACAATAATGAGGCCGGATAGAACATATCTTCCCCAGTGACTGGAAGGAGTCGCCATTCCTAGAGGAGAGGGAGCCGCGACATACACGGTTGCGACCGTTATGAGTACTGCCGCGATATACCAGAGAGTCTTGCAGGTCTTGGCGATACGGGCTGAGTAGATTTGTGCTGATTCTAGCTGCTGGCTTCTATGTCGCAGACGTTCCTCGATGACGGAATCATGCGCAACCTGTTCTTCAATTGCTCGGGCATGTTCAGCCGCAAGAGACTCCTGTAGGGTAGCTTTTTCGCTCTCCGCAGCTCGGACTTTGATTCTCGTAGCAGCGAGCTGTCCTTCCACGTCGGCTCGAATTGCGGCCCTTGCGGTAGCGAGAATATCGGTCATCGTATCGGAATTCAACCGAGCAGGATCTCCCAGAGTCATGTTCATCAATGCATGCCGAGCTTCGGTTGAGTAGCGCAACAGGTTGTAATCCTCGGGAGTTACGTCGGTGCGGGTCCGAAGAGTCTCTATCTCCGTCAAATAGGTCTTCCAAAGTTGATCGGAAGGATTTAGCGCAGCGTAGCAGTCGGCAATGAGTCGGGTCCGTGGCAGATCTGGAGCTTCTATGGGATCTTTCAACCAGACCACCGTACTGAGCACGTAGTCCTGCAGTGCTAAAGGCACCGTCGTCTGCTCATATTCTTGTTTAAAGAAGCGAGTCGATGCACGAACCAGGTTTGAGTTCGTAGTCACAAATACTGCTCTGCAGCTTTCCAGTTCGGAGAAGGTTTGTCCTTTGCGAAGGCGGTGAATAGAGGTCAATGAATCGATATCATTTTCTTTTGCACGTCTATTTGTGTAGCGGATTTCCGCCGAAATCATTTCATCGAGCAATTTTTCATTGAGGCCGAACATTAGTTCATGCTCAGGCTTCTTCTTGATTTCAATGCGGAGTCTGTCTAGATCTCTGTGCAGTTTGGCAATAAACAGCTCAATATCACTCGCTGAATATTCACGAGTGGAAATCTGCTCGAAGAAATCAATTGTCGCTTTCCGTGTGCCATTGCCGTTGCGAGCGTTTTTCGCGGCGGCGTCGAGCACGCCCGCGATTTCGTCAAAAGTGTGCTCGAAAAGACAGAGGTTCGCGTTGTGTTCGCGCAATAATTGCAGCAATTCAGTACATGGTTTCTGCCGAATACTGCCTTCCAGTCCCAGCGCACCAAGTACGAAGCCAGTATCGAAATAGACATCTAGGCCGTCGAAATGGCGGGTAACTTTTCCGATTTCTGGGTAGATAAGGACGTTCGCAAGCATTACACCTTTGACCAAGGTTTCCAAAAACTCGAAACCTTGTGCATCCTTCATGTAGAGGTGCTGAACAAAGGATCCAACCAACACCTCAGAGTTTTCAACGTCTTTGGAGGGCGGAGGTATCGGCGAACCATCAACGGCTGCCGCTAATATTGCGGGACATTGTTCACTGACATACCCCTGAAGGGCAGATTCTGCGTCTGCTTCGGTCAGGATTACTTTGAATCGCTCAGCGGCAAATCGCACGAACCCTGCGGTTAGGGTCTCAAGCTGCCTCAATGCCAACGCCCGACCTGCGCCGAGCGCGGGGCCATCGATGGCGTCTTTTTGAATCACGTACTTCTGTCGCTCTCGCTTTGCGTACCCCGCTCGAACGCAGCGTTGAAGTATCGTACGTACTGCTCCTTGTGGGAGCTTCAACCCAAAGCATTTCGCGACACAACTCTGGACCTCTACTGTATCTATTTCTGCTTCTGCACAATTCCGCAGAACGTCAGCGACGAAGGGAACGAAGTTCTGGATGTAATCAGTCTTTGCTATATCCCAGTTGGACTTAAGAATAGCGAGACTAGTCAAGGTATGCGGAGCTATGTTTGCTTGCTGGTTGGGAGTGGCCATTGTTTTCTGGATTGGGGGGATGGCTTGAGCATATCCTAAGTTGCTGGACACAGGCAGTGAAATCTTTAGGCAAGTTTCAGGGCCAAGCTCGCAGCGCGGATACTGCCATATGTGTTTAAGTTCGGCCGCTCCGCACTCGAACATCATCTCTCGTTTACCTTACCCGTATACCTCCTCTCCCGGGACCAATATGATGGGCAAGCCACCTCCTGTGCGTCCAGAAGAGTCATGCCGCTACGTCGCGAAGACCTTAACTCGCCCCAGCGCTCTCGACTGCGAAGCATCATCACTTCATCCAACTTGCCTGAACATTCGAGTTCCTCGGTCTCAATCGGGCGAAACCGCCGCTAATGCGTTTCACCTTCTGCAAGAAGGTTCTGAAATGCCGGAGTGTTGTAGTCGTCGTGATTTTCGAGATTTGGCACGTCCTTTGTCCTTTCGCGCTTTGCTTTGTTTTCTCGGCTCTTGCGGTTTCTTCGATCCTTGCGCACGCAGTCCATCCAGGCGCGACACGAGATCCTCCGCGCGAAGATGCGTATAACGCTTGGGCATCTGCATGCTCTTGTGCCCGCTGATTGCAGAGACCTCTTGGTCGGATAATCCCGCCTCGACAAACCGGCTGACGGCCTCATGGCGCAAGTCGTGGAATCGAAAATCCGCGAGACCGTTCTTCTGCTTTATCTCCAGCCACACCTTGTTGAAGTTATAAGGGCGTCGATTGCCGTCTCTTCCGGGCTCGCCATAGAAGATTAGTCTGGAGTTTTCGGGGCGGGCGGGATGATTCAATGCTTTTCGAAACACAGATACGGCATCCTTGCTCAAGGGAACAGTTCGCGGAAGCGTGTTCTTGGTTTCAAGAAGAGTGACGATACGCCTCTTTAAGTCAACTTGTGATGTTTGAAGCGTGACGATCTCTGATGATCGCATCCCGGTCAGCAGGGCAATGCGAACGATCCAGCCAAGCATCGGATTCGAATGCTTCTCGACTGCGTCCAGTAAGACCTTCTGCTCTCCTGCGAGCAAACGACGGTTTCGGCCAGGTCCTGGTGCTGGTCTGCGAATGTTCAAGACTGGGTTCCAAGGAAGGGCGATACCCCATTCCTTCATGGCGATTGTGAAGAGGTGTCCCAGTAGAGCGAGATCCAACCGCACCGTGTTGTTCGCTCGCGGAACCGGTTTCCCGCCTTTGTCCTTCCGATCCTCTCCTGCTAATCGCATGTCGCGATATTCGGCGATTATTTCTGGCGTGAGAGCGGCGAGCGAGTATTTCCCAAGATGCGCAATGAGCGGTTTGGAGTGACGTTTGTCGGAAGATTGCGATAGAGGGCGCTTGGTCGGCGAAACTTCTGCCAGATACCGCTTCAGAGCAGCTTCAACGGTCATCTTCTCGGCTGGCGCGCGCTGAATGTACACGCCCCGGACCATCTCGTCTTCCGAGGTTCGAGCCCAGTCTTCGGCGTCGCGCTTAACGCGGAACGTCTTGACAGTTGTTGGCCAACCCGTCCTCCTAATGACTGCTTTCCAGGTTCCAGACGGAGTTTTGACGAGCGTGGCCATTGGATCTCCGGTACAAGGTTTGTAGCTGCACTGTACCGAATTTGTACCGAACGTGCAATGAAAAGAGAGCGGAAGAAGTACTTACGTGCGGACCAGATTGGAGCAAAGTGCCGGGAGGCGCATGTTTATTGCTTGATGTTGCGCTTCGAATTGGAGGTTCTTGGTGGGCCTGGTAGGATTCGAACCTACAACCAAAGGATTATGAGTCCTCTGCTCTGACCGTTGAGCTACAGGCCCGCGATGAATTCATACAGCAGACTACGTTCAGTTTAACTCACCGAGAACGTCTCGTGAGAGTTGCCGTGCTCTGTGCGATAAATTCAGCTCTGTCGTCTTGTCACACGGTTTCACCAAGTCTGGCTTGCAGGCATATCGAAATTAATCGACTTCAAGCTGCTGTGACTACGAGCGCCTTGCATTCGCCTTGTTGGTTGAGCCTCAGATAGAAGTGCGGCATCGAACTGTCGAAGTAGATCGCGTCGCCTGCCTCTAACTCGTAATCGTCCTTGCCAATCTTGAGATTGAGCTTACCTTCGATGACGAAGAGAACTTCGATTCCGGCATGCTGGTGAGGTCGCAGCTTCTCCGGCGAAATGAGTTGGAAGTCGGCATAAAACGAATTGATCTTGCGCTCGCTCGCCTTGAAATCCAGACTTTCGAACCAGTAGGAACTGTTGTCAGAGCCAGGATGCTCAGGGAACCGCTTGCGCTCGGATTTTCGGATCACCTCGACCAGATGGCGATCGCGATTGTTATCGAAGAAAAATTCCAGCCCCACGCTGAACACCATGGCAATCCGCAACAGGGTAGGCAGAGTGGGTATAAGTTTGCCGCGCTCGATCTTAGACAATAAGGCTGCTGACAGGCTGGTATGCTTGCCGAGTTCGACCAGTCCCATGCTTTTCTTCAGCCGCAGCGCGCGAATCTTCTCGCCAATCAGGTAAGGCCGCAATCCTTGGGTAATTGTGTCGTTCACCATCGCTCACCCTCTCGCCGTTCTAGGATGCTGTCGTTCGTCAATGTGAACGTAGAGTAAAAGAAAATTTCTCGAGTTTCAAATCAGGTTCACTTGCTCCAACCTGAAACTCAATGTCGAATGAGAATCGGGAATAGCGGAAAACAATACCCCTAACCCGAATCGCAGCGATAGAATCCGCGCGGAAGGCAACTATGAAACCTCGTTTGGCTGTCTTGCTATTCTGCTGTGGTTGGGCAGTCGCTTGCGTCGGGCAAATGGGAGTTCCGGAAAGGCCAACGCCCGGTGCGGAGCTGAACGGACCGGCGCATTCCGCGAATCTGCACATGCGATGGCAAGGCTCCAACAGAGTCCCACGGCTTCCGATTCCCTTCGCAAAACAGAGCGGACGTTTCTGCCTGATCACTGCGGATTCGCAGTCTCTAGGCGGCGAACGCTGCTCTTTCCGAGCTGGTACGTTGAAGCCACCTCTTCTGACGCCGGAGACAAAGTGGCGAATGCAGCGACTTGAACCTTCCACGCCTATCATGCAGAGCACAGAGCAATCGCCGGATGCCACGAATCCCTGATCTTCGTGGCGCAAGCAAAGAAATGCCGCTCGATGTGAGCGGCATTTATCGTTCTTGGTTGCGAACTAGCTCGTGAAGGCCAGCGTGAGAAGTGTTTTCTGTTCCATCTGGTGAGCCTTGGCCGACCCGGTTGCGGGGCTGGCTGCGGCCTGTCGCTTGATGGATCGAAGCGGCAGCCGGTCGCCTGCCATCCGGTGCAGCCGCTGTTTCACAAAGCTGAGTGCGCCCATGTTGGCCGGTTCCTCCTGCACCCAAACCAGTTCATGCGCGTTCTTGTAGGGTGCAAGCGCGTTCGCCAGGTCTTGTTCCGGGAAAGGATAGAGCTGATCAAGGAACAGGATAGCCGTGTTGGTGTTGTTCAGGCGTTTGCGCTCGCCCTCCAGATCGTGTCCAATCTTGCCCGTGCACAGCAGCACGCGGGTGACTTCTTCCGGATCGACGTGGATGTCCGGAACCACGGTCTGGAAGCGCGGTGCCGCTAGTGCAGCAAGATCGCTGGCCGCGTCAGGATGACGCAGCATGCTTTTCGGCGTGAAGCAGACGAGCGGTTTACGCCATTTGCGCAGCGCCTGCCTCCTGAGCAGGTGGAAGAATTGCGCCGCTGACGAAGGCTGGCACACCTGCATATTGTCGCGCGCGCAAAGCTGGAGATAGCGCTCGATGCGCGCGCTCGAGTGCTCCGGCCCCTGGCCTTCGTAGCCATGGGGCAGCAGGAGCACGAGTCCTGAGAGTAATCCCCATTTCTCCTCGCCTGCGCTGATGAACTGGTCGATCACGATCTGCGCACCGTTGGCGAAATCTCCAAACTGCGCTTCCCACAGCGTGAGTGCCTCGGGATAATCGCGGCTGAATCCGTATTCGAAGCCAAGCACTGCGGCCTCTGACAGCTCCGAGTTGTAGATCTCGATGAATGCCTGGTTGTCGGCCATGTGCTGCAACGGCATGTACTCGCTCTCGTCCGCGGTATCGATCAGCACCGAGTGGCGATGGTTGAACGTGCCGCGCCGCGTGTCCTGTCCACTCATGCGCACCGGAACGCTGCTGGTGACCAGGCTTGCAAAGGCCAATGCTTCGGCCATACCGTAGTCAATGGGACGCTTGCCCGTGGCCATCTCCTGCCGCTGTTTCAGCAGGGCAGCGACCTTTGGATGAATGTGGAAGCCCTCAGGATACTCGCAGAGCTTCATTCCCAGGCGAGTGATCTCCTCCTGCGCAACGCCAGTGTCCACCTCAACCTCAGGATGCCACTTGCGTCCGACGAAGCCATTCCAATAATCGGGAAGCTTGTAAAGAACCGGCTTTTTCGTCAGGCCTTTTGCTTCCTGCTTGGCTTGCTGGTAGCGGGCTTTTGAGGCCTCAACCTGTGCCGTCACATCCACCCCTAAACGCTTGGCGTAAATCTGGTAGAGCGGCGGGTGAGACTTGATCTTGGCGTAAACGATTGGCTGCGTGATTGTTGGGTCGTCGATTTCGGAGTGGCCGTGACGACGATAACCGATCAGGTCAATTACCACATCCGATCCGAACTGATAGCGATACTCCAGCGCGAGGCGGCCAATGCGCACCACTGCATCGGGATCTTCCGCGTTGACGTGGAAGATTGGAATCGGCAGGCGCTTGGCAAGATCGCTGGCAAAGCGTCCGCTGGCGTAGTCGCTGGGATTCGTCGTAAAACCGACCAAGTTATTGACGATGATATTGATGCTGCCGCCCACGTCGTAAGCCTGCAGATAGCTCATGTTCAGCGTCTCGGCCCAAATGCCCTGTCCCGCAAAGGCCGAGTCGCCGTGCATGATAATGGGCACTGTTTGACTCTTTCCCTTTGCACCGCGTCGAGTCTGCTTGGCGCGCACGCGTCCTAGCGCGACCGGATCGACAGCCTCGAGATGGCTCGGGTTGCTGACCAAGTGAATGCGCATTCGTTGGCCGTTGAACTCGCGATATCCCGTGGCGCCCTGGTGATACTTCACATCGCCGCCGCCCAAGGTCGAGCGCGGGTCCACGTCTTCAAAGCCGCCGTAGATATCGCTCGGAGCTCGCCCTACGGTGTTGCACACCGCGGCTAATCGTCCGCGATGGCTCATGGCGATTACGCATTCTTCGGCTCCGTGCGTGGCTGCCTGTGACAGGATCTCCTCCATCATCGGCATCAGAGCTGTGTTGCCCTCGATGGAGAAGCGCTTGGTTCCGATGTAGAGCGTCTGCAGCATCTGCTCGAAGATGTCGGCCTCGACCAGATGCTTCAGGATGGCTTGCTGATCCACTTCGGGCTGCGGCCCTTCAAGGCGGTCGATGATCCACTGGCGGCGCTCCGGGTCGGGGATGTGCATGAACTCGGCTCCAACCGTGCCGCAATAGATTTGGCGCGCGCGGTCGGCCTCCGGCCCGCTCACCTTCAGTTCGGAATAATCGAGACGGGAAAAATGGCCGAGCGGATCGAGATCCGCCTGCAGGTATCCCCAGCGGCGGAAAAGGTCAAAAACATGTTCTCGGGATTGGTTTTCAGGGCTGACTTCTATAACGTGAGCTTGTGACACATTGCTCCTGGCCCGAATTGAAGCTTCGGGACTTTGCTGACGCGGAAAGCGGCGTTATCCCAACCGAAAAGGGTATCAAAAGCCACCAATCAGCCGCTATCGCCGCGGACTACAACATTGGATTCTCCAGCTCAGGCGCGCGATTGCGGAATTTTCGCTAACTCGCTGAGCCGTATCACGCCTTGAGCGCGCCTGTGTACACGGCCATTCCCACCACCGAGTCCACTCCTTGCGCGTCGAGCTGATCGACCTCGTCCATAGATTTGATGCCGCCGGCGACAATCAACTTGCGACGAGTCGCATCTTTCAGCTCCGGCACCACCTGCATGGGGAAGCCGGTCATCGTGCCTTCCGTATCGATATGGGTGTAGAGGTACCCGGAGCAGTATTCCTCCGTCTCTCGCATCATCGCAGCAGGCGTGAGTGACGTGCCTTCCTTCCATCCCTTGATGGCCACCTTACCTCCGCGCGAATCGACAGCGAACAGCAGGCGAGCAGGAGCCGCATAGTGCGCCAGCGACCGTGCCATCTCAAGATCGACAGCGCCATTCTTCAACAGGGCCGAGCCGATGATCACCTTCTTGGCCCCAGCCTGCAACATCTTCGACGCGGCTTCGACCGAGCGGATTCCGCCGCCTACCTGTACCGGAAGATGCTCGCAAATTTCGTGAATGAGCGCGGTGTTCTCGCCCTTTCCCATCGCAGCATCCAGATCGATAAGCTGCACCATGGGGTAGGGAAGAAAGCGGTCGATCCAGTATTGAAGATCGTCGAACTCGAGCGCCTTGCGGTCGCCCTGCACAAGCTGGACGACCTTGCCGCCCATCAGATCAATCGAGGGAATTAGCATCTCGTACCTTGTCTTTCGCTGAACTTAGCAGGGAAGGCGAACCGGAATGCCTTCGCTCTGCAGTTGTGCCTTGAGTTCGCGCACATCGTGAATACCGAAATGGAAAATGGAAGCGGCCAGCGCCGCGTCGGCGCATCCGGCTTTAAACACGTCCACAAAGTGCCCGCCCGTACCCGCGCCGCCGCTGGCGATCACGGGAATGTTCACCGCCGTAGCCACCGCGGCCGTTAGCGGGCAGTCAAATCCGTTGCGCGTACCATCGCAGTCCATCGAGGTCAGTAGGATCTCTCCCGCTCCCCGGGACTCTGCTTCGCGTGCCCACTCCACCGCGTCTCGCCCAGTGGCAATGCGGCCGCCAGCCAGATAAACCTCGGCGGGAACCTTGCCTTCTGCCGATACATCCGCATCGGGCTTGCGCTTGGCGTCTATTGCGACGATGACCGCCTGCGACCCGAACCGCTCGGCGATTTCGGTAATGATCTCGGGATTCTTGATCGCCGCCGAGTTGATGCTAATCTTGTCGGCCCCGGCATCGAAGAGCGCTCCAGCATCTTCCAGCGAGCGCACGCCTCCACCCACGGTGAAGGGCACAAACATCTGCCGTGCCGTGCGCCGCACCACATCAATCAGAATTGGTCTCGCATCGCTGGTCGCAGTGATGTCGAGCAGTACGATTTCATCCGCTCCACTGGTGGCGTGTAAATGCGCCAGTTCCGCAGGATCGCCAGCGTCGATCAGGTCCAGAAATTGGACGCCCTTCACTACGCGGCCGTTCGTCACGTCGAGGCAAGCGATGATTCGCTTCGTAATTCCTGTACTCATCGCGATTTCCTCTCCGCGGCGTAGCTGCAGAAGTTCTTCAAGATGCAAAGTCCAGTGTCGCCAGATTTTTCGGGATGAAACTGCACACCGAAAACATTGTCGCGCTCAACTGCGGCAGCGAACGTTTCGTCGTAGGTCGTCACCGCCGAAACTCCCTCTACCACCGGTGCGCGGTACGAGTGCGTGAAATAAACAAAGCTGTCATCTGGCACATTCTGTAGCAGTCGCGACTTTGCTCCGCCTGTCGTGCGCCGAATCTGATTCCATCCCACATGCGGAACCTTGAGCTTCGTCTGGAAGCGCTCGCACGAGCCTTCAAACAGCGCCAGCCCTGCGGTCTCCGGAGACTCGGTCGATCCTGCAAACTGCCATTGCATTCCCACGCAAATGCCCAGAAACGGCGTGCCGCGCTCAATCGCTTCATTCACCGCATCGCGTACGCCACTCGAGGCCAGCCGCTCCGTCGTGCAGAAGTGGCCTACGCCGGGCAGCACCAGTGCTTCGGCCTTTCGCACCTCGTCGGGATCGTCGGTAATGACCGACTCTTCTCCCAGGTAGGTGAAGGCCTTGCGCACGCTGGTCAGGTTCCCGGCTTTGTAGTCAATGAGCGTAACCATCACAGCAGCCCCTTGGTCGACGGAAGCATTTCGGCCAGCCGTTGATCCTTGCTGCACGCCACGCGCAGTGCGCGCGCAAATGCTTTGAACAGCGCCTCGATCTTGTGATGGTTCGAGCGACCATACATCGTCTTCAGGTGAACATTGGCGCGTGCCCCGCGCGCAAAGCCCTCAAAGAAGTCGAAGACCAACTCGCTTTGCAGATCACCCACCAGCCGCACGCGAACCTTCGTGTCCACCACGCATGCCGCGCGACCGCTCATGTCCACCGCCGCTATGCCTAGCGTCTCATCCATCGGCATCAGGAAGTATCCCGCTCGCAGAATGCCTTTCTTGTCGCCCAGTGCGCGGTCGAATGCCTCGCCCAGTGCGATCCCCACGTCTTCTACCGTGTGGTGCTGATCGACATCGAGATCGCCACGGCACGCCAGCGCCAGGTCAAATCCGCCATGACGGGTGAACAACTCCAGCATGTGATCGAAGAACCGAATACCCGTTTCGACCTTGTAAATGCCGGTGCCATCGATATTCAGGGCGATCACGATCTGTGTTTCGGTGGTGATGCGTTCCAGTTCTGCGCCCCGGGGCAAAGTGGTGTTCGCTGCGCGGGTCATTGTGCCTCCTTGGCGGTCAGTGTTGGACGCGGCTGCGGAATAAATCCAATGCTTTCGAGTGCCTCGGGCAGCTCACGCAACAAACGCTGTGTTTGCAACTGATTTCCGAGCGTAATGCGCACACAGCCTTGGCATCCGGGATCGCTGTTGCGATCGCGTACCAGAATTCCGCGTCTCCGCATTTCGTTCACAAACGCCGTGCGATATTCGCCGAAGTAAGCCAGCACAAAATTCGCCTGCGATGGCCAGTAAGGAATATTGCGTTCGCGGTAGAAACCTTCCAGGCTGCTGCGCCCTTCGAGAACCTGCGCGATGTAGCTTGCAATGTATTCGCTATCGTTGAGCGCCGCGCTCAGGCAGGTGAGCGCAATGCCATTCACGTTGTAAGGCGAGGCCACCCTGCGCAGCATCTTCATCTGCGACGTCGAGCCTACAAGCGTCCCCAACCGGAAACCCGCGAGTCCATACGCTTTGGAAAATGTGCGGCTGACGAACAAATTGTCAATCCTGTCGATCTGGTCCATCACACTCTCGCCGCCGAAGTGAATGTAAGCCTCGTCGATCAGCACAGCCGCGTCGGGAGCCGCGTTCACAATCGCCAGCAGTTGTTCGCGTGTGGCCGTCGCGCCCGTAGGATTGTTCGGATTCGCCACGCAGATCATGCGCGTCTTCGGGGTGATCGCTTTCAGCAGCGCCTCAGCCGGAAACTCGAGGCTCTCCGGCGACTGCACTGTGCGCACCGTCGCGCCCGTTGCCAGCGCATAAATCTCATACATGCTGAATGTCGGCACCGCGATCAGCGTCTCGTCGCCGGGTTCGAGATAGGTTTCAGCCAGCAGGTGAATCGCTTCATCAACTCCATTTGTCAGCAGAACATTCTGCGCTGCAACACCCAGATGACGCGCTGCCGCCTGTTCGCCCGGATCGCGCTCGGGATAGCGATTCAGCGTTTCCGGCGTGATCGAGTGCAGCACATCGAGCACGCGAGGCGAGCATCCATCCACGTTCTCATTGAAATCGAGGCGCAGTCCCTCGCGGCCTCCCAGCGGAGGGTGATACTCCTTCAGGGTTTCCACCGTCCGACGCGCACGCAACCTGGTCATCGTGTTTTCTTCAGCCTCACCGTGACGCTTGCCGCGTGCCCTTTCAGGCCCTCGGCTTCCGCCAGCAAAGTCACCGTGGGCGCAATCTTTTCCAGCCCTTTGCGATTCGCTTCCTGTACGGTGATGATGCGGACAAAATCAATCACATTCAACCCACCGCGATAGCGCGCCACATTTCCTGTCGGCAGCGTGTGATTCGGTCCGCTCGCGTAGTCGCCAATCGATTGCGCCGTGTAGTCGCCCAGGAACATCGAACCTGCGCATGTAATGCTGTACACGTCCTCGGGAGGAACACTGACGTGCTCGCCGCCGAGTTCGTTCGTCCACTCGAGAGCCTGCTTGCGGCTCTTTGCCACCAGCACCACTCCCCGCGCGGCGAGCGATTGCTTCGCGATCTCGTTGTTCTCAGCCATCGCCATTGCCTGCTTGATGACGGACTTTCCAAGCCTTGTGCTTGCCGTAACAAAAATGGCCAGCGCCTCAGGATCGTGCTCCGCCTGCGCCACCATGTCGCTCGCAATGAACTCAGGATTGCCGTCCGTCGCGCAATAAACAATCTCAGTGGGACCCGCGAGGAAGTCGATGCCGCAGTCGAACGCAACCTGTTTCTTCGCCAGAGTTACATACGTGTTTCCCGGGCCGACAATCTTGTTCACCCGCGGAATGCTTTCCGTTCCATAGGCGAATGCCGCGATTGCCTGTGCGCCCCCGATGCGGTAGAACTCGGTCACGCCGATCAGTGCTGCCGCCGCCAGCGTTTCTGCCGCGGGACGCGGCGATGCCACCGCAATTCGTTTTACGCCCGCCACTTGCGCGGGAATCACCGTCATCAGCACGGTAGAGGGCAGAGGATAACGTCCTCCCGGCGCATAGCAGGCTACCGAATCCAGAGGGCGAATCGCCTGTCCTACCCTCAGCCCGGGATGAATCGTGCGAATCCAGGGGCGAGGCAGTTGCCACTCGGCAAAGTTTCGAATGTTCTTTGCTGCTGTCTCAATGGCGCGAATGAAACCCTCGCTCACCATGCCGAGCGCCGCCTGCATCTCCTCGGCCGAGACGCGAATGGAGGCTCCCGGCGCGAGTCCATCGAATTTGCGCGCGTAGTCGAGCAGCGCAGCATCGCCACCGCTGCGGACCTTGCCCACGATCTCGGCGACCATCTTCTCCACCGCCGGATCGAACTTTTCGTAACGATGGGCGAGCGAGGCTACGGCTTGCGCCGCCTCTTCACCACTGAGGAGCTTCATTACATCACCACCTTGTTCAGCGGATATTCAACGATACCCGTACCGCCCGCCGCTTTCAGCTGCGGAATCACGTCGCGCACTACGGTTTCTTCCAGAATTGTGTTTACCGCGACCCACTCCGAGTTGCTGAGTTGCGAGATCGTCGGAGAGTTCAGAGCAGGCAGCACGGCCAGTACTGACTGCAAATCTTTCTGCTGCACATTGAGCATCAATCCCACCCGCCCCTGAGCTGCGATAGCGCCTTGCAGCATGAGCGCAATGTTGTCGATCTTCTGTCGCTTCCAGCCATCGGCATAAGCTTTCTTGTTCGCGATGACGAGAGTGTTTGATTCGAGCACGGTCTCGACAATGCGCAGGCGATTCGCGCGCAGCGAACTTCCGGTTTCGGTGACTTCGACAATGGCATCGGCCAGCATCGGAGGCTTCACTTCAGTCGCGCCCCAACTGAAATCAACCTGCACATTCACGTTCTTTGAAGCGAAGTAGTTCTTCGTGACCTCGACCAGTTCGGTGGCAATCGTCTTGCCTTCCAGGTCTTCAGCGCGCTTGACGTCGGAGTCTTCAGGAACGGCAAGAACCCACTTCACTTTGCCGCGGCTCTGTTTGGCGTAAATCAGGTCGCACACGGTCTCAACCTTGCGTCCGCTTTCGACCACCCAGTCCAACCCGGTAAGTCCGGCATCCAGTACGCCCTGCTCAACGTAGCGCGCCATTTCCTGCGCGCGGATCAACATGCACTCCAACTCAGGATCGTCCGTAGAAGGGAAGTACGAGCGGCCGTTGGCATAGATCTTGAACCCGGCAGCGGCAAACAATCCAATGGTTGCGTCCTGCAGCGAGCCCTTCGGAATTCCAAGGCGAATCTTACCCATTGGAAACCTCCGAGCTGGTGGCGATCGTCATCGGCTTCGTGAAGCAGGAGCGCGTGCCTTCGTGGCACACCAATCCATCGCCCTCCACACGCACCTTACACAGCACTGTGTCATTGTCGCAGTCGGTCGCGGCGTAGGTCAGGCGCAGGCGGTTTCCGCTTGTTTCGCCCTTGGTCCACAGCTTGTTCCGGGTGCGGCTGTAGAACGTGACGTAGCCGGTCTGAAGCGTCTTCTCGAGCGCCTCCTGGTTCATGAAACCCACCATCAGGACTTCTCCGTTGTCTGCGTCCTGAACGATGGCCGGGGCGAGTCCCCCCATTTTTTCGAAATCGATCTGCATTGTTGTTCCTTCTCTAGACTGGCTAACCTGGTGCATTCAAAGGCCGCGGATGAAAAAGAAAAAACCCGCTGGATTTGATTGCGCCAGCGGGCCAGTGCTTGGATGATTGCCTTTTACAGGTTTCCACGCCCCTCCGCCGACACAATCGCCGTATGGTGATGATGGTGATGGCGATGATGCAGCAGAGTTGACATTTGCAATCATCCTAACCAGAGTGCACATCCAAGGTCAACGCAAAAAGCGCCGATTCCGGCGAAACCGCAGAACTACAACGATCCTTGCGCCGTATTTCTAAGTGTTGCGTCCAATAATGTAGGAATTCCTACAGCAGGAAGCAGGGAAGAATGAGCGAAGAGACAGGCACGGCCGCCATTGAGGCTCGCAGCGCCAGCCGTTACTACACCATGGGCGAAACCACAGTTCGCGCGGTGGACGACGTGAGTTTCACCATCGGGCGGGGAGAGTTCGCAGCGCTGCTTGGACCTTCGGGATCAGGAAAATCCACGCTGCTCAACCTGCTGGCCGGGCTTGACCGCCTCAGCGCCGGGAGCATCATTGTGGACGGGCGCGACCTCAGCACCATGGATTCCGAAGCCCTCGCCCGCTACCGGCGGCTCACCGTAGGCATGATCTTCCAGAGCTTCAACCTCGTGCCCACAATGACCTTGGCCGACAACATCGAGCTTCCATTACGGTTCGCCGAAACGGCACGCAGCGGACGCCGGGACCGTGTCATGGAGTTGCTGACCAACGTTGGCCTTGCTCATCGCGCCAGCCACAAACCTTCAGAGCTCAGCGGAGGCGAACAGCAGCGCGGAGCCATCGCCCGCGCTCTCGCCAATCGTCCTTCCGTGCTGCTCGCCGATGAGCCAACCGGCAATCTCGACAGCCACAACGGGCAGGAGGTCATGACTCTGCTGCGCGAGTTGAACGAGAAAATGGGAGTCACCGTCTTGATGGTCACGCACGACCCATCTCTCGCCGCACGCTACGCGAGCAAGTCACTGCACATGGCCGACGGCAAGCTCTCCAACATCGAGGTGCTGCGATGATCCGCCAGGACCTGATGGAACTCGCCGCCCGCAACATGCGCAACGCGCGTCTGCGAAATTTTCTGACTACGGTAGGCATCGCCGTAGGTGTGGCCTCGCTCGTGGCCATGCTCTCGCTCGGAATCGGATTGCAGGGCTTCGCCAATCACCAGCTCATGAAATCGGGCATGTTCCAGACCGTCTTCGTCACCAGCAAGTCTGATATTCGCAACGCCGACGAGAACGCCGATACCAAGCCGGAAGAGATGCCGCTGCTCAACGACGAAGCTCGCTCAAGAATCGCGGCCCTGCCCGGAGTAGAAGAGGTCTCCCCCGAGGTGCGCGCCACCGCCGAGGTGGATTACGGCGGCAAGACAAACTTCACGCTTCTCGCCGGACTGCCGCAATCGGCGCGCGACGAAGAGTCCGTTGAAAAAGTGAAGGGACGGTTCTTCAACTCCGCCAACGCCAATGAGGTTCTGCTCCAGCGCGACTTCGCGAAGAAGCTCGATCCGCAGAACTCCGACTCGCTGTTGGGCAAGACTCTCACCATCCGCTATGCGGAGCGCCAGAGCGGTGACGGCGGCAGCTTCAGCATCGAGCGCAAGGAGAAGCCGTTCACCATCGTCGGCATCCTCGATGAAGAGCCCTTCGGGGGCATGCGCATGATCAGCCGTGCCCGCATATTCTTGCCGACGCAGACCGCCGAGGCCATGAACCTCATGCAGCCCGGCGACACGCAGCAACTCGTGCGATCTGCTCCCGGCGCACGCACCTACACCATGCTCACCGTGCGCATGAAGTCCGCCACGTACGCCGAGAAAGTCGAAGAATCGGTGAAGAAGATGAACTACGCAGCCTACTCCTATCTCGATGCCACCAAGAGCATGCGCCGCTTCTTCGCCGTGCTTGACATGTTCCTCGGCATCTTCGGCTCACTTGCGCTGGCCGTGGCTTCGCTCGCCATTGTGAATACCCTGGTAATGGCGGTGCTTGAACGTCGGCGCGAAATTGGCATCATGAAAGCCCTTGGCGCGAGCGACCGCGACGTGCAGAAATTGTTCTTCGCCGAGGCCGCGACCATGGGGCTCATCGGCGGCGCACTCGGCGTCGGACTGGGATGGATCATTGGCCGCGCCATCAACTTCGGCACCAACCTCTATCTGCATCGAATGAAAATGCCGGCCGAAAATCTATGGTCCGTGCCCGTCTGGCTCATCGCCGGAGCCATCGGTTTTGCCGTGCTCGTCAGCATCGTCGCTGGAATCTACCCTGCCGCGCGTGCTGCGCGCCTCGATCCGGTGCAGGCACTGCGCTATGAGTGATATTGATAAATGTCAATTTTGTTTTGGAGAGAAATGAAGGCTGTCCGTCGTTTGTTTTTAGTCGCGGTTGTTTGTCTTGTGTCGTCGTTGAACTTTGCCCAGTCCGGCGCGGCAAAGAGCAAGGTCGAGTGTTCCACTTTTCAGAGCAAAATCCTCACCCGCGAAGTGCCCTATTGCGTGATGCTTCCGCCCAGCTACGCGCAGGACGCCTCGCGGAAGTACCCGGTCACCTATTATCTGCACGGCCTTGGAGATAACGAGCAATCGCTTGTGAACCTGGGCGGCTGGTCCATCTACGACCGACTCATGCGTGAGCGCAAGATTGGTGAGTTCGTCGTCATCGCGCCTGCCGGGTTCGTGTCGTTTTACATCAATTCGCACGATGGCCGCTTCCGTTACGAAGACTTCTTCCTGCAGGAGTTCCTCCCCGCAATGGAGAAGAAGTATAGGGTCGGAACCACGCGCTCGCAGCGCGGAATCATGGGCGTATCCATGGGCGGCTTCGGGGCATTGCATTATGCATTCAAGTTTCCCGACAAGTTCACTGCCGTCAGCGCCAACATGCCTGCGCTCATCCAGCACCTGCCCAATCAGCCGCTTCAGGAGTCGCAACAGCGCTTGCTCAATTCCTTGTTCGGCACTCCGCCCGACATGTCTTTCTACGAGAAGAACTCCGCGTTCTACCTTGAGCGCACTGCGCCCGTTGCGGCTCTCAAGCGCCTGACGATCTACTTCGATTGTGGCGAGCACGACCGCTATGGCTTTAACGTAGGCACAGAGGCGTTGAACAAGCTGCTCACCGCGCACGGCGTTCCGCACGAGGCACACATCTACCCCGGCGGACACGACTGGCCGTTCGTGCTCGAGCATCTTCCAGCCGCTCTCGAAGCTCAGTCCAAGGGTCTTCGCGCAAATTAGAATTGTGACAATGCAGAATCGAATCAAACTCCACGATGATGACCATGTGTTTGTGCTAACCGGAGCCGGAGTCAGCGCCGAAAGCGGACTCGCCACATTTCGCGGCTCCGATGGGCTCTGGGAAGACGAGCGCATAGAAGACGTCGCCTCACCGCGCGGGTGGAAACGCGATCCCGAGCGCGTCTGGCGTTTCTACTCTCTTCGACGCAAGGCCGCCGCCGACGCCGCGCCGAACGCAGCGCATCAGGCTCTCGCCGAGATTGAACGCAAACTTGGTGATCGCTTCTTCCTGTGCACACAAAACGTCGATAATCTGCACGAGCGTGCCGGCTCGCGCAACCTCGTGCATATGCATGGAGAGCTCTTTGAAAGCTGCTGCGACAGTTGCACCCTCGATCCCTACCATGACACCACGTTGTTCGAGTCCCGCGCCGACCACCAGTTCTGCGGCTGTGGTGGACGCATCCGCCCCAACATTGTCTGGTTCGGAGAAGTCCCTCACCACATGGAGCGCATTTTCGAAGAGCTGAATCGCTGTACTGTGATGCTCGTCGTGGGCACTTCCGGCGTTGTGCAACCGGCAGCGAGCTTCGTGCACTTTGCCAACGAGCGATTCACTTCCGGAGAAGCGCCCGTGCGAACTTACTACGTTGGCCCCGAGCATCCGGCCAACGCCGCGGCATTCACTAAGGTGTTTGAAGGCCCTGCCGGAGAGGTCCTGCCGCAATTATTCGCGTGATGCACAGCAGATTGGGGTTGACCTCGGGCCACGTGGCGAACGACAATCAGCTTTCCTGCCAATATTGGCGGGCCCCCTCAAATGCTGATTTATTTATGTGGTGCGATTGAATACTCCCCCGATCATGGCAAAGCATGGCGGGCTGAGGTCACGCGTTTTCTCTACGAGCTTGGGCACGAAGTTTACGATCCCGCACTCGACGAGAAAAAAGACCTGACCGAACAGGAAGTCCTCGAATTCCGCGGCTGGAAGCAGACCGATCTTCCCCGTTTCCAGCAGACCATCCGCAAGATCATTCAATACGATCTCGACTGGGTTGAGGAGCGCTGCGACGCTCTGGTCGCTTATTGGGACGAGCACGCGGGCAAGGGTGCTGGCACACAAGGCGAACTTACGGTTGCCTATCGGCGCGGCGTTCCTGTTTACCTGGTCACCAAGGTGCCGCACGATCAGGTGAGCGGCTGGGTCCTGGGCTGTGCCTCGCATGTTTTTGCGAGTTTCGAGGAGTTGTTCGAATTTTTGGTCCAGAAGCGCTCGCGAGAACTAGCCTACGCCTGATGCGTGAGACAATGCTCTCCGGCAGTTGAAACGTGCTGTCCTTTTTGCCGTGCACTCGCAACTTAGAGGTGAAGGCATGACGCAGTCGGAACTCGACCCGAAGACAGTGGCTGGTGCGCGTCGCCGTCTCGGCTTTGTGGCCGTGCTGTGGTGGATTGCGGCTCTTGCCGGGGCCATCGGCCTGGTGCAGGGGCTCACCGCTGGCTGGGTGCGAATGCTGTTTATCGGCATCTCGTGGGTGTTGGCGATATTTTTTAGTTACGCATGGTGGCAGGTGCGTAAGGGATTGTCGAAATGAATTTCACCAAGGGTACTATCGGCTGGATCGAGGTTGTGTGCGGTCCCATGTTCAGCGGCAAGAGCGAAGAGCTGATTCGACGCCTTCGCCGAGCGGAGATCGCGCGCCAGCGCGTACAGATTTTCAAGCCCGGCGTGGACAAGCGCTACTCGGAAGATCAGATTGTCAGCCACAGTGATTTCAAGATTTCCAGTCAGTGCGTGTGCGATGCCAAGGAAATGGAATCTCTACTCGACTGGCGCAGCGAAGTCATTGGTGTCGATGAAGCGCAATTCCTCGGCGAAGGCATCGTTGATCTGGCAGTTCGCCTCGCCGACATGGGCAAGCGCGTCATTATCGCCGGACTCGATACCGACTACCTCGGGCGTCCATTCCATCCCATGCCCGAGCTGCTTGCCGTAGCCGACGAGATTCAGAAGACGCTCGCCATCTGCATGCAGTGCGGCAATCCGGCCAAGCATACGCAGCGCCTGGTCGAAAGCAACGAGCTTGTCGTCGTTGGTGCGGCCGGAATGTATGAAGCCCGCTGCCGTCGCTGCTTCGAGCCGAACATTGCCAACCTCGTCAAGCAACGCGAGTCCGCATCGGCAGCCATGGGACGCGGCGCCGTCAAGTAGTTCGCCGAAATCGACATTTACCAAAGCCCGCTTCCGGCGGGCTTTCGTTTGTGTTCGACATCGCAACATTCCTTGTCTTTGAAAATTCACCTCACGGTGCTAGAGTTCCAATCGAACTCTATGCGAAAACTTCTCATTGTTTTGACCATCGTTACGGCGGCCACG
Organism: Koromonas soli; assembly: GCF_059726265.1. Lineage (NCBI taxonomy): Bacteria > Pseudomonadati > Acidobacteriota > Terriglobia > Terriglobales > Koromonadaceae > Koromonas > Koromonas soli. Next base: position 2,729,124 of record NZ_AP040872.1, on the reverse strand, counting down.
CTCGTGCCAACGTTGGCCCCTGGATGGGGTGATGCAGGACACACCACCATCAATCGCGCTGCTGCCGAAAAGGTTTCTGCCGACATGCCGCAGTTCCTGAAGGCGGCTTCCAATCACATTGCGTGGGACGGCCCCGAGCCTGACCGCTGGCGCTCCAACCTTGAGAAGCCGCTCAATGACGCGCAGGCCCCCGATCACTTCATCGATATCGAGTATGTCGATTGGATGAAGCAGCTTCCGCCCGATCGTTACAAGTTCATCGCCGCCGTGTACGACTATCGCGCACAGCATCCCGGCACCGACGTGCCGCAGCCTGAAAAGATCGGCTTCCAGCCCTACATCACGATTGAAGTTTTCGATCGCCTCAAGGTCGCCTTCCGCGAGTACCGTCACGCGCAGGCAGAGGGCCGCTCGACCGCCGATGCTGAGTCCAATGCTATCTTCTACGCCGCATGGCTCGGACACTACGTTGGCGACGGCTCCAACCCGATGCACACCTCCATCCAATACAACGGCTGGACCGGTCCGAACCCGAACGGCTACACCACCGCTCACGACGTTCATTCGAAGATGGAAACGACTTTTGTGAACGCGAACCCCGAGGTCACTCGCGTCAACCATCTCGTCGGCGCGCCGAAGCACCTCGAGCATCCCTTCGACGACTACATCGCCTATCTCCGCGAATCGCGAGCCAAGATCGAGCAGGCCTACGAACTCGAGAAGAACTGCGGATTCGACGGCCACGGAACACCCGAGTCGCGCGAGTTCATCCGCCAGCAACTTGGCCGCGGCTCGCAGATGCTGCTCAACATGTGGTACACCGCATGGATCGATTCCGCCAAAGACCCCGAGCCCTGGCGCGCCGAGCGTCGCGAGCCTCGCATTTGCAACGCACCCAAAGAGAAGAAGGCGGCTCCGGCCGAGGTGAAGTAGAGATGGCAGAGTTGACCCAACAGCAAATTGACCAATTGCTTGCGAAGGCGCACGAGGCCGCAGAGCATGCTTATGCGCCCTTCAGCAAGTTCCAGGTAGGCGCGGCCATTCTCACGCAGCGTGGCGAGGTATTCATCGGCTGCAATGTCGAGAATTCCTCTTTCGGCCTCACCAACTGCGCCGAGCGCACCGCCATCTTTTCAGCAGTTGCCGCCGGAGCACTCAGCTCCGAGCGTGATCTTGCAGCAGTAGCCGTAGTGAATCGCGAGGGCGCCATCTGCTCGCCCTGCGGAGCCTGCCGCCAGGTCATCTTCGAATTCGGCCCGGAAGCCGTCGTGATCTACCGCGCGCACAGCGGCCATATCGCGCAGACGCTTGCGAGAGACATGCTCCCGGAAGGCTTTCGTCTGAGATAACGAAGCGATCCACAATGCAAAAAAGGTCGCTCATCGAGCGGCCTTTCGCTTCCATGTGCATCCCTAGAACTTCGTCTCAAACTCCGCCAGCCGGTGTTCCAGTCGCCACTGCTCACGCGCCTTCTCGCTGGTGTTGAGAAACTTCCAGCATCCAACGCTCGCTGCTCCCAGGGGCTTCTCATTGGCACACTCGCGCACAGGAATGAACCTGTGACCATCGCTCCACAGGCTTACGCCGGGCAGGAACGAATGTTCCATGCTGGTGCGCACCATCTTTTTCAGCGTGATGTAATCGAGTCCCTGGTCCAGAACGGCGTGTTCAAACTCTTTCGTCATCTCCGACCTGGAGACGCCCTCATCGTCTGTCGCCAGTGCCACCGGCACACCAGCTTTCAGATACATTGCCAGCGGATGCTGTCGGCCGCGCACTCCCAGAATGCCCTCATTCGATGTCAGGCAAATCTCCACCATCACATTGCGCCGCGCCATCACGGCTAACAATTCATGCGGCTCTTCTTCGTACATCACATCCACGCCATGCCCAATCCTCTCGGCCTTGCCGATTTCGACCGACTCGCGAATGTGCGAGCGCAACCCATCAGGAGGCACCAGTCCTGCCCGCAGTTCACCGGCATGCAGCGTGACGTGCACCGCAGGATATACGCCCTTGAGGTAGTTCACCATTTGCATGTGCAGGTGGAAATCGTGCATCGGAACGTACCAATCTTCGGGCTGCACCAGGTTGACCGACACCACGCGCGCATCGCGGTGCGCCAACTCAAACCCCATCAGCAATTGCGCAAAGACAGACGCCGGTTTTGCCGCCCTTCCCACCGAGTAGATGTAGCGCACATGCACCGAGCAGGGGCTATGCGGAATCTCGCCTTCGGTCGCGCAATGCAACTCCGAGTTCTTGCTTTGCTCCATGCTGTCAAGAGTCTTGCGGGCTTCCTCAACGGCGTCCGAGAAGTTTGCTGCCAGCAGCTTCTGGCGCATGATGTTGAAATCCGGCTCATACCCGAGTTTGTTGCCGAGTGTTGCCGCGCGCCCGTGATCTGGTGAAAGCATCAGCTCCAGGTATTGCACATTGCCGTCCGCCGCCCTCCTCGTGACCTCGCTCAGGATCTGCCCCATGTGCGGTTCCGTCGCCAGGTGAAACTTCTCAAAGGTTTCGAAGAAGTGATCGTGGCCGTTCATTCCCGGCTTCATTTCTCTCATGGACCATGCGTCGATCAGTTGCTGATACAGATCCGGGTCTGTTAGTGCCTGTCGTGCTTCCGCCTGGTTCGGCTGGCAGGGCGATGCGGTCAGTGCGAGGGAAGTGCGATCAATGCAGAGCTGCGACTCGGCTGCAAATCGGATGAGGCTTTCGGCATACACAGCGCCGGTGATGTGGTTGTGGAGATCGCCGCCCTTGGGCATCTCCTTCAGCATTGCGTAGAGCGCTCCGGTATTGCTCCGTGCCTCGTTCAGAGCCTTTTCCGTGCGTGCCTCGGGAGTTTCCTCAGCGCGAGGCTCAGCCTGCTGCTTTTCCTTGGCAATCTGGGGAGCTGCCGTCGCTGGCCGGGCCGGCGCATTCTTGAAAACCTGAATCTGCGACCCATAGGCACTGAAGGTGAGGAGAGTTATAAGGAAAAATGTGGGAAATGGTCCCGCGCTACGCCGGCGCATGACTTCCTCCAGGGGCAGGTTTGCCCCTTTGTAAGTGGAACCTTTGCATCATATCGCGGAACCGCACTTCCGGTCGCGCACCGAAGTCACATACAGACGAACTGCAACTGCAGGCTTGAAACTTTTGCTGAGACCTTCTACTATCCCCTTTCCCCGTTTCCGATTCAATGCCGTTTTTGGAGCAGATCATCGTGTCCGAACTTAAAGTGCTTTTTTCTCGTGAACAGATCGCCGCTCGTGTCTGCGAGTTGGGTAAGCAGATTTCAAAGGATTTCGCTGGCGAGCCTGTCGTTCTGGTCGGAGTCCTCAAAGGCGCCGCGCTTTTCCTCAGCGATCTTTCACGTCAGATCGACCTTGATGCCACTTTCGACTTCATCTCTGTGTCCAGCTATGGCAATCAGAAGAAAAACAGTGGCGAGGTGAAGCTGATGAAAGACGTCGATCAGTCCATGGAAGGCAAGAATGTCATCCTCGTCGAAGACATTCTCGATACCGGCCTCACCATGACGTATCTCAAGAAAATGATCCTGGCGCACCATCCCAAGGCGTTCAAGATCGCCGCTCTTCTCGATAAGCGATGCCGCCGCCAGCAGCCCATCTACGCCGACTACGTAGGGTTCGAGATTCCCGATGAATTCGTCGTAGGCTACGGGATGGATTATGCCGAGCGCTATCGCAATTTGGCGGATATTTGCGTGGTGCCTTAAGCCGTTCGCAGTCGTACACTACCAAGGGTCCAAAATCAGATGTAAGGCCGGGTGGTCCGGTCGAAGCAGGTAATCAGGATGTCTACGATCAGTTTGAATCCCTCTGCCGAAGCGGTTCGCAATGATTGGCGCATGGCGGCAAAGCTCATCGATCATACCCTCTTAAAACCGGAAGGCACGCGCGAGCAGGTCTCAAAACTCTGCCGCGAAGCCGCCGAGTATGGCTTTTATTCCGTCATGGTAAATCCGTCGAATATTGCCCAGTGCAAGGCCGAGTTGCACGGCACGTCCGTCGTGGTCGGAACCGTGATCGGGTTCCCCTTGGGAGCCACCACCTCCACCTCGAAGCTTGCCGAGGCCAGCGATGCCCTGCGCCTGGGAGCCACCGAACTCGACATGGTGATCAACGTTGGCGCGCTCAAGAGCGGCGACCGCGACCTGGTGCAGATGGAAATGCAATCGCTGGTCAACCTCTGTCATCGCTCCGGCGCGCTGCTCAAGGTCATCATCGAGACGGCTCTGCTCACGACGGAAGAAAAAATTCTCGTCTGCCAGCTTGCCGCTGCCGCCGAAGTCGATTTTGTGAAGACCTCAACCGGATTTTCCACCGCCGGAGCCACCGCCGCCGACGTTTCACTCATGCGCGGCGTTGTTGGTAACAAAATCGGCGTCAAGGCTGCCGGAGGCATTCGCACCGCCGCTGATTTGCTGGGCATGGTCGAGGCCGGAGCCAATCGCGTAGGTGCCAGTGCCAGCGTTGCCATTGTCAAGGAACTTGGAGCGCAGTAATATGGGCAACTAAGTAAGACAAGACATGCACTCTTTCTTCGGGCTGTACCCTTTGCGGTATGGCCCGCTCTTTTTGCGTCCGGCATCCAGAGTTCAAGAATCTGCTTTGCCTAAGTTCCAGCCTGCGATAAGCTCAATCTGACTCATGTACACGTCTGCGGGACTCGTTAGTCCCGGATTGGCCTCCCATGCTTTTTGTCGAATTGATTCGCAAAAAGCGCGATGGCAAAGAACTGTCGCGCGAAGAGATTGAATTCATCGTTTCCGGCTACACGCGTAGCGAACTCCCCGACTACCAGGTCTCTGCATTTCTTATGGCATCGCTGCTACGAGGCCTGAGTCGTGCGGAAACCGCGGCGCTCACCAATGCCATGCTGCGCTCGGGCCAGGTCCTCGACTTTTCGGAGATTCCCGGAAGCAAGGTTGATAAGCACTCCACCGGAGGCGTGGGCGACAAGACCTCGCTCATCCTGGCGCCCATCGTGGCCGCCGGAGGCGTCAACGTTCCCATGGTCAGCGGCCGCGGACTCGGTCACACCGGCGGCACGCTCGACAAGCTCGAAGCTATTCCCGGCTTCAACGTTCATCTCCAACTCGACGAATTCCGCCGCATTCTCGCCAAGGTCGGTTGCGCCATGATCGGCCAGACCGAGGACCTCGCGCCTGCGGACAAAAAGCTGTACGCCCTGCGCGACGTCACCGGCACAGTCGAGAGCCCGAATCTCATCTGCGCCTCCATCATGAGCAAAAAGATGGCCGAGGGTATCGATGCGCTGGTGCTCGACGTAAAAACCGGCTCCGGCGCGTTTATGAAGGACCCGAAGGACAGCGAGTTCCTTGCCGACCTGATGGTCGAAACCGGCGAACGCATGGGCAAGAAAGTTGTCGCCCTCATCACCGACATGGATCAACCTCTCGGACGCTACGTTGGCAACGCGCTCGAGGTCGTGGAGTGCGTAAACATCCTCCGAGGCGAGTTCGAGGGCTCCGAAGACCTCCTGGAGCTCACGCTTGAGCTCTGCGGCTGGATGTTCTATCTCGGTGGACGCACCGCAGATAAGGACAAGGGACGCACTCTTGCCGCCGAAATCATTCGCAGTGGGCGGGCGTTGGAGCGTTTCCACGAGCTGGTTGTGGAACAGGGCGGAGATGTGCGCTCCATCGACGACCTCGCCTTGCTGCCGCAGACCGCGCACCGCGAACACATTCCCGCCGCTACCAGCGGCTATGTCACGGCCATCGAGTGCGAGCGCATCGGCATCGCCGGAGTCATTCTCGGCGGAGGCCGCTTCAAGAAGGAAGACGCGGTCGATCCTGCCGTCGGTATCGTGCTGCACAAGAAAGTCGGCGACCCGGTCACCGCCGGAGAGCCGCTCTGCACCGTGCATTACAACTCTGCCGAACGCTTCGCCGAGGCGAAAACCGTGATTGCCGATGCCTACCGCATCGCCGACTACCAGCCGGAACCGCGCCCGCTCATTCACAAGGTGATCGAAGGCAAGTCTGCTGTAACCCGGATTTGAGAGGGAAGTAATGGGACGATTCACTGGAGTATTGGGACTGCTGTTGTTGCTGGCGTTCGCCTGGCTGTTTTCAACCAACCGCAAAGCGATCCGCTGGCGCGTGGTCGCCATTGGTGTCGGGTTGCAGGTGGTTTTTGCGGTCTTCGTCACCAAGGTCTGGTGGGGCCAGCTGGCGATCGCCAAGGCCGGTGAAGGCGCAAAACGCCTGCTCGCTTGCTCCTTCGCTGGTTCCAAGTTCGTCTTCGGCGAGGCTGGAGCTCAGAACTCGAATCTCGGTTTCATGTTCGCCTTCCAGGTATTGCCGGCCATCATCTTCATCGCGGCATTCTTCTCCATCCTGTACTACTTCGGCATCATGCAGCTCATCATTCGCGTCGTTGCCGTGGTGATGGAGAAGACCATGGGAGCCAGCGGCGCCGAGTCGCTGAACATCGCCGCCTCCATCGTCATGGGCCAGACGGAAGCTCCGCTCACCATCCGCCCCTTCCTCGCCCGGCTCACTCAATCGGAGCTCATGGTCGTCATGACGGCCGGAATGGCGCACGTCTCCGGCAGCATCATGGCTGCCTACATCGCCACCGGAGTTGCTCCCGAGCACCTGCTTGCTGCGGTCATCATGACCGCCCCTGGAACTCTCACCGTCGCGAAAATTCTTGTCCCCGAAACCGAGGTTCCCGAAACCGCTGGCGGAGCCGAGTTGCCGAAGGAAGAGCGGGCCAGCAACGTGCTTGAAGCCGCAGCCAAAGGCACCAGCGACGGCCTCGGACTGGCACTCAACGTTGCCGCCATGCTCATCTCGTTCCTGGCGATCATCTTCCTCATCAACTCGCTTCTGGGTGGCACGCACAATGCCCTTGCGCATCACGGAATCAACTGGTTCCCCGCCAGCCTCGAGAAGATTTTCGGAGTCCTTTTCGCTCCCATTGCCTTTATCATCGGAGTACCGTGGCACGATTGTCTTGCCATCGGAAATCTGCTCGGAACCCGCATGGTGCTGAATGAGTTGGTTGCGTTCTCCATGCTTGGCCCGCAGAGAGTCGCACTGGACCCGCGTTCGTTTACCATTGCAACGTTCGCCCTTTGCGGATTTGCCAATTTCAGCTCCATCGGAATTCAGATTGGCGGCCTTGGCGCTCTGGCGCCCTCGCGCCGCACCGACCTGGCAAAGCTCGGCTTCAAGGCCATGCTTGCCGGAACCATGGCCAATCTCATGTCGGCCTGCATCGTGGGAGTTCTTCTATGAGTACGCACGCGGATGTAAAGCACCTGGCCTTGGACGAGTACACCCGCGCCGAATCGGCTGCCATGGTGATCCGCGTTCAACTCGCGAAGAAATCGCACCTCGGCCAGCCTGACGTTGCCGTTGTGCTCGGCTCCGGCCTTGGAGCTTTTGGCGACAGCCTGCAGGATGCCGTGGTGATTCCTTACGGCGACATTCCCAACTTCCCACGTTCCACCGCCATCGGACACGCCGGGCGCATGGTCGTCGGCAAGATGGGCAATCTCACCGTACTTGCCATGCAGGGCCGTGTTCACCAGTACGAGGGCTATAGCAGCCGCGAAGCCGCTTTCCCCGTACGCGTGCTTGGCCGCCTCGGAATCAAAAGTCTCGTGCTCACCAACGCTGCCGGAGGCATCAACTCGGCCTATGCTCAGGGCGCGCTCGTCCTGCTCAGCGACCACATCAACCTGCAGGGCTCCAATCCCCTGAATGGTCCCAATGACGACCGCTTCGGCCCGCGCTTCCCCGCCATGGGAGAGGCCTACTCGCGCCGGTTCCGCTCCATTGCCTTGGAAGCAGCGCGCGAGCTTGGCATCGACCTGCAGGAAGGCGTTTACGCCGCGCTTGCCGGGCCCAGCTACGAAACTCCTGCCGAGATTCGCTACCTGCGCACCATCGGAGCCGACCTGGTCGGCATGTCCACCGTACCCGAGGTTATCGTGGCGCGGCACATGGGAATCGACGTGCTTGCGATCTCCTGCGTCACCAACATGGCCGCCGGACTCTCCGATAAAGAGATCAATCACCAGGAAGTGCTCGAAACAGGCGAGCGCGTTCGCGGTACATTCATCAAGTTACTCACTGCGGTTCTCCCCAGAATGGTGGGGGCAGCCGGCTAGCACCACGGCCTTTCGAGGCGCTTATTTTTGCAGGGATGTAGGGACATGAAGCCTTATTTCATCGGAGTTGCAGGACCGTCGTGTGCAGGCAAGAGCTATCTCGCACAGCATCTGGCTGAAAAGCTGGACGCTGCATTGCTTCATCTGGATTCTTACTATCGCGAGTTAGACCACCTTAGCCTTGTGCAGCGCGCCCACTACAACTTCGATGCCCCAGCCGCGCTCGACTCCGCTCTCTTGCTCGAGCATGCGCGCCAGTTGCACGCCGGCCAAACCATCGCACGCCCCGTGTACGACTTCACTACCCACACCCGCACTGCCGAGACACTCGAACTCAGTCCGCGCCCCTTTGTCATCATCGAGGGTCTGTTCGCGCTCTACTGGGAAGAGTTACGCAAGCTGATGGGAACCACCGTATTCGTCGATCTCGGCGAAGAGATCTGCCTTGAGCGCCGCATCGAGCGCGATATCCGCGAGCGCGGACGCACCCGCGAGAGTGTGCTCGAGCAGTACCACACCACCGTTGCGCCCATGGCGAAGCAGTACGTGTATCCCGCGCGGGCCCACGCCGACATCGTCGTCACCGGCAACGACAACATCGAACATGAGGTGGACGAAGTATTACGTCACGTTCGCCGCGGTGCCGAAATGAATTCCGGCCACTAAGTCTTCCGGACATAGCTTCTGCGCCTATCGGCGCCAACTTTGGAGGAGCGTGGTGAAGAAAGCAATCGCCGCCCTTGTGTTATCTGCCTGCGCCATCTGCGCCGCACAGCAGCCTGCCCCTGCAACCGCAAAGATTCAGCTACCCAGCAGCAAGGTCCTGTTCACGCCTGCGCCCGGCTCACCGCGCCGCATCAACAGTCTCCCCACTGCGGCCGCCGTTTCGCCCGATCAGCGCTATGTGGCCCTTCTCAACGCCGGATTCGGCACCACCGAGTCCCACATGGGCCAATCGATCACCTTGCTCGATCGCAAGACCAATCAGCTCACCGATATTGCTGACGAGCGTCTCCGCCCCAAGCTCAAGCAGACCTACTTCTTCGGACTCTCCTTCAGCTCCCGAGGCGATGAACTCTACGCTTCCGTCGCCTCGCTCACCGACTCCGAAGGCACCAAGCCTGGCGACACCGGAAGCGGCATCGCCGTGTACTCGTTCCGCGACGGCAAACTCGCACCAAGCCGATTCATCAAAATCTCGCCACAGAAACTTCCCGAAGGACGCAAGTATCCTGGTCGTTCGCCGTTGGGCAAGGGCCGCATGATTGCCTATCCCGCGGGCCTCGCCGTCGTCCCCGCACACGACAGCCTCCCCGAAAGCCTTCTCGTCGCCGGAAACCTCAGCGATCAGGTCTGGCTCATCAACGCTCAGTCCGGCGCGATCCTCAAGACCTTCGACGTCAGCGACTCGCGCAACGAATGGATTCCCGCAACCCTTCCATACACAGTCGTCAGCGACGGCCATTCTCGCGCATGGGTCAGCCTCTGGAACACCGCTGCCATCGCGCAACTCGACCTTGATACCGGCGTGGTCCATCGCATTGAACTCGACACGCCTCAGGGCTCTCCCACCTCCTCGGCGCATGCCACGGCGATGCTATTCGAGCCCACTACGCATACCCTCTACGTCACGCTCGCCAATCTCGATGAAGTTGTCGCCTTCGACACCGCGACCTCCAAAGTTATCTCGCGCATCAACGTGCGCCTGCCCCGGCAGCGTGCCGGAGGAGCCTATCCCAACGCCCTCGCGCTCAGCCCTCGTGGCGATCTATACGTCGCCGAAGCCGGTACAAATTCCGTCGCAGTGCTTCCCACGCATACGCCTTCGCGCCTTGAAAAACCCTTAGGCTTCATCCCCACCGAGTACTATCCCACCGCGCTCGCCTTTGCCTCCGGCGATCTTGTCGTCGGCAGCGGCAAAGGGCAGGGAACCGGTCCCAACGGAAACATCCCCGACCCAACTACCAACGGAAAAACCAAGAAGCGCTGGAAGTACATCGCCGACCTCACTCATGGCTCCGTCGCCCGTCTCGCCGAAAAGGAAATCGCTGCAAAGCTGCCTGCCTATTCCGCATCGGTCATGCGCAACAATCTCATCGAGGAAAGCCAGCCCAAGCTCGACTTCCGCAACAGCGGACACACCGCGAATCCCATTCGCCACGTCATCTACGTCATCAAGGAAAATCGCACCTACGACCAGATGTTCGGCGATCTTGAGGTCGGCAACGGCGATCCTTCGCTCACCATGTTCGGCGAGGACATCACGCCCAACCACCATAAGCTCGCGCGTCAGTTCGGCGTGCTCGACAATTTTTACGATTCTGGCGAAATCAGCGGCAACGGCCACGTCTGGTCCACTGCGGCCATTACCAGCGACTACACCGAAAAGATCTGGCCTATCAACTATCGCAACGGCCAGCGCCCGTACGATTTCGAAGGCGTCGTCAACGGCGAGTATCCGCTCCTTCAGCACATCACCGACGTCGATGAGCCCTCCACCGGATACCTATGGGCAAACGCCGCCCGCGCTCACCTCACCTATCGTCACTACGGCGAATTCGTAAACACCGAGTGGTGCAATCAGCCCGTACCTTCCACCTCACCCGCATCCACCGGAACCACCGTCGCCTCCTGCGAGCGCAAGGTGGCAGCCAAAGGCGAACCACTGCCGCCCTTCATGGGCAATACACCCGGAGCCCCAAGCCCCTGGCCGTGGAACATCCCTCTCATCTCGCGCAACGTCGCCACAAAGCCCGAGCTCGTCGATCACTTCGATCCGCATTTTGCCGACTTCCGCCTCGAATATCCCGACCAGTTTCGTGCCGATGAATTCCTGCGCGAGTTCCGCGAATTCGTTGCCGCCCGCAACGCTCACGACGAAGCCAACGAGCTGCCAAACCTGGTCGTCATGCGCCTGCCCAACGATCACACCTTCGGCACCAAGGCGGGAATGCCCACGCCGCAAGCATCGCTCAAGGACAACGATCTTGCGCTCGGTCGTGTCGTCGAAGCCGTCTCTCACTCGCCTTATTGGGATGACACTGCCATCCTCGTGCTCGAAGACGATGGTCAGAACGGTCCCGACCACGTCGATGCTCACCGTTCCATCGCGCTCGTCATCAGCAGGTACGCGCCTCGCGGCTCCAAGCCCGTGCTCGAGCACGGCTTTTACACCACCGTGAGTATGATCCGCACCATTGAGGATCTGCTTGGCATGCCGCCCATGAGTCACAACGATGCCCAGGCCGCGCCCATCGCTGGACTCTTCGCCGGCCTTGGCGACCAGCCTGCGTTCGACGCCGACCGCCGCCACGAGAGTGATGGCAGCCTCTACGAGACCAACCCTGCTGATAACAAAGACGCCAAGGAAAGTGCCAAGCTCGACTTCAGCACCGAAGACAAGGCAGACGCCACGAAGCTCAACGCCATCCTGTGGCGTGCAACGATGGGTAAGAAGCGCATGCCCAAGCCTAGCCACACCGTCTTTCCCGCCTCACGCGACGAGGATGACGACTAGCAAGGTGCCCCACCCTTTAGATTCACAGCGCGAGTTTAGGGTGGGGTCGTTGACCTTGTTCCTGCTCTTAAGGTCATCCTGAGCGAAGCGAAGGATCCCAGCCGCCCTTCCAATCTCCTCCACCGCCCCAGGTCAACCACCTCGAACCGGATGCCCCACATCCGCCCTCGTTTGGCGGAATCTATGCCGAGTTGGCGATTAACTGCGCGGGCCTCTATGGCTGAGCCCACACCGGAGCGCGGCCATGACATTTGTTGCAGTTGTTCAGCGGCGAAGCCACCTTCCCGTGGCACGCTCCGCAGCGCCTTCCCTCAACATTCGAAAACATCGAGAAGCTCACCTGTCCACGCTTCGCACTGGGAAAGATTTCCGGATGGCACAGCTCGCATCCAGTCCATATCGAGTGCTTCTTGTGCGAGAAATGGATCGGGCGCACCCAAAACTCCTTGGATTCGATCGCGAAGTCCTCACGCTCTCGCATCCCTTCCTTCTTCACCGAAAGCCCTTCCAGATAGTCCAGGGGCTTTATCTTCCCCGATTGCTCCGACGCCTCCCAGTCCACTCCGTCCCAGTCCACTCCGTACGCGCCCTTACGAAGCTTCGCCGTAAACTTCTCGTATTCATAAGTTCGCGCTTTTATCTTTCCTCCCGAGTGGCATCGTGCACACGCCTCACTCTTGCCGGCCTCGCCACACGCCGCGAAGATCGTCCTTCCGTCGAGCATTCGCTTTCCGTCGTGGCACGCACCACAGTGGAACCCTGCGCCGTTCGTCGCGGCCGTTACACCCGATGCATTTGCCTTCATCGCGAAACCTACATCCACATGGCAAAGTCGGCAGGTGAACTTCGCGCGATGCAGCCAGTGATCGAACACCACCGGTCCCGGATCCGACGCAGAGCGACTGCTCAGGATCACCCTGCCATATTCAGGTGGATTTGGTGGAGCCTTCGGCAAATAGATCTGCGCTAAAGCAGGGCAGGTAAGTGCGGAAACAACGATCGCAAGTATCGCGAAGAGGACTGCTTGCTCACTTCTTCTCGCTTTTCTTTGACTCGAGTACGTAGGCATAAAGGCCTCGGCACATTCGTAGTCGTCCCATGAAAACTTTCTTCCGTGTTTCGTCGAGCTTCTCAATCTGCGGCACCAGTTCGTCGCACTTCTGAACCAGCGCCGCGAGTTCTTCGATCGAGAAGGTCATGGCATCATCGGTTTTCGAGCAAACCTCGTCGAAATCTTTCTGCCATCCCTCGCGTGCTGCTTGCGTCTGCACATCCGGAGTGTGCGACGCATCAGCCGTCTGCACACTGCACACCCCGGCCATCAGCAGCACCATCGCGATGCTTCTTGTGTTCAGCATGTGCAGCCCCCTACACCGGCTTGGAATGGCAGCGCTGGCAATCCGTCAGCGGGAACGCGACCGTCACATGACATGCTCCGCACGATTTCCCCTCGGAGATGTCCACCATCGTGTACTTCCTCGCGCCCTTCTTCACGCCCATGAATATTTCGGGATGGCACAACTCGCACCCATTCCACACTGTATGTTTCTTGTGCGAGAAGATGATGTTTGGCATGCCTTCCACCGTCGCTCCTAGCGCAAAATCCTTCTGCACCGTCAGCGACTTTCTCGGAATGGAAAATCCCTCCAGCACTGGCGACGGACGGATGAGCCCCATCTCTTCAGCTTTTTCCCAATCCAGCCCATTTCCAAAGCGCTCTTTCGGGAGCGGTGCGCTGAAGCGGAAGAAATCATAATCGCTCGCCACCCTCGTGCCCTGGGAGTGGCACCGTTCGCATCGCTTGCGATCGTCTGCCGACGTCACGCGCGAGCACGCTCGGAAAACGGTCTTGCCCTCGGCCACCATCTTGCCGTTGTGGCATGCGCCGCAGTAGTATCCGCGCGCGTTGTCCACCGAGTTCACTCCCGTTGCGCCCGCTTTCATGCCAAAGCCAATGTCCACATGGCATACCCTGCACGTGTATTTCGAGCGGTGTATCCAGTGTTCAAACACCACCGGCGCAATGTTCGATTTTTCGGAGTAGTTGTTCATCACCACTCGCCCATACTCGTAGGGCAGCGGCCTTGCTTTCTTGGTTCCGGTTTGAGAAAGGATGGGACAGCAGAAGAACAACAGTATGAAAACCAGCCAGATGAGCGTCTTCTTGTTCATCGAGGAGCCTCCTCCCGATAGAACTACGCTGGCTCTGATCTCCTGGCAGTTTCCCAGTGTCTCGATTCCGATGAGTGCGCTGCTGCCAGGAAGAACCCCAGCCACGCACACGACGAATGCGCTGAGCATTACCTGCTCATCTTGTTCGCCATGCAGTGACTCCGGTCACCTTTCCTCGTGATAAAGAAGTGGCCGGAGTCTTTCGTTCGCTAGAAGTGGTAGCGCGCCCCCAACTGTATTTCGCGCTCGCGATACACCGTGTTCGCCGCTGCCGTCGGCGTGCCGAAGCCCGAGTAGTACTCCAGCGTGTTGTTATAAACGCTGTAGTAGCTGTCGCTGCGGTCGGTCACAATCTGATGATTCAGTAGATTGAATGCCTCTGCCAGAAACTCCAGCCTCTGCCGTTCCCCCGTAATGAACGACCGTGACACCCGCAGATCCACGTTGTAAAGATTTCCATATCGGAACGTATTGCGCCCCAGAATCGGCAGCCGCGTATTTCCGCCCGTCCCCATAAAGCCCATACACCCCGCGCAGGTCGTAATCGGAGCATTCCCGCTCACGTAGTCGCTGAACGGTCTTCCCGTCGCAATGTGCGCAATCGGCGCGATGGTCCAGTTATCCAGCGCAGCGTGCAGCCAGCGGCGAGCCTCTGATGCCCGTGCCTCGGCGAACAATCTTGGCCGCCAATGCATGCTGCCCGTAAACCGGTGCCGCACGTCGTAGTTCGAAGTCCCATAATCCGGCCTCGCCACATAGTGCGGAGTGCTGTCGTACAGATACGCAAATGGAATCGGACTGAGGGTGTTGTTGTATGCCTTAAATGCGGTCGAGTTCTGGTTGAAGTCCAGCGCATGCGACCACGTATAGTTCAGCCGGAAGCTCATTCCCGAACTCATCGCCCGATTCAACTGCAGCACCAGCGCGTTGTAGGACGAGTTCACATTCGATCGAATTTCCGTGATCGTCTCGAAATTCGGATTCAGCCTTCCCGTGAACACCGGAACCGTCAGCGTGTGTCCGTTGTAGGGCCCCGCCGCGCCCGTGTAGTAGTCCGGAGCAAACGTGTACGTCACCTCTCTCCGGCTGTTTGGATGGAGGTTCGTATCGACAAAGTTCGGCAGTTCGCGCCCCAGGCTTAGCAAATACGAAGCTGAGACCACCGTCTTGCGCGCAATCTGTCTCTCGAGAATCAGGTCAGCCTGATGAATCTGCGGGTTCTGCATCCTGCGAGAGAACACCGCCACATCTCCGCCCTCGGTTGCCGTATACGGATCAGCCGAAAACACTGCCGGAAATATCGGCCCCACCAGCGAACAATAGCTCGTCACGTCATAGCAGAAGCTGTAGCTGCGTTGCGACCGCTGCGTCCCCGTATCCGTAATCGCCGAAGAGATCGTCGAGTTGCTGATGCGCCCGTAGTACACGCCATATCCGCCACGAAGCGCGGTCTTGCCATCGCCCATCACATCCCACGCAAATCCAAATCGCGGCCCGAAGTTGTTCCCATCCGACGGAAACGACTTGCTCGCCTCCAGCAGCGGGTTCGGAGCCTGCGGATCGGGCATCCCTTGATACTCATACCGCAGCCCAAAGTTCAGCATTAGCCTCCGCAGCACATGCCACTGGTCCTGCACGAAGAAAGCGCCATCGAACGTCCTGAACGCAAACGCCGGCTTCCCAAATCCCTGCGTATAGCTGCTGTACCCGCGATAGTTCGTTCCCGTGTTGTGCTGCCACTGGTACAGGTCGGCCATGAAATAGTTGCGATAGTCGTAGTTGTAACTGCCATTCGAGGCATACAGGTTGTTCATCTCATCCTGCACGCCGCTCGCGTCAAATCCGACTTTCAGCACGTGCCTGCCATGCATCCAAGTCAAGGTTTCCGCCAGTTGGTTGCGATACTCATCCGGCATCGCTCGTCGCGGCATCGACGTCGGAGTGCCAAACGTAAATCCCGTTGAGTCCGCCAGCACAGAAACCGAGGGCGCAAATCCACTTGGTCCCACCGGTTCCCCCGGCGCTGGCTTCTTCGGGTTCTGATATTCAAAATCGCGTCCCCACGAGAACCGCAGCTCGCTCGTCGCGTGAGTGCCCAGGATCGACGTGAGCCGCGCGTTCAGCATGTCGACCTTCACGCCATCATCACCGAGACTCGCCACTCCCAGTTTCACTACCGGTTGGCTCTGCACACCCGCCGGAGAGTTCCACCGTGCGCGATTGAAGCTCAGCGCCAGCGAGTGATGCGAGTTCAGGTGGTAGTCGATCTTGCCAAATAGAATCTGGTGGTCCGCCGTTCGCGGCACCGTCCCCAGCAGGCCCGCCAGGTAATTGATCCCGTCTTCAAACGCATTGATCGCCGCCGTGTCGGTGCTCCCCAGCGGCATCACTTTCTTCAGCAGTGTGTTGATCTCATCGCTGCTGCAAACGCGCACCCGCGCCTGATCTGTGCTGCTCAACTTTCCGTAGTGAGTTTTCGTCACACACGGAGCCGCAAACAAACTGTCCGGATGTGCCGCCGCAGCCACCGCCGGATAATCACGACGTTGCGCGTCTGCCGTGAAGAAGAAGAACATCTTGTCCTTCACTATCGGCCCGCCCACTGAAGCCCCGAACTGCTGTCTTCGATCCAAAGGCTTGATCTTCTTCGTCGTCCACTCGCCATTAGCATCCTTCACCGGCACCACGGTGAAGGCGTTCGTCGCTCCCAGTTCATTGTCGCGAATGTAGTAGAACGCCTGCCCATGCATATGATTTCCCCCGCTGCGCGTAACGGAGTTCACCACCGCTCCCGCCGCTTTCCCATACTCGGCAGAAAAGTTCGATGTGTTTACCTGAAACTCGCGCACCGATGCCGGACTAATCACATAGCTGATGCGCGTCCGCCCGCGTTCTTCGCTGAAGAATGCCTGGTTGTTGTCGCCGCCATCCACTGTGCTGTTATTCATCAGCCCGTTGATTCCCCGAAAGCTGATCAGCCCGAAGTTTCCATCCAGGTTCGCTCCCGGCGTCAGCAGCGCAAAGTTGGACCAGCGCCGTCCATTGATCGGCAGATTGTCAATATCGGCCTCGTTCACATTCGACGCAAAATCCGGTTGGACGGTGTTCACCGCTCGCGCCTCATCGCGAACCTCGACCGTTTCCTTTGCCGCCGCCACCGTAAATGGAATCTCCACCTGCGTGACTCGCCCGATTTCCACCACCACTCGTACGTTTTCGTATTCTGCGAAACCACCATGCTCGGCTTTCAGCGAATATTCACCGGGCTTCAGCTCTCCCACGCGAAACGCACCTTCTCCACCGGTCTGTGTCTGCCAGCTTTCTCCCGTGTCGAGATTTTGCAGCGTGATATGCGCGCCGGAAACTGGAGCGTGATGCGGATCGCGAGCTGAACCACTCACGGCACCCGACATTGAACTTTGAGCGTTAGCGAAACAGGAGAGAAAAAAGATGCAGCACAGGACAAACACACGAATGCCGGATCGAAGCACAACTGTCCTTCCACAGGCCTTGCCCACACAATGCATAACGCATCGGTCGCACGATGGCTATATTTGAAAATTTGCGCTGATTACAACACCTTTCCCCGCCCGAGTCACTACTCAAGTTATTGCCCAAAGCTATTGCCGCGCTCTGCAGCCGTAAATCGCGCGCAATCATTCTTTTCGTAGCGCCGCGCAAAGCCTCTGAATTCGCGCTTCGCAGCTCGTGATAGCCTTGTTGAGTGCTTCTCGCCATGCCTAGTTACTTTCGTTTGTGGCGAGATGGAGTTTCGAACTTCGTATGGGCCGCATTCACGTCCTTTCCGAACATGTCGCCAACAAAATCGCCGCTGGCGAAGTCGTCGAGCGTCCTGCATCGGTCGTCAAAGAACTGATCGAGAACTCACTCGATGCCGGTGCCACCCGCGTGCGTGTCGATATCGAGGCAGGCGGGCGCAAACTCATTCAGGTCACCGACAACGGATGCGGCATGATGCGCGACGACGCGCTGCTCGCCTTCGAGCGCCACGCCACCAGCAAGCTTAAGAATGACGACGACCTGCTCTCCATCTCCACTCTCGGATTCCGTGGCGAAGCCCTGCCCTCCATCGCATCCGTCAGCCGCCTCCGCCTCGAAACCCGTGATGCCACCGAGCCCAGCGGCTCCATCGTCGAAATTGCCGGAGGTCGCATCCTCACCGTCGAAGAAGCGGGCCTGCCCGCCGGAACATCCATCAGCATTCGCGACCTGTTTTTCAATACCCCGGCGCGCCGCAAATTTCTCAAAGCCGAGTCCACCGAGCTTTCGCACATCGCCTCTCTCGTTACTCACTACGCGCTGGCCCACCCCGAGATGCATTGGGAATTGCACACCACCACCAATGCCATCCTCGTCGCGCCTCCCGTGGCCACGCACTCCGAGCGCATCTACCAGGTCTTCGGCAAAGAGACGCTAGACGAACTCGTCCCCATCGCCGCGCAGATGCCACTCGAACGCGTCGGCCTCCCTGAGCCTCCGCCCTGGCGTCGCGAGCCTAATTACGAGCCGCCCGTCCCCGGAGACGTTCGCACTCACGGCTTCATCAGCAAGCCCGAGGTGCAGAAGCTCAATCGCAATTCGATCTTCATCTTCGTCAACGGACGCCTCATCCGCGACAAAGTTGTCATGCACGGCATACTCGAGGGCTATCGCAACATCATTCCGCCGACCGTCTATCCCGTCGTGCTGCTCTTTCTCGAAATGCCTTGCTCGGAAGTCGATGTCAACGTGCATCCCTCAAAGACCGAGGTTCGTTTCCGCCAGCAGACGTTCGTGCATGACTTCGTGCGAGAGGCTGTGCGCTCCGCGTTGATGGCCGCCCGTCCCGCTCCGGCCTTCGCCCCTGAAATCAGCGCCGCTCCCTCCGCACGCCCCGCACTCACGCCCGCCCTCCCCGGTGCCAATCCCGATGCCGCACCATCCGCAGCCGGAGATCCGCTGCAAGCTGCGCAGGCCGCCGCGCAGGAGGGAAGCTTCTCGCTCGTTGCCCAGCCCCTTCCTCCGCGCAACGAGCCCTTGCCATTCGCCGGTTCCATCGCCGTCGAGGGCAACGCGGCCATCGGAGCGGCCCACATGGCTCCGCAAGGCTTCGGCGGTCCTGTCGCCACTCAGGAATCCCAGGAGGTCGTCCCCGAAACCTCATCTTCCTGTGGACTCCCACTCGATGGCATTGACGATCCCATGGACCTCTCCATGCTCGGCACTCTCAAGCCCCTCGGCCAGATTCGCGATTCCTTCATCCTCGCCATAAATCCCCAAGGCCTCTGGATCATCGACCAGCACGTCGCTCACGAGCGCGTCTTGTTCGAGAAGATCCTTGCCGAGCGTGCCCGCCGTCAGGTTGAGGCGCAACGCCTGCTCATGCCCATCATTGTCGAGCTACGTCCCGCGCAGCAGGCCATCTTCGCCGAGATTGCCGAGGAGCTTCGCCGCAACGGTTTTGAGGCGGAGCCCTTCGGCATCCGCACCATCGCCATCCAGTCCGCTCCCGCCGGTATCACTGCCGACGAAGTTTCGAGCATGCTACAAGAGTTGTTGGAGCAGTTTGAGCGCGAGGAGCAGGCTTTGAATCTCGAAAAGATTCGCACCCGCATCGCCGCCTCCATTGCCTGTCACGCCGCCATCAAGGTCAACATGCCGCTCGACACCACCAAAATGGAATGGTTGCTGGGCGAATTAGCAAAAACCAACCACCCAATGAGTTGTCCTCACGGCAGACCCGTCGTGCTGCGGTATTCTGTTAAGGACATTCAGAAAGCCTTTAAGCGAATCTAAGCGACCTGCGCGCCCCATTTCGGAAAACCGCAGTCGCACCCCTCAGTAGGTAGGAATGATAGAGCAGGAATTGCGCGATTTACGCGACGCCAAGTGGCGCACGAATGGCCAACCGATCCGTACGCAAGACGATGCGCGCGAATTTATTGAAAGTGTCGGCTTTTGCCTGATGTACCCGCTGCGTCCGCCCGTGCTGGTGCCCACATTTATCGGTGCCTGGGCGGGCACCAACGAAAATCTGCCGACATGGCAGCACGCCTTTGCCGATCCCCGCGCCAAGGATGCCACCGAAGTCATGGTGCGCACCCTGCGCCAGAAATATGCCTTTGAAGCGCCGCTCTTCGGAGACACCGATTTCCTTGTCTCCGCCTCGGTCTTCCCGTACTTCTACGCCCTCGTAGGCGACCGCAACCCGCGCGCCCCCATCAAGACCGGCACGCGTTCGGAATATTCGCCCCTTGCGGCGCACGTCTTTCAAGTGATTCAGAAGGAAGGCCCCATCACCAAGAACCGCATGCGCGAGATCCTTGGTGGCGAGCTTTCCGAGGCCGCCGTCGATCGCGCCCTCACCGAGCTTTCCATGAAGCTCCGCATCACCCGCGTCGACTACCGAGCCGAGCAGGGAGCCTACTGGGACGTCCTCCTGCGCTGGTCTCCCGAAGAAGTTCGCGAGGGCATGAATATGTCCATCGCCGAGGCCCTGACAGCCCTCATTTCCAAATACATCGAGTGCGTCGTCGCCGCCGAACAGTCCGAAGTGGAGGACTTCTTCAGCACATTTATCGGCCGTGGCCGTGTCCGCGAAGCCGTCAATGCCCTGCTTGCCGCACGCGAATTCCAGTTCACCCACGTCGGCAGCCGCTCCATGCTGCACATTCCGCCGCCCAAGCCGACCATGGCTTCGCCGCGCCGCCTTGTGCGCCCCGGACAGCCCATCGCCCGTCGTCCCGTTCGCGGCAGTGTGCCGCGTCCAGCTCCGGCCGCCAAGCCAGCTCCCAAGCCGGAACCCAAGACCACCGAAATCCCCAATCCACCGGATTCGAAAGAAGAATGAACGAAGACACTCCCAAGCTAGTCATCGCCATCGACGGCCCAGCCGGAGCAGGCAAAAGCACCATCGCCTCCCGGCTCGCCAAGTCGCTCGGCTACATTAATCTCGAGTCGGGCGCCATGTACCGCGCCCTGGCCCTCAAGTCCATCGAAGAAGGCGTTTCTGTCGGCGACGGAGCCACCCTGCTCGCCCTGGCCCATCGCTCCACGATCGAGCTCCAGCCCACGCCCGAGGGCAACCGCGTCCTGCTCGACAGCCGCGACGTCTCCACCCGCATCCGCGAACGCGATGTCACCGATGCCGCCTCCCGCCTCTCCACCCACCCTCCTGTGCGTGAGTGGATGGTCGCCCGCCAGCGCGAAATGGGTGCCAACGGCGGAGTCATCATGGAAGGCCGCGATATCGGAACCGTTGTTTTTCCCAACGCCGATGTAAAGATTTACCTCGAAGCCGATCCCAGCATCCGCGAAGGCCGCCGCGTCTCCCAGGCCAACGCCCAGGACGACCCCGCCCGGGCCGAAAAGCTGAAGCAGGACCTGCGCGAGCGTGACCGCCGCGATTCCACCCGCGCCACCGCCCCGCTCAAGCCCGCTCCCGACGCCGTCATCATCGACTCCAGCTCCCTCACCATCGAGCAGGTCATCTCCCGCGCCGAGCAGATCGTCGCTGACAAACTCAAGCAGCACACCTCATAACGGATAGCCGACACATTTCAGGGTGGCCCGGAGTTGGCGTTTCCAACTCTGGGGCTGCATCCCTCAAGCAGGAATCTCACTCCTCACGCCTACCCCACCTGTGGATAACTTTCTCTCGCCCGTTGCAAACCGCAACACTGTAGAAGAATCCATCACCTTCGCGAGCTACCCTCGTAACCCACTGATTCCAAGAGCCAAGTTCCGCCTCCGAAACCCTTCATACCTCTGTTCGCTGTTGCGATTCGCAACAAACCCATCCATCCCAACCGCCCCATCGAATTCGCCAAAACCTTCCTAACTTCAATCATCTCCGCAACTTACGTCAGACGTTCTCACATTGGCCACTCGACTGCATTTACTAGTGCCGTACGCGGACGAGATGCAGAAGAGTTGGGAGCCGCGAAAATTCAAACGAGAGCCCACAAGGGCGGAGGGATAATAAAATGACAGTCATTCTGGTTCTGGCACTCTTCGTAATCTTCCTGGTCATCGAGCGCGTCATCGGTAAGCCCGCACCTGAATACACCCTGCAAACCGCGCCTCACGCCGAAGCCGGTGATCGCAAGCCGCAGCCCATCGTCGCCGGATTCCAGGTTCCCGAGCACCTCCGCTTCCATCAGGGTCATGCCTGGGCGCTTGGCGAGAGCCCGAATTTGGTTCGCGCCGGCATCGACGACTTCGCCGCCAAGCTCATCGGAGAAGCCGAGAGCGTCAATCTTCCCCAGCGCGGCCAGTGGATCCGTCAGGGACAGAAGGTGTGGAGCTTCCGCGTCAACGGCGAGCTGGTCGAGATGGTTTCCCCCATCGAAGGCACCGTCAGCGACGTCAATGATGAAGTGGTCCGCAACCCCGAGAAACTGACCGCCGATCCGTACGGCAACAGCTGGCTCATGACCGTGCAGGCTCCCGACGCGAAGACCAACTTCCGCAACCTGCTCTCCGGCAACATGGCACGCAACCTCATGGACGACAGCGCCCGCAAGCTGGCCAAGTACATCCCCGCCACCGGCAACCTGGCCCTGGCGCAGGACGGCGGCACCGCCCACACCGGATTGGCCAAGGAGCTGCCGGCCGACAAGTACGCCGAGATCACCAAAGAGTTCTTCCTGGCCTGACCAGAAAGACGGCTGTGAGACCCTCGGGACTCACCAGCAACTCGCCCCGGAGGACAGCATCCTCCGGGGATTTTTGTTGCCCTGTACGGAACTCGCGACGACAGTGGAAAACTCGGGTAAACCTTTGAAATTCACAATCTTAGTTTCGTGATAGTAGTCACTTGTCATGGTGATTTGAATCACGGCTGAAGGGCTAAGAAACGACCAGACTATACGGTCCCGCAGGGTGCTTTGAAGGCGCTAAAAACGAGGACTGTCAGACCGGAAGTAGTGTGAGAGCGGAGGCATTTATGACGATGTTAGCTCATAAGCTCATGCGTCTTATCGAGACGCATGCAGAGGGCCTCGTAAGAAAGCTCGAAGCTAAGATCTCCAGCTCTGAGCGTTGTGCCGGATACAAGTGTGTATCGCCTGTTGAGTTCGAAATGCTGGTCGGCGGTGTTTACTCGCACCTGAGTGAATGGCTCTCCACCAGGACCGAAACGGACGTGGAGCGTCGTTACACGATGATTGGAATGCGGCGCGCCGAACAGGGAATCCCGGTCAGCCAGTTGTTGTGGTGCATGGTACTCGTAAAGGAGAACCTTTGGGAGTACATCCGTGAGAACGAGCAATTGGATTCCACAGCTCAAATCTTCGGCGAGCTCGAACTGATCCAGATGGTCGAGCAGTTCTTTGATCGTGCCATGTATTACGCCGTACGGGGGCACGAGCGAATTACCATCGGCAAGGCGGGAATGGAAAGTAAGGCCGGCACATAGCCGGCCATCATTTTGTAAGGGGACTTTTTTCGTGAGGATGTTTTCAGGCAAGTCTTGGCAAGCCGAATACGACAAGAAACGAATGACGGCCGACGAAGCCGTGCGCGCCATCAAGAGCGATATGCGCGTTTATGTACATGCCAACTCGGCACTTCCGGAGGTACTTCTAGGTGCCCTCTCCCGTCGTGCGAGTCATGTTCGCAACGTGGAGATGATCCATCTTCTTGGCTTCGGCAATCCTTTTTACAATCAGCCCGAGTTTGCCGAGAGCTTCCGGCATAACGCTCTTTTCATCGGCGCCAATATGCGCGGCACCGTGCAGGATGGCCGCGCCGACTACATTCCTATCCATCTCAGCGAAGTCGAAGATCTCTTCACCCGGCGCGGTATCGAACTCGACGTAGCTCTTCTGCATGTCTCTCCGCCCGATCGTCACGGCTATTGCAGCCTTGGCGTAGCGGTTGAGACCACGCTCACCGCGTCGCGCTGTGCACGAATTCGCATTGCCCAGATCAATGACCGCATGCCGCGCACGTTCGGCAACACCTTCATGCACGTCAGCGAATTCGATTCCATCGTCGAAGTCTCGCACGAATTGCCTGAGATCATTCCCGAGCCTTCCACCGAAGAGCAGCAGCACATCGCCCGCAACGTGGCGAGCCTCATCGACGATGGCGCCTGCATACAGGTCGGAATCGGTGGCATACCCAACGCCATCCTCCCCTACCTTCACGATCGGCGCAATCTCGGCGTGCATACCGAAACGCTCACTGAGAGCGCCATTCCGCTCATCGACAGCGGTGTCATCACCGGCACCCGCAAGCAGATCAATCCCAACAAGATCACCCTCGGGTTCGCCCTCGGCACTCAAGAGTGGTACGAGTACGTGGACGACAATCCCATCTTCGACTTCCAGCCCAGCAGTTATTGCAACGATCCGTTCATCATTTCGCAAAATGACAACGTGATCGCCATCAACTCGGCCATTGAAGTCGATATCACGGGCCAGGTCGTTTCCGACTCCGTAGGCGAGCGTTTCGTCAGCGGATTCGGCGGCCAGCTGGATTTCATGCGCGGTGCCGCGCGCAGCCGCGGAGGCAAGCCGATCATTGCTATTGCCTCGACGGCAAAAAACGGCACAGTCTCGCGTATCGTGCCACGCATTCAGGATGGAGCTGGAGTCGTGACCACGCGAGCCGATGTGCATTATGTCGTGACTGAATACGGCATAGCTGACCTGCATGGCAAGAACGTGCGTCAGCGTGCTGAAGCGCTCATCGAGATTGCTCATCCCAAGTTTCGTGCCCAGCTCAGCGATGAGTTGCGCGAGCGGGGATGGGGACTCCGGGCGCTTGCCCAAACGGCGAGGTGAACGATGTCCGATCAACCGAAAGGCAAAGTCGAGATCAACCAGGAGGAGTGCAAAGGCTGTGGTGTATGCGTAGAAGCCTGTCCTCCTAAAGGCCTTGAGTTAAGCAACCAGTTGAACCATTACGGGGTGCATCCGGCACAGGTGAAGGCCGAGGTCTGCACGGGCTGTGGCATCTGCTATTACGTTTGCCCCGAGCCCGGAGCCATCACTGTTTACAAGCTGGCGATGCAAAAGAGCGAGGTACGCCATGCGGCAACTGTGTAAGGGAAACGTGGCAGTAGTGAAGGCAGCAATCATGGCGGGCTGCCGGTCTTATTACGGCTACCCCATCACACCGGCTAGCGAAATCGCAGAATACGCAGCACTTTTAATCCCGCAGGCCGGCGGCATTTTTCTTCAGGCTGAAAGCGAAGTCTCAGCCATCAACATGGTTTACGGCGCAGCCGCCGCAGGCCAGCGCGTCATGACCGCCTCCAGCGGTCCCGGCGTCAGTCTCATGCAGGAAGGCATCAGCTACCTTGCCGGAGCCGAACTCCCCTGCGTCATCGTCGATGTCATGCGTGCCGGGCCTGGCCTTGGCAGCATCGCGCCCGAGCAGAGCGACTACTTTGCCATGACCAAGGGCGGCGGCCACGGATGCTATCGCAACATCGTGCTCGCCCCATCCAGCGTGCAGGAAATGGCTTCGCTCACCATGCTTGCCTTTGACTTGGCTGACAAGTATCGCAATCCCGCCGTCGTGCTCGCCGACGGCTGCATCGGCCAGATGATGGAGCCCCTCGATCTCGAACTCACCGAGGTTGTGCCTCCCGAGAAACCCTGGGCGGTGAAGGGAACTGCCGAAACCCGCAGTGGCCTTGTCTCCTCCATCCACCTCACGCCCGATCAGATGGAGGCTCACATCCGCCATCTCGAGGACAAGTACAAGCAATGCGAGCGCGACGAGTGCCGCTGGGAAACCTACCGCGCCGAGGATGCCGATGTTCTGCTCGTCGGCTACGGAATCGTCTCCCGCGTGCTGCGTTCCACCGTCGATCTTGCGCGCCAGCAGGGAATCAAGGCCGGGGCCTTCCGTCCGATCACGCTGTGGCCGTTCCCGTCACAGGCGCTGCTCGATGCCGCGCAGCCTGCCAGCAAAGTCATGGTTGTCGAGCTCTCCACCGGCCAAATGGTCGAGGACGTCAAGCTCGCGCTCCACGGAAGCAAACCAGTAGAGTTCCTCAGTCGCGTGGGTGGACACATTCCGTCAGCCGAAGAGTGCCTGACCGAGTTGTACACACACACGGAAGTGTTGGTATAGGGGGCCGCGATGAGTGAATACAAAGTTTCGCAGTCCAAGTCGCCGGTGTTCTTCCAGCAATATGACCGCAAGGAAGAAAACCAGCACCAGACGCACTACTGCCCTGGCTGCGGCCACGGCGTAGCCCACAAGCTGATTGCCGAAGCCATCAATGAGCTCGGCATGCAGGACCGCACCATCGTGGTCAGCCCGGTCGGCTGCTCGGTCTTTGCCTACTATTACTTCGACACCGGCAATGTCCAGGCCGCCCACGGACGCGCTCCCGCCGTAGCAACGGCCGTCAAGCGTTCCAATCCCGAGTCCATGGTCATCAGCTATCAGGGAGACGGCGATCTCGCCGCCATCGGAACGGCAGAAATCGTTCATGCCGCCAATCGTGGCGAGAACATCACCGTCATCTTCATGAATAACTCGATCTATGGCATGACCGGCGGCCAGATGGCTCCCACCACGCTCATCGGTCAAACCAGCACGACGACTCCCTGGGGACGTCGCCCTAACAATGATGGCTTCCCCATCAAGATGTCCGAGATGCTCTCCACGCTCGAAGCTCCTGTTTACATCGAGCGCACGGCCATCACCGATGCGAAGCACGTAATGCAAACGCGCCGCGCCATCAAGAAAGCGCTCGAGCTTCAGAAGCAGGGTGCAGGATTCAGCATGGTCGAGATCCTCTCACCATGCCCCACCATCCTCAAGATGGAGCCCACCACCGCGCGTCACTGGGTGGCCGACACGCTTATCAAGCAGTTCCCGCTCGGCGTCTTCCGCGACCGCAAGCCGGAGTTCGTCTCCGTCACCGTGCCGCAGAAGCCCCTTGCCGAACTGCTCGGCACAAAGGGCAGCCCAGCAACCGAAGCCGAACGCAAAACCCGCCGCCAGCACACCCGTCCCACGACCGTAAAGGTCGCCGGATTCGGCGGACAGGGCGTTCTGCTCCTTGGCCAGTTGATTGCCGAAATGGGTATGCGCGAGCAGATGGAAGTCAGTTGGCTCCCGAGCTACGGCCCCGAGATGCGCTCCGGAAGCGCCCACTGCCACGTCGCGCTCTCGCATCAGCGCATAGGCACTCCGGTCATTACGCATCCCGAGGTGCTCATCGCCATGAACGAGCCTTCGCTGCGCAAGTTCGGCCCTTCGGTCAAGCCCGGCGGAGTCCTGCTCTATAACGGCAAGTGTCTCCCTGACGACCTCAGATTCGAAGGCGTGAACGTCACCTGCGTCCCCGCCAACGAAATGGCTGATAAGATCGGCTCGCCCAAGGTCGCCAACATGATCATGCTCGGAGCCTTCCTCGAGGCCAGCGACTGCCTGCCGTTTACCGCGGCGCAGCAGGTCCTGAGCCAGCTTGTGAAGAATCCGAAACTGACCGAAATGAACGAAGCCGCCCTCGAAGCCGGACGCGACTACCTCGACACCGAAGTCCTCGTCGGTGCCGTCGCCGGCCCTGACGGCTGCGGAGAATAATCGGCGGGCATAGATACCTGTCGAAAATACAACAGGTGCCCCACCCTCGAACGCTCGCGCGCTTAGGGTGGGGCAGTTTGCTTTTGCAGTCGCTCTCTCGCTTGGTGTTGTTTTTAGTTGTTTAGCTTTGGTGTGGTTTTGTTTTGCTGTTGTTTTGCTTCGCTGTTGTTTATAGAGGTGTCATCCTGAGCGGAGCGAAGGATCCCAGCACTGTTCGCACCACCAATGCCGTTCCAGGTCACCTACACCCCACTGCAGCAGTTGACTTCGCTGTTGCCGTTGCTCCTGCTCTTGCTAAAGGTGTCATCCTGAGCGCAGCGAAGGACCTCGGGGTTGCCTCTGGTGAGCGCCGCAGGTTTCCGTCCAGCGTTAACCCGGGAACCCGTCCACCACCGCTGCCACCCCATGCACCACCGACGCAATCCTCACCGCCGCCAGAATCAGTTCCTCGGAAACCCCCTTTTCCAGCAGCACCTTCTCATGCGAACTCACGCACTTCCCGCATCCATTGATCGCCGACACCACCAGCGACCATAGCTCAAAATCCGCATGATCCGCGCCATGCGTTCGCATGATGTTCATCCGCAGCCGCGCCGGCATCGTCGCGTACTTCTCGTTCTCGCTCAGGTGCTGGAAGCGATAGTAGATGTTGTTCATGCCCATGATGGCCGCCGCTCCCTTGGCCGCGTTGATCGTCGCTTCCGGCACGTGCTGCGCCGCCTCTGCTTCCACCGCCGCCAGCAACCGCGGACACCGCGCCCCAAACGCCGCAGCCACAAACGATCCCCACTTCTGGTTCTCGTTCAGTTCCGAGCCATTCACCAGCGAAGACCAGTTCAGCCGCAGATCCTTCGCATAATCCGGCAGGCTTTCCAACAACGTATCGATCATTTCAGCTTCTTGCGTAATCAAGCTCTCTCTCCATCGTTCGTAAAAGTACATGGGCGCGACCGCAGCCGCGCCCACCGCAATTGCACAGCAAAACTAAACGTGCAGAACTTCCTCGCCCTTTTGCCAGCCGCATGGACACAGCTCATCGGTCTGCAGCGCATCCAGTACGCGCAACACTTCCTTTGGCTCGCGTCCCACCGACAGATCGGTCACATACGCGAAGCGGATGATTCCGTTCGGATCGACGATATAAGTCGCGCGCTGCGCCACACCCGCTTCCGGGTCCAGAATTCCAAGCTGCGACACCAAGTCGCGCTTCAGGTCCGACAGCATTGGATACGGCAGGTTTTTCAGGTCCTCGTGATTCTTTCTCCATGCCAAGTGTACGTATTCCGAGTCGATCGAGCCGCCCAGCAACTGCGCATCGCGATCCTTGAATTCCTTGTCGTGCTTGCCAAAACCCGCGATCTCCGTCGGACATACAAAGGTGAAGTCCTTCGGCCAGAAAACGTAAACCTTCCACATCCCCAGATAGCTTTCATCTGTGATCGTGGCAAATTCCTTGCCTTTTTCCGTGCTGACAACTGCCGTAAGCGAATAATTCGGGAACTTTTCTCCAACACCCAGCATGAACAGGGATCTCCTTTGTCTTTTAAGTAATGTGTGTTTAGTCGGCTTAAGTTCAGGCTTGCGAAGGGGGTGCTTTACTTTCCACGCAGCGCCTGCAGTAGCCGCGGATTTCCATCGAGACCTGCTCGACGGCGAAACCCGGTGGGACGGAATTCATCAGCGGACCATCATCAAATTCGGTATGAGCCAGGTCCGTGATCGTGTGACACTCTAAGCAGATGAAGTGATGATGCCGTTCTGCATTCGGTTCAATTCGTAGCGAGCCATGGTGCGGACTCACCTGGTTGATAATCCCCGCCTCCAGGAACGTGTGCAGCGTCTTGTAAACCGTAGCCAGCGAAATGGAGGGAAGCTCAACTCGAACACGTTCGAAAATCTGCTCCGGACTCGGGTGGTCCGTCATCTGCATCAATGCCCGGTGCATCACCAGACGCTGATGCGTCACCGCCAACTGCTTCTCGCGGCAGATTTGTTGAAAGTTGAGTTCCGGGGAGTTGCCCATGTCCAGAATCATAGCAGAAGGAGAATAGTTCTCCAGTAACAATCGTTATCGAATTTTGAAATCACCACGAGAAAGGTCCTTTATGGCACCGAAGAAACAAGTTTTCAGCAAAGTAAAGGCAGTAAAAGATGCCGCACGCGAAACCGTCGGCACGCCCAAATCCACGCGTGCCATCCCCGACGCGAAAACTAAACAGGAGTCTCGCGCCACCAAGCACAAGAAGCCGCTACAGGATTTGTTGGATCAGTCTGAAAAGGATTAGCGGTTCGGAGCGACTTCCGCCGCAATCGCCGAGCGCCCGCTGAAGAAGTCGTGGCCCACGCGCAGTCCGTGGAACCACGTATCCGGAGCGCTCACCGCCAGCGTCAGCCCAAGCACCGCATGGATCACGGCCACCACATACAGATTGCGCTTGCGCAGGTAGATAAACGTGAACGCCATGCCGGCGAAGAACGTCACCAGCGTCAGGTTCACATTCGGCAGGTGCGCCACCGAAAACACCAGCCCCGAGAGCAGCAGCGACGCCACCCGCGATACCAGCGCCCGCAGCATCCGCACGCAGAAGCATTGCAGCATGAACTCCTGTATGAACGCCCAGCACGTGTAGGCCGCCACCGCATACCAGGGATGCTCCAGCCCCCACAACTTGTGCAGCGATCCCGAGAAAAACGCCGTCGTCAGTATTAGGAAAGCCAACGCGAACGTCGCACCCAGCAGCCACCACTCGCGCACCAATCCCCGCCAGTCCAGCCCGAGCGAACGGCTATTGCTCGCCGCCTTCCACAACTGCCATGTGATGTATGTGAGTGCGCCTGCACCAAACAGAAGTCCAAAGCGGAAAGGAACCCAGAGTGCGATCTCCATCAGCGCAATCGGAAACAGCAGCCGGAGCACAACGTTTACGCGATCTCCCGACGCCAGTCTTGCTGCTTTCCGCGCAGCCCCCCGCACCCCAATACTCATTCGAGGATGGATGCCGCCTATTTGTTAAAAGATGTAGAACGCTTCCGCGCCAGCTCATTGGTGCCCCACATCAGCACTCCGCGCCAGCTCATTGGTGGCTCACATCCGCCCTTTTTTGGCGAATGTGGGAGAGCACCTACATTTCTACGAGCGCCACACGCGAGTAGAGGATGGAGTAGTTCTCAGCACACTACCTCTGCAACCCCTCCAACTCCTTCGCCACATCCGCCGCCTTCCACTGGTTCCCCGTGTAGAAGTCTGCAATCTTCCCATCCGGATCCACCAATGCTGTGCGCAGATCGTGAATGATCTGCCCCTTCTGATTCTCATACGACAGCCCAAAATACTGCGCAGCCTTACGAATGTCCTCCGGCTTACCGGTCGCGAATGTCCAGTGCTTCAGCTCCGGATCGACATTCCCGGCATACGTCTCGCCGTACTGCTCCAGCACCTTGGGATTATCAAATTCCGGATCGATGCTGATCGAGAGCATCTGCAGCTTTTGAAACGCCGCCGGATTCTTCTTCAGCGTCTCCGCCACCTCGGCGAAGTTGTTGCTCATCCGTATGCAGTAATCCGGCAGCGGACACCGTGAGTAGATAAACGTCACCAGCAGCGGCTGTCCCTTGAACTGCGCGATGTGAATCTTCCGCCCCTGCTGATTTATGAACGCGAGGTCCGGCACCTGCTCGCCCTTTTGCGGCAAATGCATCGGCGACGTGCTCGATACATCGGCGCTCGCCCGCCCCTGCGTAATCGAGATGTTCTCCAGATAGCTGTCATCCCCCACGACCAGCGTTGCCGACACCGTATCTCCCGGATGCGCCACGTTGAACACCCACGCATCTTTCACCTTGAAGCCCATCGTCATGGCCTTCATGTATCCGACCACTTCATGATGGTCGAGCGTAATCGTATGCTGTTTCGCATCCACGGCCACCACGCGCCCCTCGATCGGGAAGCGCCGCTCATCGCCTGCTTGTTTGTGACTTTTGCATCCGCCAAGACACAGCAGCAGAACACAGACAATCATTCGTACGCGCAACACTCGACCCTCCAGGACGATCTAGCTGC
Organism: Koromonas soli; assembly: GCF_059726265.1. Classification (NCBI taxonomy): domain Bacteria; kingdom Pseudomonadati; phylum Acidobacteriota; class Terriglobia; order Terriglobales; family Koromonadaceae; genus Koromonas; species Koromonas soli. Next base: position 2,697,658 of record NZ_AP040872.1, on the reverse strand, counting down.
CTTCCTAGTGCTTCATCACGCAAGCAGGAGCTCGCGTCAGTCCCGGCCTTTTCGCCAGGTACAGCATTGCTGCAAAGTCATACCCATACTGATCCGGCCACAGCGCAATTCCGCGTTGAGGAAACAGCGTCAACTCAATCGGCCCCCGCGCATCCAGAAACAGCGCATCCCCAGCGCACTTCGCACGCGAGTAGTGCGCCGTCATTGCCTCTTTCCCCAGCTCTTTATAGATCTGCGTCCGTGGAATCGAAATCGGAAACGACTCTTGAATCTCCGTCACCACACCCGCGCGGTCCACCTTCATCGAGAGGTCACCTTTGTGGTCCCCGCGCCCGCGAAACACCAGCTCCTCGCCCTTTGCATCGCGGTTCGCAGCATCCGGCGTGCCCAGCACTCGCACGGCATCCTCGCGCTTTGCCTTTCCCACACTCAGCCCGCGAAACGTCGCCGCCGTCCACTGCGGTGTTGCCGCAAAAAGCGAAGCCGCCAGCACAACCATGCTGGCAGCCACTCGCAACATCAGGTGCCCCACCTCTGCCCGTCTTTGGCAGAGGTGGGTGTTTTGCATCGCTCGATTGCCTCTAAGCTTTTTCATGACTCCAGTGTGGTGAACGCAATCCGCTCTCGCTGGCCTTTCCGCTCCGCCATGCCCACGCCATCCGCGGAGTGTTGTGTGCAATCCCGATCCGCCCCTTGCGGTCCAGCAGAATGATGCCTCCGTGCCCATTCAGCCGCCGCTGCAAATACCCGATTGCATCCGGTGCCACCTTGGCAGGCTCGCACTCTGCTGTCACCCGGTCTGTCGCCCACTTGGCGAAAACCAGCTTCATCATCGGCTCGCCCCATCCTGTCGTCGAGGCCGCCGCCGTCTCATTGTCCGCATAGCATCCACAACCAATGAGTGAGGAGTCACCCACCCGCCCCGGAGCCTTGTTCAGCGTGCCGCCCGTCGAGGTCGCCGCGGCAATATTCCCCTTGGCATCGAGCGCCACCGCGCCCACCGTGTCGTGCGAACCCATATCCCCCGCGAACTCCGCCGGAACGCTCAAATAGCGTTGCTCTGCTGCATTCTTCCAGCGCTCCACCTCTCGCGGCAGCACCAGTTCCTCGTTCTCGATCAGCCCTATGCCGTTCTCGCTCGCAAACCGCTCCGCGCCCTCGCCCACAAAATAGATGTGCGGACTCTTCTCCAGCACCACCCGCGCCGCGCGCACCGGATTGCGCAACCGTTCCACGCACCCTACGCCCCCGGCCTTCAGCGTCGCTCCATCCATGATCAGCGCGTCCAACTGCACCCGCCCATCGCGATTCAGGAAAGCTCCCCGTCCCGCGTCGAATGTCTCATTGTCCTCCAGCACTGCCACGGCTTCCTCCACCGCATCCAGCGACGAAGCTCCGCGCTCCAATGCTTTCCACCCTGCCGCTGCGGCCCTTTCCACGCCCTCCTGATGTGCACTGCACGCCTCGTCTGGAATGGCCCATGCGCCACCGTGTACAAGAATGATGGGAGAAGACAACAAGACTCACCTCAACTCGAACTTAGAACGCTACAGAATACCACCCGGCTCAACTCCGGTTCCTTTGCCGTTGCTCTTTCGTTCTGCATTTGCATCTGCTTTTGAATTCGGTGTCATCCTGAGCGCAGCGAAGGGAGACCCCAGCACAGCTCGAATAGCAACAGCTGCCCAAAAGGCCCCTCGGCCACCCACTCCATTCACTCCACCTCGCGAAACCTCCCCTAAAAGTAAAAGCGCCCCTTCCGAGGCGCTCACCACGATCTAAATTGAACTGATGTTACAACACCGATGCCGTTTCCTTCGCAGCCGCCTGCTTCGGCGTGCTCTGCTGATACGTGTACCGGATTCGATGAATGACTGTAATGGTCGAGAGCACCGCCAGCACCCACAGCACTGGAGCCATATGATTCGTCAGAGCCCCAATGATCACGAGCACGATTCGCTCCGGCCGTTCCATGAACCCGACCTTGCAGCTCGGAATCAGCGACTCGGCTCTTGCCCTCGTGTAACTCACCATCACCGAGGTCGTCATCACAAAGGCGACCAGCACCACATAGAAGAAGCGGTTCGCGCGGGCGTAATACACGAGCAGACCAAAAAAGATCGCCACATCCGAGTAGCGATCGATCACCGAGTCAAAGAATGCACCAAAGACGGTCACCTGGTTGGTAGCGCGTGCCACGCGCCCATCCACCATGTCAAAGATTCCCGCTCCGATGATCACCAGTCCTGCATATACGAAACGCCGTGGCTGGTTATTGTCCGAGCTGGCAAATCCGAAGAACAGCGCCGCGACCACATTGATGACCAGTCCTACAAAGGTCAACATGTTGGGAGATATGCGGGTGAGCGCGAGCCCATCCACAATCTTGTACAGCAATACCCCGCAGTACTTTCCGACGGCGCTGGTCCAGGTCATGCTTGTGTTCCTGATCCGTTATCGGCATCGTGCATCGTGGTCAGCTTCAGAATCTCCAATTCACGTGTTCCGCCCGGGGTAACGACCGTCGTCACGTCGCCTTCCTTCTTGCCCATCAGCGCGCGACCGATCGGCGACGTCGTCGAAACCCTGCCTTTGGTGACGTCGCTTTCCTCGCTCGTCACCAGCTTGTAGACGATTTCCTCGTCCTTGGTGGAGTCAAACACCACCAGCGTAGATCCCAGTGCGGCCCGATCCCGGGGAATGTTCGACAGGTTCATGAGTGAGAGTTCAGCCATCCGCTTCTTCATCATTCCCAAGCGGGCGCGAACGAACTCCTGCCGCTGCTTTGCCATGTGGTACTCGGCGTTTTCAGAGAGGTCGCCCAAGGCGACGGCTCTCTTCAATTCAGCTGGAAGTTCATGATTCAACTCATGTTCCAGTACGTCAATTTCTTCCTGGAGCTTTTTCTTTACGTTTTCAGACATTTCCCATCAAAACCTTTTGGATCCGGCTCACTACCCTTTGTAGGGGAGTACAAGGGCTAATTATACCCCGCCTCCTCCGGCAGGGAACAGGGGCTGACGAGCTTCATTGACCCTCCTTTGAGACTCAACGTATAATCACCAAGGTAACCTGCCCGGATTCTCCGGGTTCTTGAATGAGCACAACACAATTTACTGTCGGCGAGAAGGTAGTCTACCCGAACCACGGGGTAGGTGTAATTGAGCAGATATCCAGCCGCACGATCGGTAACTCGGTCGAGCGCTTTTACCTGCTTCGCATTCGCTCCAGTAGTCTTAAGGTAATGGTTCCGTTCCAAAACGCCGAGGCTGTGGGTTTGCGCAGGGTCGTCAAGAATGCGGAAGCCCAGAAGATCCTCGAGTTTCTGGCTGACGGGAAATGCGAAAGCAGCTCGGATTGGAAGAACCGCTTCAAGGAAAACTCAGACAAGATGCGGACCGGCTCTCTGCTCGAAGTAGCAATGGTTTTAAAGGGATTGCTGGTTCTTGCAGCTCAGAAGCCGCTCAGCTTCAGGGAAAAGAAGATGCTCGAACGCGCCCGTTTCCTGCTCATTAGTGAGATGGCGATGGCGCGTGGCCTTGAGGAAGAGGAAGTCGAAGAGGAACTCCGAAAAGCCTTGTGCAAGTGCAAGTTGCGCTGGCCGGAGGCCGCTACGATAGAAGTCTAGCGCGCATTATTGTCATGGAAGCGCAGCCCGCGGGCTGCGCCAATTTATTGCTTTCCCGCTCTTTATTCTCCCAGCCAGGCTCCCCACGACCGCAGGTTCTCCACGTGATCAAAGATGATCTTCACCGCTGCCGTCAGTGGAACAGCCAGGATCAGCCCCATCGCTCCCCACAGCCATCCCCAGAACAGCAGTGCCAGCGTCACTGCCAGCGGGTTCAACTGCAGGCGTCGCCCGATGATCTTCGGATATAGCAGGTTTAACGCGACCAGGTGACTCACCGCAACCACAGCCACCATCGCCAGAAAGCTCTTCAGCGTCAGCGTGTTCAGGCTCACCACCACTGGCGGAAAGATCGCCAGCATCACCCCAAAGTAGGGAATCAGGCTCACGATCCCGCTGACGATTCCAATCACATAAAAATACGGAACGCCCAGTATCCAGAAAGCAATCGTGCTCGTGATCCCCAGGATGATCCCGATGACCACATTCCCCACGATAAAGCCGCGAATCATCTGTGAGATCAGTCCCAGCGTCACGTAGGCCGTATTCCGGTTCTCCAGGTTGAATAGCATCACCGTGGAAGATCGCACGTGGTCCTGCCAGCTCAACATAAAGAAGACCAGGAATGGTACGAAGGCCACCATCAGCACGATCTCCGACGCGTTCACCGCGCCCGAGGTAAGGTCGTCCATCCACGATGAAGACTGCCGAACCGTGACCGTTCCTTTTTCCGCCTTGTCCTCGGGCATTACGTTGCGAGTCGTCTGCCGCACGCGTTCTGCCCTTTGTCGCACCTGGTTCAGTACAGCTCTTATGCGTCCCGAGTACTTGGGCAGCTCCGTCATGAATTCGTCTGCCTGGCTGTATGTCACGTAGAAGATGCCATACAGAGTCGCGCACATCAGCAGCACGGCAATCATCGATCCGAACGCTCGCGGCAGGTGCAACCTCTGGAACATTTCCACAATCGGGGCCAGCATAAAGGCGATCAGGATCGACGACAGTGTGAGAATCAGGACAGCTTTTGCCAGGTACATCAGTACCAGCACACCGCCCACCGCCAGCACCGCCAGAGAAGTTGTTTGAATCCGCGCGTGCCGAAGCCTTTCGGCATCGGTCAGCGTTGACATTTTGGTGGAGGTCTCGAGCGCCGGAACCAACTCCTCCAACTTACCCGTGGCTTCCTCTTTCAGTCCGCCCCTGATGCGCTCCATGTTTCCGTCCCTTATGATTGCGAAGCTAAACCGCTTCCATGTTACCTGCTCGCACTATACTTGGCATGTGCCCCACTCTGATATCGAAAAGCCGAAGGGTCGCGTCATGGCCCTGGACGTTGGTTCCAGAACCATTGGTCTTGCCGTCACCGATCCCCTTGGCATCACCGCCCAGGGACTCGAAACCATCCGCCGCAAGAACAAGCGCACCGACCTCGCTGCCCTCAAGGAAGTCATCCGCAACTATGGGGTCGTCGAACTCGTCGTCGGCCTGCCTCTTCGCATGAGCGGTGCCGAGGGACGCCAGTCCGAAAAGATGCGCGAGTTCGTATCCGTGCTCGAGCAGCATATTGATTTGCCCATCCATCTCTGGGACGAGCGGCTTACCTCCGTCGAGGCCAATCGCGTCCTGCGCGAAACCGACATGTCCATCAAGAAGCGTGCCGCCGTCGTCGATCAACTTGCTGCCGTCCTTATTCTGCAGAATTGGATGGAGGCCCGGCATCATCCGTTGGAGCCCGAGGAGTGAGTCTTACTTTTTCCTGCTCTCAGGGGTACGCCTGTCCTCGCAAGTCGTTGAGTAGTGCTATGCTTGCCATTACTCACTCCTGAGATGACAACGCTTTTACCTAATCAGCCGGTGCTTGCCACGCCCGCGGATCGCACGCGAATGGTCCATCGCGTCATCTTTGGACTTGCCATCATCGCCGCCGCGCTCTTCGGAACCCTTGCAGGGCTGCTTTTCGTCTATTCCACCGACCTTCCCCAGGTTGCCGACCTCGAGCGTTATCGTCCCAGCTCCATTACTGAGCTCTACGATCAGAACGGCAATGTGATCGGCAGTTTCGCTCTCCAGCGCCGCGTCATCGCCCATTACGAGGACTATCCAAAGGTCCTGCGCGATGCCGTCATTTCCATCGAAGACAAGGATTTCGAACGGCACTGGGGCATTGACCTCTGGCGCATCATGGGTGCCGCCTATCGCGATCTCTCCAGCGGATCTCGTGCGCAGGGAGCCTCCACGCTCACCATGCAGCTCTCGCGCAACCTGTTCCTCACTCCTGACCGCAAGTTCGGGCGCAAGGTGCAGGAGATCATGATGGCCATCCAGATCGAGCGCCGCTTCACCAAGGAGCAGATTTTCACGCTCTACGCCAACCAGATCTTCCTCGGCCACGGCGTTTATGGCTTTGAAGCTGGTTCCGAGTTCTATTTCAGCAAGCCTGCCAAGGACCTCACCATCGAGGAAGCGGCCCTGCTGGCCGGACTCCCCAAAGGCCCCAGCGCCTACTCGCCTATCAACAATCCCGAGAAGGCCCTTCGCCGCCGCAATCTCGTCATCAACAACATGATGGAGGATGGCCGCATCAGCGCCCAGCAGGCGCAGGAAGCCAAAGGCCGACCGCTCTCTCTCCACCTCCAGACCGACCCCAACAACGTTGCTCCCTACTTCGTCGAGGAGACCCGCCGTTATCTCGAAAAGAAGTTCGGCACCGACCAGGTCCATGAAGGTGGCCTCCGCGTTTACACCTCGCTCGACGTCGAACTTCAGAAGGTCGCCAACCGCGCCCTGCTCGACGGCCTTGCCGCCTACGAGCGCCGTCATGGATGGAAAAGCCATGTTCGCAACATCGTCGCCGCTGGCGAAGACTTCTACACCTACGAGCATCCCGACTGGAGCCATCGCCCCGAGCCCGGCAGCTATTTCCACGCCCTCGTAACCACCGTCAATCAGTCGCAAGCCGAAATCAAAATCGGCAAATACCGGGGCATCATCCGTCCCGCTGACATGACCTGGACAGGTCACAAGTCGCCCAACGAGATCCTCTCTCTCGGCGATATCGTTTACGTCCGCATTACCGCCGTCGAGCCCGATAACAAGCTCCAACTCGCCCTCGAGCAGGATTCCGGTGCCCAGGCCGCGCTTGTCGCCATCGACAACAATACCGGCGAAATCCGCGCCATGGTTGGCGGACGCGACTTCAACGAATCCAAGTTCAACCGCGCCACCCAGGCCCTTCGCCAGACCGGATCATCCTTCAAGCCCTACGTTTATTCCGCCGCCGTCGAGCAGGGAGCCATGCCCGACGACACCATCCTCGACGCGCCCGTCAGCTTCCCCAGCGTCGCCGGCACCTGGTCTCCGCACAACTACGACGGCAAGTACGAAGGCAACATCTCGCTCCGCCGCGCCATCGCCGATTCGCGCAACATCCCGGCCATCCGCCTCGCCCAGCGCGTCGGCATTCGCAACGTCATCGAATACGTGCACAAGTTCGGCATCACGTCCGACATTCAGCCGTATCTTCCCGTCGCCCTCGGTTCCGCCGAAGTCAATCTGCTCGAGCACACCGCTGCTTACTCCACCTTCCCCAACGATGGTGTCCGCCTTGCTCCGCACTCCATTCGCAAGGTCACCGACTACGACGGCCACATCATGGAGCAGAACTTCGCCGACGTGCGCGATGTCATCAGCGCCCACTCCGCCCGCGTCATGGTTGAGTTGTTACAGGGAGTCGTACAGCACGGCACCGGCTTTGCCGCCAGCAAACTCAATCACCCGCTCGCCGGAAAGACCGGCACCACCAACGATTTCACCGATGCCTGGTTCATGGGATTCTCGCCATCCATCACCTGCGGCGTCTGGGTCGGCTACGACGAGAAGAAAACGCTCGGCAACAAGGAAACCGGAGCCCAGGCCGCTCTGCCCATCTGGATCGAGTTCATGAAGGCGGCAATCGCCGACAAACCCAACGAGCAGTTTCCCGAGCCTCCTCCCGAAGTGATGGCCGGTCGCAAGGAAAAGCTGGCAAAAGCATCAGCCGATCCCGAATCGCACTAATCCTATCCTGCTGATTCTGCTTGCGAATCTCATCATCTCGTTCAGCTGCTCCGGATCCTGCCACTCTCAACCCGATCCTGCCTATATACTGATATCTCATACTGGAGCCTCACTGGAGCCCCCTGTCTTCGCAATGGATCGAATTCGCCTGACGCTTGCCCTCACCATCCTGTCGTTGTTCACTACGACTGGTTGCCTTTTTCGCTCGCATCGAGTCGAGCCCACGCACACCAACACGCCGCTGAAGACTGCGACGCAGCAGGAACTCGTTCAAGAGATCGACCGGCTGGCATCCAGCGTTCGCACCATGAACGCCACAGTCGATATAGACACGTCGGTCGGCGGAGAGAAAAAAGGAAAGGTCGTCGATTACCAGCAGATTCGCGGCTACATTCTCGCCGAAAAGCCCACCATGCTGCGCATGATCGGCCTGCTTCCCATCGTTCGCACCAAGGCCTTTGACATGGTGAGCAACGGCGAGCAGTTCAAGCTTTCCATTCCGCCGAAGAATCGCTTCATCACCGGACAGAATCAGGTCACCAAGATCAGCGACAATCCGCTCGAGAACCTCCGTCCTCAGGTCATCTACGAAGCCCTTCTTCTTCCGCGAATTGATGCTCAAACCGAGATTGCCGTCCTTGAGCAGGGCGAGCAATCGGTCCGCGATGAAAAGTCGCACCGCCAACTCAAGCAGCCCAACTACCACGTCGATGTCATTCATCGCGACACGGAAAACAACTGGCGCCTGTACCGGAAAATCTATTTCAACCGCGCCGACCTCCTCCCCTATCGCCAAACCATCTTTGACGACAAGGGAGCCGTCGCTACCGACGTCACCTACTTCGACGTGCAGGAGTACAACGGAGTGAAGTACCCCTCGCTCATCGAAATCCAGCGCCCGCAGGAGGAATACACCATCACCCTCAAGATGGTGAAACTCACCCTGAACGAGCCCCTCAAGCCGGAGCAGTTCCAGCTCGACATGCCCCCCGGCGCTACCGTCACCGCCCTCAAGTAATTTCCGTGGGGTAACAAAACGCCCGCATCACCACCACCCCGGTGTTTGCCGGTGGCCCACTCAACGTTACTTTCGTTGAGTGGGGTAGTTGCCCCTGCTCTTGCACTTGTTCGTGCTTTTGCTCTTGCATTGCTCTTGTTGTTGCATTTGCACTTAAGCTGTCATCCTGAGCAAAGCGAAGGATCCCAACGCCGTCCCAATATGCTTTTCAGCCCACAGCTCTTTTTCGCCACCGCCCATCACGCTTAACCTCGCGCCACCTCGCGAAACCTTGAAACCTGGAAACCTTGCCCCACCCGCATCCTGTAAACTATCCCTACCACCATGGAAACCACGATTCCCACCGGACAACGCGGCACGCCTGCCGATTCTCCCGAAGCCCGCAGCTACAACCGTCTGCTTCGCCGCCTCGGAATCGCCGACCTCGCGCTGGGAATCCTGCTCATGGCCGTCGTGCTCGCCTTTGACTGGACTGGCGACTTTCGCAACTTTGCCGTGTCGCTCGCAGGCGACAATCACGCGCTCGCCCTCTTCCTCTACACCACCATTCTTCTTTTGCTGGCGCGCTTCATTGGAATTGGCCCCGACTACTACAGCTTTCTTGTCGAGCACCGCTATCACCTCAGCAACCAGCGTTTCCGCGCCTGGCTCTGGGATCAAGCCAAGGGATTCGTACTGAGCTTCGTCCTTAGCCAGATCCTCGTTCAGCTGATTTATTTCCTCATCCGCCTTCAGCCGCAGTGGTGGTGGGTCACCGCGTGGGCGCTCTTCATGGTGTTCACTGTTGTCCTGGCACAAGTCGCGCCCGTGGTCCTGTTTCCCATCTTCTTCCGCTTCCACAAGCTCGAGGATTCGGAACTCACCGCCCGCCTCACCGTCCTCAGCCAGCGCGCAGGAGCTCGCGTCCGTGGTGTTTACGAGTGGATGCTCTCCGAGAAAACGAAAAAGGCCAACGCCGCCCTCATGGGTCTCGGACGCACCCGCCGCATCGTCATCTCCGACACTCTTCTCTCCTCCTGCGATAACGATGAAATCGAAGCCGTCCTTGCCCACGAGCTAGGCCATCACGTCCATCGTCACCTGCTCAAGGGAATCGCCGTTCAGGCCATCATCACTTTCTGCGGATTCTGGTGCCTCAAGCTTGCCGTCCGCTGGGCGGCTCTCGACTGGAACCGCCACTATGCGCAGATCGACTTCGCCAACCTCCCGCTCATGATCCTCGTTGCGACGGCGCTCTCCGTCCTGCTCCTTCCGGTCATGAACTCCTACTCGCGCTTCAACGAGCGTCAGGCCGATCTTTACGCCTGGAAATCCATTCCCTCCGTCGCGCCCTTCTGCTCCGCCATGGAAAAGCTCGCCTCCCTGAACCTCTCCGAGCGCGAACCATCCCGCTGGATCGAGATTCTCTTTCACTCCCACCCTTCCGTCTCACGCCGCGTCAAATCCGCCCTCGCCTACACCGCCGCCCGCAAGTAATGCGCTCACGAGGTTGGGGCTCCCAATCTTCCTCCTTTACGCCAGACATTCACGGCAACAACCCGTACACTGTCACCGTCTTCGCTCCCCCCACGTACACATGCCCATTCGCAATCGTCGGAACCGTGAATTTCACTGCTGTCCCGCACGTATCCCGTGTCCCCGCCTGCGTGCTGTTGTAAAGCTCCGTCGCCAGATTGCTTGCCGAATACGCATGCAGCACCGCCGGTCCTGCCGTGTGCACCGCGCCGCTCGGACTTCCCCCAATGTATGCCGAGTTATCCAGCGCCCAAACCACTCCGCCCGCCGAGCCGTTGGCAGACACCATCGGCGTCGCCCCCGGATACCCATACACCGTCGCGGAATTCGATGACGACGCCGATGGCAGCAATCCGTTGGTGAATTTAAACGCCTTCAGCGTTGATTTCGAAGGCCCGACATACACCCAGCCATTCCACCCCGCCGGAGTAAAGAAATTCCCATTCACCGGCGGAGCATCTCCCAGCGAAAGCTTCTGCACCGCTCCATCCTGAGTGCTGCTGAATTTCCCCAGCCTGTCGCGATTCATCACATAGAGCGTTCCATCCTTGCCACCTTCCATCACCAAATTCGGGGCCGCTGCTCCGCTCTGGAACGGAGGCAGATAAACCCCTCCATTGCCGAAATCCCAATCGTTCGCCATCAGCGTAGCCTGATCGCTCGGAGTGTAGTAATCCGCGATCTTCAGCGCTCCATTCGAAAGCGTCAGCTTCAGCAAACTGTCTCCCGCAAACGTTCCGCCCGAGTTCAGGTTGAACTCTCCATTCGCCGTGGCCACATAGATGTTTCCCGAGTTGTCCGCCGCCGGACCGCCGCCGCTCAGCCAGATCGATGCCGCCCCATTGCTCGTCGGAGCCGTACTGAAGGCCGCCACCCAATGCAGTGTTCCCCCCGACGCCGAATACGCAAACAGCCATCCCTGGTAGGGCAGCGCGTCGCCCAGCGAGCCAAACGCGATGTACACATTCCCATTCACCAGCAGCAGCGCCGGACGCTGCAAATGCCTCGCCGCTGCGAACGTCACTCCGCCATAGCTTCCGCCGATCGTCACCGGCCCACCGTATTTCTCCGCGCCGCTCGTCAAGCTCAGCGCGTGCAACTTGTGCTTCACTCCCGCGCTGTCCACCGTCGTCGCCACCACATACAGCGTTTGCGTGCTCATGTCGATCACTGGAGTCCCTGTTATCCCCATCTCCGGCGAAATCAGCCCATTTGCCGGTTGAGGACGCGGCGTCACCCCCGAAGACAAAAAGCTCCGATGCCATAGCGCCGACGTCACCCTGTTATCTGCGTCAAACGCATACACACTGTCATGCTCGGTCGCCACGTATAGAACGTTGCGCGTCACGCCGCCAATCGACAGATTCGCCACATACAACGGCTGCGCATACACCTGCCCATCCACCGCGAACGAGTAGCGCTTGCCAAACTTCGACGCATTCACCGTGCTGGATGAAAGCGCCAACTCCTGCGAGTTCAATCCGCTCCGGTATTTATCCGCGTGATACGTCATCATCCCCGGATAATTCGTCACCCACACCGTAGCCGTCGCCGACTTCGTCGTATCGGCATTGCTGCGTGCCGTCACCGTGTGCTTGCCCGCCGCTGCAGGCGGAGTATAAAGACCGGTGGTAGAAATCGTCCCTGCCGCACTGCTCCCGCCCGCCACTCCGTCCACCAGCCACGTAACGCCGAGATTCGTTGTGCCGGAAACCGTGGCCTTGAACTGCTGCTGCACCCGCAACGTCACCGGCGCTTGCTGCGGACTTACCGTTATGCTCACCGCCCCAAACGCGGTCAGCGTCATAAACACACAGGCAAACACGCACACCAAAAGTCTGCGAACAGACATGGCCAATTACCTCACCTTCGACTTGCTTTGCTTTTGAACTGAGGAATATGACTGGGGTTTGCTACCGACGCGCCCTGACGTGAATTGGCCGGGCACCCCATCCTAAGTGGGGCAGTTGCTCTTGCGAGTGCCCCCTCCTTAACGCGCTTCGAGTTTCAGGGTGACGTAGTTGCAGTTGCTGAGCGAAGCGAAGGACCCCTACCCCCAACACAGGACCCCAACTAAAACAAAACACCTGCTCTGGTCGCACCCTTCCGATACAATTTCTTCGTGAGCACCTCATCCACCCAGGCCCCCACCGAAACCGTGCAGTTCACGGTTTCCCAGCGTATTGCCCTCTGGTGTATTGAGTGGCTCGGATACCTGCTCATCTCCCTCATCGGCTGCACTCTGCGCTTCGAGTTCTCATCCGAAGAAGGCGGAGAAGTCACCGATGGCAACCCACCCGCCTTTGTCATCGGACCCTTCTGGCATCGTTGTGTCATTCCCGCCACCTGGTGCTTCCGCCGACGCGGAATGGCCGTCATCACCAGCCTCAGCTACGATGGCGAATACATCGCGCGCATCATCGAGCGTTTCGGCTTTGTCGCCGTTCGCGGCTCCAGCTCTCGCGGAGGCTCCGCCGCGCTGCTCGGCCTCAACCGCGCTCTCGCCGACGGACGCACTGCAGCGTTTACGATCGATGGCCCGCGCGGCCCACGCTACAAGGCCAAGTTCGGCCCCGTGAAGCTTGCCGCCATGAGCGGAGCTCCCATTCTTTGTTTTTATCTCGCATGCCAGCGCCCCTGGATTCTCAACTCATGGGACGCCATGATGATTCCTCGCCCCTTCTCCCGCATCCATGTCCGCTGGGCAAAGATGATCCACGTTCCGCCCGATGCCACGCCCGAGCAGATGGACCTCTGCTATCAGCAAATGCAGCAGGCCCTCGAGCGCACGCGCCACGACGCCGTAGCGGCCCTCGGTGAAGGCGCAAGCTAGCAGCAGTTCGAATCCGTGTTTATGCGGCTGGTGTGATACGCGAAGGAGACAGTCTTTGCGTGTCTTCCGTCAGAGAGCTTGGCGCATCCAGATGCGCTTCGTCGTCCACTCCCACTCCCAGACGATCGACCAACTCTCCGCCGAGCCATCCCGTCACGAGTGCCAGCGCCATCCCGGCCATGGAAAGCGTGAGTGCCTTTCGTCCCGGATCTGCCGGATGGTCACGCCGCGCGAACCAGCTCGCGGCAAAAAGCCCCGTGACCACCGCGTTTCCTAGCCCATGCAGCAGGCCAATGTTCTTGGCGCGCGTGTCTTCTGGAATCGCCAGGTAGTCGATCAACCCCGGCACCGCCGCTGCCGCACCAGTCACCAGTCCTGCTCCAAGCATGTAATGGCTGGCCTCCAGCAAACGTTCGTTGTCAGTTGCTTTGCCGATGCCGTCAAACACGGTGGCTGTTCCTAGCAGGCCGAGAGGGAACACAATCAGAATCGGATGAATCGGGTGTCCTAGAAATTTCGCATGGCTTTCCATCCCCACACGAGATGGGAACAAGCAAGTGAAGGTTGCGCCGGGTTTCAGCTACGTGCCGTAGCCTGTGTTGTGGATCACGCGCCAGATCAGATGGGAAGATTGCGCAGCGCCAACTCCACCACGCGATTCAATTCCGCCTTCGTCGCCCCGTTCGCAGCTTGTACCGCCATGCCGTACAACACCGACATTAGGTACCGCGTGAGCTCTGCCGGGCTCACATTTTTCGGTAGGTCGCCTTTTGCGCGAGCACGGCGAAAACGCTTCTCCACCTCTGCCTCGCCCTGCTTGCGCCACGCCATGAGCATTTCTCTCGCCGGTTCGGCTTCCGTGCCGCACGCCAGTGCGCCTTGCACCAGCAGGCATCCTCTCGGATTTCGGGCGTTGCCCATCAATTCCACTCCGCCGCGCAGTATGGCTTCCGCCACGCCTCGCGCCGTAGGAACGCTCAGGGCAGCTCGCGCATAGCCCGCCGGTCCTTCCGTGTAGCGCTCCACCACCCGGCGAAACAGCTCCTGCTTGTCACCGAACGCGGCATACAAACTCGGACGATTGATTCCCATTGCCTCGGTCAAGTCTGTCAGCGAAGCACCCTCGTACCCCTTTTCCCAGAACACGCGCATTGCTGCCTCCAGCGCCTCGTCTTCCGAGAAGCCTCTCGGCCGGCCCATCTTTATTGGCGCCTGCGTCTCCGGGATTTCCGCTGTCCGTTTCATGCTCACATCCTGTTGGATGCATTTTGTACCAATCAGTTCAAAAAAGTCGAGTCTTTCTCGTTTTTGATACACATCTATACCGCACGGTACAAAAAGCACTCGGAGGATCGACATGACGAAGAAGCTCGAAGGAAAAATCGCACTCGTAACCGGCGGCAGCACTGGAATCGGCCTCGCCACGGCCAAACGATTCGTCGCCGAAGGCGCCTATGTTTACATCACTGGCCGCCGCAAGCCCGAACTCGACGCGGCCGTTCGCGAAATCGGATCAAGCGTTAAAGCCATTCAGGCCGACGTATCCAAACTCGACGAGCTCGACAAACTCTACGCTCAGATCAAGCAGGACAAAGGCCGCATCGATGTTCTCTTCGCCAATGCTGGTGGTGGCGAACTCGTCCCATTGGGCTCCATCACCGAAGAGCACTACGACCGCACCTTCGATACAAATGTCAAAGGCCTTCTCTTCACAGTGCAGAAAGCTCTTCCGCTCATGCCTGACGGCGCATCGATTATCCTCAACGCCTCCATCGTCTCCATCAAAGGCATGCCCGCCTTCAGCGTTTACTCTGCCACGAAAGCTGCTGTGCGCTCCTTCGCCCGTTCGTGGACCAACGATCTGAAGGACCGCAAAATCCGCGTCAACGTCGTCAGCCCCGGTCCCATCGACACTCCCGGTCTCGCTTCCATCGCCACCACCGAAGAAGAGAAGAAGGCCATCTACTCTCAGCTCATTGCCTCCGTCCCGCTCGGCCGTCTTGGGCATCCAGACGAGATCGCCAAAGCTGCCTCCTTCCTCGCCTCCGAAGAGGCAAGTTATGTCGCCGGAGTTGAGTTGTTCGTCGATGGAGGAACGGCCCAGGTTTAAAAATTCCTACTGCGTCCCACATCCGACCCCCAAGGGGTGCGGATGTGGGCACTCCTTCTCCGCCTACCCAGTACTAATAGGTCAATCCCCCCTCGCCGCCTATGCTGTTTACTCTCAGACAATCCACCCCGTCCGAGGTATTACCTTTCTGAAAAACCCCCATGCGAACCCGAATTCGGACGTTTAATCGAATTCGCGGTGTACAATCGATCCAGATTTCGGCGAAAGCGTTGAATTTGGCGGTGCTTTGGTTGACCCGCAGAGAGACGTGTTGATATATTTTAGAGGTTCTGCGAGTTTGTCTGGCTTGCCTGTGTACTTTTAGTCGAGCTTTCATAGTACGACCAGCCCGATTGGCGCTTCACGGCGTCTGCTGTTTGGGCTTCCTCGCTGAAACGAATCTGCGCTACCCGCGACGCTACGCCGCAGGCTATGCAGGTTCAGGCTGCGAAACGGAATGCTCCCGACTTGTTCGGGAATCAAGTGTCACCGTCGCCGCCTCTATCCAGGAAACGTAAACTTCCCCGCGCTAGCAGTAAGCGGAGAGTATGGTTAAGCGCCGCGCGAGCGATTTTGCTTGACCAGCCCTGAGAAGAAACAAAAAGGGTTCTGAGCGGCAGTGCCCGTTTTGCGGGCGTTTCCGCTAGTGGCGCCAGAGTGCGTCCGAATAAAGGAGCTGCAAGAGTGCCTACGTTTAATCAGTTGGTGCGTAAGGGCCGCAAGGCGCCTCGCTACAAGACGGCCAGCCCTGCACTGCAGGCTTGCCCGCAAAAGCGTGGAGTCTGCACCCGCGTCTATACCCAGACGCCAAAGAAACCGAACTCGGCTCTTCGTAAGGTGGCCCGCGTGCGCCTGACGAACGGCATCGAGGTGACGACCTACATTCCTGGCGTCGGCCACAACCTGCAGGAGCACTCGATTGTGCTCATTCGCGGCGGCCGCGTGAAGGATCTTCCCGGTGTTCGCTACCACGTCATCCGTGGCACGCTGGACTCGGTGGGCGTTGCCAACCGGAAGCAGAGCCGCTCGAAGTACGGCGCAAAGCGTCCGAAGTCCTAAACGAACCTGCGTTGCGATATCCCATCGCAGCCCAGTAACCGCCCGGCGTCTCGATAGGGAAACGTTCGGGAGTACCGCCCGAGAAGGGCAGGGAAGAGGAGCATTAAATGCCTAGAAAAGGCCATATTGCAAAGCGCGAGCCCATGCCGGATCCAATCTACGGCTCGACGCTGGCCAACAAGTTTGTGAACAACCTGATGTGGGACGGCAAGAAGAGCACCGCTCAGGGCATCTTCTACAAGGCCATGACGCAGCTTGAAACCAAGGGCGGCGACGAGGCTTTGAAGTTGTTCAAGAAGGCAGTCGAGAACTGCAAGCCGCTGCTGGAAGTGAAGACCCGCCGCGTTGGTGGCGCGAACTATCAGGTTCCGGTGGAAGTGAATGCTGACCGCCGCACCTCGCTGGCAATTCGCTGGTTGATCTCGTATTCGCGTCAGCGCCCTGAAAAGGGCATGATCGACAAGCTGGCGAACGAGTTGCTCGATGCCGCAAATGGCAAAGGCGCCGCGATCAAGAAGAAGGAAGACGTGCACCGCATGGCTGAGGCCAACAAGGCCTTCGCCCACTACCGCTGGTAAACAGAACTACACAGCCGGAGCGGCAATCGTGTTGCTCCGGCTGTGTGTGCCAGAAGCGGTGCCAGCCGGCAAAGGCTGAGATGACAGTAACAGCACGGGTGAGTTCAAGCGCCGTGCACGACGTTAAAGGAAACAGGTAGAAGCTTTGGCTCGAACAGTCCCATTACAACGTTGCAGGAACATCGGCATCATGGCTCACATCGATGCCGGCAAGACCACTACGACCGAGCGCATCCTTTTCTACACCGGCCGCCTGCATCGCATTGGTGAAGTACACGAAGGCACCGCGACCATGGACTGGATGGCGCAGGAGCAGGAGCGCGGCATCACAATCACGTCGGCCGCGACCACGTGCCAGTGGAAAGACATCACCATCAACATTATCGATACGCCGGGTCACGTGGATTTCACCGCCGAAGTAGAGCGCTCGCTGCGCGTGCTCGACGGTGCTGTTGCCGTGTTTGACGCCGTGCATGGCGTGGAGCCCCAGTCTGAGACCGTGTGGCGTCAGGCCGATAAGTACGCAGTGCCGCGCATCTGCTTCATCAACAAAATGGACAAGATGGGCGCGGATTTTGATCATGCCGTGGACACCATTCGCAAGCGTCTGCACGCGCGGCCGGTGCCGATTCAGATGCCGATCGGGCAGGGCGAAAAGTTCAAGGGCTGCGTCGACCTGTTCAACATGAAGGCCATCTACTGGCATGACGAAACGATGGGCGCCGACTACGCGGTCGAAGAAATTCCGGCCGAGTTGATGAAGAAGGCCCAGGCGATGCGCCAGTTGATGGTGGAAACCATCGTTGAGAACGATCCGGGTGACGCCCTGATGTCCAAGTACATCGAGGGTGAGGAGATTTCCGTTGCAGAGCTGAGAGACTCTCTGCGCAAGTCGGTTATCGCTATCAAGATCTTCCCGGTCATTCTTGGCACGGCTTTCAAGAACAAGGGTGTGCAACCGCTGCTCGATGCAGTGGTGGACTTCCTGCCTTCGCCGCTCGATGTGCCGCCTGTCACGGGTAAGAATCCTGACACCGGCGCGGAAGAGCAGCGGAAGGCGGATGATAACGAACCGTTCTCGGCGCTGGCCTTCAAGATCATGACCGATCCGTTCGTCGGACAGTTGACGTTTGTCCGCGTTTACTCGGGCATTTTGAAGTCCGGTGAATCCGCGTTCAATGTGAACCGTGGTAAGAACGAGCGCATCGGACGCCTTCTGCGCATGCACGCCAATAAGCGCGAAGAGATCACGGAAGTTCGTGCCGGCGACATTTGCGCTGTTGTGGGTCTTAAAAACGTGACCACGGGTGACACGATCTGCGACCAGGAGAAGCCGATTCTGCTGGAAACAATTGAGTTCCCCGATCCTGTTATCCACGTTGCCGTGGAGCCGAAGACGAAGAGCGATCAGGAGAAGATGGGCGTAGCGCTGCATAAGCTGGCCCAGGAAGATCCTACGTTCCGCGTACACACGGATCCGGAGAGCGCACAGACCATCATCAGCGGCATGGGTGAACTTCACCTGGAGATCATCGTCGACCGCATGATGCGCGAGTTTAACGTGCAGGCCAACGTGGGCAAGCCGCAAGTTGCGTACCGCGAAACGCTGCGCAAGAACTCCGAGGCGGAAGGCAAGTATATCCGTCAGACGGGCGGCAGCGGTCAGTATGGACACGTGAAGATTCGTCTGGCTCCGAACGAGGCAGGCAAGGGCTTCGAGTTCGAGAATGCCGTGATCGGTGGATCGGTTCCGAAGGAATACATCAAGCCGATCGAAGCTGGCATTAAGGAAGCCATGGAAGGCGGCGTACTCGCCGGTTATCCCATGGTGGACATCAAGGCCACGCTGTATGACGGCAGCTACCACGAAGTTGACTCGAACGAAATGGCCTTTAAGATCGCTGCGTCCATGGCCTTCAAGGAAGCGGCGCGCAAGGCCAGCCCGGTTCTGCTGGAGCCGGTGATGTCGGTTGAAGTTGTGGTTCCGGAAGAGTACGTGGGCATCATCATTGGCGACCTGAACAGCCGTCGCGGACGCATCGAGGCAATCGAGCATCGCGCCGGATCGCAGGTCATCAAGTCGGTGGTTCCACTGGCTGAGATGTTCGGATACGCGACCAACATGCGCTCCAATACGCAGGGCCGCGCGACGTTCTCCATGCACTTTGCGCGTTACGAAGAAGCGCCCCGTTCGGTGGCCGAAGAAATCGTGGCCAAGGTACAGGGTAAGACGGCCAAGTAGATTTAACCGCGCCGCGCGTAACTGCGCGGCGCACAGCGCGGGCCGATAGCGGCCGCGGCGAAAAAAAAGACGGAGCTGGAAGCAATGGCGAAAGAGAAATTTGACCGCAGCAAGCCGCACGTGAATGTTGGAACGATTGGTCACATTGACCATGGCAAGACGACGTTGACGGCGGCGATCACGAAGGTGCTGGCAAAGCACAATCCGAACATCAAGTTCCGCTCGTTTGACTCGATTGACAATGCGCCGGAAGAGCGCGAGCGCGGTATCACGATTGCTACGGCGCACGTGGAGTATGAGACGGGCAACCGTCACTACGCCCACGTGGATTGCCCGGGCCACGCCGACTACATCAAGAACATGATCACCGGCGCGGCGCAGATGGACGGCGCGATCCTGGTGGTGGCGGCGACCGACGGTCCGATGCCGCAGACCAAGGAACACGTGCTGTTGGCCCGCCAGGTGGGCGTGCCCTACATCGTGGTTTTCCTGAACAAGTGCGACGCGGTTGAAGATCCTGAGCTGATCGACCTGGTCGAGATGGAAGTTCGCGAACTGCTGTCGAAGTACAAGTTCCCGGGCGACGATCTGCCGGTGATTCGTGGATCGGCGCTGGGCGCACTGAACGGCGAAGAGAAGTGGGAAAAGACGATTGACGAGCTGATGGAAGCGGTGGATAAGAACGTTCCGCTGCCGGCTCGTGCCATCGATCAGCCCTTCCTGATGCCGATTGAAGACATCTTCTCGATCTCGGGCCGCGGCACGGTGGTGACCGGCCGTATCGAGCGCGGTCAGGTGAAGGTTGGCGAGGAAGTCGAAATCGTGGGCTTCCGCGACACCCGCAAGACGGTGGTGACCGGCGTCGAAATGTTCAAGAAGCAGCTCGATGCAGGTATGGCCGGTGACAACGCTGGCTTGCTGCTGCGCGGTATTGCGAAGGAAGACGTCGAGCGCGGCATGGTGTTGGCCAAGACCGGCTCGATCACCCCGCACACCAAGTTCAAGGGCGAAGTTTACGTGCTGTCGAAGGAAGAAGGCGGCCGTCACACTCCGTTCTTCAACGGCTATCGTCCGCAGTTCTACTTCCGCACGACGGACGTGACGGGGGTGGCGAAGCTGCCGGAAGGCACCGAGATGGTGATGCCTGGCGACAACGTTACGATCGAAGTGGAACTGATTACGCCTGTGGCCATGGAAAAGGGTCTGCGCTTCGCGATTCGCGAAGGCGGCCGCACCGTGGGCGCCGGCACGATCTCCGAGATTCTGTAACTCTGAGATTAGGGATTGGGAACCCGGGCCTGCCGATAGAAGCGGGTCTGGGACTCCCGGTTCAGTTGAGATTCACAAATTCATAGAGAAGTCGCGGCGACTATAAGACCGCACGATCTTTGAGGGTTAATACAGTGATTGGCAAAGAAAGAATCCGCATTCGCCTGAAGGCATATGATTACCGCGTTCTTGATCAGTCGACGGGCGAAATCGTCGATACAGCGCGCCGCACCGGCGCTCAGATTGCCGGCCCGATTCCGCTGCCGACAGTCAAGAACAAATATTGCGTGCTGCGCTCGCCCCACGTGGACAAAAAGTCACGTGAACAGTTCGAAATTCGCACACACAAGCGTCTTCTTGATATTCTGGAACCGACGCAGCAGACAGTCGACGCATTGATGAAGCTCGATCTTCCCGCCGGTGTCGACGTTGAAATCAAGGCTTACGGCAAAGAACACAAATAAGTGACTTCGCGCCGAGAGCGCGAAGTCCTCACAGTGCCCTGCGCAACCTGGCGCGGGCATGATGGAGAATGAAGATGTCAGTTAACGGAATTCTCGGCAAGAAAGTCGGTATGACCCAGCTGTACGATGACAAGGGAGAAGTTCGCCCTGTTACCGTGCTGCAGGCAGGCCCCTGTGTCATTACTCAGTTGAAGACCGCGCTGGCCGACGGCTATGACGCCGCCCAGATCGGCCTGGTTGAGTTCGTGAAGGACTCGCGCCTGACGAAGGCGATGAAGGGCCACTTCGAAAAGAACAATCTTCCTCCGGTGAAGTACATGAAAGAAGTTGCCGTGGTGGACGAAGAAGATTCGGCCAATGGCAACGGTGTGAAGGTTGGCGACAAGGTGCTCGTCGATGTGTTCGAAGGAACCAAGTTTGTCGATATCACGGGTACCAGCAAGGGCCGCGGTTTCGCGGGCGTTGTGAAGCGTCACAAGTTCGGCGGTGGTCCGGCGGCTCACGGCCACATGTTCCAGGTGCAAGGATCAATCGGTGCGTCTTCGTTCCCGTCGCGCGTTTTCCCTGGCACCCGCATGAGCGGCCACATGGGCGACGTCACGGTGACGGTGCGCAACCTTCGGGTGCTGGGCATCGACAAGGAAGAGAATCTGCTGGTGGTGGAAGGCGCTGTGCCGGGTGCGAGAAATGGCTACCTGGTTATCAGCAAGGCCAAGAAGCCGCCCAGAGAGCGTCGCGGATTCAGCGGTGAGGGTACGGCGATCAACCCGTTGAAGGCTTCCAAGCGCGCTGCCAAAGGCAAGTAAAACTGCTTCCCCGGTGGACAGGCTTCGCCGGGGAGCTTCTGTTGTAATCACGATTCCTTCCGCGGCTACACATTGACGGAAAGAACTTTAGGGTCAGCCGAAGATGCTGACCAAGCAAAGGAAACCGAAATGGCAACCATTGATGTTGTGAATCTGGCCGGCCAGAAAGTAGGGTCCCTCGAACTCGCCGAGGAAGTATTCGGCGCGGTAAACGAGGATCTGCTTTGGGAATCGGTCCAGCATTATCGTGCCGCGCAACGCGCAGGTACGCATGCGACCAAGAACAAGAAGCTGGTTTCTGGTTCTGGCAAGAAGCTCTGGCGGCAGAAGGGGACTGGCCGCGCCCGCGTGGGCAGCGTCCGATCGCCTATTTGGCGCCATGGCGGCACGGTCCACGGACCCCAGCCCCGCTCTTATGATTACGCGTTCCCGCGTAAGAAGTTGCTGGGTGCACTGCGCTCGGCCCTGGCCGCGAAGCTGCAGGACGGCAACCTGGTTGTTGTTGACTCGCTCGATCTGAAGGAAGTCAAGACGAAGGCTTTCCGTCAGGCACTCGCCGGACTGAACTTCAAGAAGACCGCGCTGGTTGTGGAATCGGGTTCGAACCTGAACACGAACCTGGAGCTCTCGAGCCGCAATATCGACGGCGTTGAGATGCTCTACGGTCCCGAGGTTCACCCGTATCACCTGCTTCGCCATGAGTTGGCCGTGTTCTCGCAGGCCGCATTGGAAAAGCTGCAGAGCTCGCTGAAGGCCTCGGCCCCTAAGCGTAAGGCGGAGGTGGAGAATGTCTAAGTCCCCTTACCAAATCGTCCGTAAGCCCGTCATCACGGAAAAGGGATTGGGCGTCAAGGAGACGGAGAGCACCCTGGTGTTCGAAGTCGCCGCAGATGCCACGAAGACGGAAATCAAGGAAGCCGTGCAGAAGGCCTTCAAGGTGAAGGTCGCCGGTGTCCGCACTGCTAACTTCCCGGGTAAGGAGCGCCGCCGTGGCAAGTTCACCGGCTTCCGCCCTGACTGGAAGAAGGCATATGTACGGCTTGCCGCGGGCGAGAAGATGCCCGAGTACGCGCAGAATCTGTAAGGCTGCGCGATAGAGCGTGGCGACGGGCACGGTCAATAGACCGGGGTCCGGTCGCTAACGCCAGGCCGAAGCGGTCGCGCAATGCGCGCGACGCCGCCGGACAGGAGAACGAAACCCTATCTGTCCGGCCAAAGCGATCCCGCCAGAGTAGCGGAAGGGATCTGGAAGAGAAGAACTATGGCGATCAAGACATACAGACCGATCACTCCGACACTGCGGTTTAAGACCTCGCAGGTCAACGACGATCTGACGACGAATCGGCCGCACAAGCCGCTGACCGAGCCGAAGAAGCGCTCGGGCGGACGCCGCAATTCGGGCGACCTGACCATCTGGCATCGCGGTGGCGGCCACAAGCGCAAGATCCGCGTGATCGATTTCAAGCGCGACAAGCAGGGAATTCCCGCTACGGTCGCATCCATCGAATACGATCCGAACCGCTCGGCACGCATCGCGCTTCTGAGCTATGCCGATGGCGAAAAGCGCTACATCTTGCAGCCGCTCGGGCTGAAGGTGGGTACGAAGATCGTCAGCGGCCCCGACGCCGACATCCTGGTTGGCAATGCGCTTCCGCTGAAGAACATTCCGGCCGGCACCATCGTCCACAACATCGAGCTGAAGCCTGGCAAGGGCGCGCAGATGGCGCGTTCGGCTGGTGCCCAGGCGCAATTGGTTGCAAAAGAAGGCGAATACGCCCTTCTCAAACTGCCTTCCGGCGAAACCCGCCGCGTGCTGGTGGACTGCATGGCGACCGTAGGCCAGGTCGGCAACACGGATCACGAAAACGTTTCGATTGGCAAGGCGGGACGCAGTCGCTGGCTGGGCATCAAGCCAACCAACCGCGGTGTCGTAATGAATCCTGTGGATCACCCGCACGGCGGTGGTGAAGGCAAGACCTCTGGTGGCCGTCACCCTGTGACTCCGTGGGGCCAGCCGACTCGCGGCTACAAGACCCGCAACAACAAACGGACCGACAAGTTTATCGTGTCGCGTCGCGGCAAGTAGGAAGGGATTATCAATGGCACGTTCTACGAAAAAAGGGCCGTTTGTAGATTCGCACCTGATCGAAAAAGTTGAAGGCATGAACGCACGCAACGAAAAGAAGGTGCTTCGCACCTGGTCGCGCCGTTCAACCATCACTCCCGAGATGCTGGGCCACACGATTGCGGTACACAACGGGCGCAAGTTCATCCCCGTGTACGTATCGGAAAACATGGTTGGTCACAAGCTCGGCGAATTCAGCTTCACCCGTACCTTCAAGGGACACTCGGTGAAGGCGGCTGCAGAAACCTCGGCGAAGCCGGCGAAGTAGTCGCAGGTTCGATCCGGTTCACTGATTTGGCGAAATGTATGGGCGTCGTGAGCGACGTCCGCGAATGAGACCTGAAGGGAAGAGAACATGGAATTCACAGCGAAAGCCCGGTATGTTCGGGTATCTCCGCAGAAGGCGCGCCTGGTGCTGGGCCTGATTAAGGGCAAGCGCGTGGAGACGGCGCTGAATACGCTGGCCTTTACCAACAAAGGTATTGCGCCTGCGGTTCTGAAGCTGCTGCGCTCGGCCGTGGAGAACGCCAATTACTTGAGCGCTGAAAAGGGCTTGGATGTCGATCTCGACAATCTGTATGTCAAGAACGCGATCGCCAACGAAGGCCCGCGCATGAAGCGCATCCGCCCTGCACCGATGGGCCGCGCGTACCGCTACCAGCGTCGCATGGCTCACATCGAGATCGAGCTGGCAGAGAAGACCAAGCCTGGCGTGACTGCCGAAGCTGAAGCTCCGGCTGCTGCTCCGGCAAAGAAGGCCGTCCGTAAGCCTGCCGCGAAGAAGGTTGCGGCAAAGAAGACGGCTGCCAAGAAGACCGCGCCGAAGAAGGCGAAGTCGTAGGCTTCACTGGATCGCAAAGATCCAATTCAGCGGTGGCGCCAGGGCAAGATGCCCGAGTAGGCTGCCGCGAGAGAGACGAGTAATTATGGGACAGAAAGTCCATCCTTACGGATTCCGACTCGGCTACACCAAGCCGTGGAAGTCGCGCTGGTACATGGATCGCGACTATGACAAGTTCCTTATCGAGGACATCAAGCTGAAGGATGAGCTGAAGGACAAGCTCAAGTCGGCAGGTGTCAGCTCGATCGATATCGAACGTCCGGGCAACAAGCTGCGCATCATCATTCGCACGGCACGTCCGGGCATCATCATTGGCCGCAAGGGCGCCGAAATTGACAAGCTCAAGGCCGATCTGCAGAAGAAGACGAACCGCGATGTCTTCGTTGACATCCTGGAAGTTCACAAGCCGGAGCTCGATGCTCAGCTCGTGGCAGAGTCGATTGCACTGCAGCTCGAAAAGCGCGTCGGTTTCCGCCGCGCGATGCGCAAGAGCGTCGATAGCGCACTGCGCTTCGGTTGCAAGGGCATCAAGGTTCGCGTGTCGGGCCGCTTGAACGGTAACGAAATCGCCCGCTCGGAGTGGTATCTGCAGGGTCGCCTGCCGCTGCACACGCTGCGCGCAGATATCGACTACGGATTCGCGGAAGCGCACACGACCTACGGCAAGATCGGCGTCAAGACCTGGGTGTACAAAGGCGAGATCCTGTCCCAGCGTCGTCGCGAGCCGCAGACTGCGACCGCCGGACTCTAGTAAGCAGCCGGACGAGTTCATCCAGACGCCAGTTCCTGGAAGAACGATGTTAAAGCCGGCAGGCACATCCGCTGAGCGGATGGCCAGAACTTTGAAACTGGCAACTGGAAACTGCATATGTTGATGCCGAAGAAAGTCAAGTACCGCAAGCAACAGCGCGGTCGTATGTGCGGCAAAGCCTGGCGCGGCTCCGAGCTGTCGTTCGGCGATTTTGGCTTGAAGGTTATGGAGCCGGGTTGGATCACTGACCGTCAGATCGAGGCGGCCCGTGTGGCGATGACCCGTTTCATCAAGCGCGGTGGCAAGATCTGGATCCGCGTGTTCCCCGACAAGCCGGTCACGAAGAAGCCTGCCGAAACCCGTATGGGTAAGGGCAAGGGCGCGCCGGATCACTGGGTTGCCGTGGTTCGTCCGGGCAAGCTGCTGTTTGAGATGGAGGGTGTGAGCGTGACGGAGGCCCAGGAAGCAATGCGCCTGGCTTCGCACAAGCTGCCCTTGATCACCAAGTTCGTTAAGCGCGAGGTTCTGGCTCACTAAGCGATGGAACGGGCCGCGAGGCCCTTCCGGTCGGTTACGCCAGACCTCAAGCGCGTGAACATAGATTCCGACGCCGGCGGCCAAAACTCCGCCGGGGGTGAAGAGAAGAGAACAAATGACATCGGAAAAAATTCGTAATTTCACAGACGCCGAGCTAGCCCATCAAAAGGCCGAGCTCAGCGAAGAGCTCTTCAAGCTCAAGTTCCAGCTCAAGATGGGACAGACGGAGAGCTTGAAGAAGATGCGTGGGCTGAAGAAGGACATCGCCCGCGTGCTGACCATTCAGCGGGAAAAGCAGTTGGCCGCAGCTAAGAACGGATCGGAGAAGAAGTAGCCATGGCAGAAGAGACGAAAACCGAGAAAACCGTAGGACAGCGCAAGGTCCTGGTTGGCCAGGTCGTTTCGACCAAAATGGCGAAGACGATCGTTGTCGAGGTGAACCGCCAGAAGGCGCACCCCTTGTACCGCCGCGTGGTCAAACGCTCGAAAAAGTTCTACGCACACGATGAACAGCAGACGGCGCGCACGGGCGACTTCGTTCGCATCGAGGAGACGCGCCCCTTGTCCCGCCTGAAGCGCTGGACACTAAAGGAAATCGTGAAGCGTTCGGCACTGGCTGCCGTGAACGCCGAAACCGCTGGAGCCGGACAGGAAACGCCGGAGCAGGCTAGCTAGTCGCAGTCGTCCTTCTCCTGCCGCGGCACGGCCCGGCGGGAGGACGACCTGACAGACGTCTGAAGGAGATTGCACCATGGCAGTGTTTATGAGGACCATCCTTGAGGTGGCCGACAACAGTGGGGCGCGCAAGCTGCAGATGATCCTGCCGATTGGCGGATCGACCGGACTCCGGGCCCGGATCGGCGACGTAGTGACGGCCGCGGTGAAGGAAGCTTCGCCCGAAGGCAACGTGAAGAAGGGTTCTGTAGTGAAGTGCGTGATCGTCCGCACCCGCAAGGAAACGCGTCGTCGCGATGGTTCCTACATTCGCTTCGACACCAACGCCGCAGTTCTGATCAACGCCGATGGCGAACCGGTTGGAACACGCGTGTTTGGCCCTGTTGCTCGTGAACTTCGCGAGAAGAAGTTCTTGAAGATCGTTTCCCTGGCTCCGGAAGTTATCTAGGCCCTGGGCGGCTTCAGCGGCCGCCCTCGGGAGCTCCAGCCGGAGCGGCCCAAGAACGCTGAAGGTTTTGAGAGGAAAGCATGGCAACCGTTGACATCCGCCGTAACGATACCGTGAAGGTTATCACCGGCCGTGACCAGGGAAAAGAAGGGCGCGTTCTGCGTGTTTTTCCTGGCACCGGCAAGGTGCTGGTCGAACACGTTAGTATAGTAAAGAAGAACGTTCGTCCGAATCCTCAGAAGCAGATCAAGGGCGGCATCGCCGAGCAGGAAGCGCCGAT
Source organism: Koromonas soli (assembly GCF_059726265.1). Lineage (NCBI taxonomy): Bacteria > Pseudomonadati > Acidobacteriota > Terriglobia > Terriglobales > Koromonadaceae > Koromonas > Koromonas soli. Next base: position 2,670,423 of record NZ_AP040872.1, on the reverse strand, counting down.
CTCCATCAGCAACGTAATGCTGGTATGCGGCACCTGCGGTCCCGTCCGGGTGCGCCACGAAGTGCGCGGGGACAAGAAAGTCCGCGTCTGCGCCAAGTGTGGGACGACGCTCGAAAAGGGCAAGTAAACATCACGAACCGGCTCCGGCCGGTTCAATTGACGACCTCACGCAACGGTAACCACTCCGGGACCGTGAGAGAAAGCGAATAGTAGAATGGCAGCAAAAGAAAACAAGGATGCAAAACCGAAGCAGCCGCAGCAGGCCAAGCAATCGAAGAAGCCTGCCAAGGTAGAGGCTGCGGAGGCTCCCGAGCAGGGTTCAAAGCCGGCACGTCCGAAGCTGAATAATGCGGCTTCGGCTCGCCTCCGTCAGCGTTACTTCGCGGAAACGCGCGCGGCGCTGATGAAGGAACTGGGCCTGACTAATCCGATGGCCGCCCCGAAGCTCGAAAAGATTGTTGTCAATATGGGTGTTGGCGAAGCGACACAGAACGCCAAGGTGCTGGATCCGGCTGTGGCCGAACTGGCGCAGATCACCGGTCAGAAGCCGGTTGTGACCCGGGCAAAGAAATCGATCGCTGCCTTCAAGGTGCGCGAAGGAATGCCGATTGGCTGCATGGTGACCCTGCGTGGCGATCGCATGTACGAGTTCCTGGACCGCCTGATGAATGTGGCGCTTCCGCGCGTCCGCGACTTCCGCGGCGTGCCGTCGCGCTCCTTCGATGGCCGTGGCAACTACACGCTGGGCCTGCGCGATCAGTTGATCTTCCCTGAAATTGATTACGCAAAGGTCGAGCATCAGAAGGGTATGAACATCACCATTGTCACCACGGCAAAGACGGACGAGCATGCTCGCGCTCTGCTGCGTGGACTTGGAATGCCCTTCCGTCAAGCCGGCGCATAAGTTCCCTCTCCCGGGAGCGGCAACGCTCCCGGAGAACGGTTGCAAGCAAAGCAGTGAAACGCGGCTTCGGAATGCAAGCGAAATTGAGCATTCTGAGGTGAATTGAGTAAAGGAAACAATGGCTAGAACATCCAGCATCGCCAAGGACAATAAGAAGCCCAAGTTCTCTTCGCGTCAGCACAACCGCTGCAAGCTGTGCGGACGCCCGCGCGCTTACCTGCGCAAGTTCGGCCTTTGCAGGCTGTGCTTCCGCGGACTCGCGCTGCGCGGAGAGATCCCCGGAGTTTCGAAGTCGTCCTGGTAGGCGAATGGCTCGGCGACCGACCGGTCGTTAATGCCTGAAGTCCACCTGACCTGCGGGGGTGAGCCCCGCAATGGCTGGCACGTGGTCCTTACACGGACCGTCCTGCTGAGCAGGAATTAAACGTCGCCGCAGGTTCTTTCCACTGTAGCCCAGCGAAAGCCACGGGCAGCCGGCAAGCCGGTGCAGTATTGCGCAAGGCCAGCACGCGCAAGAAAGAGAACGGGCGCACGAATTCAGGAGAACGAACATGAGCTTTACCGATCCGGTGGCAGATTTCCTGACCAGGATCCGCAATGGCATCAAGGCCCGGCACCAGAAGGTCGATGCGCCGGCTTCCAAGCTGAAGCTGGAAATCGCCCGCGTATTGAAGGAAGAGGGCTACATCGCCAATTACAAAGCGACCGAGGAAGAGGGCAAGAAGATCGTCCGTGTGTACATCAAGTACAATGCGGATAACGTCGCTGCGATCACCAACATTACTCGTGTATCGCGCCCCGGTTGCCGTGTGTATGTCAATCGCAACGAGATTCCCCGCGTTCTCGGCGGTCTCGGTATTTCGATCCTGACGACCCCGAAGGGCGTTCGGAGTGGCAAGCAGGCCCGCAAGGAAGGCGTGGGCGGCGAGGTTATCTGCCAGGTTTACTAACGATCCGCAACGAGCACTGCGGTCGGAAACGCGGCGTGAAGGCGTCGCTTCCGACCGCTGGTGCTCGGGCGCAGACGAGGCCGGAAATCCGGTCCGGAAGCCCACCGTGGCAGATAGCCATGGCGGTGTAGGAGAATTAAATGTCAAGAATTGGTAAGAAGCCCATCCCGTTGCCCAAGGGAGTCACGTACACTGTTGAAGGCAACGTCATTACAGTGAAGGGTCCCAAGGGGACCGTCAGCAACCACCTTCCGGCGGGCGTCTCGCTTGAGCAGGAAGACGGCACGTTGCTGGTTAAGCGCGAGGATGATTCGAAGGCTGCCGTGCACGGACTTGTCCGCGCACTGGTGAACAACGCCGTAGTTGGCGTCACCAATGGCTGGACCCGCGAATTGGAAATCGTCGGCATCGGCTATCGCGCTGAAATGAAGGGCAAGGGAATTGTTGTGTTCAGCCTTGGCTATTCGCACCCGATCGAGTATCCGCTGCCTACGGGCATCGAGGTTGCCGTCGATCCGAAGCAGACAAAGCTGACGCTGAGCGGAATCGACCGCCAGAAGCTTGGCCAGGTTGCCGCTGAAATGCGCTCCCTGCGTCCGCCTGACCCGTACAAGCAGAAGGGCGTGCGTTACGTCGGCGAGAAGCTGAAGAAGAAGGTCGGCAAGACCGGCGCGAAGTAAAGTATCAGGACGAAGGCTCGCTCCGTGAGCTTAGTCCACTCGGTGAGATTACGGTCTCGCCATCACACTGCGAAGCATCGCGGCCGGACAGGCGATCAGATGTCCATCCGGCTGCGAAGCCAAGCCCTCGGACGAGAATCCGACGGGCGTCCGCACAACCCCGGCGAAGTTATTCGCTGGGACAGACCGGTCCCCGGTACCGGGAGAGAGCTGCGTAAGCTGCTTGAATCCGAGACCCGGGAGTAAGGCCGGAGCGAAGGACAAAGGAATGCTGACAAAGACTTCCAAGAATGCAACGCGCGAGAAGATCCACACACGGATCCGCAAGAAGCTCGCCGGTACCACTGCGCGCCCGCGCCTGAACGTGTATCGTTCTGTCAACCACATCTATGTGCAGCTTATTGACGACGCCAAACACACGACGATCGTCGCGGCCAGCTCGCTCGAACAGGGCAAGGATGGCAAGAAGCACATCTCTGGCGGCAACATCGCCGCAGCTAAGCAGGTTGGAAAGCTGATCGCTGAGCGCGCAAAGGAAAAGGGCATCGAGGCGGTGGTTTTCGACCGCGGCGGTTACCTGTATCACGGACGCATCAAGGCGGTTGCCGATGCTGCCCGCGAGGCCGGTCTTAAGTTCTAGTCCCGAAGGCCGTGAAGGCTCGACACGGTGTGACTTTAAAGCGGGCGAGGTGCAAACCGTTAGTCCGCATGGATTTCGGAGATCGCAGGCGCGGTCTCCAGGAGAATCGATAGCAAATGGCAATCGTCAAGAAAAAGCTCGATGCCGGTCAGTACAACCTGAAAGATCAGGTTGTGAATATCAACCGCGTGACGAAGGTGGTCAAGGGCGGTAAGAACATGTCGTTCGCAGCCCTGGTTGTGATCGGCGATCCCGCCACCGGCGTGGTCGGCTATGGTTCCGGCAAGGCCAAGGAAGTTCCCCAAGCGATCCGAAAGGGAATTGAATCGGCGAAGAAGAACCTGATCAAGGTGAATCTGACCGAGACTTCCATTCCGCACATCTCGCTTGGCCGGTATGGCTCCGGCCGCGTGCTGCTGAAGCCGGCGCCGGAAGGCACTGGCGTGATCGCTGGCGGCGCTGTGCGCGCGGTGATGACCTCGGTGGGTATCCAGAACGTGCTGACGAAGTCGATCGGCACCACTAACCCGCACAACGTGATCAAGGCTACGTTCGACGCGCTGAAGAAGCTGCGTGACCGCAACGAAGTTGCCGCCAACCGCGGCAAGGCCGTGGAGGAGCTCTAAACCATGCCACGTCAACGTACAAAGACTCCCAAGGTGCAGGCTCCGGCAGGCACCAAGATGAAGCTGAAGTGGGTCATCTCCCAGAACAGCACGCCTGAGAAACAGCGCCTCGTGATCAAGGGCCTCGGCTTTACTCGCCTGAATCAGGTGATCGAGCGTGAGGATACCCTGTCGATTCGTGGCATGGTCGCCAAGGTGCCGCATCTGGTCAAGATCGTCGGCGAATAGGCCGGATCTCCTCGCGCCATTTGTCGGCGAGAAGAGATGCGCACCCGATGCGAATGCTGACGGTGAGACGTAGATCCGCCGAATAGGCATTCGCAAACCGAGTCGCTGGCCTTGCCAGCGGCGCCAGGAAACAGCCCGCTCGCCACGGGGAACGCTCCGATTTATCACGGAGATGTTCGGCTGTCACAGACAGCCCATCGGCATGTTTGGCACCATGCAGGGAAACGAACAATGAATCTGTCAACGCTTCGAAAGCCGGCAAAGGCGAACGAGAATCGCAAGCGCGTGGGCCGCGGTATGGGCTCCGGCATGGGTAAGACGTCGACCCGCGGACACAAGGGACAGCGCTCCCGCTCGGGTTCGCGCAGCATGCGCGGATTTGAAGGCGGCCAGATGCCGCTGCACCGCCGTTTGCCAAAGCGCGGCTTCGTCAACATCTTCAAGAAGGAATTTCAGGTAGTGAACCTGTCGCGTCTGGCTGAGTTGGGCGTCGGCGAGTTGAACCCGGAAGTTCTTTTTGAGCGCGGCGTCATCAGCAAGAAGAACGGCCTGGTGAAGGTATTGGGAGTTGGAGAACTCACCACCGCTCTCACCGTGTACGCTCACAAGTTCAGCGAGACGGCACAGCAGAAGATCACCGCCGCCGGTGGCAAGGCTGAGATTATCGCAGTCAAGCAGCCTGCTCCGATCGTGCGCGGCAAGAAGTAAGTTCACCCGAGCCCGCCTGCAGCGAACAGGCGGGCTGGGTCCGATTGTTTCGAGAGGAATGATCGAGACCCGAACAGCATAGGCATCGAGGCCCTCTTCACCATGTTCGAGAAGCTGGCGAACATCTTTAAAATCCCGGATCTCCGCAAGCGTGTGTTCTTTACGCTTGCCCTGCTCGCCGTTTACCGCATCGGCGGCCACCTGCCCACCCCTGGCATTGACCCTGCCGCACTGTCGCGTCTCTTCGCAAATGCTGGCGGCGGACTGCTGGGCTTTGTCGATCTGTTCAGCGGCGGAAACCTACGCCGTCTGACGATCTTTGCTTTGGGCATCATGCCCTACATCACTGCGTCGATCATTCTGCAACTGCTGACCGTGGTCTATGAGCCGCTGGCGCGTCTGCAGAAAGAAGGCGAACTGGGCCGCAAGAAGATCACTCAGTGGACTCGCTATCTGACCGTAATTCTCAGCGCCTTGCAGTCCTTTGGTATCGCAATGACGCTGGAACGCGGCATCGGAGGCGAGCAGCTCGTCCTGAACCCGGGAGTGATGTTCGTCTTGATGACGATCTTGACTCTGACAACGGGCACGACCTTCATCATGTGGCTTGGCGAGCAGATCACGCAGCGCGGTATCGGCAACGGAATGTCGCTGATCATCTTCACGGGCATCGTGGTTGGACTTCCTCGCGCAGTTGTGGAACTGTGGCAAAAGGCTAGCAGCGGCGGCGCCCTGGGTCCGATCGGCATCGTGGTGTTGTTGGCCGTGATGATCGTGGTGGTCGCGTTCATTGTGTTCGTCGAACGCTCTGAGCGCCGGATTCCGGTGCAGTATGCAAAGCGAGTTGTGGGACGTAAGGTCATGGGCGGCCAGTCCACCCACCTGCCTCTACGTGTCAACTCCGGCGGCGTGATGCCGGTGATCTTTGCCAGCTCGGTGCTGACCCTCCCACAGACGGTGGGTTATGCGCTGCAGAACAATAAGTATTTTGGAAACTTCTTCGCCGGGTTGAGCAAAGCCCTGGGATGGGGCGAGCCATTGCATACCTTCTTGTATGCGGTCGGCATTCTGTTCTTCGCGTACTTCTACGTGTCGATCGTCTTTAATCCGAAGGACGTCAGCGACAATATGCAGAAGTATGGCGGGTTCATCCCCGGCATACGCCCGGGCGCGCGTACCAGCAATTACATCAATGATGTGCTGACCCGCATTACCTTGGTGGGCGCGTTGTATTTGATTATCATCTCGTTGATTCCTGAGTGGATGATCGCCGGTATTCATCTCAACAACCTGCCCGTGTGGATGGGCGGCGCGATCTTTGATCGGTTGCCGAACTGGATCCTGCACGGCCTTAACGTGAACTTCTACTTCGGCGGTACCTCGCTGCTGATCGTGGTTGGCGTGGCTATGGACACGGTTAACCAGATCGAATCGCAACTGATCATGCGCCATTACGAAGGATTTACGCCAAAAAGTGGTCGCATCAGAGGTCGTAGAGCGTGGTAAAGTACCTAGCCTTGACATGGGAGTAGATGTCAGGTGTCGGAGGCTACGCGATGGAAGCAGAAGCGGTTCCGGTACGCATCGTGAGTAAGGCAGAAAAGCTAGTGGGCCCGGTGATTCTTTTGGGAGCGCCGGGCGCCGGTAAGGGGACACAAGGAAAGCGGATCTCAGATCATTACGGGATACCGCAAGTCTCTACCGGCGACATTCTGCGGGACAACATCGCCCGTGGAACAGAGCAGGGGAAGATAGCGGGAGCGCTCATGGAGCGCGGCGAATTTGCTCCCGATGACCTAGTTTGCCAGATGGTGGCCGACCGCCTGGCGCAGCCTGATTGTGCACTCGGATTCATCCTGGATGGGTTTCCCCGTACGGTGACGCAGGCCGAGTGGCTCGACAAGTATCTTGCCGAGAGTCGTTTCTTTGAAACTGAGAGTGGTTGTAAGCAGTTGGTTGTGATCCAGTTAGCGGTAGAGTATAATTTACTTTTAAGCAGGCTCACCGGGCGTCGGACGTGTCCTAAGTGTGGACGTATCTACAATGTTCACACCTCTCAGCGGCCGCAGGTAGAAGGCATCTGCGACATCGATGGTACGGCACTTGTAACGCGAAAAGACGATCGAGATGACGTCATCATCGAGCGGCTGAAGAACTACGAAAATCAGACTTTGCCGCTAGTGAACTACTACTCGCAGCGGAAACGTCTGACTGTAATCGACGGCGCGGCGGATCTGGACGTCATAACGGAACAAGCCTTCAAGGCAATAGAACATGGCGATAGTTTGTAAGTCCGCCGGCGAAATAGAAAAGATGCGGCGCAGTGGCCGCATCGTTCGTCAGGTCTTGGACGTAGTGAAAGAGCTCGTGGCGCCAGGCGTAAGCACTATGGATCTGGAGCGCGCAGCAGAAAAGAAAATTCGCGAACTTGGTGCAAAGCCAGCGTTCAAGGGATATTACGATTATCCTTGCGTGCTCTGTACCTCGATCAATCAGGAAGTGGTGCACGGCATTCCCTCGGAGAATCGTAAACTCGCCGAGGGAGATATAGTGTCCATTGACTGCGGCGTAGTGCTCGACGGGTACTATGGCGATTCGGCTATAACGGTTCCGGTGGGTGCCATTAGCGACGAAATGCAGAAGCTGGTGGAAGTGACCGAGAAGTCGCTGCAAAAGGGAATCGAGGCGGCGAAGGCAGGGAACCGTTTAGGCGATATCGGGGCAGCCGTGCAGGAATACGTTGAGGCTGCGGGATTCAGTGTTGTCCGCGAATTTGTCGGGCACGGGATTGGAACCAAGCTGCATGAAGATCCGCAGGTGCCAAACTATGGCGTACGGGATCACGGGCTTAAGCTGCGGGAAGGCATGGTCATCGCCATTGAGCCGATGGTAAATGCTGGTGATGCGTCGGTACGGGTTCTGGACGACAAGTGGACAGCGGTGACACAGGACGGCAAGCCGAGCGCGCATTTTGAGCATTGTGTTGCGATTACAAAAGACGGTCCGGTAATCCTGACCGCTTAGATTCAGAGTTCGGGCACTGACTCGAATCTGGAATGAAATTGAGGTTGGATGAGTAAGGAAGACGCGATTGAAGTAATGGCGATGGTGATCGAGCCGTTGCCCAATGCGATGTTCAGGGTGAAGCTCGAGAACGACCATGAAGTGCTGGCGCACGTGTCTGGCAAGATGCGCAAGAACTTCATCCGCATTCTCCCAGGCGACCGAGTTGCCGTTGAGTTGTCGCCCTACGATCTGAATCGCGGACGGATTGTCTACCGCTATAAGTAGCGGAAAGGATCGCGCAAACCCGCAAAGCCCAGTCCAATGGGCGTGCGGGGTTTTGCGTGTTTGCAGCAAAGGGCCGCAAGGCTCTGGTGGAAGGCCTTCTCTGGTGTGACTCGTTGTACAGAGCTGGCAACAGCGTTATGGCGTCCTCGTGGCACCGGACGGTCTGAGCGTGGATTAGTCGAATAAGGAAATGGCTTATGAAGGTTCGGGCTTCAGTAAAGAAAATCTGTGACAAGTGCAAGGTCATTCACCGCCACGGCGTGGTGCGCGTGATCTGCGAAAACTCGAAACACAAGCAGCGCCAGGGTTAACCCGGGTCTGCTCAACCAGGAGTAGGACACACACATGGCACGTATTGCAGGCGTCGATCTGCCCCGCAACAAGCAGGCACGAATCGCGCTCACTTACATCTACGGCATCGGCCAGCCTCGCGCCCTGAAGATTCTGGGCTCGGCGACGGTCGACCCGCTCAAGAAGATCCAGGACCTGAGCGAAGAAGAAGTGAACCGCATCCGTCAGGTGATCGAGAACGAAGGCCAGGTCGAAGGTGATCTGCGCAAGGAAATCTCGCTACACATTAAGCGGCTCATCGAAATTGGCTCTTATCGCGGCAACCGTCACCGCCGCAGCCTGCCTGTCCGCGGACAGCGCACGCACACCAATGCTCGCACTCGCAAGGGTCCGCGTAAGGGAACGGTGGCTGGCAAGAAGAAGGCGACGAAGTAAGTCGGCCTGCCGCTAGGTCGCGTCTTTCCGCAGGCCGCATCCGTCGGCTCGTATGGAGAGCGCTTACTGGTAACCCCAGAACAGGAATTGAGAACGGAATATGGCAAAAGCAGCTGGCGCCGGCGCTACCGCGTCGGATAAGAAGGGCAAGAATAAAAAGTTCAAGAAGAAGGAGCGTAAACACATCCCGCACGGGATGGTGATGATTACCGCCTCCTTCAATAACACGATCGTGACGATCAGCGATCCGTCGGGCAACGTGATCTCCTGGAAGAGCTCCGGCTCGCTCGGATTCCGTGGCTCCCGCAAGGGCACCCCGTTTGCCGCGCAGCAGGCCGCAATGAACGCCGCCAACACGGCGCGTGATCACGGTCTTCGCTCCGTCGACGTCAAGGTTTCGGGCCCCGGCTCGGGACGTGAGTCGGCGATCCGCGCATTGGCAGCGGCTGGAATCGAAGTGCGTACCATCAAGGACGTCACTCCGGTTCCGCACAATGGTTGCCGCCCGCCGAAAAAGCGACGCGTGTAAGTGAGCTTCGTTGCCGCCCCACATTGGGTGGCTCCCGGCATGGTCGCGTGATTGCGGCAGTGCTGCCGGTCGACAAAGATTTGAGCGGGACAGAAAGGAACCCAACTCCTGTAAACCGCTCCCAGACTAGAGGAGATATAAGTTGGCTCGCTATAAAGACGCAGTATGCCGCCTTTGCCGCCGTGAGGGAACCAAGCTGTTCCTGAAGGGCGCAAAGTGCTTCATGGAAAAGTGTCCAGTCGAGAAGCGCAACTTTGCCCCTGGCCAGCATGGCAAGGATCGCAAAGCGAAGATCGTCGGCTATGGACTCCAGCTTCGCGAAAAGCAGAAGGCCAAGCGCATGTACTTTGCGCAGGAAGGCCAGTTCCGCAACTATTTCGAGAGAGCCGCTCGCGCAAAGGGCGTTACCGGCGAAATCCTGCTCCAGCAGCTTGAGCGCCGTCTCGATTCGGTTGTTTATCGCCTTGGCTTCGCCGTGGCTCGCCGTCAGGCCCGCCAGCTCGTGCGCCACGGACACATCGCGGTAAACGGCCGCAAAGTGAACATTCCTTCGTACCAGGTCAACCTGAACGATGAGATCAGCGTTCGCGAAAACAGTCGCAAGCTTGTGATTCTTGAATCGGCGAAGGACTTTGCTTCGCACCAGACAGCCCCGGCATGGCTGGAGATCGATCGCGACAACTACAAGGGTCGCGTGCTGTCTCTGCCCCGGCGCGACGAAATCAACCTGCCCGTCAACGAGCAGCTCATCGTCGAACTTTACAGCAAGTAATCGGGCACAGGCGGTAGCGCCTGCAAGCTGTACTGCTTCGCGGAGCCGACGCTGCCGGACATGTTTCGGAGTTGTCGAGCAACCAAAATACAGCGGCACGGTATTGACGCCGTGCCGCATCACCCTATCTCGGACCAGATCAGCCTGCGGTGGATGGGTTCCGCAGTGCCAAACGGACGAAGAAAGAGGAGAAACACATGCTCTGGAAGGGTTTTCAAAAACCAAAGCGCTTGGCGATGGACTCTGAATCGCTGACTGACAAGTACGGTCACTTCTGGGCGCAGCCGTTCGAGCGCGGATTCGGCACTACAATCGGAAATGCACTGCGGCGCGTACTGCTCTCCTCCATTGAGGGAGCAGCCATCACCGCGGTCAAAATCGAAGGCGTGCTGCACGAGTTCCAGTCGATCCCCGGCGTCGTCGAAGATGCTACGGACATTATCCTGAACCTGAAGCAGATCCCGTTCAAGCTGGCGGGAGATGCTCCGAAGATGATTTATTTGCGCGCCGATCAGCCTGGCGTGATCACCAGCGGAATGATCGAAGCAGATGGCGATGTCGAAGTTCTCGACAAAGACGTCTACATCGCGACGGTCAGCGAAGGTGGAAAGCTGGACATGGAGCTTCGCCTGAAGAAGGGGCGTGGCTACGTTTCGGCTGACAAGAATTTCGATGAAGACCTCGGCCTCGGATTCATTCCGATTGACTCGGTGCACTCGCCCGTGCGCAAGGTTAACTACTCGGTTGAGGCCGCCCGTCTGGGTCAGATCACCGACTACGACAAGCTGGCTCTGGAAGTGTGGACCAACGGTTCGGTTACGCCTGCCGATGCAATCGGCCTCGCGGCGAAGCTGCTGAAGGACCACATGAACATTTTCATCAACTTCGAAGAAGAAGTTGAGGCTGCCGGAGTTTCGGCCGATAACAAGCCGGAAATTCGCAATGAGAATTTGAACCGCTCAGTCGAAGAGCTGGAGTTGAGCGTTCGCAGCTACAACTGCCTGAAGAACGCAAATATCCAGACGATTGGCGAGTTGGTGCAGAAGTCCGAAGCCGAAATGCTGAAGACCAAGAACTTTGGTCGCAAGTCTCTCAACGAGATCAAGGAAATCCTTGCCTCGATGGGTCTCGGCCTTGGAATGAAGATCGACGAGCACGGCAATGCCGTTGCAACCAGCCAGTCAACAATGGGCGGCGGCAGCAGCTTGCCTCCTGCGTATGGCTCTGGAGACAGCACCCCGGGCTTCTAGTTTTTGTGGCGGGAGGCGCCGCATGGCGCTTCCGCATACTGCCCGGCAGTGCCGGGAAGTCAAGTTCAGCCGGATTCCGAGCGGCTCCGGCTATATTAAGGATTGAGTCATGCGTCATCTTGTAGCAGGTTGGAAACTAGGCCGGAACACCTCCCACCGGCGCGCTTTGCTGCGGAACCTCGTCACTTCTCTGATTCTCGAGGAGCGTATCGAGACGACCGTCACAAAGGCAAAGGCAATCAAATCTCACGCCGAGAGGATGATCACGCTCGGCAAGAAGGGTGGCGTTGCAGAACGCCGCCTGGCAGCGTCGTATCTGATGACGCCGGAAGCGGTCGATAAGCTTTTCGGCACCATTGGACCGCGCTTTGGCGACCGCAATGGCGGCTATACGCGCATCATCCTTACCGGATTCCGCAAGGGAGACGGTGGTGCGAAGGCGTTCATCGAAATTCTCGGCAGCGAGAAGACGATTGACGAAAAGCGCGAAAAGCGCGCCGAAACTCGCGCCAAACGTGCCGAGGAAACCCGCAAGGCTCTGGAAGAGCAGCAGGCACAGGCGGGCGAAGGCGGCGGAGAAGAGCCCAAGGCGTAGTCATGTTCGACTATGCACCTCCCGGTTGCGGCTGGGAACAGAAGTCATGGAATGCGCACCTTCGGGTGCGCAATTCTTTTGCTGAGAGTTTTGCTGAAAGAACTAACCGGGAAGGCAAGAGCCAGGTGACGTCCCAGGACATTGCGCTCTTAGAACCTGCGGGGTAAACATTGGCGCACGGCGCGCGGCAGTATACTGGCCAGACTTTGGGGTGAGTCGAATGCAATTTGGAGCCAGGAAACAAGCAGATTCGGGTGCAGTTCCTCTGCAAAACGCGGTCGTGTGCGTCGATTGCGAGTCACTAACAGACAGCCGGCTGAGCGAATGCCCGATTTGCGGCAGCCAGTCCTTACTGAACGTCTCAGGGATGTTGGGCAATACGCTGCCGCTGCTGAGCCGGCCTGATCGTGGGAAGAACACTGAGCGATTTGATCTGGAGTTCACGATTGATGTTAAGCAGATGGAGTTGAAAGACCTGAATGCCGCGATCCAGCACATCACGGGACTGATAGGCCCACGTCTTGTGCGCGGACGAGCGCACTGCCACATCAGCGTAGAACCGGCGGCTGACGCCCGCGAGGTGGACGAGGACGTGGCCTGAACGCCGGATTGTGAGTAGGGCATCGGGCGATCATGTTGGCAGCACTGGTGTGCGCTGGGTCACTGCATGAGTTTGCAAACAGCGCTGAAATGTGGGGCGGTAAACAATCATGGTGCCGCGGCGTCGTCGCGGCGCGGAGGCGTCCCATGAAACGCATTCTGTTGTTAATGTTCAGCATTCTGCTGGTTGTTAGCCTCGTTCCGGTTGCGGGTTCAGCGCAAAATAAGTCTCAAGCCAAGCTGAAAACAGTGGCTGATGAAGCGGTCACGCTCACGGACGACATCACCCCTCCGAGGCTGACCGAAGTGGCTACCCCGGAGTACACGCCTGAGGCTAAGAAGAAAAAGATTGAGGGTGCCGTAACCCTGCTGATCACGGTTGATAAGAAGGGCGACGTTGTCGATGCGAAAGTGGTGAAAGGGCTTGGATACGGGCTCGACGAGAACGCCATCATTGCCGTGAAGGAGTGGAAGTACAAACCAGCCGAGAAGGATGATCAGCCGATCGCGGTGAAGATGGAAGTAACCGTAGATTTCTACCTGCGAGGCTGAGAGCGAGATTGGAATAGTTGTTGAGGGCGCGGTGCCAGCTGCGCCCTTGTTGCTCGGCAAGCATACGTTCGCGGAGCCAGCAATCACGCCGGTCAGTCCGAGTTCTGCGTCTCAAAACGGAACTATCCACAGATAACCGTCTTTTCCTCAGCCGAAAATGCACTTATTCACCCCGTAACTGCATCTCACAATTGATCGCGGTTTAAGACCGCCTGAACTGTTTGCGTACAGGGGAGTGAGCCGAATCGCAAGAGAAGCGTATACTTGCGAGTTCCGGGTTGATCGCCCGCGACGGACTTAAGAAAGATTAGTCATGAGGCAGGCAAGTACAGTGCCTACGATCTTCTTCGATACATCTCGCGTTTTCTTCATGAACAAACTTCTGAAACGCTGCTGGGCAATCCGGGGAAATTTTCACACCGGACGAGACAGTGACTTCGGGGCTCCTGCTATAATCCCTAGTTCTCGTGATGTGCCTCACAGAACAATGGTTAATGCATCACATTGGCAATAAGGGCAGGAACGGCTTTACGAGGATTCAGACGGATTCGGCGCAGTTTTTGAAATGTCGCTTCTCATTCCGAAATTCGAGCGAACAGATAGCTACGCAACGGAAAACTCCCATACATGGCGCAGATCTTTCATCGCAGTGCGAATTCGATAGCTAAGGCCTCTATCATCGGCGGACTGGTGCTGGTGGTAGGTCTTTTGTGGGCAGCGTTGCAATTGCAGCGCTCTCCTTATTTCACCTATGCAGGCGTGGCGCGTCCGCAGCCGGTTCCGTTTCCACATCAGCACCACGTCGCCGGGCTAGGCATCGATTGCCGCTACTGCCACACTTCGGTTGAAGTGTCGGGGTATGCCGGCATTCCGCCGACGAAGACGTGCATGAACTGCCATTCGCAGATATGGACGGCAGCGCCCATGCTGGAGCCGGTGCGCGAAAGCTATCGCAGCGGTCGCAGCCTGAGCTGGACGCGCACGCATGATCTGCCAGACTTCGCGTATTTCGATCACAGCATTCACGTGAACAAGGGTGTCGGGTGCAACTCGTGTCACGGGCGCGTGGACAAGATGAACCTGATGTACAACCAGGCTTCTCTGCAGATGGAGTGGTGTATCAATTGCCATCGCGCGCCGGAGAAGAATCTACGTCCGCACTATGTGAAGCCGGATCCTAAGGATCCTTCGACGATGGGCGATCAGATTTTCAATATGGCTTATGAAGAGCCTTCGCCATCGCATCCGGTGACGATTCAGGAAGGCAATACATACAAGAGGTTCACCAGTCAGACCGGGCCAGATGGGCTTGGAACGCATCTGGTGAAGGCGAATAACGTGCGCTCACCGCGTGACATCACGAGTTGCAACACGTGCCACCGATGAGCGTCATATTACGCCAGCAATGCCGTTTTTCGCATTTGGTCGCAGCAGCATTAGCAGAGACTCTGACGAGTGGAATCAAAGCGAATGGATAAGGTCGAGAACACTGGAATCGGGGATGTGTGTCCGAGCAAGAAAAATAAGCTGGAGCTGAGTGAAGTTCGCGAGAAGCTGAGCGAAGCGCGCGGACCCCAGTACTGGCGCACTCTGGACGAATTGGCGCAGACTCCTGAGTTCGAGGAGATGCTGCACCGCGAGTTTCCCAAGCATGCCTCGGAGTGGAGCGATAAGAGCTCGCGCCGCGACTTCATGAAGATCATGGGGGCTTCGCTGGCACTCGCTGGGTTGAGCGCCTGCACGAAGCAGCCTCTTGAGCCAATCGTTCCTTACGTGCGGCAGCCCAACAATGTTCTGCTTGGCAAGCCTTTGTTCTATGCGACCGCGATGCCGTTGGGTGTTTACGGCACTGGCCTGCTGGTGGAGAGCCATGAGGGACGCCCGACAAAAATCGAAGGCAATCCGCAGCATCCGTCGTCTCTCGGCGGGACCGACGTATTCAATCAGGCGAGCGTGCTGAATCTGTATGACCCCGACCGGTCGCAGGTCAACACGTACCTGGGTGAGTCGCGTGCGTGGCCTGACGTGCTCTCGAGCTTGCGCGGACCGATCGATGCGCATAAGAAGAGCCAAGGAGCGGGACTGCGCGTGCTGAGTGGAGCGACCTCGTCGCCTTCGTTCATCGCACAGATGCAGAATTTCCTAAAGGTCTACCCGCAAGCCAAGTGGTACCAGTGGGAGGCCGTCAATCGCGATAATGTTTATGCGGGTGCACAGCTTGCCTTTGGTCAGCCAGTCGAGGCAGTTTACGACTTTTCGAAGGCCAAAGTTGTCCTCTCGCTCGATGCGGATTTCCTGTCATCGGGCTTCCCTGGATTCCATAAGTACACGAGAGAATTCTCGACGCGCCGCCGTCCTGAGCTGAAAGAAGAGATGCTGCGCTTCTATGCCGTCGAGAGCGCGCCTACAAACACGGCAGCGAAGGCGGATCACAGGCTGCATCTGAAGGCGAGCGAAGTTGAAGTGTTTGCGCGAGCGCTGGCGTCAGCGCTGGGTGTGGCCCAGGCAGGTGGCGGGTTCAAGGACAATCAGAAGAAGTTTGCCGAGGCGCTGCTGAAGGACCTGCAAGCGAATCGTGGTGCAGTGCTAGTCGTTGCAGGGGATGCACAGCCTCCTGCGGTTCACGCGCTGGCGCATGCGATCAATGGCGCTTTGGGTGCCGCGGGCAAAACGGTGAGCTACATCGATCCTATCGATCCGTTTGCGAATGTATCGAAGGTGGATCAGCTTCGTCAGCTTGCAGGCGAGATGCACAGCGGCAAAGTAGATATGCTGGTGGTGCTCAATACCAATCCGCTCTATGACGCGCCGCCGGACATTGGATTTTATGACGCGATGAACCATGTTCCACTACGAATTCATCTTGGACTGTATCAGGATGAAACGGCGAAGTATTGCCATTGGCACCTGAACGCCTCGCACTACCTGGAACACTGGGGTGACACGCGGTCGTTCGATGGAACGGTGAGCTTCGTTCAGCCACTGATTGCGCCGCTTTACGGCGGACACAGCGAAAGCGAGCTGATCGAGTTCCTGACCAACGAGAACGAGGCCTCGAGTTACGACATAGTGCAGCGTTATTGGCAATCGCAGCACGCGGGCGCCGATTACAAGATGTGGTGGGAGCGCTCGCTGCACGACGGATTCGTTGCCAACTCGGCATTGGCTCCCAAGACGGTTGCGGCAAAAGCCGCGGCGCTGCCTGCGATGGCAACGCCTACGAACGGACTGGAAATCATTTTTCGCCGCGACCCAACGGTGTACGACGGACGCTTCGCCAACAACGGATGGTTGCAGGAAACGCCAAAGCCAATGACGCAGGTCTGCTGGGACAATCCTGTGATGGTGAGCGTACCGACGGCGAAGAAGCTGAACCTGAAGAGCGAAGATGAAGTCGAGCTGGAGCTAAATGGGCGCAAGGTGAAAGCCGCTGTCTGGCTGACGCCAGGACACCCGGATGATGCGATCACGGTGACTCTCGGCTATGGACGCGAGAAAGCCGGGCGGGTCGGCTCTGGCGTGGGTTTCAGCGCGTACCAACTGCGTTCGTCCAACGCACTCTGGAATGCCGGCGGAGTAAAAATGACCGCTACGGGCGGGCATTATGGATTGGCTTCGCCGCAAGGCTTCCAGAACATGGCGGGGCGCGCCATTGTGCGTGCGGCGACGCTCGAAGAGTTCATCAAGACGCCGGGGTTTGCACACGAGATGGTAGAAGCACCTGCGCCAGGGCTGACCATGTATCAGCCTTATGAGTACAAGGAACACAAGTGGGGCATGGCGATTGACTTGAATGCCTGTGTCGGATGCAAGACCTGCACCGTCGCCTGCCAGGCTGAGAACAACATCGCCGTAGTTGGCAAAGACCAGGTAAAACGTGGCCGCCATATGAACTGGCTGCGCATCGATAACTACCATGAGGGCTCGCCTGAGGACCCGAACACCTACTTCCAGCCGGTGCCATGCATGCAGTGTGAAAACGCTCCATGCGAGGTCGTGTGCCCGGTGACGGCTACGGTGCACTCGTCGGAAGGCCTGAATGACATGGTGTACAACCGCTGCGTGGGCACGCGCTACTGCTCCAATAACTGCCCGTACAAGGTGCGACGTTTCAATTTCCTGCTGTTCCAGGATTTCGATACGCCACAGCTGAAGTTCCAGCGTAATCCTGAGGTGAGCGTACGAAGCCGCGGCGTGATGGAAAAGTGCACGTACTGCGTACAGCGAATCACGCATGCCAGAATCGACGCCGAAGAGCAGAACCGCAAGGTTCGCGACGGCGAGGTGATGACCGCGTGCCAGCAGGCTTGCCCGGCTGATGCAATCGTCTTTGGCGACTTGAATGACCCGAACAGCCGGGTTTCAAAGCTGAAGGGACTGCAGCGGAATTACGGATTGCTAGAAGAACTCAACACGCGCCCGCGTACCACTTACCTGGCAGCGGTGCGGAACTCGAACCCTGAGTTGGAGTCGTAAAGGATCATGGAACAATCTCCGGAGACCAAGGCTTCCACGACACTCGAACGGCTGCTGCCCGGGCAGGCCCCCGTGCTTACGCCCGGCCACACGCTGGAAACGATTACGGACAAGATCGTCTCGATCGTGTTGCGGCGGCCGGTCACGTTGGGCTGGCTGGGAGGCTTCGCGATCTTCTTTGGCCTGCTGAACTTGCTGATGTTTGCCGCCGCCTACCTGTTCTATCGAGGCGTCGGCATCTGGGGTATCAACATCCCGGTGGGCTGGGGATTCGCCATCGTGAACTTTGTGTGGTGGGTCGGTATCGGCCACGCGGGTACGTTGATCTCTGCGATTCTGCTGCTGCTAAAGCAGGGATGGCGCAACTCGATCAATCGCTTTGCCGAAGCGATGACGCTTTTTGCCGTGGCATGCGCCGGCATCTTCCCGCTGATCCACACCGGTCGTCCTTGGTTGGCATACTGGCTATTTCCGTATCCCAACACGATGAGCATATGGCCGCAATTCCGCAGCCCGCTGCTATGGGACGTTTTTGCAGTTTCGACGTACGCGACGATCTCGGCGCTTTTCTGGTTCGTCGGCTTGATTCCCGATCTGGCGACGTTCCGCGATACGGCGACGAATCCTGTGGCTAAAGCAATCTACGGGTTGCTCGCAATGGGATGGCGCGGGTCGGCGCGCCACTGGAAGCGGTACGAGAGCGCTTACATATTGCTTGCCGGACTGGCTACTCCGCTGGTGCTCTCGGTGCACACGGTGGTGTCCTTCGACTTCGCAATTTCAATTCTGCCGGGCTGGCATACGACGGTCTTCCCGCCTTACTTCGTCGCGGGCGCGATCTACTCCGGCTTTGCCATGGTGCTGGTGCTGGCGATTCCGATTCGCCGCTTCTACGGTGTGCAGGACATGATGACCCTGCGCCATCTTGATAATGCTGCCAAGGTGATGTTGGGCACCGGACTGATTGTGGCCTACGGCTACACGATGGAAGCGTTCTACGCCTTTTACTCGGGGAACGTCTACGAACAGTTCATGTTCAAGAACCGTGTGCTGGGACCGATGGCGTGGTCGTACTGGTGTCTGATCCTCTTCAACATTCTCATCCCGCAAGTGCTCTGGATTCGCAAGGTGAGACTGAATCCGCCGCTGCTGTTCCTGACGTCGTTGGTGGTTTTGTTGGGCATGTGGCTGGAACGGTTCGTCATCGTTGTGACCAGTTTGCATCGCGACTTCCTGCCGTCTTCGTGGGGCAGCTACGTGGCCACACGCTGGGACTACGCGGTATTCGCGGGCACATTGGGATTGTTCTTCTGTGCGATGTTCCTGTTCGTAAGGCTGATGCCGATGATCACGATCTTTGAAATGCGCATGCTGTTGCCGGAAGCGAAACTCAGCGAGGAGGTAGCCGCTCATGACTGAGTTGCACGGTGTGGTGGCTGAGTTCGAAAATGCGGATGGCTTGCTGGCCGCCTGCAAAAGGGCTTATGCCGCCGGTTATCGGCGCATGGATGCTTACACACCATTTCCCGTGGAGGAGATTGCGGACGCAATCGGATTCGAGAAGACGCGTGTGCCTCTGGTGACACTGGTTGGCGGAATCCTGGGCGGGTTGAGCGGATTCCTGCTGCAATACTGGGTGCACGTATGGGCGTATCCAACAAACGTGGGTGGGCGTCCGCTGAATTCGTGGCCTTCGTTTGTGATTATCACCTTCGAGATGACAATCTTGTTCGCGGGCATTTCTGCCGTGGTCGGCATGCTTACGCTGAACGGACTGCCTCAACCGTATCATCCGATCTTTAATCATCCGCGTTTCTCGTCGGCAAGCCGCGATCGTTTCTTTCTGTGTATCGAGGCAGCAGATCCGAAATTTGATTTGAGCGAGACAACGCGATTCCTGCAGGCGACGGAAGCACTCGATGTTGCGGAGGTCGCCGACTAACTATGGCATACGAACTCATGAATCGCAGGATTGGAAAGTTCGCCGGAAAGATGGCGCTGGCGGTGGTGGCAGCGGCAATGATGCTGCTGGCATCGTGCAGAGAGGACATGCATAACCAGCCCAAGTTTATTCCGCTGCGAGAGAACACGTTCTATCCGGATATGCGCTCGGCCCGCGCGCCAGTCGAAGGGACGATTGCACGCGGACAATTGGAGGACGATCCATTGCTCTACACCGGCAAGGTGAACGGACAGGAAGCCGACCAATTGCCATTTCCGATGACGGAGAAGGATCTGGCGCGCGGCCGCGAGCGGTTCAATATCTTTTGCTCGCCGTGCCATTCGCAACTGGGCGACGGCAATGGAATGATCGCGCTGCGCGGATTGAAGAATCCTCCTTCGTACTACGAGCCGCGCCTGATGAAGGCTCCGATTGGACATTTCTTCAACGTCATGACGAATGGCTGGGGTGCAATGGGAGATTATTCGGCGCAGGTCCCAGTCGCCGATCGCTGGCGCATTGCGGCCTACATTCGCGCGCTGCAACTCGCGCATCCGGTGAAGACCGAAGTAGCGGAAGAGAAGCAGGTGATCTCGCCGCGAACCGTGACCAAACCCGGCAGTGTGGCAGGGACTGATCGTCCGGAGGCGAAATAGTATGAGTACGACAACCTATCCCGCTTCCTATCGATTTGAAGCTCCGTCCACGGCTCGAGCGCTCTCGACTCGCTGGTTGGCGATCGGAGCAGTAGGTGCTCTCGCCGCGATCGCCGGAGCGTTCATTTCAAGCGCGCAGTTCTATCGCGGATACCTGATCGGCTACATGCTGATACTCGGCTTCTCGCTGGGTTCGCTGGCGCTTCTTATGCTCGGGCACCTGACAGGTGGCAACTGGTGGATGCTGGGCCGCCGAGTGATGGAAGCGGCTGTGTCCAACATTCCGCTGCTAACGGTTCTGTTTATACCTATCTGGTTGGGACGATACAGTCTCTATGTCTGGCTCGATCCGGCATATGTTTCAACCCACAGAGAGGTCGCGGCAAAGGCTCTTTATCTAAACGATCATTTCTGGACGCTGCGCGCTGTAATCTATTTCGCTCTTTGGAATCTTTGGGGATGGATGCTACGCAAAGGCTCCTTCCGGCAGGACGTAGATGATTCGCCGCGAGTGTGGCAAGGGTTGAAGGGCTGGTCCGCACCGGGGATTCTCGTGTATGGGCTGACGATCACGTTGGCATGCACGGACTGGGTTATGTCGCTTGACCCGAGCTGGTATTCGACGATCTTCGGCATGTTTTTCATGATCAGCGAAATGCTTTCGGTGATGGCGCTGATGACCGTCATCCTGTGCTCGATGCGCACTGTGGAGCCGTTCACCGAAATTCTTCGGCCAGATAAACTCCACGATTACGGAAAGCTGATGCTTGCATTCACGATGGTCTGGGCTTACTTCAGCTTCTCGCAGTGGCTCATCATCTGGGCCGGTAATCTCCCGGAAGAAATCACCTGGTATCTCGACCGCATTCACGGTGGATGGCAAATCGTCGCGCTAATGCTGGTTTTCCTGCAGTTTGCATTGCCGTTCACGTTGCTGCTGTCGCGCGACTTGAAACGTGACGCGCGCAAGCTGGTACCGGTTGCGCTTATCGTGCTGGTGATGCGCTATGTGGACCTGTACTGGCTGGTAGCTCCAAATCCGTTCCCGGGAAGCACTCCGGAATCGCACCATCTCACGTATCACTGGACTTATCTGGCGGCGCCTGTCGCACTCGTGGGCATGTGGCTTGGGCTGTTCTTCCGTGAGTACGGAAGAAGACCGTTGCTGGTGGTCACCGAGCCGATGTTGCCGCGCCTTTGGGAGCAGAACCATGGCCACTAATCACGGGCATTTTGGCGGCGCGGATCGCAATCCGAGCGTTGATTACGACAAGAGTGACATGAATGCACGAGGCATTCTGATCTTCTTCCTCGTGCTGGCGATTTTCGCTGTTGCCATTCACCTTGGTGTACTTGGCATGTACATCGGAATGACGAAGGTTGCGGAGAAGCACGATCCGGAGATGAGCCCCTTGGCTCCGAAAGCGGTGGCTCCGCGGTCAGGCATTATGACCAACACTGCAAACGTCAATGTGATGCGATTCCCGGAGCCACGTCTGCAGGCAGATGAGACAGTGGACATGGCGCGTTTGCTGTTGGCTGAAAATGCCGCGCTGAATGCGCAGGCGTACCAGGACGCACAGGGCAGCGCACACATGCCTATCGATCAGGCAATGAAAGAGGTTGCGACAAAACTGCCGGTAAGGCAGGGAAGCACTGCACCTTTGCCGGACTATCCCGGCGTGGGAAGACAATACTCGAAGCCTCCGATCACAGAAGCTCCACAACAGGACTACCAGATGAATTTGAACTCAGAGGTGCCGCAGCGCGGTAAGTGAGTTGATTTGGCAGCGAAATAGGACGGGAATCATGTTGGGTCATAACACAATTCGAAGATTGGCGTTGAGTTTGGCTATGACGGTGGCGATGTCGGCTACGGCGATCGCACAGTACTTTACTCCGCCTGAAACGAAAACCGTTGCACCTCCTGGTTTGGAAGGCGTGAGTATCGATCAACGCTTGAACGAGCAGGTGCCGTTGAATCTTCAGTTCAAAGATGAGCAGGGGAACACGGTGAAGCTGGGCGACTATTTTCACGAGGGGCGCCCTGTGATCCTGAACCTCGTGTACTACGAGTGCCCCATGCTGTGTACCGAGGTTTTGAACGGCCTTACGTCAGCCTTGAAAGTAATGAAATTTGTACCGGGCCAAGAGTTCGAAGTCGTTACCGTCAGCATTGATCCTCGCGAAAAGCCTCAGCTCGCGGCTAATAAGAAGCAGATGTATCTCAAGCGGTTGGGCAATCCGGCGGCGGGAAAAGGTTGGCATTTCCTTACCGGCGAGCAGCAGCAGATTTCAGAACTGGCCAATGCGGTCGGTTTCCGCTACCACTATGATGCGAAGCTCAATCAATTTGCGCATGCCGCGGGCATCATGCTGATCACGCCGACAGGAAAGATCGCACAGTATTACTACGGTGTCGAATACTCGGCGAAAGACATGCGGCTCGGGATTGTCGAAGCTTCTCAGAACAAAATCGGGTCACTGGCCGATCAGGTGTTGCTGTACTGCTATCACTACGATCCCCGCACGGGTCACTATGGCGCGACCATCACGAACATTGTTCGCCTGGGTGGCATCACGACTGTAGTTGTGCTGGGTAGTTGTCTTGTACTGCTGTTTC
This sequence comes from Koromonas soli, assembly GCF_059726265.1. Taxonomy (NCBI): domain Bacteria; kingdom Pseudomonadati; phylum Acidobacteriota; class Terriglobia; order Terriglobales; family Koromonadaceae; genus Koromonas; species Koromonas soli. Next base: position 2,647,675 of record NZ_AP040872.1, on the reverse strand, counting down.
GCAAAGAGAAGCACGATCAAGGAATCGGAACAGGACGGGCATAAATCGATATGTGGTCAAATTTGCCACTATTTCCGGCGCGCGCTAGCTCAATGGCCGGACACGTTGACGCACTGTATTTCGCCCTGGTGGCGATTACGGCCTTCTTCACGATTTTAATCTCGGGCTTGATCCTGTACTTTGCTGTGCGTTACCGAAAGGACCGCAGCCCCGAGGCAACACAGATTCATGGGTCCACCGCGCTGGAACTGCTCTGGACGGGGATTCCGCTCGGCATCGTGATGATCATCTTCGTGTGGTCGTCCGTCATCTTCTTCATGCAGACGCGTCCGCCGAAAGGCGCGATGGAAGTCTATGCGGTCGGCAAGCAGTGGATGTGGAAGTTCCAGCACACAGAAGGGCAGCGCGAGATCAATCAACTGCACGTCCCATCTGGCCGCGATGTGCGCATGATCATGACTTCGCAGGACGTGATCCACGACTTCTTCGTACCTGCCTTCCGCATCAAAGCTGATGTATTGCCGGGACGTTACACCTCGACCTGGTTCCATGCGACTGAACCGGGGCGCTATCACTTGTTCTGCGCTGAGTACTGCGGCACTCAGCATTCAGGAATGATTGGCGAAGTCATCGTGATGGAACCGGCTGATTACGACCGCTGGGCAGCAAGCGGAGTAGATGGATCTCTGGCTTCCGCTGGTGAGAAGAGCTTTCAGCAGTATGGCTGTTCCATGTGTCATCGCGCAGATGCCGCCGGGCGTGGGCCGAATCTAATTGGAGTATTTGGCAAGCCGGTGCTGCTGGATGATGGACGATCGGTAACAGCCGATGAAAGCTACGTGCGTGAATCGATTCTGAACCCTGGATCAAAGATTGCAAGCGGATTCAAGAACATCATGCCGACATTCCAGGGACAACTCAGCGAAGAAGAAGTGATTGGGCTGGTGGCATATATCAAGGCACTCGGCAATGGTTCGGCAAACCTGCCCCTGCCCGTGAGCGAGCCGAATTCGGGAGTATATCCGGTGGCTCCGAAGAACGAGGGCACGGTGCAGAAGAGCGATCAGACCGCAGCTCCAGCAACCAAAGCAGAACCGGCTAATCCGGGCGCAAAGCAGTAAAGGGTGAATCATGGAGACCGTTAAACTTCCTGCAGAACCAAAAGCGACGAATTATCTGAACGCAGATTTCGGAATCAAGTCGTGGCTGCTGACGACTGACCACAAGCGGATTGCGCTGCTGTATCTGATTTCGATTACGGCATTCTTCTTTGTGGGCAGCTTCTTTGCGATGCTGATTCGCCTGGAGTTGCTGACGCCTGCAGGCGACCTGGTTCTGGCAGATACCTATAACAAGCTGTTCACCATGCACGGCGTGGTCATGATCTTCCTGTTCCTGATCCCGTCGATTCCAGCGGTGCTTGGGAACTTCCTCGTGCCAATGATGGTGGGCGCCAAGGATCTCGCTTTTCCGAGGCTGAACCTGGCGAGCTGGTACATCTTCATTACCGGAGCTGCGTTCATTCTCTACGCCGTGATCACGGGCGGCGTTGATACGGGCTGGACGTTCTATACGCCTTTCTCTACTACATTCTCAAATACGAATGTAGTGACAGCGGCACTCGGAGTGTTCATCACCGGCTTCTCCTCCATCTTCACCGGACTGAACATCATTGTGACCGTTCACCGCATGCGCGCGCCGGGGCTTACCTGGCGCAGGTTGCCGCTGTTTATCTGGGCTAACTACGCTGCCTCGGTCATCATGGTTTTGGGAACGCCGGTTCTGGCGATTACCTTGGTGCTTGTCGCGCTGGAACGTGTCTTCCACATCGGTATCTTCGACGCGAGACTCGGTGGTGATCCGCTGCTATTCCAGCACCTGTTCTGGTTCTACTCGCATCCCGCTGTGTACATCATGATTCTGCCGGGCATGGGCGTGGTCAGCGAAGTCATAGCTTGTTTCTCGCGCAAGCGCGTATTTGGATACGACTTCATTGCAATGTCGTCGATTGCGATCGCCGTGCTCGGATTCCTGGTGTGGGCACACCACATGTTCGTCGCGGGCATTTCAACGTATGCGGCGCTTATCTTTTCACTGCTGAGCTTCTTCGTGGCCATTCCTTCTGCAGTGAAGGTGTTTAACTGGACGGCGACACTTTACAAGGGATCGATTACCTTCCAGACTCCGATGCTGTACATGTTTGCCTTCATCGGACTGTTCACGATCGGCGGCCTTACCGGCGTGTTCCTCGCTTCAGTCGGACTGGACCTGCATGTGACCGACACATACTTCGTCGTCGCTCACTTCCATTACGTCATGGTTGGCGGCATGGTGACGGCATTCATGGGAGGCTTGCACTTCTGGTGGCCTAAGATCACGGGCAAGATGTATCCGGAGGCGTTCGCGAAACTCAGTGCTGTGCTGGTGTTTGTCGGATTCAACCTGACTTTCTTCCCGCAGTTCCTGCTCGGCTACATGGGAATGCCTCGGCGCTATCACGCGTATCCTGCCGAGTTCCAGGTATTGAATGTACTTTCCACGGCTGGCGCGTCGATTCTGGCAGTAGGCTTCATCATGCCCATGATTTATTTCGTGTGGAGCTTGCAATACGGTAAAGACGCAGGGCCGAATCCTTATCGCGCGGCCGGCCTGGAGTGGATGACTGCTTCGCCGCCGCCAACGTTTAACTTCGATGAGACTCCGGTCGTGACTTGGGAAGCCTACAACTACGACGAGATCGATGCGCGCAACAAGGGGGTTGAAATTGCCGGATAGCCCGACCGAAGTACACAATCTAAGGCATCACTTTGCCGACCTGGACCAGCAGAAAGCCACGTCCACGTTTGGCATGTGGCTGTTCCTTGTTACGGAGATTATGTTTTTCGGCGGCATGTTTGCCGCGTACCTGATCTACCGACTCTCGTATTACAACGCCTGGGTTGCCGGCAGCCAGACGATGGAGATCACGCTTGGCGCTATCAACACGGCAGTGCTCATCTGCTCGTCGTTGACGATGGTGATGGCCGTGCATTCGGCGAAAATCGGCAGCCGCAAGATGACCACCATCTTCCTGATACTCACGCTAGTGCTGGGAATGACTTTCCTCGGCATCAAGGCGGTGGAGTACCACGGACACTGGGTGCATCACGAGGTGCCTGGAGCCAACTTCCACTTCGAACATGAGGGGAATTACGACCCGCGGCATGTGTCGATCTTCTTCTCGCTTTACTTTGCCATGACCGGGATGCACGCATTCCACATGGTGATCGGAGCAGGGCTGCTGACGTGGTTGCTGATCGCGAACACCAAGGGGCGTTTTAGTCCCGAGTACAACTCGCCGGTGGAAATGGTGGGTTTGTACTGGCACTTTGTGGACTTAATCTGGATTTACCTTTTCCCGCTGCTCTATTTGATCAGCCATCAGCACAACGGGTAGGAGAGAAGAAATGACAGAACATGCACACCCTACCGTAAAGACATTCGTCATGGTTTGGGCCGCGCTGCTGGTGCTTACCGGGGTTACGGTATTTGTGGCTACGCTCGAACTTGGGCCATTCAATGCCATTGTGGCGCTCACAATCGCTACGATCAAAGCGCTACTCGTGCTGCTGTTCTTCATGGAGTTGCGCTACTCCACCGCACTGACGAAAGTAGCGGTGGTGTCGGCCGTCTTCTTCCTGTTGATCCTGGCGACGCTCACACTTTCCGACTACCTCACTCGCGGCTGGAGTTCGTACATCAATCCATTTCGCTGAGTGACAAGTGCTGTTTCCGAGGGGGAGAGCGACTGCTCTCCCCTTTCATCCTCCCGGCGTGAACTGTTCAAATGTGGAATCAATTGTTAAAGGAAGGTGAAAAGCAGCGTTCGGGAGTTCCCGCCACGTCTTCAGCTGAATACAATGAACGCGATGAAGCCTATTGTGTTTGTGGTCGAGGATGAAGCGGATATAGCCCGGTTGATCAAGCATCATCTTGAGGCCGCCGGTTTCAATACACGTATGTTTGCAAGCGCCGCAAACGTGATTCAGGAAGCGGAACGAGAAAAGCCTACACTATTTCTCCTGGATATCATGATCCCGGGCGGAGATGGATTCGAGCTCTGTCGGCGCATCCGTCAGGACTCAGCGATCTCCACGACGCCTGTGATTTTCCTGACCGCCAAGACGAGCGAAAGTGATCGAGTACTAGGCCTGGAACTTGGGGCCGATGATTACGTTGGAAAGCCTTTCAGTCCACGAGAACTGGTTGCAAGAGTCAAGGCGGTGTTGCGTCGGTTCGAGCGCCCCTCGGCGCCGGAGATCATCACAACAGGTGATATCGAGATCGATAGCGGAGCCATGACACTCACGGTTCGAGGCAAGCAGGTGGCGACTACAGCGACGGAGTTTCGGTTGCTGGAATACATGGCGCGACATCCTGGGCGGGTATTCACGCGCGACCAACTGCTCGATGCCGTGTGGCGCGACACCGCCTACGTGACGCCACGGTCGGTGGATGTCTATGTTCGGCGCATCCGGGAGAAAATCGAGAAGGATCCGGAGGAGCCGCATCATTTGCGAACGGTGCGGGGCGCTGGTTACCGATTTGAGGCTTCGAAGTGAAGAATCGTATTTTCGTCAAGCTGGTTTTAGTTTTCGGCCTCGTGATCGCCGCCGCCACGTTGATCGTGGATGTATCCATCACTCATTCCTGGGAAGACTCCTTACGACAACAGATACAGACGAACCTGCGACAGAAGACCGCGATGTTCGCCACGCGCATCGATGCGGCGCGAACTGCGGGCGCCGATCTGGAGAAGATAGCAAAAGAAGTAGCTGAGGCAGCGGGTGCTCGTGCCACTGTCATCGACAGTCGTGGACAAGTAATGGCCGACAGCGATGCCAATCCAGACGCGATGGAAAACCATGCGCGGCGCCCGGAGTTTCAGGCAGCTCTGGCCGGGAGAATTGGCGAGGATACACGGCGCAGTCATACATTGGGTGTCGATCTTTTGTACATCGCTCAGCCAATTCCCGGCGGAGCGGTCAGACTTGCCGTTCCACTCCGCGCGATTGAGGACACGAACAAAGTCGTGTGGCGCTCATTGATTTTTGCCTCCACGCTGGCGTGTTGTATTTCCATCCTTCTCGCGGCCTGGGCTTCGAAAAGCGTGAGCCAACGACTGGAGCGCATCCTCGCATTTTCGGGAAGAATCGCTGAAGGAGATTTCTCTGCGCGCTTGTCGGAGTACCAGAACGACGAAATCGGACGCGTCGCGCAAGCATTGGACATCACTGCTCGCAAGCTCCAGGCCAGTTTCAAGGAAGTGGAGGATAGCCGCAGCGAGCTTGAAACCGTGCTTAACAGCATGCAGGAAGCGGTGATCGCAATCTCTGCAGACGGCCGTGCACAATGGGCGAACCGGCGCATGGAGATGCTGACGCCAACCGGTGTACGACTTGGTCAACCTGTAGTGCAGACCGTGCGGGACCCCAACTTCCTTGCCTCAATTCAGGAGGCGGTGCAGGGGCGCAAACTCGTAACCGTACAGGTGAAGAGCTTCGTCCCGGGGCGCGTCTTTGGAGCGACTGTTGCTCCAATGTCTTCTGGCGGACTCGTGGCCGTGCTGCATGATCTCACGGATTCTGAGCGATTGGAGAAAACACGGCGCGACTTCGTGGCCAACGTTTCGCACGAATTGCGTACTCCTCTCACATCGATCCAGGGGTACGCAGAGACACTTCTGGATGGAGTTGTGTCTCCCGATGTTCAGCGAGATTTCCTGGAGATCATTCGCAAAAACGCTTCGCGCATGGCGCGGCTCACAGAGGACTTGTTGATCCTGACTCGCGTCGAGTCTGGCGACATGAAGCTGCAACTGCGTCCCGTGTCGGCTTGTGAACTACTGCGCGACGCATCCGACTATTTCAAGGATCACCGCGTGGACTCGGGAATGCGACTCGATGTTGTGAATGAGGCGCTGAAGATGGTTTCAGCGGATCGAGATGTCATCTTTCAGGTTTTCTCAAACCTGATCGACAATGCCTGCAAATATGCCGCGCAGGGAGAACGCATTCTCATCGGAGCGCATGATATCGAGGGCTTTGTCCAGTTCTATGTGAGAGACTTCGGTCCGGGGATTGCAAGCGAGCACCTGTCACGTCTGTTCGAGCGATTCTATCGCGTAGATAAGGCACGCTCGCGCGAGAGCGGAGGAACAGGGCTAGGTCTCGCGATTGCCAAGCATATTATTCTCGCGCATGGCGGAACGATCACCGCCGAGAGCGAACTGAACCACGGAAGCACCTTCGTGTTTTCGCTTCCCGAAGCTCGCACGATCCCTGACTAGCTTGGCAGAATTTATGAGATATTTATGCGGCGCTCACGTGTTTCCAAAGCAAGTGCCGTAAGTTTGCTTAACGCAAGCTGCGGTGCGGCGACAGCGATGGGTGCTGATTCTGCTTGCAATTCGCTTGTCGGGAGCATTTGTAATGGGCGAGCCGAAAATCGAAGCCAGTTCCGGGTCTCATCTCATCGAACTCACACTCGATGCTTTTCGCGTGGCGCATAGTGCTGCCTTTGCCGCCGCGGAAGGCATTGCCAAGTCAGCAAAAGAACGTTATGCCGAAGTGCGCGACCGAGAGCGGGAACTGGATTCGCTTGATCGAGACATCGATGACTTGGTGACTTCAACCATTACGAGAGTCGCCGAGACTGAAGCGAAGACACTGCTTGCGTGCATGAAATTCGGTATTTCGCTCGAGCGCATCGGCGACCTGCTGTTGAGTTTCGTGAACCGTGCCGAAGCTATCGCCTCGCAGATGGATCATGACGACTTGCGCGACCTCATGGTTATGAGCTCGAAGCTCGAACGGATGCTTGGCGATGTTGAAATTGCTTTCCGAACTCAGTCACTCGACAAGGCAGTAAGTGTCCTGCGTTCCGATGCCGAGATTGACCGGTTGCGAAATGTCATAACCTTCCGCCACCTCGACCCACTCGAGGGGCAGCGGCGCCTGGACAGTTTTCACGTGCTCTTCATGGCGCAGGAGATTGAGCGCGCCGGAGATCATGTGAAGAATATGGCAGAAGAAGTCTGCCATCTCGTCAGCGGCCGAACAGTTCGCCATGTCCTGCGATCCTACGATCGTCCCGTCGAGCAGCTATTTCTGGATCACATGAAGAGCAAGCTGTAGAGCACAGGCAGATTCGATCGATCGGGTTCCATGTAACCAGAAATTCATTTCAGCTTAACGATGCAGTAATGGTGCGAAGCGGATACTTACCTTCAGAAACTCGAGAAGGAGCTATCTGTGACTCGTACTCTGAACCTGATGTTCTGCGCGCTGCTGCTGTGTGTCACCGCTTCGGCGCAGTCGTTGAACGGAGCGGGCGCCACATTCCCCAATCCGATATATCAGAAGTGGTTCACGCAATACTCTGCAGCGCATTCTGGCGTCCAGATCAATTATCAGTCGCTCGGTTCGGGCGCTGGCATCAAGCAACTGCTTGCGGGAACCGTCGATTTCGGCGCTTCCGACGGTCCAATGACCGATGAGCAGATCTCGCAGTATAAGGGCAAGGTCCTGCACATTCCTACGGTACTCGGCGCCGTTGTGCCCGCCTACAACATTCCCGGAGTAAAGCAGGAACTGAAGTTTACGTCCGAAATTCTCGCTGGCATCTTCATGGGCAAGATCAATAACTGGAGCGACGCGGCAATCGCCAAAGCAAATCCCGGCGTCCGGTTTCCGAACCAGGCGATCGTAGTCGTCCATCGCTCAGATGGATCTGGAACGACTTACATCTTCACCGACTATCTCTCGAAGGTAAGCCCCGAGTGGAATTCATCTGTAGGTAAGGGAACCAGCGTCAAGTGGCCGGTCGGACTCGGTGGCAAAGGTAATGAAGGCGTCGCCGGAATGATTCGTCAGGTCGAAGGCGGAATCGGTTACGTTGAATTGATCTACGCGGTGCAGAACAACATCAGCTACGGCTCGGTGCGTAACAGGAGCGGAAACTTCGTGAAGGCGTCGCTTGATTCCACGACCGCCGCTGCTGCGGCTGCTGCTGGGAACATGCCCGCTGATTACCGCGTTTCCATCACCAACGCCGATGGCAAGAACTCGTATCCCATCGCAAGCTTCACCTGGCTTCTTGTTCCCCAGCAGTCGCGCGATGCAGCCAAGGGGCGCGTTCTTCGCGACTTCCTGAACTGGATGCTGAAGGACGGCGAAACCCAGGTAAGTGCGCTCAGCTACGCGCCACTTCCCAAAGAAGTCGTCAAAAAGCTTCAGACCACGATCAACACAATCCACTAAACCTGGCCGGACGGGCGTGAGTTTCAAACTCGACGCCCGATCCCTGCCTGCTCACCTGAATTCCAATTCGTAAGCAGAGGATTAGGACGAAATGAAGACGATCCAGAAGTTAGTTGTGTTGTTTCTTCTCACCGGAATCTGTGTTGCTCAGCCGCCAAGCGACGGCGATCCCGCCTCTCCGAAGAACAAGAAACATCACGCAGCGAGGAAGTCGGACGCGGCTGCATCGGCAGAAGACGTTGAGCAGTTGAAGGAAATGATCAAGGCTCAGCAAGCCGAACTAGAAGCTCTGAAGCAGCAGATGGCGGCGCGCGACCAGCAGACTCAGCAGGCGGTCAGCGAGGCTCAGAAGAATGCCGCTGCAGCGGAAGAAAAGGCCACCGCTGTGCAGGCGCAAGTCGGCGACACAAGCACGAAAGTTGAGTCCGTGAGGTCCGACATTGCGGATCTAAAGTCCACCACTACGAACACGGTGATTGCTGTTCAGGACACGCAGAAGCGCGTTGTAGATCTTGAAGCGCCAAAGCAGCTTTACTATAAGAACATCGCCATCACTCCGGGAGGCTTTATCGCCGCCGAAACCTTATGGCGTCAGCACGCGGAGAACAACGACATCATCAGTTCCTATAACGGCATTCCGTTCAATGGCGACACGCGTTCGCATCTCACGGAATTTCGTGGCACCGCACGTCAGTCGCGCCTCTCATTGCTCGCCGAGGGTAAGGCCGGATCTGTGAAGTTGACGGGCTACTACGAACTCGACTTCCTCGGCGCGGCACCGACCGCCAACGAAAATCAAAGCTCGAGTTTTACGCCGCGTCAGCGCCAGTTGTTCGGGCAGGTAGCAGCGAAAGGATGGAGCCTGACCGCCGGACAGACCTGGAGTTTGCTGACCCTCAACAAAAAGGGAATCGAACCGCGTGGCGAGTGGACTCCGGCAACGATTGATGGCCAGTACGTCGTTGGCTTCACCTATGCGCGCCTGATGACCGCTCGTCTTGCGAAGTCGTTTGCCGGTGACAAGACCACCGTGGCTTTCTCAGTTGAGAATCCCGCCACGTTGTCCGGTGGAATCATTCCAGCAAACGTCGTTCTGGGCGGTACTGGCACGGGATCGCTCGGGAACTCGGCGACTTACTCGACCAACCTTGCACCAGACATGATCGCGAAAGTAGCGTTTGATCCGGGCTATGGCCATTACGAAATCAAAGCCGTGGGTCGCATCTTCCGTGACCGCGTTGTCGGCGGTTCGAATAACACAAAGGTGGGAGGCGGTATTGGTGCCGCAGCAATCATTCCCATCCTGCCGAAGAAGATTGATTTTGTAGCACAGGGATTGGCAGGACGTGGCGTAGCGCGTTTCGGCGACTCGTCCAATGTTGACGTTGTTGTTCGTCCCGACGGAAGCCTCTCGACTGTTCAGAATCTGCAACTGCTCGCAGGTTTCGAAGGACATGCGACATCGAAGCTAGATGTGTACCTGTATGCAGGCAACGAGTACCTTGGCCGTAACTACACGGGCGCCGATGGCTATGGAAACCCGGCGGTGAATAACAGCAAGTGCGCCGTAGAATCGGGCTTCTCGTGCAGCGCCAATATGAAAGACCTTGCACAAGGCGCTACCGGCTTCTGGTACAACTTTTACAAGGGTGGATTCGGTCAGCTTCGTTATGGAATGCAGTATTCCTACACCCACAAGAACACATGGCAGGGGATCGGTGGAAGCCCGAAAGCGAATGAGAACATGGTTATGAGCTCATTCCGCTATTACATCCCATAGTTACCCCACATAGCTGAATCCTGACTGTGCGGATGGAGCCTCCATCCGCACTCTTTCTTTACAAGAACTTTTTACTTGCGAGATTCAGCAACATTCAGGTAAAAACACTTTCAACGGGGTATCACCTTAACTTGTTGGCAAGAAGGATACGGGAAAACGTAAAGTTTTAACTTTATGCTTTCGTACGTAAGCAGATTACTCTAGAATCATTCAGCTTTATTCTGTCCAGAGTCTTGCCTTCTCTGGGCTTGTTGTTTCCACACCTTTACTCGCATCCCAGCACCAATCTCTGGGCGGGATAAATGCGGGGAGTTGAACTTTGGAGCGTCGAGACATGAGGAACTTTCAAAAAGTGGTGGCGGTGGTTGCGCTATCCGCAATGTGCTTGGCGGCGCCTGCGCCATCAGACAGTCAGCCAGCCAAAAAGAGCACCAAGCATCACGCCGCAAAACCTGTGAAGAGAGATGAGACGGCCGAGAAGCTCCGCCAGTTAAAAGAGACGGTCGATCAGCAGCAGGCCGCCATGCAGCAAATGCAGCAGCAACTGCAGCAGACACAACAGCAGCTGCAGCAGACGCAGCAGCAGTTGACCACCACTACGCAGACTGCACAGCAGGCCGATGCCAAAATCGCCGCTGTTGAGAACAACAGCAATCTTCAGGTACAGAAGGTGAGCTCCGATCTATCAGACGTGAAGACGGCGCTGAACACCACCAACGTGACCGTGCAGAAGGAAGAAAAGCGCGTCGCCGAGCTTGAGCATCCGAACAGCATTGCCTACAAGGGTGTTCGTATCACCCCGGGTGGCTTCATCGAAATGACGGGAATCTATCGTCAGAAGGCCACCATCTCGGACCAGGCGACTCCGTTCAACGGAATTCCTTTGGCCAACCAGCCGAACTCCAAGCTCAACGAATTTGGCTTCACTGCTCGCGACTCCCGCATCATCCTGCGCGCTGATGCCGACGCCGGAACCACCAAGCTGACTGGTTACTTCGAAATGGACTTCTTCGGAACCAGCACCACGGCGAACGTGAACCAGACCTCGAGCTACACCCCGCGTATGCGTCAAGCCTGGGGCCGTGCGAAGTTCGCGAACGGCTGGACGATCACCGGCGGTCAGATGTGGAACCTGATCACCCTGAACCGCAAGGGAACCGATGCTGACAACGCCAATCTTTGGATCCCGAATATCATTGAAGCCCAGTACTCGGTAGGTTATGACTGGGGTCGCTTCGCTGAATTCCGCGTGTCGAAGACTGTTGCGAAAGACTTTTCCGTCGCTGTTGGACTGGCGAATCCTTCCGTGTTGAACTCTGGTGCGACGGCTGCTGTTGCTGGACTGGCTCAGCCTGGCGTTGGCCTTTATGGCAACACGGTTGTAACCTCCTGCACCCAGAACGCCACCACGCTGGTCGTAACCTGCGCCCAGACTCCTCTCTATTCGCTGAATCTGTCGCCTGACGTCGTTGCCAAGATTGCCTATGACAACACGAAGCTCGGGCACTATGAAATCAAGGGCTTGGCCCGCATCTTCCGCGATCGTGTAGTTCCGACCGCCACCACTGCAGGTTTCAACAACACTGCTCTCGGCTACGGCGCTGGCGCCGGTGCCGTAATCCCTGTCCTCCCCAAGAAGGTTGACTTCATTCTCCAGGGACTCTGGGGAAAGGGCATCAGCCGTTATGAGGACTCCGGTCAGTTTGACGTTGTCGTTCGTTCGAATCCGACGGGATTCCGCGGTGGGGATAACGACATGCAGCCAATCATGAGCTGGAGCGTATTGGGTGGATTCGAGACTCACCCGACGAAGAAGGTTGAGATCGACGCGATATTTGGCAACGAATACTACAACAAGACCACCTATGCCGTGGCTAACACTGCGACCGGGGCGCTCTCGGTTGCCGGTTACGGATCTCCGACGGCCGTCAACACTGGCTGCTTCTTTGAAACCGCTGCACAGGCTGGCGGAACTCTTCCGGCTTGCACGGGCAACAACAAGAACCTGTGGAACGCCAAGCTCTATGGGTACTATGACCTTTACAAGGGACCCGTGGGCACGCTGCGCTACGGCGCTGAAATCGACTACATCAGCCGCAGAACCTGGGCTGGCGTAGGCGGAGCGCCTCGCGGAAACGACACCACGGTCTTCACGACCATGCGTTACATCTTCCCGTAACCCTAAGGCGGCAGCCCTCGGAAACGATGGCTGCCGGAACGATCTGGCCAGCGTGGGCATTTAGCTCACGCTGGTTTTATTTTGTGCAGTTCGGGTGCAACTCTGCAGGTCCTCGGGAGCAACATCTCTGGCATTGCTTACGTTGGCGTAACAGCGTCGTCTAACTTTCTGTTCAGGGCGGAAGTGTCGCCATTTTGTGGATTGACGATTTCGGAAGCAGTCAAGACCGTTCAGTCTTGCTATAATCCATTCACTTTTGTCAGACTTGAACCAACGCCGAACCAATCTGAGATGATGCAACGAAGCAGGGATGGACGAGTCGTCAGAAATGCCATGGTGGCGTTTGTCATCCTGGCTTTGCTCGCGCTCACCACAATCTATACATCCCCGGTTTCAACTGCGACACAGGCTACCTCGGCGTTCTCGAAGACCACTCCCAAGCAGCGCCAGTTGCTTGTTGATCACATCGTATGGACATCGCCGATGCTCATCCGTTTGGCTGTCACGCCAGTCGAGCACGGCCATGTGGTTCTGGTCTGTTCCAATGATCTTCCTTCCGCATGTTTCGATGGGCGCTACTTCAATCTTCCTCCTCCCATCGCCTGAGTAGTTCCGCGCAATCATTTTCGGCAGCAGCAGGTATTCAGATGTTTGCAGTTCCCGTAAAGCTGTTTGTTTACCGGAGTGCTTAATTCGAGAGTTCCTGCGTTCCTTTTTTGCTGACTGGCTTCGGCCAATAGTCTTCTCCGAGCTGGACTGGCTCGGTTCAGAACTGGATTGTGCACGTATGAGAATTTCGAAAGCACGTTTGCTCGCTATAGCAGTTGCCTTTACCGCATTGGTGATCGGAGCGGTCTTGTTGTTCTCGGCGAAGAAATCGCAAGGAGAAGCGAGCGCCGCGCCGTCCCAACCTTCTATTCCTGTTGCAGCAACCGTAGCTGCGATGCGCGCACCGGTCGCAAACTCCCTGTCGATGGCCGGAGAATTTCTTCCCTGGCAGGAAGTCGAGCTTCACGCCAAAGTCGCTGGGTATATAAAGAAAATCAACGTCGATATCGGCGACCACGTTCGCACAGGAGAGACTCTGGCGCTGCTCGAAGTTCCTGAACTGAACGCTCAGGTGCGGGGCGCGGCGGCAGGCGTTCTTCATAGTCAAGACGAGATAAAGCGCGCAGAGAACGAAGTGGCGCGCGCGCAGGCCGCACATGCCTCGGTACATGCGGCCTATGATCGCCTACATCAGGCTGCACAACTGCGTCCTGGGTTGATTGCGCAGCAGGAGCTCGACGATGCGTTTGCGAAAGATCGCACCTCTGAAGCGCAGGTCGATGTGGCGAAATCAGCGCTCTCGGCGGCGTTGCAGCAGTTGCAGGTATCCAAGTCCACCCATCAGCAAGTGTCAGCTATGCAGGACTACTCGCATATCACGGCACCTTTCGACGGCATTGTGACCTGGCGTTACGCTGACACTGGTGCATTGATCCAGGCCGGCACGTCCAATTCTTCCTCGCTGCCTGTGGTGAAAGTAGCTCAGGTGAACGTGCTTCGCCTTCGTATCCCTGTATCCGAATCGGTCGTGTCTGGCTTGCGTCTGGGCGATACGGCAGAGGTACGGGTACAGGCCACCGGAGAGAAGTTCCCCGGCAAGGTTGCGCGATTCACCGGTTCCCTTGATCGCACTACTCGCACCATGCAAGTGGAGATCGATGTCCCCAACCAGGACTACAAACTCTCACCCGGCATGTTTGCCGAAGTAACTCTCCAAACGCAGAATCATCCCAACGCGCTGACTGTTCCAATCAATGCCGTCCATCGTAGTAGCAGCGGCGCGGCGAGCGTTTTGCTGGTCGACACCACCAATCATGTGCAAGCCCGTCCCGTGCAGACCGGTGTGGAAGATCCAACCCGAGTGGAAATCATCGCTGGGCTTAGCGAAGGCGACCGCGTTATTGTCGGCAACCTCGATGCATACCAGGCCGGGCAGCAGGTACAGCCCAAGCCTAGCCGCATGGCCAATGCGCAGTGGGGCAATGCTGGAGGAGACCAGTAATGTCGGGCTTTTCCATCAGGTACCCATTCTTCATCATTATGCTGTGCCTCATCATCCTCGTTGTGGGTGTGGCAACCGTGGCGCGCATGCCCGTGGATCTGTTTCCCAACATCAACATTCCGGTCGTCGTCGTTGCCACGTTTTATTCGGGCATGCCGCCACAGCAGATCGAATCCAACATCACAAACCCTTTTGAACGATTCTTCACCCTAGGGAGTGGAATCGATCATATCGAGTCGCGCTCGCTTACGGGAGTGAGTCTGGTAAAGGTCTATTTCCAGCCGGGCACGAATGCCGATGCCGCCGTAAGTACGATCTCGAATCTTGCAATGGCGCAGTTGCGACGTCTGCCTCCAGGAACGCTCCCTCCCGTGGTGCTGAAGTTTGATGCCTCGAGTTTGCCTGTATGCCTGATTACGTTGAAAGGCCAGGGGCTGAATGAAACCGAGTTGCATGACCTCGGACAGTTCAATGTGCGGAATCAGGTTGCGAACGTACCTGGCGCGTCGGTTCCTCAGCCGTTTGGCGGAAAGTACCGCCAAATTCAGGTGTATGTCGATCCCGTTAAATTGCAGGCTCACCAGTTGAGCCTCATGGATGTTGTGCGAACGGTGAATGATGCCAATGCGATTCTCCCGGCTGGCGACGTTCGCATTGGACCGAAGGACTACAACATCTACACCAATAGCCAACTGCCCACGATGGACGAGATCAACCGGCTGCCACTCAAAACCGAGGGCAACGCTCAGGTCGTGGTGGCGGATGTCGGAAATGCGAAAGATGATGCCGCAATTCAGACGAACATTGTTCGTGTCGATGGTCAGCGCTCGGTCTACCTGCCCATCCTGAAGCAGGGTGGCAACAGCAATACGATTTCCGTGGTTGAGGGGATACGCAAGGACATTGCTGGCCTGCTCGACGTCCCTCACTCGCTGGTTTCAAAAGTGGTGTTCGATCAATCGGTATTTGTGAAAACCGCGATTGCGAATCTGGGCAGTGAAGGCGGCATTGGGTTGCTGCTCACGGCGGTGATGATCCTCGTATTTCTTGGGAGCATGCGCGCAACGCTGGCCGTCATGCTTTCGATTCCGCTCTCGGCACTCGCTGCGTTCATGGCGATCAACGCGAGCGGCGGAACGATCAACACCATGGTGCTCGGTGGATTGGCACTAGCGTTTTCGCGGCTCATCGACAATTCGGTTGTCGTCCTTGAGAACATCTTCCGCCACCTCGAAATGGGTGAGCCACCGGAAGTCGCTGCCGAGCTGGGCGGGCGGGAAGTTGCGCTTCCAGTCCTGGCGGCTACGTTCACAACCGCCATCGTGTTCTTTCCGGTCATCTTTCTCTACGGAGTCAGCCGATTCCTGTTCACGGCCTTGGCTGCTTCCGTCGTGTTCTCGTTGTTTGCCTCGTATCTGGTAGCGATGACTGTCGTTCCGCTGTTCTGTGCCAAGTTCATTCATCGCGAAGAAGCAGATCACGAGATTGGTACCCGCGTTTCATTGTTCAAGAAATTCGTTCTTGGATTTGATCGTGTCTATAACAGGCTTCTCGCCCGGTATGACATCGCAGTCGGACGCGCTCTTCTTCGTCCCGTCGCGACGGTGGTGAGCATTCTTGGCGTGTGCTTGTTCAGTCTCGGCTTGTATCCGCTGCTTGGTGTTGCGTTCTTTCCGCGTACTGATCCCGGGCAGTTTGTCATTAATTTGAAGGCGCCTACCGGAAGCCGTCTCGAATTGACGGAGCAGTATGTCAAGCATGTCGAAGATGACGTTCGCCAGGTTGTGCCCCAGCACGATCTTGGAATGATCGTTTCGAACATCGGTATCACTCCGGATTTCTCCGCGATCTACACCAGCAATTCCGGCCAGCACACCGCGTTCGTGCAGGTGAGCCTCAAGGAAGGACACAGTCTCGGCAGCTACGAATACATGCGTCGCGTACGCGCGAAACTCGCCGACGATCTTCCTGAATTGAGCACCTACTTCCAATCCGGCGGACTTGTTGATTCGGTGGTGAACATGGGACTGCCCGCACCAATTGACATCCAGGTGAGCGACAACGATATACACGAGGCTTACAAGACCGCCTCTGCACTGGCGCAGAAGATTCGAGGAGTGCGTGGAGTAAGCGATGTTCTCATTCCACAGGATCTCGATTATCCAGGCATTCAGTTGAATGTGAATCGAGAAATGGCGGGTCGATTGGGACTGAACTCGCGTGAAGTCGTTGACAACGTCATCACCGCACTAACCTCCAACGGAATGATCGCTCCCAGCTATTGGGTCGATCCGAAGAATGGCAACAACTACATGCTCACAGTTCAGTACCCCATCACGCAGGTGCAGTCGATGAGCGATTTGCAGCAGATTCCGTTGCGGTCAGGCAAAGGAGTGAACACTGCGGAATTGCAGGCTGTTTCGAGCGTAAAGACCATCAACACTCCGACCGAAGTCGATCATTTCCAGCTGCGACGCGTGATCGATGTTTACGTCTCGCCTTCCGGAGAAGATCTCGGCAGCCTTGCCAATCGCGTGGATAAGATCATTCACGACACCAAGACCGGAGAGAATACGCGTGTCGTGATGCGCGGTTCGGTTGAGGGCATGCGGCAGTCGTTCAAGAGCTTTGGAATTGGGCTGCTGCTTTCGATCGTGCTCGTGTACCTCATCCTGATGGCGCAATTCGCGTCGTTCAAGGATCCATTCATCATCCTGCTCGCAATTCCACCCGGCATCACCGGGGTGATGGTGTTTTTGTTGGTGACTCGGACTACGCTCAATGTGATGTCGCTTATGGGCGTGATCATGATGGCTGGAATCGTGGTGTCCAACAGCATTCTGATCGTCGATGTGGCTCGCACTCTGCGAAAAGAAGGCATGGCCATCGAGCAGGCGCT
The DNA here is from genome assembly GCF_059726265.1 of Koromonas soli. Classification (NCBI taxonomy): domain Bacteria; kingdom Pseudomonadati; phylum Acidobacteriota; class Terriglobia; order Terriglobales; family Koromonadaceae; genus Koromonas; species Koromonas soli. Next base: position 2,630,467 of record NZ_AP040872.1, on the reverse strand, counting down.
TGCGGCCGCGTGCAGAATGCGACTGCGTCCGGTGCTCATGACCTCATTGGCGACAATTCTTGGCATGATCCCCATGGCACTGGCGCTTGAAGCCGGAAGTGAACAATACGCGCCTCTGGCACGTGCCATCATCGGAGGACTTTCCGTATCAGTGGTCGTAACGGTGTTCCTGGTGCCCGCAGCCTACCTGCTGATGCATCGTCACGATCAGAATGTCGAGAAGGTGAAAGCGTAATGCAAGGCTCGAAATTTCTTCTCCTCTTATTAGGACTGGAGCTCTTATGCGAAACGCTTGCCGCACAGGCAACTCTGCCCCAACCTACCCCCGCGCCTCAGACGCAAACAGTTCGACTAACTTTGGGGCAGGCCGAACAGTTAGCGGTTAGTAAGAATCCCAATGTCACTGTGGCGAGGCTCGCCGCCATGGCGAGTAGCGAAGCAACACGCGAAGCTCGCGCCGCGCTGTTGCCCTATGCCAGCACGAGTCTCACGGCAGTGGACACAAACAACGGCAATCGCATCTCGGCCGGGGCGCTCAATAATCCTGTTATCTACGAGCGTGCAGCCTACGGTGCCACGGTTGCGCAATTGATCACCGATTTTGGGCGTACGAAGAATCTGGTGGCAAGCGCGCGTTATCGTGCGCAAGCCATCGATCAGAATTCAATTGCTACCGCCAACCAGATCAAGCTTGCGGTTGATCGAGAGTTTTATCGAGCACTGGGCGCGGCGTCGGTGCTCAACGTGGCACGTCAAACGGTGGAGTCACGTAAGTTGCTTGCCGACCAGGTAGGTACGCTGGCGCAAAACAACCTGAAATCGACACTCGATGTTGCATTCGCCACTACAAATCTCGAACAGGCGCAATTGCTTCTGCTCGATGCGGAGAACCAGTACAACACGACACTGGCCAGTTTGGCTGAGTTGCTCGGCTATTCCTCTCCGCCCAGCTTCGAGTTGATCGACGATGCTCAGGGCGTTCCTCCTCCTGCTGCGGATGTCTCTGCGCTCATTGCTACGGCCTATGCTCAGCGTCCAGAGGTGAAGGCGCAACAGTTACAGTATGCGGCCGCGCGGAAGTTACAAACCGCAGCCTGGGAGCAGTCGCTTCCCAGTATCCGTGCAGTCGGTGCAGTGGGTCAGGCTCCGATTCGAGAAGACCGCATCACGCCGTGGTATGGAGCCGTTGGCGTCCAAGTGGAGATTCCTGTTTTCACAGGGTTCCGCATCTCTGCGCAGACGCACGAAGCGCAGTTGCAGGCCGAAGCAGAAAACGAGCGGCTCACGGCATTGAAGAATTCCATTAGCCGTGATGTACGGAGTAGTTGGCTGGCATCGAATACGGCATTTCATCGCCTGGCAGTCACTGCGTCACTTCTACAGCAAACGAAACTGGGGCTCGACCTTGCACAGACGCGGTACAAACTTGGCCTTGGCTCGATTGTGGAGGTGAGCCAGGCGCAACTGTCTGAAACCGAAGCGGAAATCGAAGCGGCCAAGGCTCGTTACGAATATCTGCTTTCTCAGGCCATCATTCGTTTCGAAACGGGAGCGTGACGAGAGTTTCACCTTACATGGCGTCGCATTCATCTGATGTTAACAATGGTTTGATACCGTGAATCTGTGAGCATCAGTCCGAATCCGAATTTTCGTCCTATAAGCAATTTCCCTGTGCCAGAGGCTCATGAGGCTGAACGTAAACGGCCTCATGCTGTCCTGTCTCAGGCGCCGAAAATTCACCTTCATGCGAGCAAGGCCAGCAAGTACATTGACGTAGCATTTCGATACTCACTGCTGCTGTGTTCTCTTTCGGTCATAGCGGTGCTGGTATTGTTCTTTTATGAACTGACGCAGCGCTCAAGCCTTTCGATTTCACGTTTTGGATTCGCCTTCTTTACCGGTCGCGTGTGGGACCCGGTGTCCGGTGAGTTTGGCGCCATGCCGTTCATCTACGGAACGCTGGTTTCCTCATTTGTCGCGCTGATTCTTGCCGTACCTCTGGCTGTCGGAGTTTCGATTTTCGTCACTGAACTGTGCCCACGCAAATTGCGAGGCATCATCTCGTTTACGGTCGAGTTGCTCGCAGCCATCCCTTCAGTGATCTACGGGTTGTGGGGCATCTTTGTTCTTGCGCCGATCCTGCGCAATACTGTGCAACCGTTGCTCACCCGCTACCTGGGATGGATTGGATTCTTCGAAGGCCCGGCGTTTGGTATCGGCATGCTGGCCGCCGGAATCATCCTGGCCATCATGATCATTCCCATCATTGCCTCGATCACTCGCGAAGTTCTTGTTGCCGTGCCGCAGAGTCAGCGCGAGGCAGTGCTCGCTCTCGGCGCCACACGCTGGGAGATGGTGCGCATGGCAGTGTTGCGTAACGCTCGCGCCGGCATCATGGGTGGCATCATTCTCGGACTCGGTCGCGCCATTGGCGAAACCATGGCCGTGACCATGCTGATCGGCAATCGCCCGGAGATCGCACGCTCCCTGTTTGCTCCCGGATACACGATGGCTTCGGTCATCGCTAATGAATTTTCGGAAGCTACAGATGATTTGTATCTCAGCGCTCTGGTCGAGATCGGTCTGGTTCTCCTCATCGTAACTGTCATTGTGAATGCATGTGCGCGCCTGCTCGTGTGGTCCATCACTCGCGGGCACTCGGTAAGAGCCAATGCCTAAAAGTTCTCACCAACTCAGCTTCGTTCGCCGCATTTCAAATTATGTTTTCGTCTGCCTGTCAGGACTGGCGTCAATACTCGTGCTGGCTCCACTAGCAGCGATATTTGGCTATCTGGTTTACAAGGGAATCGGTGCCATCAATCTCGACTTCTTAACACATACGCCCCGTCCTGTCGGTGAGACCGGAGGCGGCATGGCGAATGCAATCATCGGGTCCTTGATGATCCTCGGGCTTGGATCCGTTATTGGCGTGCCGCTCGGGGTCGGCACCGGAGTGTATCTGGCGGAGTTCGGTCGTGGACGCTTCGTAACCGCCGTCCGCTTTACCGCCGATGTGTTGAACGGAGTGCCTTCTATCGTCGTCGGTATCGCGGTATATGCTTTGGTTGTACTGCCGCAGCAGCACTTTTCGGCGCTCTCCGGCGGCGTAGCTCTGGGCGTCATGATGATTCCCACAATTGCGCGCACGACCGAAGAGATGTTGCTCATGGTGCCGAATACGATTCGCGAGGCGGCGCTTGGGCTTGGTATTCCGCAGTGGCGAACGACGTTGCAGGTGACTTTGAGAACAGCTTCCAAGGGTGTGATAACCGGAGCGATGCTCGCCTTCGCTCGCGTTGCCGGTGAAACGGCTCCATTGCTTTTTACGGCCTTCGGAAACCAGTTCTGGAATCTCAACCCCAATCAACCTACCGCAGCACTGCCCATTCAGATTTTTGCTTACGCCATCTCGCCGTTTGATGAATGGCATCGTCAGGCCTGGGCAGGAGCTTTGATATTGATTGTCTTGATCGTCATCGCCGTTTCCGCCGTGCGCGCCGTCACGAGTCGTGGACGCATGGACCACGCCTAGATAGCAAGGAGCCTTCACCGATGGGTGTCGGAATTGAAGTAAAAGATTTGAATGCCTGGTTCGGCAAAACCCAGGTGCTGCACGAAATAAATATATCGATATGTGCAAATGCAGTGACCGCCGTGATTGGTCCGTCCGGTTGCGGAAAATCCACATTCGTTCGCTGCCTCAACCGTATGCACGAAACCATCCCCGATGCGCGCGTGAGCGGTTCGGTGCAGGTTGGTGACATTGATGTTTACGGATCCAAGACACTTGCCGTAGATGTGCGTCGCCGCATCGGGATGGTGTTTCAGAAGCCGAATCCGTTTCCGACGATGTCGATCTACGACAATGTGGCTGCTGGTCTCAGACTCAACGGTTATAGCAACCGCCGCGAACTGGATGAGATCGTCGAGCACTCGCTGCGCATGGCTGCACTCTGGGATGAAGTCAAAGATGTGCTGAAGAAGAAATCCGGTGCATCGCTTTCCGGAGGCCAACAGCAGAGGCTCTGCATAGCTCGTGCCTTGGCCGTGCAGCCGGAACTGCTGCTCATGGACGAGCCTGCCAGCGCGCTTGATCCAATCTCGACTGGCAAAGTCGAAGAACTCATATTTCAACTCAAGACGCAGTACACTGTCGTGATCGTGACGCACAACATGCAGCAGGCTGCGCGCGTGGCGGATCACACGGGCTTTTTCTTGATGGGCAAGCTCATCGAGTACGACAAGACTGAGCGAATCTTCACCACTCCCTCCGACAAGCGTACGGAGGACTACATCACGGGCAGGTTCGGATAATGCGTAGCCGATTTCAGAATGGTTTGGATGAACTGAAGGAGCGATTGCTCAAGATGGGCGGCATGGCTGAGGCTGCCATCGAACTCGCTGCGGACTCATATCGCAAACGCGACGGACGTCTGTCTCAGCAGGTCTTCGAGCGCGAGAAAATGATCAACCAGAGCGAACGCGATATCGACGAGATGGCGGTGGATCTGCTTGCAATGCAGCAGCCCATGGCCACCGACCTACGATTTGTGCTCGCCGTGCTGAAGATCAACTCAGACTTGGAGCGCGTCGGAGATCTTGCCGTCAACATTGCGCAACGCTCGCTCGATCTGCTTCAGGATCCCGAGATCGACGTCCCCGTGGATATCGCGCGAATGACTGCTGCGGTCTCCACGATGGTGCGTCGCGCCTTGGAGTCGTTTCTTTCCGCAAAAGCCGATGTTGCACAAGCTGTGTTGGAGATGGACAGCATCGTTGACCGCATGAAGGACGAAGCGTTCGTGGTACTCGTCGAGCAGATGAAGAACAATCCCGACAAGATACGGCCCTATATGGATATCCTGCTGATCACGCGTGCTCTCGAGCGCATAGCGGATCACGCAACGAACATTGCCGAGGATGTGATCTTCTGGATCAGCGGAGCCGATGTCCGCCACAACGTGCGCTTTTCGCAGGAACCGGACGCGGACGCGCCACGCAGTCAGTAAGACTCGCCCTTATGCCGGACCAGCTACGACGAAGGCCTTCAGATTCTCGCACTGGCAAGCCGAACGATACACGTCGCATGCATAGCAGTCGCCTGGCTTGCAGCAGTTCTGGTTTTTCCAACACGGGGTGTGAGCGCCGGATGTCGAGTTGCAGTGGTGCTTGTGATCCCCGCACTGGCGAATATCCCAGCAGGGAAGTAGCGCAAGCAAGTGCCGGATGCCGGCAAAATTCAGTCCAGCTTCTCGCACCAGGCGCAGCACTGTGGCAATCCAGGGATAGTCGTCTTCGGTGAAATAGCGAGTCCCTTTGGACGACTTGAGAGGAATAAGTAACCCCTCACGCTCGTAGAGACGCAGCAAATCGACAGACACGTCAAAGTGGCGAGCGACTTCCCCGATCTTGATCTTCTTGGGCGCGCCTGGTCGGGGCGCCAATCGCTCTGCGGAAACAGGCTCCGGCGTGTATGTGTTCTCCATTACAACCTCTCCTTCACTGCGGGGCATAACTCTCCCTGATGTGACAATGCAAATTGCATGCCAATCTGTGCTGAATTGGGATTCTGCGATAAACATAGTTATTTCAGGAGATTACAGAAGCTAAAGATGAATAGCTTTCTGGAGCAGGAGCGCGAGAAACGGGAAAATGCCGCACCTTGGGGTGAGATGGCTCACCCCTTGAGCAGCAGACTGGGCCCGGGGTTTCCATTCCCAAGTGACACAGCGCACAGACATTCGTTTGAGGCTGGGGCAAGCTTTCCAACCGGAAAAAGGGACCCGTTCATGCTTGGAATTTCGACACCGCCCCCCGAGGCACTTGCCATTCGCAACTTCCTTCAACTTCGAGAGCAGGCCCGTGCTGCCGGACGCGTACGTGTTGCCATCGTCTGTGCGGAAGACGACGTAGCGCTCGGTGCTGCGTCCGACGCTCTTGCGCTCGGGATAGCCACGCCGCAACTGCTCGGAGATGCTGAGAAGATCCGCGCTCGAGCACGCAAACTCGGTTACGAGGCCTTGCTCGAAACCGAGATCATCCACGTACCAGAGCCCGTTGAGGCTGCGAAGCTCGCGTGCAAGATGGCCGCCTCTCGTGACACCGAGATATTGCTGAAGGGGCATCTGCGCACAGACCAACTGCTGCGTGCATTGCTCGATCGCGCAGCAGGACTCCGCACCGGACGTCTTCTTAGCGACGTGCTCCTGTACGAAGACACGCTCGCGGGCGAGGCCCGGCTGGTCGGCATCACCGATGGCGGGTTGAACGTGCTGCCCACATTAGATCAAAAGCGACAAATCGTGCTGAACGCAATCGATGTTCTGCATTGCATCGGCATCGAGCGCCCGCGGATTGCGATACTGAGCGCGACCGAGGCTGTCACTGATTCCATGCCGTCTACTCTCGACGCAGCGGAACTGACGTCCATGAGTGAGCGCGGTGAGTTTGGAGACGCAGAGGTCTTCGGTCCGCTGGCGTTGGACAATGCTCTACTGCTCAGTGCGGCCCAGGCGAAGGGGATTACCAGTGCAGTGGCAGGCAGAGCTGATTGTCTCGTCGTACCGAATATCGAGGCCGGAAACTTACTCGGCAAAGCAGTGAAGTATCTTGGTGGCTCGCAATGTGCGCACGTCGTCGTCGGCGCTCGCGTTCCAGTTCTCATTCCGTCACGGGTCGAGAGTTCTGATGACAAGGTGAACGCCATCGCACTCGGAGTTCTGTTCAAAGCACATAATCATCGCAAGTCGAATGAGGTGCAATCATGACCGCTCGTCCGAATCTTCTGGCCATCAATCCCGGCTCCACGTCCACGAAGTTTGGACTTTACAGCGACACTGAACCATTGCTGGTGCGCAGTCTGCAGCACACCAAGGCGGACCTTGCGTCGTGTGGTTCCGACATTCTTTCGCAAATGGAGTTGCGCCTGCAGTGCCTGCAGGATGAGTTGGAAGCGAGCGGCATGCGGCTGGATGGACTTGTTGCCGTCGTGGGACGCGGCGGACTGTTGCATCCGCTTCAGGGCGGTACCTATCGCGTGAACAAAGCGATGCTGGACGAACTGCGGCGGGCTGAGCGCGGAGAACATGCATCGAATCTCGGCGCGTTTCTCGCCCATGCGATTGCGGACCGAATTAACGTCCCCGCATATATCGTCGATCCCGTTGCGGTGGATGAATGGACGGACGAGGCGCGTCTTTCCGGGTGCGCGCAACTCGAGCGCCCATGTCTCTCGCATGCATTGAATTCCAAAGCCATCGCGCGCAGGTATGCAGCCGAAGCAGGACGGCAGTATCAAGATCTGAGCCTTGTAGTAGCTCATCTTGGCAGCGGACACACCATCAGCGCGCACGCTGGCGGACGCATGATCGACGCCACCAACTCACGCGAAGAGGGCGCTTTCTCTTCTGAGCGAGCAGGCTCGGTGCCCGCCATCGAATTGGTTCGGCTGTGCTTTAGCGCCAAGTACACGCGCAAGCAGGTAGAGACCATGCTCACTCGCGAAGGCGGTCTCATTTCCTATCTAGGCACCGCCGACCTGCGAGAGATCGAGCAGCGCATGGACCGTGGAGATGACCGTACGAGCCTTGTGTTCCGCGCCATGGCCTACCAGATTGCGAAGGAGATCGGAGCAATGGCCTGCGTGCTTCATGGACAGGTGGACGCCATTCTCCTTACCGGAGGCATGTCGCATAGCGCCCGTCTGACCTCAGCCATTACCGATGCGGTGCAGTGGATCGCGCCCGTAAAGATCTATCCGGGTGAAGATGAACTTCGTGCGCTCGTGGAAGGCGCTCTGCGAGTCATTCGCAATCAGGAGTCGAGTCGAGAGTTCGAGGCGCCAAAGTCTGCTTCTGTAGTGATGGCCTAGTACGAGCAGGGCCGGATTGGATCCGGCTCTGTCGTTTGCTTAGGATGCAGCTACTCTCCTCAGGTGCAACTCTGGGTCAACTACGGCTTCCTCCGCATTGTTTCCAAGTACCAGGCGAGCCACTCTGGTAGTGGCTTATGTTTCGCTTGGATTACATCTCATGTTTACTGACGATTGCCTCCACCGTGCTGGTCGGCCGCCGTATGTGGCAGGGCTGGATTATTGCCGGTGCCAATAGCCTTATTATCTGCTTCATTGGTTTCAGAACAGCGCAACTAGGATTCATTCCCGCAAATCTCTTCTGCCTCGCCATTTACGTACACAACATCGTGCAGTGGCGACGCCCGCAGGAAAGCAAAGCTGCTTCGCCTCGCCCTTACCATGTGATAAGACTTAGGAATGTGGACTCCGCTACAACCCGCTTCAGAAGCGAAGTCTCCCTCGCCCCTGCCCGCGCCTTTGAATTACTTCACCGACGCTGAAGTAGCAGCCCGGTACGCGAAGGTTCGCCCCTACTTCCATCAGGAAGTGGTAAGCCGTTTATGCGCGTTCACGGGCGTGTCTCGTTTTGGCCGGGCGCTTGACGTGGGCTGCGGATCAGGACAGTCCTCGATTGCGCTGGCCTCCGTAGCCGATCATGTTCTGGCCATCGACGCCTCAGAGTCGATGTTGCGCCATGCGCAACCGCACCCAAACATCACTTATCAGCTTGGAACGGCTGAGGAACTCACTTCCGGCGAAGCAGAGTACGATCTCATCTCTGTTGGCTCAGCGCTGCACTGGTTCCACCAGCCTCGATTTTTTGCTCAATGTCATCACGCGTTACAGGGCAACGGGGTGTTAATGATCTACAACGATCATTTCACTGCTCACCTCAAGGGCGTAGTTGAATGCAAGCGCTGGATGCGTACGCGTTATGCCAAGCGTTTCCGTCCGTCTCGCCGTGGCATGCGTGACCTCAGCGAGCAGACTGCGATCGACTGCGGATTCGCGATTGCACACCATGCCGCATTCGATCATCACGTCCCCTTCTCTCGTCAGGAATTCATCTCCTACCTGCTAACGCGCAGCAACACGATCGCGGCCATCAACTCCGGACGCGAAACTTTCGACAGCACCTGCGAATGGCTAGACCAGGAACTTGCGCCCATCATCCCGGACGGAGTTATAGGGTCATTCATTTTCAAATGCAATTTCTGGATCCTGCGCAGAAGCTGAGCTGCACGCCAGGGTGACTTTCCGTCAGAAGCGAATCCCGCCTGCCCCTGTGCAAACCCGCCAGTGCTACATCGTCATCCCTAATGAGGCATTGATTTCTTCTGAACGGAGACCCGCTTGCAAACTGGACGGCAACAGCAACGTTGGATGTACTTCGTCATCGCTTTAGGCCTTTTTTGTCTGACAACGGCCTGGGTTTCATGTGGCAGCGGAAAATCAACTTCCACCAGTACAGGCGGAGGCACGAGCACGGGCAGTCCCGGAACTCCGCCGCCCTCGGGAGCAACCTCGGTAGATGTGCTGACCTACCACAACGACCTCGCGCGGACGGGCCAGAACCTCCAAGAGACGGCTCTTACATTGGCCACCGTGAATGCCGCCAGCTTCGGCAAGCTCAGATTTCTTCCAGTCGATGGCAAAGTAGATGGACAGCCTCTCTACGTATCGAACCTCAGCGTCGGCGGGCAGACTCGGAATGTGGTCTATGTCGTCACCGAGCACGACAGCGTTTTCGCCTTCGATCCCAGCAACGGACAGCAGTTATGGCACACATCCGTGCTCGGTTCCAATGAGACTCCGAGTGACGACCACCACTGCGGCCAGATCACACCCGAGATTGGCATTACGTCCACGCCTGTAATCGATCGCACGCGCGGTGCGAACGGCACCATCTATGTCGTCGCAATGTCCAAGGATTCCAGCGGAGCTTACCATCAGCGCCTGCATGCACTCGACCTCGCAACCGGTGCCGAAGTGCTTGGCGGCCCGAGAGAGATCCAGGCCACCTATCCGGGAACGGGTGCAAACAGCTCCGGAGGAAATGTAGTGTTCGCTCCCGGCCAGTACGCCGAGCGCGTGGGACTGTTGCTTCTCAACGGCATCGTGTACACCGGTTGGACCTCGCATTGTGACATTGCGCCTTACACAGGATGGGTAATCGGCTATGACGCAGCCAGCCTGAATCAGGCTACCGTGCTCAATCTCACGCCCAACGGCAGCGAAGGCTCGATCTGGATGAGCGGCACAGCCATGGCCGCAGATGCAGGCGCAAACATCTACTTCCTCGATGCCAACGGTACATTCGACACCACGCTCGACGCCAATGGCTTTCCGAGTCACGGCAATTTCGGCAACTCATTCATGAAGCTATCGACGGCGAACAACCATCTCGCCGTGGCTGATTATTTCTCTCCCTTCAACACAGTCCAGCAGTCCTCTGTTGACCAGGATCTCGGCTCGGGCGGTGCCATTGTTTTACCCGACCTGAAGGACGCTTCCGGTACTGTCCGACAACTGGCGCTCGGCGGAGGAAAGGACTCGCACATCTACGTTGTTGACCGTACAAATTTTGGCAAGTTCAACCCGTCCGCCAACAACATCTATCAAGAGATCACAGGGCAGGTCAGCGGCCAAATATTCTCCATGCCGGCATACTTCAACAACACAGTGTATTTCGGTGCAGTAGGCGACAAACTCACGGCTTTCCCGATCGCAAATGCAAAACTGGCAACGAGCCCTTCTGCGTCCACGAGCACAAGCTTCGGATATCCCGGCACCACGCCCAGCGTTTCTGCCAACGGCACTGCGGATGGCATCGTGTGGGCGGTAGAAAACGGTGGCGCTGCCGTGCTGCATGCCTACAATGCTGCCGACATCTCCCAGGAGCTTTACAACAGTAATCAGAACGCCTCACGCGACAGCGTCGGCGCGGGCAATAAGTTCATCACCCCGACCATTGCGAACGGACAAGTCTTTGTCGGAACCACGAATGGTGTCGCCGTCTTTGGTCTGCTGAAGTGATTGGTTCGAGTCAGGAATTCAGTGAACGGCCGCATAGTGAAAAGTCAGAAACGATCAGAACTGTGCCGGACAAGCGGGATTTGTGGAAGGAGTTAATCGAACATTTGGAGGCGCGAGGTGGAATCGAACCGCCAAACTCCCTTGTACCGTGCAAAGACGTCCGAGTCCATGCCGACGGGCGCCCCGGGCTGATTGTGGCTGTGCGTTAACAAGTCAGCCTGTAGCCATCTTCGCGTTTTGCTTAATTGGTACTGAATTGGTGCGCTGCTCGCTCAATGCAATTCGCGACTTCAAGGGTGCGAGAGCAAAACGACGTGGCTGGAAGAAATCGTGATCGATTTCCTTCATTTCTGCCTCGGCTTCTTCAAGCTTCGGCGAGATGACGCGATCTTGGCTAATCAAGGGGGTGAAATATTCACTCGCGGAACTACTCATTTTGGACGTCATCTAACGCAAAGCCGGTGTATCCCAGCGTAACTTGATTTGCATAGATCGGAGTGCCGTCTGGTTGCGTACGGCGTGGGTTGCCCGCATTCATCGACAGGGCTGTTGAGCGGCGGACTTTCCCAATTTCTGAAGCATAATCTCGATAATCTTCTGGTCGACAACCTCCATCGAGCGCCCGAGTTCGGCCAGGTTGCGAATTGTTTCCTCTGCCGTTGGGGCCACGATTCCGTTGTCGTCTGGGACTTCAGCCTTGCGCATGGCAAGTTCTGCGCTGCGCACCGCCATCTCGGAGGCGTTGCTCACCTTCAGCGCACAGCCAATCTTCGCGCCGTCGCAGATCATGCCGGTTAGTGTGGCCGCCATGATTTTGATGGCGCGCTCCACCTCCACCGTGCCGCCGCCCATCGCGTAGGTCACACCGCAGGCACCCCCAATGCCGGCCTTGATCGCAACTCCACACAGTGCGGAGAGGTATCCGATGTGGCCTGTCATGTACATCGTAACCAAATGCGAGAGTGCGAGAGACTGCAACATCCGCTGTTCATCTACGTTGTGAGTTCTTGCGTACGTCACCACCGGAATGGTAGCGACGATGCCTTGGTTTCCCGAACCCGCCGAAGTCATGACTGCAATAGGGTACCCGGACATACGCGCATCGCTTCCTGCAGCTGTCAGGCTGGCCAGGTGCTGCGAGAAGCTGTTCACATTCTCGTCCACGGTTCCAAAGTAACCAGTGCCAATCCCCATGGGACGCGTCAGCCCTACTTTGCAAGCCTCCACGTTCATTTCCGCAGTGGTGCGCAGCAGCGTCATCACGCTCTCTGGTAGCTCATCCACCAACTTGAGCAGGTCGGCTATCCTCATCGCCTTCAAGGCGGTCACCTCGCCGGCGACTTGCTGCTCCGCCCGTGCTTCCAGAGCGCCATGGACGATCTTGCCATTCTGCGAGAGGCAAGCAATATTGGAGTGCTCATCGCGGACAATGCATTTACCACAGCTCGCCGCAAACTCAGCTTCGACTTCGATGTACAGTTCTGACGGAGCGTCTTCGGCAATCTCCACATTCACCTTGCCACTCTGTACCAGTAAGCTGGCCGAACCAACCTTCGCCTCGTCCAACTCCCCGAAGATGTTCATGCCTTCGCGTGGGTCACATGCATGTCCCAGCGCAGCTGCCATCAGAAGTCCTTTGTGCCCTGCCGCATTCGGAATCAGAATCGCGAACGTGTTCTTGAATATATTCCGGCTCACCCGCACATGCAGTCCGCGCAACTCACCAAGATCGCTACGCGCGCCAGAAAGCTCGATTTGCGGTGTCCAGCCATTTGCCGCCCAAGTAGCCGCTGCGGAGGCTAATGCCACTGCGACGGGTTCGGTGCAACCCAGCGCGGGCTTGAGGATCTGCCGAAAAAGGGAATCAATATCGAAGTAGGGCATAAAGGTACTCACAGATTCCATATTATAAGTACCGATCGGCAGAGAAATGCTTGCGGTGTTCACATGTGGCAAGGAGGAGTGCCCCAATTACTGTGCCCAAATGTCGGCAAGTCGGAAGTAATCTTCCCGGAAACTGCTCTGAATGGGCGCCGTCAAGATCTTGGGTGTCGATACTATGTCGGGAGAAAAAGGCCGATTCGAAGACGGTTTCGCCGTTAAGCGGCAGCCAAACGGCCAGGAAGAAGCAGTGGGTGATGAAGTGTTTGAATTTGGAGGCGCGGGGCGGAATCGAACCGCCGAATAAAGGTTTTGCAGACCCTTTTAATAGAATCGTAAGTACCTGTGATTGCAACGCGAGTAGCTGAATCACCTCTGTTTTGTCCGCTTTTTGTCCGCTTGGCTTTCGAGTTGCCAACTTGTGGTGCTCTTCTGAGAGGCGGCAATGCGCGGAGGAACGCGCGAACAGAAACTCAAACGTCAACCCTGATTGGTTCGTGCTCACCTTTCAGTAGCGGCTTCACAATCCGATACTTGCGATTCAGATACGGGGAACAATCCCTATACAGTTCCCGTGCCACGATTTCTGCTGGCCCACAGCAAAGACCGAAACAGAAGATTCCACCTGAGTGGCGGACCTCAGCGCGGCAGTTAGGAACGAGTGAGAGGACAAAATCACGGAATTGCTCGCAAAGCCTCTTTGATCCGTATAGCCTGAGCCAGAAATAGCCCCGCTTGTGCCACCCTACGCTTCCGTCACCGTCGATTGCTCCGCGCCAGGTATGGCGCGAATGCTGATATCTGAGCAATTCCTCAGAGCCGGTTTTTTGGGGCACTACTCCGCAGGACTTCAGCGAATCGATTAGGTGCTTCGAGCAAACCGACAACTTGGCAAACTTAGATCCGGGTTTATATGCGCCTTCGTTGATTTCACCCGTCCTGACCCGAGCGCCAGATTTCAAGAACTTCCGCAATTTATAAAGATGGGCGCTGTCCGCAATCTGTAATGCCACCGAAAAGGTTCCATTCTCGTTGACACATCCGTCGGCAATCGCGAAACCGATCCAATATTGGGCCTCCTCGCTGTCGTGATCGAATGCATAGATGTCAAGCGGGAGCGAGCGATGAACATCATCACGAATTCCACGCAGTACGCCGCCAGCATCAACGACCGCACGTCTGATCGTGCTCCCTGTCACTTTGAAATCGTTTCCTATTTCGGCAGGGGTCATTTTTGCTTCATATAGTGCCCGTATTCGTGAGAACGCTCGCGGATCTAGCTTCCGCTTGGGACGCATTCGGATGCCCTTGCGGTGGAGAAGGTCGCGGACGACCTCGGCAGAGCAGCCCAGACATCTTGCGATATGAGGGTAGGGAGTTCCTTCGAGGTACATTCGGCACGCGCGCATCTGTTCGTTACGGCTGAGAATCTGACGTGGTCGGAATCGAACGCCTGCCTCATGCAGCACGCTCCTTACCGTCGAATCAGACACACCGATTGCAAGCGCGATCTGCCTCGCGCTAACCTTCTCCAGTTTGTACTTGCGTATGACCTCGTTCACCGCATCTCCGGTGATGAACTTCTTGGGGTGCGGCGTTCTGCCGTTCCAACGGAGGAATTGCTGCACTTGGCTGTGGTGGACATTGTATCGGGCACAGATGTCCCGCAGGCGCTTCTCGCTGTCGTGCATTGAGAGAATGCTTCGGGCCATCTGAGTGCTCCACGCTGCTGGTTTCTTCATGGCACGAAACGATAGTCCTTCATCCAAAAATCAGTCAATCAGAAACTTTGCGATTATCCCCTCAGCCTAAACTCGCGGTGCGGACCGCCCTGAGTAGCCTGAAAATTCAAAAAAGCATTTCCAATTCGATATAGGAAGACTGCGGGTGGATTCGATCTACCGATCGTGCATTGTGGTCAGGTTCTGATTCTTGCGGAATGGAACCTGGAAGGTTCGCAATCCAGAAAATTCACAGTCCAAGCCTGCATGCGGGCGAGAAAACGAGTGATATAGCATGTAATTGAAATCCAGAGATCGCTTTGCTTTGCACGGCCTCACTCAGAAAAGTCAAGTAGCCAGGAATCAAGGTGAGCAATCAGATCGCACCCGCTGGAGACGACTGCATCTGCAAAGGCCGTAACATTTGCACCATCTAGTCGGAGAGGAGTTCCGATCTCCGCGCCGACCGCGGATGTTTTCGCGAAAGCCTCGTCCACGATCCCTGCGCGATGCACAATGACATTTCGTGCCAGTTGAAGCTCCTTGAGGCGGGGCATGTCAAATACCTGGTCCCATCGCACCGACCGTTGGAATGCCGCCCTGTATGCCTTTTCGATTCCATTCACACTCGTAAAGTCGAACTTGCTTCTCAGCAAATCTCCCATGCAGTGACGCAGATCAAAAGCATGGCGTGATAGCAAACCGACTGCGATAACCTTGCCGCCAATACCCTCCTCGCCGATATCGCCGCGACGTTCGAGTGCAGCTAATGTCCACTTCGCAAAGGTCTGCGGTCGAGCATTAAGAATCTCAACCCACATCTCCTCAGCAACGCACTCGAATGCGGTCCACAGGTTCGATGTGGCCGCCATGAGTAAAGCCTGAAATGACTCTCGAAGAGCGGGTTGGACCTTTAGCAACAGAGCAATCTGCTCCTCTGCATCCTTGCCAAACGTCTCCACTGCCTCGTCTGACTGGAATAAGACTTTTGCTCCTGACCAATCAGCATCGGCCAGCGTATCGTTTGTATCGCGGTTGCCGGATTTGCCGGTGAACATGCCGACCACAGATGCAATGAGTCCCGCGGCCCCAGCGATGTTGCCAAACACCACGATGTTCGCGGGGAGTGCCAGAAGGCCAGCGACGTCAGCGATATTCTTCTCGAAGCTCTGTGCCGGCCGACTTAACTCGGGTGATCTGAGACACGAAACTGCATCGGTAACCGCCTTCGTCGAAACAGCCACACGGATCTGTTCTACGTCGAGGATGTCATTCCCTACAGTGTTCATTAGTAAGATCGTAACTGAGGGGCGTAACCAGAACAATATGATCTTTTGCGTGGCTCGGTTTAGTGGCCATCTAGTCGATTCAGCTCGTCCTGGATTTCAGCTTCTTGCTGTTTCAAGAACGCTCGAACTGCCCTGAGTACGGAAATGTAGTCATCCCAGCCGACCATCGACGTTGAGTTTGTTGTTGCACTGTACAGGCAAGAATACTGATTCGCGATCTTTAAGCCTCGTTCCAAGAGACCCTCAACGTCCGGCAGCGCTAGTGGAAATTTCGCGCTGAAGGCCGCAGGATCGAGCACATGATCGGGACTGCGGTGCGAGTAATAGTTGTTTCTCCAGATGTTGAATCGTCTGACGAGAGGGTCAGACGAAGCCACTGCGTCTCGGTCTTGGTTTAACTGTTGGACGGTCGGCACCCGCGGTTCCGCTGCTAAGGAATCCACATGGGGATTTTCCTTTAGCCGCTCGCGGAAGGCTGCTTCCTCGAAGAGGTGCAGGTTCGCTTGCACCGTATCGAGTAGATTTCGGAGGTTGACACTCGGCTTGCCACCGCCATGTTGGTCATAGCTCTTACAGAGGCGATACACGCATGAGTCAAGGTGCGATCGAATGGTGAGCGACCAGAAAGTCCAGGACTGGTTAAACTCTAGCGAGAACTCCGGAAGTGCCGCGAGCAGGTCTTTATATAGCTTCAGGTGGATAGCTGCATCAACCAAGTCGTTGATCACGGCCATCAGAACGCGATTAAACTCATCTTCGCTTTGGACCTGAATCTTCATTCTGCGCCGCCCCCGAGGAAGGTTTTAAACCGCTGAAGACTTGGGTGCCTCGCCCGCGCGAGGGAAAATTTGTTTTTAGCGGTGAACTACTAGGTTAATCTGCGATTGCCTGTTGCTCAGAAAGGCGAGAGACTTTCCATGCGCTTGTTTAATAGTAACGTCTTTGCCGACATTTCTCAGGTCTGTTGCAGGCTGTAGGTTGGGGTACATCGTTTCCCCGCTAAAAGGCTGTAAGATCCCTGTTTTATGGCTCTGAATGGGAACTTCGGCGACACTCATGTCGCAAAAGGTATCGGACTGATCCAGTAGTATAACTACTCTGCCCTCATATCGACGATTTCTGTACGTCCTGTCAACAATGTAGTTACTTTCTCTAGCAGAAGATCACTCGACCCGCTGGAATCCGTGACACATGTCAGTCTTCGAGGCGAGAGTTCTGATATCTGGATATCAGGATATCGAGCTGTATATATTGATATCGCGATATCGGGATATCGAGCTGCCGAGCACCGTTGTCGTATCCAGTGTCAATTCTTTCCGTGCGGGCATGGGCTCAATACTGAAATAAACGAAATGTTGAAACTGAGATAATTCCCGAGACGAGCGCGCATAGTCCTACCTGAGGAGCCATTCTTTTCTGTAGCTTACAGACCCCTCTCAAAATCACCGCAAGTTGCAGCAAAAGACCCTCTGGGGACATTTCAAAGGAGTTTTCCTGCCCCGCCTAAGCAGCATTCCTTTATTGCGTGCTGTTATTTGGAGTCTGTGGAGCTTTCGGTTGCGGATACACTTCAATTTCAAAACTGTCGTCTGCGAGGGTTGGCTCGGTAAACATTAAAAATACGGTCGCGCCAATTTCATCCGTGCCTCGCATTATGGCCCGATTAAGTGCTCCACATGCGTCCTTGGGTTCGACAAGCCAAGTCCCTTGCGCCTCATCTTTGCAGCGCACGACCATGCCGACGTGCCGGTCCGTAGTATCTCTCCGGGGTTTGTCTTCCAATCTCTTTAGCGTTGCCGACCAACCGGGAGAATGGTTAAGTGTATTCCATATCTGCCATGCGTATTGGTGTGGCTCGCTCACCTCGCCCTCAAGCCCCCCAGCGAACCATACCGTTACAGTTCCCGTCGGTCTGCCTTTCAATGCATCCCGAAACGCGAATGGGTCTATCGTCCGGTTCCCCGTCCTTTGGAATCCACTGCGCATTGAAGTCCTTAGCTCTGACTGCGCCTCTCGGGTCTCTTTGCGCTCTTTTTCTATATCAGTGCGCAGTTCTCTCAGTTCATAACGCGCAATACCAGCAGTGGATAATGCGCTCGATGCGGCCGTTCTAGCCTTGTCCGACCTGCTTATAGCGTCCCCGGAGGAATCTTTTGCGCGTTGCGCAGCGAATGCGGCACCTTCAGCAGAATCCTTCGCACTGCCAGCTTCTTTAGAGAGTAGTGAGGAACGGAGATCATTGGCCTTTCTGATCTCGGTTTCTACCTTACCAACTTGGGCGCCTATGTACAGTTCACCAGCGACTCCGATCGCGACAAATGCTGCCCCGAGCAATTCCAACACGAATAGTACTTTGCTAGGTTTTCCTGGCGGAAGTACTTCTCCACGCTTGAAGTCGTGTAGGTCTCTAACGTACTCCCAGACTACAAAAGCCACTTCGAGCACGACGCCAACGACCACCAGAAATGTCCAGATATTCAACCAACAATCAAGCGATGAGCGCGACCTTTCGAGGTTGTTGAGTAGTGTTTTCAGAGCCGCTTCATCCATTGAACAACTCCGCACCCATCAAGGCATTAGTAACTAGAATTCAATTAATCGCGATTGTTCTGTGCTTCTCTGGTGGCATTCGCCAGATCAGAGCTGAACTCTGGGGACTTCTCAAAGGACTCCCCTCATGACCCGCCCCAAGTCGTCGCTCTCATCCGAAATCCATCTCAGGACAGACGGTAATCAATACTTGAAGATAGGTGACCATAGGAGATGGTAGCAGGGGAGCGCCAATGCTCCGCAAGCGTTTGTGCTTAGATTCGCTCTTGCGCAGATGAAAGTCAGGGTTCCCATATGGGCTCAGAAATTGGGTTCCACCAGTGTGGACTAGGTGAGCTTTCCGTGAGATTGGGGTGAAATCCTTTCGAGCCCACCCCCATTAAAACGAGGCCACGAATCCAATCTGGAGTATATGCACATGCTTTCAAACACTCGTTCGTCTGTCCGTGAGGCGCTCGACCGCGCTTCGTATTTCATCCGGGTCAAGGCTGCTTCCGCCGTTGCTCGGAAAGAACTCCGTCAACTCGCACATGCCGCGCCGTGGCAAGAAATTTCCTTGGATTCAGATGTGAGAATCCGACTCTGGGGCAAAATAGAGAACATCTGCGCAAGGGCTGGCGGGCGTTTTAAGGTGACCGGCGAGGCGGTGATTGCCTCGCTCCCGGAGGTGGCGCTCTTGCGCACCCTGATGGCGGAGCGCATGAAGCCACAACCCGTGGTGCTGCCAGTAGCTTTCGTCTTCATTAGATAGCGCACTGGAGTTAGGTTGAGGCCCTCAGTTCACGGAACGAGGGCCTCAATTGTTAGCATCCCTGGCGTGGATGGCGCCGCATGATTCAGGTGGAGTTGCAGCAAACTGGCACCAGGCTCGGTGTTTCTATTCGTAACGAACCGAATGGTCACCTTCATATTCAGCGATTTGTTGTCGAAAGATCTTCGGGAGTCCCTCGGCGGTTCCGAAGTCCCCGACGTGAACAATGACAGCCGAGTTGCGCTGGACAAGTCCTGCCACCCTTCCGTCTGCAAGATCGAGGATAAAAGCGAAGCTCTGGTTCGGACAGAAATGTTCCTTACAGGCGCTTACAAGCAGCAAATCGTCTTGCAGCGATGCTTGGCCGGTGCTCGGAGCGAGAACGATTGACATGTCACTCCCGAATACTTCCGAAACCCGCTGCTTCACGCCTGGAATGCCGAGTACCGAAAACCAACGCTGCTGTGAGATCGCCGCGCGGACCTGCTCAATCTGGGCGACTGGCAACGCTACAGTTGGCCCTAGAGCAGTGTCGGATGCGGAAACCTTTCTCAGTTGGTAGCATTCGGTGCTGTCCAGTTGCCGATGCACTCCAAATTCGATCCTTACGGCAGAGCCTGGCGACAGCGCCCCTGCTATGTCACCGCAAAATGAAAGATGGTGGGTCCCTGACTTGTACGCGCCGAACATAGGTGCCGGACCGGCGTCCGTCGTGTACATCGACACCATGGTAAAAGGGAATTGTGGGTGAAGATTATAAGCAGCAAGTTGGCCAGGAGCCACGACCCGCTGAACACTGCCGGCGACAAAATACGTCTTATCTTCCGCTCGCTTCTGGAGTTCATCGGCGGTCACTGGGTTACCGTCGTTCCAATAGCGGTGCCCGGACGTCACCTTGATTACTGCGTCGCAGGCCAGACTAGACTCGGTGCTTGGCTGAGATTGGTAAAAGATAGTGAGGTCAGTCTTGCTGCTGGAGATTCCCCATTGCCACCCGCAAAAAGTTCTGGGCTTGTCATTCCCTTTGAAGTAAACGTCTGTCAACCAGGGACCGAACAAGCCTCCCTTGGGGTCTTTGTGATGGCTCACCGCATCCACGGGGCCGTAAACGCCGTCAGGTTCTGACCGTGGCGTGAGTGAGGACTTGGAACTGCATCCGGTAAGTGAGAGTAGAAGTACTAGAAATCCAGCAATGGCCCGACTGCGCACGCTAAGTAATCCTCCCATTGAATGATCAGACCGCGAATGTTTCATCTGGGGCTAACGGGTGGTCTCAACGCCACTCTTTCCTGGATGATCAGATTGAACCGTTGACACCGTCGCCCGCATCGCACGGCCGAAAAACCAGGACATGGTTGCGGCCGAGTATGCCGCTCCCGCAAGGCCACCCCAAAACGCTAGGGAAATGCAATAGATGTCGAATGCGTGGTACACACCGGCGGTTGCTATCCATCCGAGGAGCGGTGCCACGACGGCACCGAAGGTGACAGATCGGTAGATATCCATTTTCTTTAACGAGCGAGCGCGGCATGGCCACCTGGTGAAACGGAGTCCCAAGTAGAGACTCGCGACCCAAAAGGCAGCGCCGATGAGAAGTCCCCAAAGAGCAGTAATAGGTATTACGTTTCCAGCATCACGCAGAGTTTGGGAAGGCGTTGCCCACAGCATGGCCGGGCTAGTGCCTGCGTATTTGGCCTCGTTGATCAAGGCGAAGGCGTGGTACGCACAAAACGCTCCAAGGACCGCGCCAAATGTGCCTCCCCTAGCGGCATCAGCTACGCGAACCGCGATTGTAGTTGTATCTCTGTTCGTCATTTTGTTTTTTTGTCTTCCATTTCTCAGTAAGGAAATTCACTACAACCGCGAGTCTGAACGTAGCCGAGCATTGCGTCCGCGATGGGATCGCCACTCTTCGCCGCTTCTCCGAACCAGTGTTCTGCGGCTCGATAGTTCCGGTCGAAACATTTACCTTTCAAATACAACCACCCGAGCGCGAGTTGTGCTTTCACGTCTCCATGCTGAGCATAGGCCTCTAATTTAGGAGCGTCGGACCTTGTCAGCAGCTTGAAGGCTGCGTTTTTGGGCGCTAGGGATCGATAGTCATCGAGCGATAAAATGTCCTCCGCGTGAACCATACAGATAGCCTTGTCGCTGCCGTGATACAGAACTTCACGGTCGTCCATCTGGAGGCGGGTCCACTCCTTGAGGTCTGACGTAAACGCTGTCCTCACGCCGGCTTTGCGGATGGTGTTGCTCAACGGCGCAGCCATCTCAGCAGCCGCAGTGTTCAAGGGAGGATCGGGGAGTTCCAAGTAAAGCGTTCCATTGCGGAGAGACGCGCTGTCGATCTGTGAATCGCTCTTTACAGGTTCCGCAGTGAAGACCCGTGAGGTTTTCTGCGTGACCTGAACATCTGCGCCATTGATCTCAATCTCAACTGGAGAGACCAACTCGCATGGAGTGTCCGGAATCGGCCAGTGTAACTTTGCGGTACTACGCTGTGACGGAAGCACGCCTGCGCCAGCGAGAAACTTTTCGTTGGCGGCGGCCCAGGCCGCTGCCGGTGCCTGTTCGTCACAACCGGGCAAATGCAGATTCGTGTCAGCCTGCGACAGCGTCGCGCATAAGGATTTGTCTCGGGCACTGCGCTCCTGATGTTCTGAATCCTCAAGTGAGTCCAGATCAGCGCAGCCGTCCTTGTCGTCCTCATACCGGACGTTTACCCAATGGCGTCCCTGGAATCGGTCCTGGACATCGTCGCAAAAGATAATCTCTCCCCCTGGTAACCACGGATTCCGATCCACAGAGAGCGGCATGAAACGGATGGCAGTGACGACTCGCCGCCCGGACTGCGGGTACATGTGTGTGATCTCTCCCGCGCTGACGTGGCCGGTCAGGGTTCGCTGTACGCGTTCCCGATGCGCGAAGAATGCTATGGCCGCAGCGAAACAGATACCAGCGAGGAGAAGCGCCTTGGCAAGTTTTTCGATTAGAGTGGCTGGACGATCGGTGGCTTGGTGCTCGCTACCGAGGTTGCTTTCCATGGGGTCGGCCCTTGTATCGTGATGTGCCCCGTCGCATGCATTCGACACGACTCGAAGCAGGACTGACAGGCTGCCACAACCTATATGCTTAGTTTGAAAAGTAGCACATAGACTATAAGCTATGTACACATACGGTCGCAACGGGAACCATCAATGAGTGGCTACCGATCCGCGCAAACTGCTTGGTGAAGCGATCAGGGAACGCAGGCTGGCGTTGAGTCTCACGCAAGAGCAGCTCGCGGAACGCGCGGACCTTCATTGGACTTTCATTTCGGGAATCGAACGCGGAAAACGCAACGTCAGCATTCTCAGGCTGTGTGACATCGCGGTCGCACTCGATCTGAAGGTGCGGGATCTGGTAAAGGATTTCTGATCGTGGGCTCCGGCCCGGTCTGCTGCCAATAGCAGGGGGCCGCCATGCTGTTCAATCCTCCGTTCGCGAAGTCCATCGGTTTGGGGGTATGCTCGATTGACAGAGAGCGATGATCTTCACATTTCCTCCGCCGAAAAATGAGTCCGATTTTGAGCGCCTTTGCCTCGAACTGCTCAAGGTCCATTGGGACTGTCCAACGCTGCGGCTTTGGGGAAGACGCGGCCAAGCACAACAAGGTGTTGACATTGTGGACACGGGAGGCGAACCGCATCCCCGTGGTGCTCAGTGCAAACGCTATGATTCTAGCCAACCTATATCTGTCCGACTCTTATTAAGCGCAGTTAAAGCCGCGGAGGACTACTCGCCTTCGTTGTCCGAGCTGGCCGTCATGACCACCGCAGTTTCCTCGACAGCCGCGCAGCAAGCCCTCATGGAAGTAAACCGTGTCCACAAACAGAATGGTCTGTTTTTGGTCACGTTGTTTCACTGGGACGACATCGAACAACTGCTTCGACAATATTCGCAAGTTGCGTTGAGCTTCTACCCCCCTCCGGTGCCTTCTTCGGCTCTCACTGAGCTCACGGAGCAGCTTGTGGCGGTCAAACTTCAAGTGCAGCAGGTCGCAGAAAGTCCGAATAGAGACTTCGACTTGGATATCGCTGAAGCCAGGGGCGAAATGGAGAGAGGCGATCTGAAAATCGCAAAGTGGCGGTTGTCAGATCTCAAGAGCAAGCGATGGGATGGTCTCTCCAGCACCCAGAAGTACCGCGTCCAAGCCAATCTCGGCTTCATTTTAGTCGCTGAAGGCAAGACACAGGAAGGTGCGAGGACGATCTTGGAGGCCGTTGGATACGATCCCACCAATGAGAGGGCACGCGCGAACCAGGCTCTTGCGCTGTTTTGGTTGAACGACCGTGATAAAGCATACGAGGCCGCAGTTTCCTATCGCAAACTATATCCCAACTCGACGACCACTGACGCCGTCTGGGTTGCGACAGCACCTGACGACGTCAAAGTTGAGGCGATAACGAGTCAGTTGCGTCCACAAGCGTTTGAAGATGTACAAGTGCTGGTTGCACTTGCCCAGCGAGTCCTCACATCCGGCGACTACGACTTGGCAGAAACATACGCAAGAAGGGCAGTATCTCTCAATAAAGAATGGCCCATTCCACCGCTTGCCCTTGCACGCCTTCTCATCAGGCGCAATCTGCCCATGGGTGTTCGACAGGATTTCGAGTTCTTTTCAGCGGAACAAAGAAAGGCGTTTGTTGAAGCAGAGGCACTCCTTGAGGAATCAATAGCAATTTCTCAAAAGAAGCACGATACCGGCCAACAGGCGATAGCACTTGTCGAGCGTGCGTCCCTCTATCGATTCCTCTATACCGATGAGGATCATCGGCATCGTGCAAATCAAGACGCCGAGCAGGCGTTCGCACTAAGTCCAGAAGATCCTATTGTTCAGCGTGAGTACGCGGAACTCATGCATGCTCAAGGCCGTCTCGGGGATGCTGTCCAGATTCTACGGACTTTAGGAGATCGTGCCAACACACCTGACATCAAGTACATGCTTGCTTCAACTCTGCGAGACAGAAGTCAGCAGGGTGATCTGGGCGAAGCAGGCGCCCTGTTCGCCGAACTTGCAGTGATGTCATTCCCGGATGCTGACTTCCGCCTGGCATGTATTGATTGCGCAATCTCTTGCTTCAGGTCAACGGGAGACCGCGCCAGTTGTGATTCTCTGATGAAGTCGCTGCCCGAGGGTCTATTTTCCGATGCTCTAAGAGCTGCAATAGCAGCTCGGGCGCAGATAGCGTTCGGAACCAGCAGTGAGTCGAAGGAGAACGCCATCAGGGCGAAGTCGCACATCGATAGCGGTGCGACGCTACCGACTCTCGAGTACGTTGCGACAGTGTTGGAAGACGCTGGGTCGTATAGGGAAGCCCTTGAGATCTGGAATCTAGCGATAGAGAAGCAGCCGAAGGAGCATTCCACTCGGCGATACATACGCTGTGCCGTGAGGTTGAACGCACACGACGCGATTCTTCACGGCTGCCAGATTCTGCGACAGGCGGGCAAGCACGATTCCGAGCTTATACAGCTTGAAGTCGATGTTCGTGAGCAGTACGACATAGAGGCCACTATCGCCGTGTTACAGGAACACCTCTCGGCTCGTCCTGACGACGCGGTTGCGCGCGTTCGGTTGTCGTATATCGGCGTCGTGCATGGTCGGGCAGATCTAGTGGATGCCGAGAATGTGCCGGAACCGGAACGTGTGTCGGCGCTTCAAGGTAGGGTTTCCGTGATGGTTCTGAAGTACGCCGGAAAATCTTTTGATGCAGTTAGGTATGGTTATCGTTTGCTTCATTTGTATTTTGATGACCCTGACGCCCATCGCGCGTACATGTTCGCGCTCCACCCGATTGGTCCCAAAGTTGATCTCTCGATACCGGACACCGCAGAACCAGGTACTGCGATCTCCTACATCGAAGATGCAGACAATTCACAGCACTGGGTTGTAATTGAAGATGATTCTAAAGCCGACGCCCGTCTCGAGGAGATCTCCGCTGAACACGCCCTTGCAGCAGAGATGATGGGAAAAAGGGTTGGCGATTCATTCAGCCTTGATCGAGGCGCCTTCGTGCCGCGGACTGCGAAGATCGCCACAATCCTGAATAAATACGTCTATCGGTATCAGCGAACCCTGAGCGAGTTCCAATCTCGGTTTCCGGGTGCCTCCGGCGTCCAGGTTGTGCATGTCGGCAAACCGGGATCGCCGGGAGAGTTCGATTTCTCCGCATTAGAAAAGGCGGAGCTGATGCACCACGCCAACAGGTTGGAGGCTGAAGCCCTGTATCGCCGGCAACCCGCTCCGCTCCATCTCATCGCTCGGATGGCCGGTAAATCTGATCCTGAGACGCTTATTTACCTTGCGACTCAGGACGAGCCCTTTGTAAGGGTGTGCGTCGGCTCATTAGAAGAGCGTGGACGTTCGCTTGTAGCTCTACGCACCGCAAAGGCCGTGGTGGTTGACGTGACCGCAGTTACGACGCTGGGATTCGCCGAAGGGCTTGATGAACTCGGAAATGCAGCAGCCCCGCTTCTTGTAACTCAGGGAACTATTCAGGTATTCAAAGACTTGCTGCGAGACAGCTCGGATATGCAACCACTGGGATATTTGGGAATCCAGAACGCTCAACTAGCGATGGCTGAGACAGAGCCTAAAGCGTGGGAGCGCCGTGTCGAATGGCTGCGCGGAATCATTGATGCTCTGGAGAAGTACTGCAAAGTCGTGGCGGCGAACGGACTCGCCGCGCTTCCGGCTGAACAGCGTGAGAATCTCACGCTTATGTTTGGAAGACATGGCGCAGAGGCGATGTTGCTCGCGTCCGAGTCTGGCTACGTTCTCTGGAGCGACGAGTTCACCCTGCGAATGATCGCGGCTTCCGAGTTCGGGGTCCAGAGTGTATGGACACAACTCGCGTTAGAGCAAGGTGTTGAGACGGGGAGAGTTGCATCTGAAAGATTCGTCGAACTCTCGGCACATCTTCTTGGTGCTGGGTACTCCTTCACCGGCATAAACCTCGACATTTTTATGAAGGCTGGGGAACTGAGCGCGTGGAATACAGGCCGCAAGCCCTTTCGACAAGTGTTGGCATACCTGGGCAGCGACGGTATTGACTTACTCTTTGCCCTGCAACTGGCTGCCATTGCTATTCATCGGATCAGCAGAGAGGTAGCAATGCCGGAAGTTCTGAACGGAGTCGTGGTCGGTATTCTGGAGAGCCTCGCAAAAAGAAACGGTGGACTGGATGGCATTGTGGCGTTGCGTGGTGCGCTCTCCCAGATCTTTGGGCTGGACGTGTTCTCCTTGAGGCGCGTAGTGGGCGCGATCGACGCTTGGATTCGACAGCAAAGGTCTCAACAATAACCCTTTCGATGACATTTAGCGCACCGACCTTCGTAGCAAGTACGACAGCCACAGTCAGATCAACGGACTGTGGCTGTTAGCGAGCCTGCGCTGACACACTCTCTGATGGCCCCGCCGACCTTATCTGCTCGTAAACCTGTTTCCGCATCCACTCCGCCACGACTTTCTTGAATGCGTCATCGTTCATGTAACGTGCAAAGATCTCCTGATTCTGATCCATGCGGTCGATGAACTTGCCCTCCAATGCCTTGTCAAAGACGTAGCCGAAGTTCTCCAGGGTGTTGGCCTGGGCGGCCTGCTGAATGGCTGTGTCAGCCGCGGCTTCCTTTTTGATCTGGTCGAAGAAGAGCTGGTCCACTGGCTTGAAGTCCGTGCCGAATCGATCATTCACCACATCGATGAGGCGGGACAGTTCGATCTCCTCGCTTCGGTCCACGCCGGAGCCCACCGCTGTAGGCGCACTCACAGTTCCGCACTCGCCGGGGTTGAGAGAGATATTGCCTTCGCTGATCTTCTGGAGCCGGTAGTACTTCAGCCCGACCTCGTCGTCCAGTACGATGCCCGGTCCGATGCCGGTCTTCGGCAGTTTATTTATGAGCAGCCGAACGAACACGTACAGCGTTTCAAGGTCAGCGTCCTGGAAGGGAATGATCTGCGATAGAAACGAGTACAGGTTTCGGTATGCCACCAGTTGACTGCGAAACAACTTCTGCTCTTCTGGCTCCAGTGCTTCGAAACGCGCCTTGGGTGCTGCCAGTATCTTCTCCATCATGGCGTGGTCGGTCGGAGTCTGCACCGCCTTCGGTTTGAAGAACACCCGAGCGAATTCGTCCACCTCGGTCCCGTAATACACCTGCTCCGCTGCCATCTTGGCCTGAAGATCATAAAGCTGGCTGGCCTCGGCCTGCTGATCTACCAACGGAACTTCATAGTAGGGCTTGAACGCCTCCTGAATATCCCCTGCCTCATTCACGAAGTCGAGAACGAACGTATCCTCTTTCCCAGCGCACGTTCGATTCAAGCGCGAAAGCGTCTGAACCGCCTGAACGCCGTCCAGGCGCTTATCAACGTACATCGTGTGCAGCAAGGGCTGGTCAAAACCCGTTTGGTATTTCTCGGCCACGATCAATACTTGATATGTGTCCTTGTTGAACTCTTCGGGCAACTGCTTTTCCCGGAGGCCGCCGTTCATGCCGACCTCGGTGTGCTCGTCGCCCGCATCCAGCTTTACCGTACCGGAGAATGCCACCAGCGTCTTGATGTCCGCGTAACCCTTCTCCGCAATGTACTTGTCGAACTCCTGTTTGTAACGGACAGCGTGCGCACGCGAGCCGGTCACGACCATTGCCTTCGCCTTCCCGCCGATCTTGTGACGCGTAAAGGTCCGGAAGTGCTCGATCATTACCTCGGTCTTCTGCGCAAGATTATGCGGGTGGAAGCTGACGAAACGGGCCAGCGCCCGTGCAGCCTTCTTCTTATCGAGCTTCGGATCGTCCTCTATAGACTTGATCAGCCGGAAATAGGTCTTGTACGTCGTGTAATTCTTCAGCACGTCGAGGATGAATCCTTCCTCGATAGCCTGCCTCATGCTGTAAACATGAAACGGCTGCGGCTTGCCATTCGCATCCTTGCGGCCGAAAGTCTCCAGCGTTTTGTATTTCGGCGTCGCGGTGAAGGCAAAGAAGCTGATGTTCGGCTGCTGGCCGCGCTTGGCCATCTGCTTCAGAATCTCTTCCTCGTAGTCAACCAGACCCTGCTCTTCGGCCTGCTGCTTTGCCTTATCCTTCAAAGCCTGTCCTGCCAGAACGCCCTTCAACTCCGCCGCGGCCTCGCCGCTCTGGGAGCTGTGTGCCTCGTCCACGATCACGGCGTACCGGCGGTCGGGCAGATCGCCCACCTTCTCGGTCACGAACGGAAACTTCTGGAGCGTAGTAATAATGATGGGCGTGGCGGATTTCAGGGCATCTGCCAACTGCTGCGAATCTTCGTCAATCTTCTTTACCACACCGCTCTGGTGCTCGAACTGGTAGATCGTGTTCTGCAACTGCTGATCAAGCACCCGCCGGTCGGTGATCACCACTACTGAATCGAAAACCTTCCGATCGTTGCCGTCATGCAGACTGCTTAGCCGATGGGCCAGCCAGGCGATGGAATTGCTTTTGCCACTGCCCGCCGAGTGCATCACCAGGTAATTATTCCCGGCGCCCTCGGCTCGCGAACTCGCCTCCAGCTTCCGGACGGCATCGAGCTGGTGATAGCGCGGGAAGATCATCGTCTCTTTCCGGATCTTCTTCCCGTTGACTTCTTTTTCGACCACCTCCAGGTGCATGAAGCGCGCGAGGATGTCCAGAAGTGAATCCCGCTGCCACACCTCTTCCCACAGATAACTCGTCTTATACTTGCCCGCCGCTGCTTCGGGATTGCCGCTGCCCATGCCGTCGCCGCGATTGAATGGTAAGAAGTACGTGCCTTTTCCAGCCAGCTTCGTCGTCATGTACACCAGTTCGGGATCGACGGCGAAGTGGACCAGCGTGCGCCTTTTGAACTGGAAGATCAGGTCGTTAGGGTCGCGATCCGTCTGGTACTGCGTGATGGCGTGACGCACGTTCTGACCTGTCATCGGATTCTTCAACTCGGCGGTAATGATCGGGATGCCATTCAGGCAGAGCGTCAGATCCAGCGACTTGCTGCTGGTCGGCTTGAAGAGAAGCTGGCGCACCACGGTCAGGCGGTTCTTGGCATAGAGCGCCAACTCGTCCGGATTCATGCCGTGACGCGGGCGGAAATACGCGACCTTGATCGCCTCGCCGTAGCATTTAAAGCCGTGCCTCAACACATCGAGGCTGCCGCGCGAATCCATTGCCTTGCACAGCTCGCCGAGCAAAGTGGACTCGGCTTCCTTGCCCAGCAGCTTTTCCAGCTTCTCCCAGGTGTTCTTCTGCGTCTCTTTCACAAAGGGCAGGAACTGCGTGGGATCGACGGCGCGCTCCTGATCGAAGTACGCCTGCTCTGCCTTGGCGTATCCGGACGAGGTGATCAGGTGATGCTCGATGGCAGACTCGAATGCCTTCTCTTTGTGATCTACAGGCAAGACTCCTCCTCATTCCATTGCTGAGGGAATATCACTCTCATCCCTCAATGCCGACAGCGCGGCGTTCGTATCCGGGAACTGTTTCACTATGTCAGCTTCAGACTCAAAGTGGTAAGACACGAATCGAATTCCGTCCGATTGCTGGCGATTGTAGAAGTAGCAGGCATTCTCCTCTGAACTTGGTGATGGCATTACCCGAACAAGCGGTATCAAGGGCAGAGCCTTCTGCTCATCAATCGAACTGCGCTCAGTGGATGTGCTCGGCGGCAGCGGCGAAGGCCGGGCCGCTTTGGAGCTTTTTTCACCTGCTTGCGCTGAACGCTACTGGAGAGGTGTGTCTTTTGGGCGACTACGTGCTCATGTGGTTTCATTACTTCAGCATTGTAGTTGTGTTGTCACTGATGCTGTTTGGCATCAGAGTACGTGCCAATCAAGCATTCTCGAACTGTGACACTGTAGTGTTGACACCCCCATCCCCCGGTTCCGCCGTCCCCCTTCCCCCGTGGTTCTATTGGAAGAAGAAGAGAGCGAAGCAATCGGCACGGGCGCGAAGTAGCGAGTTGTGAGTAAATCGACATGCCCCGGTCGAGGCCGAGGCATGGTAGTCTTCGTCTGCTTGAGCGTCAGAGTCGGCGCAAAGCAATGGCGGTATAGATGACAACACCGAACACAAAGCCGTATCCTGCAACAAAGAGTCCATATCCCAACTGGTAAAACCGAAGAGCCTTCCTTTGCGCCTCAAGCAGGGTCTTTGTGCTGCTTTCGTTCCGCCCTAGGTATGACTTGAACTCTTCCGTTGAAGGCGAGAATCCTGCGGTCACTCGCAAACTCAGAACCGCCAGTTCGGTCCTCAACTTGGCTCCCTCTACCTCGCCGATTCGCACCGTTCCAGTCCAATAGTTGTGTGCTACCGACGACAACAATGACGCCCAAAAGAAGGCAGCAGCAACAACCACCAGCCCGATCACCCAACTCTGCACGCTCTTGTCCGGAAGCGACTTACTGTAAAAAGCTGTGGCTGCTGTTGCAGCCAATGTCAATGACCCGGCGGCGAGTGTTGCAAGATGTTGGCTGAAGGTCTCGCGGGCAGAGACGCTTTGCCTTTTCAGTTCATCCTGCTCTTTTAATAGCTCATTGATTTGCTGGCTGAACTGAGCGTGGATTTCCGGTTTCACCAGCTTCATTTCGGACATAACTCATTTTATCGAAGATGCCTCCAGAAGCGACAATGCCCCGGTACAAGCTGGGGCACTGTCGTCTGGGTATTCCTCTATTCCTCGGTCTGATAAGGGCGCAAGCCCGCTGGACATATCTTGCCATTCCTACCTTGCATCGCATCTCGACCGCCACCTGTGGTTGCTAAGTCGCAGCCCTTGACACATATGAATTGACGATCTACTCTGGATTTCCTGATCGCAGCGCGATCGGGACTGCGATTTTTCGCAGTCGCTCTCCGGTAGTAACCGGATTGAGCTGGGTAATAACGGTCGGGATGAACTGACCACCCATTCTAGTCTCTCGCCGGAGAGGCTTCTTAAACGGCGGGGCGCAACTCCATGGCGCTCACCTCCTGCCGACCGGCCCACTGAGCTTTCGCTCGGGGATGATCCCTTGTGTCTGTACGTAGCCTGCTCAGGCAGGAGTGCGGATCTTTGAAATATCGACGAGCAGGATGGGGCGGTAGGCCCGTCGTTTTCCTGCAAATGGCCCATTGGGCATCGGGGTGTTGCGTCAGCAGTCCACACTCCGCAGCGTGTCTTTGCTCCGCAATGACACACGCGGGAGCCGTACATGACGGCTCTCACTATTTTTCCGCGTCTCAGTACGGACGCTTTGTGAGCAAAAAAAGCTCACAGACATTTCTGCTGCCTGACACTCCCGTCCATGAAGGAGGGATAGGCGTCTTGCGGCAACGGGGCGACGTGTTCAGGGTGTTCATTTTTCTCACGTCGCTGGAGGGAATTCTATGCAAAACACATCAATCGCTTGGACGAATAACACGTTCAACGGCTGGATCGGATGCACGAAGGTAAGCGCAGGCTGCGCGAATTGCTATGCGGAAGGGATTAACAAGCGTTGTGGAGGTAGTAACTGGGGCTTGGGAGCGATCCGGCGCATTACAACTGACGAGAATTGGCGAAAGCCGCTGAAGTGGAACAGAGAGTCCGAACAAAGCGGCACGCGTGCAAAGGTCTTCTGTTCTTCAATGGCGGATATCTTCGACTTGGAGGCGCCGCCCAAGGCCCGTGCTCGGCTGTTTGAATTGATCAAGCGAACTCCCAATCTTGATTGGCAGCTTCTCACCAAGCGGCCAGAAAATATTTCCACTCTTCTTCCCCCAGATTGGGGGGATGGATATGAGAATGTCTGGCTCGGTGCGACGGTAGAAGATCGCCGTCAGCTCCAACGCCTGACGCCCCTCAGAGAAATCCCGGCGAGGGTAAAATTCTTGAGTTGTGAACCCCTGCTGGAGGATCTCGGTGCGCTTAACCTCAGCGGTATCGATTGGGTGATTGTCGGAGGAGAGTCAGGGAACAACGCCCGACCTTTTGAAGTTGAGTGGGGAGTGAGCATCCTTGATCAATGCGAACACCAACACGTCTCTGCGTTCTTCAAGCAGTTAGGCGCGCGACCCGTATATCGGTCGATCCCGTTTCGCATCAAGAACGAGCGCGGACTATCCGACCTTCATGGTGCGAATCCGGCGACGTGGCCGGCGCACATTCGCCAGTATGCTCGGCGCGGATTTCCTGGTCAGGAGGTGGCACGATGAAAGACTTTCTGCCCGTACCTGTTTCAGCTCTTGACGGTAAGGCGATCAGGCCTGCTGATCTCCGTGTCCTCGTGCAGTTGCTAGGCGTACGACACTACTTTGGATATCAGGACGAGTTCACAATCTCCGATCACGATTTGTTGCACGGAGTTAATGATCGCGGGCGCAGGAAGTCGTTACCGCCGGCCGGCCTTTCTCCAAATACCTTCAAGCTCGCTCGTAACCGGCTCATTAAACTGGGATACATCCGTGCAAACAGCACTCGGCAGGGCGGGCGCCCAGCGTGGCGCTACGAAATAGTAGCCGGAAGGATGATCATTTACGGTAATGCGAAGGATCAGAATTTCACGTCAGAGTCATCAGAATTTAACACCTTAAAAGATTCTGAACTAATTGAATCTATTGAAGAAACTTCGGATTTGAGATGCACAGAGAATATACAAGAGCAATCCTCCCGCACTGAGCGCCGCGACGTTAGGAAGCGGCGCGGTCGGATTCTGTCAGCAGAGCAGGAGAAGTTACAGATAGAGCTGGTCGATTACATCGACTGCCTGTATCGTGACTTCTGTTTTCATCCACTACCTGCTCGTTCAAGGACCATGTCGGAGATGAAGAGATTCCTGTTGGAAAATCCGACCTATACTCCAGAGCAGTTGCGCCGTTGCATCGAACATCGATTTTTATCTCCGACGAATAGTAGGCAGGCTCCCTACAAATGGGTCTCGACGCTGTACGAATACGTGGACGGACCGCTTGAATTTGGACGCGTGATGAAGGAATACTCGCTCTCCGAGCTGATTAGCGAAGAACGGGCAAAGCGTAAGGGGCTTGGGTTCACCGAGGCTATCCCAGATCCTCACGTTGCACGGGCGAGCGCAGCTTTCAATGCAATCAGCACTGAGGGTGAGTACGTTCCCATGTAGTGACGACCGTTGGCAGCCATTCTTGCTGGAGGCAATGCAGGGGGCGCTGCTCACGCAGTCGCCCCTGATCCGATCCATAAAGGAGGACACCAGAGGTACTTTGACAGTGCAATATTAATTGCGATGATGTAGAAGATGTACATCGGATGTGTGACGAATACGCGCATCCGCATTGCCATCGTGCTCCATCCCCTGGACACGAATCGCCAAGGACAGAGAGGCCGCACGCAGGCTGATTAGTCCGACGCAGACCGGAGCTACGCGCTCCCCGGAGATTCCAACCCTCCGGTTACTGTACGGCTGTAGTACCCGAGGCGGCCGCCGCCCGGAAGCCGACAGATTCCATTCGACAATTCGGGCCGAGGTGTGTGCGGAAGTATGGAGTGAGAGCGCGCTGCGGTGATACGTCAGCGGTGCAGTATGCGCCCTTGTGAGGCAATTGGCAGTTTGCCTGCGATTTCGTCATTGGTGTTAAACGACGTCGATTTGAGGATTTTGAGTGGATTTTGGAGAGAGCAGTTTAGTCAGTCCGGAGGCATTGGCGCTTGCGCTTGGAGTAGCCGTCGCAACGCTTGCTGACTGGAGGTCACAACGCCGAGGTCCTGCATACGTGAAGGCCGGCAGGAAAGTTTGGTATCCGCGAGAACGAGTTGCGAAGTGGCTCGATATGCAGGTACGGGAGACAGAAAATGGCACTACGGAACCGGACAGGGATTTGGCACTACCGCTTCAAAGTGGACGGACGCGAGTACAGCGGGACCACAGACTTGGCCGCCACACGACAAAACGAGAGTCGTGCATTGGCGATCGAGCTGGAGCACAGGCAGGCGCTCATCGAAGGACGCAGGCCGACGCGGAAGCTCATAGTCAGGCAGTTCAGTGATGCGGCTGACGAGTTCCTCTCATGGGCCGAGATCGAATACCGTCCCCATCCGAACAGCTACAAGCGAATCAAGACGAGCTTCACGAGCCTGGCTGCTTTCTTTGGGAGCAGACCCACAAGCCTCGTTGACGACGCCGCGATCGAGCGTTACAAGGCATGGCGGTTCAAGGAGCATGAGGTCCGTGACGTCACTGTACGTCACGACTTGCACGCTCTTTCCGTCTTCTTCGGATACGCGATTAAGCAGAACTGGGTGCGGCAGAATCCTGTTCGAGATGTTGATATCCCGAGTGATGCCGAGGCGGTCCGCATTCATGTAATTACACCTGCGGAGGAGATGCAGTACTTCAACCGAGCGGCAAAGAATCGCAATCTCTGGGATCTGGCGCGCCTCATGCGGAACCAGGGGCTACGGCCAGAGGAGGTCCTTGCGCTGAGAAAAACTGACATCGATCTGGAACGCGGCACGCTGCTTGTACGCAGCGGGAAGACGCCTGCGGCGAGACGAACGCTGGACTTGACTGCCGAAAGTAAATCTATTCTCGCTCGCCGTGTATCGCCGACGATCCCGCCGAAGGCGACAAAGCGGACCATCGCCCGCATCCAGCGTGCCCAGGCCTCTCCGTGGGTATTTCCCTCCGCGACGTGCCCTGGTAAGCACATCCAACGCCTCAATCGCGCGCACGACGCAGTATGTGCAGGCACTGAACATCGAGCGCCGCTGTCGTTTGTTCTATATGATTGGCGCCATACCTTCGCTACGCGGGCGGCGGCGCAAGGTGGCGTTGACCTCGCGACAGTCGCCGCTCTCCTCGGTCACAACTCGCTCCGCGTCGTACAAAAGTACGTCCACCCTGGCGCGGAGCACAAGAAAGCTGCAATGGAACGCTACGAGGGCGTGCTTGCAGACGTGGAGAAACAGCAGTCGGCAAGCAAGGACGGACAGCCGAACTGATCCGTGTCCGGGCACCTCTGGAGGGGGATGCGAGGAACTTGGACTTCCAACTGGCACGATCCTGAGCTGCCGTGGAACTCCAAGTATCTTGCACCAACTTACCTCCACGCCCCCTGTTTCAATTGTTCAAAGGTAATCACTGTGGCGGCACACTCTCTTAGGTACGGCGTAACGATGGCCTTGTCCACAACTACATATGAGTTCACCCGCCATTTTCCAGGCCTGCTATATCCAAAGAAAGCGAGCACATCTTGAAGATGTTGTTCAATCCATTGCACGCGATCCATGTGTTTGGCAACGATTGAGCGCCCTCCCGATTGGCTCTTCAATAATTCTGAAAGTTCATTTGCAAGTTCGCTCGGGGTGCGAGCGACTGACAGATCCTTGCATTCTATGACGAGAATCCGCCTCTTGCTCTCATCAAACACAAGAACATCGACATCGCCAAGATTGCCTAAAGAATAGCGTCCTATCTTCTTCACCCTGCGATACGCGCGTATGTTCGGTTGCGCAGCCATCACATCCGCGACCAGATCATTGAAACGCTCGCCCTGCTTGTGGCGCAGCCTGCCTATCAGAGACTTCATCGCGGGGCTTTTAGCTTTCAGCCTTCCGCTCAGGCAAAGCTCGAGGAGATTCTTTCGTGCTGATTCCAGGTGCCTGTTTCCCCACAGGATTTCCGTCGTTCCGGAAGTCTGACGTAGCGCCAGCGGGCGCCGCAGATAAGAAAGTGCTCGATTATATCTCCAAGGATATACATCCCCATTGGAGAGGCCGGCAGGTGGGATCAGGAACTGAGGTCTAGGAGACAAACCAAAGAGATTGATTGCAGCGTCAATTCTCCCATCCTCCCAACCTAAGGGCTCCAAAAGTCTGCTCCGGAACTCGTTGAGACCGAGTCCAGATACCCCTGGACCGACTTCCTCGCCGAGTATCTGGATTCCGTGAAGAAATTCCGAAATCTCAGTCATCGTGAATCCGAACTCATCGCGGGATGCGGCGTCCAAACTCACGACAAGTTCATTTGGCTCGGGCTGGGACGAGCCCCGAGCAGGCCAATACTCAGCAAAATGTGCAGGGGACGTCACAATTTGTTCGTTGGTGAACAGCTTCATATGAGCATTGGTTGCCTCATGGTATTTCAACCCCTTCCTTCCCAGCCTGCCTGAGGTCAATATGGACAGTTCAATGTCGTCCAGTTCGTACTGTAGGGCGTCACTCAACATGCCGAAGCTGATAATGTGGCTGGCCAGTGCCCGCATCTCGTCGTAAGAGCTCAAGCTAACAGAACGAATTCCCTCTGGGGGCTGAGCAGTCGCGTATTCGATCAAAAAACGACTTGCGATTGCCGTTCTGGAGATTTCAGGCAGCTCTTTCTGCAACTGCTCTACAACATTCGCCACAGCATTGAAACATGCAAGTCTCGTCGGTATCGTTAGTCTGCGATGGGCGTCTTCGCGAACCACAGCCTCATGTTGAGAAATCAGAAACTCAAGAAATCCGTCTCGGCTGTGAGCTCGCACAAGTCTCTCTAATTCCGCATAGCAATAGCCCACGATCGCTTTGGCAACATTGTTTCGGTTGTCTGCGGCGATTGGCCCAGGAAGCAGGCCGAGTTGATCCCGGAGGTAGATTGCGATGTGGCTCAGGACATCATCGATATCGCCTTCTTGTAACGGACGGTACTTGGGTAGGTCTCTAGGGTCCAGAGCAGGAACCGCATGTGAATCTATCAGCAAGAGCATCTTCTTGAATCCTAGTGGAGCAACTTCATCGACAAGGGAATGAATTCGCGCATCAGTAAGCTGGGGCGCGTTTATGATGTGGCCGATTCCCCGCAAGATCTCGACAAGGCAATGGCGTTCCCCAGAATTGTCCGGGGTATTGAACAGTGCCGATACTCCGGGATGTAGAGTCAGCTCGATTCTGGAGTTTTCAGCGTCACTCCTACAAGTGATGAACCGTTCCGGCGGAACACCGTTTTGTGAATGTGCCCGCCACTGATCGGCAGTAGGCATCGTGAGGGTAACTACGATGGGATCGCGGCGTGGCCTAGACCCCACGGCGAACTGCACCAGTACCTTTGCACTTTGCCAGAGCCAATAACCGAGGGCACCAATGATCTCGGTGGCGACCGCACTCATTTCCGGCTCCATGTCCCCCTCTTGCCCAGTCACCCAAACGCCAAAAGGAAGGTCTTCCACGAAGACGGCTGGGCGGTGTGCGAAAGGGGACGAGGGAACATAGATAGGGATTCGGCGGTCGCCGTGAAGAGATGTCACTTCGAGAAAGCCGGGACGTTCATAATGCGGGACAGCATGCCAATCCCGCGCCGCTATGACATCGCGGCGAAGCTTTCCCGAAAAATCGGTAGTCACATTCAGTAGGTCAGGTGCCTTCTCGTCAGTGACATAGAAGCTGTTGTTGCTCCGGCGATACAGTCCGAATTCGTCCAACGCGCTGAAGCTGACTACGTGGCACTGCTGATGAAGTCTGTCTGAACTTGCAGCAAATCTCCACAGCGCCAACGGATTCCCCAGATTTAACATTGCGAATGTTTCCAGCTCAAAAGCTGGGAAGAACTGGACGGCAGCTGCGGCGGCTATATCGCCAAAGCCAAGCATGAGTGGGCGTCCGACCCCACCGAGAACAGTGAGGCACAGGAGCTCGTTAAGGCCCGGGAGTTCGGCGTAGAGGTGTTTCTCGATCCCTTGTAGCCTCGCAGTGATCGCCTCCTGAAGACCTGTCGGATGATTGATGCCACCGGAAGCGAGATTCGGATCGAAGTCTTCCAGCGAGTCGGGAATGAGAAGCACGTATGTTGCTTTTTCGCTGTCGAAAGAGAACACGCATTCTCGGGCGCCTGGGATGAGAGAAGCTCCCGGCAGACTGATTTTCAGGCGCCTGTTCCCCATTGCCCGCATCCAGAGAATGACCGAGGAGAGCTCTGCGTCAGCGTAGGCTTCGACCAGAGTGTCCTTGTGTCCATTCTGGACAACCGTGCGAACGATGTGGTGGTTTAGTCCATAGAGGAGGGCATCCGGGCACGAAACAACGAAGCTATTCCCAAACTGGACGATTGGTCGTGAGAGCAAAAGCGATTCATCCGGTGTGAAGTTCTTAATCGTCACAGCCTCCGGTGTCATCGACAGCGCCGACCATGGACGGTCATTAAGGTCTCCTCTGCCAAAGAATTGCTCCATCTCTTCGCGTGTGAAGGAAACCGCAGCTTTGAGCTCCCGCAATCGCCGGCCCTCGGGAACTAGGATTGGCCCGGCGGGGCTTGAGCCGGGGTTTATTCCGCGAACAAGCCCTGCTCTCGTAGCGACCGCATCACTCAGCCTTAGACATCCCACGCATAGGTCATTGAGCCTCGACACCATTTCCACGGGCATCGAGCCGGACAAGAAAACCGAGCGCAATAAATGGTCAAGAAAGTGTTTGGCACCGGAAAAGACGCCAGGGAAAACGGCGTAGGAGCCGCCGAAGAAAGCGATCTCTTCCACAAACGAGTTCGGAAACGGATCTTCTCCGTGAGCTAGGCTTCCTAGCTCTGGCCCGTTCAGTGTTGCCCTAAGGCGTGGAATACTTATCTGGGGGCGTCGGTCGTCGTATCGCAAGCTCACTGCCACATGAGCAAACGCCTGCAAGCGGAGCGTTCGCTCCGCATTTTCCGGTATCAGCTGAAGTGCGCCAGCTGTTGCGAGGAGGCCCTTGCTGTCGAAAGAACGTAGCTGGTTCTGAAGCTCGCTCAAGGGGTCGAGCTCATCGTCGTTGGTGCCCACTCCAAAATCGGTGACTGTCAAACCGCGCCTCCTCCTTGGTTCGAGACGGCGAATGGCTAAGAGCTCTCTTGAGACGCCCTAGCGGTTCAGTTTACACACGTGCCTCTCGCTCGGCGGCCTTCACATGCAGGAATTCCGTGTCCGCCATTTGTCCGCTTTCGAGGCCAAAACTGCCCGATTTCGGCCTTTTGAGCCCGAATGACCCCGATTGAGGAGTTCTGGGGAACACTGTTAATTCAATGCTTTAGAATGGGTTATTGGAGGCGCGGGCCAGAATCGAACTGGCGAATAAAGGTTTTGCAGACCTCTGCCTTACCACTTGGCTACCGCGCCACTGAAAGCAGAACTTGAGACTGGCTGAGAGAGCAGCCTTCTTTCATGGCAAACCCTCGCACGGCGGCGAGGGTTAGAAGTTCTGGAGCGGGAGACGGGATTTGAACCCGCGACTTCGACCTTGGCAAGGTCGCACTCTACCACTGAGTTACTCCCGCTCGACTTTTCAATCTTAGACAAAGCACCTTGCTCTGTCAAACACACTTAGCCCTGAAACTGTGGATTTAAGCCTATTTCCTGCTGGTTTCTGTCCACTGCGAAACCACCTCGGATCCCACAACCTGGCCATCACGGAAATGCAAAATGCGATTGCCAAATCGAGCCGCTTCTGGATTGTGCGTGATCATCAGCACCGTCTGTCCGAGTTCCTGATTTGACCGACGCAACATCTCAAGCACTGCATTCGAGTTCTGGGTGTCGAGATTTCCCGTAGGTTCATCGGCCAGTACGATGGCCGGTTTGTTGATCAGCGCTCGCGCCAGCGCAACTCGCTGTTGCTCTCCGCCACTCAGCTCGCTGGGACGATGATCCAGGCGTTTACTGATTCCGAGCAGTTCGGTGATATTGCGGAAATATTCCTGGTCCTGGTTGCCTTTGTCACCTGCGATGTTGATGGCGATCTTGATGTTGTCGCGTGCGGTGAGCGTTGGCAACAGGTTGAATTTCTGAAATACAAATCCGATTTTTTCGCGCCTCAGGTGTGTGCGCTCCGAGTCGGTCGTCTGCGCGAAATCAACGCCGCCGATCAGCACGCGTCCAGAATCTGCCTGCGCGAGCCCTCCGAGGATGTAAAAGAGAGTGGATTTTCCGCTGCCCGAGGGGCCAACCACGCTCAAAAATTCTCCCTGCTCCACCTCAAACGAGACTCCCCGTACGGCTTGCACGTTCACTTTGCCGACGTGATAAGTCTTTGTGACATTCTCTACTTGAATGATGGCTGCCATGAGTTTGCTAATCCATATTACACGAGCGCCATTTGTAGCCCCGAAACAGCGGGCAAAAGCAAAGGGCGGAGCCGTTGCTCCGCCCTCGTGCTGGCGATCAGTTACGCTTACCAGGCTTTCAGCGTGACCTTGTCCAGATAAACGGTGTAAGGCGTCGGTTTTCCATTCAGGTCCATCTGGAATGCGACATTCAACTCGCTCACGCCCGAGCTCTTCGAGCCACCATACTTGTTGATGTAGTGTGTCGTGCCGTTCAGTGTGACCGAAATGAAGTGAGTCTGGCCGTTCACTCGCTCCATCTGCCACACCAGGTGATTCCATTGGTATGTCGGCGGAGCTGTGCAGGCCACACCGGTGTGCATCCAGTACGCGCCTGAGGTGTTCCACACGTCCCACTGCTTGGCTGCGACATTGCATTGCGTGCCAAAGATGTATTTCCGTCCGCCCACAGACTGGTTGACGTCGAATTCCAGCG
Source organism: Koromonas soli (assembly GCF_059726265.1). Taxonomy (NCBI): domain Bacteria; kingdom Pseudomonadati; phylum Acidobacteriota; class Terriglobia; order Terriglobales; family Koromonadaceae; genus Koromonas; species Koromonas soli. The sequence continues at coordinate 2,589,880 of NZ_AP040872.1, read as the reverse complement.
CCTGAGGTGCAGCCGCGTTGGTGTAGTAGAAGTAAACGTCGTAGCTAAAGTGCGACGTCCCGGAGTTAGCTCCGAGCTGCTTCCACCACAGAGCGTTTCCATAGGGAGTGGTTCCTCCGATCCAGAACTTCATAGATCGTCCGTCCATCGAAGGCGAACTGATATTTTGTGTCACGGAGTAGGGAACCGTTGGGCCACTGCCGCCGATGCCGGCGCAAGCTCCGCAATTAGACCAACCGCTCAACTGGTCGATGTTCGAATAAGTCGTGCCTCCGGAAGTCACAGTGTCGCCACTCGTGCTGGAACCCACGTTTACCTTGATCGAAGCGGATTTTGTGGTATTACCGTGGGTATCCCACGACTGCACGACGACGTAATGCGTTCCGGTTGTAACGGAAATGTAGTCGTTCAGCGATGTCGCGCTCTTTTGATCCACAAGTTTGCTATCTACATAAACCTGCATGGTCGTAACCGGATACGACATCGTCGCAGAGGCGGCCACATGCATGGGTGATGCTACCGTCTGTCCGGAAGTCGGAGACGAGACCGACACCCCTGCAAACGCGGCGGCAGCCGAGAAGATTACGCTCGCTGCAATTGCTAATTGTCTCTTCAAGATGAAAACTCCCTGCGGAATGATGTCGAGCAACGCGGAAGAGACTAAAGGCCCGAAGTACCCTTCGATAGCCGCAGAAAGTCCTATTCTTCAACGGTGTTTTACCTTAGAGCGTCTAAGGTTGTTTTCTGAATTGTGAGTTGTGTGTCAGCCGGTTTGATGCTTGCAAGTTGCTGAGGAGAAGATGGTTAGAAAGACTGATCAATTCAGCCGCATAAAGCTCTTTCCATGCTTTGACACGGAGCAGCTTCTAAGGGCAGGCACTCCTCTAGGAACACCTTAGATGAGGATTTCAGGGATTTTTCAGCAGGCCTGCGCGTTGGCTACGACTGACGACGGCAGCGCGCGACGTGGACCGCGGCGCTTGATCAGCAGCAGGCGTATGCGCTCCAAAAGTTCTGATTGAGCGAAAGTCCCTTTCCGCAGCAGAAGATCGGCCGGGGCATCAGTGTCGAAAGCGCGCATTTGTGTGCTCAGCAGGATGATGGGGACTTCCGGCGCGCGCGCTTTGATGCGGCTCACCAGGTCAGTTGCAGAAGTATCAGGAAGACTTAAACTGCTCAAAACCAGATCCACGCTGCGATGATTGAAAATTTCCATCGCTTGCAGCGCCGTATTGCAAGTCATCACGCGATACCCGCGTGTCTCAAGCGTTAGCTTCTGGATGGACAGGCTTTGCTCATCATCCACACACAGAATCGTCTTCTTTACAGTCATCGGGAATAGCTCAATTTCTCCTGCGACCCAGACTGCATGGATCGTTACGACGTGGCGCATCGTCAGGTTAAGCGGTGTCAGGAATCCTACGAAGAAGCTGTAACTCTGACAAGTGCCCAGTTAGCCATTTGCAACTCGGTCATGATGCCGCGAACGGCAACCCCACGAAATACGTTGAAAACTAAGGCCGCCCTGTTGATTGCAACGCAAACTTGCCTCGCGCGACCTCGACCACCTCGCCATCCACACAGATATCCTTCACCCCGTGGCTTTGCTAGGTTGCGAAGTTTGCCAGGTTCGAAGTCGGTGGCTTCGTGCTGCCCACACCTGGCGAGATCGATCTGGCCCATCGCCTCGACGTCATGGACACAACTGCTTGCCTGCGGCAGATTGCTAATGCTTACGCGGGAGTTCCAGGGCGCAAGGCTCTGGTCTGGGTGACAGCAGGTTTACCTCTTTCGATTGAATTCGCGCTGCGGGCGTTCGCGCACGCCCTCGTGACTGTCGATCTTCAGATTCATGGTGTGGCTCAGGATGGATCCGGGAACACGGCGGCGACGGTCGAGCAAATCATCCACCGTAAACTCAATTCTCAAGAAGCTGCCAATCTCCGCCAGAATGGTTTGCTCTACAGAGGCGTCCTCCAACTTGCTCATGGCGTTTATATTCTGCGCCTGGCGGTGCGCGACAATCTTAGCGGCAAACTGGGCAGCATCATCGTGCCCTTAACTGTTGAGTAGAAACTCCCCGCGCGCGACTTCCACCACTTCGCCGCCGACGCGCACATCGGTCACGCTATCGGCGGTTTTGCGCCCGCGCATGCGTATGAAGCTTGGCCGACCGATTTCGAGCCCTTGTTCGATCAAACCCTGCACCTCACTCGCGAGCACGCCGTGCTTCACGGCCCATGCGGTGCAGCATCCGGCGGCAGAGCCGGTCGCGGGGTCTTCGCCGTTGTAGAACTGCATCCGTGCGTGCAGGGTTGCTCCGGGAGTGACTGTCTCTCGCGTAATGAAGTAGAAAAACTTGCCATCGTGCTCGCTCGTGAACTCTGCGGCAGAGCGTTGATCCACGTGCAATTGGCGCATCGCATTGAGCGATTTCAGCGGAACCATGGTGAACGGGGTCCCGGTCGATACGGTTTGAATCGGTAGTTCCGTGTCGAAGAATTCCAGCGGCACGCCAGTCGCTTTCGCAATCATGGCGGCGCCGTAAACCTCGCCGAACTCAGGGTCGCGCTGGCGCATCTCGCCAGTGAGAGAACCTTCAGCGGAGGAGGTAAATTCGACGGGGATCTTGCCGACGTTCAGATCAAGTTCAATTGTTTGCTTCCCACGTTGCTGGTGCAGAACCCAGGCGGTTCCCAACGTTGGATGTCCGGCAAAAGGCAGTTCTTCCTGCGTGGTGAAGATGCGAACCCGCACGCCTCTCTCACGTTCTTTTTCAGCCGAACGCGGCAGAATAAACGTCGTCTCCGACAGGTTTGTCTCTTTCGCCAATCGCTGCATCTCCGTATCGCTCAGGCCGCGGGCATCGGTGAAGACTGCCAGCTGATTGCCTTCGAGTGCGTTTCTCGTGAATACATCGAGCAGTACGTAGGAGTAGAGCCGAATCCCGGTCATAGATTTGTCCTCGTGATCAGAGTATCGCAGTCGGCACTCATCTGTTCGCGCAATAAAAAAGCGGCCCGCAAGGGCCGCAGGAGACGACAAGGATTTGATTCACCAACCCTGCTAACAGATTCGAGGTAATTGCTCTCCGCTCAGCATATCGATGACGCGAGTGGTGCCAATGCGGCTTTTCATCTTCACCACGCCGCCGCGCTCTTCGGTCACGCGCCCAATCCCCACTGCGCCTGCCGTGTGCTTATCCGTGCGTAACAGTTCCAATGCACGTGCAGCCTGCTCCTCCGGCACAAAGACAATCATGCGTCCCTCGTTGGCCAGGTACAGAGGATCAAATCCCAGCACTTCGCAGGCTCCCGCTACGTCGTCGCGTACAGGAATCTTCATCTCGTCGATCATGATCTGCGTTCCGGTGGCTTCGGCAATCTCAATCAATGTCGTGCCCAGCCCTCCGCGGGTAAGGTCGCGCAGGCAGTGCACGCCTACGCCTCCTGCGATCAGCGCCTGCACCGCTCCGTTCAGCGGAGCGCAGTCGCTTTCGATTGCCGATTCGAATTCCAATCCTTGGCGCGTTGCCATGATGGCAATGCCGTGGCGGCCAATGTCGCCGCTCAGCAGGATGACGTCTCCAGGTTTCACGCTTGCCGGTCCGATCGTCAGTTGGTGATCGATCAATCCGACTCCGGCCGTATTGATGAAAACGCCATCGCCCTTGCCGCGATCGACGACCTTTGTGTCGCCCGTGACCAGTTGCACGCCTGCGGCTTCAGCCGATTGCTTCAGGCTCTGCACCACCGCCCAGAGCGTTTCCATCGGCAGCCCTTCTTCAAGGATCAATCCGCAGCTCAGATAGACGGGCTTCGCGCCGCACATCGAGAGGTCATTCACTGTACCGTTGATGGCCAGCGAGCCGATGTCGCCGCCCGGGAAGAACAGAGGATTGACCACATAGGAATCGGTCGTAAACGCCAGCCGCGTGTTGCCCAAGTCAAATACCGCGCCGTCATGCCGCGTTTCGAGCAGCGGGCTGTTGAAGGCCGGCAAAATCATCTTTTCGATCAGTTGATGCATCAGCTTGCCGCCGCCACCATGCGCCAGCGTCACCGTGGGATAGTCGGTGATTGGCATAGGACAGCTCAGCGTGAAGTCTTTGATGGTGCTCATCGTTATACCTTCCCTGCTGCGGCCAACTCGGCGCGCCGATACCGATAATACGCGGCGCAGGCACCTTCGTTCGAGACCATTGGTGCACCGAGCGGTTTCTCCGGCGTGCATTGTTTGCCGAAAGCCGAGCATTCATGCGGTTTTTTCTGCCCCTGCATAATCAGGCCGCTGATGCACAGCGGGCTCTCCTCGGCGGTATAGTTCTCCACGTTGAACTTCAATTCGGCATCGTACTCAGAATACTCGGGACGCAGTCCCAGGCCGCTCGAGCCGATTTCGCCAATGCCGCGCCACTTGCGGTTCACGATGGTGAACACTTCCTTGACATAATGCTGCGCCGGACGATTGCCCGCTTCCGTTACCGCTCGCGTGTACTGGTTCTCGACTTCGTGGCGGCCCTGCTCGAGTTGCGCAACGCACATCGCGATGCCCTGCAAAATATCGAGCGGCTCAAATCCGGTGACCACAATGGGGACCTTATATTTCGCGGCGATTGGAATGTACTCGTCATAACCCATGATGGCGCAGACGTGTCCCGCGGCGAGGAAGCCCTGCACGCGATTGGTCGGTGAACCGAGTATCGCCTCCATCGCCGGAGGCACGAGCACGTGTGAGACCAGTACGGAGAAATTCTTGATCCCTTGCTGCTTCGCCTGAAACACGGCCATTGCGTGAGCGGGAGCAGTTGTCTCGAATCCCACGGCGAAGAAGACAACTTCCTTCGTCGGGTTTTCCTTCGCGACCTTGAGGGCATCAAGCGGCGAGTAGAGGATTCGCACGTCTCCGCCGCGCGCCTTGATGCCGAATAGATCGACCTCGCTCCCCGGCACACGCAGCATGTCGCCGAAAGAGCAGAAGATCACATCCTTGCGCTGAGCGATCTTCACTGCCTTGTCGATCAACTCCAGAGGAGTGACGCACACCGGGCAGCCCGGACCGTGCACCAGTTCGATCTCCTTTGGCAGCAATTCATCGATCCCAAATTTCACGATGGCGTGGGTCTGTCCGCCGCATATTTCCATGAGCGTCCATGGCCGTGTCGTGATTCGCCGAATTTCCTGCGCGAATCCCTTTGCAGCATTTGCGTCGCGATATTCCGATGAAAACTTCACTGCTTTGCTCCTGGATCCGGCGACAATTCGGCGAGTTCGCCCAGTTCGCCCATTTCTTTCAAATATCCAAAGACCTTGCCGGCCTCTTCTTCGTCCACCACGCTGATGGCGAAGCCGACGTGCACCAGTACGTACTCACCGACTTTGGCCTCGGGAACGTACGCTAGATTCACCTCTTTCAGCACTCCGCCGAAATCCACTCGCGCCTGTCGCGCCAAATCCTCGCCGCTCACGCTGACAATCTTTCCCGGCACCGCTAGACACATATCCGCTCCTTCGCGCTTTCCTGGAATCTCAACTCTCGTGCTGCCGCCACCACTTGCCCCAGCGCGATTCCGCCGTCATTCGGAGGAATTCGCTGATGCCAATAAACCTTAATCTCATCCGCTTGCAACCGCGCTACCGTCAGCTCGGTGAGCAGTCGATTTTGAAAACATCCGCCACTTAGTGCCACCGGCATTCCTGCATGCCGAGCCGCTACGCGAGCGATCATCTCTGCCAACGTGTTATGGAATTTTCGCGCCATGGTTGCCTGCGTAGCGCCTTGCGAGATCTCTTCAAGAATCTCACTTAGCATGGGTGCCCAATCCAACTCGGCAGGCGCATCTGAAGTTGAGGGTTCGACGACATCGAAGTGGTAAGCTCCGCATTCATCGCTCTCAGCAGCCATCCACTCCAGTTCCATCGCAGCCTGTCCTTCGAAACGCGCAAACTGCCGCATTCCAATCAGCGAAGCAACAGCATCGAACAGCCGTCCTGCGCTCGAGGTCCATGGGCTGTTCAGTCCTTGTTCCAGCATCTTCGAGATGATCTTGCGCTCTGCAGCAGGGAAGGTGCGAACCGCGTGGAGTTCGTCGTTGGCAAAGACGTCACAGCCTTGCGCTTCGAACAGCATGCCGAGCGCGCATCGGCGTGGCTCGCGTACGGCGCGTTCGCTTCCTGCCAGCCGGAACGGGCGCAGCCGGGCCGCGCGAGTATATCCATATTCATCGATCTTCAGGAATTCGCCGCCCCACACCGTCTGATCCGGACCCCAGCCGCTTCCATCCCATGCGATACCGAGAGCTGGTGCGTGCACTTCGTTTTCGGCCATACATGCCAGCACATGCGCGTAGTGATGTTGCACCCCGCTTGGCTTTTCGCAAACGCGATGCGCGTATTCGGAGGAGATGTAGTTCGGATGAAGATCACAGGCGACAGCTTCGGGTGTAGCTTCGTAGAGATTCTTGAGGCTATCGATCACTCGCTCAAATGCCGCACTGGCCTGTTCGGTTTCGAGATCGCCTATGTGCTGACTGACGAATACCTGCCGCCCCACCGAGAGTGCAATAGTGTTCTTCTGGTGCGCGCCCACGCCCAGCAGTTTTGGCATTTCTTGTTCAAGTCGCACGGGGAGCGGAGCAAATCCGCGAGCCCGACGCATCACCATTTCGCGTCCGGCCATCACGCGTACGATCGAGTCATCGACATGGCGCAGAATGGGCCTGTCGTGTACAAGCAGCAAATCTGCGATCCCGCGTAATCTTTCGAGCGCATCCTGCTCGTCAATACAGATCGGTTCATCGCTCAGGTTGCCACTGGTCGCAACCACAGGGAAGCCCAACTCCCGCATCAGCAGATGATGCAGTGGCGTGTAGGCGACCATGACTCCGAGCATCGGATTTCCTGGCGCAACGGATGGGGCTAACTCTGACCTGTCGCTCGTCTTACGCCGCACCAGCGCAATTGGCGACTCCGGCGAGCGCAGCAGTCGCTCCTCCAGAGTCGAAAGTTCGCACTCCGTTAATACGCCTTCAGCGGTTGGGAACATCAGTGCGAAAGGTTTCTCTTCACGATGCTTGCGTTGGCGAAGCGTTTGTACCGCTTGTTCATTGCGAGCATCGACCATCAGATGAAAGCCGCCCAATCCCTTTACGGCAACGATCTTTCCTTCGCGAATAGCTGATGCGGCCAATTGCAGTGCACTCTCGCGATGCGCGAGTACTTCCCCCAATGTGCTCCACAGTTCCAATTGCGGTCCGCACTCAGGGCAGGCATTGGGCTGCGCATGAAATCTGCGATTGGTGGGATCGCCGTACTCGCGTTTGCACGTAGGACACATCGCAAATTTCTTCATCGTCGTGCGCAGACGATCATAGGGAAGAGATTCGATGATCGTATAGCGGGGACCGCAGTTGGTGCAGTTCGTAAACGGATATCGGAATCGCCTATTCGCGGGATCGAGAATCTCACTCAGGCATTCAGGGCAGGTCGCAATGTCAGGCAGGACGAGTGCAGTCTTCTCTCCGCCCTCGCTCTTGCGAATCTCAAATGTTGTATAACCAACCGCGTCGGCAAAACTGCTTTCAAGACTTTGGATGAATGAGATAGCAGGTTTCTCACGCTCTACCCGAAGCAGGAACTGCTCGACTCGATCTCGTGCGCCTTCCACTTCAATGAAAACGCCGTTCGCGGTATTGTTGACCCAGCCGTTCAGACAAAGGTCGGTGGCCAGTCGATAAACGAACGGACGAAAGCCTACGCCTTGGACGGCACCGCGAATTATGAGTTTCAGACGCGACACTGGAGCGTGGCTCTGCGCTCTGCCCAACGCGCTCTGATCTGCAGTGGCCAATCTTCCTCTTTCCTCGCATGCAGCGAAGGACCGATTCCCAACCCCAGACTGAAAGTTCTAAGTACTATAGTTGTAGAAAATAGAGTCACGTAAAGCTGTGACGAGAGTCACAGCCCGCGCCCAAGCGGCGTCACCACCCAGTCGGATGTTAGAATCGATTTACGTTCATCCGGAGTTCTTTCCCTTCATGACAACTACTTCTGCCACAAAACTTACGCCAGTTCCTATGCTCGATCTTAAGCGCCAGTATGTCACCATTCGTGAGCTGGTGCGTGCTGCCATTGACCAGGTCTGCGAGTCGCAGTCGCTGGTGCTCGGCGATGAAGTGGCCGCACTGGAGCGCGAAATTTCAGTGTACCTCGGGGCTGCTGCGACCGTGGCATGTTCTTCGGGAACGGACGCTTTGTGGCTGGCGTTAGCTGGCGTTGGCGTAGGTGCAGGTGACACATTCCTGACCTCGCCATTTACGTTCTTTGCCTCGGCCAGTTCGATCACACGCTGCGGGGCGCGTCCGGTTTTTGCTGACATCGATCCAGCAACATTCAACCTGTCCGCCAGAGCTGTTGAGCATGCCATTGACCAGCAGCGTCCGGAGAAGCTCAAGGGCATCATGCCCGTCCACCTCTATGGCCAGTGTGTCGATGCCGACGCATTCGACGCGGTTGCTGCCACCCGTGGATTGACAATTGTCGAGGACGCGGCGCAGGCATTCGGAGCTACATGGAATGGTCGTCATGCCGGAACACTGGGCCGCACAGCTGCCTTCAGCTTTTATCCCACGAAGAACCTGAGCGCCTTCGGAGATGCAGGAGCGGCAACGAGCGTAGACTCTGAGATCGGCGAGCACATGAAGCGCCTACGCAACCATGGCGCGGCTCGCCGCTATTATCACGAAGAGATCGGCTGGAATGCCCGCATGGACGGCATCCAGGGAGCGGTGTTGCGGATTAAGCTGACGTTCATCGAGAAGTGGAACGATCGTCGTCGAGAGATTGCAGCCGCCTACGACGAAATGCTGCAGAAAGCTGGACTGAGCCAAACTCGCGGCACATCGACACATGTCGATCAGTCGCATCCCGTGGCGCTGCCTACAACGGCTCCGCAGGCAAAACATATCTTCCATCAGTACGTCATCCGGACTCACCGCCGTGATGAGCTTCGAGCATTTCTACAGGAGCGCCAGATTGGCTGCGAAATTTATTATCCTGTGCCGCTGCACTTGCAGCAGTGTTTTGCCTATCTCGGATATAAGGAAGGCGATTTTCCGGAAGCCGAGCGCGCCTGTAAAGAAGTGCTCGCGCTGCCGATCTTCCCGGAACTCACGAATGAGGAGCAACACCGAGTGGTGGAAGCAATTGCGGAGTTTTATTCGAAGTAGAAGAATATCGCTGTTATGTAATTTTGGCGGAGCCCAGAGATGGCTCCGCCTTTTCTTTCGACAGGGGGATTTCGGGAATCTCAACATTGCTGGTCGGAGCCGGTCGCAATCGCAGCGCAACAGCGCGGTAGCGGCAATAGTCGCGCGTAAGTAGCGCCTCATCAAACTCTCCCGCCATCGCTACAGATGCCATCTTGGACCAGCCAAGAGAGAAGATCGTGTAGGCCAGCAGATAAGGCGCGAGTCTTTCGGATACTGCATCTCCCGAGCGCGCTTCGTATTCGCGAACAAAGCTGTGACGAGCCTCGTCCTGCAAATCCCATTCAATAATTACTCCAGCGACGTCCCATGCAATGTCGCACGGGCCAGGGAAGAAGTGATTATCCCCGTGGGAGCCTGCATCGAGTTTCAGCAGCTTTCCATTGTCAGAGCGAATCCACTCGTGCGGCATCATGCGGCCGTCGCAAAATACGACCCGGTGCTGAACCAAGTGCGATTCTGATTCGTCTAACTCGGCCCCAAACTCCAGGCTCCAATTCCAGCGCAACATCTTCTCCAACTCTGGAGTTTGCTCGCGCTCCGTAACAAATGCCTTAGATCGCAGCGCCAGATAATCGGCAACTCTCTCCAACATCTCTGATGACCAATCGTCAGCAGAAAGCATGCGGCCGCGGACCAACGAGTATTGACCGAAGCCACAGTAATTGCCGAGATAGCAAGGAGCAAAGCCCCGCGCGGCCAGTGTTTTTGCACGTTCGCCGATCTCCGCGCCAAAATGTCCAAAGCCCTCGAAGCGGAAGAGGCTTTGCTGATCACAGGCGAGGAACTTTGCCGGTTCGAGCGTGGGCCACGCTGCGGGAATTGAATTCTCATTGCATGAGAAATGTTGCCGCCAGATTCCGCCAGAGAGACCTTCGTCTGCTCCAGCGGGAGGGAGGGGCGCATTCTGCAGTACGTGGGAGTGAAATCGCGTCCAGCGTTCGGCCGCATTGTCGGCCCGCAGTGCTGAGGGATGTACGTTGCGGCTACCGATCATGTGAATGCGATTGGCATCTACACCACATTCGACCAGCGCTTCCGCAACCGCAAGAAAGGAAGATCCGCTGATGCCCGGGCCCTCATCGACAATCAGGAACTCGGCATCTTGCGAACTCGCGATCCACTCACAAAGCGGTTCAGTCAGCTGCAACTTGCGGTTGTATGGATGGCCTGTCGGGCGGACGGTGGTCCGCGGGCACTCGAAGCCGCGCAACCGCAGAGCCGCACAAGCCACGGCACTCAGAGTCACGCCGATGCTTCGGATGCCGATCACTGCAGTATTGCCCGGGAAGCTGAGTCCGTCCAAAAGCATCTTGATTTTCAGCGGATGAAGAGCGTAGTAGGCGAAACCCTCCTGCACCGCGATTTCGTAATCGCCAGTAGCAGAGATCAATTCAGCCTTTTGCAAGATTGATGGAAGTGAATGTTTCTCCCCGGTAAGGAAAGCAAATGCAACAGCCTCGGTAATCTCCGAGGCTGTACTCGAACCTGATTGGGAACTGTCGAGGAGAGCACATTCGAGTTCGCCTGCTGCAATCAAGGAAGCCAGCGCTAACTCTTGTTCATCGTGCTCACTAGAGCCGAGCCAACGCACAAGCGCATCGACTAAGTGCGAAACCAGCTCAGCCCCGGCAATCCTTCGTCTGCCGTCGCGGAACACATACATGTTCCAACCCGAACCAGTGGTGGAGCACATAGGCGCATTCTGCAAAAGGTGCTCCGACTATGCCGCCTTCTTCTTCTGTCCGCGTGGCGAGCGGGAGATGTCGCCTTCTTTGTCGATGAAGTAAAGGTACTGGTTGTCGCGATCGACCGCGTGCTCTACCAGAACCTTCGATTCGCCTTCCCCGTTTTTGGGTTTGTGGCAGACATTTCCCTGACCATCTATGAAATACAGGTACTTCTTATAGTCCCTTTGGAGGTCCAGTTTCTTGATCTTCTCGGCCATAACGGCATACCCTCCGAAATTACAACTAGGGAGTAAGATTCGTTTTGGCCCTGCAAGGATGGTTTGACTGGGAGATAAGTTGGAGTTGTTGCCCTGCTGATCAACCCTTCTTCTTGCGATGTGCCATGGATTTTCCGTGTGCTGAAGACTTGGAGTCGGGCGGATTCTTTTTCGGGGCATCGGGCGATTGAGCACTCTGCGCCGGCTGCTCGCCGGGGGCAAAAACCTGCCGTACGATGTTGCCGATGACGCGATACTTGCGTTCGGAGATGGAACCATCGACGTTCTGCTTGCGAATGGCGAACACGGGCATGACGCCTTCTTTGCCGAAGTCTTCGGTTGAGACCTTTGCAGGGAAGTAGCCGACGATGTACTTTTCGCGATAGCCGGTCTCATAGCGATGGCGCTTGAGATTCCAGGTGAAGACGCGAACCTGATTGAAGTCGTAAGGAATGCCATCCTTGTTTTCATTGAGCAAAACGAGGTATTGCGCAACCGCGCCCTTCTCTTCGTCCTGAACAGTGTTGAGCACGAATGCGGCCTGGATGCGCTGGCCTTCAGCGTACTGAGCCACTTCGAGGGGAATGTCGATATCGACCATGCGCGCGATGACCCATCCTACGCGGCCCTGCTGATCGCGCACGAGCCACCAATCATCGAACGGCTTCGGTTTGGGCTCCTGCGGGGGAGTGCCGGGTTTCGATGTTTCCAGCGGCAACGATGATTTGGTCAACGCATCGGGAGGCGGCGCAGGCGTAGGCGGAAGCGGAGGGAGAGGCAGCGAGTTCTTTGCCTTCGATGGAGGAGGCGGCGCGGGCTTGGTGCGTTTGGGGGTTGATTTTGTTGGCTCGCCTGCGGCTTTCGCGATGGCTTCGGTCTTCTTCGCCGCGATTTCTTCGGGCGTCGCTCGCTCAGCGGTGGAGCGCTTGAGCAACTCTACTTTGGCATTTTCGGGAAGCTGGTAGAGCGTGTCAGTTTCGCGGCCGGGCGTGACATGCATGTTCAACTCGGTGCGAGTAACGGCGCGGCCTTCGACGGGAGTGTTGTGGTTGTCTTTGGCTAGCTTCTGAAATTGATCGTAGGTATCACGTGCGACGAGAGCACGGAGCTCGATCCAGCCTTCCTGCTTATCGGCAGTGCGGACGCGGACAAAACGCTTCTGGCGCTCGAGGACTTCGACGCGTTCGCCGTTTTTTACAGTGCCCACGCGGTTATAAACGGTGGCGACGTGATCGCGGAGATTGCCCTGCGGAGCGGAGACATACATGACTTCGCCGGCGCTGACGGGGCCGGAGTGCTTGCAGGAGGCGAAGAACAGCGGCAATACGAGCGCGAGAGCGAGCGAGAGGCGCTGGGCGAGCGAACGGGAACGATGTTTCAGGGAGTACAAGGGCTTCTCTTCTGGATGAGTCTCCACTATAACTCACGGGCGCTGCGGGACGAAACGTTGCCCCGAGAGTGAACGGCTTCCGAAGGGGTAGTGAACAGTTGGGAAACATGGTTGCGCGGATGGCAAGGATTGCCTTGGAGGTAAATAGGAGGTGGCGGCGGAGTGTCGAGAAGGGCAATGGTGAGGAATTTTCGGAAGTCGAAGATCGAGGCTGAAGGGCAGGTATTACTTTGGGAGTAAATTGCGAGTGTTGAGAGAGTGATGGGGAAGGTAATGCTTGGGAGGAAATTAATGCTTGGTTAGTGACTGCCCCACCCTAAACTCGTGGGGCGAGTTTAAGGGTGGGGCACCTTACATACGAACTATTCTTCGCCGAAACGGATGCCGACGGCGCGGGCGGTGGCGACGAGGTCGCCCTTGGGATCGACGGCCTTCATCTTGCCGATGGCTTCCGCGATGTCCACGAACTCAATACGGCCTCCGCGAAGGGCGACCATCTTGAGGAATCCGCGCTGTGCGATGAGATCGACGGCAGCGACACCGAAACGCGTGCTCAGGATGCGATCGGCTGGAGAGGGCGAGCCGCCGCGCTGGGTGTGTCCCAGAACGGTGACGCGCACTTCCTTCTTGGCGCACTGAGCGATGGCTTCGCCGATGAGGTTGCCGACGCTGATGCCCTTGGGGACGGAGCCGTAACGCTGGATGGCGTCCTGAAGGATCTCGTCAGGCACCTTTACGCCTTCGGCGAGGGAGATGATGGTGAACTTCTTGCCGAAGATGTGGCGCTGGTTTATGTAGGAGCAGACGTTCTCGATGGTGAACGGAATTTCCGGGATGAGGATGACGTGTGCGCCGCCTGCGATACCGGCGTGCAGGGCGATCCATCCCGCGTCGCGACCCATGACCTCGACGATCATGATGCGGTGGTGCGACTCGGCCGTGGTGTGGATGCGATCGATTGCGTCGGTTGCGACGTGGATGGCGGAGTCGAAGCCGAAGGTTACATCGGTAGCGGAAAGATCGTTATCGATGGTCTTGGGGACGCCAACGACGGGGAGTCCCTTCTTGGCCAACTCAAGGCCGATCTTCTGGGTACCGTCGCCGCCGATGACGATAAGGGCGTCGAGTCCCATCACCTTGGCGTTGTGGATGACTTCTTCGGACATGTCGCGGATAGAGTCTTCGCCATCGCCCATGCGGTAGGCGAAGGGATTGCCGCGATTGGTGGTGCCGAGGATGGTTCCGCCGCGAGGCAGAATGCCGCTTACATCGCTGAGCAGCAGGGGGCGGCTCTTTTCGGGCCAGATGAGGCCGTCAAAGCCGTCGCGAATGCCAATAACCTCGTAACGATACTTGAGGATGGCGGTTTTTACAGCGCCACGGATGACTGCGTTGAGTCCGGGACAGTCTCCTCCGCCGGTACAGATGCCAATTTTCCTGATTTCAGACATTTATGTAGTTTTCTGGAATGATTGCGAATTTGGCCCTAGAGCCGTCATGGAAATTGTACATCAGCAGAGGTAAGGGGAACGGCTGCGAAGCATTGGCGAATGATGTGCTGGAACCGGAATGGGATTGGGGGCCGCATATGCAGCGAAGGAGGCACCGAAGGTTCGATTGGCTAAGAGCAATTCAAGGATGGGAACCCGGTGCGGTGGTTGGTGACCTCAGGCGGCAGTGGAGAATGAGAGGGCGCTGGGATCCTTCACTTCGTTCAGGATGACACCTCAGAACCAAGAGCAACCCCGAGGTCCTTCGCCTGCGGCTCAGGATGACACCGAAAACAAACAGCAGCAAAACCGAAGGCAGGAGCGACACCCTCACCGCAAGCGAGGGTGTGCAGGTATGCCGCTAGCTATGTGCAGGTATGCCGCTGGCTAAATGATGGTGGGGATGCTGAAGGTGGTGGAGGTGCCCTGGGCGGTGCCGTTGGCGAAGGTGGCTGTGGCAGTGATGGCGAAGGTGTTTCCGGCGGTGGCCGTGGTGAGGACTGTGACATTGCCCGCGGCATCGACGGTGGCGACCGTGGGAGTGTTGCTCGTCCAGGTGACGTAGTTGGAGATGTCGTGGTTGGAGTTGCCGCTGAGGGCCGCCGTGGCGGTGACGCGGAACTTCTGTCCGGGGCTGATGATGCTGGGGGAGACGGAGCTTGGGAAGCTGACGACGATGGTCGTGGGTTCAGCGCCGGTGTAGGTGAGGACGTTCACAGTGCCGCTCTGTCCTCCGAAGGTTCCGGTGATCTGGGCGGTCTGGTCGGCAGCAGCGGCGACAGCGGTGATCTTGCCCGCATTGACCGTGGCTACGGCGGGTGCGCTGCTGGTCCATGTGGCGGCTGAGGTCTGGTCAGAGGTGACGCCGCCGACGGTTGTGGCGGAGAGCGCGACGGTGGAGCTGTCTCCAGGGGTGTCCGCCGAGGTTGCTGCCTTGAGCATGAGCGCAGTGGGGCTGATGGTGACCGAGCCAGTGGAGCTGTCAGATACCCAGAAGTCCGAGCATGACGTGCAGAAAAGAATGAAGGGGAGCAGCGGAAGCACTCGGGCCAGACGGGTGTGCGCGACACGGCTCAATGCGATCATGAATTCCTCTCTCGGCAAAACATTGTAGTGCTTTCACAAAGTGCGTGCGCGGCGAAGCAATCGGGAAGCAGTATTGAAACTTGCAAATCAGGCGCACGGTGGCCCGAATGGGGCGGAGCGCGTTTGTGGGTAACACCCGCAGGTTCAAGCAACCATTGAAATTGCGGCGGTATCGGACACTACTATCCACAGATTACTTAGAGGTCGCACGCTGGCCTGCTGTGCATCAAGGTGGCGTTTGCAAAACAACAACGAAATAGCGCAGAGCGAGGTTGCAGCTTCACTAGCGCACGAGATCAACAATCCGCTGGAGTCGGTGCTGAGTCTGCTGTACGTCGTGGAGGAAGACGCGAGACTGAGCGACCAAGGGCGCGAGTGTCTAACGATGGCGGTAGAAGAGCTGAAGCGGTTATCACACATTACCCGGAGCGCGCTTTCCCGGTACAGAGATGAGCCGACGCTAAAGATGGCTCATGTGCCAAAGCTGCTGGATTCGGTGCTGGGTCTCTACGCGCAACGGCTGAAGTCGCGATCAATATCTGTACATACGAAATATCGAACGGAGGCGGAACTGCCGGTGTATCCAGGTGAGCTGCGGCAGGTGTTCAGCAATCTGCTGCTGAACGCAGCGGATGCGATGCCGGACGGCGGACGGATGCATGCCCGGGCGGTTGCAGGACGAGAGTGGTCGGGAAAGCAGAGGAGCGGGCTGAGAATCACGTTTGCCGATGATGGATGTGGGATTCCAAAAGAAGATTTGAAGGCGATCTTTGAACCGTTTTTTAGTAAGAAGGGAAGTCGTGGGTCAGGTTTGGGATTGGCGGTAGTGCGCGATGTGGTGAGAAAACATGGTGGGTGGTTGAGAGTTAAAAGCTGTACGGAGCCGGGGAAGAGCGGGACGGTGTTTCTGATTTTCTTGCCGGACACTGGGGTGATAGAGCAGGCGAAGGCTTCGTAGGGAAACGAACAAGGGCAGAAGCAAGAAAGAACGAGAACAAGAGAAGAACCTTTGGAGGGCGCTTCGCGCTTCTTTAATAGAACCCACATGCGCTTGCCAAAAGAGGCAAGCGTATATGGGGCACCCGCACACCCGCGGTGCTTAAGGTTCGCGCAGCCAGAAGAAAGCCCCACATCGGAGGATGTGGGGTTTTGTTGTGCTTTCGTGTTTCAGTTTGAGGCTAGGGGCGCATGGTGCCGGTCTTGAGGTAGCGCTCGTGGAAGCCGTGAGCCTCGGAGAGGATGTGCGGGGTGTGCTGTCCGCTGGACTGCTTTTGCGCACGGTCGAAGTAGTCGGAGAGCAGCGGCTTGAACTCCTCGCTGGCGCAGTTGTCGATGACTAGGCGCGCACGCTGCTTGGGAGAGAGCCCGCGCAGGTCGGCCAAGCCGCGTTCGGTGACGAGGACTTGGGTGTCGTGCTCGGTGTGATCGACGTGGCTGACCATGGGAACGATGGTGGAGATGGTTCCCTTGGCGGCGAGGGAGGGGGCCATGAAGATGGACAGGTAGGCGTTGCGGGCGAAGTCGCCAGAGCCGCCGATGCCGTTCATGATTTTGGAGCCCATGATGTGGGTCGAGTTTACGTTGCCGTAGATGTCGGCCTCGATCATGCCGTTCATGGAAATGACTCCGAGGCGGCGAATGATGCCCGGGTTGTTGGAGATGTCCTGGGTGCGGAGGACGACGTTGCGGCGATACTCGCGCAGGTTGCCGTACACCTCCTTGATCATGTCAGGGCCGAGCGAGAAGGACGTCGCAGAGGCGGAGACCATCTTGCCGGACTTGATCAGCTCGATCATGCCGTCCTGAATGACTTCGGTGTAGGCAGTGAGGTTCTGGAACTTGCCCTGCTTGAGGCCGAAGAGCACGGCGTTGGCAATGTTGCCGACACCGGACTGGATGGGCAGAAGGTCCACGGGCATGCGGCCCTTCTTCACTTCCCAATCGAGGAAGTCGAGGATGTGACCGGCGATTTGCTGCGAAGCCTTGTCGGGTTCCTTGAAAGCAGTGTTGCGGTCGGGAGCGTTGGTCTCGATGACGGCGACTACCTTCTCGATGGGAACGTGGAGGTAGGGGCTGCCGATGTGCTGTCCGGCACGAAGCAGAGGAATGGGCTCGCGGCGCGGGGGAGCTTCAAGTCCGTAGTAGATGTCGTGCATGCCTTCGAGGTCGATGGACTGCCAGGAGTTGACCTCGAGGATGACGCGGTCGGCGCACTCGAGCCAGGCCTTGTTGTTACCGAGCGAGGTGGAGGGGATGGCGCGGCCATCCTCATAAACTGCTGCGACCTCGATGACGGCCATGTCGAGCTTGCCGAGGAATCCGTATTCCATGTACTGCGCCACGTGGCTGAGGTGGATGTCGATGTATTCCATGTCGCCGGCGTTGATGCGCTGGCGGACTGCGGGATCGGACTGGTAGGGCAGGCGAACCTGCATACCGTTGGCGGCAGCGAGAGCACCGTCGAGCTCGGGGCCGGTGGAGGCTCCGGTGAAGACTCCGACGCGAAGTGGATCGCCCTGCTCGTGGCACTTATTCATGCGGCGGGCAAGAGCGGTGGGGATCTCCTTGGGGTAGCCGGATCCGGTAAATCCGCTCATGCCGATGTTGTCGCCATTGCGAATGAGGGCGGCGGCTTCGTCGGCGGACATGATGCGCGAGCGAAGCTCCTGATTGAGCACGCGCGTGGAAGTCGAGGTGGAAGTAGTAGCCATGAGGACCTTCCTTGAATAAATAAGAAAACCGTAAATATGCCTTTAAGGCTAGGTCGCGGGAGGGAATTCGTCAACCGAGGGTAAGGCTGAATACTGGATAAGAGTGATTAAGGCGAGACACGAAAAAGCCCGTCGATGGAAGTCGGCGGGCCTTTGGTTTTGCGCAGATATGCGCGTGACTACATGATTGCGGTCGGCGGGGCCGGCTCGTCGGGGCGTCCGGCGTTGCGCAAGGGGACCTGCACCATGAGAACGGCGAGCACCGCAAGGGCGATGAAGCCGCTCAGGATGTGCGGGTGAGCGAAGACCACAGGGATATCCCATGTGATCTTGCCGCTGGCCTTCAATCCTTTTACGGCGGCAACGCAGAGTCCGCAGAGAGCTTCACCGGCGATGAGGCCGCTGGCGGTGAGGACTCCGGCGTTGTCGATGCGGGCTTTCTGCGCATCGTTGAAGACGCCCTTGTCGCGCATGATGTCGGTTACCCAGCGAATGACGCCGCCGACGAAGATGGCGAAGGTGGTTTCGAGCGGCAGGTACATGCCAACGGAGAAGAGCATGGGGCTCTTGACCTCGACCATGATGAGGGCAAATCCCATGAGGATTCCGACGATGACCAGAGGCCATGCCATGTTGCCGCCAACGATGCCCTGCGCGAGCGAAGCCATGAGTCCGGCCTGCGGGGCGGGGAGTTCCTTGCTGCCGAAGTGGTAGGCCTGGTCGAGAATCATGAGCACGGGGAAGAGTGCCATGGAGCTGACGACAACTCCCATGAGATCGCCGAGCTGCATCTTGGAGGGCGTGCCTCCGAGGATGTGTCCGACCTTGAGGTCCTGAAGCATTTCACCGGCGACGGCTGAGGAGACGCAGATGACGGCGGCAACGCCGAGGACGGCGACGACTCCGGCAGTTCCCTTGACGCCAATGGCGATCATGAGGAGGGCCGAGATGACCAGGGTGCAGAGGGTGAGTCCGCTTACCGGGTTGTTGGAGGAGCCGATCATGCCGACGAGGTTTCCGGAGACGGCGGCGAAGAAGAAGCCGAGGATGATCATGACGACAGCGGCGACGGCGGCTCCGATGATGACCTTGGTGAAGAAGAAGTAGAGAGCCAGCATGGCGCAGAAGACGATGCCGAGTCCGAGGAATACGACCTTGCTGCTGAGATCTTTCTCATAGCGAAGGGAGGACTGCTTAGCCTGGCCGGTCTTCTTGAGATCGCTGACGGCGCGCTGGATGCCGATGCCGAGCGATTTGCGCATACGGAAAAGGGTGAAGCCCGCGCCGACAAGCATTCCGCCAACGGCGATGGGGCGGACGATGGAGAACCACACACCGTTGGAGATGGCGGTCCAATCAACCGTGGTTCCGGAGGCGGCGGCGCTGGCCGTGATCTGCGGTCCGAGGAAGTAGGTGAGGAGCGGAACCATGAGTCCCCAAGCAAGCAAGCCGCCAGCGAAGTTGAGGGCAGCGAGGCGGGGTCCGATGATGTATCCGACGCCGAGGTAGGCGGGGCTGACGGCAGGGGCGCTGAATGTGGTAGCGCCGCCGGTGGCGACGACCGGAGCGGCGGTGCCGCGTCCGAGCTTGAGACCGAAGGAGAGAGCAGGGATGTTGACCAGCACTTCTTTGCTGGCGTTGAAGATGTTGACGGCTCCGGCGAAGAAAATCGCTGCGCCAACACCCATGTTGGCAAAGAGGATCTTGGCAGCGCGCGAGCCCTGCTGTCCGGCTTTGTGGATTTCAGAGGCAGCGACGGATTCAGGGAAGGGGAGCTCGGGGTCCTCGACCATGACGCGACGGAGGAGGGTGACAAAGAGGATTCCGAGGGTTCCGCCGACCATCATGAGAGCCGCGCCCTGCCAGAAGTTGGCGGCACCGAGGGCGGGCCACATCTGGCTGATGACGAAGGCCGGGATGGTGAAGGTAGCACCGGCAGCGACGGATTCACCGATAGAGCCGATGGTACGCGCCATGTTTTCTTCGAGCAGGCTGCCCTTGACCAGTTTCAGCAACGCCATGCCGATGACAGCGGCAGGATAGGTGGCGGCGATGGTCATGCCGGCGCGGAGTCCGAGGTACATGTTGGCCGCACCGAGAATCACCGTCATGATGAGACCCAGAAGTACCGCCCGGAGAGTGAACTCGGGCATCTGGCGGTCGGCAGGTACATAGGGTCGGAACGCGGGGGCTGGGGGTCGGACGGTTTGTGAGCTCATTCAGGATCCTCAAAGGCGCGTGATTGCGTAAGAAACAAGATGGCGCAAGGTAGCACGCGTGCTTTATCCATTACAAGGTATTAGAGAAACTCAGCAACCATCATAAACAGAGCGGAAGGATTGAGGGGAGTTTTTGTGGGAAGAGGTAGGTGACCCGGAGTGGTGGAGGAGATTGGGACGGCGGCTGGGGTCCTTTGCCTGCGGCTCAGGATGACACCCTTAAAAGCAAGATCAAAGGCAGGAGCAAGATCAAAAAACCCACCTCTGCCAAAGGATGGCAGAGGTGGGGCACCGAGGGTTATCTTCTTCGCGCCTATCTTAGAGGCGGCAGATGAGGAGTTCGCGCTCGTAGATCATTTCGGGCGGAAGGTGGTCGTGGAGGTTGATGAACAGTTCTTCGTGTCCAATTACCTCGCGCTTCCAGTTCTCGCGATCAACGGTCTGGAGCTGATCGAAGGTTTCCTTCGGGAAGTCGAAGCCCTTCCACTCGATGTCTTCGTAGCGGGGGACCCAGCCGATCGGCGTTTCCTTGCCGAGCGACTTGCCGTGGACGCGGTCGATGATCCACTTGAGGACGCGCATGTTTTCGCTGTAGCCGGGCCACAGGAAACGTCCGTCTTCGCCTTTGCGGAACCAGTTCACGTGGAAGATGCGCGGCGTGATTGAGAGATTGCGGCCCATCTTGATCCAGTGACGGAAGTAGTCTCCCATGTGGTATCCGCAGAAGGGCAGCATGGCCATGGGGTCGCGGCGCACCTTGCCGATGGTTCCGGCAGCGGCTGCGGTCATTTCAGAACCCATGGTGGCTCCGGTGTAAACGCCCGCGCTCCAGTTGAATGCCTGATAGACGAGAGGCATGGTCGTGGGGCGGCGTCCGCCGAAGATGAAGGCAGAAATCGGCACGCCGTTGGGATTCTCCCAATCGGGGTCGATGGTGGGGCACTGTGAGGCAGGCGCGGTGAAGCGAGCGTTCGGGTGCGCGGCGGGTTTGCCGGTTTCCTTCGCGATCTGCGGGGTCCAGCGGTTGCCCTGCCAGTCGGTGCACTCGGCTGGCGGCTCGGACATGCCTTCCCACCAGACGCCTCCCTCGGGAGTGAGCGCGACGTTGGTGAAGATGGTGTTCTTCGACAGCGCAGCCATGGCGTTCGGGTTGGTCTTCATCGACGTGCCGGGGGCTACGCCGAAGAATCCGGCCTCGGGATTGATGGCGCGAAGCTGTCCGTTGGCGTCGGGCTTGATCCAGGCGATGTCGTCGCCGACGGTGCGGATCTTCCAGCCATCGAAGCCGTCGGGCGGAATCAGCATGGCGAAGTTGGTCTTGCCGCAGGCGCTGGGGAAGGCGGCAGCGACGTAGGTCTTTTCGCCTTCGGGGCTCTCGGCACCGAGGATGAGCATGTGCTCGGCCATCCAGCCTTCATCGCGGGCCATGGTGGAGGCGATGCGCAGGGCGAAGCACTTCTTGCCAAGCAGGGCGTTGCCGCCGTAGCCGGAACCGAAGGACCAGATCTCGCGGGCTTCGGGGAAATGCACGATGTACTTCTCTTTATTGCAAGGCCAGGGAACGTCCTTTTCACCAGCAGTGAGCGGCTTGCCGACGCTGTGAATGCAAGGAACGACGCGCTTCTCGTCCTTGTCGATCTCCTTGAAGACCGGCAGGCCGATGCGGGTCATGATGCGCATGTTGACGACAACGTAAGGCGAGTCGGTGAGCTCGACTCCGAGCTGCGACATGGGAGAGCCGACAGGACCCATGCTGAACGGCAGCACGTACATGGTGCGTCCCTGCATGGCTCCATCGAAGAGACCCTTGAGCTTCTTGCGCATGGAGAACGGGTCTTCCCAGTTATTGGTGGGACCGGCGTTGTCCTTGGACTGCGAGCAAATGAAGGTGCGGTCTTCAACACGGGCGACATCGCTGGCGTCGGAGCGGGCGTAGTAGCATCCGGGCCAGAGCTCCTCGTTGAGCTTGGTAAAGGTGCCGTTGGCGACAAGCTGGGAGCAGAGTTCTTCGTACTCTTCCTGCGATCCGTCCACCCAATGGATAGCGGCTGGCTTGGTCAGCTCGGCCATCTTTTCCACCCACCGGAGCAGGTGTTTGTTCTTGCTCAGGGGCACGGCATGTTTTCCGGTTGACTGTGTGGCTGTTGACATAAGAAAGGTCTCCTATAAGTGCTGTACTACTCGTTACAAAAAGCTTCGGCTCGTTACAGCAGCAGCCTGGAAATTCCTCTACAACAACGCACGGCAGAAGCGAAACATAGCGCTTCTACTTGGCGAGCAAGTTCGCCTCCTTGAGTACTGCGTCCAGGTGCTCGAGTGTTTCGGCCGTGGAGAGGGTATAAAGATCGCGCCCGCTTTCCTCGCCATTCTCCAGAATGGTGCGAAGGTAGTGTCCTGCGATTTCAACTGCGAGTGGGTCGGTGATGACGTGTCCGGTCTGCTTCTTGTGCTCAGCCCAGGCGGGATGCGCGAGAGCGATCCAGACGGTGCGGCCGTTGACGAGGAACTTCACGTCAACTGCATCGGCATGTCGGGTGGCAATGGCCACAATGATGCACTGATAAATGCAACGGACCGAGCTGCCGGTCCAACGCTCGACGGTGGTGAAATCTTCGTACATGTTTAGAACTCTAATCCCACTCGGAGGAAGCCCGCAACGGACGCGGGCAAGGGATTTGTAGCGTACCTCAAAAAACGCAGAATCGTACAGCAAAACTGTGTGGTGAGAGAGGATTTCGCTAGGCGGATGAAGACTCCTGATCGGCTACAATCGAAAGAAATGACAATTCAGAAGAAAACAGTATCCGGGGGCCGGACGGCCTCTGCTTTAAAGACCCAGCGCGCAAAGCGCGACCGCGAACGCTCGAGCCCTCGTCCGGTGAAAGCGCCGACGGTGAAGGTGCTCACGTCAGAGAAGCTGGCGGAAATTCCATGGCTGGTACATGGGTTCAGCACACGGCAGGGCGGAGTGACGATAGAGTACGGCGGTCAGCAGCTTAATTTGGGATTTACCGAAGAAGATACCCGAGAGAACGTGCTGCGCAATCGGGAACGATTCCTGCGCAAGCTGAAGGCGCGGAAAGAGGATGGGGAACTGTGGCCATTGGTGCTGCTGAACCAGGTTCACTCGGCGGCGATTCATCACGTGTATGGCGCGAAAGGGCCGGAGTGGGCGCGGCTGAAGAAGAATAATGTAGTCGAGACCGCGGGCGATGGACTGATCACGGACACGGCGGGAGTGCTACTGGGGATTAAGGTGGCAGACTGCTTTCCGGTGATTGTGGCCGACAAGAAAAAGAAAGCGGTGGGCGTGTTCCATGCCGGATGGCGCGGGACGGTGCAGCGCATCGTGGAAAAAGGCATTGGCGAGATGCGTAGGCAGTTGGGATCGAAGCCGGAGAATCTGATCGCTGTGATCGGGCCGGGAATCGGCGGCTGCTGCTACGAGATTGGCGAAGAGGTGGAGGCGAGATTCGATTCGCAATTCGCCTACTCGAAGGAACTGTTCGAGGATGTGTTCGATAGCTGGAGCCTGAAGACGAAGTATCCGATGCTGTTCTTGAACCAGAGAGCGCCGGGGCATGGGGAGCCAGCGATGTCGCGGCATCTGGACCTGGTGAAGGCGAACTGGTGTCAACTGCTGGATGCGGGAGTGCCGGAAGAAAATATTCAGTCGATGAATATGTGTACTTCGTGCAGGACGGATTTGTTCTTCTCGTACAGGAAGGATCGGGTGACGGGAAGAATGCTGGCGGTGGTGGGAATCAGGTAGGGGTCTCGCTTTATAAGAAAAAGCCCCACGTGGACGCGTGGGGCTTTCTGTTTGAGACGGATTGCTACTGCACGTTTACCACGACCTGAATCTGGTTGGTGATCATGGCGGCTCCGCCGCTGGAGGTGCCGGTGGCGGTGGCGGTGTAGCTTCCGACGGGAGTGGCGTGATGGGCGCGGGCTTGGAACTGCTGCTGCCTCCGCAGGCGGAAGTGAGCAGGATCAAGCCGAGAGCGCAGGTGATGGTGGAGATCCAGATGGCGCGTTTGGATTTCCATGCGGGAATGGAAAGCCAGACAAAGCCGAGCGGAAGCGCGAAGGCGGGCCGGGGGCAAACGGCATCTGCCGATGTGGCGACGTGTGCGGTGATGGCAAAGGCGGCAAGAAACAGTACGGCAAGAGCTGAGGCGGTGCGAGGTGGTGAGTATTCAGAAACGCAAGCTTCCCATGCTAGGACGTATGCAGGTGCTCAGGCCGTCGTTACGGTTCGAAACCAAAGTTAACAAATCTATTACGCACGAATTTCGGGGGCGAATATACTCGGCGCAATGTTTCAGCACTGAAAGGCGAGATATGCGAAAGACGGTGTATTTCATTTGTCTTTGTGCTGTTGTGTTGAGCGCAGTGGCGACGCTGGCAGAAGAGTCTGCTGTGAACAGGAAGCGACCGCATGAGGATGTGCCGTACATCGTGCTGACGGGCTTGCAGTCGTATAAGGACCACGGGCCGGATGAGGCGGTGCGGTCGTGGATCAAGAACGGTCCGCTGGAAGGCAGCCGCGAGGTCATGGTGCAGGCGAGGAATCTGCAGCAGGTGCAGGAAATTTATGGCGTGTATCGCGGATTCGATCCGGTGACGATTGTGGACCTGTCGGCGAGAACACGGGTGGTGTACTTGATTCTGAATTTCGAACGCGGACCGCTGTTTGCGAAGTTTGTGGTGTATCGGACGGAACAGACCTGGGTGGTGGTGAGTTTTGACTTTAATACGAAGGAGACGCAGGTGTTTCCGGTGGAGGTGCTGGGAGGAGAGAGGGGATAGGAAGGGCGGAGAGGGGCGTTCGGTTCGCAAGAACAAAGGTAAAAGCAACCCCGAGGTCCTTCGCTTCGCTCAGGATGACACCTTAAAAGCAAAAGCAAAAGCAGGAGCAAGAGTAAAAAAGCGACGGCAAGAGTAACGGCAAGTGCAACGGCAACAGCCCCACCTCTGCCAAAAGAGGGCAGAGGTGGGGCACCAAAGCGATTGCGTCAGGCGTAGATGCCGCGGGTTTTGATGGTGGAGGCGACGCGGTCGATGGCGAGCATGTAGGCCGCAATTCGGTTGTTGACATCGTGGGACTCGGCGTAGCGCACAACGTCGTTGAAGGCCGAGGTCATGATGTGTTCGAGTTCGGAATTGACGAAGTCTTCCTTCCAGAAATATCCCTGACGGTCCTGCACCCATTCGAAATAGGACGTGGTGACGCCTCCGGCGTTGGCGAGGATGTCGGGGATGATGAATACACCTTTCTCCTGGAGGATTTCGTCGGCGGCGGCGGTGGTGGGACCATTGGCGCCTTCAGCGATGATCTTGGCCTTGATCTTGCCTGCGTTGTGGGTGGTGATGACGTTCTCGATGGCGGCGGGGACGAGGACTTCGCATTCGGAGACGAGAAGTTCGCGCGGGTCGGCGGGTTCGGCTCCGGGGAATCCGATGATGGTGCCGTTGGCAGCCTTGTATTCGAATAGCTGCCGGATGTTGATGCCCTTGGGGTTGTGAAGGCCGCAGTTCCACTCGGCGATGCCGGTGACGGGGTAGCCCTGCTCGTGCAGAAGAAGTGCGGCGTAGGAACCGACGTTTCCGAAGCCCTGAACGATGATGCGGGTGTTCCAGGGGAGCATGCCGAGTTTCTTGACAGCCTGATTGGTGACGAGCATTACGCCTCGGCCGGTGGCTTCGCGACGCCCGCGTGAGCCGCCGATCTCGATGGGCTTGCCGGTGACGACGGCGTTGACGGTCTGGCGCATGTGCATGGAATAGGTATCCATCATCCAGGCCATGGTCTGCTCGTTGGTGTTGATGTCGGGGGCAGGAACGTCTTTTTCGGGGCCGAGGACCTCGATGAGTTCGGCGGTGAAGCGGCGCGTCATGCGCTCGAGTTCGCCGCGTGACATGGTTTTAGGATCGCAGATGATTCCGCCTTTGGCTCCGCCGAACGGGATGTTGACGACGGCGCATTTCCAGGTCATCCAAGCGGCGAGAGCGCGAACTTCGTCCAAGTTGACTTCGGGTGCGTAACGGATGCCGCCCTTGGCAGGGCCGCGCGCGATCGAGTGCTGCACGCGATATCCGGTGAACAACTCGATGCGTCCGTCGTCCATTTGCACGGGGATGTGGACGGTGATTTCGCGTGCGGGTTGGCTGAGGATTTTCCAGAGGCCCGGGTCAAGGCCGAGTTTGCGGGCAGCGAGTTCGAATCGTGCTGCCTGCGCTTCCCAGGGATTTGTTTCCATATGCGGATCAATAACGGTTGCCATGCGGTTTCCCCTTCTGTGCAACGTCAGCTTCGGATGACGATGGTGAAAGGCAGGGTTTTCCCCGTCCTCGCCCCGAAAGCAAACCGGGTAGTATATGCATCGCGTGGGGACGGTGGCAAGGGGAACAAGCGACGGGAAAATCGCGTATAGTCCGTCGAGAGTTCAAATGCGTACAGATCATAATCGAGGTTATGTCAATGCATTCTATGTTCGATGGGAGTCGCAGTCTGATAATGGCAATCTTTGTAATCGTGATGAGTTCGCCGCTGTGGGCGCAAGGGAACGGGACATTCAGCCCATCGCAGATCCAGGCAACAGGCGTTTCGGGGATGTGGATGCTGGCAAACATTAGCTATGCAGGGATGAGGGCTCAGAACAATGCGGATGGATTCTGGAGAATTATTTCCTTCATTGTCGGACTGCCGGGAACGCTGCTGAGTTTTCTGTTGGTGAAGGAAGGCGGCTTCCGAGCGTATGGGATTGACTTGCCGGTGAGGAGGTAAGGGGCGCGCATGCGGGCGGAATGGCACCTTGTAACAAGGACAAAGCAAGTGCGCGGGCGGGGATGGAGGACTGCTTGGGGCCTTTGCTTAGGATTACAACAACAAACAACAAGCTAGAGCGGTTATTGGTGACCTTGCTGGGCGGTGGCGATGGGGACGGCGCTGGGATCCTTCGCTGCGCTCTGGATGACCCTCGGACCACAGGCAAAAGCAGAGGCAAGAGCAAAAGCAAAAGCAAACCCGAGGTCCTTCGCTTCGCTCAGGATGACACCTCAAAGTCAAAATCAAAAATCAAAAGCAGAAATCAAAGGCAGAGGCAGAGGCAAAGGCAGAGGCAGAGGCAAAGGCAGGAGAAAAGAAAAGCCTGCGGGGAGGGAGGCTTCACCGCAGGCGGAGTGGGACAGGGTTATCGTTCGGAGTCGGGGCTGGGTTTGTCGCCCTGAGGGGCGGGGCCGCTCGGGGAGACGGGGGCTGGGGGCTGCATGCGGCCTTGCGGGCCCATCGTGGGCGGCGGGAAGTGTTCGCGGTGAGGACGCTGGGCACGAAGTTTCTTCCACTGCTCGGGGGTGAGGACGCGGCGGATGGCAAAGGCCATTTGCGCATTCGCCTTCTCAAGCGAAGCACGGGCGCTGGTGATGCGGTCGATGGCAGCCAGCACGGCGTTCTCGTCGGGATTGTCGGCCTCGAGAAGTGGCTCGAGCTTGAGCTCTTCACGCTGCAGGTTGGCGTGAACATCGACGAGTTTCAGGCGGCTGTCCTGGAAGATCTGTTCGATCTTCTGCACCTGGGTGTCGTTGAGGCCGATGTTCTTTACGACATCAGCGTCCTTCCACCAGCGGCCGGGAGGCAACATGCCATGAAGTTCTCCGCCGCCGTGCATGGGGGGCGGACCGGCGTGAAGACCGCGGCCTCCGGGACCGGAGTGGGGTGCGGGTTGTGCGATGGCAAGTCCGCAGAACAATAGACTTGCAACTAGCAACTTTCGAATCATCTACTTTCTCCTTCAAATACCGAAACTGGGTTGGTACCTGTTTGCAAATGCGAGGCGGCGATTTCATTGCGCTCCGTGGTGATCATGCTGACGGGAGCGAGCGCCTTCGGCACTTCACGGTTGAGGTCGTCGTTTACGGCTTCCAGTAGCTGGTCATCGCTGATCTGCGCGTGAGCTTGCTCGGCAGAAGTGGACGCGGATGGCTGTGCTGCATTCACGGCCTGCGCGGCGGTGGGAGTGGAAGACACGCTGGTGGCCGGCTGAGATGACATCGCGGGGGGGTGCGAACGCAACATCCAAGCCGTGGGGGCCGCCAGCGCCAGCGCCAATAGTCCAGCGCCTGCCCAGCGCAAACGATGCAACGCCAGGACTTTTTGCGGCTTGAAATTGCGAGCGATGTGGGCCGCTTCGGATTGTGCAGCCTGGTGGCGAACTGCGAAAGCATAGCGCGAGATGCCATCGCGCAAGGCCGTGGCCTCAGCTCGACACTCCTCGCAAAGGTGGAGGTGCGCCTGGGATTCGTGGTCGGCTTCGCCAGCCAGCCACTGCGCGAATTGTTCGTCGCTGAGATGGTTCATTTCTTTTTCCTTTGCTGCCGCAGGGCTTGCACGGCCCGGGACAAGTGTGACTTGACGGTTCCAAGCTCGACGCCCATGGCGGAGGCGACTTCTTCGATGGAAAGCTCTTCGATGAAGCGCAGATGAAAGGCTGTCTGCTGCTGGGGCGAGAGCGTTTTCACAGCATCCATGGTGCGTTGCAGTTCTTCGCGGGCGATCAAGCTGCGGTCGGCCCGAGGTGTTGCATCGATGGCGTATGCGGCGGCCAGTTCCGCTTCTTTTTCATTGGTGCCGAGAATGCGGCGCCAGAAACTCTGTCGGCGGTTGCGCTGGTAATCGCGTGCGAGATTGACGGCGATGCGAATGAGCCATGTGCTGACACTCGATTCGCCGCGGAACTCGGTGCGGGCGCGATAGGCCTTGAGAAAACAATCTTGCGTGAGGGTGGCAGCCGCTTCGTCGTCACGCAGCTCGCACCAGAGCAGGCGGTAGATGCGCGCCTGGTGCTCGCGAACGATGTCGTCGAATTCAGCAGCGGTCCATCCCGCTTCGGTCATCATCGGAACTATGTATGTCTCAGCCATCGCCGTTCATACCATTGGACGGAATGGGCGAGATGGGGATTACGGCTCATTTCAATTGAACAATGTACTCCGGGGGTGGTGGGTGCGGGCGTGGTGGTTACCCCGAGGTTTGGTGGAGGGGGAGGGGTCCTTCGCCTTCGGCTCAGGATGACAAGCTTATTGAAAGTCTGATGAATGTTGCGGTTGGGAGTGTTTGTGGGGTTCTTGGGAGGAATCAAAGTGGTATACTGGAGAGCATCGAAGCTGCGGGTGCGTGCCCGTGAGAGCTTCTGGTTTTTCAAAGGAGGCCGGTCTTCAGCAGTAGCTGGGACATGATACCGAAGGCAAAACCGCTGGCTCCGCGAGTTGTGGGAGATGCGGTGAAAAGCCTTCTTGCGGCCTTGTTTCCTTCCGATTGCCGGATCTGCCAGTCCTCCCTCTTCTCTGTTTCGCGTGTTCCGGTTTGCTCCTCCTGTATCGACTCGATCAAGTCAATTGACCTGCCGCGCTGCAATGTGTGTGGGAACGTGCTCGCCACGACCGAGGCGGCGTTTGGCGATGCGTGCTGTCCGGTTTGCGCAGGCGACAGTCCGGCGTTTGCGCGGGCGGTGAATTTCGGTTCGTACACGGGCGTGCTGCGGCAACTGGTTCACTTGCTGAAATATGAGCGGGTGCGTCCGGTGGCGAACGTGTTGGGAAAGCTGGCGGCAGAGGCGGCGCTGCAACTGGAAGGGGACATCGACGTTCCGGAGTTGCTGATGATTCCCGTGCCGGCGCACAAGGCGAGGTTGCGTGGAAGAGGATTTAACCAGGCGGAGCTGATTGCGCGGGCCGCTCAACGCGGCATGGAGCAGGCGATCGCGCGCAAGCTGACGCTGGATGTTACGTCGCTGCTGAGGGTGCGATTCGTGGAATCGCAAGTGGCGCTGACGGCCGAGCAGCGAAGGCTACAGATTCGCGGCGCGTTCAAGGTGACATCGCGTGAACGCATAAAAGGGCGAGAGATTCTGCTGGTGGACGATGTGCTTACGACCGGAGCGACAGCCTCGGAATGCGCACGCGAGTTGCGACACGCGGGCGCGGCGCGAGTATGGGTGGTGACTCCGGCGCGGGCGCTCGGACGGGTAGAGCAGAGTGCGCTGGAGCGATCCAGCGCTGTTTTGTTGGAAGCCGAATCAGATGCAAGTCAATTGTCATTCCGTCCAATGTTGGCGGGTCCATCCGTACCGGGGCCGTCGGCGGCGGGCACGACGCCGGGAACCCTCCTCCAGCGTCGTGGCATCCAATTGTTTTTTGGAGAGCAACCAGCTGACTGGCACGCGGGGCGTGCGCAGGCAGACTTGGGGATTAACGCCAATGGAGAGTCACAGAGCAATCCGTTCGCATAACGATCTCGCCGAGCGCGGATACACGGCGATGCACGCTCCCGTGCTTGTACTGAACGCTTCCTACGAACCTATCAATATTTGTGCGGCCCGGCGCGCCATCGTACTCGTCCTGAAGGGTGTGGCGGCGACCGAGGAAATCAACGGACATTTCCTGCATTCATCCAGAGTTGCGATGCGAGTGCCGTCGGTGATTCGACTGCTCGAATATCGACGCATTCCACACCAGACACGAGCACTGTCGCGTAAGAACATTCTGCTGAGAGACCGCAATACGTGCCAATACTGCGGCGTTGTGTTGCCGGCAGGCGAGTTGACGCTCGATCATGTGATACCGCGTTCGCGCGGAGGGCTCTCGACGTGGGAGAACCTTGTGGCATGCTGCCATGAGTGCAATCGCAGGAAGGGAAATGCAATGCCTCACGAGTGTGGCATGCGTCCGATGAAAGAGCCGCGTCCGTTCTCGCTGCATACGAGCCGTCACCTGATGCGCATGATGGGACGCAGCGATGCGAAGTGGCGAAAGTATCTGTTCTATTAGGCTGAACGGCGATTCATTTCGATGAGTCGGGGACCGGTGTGCTTTGAAACGCTATTTACAAGCGTGAGAAGCTGCCGGTTCTCTTTTGCCTGAATCTCCTCAATCTCACCTTAGTACCTCCAGCTCTGCACAGGCATTCGCATCAAACTCTATATAGCGCCGTTTACGTCGGTCCGTTTTCTCGTCGAGAGTGCGAGGCGGTTGGAGAAGCAATGTCAGAAAATGCGATGGATCAGATTGCGGAATCATTACGAAGCAACGCCGCACAGTGGTTTCCGGAACTGGGTGAGCCGCGTGCCGTTCGCGTCGTAGGTCATACGCCGAAATCGGATCACTACATTTACGAACTCGTAATCGATTTTGCCAACGGCAACGAGCGGCTGGCGGCGAAACTTTACAAATCCGGCAAGTGCGGACAGACCGGCGCACGCAGCATGGCACAGACGGAGACAGAGAACTTGCGCTCGATCCACAGCATTGCGATCGAGAAGCAATTCTGCGGGATACCGAGGCCGATTGGGGACTTCAGCGAACTGGGCGCGGTGGTAAGCCAGAAGCTGGCGGGAATTCCATTGCAATCGATCATCATGAAGGCGGCACTGCTGCCGGGATACATGGGCGTGGGGCTGCTGCAGAGTGCGGCAACGGCGAGCGGCTCGTGGCTGAGGGCTTTTCAGAAGATTACGGCGAAGCCTCCGAAGCCGCTGAATGGCGATGCGCTGCAGGTGGAACTCGAGAAGCTGTGCCATAGCTGCAAGGGTGAAGGCCTTGATGATGGATCGATCCGGAAGATTCTCTCCGGCACACGGGCGATTCTGGATAGGGCGAAGAAGCCGCTGACGAATTCGACGGTGCTGAACGATTTCTCTCCGCTGAATGTGACGGTGCTGGAAAGCGGAGTGGGCTTCAGCGATTTCGCTCGCATGGAAGAAGATGGGAGCACGTACACGGACCCGGCAACATTCCTGGCGTGCGTGGAGGCGTTGGAAAAGTATCCGTTCTGCAACCGGACGATCACAACCGAGGTGCAGGAGAACTTCCTTGATGCATATGGAGCGACGGAGCAGGAACGAGAGATTTTGCGCGTTGTGAAAATGAAGGTGCTGCTCTCGATGTTTGCCGCAGGAAGAACGGTGAAGGAAAGCGCCGTGCGCAAGAAGGTGATGTGGGCCAATGTGATGAAGA
The DNA here is from genome assembly GCF_059726265.1 of Koromonas soli. Lineage (NCBI taxonomy): Bacteria > Pseudomonadati > Acidobacteriota > Terriglobia > Terriglobales > Koromonadaceae > Koromonas > Koromonas soli. Next base: position 2,557,759 of record NZ_AP040872.1, on the reverse strand, counting down.
AGTTCATCCAGGCCGCTGCCGATCGATCTCTGCCAAACGCGGCATGAGCTGGGCGCCCGACTGTTCAACTTTATACACAGTTGAGAATAAGAATATCTTCGCCTGACATGTTGGAGTGACAGCGGCAATGGCATCTATGCGGTGATACATCGCTATGCCATTACCGGTCATTCTTTGCGTAGAAGGTTCGAAGTCCAGCTTTGCGGCGAGTCATCAACTCTCAAGCGTGGGCCACTTTGAAGTGATTGCAGCAACCACAGCGGAAAGCGCGGCCGCGGTGCTGAGAGCTGTTCCCCGGATCGCGGCGGCAGTACTGCCGTATGCGAATGCCACACCTGAGTTGCAGGCCGAGATTGCGCGAAGGCTGCACGAGGCGAGGCCGGAAATTTCCCAGATTATCGTCGGGCGATTTGCACACGAGGGCTTAGGGCTCGAGGAGCTACACGTTTGCTTCGCTGATTCACTGCAATCCCTTCCGTTGGAGATTCAGAGGGTGATTGAGAGTGAAAGCGATGGTGGGAAGGCGAAGCAGCGGAACGTAGTCCTTATTGCCAGCGACGACAACGTCTTTCGGAATGCAACGAAAGGATTGCTGGAGGGATTGGGATTCTCCAGGTTGAGCGTGGCAAGCGGGAAGGACGCCCCACGCATGCATCGCGGCATTCACAGGTCGGTGGCAACGGTCGTGGTCGATTTCCCGGCGCCCGGAATTGAGGGCGTTAAGGCAATCGGCGAGCTGTGCGAAACGGATCCGAACTGCGCGATCATCGTCTGTGCTGGCGGGGTGAATGGGGCATGGAGAGCTAGACCGGAAAATTGCGCGGTGGTGCACAAGCCGATTGAACCCCAAGTATTGGCATTTGCAATACAAACGATGCAAACAAGGCTAGAGCGCCGCGCTGCAGCGCTTTAGCTTGTTTGTCCGCTATTTATGCGGCGGGGCCTGGTCCTGCGGTTTGTTCTTTTGATCTTCGTCCGCGCCTTTGACTTCCTGACCTTCATAGAGAATCTTGGTCTGGGAGCCGAAGCGGCGGTAGTTCTCATATTTCACTACCTGGCGGATGTGGACATCGCCCATGGAAAAGTGCAGGTTGTCATCGACCTTGGTGTAGGTGGGGAACCAGTACTGACCATCGATTTGTTCGCGCCATGTGGTGAAACGCGGGAATAGGTTCTCCTGCCCCTTCTTTTTCACGAGGTCGGGAACGTTTTTGCCGTAGGTTTTCACGATCTGGTAGTCGTGGTCGTCGACCCAGATGCGGCCTTCAAAATAGCGCTGGCCTTTCTCGATCTTCTTGGGGCTGAGGTCGAAGACGTAGCAGTTGAGCTCGTCCTCCTGCTGCTGGCCAAGGTACTTGACTTCATAGGAGGGGAGGTCGTCGATGGTCATGGTGAAGGGCATGCGCTTTTCGATGTCGTCGAGGTCTTCCTGCGTCATGTCGATGCGCGTCAGCGTGTTTTGCGGCGCGAACTTCACCTGCTGAATGCGCTTGCCACGATCGTCAAACACAACGTCGAACACCTGCTGATATTCGCCATCGACGGTGCTGCCTTCGAGGGTTTGAACCTTTACGCTCTGCGTCCAGGTGTACTGTTCGCGAGCGGTCTTGAACTCCTTCTCTTTGGTGGCGAAGCGGTGAATGACTTCCTCGACCGTGATGCCCTTGGGAGGAATGTTCTGCAGGGGGCCTTCGCCTTCCTGGGCGAAGAGGGGCACAGACAACAGGCACAACAGAAGAGCGCTGAGTGTTCGTAGAGCAAAGATTCGCGTAATGGTTCGGGTCATGATTGAAGTCATGGTTCGGTGTTTCGCCTCGTGAATGGCAAAGGCCATCCGGTGTCTCTGTTGGATGCGGGCGCGGGCAGGGCGATGCGACGCGACCCTGCAATCCGCAACTGATCATTGTGTCACGGGCGGGGCGCTTACACGGCGGAGAGGTGCAATCTGGCAAGGCGGGAGAACGCCGAGACTACTGCCGCTCTCCGACATGAACGTATTCGAAGCGATTGATGAAGCCTGCGCCTCCGGCACTGATGAGAGCAATGCGGGTGTGGCTGGCAGTGAGTGTCCAGCTTGGGCCGTGAGTCCATTGGGCGCCGTCGCGAGAGGAATAGCTGGTGTACATGGAGCCGTGGCGGGCGATGCGTAGCCATGTTTCAGGGGCGGAGGAGGCGAGGTAAGCACGGCCAAAGCTTCCGGGGCCATCTTTGCGCGCAAACTCGAGCTGTATTGTATCGGCGATGGATTGCATGGTGAGCTTGAGGTAGTGGGTGTCGTCGCCGTAGATGACGAGGCCGCCTTCGACGAAATTATGTTGTCCCGTGGCGGGAAGGTTGTTGCCGAGTTTGATCTCAACAACGTAATCGCCTGACGGAGCAGGTTCGGAGAGTAGGGAGGCGTCGTGGCGATCCTCGCGCATGTCGGCGGGTTGGGTGGGGAAGATGAGCGCTCCGTTCTGAATGCCCATGGTGCCGATGAGACCGCTGGGGTAGCCGTGAATCCAGCTCCAGTTGCTCAGAGTGTTGACGGAGTGGAAGTCGGCGCTGTAGGAGGGCATGACCGCGCCCATGGATTCCTGCGCAGCGGGGATGGCGGCGAGCGGCGGAGTGTTGGCGGTGCGGGCGGGAGCGGGTTCGAGCTCATCGGAGGCTCCGGCACCGGCGCGGACGGTGGGCCAGCCATCGCTCCACTGAATGGGATCGATCATGGCGGGGCGGCGAGTCCAACCGCTGGAGAAGGTGGGCTGGTTGGCATCGACAGCGTGATAAAGCATCCAGTCCTGCCCGCTGGGATCGGTGAAGGTGGCGTTGTGTCCGGGGCCGAGCCAGCGGTTGCCATTCATCATGACGACAGGCGTGCCGCCGACGTTGCGATCCATGAGGGAGACTCCGTCCTTATCAACATAAGGACCGAGGACGTGAGGCGCGCGGGCGACGAAGACTCCGTAGCCGCTGCCAGATCCGGCACAGCATGTTCCAGCAGAGAGAAACAGGTAGTAGTACCCATCGTGCTGCACGATGTAGCTGCCTTCGTAGCGGTAGGAGGGAGAGATCTGGGTTTCGCCGGAGATGGTGGAGAAGCCGTCGTCAGACAGACGGCGGACGGCGATGCCTCCGCGGAAGCTGCCATAGATGATGTAGCGCTGGCCGCCTTCGGTGGCGATATTGGAATCGATGAAGTCGCGCCAGAGACCGTCGGGCTGCTGCTCCTGGGCGATGACGGGAGTGGGGACGGGGGTGAAGGGTCCCTCAGGGCGGTCGCTGGTGGCAACGTAGATGGCAGGGCCCTTGGGGCTGAGCGAGCTGGAGTAGTAGAGGTAGTACTTGCCGTTGAAGAACTGGATGTCGGGTGCCCAGAGTCCGCTGTTGGCGGGGAGGAAGCTGGGCATGGCGCGAAAGACGTCGGCAACGTAGGTCCAGTGGGCGAGGTCGGTGGAGCGCGAGATGGCCATCAAGTGCAGTGGGCCGCCGTCGTGGAAGCTGTCGTTGGTGCAATACATGTACCAGGCATCGTCACCGGCGGTTTGCGAACGGATGATGGATGGATCGGGGCAGCTTTCGATGTTGGTTCCGTCGGCGAGAGAAATCGGGAGAGGGTTGGCGTAGCGTCCGAAGGATTCTGCCGGTCGGGAAGGGGCTCGGAAGGTGCGGCTGCGATTGCCGCTGGACTGAGAGGTGTTTTTGGCTTCGATGAATCGGGCTCCGGCAGCAGATGTGTTGCGGGTCTTGGCCTCGACAAGCGAGTGAAACGGATCGGTGCCGAACGGTGCACACGAAATTGCGGCCAGCAGCAGGATTGCTGAAAACAGTGTTCCCAAGGACTTCTTCATGAGCTTGGAAACAGCTTACGTTTCAGGGTTGCTGGAGATAAGTAGTCGAATCCAGCACCGAGCTCGTTAAACACCCCTAGTTCACGGGAGTCGGAACTCTGATGAAGAGGACAGGGCCCTAGGTGTGTTCAGGGCAAAGCACGGTGCGGTTACAATCGTTCGCAGCTATGACTGTTGCAGAGAATCTGGCAAAGGTGCGCGAGCGCGTGGCCGAAGCGGCGCGGCGCGCGGGACGAGATCCGGGCGAAGTCGCTCTGATGGCGGTCTCGAAGACGCATCCGACATCGGCGATAAGGGAGGCGATTGCCGCAGGGCAAAGGCTCTTTGGCGAGAACCGGGTGCAGGAGTTTGCGGGCAAGCGCGATGAGGTTGCTGCGGAGGCGCAGAGGGCGAACGCGAAATTTCACCTGATTGGGCATTTGCAGTCGAACAAGGCAGCAAAGGCGGCAGAGTTGTTTGACGCGGTGGATAGCGTGGATTCGCTGCGGTTGGCAGAGCGGCTGAATGAAGCGGCAGGGAAGCTGAATCGCAAGCTCGATTTGCTGATTGAGGTGAACGTTGGCGGCGAGGAAGCGAAGTCGGGCGTGGCTCCGGAGTCGGAAGAGCTGGGGAAGTTGTTGGCAGCGCAATCCGGGCTGGAGCATGTGCGGATTTGCGGACTGATGACAGTGCCGCCGTACACGGAAGATCCGGAGGGCGCGCGCGAGTATTTCAGAAAGCTGCGCGAGTTGAGGGACAAGTTGAGCAAGCAGAGCGGAGTGGAATTGAAGGAACTGTCGATGGGAATGTCGCACGATTTTGAGGTGGCGATTGAGGAAGGCTCGACGTGCGTGCGCGTAGGCACGGCGATTTTTGGTTCGCGGCCGTATGCCGCACCTTATGAGGAGCCGGGCCAATGAAGTGGATCGATACGCTATTTGCGTGGGCGCTGGTGCTGCTGGGAGCAGCGCACTTTCTGGCGGCGTGGGTGCCGAGAGTGGCGATGCTGCGCGGACCGTGGACGGGCGGCGCAGCGGTGGCGATTGTCTCGATGGGGCTGATGAATGCGGTGCGTTCGCAGCGCAGGAATGACCACTTTCTTGCATGGACAACGGCACTGGTGACGGCGCTGGCGGGCGGGATGTGTATCGGAGTGCTGTACCGATATCCGGGGAACGTGCTGCATCAGCCGGCGGCGCTGGCGACGGGGCTGCTTGCGGTGTTTGAGTTCTTCTTTGCGGTGGCCGGGTGATGGCATTCGCGGTTCGCGATACGGCGCGAGGAGCGCAGTTCGCTTTGAGAGTGCAGCCGAGAGCGAGCCGCAACGCATTCGCCGGAGTGATGGGCGACGCGGTGAAGCTGGCGATCACGGCGCCTCCGGTGGATGGGAAGGCGAACGAAGCTGTTGTTGCGTATCTTGCGGAAGTGTTTGGGGTGGCGAAGTCGGCAGTGGAAATTGTGTCGGGGGAGACGGGGCGCAACAAGCTGATCGCGGTGCGGGGAGTGACGGCAGATCAGGTGAAGAAAGTGCTGGGAGTGTAGGACTCCTGTCGAGCGGTGATTCTGGGGCAGCGGCTTTCGGAGATTTGTTTGCTTTCCGTCCCACCTCTGCCAAAGGAAGGCAGAGGTGGGGCACCGGGACCGTTGGTGGCAAGGCTGAATGCTAAAGCAAAGGCAAAAACACCCACCTCTGCCAAAAAAGGGCAGAGGTGGGGCACCATTTCACGATTTCACCATTGCACCATTTCACCATTGCACCATTTCACCATTTGCACCATTGCACGGTCGGAGTTATCTACTGGTTTTGCCAGCATGTAAGATAGTTGTCGTTCTACTCACGTCTCATATCTCGCCTTTTTTCGGAGTGTAGATGCTGAATCTTTATGCCGTGGTCCTCACGGTGATCGTGAGCGCGCTGCTCACTGTGAGTGTGTGGCAGATGCGCAAGGTGAAGACCAAGGCCGACTACCTTGTCGCTGGACGCTCGCTTCCTGCTTATGTGCTGGTGTTTACCTTGCTGTCGTCGTGGATCGGCGCGGGGTCGCTGTTTGCGGGGGCGGAGAACGCGTTTCGAAATGGCTTTGCGGCGCTGTGGCAGCCGGCGGGCGGTTGGGCGGGATTGCTGATCATTTACTTCGTCGCGCCACGGGCAAGGAAGTTTGCGCAATTCACGATTCCCGATCTGCTGGAGGCGCGCTACAACACGGCGGCTCGCGTGCTGGGAACGATTGCAATTCTGTTTGCATACACGGCGATCACCAGCTACCAGTTCCGTGCGGGCGGCGACATCATGCACCTGATCTTTCCGGCGATTGCGAAGACGCAGGGGACACTGATCATTGCGGCATTTGTGATTGTGTTTACGGCGCTGGCGGGAATGGCTTCGGTGGCGTACATGGATGTCGTCATCGGAATGCTGATCACGGTGATCGGGTTCATTGCGCTGCCTGCGTTGTTTGGCCAGGTGGGAGGATGGAGCGGTCTGCATGGGGCGATTCCGGCGACGCACTTCACGCTGTTTGGTGATTGGGGCAGGAATGGGGCAGGGCAGCAGAATGTAGGGGAGGCGCTGATCAGGGCGCTGGAGTATTTCTTCCCGACGTTCCTGCTGATGATCGGCAATCAGTCGATGTATCAGAAGTTCTTCTCGGCGAAGACTGAGAAAGACGCAAGCGCGGCAGTGGTGGGATGGGTGGTTGGAACCGTGGTGCTGGAGACACTGATTGTCTCGCTGGCGGTAGTGGGCTCGGGGCTGTTCCTGCGGGCGCACGGGCAGGCGAGTGCAGAAGACTTTGCGCCGAGGGAGATCATTCCGTACACGGCGAGAAATTATCTGCCTGCAATGGTGGGCGCGCTGCTGATGGGAGCGGTGTTTGCCAAGGTGATTTCGACGGCGAACAATTACTTGTTCTCTCCGGCGACGAACCTGATCAACGACGTGTACACGCGATTCATCCGTCCGGATGCGACGCAGAAAAATGTTCTGCTGGTGTCGAGGGTGCTCGTGGTGGGACTCGGGCTGTGGGCGCTGGTGCAGGGCATCAAGCTGACTTCGGTGCTGGAAAAGGCGATGTATGCGTACACCATATATTCGGCGGCGATCACTCCGGTGGTGATGGCGGCATTCTTCTGGCGGAGAGCGACGAAGGAAGGCGCGGTGGCGTGTCTGCTGTCGGGAACGGCGATCACGGTGGCGTGGGATTCGGTGAAAACGCATCTGCCGCGCATGATTGGCGAGAGGGATGCGATTTTCCCGGCACTGATTGTGAGCGTGTTTGCACTGGTGGCGGTGAGTTTGGTGACTCCGAAGCCAGATGCGGAAAAGGTGGCGGTGTTCTACGAGTAGAGTGCAGAGGTAAGGTTCGCGTATTGCATGCCAAGATATGGCATGTGTGGGACATCGGGCTCGGTTCAGAGCGAAAAGCAAAAGGAAAATTCAAAAGCAAAACACCCACCTCTGCCAAATACGGGCAGAGGTGGGGCACCTGTGTTCGTTCGCTGTGGGCACCTGTGTTCGTTCGCTGTGGGCACCTGTGTTCGTTCGCTGTGGAAACCTGTATCGTCGTCCGTGGGAGTCACTGTTTTCGTCTTTACGGGTGTGCTTCAATACTGCTCATGGCAAAGCCGGTTCGCTATATTGCAGATCATTTGCGGCGAGTGTTGATCGATGGAGGAAGCGCTCCGCATACGGCGGAGGTGCAGTGGTTCTTCAAGGAAGAGATACAGTCGCGCGGATGGTACACGAAAGAATTGCGCAAGCTGGCGCGGCGCATGGGGCGCGTGATTCGCGGCGAAGAAGGTGTCGATTACTTGATTGCCGTGGCGGATGAGCTGTTCCAGGGATGCGTGCTCGAAGAAAAGGTGCTTGCGGTGCTGTTGCTGCAGCCTTATGTTGCGGAATTTACACCCGCACATTTCAAGCTGTTTGAGCAGTGGCTCGACAGAGTGAGCACATGGGCAGATCATGACGCGCTGGTGCAATACATCATTGGGCCGATGATGGTGGCGGATCCGCGGAGAGTGAAGAAGGTCTTCGTTTGGGCACGCTCGGGCAATAGGTGGAAGCGGAGAGCCTCGGCAGTGGCGCTGCTGCGCGGGACGAACCAGGGGCTGTTCTGGGATGAGGTGCAGAAGATCACACAGGCGCTGCTGGAAGATGAAGACGACATGGTGCGCAAGGGGCTGGCGTGGCTGCTGAGGGAGACGGCACGGTTTGACGGCGCGAGGACGATTCCGCTGCTGATGGCGATTCGGGAGAAGGCTCCGAGGCTGGTGCTGAGGACGGCTTGCGAGAGGCTGGGAGCGAAGGATAGGGAGAAGGTGCTGGCGAGGTAAGGTCTGCATTCAAGAACAACTGCAGGGGCAACTACCCCACTCAACGAAAAGAGCGTTGAGGGGCCACCTGGTGGCGTTAAATCAATCACCTTCATGGGATGAGGGGCATCTGCGGTATTGAGGCAGGTGACCTTCAACATACGTAAGGGATGAGCGGCGGCTGGGATCCTTCGATTCGCTCAGGATGACACCTCAAATCGGAAGCAAAAACAAAAATAACAGCAAGAGCAAAGGCAACTACCCACCCTAAATTCGCGAGAAGCGCGAGTTTAGGATGGGCACCTCGAGAGTGGTGCTGTTTCCGCTAGTAGCAGCCGTGGAGGGGGAGGCGCTGGAGCTCGGTGCGGGCTTCGGCGTTTCCTTTGGCGGAGGCGGAGCGGAGGAGGACGCGAGCCTGATCGCAGCTGCGCACGACGCCTACTCCGCGCTCGTACATTCTTGCCAACTCGACGGGCGCCTGGCGATTGCCTTTGCCAACGGCTTTCCAGAGCCAGGCGGCGCGGGCTTCAGGATCGCTGGCGCGAGCGGCACGGCTCATTTCGTCGGTTCCAGTATTTGCTGAGGCCGCGGCGGTTGGAGCGCGACGCGACGCGCTGCGGTCGCCTTTCGACGTGGTGGACTTGGCGAGAGTGCGCGACGACTTAGACGGTGGCGGCGTGACGGACGGCGACTGGCTCTCGGGGACATCCGGGTTCGGTGAACTCATCGCGGGCGGTTGTACGGCTTTCGAGACGGGGTTCTTCGCATTTGCAGAGGCGGAGTTGGTGGCGGTCGTGGCTGGCGGTGCGGAGTTTGAGGCTGTCGCGTTTGGGGCAGCCGTGGTGTTCGAGGCATTCGCGACGGTCGTGCTCGGCGCGTTGGGTGCTGTCGCGTTAGTGGCGGTGGAGGTGTTTGCGTTCGCAGCAGAGGGCGCTGGAGTGGCAGGAGTCGTTGCGGCGCTCGGGGGCGGAGTGTTTTCGGCCTGCTTGACTGGCAGGGGATGATCGGCGTTCGGGCTGGTTTGCGTGGGTTGAGGCATGCCGGGCTTGGCGGAAGCGGGCGGGAGTCCAAGATCGAGTCCGGTGTTATCGGCGGCGACAGCGGGCGGATTCTTGTGCGTGGATTTGTCGCGACGGGCGACCTTCATGGAGCCATTCTGCACGTAAGCCAAGCCGTAGTCGCGAATGGAACGCCACTCAAGGGCCGCGAGGACGGCGACAAGAGCAATCACGGCTAGCGCGACATTGCGCGCGGTGTGAGAGCGCGGCTCGATCTCCTCATCTTGTTCGAACACAACGTCATCGGTGAGGCCGAGGAATGATGGGCCGCTGACGCCGGTGCGACGGGGGCGCTCGGCTTCGGCGGCGAGAAAGCTCTCGTGAGCTGCTGTCGAAGGTTCTGTGTAGTTGGCGGCGACGTTGTCATCGATGCGCTCTTCGACGCGGGTGGGCATGTCCCAGCGAAGGAACTCACCGCGCGTTTGTTGGAGGTCTTCGCGTTCGGTCTCTTCTCGCGAGCGGGCGCTGAAGTGAGTTTCGCCGGAGTGATGCGCGTAATTATGAAGCTCGGCTTCGCGCTCAAGACTTTCCTGCGCTTGTTCGATTATCTCGGGAGGCGTGTGCATGCGCCGGTCCGTGCCTTCAGCGGCAATCAGAGGGACGTTGTTGTCGTACTCAACCACCTCGGGAGGCAGATCGGCAGCGATGTCGGAGGCCGAGCGATGTTCCTCGTCCTCGCGCCAGAAGTCCTCGGGGAATTCAGTTGCGGCAGCGCGATCCAGTCGCCTGCCACACTGGCCGCAATAGCGGTTGATCGCGGGATTCACGGTTCCGCAGGTTTCACATTTGATCCCCATCGCATCTCCAGTCGGCCGGTGTTTCCACAGTTGGATGCGAGCGGGATGCCTTCTGCTGTCAGGGGTATGTTGTGGAGAATGCAGACAGTAACCCGTCGGCGCAAGGGTACATCGGCGTGAGCAAGATGGGATCAGTTCACGCTGACGGTTTTTTGCTCTTTCTGTTTCTGCGGAGCGATGGCGCGGACGGCAAGGCGCCATCCGAGCAGGGCGGTGAGGACGGCGATGTAAATCAGGGGTTCGCGTTTGTCACGCTTAACGAGCCAGTAGAAATGAATGCTGGCGGCGGCAGCGGCAACATAAACAAGGCGATGGAGACGCGTCCAATTCTTGCCCAGGGTACGAATGGATTTCTGGGTGGAGGTGACGGCGAGCGGAAACAGCAGGAGCCAGGCGAGAGTACCGATGGTGATGAACGGACGCTTGGCAACGTCATGAACCATGGCGCGGATGCTGAATTCCTGATCGAGCCAGAGGTAGGTGAGCAGGTGGAGCGAAGCGTAGAAGAACGAAAAAAGTCCGATGAGACGGCGGAACTGAATGAGCCAGAGAATGCCGCTAAGCCTACGCAGCGGCGTGATAGCCAAGCTGGAAAACAGCAGAATGAGCGCCGTCGATCCGGTCTGGTGCGTGATGCGCTCGACGGGATTGGCACCAAGGTTTCCGGTGAAGGCTCCAAGGACGAGCTGGGCCAGGGGCAGAAGGCAGATGATCCAGACAATCGGTTTGAGGACGCGGTTTCGGTTCATCAAGGCCATTGTAACGTTTCAGGGTAACGGGAAAGGGAATCGAAGCTGGGGAATTGGCGACCACTAGATATTGTGGGCGAATCCGGTTACAGCCTATCTACTTTGCGGTCAGCTTTGTAGCTGGCTTTTCCACACGAGTTTCCACATTGCACATATTTTGAGCAATTGACCTGATTGGAAAGGCGTTCTAGTCTCGCATCTGCCAGCCGATACTCTTGTGCAAAGGGATTACAACGAAAGAGTAGCTCGCCAATAGCTCCCCCGAATTTGGATCGAGAAAGAGGCAAGTGTTTCAGAAGCTGTGATTTAGCCGGAAGCTCTGACGAAGCAGGATCAGAAGTCTGGAGAAATCCTCAGCCCGGGTGTCGGTGTAAGTAGCGATTTTGAATTAAAATACAACATATTGCGGTATGCGCTTGACTGGCACAACATAAAGAGCTATGTTTCGCATCCTAGCAGTTGTTGGTTGATTTGCGATCTTCCGGGTTTTGCGGTTCCGGGGATCGAGTGGAAGTCCAGCTTCATCCGCTTCTGCAGGCGCTTGGCGCCGATTCGGAAGACTAGATCAAGCAGGCTGCCGTCGTCATGAATGACGTCATGCCGGGAACACTATCTCTCAAAGATTTTGCTCGCAGCGCACGTTTTGGTGCGCATGGAGCGTAAGACCGCCGGTTAGGCCGGGTGACTCGTGCTACTGCGAATCGCCACAGTCGAATTGTCCCTAAGCGGACCGGCGATGAAGTGAACAGAGTTTGGATCACAAGTATAGCTGCGCAAAAGTTTCGAAGGAGTCATTAACATGGCCGAAGTAACCGAGAAGACCTCCGCCGCTAGTCCGGCTTCCGCGTCCGCGCAGGATGCCGCCGGCGCGCGCACGGCCGCTGCTCAACAGCAGAAGCGTCAGACGCAGGGGCTGACCTTTAAGCGTCACTTTACCCAGGCGGGTGTCTCGCCCTATGACCGGTTGCAGTGGGAGCTGCGCACGGCGTCGATCGTGGACAGCAAGGGGAACGTCATCTTCGAACAGAAGAACGTAGAAGTCCCCAAGGACTGGTCGATGACCGCGACGAACATCGTGGCCAGCAAGTATCTGCATGGGCAGATTGGAACCGAGCAGAGGGAATCCGGAGTGCGCCAGTTGGTGTCGCGCGTGGCAGAGACGATTCGCGACTGGGGCTTCATGGATGGCTACTTCCGCAGCAAAGAAGATGCCAACATCTTCCACGACGAGTTGGTGCACATGCTGCTGAACCAGTACGCGGCATTCAACTCGCCGGTGTGGTTCAACGTGGGTTGCGATCGCACGGAACCGAACTCGGATGCGCAGAACTGGCACTGGAGTCCGGAGTCGAAGCGCATTGAGTTTGGCGTGACCGGATACAGCTATCCGCAGTGCTCGGCGTGCTTCATCAACAGCGTGCAGGACTCGCTGGATTCGATTCTGACGCTGGCTAAGACGGAAGGCATGCTGTTCAAGTGGGGATCGGGTACGGGCACGAATCTGTCTCCGCTGCGTGGCTCGAACGAAGTTCTCTCGGGCGGCGGACAGGCGTCGGGACCGCTGAGCTTCATGAAGGGCTTTGACGCTTTTGCGGGCGTTATCAAGTCAGGCGGAAAGACACGCCGCGCGGCAAAAATGGTGATCCTGAACATCGATCACCCGGATATCGTGGACTTCATCGAGTGCAAGCAGAAGGAAGAAGCCAAGGCATTTGCGCTGGCACGCGAGGGCTACGACGCGAGCGGCCCGGATAGCGATGCGTACAGCTCGATCTTCTTCCAGAACGCCAACAACTCGATTCGCGTGACGGACGAGTTCATGCAGGCGGTGGTGGAGGACAAAGAGTTCTCGACCCGCTCGGTGCGCGAACACAAGCCGGTGAAGAACTTCCGCGCACGCGACCTGATGAACAAGATTGCCAAGGCGACGTGGGAGTGCGGCGATCCGGGAATGCAGTACGATACGACGATCAATCGTTGGCACACGTCAAAGAACTCGGCGCGCATCAATGCATCGAATCCGTGCTCGGAATACATGTTCCTCGATGATTCGGCCTGCAACCTGTCATCGCTGAACCTGGTGAAGTTCGCGCAGACCGGCACATTTGACGTGGAGTCGTACAAGCATGCGGTGGATGTGCTGATTACGGCGCAGGAAATTCTGGTCGATCACTCGGGCTATCCGACGGAGATGATTGCGAAGAACTCGCATGACTACCGTCCTCTGGGATTGGGCTACGCAAACCTGGGCGCGCTGCTGATGGCGACCGGTCTGCCGTATGACTCCGATGCGGGACGCGACTATGCTGCGTGCCTTACGGCGATTATGTGCGGTGAAGCTTACCTGCAATCGGCACGTCTGGCGGAGCAGGCTGCCGTGCTGGCATCGGCAACGGAGATGACGGCGAAGGTCGAACACACGGATGGCGCCTGCCCCGGATACTTCATCAACCGCGAGCCATTCCTGGATGTGATCCGGATGCATCGCGCGGCGGTGGCGAAGATTGGGAAAGCCAACGTTCCGGCATCGCTGATCGAGGCTTCGCAGAAGGTGTGGGACGAAGCACTGAGCTATGGCGAGAAGTTTGGCTATCGCAACTCGCAGGTGACGGTGCTGGCTCCGACGGGCACCATCGGCTTCATGATGGACTGCGACACGACGGGCGTTGAGCCTGATCTGGCGCTGGTGAAGTTCAAGAAGCTGGTTGGCGGCGGCATGATGAAGATTGTCAACAACACCGTGCCTGAAGCGCTGTTTAAGCTCGGCTACACGCCGGAGCAGGCAGATGCAATCGTAAGCTACATCGACGAGCACGGGACGATTGAAGGCGCGCCGCAGCTCAAGCCGGAACATCTGGCGGTTTTCGATTGCGCTTTCAAGCCGGCGAAGGGCACGCGCAGCATTCATCCGAATGGACACCTGAAGATGATGGCCGCTGTGCAGCCGTTCATCTCGGGCGCGATCTCGAAGACGATCAATATGCCGAACGAAGCAACGGTGGATGATATTTCCGCGGCTTACGTGGATGCCTGGAAAATGGGCATCAAGGCAGTGGCCATCTATCGCGACGGCTCGAAGCAGAACCAGGTGCTGACGACGAAGAAGGACGAGGCGAAGAAGACGGTGTTGGCGGCAGAAGAAGAGGATCTGGAAGGACCTCCGAGTGCACGCCGCCACAAGCTGCCGGATCAGCGCTTCTCGGTGACGCACAAGTTCAAGGTTGGATCGCATGAGGGCTACCTGACGGTGGGCCTGTATCCGAACGGACGCCCGGGAGAGTTGTTCATCACGATGGCCAAGGAAGGATCGACGGTCAGCGGATTGATGGATAGCTTCGCTTGCGCAGTGTCGATCGCACTGCAGCATGGAGTGCCGCTGCGTTTGCTGGTGAACAAATTCGCTCATACGCGATTTGAACCGAGCGGATGGACGCAGAACCAGGAGATTGGCTACGCCAACTCGATCATGGACTACATCTTCCGCTGGCTGGACTTGCGCTTCTTGACGGGTGAGCAGCAGAGCCTGTTCGATGATCTGCGTCCGCACACGTCGGGACACGCGGCAACCACTCCTGCGGCACCTGTCACAACGATTGCTGCCTCGAGCACGCAGGGATCACTGTATGGCGATCCGATGCCAAGCAAGAGTCAGCACGCCTCTGACGCACTGAGCGAGATGGTGGACTTGGGCGATGCCCCGAGCTGTCATGTTTGCGGCGCAATCATGACTCGCAATGGCTCGTGCTATCGGTGCCAGTCGTGCGGTTCAACGAGTGGATGCAGCTAACAGAAGAAAGCGGAGATTGATGATGGTGGTGGTGGTAGTAGGGAAGGGCGATTTGATCGCCCTTTCTTATTGCAACGTGGTGGAACGACATGTTTGAGCTGTGCTAACGGCGGCATCGGCTCACTCGGGCTCGGCGATTTGCCAATTGTGAATGGATGACATAGCGTAACTGCTGTAGTATGTTCGGAATTAGAGATGCCAAGACGGTCACAAGGCGCGAGCAAAGGCAGAGCCCAATCGGCTCGGCAGCGGGCGTACTTGTACATTCAGCGCAGGGTGGCTTCAGGGCATCTGAAGGCCGGCAATCCAATTTCCGAAGTCGAACTCGCGAAAGAGCTGGGTAGCAGCCGTACTCCGGTGCGCGAAGCCATTGGTCAGCTCATCGCCGAGGGATTGCTGGAGCAGAGCCCGACCGGCGGAACTATGGTCGTGCAACTCACGCGCGAAGATATCGTGGAGCTATACGAACTCCGCGAGGCGCTCGAAGTTTATGAGGTAGGCAAGATCGTGCGGATGGGCATACGTTCGCATGACATTGCTCGACTCCAGGCCCTTGTGGATGACCTACTGGCGCTCAGGAAGGAACTGGATGCCTCTGGTGCAGAGGCTCTGGACCCTGAGCAGATGAACCGCTTCATCGAACATGATCTGAGTTTTCATGCCATGTTGATGAGCATGGCGCAAAACTCGCGTATTCAGAAGGTGGTGAATGACACCCGGCTTCTGATTCGGATCTTTGCCTGCTATCGCCGAGGCCATGCCGCAACCCTCCTGGAACAGATCTATCGCGAGCATCAGAATCTTCTGAATGCCATGGTAGAGAAGAACGCCGAGCGGGCCATGCAGTTAATCGCCGAGCACGTTCGGACCAGCATGCATGATCGTCTGGAGGATTTTGACTCGGGCAAGCGAGAAGCCTCCATGCGTGCCAGCGTCTCCTCGATTTTTGAACGCACAGCCATCGACTAATCGCTTCATTTCCTTCCTCAAGTAAGATTTAGTCCTTCTCATGACATCCGGAGACAAAGTGTCCTTATGGGCCATTTTGGCTTTTTTGTCCACGTGTGAATTATTGTTGTGGACAACATGCATACAGGTGGGATATCTATCTAACGTTTGCTCCCAAAACCCATCCAAGGAGGTTCTTCATGGAGACCTCAGGAACGCTTACCCTCGACCTGGCGCAGAAGCTCATTTCACGCGCAGTCGCCAAAGCAGAAGCCGATTTTCATCGCCCGATCTGTGTTTCGGTCTGCGACCAATACGGATTTCTGGTGGCATTCGCGCGCATGGAAGGTGCGCCAATCCGCAGCATTCACATCTCGCAAAGCAAGGCATTTACCGCTGTTCGCATGGGCGTTCCGACGGATAAGTTTTTCGCCCGTCTGCAGCAGGATCATCTCGAAGCCAGTTATTTCGGTCCTGATCTCACCCCGCTAGCAGGCGGCAATCTGCTGAAGGACGCCAATGGCAAAGTGCTGGGAGCCATGGGAGTCAGCGGCCTGGCGCTGAATGAAGACCAGAGCATCACGGAAAGTCTCACTGAACTCGCAAATACCGGAAAGCTATAACCGTCGTCCGGATTTTAAGGATGGCAATTCGGCCTGTAAGGCAGAAAGAAAACAGTAGCAATGAGCACAATCGGATTCATTGGTCTAGGAATCATGGGCCTGCCCATGAGCAAGAACCTGGTCAAGGCTGGACACAAACTCGTCGTGTTCGATCTGAACAAAGCCGCAGTTGAAGAGTTGAAGAATGCTGGGGCCGAAGCGGGCACTTCGCCAAAGGACGTCGCGAGCAAAGCAAACATCATCATCACGATGCTGCCGAATTCTCCCCAGGTGAAGGCAGTGGTTCTTGGCAAAGATGGCGTAATTGAAGGCGCACAGAAGGGCGCGCTGGTTGTGGACATGAGCTCCATCGCTCCTCTCGTGAGCCGCGAAGTGTCAGAAGCGCTTGCAGCCAAGGGCATTCGGATGCTTGACGCTCCAGTGAGCGGCGGCCAGCCAAAGGCAATCGACGGCACACTGTCGATTATGGTCGGAGGAAAGCAGGCTGACTTCGATGAGATGGTTCCCATCTTCAAGGCAATGGGTTCTTCGGCCGTGCTTACCGGCGATATCGGGGCGGGCAATGTGACGAAGCTTGCCAACCAGATCATTGTGGCCGTGAACATCGCGGGTGTCTCGGAAGCGTTGGTGATGGCGGCGAAGGCGGGTGTAGATCCTGAACTGGTGTACAAGGCGATCCGCGGTGGGCTGGCTGGCAGCACGGTTCTGGACGCAAAAGCGCCCCTGATGATGGACCGGAAGTTCAACCCGGGATTCCGCATTAACCTGCACATCAAGGACCTGGCAAACGTACTGGAGACCAGCCACCAGGTTGGAGTTCCGCTGCCGCTCTCTGCTGCGGTGATGGAGATTTTGCAGGCACTCAAGGTGGACGGTATGGGCGAACTCGATCACGGAGCGATCGTCAGGTTTTACGAGAAGCTCGCGCAGATCGAGGTGAAGCGTCCCGGCACGGAAGCGGCAAAAGCGTAATCAGAAATCATTGGCCTTATTGGCAAAGGATTGCATATGAAAGTTGCAGAAGTTGTCGTTCGCATTCTCGAAGATGAGGGGATTCGGGTTGCATTCGGAATTCCCGGTGCCGCTATCAATCCTGTTTACGGATTCCTGCAGAACTCGCAAATCAAGCACTACATCGCACGCCATGAAGAGGGAGCTGTGCATGCCGCCGATGGCTATTTCCGCGTATCGGGAAAGCTCGCCATGGCGATATGCACCTCGGGCCCGGCAGCCACAAACTTTGTCACCGGATTGTACACGGCGCATGCCGACTCCATTCCTCTGATCGCGATTACTGGAAATGCCACGACAGCATCCTTTGGCAAAGAGGCGTTTCAGTGCGTGGACATCGCGACGATTGCCAAGCCGGTTGCAAAGGCGACATGGTGCATTACGAATCCTGCGGACACGCCGAAGATCATGCGAGAAGCCTTCCGAACGGCATGCAGCGGACGCCCCGGCCCGGTGCTGATCGATCTGCCTCTGGACATTCAGATAGCGGAGATCGACTACGATCCGGAGAAGGACAGCGCATTGCCCTGGACACGCCCGACGCCGGAGCCGAAGGCGATCAGCGAAGCCATGGATCTGATCACTCAGGCCAAGGCTCCCATTATGATTCTGGGTGGTGGCGTGGTTCTGTCGGACGCGACCAATGAATTCCGTGAGCTTGCAGAATATCTGCAGATCCCGGTGATCATGACATACATGGGCAAGGGTGGACTGCCCTATGAGCATCCTCTGAATGCCGGACATGCGGGCATTCAGGTTGGGCAGCCGATCGGTAACAAGACCTTCCTTGAGTCTGATCTGGTAATTGGTGTGGGCTGCCGATTTACCGACCGCCACACTGGCAAGCTTGATGTGTATAAGGGACAGCGCAAGTTCATCCACATCGACATCGAGCCGCACCAGATAGGAAATGTAATTTCTGTCGATGTGGGGATCGTCTCCGACGCGAAAGCAGCACTGGTCGCGCTCATGGAGGAGGCGAAGAGACGTGGGTACAAGCCGACGGCTTCCGAGCGAGTCAAGAACCTGCCGCAGACTCGTTCTGAACTTCATCGCCCGATGGGATCGGACGAGGTACCGATCCGTCCGCATCGCGTTTTCCTCGAGTTGAACAAGTTCTTCCCACCCAACACGATCTTCACCGCCGGATGCGGAATTACTCAGATCTGGTCAGGTCAGTTGCAGGATATTGAACTTCCGCGCCGCTACATTCCTTCGGGTGGAGCGGGCACTCTTGGCTACGAACTCCCAGCGGCGATTGGCGCCAAGGTCGCTTGTCCGGACGACCCATGCGTCGTGGTGGTTGGAGATGCGGGACTGCTCTTCATGGTGGAAGAGTTGGCAATGGCCGGGCAGCACGATCTCCCGATCATCGTTGTCGTGGTGAACAATGGTTATCTTGGACTTATTCGCCAGAACCAGAAGTACGCATATGGGTATGAGTACGGAGTCAGTCTCTGGTATGGCAAAGATGGTGACGAGAACCATATCTATCCCGACAACGTGAAGCTGATCGAAGGATTTGGCGGCAAGGGCGAGAGAGTCTTTGAGCCCGGCGACCTCTCGGCTGCATTCGATCGCGCCATGAAGTCGAAGGTTCCTTATCTTATCGATGTGATCGTGTCGCGTGACGCAGATTGCTCGATGGGCGGCGCTATTAACGCAGTACGCGAGTTCGTATAAGACGCAGCCTGCATAGTTGCGGATGCTTCCTCCTTAGCTTCCGCTGGAACGAGCGGGATGAAGTCGAGATTGGCTTCATCCCGTACTGATGAAAATTGGTGGAGAGTGGGTATGCCTAGATTTGACGCGAATCTTTCAATGCTGTTTGGCGAGGTCGACTTCCTCGATCGTTTTGGGGCAGCCGCAAAGGCCGGTTTTGCCGGGGTCGAATATCTATTTCCGTACGCCTATCCCAAGGAACAACTTATAGAACAACTGCAGAAGAACAAGCTGGTTCAGGTTCTGCACAATCTGCCGGCAGGCAATTGGGAAAAAGGCGAGCGCGGCATTGGCTGCCTTCCGGACAGAGTTGGCGAGTTTCAGGACGGTGTGGGGAAGGCGATCGAGTATGCCACTGCGCTTGGATGCAAGCAGGTGAATTGTCTGATGGGATTTGCTCCCGAGGGTGTTAGCACAAAACAGTTGCATGACACTGCAGTGAAGAACGTTGCTTTCGCCGGAGCTGAACTGAAGAAGAGGGGCATCCGTCTTTTAATCGAGCCATGCAATACGCGCGACATGCCGACCTTCTTCCTGAATCGCACTGCCCAGGCGCTAGAGATCATCAAGGACTCCGGTTCTGACAACGTGTTAGTTCAATATGACGTGTATCACTCGCAAGTGATGGAGGGCGATTTGGCTGACACGATCGAAAAGAATTTGGCGCAGATCGGGCACATCCAGATAGCCGACAATCCTGGCAGGCATGAGCCGGGAACGGGCGAGATTAACTATGCATTTCTGTTCGCACACCTCGACCGCATAGGGTATAACGGCTGGATTGGATGCGAGTACAAACCGGCGACTAAGACAGAAGACGGGTTGCAATGGCTGACCGCAGCTTCTAAGCGTGAACACG
Source organism: Koromonas soli (assembly GCF_059726265.1). NCBI lineage: Bacteria > Pseudomonadati > Acidobacteriota > Terriglobia > Terriglobales > Koromonadaceae > Koromonas > Koromonas soli. The sequence continues at coordinate 2,538,082 of NZ_AP040872.1, read as the reverse complement.
CAAAGGTCTAGAAGCGGCAACCCAACATCTGTACTACGGGAAGTAAATTCAGGGAAGGAAGTATCGGACAACTGTGCGCTGAAGAATTGTAAATATCGGAAGGTGACCTGTGCCTACGCAATGGTTCCATAACTATGCAAGTATTCGAAATAGCCTGGGCCTTACAGCCCTGGTGGTGTCGATCCCAATTTTCTTTCTCTTCTGGGCACTTGCTGTAAAGAGGATGAAAGGGCATGTTGCCGGGATCCTAACGTTACTCCTAACCCTCCTGATTACCATCATCACTTACAAGATGCCTGTACACGTCGCTCTCTCGGCAGCGGCGCTTGGAATGGTAAACGGGTTATTCCCAATCGGCTGGATCATCTTAACGGCAGTCTTCTTTTACAACCTCACTGTAGAGTCCGGACAGTTCGAAGTTATCAAGAGCTCTATCTCCTCACTTTCAACCGATCGCAGATTACAAGCCCTCCTTATCGCATTTTCATTCTCGGCTTTCATGGAAGGCACTTCTGGGCAAGGTGCTCCGGTCGCTGTTTGTGCTGCGATGCTGATAGGACTCGGTTTCTCGCCCCTTCCTGCTGCGCTAATCTGCCTGGTTGGCAATACTCCGCCGGTTCCATTTGGGCCAGTCGGCATGCCGACAATCATGATGGCCACGGTGACGAAGATCAACGACCACGTGCTCACCAAGGCCGTCGGCTCGGACATGGTGGTGATGGCGCTTATCATTCCGATCTTCATGATGGTGGTGCTGGCTGGCTGGAAGAACGCAATGAATGTATTGCCAGCCGCGTTGGTCGCGGGCGGAAGCTACGCACTGACCTGCTTTCTGGTTTGTCATCATGTGGGTGTAGAGCTGCCCGCAATTCTCTCTGCATTTGTCTCCATCGTGTCTCTCGTGGTGTTTCTGAAGTTCTGGAAACCGAGTACGACATGGCGCTTCCCGGACGATCCTGATGTTGTAACCGAGACGGCAAGGAAGTACACCACTGGCCAGATCATCAGGGCATGGTTGCCGTTCATCATTCTTATGGTTGTTATGGGTACGTGGGGAATTCCCGCATTCAAGAACTGGGTCCTGAATGTTCGTCACTGGGCCGTGAGTATTCCAAGCTGGCCGTTCCTGGACGGCATTGTTTACAGAACCGCTCCCATTGTTGCGAAGCCCGCGAAATACGCGGCGAGTTACCGATGGGAATACGCGACAGCAGCGGGCACAGCCATGTTTATCTCTTCGCTGATCTCGATGGTGGTTCTTAGAATCAGTCCAGCTACCGGAGTGAAGGTATTTGCAAAGACCTGCAAGCAATTAAGATTCGCGCTCATCACGCTGGCGTCGGTAATCGGTATCGCCTACGTAGCCAATTACTCTGGCATGTCCTATACGCTGGGGCTGGCCTTTGCTCATTACACAGGCAAGTCGTTCCCTGTGTTCTCACCAGTGATTGGCTGGCTGGGAGTGTTCCTAACCGGATCGGTTACGTCCTCAGCCGCTCTGTTTGGAAAGCTTCAGCAGGTTACAGCTATGCAGATTGGCATCAACCCTGTACTGACCACCTCAGCCAACCTTGCGGGAGGAGTCATGGGTAAGTTGATCTCTCCGCAATCGCTGGCCGTGGCTTGCGCTGCTACAGGCTTGATTGGCCGCGAAACTGATATCTTCCGCAAGGTCTGGAAATATTCGGTTATGCTGCTCGGGATCATCATCGTCATGATTGTGTTGCAAGCTTACGTATTCCCGGGGATAGTCCCACAAGAGACGATCATCGCTGCGCAATAGGCACACTTACTTTCGCAGGCGTGCCCTTAAGGAATGCGTTTATGAACCCACTCTTCGGAGTGGGTCTTTTTTGATCTGACCATTCTTAGAGCACCACGGTCCAGTAAGCCGGTCAGGACTTAGTCTGCTCATAGTATTTCCCGTTGGATTCTTCGCCCATTACTGCGAAGTCGCATTTCGATGTATCCAACGGATCGGTCTTGAAGGTGAAGTTAATCGAGGGGACGCGAACAGTAGCCTCGAGTTGCGCGATTGCTTTGAAGCCTGCAAAGCGGTATTGGCGCGAAGCGTCTTCGTAGTGAACAGGTTCGCTTGTGGACTTGAATACGAGTTTGAAGTCGAGAAACGCTGGGGTAGATTCGGCATCCATCGCGGGCCAGCGTGGCTGATCGATGATTGGCAGATTGCTCATCTGAAGAGTGGCCGTCTTCTGGTCTTCGCTGAATAGCAATCCTGTGGGAGGAACTGGCGTGACCCAATAGAGGCCTTCGGATGAAATTGGTGAATGGAAATCGTGTACTTGATTCGCAGGAACCGCCGGTCCCTGGAAGAGCGTAAGTCAGGTGTGTGCGAAGATTCCTGGACGCGACTGGCGCGCTGCCCAATACTCTCCTGCCATGTAGCTGTAGTCGGTGGTAGGAGTGCCCCAGGCGAGACGATTACCTGTGTTATCGGTTCCCATGCCGTGGAATCCGGCGCATCGCCCAAGTTTGCCTTTGAAGTGGTAGATGCTCGACAACTCCACGTTGGGCATTGCGGGTTGATTGTGACTGCCGTTCTTGTCGAGCCATGGAATTGGATAGGGGCAGGTTCCGCCATTAGAGGGCGCATGGTTCTGCGGAATCGAGGGCTCGCACGACTGATCCGATTGAGCCAGAAGAAAGGAGGGCTTGAGCGAAGCCGAGGCTGCCGAGAGCGCTCCCAGTTTGATCCAACGTCGTCGATCTAATCTGAGATTCAATGCCATGTCATCTCCTTGCGGTGCATGGAAATTTGGACCGGACAACAAGCGGCAGAGTATAGCATCGCAAACAGAGCGCTGGTCAACGTAGCTGCTGGAGCGCGCGGACTGATGGCGAGCCGGGGCTGATCATTCAGTGCTCATGAGCAGGTTTGAGGTGCTTGGGAGGCGTTGAATATATGCATCACTGCCTGCCGACGATAGGCGAAGATGTCGCGGACGTCGCGGCGTACTTTCAGCGTGTGCGCAACCTGACCGAGGATTCCCATGGGCAGTGCGTAGTGCACCTCATCGGTGATAAGGGTTCCGCCGGACACGGGAATGAATCGATGCTCGTGGCGCCAGAGGCGATAGGGCCCGCGTAGCTGAAGATCGACGAAGCGATGCGGTGGTTCCCAGGCGACAATGCGAGTCGTCCAATGGATGGGGAAGATGCGCCAGCGAAGGGAATAGCGAATCAGCGTACCCAGCCGCACGGGCGCTGGATCGATAGTAAGTATGCGGAAGTGGAGCCAGGGAGGCGTGATCTGCTGCAAGTTTTCTGCCTTGGAAAAGAACTCAAAAACCTCATCCAGGGGGCGTGCAACAGTTTGCTCTGCTTTGAAGATGTAAGGCGGCATTCTGGAGATGAGATGCCGGGTCAGAGATATCGATACAAGCGCTTTCAAAAGGTTGGAACACGAGGAAAGGCTTCGGCGAAAGGCCGGGTAGGTCGCGGCAAGGTACGAGGGGTGACGGATGCCGGTCGAGGCCAGCATCCGTCGAGAGTGCTGGTTACTGTGCGGGTCTGGTCTTTAAACCAGTGCCGGATTTCGCGCTGGCTGCGCGCAGTTGCAGATCCTGTGCGGTCTTGAAGGTCAGTTCGGTTTCCGCAGGAATGTCCTTCTTGCGTCCACGGTAGGCCTGTGCGCCAGCACCTCCGGCGCCGCCGACGAGTGCGCCGATGCCGGCACCTTTACCGCCTCCGAACAGGGCCCCCAGTACGGCTCCTACGGCTGCTCCGCCTCCAACGTACTTGGCGGTTTTCTGGTTGGCTCCGAATCCAGCTCCGCTGGAGGTATTGGAAGCACCAGCGGTTGTAATTGTGTATCGGCGGCCCTGGATGGTGACGGAACGAAGGTCGAGCACGGTGTCCTTTCCATCACTGGTCGGGGTTGCGACGAGCTGGGCGCGCGAGTTGCGGGGAATGGCAACGCTGCCGGATTTGTTCATGACATCGTTGCTCACGGTTGCGGCATAGCTGGCGCCCGCCCTTGGACTGGCAGGAACGACGCTGTCGGTACGAACCTTGATTTCGGTGCCTCCCGGCAGTATTCGCGTGCTCTGTTGTGCATAGGCTCCGGACACGGCGAGGCATAGCACGGCGGTCAACAGCAGATGAGTTCTCTTCATTTTGTCTCCTCCTGCGAAGGGCGGGCGCATATGGGTATGCTGCGAACCTTAATGCGTACGGAAGAGGTACTGTTGCCTCTAATTTGAGCAAAACTCGAGATGAGTTCTGATCCGGGATGCTGAGCAGTGAAACGAGATTGGGTGAGGTTGGTGCCGGGAGGGGGAATCGAACCCCCACGACCCGAAGGTCGGCAGATTTTGAGTCTGCTGCGTCTGCCAGTTCCGCCATCCCGGCTCGGCACGCAAATGTCACAGGCTGGGTGCTTGCGACTACAAAGCTGCGCTGCTGAGGTGGTGCCAGAGCACGGTTGGCAGTAAACATGTGTGCCCTGAGCAGGATTAGTATCGCACAGCAGTCGGGTGGCTGCCAATTATTGCGATTTGATGTGCTCAGAGGCCCATTGATAATTCTGGACCGCTTCGTCGCATCGTGTGATGCTGAATGAATGCCCGCATATTACGCAGATTCTGTGCGCAATTTCATAAGCACCTCCCCCGATGATCTCGTATCCCTGCTGACCAAGGCTTATGAGCTAGACCGCTATAAGGACCTGAAGACAGCTCTGATCACGTCCTGGCGAGAGGAGATAAATGTGCTGAGAAGCACATTATCTAATCGGGAGTTACTTAGCTTCAATCCTCAAAACTGGGGAATTGCGCTGGAATTTGTCATACCTCGAAAGTTGGGACGAGTGGACGCTGTGCTTCTGATTCGAGATGCCGTGATTGGCCTCGAATTCAAGACACAGGCTGTTAACTCAAGTGCTGCGGATCAAATCGAGGATTATTGTCTCGATCTGTTGCACTTTCATGAGCCCAGTCACAATCGGGTTATGTATCCAGTAGTGGTCGGCGTTGAGTGCAGTTGTATTCCCGAGAGGAAGACAAGCGTATTTCGGCAACTTCAACCAACGCGATTCACTGATGTTGAGACTCTAGTTGACGTAATCAGGTCAATCGCTACAAAGCACTCTACTGGGGCGCAGATACTAGTCTCAAACTGGGATGGCGGAGAATATCGCCCTGTCCCCACTATTGTCGAAGCGGCAATCGGGATGTTTGCAGAAATGCAAGTCGAAGATATTGCAAAAGCGGATTGTGACCCAATCAATCTCACTCACACGATCGAAGCTATAGAGCAAATAGCCGTCCAGTCGATGAGAAACAAAGAAAAGACAGTTTGTTTCGTGACTGGAGTCCCGGGCGCAGGGAAAACGTTAGCTGGATTGAAGCTCGTTCACGATCGAGAATTACGGAGTTTTGTCAAAAGTGATGCCGTGTTTCTTACGGGCAATCTCCCGCTTGTGAGAGTGCTTCGGGCAGCTCTATCACAGGATGCAGCTCGGCGTAAGAAGCAGGGAATTCGGGTAAGTTCGCGTGATCCCAAGACCACTATAGACACGGTGCTCGCGTACAAGAAGACGCACACCCGCAACAGTGTGCCCCCACACGAAAAGATTGTCGTTTTCGACGAAGCCCAAAGAGCATGGGATGCGGTCACTACTGAAAAGTATCTGGACGAGGGGGATACCTTTCGGGGCTATTCGGAGCCGGAACTCATGATGTCGATACTGGATCGCCACGACTGGGCTGTTTTGATTGCGTTAGTTGGAGGCGGTCAAGAGATTAATCGAGGTGAAGCGGGGATTGGTGAATGGGGAAGAGCTCTCCAAACCCGTTTCAGGCATTGGCGTATAGCCGTCTCGCAGCAAGCCTTAGACGGCGAGTACGGAGCTGGTGCGAAGCTGTTCCACTGCGGAGCGCCGCCAGATGACCTACACGTGGAGGTCTATGACGGTCTTCATCTTGATAACCCAACGCGGCAATTCCGCGGCAAGACCATAGCGCTCTGGGCAGAGTCACTCTTAAAAGGCAATGTAGAGGACTGTCGTCGAATTCTGGGAGAAAATCCAGATTATCCAATTTATCTCACGCGCAAATTAGATGACGCTAAATCCTGGCTCAGAATTACTGCTACCGGGACAGAGCGCTACGGTTGTATCGCCTCCTCTGAAGCGAGGCGACTCCGTGCCGAGGGGCTAGAACTTCCTCCCGCTCGAGCCGATGGAGTCGAGCACTGGTTTTTGTCCAAAAAGGGAGATGTTCGCTCATCATTTCAGCTAGAGCTTGCCGCGAATGAATTTCAAATACAGGGTCTGGAAATAGATTGGGCTTGCGTATGCTGGGGCGGTGACTTTGTCCGTCGAAATATGGCATGGGAGCTAAAACGCTTCCGCGGGACGGCATGGCAGAGAGTTGGACAGAAACAATCCAGAGAATACATCGTGAACACATATAGAGTGCTTCTGACGCGCGCCAGGCAGGGAATGATCCTCTTTGTGCCGCGCGGAGATGTACGTGATGCAACTCGGCCTTCTGCACCATTTGACGAGCTGGCGAATTTTTTGGTGTCGTGCGGCGCGCGTGTGTTGCGGGAACGTGATTTGCTGGAATTGAGCGAAGTGTCAGCTTCGGCAGGGGAATAGCGCTGGCACTGAGGCTTGATTGTGAAGTGCCGGCCCGCGCACCCCTAAGTGCTTGGCACTAACGTATTTTCATTTCTGTATGAATTTGTCGTGGGAGCAAGTGCGAAGCCACAGCTCGGAATATCATAGAAACATGGAGGCAAAGCACAGGTTGTCGGGTCTGAGGCATTGGCTGATTTGGATGGCGCTGGTTCTGCTGCCGGGCGTGGCCTGCGCGGATGCGGGCGCATTCGACCTGATCGGGCCGCGCGTGGAAGTTACGGTGACACGCGACGGCAAGACGCTGCCGATTGCTGAGGTTCCGAACCTGCTGGCCGGAGACAGGCTGTGGATTCATCCCATGCTGCCGGATGACCAGCGGGCACGATACCTGATGGTGGTGGCTTTCCTGCGGGGTGCCACGAATCCTCCTCCTGACGACTGGTTCACGCGGATCGAAACCTGGAGCAAGAACGTGCGGCAGGAGGGAACGGTGGTCACCGTTCCCAAGGACGCGCAGCAGGCGCTGATCTTCCTGGCGCCGCAGACGGGTGGCGATTTCAGCACGCTGCGTTCGGCGGTGCAGGGCAAGCCCGGAGCGTTTGTGCGGGCGGCACAGGACCTGCAACTCGCAAGCCTGAACCGTGCGCGGTTGGACAAATATCTGGCTGCGATTCGCGAGTCGAACGATTTTGATTCCAAGCTGCTGCATGACCGCGCGCTGACCCTGGCGCGCAGCCTGAGTATCAAGGTGGACGAGCAGTGCTTTGCGAAACCGTTGCTGCAGCAGTCCTCGTGCCTGATGCAGAACAGCGACCAGCTCGTGCTCGATGACGGGCATGGGCAATCGATGGTTTCGACGCTGACGCAGGGCGCGGGCGGGGACCTGCTGGGCGCGATCAGCACGACGAGAGTGGCTGGCGGCGGCACGTACAGTCCGTATGTGGGAGTGGTGGTCGATCTTGCGCGGTTGATGGAAAACCTGCACACGGCGAAGTATCAGTACATCTCGGCGCTGGCGCTGCCGCAAGGCGATGAGCTGCATTTGCGCTTGAATTATCCGCCGTCGTTTCACAAGCCGCAGTCGGTGATCGTGATTGGGCTCCCGGTGGTGCAACCGGCGGTGAGGCCGCTATTGCAGGCTGTTCCCGTGGAAGCGACGTATTGCGTGCAGAATCCCAAGCTGGTGATGGGAGCCGAGGGTGCGCCTCTGGTGTTTTCGTCGGATCTGGCGCATCACCTGACACTGCATCTTGAGAACGCGGAAGGGAAGTCGGTGGAGATTCCGGTGGTGGCGAATGCGCTGCTTGGAGGCTTCGTTCCGACAGCGCCGATTCCAGACCTGAGCTGGCTGCCATATTCGTTCCGGGGCAAGGTGCATGGAAAGTGGGGATTCGAGCCGTTTGAGGGACCTTCGTACAATCTGCAGCGCTCGGACTCGTCGGCGATGTGGGTGATCCCGGACGAGGAGAAGACCTCGGTGATTGCCGGGCACGACAAGGCGTTGCACGTGCATTCGGAAAACAGCGTTTGCGTAGAAAGCATTGATTTCCGCGGTGCCAAAGGCGATACGAAAAAGGCTGAGTGGAAAGCGACAGGCAAAGACCTCGAGGTGCAATTGCCACTCTCCCGCGTTGGGGCGGGAGAGAGCGCGCTACAGGTAAAGCAGTACGGAGTGGCGCAGCCAACGGACGTGACTCTGCGGGTGTATGAGGAAGCCTGCCGTTTGGAACAGTTTTCGATTTACGCCGGCGACACGCAGGGAGCGCTCAAGGGAACGTGTCTCGAGCAGGTAGTCTCGCTCGATGCGGGCGGTGCGCGCTGGACCACGGCAGGTGCTGCCGTGCAAGACGAGTTGCCGATGCAGGTCGAAAAGCCGGAGAAGCTTTCTCTGAAAGAGCGGCAGGCGCTTCCTACGCATGTTTCGCTGAAGGATGGGCGTGTGCTCGACGTGCGCGGAAACGTGATGGCGGCGCGTCCAAAGCTGTCGCTGGTGAGCAAGTCGATTGAGCCCGCAGCTTCACCGATCAAGCTGGATAGCGAGAATGATCTGCCGGTGGATGCCAAGCTGCACTTCCGTTTGAAATCCGAGCAGCCTGGAAACTTCGACAAGTCGGAAAAAGTGGAAGTGACGAGCGCCGATGGCTTCTACCACACCGAGTTGAGCCTGGAGAATGGCGGATTGATGCGGCAGAATGCGCACACGGTGATGGCGACGCTGGAGATTCCGAAGAACTTCGGTGCGTCCACATTTGGAGCGCTGAGATTTCGTCCGGTTTCAGGCGACGGAGCGAAGGGCGATTGGCAGCCGCTGATTACGCTGGTGCGCTTGCCGGAACTGAGTGAACTGCGTTGCCCGGCGGCGCAGGATGAGCCCTGTTCGCTGAGCGGTACGAACCTGTTTCTGCTTGAGTCCGTGGCATCTGACAAAGAGTTTCAACATGCGACGGAAGTGAGCGAAAACGCGATCGATGAGAAGGTGGAAGTCCCGCGCCCGAAGGGGAAGACGCTGTATGTAAAGCTGAGGGACGATCCTTCCGTCGTGCACACGCTGCAGATGCCGGTGAAGAAAGATCCGCCTGCGGTGAGCAAAGATGCGGCTCCCAAGAGCGATGCTTCGGCGGCAAGTGCACATTCTCGCGAGAAGAGCAGCACTTCCGGTAAACAGCAGGAAGCATCGGACCCGCAGTAAACAGTTGCCTACTGCATGCGTGCCTATCCGCGAACAGCGCGAGCCGAAGCACGCAGACGGAACAAGTGCTGCAGGTATTCGAAAAAGACCATGATGGAGGCTTTGCTTTCATCGCGCTGCCTTGAGCGGAAAACATAGCCAACCTCGACCACATTCTTCGGACGGGCACGCACCAACACTTCCACCAGGATCTTGTAGCCGCAGGGTGACATTGCGACGTCCTGCACGGCTGTGCGGCGGACAACGAAGAATCCGGTCATCGGGTCGGAAACCGAACTGAGCACGCCGGGCAGCAAGATTCTTCCAAGGGCACGCGAACCGCGGGAAATCATGAGTCGCAGCACGCTCCAGTCGCTGGTGCCGCCGCCTTCTGCATCGCGGCTGGCGACGGCAAGATCGGCACCGTCATTCATGGCCGCAATGAGGTTGGCCGTGACTTCAGGCGGATGCTGGAGGTCAGCATCGATGACACCGAGAAGCCTGCCGCGCGAAGCTTGCCAACCACGCACGACGGCCGTGGCGAGACCGCGTTCTTCGGAGCGTCGCAGAGCGATGATGTGCGGATCTTTTGACGCAAGTTCCGCTGCTACCTGCCAGGTTCCGTCCGGGCTGTTGTCATCGACGACGATGATTTCGTAGGACTCGCCGACCTGTGAGGCAATGGCGGGTTTGAGCAACGAGATAATCTCGGCAAGATTGTGGCGCTCGTTAAATGTCGGTATCACGAGCGAAAACGCAACAGTCTCGCTGGGACGCAGCGCGGCAACCTTGAAATCGCCACAAGGGACCGGCGACAGGCCTTCAGAGATGTCTAAAACTTCACTTCGCATAGGGGACTTCTCTAATTGCAGCACAGTGGACGCTCTCAGTCTAGGGGAAACCCAAAATCCCGCCTGTAGTCTCGAAACACAACTTAACGAAACTAGTCTCGCGCATGGGGGTTTCGTCTGATACGGGCAGGAAGTTCTAGAAAGCGAATTCCCAGCCCCCAGAGTGGAGAGGACGAGAAATGCAAAGTGATTGGATGAAGAAATCGGTACTGCTATTAGGAATGACCTTGACCGGCGCCGCAATGTTCGCGCAACAGGCGACAACGCCGCCCCCGGAAACGTCAGTCCAGAGCGCTCCTGCGGCTGCGAAGCCTCAGCTGAGCCAGGAGCAAAAACAAAAGTTGATGGACATGCGTATGGCCGCGCGCGATCAGGCTGCGGTGATTCGCCATGACCAGTCGCTGACTGAAGAACAGAAACAGGCGAAGCTCAAGGATCTGCGCGCCAGCACACGCGAACAGATGAAGTCTGTTTTGACGCCGGAACAGCAGACCGCATTTGAGAGCCGTCGTGCGGCGGCAAAAGGCCGCTTTGCAGAAGAGCTGGGATTGACCACCGATCAGCAAAGCAAGATGAAGCAGTTGTTCGAAACGGCACATCAGCAGCGAAAGGCCGTGCTGGAAAACAAGTCGCTTACGAATGATCAGAAGATGACGCAACTGGCACAGATTCGCCAGACGACGAAGGCACAGTTGGCGACCATCCTGACACCCGACCAGATGAACAAGATGCAGCAGATGCACAAGGGGCGCGGCGGCGTCACGGCCACATCGGGTAAGCCAGAACACTTCCACTGAGATCGAGGTTACGCCTCCATGCTGAAAGCAGGCATCGAGAGGCGGAGGCCGCCCACAAGGCGGCCTTTCACTTTGCGAAGTTTAAAACACGGAACAGACGATGCATTTGAGATAGTGCGTTTCGGGGACATTGAGCAGCACGGGGTGATCGACTGACTGCATGCGCTTTTCGGTGATGTGAAGATTGCGGCGCGCATCAAGCGCGGCGGAGGACAGCATGGCGAGAAAGTCCTGCTCGCTGACGTGGAAGGAGCACGAGCATGTGACGAGCAGTCCACCGTTGCGCACCATCTTGAGCGCGCGAAGATTCAGTTCCTTGTAGCCGCGTAGTGCGTCTTCGGCATTCTTCTTTGATTTGGCGAAGGCTGGCGGATCGAGCACGATGGTTTCGTAGCGGCGCTCGGCGTCGGCATACTGGCGCATCAGTTCGAAGGCGTCGGCCTCAACAAATTCGATGGGCTTCTCACTGTTGAGCTGGCGATTCTGCTCGGCCACCGCGAGTGCTTCAGAGGAGATATCGACGGCCGTTACGTGCTCGCAAACGCGGTTCAGATGAAGCGAGAATCCGCCCTGGTAAGTGCAGATTTCAAGCGCGTTTCCGCTCGCATAACGCTCAGCCGCAGCATAGTTCTGGCGCTGGTCGAGAAAGGCTCCGGTCTTTTGCCCGGCGCTGCCGTCGTAGTGAAAAGTCAGGCCGTTCATGTGAATCTGAGTAGCGGTCTTGGGCTTCTTGAGTCGCGAATAGGCAGTCTGATCCTCGCGTGGAGCGAGGCCCTCGAGTTCGCGAATGTGGGGATCGACGCGTTCGAGGATGGTCGCTGGATTGTAGGCGGCCTTGAGTTCTTCGATCAGGATTTCGCGTGCAAAAGGCGCATCCATGGCCTGCGTCTGCACCTGAAAGCTGATCACGTCGTTGTATTTATCGACGATGAGGCCCGGAGTGATGTCGGCTTCGCTGAAGAGAACGCGGAAGGCATCTGAATCGCGGACGACGCGCGCACGATAGGCAATCGCCTGACGTATGCGGTAGCGCAGCATATCCGTGTACTTCTCGGGCTCGACCGGATTGGGGGCCACCATGCGAAGCGCAATTTGCGAACGCGAACTGTAGAGCGCAGAGCCGTAGGGCTTGCCGCGCTGGTCTTCGACGCGCACGAGCGCACCGGGCGCGGCTTGTTCAACGCGTTCGATGTCTGACTTAAAAATCCAGGGATGTCCCGAGCGCAGACGCGCGAGGGCATGAGCATTGACAATGACGCGCGCAGCCGGGGCGGTGGATAGATTCTTTCGAGGTTTCATACGAAGTGTTCAGGGCCGGACTGTCGAGGCCCTACGACGCTGGGAGCTGGTGGCGAAGATCGTCGAGGACCTCGGGCGGCAACTGTTCCTTGTACTTCTCGTCGAGATTCGGCTCGTCAACGAAGAGATTGCGAGCATCGCTGATCTCATGGGCAAAAATGCTTTGAAAGTTTGCGTTCTTCTCAACACGACGGGAGATAACTTTCCCGGTGGTCGCATCGTAGGCCTTCATGCTGGCATTGCCCTTGTGATTGACAAACACCACAAATGCGCCCTGCGTGCCCATCGAAGGAACGAACATCCACTCGCGCTCAGCCTGGTGTGCGATGCCGGAAACGTTGGCAGCAGCGGTCTTCACGTTGTGCTCGGGGAGGTAGTAGAGCATGCGTCCGCAGGAATCGCAGGTGATTACTTCCTGCGCGGCACGGACGTTGGAGACTACCTGTGGGCGCAGCATGAACTGGCAGGCGGTGCAGCGATGATCGACAACCTCGGCCACGGCAAAGCCGCGAGTCTTGAGAATGCGGTCGTAGCTCGCGAGCAAGGAATCATCGACGTCCCGTCGCAGGGACTCGCTCTTGACTTTCGCGCTTTCGAGTAAAGCCCGGTCAGATTCGGAAGCTTTCTCGGCCTCTGCCTTCTGGCGCTCGATCTCGGTGCTCTCGGATTTCAGCGCTGCTTCGGCGAGATTCAGTTCGCCCTGTAACGAGTCGGCCTTGAGCATGACTTCGATAATCTTTTCTTCGAAGCTCGAAATTTCGCCCTCGGCGTGGGCGATCTCGGAGAGCAGGGCCTTGTACTGCTCGTTGTTCTTGACGCTGGAGGACTGGCCTCGGAACTTGATAATCTGCTCGTTGCGAGACTGAATTTCCTGCTCGAACTTGCGCTTGCTGGCCTCTCCGGCCTTGATGGCGGCTCGTGCGTCTTCCACGCGTTTGCGGGCGGTGGCCAATTGAGCCTCGATCCGCGCAAGCGTCTTAGGAACGGTGGCGAGCTGCGCGTTGAGGCGCGTAATTTCGAGGTCGACTTTCTGCAGTTCTACGAGCTTTTCGAGATCAGTTGGCATCTTTTGGCGTAAGCCTATTGGAGTAAAAATATTAGCACGTCAGGCGAACCGGCATGAGATGGTCGGTGACTAAGGAATTTGCCGGATGGTGCACGCGCCCGGCGCGAAATATATTTTTGGACATGCTGATGGAATTCACTCGCGTCCTTGTCGGTCTGACTATTGCTCTGTTTCACGTGCGATTGGCGGACTTCATCCGCGAGCAGGACTTGGCGCTGGTGGCTGTTTTTCGTGCGCGCGGCGTGCCCATGCCTGAGCCGCTGTCGAAACGGACAGCCCAGAACGTCTTTTTCCTGTTTGGCGTTTCCATCGCCCTATTCAGCCTCGCCCGCATCTGGATTACGCTGCACTGACACGGCTGCAGATTGGCAGAAAGTAAGAAGGGAGTCCATCGTGGACTCCCTTCTTCATGCTTCGGTGGTTATCGCACCTTCCATTTTGAGGAGAGCATGGACAGCTTCTGATCCATGGAAAGTTGCGGTTTCTGCTGCGGCTTGGGCTGCTGAGGCTTCTGCGCGCGGGGAGCAGGTTCCAGCAGCGCCTTGATAGAAAGTGCAATCCGCTTTGTCTTTGCATCCGCGCTCAACACCTTCACCTTCACAATCTGTCCCACCTTCACGGCCTCGCTTGGGTCCTTGATGTAGCGATTGGAAAGCTCACTGATGTGGACCAAGCCATCCTGATGCACGCCGATATCGACAAAGGCTCCGAACTTGGTAACGTTTGTGACGACGCCTTCGAGCACCATACCTGTCTGCACGTCTGAGATCTCGCGGACGCCTTCGGCAAAGCTGGGCGCGACGAACTTGTCGCGAGGATCGCGCCCGGGCTTTTTCAGCTCTTCGAGGATATCGTTCAGTGTGAATGTACCAACCGTGAGTTGATCGCGGTTGACCTTCTCGAGCAACTCGGGACGGCGGATCAGTTCGGGCAGCGGGGTTTGCAGAGACGCGGCAATCTGCTCGACGACTGGGTAGGATTCGGGGTGAACGGCGGTCATGTCGAGCGGATTCTCGCCGTCGCGGATGCGCAGGAATCCAGCAGCCTGCTCGAATGTTTTCGGGCCGACGCCGGGGACTTTCATCAACTGCGCGCGGGAGTGGAAGCGTCCGTTTTCGTCGCGGTACTTCACGATGTTGACCGCAGTGCGTTCGGTGACTCCGGCGACATAGCGCAGCAGAGTCCACGAAGACGTGTTGAGATCGACACCGACACGATTTACGCAGCTCTCGATGACAGCTTCGAGCGATTGCTGAAGATTGCGCTGATCGACATCGTGCTGATACTGGCCGACGCCGATGGACTTGGGATCGACCTTCACGAGTTCGGAGAGCGGATCTTGCAGACGGCGGGCGATGCTGATGGCTCCACGCACGGTGAGGTCGAGGTCGGGGAACTCCTGGCGCGCGATGTCGGAAGCGGAGTACACGCTGGCGCCGCTCTCGCTGACGGTGACGGCGAAGATATTGTCGAGCTTGCGTTCGCGTAAAAATTCGCGAACGAACTGGTCGGTTTCGCGTCCGGCGGTTCCGTTGCCAATGGCGATGGCGCGCACGTTGTGCTTGGCCATCAGTTGCTCGAGCACCTTGCCTGATTCCTGCAATCCATTCTTAGATGTGAACGGATACATCACATCGTGAGCAAGAAACTTTCCTGTTTCATCGACGATGGCAAGCTTGCATCCGGTGCGCAGGCCGGGATCGATGCCAAGCACCGAGATGGGGCCCGCTGGAGGCGAGAGCAGCAAGTTGTGGAGGTTGTCACGGAACACGGCGATGGCATCCGCATCCGAGCGCTTCTTGAGTTCGAGGCGGATCTCACCCTGGATAGACGAGTTGAGAAGGCGGTTCCACGCGTCTTCGATTGCAAGCGTGAGCTGCGGAGTCCAATCGCCAGTCGTGCGCAGGACGTGCGACGAGATTACGGCGATGGCGCGAGGTGCCTCGAGTTCGAGCAGGAAGAACAGGACGTTCTCCGCTTCACCGCGGCGGATGGCCAGCATGCGATGCGACGGGATGGTCTTGGCCGGCTCGCGGTAGTCGTAATACATCTTGAACTTTTCCTGCTCATCGATGGCGTCGGTCGCCTTGCGGCTGCTCACGATACCTTCGTCCAGCATGAGCTGGCGCAGCGCTTTACGCAGGTCGGCATCTTCGCTGATCAGTTCGGCAATGATATGGCGTGCGCCTTCGAGCGCCTCGTCGATACTGGCGACACCCTTCTCTTCGCTTACAAATGTGGCGGCAAACTCGTTGAGCGGGAGCTCTGCCGGCTGCTGCGCCCATAGGTAGTTGGCCAGCAGCTCCAGGCCCTTTTCGCGCGCGATGGTGGCCTTGGTGCGGCGCTTGGGCTTGTAGGGGAGATAGAGATCTTCAAGCTCGCTCTTGTCAAATGCGTTTTCGATTCGCGATTTCAGTTCATCCGTAAGCTTGCCTTGCTCTTCGATGGACTTGAGGATGGTTTCTCGCCGCGCGACGAGATCGCGGAAATAAACGAGCTGTTCTTCGATTTCGCGAACCTTCACCTCGTCGAGGTTGCCCGTCGCCTCTTTGCGATACCGGGCAATGAAGGGAACGGTGCCGCCGCCGTCGAGCAACTCGATTACTGAGACCAGGCTGCGCAGCGGGACTTCGAGTCTCTGCGAGACGTGCTGAAGGATTTCCGTTGAAAGAGTTTTCAGTTCAGACATGTGAGTCAATTCTAAATGGGGGGCTTGAGGAAAACTGAGGCGGAAATGCCCTAGTTGCTACGCATGCTGCCTATCTACTTGTAGATGATGGAAGTCATCCGGTACAGGTAGCGGGTGCCAATCTCGAAGTGTGAAGCATCGGTCTTGAGCAGTAGCTCGCGCAGCTCCTGCGGCGTGTATGCCTGCCTCACTGAGGCCACTGAGTCGAAGCGGGAAATGTAGCTGCGAAATAAGGGCGTTCCTACGTACACCAGCGCGAGATGAACGGGGCTGCGCCGCAGATCATTGATGAGCAGGGCGTGGCGCGCAACCGCCAACGCACCGTTGACGAATCGGATGACTTCGCCGGGCGAGAGATGGTGGACGAACAATCCGCAGTTGACGAAATCAAAGCTGTCAGGAGGGTAGCGCAGATCGAGTGCGTCTCCTACAACGGCCTGCTCGCAGCAATGCGCATCGCGATTCAGGCCGCGACGATCGAGGCACACTGGAGCGATCTGTAATCCTTCGCTACGAAGGCGCTCTCCTGCGCGGGTGATCACATATCCATCTGCCGATGCAACGTCTAGGACGGAAGCCGAGCGGAGGTGGAAGGTTTTCATGGCTCGGCGAAGAAGGTGAGTGGCAGTCGCGATGCCACCGAACCAGCGGTTGACCATGCGCAGGTCCTCTAGCGATTCGAGAACGTCTGCGGGCTTTTCATTGTCGCCGTCCAAAACTTCGCGTTGCGGAACGCGCTTCAAGAATCCTCCTCATTGCCAACGTCGAAAGGCCAGCACTGCGTTCAATCCTCCGAATGCGAAAGAGTTTGAGAGCGCGTACTCGACCGGGCTGTGGCGTGCGATGTTCGCAATGACGTCGAGGTTGCAGTCTGGATCGGGTTCGTTGAAGTTGACGGTAGGCGGAAGCACTCCTTCACGCAATGCCATCAGCGTGGCGAAGGCCTCGAGAGCTCCTGCTGCGCCGAGGGCATGGCCATGCATGGATTTTGTCGAACTGATGGCGAGCGAGTCCGAGTGAGCACTGAAAATCTTACGGATGGCCTGCACCTCCGTCACGTCGTTGGCTGTGGTGCCGGTGCCGTGTGCATTGATATAGCCGATGGCTTCGGGCGCGAGAGCAGCATCGTTGAGGGCGGCCGCCATGGCGCTCGACGGCCCCGCGACATTGGGCTGCGTGATGTGTCCTGCATCGGAGGACATTCCGAATCCTACGATTTCGCCCAAAATTTGCGCACCCCGCACGAGAGCCGATTCTAGGGGTTCGAGCACGAGCATCGCGGCGCCTTCGCCGAGCGTGAGTCCTCGGCGGTCTCGCGAAAAAGGTCGGCACACATCGGGGCTTACCACCCGCATCGCTTCCCAGGCGCGCAATATACCTGGGCTGAACGGAGCTTCGCTGCCACCACAGATTGCTGCTTTCGCCGCACCGGAACGCACCATCCAGAACGCCTGCCCGATGGCGTGCGTGGCAGAGGCGCACGCGGTAGAGATGGCGTATGCAGGTCCGGTCGTTCCGAGTTCCATCGATATGTGACTCGCGCCGGCGTTGTACATCGTGAGAGGAATCGTGAAGGGATGCGGGCGGGGGCGACCTTCCTTGTAGATGGCTTCGAAGCCGCGGTCCAGGCTGGTCTGGCCGCCCATGGAAGTTCCGGTGACGACCGCAGTTTGAGCGCTGATGTCGCCGAAAGGCGCGGGGCGGGATAGATCAAACCCTGCCTGCCGTACTGCTTCGCGTGCGGCGACGACTGCGAACTGCGCGAAGCGGTCGATGAGGTCGCAACGTGCAGCTTCGAAGTGATCTTCTGGACGGAAATCGTGGACCTCTGCGCCGTTCTGAAAGCGGAGTCCCTGCATGTCCACCGATTGAATTTGCGCGATTCCTGAGCGCCCTTCGCACATCGCGCTCCAGCTCTCGGCGGAGTTGCGGCCAAGCGCGCAAAGAATGCCTGTTCCAGTGACAACGACGCGTCGTGGGTTGATGGTCATCGATGGCTTACCAGTTCGGGTCAGTCCTGTGCGTCGGCTTTTTCGGCCAGAATCTTCTCCACTTCGGCGACCGCTCCGCGAACGTCCTTGATCGAGTAAGCAGCCTGGTCGGGGATTGAGACTCCATAGTGCTCCTCCAGGGCGAAGAGCAGGTTCATGGCGTCCAGGCTGTCCATTGCGAGATCCTCAAACGTGCTGTCGATTGTGACCTTCTCAACCGGAATGCGTTTGACGGCTGCGATTTCGGCAATCACTTTCGTTGCTAATGCCTCGTCCATCTGCCGCTCCCTTGCATGCATACGAATCAGCAGAATAGTGTATCCGATTGCGACAGCTACTCACGTGGCAATCATGCGAGCGGTGCGATGCCGAACCCGCGATATTTTCACGGGGTTGTAACATTACTGAATCATTTCAGTTGTACTATCCGGCGATGAGGAACGATCCCCTTCACATCGAAGACACACCCGCCGACGGTGCCGGACGCCGTATTCTGAGCTTGAACGGACCTCTGGTGCTGAACAATGTGTTCGCCTTTCAGTCCACAGTTCGCGAAGATACATCGCAGTCGCTGATTCTTGATTTTACGAATGTGCCATATGTCGATTCGGCGGGCATTGGAGCTCTCGTGGGCGCCTACGTTTCACGCCAGAACAGCGGGCGCACACTGGCGCTGGTAGGAGTAATCGATCGGATCCGGGAAGCACTGAAGGTTACAGGAGTCGAGAAATTCTTCCAGTTCTTCGATAGCGTGAGTGCGGCTCAGACGGCTTAACTCTTGAGCGCGGCCGGAATCTGAGTGACTTCTAAGTTCAGTGCACTCTTATCTGATGACCTGCCTATGTAGAACAGCGCTGCAAGGTAAACACACGACAACGTAAGCAAGGGGATGTAGCCGGACAGCAGCAGATACATGAATGGGAGTGCTAAGAACAGTGGGCTGAGCGCCAGCCAGTCCCACGCGCGCAACGATCTGTAAGCAATCGCGATGGGAATTGCCAGTACACAGAGTTCGTAGCTGAACCAGTGTGGGCTGATGATAGTCGCCAGGCAGATCGCGCTGCCCATGACTGCGTTCGCACTCTGTTCTCTGTACCACACCGGGACAAACGCAATGACAGCCGTCAGTGATAACGCAGTGACTATCGCCGGGGCACTATGTCCACTCAGAAACACCACGCTTCGCAGATTCGTCATGTCCGTGACTGGGGCGTGAGTTTCGGTAAACTTCAAAAGGCTCAGGTAGTCGCGCAACCCCGAGGCTCCGAGGTATAGGTAACTCGCGCCAGCGATGGAGAGTGCTGTGCCGACGAACGATGCGAAGAATCGCCTCCGCCCATTGATGAGCATAGCGAGTGCCACCAGCACGGGGAGTTGCGGACGAAAACAGGCAAGCGCAAGAACTGCTCCCGCTGCTAATGGTTTCTGTTGGTTTTCCAGATACAACGACCATGCCAGCACGGCAACCAGCAGCAGGGAATCCTGGCCGTGAAAGATCGTGAACGCAACAGGAGACATCGCGAGCATTACGATCAGATTCGGCAGGAGGTCGCTCTGCGTGCTGCGCGCAAGGAGGAATGCGGTCGCTATCACGAGCAAAAAGCTGAGAGCCCGCCACATTGCAATACTCGCAGGCAACGACAACATCGAGAGCGGTCCGAAGATGGCGAGTTCGTGTGGTGCGTGGAGAAATGGAAGAAAGCGGTCGTCTCCGAAGAGGGCTCGCTGCAGCGAAAGCTGGGCACTGTGGTTGTAGATCAGCGAGGGAGACGCCGCGGATTTTCCAGCCGCGTAGTAAACCCGATAGTCCCTCACAATCTGCGATCCCAACGTAATCGGCGGAAAGCAAAGGAAGTTTACGACTGCCGCGAGGATCAGAAGCGTGTAGTCGCGCGAACTAGCCGATGCTTCATTTCCTTTTACAGTCAAGACGCGCTCCTCGAAAGAATGGAGGGGACTAGGCTTGATGCCGCTGTGCGATTGTTTCCGTCAAGACCAGGCATGTCAACCAGAAACTCTGCCCAAGATAATTGGCCAGCGCTCTTCATGTATTCAGAAATGGTAGGAGCGGCAGGATTCGAACCTGCGGTTCTAAGGCTTTCATGGTATGGACTCAACTTGTTGTATGTGACAGTATATGTTGCATGAGACAGTCACAAGTCACAAAGCATGTCACTAGCGAATTCAGATTGCCGCCGGTTCCCTTACGAGTCGAGTACGCGCTTGGTTATCGTGGAATTGATGAACGCAATAAGTGGAAGATGCTGCCGGAAGGACAAGATTGGCGCTTCGAGTCGATTCCATTCAGTGAAGAACAGGAAAAAGAAACGAAGAAGAGGTTCGACCGTATGAATCTCCATGAAGAACTCGAAGTGGAGTTCATTGATGGGCCAGCCTATCTCAAGGCATTCATGGCAATTTCTTCTCCTGAGGACGCACTGAAC
Organism: Koromonas soli; assembly: GCF_059726265.1. Taxonomy (NCBI): domain Bacteria; kingdom Pseudomonadati; phylum Acidobacteriota; class Terriglobia; order Terriglobales; family Koromonadaceae; genus Koromonas; species Koromonas soli. The sequence continues at coordinate 2,517,673 of NZ_AP040872.1, read as the reverse complement.
TTCTTGGAGAAATATGGGGATCCAAAGATTAGGAAGTGGATTGGAACGTATTGGGCTGATCCGCAGCTTCGATTCTCAGACTTTGTTGGATTTCAAAGGATCTTACGCCGTACCGCCACAACTCCAATGTCGGCTTGGGATCAGGTGCAACCACCCTTCGACGCAAACCTTCAGTTTCACAGTTTCGACCACCTTCCTGAACTCCAGTGCGCATTGATAGTGGAGTATGACTATGAACATGGCGCTGTCGAAGGTCGCGTGAGCAGTGCGGATGGATATGACATCTGTTTCGCAGTTCTGTTCTTTGAGAAAGCGGGCGGGGCAGAGTTTCGACTCTGCGGTAGGGCGGAGTGCCGGGAACTCTTCCGAGTTGAAAGCCAGAGAGCTAAGAAATATTGCACGCCGGAATGTGCCCACACTGCTGCCGTGCGGGCGTGGCGAGAGCGCAAGAAAACGCCAATCAAGAAGACAGGTGTGAGCGCAGACGACAGAAAGTCTCTTCATAAAACAGCGGCGAAGTCGAAAGGAAAGAAATAGCCATGTCACTCTATCGGGCGAAGGGTACGAAAGTCTGGACAATGGATTTCATGTTCCACGGACAGCGCGTCCGAGAGACTACGGGCATGACCTCGATTACTCGCGCCCGCGAAGTGGAGAGCAAGCGTAAACAGTCCTTGAAGGATGGCGGGGCGGGCATACGCAAGGCACAATCGCCGCGTCTGCTCTCTGTTGCCGCTTCGGAGTGGCAAGAGGCCAAGGCGGTCGCATGGTCTCCCAAGATGGCTCTAATCGCCAAGAACAGCGTGGCCCATCTGTTGCCAGTTCTCGGCAAGAAACTACTAGTGGATATCGAAGCGCGGGATGTTAGTAAATATCAGAAAGCGCGATTGGAAGAGGGCGCGTCAGGCCGAACGGTAAACCTTGAAGTGGCCATGCTGCGACAGATTATGCGGAAGCGCGGGGCGTGGGAGCGGATCAAGGCAGATGTGCAGATGCTTCCCGAACGGCAGGACGTGGGACGTGCGCTCACATCGGAAGAAGAGACGGCCCTGGTGCATGAGTGCAGCCAATCGCGTTCCCGCATCCTTCTGCCGTTTGTCATTCTCGCTCTGGAGACAGGCGCGCGCTATAACACGATTCGCACCCTGCAATGGGGCAACATTGATTTCGTAAATCGCTGCCTCACCTTTGGCAAGGACAAGACAGCGGCAGGAACGGGGCGAACGGTCCCACTGAATCAGCGCGCTATCGAGACCCTAACCTTTTGGGCGCAACAGTTCCCAGACAGAAAGCCCCATCATTACGTCTTTCCGCTAGAGAAGTGCCGACAGGCGGGAACGGAAGAGACTTTTGGCTTTACGGGCAAGGTTGATTACAAGACAGACCCACTGGAGCCCATCGGAGACGTTAAAGAGGCGTGGGAAGGCGCGAAGCGGCGCACACAGCGTCACTGCCCATCCTGCAAAGATGGTCTCCTGGTGGACAGGCAGAAGCCCGCAAAGAAGGGCTACATCTGCGAATCGTGCAATTGGGAGACAGAAGAACTGCCAGCGGCGCTGCTCTCCGTTCGCTTCCACGATCTACGCCACACGGCAGTAAGCCGGATGATTGCCGCCCGCGTCCCGCTGCCCATCATCGCCAAGATTGTTGGATGGTCTGCCGGAACTATGGCGAAGATGGCGGCGCGCTATGGTCACTTCGGAATGGACGAGCTACGCGGTGCCGTTGAAGCTATCAGTTCACCCAAAATTGGGGCAGGGTACCCGCAATTCTCACCGCAATTGGAAGAGAAAGCCGGAAGCGCGAAAGCTAACTAATTGATTCTTATGGTAGGAGCGGCAGGATTCGAACCTGCGACCCTCTGCTTAGAAGGCAGATGCTCTATCCAACTGAGCTACGCTCCCATATGAGGACGGGTGGGCACCCGTGATCATTTTAGCTGAGTTCTCATGATTCGTGCAGGGGCAGGCTCAGGATGCATTCTGCAGCGTAGTTCATCGCGAGATTCCAGTTGTCCGCAGCCTCTGTGGTCGAGGTGCCGTGGCCGGTGACGAACATACTGAGGCAGTAGCCGGGGTCGGATTCGGTGGCACCGTCCTTTGCCGAGTCGCGATGAAAGTAGCAGCGGCGGAGGACAATTTCGACGGAGGCTGCGAGGCCTTCGTTGTCCTCGAGTCGGCGGGCGAGAGTTTCGGCGAAGGAGCGGTGCAGGTCGAGATCGTCGCGGTGTGCGGAGAACCTGCGGGCCAGCACTAGGTCCACGTATGAATGTTGGGCGAATGCGGATGAATAGAGGTTCTCTGCAGGGTCGGACTCCTCGCACCAGACGTCGCATTTTGCCGTTTGCCACGGGCTCGGTTCGGAGTTCACTACTTTGAGGAACTCGCCCAGAGCGGGATAGTTTTGCGACTCAGGGATGAGGCTTAAGCTCTGTTCGAGTGCGGCTGGGTCGCTGCGCAGGTCGAAGTACTGCACGCGGCCTTCCGGGTCATACCAGGGAAGTTCCAGTGCGGGAGCGGAGGGGCCTAGCTCGATGCTCGTGTCGGCGTCCATTCTTCCTTCCTATTGCAGAGAGCGGCGCTCGACGCTTTCCAGAAACTCAACAATCTTGCGCTCGGCCCAGCGTCCGTCGTCGCCATTGATGCTGGGTTCGGTAACGAAGGCGCAATGGCCTCCATGTGCGGTGAGCAGAAATGTAATGTTGGGATTCTCGTGCAGTTTGCGTCGCGTCTCGGCGGACAGCACCACGAACGGATCGTCTTCGGCGTGGATGACGAGCGTGGGGACGGCGATCTGGTCCAGCACATGCGATGAACTCGCCTTGTCGTAATAGTCATCTGCCCCAGCAAATCCCATGTAGCGCGCCGTGATGCGATCATCGAAATCGCGAACGGAGTGGATGTTCTGGAGCGGCTCGATATCGTACCTTCCCGGCCAGAGCGCCGATTTGCGGCGATAGCTGCGGCGCAACGAATGCAGGAACCACCATTCGTAAATTGTGTTGTCGCGGGCGTGGATGCGATCGGACGAGAGCGCAAGGTCGCAGGCTGGTGAGACCGTTGCCGCCGCGATTACCTGCGGAGGAACGGCTGAGCCCCACTTGCCCATGGCGCGCAGGACCTGATTGCCTCCCATAGAGAATCCAACCAGTGCAACCCGCTCCAGTCCGTCGGTGGAGATCATTTCAGCGACAAGCTTCTCGATATCCTGCGACAGGCCGGAGTGGTAAAGCGTTGCCGACAGGTGCTCGGTACCGCCACAGCCGCGAATGTTCATGCGCACGACGTTCCATCCAGCGTTCCAGGCGCGGTTGGCCGTGCCGATGACGTATCCCGAGTTACTGGAGCCTTCGAGACCGTGCACGATCATGAGCGTGAGGCGCTGCTGGCGCTCAGCTTGCCAGTGGCAATGGCACATTAACTGAACGTCGGCCTCTATCTGAAACAGGCGCTCTTCCGGTGGGGGAAGGTGAGTGGTGCGGCGCATGAAGTTTCCGGCGATTGTCTGCAGGTGGCCGCCGCGAAGAAAGCGGCGCGGAACAAAGTCGTTGGCCAAGCCGGAGTTTGCGGGATGATCGATTTCCTTGCTGAACATGGGTCGGTTTGGGGTGCCGTGCGCCCGTATAATGAATGTATCAGTTTCGCCGCGGCGGGTGGTCTGCCTGCGGAATTTGCGGCGTGAGAGGTCGATATGCCTATTTTTGAATACATCTGCAAGGGATGCGGCAAGAAGTTTGAGGCCATTGTTTACGGTGGCAAGCAGTCGGAGTGTCCGGAGTGCAAAGGCACCGATCTGGAACAGCAACTCTCGACCTTTGCCGCGCATGGTACGGATCGTTCGTCGAGTTCGCTTCCTAAAATGCCTTGTGGCATGCCCGCTGGTTCGTGTGGCGGTGGCGGCTGCGGGATGAATTAATCAGTGTCTCGCTCCGGCTGATTTCGGTTCTCCTTGAAGCCGGGGTGTGATAGCGTTCGCCACATGCCAGAGACAAACGATTCGCAAGTGCCGCAGTTTGAGACGGCTGAGTTCCACGAGCAGCCTGCGGCGGACGCCTGCTTCATCTGCCATCAGCCGATCACCGGAACCTACTACCGAATTAACGGCTCGCGTGCTTGCGACGCCTGTTCGCAGCTCGTGAAGTCCCAAAAGCCCAGGGACACGCACGCAGCGTTCTCGCGCGCCATTCTGCTGGGCGTGGGCGGGGCGTTGCTCGGCCTGATCCTTTACTCCGCGGTGGGCATTCTGCTGCATGTGGAGATTGGTTTTGTCTCGCTCGCCGTGGGATGGCTTGTTGGCAAGGCCATGATGAAAGGCTCTGGCAACATGGGAGGGCGGCGCTACCAATGGGCGGCCATTCTGCTGACGTATGCGGCCGTTTCCGTATCTGCCATTCCCATAGCGATTGCACAGTACGTTCAGCACAGGCCGCAGACGGCGCAGGTGCAAACGCACAACGCGGATGGAGCGCAGTCGTCAGCATCGCAGCCAAGCAGAGCAACCAGAGTTGCGAAGAACCTTACCTTGGGTCGCGCTGGAATGCTTCTGGGAATGCTTGTGATGTATGGTATGGCATCGCCATTCATGTCTCTCATGCAGAGTCCGGTAAACGGATTGCTCGGGGTTGTGATCCTGTCGGTCGGACTACGGATTGCCTGGCAGATTACAGCAGGACGAGTGTTGCCTGCGGTTGAAGGGCCTTACTAAAGGAATCTCGATTGTCAGAGTTGAATTGCATTCGCTGTCTTGGGCCTTTGCAGCCCGAGGACAAGGTTTGCCCGCAATGCCATGCGCTGGTGCATGCGGCGCAACTCGAGCAGTTGCGCGCAATGGCGCTCCAATTGGAAAACCAGGGTGACCTGCTGCGAGCCCGCGAAGCATGGCAGAGCGCGTGGCAACTGTTGCCGTCAGACTCGAAACAGGCACAGTGGATTGAGAACCGCATACAAGTTCTTCAGCAAAGCCCCGTCACGCCGAATTCTCCGACCCGACCCAACTCCTGGGCGAAGAAACTCGGGCCTCTGGCTCCAATCGCGTTCTTGCTTGCAAAAGGGAAGACGCTGATATTTGCGTTGTTCAAGCTGAAGTTCCTCTTCAGCTTCGTGGCGTTCCTGGGAGTTTATTGGGCGCTCTACGGCGCCTGGTTCGGGATCGGCTTCGCGATGATGATCCTGCTGCACGAGATGGGACATTTTGCCGAGGTGAAACGCAGGGGATTGCCGGCGGATATGCCGGTCTTCCTTCCCGGATTGGGCGCCTACGTAAAGTGGCAGGCGCTTGGAGTTTCGGCCGAGGTTCGTGCGATGGTGTCGCTGGCCGGGCCCGCGCTGGGAGGAGTCGCTGCGCTTGCCGCCGCGCTACTGTTCTGGCGCACTCAGACCCCAATCTGGGCGGCGCTGGCGCATACCGGAGCCTGGCTCAACCTGCTGAACCTGATACCTGTCTGGATACTGGATGGCGCCGGAGCGGTTCGTCCTCTGGACAGGGTGGGGCGGGTAAGTCTGCTGGTGTTCAGCCTGTTGCTGTTCTGGTGGGTTGGTGAGCCCTCAATGCTTTTTGTCGCGGCTGGCTTTGCGTGGCAAGTGTTCCAGAAGGATCAACCACAAGATGGATCTGTGACCGTGCAACTGTACTATGCGGGACTGCTGGCCGCGCTCGCATGGCTGCTGCACGTGACTCCCCTCACCAGAATTCGGTAGAGGAAGTCGACAAAAAGAAAAAGCCTGCTGAGAGCAGGCTTTTTAAATCTCTTTTGGGGTGGGTAGTGGGACTCGAACCCACACCATCCGGTGCCACAGACCGGCGTTCCACCATTGAACTATACCCACCATGGAACCGAAATCGATTATAGCAGACGCCTACGATCCTAAGCGGCGTGCATGACGGGCTTGTTGTGGAAAAGAGCTATTCTGGCGTCGGTAACAAAAAAGGCCCGGATTCGCTCCGGGCCAGCAATCACGTCATTTCCACCGCAAAGGAGAATGAAGCACGTTCGCGAGTTCGATCAATGCATCCTGCCGATGCCCATGTACTCGTATCCCATGCCGCGGAGCTTCTCCGGGTCGAGCAGGTTCTTGGTGTCCACGATCAAGGGGCGGCGGAGAGTTGATTTCATGCGCATGAAATCGAGACTGCGGAACTCCGGCCATCCGGTTGCCACGATCAAGGCGTCCACGCCTTCCGCAGCTTTGTATGCCGAGTCGCAGAAGGACACAGCCTGCTCCAGTTCGCGCTCCGCATGCGACATCGCAAAAGGATCGTAGGCGCGCACGACCGCGCCGTTCTCCACCAGTTGACGCGCCAGCGCCACCGAGGCGGAGCCAGCGACGGAGCTTGTGTGGGGCTTGATTGAGAGCCCGAGCAGTCCGAGACGCTTATCGCGCAAGACCGGCATTACGCCGGAAATAACGCGCAGCGTGCGTTCGGCATGCTGGCGGCTTACGGCTTGCGCCGCGTCGATCATTTGCAGTTGCACTCCCGTACGCTTGGCCAGCGAGGTCAAGCTCGAGATGTCGCTCTCGACGTAGGTGCCGCCGAGTCCAACGCCGGCTTGCAGGCAGCGCGGCGCGATTCGTTTATCCAGCCCGAGTGCCAACGAAAGATCGAGCGCATCGGCGTTGACGTGCTCGCAGAGCGAGGCCATTTCGTTGATGAACGAGATCTTTGTCGCGATAAAGGCAGTAGCTGCTTCGCGCACGAGTTCAGCCGTCTCAGGATTGGTGACGATGACGGGCGTGCCGCGCATGACCAGGGGGCGGTAGATGAGCTTCAGCATGGAGACTGCCTGCGGGCTGTTGGTGCCGAACAGCAGGCGGTCTGGCCAGTTGAAATCCTCCACTGCGCATCCCTCGGTCAGCGTGAGCGGATGCGAGACCACGGCAATTTCGTAGCCGAGCGCACAGAGTTTGCGCGCGATCTGGGTTGAGGTTCCCACCGGTGTCGGCGTGCAGATCAGCAGTAACGATCCGGGCTGCATTGATGGAGCCAGGCGCAGAGCCACGTCTTCTGTCTGCCCGGGGTCGTCCTGTGCGAGGTAGATGACCTGCGAGCGCGATACCTGCGCCTCGATTTCAGTGGAGTAGGTAAGGCGGCCCGCTCGCACATTGCGCTTCACAATCTCTTCGAGGTTTTTCTCGTAGAAGGGTATGTGTCCTTGCGCGAGGCCCAAGATCTTGTCCGTGGCGGAGTCGCAGCACACGATGGGAGTTCCGAAGTCTGCCAGACAAGCCGAAAGAACTGTCCCGATGTATCCAGCGCCATAAACGACAATATGCATTGCAACCTCACTGCAACGCCCCTCTGAGTACGAACCTCCCGGAGTCCGATTCTCGGGCCCCGTTCAATCCTAGTAGCGTAGCGTGAGACTATTAAGCTTTGTACCCGACGGATATGCAATGCGAAAGACGGGCATGTCCAATCGTGTCCCGCTCGTCTTACGTCTTCAGAGTCAGCGTTTTGGGGCGGCCAGATCCATTCCGGCCAGGTCGGTCCATGTGTGGTTGCGCCCGCGAACAAAGGTGAGGTGTTCGACGCAAATCCGATGGGAGCCTTTGTAGTTAGCCCAGCGCTCCTTGCTGGTGCGAAGCACGTACTCGGCTTCTTCGTTAGTGTCCATCTTGGCAACGGTCACGTGAGGCATGTAGGGAAGTGGTTCCGTGTAGGTCAGCCCTTCGCGATTCAGCAGATCATGCAGCTCGCGCATTCGATAACCCGCGTAACTTACACGAATAAAGACAGTTGGCGTTATGGGCAGAAAGCTCTCGACCTCGCCAAGTTCCACCTCAAACGGAGCAACCTTCGAGGTCAGGCTGCGCAGCATGGCAATCGCGTCTTCCTCTGAGCCCTGGAGAGGGCGCGGGGGGAGCACTGTCACGTGAGTTGGAAGGTGCGCGTGCACAGGGTGGAGCTCCCGGCGGAGTCCTTCGACGAACTCTCCGAGGGCACTTCTCACGTATGCAACAAGCGCGTACTGGATGGGACTTTGGTCGGGGGACATGGCCAACTGGTTCATTATAGGCATGGACGGTCAGAGTGCAAAACCTGTACTCCGGGATTGTACTCCGACCGCCTGTTTTGGGCAGATTTGCGCCGAGCCTAGTTGGCAGCCGGGCGCGTGCCATTGCCGGGAGCGCCGCTGGTGGCGGCAGCGGCCTCCTTGTATGTGGCAACCTCATCGCCGCGGAAGTACTTCGCTTTCTCCTGGCGCATTTCGGGCATTGCAGCATACGGCTTGCTGTAATCGTTGTTCGCATTCCAGAAGAGGAAACCGTTGCCGCCCTTGGTTTTCGCTACCGCAACCTGGACGCGGATGTATTCCGGCGAATAGGTTTTCGTTTTCCATCCAAATGCCTGGAGCCAAGGCCGCAGTACCACGCCACTGTCGGCAGTCACTTTCTGGAAGCGCGCCATCGACTCGCCGATGAAGTGTTCCGGAGCATCGCCCGGGAGCTTGTAGCCGTCCATCCCATAGAAGTGCGAGGGATAGATCATCGGTGACATCACATCGCAATACTTCGCCATCTGCGGAATGTCCTGCCCAGTGTGAGAGAGATCGACGGGTCGTTGCCACGCCATCACGCCGAAAACATCGAGCGAGAACAGTACGCCTGAGGGTTTCAGTTCGGATTGCGCCTTCTTCAGGAAATTCGTAATCGCGTCGGCACGCTTCCAGTCTGGATGTTGAGTTTCGAAGACGAACTTGGCATCCTTCTGATCGCCTTCGGCAGGGAAGCGGACGTAGTCGAACTGGATTTCATCGGCGCCGCTGGCTGCTGCGAACTTCGCGAGAGCGATGTTGTAGTCCCAAACCTTCGGATTCGACGAGTCCGTCCAAACGAGTTTGCCGTTTTCGCGCCACGCGCCTCCGCGACGCGACTGCACGGCGAGTTCAGGATGCTTTGTTACTAACGCATCATCGCGGAAGATCGCAATGCGCGCGATGGCATGCAGCCCCAGCGAGTGCAGGTAGGCGGTGAACTTCGGCAGATTGCGGATGGGATAGCCCTTCTGTTCAGGCGCCAGCGGCAGTCCTGTGGGAACGCTCACCGAACCGTCAGAATCCTTAATGTCGAAGACAACACTGTTGCCGCCCGCATCGCGCCACTTGCGGATGATCTCGAGGCCTTTTGCGCTTCCCGCCATCGTTCCGGTGAGATACACGGCGCGAACCTCGAAGTTTTTCGATATCAGTACTGACTTCTCCGACCAGTTCTCCTGGTAGGAGGGGATTGTGATCTCCGAGCCGGGCTTGGGCCAGATGCCTTTAATATCCGGATTGGCTGCGCGAATTGCCTTTTCCAATTCGCTGCCCGTCATGAATTTCGTCAGCGGCAGGTAGTGGTGAATGATGCCGGGCAGGCTCTCGCCCTTTGCGACCGTGTGGATGTGCGTATCCGGCGGAACAACGCGCGCGGGTGTCATCGTGGGAGCGGCAGCCGCAGGCTTTGTGTCGGGAGCAGGGGTCGGCAGCGCGGGAGCCACGGTGGCGGCTTTCACCGTATGCGACCGGGGCGAGATCTTCAGGATGACGGCGAATACCACAATCAAAATTGCGGCGGAGGTTAGAACTGACAGCGCGACTTGCTTCCGAGACATGATTCCCAATCCAGAGTTGAATCTGAGCCGGATACTAGCACCAATTTGCTGGAAGCAATGAGAGTAGATCACCTGAGTTGAAGATTTTTTTCTTACGAAAGGTAATCAAAGGTGTTCGGGCCAAAGGGCAACGGCGCAGTATGACCGGACCTACCACGATTCTTTTGCCACGGGTCTGCATCTAACATCAGCAATGGGTGGTTTGGGGCGAGTGTTCGGCAGTTCTTATCTCAGTCATGTAATCGGCACTGAAAAGCTGCAGATACAACGCGGAACTCCCGTTTCTCCATCTCAGAATTCAGCCTCTTATGCCGGAGGTTGTCCCTCATTTACAGGGTAAGACTATGAAAACCGGACTCAATGCCGCTCTTGATCCTACTCGGCGCTCCGCGGACGCACAGGAATTCGATAACGCGATACGCCGCAAGATAGTGGGGCAGGATGATGCGGTCGAAAAAGTGACCGAGATTTACCAGATGTTCTTAGCCGGGCTCAATCCGCCCGGACGTCCGGTTGGCAACCTACTCTTTTTGGGACCGACCGGATCGGGCAAGACTCGTGTGGTAGAAGCAATCGCCGAGGCCCTCTTCGGAGATCCTCGCGCCATTGTCAAGATCGACTGCGCCGAGTTTCAGCATTCGCATGAGATCGCGAAGCTGATCGGTTCTCCTCCGGGCTACCTGGGGCATCGTGAGACGCACCCCCTGCTGACCCAGGAGGCGCTGAACCAATGGCATACCGATCGTCTGAAGCTTTCGTTGTTGTTGTTCGACGAGATTGAAAAGGCGAGTGACGCTCTCTGGCAGTTGCTGCTTGGCATTCTGGACAAGGCGACTCTGACGCTTGGCGACAACCGGCGCGTGGACCTTTCCCAGTGCCTGATTGTGCTTACCTCCAACCTGGGCGCAGGCGAGATGAATGAGCTGCTCAACGGCAGCATGGGTTTTGCGCAACCCAGCGGAGAGATCGACAACAAGATCGACGACAAGATGAATCGCACGGCCATCGAAGCGGCCCGGCGTAAGTTCTCGCCGGAGTTCATGAACCGCATCGACAAGGTCGTGGTGTTTAAGACCTTGCGTCAGGATCATCTGGAAAAGATTCTTGAGATTGAGCTTGGCCTTGTGCAGCAGAGAATTCTGCAAGCGACGGGCAATAACCAGTTCGTCTTCAGTTGCACGCCAAAGGTAAAGGAGCTGTTGCTGCGCGAGGGCACCGATCCGAAATACGGCGCGCGTCACCTGAAGCGCTCCATCGAAAAGAACATCGTGTTCCCTTTGGCGAACCTTGTTGCAACGGCGCAGATCAAACTTGGAGACTTCATCCGGATCGATCTGAACGAGAGCGGTACCATGACTTTCGTCAAAGAGGCTGAGGGTGCGCTGGTTCCGGTGCTGCTTGAGAAGTACGGGCCCGAGTTTGCTTCGCAGCATGTAGCCAAGGCTGGACGTCCCGCACGTCGCGATGTTGCTGCCTCGGGAGGGCCGTTGCTGGATCATAAGTAACGCGAGTAATCGCGTGCGAAACCCGAGGGAATGGCGGATGCCATTCCCTCATTGCTTGTGTGGCATGCGTTCTGAAAGCGAATCGTTAAGCGAGGGAGACTGTGATGCGAGTCCGATATCCATACATGTTTCGAGCCGTTGTTCTCACGCTGGTTCTCTCTTTTGCTTCGCCAGCCGCTATCGCGCAGCACATCCGTCAGGACGAGAACGGGCGAGTGGTGCCCGAACTCAGCGGCGTTCGCGCCACTCCGGAAGAGCAGATCAAGGTTGGCCGCGAAGCCGTCGCTGAAGTTTACAAGCAGATGCCGGTTCTGCCGGACAGCAGTCCTGTGACGCGATTCGTGCAGCGCATGGGCGCGCGGCTAGTGGAGCGAGCCCCGGGATATCGGTGGCCCTTCGAATTTCATGTGATCGCGCAGAAGGAGATCAACGCATTCGCATTGCCTGGCGGTCCCATCTTCATCAATGTCGGAAGCATCCAGGCCGCCGACGAGGATGAACTCGCGGGTGTGATGGCTCACGAGATCTCGCACGTCGTCATGCAGCACACCGCGCGCGATGCGGGGAAGCAACAGACAACGCAGACCATTGGCGCGCTGGGAGCCCTTGTCGCCGGCGTTCTGCTTGGCAACGGAATGGCCGGGAATCTTGCCTCGGGCGCGATTCAACTCGGCGCTGGCGCAATCTCGATGAAGTATTCGCGCGCCGACGAAAACGAGGCCGATCTGCTCGGCGCTCAGATCATGTATGACGCTGGCTACAATCCCTACTCGCTCGCCGAATTTTTCCAGAAGCTGGCGCAGCAGGGAGGAAGCAGTGTTCAGTTCCTGAGCGATCACCCCAATCCCGGCAATCGCGCCGAAAATGTGCGCCAGGCAATTCAGCGCTTCCCACCGAAGAACTATCCACGTGGAGACAGTCCTGAGTTCGTCTCCATGAAGCGGGTCGCCGATAGCACACGCACGTACACGGCACAACAGATCTCGCAGCACAAAGGCCCCTGGAATCTCGGCGGAGGCGAGCCAGTGTCTTCAGCGGCCCCGGTATCGGATGGATCGCTGCAGGCTGTGAGTTATGAGCAGGTCCGTCCTTCCGGTACGTGGAGCCAGTTCCGTCAAGGCGGCGTCGAGTTTGACTATCCTTCCAACTGGGAGCTTTCGGGGCGTCGAGGTGGAATCGTTGTCGCGCCTCCTGCCGGGATTGGACGCGACGGAGCGCTTGCCTACGGTGTCTCCATTCAAGCGGCGCGCCCCTCGGCTCAGAATGCGGACATGCGCGAGGTCGCCCGGGCGCTCGCTGATGACATCGTGCAGAGCAATCCCGGGATGAAGATTCTCGGCGGCCCAAATCGTCTGCGGGTGAATGGCGGGGATGCGGTTGCATACGATCTCGTCGGAGATAGTCCCGTGCGCAGAGGCAACACTCCTCTGCGCGAACGCGACTGGCTGATCACAATTCCTCGCCAGGATGGATCAATCGTGGCATTGATCTTCACCGCTCCAGATCGCGATTACAACCGCATGCGGGGAACGTTCCAGACCATGCTGCGAAGCTTCCGGGCTCAGTAGCGCTCGCTGGCCTGCACGGCAATGCCAAGCTGTTGGCGCACTCGCGCCAGCGCTGCTTCGGCCGTCAATCCGTACTTCGCTTTCAGTTCATCTGGCTTACCGTGCTCGATAAAATGATCGGGCCAGCCGACGCGGATCACCGGAGTGCTGACGCCGAGTTGATTCAACTCCTCCAGCACTGCGCTGCCGAACCCTCCAGCCAGGGCGTGATCCTCCAGGGTAACGAGAATGTCGGCAGAGCGCGCGAACTGGGCGATCATCTCCGTGTCCAGCGGCTTTGCGAAACGCGCATTGATCACCGCCGCATGCACACCTTCAGCGGCAAGCGTGCTGGCCATTTCGCGCGCAATCGGAAGCATAGACCCGAGTGAGAAGATCGCGACTCGATCATTGCCGGTATGTTCAAGCAATTCGGCCTGCCCAATTGGAATTGCCACAGGCTCGCTCTTCACCGCCGTCCCGGGGCCAACTCCGCGCGGATAACGCACCGCAATCGGACCGTTGTACTGAAGCGCGGTGTAGAGCATGTCGGCGAGTTCGTCCTCATCCTTGGGACTCATATGAACGATGTTTGGAATGCCGCGTAGATAACTGATGTCGAACAACCCATGATGCGTTGGGCCATCGTCTCCGCTGAGGCTGCCGCGATCCATGCAGAAGATTACAGGCAAATTCTGTAGGCAAACATCGTGCACAATCTGGTCGAAGCCGCGCTGTAGAAATGTCGAATAGATTGCAAGGAACGGCTTGAACCCTTTGGTCGCCATCCCTGCCGCGAACAACACTGCGTGCTCTTCCGCGATACCCACGTCGTAGTACTTGTCCGGATGAACAGCGCGGAAGCGGTCGAGCGCAGTGCCATTGGGCATGGCCGCCGTGATCGCGATAACGCGATTGTCACGCGAGGCGATCTGCGAGAGGGAATCGGCGAAGACCTCTGAGTACGTGCGCTGAGTCAGCGGCTTGGTTTCACCGGTTTCGGGATTGTATGGCCCCAGCCCGTGAAACTTCTTCTGCTTTTCCATTGCTGGCTCGAAGCCTTTGCCCTTTTCGGTGATGACGTGCAGAATGACGGGGCGCTCGAGCGTCTTCAAGAACTGGAACGTGCGGATCAGCGAAGCGATATCGTGTCCATCGGTCGGGCCGTAGTATTTCAGTCCAAACTCTTCGAAAATGACCGAAGGCCAGAGCATGCTCTTTGCGGCCTCTTCGGCTTTGCGCGCAACCTGCGCGGCGGATTTTCCACCCACCTTCTCAACCAGCTTCGCCGCCTTCTCGTAGAGCCGATGGTACTGCGGCGTGGTCACGATCTTGTTGAAGTAGGTGGCAATGGCGCCGACGTTTTTGTCGATCGACCACTTGTTATCGTTGAGCACGATGATTAGGCGCTTGGTCTGCGAAGCAATGTTGTTGAGAGCTTCGTGCGTGATGCCGCAAGTGAAAGCCGCATCGCCCGCAAGGGCCACGACGTGTTCCTTGCCTCCGAGGCGGTCGCGCGCAACCGCCATCCCCAGCGCAGCCGAGAGTGCCGTGCCGGCGTGGCCAGCGCCGTAGCAGTCGTGCTCGCTTTCCGTGCGCAACATGAAGCCATTTAGCCCGCCCGGTGTGCGAATCGTGGCAAATCGGTCGCGTCGCCCCGTCAGCAACTTGTGCACATACGCCTGATGGCTCACGTCGAAGAGGAAGTGGTCCTCCGGCGTGTCGAAGACAAAATGCATGGCGATCGTCAGTTCGACGACTCCAAGATTGGGGCCGAGGTGACCGCCGTTGCGTGCCAGCACCGTGATGAGCTCGGTGCGAATCTCCTCTGCAAGCTGGTTCAGTTCGACGAGGGAAAGGCGCTTTACGTCGGCTGGGGAGTGGATATCGTCAAGAATCTGCGTCATGCTGATCGACTATGTTACTGCTTAATGCCGTTTCTGTGCGGCTGCTTTTCGAGTGAAAAATGCGAAAGGCGCGTTCCGTGCGCGCCTTCCATTTCAGCGAATTACTCTGATCTGGTTAGCTTATTGTCTTGGATTTTGCGCTGCCCTGTGCTGCTGCTGTTTCCTGCTTGTGAAATACGCGTTCAAAGATCTTGTCCACATTTCGAAGTTGCCGCGTAAGGTCGAACGCGTAATCCAGCGTTTCTTTCGGCACCCTCGAGGTGATATCGGGATCCGATGAGACGAGTTCGCGGAAGTTCTTCTCCTCGCGCCACGCCTTCATAGCATTACGCTGAACGATGCGGTAAGCATCTTCGCGCAGCACGCCCGCCTCGACCAGGTCAAGCAGCAGCTGTCCGCTGAAGACCAGTCCGCCCGTCGAGTTCAGGTTGCGCAACATGCGTTCCGGATACACAAGCATGGTGTCCACAATGTAGGTCGTTTTGGCCAACAGGTAGTCGAGCAGGATCGTGGAATCCGGCAGAATGACGCGCTCCACCGACGAGTGGGAAATGTCGCGTTCGTGCCAGAGTGCCACGTCCTCGAACGCGGCCTGCACGTTGCCGCGGATCACACGCGACAATCCTGAGATCTGCTCGCAGGTGATGGGATTGCGCTTGTGCGGCATGGCTGACGAACCCTTCTGCTTCTCGCTGAAGTATTCCTCCGCTTCACGCACCTCGGTCTTTTGCAGATGCCGAATCTCAGTGGCAATCTTGTCCAGCGTGCTGGCGACCACAGCCATAGTAGCAACGTAGAAGGCGTGGCGGTCGCGCTGGATTACCTGCGATGAAACGGCAGCGGGTTCAAGGCCCAGCCGCTGGCAGATCAGCTCTTCGTATTTCGGATCGAGATGCGCGCCATTGCCCACGGCTCCGCTCAACTTGCCCACCCGCATCTGTTCCGTAGCGAAGTCGAAGCGCTCGAGATTGCGTTTCATCTCGCTGTACCAGTTCGCGATCTTCAGTCCAAAGGTGATGGGTTCGGCGTGCACGCCATGCGTACGGCCGATCTGCGGAGTGTGCTGGAACTCGAATGCGCGGCGTTCCAGCACCTCGATAAACTTTTCGATATCGGCGCGCAGCAGGACCGACGCCTGTTGCACCAGCAAGGCCTGCGCGGTATCGACGACGTCGTTGGAAGTGAGGCCATAGTGCAGCCAGCGCGACTCAGGCCCTACCTTTTCGGAGACGGCGGTAGTGAAGGCGATGACGTCGTGTTTCACCTCGGCTTCAATCTCGTGAATACGCGCCACATCGAACGCGGCACCCTTTTCGCGGATGGCGCGCGCTGCGGATTCAGGAACGATGCCTGCTTCAGCGAGAGTTTCGCTGGCGGCCACCTCCACCTGCAACCACGTGCGGAACTTGTTTTCGTCACTCCAAATCTTGCCCATCTCGGGGCGGGTATAGCGAGGGATCAAGACGAACTCCTATCGTGCGGGCTGAATTATCTATTTTAGCAATCCCAGGCGCTTGGAATAGGCGGGGCCGCAGGCAAAAAAATAAGGCCGGGTGCGTCCCGGCCTTGAACAGGAGGTCCTTTTCTCTTGAACTTGTCTGGAACCGGCGGAAAAGGGAACCGGGTCTTGCAAACCTTTGGGAATCAACGCGCGCTGGTAGCGTTGCCTTCGGAAACGCCAAGCAGCTCGCTCATCTCTTCGTACAAAAAGCCACGGCCAGGGCGATAAGGTTGCACCCACTTGCCATCGATTACAAACTGCGGAATCGCGCGCTTGCCCGTGTTGCGGATGACCTCTTCGGCAGCGCCGGGTGTGGTCTCAATGTTGATTTCCGTGTAAGAAATGTTGTTCTTGTCGAGGAAGCGCTTGGCTTCGCGGCAGTCATAACACCAGGGGGCCGAGTACACGAGCAGTTGCATACCTAATAGATGACCTCACATTAGAGAAGTTTCAAAATACCCGGCCTGTGTTGCACATTTTCTCGCGTGTATGTTGCTGAATCATTGGACTGTTCGAATCGCTGCGAGCGTGCAACGTCTGCTCACTTCTTGCCCTCTCATGGGGAGAATTCCCCCACAAGGAGCCTTATGTACCATCACATCAAAAAGCTGATGTACACCGTCCGAATCGGCGAGCCAGATCCTAAGTTCGGCAACATGCTCTTAGAACAGTTTGGCGGTGCAAACGGCGAACTTGCCGCTGCCATGCAATATTCAATTCAAGGATTCAATTGCGAAGATGCCGAACGCAAAGACCTGCTGATGGACATTGGTACAGAAGAACTAAGTCATCTGGAAGTCGTCGGCGCTCTCATTCGCATGCACCTCCAGCCGATGAAAACAGGCCGTCAGGCTGCTGAAGCCGATCCGCTGGTCTCCATCGCCGGGGGTGGTGGAGTCGCAATTTTCAACTCGATGGGAGATCCGTGGACAGCCGACTACCTGAAGATCACGGGCGACCTTGCGGTGGACCTGCGAAGCAACATTGCCGCCGAGGCCCGCGCCAAGATCGTGTATGAACGGCTCATCAATTTCACCGATGACACTGGTTCGAAGGAAGCGCTGCAGTTCTTGATGACGCGCGAGATCACGCACATGAAGGCTTTTACCGCCGCGCTGGAAACCATGGACAAGCCCGCCTTCTCGATTGGCACCATCGCTCCAACTCCGGGTCTGGTCGATCAGTTCTTCAACGACTCCACTGGAGTGGACGAAGAACTCGGCGAAGAGAACGCGACCGAGATCGTGAAGCATGCTGGGTTACAACTGGTAGAATCTCCCATCTTCGATGGCGACGGACTGAACACAAAAGCCTACAAACCCG
Source organism: Koromonas soli (assembly GCF_059726265.1). Classification (NCBI taxonomy): domain Bacteria; kingdom Pseudomonadati; phylum Acidobacteriota; class Terriglobia; order Terriglobales; family Koromonadaceae; genus Koromonas; species Koromonas soli. The sequence goes on along the minus strand of NZ_AP040872.1, from coordinate 2,500,299 downwards.
TCGTAGGATCGGAAAAAGTCTCTCCCGCCGATTCGCGTCCTGTGGGTGATAGGTCCCCTCGCAAGCGCGCCAGCTAGAGTACTTCAGGGCAAAGAAAAACGCCGCCGGAGCGATCCGACGGCGTTGGTTTTTGTGTCGAGCAGTTAGTTGTTGCAGAGCAGAGCGCCATCCGTCTTCTCTTCGCCCACTTCGCGATAGAAGAGCTGATTGTTCTCGAGGTAAACCTCGACGAACGCCGGGCGTGTCTTGATGCTGCCCTGGATCAGTGCCTCCGACAGCGGATCCTCCACATACTTCTGGAGGGCGCGACGCAAAGGACGAGCGCCGTAGCTGCGATCCGTAATGGTCTTTTCCAGAATCCACTTGCGGGCGTCTTCCGTGACCGTGATCGTGATCGCGCGCTGTGCCAGGTTGTGATTCAACTGCGTCACCATGAGCTCGACGATCTGGTTCAGATCCTGCTCGCTCAGGGCGTTGAAGATCACGACTTCATCCAGACGATTGAGGAATTCTGGATTGAAGGTCTTCTTGACCTCGCTCCGCACCATCTCCTCGACCTTCTCGCTGATGTTCTCGTCTTTGTTGGACGAGAATCCCAGACCTTCGCGCTTGATCATGTGCCTTGCACCGATGTTGGAGGTCATGATCAGGATGACGTTCTTGAAGTCCACGGTATTTCCGAGACCATCCGTCAACTGACCGTCTTCAAAGACCTGCAACAGAATGTTGAACACATCCGGGTGCGCCTTCTCGATTTCATCAAGCAGCACCACCGAATACGGTGCACGCTTCACGCGCTCGGTAAGCTGACCACCCTCTTCGTAACCCACATATCCCGGAGGCGAGCCGATCAACTTGCTGACCGAATGCTTTTCCATGTACTCCGACATATCAAAGCGAATCAGGCTCTTCTCGCTGCCGAACATGAACTGAGCCAAGGTTCTCGCGGCTTCGGTTTTGCCGACGCCGGTCGGGCCAAGGAACAGGAATGAGCCAATCGGACGCGCCGGGCTCTTGAGTCCCGCACGCGAGCGGCGGATAGCGCGGGCGAGGGCCGAAATCGCCTTCGACTGCGAGATCACGCGCTTGTGCAGTTCCTCTTCAATGCGCAACAGCTTTGCCGACTCTTCTTCCTTGATGGCCGCTACCGGAACTCCCGTCCAGCGCGACACTACTTCTTCGATGTCCTCGCGTTGCACGATGCCCGTGGAGCTTTCATCCAGGTGGAACTTTTCGCGCAGAGCACGCAGGTTCTCGCGCTCCTTGCGTTCCTCGTCGGAGTAGAAGCGAGCCTTTTCAAATTCATGGTTCGCGATGGCGTTTTCCATGCGATGAACGATGAACTTGATCCGCTTCTGCACCTCGGTAATCTCTTCCGGCAGAGCCGACTGGCGCAACTTCACGCGAGCACCTGCCTCGTCGATAAGATCGATCGCCTTATCTGGCAGGAAGCGATCCGGAATGTACCGGTTCGAATGCGACACCGCAAAGTTGATCGACTCGTCCGTGTAGCTGACCGCGTGGAACTTTTCGTAGCGATCCTTGATGCCCATCAGGATCTTGATCGAGTCGTTCTCATTTGGCGGCGGCACCTTCACGGCCTGGAAGCGGCGCTCAAGCGAGCGATCTTTCTCAATCGACTTGCGATACTCACCGGGCGTCGTTGCACCGATGCACTGAATCTCGCCACGCGACAGAGCCGGCTTCAGGATGTTGGCCGCGTCCAGCGAGCCTTCCGCCGAACCCGCGCCCACCAGCGTATGCAACTCGTCGATGAAAATGATGGAGTTCTGATTTTCGATCAGCTCCTTCATGATCGTCTTGAGCCGCTCTTCGAACTGGCCGCGATACTTCGTACCGGCCACGATCAGCGAAAGATCGAGTGCCAGCACGCGCTTGTCGGCGAGGAACGACGGAACCTCACCGTCAGCGATTCGTTGCGCCAGTCCTTCGACGATAGCCGTCTTACCCACGCCGGGTTCGCCGATAAGCACCGGATTGTTCTTGGTGCGGCGGCACAGAATCTGAATCGTACGGTCCACTTCGCCATCGCGACCCACGAGCGGGTCGAGTTGGTTCTCCATCGCGGCCTGCGTCAGGTCGCGCGAGAACTCCGCGAGCAACGAAGACTCGCGGTTAGCGGCGCGTTGTGGTTGTTGCTGCACCTTTTCCTGCGTCGTGCGCTGCAATTCCTCGCGAATGGCGGCAAGCTTCAGCCCGCGCTCTGCAAGGATCTCCGCTGCGAAGCACTTTTCTTCGCGCAGCAGACCCAGCAGCAGATGCTCAGTGCCAATATGCTTATGGCTGAGCCGCTCGGCTTCTTCTGAAGCGTAGGCCAGCACTCGCTTGCACTCATTGCTGAGCGGCAGATCGACGCTGGTCGAAACCTTTTCGCGTATCGTCGTGTGGGCTTCAATTTGCTTGCGGATCGAGTCCACCGACGAGTGCTGGCGTAGGAAGCGGTTGGTCAGCGCCTTGTCTTCGCGCAGCAGACCCAGCAGCAGGTGCTCCGTCTCAATATACGGAGAGCCAAACTGGCTGGCTTCATAACGTGCGAAGAAAATCACGCGCCTTGCTTTTTCGGTGTACCGTTCGAACATTTTGTATCTCCAAGCCCCTCCGCCCCGGCCATTACCGGTGACGGGAGACTTTCTCCCTGCCCCACCCCTGGTGCCAACGGAGAACCAATCCTCCGGGGACCGTGACAGAATCCGCTTCCGGACTCCGACCGAACGGCGAAAATGCCGATCGGAAAAATACTACACCCTGTCTTTCTGCTGCCGCGAAAACCTGCGGCCAGTGTTACCTTGCTCCGCTGTTCGTGAGTGTTACGCCACTATGCCACCAACTGACCCGTAAGACAATTAACCCGAAGAGGACGATAACGACTCGGGTTTAACTTCGGTAATATTGCCGCCCTGCAACGAAAGAATGCGACCGCAACGCCGAGCGAACGCCAGATTGTGCGTGACAATGATCGACGTCAGCCGGTAATCGGCGTGAAGCCTCGATATCAATTCGAATACCGACTCCGCCGTACGATTATCGAGATCGCCGGTTGGCTCATCTGCCAGCAACATCCTCGGAGACGTCACTAGCGCCCTTGCCAGCGAAACCCTTTGTTGTTCGCCGCCGGAAAGCTCTCCCGCCCGATGATGAGCGCGATCGGAAAGCCCGACCTCGTCCAACCATTTGGCGGCCTCCGCCTCGGCCTTTCGCCGGTTTTCGCCGCGAAGATACAAAGGCATCGCCACATTCTCCAGCGCCGTAAACTCGGGAAGCAGGTAATGAAACTGCCATACGTACCCGATCTGACGATTGCGAAATTCGGCGGCGGCGACCTCGGACAACGAACTCAGCCGGATGTCGCTGAAAAAAACCTCGCCGGAACTAGCCTTGTCGAGCGCGCCCAGAATGTGCAGCAATGATGACTTTCCTGCCCCACTCTGGCCCACGATCGCCAGCATTTCGCCTTCACGAACCCGGAAAGACAGGTTGTCAAAGAGCACAAGGTCTGTTGTCCCTGACAGATAGACCTTGCGAAGACCCTCGACTCGGAGGATCTCGTCTTTAGGTATTGGATGCACCCTACGTTCTCCCTGGTGCAAATTCAAAACAGCGCAAACGATTGTTTTTACTGGTGAACTTGCGGCTTCTTTTCTGGACCGTCCTGCCTGCCAGATCATTAGACCACGACGGAGAGCTCGGGTTTCCGCGATGTTGCTGCTCTGCCGGGCTCCGCACAATCGGTATTAGTCCCTACTTTCGCGATTTGGCCCGCTACTCGTAACGCAGAGCCTCGGCCGGAAGCACGCGCGCCGCCGACTGCGACGGGTAAACCGTTGCTATGAAGCTGATTGCCAACGACACAATTGCCACCAGCACCGCGTCTGTCACCCGTGGCACAAAAGGTACATAGTCGATGGCGTAAACCTCGGCCGACAGTGTGATCCAGTGATAATGACCGGCGAGCACCGCCGTCGTGCAGCCCACTACAAGGCCCAGAGCTGTACCGATAATCCCGATCAGCAGTCCCTGCCAGATGAAGATTCGCCGCACCTGCTCCCGCCGTGCGCCCATTGAGACCAGCACTGCGATGTCGCGGGTTTTTTCCATCACCATCATGATCAGCGAGATCAGGATGTTAAGCGCCGCCACGAAGACGATCAACCCGATGGTGATGAACGTAACCACCCGCTCCAGCCGCAGTGCGCGGAACAATGCGCGGTTCTGGTCCATCCAATTCGTCGTCTGGAAGCCCTTTCCGGCGGCGGCTTCGATATCGCGGCCGATGGCGCCAGCTTTGTAGATATCGTCCACCTTGAATTCCAGCACGCTGGCGATATCCCCAAGACTGAATAGCTGCTGTGAGTCGGTCAGCGAACAAAGCGCCCAGGTCGAGTCGTAATCATAGAACCCGGACTGGAATACCCCGGCCACCTTGAAGCGCATGTAGCGCGGCACCATCCCAAAAGGCGTCAGCTCACCTTGGGGACTCGTTACAAGCACAACCGAGCCGACTGTCGCTCCCAGATTCTGCGCCAGGTCCTTGCCAAGCACGATGGGTGGCATGGCTGCGACGCGGTCGGCGGCACCCTGCAGGGAAGAAGGATCGGCGTCATTCGCCACGGGCTGCGCTGCCGATTTCAGACTCCGCTCCTGCGAATCCGTCAGTGGCTGGGCGCTGCCTTCGCGCACGGTGTTCAGTAGCGCGGTGACCCGTCTCTCGTCGGCGGGAACGATGCCTTTCAGGACGGCTCCATTCGCCTGTGCTCCCCGCGAGATCAGCACCTGCTCATACACCGCCGGAGCGGCTGCCTGCACATGTGGAACCTTTTCGAGCCGCTGTTGCAGAGCCGCGTAGTCGTGGATGCCGTCGTTCTCAACGCGCATCAGGTTAACGTGCGAAGTGGAGCCGAGCAGGCGCTGCTGCATGTCTTCGCGGAAACCGTTGTTGATGGCCAGGGCGATAATGAGCGATGCGACTCCGGCGGCGACGCCGAGAACCGAAATGGCGGTTATGACTCCAATCACCGCCTGACGGCGCTTAGCGCGAAGGTAACGGGCGGCGATGAATATCTCAAAACGCATGATTCATTATAGAAGCTGGACACGAGCTTGACTGCAACGCACCCGGCTAGGCAACTTTCCGCGACTACTGTACCTTCTCTCACTGAATGCCAAAGTTTAGCGATCAAGAGGTCAGTGATCAGAAGCCGCCGATGCCCGACTCCTCCAGTCCTAAGTACAGCTTTTCGCGCTTTGCTGCCGATGCCTCGGCCGTCATGGGATCGAGTTCAGTGTTCATCGTTGCGGTCGTGGGTGTCATCTTGTGGGCGGTCACGGGCCCATATTTCCACTATTCTGATGGCTGGCAGCTCGCAATCAACACTTCGACCACAATTATCACGTTCCTCATGGTGTTCCTGATTCAGAATACTCAGAACCGGGATGCGCGTGCCCTTCACCTGAAACTGGATGAGATCATCCGCTCGCACAATCTCGCCCACAACGAAATGATCAACATTGAGAAGCTAAGCGATGCGGAACTCGAGGAGCTGGCCAGCTACTATCAGAAGATTCGTCTTGCCTGCGATCAGCGCTCGGCTAATCGTGAGCGCGAGAGTCTGGGAGCTGATATTCCCCGCATCAATAAGTGATTTGCCTGCGCTCGTCAGCTTCGCGGCAGAGGAATGATAGCCGGAGTCCTCCTGCGATAGTTCTCCCATACCGCACCGAAGCGAGCATGCAGTTCGCGTTCTTCGAAGCTGACCATGATCGCCCCGGACACCAGTGCAAAGACGAACAGTGCCCAGCATGCGACCGTCCCGGCGCCCACCGCAAATCCCAGCATCGTGCAAACATGTCCCAGGTACATGGGATGACGCACGATGCGGTGGACTCCAAACGTGATCAGCTCATTCGCGTGTTTCTCTGGTTCCAGCTCATGCCGTCCGATCACGCGCAGCAGCGATAGATCGCGGGTTGCATTGACATACATGAATATGGAGACTGCCCACAACGGCGGCGCCGCCCACCAACCTCTTGCACTTTCGTAGAGCATCGCATCGCGCCACGGATACGACAGTGCCCACGCCACGCACCACATCGCCATCCATAGCGGCCCAAGTACGGCGAGCTTGCGTCGTGCCCTGCGCCAGCGACCAGCGAAAGGATGCACCGCCATCCAGTACGCAGGAATCGTGGCGTAGATACCGCAGGCGAGCCAGGAGGCAAGCCGCAGGACATGCATCATCGGCGTCCACCTGCTCGCACTACAACCTTCGCCGTGCCTACGTTGTCTGCGCGGTCGTAAGCACGCACCACCACAACGTGCTCCTCTGTCGCTGCCGTGCGGCGCGCTGCCGACTGTTCCGCTGCAGAGGGAGCAGCCGATGGCGATCCTGATTCGACGCTCTCCTGTGCCGCTATGCTCGTGTTGCGGGGAATTGGAATCGTGAAATCGTAATTCTCGGTCACCGAGTCGGAGATGCCGCCCACCGGCGCAACAAACTGCCACTCCCCGGCGTCCACCGAAAATTCGGCACGTCGGATGATCGAGTAGTTGTCGCTGGCGCGGAAAGTGACGTGCAGCCCCGTCTCATCAATGCGTGCTGCAAGTCCGCCAATCACCGGCGGAGTGTTATCGACATCGAACGTAGAGCTTTCCCGCGCTCCTGTCAGGAACTCTTCGGGCGAGTGCGAAGGCGCATCGCTGGCGACGATGCGAAGCGTATAGCGGCCATCCGGCAGCAGCCCGCTTTCGAATGAATAGAATTTATCGGCCAGTCCCGATTTCAGTAACTGCCAGCGGCTCTCATTCTCCCCGCGGTAGTAAACCGAATAGCTGAGCTGATCGTCATTATTGTCCTGGGCGCTCCACCGCACCGCAATCGACTCGCGGTCGCGCTGTGGCTGCGTACCTGCTGCGGTGCTCGACTGCGAATTCGGCGCTGTGTCCGGTTCTGAACTGTCAATGTCGTTCACCATTCGCGGATTCTGCTGAAACCTGTGGCCCACGAAAACAGTGACGTCGTCCACCTCGGGCGCGACGTTCTTCGGCAGATAGTTGAGTGTCACCGATTCCACCAGCGGCCACGGACGCCCCGAATGCAGCACAACGCGCCATTGCACGAACCGCGCAGCAGGGGTTTGCAGCGTGGCGTTTCGTGTCAGGTCGATCTTCTGCCACGGGCTCCAGTTTCTGTCGGGATTATCGACGTTTCCGCTACGCGCAAAAAGTTCTATGTTGCCGCTGGCGCGAAGTTCGGCGCGCCCCCAGCGCGAGAAGATCTTTCCATCGAAAACATCGCTGTCATATGTGCCTTCATGTTCCGCGGACTCTTCCAGCAGGAACAGCTTTCCCAAGTTGCTTGTCGCCGCCCACAATCCGCCATTGGGAGCCGCGGCAAATCCGATAATCTGGTTCGCGCTCGCGCGCAGCAGGTCGGTGAACTGCGACTCCCCAATGGAGAGCGCATAGATCTTTCCTTTGTTCCCGGTTCCCGCCAGCAGGCGTCCGGCCGAATCAAACGCGAGGGCATACACAAGGTCGTCGTTCGAGTGCCATATGCGACGTGGCGAGCCATCGGGCGCAATCCGATACACCTCCGAGCCCGTGCTCCCAACTCCCGGCGCCGGGAGCTGCGCAATGGCCGTGATCGTCGGTGCCTGATTCGTTTGCGGCTGCGAAGCTGAAGCCGGAGTGCTGCTCTTCGTGCGCTTGTCTCCGGCGGCAGCGGCATAGATGTTTCCCTGCGCGTCGAGAGTTAGCGCCGTGATCTCTTTCTTTGGCGCGCTGTAGAGCACAAAAGCTTCCGCCGCAGGCGAGATGCGATATACGAGTCCGGACCCGTCTGATCCGGCAATCAGGTTTCCTGACTTATCGAACACGATGGAACGGATGTGTGCCTCATCGCTTTTGAAGAACAGTGAACCGTTCCCATTCGGATCGACGCGATAGATCTCGCCTCGATCGCCGGTCGCGATATATAGCCGGTTCTGCGCATCCAGAGCCAGCGCCCAAATGTACTTTGTGTGCGGCTCAAAAAATACGCTGGCCGTGTAATCAGGATCGAGCGCCAGCTTCGGTGCCTCTGCTGCCGGAGAGTTCGGTGCCGTCGGATTCTTCGCCGCCGCAGCCTGGGCAGCCGAGTTCTTCTGCGACTTGCCTGGTGCGGTTGGTCGTGCAGAGGAGGTGCGTTGTATGCGATAGATCTTGCCATCCGGCGACGTGGCGGCATAGATCGTGCCATCGCGAGCCACAGCGATTGCCTGCACTTCCAGTTCGGCAGGTTGCAATAAGGTCGTCAGCTGCCCTTGTGGGCTAATGCGATAGACGCGTGCAGGCGCTCCGGTCGCAGCCAGCAGATTGCCGTCCATATCGCTGGCCACTGACCAGATATAAGTGGAAGGAGTCGTGGTGATTGCCCTAAATGCTGGTGCGAGTTCCAGCACGCCATCGCTGCGGATCGCCACTCCATGCGATGTGCCCTTCTCGAACTCATCGAAAGACGATTGCTCCCATGTGCGCGTTGTTTGGGCGTGAGCCGTGAGGCAGAACAGCAGGAGCAGTGAACCAGGCAGCGTATTGAGAGATTTCATTCGCGAACTATTCATCGATCGAGGGTGTTGGAAAGAGTAGCAGAGGCGCGTCACGTGGAAAAGCGATGGCCCCAGAAAGGAATATCTACGAATTGAGCGCACCTCAGGTCCCAGCTCCTCACATCCCTTTGCCTGTCTGGCATAAGCATGCGGTTTTTCACGCGCTCGCTGGTGCACCCTTCCGATGCCAACGCACATCCCCTTCTAAACGTCGATTCTGCTGAACCGGAGTTTCTCAATCACTCCCGGAGGTGATTACAGTCACCGACACAAAAGTGCTACATCGGTATAACTTCACGCCTGGTGATAGTCGGTTCCGGACACTGCCATCCGCCAAGTTGTTGAGGCGGACGGCCTCGTTCTCTAGCCCTTCTTCCGTGGGAGCTCGCCTGCTTCAGGGGTTCCCGGAACAGAGAGGCCACAAATGCGCGCAACTCTTTCAGGGTTCGTCGTGCACGTCTTGGAGCGTCGTCTTCGGCTGTGGGGAGCGGTTATCGCGACCGCGTTTCTCTTTGGGATATTTGAGTTCCTGGTATCGCGTTGGCTGCTCGATGTAAACATCGCGCCCAATTTGCATGCGGCACTACAAGCCGCGATCGTAGGGCTCTTTGCAGGGTTTGCGTTATTACTCTTCCTGCTTGGATTGCTCGAACGGCGCAGAATCCTCGCCGACGAGCTGCGTCGAGTTGCCGAACTGAATCACGCCATTCGCAATTCGCTGGAAGTGATCGTGTTGGCGCACTACGGTGAACGTGATTGCGAGCACAAGGCCATCGTGCTGGATTGCACTACCCGAATCGATCAGACTCTGAAGCAACTATTCCCGGCGGCTGCTCAAAATCCGGCAAGAGACATACCGGACAGAATGAAGTTGAACAACTGACGCAATGCGAGCCCGCGCTGCGACGCGGGCTCATCCAGCCTAGCGGCGCCTGCCAAAACCTTCCTGATATCCCTGTTCGTAACCTGACCTATAGTCGCGCTTGTATTCGCCTCGGTTACCAAAATCGTCGCGATATCCGCGATCCGGATGCTTGTACCCTGGGCCGTAGTGCCAGCGCCGATGCGCAGCGGCATCATCGCGACCGTCGTTGAATCCATCGCGGAAGCCTTGCCGGTATCCTGGGCGACGTCCTTCGAAGCGCTTATCGTGTTCCCAGTCATGGTCTCGATCGCGGTCATGATCGCGGTCGCGTGGTGCTTCCTGCGGGTAGCTCGACGGGCCCACGTACTGTGCCATTGCTGAGAGAGGCAGCAATGTGAAGCAAAGGAGTGGAACTATGATCCAGCGTGCTTTCATCAGTCCTCCAGGCGCATGCGACATGGCATCGCAGCGCTTGACTTAGGATGCCTTCGCTGGAGGGTGGGTTCTCCCGAAACCGACAAAGCAGTTTCGGTTCAAGCATGGGTTTGTTCGCTTTACCGGACGTTTACGGTGATCACCTGCGCCCCGCTGATCACGTAACCCATGGGAGCCGAAGATTCGCTCACGCTCGATTCTCCTACGAGCACCATGTCCTGCGTACCGCGCATGCCTTCCATCACGTTCATCACGGAAACCGGCAACGTAGGCATCACCTTATCGCCAACCTGTGCCTGCGGACTTGCTTCGAGCAGCGAGACATAAAGGCTCGAGTTCGAGTGCTCTTTATTCAACAGTGCAATGGTCGATGCAAGATCGTAGTTGCGCGCGAACCCCGCAACCGGTCGGCGTCCTTTGTCGAGCGTGTCTCCATCCGACACCAGGATGCGCAACACACCGCGTGGTGTCGATGTCGGAATGCGCACCGGAATCTGCCGCACCATGCGTTCGCCGCGATAGGGACGAAGCACGGTCTCCACCATGATTTCATCGCCCGGTCTTGCTTCGGTGACGTCGGTACGTGCCGTCTCGAGTCGTGCGACACGACGCTCAGGGACAAGATCAATATCGAAGACTACGCCCGTGATGTCCGGACGCGCATACGGATTCTCGAAGATGCGGCTGAAGCGATCGCCCAGCGACATCGCTATGGCTGAGGCCGTCGGGTTCTGCCCGTCCGCGGGCGCATACATGTTGTTGATCTGCAGCTTCGGGAACCCGGCTACGCTGATTGCCCCTGCGACGCGGAACGTGGTGTCCTCACCATACTCGTTGATTCCCTGAATGGCGTTGTACACGCTGCTCATCATCACCACTGGAGTCAGGCGCGCATTGTTCATGACTTCCATGTGATAGCTGCGAGGATGCGGGATGCCATGGAAGTTGATCGTGACCGGGATCATCTCGGGAGCCTTGCCAAAGCGTCCCAGGATGCCCGTATGGCGGTCCTGCACAAAGGAACCGATCGTTTCAGTAGTCGTCGCAATCTTGAATGCGTTGGAAGTTGACGGCAGAGTAGCAAGCACGGTCGATTTCGTCATCGGCATCTGCACCTGGCCGAAGTTGAGGAACGGGTGGCCGCAGGCGAGCAGATGATTTGCGTCGATATAGGTAACGGTGCATGTGGCTGCAATATCCATATCACCACGCACCAGCACAGCTCCCACAGATGAGCCAGGCTCAATCGCCTCCGGCTGCGGTGCATCGCTGCTTGATCCTGCTCCCATCACCGGAACGACTCCAGCAGAGGCAAACTGCGGAGCAAAGCGCCGGATGGTCTCTTCGCTGAAGCCGTTGAACACCAGTGGAGTCTCAATCGGCTTGAGGTATTGCGCCATCGACGCCAGCGGAAGTGCTGCCTGCTCTCCGGGGCCGCCTGACTGTTTCGCACTCGCGCCTGCGCTGGTCTGTTCAGAGATGGCATCGGCTATGGAGGAAGATCGGTCGAACTCATTGATCTCGAGCATGGACTGGATTGGAGTCACACCGCCGATCGGTTCTTTGCTGAACTCTCCGATGCGATATGCCAAAGCGCCCACCAGCTTGCCATCGATGTACACCGGACTTCCGCTCATTCCCGCCACAACTCCGGTGTATTCAGCCTTTGCACCCGTGAGTCGCACGAGTATTACGTCGCCCTTCGGCCCGGCCATGTTGCGCAGGATTCCGAGCACCGTCACGCCCATCTTCTCGGGCTTCGTGCCTTGAAATACCGTGTACGCCTCGCCCGTCATTCCGATCTTGATCTCGGAAAGTGGCATGGTCGGCACGCTCAGTCGCTCTGCTGTCTGCGTTCGAGATGCGGTCTGCTGTGCTTGCACAGCAAAAGGAACCGCGGAAAGGGTCGCAGCTAATACTACCCGCGAGACAACCCGCAGAAGATGTTTGGAAGGTGACGAGGGTGGGCCCGCACTGCACATGGCTTGATACTCCTCAGGAGATCACGTTTGATGACCTTCCTGCTTGCCAGTTCTTGCTTACTTCGACTTGCGAACCCCGAAGCAGCGCGCGACTGAGTTCGTGATATGCAGAAAAAGTTGCATCTATAATACCAAAGACTCTGCTGGAGTCTTCCGGGGAACCACATATCATGCCCGTACGAAATCGCCTTACTTCCGGGGTTGTGCAACTTAGTTCCTTGCTCGGGTTGGCGTTGGTTGCTGCCTGCCTCACCCTGTCCCCTGGAACCTTGGCTGCGCAAAGTACAGCATCGACCCAGGACTCGAGTTCCAGCGGTCAGGCGCAGAATCCGAACAAGCAGCAGGCGCCGCCCGAAGCTGGAGGCCCGCAGAGCGACACTGGCCCCTACGCCATTCCCAAGGTCAATCCCGACCGTCAGCCGGCCAAGCCCACTCCGCCGCCCGCGCCAAAGCCCACTGAAGGTATGCCGAGCTATTCCATTAACGTCGATGTTCCCCTCGTCACGGTGGACGCGCTCGTGCTGACCAAGGACGGCCAGTTCATTCCCGGGCTGCAGAAGCAGCATTTCCGAGTTCTTGAAGATAACGTCGCTCAGCCCATCCAGACCTTTGGACTCACCAAAGGCGGATTCACAGCGGTTCTGCTGGTCGAGTTTGCGTCCACTCCGGCGTTTCAGGTGAGCCGTAGGCAGTTTCTCTATGACGCACTTCGCGCCTCGTACGCATTCACCGACCAATTGGACAAGAACGACTATGTTGCTGTGATTCAGTACGACATGAAGTCCAGCATCCTGGTGGACTTCACCAACGACAAGCAGGCCATCTACGGTGCGCTGAACACTCTTCGCATCCCTGGCTTCAGCGAAACTAATCTTTTCGACGCGCTGTACGACACGCTGGACCGGCTCGAGCGCATTGAGGGACGCAAAGAGATTATTCTCGTCAGCAGCGGAGTGGACACCTTCAGCCGTATCAACTACGACAAGATTCTCAAGAAGATCAAAGCCACGCCCAACGTGACAATCTACACCATCAGCACCGGATTCCTATGGCGCACCTACATGGAAGCGCACAGCAGTGGCGGCATGGGGTCCTCGATTCGCGAGCTCAACTACCTCCAGGCTGACAACCAGATGAGCACGTTCGCCAAGATGACAGGCGGGCGCTGGTTCAATCCGCGTTTTGAGGCCGAGTTGCCCGAAGACTTCCGCGAAATCGCCGCCGCCGTGCGCAACCAGTACACCATTACGTATCGCCCCACCAACCAGAAACTCGACGGAACCTACCGCAAGCTCAAGGTTGAACTCGTGCAGCCGGGAACCGACAAGCCCCTGATCGTAAAAGATCAGCGCGGCAAGGACGTAAAGCCCATCCTGCTTTATCGTGAAGGCTACACCGCCCGCCACGAAGTCGAGTAGGGAATTGCCGAATCGATTTACGAGAGCGGCCCGCAGTGGCCGCTTTCCATTGCCATAAACTCAAATCTTCAGAGGTGAGTATTGCGTAAGCTTTCCGGATTTGCCCTGCTGTTTTCTGCTCTGCTTCTGCTGTGCTCTGTCTGCCTCGCGCAAGAAGCGCCGTCCTACGATCTCCGCCAGCATTACACCAAGTACGAGTACCGCATTCCGATGCGCGACGGCGTTCATCTCTTCACCGCCGTGTATGTACCCAAAGATCAGTCGCAGGCGTGGCCATTTCTTATCTCGCGCACTCCTTACGGCATCGTCCCTTATGGCCCGGACAACTATCCTCCGCGGGTTGCGCCCACGGAACTGATGACCGCCGGATACATCTTCGTCGCGCAGGATGTTCGTGGCCGCAACATGAGCGAGGGCCAGTTTGTCGAGGAATCTCCGCACAAGGACAACAAAGGTCCGAAGGACGTCGATGAGACGACCGACATGCACGACACGGTCGAGTGGCTGCTGAAGAATGTGCCCAACAACAATGGACGCGTCGGCATCTGGGGCATTTCCTATCCCGGCTTCTATACCGCGGCCAGCATCATCGATTCCCACCCCGCAATCAAGGCTGCATCGCCCCAGGCTCCCATGGTCAATCTCTACAAGGGAGATGACGCCTACCATAACGGTGCGTTCATGCTGGCGGGCAACTTCGAGTTTTATACCTTCTTCTTCCCGCAGAAGAATCCCACCACCGAGCGCCGGGGCCCAGAGATGAAGTTCGGCACCAGCAACGGTTACGACTTCTATCTGAACGCTGGTCCCCTGCAACAACTGGAAAGCAAGTACCTGAAAGGTTCCAACCCGCTCTGGAACGAGCAGGTCGAGCACTCGACCTACGACGGCCATTGGAAGGAGCGCGATCTGGCTCCTCGCATGAAGAACGTGCATTGCGCCGTGCTTACCGTCGGCGGATGGTTCGACGCCGAAGACCTCCAAGGCCCGCTCTCGCTTTATCGAGCCATCGGCACCCTGAATCCCAACACGGTCAACCTGCTCGTCGAGGGACCATGGGTGCACGGCGGGTGGTCACGACTCGATGGCCACAAACTAGGTAACGCAGATTTCGCGCAGAACACCGGAGAGTTTTTCCGAGCTCACATCCTGCTGCCATTCTTCGAAAAGTACCTGAAGGACAAGACCGCCGAAGAGCTACCCAAAGCGTACGTATTCGAAACCGGAACCAACGTCTGGCGCAAATATGACGCCTGGCCTCCGCGCAAGGCCACAAAGCGCATGCTTTACCTGCAGGCGGGGAACAAGCTGGCCTTTGATGCGCCTTCGGCGGGCAAGCCCTTTGATGAATACGTGAGCGACCCAGCCAAGCCCGTACCCTACGTGGGATACCAGACATTCGCGGTTCCTTCCGAATACATGGTGAGCGATCAACGCTTTGCCGCCACTCGTTCTGACGTCGAGGTTTACCAGAGCGATGTGCTGGAGCGCGATGTGACCATCGCTGGCCCGGTCGCGCCCAAGCTGTTTGTCTCCACCTCGGGCACCGACTCGGATTTCATCGTCAAGCTGATCGATGTTTATCCAGCGCACGACCTCGAAGAGCAGGATCGCCGCGGGCAGAAGGACGTAGGCGTGCCCGAAAACGACCTCGCCGGATGGCAGCAGTTAATTCGAGGCGAGCCCTTCCGCGGCAAGTTCCGCCACAGCTTCGAGAGGCCGGAAGCGTTCACCCCGGGCAAGGTCGAAGAGATCGACTTTACCATGCCCGACGTCAACCACACGTTCCGTCGCGGCCATCGCATCATGGTTCAGGTGCAGAGCACCTGGTTTCCGCTGATAGATCTGAATCCGCAAACGTTTGTTGAAATTCCGAAAGCGAAGCCCAAGGACTTCCATCCTGCAACCGAGCGCATTTATCACGAGCCCGGACACGCCTCAGGGCTGGAAGTGCAGGTGTTGGAGTAGTTCGATCCCATCCGGCGGTCTAAAGCCGCCGGGTGTGGAGGATCAAGAAGGGAACTAGCAGTGGTGGATTGCCGTGTAGCTGCTGCTGGGAACGCGGCCGCCCTCGGTGATTCCGGCGATCAGGTCTCGAACCTCATTGCGAGCTTCTGCCTCCGCCAGCTCCTGTGTGGGCGCGTGGCCCCAGGAGATAAGTTCGTCCGGATTATCCTTCCAGCAAATCATCCAGTGAAACCGCATCTTCTTGCGGCACGGTTCCGACTGGATCGAGACCACATATCGATCTTGTTGCTTTTCCATTGAGTGCGCCCCACCGTAAATTCGGTCATTCTCAAGCCGCACAATGCAGCCCGGCCCATATTGTTCGCGGTTCCTCTATCATAACAGCTTCGGCGCGATGTGCCCTCTGCCGGGATCATCTCCACCGTGTAAGGAACTCTCGCCCTTGTACATTTTGCCCTGCTCTGCTGCGCGTCCAAGCCGTGTCTCTGCTCTGTGCTTGATCTCAACTGCGCAGCTTGCAATCACTTGCAAGCACCTGCCGGAAAATTCGTTTGTGGAACGGAAACTGCTCTGCTGTTTGTTGAAGTTGTAAGAAGGTCGAACAGTGTTGAGCTGGAAAGAGCTATACAAGCCCCTGATTCTTTGTGTCGATCGCGATCGGGATACGCTCGATATCATGCGCGCTGAACTCGAGGCGCAGAACTGCCGCGTGCTTACGGCGCTCGACAGCCGCGTTGCTCTTGAGGCCTTCGCCGCCTGCCCGTTTGACGCCGTCATCCTGGGCCTCCCGATGCGCGGCAGCGCAGGTTGCGAGCTTGTTCATGAGATGACCAGGATAAAGCCGAACATTCCCAAGTTCTCCTATGGTGAGTTGGGCGAGCGGTTGATCCGCCATGTTCTACCCGCCCCCGGGCACCTGCCGTCGGCCTCTTTCGACGCCGCCATCCCGGCCTAGACTCTCTGTGCTCAGGGCTTGTCTGGTAACCAACGTAATCTTTATGTGCCTGTTCGGCTCCGCTAACGTCATGGTTGACCTCAAGGACTCCAACCATGACGCGTTTTCCCCTGCTGCTTGCCCTGCTATGCCTTCTCCCGTCGTTTGCGTTCGCGCAGGATGCGACCACGCGCGCATCGGTGGACGAACTACAAGCGCAGATCCAAGCTGAGCTTGTCGCCCATGGCGATCGCGTCCTCGGTAATGAAACTATTCATTGGAGCACCAGGGTAGACAGGTTCTCCGGTTGCCGTGCTCAGTTTTCCGTGCGCGTCGCCAGCACCTTTGGCGACGACACCGTGCGCGTTCAAACCGTGAGTCTCTCGCTCGGAGCTCTTGAGCCATACGGCATCGGACCCAAGAAGAGCTGGCTTGAGCTTCCGTGCGCCGGGCGGGAAAAGTGCGTGTTCTCCACTTCTACTTGCAGCCGCCGAGGCAAGGAAGGCATGACCACCGATTGCGCTATTGCCAGCCAGAAACGGGAAGAAACCTTCCTGCTGCAACTCGATGGTGACCCTGCCTCCGCCTCCCGGCTGGAACAAGCATTCCGCGCCGCCGCACTCGCCTGCCGCGAACCCAAAGCTGTGCCCTTCTAGCTATCGGCCTCTATTTCTTGAGCAGGATTCCGCGAAGCAGCATAATCGGCAGCGGTCCCTCGTTCAGCGCGCGATCGTGAAATTCCACATTGCTGAAAGCCGCACCCTGTTGAGCCATGTAGTCTTTTCTCAGCGCCAGCCAGTCGTGCAGTCCAACGTAGTAGGTCACCAGTTGCACCGAGGTCAGCTTTGCTCGTAGCAGTTTGCCTTCGGCTTCAGCCTGCGTCTGGAACGCCCGTTTGGTCATCAGGTCCATCGCCTGCTCGTCCGTCATTCCCAAGGTGTGCATGCGAATGTCGAGAATTGTGTTGGCCAGAACCCTGAGACGAATCTTGCGCATAACCATGTGGAACTTCGGATCGTTATTCATGAATCCTTCGTCCATCATGACTTGCGCGATGTACTCGGCCCAGCCTTCGACATAGGCGCCATTGCCCAGCGTGGCCCGCAGCAGACGTCGCGATTCGGGCTGCACGTCATTTGCATGCTCAAACTGTACATAGTGACCGGGGAGAGCTTCATGAATCGTGAGCCACAGCAGCGTGTAGTTGTTGTACTCGCGCAGCTTTGACTCAGCTTTCTCCGCCGGCGTGCTGGGATCAATCGGCGTCACCCAATACTGCGCTTCGGCTGCAGGTTCCAGCGGCGGAGGTGCATGGAAACCTGCTACCGAGTATGTTCCGCGCATGAAAGGCGGCGTCGGAATCACTTTCAAGTTATTTCGCGGTCCAAGATCGACGATCTTCTTCTGCCGGATGAAGGCGATGATGCTGTTCAGATCGCCTTCAATGTGGCTCTGCAAATCTGCGGGCTTCACATGATCGTCAGAAATTCGCGTCAGCACTTCCTGGATTAGCAGGTTTTCCCGTTCTTCGCCTCGCAGGTCTGTGTGCGCTCCGTGCGTGGGATACATCTCCTTGTGCATCGGTTCGGCCAATCGCAGCATGTCGGCCCTCACGTCGCGCATCTCTTGTTCGGTGGCCGCTAGCATCTGCTCTGGCGTTACCGGAGTCTCCATCACCAGCCGGAACTTTTCTGCATACAGCGGAGCACCCAGCCGCCACGTCACCGTACTTTTTCGTGGCTCATACACATCGTGCAGCCATGTCGAGAACGACTTCAGGGCGGCAACTGCCTTCGGAGCCGCAGCGTTGTAGCGGGCCTCGAGCGGAGAGCCTGCAGGAATCGCGTTCTTCACCGTCGATTCGATCAGATCGATGTTGCCCTTGTTTTCATCGATTGCCGTCGATGTCTTGATCGGGTCGCCATCCGTGAGCGCCTGCTTCGCTTGTTCCAGCGCCCGTGGAATCTGTTCTATGCGCGAGAGCACATGCCCCATGCGCACTTCCTGTGGTGCATAGCTCTGCGTCATAGGTAGGAATAGTGCATTGCCGATCAACTCAACAAAGATCGTCGGGTCATGCCGATAGCTCTGGATGCGGTCCAGTTCGAGCAGCGCATAACCAATCTGATCGTCGATCAGTTGCCAGTCCGCTGCCTGCTCTTTGTCGAGAGCCTTGCGATCGACGGCTCGGAACCGTTGCTGCCACTGCTGGTAAAACGTCTTTTGCGCCGCCACACCTTGAGGCCCAAGATCATCCAGCACAGCATCCAGCTCTACTGTTTTTCCTGTCCGCGCTTCGACATGCTTGTGATATCCAGCCTGCGATGCATTCACCGGAGACAGTGCAAGCCACTCGTACATGAACTGCGCTGTCTTCTGATCAAAGTTGTTCGCTTTCGTCGGGCTGAGTTGTGCGATCAGTGGAACTGATATCAGCAGCATGATGAAAAGACGCAAACGCATAGTGCTCCTCCGAATGGAACAATATACAGGAGCAAGGGACTGCTGCCTCGCTGCGTGCTCCACATCGAATGCGCGTCATTTAGCAAACGAAACGTGGCGACTGAATCTCTGCATGCACCAAGCGAAACATCATCACGCATCCTTGTGCTCAACATTGCAAATCGCGCAATTTGCCTGAGAGAGTGATTTTGCGCCGTCTTCAAGCGGTATATTAGAAACAGGCAGGGGATGAGATTGAGTTTTTTCATTCACCTGACTCGTGCTATTGGAGATTGAGAGAAGGATGGCAAAAGAAAAGAAGTCTGCAGATAAACCGGCTGCAAAGAAGACTGCCGCGAAAAAGAGCGCTGCCTCTAAGGCATCCAAGAACTCTGTCGCCGAGCAGATCGCCAAGACCGCTCCGTCACCGGCTCCGCAGCCTTCGTCGGCGCGCACTCCACAGCCCACAGCGGCTGAGCTGTACGATGAAATTCGCCGTCGCGCATACGAGTTCTACTGCGCTCGCGGCGGCCAGCATGGTTCCCACGAAGCAGATTGGCACCGCGCGGAGGCCGAGGTGCGCGCGAAGTACAAATCATAGTGAATTCACTACAAGTATTAATGGTCGATGATGACCCCATGCAGTTGCGGATCAGAGAAGCTATCCTCCGCAATTCTGGTTTCGTCGTTCACGTTGCGACCAACGTCGAGAGCGCGCTCGCCTTTCTGCGCACCATGGGGGACAAGATCGGTATTGTCGTGACCGATCACTTCCTGCCCGGACGCACTGGCGCGGACCTCGTGCGTGAGCTACGTATCACCCAGCCGTCGGTTCCGGTTCTGGTGCTCAGCGGCATGCCTGGAATCGAAGAAGAATACGAGGGGTTGAACGTAAGCGTGCAGCAAAAGCCCTTTCCTCCCGATCAGTTCATTCGCATGGTCAAAACTTCTGTTGCGAGAGATGAATAAGACCGGGCCGGCAGTCAAAAACGCAGCCAGAAATAAAAAAGAGTCCGCATGAGCGAACTCAGTAATTCAGGAGGTCTCATTGGCCGGACTCCTATCTGGATTCCGTTATGATGACCTGCTCAGAATAAAGTTCCCGACCCTAGTACCGGCCGCATTTTCGTCGTAATACCGTTTCGCCGTTTTCGAAATTGCACTTGGTTCCATGCAGTGCCGCTTTGGTACCGGACTTGTGACATCGTCTAGTTATCGTGCACAATAACTCCAGATTTTGTTGTCCCTCACCAAGATGCCTCAAATTGGAAGCTTCTCTTTACTGCTCGGGCTGGCATTAAGCGTTTACGCGTTCGCCGCCGGATTGTTTGCGCTTTTGCGCAACGATGACCGGCTCAGCGAAACCGCCCGTCGTGCCGGAATCGCGGTGTTCCTGACTGTGACCGCGGCTTCAGCGGTGCTGGTTTACTGTGCGTTTCACAACGATTTCTCGGTAGCCTACATCCTGCACCACTCAAACCGCGCCCTGCCGGGGCCTTATAAGTTTGCCGCGCTCTGGTCCGGTCAGGAGGGCTCCTTGCTCTTCTGGTGCTGGCTTTTGGCGACCTATGGATTAATCCTGCGCCTGCGGCACAAGGTTGATACGCGACTCGTCGCGCATGCTTCGGTCATCATCAGCGCCGTGCAGATCTTCTTCCTCGCGCTGGTGAATTTCGCCGCGCACCCGTTTGCGCTCGTTGCGGGAACCATACCGCCTGACGGCAACGGCCTCAATCCTCTGCTGCAGTATCCCGAGATGGTCATTCATCCTCCCATGCTCTATCTCGGATACGTCGGCATGACCGTACCTTTCAGCTTCGCCCTTGCCGCGCTCATCATGCGCTATCCCGGCGAAAAGTGGATTCATATCACTCGCCGATGGACCATGGTGGGATGGCTGTTCCTCACCTGCGGCATATTCCTTGGCTCCTACTGGGCTTACAAGGTGCTGGGCTGGGGCGGTTGGTGGGGATGGGATCCGGTTGAGAATGCATCGCTGTTGCCATGGCTCACCGGCACCGCGTTCCTGCACTCCGTCATGATGCAGGAAAAGCGCGGCATGATGAAGGTGTGGAACATGTGGCTGATCTTCTCCACCTTCCTGCTTGCGATCTTCGGCACCTTCCTCACGCGTTCCGGCGTCGTCAGCTCCGTGCACGCCTTCGCCGAATCGGACATTGGTCCTTACTTCGTAGTCTTCCTCGCGATTACGTTCGCCGCCTGCACGTACTTCTATTTGCGCAATCGCTCGCATCTGGAGAGCGAGCACAAGCTCGAGTCGCTGGTCTCGCGCGAATCCAGCTTCCTGTTCAACAACGTTTTGCTGCTGGTCGCCGCCTTCGCCGTGCTATGGGGAACGCTCTTCCCGGTCTTGAGCGAGTGGGTTACCGGGCACAAGGTCACCGTCGGCCCGCCGTTCTTCAATAAGGTCAACATCCCCATTGCGCTCTGCCTGCTGCTGCTCACCGCCGTTGGCCCCTTGCTCGCATGGCGCAAGACTTCGACCGAAAGCATTCGCAGGAACTTCCTTGTTCCCGCGCTTATCGCAATCGCCGTTGCCTTAGTGCTTGCCGCCCGTGGCATGAAGCCCTGGGTGGATATCAGCTACTTTTACGCGCTCATGACCATCATGCTTTCCGTGCTGGTCGCCGCGACCATCTTCAGTGAGTTCATTCGCGGCGGACGGGTCATTGCGCGCCACAACAACAGCAATGTTTTTCATGGCATGTATCTGCTCACGCGCCGCAACACGCGACGCTACGGCGGATACATCGTGCACTTCGGCGTCATTGTCACCATGATCGGCTTCGCCGGAGTCGCCTTCTACCAGAACACCGAGCAGGAATTGGGCTTCGGCGACAAGATGTCCCTCGGACCCTACACGCTCGTCTGCCGTTCCTACACACAGGACGACAAGCCAAATTATTCGAGCGAGTGGGCCATCCTCGACATCTATAAGAACGGGAAGCAGATCACGACCATGTTCCCCGAGCAGCGATTCTACAAAGCGAGCGGACAGCCGGCGACCATCGTTGCCAACCGCTCCACCGTGATGGAAGACCTCTACCTCGTGTACACCGGCAAGAATCCGGACACCGGACGGCCCATCATCAAGGCGCACCTCAATCCGCTCGTCTGGTGGATATGGTCGGGAGCGCATTTCATATTGATCGGCACCATCATCGCCCTGTTCCCCAACATGCAGGCCAAGCGCAAGCAGGAGCCTTTGCCGCAGCGCCCGCGTGCCTCTATTGATCGCGTAGTCGAAAGTCGTGCTCCGGTGGAGGCCGGATCGGACTAATGAAAACCTTGCTGCGCAATACGCTTCACCGCTGGACCCTTATGCTGCTCATCGCGAGCGCCCTGCTGCTCATGGGCGCGGCGGGAGATCGCACCGGCCAGCGCTTTGACCGCCTCGGACACAACCTGATGTGCGAGTGTGGATGCGGACAGGTGTTGCTCGAGTGCAATCACGTCGGCTGCTCCACCTCCGAAGAGATGCGCCGCGAACTCAAGCTCTCGATGGATCGCGGCGACAGCGACGATGTGGTGCTCGCAGGCTTCGTTGCAAAGTACGGCCCCGCCGTGCTCTCGGCGCCGACCACGACCGGATTCAATCGCGTGGCCTGGATCATGCCAGTCGTCATTTTCATTGCCGCGCTTGTCGCCGTCGTCTTGGTCGTCCGCGCCTGGAAGCGACGTACCCCACCAGCCCCGCCCGCTACCTCTGCGGATTCCGCCAGCTCTACTCCCGGCGAACTCGATGAGTTCCGCCGCCGCGCACGCGAGGAGACAACGCTTTGATCGCCATGCTTCAAATGCAGTCCACACCGCCTGACGGTACCGGCACCAGCTTTCTCATCCTCGTCTGTGCCGTCTTTGCCGTAGCGATGTTTGCCTATGTATTCAGGCCCGCGCGCGCCGAACACGCCGAGGAGAAAACTCGGCTCGCCTTCCTCTACGAGCGCAAGGAGCAGACTTTCGAGAACCTCCGCGACCTGAATTTTGAATACAAGGCAGGTAAGCTGAGCGATGCCGATTTCGGCTCCATGCGCGACTCCATGGAGCAGGAAGCCGCCAACATCCTTGCCGAAATCGAGCAGCTCGAGCAGGAAACCGGCCGCCGCCGCGAGGTGCACGCCTGATGCGCAAACTCACCCGCCTCACTTCGCTGCTTGCTTCGTTGTTACTGTTTGCTGCCGCATCCTATGCCGATCCGGTCACCGGCACCGTGACCAACACCACCACCGGCAAGCCCGCTGCCGGAGCAAGCGTTGCGCTTGTCGATCCGACCAGCGGCATGGCCGAGTTGGGAACTGCCAAGACCGACGCGCAAGGCAAGTTCAAGATCGATGCCCCCGCCGCCCAAGGCCCGCGTCTCGTCCGTGCCGAGCGCGGCGGCGTGAATTATTTCAAGATGCTTCCGCCCGGATCGACGAATGTCGATGTAAGCGTCTATGACGCCGCACCTTCGGTCGAGGGCATCAGCGGCTCTGCCGATGTTGTTCGCTTCCAGGCGGAGGGTTCCACGCTGCAGGGAATCGAGCTTTTCGCTGTTCGCAACGCCAGCAACCCGCCGAAAACCTTGGCGGCCCCCGCCACATTCGAATTTGTCCTCCCCGATGGCGCACAGATCGATGGTGCCGATGCCCAGGGGCCCAACGGACAGCCCATTACCACGACTACCACCCCCGGGAAAGAGAAGAATCACTACGCCTTCTCCTATCCGCTCAAGCCCGGCGAGACGCGCTTTCAGGTCTCGTATCACATGCCCTATAGCGGCAAGCTGTCGGTCACTCCTGCGCTCACCCGCGATTTCGATCACTACGTTCTGGTGCTGCCCACGACCATGACGTTTGCGCCGCGCGATGCCAAGCAGTTCCAGGCCATGACAAACCAGCCCGGCAGCAACGTGCAGGTCAGCCTCAAGGCCAAAGCCGGTCAGGATCTCAGCTACTCTGTTTCCGGCACCGGCACCATTCAGGAAGAGCAAGCCGACGCCTCTCCCAATCAGGGCGGAGGAGCCATGGGTGGCGGCGCGGCTGAAAATCGTCCCGGCGGCGGACTCGGCAAGCCAATCGATGCTCCCGACGCACTCGCCAAGTATCGCTGGTACATCCTCGCCCTGCTGCTGACCGTTCTCGTCGGCGGCGGCATCTGGACACACGAGCGCACGAAGCAGGCCGAAGCCGAAGAAGAACTCGTGGCGGCTTCCATGCCTGTTGCACAGCCTTCCTCGCGTGCCGCAGTCGCAATTTCGCCTGCGCCGGCGGTTCCGCAGGGCAACCTGCTTCTTGCCGCGCTCAAGGAGGAGCTGTTCGAACTCGAAGTAGAACATCAGCAGGGAAAACTTTCGCCCGAGGAATATGCCAAGGCACGTTCCGCCATTGAGCAAACCCTCCAGCGCGCCCTGTCCCGTACCCGAAACTCCTAGTCATGAATCTATGATCTTGCCCAGGTCCACGCCCGCTTTGGGCGTGAGCCTGGGATCGCAACCCTCTCCGGCTTCCTATCCTCGCCAACACCCAGCTTTCGCCTTGCATCTTTCCTTAGCAGAGGGACTGATCAACATGGCCTTGCTGCATAAGGGTGCATCCATCGTTTCCAACCGTCTGCCAAAAGTGCTCGGACCCGGAGCCCACGCTGTCATTGACTATTCCGTTGCCGGAGTGCTGCTTACCGCGGGCGTGCTGTTCTGGCGTCGGCACAAGAGCGCTGCTCTTTCCGCCATTCTCTGTGGTGCTGGAACCCTGCTCAACGCGCTGTTCACCGATTACCCCGGCGGAGTCGTTCCGGCCATGAGCTTTGAGACTCACGGACGCATCGATGCTGGACTTGCCGGGATTTCAGCAGCCATCCCAAACCTCATGGGCTTTGACGATGACGCCCAATCGCGCTTCTTCGAAGCTACGGCCATCGCCGGAACCCTGGCCACGGGGTTCACCGATTACACCAGTAGCGAAGAGAAGGAATCAGAGCAGACTTTCTATCGCGATTACGCCGCCTAGGGCCACTCTTATCTCAGGTTGCCGCTACTGAGGGGCTTGCTCGCCTCCCGCGCGTTGGCGCGTCCAATCGCATTGGGGTAGCATCTACATAGACAGCCATGGGAAACAATCTGAAAACCGCGTTCCTGCTTACGGCGATGACCATCTTCGTTGTTCTCGTCGGGCAGGCCATCGGCGGACAGCACGGCGCCGTCATGGCGCTTGGTTTAGCCGCCGTCATGAACTTTTTCTCGTACTTCTATAGCGACAAGCTGGCCATTCTTTCCAGTGGCGCCCAGGCAGTTTCACGGGAGGAGCTTCCTCGCGTGTACCAGATCGTCGAGCGCCTCTGTGCCAAGAGCGGTCTGCCCATGCCCAAGATTTACGTGATCCCGACCGCCTCGCCCAACGCGTTTGCCACCGGGCGCAACCCGGAGCACGCGTCCGTCGCCGTCACAGCTGGCATTCTCGACCTGCTTACCGACGATGAGCTCGAAGGCGTGCTGGCTCACGAGCTTGGACACGTGCGCAATCGCGACATTCTCATCAGCTCCATTGCTGCGACTTTCGCCGGAGCCGTTACCATCCTCGCCCGCATGGCCGGATACGCTGCCATGTTCGGCGGTGGCGGGCGCGACCGCGACCGTGAAGGCGGCGGGGGAGCTCTAGGCGCTCTGGCCATGATGATCCTTGCCCCAATTGCGGCAATGCTCATTCAAATGGCGGTTTCGCGTTCGCGCGAATACCAGGCCGATGCCACTGGCGCGCACTTCACCGGCAACCCGTATGCGTTGGCGAGTGCTCTGCGCAAGATCGAGAGCTATGCCACGCGGGTACCGCTGCAGGCTTCGCCGGCAACGGCGCACATGTACATCATTCAGCCGCTGCTTGGCGGAATCAGCTTCGGGAGCCTGTTCTCCACGCATCCGCCCACGGCTGAGCGCATTGCACGGCTCACTCATATGCAGCCGAGCACTTTCTAACTCTCGACAGGGAACCGGCGGGCGTTTTTATTTACTCGCCCGCCATCCAGAGCAGATACAATCGACTGGATGTCGCAGGCACCGGGAATCACTCTTCAACACGCGGCTGAACTTGAGCGCGCACTGCGCTCTATCATTCGTGGCAAAGACGACGTCGTTCGCCTTGCCTTAGTGGCTATTCTCGCTCGCGGACACCTCCTCATCGAGGGCGTTCCCGGCGTCGGCAAAACGACGTTGGCCCATGCCTTGGCGCGTGCCATCGATTGCGACTTCCGCCGCGTACAGTGCACCAGCGACATGCTTCCCAGCGACGTACTTGGCATTTCCGTGTACTCGGCTTCTGAGGAGCGTTTCGAGTTCAAGCGCGGTCCTATCTTCACCAATGTTCTTCTAGCTGATGAGGTCAACCGCACCACTCCTAAGACGCAATCTGCGCTGCTGGAAGCGATGAGTGAGCGCCAGGTCACCGTGGATGGCCACCCTCATCCACTGCCCAATCCATTTTTAGTCATCGCCACGCAAAACCCCGTCGAGCATCACGGCACATATCCGCTTCCCGAATCGCAGCTTGACCGCTTCCTTATCCGCGCCCGCATGGGCTATCCGGAAGCTGGTGGCGAGCGCGAAATTTTGCGCGGAAATGCTGGTGCCGCCCGTCTCGACGAAATGCATCCCGTGCTCTCGGTTGACGATGTGCTCGCGTTGCAGGATGAAGTCTCCGCCGTGCGTGTGGATGATTCCCTGATCGACTACTCCCTCGCCATTGTTGAGCGTACGCGCCGGCACGAGCAGCTTTCGCTCGGCGTTTCGCCCCGCGGCTCACTCATGCTGTATCACGCGGCCCAGGCCATGGCCTTCCTCGAAGGGCGCAACTACTGCACGCCCGACGATTTCAAGCGCCTCGTCATTCCGACCTTTGCGCACCGCCTGGTCATCAGCGCCCGCTACACCTCCACGCTGCGCCGTGCCGAGCAGGCAGAGCAGATCCTGCGCGAGGTCGTGGACAGCGTTCCTGTTCCGGTTTAAGCAGCAATCATCATTTCGGAGACGATTCGTGACCGCACTGCGTTTTCTTAAGCTACTCTCGCTGGCCCTGTGGATCGGCTCCATCTTCTTTTTCGCCGCCGTGGTCGCGCCCGCGTTATTCTCCATCCTGCCTACCCGCCAGCTTGCCGGAATGGTCGTCACCCGTTCGCTTTACCATCTGCACTGGATCGGTATTGTCTGCGGCATCGTCTTCCTCGTCTGTTCCATACTTCTCGGAATGCTCCAGCGCGAGGACACTGCCTTTCACGGTCGCGACCTTCTGCTTGTCGCCATGCTGGCCATCACGCTCTTCGCTCATTTCGGCGTCGAACGCCATATGAACAACCTGCGCAATGAGATGGTTGTCATCGACAACATTCCGCACGATGATCCGCGTCGTGTCCTGTTCAATCGTCTCCACGTCTGGAGTACCCGCATGGAGGGCACCGTTTTCGTCTGCGGATTGGCGTTGCTGTTCCTTGTAGCGCGCGAGCACACGGTCAACGTAAGGCGTTACTAGCAGCGGTTTTCCGGATCTATAAGCTCTCTTTTCACAAGCTGCGGCTCGCAATCCCTTCTCTCGTTTATCATGGATGAGGACGCGTTCATCTGTGGGCCTTGTTGTCGCGCCGATCTGTAATGTAAGACGTCGTCATCCGGCGCGAATCGTGAAACGGAATCGATCATCATCCCTATGAAGACTGGAATCATCGGCCTGCCGCAGGTAGGCAAAACTTCGCTGTTCAAGATACTTACCAAGGCGGATGTCTCTAACCGCAGCTCCAACCCGCGCGAAGCGCATATTGGTATCGCTACGGTGCCTGATGACCGGCTCGACCGCCTCGCCGCCCAGTGCAATCCCCGCAAGCTTGTGCACGCGCAGGTCGAGTTTGCCGACATGGGAGCAATCGGCCAGGAAGCGCTGAAGGAATCTGCTTATCTCGCCAACCTTCGCACCGTCGATGCGCTCATGCACGTGGTTCGCGTGTTCGAGGACGATTCGATCCCTCACGTCGGCGGAACTCTCGATCCCGTTCGCGACATCTCCAACGTCGAATTTGATCTCATGGTCAGCGACCTCGCACAGGTCGAGTCGCGTCTTGAGCGCATGAAGAAAGACCTTCTCAAGCGCAAGACTCCCGAGCTGGAAAAGGAGAACGAGCTCCTTATTCGCGCCAAGGCATTCCTCGAAACCGAGCGCCCTCTGCGCGAAATGGAAATGACTAAAGAGGAGAAGAAGATCGTTCGCGGCTTCATGTTCCTCTCCGAGAAGCCCATCCTCTACGTCCTCAACATCAGCGAGAGCACCACGCTCGGAACCGACCTCGAAGCTGCGGTAGGGAAGTACGGTCTTACTCCATACACCACCAAGCTCAACACTGGCGTCACCGCCATCTGCGGCAAGGTCGAGGCCGAACTAGCCGAGATGAGCGACGAAGAAGCTTCCGAATTTCTCGGCAGCTACGGCCTCACCGAGAGCGGCCTCACCCGCCTCATTCGCAAGAGCTACGAGCTGCTCGGCCTCATGTCGTTCTTCACAGTTGGCGAAGACGAATGCCGCGCCTGGACCATCGAGAAGAACACTCGCGCGCAGGATGCAGCCGGAGCCATTCACACTGACCTCCAGAAGCACTTCATCCGCGCCGAAACGATCCACTGGGATACGCTTCTCGAACTCGGCTCAGAGGCTGCTGCTCGCGCCGCCGGCAAGTTGCGGCTCGAAGGCAAGGAATACATCGTGCAGGATGGTGACGTTCTCCACATCCGGCACAGCGGCTAAGCGATGACACCCGTCGCACTCAGCGTCGTTCTTGGACTCACAGCCGGAGCCGCCAATATCGCCGGAGGCGCGCTGCTTGCCCATCGTGAATGGGAGCAGCGCTACCTCAAATATTTCATGGCCCTCGGGGCGGGCTTCATGCTGGCCACCTCCATCACCGAGATGGTTCCCGCTTCCGTCGATCTCGAAGGCGGCAGCGGCGGACGTGCCGGCTTTCTCGTGCTGCTCGGCTATCTCATCATCCATTTCTGCGAACACGTCGTCTCCGGCCACTTCCATTTCGGCGAAGAGACCCACCACGACGAATTCGTCTCCGAGCACAAGAGCGTCACAGTCCTCTTCGGACTAGTGATCCACGCATTTTTCGATGGCATCGCCATCACCTCCGGCTTCCTTGTTTCCAACTGGCTTGGCTGGATCGTCTTCATCGCCATCTTTCTGCACAAGATTCCCGAAGGTTTCACCGTGTCCTCCGTCATGCTCGCCAGCGGAAGCAGCGCCATGCGCGCTTTTGCCTCCTCCGTCGTCCTCGGTGGCGGAACCCTGCTCGGCGTGCTCAGCATGGTCATGGTTCGCCACGGAGTCGCTGTCGGCCTGCCCATCTCCGCCGGTGTAACCATCTACGTCGCCGCCTCTGACATCGTGCCCGAGGTCAACCGCGAGCCCGGAATCAGGATGCCCCTCCTTCTCTTCGTCGGAGTGGCAATGCTCTTCCTGCTCGACCATCTCTTTCATGTTCACGTATAAACAACAGCCACGTTCGCCTCAGTGCGATTGAGCGAACTGTTGAATCTTTCTGCTGGAGCAGTCGATCTTAGAATCATCAACTTAAGCAAGAGGTCAAGCGATGCGAATTCTCGTGGTGGGTGCTGGAGCCATCGGCGGATACTTCGGTGGCAGATTGCTCGAAGCAAAACAGGATGTGACCTTTCTCGTGCGCTCGCGCCGCGCTGCTGAACTCGCCGCCTCCGGCCTGCAGATTACAAGCCGCGCCGGTGACGTAAGCATTTCGCAACCCGCCATCGTCCTCGCCGACAAACTCTCCACACCTTTTGACCTCGTCCTGCTCAGTTGCAAAGCCTTCGATCTCGATGACGCTATCGCCTCGTTCGCGCCCGCCGTCGGTATCAACACCGTGGTGCTGCCGCTCCTGAATGGCATGCGTCATCTCGACGTGCTCGATCGGCAGTTCGGCTCCGACCGCGTTCTCGGAGGTCTCGCCATGATCTCCACCGTGCTCGAACCCGGCGGCCGCATCGCGCACCTCAACGACTTCCACATCATGGCCTACGGTGAGCGTGACGGCTCAAGTTCGCAGCGCATTCAGGCGATATCTTCTGCCTTTTCCGGTGCCAATTTCACCGCACGCCT
Organism: Koromonas soli; assembly: GCF_059726265.1. Classification (NCBI taxonomy): domain Bacteria; kingdom Pseudomonadati; phylum Acidobacteriota; class Terriglobia; order Terriglobales; family Koromonadaceae; genus Koromonas; species Koromonas soli. The sequence continues at coordinate 2,470,504 of NZ_AP040872.1, read as the reverse complement.
CAGCAACAGCATCCTGCAGGAGATGTGGGAGAAGTGGGTCTTCATCGCCTCGCTTGCCAGCATCACCTGCCTCATGCGCGCGCCCATCGGAGACATCGTGACCGCCGGTGGTGCCGACCTTGCCACCACCATCCTCGCCGAGTGCGCGGCCATCGCCACCGCCCACGGCTACACGCCCCGCCCCGCCTCGTTGCAGCAAAGCCAGACCCTGCTGACCGCGCCTGGCTCCGCCCTCGCCGCCTCCATGTTCCGCGATATGGAACGTGGCGCTCATACCGAGGCCGATCACATGGTCGGAGACCTCCTGAGCCGTGGCGATCAGGAGGGAATTGCCAGTCCCATGCTGCGCGTCGCCTACGTCCACCTCAAGTCTTACGAGGCCCGTCGTGTTCGTGAAGGAGCCAACGGCTAAGCCACGCAAACCTGTGCCGCCGGGCTCCCTCGACGCCCGGTCAAACTGGCTACACCAGCTCTGGTGGGGTTACACTGGATTACAGCGAAACTAATGTATTCACCATGCCCGGCGCTGAGGCAAAGCGCTGATGTTCGCGCCGGAGTCTGGCTTCTATACTCCTGAGTATTTCCATATGTTTACGTTCGTCGATCGCAATTCCGAATCGAAGCAAACTGTCTCGGTTGCTTTCTCTCTGGGGCTGCAATCCGCGGCGCTGATACTCCTCTGCATGCTTCCGCAGTCGCCGATGATGGGCCCATCGTTCCGTCACACGGCCGTTACCGCTCGAACCGTCACGCCCATCTATTTCCAGAAAGAAAGCGCCGCTGTCCCGGAGCCTGAACCCAAGCCCGAGGAGGCCTCGCCCAAGTCGCAACCCGAAAAGCCCGCTCCGACTCTGGCTTCCGCCAAAGCCGATGGTGCCGCAACGGCCAGCGATCCCGGCGACGAGAACTCCCAGGGTGAAGATTTGCAGGGCATCGTTCCGTTCCCCCAATGGCGCATGAATGCTGCCCCCAGCAGCTTCACCATGTTCCACCACACCATCAAGACCGCGCTTCCAGTCTTTACGCCTGACCCGCCAATCCTTCACGGCAAGATTCCGGAACCGGTCCGCGGCAAGGATGTAGTGCTTGACGTCATCATCGACGATCAGGGAGCAGTCGCGCAGGTCAAGGTCGTACAGGCGGTTGGCAACGGAGTCGAAGAAGCCATCATGGAAACCCTCCGCCGCTGGATCTTCGTCCCGGCCAAGGTCAACGGCTATGCCATCGCTTCACGCCGCCAGCTTCGTTTCCATTTCCCCGGATAGCCTATGCCTGGACCGCCTTCATGATGCGCGGTCCAGACCGTTCATCAGCCCTCACCGCGAAACTGGTAAAGATCCGGCGTACCGACTGGAACTCCCATCATCTTTAGATACACAAACAATTGATACTTGTGGTTGATCAGGTGCTCCAAATTTCCGAGCAGCAGTGTTGCCACTGATTCCGAGGCCGCAAACAGCGTCGGAAGCTCGCGTCTCAAATCCTCATCGTCACACAGATCGAATCCCTGCCTGATCACCGCCTCATACGCCCCCATGCGATCCAGCGCTTCCTCCGGAGCACACCGATGATTCACCTGCTGCCGGCGAAGCTCTTCCACCCCTTCCATCTGCCCTGGAAACGCTGCGTTAAACACCGCACAAAATCCTGCAAGACACTCCAGCAAATGCCCGAGCAGATGCCCTGGATCGCACGAATTCCCATACCATTGCGGATTCCACTCGAGTCTGTCCTGCGGCACTAGCCGAATCAGGTGTCCCGTCCGTTCAATCTGCTCCTGCACCTTGCACCGAATCGCTTCAACTACACAATTTTCGCGTGGGCTCATTCCGTGAGTATGAATCATCGTCTGACCCAGAGACAAAGATGACGGGCGCCCCCCTAAGTTGGCGCGGTTCCAACATGCGCTCAACCCAACGGGGCGGATTCAGGGCGCTTGCGCCCCCGCCGAGTTCGGGCAGCCAAGCGCGCCTCGGCCCCTTGCATGTCGCCGTACTCTTGTTATATACTGAACCACATGGTTCAGTATAGTGAGCCCATTCTCGATGCGACCTTCGCCGCGATTTCGGATCCCACCCGGCGCGGCGTTCTGGAACAGCTCGCACGCGAGGACGCTTCGATCACCCACCTTGCCGAAAAATTTCACATGACCCTGACAGGGATGAAGAAGCATGTCGGAGTCTTGGAGCAGGCGGGGCTCGTCACGACCGAAAAGATTGGGCGCGTGCGGACCTGCAGGCTGGGCCTGCATACGCTGGACCAAGAGGCGGAATGGATCGAGAGATACCGCCAGCTCTGGGCCGAACGCTTTGATGAACTAGACAAGATCGTCGAGGAATTGAAACAGAAGGAGAAACCCCATGGACAAAAGAAAAGATAGCGACACCAATGCGACGAAGAACAACACGACCGTGGAACGCAAGTCTGATCGTGAACTCGTCGTCACTCGAGTCTTTAACGGCCCGGCGCATGTCGTTTTCAGTGCCTGGACCAAACCCGAACTGTTCCAGCGGTGGTGGGCACCGAAGTCGTTCGGAGTCTCCTTACTTTCCTGCGAGCTTGATGCCCGCACAGGGGGCACCTACCGTCTGGTCTTCCGCCATCCCTCGACCGGGGAGCCAATGCCTTTCTTTGGTCGCTACGTCGAAGTGAATCCCCCCAAGCGCATCGTCTGGACGAACGATGAAGGGGAGGAACCCGGGGCCGTCACGACAGTGACCTTCGAAGAAAACGCCGGTGAGACCGTCGTGGTCCTGCACGACCTCTATCCTTCGAAAGAAGCGCTCGACGAAGGGATCGCCTCCGGAAGCACCAGCGGGTATCCCGTGCAATTTGAGCAGTTGGATCAGCTTCTCCTCGATTTGGGAGCGAGTGTGGACGGAAGGCCGGCGTAAGCTTCTTCCGCGACCTGAGTGTTCTCGCCGCACCTGCAAAGTACAAAGCCGCCTTTTCGGCGGCTTTGTTTATGAGTGCAGTTGGTAGACCACCTGATGAGTAACTGACAGGACAGGACAGGTGGCCCAGAGTTGGCGAATTTCCAACTCTGGGTTCTACGGAATCGAGAGCCAAATAGCCACAAATGCAAAAACCGCCCAACTAGGCGGTTTTCAGAGCTTTTGGTAGCGCAAACCATTCTGAACTGGAACCAGCTTTGGGAATGGCTAACTCGCATTGAACGTCTCGCCGAAGCATTGCATAAAATGCACAGTGTTCAGAATTGCTGATCGAGAGGATAATCGAGGCGAGGAGTTGAGACACATGGCAAAACGCCCCGTGGTCAAAGCTCTAAGGGCATTGGCTGGAGTTGCTTTCGTGGTCTTTTTGGTCATGCCGATGCGCTCGTTTGGACAGGTTGTGATGATGTTCGGAGCGTTCTTGGTGTTTGTGGTTTGCTCGGCTATCTCCGGGAATATGGACGATGAGAAAGCAGAACAACCACCGAAGTAGGTCAGGAAGATTGGGGTGAGGAGTAAGGCTCATACTTCCGCGTCCCGAACGGGGGAATCGGCAACATCGGCATATCTATGACGGTGTACGTGTAGCCTTCAACGAAGATTTTGCTCGTTAGCGAAAACAGACCGCGAATCTCCTCGCATCTGCCTGCAATGACCGCTCGGCACATGTCCTCGACTTCAGCTAATATCTGCTCCTCGTCGTCACTCTTGAAGCGACTCTCCCAAGGAAACTCCCAAGTTCCAATTCGCCCAAAGCTGATATCAACGAAGCGATCAAGGTTGTCCTCCGTGTGAACTCCTACAGATGCGGAGTTGGGATTTGTCGGCAGTAGCTCAACTATGCTCCCGTCACCCTTGGACACTCGATAGACATTCAGTCGCGCTGTATTCGCGGGGAGTTCCGCTAGGATTCGTTCAAAAAGTTCAGTCACTCGCTGTAGCATGTTGCTCCCTCCCTCGCCATACGGCACAGAACCGAAGCACAAGAGTGCAGTCCGCAAGCGTCTCCACACTCCCAACCATGAATTGAACCACCGATGCACTCATGGTAGGGCTCGTCCCTACTCAATGTCTACGCGGTGGTACCGGAACAAAGCTGTACAAGTAATAGAGCTGTCAACAGGTTTGCTCCCTCATAGTATGGACGTACCGCTACATAAACGATTCTTTAAGGCTAGTTGACTGTAGGTATAGAGAATCATTGTGGTTAGTGTCTTGAAGGGCTGTTTCGTCGCACTCGTAGTTTTCAAGCATAACAAATGAGCGCATAAACATTGGGGCTGCTCCCTATAGCGAAAAGGCTCGTAGTACTGTAAAAGTACGAATCTATCGGAATCGAGTACGTTGAGAAGGATTCAGAGGCATTGTCGTACCAAGATCATTCGTGCTCATTGCGAAGCACCCGCCCGATGACGTATGTTGCAGGTAATGTCTAACACACAGAAGAAGCCATAACGGAAGAGTGCCTGTCAGCTAGTTGCAGTCCTCCTCCGTGTGGTCACGTAAACGCGCAGCTACGAGCGAGGCTGCGGGGTCACATCGTGGTGGCCCAACCGGGGCAGAACGGCTTTTGGCTCTTGGTCGAGAAATCAAAGAGAATGGGGAACCGATTTCGGATGCCCGTCTGAAGAAACTAATCGACCAGATGTTTGCCTTCGCTACAGTAGCCGTAGATGCCTACCTAGAGCAGAGGAGCTGTACAAGCTCCCAGATGGCAGAGACAGCGGAGCAAGCTCTGGAATCTCAAGCTGTGGCCTAGTAGTGAGGCGGGGTACAAGCTGACAATATGCGCTTGTGCCTCGCTTCTTCCGGCACATTGACTACAAACCCAGGGGCAGGTGGCCCAGAGTTGGCGAATTTCCAACTCTGGGTTCTACGGAATCGAGAGTCAAATAGCCACAAATGCAAAAACCGCCCAACTAGGCGGTTTTCAGAGCTTTTGGTAGCGCTACCGGGAATCGAACCCGGGTTTTAAGATTGAGAATTTACCCGGTTGCATGTTGGATCCAACGTTCTCAGTATCTCGCAACTGCCGAAATTACAATGTTTTACGAACCTGGCCCGCACGGACGGAATGACGCTGTAAATCGCTGGAAAAGTTGGCAAGAGACGGGCAATTTTGATGGCTCATGTCACGTTTATGTCACGTCTTCTTCGTGGGTTTTAAGATCAAGTTTAAGGAGACCCCGACGTCGATACTGGTCGGAACGCGTATTTCTATGTCACGTGTTTGCCACGTTAAGGTTGATAGATACGACGTCTTAGACAGCCTGATTTATGCCCCCACGACCCGAGAGTAATTACACAGCGTCACGTTCGCTGCGGCCTTTTTGGCCTCGTAATCGTGGATCCGCCACTCCACTCAGATTAAAAGGCGGTAGTCGTATGGCGCTGAAGAGAAGCCGCTGAGATACGGACCAACCTTTGCTATCGCACTGGCGGAAAGAAGAGTGGCTGGGAGCTGTGAGTAGTACTCGAAATGGTTCCAGTTCATTTTGGACAGCCCCAATACTTCAGCCGAAAGCTGTTCAATCGAAGAAAGACCGCGGTAGCGACGAAGAATGAGCGGCGTGGGAATTCGTCTCTTACCTTGGTAGTAACGGAAATTTGGATTTACGACACTCGGCGCAGAACCGTGTACCCAAAGCAGTGCAGTGTCGTCGCTCTGCACAACTGTCGTTCCGCGGAACACGGGAAACTTGTCAACGGTGAGCTTACCATCTCGCATCGAAGAGGCAAGATATCTCAAAGACTCTTCAAAATTGATTTCCAACATCTCGACCTGTGGAACGCCCTCAAGACCGGCCGTAAGTCCATCTTGCTCTTCTTTGCGAAACGGTGTGCGCTTATGGATCACGACCCTGGTTGGCAGCTTCAGCTTGGCATCAAAGAACAGTTGACGAATTGTCTCACCTGTTCTGCGGGCATCGTCGAGGGACATATATGGGCGCTTGTTGCGATATATCGGATTCTCGATCTTGCCGAGTCGAAACTGCAACCCCTCTCCTCGTGCGCTATACAGATGGCTGCATCCAAGAAGGATATGACCGTTATCTGAGCGTTGCCGGTCAATGCTGTAGCCGATCCCGACGAAGGCGGTGTCGCTGTCGAGCGTGTCGATGCGCCAAGGCGTGCGCATGCCCTTAGCATAAAGCGCGAGACCAAGCCACCAACGCACACGGCACACCTGCCCTCCAGTCAAAGTCTTCTCGCGGATTAGCTGCGAACTTTGACCGCGACGCGCTGCGTACGCCTTGAGTAAATCGTGTAAATCGAACTCCTCTTGGCTGTCGGATTTTTTCTCCAGATGTTGCCAGCGCTTTGGAATAAAGATCAGGCAAATGGCTGCCGGATTAGCCGCTCGAATGACATCGAGACCACTCGCAATGCGCTCAGCCAATTGCTTCCCACTGAACGAGCTAACTCCAATCCCAGAATCGTCAACGTGAATCCAAGTAGCATCGTTGGGGGAGGGTATATGCAATGGCAAACCGAAGGCTTGCGAGAATCCAGGAAATTCCTGAAGATAATCAGCTTCGGTCCTTTCCGGTGTCGCGTGCGAATGGAGTTGCTGCAAAAACGAGAGGATGCGGTTATCAAAATCACGGGGACAAAGAACAGCGATTTCGATATTCCTCGCCAGGCCGGAATGAGTCATCTCGAAATCCCAAGGCTTGTTCTGAACGAGGCCTCTGAGCGGATTTGGATCGTGAACCTCTCTCCGTGCATCGGTACTGGCAAAGATCAGATCAGTGTCTTTCGCGACAAAACCGGTTTGGTGCAAAAACTTCCTCTGAGATTCCGGCAGAGGTCTACGTCCCGCCTGCACTAAGCCTGCGCACAGCGGGGTTGCGAGGACTTTGAATGAACCCGCATTGCCGCATGCGAGCTCTCGATTCACGATTTTCCCCAGCCAGTGCTTCAGATCGCTGTCGAACACATCGTTGTGCTGATACCCATATACCTGATTCCGAATGATCATGAGGAGGGCATCCTCGGGGAACGCTCCGGACTGATCCTTCGCGACGACCTCAGGCATAAAGGAAACGTGTGATTTACCCGCTACATGCAGGACGCGCAGCGAGAATGCGCGGTGCAAGTGGAACAGGGCTCCGTCGACATTGATCGTCTTATATGCTTGGCGTTCCCAGCTGCGTCGGTCGTGATCGGTATCCAGTTCAAGTTCGTCTGTGATGCTCTTCAACAAACCACGCCGGACCAAGGACTGAAGTCGCCCATCCTTTTCGACATCCAACTCACTCAGGGTAATCGGCGTCGGATTTCCTTGTGCCGCCGAACCCAATGCCATTGAGGTCTTTGCTTGGTCGCCATAGGCGAAGACATGATCTCGCGCTGCTACAAAGGGGACATCGACCCGCGAAGAAATCTCGTCGACCCACTCACGCAAGTCCACTCCGTCGGCAAGGCGGATCGAACACTTCATCGCGGATTTTGGAAAGTTGAGGGGGTGCGCATTGCTCTTGATCAGCGCCGTTGGAGCTTGAGACGGACCTTTGAACGCCTGCGTCTCAATGGTGCGTGAAGGAAACTGTTCGAGAATTGCCCTCACCTTGGCGAGCGGCATGTCTGTGAAGGTGCGCAGGGCTAGCCGGGTCAAAATGTCGTCGAACCCATCGGTTGGTATGAAGAACGCCTCGCGACCGTGACTCCGCGCCACACGAATCAAGTCCTCGACCGCCGGGTCTACCTCCGGCCCGTACCCCGCCCAGAAAAGCTGGCCCGCTCCTGGCCGACTGTAGCCCTCAGCTAATGCTTTCATCAGAGATTGGTCCCGACCGCTGTAGCCCATTACGAGAAGGTCACGATCTATGATTTCTTCTGTGAGTGCCTCCCGAATCTGGCGTTCCTGTTCCCTGAGCTCTTCTGTCGTATTCTTAAGGGCGTCATAGCGGTAGTCCCCGTGCATTGAAACGACGCGAAAAGAATCAGCGTTCGCAGCTTCGGTGAAGCGATGCTGCGTGTCGATACCCACTTCGACAATTGACACATTCAGCGCAGAGCAGGCCCGGGCTGAAAGTCCGTCGAAGTTCGTCGTCCAAATTGTGGAAAGGCGATTGTGGGCCCCAAAAATGGCTAACAGCTGATAACCGGTGTGAGGTATTGCCGCTTTCACATAGTTTGCAAAGAAGCTTCGCCGTGACTGTTGGGTGGGAAAACAGCGCTCCACATAAACTGAGTACTCCTCGGCAGAACCGTCTTTTGGATACTCTCGGGCTTGATCGAGCCATTGTTGGATTCTGCGCTGTGTGCCTTGCAGCGAGATCTCGCCCACGGCATCTTTCAGGGTGGGATTCCGGGTGATAAAGATCTCTCGTTTCCACTCCCAGATGCACCGTTGCGCAGTCGGCATACCCGAGGAGATGGAAGCACCGGCACCAAGTAAAACCGAGAACTTCCGGAAACCATCAACCGACATGATCCGGATCAATGCATCAACCGCGAGCGTGACCCCGGAAGATTGCTTTGAAAGAGGCATGCAGGTATTCTGCATCGGCAGCTCTGCCTTGGTAAAGCACTTCGGCCTAGCGGGTACCCGGACATCCAACCATTGAGATCAGCCCTGAGAACGCCTTTTGTTCAGGAATTCTTCCGCGCGCCGTTTGAAAATTCGTCGGATTCAATTCTTCGTCACCGGTGCGTGGCAAACGAAGACCTTGATATAAGCGTCGCTTCGCGATCCCGATCATCGCCGACGATGTTGAATACCTACCATTCAGCGGCTGGCGGTCAAGGGAGTCCATTGGAACGGTTTGGCACTGCCGGTAATCTTTGCAAAATTTTCCGCCCAAGAAGAATGTCTCTCGCCAACCCGTGTACCTGAAGCAGCATCACTCTCCCAATCCGCTCTCGCCATTCTTCCGATAGGCACTAATTAATAGTGGGAGCGAAAGAAAGACATGTACCCAGGAATAGAGTTGCGATTGCTACGGTATGTCGTGGCAGTTGCAGAGGAGTTGAGCTTTGTAAAGGCCGCTCGTAGGCTGCATGTTTCCCAGCCGACATTGAGCAAGCAGATCATTGAACTTGAAGAGGAACTTGAGACCAGACTATTCGAACGCACTAAGCGCGATGTGAGTCTGACTGAGGCGGGCACGCTCTTTGTCGAGCAAGGGCGCAAGGCTCTGCAGCATAGCGAAGAAGCGGCCAAGGTCGTTCGTTTCGTGCGTCATTCCACGCACCTCCAGATTGGCTATTCCCCATACGTGAATCCCGATCTGATCGCTTCCGTTCGCTCCTTATCGGGAACGACGACTCCAAAGTTCACCCTTTCGACGAAGAGCTACTTCACGCGGAAGCAACTATCGAAGCTACACGAGGGCAGAATTGACGCGGCATTGGTCATCCTCCCTGTGATCGACAACGAGCTTGTGATCGAACCGGTACTGGCGGAGTCACTATACGTTGCTCTTCCCGATGGGCACGCGCTTCTTCGTCATCGCGCAGTGGCACTCGCCGATCTCCAAGATTTGCCAGTGGTATCGTTCCCGCAGAACCTCCATCCCGAGGTCTTTCAGCAACTGTCGGACAGTTGCAAACGTGCGGGACTGAAGCCCAATATCGCGCACGAGGTCACAACATTTCCGGAGGCATTGTGCCTTGTAGCGGATGGCGCGGGATACACATTTATCCGGAAGTGCTTCACTCCGTTCGTCTGTTCGGGCGTCGTGCTTCGGCCGATCAAGGGCAATCCCTTGACACTGCACACTGGTGTGGCGCACTTGAGACGCCGAAAGACCCCGCAATTAGAGGCATTTCTCTCATCGCTGAAACGCCTCGGCAGCACGCTGACGACAGATGGAGGATCGGTCGCCGCATGAATAAGCGTGTTTGCAGGTGGTTAGAGGGCTGGGTTTCTGAGCACGACGTTTGTGCGGTCATGGACGTCCGCGAAATCTTGAGATTCGCGTGATCGAACGCCTTCTTTGCAGAAGTAGTCGCCGCCCAACCAAGCAGGCGGGAGCTGTCAAATGTTTCATTTTCTCGGTAGTTATGTATAATTACCGAGGATTTGGTACATGACTGAAAAGGCTCAAACAAAAGCGGAAGTGCTCAAGTCTCTTGCCAGACGTAGAGGCATGCTTAGGCCGCGAGACCTCGATGAGCTCGGGATCCCACGGAACTATCTTGGCCGACTTGTGCATGAGGGAGTGCTTCGCAAACTGCAGCGAGGACTTTATGCTCCGAGCGATGCCGAAGTCTCCGAACACCAGAGCCTGATCGAAGTGAGCCAGAAGATCCCAAAGGGTGTGATCTGCCTTCTTTCGGCTCTGCGCTACCATCAGATTACGACCCAAAGCCCGCACGAGGTCTGGGTTGCGCTGGGTATCAAAGCATGGGCTCCGAAACAAGGCTATCCGCCGGTTCGCCTTGTCCGGCTTTCTTCCAAGGCACTTGAGTTTGGAGTTGAGGAACACCGGATCGAAGGGCAACAGGTGCATATCTTCAGTCCCGCCAAGACAGTCGCGGACTGTTTCAAGTTCCGCAACAAGATCGGAATCGACATCGCACTTGAGGCACTGCGAGACACTCATCGTAAAAAGAAAGCCTCAATGGACGATATCTGGGCTGCAGCTAAGGTCTGCCGCGTCGCCAATGTCATGCGACCGTACTTGGAGAGCCTCTGATGGCTGAGATCAAGAACGTCATCGCATCGATTCATCAGCGCCTCCTCAACCTGTCCAAAGAACGTGCCGAGGATTTCACCCTCACTCTGACGAAGTATGGTCTCGAACGCCTGCTCTACCGACTCTCAATATCCAGGCACTGCGAAACCTTCGTTCTTAAAGGCGCATTGCTCTTTGAGCTTTGGACCGCTCAGCGCTACCGTCCGACGCGCGACGCGGACTTCCTCGCCCACGGCGATGCTGCTCCGGAAAGATTTGTCCGGATCTTCCAAGATGTCTGCAGCCTAGAAGTACCCATAGATGACGGATGTCAGTTCGACGGCGCGACGGTGGTAGCCGAACGAATTAAGGAACAGGACGAGTATCAAGGTATTCGTGTCACGTTCACTGGCAGTCTCGGCAACGCTAAACTGCCGGTGCAGATTGACATCGGCTTCGGGGATGCGGTGACGCCCAAAGCGCTACCTGCCGAGTATCCCACTATGCTCGAATTGCCTCGCCCGAAGCTATTGGCATATCCCATGGAAACGTCTATTGCCGAGAAGTTCGAGGCCATGGTGAAACTCGGCATCGCCAACAGCAGGATGAAAGATCTGTATGACATCTTCATCTTGCAGCGCGAGTTTCCATTCGAGGGAACGACACTCCAGAAGGCAATCGCAAACACCTTCCAGCGGAGGCGAACGGCTCCTCCCCGGCCAGGCAGTATTCCGCTAGTTTTGACTGAAGATTTCTCACGCGATCCCGCAAAACAGACGCAGTGGAGAGCATTCGTCAACAAGAATAAAAGCTACATCCAGCCGATCGAACTTGAGAACGTGATCGCAGCCCTGAGAACCTTTCTGATGCCAGTCGTAACTGCAATCGCGATGGGCGCCGAGGTCTCAATGAGATGGCCACCAGCAGGTCCCTGGCATCAGAAATAGAAGATACTGGCACCCATGCCTCTCCGTCGCAATGGCCGGTTAAATTTGCGAAGTCAAGTATCAATGAGACGAGAACTAGAGCAGCGAATTGTCGAGCGTTGGCCATCGTGGTTCGACGTTCATGGATCGATCCAGCACACGCTCATGCCTTTTGGCTTTGAGCACGGTGATGGCTGGTTCGAGATCGTCTGGAACCTGTGCGAACGACTGGAACCACTCGCGAAACAGTTTGAGGAAGAGACGGGCGAGAAGTTCGAGATCGTTCAGGTCAAGGAAAAGTACGGCGGACTTCGCTTCTATCCGAATCTTGCAAGCGACGCCATTTTGGATGTGATCGCCGACGCAGAACGAGACTCTTTCAGTACTTGTGAGGAGTGCGGAAAACCGGGAAAGCCAAATCGTGGTGGCTGGATTCAGACGCGTTGTCCGGAACACGCGTCTTCCGTGGATTCCGAACACGACCCTGAGTTGTGATCCTCCACGCGCCGACCATCTCGACCCGGCGGAAGGACTTACCTCCTTGTGGTGCGCTTTGGTAGCGGTGGCGGAACAGAATGAAGCGTCGGATTGGAGCGATCGATCCCCTTCAGCCATTCAATGAGTGCCGTGGCATCTGTGATCCGGGTTGGAAGATCCGCGAGATACTTCTCTTCGGCATCAAACATTTCCCGCAATTCCTGCGCATTCTTCGGAACCTCATGAGCCAGGAATTCGCGGTTCGACCAGCGCTGGATGTTATCCCGGGTTCGCTCGAGTTCTCCCTTGGCGTACGCCAGCGATGAATCTGCACCCTGACTGATCTTCTCGAACACTTCCTTTTCTACGTTTTCCAGAAAGCTCCTGAGCGCTTCGAGCGCAGAAAGTCCGACGTGCGGCAAATGTCCATACTGCTTGAGATTATGGAGTTCGCCGTTGAAAGGAACCTGATACGAGTATTCGCCACTTTCGCGGACGATCTTGAACACCTCGCCATTCTTTGCAGAGTAACGCCCCCTGATGATGGAATAGTCTTTTCCGGGCGAGTTGGTCCGCAGAGGAATGGCGACGAACCCACGAGCGTGCGGCTCCAACCGGAAGATTCGAGGAAAGTGTCCCTTCAGACGCGTGAGATACAACGTCCTCACGTCATAGGAGAACTCGCCTTCTTTATTGGGCAAGGCTAACGAGTCTCGCGCATGCGGATCAAAACGTTTGCCACGACGATCATTCAGGATCTCGCTTGCTTCTCCGATCAGGCTTCTGAGCTGTGCATCGGTGAGCGTTCGATCGAGCACGATCGGTTCAAACGCGGCGCATCCCTGATGCTCATACGTAAGCAACCCAGCCCGTGGCGAATTCGGATTGCTGCAAACTCCCCAGTCCTCTCCAAACTCGCCAGCCAGTGGTGCGAAGTGGCGACACCCTGACGAGCAATCGGAGCCGTCGCGCTCTGCCTTGCCGTAAGGCGTGTAATCGGTTTCGAGAGGTCGGACGACCTTGAGAAAATTGTCGCGCATGTTGGCAAGATATCCGATTTCAGCCTGTATGCCACAGTACTGCTCAGCTCCGTGCGCAGAACTAGATAGAGGATTGTAAGACTTGGGTAACGATGCGCCGTCCGTGCCTACGCTCGATTTGCACGGCGACATCGATACTGCGCCGTACCTCTTCCTGGGTATGCATAGCGCTGACTTGTCCGCTTGACCTCATCGCAAGCGCTGCAATTCTGTTCAGTGCGCCTTCCGGGCTGCTGGCATGAATCGTGGTCAGTGTACCGTCGTGGCCGGTGTTCATGGCATCAAGCAATGTCCTCGCCTCTGGTCCACGTATTTCGCCAAGGATGATGCGATCGGGGCGGTGGCGTAGTGCGGCTTTCAGCAGGGTGTCAAACGACACTTCTTGCTTGTGGGTATCGGATTGCGACTCCGACGAGATGACGTGCGGCTTGTTCAGTCGAATTTCCGCTGTGTCTTCGATCATGAAGATCCGTTCCTCGTCCGGTATTTCGTTGGCAATGGCGTTGAGCAGGGTGGTCTTGCCCGTTCCAGTTGCGCCCGAGATAAGGATGTTCTTGCGTGCAACGATGGACTTGCGGAGTGTATCGGCGATGTCCGAGGTTACGGTGCCACATCGTACCAAGTCATCTAATGAGAATTGGCGCTTCCCGAACTTGCGAATGTTCAACAACGGCTCCGGTCCAACTACCGGCGGAATGATTGCCGATAGTCGGCTCCCATCTGGCAACCGTACGTTCAGGATTGGGTGGCTCGCGTCCAACTGCTTGCCAAAGCGATTGGCGATCACCTCCAGCCCTGCGTGAAGTTCTCCAGTGGCGAATTTTCTGTCCTGCCATCGCGTTACGATGCCTTCGCGCTCGATCCAGCAAGTCGAATCCGGATTGCACATGATCTCGCTGATCTCATCATCTGCGAATAGCGACTCGATGGGACGAAGAAACGGAATGATCAGCTCGAAGCTCATGCTGCGACTCCAGACGCATGTTGCGGATCAAACCCGCTCTCGTTTTGCTCAAACCATGTCAGTTCAGTGGGCATGAAGTCAGGCTTGAGGAAGAGATAGGTCGGCGGCAGTGGATTGATGCCGTCATAGGCCACAGCCACGGCCTGTGCGTTCTTGAGCTGATAGAAAACCTTGTCGTCGAACAATGCTTCTTTCTGTCGCTGATAGCTTTTCGATGCTGAGACCGAGGCACGATTCGAGGATGCCTTTCCGCTGAGCAAACCCACGTGCGCATCACTGCTGCTCTCGGAGATGCTGTAATTAATCCGAGTCTTATCCACCTTGCCGCAAAGCTCCGAGGCGTAACGCGCTGTTTCAGGATCGGAGGTAGTGAGGAACACCTTCGTTCGGAATGCCTGGAGTAGCGTTTTGTATCCGCTTCCGGGCAGTGCTTCCTTTATGGAGTTCACGCTCTGCGTTGCAATGATCGGGATGCACTTCGGCTGGCGCGATAGGCTAAGGAAGCGCTCGTCTCCATTCGGATCGCTGGCGCCGACGGTCGCATAGGTTTGGTATTCGTCGCACATGAAGACGGTAGGACGGAAGTATTGTTCAGGATGCTCCTCCATCTTCGGGATGCGTAGCAGCACAGCACGCTGAAAGTCCTGCTTCATCATTGTTCCTACTGCTTTGGCAACACCGGGATTCAGCGCGACCGGGAAGTTCAAGCCGCATACCTTACCCTCTTCGATCAAATCGCTGAACGGCGGCATGACAACTCCATCCGGATCATCGGCACAGCGTTTGCCTTCGTAGAGTTCCTTGGGAGGACAGAAGATGCGCTTCACAATGGGGTCGGTATCGAATAACGAGAGGAAGACGGCGATGCCTTGGACAACCGAGGTCTTGATATCCGGGCGCAGGTGCTTCCAATGCTCCCAATACCAACGGTCAACGGCTTCGAACAGTTGACGCTTGATGCCGTCTATAGGAACTGGTTCATAGACCGTTGCTTCGATATCAGTTTCCGTGGCGATGGCCTGCTCCAATTCTCGCGTTAGCTTCGACATGAACACACCCAGCTCACGATCGAACTGGAATCCATAGCGGCTCAAGTGGGACTCGAAGCGTCGATAATCATCGCGCTGAATGGACACCCACGATGGCGACTTGAACTTGGCACCAGTTTCGATTAGCAACTCCTCAAACAGTGCGGGACTGATTGCGGTTGCATAGACATCGAACAGCGTCACGTAATCGTTCTTCACTTTGTGGAGAATGATGATGTACTTCACCAGGTCCGTGTAGGACTGCTGCCAAAATGGCTCTTTGCCCCGTCCCCAGATATTGGTGAGCAGCGATGCGATGTTGTACGCGAGAGCATACGCATCCAGATCATTGTGCAATGGGTTGTAACGCCAATTGGTGTTGAACCCGATCTCGACGTAATCATCTTCACGCCCACATTGGAGAAGTATTCCGCGCAGCCGCCTGCACAGGTCGCCCTTTACTTCCAGCACAAGACCGGACAGCTTTTCGGTATGGCTCGAAGCCTTGTAGCCAAATAGCTGCCGCATGAGCGGAAGTATGGCAGCTTGTGTTTTGCCGGAACCGATAGAGCCGAAGATCGCAATACCCGTATAAAGTCCCTGTTCAGGTACGGTCAGCCAAAGAGGATTGGTGGCAGGCTTGATGACGGTCTGGTGATGGACTTCGCCGAGTATGGCGGTGAGATGTTGTCGTTCTCTGATCGCCGGGTAGGGTGGAAGCTGTCCAGCATTCTCCAATGCTCGCGGCTGGAACCAATGCACGAAGAGAAACGATGCCAATGCCGAGAGCAGGACAAACGGTGTCGCGAAGGCGAGCACCTGGTAGCTCCAGAGCAAAAAGTTGTAGATTGCCGGCCGCATCGCCTGGATGTGGAGCAAGAACACGTTATCCGTTGGAAATGGCCATCCGATCAGCCATGCGGTTCCAATGGAGGCACTCAGCACGGCGCACGTGAACAAACGTTGCTCGACGAATACCGAGTGCAGTGTTCGCTGGAGGGACGAAGTTTCACGCTGCATCTGTGGCTCCCGTGCTTCCCCGACTACTTCGCCAAAGGCGTCGGTGTTGCGGCCGGCTTTTCCGTGCCCGCGTCCCTCTTAATAGCCGTCGTTCCGCTCGTTTGCAGAGACTGTTTGTATGCCTGAAAATCCGGCTCCATTGCCAAGGCATAGCGCAAGAGTTCACCAATCACATAGCTCTTTTCATTGCCTGACCATTTGCACATCAAATTGATGTCATCGATCAGCGATGTGCTGAGTTTGGCTTGCAGCAGCTGTCTGCGTTCATCTCGGTTATTACGTACAATTTTTAGTCTTGTCATTTCCATCTCCTTCTGACGTCCCATTGGTTCGGTATTGCAGTGCTCATTTCTCGACTACTTGCGAAACGGGCCGGAACGACCAGCACGAATCCTCGTGCGAGCGGTTGAGCCAAGCGAAATCGGGGTCGTTCCGGCCTGTTTCGCGTTTTCTGTGTGGCCATGTTGATCGGCATAACATCTTTGCTCTCCACCACATCCAATGCCTCAACCTGATTCACGCACTGAGCGGCATGCTGAGTTGTGAAACTCGTGCATTTCGTTTCTTTCTGTCGCGCTCCAATGTTCGAGGCAGTTGAACCACTTCCGGCACAAATGCAAAGCGAGACTTTGATGCAATGCCCACTTCCGCCAACCTCCGCAGCAAAATCTCAGTGCCTTTTGTATTCGCTGATCGGAGTTCGGAGTGCAACGGGGCGGTATACAGAGGCTCGCCCTCGTTCAGAAGTCGCACGTCCTCGGTTGAAAGATCAGAGGCGTTTTCCGTCCACCGCCGTTCAGCTTCGAGAAAGGAAATGAAGTGCTCGACGCCCAGCGCAAACAGTTCTCGTGAGTTTCCAGGGAGAGTAGTGCGGAGGGTTTTCTCGAAAACTGCTTCCGCTGTGCGAGCGCTCGATCCAGGCTCGCAGGCATATACAAGCTCAGCAGACTGAAGGGACATGAAGAGCGGCATAAGAGTATGGAGATAACGCTCGAACGGAGTTGTAGAGCCGAATCCAGGGTCGGCATAAATGAACGTGATCTTGGAAATCGAAGCCTTCTGCTGGGTGACTAGGACTGGTAGTCGCCGCGAAGCATTACTTGTTTCACGAGCAGCGCTCTTAGCAGAGTTCCATGGCCAAGGAATCTTCTCTCGGGGAATGTCGAGCTCGCAGAAGAAGCGAGCCCTTTCGTCTTCAGTGGCAAGAATCTTGGAGCCAGTTCGCCGAATGCAGGACTCAAGCACCAGCAGTCTCCGACGAATCTCTTCGTCGCCCTTGAGTCGTCGGCTGGTCGAATCAGAACCTTCAACGCAGAGATAAATGACCGGCGCCTTGACATGGTAGATATGCCAATTACGGCTGCACTCGATCACGCGGACGTGCTCTTTCTGGATTGCCCGGTCAATCAGCTGTTGCGCCAATCCGCCAGACTCTCTGCGTACGAAAGCATTGAATTGTGCGCGCGTGAAGTAGCCGGAGACCCGGCATACGAGCACGAGAAAAGCAGCTTCCCTAGCTGTGTATCCCATCCGGATCAGATCCTGAATCTTGTCGTCGTAAATCACAGGCTCAACACCTCGGACATGAGGTCGTGATCGTCGGCGACCGCTCCACCCAGTCGGCCTATGTCACCGTTCGACATGTAGAGCTTGAATCCAGCCTGAGCTTTGGTTGCAACGTGACCATGACGATAGGCAGCGGTCACGACTTCGATCTCAACACGGCCTGCCATGCCGTCCGCGCGGTCGTACTCGATGCGCGCATCGGGGACAACCACCCGGTCGTTGTGCATTGGGAGCTGCATTTCGGCGGCAACTTGATGCTTCAGCGTTGAGAGTTCAGCTTCGGGATCTTGCTTTCCCTGCTGATAAACACGGCGGTTGAATTCAGACTTCAATTCAAAATCCAGTCGGACCCGTACGTTCTTGCCGCCTTGTTCAACAATGGCAGGAAGCTCCTTCTGATACGCCCGGTAGATCTGGCTGTCGTGTTCAGCGTCGCGGTGCTTAACCATGCCGTGATAGAGCCGTTGGTCTGAGGGAAGTTCGCAGATCCGCTGTGTGAGGTCCCGCCCAGCCTTTGTGAGCACTACCGCCTGGAACTGCTCGATGCGGCTCGACTTTCCGTCGCGACGCATGTTGAGGGTGTGTGTCTCGATCAACCCCTGATTTCGAAGATAGGCTAGGTCGTTTTGGAGCTGTCGAGTTTGGCCGGGATACAAGGACCGTTCGAGATCGGCGACACTGACCACTCGAAAGCGGCCAACATCCGACAGAATCGATTGTTCCTGCGGTCGAAGATGCAAAGATGGAGCCTGCTCCGGTCCGCGCTCGCGACTTGGACGACGGGGGAGAGACTGACGTCCGGGGTCGCGAGGGATTCTCCTATTTGGCTCTTCAGGACTTTCTGCTGAGGATGTTCTCTTGATCTCCGTTCTGGGATTGAAGACCTCGCGGCGAGGCTGATTCCGAAGCTGCTCCATCTGCTGCTCCAGCGTCGGTGGAACCGGCGAAGCGGCGTTTCCATTTAGTGCCGCCTCTTCGGCTCCAATCTGTACCCGTCGAATGTCCGGCCGATTGATGTCTCTGCGATTGTCCATCCACTACTCCAGCGCCAACTTCTGCTGACGGTCAGTGTCGCGACGGCTTTCATCTTTGGGGGTACTGGAGCGCTCCGCACGGTATTGCTCGGTCTGCGACGCCCGGTTGTTCTTCTTCCGCTTGGGCTCTGGTGTAACCGGTTCACGCAAGGCGCTGCGCTGGCCGAAGATCTTTCGAACCTCGTACTCGGCGAGGCCACGGAAACGCTCCATCTCCCGGTGCGCTGCTTCGCGGGTGAGACCAAGCCGGTCCGTAATCTCGGCAGTTCGTTCGTGTGAAGTCCGTGTTTCCGGCTTCTCCCCTGGGTGTGGTGAATTCAATCCAAACTCATCGGTGCGCGACATCTCAATCCTCCTCGGGAGCAATCCCGCGAATCTCGTCAGACAATGCGTTCTGACCGGTGTGAATCTGTTTGTCGAAGTGGACAAGCTTTTGTCCAGAATCCTTCAGCAGGAACTTCCGTTGCAGCACGACGACCACGGCGGTGATGTTGACGAAGAGCATGGCGCAATACAGACTCATTGCCGGCCAATACTGGCGCACGATGTAGTCTCGCCACGGAATCAGGAAGCGCAGCTGTCCCATCACGAGGAACAGGAGAGCTAGCAGAATCGCCGTCGCGACCAGGAGGGCATTGGCGATCATTTGGCCTCCGCCTCGAACGCCTGATCCTGTCGGAAATAGGTGATAGTCAATCCCAGAGGATTGATGAGCAGCATGTCATTTGGCACCTGATCGCGAAAGGCGTACACGACGTTCGCGGTCCACCGCTCACGCTTCAGTTCGGCATGATCGACGGGGCTGGAATAGATCTTCAGGAACTCGATTCGAGCCCGGTAGGGCGCCTTGCGAAGGTCCTCGATAGCGACGTTCTTGATTTCCACGTCGATGTTTGGTGCGGATGGATCTGTCAGAAACGTCTCCATGGTCTTCGATTTCTTGCTCTGCTCGATGACCGCGCTCTGAATGTCGCCGTTGAGGAACTGCAACGACTTGGTGAAGTCTTTTTGGACAGTGAAACGGTTGCGCCCGTAGAAGAGCTGCGCCCACTGCGACAGGAAGTAGCGGTTGTCAGCTTCCTGCGGCTGATACGCGAACACTTCATAGTTGACCACCTCGGCCCTTCCGACGTCGTTGATGCGAACTACAAGCGGCTTCACCGCCCGCATCGACTGGTTGGTGCGGATCGCAACGTATGCCAAAGCAAGGACGGCGATCGCCAGAACCAAGACGGCAACCCTGAGATAGGAGTTGAGCACCACCGGCTCGGCGTACGCCTCTAGGAATTTCTCTCGGCCAATCGACTTCAAGGCGTCGGCACGACCGGATATCAAGACTTTCGATTCGCTCATGGATTACCCCAACGGAGACGCGGAGATCCCCACGCGTCCGCTGACAATTGCGCTTGTAAGTTCGGGAATCTTTACCAGCCCGTAGACGCACACAGCTAACGTCACTACGAGCGCGGGCATGAGAACGTAAGCGTTTGAGATCGTGACTGGCCCGATGACGGCGAGTAATCCGAGCAAGACTTTCGCGACTATGTATATGAAGGCATTTGCTACGACTTGGTAGAGGGCGAACCCCAGAAAAGCCCTGAACCATCCCCAGAAAAGCCAGTCGAGCTTTCCAACTATGAAGAACGGTATGAACAACGGACCCACCAGAACGCAAACTGCAGTCGCGATGAACCCATACGCAATTACGGCGATGGCAACACCCTCCGTGATTGCAAGAACCGTGTAGACAAAGAAGTATGTCAATTCCTCATGGAAGCTGAACACACCCGGAGGACTTCCAAGCTGTTCTTCGGCACTGGATATCGCCGTGCTGATGAGTTCGGCTTGGTTTCCACCAATTTGTGCTGAAACATAACTCGCTTCCCTCGTAACCAGTTCACTGAAGCTGTTATTCATGCCGGGGAGTGGCGCGGTGTAGTAGGTCATCATCGCAAAGCCAACGGCGATCAAAAGCAACAGATCTGCAAACTTTGCGAAATTGAATCCGCCGCCTCCTTGTGAACTCGAAAGGGCAGCTTTGATTCCGAACCAGGCGATCATGATGACCGCGAGGCTTCGGAAAAGATTCAACCCAGACGATTCAAGGAAGCCGAGTTTGTTGGTCAACAAATCAGATATTGAGTTGTTGATGAACTGAAATACGTTCGTTTGCTCCACTTGCGCAACCCTCCCTTGGCGTAGCTCACAACATCAGCTCAATGCGTGTCGAACGAAATGGACTCGATACTGCGGGTCATCCCTGAAGTGACTTTGCTGTTGGAATCCCGGAAGTTCTGTTGAAAATACAGCGCGGAATTGAGTGCCCGCTTCTGGCGGTCCGACAGTTCCTTGGCCGCAATCAGCTGTTGAAGCGCACTCGTTGCAAGGATCTGGTTAGTGTCTTGCTGTGAGCGCAGTTGCATGAGCGTTGCGGCGTTGATCTTGCCGAGCACTGCCATTTCTGACTGCTGCGAAGGGTCTGTGGAGTACGAATCTCTGGTGAGATTGTCGAGCTGCTGATTCAGGGCAACAGATCTTGCGCGAACTTCGCTAACGGTTGCAAGTTGATTAGTCGAAACGCCGTCGCCCAATTCCGCACTGGCGTATTGAGCCTTCACGAGCGATTGTGATCTGTCGTCGAGTCCTGACAGAGCGGACTGAGTAGGCGTCTGCAGAGTGATTCCAGCAGATTGATATCCGGCAGGCGAGGTGTTCCATTGTCCGTTCGCAGCCAATATCCATTGGTTCGTGTTTCCGAAACTGTTGTTGGAGGTCAGCGTTTTCCATGTCGAGAACTGCGCTGTATACCGTTGGGCAAGGTTCTGTGGCATTTGTGACATGTAACGTGCCAGGTTGTACGCCTGAATGATCTGATCTCGTGTCTGATTCGCGGTTGTGTAGAGCTGCTCTGCCTGATGCAGTTCTCGAACAGCGTTGGCGTAGTTCGTCGAATCGAACACCGCCCACTGCGCATGCGCGATGTTGGTGAGAAAGGTCAAAAAAGAGAAAACAAGGGCTACTGTTGTCCTCCGCATGGGAGCACCTCCGGTCAAATTAGACTTTTAAACGGTTATTGCTTCTGAGTTGTGTTCGCGACCTTCTTCACGGGCTGCTTCGGCTTGATATTGTCCAGCATTCCCCTTGTCGGATCGCACTTCCGTTTCTGTTCTTCAGTAGCGTTGACGAGATTCCGTTCCGAGCAGGGTTGCTGAGCTTCTGCATCGCGGACGATCTTCGCCGCTTCCTCAGGAGTCAATTTCTTGTATTCGCTGAGCGGTTTGGGCGCGGGTTTTGATGAACTGCAGCCTGCCATGAACATCAAGAGCCCCAAAATGAACGTCACCGTGATCCTCATGTCTGTCTCCTAGATGTTGGGTGGGACCGTGTGATTTTCGTAGGCGGGCAGCAGCAGGTCGTTGGTCAGGTAGACCTTGACCCGGTGTCCTTCACGAATTGTCAGAGTAGGATTGATGTTCAAGAATCGATCAAGGATTCTCGTCGAAGACTGGGAGACTCCGGCAGCGGCACCTTGCCGGTAGGCGTCCGTGCCACTGGCATAAATCCCGACGTTCGATGCTGAGCCCTCTGCCGCCCCGGCAATCACCCCCAAGGCAATCGAAACCCCGAAGATCTGGAGATAGTGGTTGTTAACCTTGTCCTTCAAGCCGGTCTCCCCAAGCTGGTTCAGCCCGCGGAACTGGTCGAGGTCCACGCTGTAGCCGTCCGGCATAATCATCCGGTGGAAGACGACGGCAAGTCTTCGCTGGCCGAGGCCCTGAACCGGCCGAACCTCCCCGAGGATGTTGGTCCCCTCCGGAATCACCACATGCTGGCGGTCGTGGGAGTAAACCGGATTGGTTACCATTACCTTCACTGGGCCGGAGAAATCACCGTCCAACCGGTTTACAAGAGCGGTCTCGACCGTCGTACCTTCGAACAGTACATAGGGCTGTCCGATTGCGCTGTTCACGTTGGCATTGACAGGCTTCTTCGCCTCCTCCTTCTCCGGTGCAATTGGGAATGGGGTACGCGGTTCGGCCAATGCTAGCCGTGACAGCTCCTCGGACTTGTTCAGTGATTGCGGAGCAGTGGAGAACGCGAGATTCGACGCGAAGCGTGAAGTATACGAGCGCTGGCGCTCGGCATCCGCAATAGGATCACGCTCCTGGGCCGTCGCGGATTGGTTCTCCGCTTGGCCGATCCCCGAGCGCGTGCCGTTCACCGTACCTCCGTTCTTCTCCGAGATAGGATTCGACGGAGGCGGCAGTTGCGGCAGTGCATGGGCCGAGTCGGCGGCTCGCTGCTGCGCTGCCAACTCTTCCCGATAGTCGGCGAGCTTGCGCTCGTTGCCCTCGCGGATCCGCGGTGTGGCGCTTGCCGGGGTAGCGGCTACCACTCTCGGCTGGCGGTTGCGTGAGAACAGCGCGACGAGGACGATCACGACCGCGATTCCGAGAACGAGATACTGTTGCGCGCGTCGCGAGATGACGCCCTCTGGCAGGCGCGTCTTATCTTGGACCTGGGCGACCGTTCCATCCCGTTCGGGCAAATTGGCTGCTGTGCTGGACATTGCCTTACTCCTTGCCTTCCTACTGCTTCCGCTCGAAGTTCATGTGCTTCTTGCCAATTTCGAGATAGCCCCGGTCCACGACTTTCGGCAGAACGTAGGTTCCGTCCCGCAGTTGGAATTCCACGAGGTTTGGCTTGTCATCCTTCACTTCGTAGATCGTGAACTTTTCGGCGGCATCGGACTTGATGTAGGTAAAGCGTTCGTCGTGATAGATCGCCGCAATCTCGAAGGGCTTGTCGTTCTTGTATTGGTAGTCGAACTTGACGTTCTTGGTCGGATACTCGGATTTGACCTGATCGATGGCTTCAACGGTACGCAGTTGGGCAAGTTGCAGCTGCGCCTTGTAGCCTTCGACCTCGGCAGCGGGCACCAGTTGCGGCATCCCTGTCGCAGCCGTCAGAACGGCACCGTCCGATGGCTCGATCACAATCTTCAGATCGGGATTGGAATCGGCTTCATCAAGCGTGAACGTGTAGACGTTCCCTTTGTCGGTGATCAGATTGAGGTTGCTGTGAATACCGCTCTTCGCCGGATGCAAGAAGCAGAAATTGTTCACGGCATCGATGATCCAGAAGTCCTTGTCGCCGGTAGCAACCTGGAGAATCTTCTCCGTGGGCGGAATCTGAATCATGGTCGTGTAACGCATCTTCGCCTTGATCGAGATGATGTCGTTGGCGTGGTACTTGACCACTCGCGCGGTGCTCTGGGCACTGGCGACAATTGTCACCGCCATGAACAGGATTGAGGTCAGAATCGTTTTCAAAGCGCAGTTCTCCTATCGGTCGTCTGGACTGTGTTGGTTCGCCAATCTCAGTGTGTTGGGTTAGCTCGCCCGCGTCTCCACCGGATGATCGCGAGCAAGCTGCAGCAGTCCTTCCTGAACGCCGTAGCGCCGGAAGTATTGTTGCCGTTGGATGTTGTCTCTGGGCGTGTTCGTCGCCATCCAGTAGGAGTACGAGTCCACGCTCAAATGCAGCTTCTTTGCTCCCTGCGGAGTCTTCACCAGCAGGTCGCGCTTCGGAACGAGCGACGCCAGAAGCTCCAGCTCCGTGTCGTTCAAATGGAATGCGTCGCGATAGAGCGGAACGTCAATATCGGGATTCGCAAGCAGGATCTTCGTCGGACAGCTTTCCGTAACGATTTCAAGCATTTCGGAGCGCGCCAACTCGTGAAGAGATTGCGTGGCCAAGATCATCGCGGCGTTCTTCTTGCGCCAGGTCTTCTGCGCTTTGGTCACATAGTCACGAATGGTCCGATTTCGAATGAACATCCAAGCCTCATCCAGCACGAACGTTTTGAACTGGCCAGCATTGTCCGGCGATTCGATCTGGCTGCTCGCCCGATGCAGGACGTAGAACAGCAACGGTTCGAGTACATCGGGATAGATCGAGGCGACTTCGAAATTGAACGTCTGAAACGGCTTGAGCGTAAGCGTGTCCTCGTGGTTGTCGAAGACATGACCGAACTGCCCAGCGCGTGTCCAGCGCAAAAGATGCTCGCCAAGTGGGCCGACCATGGCGGCGAAATTGGTGAGGACCCGTGTCTTCGGATCAAGCTTGTACATGCGCTCGATCGCGGTGTAGAGATTGCGCTCCTCCGTACCGCTCATCTCGTGGCGGCCACTGCCTTCGATCAGCACCTTCAAAAACGCATATAGGAAGTTGAGGTTCGTCTGATCCGGCGTCAGGCTGAACGGATTGATCGTGAAGTCCTGGTTCGACGATCCGACGTTCAGGTAAGATCCTCCAAACATCCCGGTCAGGTTCTCGAAGCTTCCGCCAAGGTCGAATATGTAGGTCTGTGGGCTGTACTTCTGCAGATTCTGGATTAGGAAGTTCAGCAGGAATGATTTGCCCGAACCGGTCGCGCCAAGAATCAACGTATGCGCGACATCCTGCTGATGGAGATTAAAGAAATAGGGCGTCGCCTGATCGGTTTCCAGCACGGCCAGATACTCTCGTCCAAGATGCCGGTTGCGTTGTTCTCCCGTATGAACCGTGAAAAGAAACGAGAGGTCGGCATAGTTGGTGTTGAGCAGATATAGCTTGCGAAGATTGAATGCCGAATTGCCGGGAACAGTGGCAAAGAAGGCGTTCAGCAGGTTGAAGCGTTCTTCCAACAAGGCTCCGTCGTACTTGGTGAAGGCCCGCACGAATTCCGGTGTGGCGCGGTCAATCTCACGCAAGCTGTCGCCGTAGAGAATGCACGAGAGCGAGAACTCGCCGAAGTACTTGCCATCGTGGGCGATCGCGGTGAGGCAATCACCAAGATCGGCCACCGCCGCCTCTTTCGAATCATCGACCAACTCATCGGCCGGGCCTTTATGTTCGGCAACGCTGAGGTTGCTCAAGAACGAGGTCTTTGAATTATGGAAGTGCCGCCTGCGGCTCTGGATGATCTTGCGTGCCTTGTTGTTGTCGATGGCCTTCCATTCGCTCACGACAGAGAACGTCGCACGAACTTCCAGAAGGTCGCGGAGAATGAGTGGCCACGTTTCACCCGGTGCTTCTTTGAGCGTAAGCACCTTTACGAACTGATCGCCGACTCGCAGATATCCGCGATGTCCTTCGACCTGGCTGTCGCACAACTGGAAATCCAGAGCATCGGAGCGGACAAGTTGGGCGGCATCGCGCTTCCAGCTGTCGAAATTGAGGCAGCGATGGAGGACGCGGAACGCCTCCGCTGCGCCGAGCTTCTCGATCTGCAGCAAGTCCTCAAGTTGCTTCATGAAGCTGGCTGCGCGATGCTGCAATTGCTGCACGCTCGCCTCAATCTGCTCACCGATGAGGATGCGGGTCTGTTCCGATACGAAGCTCTCGAAGAGGCGTCGCATTGTGCTGAACGGAGCCTTGGGAAGCTCCTGCAACACTGCGAACCTGCCGGATGCGCCCGATGACCTCTCGCGAATAAGCACGAAATATACGCTCAGCTTGTAGAGCTCTTTCGTGCGTTGTTCGAGATGCCGCGCGCGATGTTCCGCGGCGGCCTCGATCAGCGAGTTCGAAGCCACTTCTGCGGGAATTGGATCGGCGGGCTCCTTCTGGAGAATCTGATAGACGCGTGTCCGCTCGTCCAAAGTCCGGAATGCCGCTTCGAGACGCTTCACTGACGAATCGCGTGCCGCCGAATCAAGGCTCTCGTAATCGATGCCCTCGACCTTCAATACCAGGCCGGGACCGCCAGCCTTGGTGAGGAAGGTGTGCTCGTCCCAAAAGCCGAACAGGTTGATCTGCCTATGCAGAGCGCCAGCTTCCAGAAACGGCTTCCGAATTGGTTCCAAACGTAGCATCGTGAATCTCGATCTTCTCCGCCGAATACTTGCCCGGATCGTAGAGTGCGCGGAACTTCGAAGAGTTCAGCAGCACTCGCAGAATCTCGGTGTCATACCGCGTGGCCCATTGCGCTGCGACCAGACCGATGATGAACAGAACCAATGCTCCCAACAGACTGTGCAGAAGGTTGAATACTCCGGCTGCTGCGATCAGGGCGGTGAAGAACAAGCGCCGCTCCGC
Organism: Koromonas soli; assembly: GCF_059726265.1. Classification (NCBI taxonomy): domain Bacteria; kingdom Pseudomonadati; phylum Acidobacteriota; class Terriglobia; order Terriglobales; family Koromonadaceae; genus Koromonas; species Koromonas soli. The sequence goes on along the minus strand of NZ_AP040872.1, from coordinate 2,443,788 downwards.
TCCCAGCAGCGTCAATGGCCGGTTCATCGACTTGTGAACCCGGTTCGTGCGCCGCACCAGCATGCGAATCCCCTCGCGGATTAGGGGAACATCCACGCCATGAAGTTAGCCGCGCCGATGGCCATGCCGACTCCGAAGACGATGCCCGCCAAGGCCCGTTTTGAATGGCCTTCGCCATAGGCGAACGTCAGACCGCCAATCACGATCGCCACGAGGCTCAAGCCTGTGGCGATCGGGCCGGTCATGGATTGCTTCAGGACATTGACCGCATTCTCCCAGGGAGAACCGCCCGCGCTCTGTGCGAATGCGGCGAGCGACGAGCCGAGCACGACCGCCGATGTTCGCGTGATATTGGAAAAGGAAACTCGCTTGATCTTCATCTGCCATCCTCGTGAACTGTTGCGAAGCTGCGTTGCAAGCGGCTTCGAGTAGCGAGAGAGTATGGCCGTTGCGAGTGGCTGTCTAATACTTCTTAGGCGCGGGTGTTATAGCCGTGGTCTATGAGGACGGAACTGGAGAAAACGATACGGCTGCCCACGGATTTCTAAGGCAGCGAAGGAACTGCTTGGAGCAGAATCGCAGCTCAAACTTTCTATTCGTTTAGCACGAACTGCAGTCGTTTACGAACGTTGTCATCACACGTTCTGAGCGCCGCTGTTACGCGTTCCTTCTGGGTTGTGGTCGCCGTGACAAACGTGAGGTTGAAGCGCGAAAGCCAACGCTCCAGATACTGATCGGCTTTCACCTTGGTCGTGCCGCTTGTCTCACTGATAGCTCTCAGAAGATAGCCAAGACTTTCCCATTTGCTCAGCCGAGCAAGGAGGAACAGAGAACGCCCGCGGACGTGATGATCGGTTGTCGTCGCAAAGACCTGCCAAAGCTGCTCGCCCCGAACCATCGGCAGTACCTTGAGGAGTCCTTTGACAGATTCCCGCGTCACACTTCCGGAATGATCTGCGAGCGACTTCAGGAGCAGGTCAATGTGGCGATCAGGATTTAGGCGGGCAATGGCACGAACTGTCGCACGGCGAACTGGGATGAGCTCCGATTCAGCAAAGGGGGCGAGGAGTTCAGCATCATCACTCTTTCCAACCTCGGCGAGTCCGGATATTGCAGGGGCCAAATCACCTTTTGCGTCCTGCACAATTCTTCGATACACAGCGGCTACGTCAACACTTAATTGCGCTAGATGAAACTGCGCAACTCCACGGACCGAGGGATGGGAATCCCAGAGAGCGTTCATGAGTCGCTCTTTTGGTGATTCACAGAGCTCGATTCCGATCTCTAGTGCAAGTTTGCGCACGGGAGCAAATCGATCCCGTGCTGCCGTGATCAAATACTCTTTCCGAGAATTCGAGTTCTGCAGAAAACGAACCTGAGCTACCGCAGTAAGTCGAACTGTTGGATCAATGTCTCCGATAGCTCGGGATAGTGTTGGAAGCTGTGCTGGACTGGGCGACGTCAACAGAAGTTTGAAACAGGTTCGTTTGGTTTGAGTATTCGGCGATGACAGCCCAGTTTGAAGAGCTTCAATTCCTGCCGCAAGCAAGAATTCCTCGACTTCACTTATCAGGGCCGTATGGTCACTGCGCCGCGCAGCCCTTAAGCGGTTGATCAAGGCAAGATACTGAACGAACGCCGACGCGTATTCCGGATTGAATCGTTGCCGTACAAACTGCCGGGCAACTTCTCGCACCGGGATCACCCAATCATTAATCCGGAGCAGAAGAAAGGGGAGCTCAGCGCCTCCGATCTTTTTCGCCAAGCGGCGAATTGCGTGCTCACGCACGAAACCATTGCGATGGAACGAGAAGATACCCAGGACGGAGGTCGAATCAATTGCAAGTCTGTCTAGCCGTTTCAGGACGTCCGGTTTCAATTCAACCCATTCGGAGAACTGCCCTCGTCGATACCATGAGATAGTTCGAACGGCTTCATCCAGCGATGGGAGGTCGATCACCTCCGCGCGTTGAAAGAGAGCCTCAATGGTGGATGCGGTAGCTCGAACAATCTCTGAAGAACTGTGTACCAACATCGGAGCAATTTCAGGGAGAGCCGCAAGTTCGCCTTGCAGCGCGATTGCCGAGAGCGCTTCAATCTTCGTCTGCTGTGATCGCCTCCAGAAGGAGTCAGGCCGATACAATTCCTCGACTAGCTGGGCGGCACTGGCGGACAGTTTCGGGAGCATTCGTTTGATTGTATGCTTGTGGCCTGAATGTTTTGCACAAAAGAACAGCGGAGTGCCAATGCACCCCGCTGTTTACCAAGGTTATTGTGATAGGTTAGGCAGCCGTCTTCTTCGTCTGTGACTTTGCTTTCTGCTGCTTCTTGGCGGCAGCCTGTTCCTTGGTGATGGTTTCGATTTTGGCAGTGTCGATCCGATACCGCTTTGCCGCCTCCAGCAGAGGATCTTCGGCTCCCTTGCTGCGCTGGTACGCCACATCGAGAAGACCGATTTCCAACAGAGCACGGCAGACTCCGGCTTCGTCATAGCTTGCGATACGTTTTGCAAGCAACGACTCCACCGAGGCACTGCTCTTGTCGGCTTCTACCTTGTGCCGCTTCGCCAAGGTCTGCGCCTGCGAGTACGGCAGTTTTGCCACTGCATACTGCGCAATCAGCACAAGGTCGGCCTTTTTGAGCGGCGTTCCCACCTTGGCCAGTACTGCGGCTAGGATGCGGTGCCGGATGGTGATGGCGAGTTTGTCCTGCTCGATGCGTTTGCGTTCCTCGGCGCGTTCGCGTTCCAGCTTTTGCGGAGAGGGGCGCTCGGGATGATGCACCCGGCAGTTGGGATCGGAACAAACTTTGACGATCTGGCCGCGCTTGCCGCCGTCCATCACGATAGCCTCAGCCATCTTCTCGCACGGCTTCTGTGCGGGAGAGAGCTTCGCACCACTTCCATTCGGTTTTGCCTTCTTGATCTCCAACTCCGTGTAGCGGCTGCGTCCGAGAGGCGCTCCTTCGCGGCTGCTCCATGCCGACGATATCTGCACTAGCTTGGGTTTCGATTCGATGGTCTGGGCGATATGCGCGTCCAACTTGGCTTGGAAGCACGCCGGATCGGTGCAGCTATCTTTACGCACATCCGAGAACAGAAGCGTGTTGAACCCGGTACGCTTCGCACAATTGGTGCAAGCTCCGGCTTCCGGCAATAGCTTCTCGTCCTGCTTGCTGAACGGTGCTGCCGCAAGCTCCAGCAGGATGTTCGACTCGATCCACGCTGCCAACTCGCGTACCGGAATCAATACCTGTTGATTGCCTTCGCTCGTCCACATGCTGCGGAAAGCGGCGGTGAATGCGGCCTGTTGCTGCGCGGCAGGAAGTTTGGCAATGAGCAAAGCATGACCGATGCCGATGCGGTCAGCAAGGAATGCTTCGGCAATCGGCGGGATTAACTCGGTTAGCCTGATGCGGCCTAGCACATAGGCTTCGCTCTTCCCGCTGCGTGCGGCAATGGTCGCGGGAGTGTAGGCGGCGTCTTTTAGATCGAGAAGGGCGCGAAAGCCGAGCGCTTCTTCCAGTGGGTGAATGTCTTCGCGCTGCAAGTTCTCAACGCACTGCGCCTCAATCGCGGCGGCGTCGGACAGTTCGACGACTCGAACCGGAACGGATTCGAGAGCGGCGATGCGGGCGGCACGCAAGCGGCGTGCTCCCGCTACGACTTCGTATTTGTCTTCCTCCACCTGGCGGACCAGCAGGGGCGCAAGCACGCCCTGGCTTTGCAGGCTGTTCGCCAACTCGTGAAGGTGCTCTTGATTGAAGCGGCGGCGCGGGTTGGTCGCAGACTCAACCAGCGCGGTGATAGGCAGGTTGCGGTATTCACTGACAGCGGCGGGATTCGTGGACATGGCAATAGCTCCTTTCGGCTTGGGTTGCGGTTTGGGTTTCGGCATCGAGACACACTTCGGCTGTGAACTCATCGCGGGGTTCTCCTTCGTCTCTCGGTTCTCTTCGGTTAGGCGGCGGCTTGTCGCGGTGCCTCCTCGGGGCTGAGTACCCCGAGGATCACGGCTGCGGTCTGCTGCACGATTTCGAGACTCTCCTGCAAGAGCTTGGCGTCTCCGTGGTAAAGCTGGATGTAGTCACTGGCGGCGGTCCCGGTTTCGAGTCCAATAGCTTTCGCGACGACAAACGCGATTGCCTCGGCTTCGGTTTCACGTACTCGCTTGGTAATCAGGCTGCGGCGTTCGGCCTTGTGCAACAACTCGTGCGCCACTTCATGCACTAGCGTGGTGAACTGCTCGGCCTCGGTCATGTCGGGAAGAAGCTGAATCTTGCCGCCGAAGGAAACGCCACGTGCGGGGGCAATCTCTTCCGAGTAGCCAAACGTAATGCCTCGGCTCATGACGAACTGCACCAGCCGTGCAAGGTTCTTGCCCACATCGCCCGAAACCTCATGCAAACTCGGCAGCGGGTCGCCATCGGTCTGCGTAATGTCCCAAACGTAAACCGGACGGAATCCGACCAACGGGCGCTCGGGGCTCCGGCTGTCCGAATCGCTCTCGTCGCTTGTCTGGCGGCGCCTCTTCGAGATCATCGGAGCAAAGATCATGATGCCTTTCTCGCCACGACGAACACGGCGGCCAAGCTGGTTCCATGTGTAGATTCCGGCAACGTTGGTTGCATCGGGCTTCTGGCTGGCAATCAACAGCACATTGCCAAAGCTGTATTTATGGAAACGGGCCATGGTGGTGAGGTACTGCGCGAGAACCTCGGAGTGTCCCTGCTCTAGCTGCTCAATCAAGTGCTCGATGTTGGCGGCAATGACGGCCTGTGTGCTCGGTCTTCCGTCGGCGCGAAGCGAGGCGACGAACGAAGAGTTGCTGCTGCGGTTGCTGTCGTTGTTGCTTGTAAATTCCATTGTTTTTTCCTTTTCTGCCGGTTCCGGCTGTTTTTGTTCTTCACTTGCCGCGACAGCGGACAAAAACGGGCGGAACGGTGAAAAGGACAGAACGGAGGACTCCGGAGGGTGGCAGGGCGCGAGTGGAGGCGCGGTGAGTGACAAACGTGTCTTTTGTTTGGCGCGAAACCGGCGCTGCCGAAGCGCCCGTCCGAGCCGCGCAGCGGCGTCCACCTGACGAGTCAGAAGTGGAAAGAAGACGCGGAGCCAGCTATGCAATCTTCCCCCAATAGCTTCCGAATACGATGTCAGGAGGATTAGGATTACGCGAGAGCCTATTTAAGCAGCTCTTGCAATACAGATTGGGTGATTAGACCAGGTGGGACCTTGGTAACGAGAGACCGCAACACCTTACTACGCTTACCGTTCCCCAGTCCTTGATACGCAAAACTGTCAACCCCGAGATAATTAGCAAAATACAGCGCTAGCCTCAACATCCCTTCAGTCACCTCCAATTGCTGAGCCAAAGGACCGGTTATAGACCTCAGCTTTTTGGGCGAGAAGGTGGAGTCGAGATGGAGAGCAGAACTGAAGGCTTCGAAGGTGTCATAGTTGATCAAATTGCGTGCACCTATCTGCCAAGCACGGTCGTGATTTACGGGGATTGTCACGGATACCAGCTCGGAGGGAACCCAGGGAGAGATAGCGTTGCAGCCCTCATAAAAGAAATCCCAGAATACCTTGTGACTTCCTGTGTATCCGGAAGGAGATTGCGCACGGCGCGTGATTCTAAAAATCTGAGTGTTAGGACTTCCTTGCTCGACATCTACGAGACGGCTGAAGTGGGACCATACGCCGAACATGCCGAGAATCGCATTTGCCCCAAAAAAAGAAGAATAGTACAAGGTTACATGTGCCCATGGAGCGTTGCTGGGTATGAACATGTCTAGCGCACGCCTATATCCGGCCACCCCAAACAGAATCCATCTTTCCACAGAGTTCAGGAGGCTAGTTCGGTGTACGTCGAAGTATGCAGTACCTTCCGTAAGTCTCGTGATCCTTGGGCTGAGGCTCTCGTGAAACGCCGCCAAGGACTGGCCTGCGCCTGGCACATGCGCGGGAAGTGGCCTACAGAAATATTTAGCTTCGGTGATATCTAACAGGCGCATCACGGTCCTATGCGAATACTTGTTTCTTCATTTCCTGATAAAGATCTGTGACGCCTGCGGAACCCTGTGCCGCGCGGACCCGCTCTTCAGACAAGGTCGCCGGATCGATCTTCCTAAGCTCCTTCAAGAAGAAATCGGCTGTCAATTTATCGAGTGATTTGGTCTGCAAAACTAGGTCAAGGAGGAGGCGGACCAATGCACGGAGGACCCTTGCCTTGTAATAGGTGCTAGCTGGGTCGCCCCAACCAGCGGGGTTCAGCGACCGCACTGCAGAGAAAAAGCGAATGAGTAAAGTGGCATACTCTTCGAAAGTGGGTTCAATCGCCTTGTTCACCCGACTTACAAGAGTTTTGAGTTCCGGGGCAAGCGAGCCTTGCTTTATGCTCACCTCCTTCTGCTCTCCTGTAAGGTCGATTGCATAGTAAAACGGACTATCGTTTCGTGTTGAAAGCTCGAAGACTAGCTCCGAAGCTGTGACCGCTGCTTGATCCCCAGCTGGCCGAACTAACCTGACGAGATCCCATCGTAGCGAAGAAGGAACTTTCCTTTGGTTGTCATTGATTTCGAGAAATAGCTCCGCCATCTCTTTCTCGGATTTCCCCAGATGAACAATGCATGCATACTGTCCATCCTTTTGCGAGAAATTCTGTGCCCACAGCCGATGCTGTCCATCTACGACGAGGAATTTTGCCTTATCTGTGAGAACAATGTCATTACCCTCGGTTTTTAGGGCCTTGATGTCCGTTGCCAGCGTTATAGCGTTAGGGAACGTTCTCCCTTGATCGAGTACGGTCCGAGCAATCTGCTTCGCGCGGTCTTCCCGCACCAACCGCTGGAAACCTCTTTGTGGATCTTTCAGTCGCCACGAAGGGGTTGTGTGCGTCAGAAGCCATGAGCCGGGAAGAACAGTCAAATAGACGGCGGGCGTGGTTTGCAATAGGATTGCTGGCGCGCTCTTGTCTTTTGTTGTGGTGGGCTTCCTAGTCTGTTCCACGTTATAGCCTTTCAGTTTACCTTTTGCCAGCACTTCCGCCTGCACTCTGCGTTTATTTCAGCTTGCGCAGCAGTGCTGAACTGCCCGCACTGATTTTTCTCATTTCAAATCGAAGTTTCGATCGCATTTGACCGTCTGTGGACGAAAGCTCGTCCCGAGTCTCTTTCAACGTCAACCACTTCCGAAAAGCGATTAATTTCTTCAAGGGTACGTTGTCGCCACCGCACCGACATGCATGGCGATATGACTTATTGAAGCTCCACTCGCCGGATACAAATTTGCTTAGTGCAGCCCCGGGAGCGGAGCATATGACTTGTAACTTGTCCCTGACATCAACTGCTCGCTCAATTTCATCAGAATTGATCTTCCCTACGATAAGGTCATCGAGGTCAGGATACGTGACACGAGCCTGCTTGATCTTAGTTGATTTCAAGTACTCGTCGTAGTAGCTCCATCTATTGATATCCATTTCATTACGAGAAAGCATGAACCCATAGGTTTCCACGAGATGTTTAACCTTTTGAGAGGAGATTCCAATCTCGAGCGCAAGTGCCTTGACGTCTTGACGATGTTGCTGAAGGCGACGATAAAGAAACCCGGCTTGTTCGTAAGGTGCCCAGTCCTTCTTCCCCTTTATGTGGAACTCCCCAAGCAAAGCGAATATCAAGGACTCGTCAACGTCGGCCGGCAGGACTGTGCATTTAATTCTCCCCCATTTGATCGGATCCACCTTTGCTAGGTGTCGATACGCGGCAAGTCGACTGTTGCCTTCGAGCACTTCGAAGCCACCATCCTTCACCACGAGCGCCTCTATCAGGCCCCCATTCGTCTTGATGGACTGCACGAGTGCTTTTACATGGTCCATCTCCAGCAGCCGGTCCTGAATTTCCTGCTGGCTAGGGACGTGTCCATCACCGCGTAAAACCGAATACACGCGTGGATTATCAGCATAGAACCGAAGCTTGGTCTGTTCCAGCATTCGCGTTTGCGTAGGTATCTCTACCCCACGTACGAGGAGTACATTGTTCGCCTGTTCAGCCGTTGCTGCACCGGTCATTGTTCATCTCCCAAGCCCAAGACATCATGAATCATTGCTCCGAACACATAGCTAGCGTCTTTCTGATACTCAGCACGGGTTATATCGCCCTGGGCGAGCATCGCTGCGAGTTTCTTTGCGGAGAGCAGCACATCTACCCAGTCGTCTATCGTGTCATCCGCGACCAAGTTGTGTACGAAGCATTTGCGTTCCTGGGAAATTCTATGAATTCGATCCTGTGCCTGCAAGTAATCATCAAGGCTGAAGACGCGGTCGTAGAAAATCGCATGATTTGCGACTGTAAGAGTAAGACCTTCCTTCGCAGAGCCAGGAGTAGCAATCAAGACCCGGGTGTCTGAGTCTTGCTTGAATCGATTGAGCGATACGGCTCGTTCCTCATACACCATTTTCCCGCTAATCCGCACAGCTCCGAATTCATGCAATTCGCGGGCTAACCAATTCACATTCTCAGTAAAGGATGTCCATACAATTACTTTCTCACCCGAATCAGCTATTTCTTCAATCATGGAGCGCAGCACCGGGAGTTTGCCCGGCTCACGGCGATAAGATTGGTCTACGAGCGCAGGATTAGAGGCAACTTCGACGAGCCGTATCAACCGCTTGAGTATCTCGTCCGCTTGATCGAGCTGAGGAACTCCATTTCGTACGACTATAGCTGCACATTCTGTTTTGAAATGGTCATAAAGTTCCCGCTGTCGGTCTTCCAACGTCACGGCAACATTGAAAATCTCTTTCTGTGGAAGAACGATTCCCGCAGATGCCTTAGTCGCACGAACCGAGAACGGAGAAATCTTCCCGAATAAGGACGCAAGAGCGTCCTGAAATCTTGCTACGCGTGCGGGATCAAATGACAACTTATTTGAGAGATCCAGCTGACTTTTGAATTCGGAAAACTGATTACCAAGCGACCGGCCAGCATCCAAGAAAAATATCGGAGCCCAGATATCATACGGTCGGTTTGCTACGGGTGTCCCAGTCATTATCACTCGGCGTTTGAACCCCTTTGCGAGAGCAAAGAACACCTTGGTCATCCCTGATTCTGGATTCTTGATCTTGTGTGCCTCGTCAAGCACAATGCCAACGCGGCGAGTTTTCAAAAACAGATCTAAACGTTTCTGTTCCTTATGGAAGACCTCATAATGGGTCAGGTACAGCCGCGCGGGACTGTTGAACGCATAGAAATTCGCGTGACGATTTTGCCCTAGAATTCTTGGTTCAAGATAGGAGTGAGCGGACAATTCGCTTTTCCAGTTCTCAATGAGCGCTCGCTTCGTTACAACTATTGCGGAATCAACGACGTCATGGGTCAACCAAAAAAGAATCAGATCAACCCCAATTTTCGTCTTCCCTAGCCCTGGTTCGTGAAACACCGCGCCATAGTCAAGATTGGCGAGAGCTTGAACCGCTTCCGACTGATATACAAACGCATTCAGTTTGGCAACGAGCTTGTCATCACGTTCACGCTTGAGGTGTAACCGTGGCTCCGTTTGTGATTCCATCGAGTATCACCGTCGTAGGGTTCTGAATTGCGCCGCAATCAACCAAAAAGCTCGAAAGTAGCCTTCGAGCAAACAACGAAGCTTGCCAAGGAACGGCGAGCAGGAAGAGCCCTTGCTCTTGCGCCGCGACAAACCGGAGAAACTCATATATCTGCTTCTGAGAGTGCGCCGTTTGCAAATCCGTAGCTGTCTTTGCTTCTCCCAGGATGACCGTGGTCCTAGGTGCATTTTGTGCAAAGACGTCAGGAACAAACCCGTACACTCTTGGCGGCTTGTCGATGCTTCCCGGGAGATCGGTACAAACTACAAAACGCTCCGGTGGAAAGCCACACCGAACGTACTGCAATATCCGGTTGACGAGTTGAATATGTTCCGCTGATTCGCTCATCCTTCTTGTACAACTTTCAAAAGAGAATTCAGAGCGTCCACCGCTTCGGTGAAGCTTTGCACCGTTTCACCACCGGGGTCTTTCTTAAGTGTTTCGAGTTCTGCGAAGGTGAGGTTGTATACTGCGGTGCTGATCGCTCCAGCGAGCTGGCTGATAGTTGCTTGCGACAGTGCAGTATCGAGGGAGGGCTTTTCCAGTAGCTCGGCAGCTTTGCGTGCACCTAGTCGTAGAAATACCTCAGTTGCTTGCGGGTGCCTGAATATCCGAGGGAGCAGCCTGATCGTATTCAGAGGATAGAGCTTTTGCTCATGAACCCACTTAGCGAAATCTGCTAACGAATGATTTGACTGGAGAACCGCTTCTTTGATGCCGGGTTTTTGTAATTCCACAAAACCTGAAAAGCGGCTCGTGTCGAAACTTCCTTCGGGGACAATCGGTCTGTAGTACCTCTCCATCTCCGAGTAGGCAGTGATGAATTCGCCAATTTCCCTACTTCGACCGCCGCAAAGCTCCGAGAGTTGGGAAAGTGGAACCTGTTTATCAACGTGCAGATGGTGTAGGTACTTGGCTTTGGAGTAAGGATCCCAAGGCCGAATTCCGACGAGGTGCGCTTGTAGCCGGATAGAATCGACCTGAAGTTCAGCCATTCCCGCGTAAACCAGAGCTGGGATTTGAGCCCAATTGCCGGGTCTGTTCTCTTCGAGGAAGTTCTTGTAGAGTGCGAGTCTGGTGTTGCCTTCGACACAGATTAGTGTGCCGTCACTGCGTCTGTTTACAATGATGGGCTGAATGATCCCACCATTGCTAAGAATGGAATTCTTGAGCTTTTCAAAGGTGGTACTGCTGTCGCTCTCGTCATCGCCAGCCGCACCGAGAGCAAGGTAGAACTGCTCTGGTGTCGGATTGTCGCCGTAGGCCTCCAAGAATTTACGGATTCTCGGATTGTCCTTGTCCAGTTGGATGTCTTTAATGCGTAGTACCTCAACTACGGCAGATCCAACATTCGAACCAACGCACACTCCGGCGTTCGTCATTTTTCCCTCAATATTTGCAAATTAAGAGCTCAATCAGAGTACTGCTCTTTAAAACGGAGTTCAAGATGTAAGTCCTTTAACATGAAACTGATACGCCCACCAGCGCAGCGCAGCAATTCGAGCCTTCCATGTGCAGGCTTATCGTGGCATACTTGCATCGGATGAATGCAGTTTGCTACGGAAATCAGTTCAAGTACGACGCTCGGGTGATGAACATGTTTGTTCCAGTCCGCATTTCAGGTGTCATTGGAAGGTCAGCTACAAGAGATGTCTTCCTCGGTTTTGCTCCGGCAAGTCTACTTCACAGGCTCAGCTTCGCTGATGTTCTTGATCAAGACACGGGTCGCGGTTATCAGCGCAAGTTCAACCCACAACACAGCCTCGATTTCCGGAAGTACATACAAAAATCGACTAGCTCGACGATTCCGCTGACCTTCAATTTGCGCCCTGGGAACGAAGCTGTCTGTGCAATCGAAACGGGGCCGCAGAACCTTGCATTCATGAACATCTCGCCGGACGCGGGCAAAATACTGGCGCAAGTTGACTGCCAACATCGACTGGGGTACTTGAACGATTTGGACGTGGAACTTCCTTTCATGTGCTTTCTGGGTCTCAACGAACGAGCAGAAATGGAAGTGTTCAGCGTTATCAACAGTAAAGCCAAAGGGCTGAGCACGAGTCTTCTTGATTTTCACGATGCTGGGCTTGCGCAGGACCTCGCGGCCGAAAGACCTGAACTCTTCATCGCCCTTCAGCTGAATAACAACAGCGACTCGCCTTGGCACCGGCAGCTTGATTTCGGCGGAACTAGCACCTCGGGCCTGAGACGTCGTGCATCGTTGAGAACAATGCAAAAAGCGGTGAAGAGATTTCTGCTTCAGACCAAGGCTCTGCGTCTTAATGGAGCGGCAGAGGTCGCGCGAGTCGTCATCGATTTCTGGGCTGCCGTAGCTGTTGTAATCCGAGATGCCTGGGATAATCCGCGAAAGTATCTAGTCACCAAGGGCGTTGGCGTATACGCACTTATGTCGATCGCCGCGGACCTATACCAGGAAGCTAGTGGGCAAGTGCCTGATAAGCGTTACTTTGAGGCAAAGCTATCAGAGTTTCTGCCTGAGTTGGATTGGAGCTCTCGTGGGATCCTAAGTGGATTGGGCGGGGAAGGCGGAGTGAAAACCGCAATAACAATCATTCGGAATGAGCGAGCGCAACGAAAGCTTAGGGTGGTCTAATGGCTGGAAAAAAGATCCTTTTGATTGAACCTGGTTACCGGAACAAATATCCCCCTCTTGGGCTGATGAAGATTGCTCAGTACCACGGTCCCTTTGGGAAACAAGACGAAGTGCGTTTCATTAAGGGGGAAGACCGCACTGTTCTTACTAGTGCATGGGATCGCATCTATGTGACGACGTTATTTTCGTTCGAGTTCGCGAGAATCGCAGAAGCAATTGACTTCGCGCTATATGCCGCTAATGGTCAAGCAGACAAAGTTTTTGTGGGCGGAATAGCTGCGTCGCTTATGCACGAAAAGTTCCTCCAGGAGCCTCGATGGCATGGGATTCGCTTTATAAAAGGACTCCTTGGTTCTTCACCTGCCGAAGCTCTGCACCTTGACGAGTTCTCGGAAGAGCTTTACTCCGACGACCGCTTCGGAACTCCGATTGAGGACTTGATTCCTGATTACAGTATTCTCGATCAGATTTCATACAAATACCCTGTCTCAGATGCCTACTTCGCCTATGCTTCGCGCGGCTGCATTCGCAAATGCAGTTTCTGTGGCGTGCCAAAGCTTGAAGGTGATCAGAGAGACACAGAGTCTATTACGGCGATAGTTAACGGCGTGAGCCGCCTGTACGGTGAAAAGAAAGATCTCACCTTGATGGACAACAACGTCGTCGCGTCTGCGAAATTCAAAGAAATTATCGCGGAAATTCGTGATTTAGGGTTCGCTCCTGGCGCAAAGCTCAGATCCAGAAAGATCCCCGTGCAGAGGCGGGTTGACTTCAATCAAGGAGTTGACGCACGGATACTGTGCAAGGACCCGATGTATCTGCGCGAACTTGCTTCTATCTGCATTAAGCCTCTCAGGATTGCCTTCGATCATCTCGGGGTCCGCAAGCCATACGAAACGGCAATCAGGATTGCACATGGGTTTGGACTAGACGAATTATCGAATTACATGCTTTATAACTTCCATGACACACCTGCCGATTTGTACGAGAGAATGCGCCTGAATGTAGATTTGAACAATGAATTAGGTATTCGCATTTGGTCGTTTCCGATGCGGTTTCAGCCCACTGACAGAGCCGACCGGGGTCACGTTGGCGAAAAATGGACAAGATATCAGCTTCGCTCAATGCAAATCATTCTCCAAGCGACACATGGTGTGGTCAGTGGCAATCCCGAGTTCTTCTTCGAGGCCTTTGGTGAAAGCGTAGAACACTTCGATGAGCTCCTTCTCTACCCACATCATTACATTTTCAACCGATTTTGGTACAAGCATGAGGGCGGGAGAGCGGAGTTCGAGGAATATCGCACGAAAATGTCTCATCTGTCTGACTCCGAAAAGCGGGAGCTTCTATCGCTTCTGTCCTCGTCAGATCCCAGGGAATTTTCAAAGCTCACGATGAATACCGAGAACAGAGCAGTGCAGGATGTGCTTCAACATTACATCCCACTGGCAAAAGAGAAAGAGGCAAAGCTGTGGTCTAAGCGTGCAAAACAGACAAGAAGAGATATCGAAATTCCAGACGACGAACGCGTTGAAGATGCAGGTTTGTCGGAGGCATCAATGAGCGAAAACAAGAGAATGGCTTTGGAAGGACAATTGACACTGCTATGAGTACAGCGGTTGTAGACTTGAAGCTGCCCGAGCATCCTTGGAAACAGCGCTCGACACCACTTACGGTCGGTAAGGACATACTGGAACTCCTCAGTACTTCTATGTACGTGGATCCGATCACGCTGTACCGGGAATATATCCAGAATGCTGCTGATGCTATCGATGACGCCCGAACAATCGGAGTTCTTAGTAGCTCTGACCCCGGCAAGGTAGATGTAATAATTGATCAAGCCAACCGCAGAATTCGAATCAGGGACAACGGCACGGGGGTGGGCTCTAGCGAATTTGAGCAGCGATTGAGTGCATTTGGTGCGAGCACAAAGCGTGGCACTAATGCTCGGGGGTTCCGAGGTGTCGGCAGACTAGCAGCGCTCGGCTTCTGCCAAGAGTTGACTTTCCGCTCTCGCGCTGCCGGTGAGAGCTTTGCTTATGAGATGAAATGGGACTGCCGCAAAATCAAGATTGCTCTGCGGGCCTCGGATTGTAAGACTCTTGAGGATGTTGTTTCTCAGTGTGTCGAAATACGACCGACTACTTGTTCGGACCTTCGCGATCATGGATTTGAGGTTGAGCTTAAGGGTGTCGTAAGGCACAGTAGCGACGCGCTGTTGAACCCACACCACGTATACCATTACCTGTCACAAGTTGCTCCCGTTCCATTCTCACCTGATTTCACGCAAGGCGAATTCATCGAGGGTTCTTTGGGCGATGTTTTTGCGAAGAATCGCCTCAATGTAAGTGTCTCCGGCGTGACAGGGCTCGTTTTGCGTCCGCACCGAGACACGCTTAATCTCCCGTCTGGTGGACAGCTGCAACTTGTCGAAAAACCTGAGATTGTGCGTATTCCTGCAAACGATGGTGGAGAGGCGGCTGTCGGTTGGGTTTTGCACCACGAATATAGAGGGGCCATTCCTTTTCCCGAGATCCGCGGGCTAAGGTTCAGAACCGGAAACATCCAAGTGGGTGGAAATGATCTGGTGCAGGACTGCTTTCAGGAGCCAAGATTCAACTCATGGACAGTCGGCGAAATTCACATTGTTGACCGGCGAATTGTTCCGAATGGAAGGCGTGACCATTTTGAACACAACATCCACTTCGACAATCTCGTAAATCATATTTCAGTTGTTGCTAGGGATATTGGTGCACGGTGCCGAACCAGTTCCACTCAACGAAACTGGGTAAGACGCTTCGAACAACATAGAAGCAAGATTCAGGAAAAGCTCGACATCCTCGCGAAAGGCGCTTTTGGGGAAAGTGGTCGGCGAACACTTGAAGCGGAGATGGCGTGCGAATTTGACGAGCTTCGTAAGATCGCAGTCAAGTCTCTGTTCCCCGAGAGCTTGAGGTCGGAGCTCTCTGCAGAAGTCGAGAGAATGTGCAACAGCACAAGTCGCTCGATAAGGGCACAGAAAGCCCATCGTAACTTACGCAAGCTTTCTGCCGTCAAGCGAAATGTGTATGAGCACGCGTTCGAGCTCATCTACAAACATTGCGAGCAACAGAACATGGCCACGAAGCTGATTGAGGCGATGCTCGCAGAGTTGGGGAAAACCGTCTGACTTTGAGTCCTTTCCTGAAATCTTAATTCAAGACGGTTCGGTTGGTCATCAGATCGATCTACGTAAGCGGCAAGTATGCTCCTCAGGCGCGCAGCCTGAGGAGCATGGTCGTCCTAAGATGTGGTGGGGGCCGCAAACATCGCCGATTGAATCGAGTCTCGCGAACTCCTCCTTATAGCTGCCGTCTATATATCCGTTCCCGCAAAGTCTTAGACACTCTCCTCATTTCGCACTACTCTCTGGGCACTCTGGCAGGTTCTCCGAATCTGCGAAAACACCTTGACCAGCCCAAGGAGTTCCGAAATGTCCGTTGCGGTTCAAAAGCCCAACCTGTCCTTGCAGAAAGCCGTGGAGTTCGAGCGCCTACTCGACAGCGACGAAGCGGCCTCTCTGCTCAAGATCCACCCAAAAACTCTCCAGCGCATGGCGCGCCAGGGGAAGATCGCCGGAACGCAGATTGGGAAGCTCTGGCGTTTCCGGGCCTCCGATCTCGACCACTGGTTCCAATCGGCTCATCGCTCCGGAAAGGAGCGTCAGCAATGAAAGCCGACTGGAGCAACACAGTAAGGTTGTTGAGCACAAAGCAGGTCTCCGAGATTCTCGGTCTTCCGGAGAGCACTCTTCGATATTGGCGGTGTGCGGGACTAGGGCTTCCGTACGTCAAATTAGGCGGAAGAATCAAGTATGATGAGGCTGACGTACACGCCTACGTCAAAGCCAACAAGCGCATTCCATCCGTGCGGGCCGCATAGGAGAAATGCCTTGGCGCTTTTCAGGCGTAAAGATAGCGACGTCTTCTGGTACGACTTCACGGAAGGGGGAGTCCGCTACCGCGGGTCAACCAAAGAGAAGACGCAGGCCCGTGCCCGATCGGTGGAGTCTGAGCTGATCGCGAAAGCACGAAACCGTCAACTTTCGCCCACCGCGAAAAAGCCGCCTTTGTTTCGCGATTTCGCCGACACCTTTACCGAATACATGGAAAAGACGCGGCGAGGTTCCGGTACAAAAGCGTACTACCGCACCGGGTTGAACATCTTGCTCACGAAGCCGCTCGCCGCAATGCGTCTGGACGCGATCACGACCAAGGTGATCGACACGACCCAGTTCGAGGGATCGGGTTCGCACGTGAACTGCAGCTTGCGCACTTTGAATCGCATGATGCATTTAGCTTGTGAGTGGGGTTACCTGGCGAAACCGCCCAAGATCAAGCTGGCGCGAGAAAAGAAGCGTACGGCAACGTTCAGCGGCGAGACTGAGAGCTTAACCCTCGCATCACTGCCTCAGCCCTGGAAAGATGTCTTCCTGCTGATGCTCGATACCGGGATGCGCAATCAGGAAGCGGTCGCGCTGCGGTGGCAACACATCAACTTCGAAAACCAACACATCTACAATCCACGGGTCAAAGCCGAGGACACGGACGGCTGGATTCCCATGAGCGACCGCTTAAAGCAGGTACTTGAGGAGCGGAAGAAGAAGAGAACGAAGTGGGAGCAGAAGTCCGAATGGGTGTTTCCGTCGAAAAAGGCGAAGACAGGGCACCTTTGGCCGAATCTCTGGCGTCCGTTTTCCAAGATGCGGAAAGAGAAGAAGCTGCCGAGTGATCTGGTTCCGTACGCAGCGCGGCACACCTTCGGCACCGACATGCTGGCAATGAGCGGGGACATTGTGTTCGTCGGAAAACTGATGGGGCATCGCAACGTCACCACCACGGCGCGTTATATGCACCCGAGCATTGGAAAAGCAAAAGATCTTCTGAACAAGAGAAACGCGGAGCGTGCGGAAGGCTTACGTCACGTTTCACGTCACGGTGAGGAAAATCAGACCTTAGAAGAGGAAGCCTAACTTGTTGAAAAGGCTTTGGTAGCGCTACCGGGAATCGAACCCGGGTTTTAAGATTGAGAATCTCACGTCCTAACCCCTAGACGATAGCGCCACAGGAACAGCTTCAATATAACAAATCGAGCGGCGAACGCAAAGCTGTGCAGAACACCAGCACCTACTCGCGTTCATCCGGATGCAGTCCGATTCCCGTTTCGCCTGCCGCTTTCTTTTCCATGTACTTCTTCACCCACGCTTCCCAGCTTTTTCCAGCCGCCGTGTCCCGTCCCGAAAAAGCCAGGCCCGCGATGTCGGCATAAGCTATATCGCGTTTGTTCGAGCTGTCCTGCGGCAGGATGCGGACATAAGAGTTTGCCAGCGTGTCACCCGGTCGGCGGTCGAACACAAATCCCACCACCGTTTCACCGTTCTTCAGCGAGACGGTCACATCCCCGCGATAGTCAAACGCCTGTTCCAGTGCCGTGCGCAACTCCTTTTCATCTGCCAGCGTCGGAACCCATCCCTGCAATGTCTCGCGCGTCACGTCCATCTCCTGGGTAGTCATCCCCTCGATGCTCATCGCGTCTCCTGCGGCGTGCCATCTATCTGCACCAGCGAAGCCTGCTGTGCGGCCTTGCGCGGAGCCTGCAATGCGGCCAGCGCCTCGGGATCGTCGTAGGTCGAGAGCATGCCTTTCACCGTTGCCGCCAGTCCGCCAAGCGAGCCGAAGGTGTGGTTCACGGCCGAGGGCTCATATCCGCAATGCACCATGCAGTTCGCACATTTCGGATTTCCGCTCTTCTCGCCGTAGTTGTCCCAATTCGTTTCTTCGATCAGTTCCTTGAACGAATCTGCGTAGCCGTCCTGCAGCAGATAGCAAGGTTTCTGCCAGCCAAACATCGTGTACGTCGGAATGCCCCACGGAGTGCAGTCGTACTGGCGCTTGCCCATCAGGTACTCGAAGAACAGCGGAGTCGCGTTGAATCTCCAGCTTCGCTTGCGATTGCTCAATATCTGGCGGAACAGCTCGCGCGTGCGTTCCTTGCCGAGGAAGTGTTCCTGGTCTGGAGCCTTGTCATAGCTATATCCCGGCGAAACCATCATGCTCTCGACGCCCATTTCCATCATGTCGTCAAAGAAGTGCCGCACGCTCGCCGGATCAGCGCCATCGAACAGTGTCGAGTTCGTCGTTACCCGGAAGCCCTTTGCGATGGCCTCTTTCATCGCTTCCACCGCGATGTCATACGTGCCCTCGCGGCAGACCGAAAAGTCGTGGTGGTCGCGCTCGCCATCCAGATGCACCGTAAAGGTGAAGAACTTGCTCGGCTTAAACAGGTGCATCTTTTCTTTCAGCAGCAGTGCATTCGTGCACAGATACACATACTTGCCGCGATCGATCAGGCCCTGCACAATTTCGCCAATCTGTGGATGCAGCAGCGGTTCGCCCCCGGGAATATTCACGATGGGCGCGCCTGCTTCCTCCACTGCGCGGAAGCATTCTTCCGGTGTTAGCTGGCTTTTCAGGATGTGTGCGGGATACTGCACCTTGCCGCAGCCTGCGCAGGCAAGATTGCAACGAAAGAGCACTTCCAGCATCACGACAAGCGGGTAGTGTTTGCGCCCTTGCAGTCGGTTCTTGAGCACATAACTACTCACCGCCCACATTTGAGAGACTGGAACTGCCATTTAGCGACATCCTCCATAGCTATGGTAACTGATTCCGCACCTGCCGCAATCCACTGCCGAATCCGACAGCCAATTTCAGCCGTTCAATGCCCGTAAACTCAGGCTGAATGGGCAAATATTGCACTAATGTTGTTCCGCATCATGTTCTCCACAATGCGGGTTTCTTCTTTGCCAAATGATTTCCAGCCCATCGTCCTGAATACCGATGCGCGATCCACGCGGGTAAACTTCACCATCGAAAGAATAGCCATGAATTGGATGCGTGTTTCAGGAGCCGTTGCTGGCCGGTTCGTCAGCCGCGAAACGTAATCGAAACCCAACTCCAGCATGGGCAGGAACTTCGAGTGAATAATCTCAAAAGCGTGCGTGGGATCGAACTGCTCACGGTAAATGAACTGGCCCCACGCGGTTGGCGTTTCTTCCCCGAGCATTACGTGGGCAAACTCGACCATGAATTCGATGAACATTCGCAGAACTTCATCTCGCGTCAGGTCTGGTTTTGAAAGTCCCTGGCGTGCCCGTTCGCACGTTGGCCCAAACCGCTCGATGATGTTCGACCCAATGTACTCGGCTACTGCGTGATACAGGCCCAGTTTGCTGCCGAAATAATAGGGAATCGAGACCAGGTTTGCCTGCGCTCGCTCTACAATGGTTCGCGTGCTCGCTGCTTCGTAGCCCAGTTCGGAGAAGACTTCCACTGCAACTTCGATCAGGCGCTGGCGAGTTCGCTCGCTTCGGTCCTGGCAGGCCAAGCGTCCAAGGGCGCACTTTAGTTTTTCCGACTTCGTCATTTTGTTCGCGCTCTGCTGAATCCTTCTACGCTTTTTAACAATCCATCTGTTTGACAATTAAATCAAGCGTATGATTTTCTAGGATAGTCGAAGTCGGTTGGAGATTCAATAATGCACGCAAGAGTAATTTACGGCTGGCTGCTAATTTCGCTTTTGTCCCTTCCCGCCGGTGCTCAGCAACTTAGCGGTGGCGCTTCCTCTCTCAACGTCCCACAATCCCTCGATCAGTTGCTGGCGTCTGGCAATCAGAGCCCTTTTTCAGGCAGCGTTTCCGAAGAGAAACTTCAGCCCGGCGTGCTCAACCTTTCCGTCGAAGACGCTATCAATCGCGGCTTGCGCTACAACCTGGGAATCGTGCTCAGCGGACAGGCCACCGAGCAAGCCAAGGCCGCGCGTCTTCGCGAACTGAGCAACTTAATGCCTCACCTCGATGGCAGTCTGCGTGAGAGCTATGTCAAGGCAAACCTTCAGGCGGAGGGTTTTAACCTTTCGATTCCGGGAATCAACATCGCTCCGGCCGTCCGTTTCAGCAACTCCGACGCGCGTATTTCGATGACCGAGAACCTGATCGATTTCAATCATATTCAGAACACTCGTGCCGCCAGCGCCAACGTGCGTGCAGCAGGGTACAACTTCACCTCCGCCAAGGAGACGGTCACCCTGGCCGTCGCTGCCAGTTACTTGCTTGTTATTGCTGCTGAGAGCCAGGTCGAGGCTTCTACCGCGGAACTCAAGACCGCCGAAGCCCTGTTCCAGCTTGCCACCGATCGTGAGAACGCCGGACTCAGCCCGAACGTGGATACACTTCGCTCGCGCGTCGAACTACAGGTGCGGCGCCAGAATCTCATCGAGGCGAATAACAATCTCGCAAAGCAGCGCATCACCTTGTTGCGTGTTCTCGGGCTTCCCGTGCATCAGCAGATTGCGCTTGTGAGCCGTGTTCCATACAAGCCGCTCCCCGCGCTCTCCGAGGAAGGTGCTCTCCAACGCGCGCTTGCTGCACGTCCTGATTTCCTTGCTGCTGATCAGCAAGTGAAGGCCGCCGAGTTGCAGAAGAAAGCTGCCGAAGCCGAACGGCTTCCGTCGCTCGGCATCAACGGTGACTACGGTGCCATCGGCACGCGGCCAAGCAACGCTTTCTCCACATGGACAGTGAGCGCCGGGGTGCGTATTCCCATCTTCGAGGGTGGCAAGATCGAGGCTGATATTCGCCAGGCCGAAGCTGTTTTGCAGCAGCGCCGGGCGCAGCGCAACGATCTCAAGGGACGCATCGAGCAAGATGTGGCCAACGCCATTCTCGATGTAAACGCCGCCGCCGAGCAGGTAGAGGTGGCAAGGGCCACGCTTGACTACGCACAGCAGACGTTAACGCAATCGCAAGATCGCTTCTCCGCTGGCGTTACCAACAACATTGAAGTCATCCAGGCCCAGGAAGCGCTGGCCACGGCCAATCAGCAGTACATCAGCAGCCTTTATTCGCACAACATTGCCAAGGTGCTGCTTGCGCGCGCCATGGGCGCAGCCGAGCAGACGTTGCGCCAGGTGCTCAGCGATAGCAACCCTGCTCCCGGAGCAGCGCAGCCAAACCCGGCTCCAGTGAAGTAACTCGAAATTGACTGCGGCGCCACATGGCCGCCCGTTCTAAATGCATTTTTCGGAGAAATTGAATGGCGATCGAACAACAGAACCCACCGGCTGAGGCCGAGCGGAAAGCAGGACTTTTTGAGCGCAAGCCGTGGCTCTCCACGGTGCTTCGCGTCGTGGTCGTAGTGGCCGTGATCGGAGCGCTCGTCTATTGGTGGCACAGCCGCAAGTTTGAGAGCACCGACGATGCGCAGATTGATGGCTACATCTATCCCATCAGCGCTCGCGTCAGCGGCCACGTCACCAAGGTCAACGTGGAAGAGGGACAGTTTGTAAAGGCCGGCACCGTACTCGTCGAAATCGATGATCGCGACTATCAGGTGGCAGTTGAGCGCGCCCGTGCCGACTACATGGACGCCGTTGCCGGCTCTGAAGCTGCGCGTTTCAACGTGCCGATTTCGCAGGTAGGTTCAAGCAGCCAGATCAGCTCCGCGCAGGCCGATGTTCTGAACGCGCAGGCAGCTATCTCCGGAGCCACCAAACAGGTCGAAGAAGCGCAAGCCCGCCTTGTGCAGGCCCAGGCCAACGCGAAGACCGCCAATGCCGATTTGCAGCGTTATCAGCAGCTCGTGTCCAAAAAAGAAATTTCTCAGCAGCAATATGATCAGGCTGTTGCTGCCGCCACCTCTGCGAATGCCACTGTAACGGCCGTCGAGGCTAGCGTGCGTTCCGCACAGGAAGTCGTCAATCAGGCCAAGGCGCGACTCTCGCAAGCCAACGCGAACCTCTCCAATGCCAAGGTCACGCCCAAGCAGATTTCCGTTACGCAGGCACGCGCCCGCGCCGGTGAAGCGCAGGCTGCTCGCGCCAACGCCGCACTTCAGCAGGCTGAACTCAATCTTGGCTATACCAAGATCGTTGCGCCCGTCGACGGCGTAGTCGGCAACCGCAATGCGCAGGTCGGACAGAACGTTCAGGTTGGTCAGGAAATGCTTTCCATCGTGCCGCTCAACGACATCTGGGTCACCGCGAATTTCAAGGAAACTCAGCTCGAGCACATGCGTCCCGGCCAGCCCGTTGAGGTCAGTGTCGATGCACTCGGAGGCCAGAAATTCCACGCGCATGTCACCAGTGTTGGCGGCGCAACCGGAGCGAAGTTCAGTCTCCTCCCCCCTGAAAATGCCACCGGAAACTACGTGAAAGTGGTTCAGCGTGTTCCTGTGCGTCTCGACTTTGATGATAGAAACAAGCCCGATTTCAATCGCGATGATCGTTTGCGTCCAGGGCTCTCAGTGGTTCCCGAGGTGCGAGTTCGTTGAGTGAAGTAGCGACGGCAGGCGCCAGCCCCCGATGGCGCCCCAGTCACAATCCATGGGCTGTGGCGATGACGGTAACGCTCGCCACGTTCATGGAGGTGTTGGACACATCCATTGCAAACGTTGCACTGCCACACATTGCTGGGTCGCTTTCAGCCGGACAGGATGAATCCACGTGGGTGCTGACCAGTTATCTGGTCTCCAATGCCATCGTGCTTCCTATCTCCGCCTGGGCCAGTGATCGCATGGGCCGCAAGCGTTTTTACATGACTTGCGTCCTACTGTTCACACTCAGCTCGTTGCTGTGCGGACTCTCCACATCGCTGCCGATGTTGATCTTCTTCCGCATCTTGCAAGGCGCTGGCGGCGGAGGTCTCGGACCGAGCGAGCAGGCGATTCTTGCCGATACGTTTGTGCCCGAACAGCGAGGCATGGGATTCGCCATGTACGGCATGGCCGTGGTCCTCGCGCCCGCCATCGGTCCAACGCTCGGAGGCTATCTCACCGACAACTATTCCTGGCACTGGATCTTTTTCATCAACGTGCCCATAGGAATACTGTCTCTATTCTTGTCATCGCGAATGGTGGAAGACCCACCGTGGATCGACGATGCGCGCGAGCGTGCCAAGCACTCGCCTGTCGATTACATGGGCCTTGCGTTGATTTCTGTTGGCCTCGGAGCCTTGCAGGTGGTGCTCGACAAGGGCGAGCGTGAAGACTGGCTGTCTTCTCACTTCATCCAGCTCTTCACCGCTCTCACCGTGATTGCCCTTGTTACATTCGTCGTCTGGGAGTGGCGCGAGCAGCATCCGATTCTCAATCTGCGCCTGCTCAAAAATCGCAGCTTCGCCGTCAGTAATCTGCTCATGTTTGCTCTCGGAGCTGTGCTCTACGGCACCACCGTGCTCATTCCGCAGTTCCTGCAAACTGTGATGGGATACACCGCGCAGCTTGCCGGAATGGCTCTATCTCCCGGTGGTCTGGTCGTCATGGCAATGATGCCGATCGTTGGCGTGCTCGTATCGCGCGTCGATCCGCGCAAACTCATCACAATCGGATTCATCGCGTTGGCCGTGTCTATGTTTCACATGAGTTCGCTGTACCTTGGCGTTGATTTCAAGACTGCCATGATGTACCGCGTCTATCAGTCGATTGGATTGGCGTTCCTCTTCATCCCCATCAATACGATTTCTTACATGGGAGTGCCGCAGGAGCAGAACAATCAAATCTCGGCCATGATCAATCTCATGCGCAACCTTGGCGGCAGCTTTGGAATCTCATTTGTTGTGACCATGCTTGCTCGACGGATGCAGGTCCATCAGTCCAATCTCGCCTCCCACACAGCAAACAATCTTCACATGCAGGACATGCTCAGGAGTATGAGTGGGATGTATGCGTCCCGCATGGGGTCCGGACCAGGTTCCATGCAGCGCGCCTACGGAGCGATCTACGGCACATTGCAGCAGCAAGCAGCGGTGCTGTCGTATCGCGACACAATTCTCATCATGGCTTTTGTCACTCTGGCTGTGATGCCGCTGGTTTTGTTGGCTCGTAAGCCAAAGGCTGGCGAAGTCCACGTGGGCCACTGATGTAAGCGCTTGAGTACCGGAATTTTTCTGGGCCGCGCCGTATTGAAACGGGCGGCCCGTAAACTTAGCTCTGTTTTTCCCGTCTTTTTTGCAGCGACTTTTTCGCCGGCTCTGTGTTTGCGTTGTTTGCGGTGGTTTTCTGTAGAGTTGCGCGAGCTTTTACAGTTCGTTTCGGTTAACAATTTCCCGGATTTGTAAAGACTTTGTAAAGAAATACGATTTTTCGATCTTCCGGGAACTTTGAGAAAGTCTCGCGGCAATCCAATGGGTAGGGAACATGATCACCAAGATCACTAAGCCTGGGAGTAGCAGAATGTTGAACGGACTTGAAGTCGAAGCATTGCAGATGAACGATTTGAACATGGTTTGTGTAGAAGATCGCGAGGCCAGAAAGGTGACCGACCAGACCGTGGTCGGTAAAAACCTTTTCGCCAGCGGACTTCTGCGCCCGGGTACACATTCGTTTGTCAGCCCGCTCTCGTTGCGGTATTCGCTGCAGGATCGTTTCAAGATTCGCACTGACCGCGGCCACTACGAGATTTCCCCCACGACTTTCCTTGTGCTCAATGAAGGCCAGCGCGGCGAGATCAGTGTCGAGCCCAACACAACTCCTCGGGCCGTCTCTCTCGTCTTCGAGCAGAAGTACATGTCGGAGATCGCGCGCAGTTTCAGTGCGCCGCTCACCGCATCGCTCGACATGGATCGTGATGGCATCGTCGTGCGCTTCCCGGAATGCATTCAGCACGAGACAGCTTTTGAGATTGGCCCCAAGCTCCGGTCTTTGAGCAGTGCCTGTCTGCGTGGCGACAGCTTTGAAAGCGTTGCCGATAAGTTCCGTGCCGTCGCCGAATGCGTTGTGCTTGTGTATAGCGCCGCCAGCCGGCAGATCGAGTCCATCGACAGCGTGCGTCCCGGAACGCGTGCCGAGCTCTATCGACGCATCCAGCGTGCGTACGTTTACATTCAGGACGCATACAACGAAGAGCTCTGTCTCGAGAAGATTGCTCGCGTCGCTTGCATGTCGCCGCATCATTTCCATCGTGTATTCAGCCAGGTCTATGGCATCACGCCTTTGCGTGCTCTAGCCGACCGCCGCATGCAGATGGCTCACAAGCTGCTTGAGACCACCGACACTCCGGTTTCCGCCATTTGCCGTGCTGTCGGATACCACAGTGCTCCCACGTTCTCCAATTTGTTCCGCGCCAAGTTTGGCGTTCCTCCATCCTTGCTTCAGCAGCGCAGCCGCAGGGTGCGGATGCAGTAAGTTCGTTTCCTGAGGTGACGATTAGCCGGCAGCGATGCCGGCTTTTTTTGCCTCTGACTTCTGCTCACCGAAAATAGGAAGGCCAGCCGATGAGTGGCTGGCCTGGGACGAAGCGCGAATGAATTACTACTTCAGGTTCTTAACGTACTCTGCGACCGTCTTGATCTGGTCGTCAGTCAGACCAGCGTACTTGCTGGCGTGGGGAGCCTTCTTGCCGCCATTGGTCAGAACGCCAGTCACGTCCTTGCCCTTGATGGCCGGGGCCGACTTGCCTTCGCCATTGGCGCCGTGGCACATGGCACACTTCTTGAACAGCGTTGCGCCATCCTGAGCAAACATCATTCCGGTGCTCAGAGCCAGCATTGCGGTGATCGTCATAAAGCGTTTCACTGATTCGTCTCCTAGTGATTCGAAATAGCCGGCTAACCCGGCCTTGCTGTGTTTACAGGCAAAACCTTCGCGGATAGAGAGACAGATACCCTCTCCACCTTAAGTTCACTTCCTGGAAATCGGTTTCACCCCAGTGAGGCCCTTAGGGCCGTTGCCAAAATACTACTCCCTCGGTCGCGCTACCTCCAAGAGCTCTCTCTGAAATAAGCCTCGGAAAATCCGAAGTTGCATACATGAACTCAGCTCAATATCAAAAGTTGCGCACCCGCGAAAACTAAGCTCTTTTCGCCCGGAACTCACTTCAGATCTCAACCTGTTCTGCCGATAACACCAATTGAGGCAGAAAGCGCCATGAATGAGAATTTCTCCAAGCTGACCCGAGTGCAAGCCGCCACAACCGACTCCATTACTCTCGATTGCGACCACCTCTTCGCCCACACCGGAGGAGATCCTGAACTACTCATCCAGCTCTGCACCCGCTTTCTTTGCGAGCTGCCTCGGCACATGCAGGCCGTGCGATCTACCATCGAGAGCTGCACACACCCTGCTACCGATCACGCCGTGCAGCAACTGCGCAACAGCCTCATGATTTTTGGCTTTGGCACGGTTTCCATGACGGCCGAGGCGCTCGATGCTGCGGTTCGCTGCGGACGCAAGCGCGAGGCGAAACGTGAATGGCGGCTCCTCGAAGATCAGGTTCAGGCCCTGACTCCGCAGCTACAAAAGTTGCTGCTCCAAGTCTCGACACCGAAAACCGCCATACAGTAGCAATCGGGCGGCTCCGGAACTGAGCGCAATCCGCCTCACCTGTGCTACAAATGCAGGCTATGTTTTATCTGCTCAAGACCGAACCCGACGTCTATTCCTTTCAGCAGCTCCAGCAGGAAAAGGAAACCATCTGGGATGGTGTCAGCAACCCCGCAGCCGTCAAACATCTGCGTGAGATGAGCAAGGGAGACAAGCTCATCATCTACCACACTGGAGACGAGCGGCAGGCCGTAGGCACCGCATCCGTGCTCTCCGTTGATGCCTCCGATCCAAAGCTTCCAGTGGTGAAGATCAAGGCTGGCGTGGCCATCAAGCATCCTGCCGCCCTGGCCCACATCAAGCAGAGCCCATTGTTTGCCGACTCGCCTCTCCTGCGGCAGGGACGCCTTTCAGTCGTTCCGCTCAGCGAGGAGCAGTATCATGCGCTGATTTCATCGCAACTCTGACCGCGACAACGGGGGCATGCCTTTGCGGGGAATCAACCTCGTTAGTGCACGTCCCAAAGTAACTACTCCCATTCAGCTCTGGATCAGTAACATAGATCAGCAACTTACTTTTCCAGGCATAGGCCATGGCACATCCAAAGAAACTGTTTTCAAGTCGCGTAGCTGCGTTAATTTTCACTGCTGCCCTGGTCCTCTTCTCGGCCTCGGCCTTTGCAGAGGAACCAGTCTGCAGAAGCAAGAGCGGACCGCTCAAGGTCGTTTACCCTGACGTGGCCCGCAAGATGAAGATCACCGGAACTGTGCGTCTCCAGCTTCAGCTCACGTCCACGGGCAGTGTGCGTGAGGCCAAAGTGCTGGGCGGAAATCCTGTCCTTGCTTCTGCCGCTCAACAAGCCGTAAAGCAGGCAAAGTTCGAAGGCGACTTCTGCGTCATCAATTTCGATTTCAAGGAATAGCGTTTTACATCGACCTTGGCCCGTGGATCCAATCCCACGGGCTTTTTGTTTTGTGGATTCTCGTCCTGCCCGGGCTTCCAGAGTTCTTTCCCGATCTTCCTTCCCCGCACTAAAATGTCCAGTTTGCTTAAAAGGACATCCCATGCCCATTCGCACCATCATCGAGCCGTTCCGCATTAAGAGTGTCGAACCCATCCACTGGACTCAGCGTGAAGATCGCGAGCGTTTCCTGCGCGCCGCGCATTACAACCTGTTTCTATTGCCAGCCGACGATGTGCTCATCGATCTGCTCACCGACTCCGGCACCGGAGCCATGTCCACCTATCAGTGGGGAGCCATCCAGGAAGGCGACGAAAGCTACGCCGGCAGCCGCAGCTACATACGGTTTCGCGACTCGGTGCAAAGCATCTTCGGCTATAAGCACGTGATCCCCACCCATCAGGGACGCGCCGCCGAACGCATTCTCTTCAGCACCATTCTCAAGCGCGGCGATGTCGTTCCCAACAACACCCACTTCGACACCACCCGCGCCAACGTGGAAACCGTCGGCGCCGAAGCGCTCGATCTCGTCATCCCGGAAGGCAAGCAGCCCGGACTCATTCATCCGTTCAAGGGCAATATGGACGTCGCTGCCCTCGAGGAAACCATCGCACGCGTTGGTCGCGAGCGCATTCCGCTCGTCATGCTCACCATTACCAACAACTCCGGCGGAGGCCAGCCGGTCTCCATGGCCAACGCCCGCGCCGTCAGTGCCGTCTGCCGCAAGCACCGCATTCCTCTGTACTTCGACGCCTGCCGTTTTGCCGAAAACTCGTATTTCATCAAGCTGCGCGAACCCGGCTACGAAGACAAATCTCCCAAGCAGATCGCGCAGGAAATGTTCTCCCTCGGTGATGGCTGCACCATGAGTGCCAAGAAAGACGGCATGGCCAACATCGGTGGCTTCCTCTGCACCAATGACGACCTTCTGGCGCAGCAGGAAAAAGATTTGCTCATCCTAACCGAAGGCTATCCAACATACGGCGGCCTCGCGGGACGCGACCTCGAAGCCATCGCCGTCGGCTTGCAGGAAGCAGTCGATGAAGACTATCTCCGCTACCGCATCGCCTCCACCGCATACCTCGGCAACCACCTCGCCGAGCAGGGAATTCCTCTCGTGCTGCCGCCCGGAGGCCACGCCGTTTACCTCGATGCTCGCGCCTTCGTTCCGCACATCCCGCTCGAGCAGTTTCCCGGAGTAGCGCTCGCCGCGGAACTCTACCTTGAGGGCGGAATCCGCTCCGTCGAGATCGGCTCACTCATGTTCGGCAAAGTTGCCAAAATGGATCTCGTCCGCCTCGCCATTCCACGGCGCACCTACACCCAGAGCCACATCGACTACGTCATCGAAGTCATCACCGAGGTGTGGCACAACCGTGACCGAATCCGCGGCCTCCGCCTCACCTACGAACCGCCCTTCCTGCGCCACTTCACCGCCCAACTCGAGCAGGTGTAGGCGAAGAAATCTTCATCCAGGGTGGCCCAGAGTTGGCGTTTTTCCAACTCTGGGATCTTCTGCGCGAGCAGTACCGTGCGGCATGTGCTGATGTTTTTTCTTTGCTATGTGGAGTAGAGGAAAGCCTCACATATGCCATCCTTCGGCATATGTGAGGCTAGCAGGATGTGGGGAGCGCCTCCTGCCTTGCGCTGTACGCTCTGAGAGGCGTCTTACCTTCCTATCTCTTCCAGATACTTCTCCACCTCGAGTGCCGCCATGCAGCCAGTCCCTGCGGCCGTAATCGCCTGCCGATAGCGCCTGTCCGCCACGTCGCCGGACGCATAAATCCCCGGCACGCCTGTGTGAACGTAGTCGCGAGTCTTCAAATAACCGTCGGCATCGGTCTCCAGAATGCCTTTAAACATCGAGGCGTTCGGCGTATGCCCAATGCCGAGGAACATCGCGCTTGTAGGAAAATCCCAAACTTTCCCTGTGACCAGGTTGCGCAGCTTCAACGCCGTGACTTCTTTTGCGTTTACGTCCATTACTTCTTCGACCACCGTATCTGTCATGAAGTGAATCTTGTCATGCGCCTTTGCGCGATCGAGCATAATCTTGCTGGCCCGGAACGCGTCACGACGATGGATCAACGTCACCCGGCTTGCGAAGCGCGTCAGAAACAGTGCCTCTTCCATTGCCGAGTCACCGCCGCCGATCACCGTAATCTCTTTGCCGCTGAAGAAGAATCCATCGCAAGTCGCGCACGATGACACGCCATGACCAATCAGCGCCTGCTCGCTTGGAAGCCCCAGCCAGCGCGCGCTTGCGCCGCTTGCCACGATAATCGTGCGAGTCTTGATCTGTTCTTTGCCCACCGTCAGCACAAACGGGCGCTCCGTCGCCGACACGGCATCCACGTGCCCCAGCTTGAATTCCGTCCCGAACCGCTCTGCCTGCTTGCGCATGTTCTCGATCAGTTCCGGCCCATGAATTCCATCCGGCCAGCCGGGAAAGTTCTCTACCAGCGTTGTCATCGATAGCTGGCCTCCCGGCTCATGACCTTCCAGCACCAGTGGCTTCAGGTTTGCGCGCGCCGCATAGATTGCCGCCGTCAATCCCGAGCATCCAGATCCAAGAATCACCACATTGCGAATTTCTTCTGTCATCGTCCTCTCACAATCTTTCTTAATGATTCCCCGCGGCGGGTTTTGATTCTTTGCTCCGCGGCAAGCGCGACAACTCAGCTGGAATCAAGCTCTTCACGCCCATCGCTCCGCGGTACTTCCTGAAAATTTCATTCGCCACAGCAAATGTCGCTTCATAGGCGGACTGGTCCACCCCTGCGCATCGTGCCAGCACCAGCGAAGGTTTTCCAAAGCGTTCCACCCGAATGCGATCCGCCGGAGTGTCCGTTTTGACCACCTCGCCCGGAGCCCCTACCACCGCATCTGCAATCACCACCTGCAGCACATCGTTGCCATTCGCCGTTTTGCTCTCGCGCAAATGCAGCGCCAGCACCTCGCTTGCAGTCTTTCCATCCACACTCAGCGAGTATTGCGCTGTCCTCAGCGCAGCCTTGTCCGGGAATTCCTTCCGAATCCGCACCCAGTTCGAAGGCGTTTTTCCGGTCCCCGCCGGAGCTCCCGCCGCGCGTTCCTCTTCCTCGGTCAGCGTAGTCACTCCACGTGCGATCTCAAAGTCGGATGAGAACACTGGGCGTTCCTTGATCCTCGCCAGAGCTCGTCCCATCTCCTCCAGGTCGCCCTGCGTCGGGCGGCAGCTATTTACAAAGTTCACCTGGAACTTGGGCTTTTCCTGTGCTGCCTTCGAATCCTGTGCTGCCAACGGAACCGCCGCCGCACACATCAGCGTATGGACTACCAGTGTCTTGAACAGAGTCGATTTGGAGCAAAAATCCCGCACGGCAGGATTGTAAATGACCGGGCAGGCAAACTGCTTTCCCGCTTACAGCTATAATGCGGCAGTCTGACGATGAGTGAATCTTCTTTCCAATCCGTAGAGCATACCTTGCGCCATCATGGCCTCGTCCCCACTTCGCGCCTTGCCCGCGCCTGTGCCGCCGTAGCCGTGCTCCTTGGCGCTTGGACTCTGGTCGGAGTTCACGGATACGGCGTCTCCTACCGCCTCACCATCCTGCTGCTCGTCGGCATGTTGCTGCTGCTTGGCTATCGTGCCTTCCGCCAGCGTTTCATGTGGAGGCTGCGCAACCGACTCATCGTCACCTACGTCTTCATCGGAGTCATTCCGCTCATCCTGCTCGCCACCATGGCCATCGTGGCCGGATACCTCTTTGCCGGGCAGTTCTCCACCTTCGTCGTCACCACCGACGTACGCAGCGAGCTCAGGCGTCTCGAGAGTGCCAACCGCACTCTCACCGCCCAGGCCGCGGCCTTACTGCGCCGCAGCCATACTCTCGACCCCGACCAGCTCTCCATCAGCAATGAGCCGTTTCCCGGACGTCAGGTCACGGCCTACCATGACGGCCAAGCCACAACGCTCATTGGCGATGGGCGGCACAATCCTCCTTCACCGCCGTCGCCCGATATTCCCGAGAGCGTTCTCATCGTGGACGATGGCGAGCTCTACCTCCGCGCCGTAACCCGTGCACCGCTCGGCGACGGAGAGGAACTGGTGCTCGTCTCCAGCCTTCCTCTCGACTCCCAGCATCTTGAATCACTCGTCTCCAACATGGGAGTCATCACCCTGTTTGGCGACAAGGACGCGAACGCACCCAAGGCCCCCAAGGTCACCGCCGGACTCATGCCCGCCGCCGCTTCCACAATGGATTTCGAGATCGCGCCCTTCGCCACCATGCGCGCCGTCCATTGGCAAACGGGCCTCCCCACCGACATGTTGCTCACCGTGCGCACCCGGCCATCGCTGCTCTACAACCGGCTGTTCCGCACCCTTGGCGACATGACCAACGCCATCCTCGTCGTGCTTGCGGCTATTGCCGTCATCTTCGCCCTGATTGAGATCGTGGCGCTCATAATCGGCGTGCGCCTCACGCGCACCATGACTTCGTCGGTCGCCAAGCTGTACGACGCCACCCAGCACGTCAACGAAGGCAATTTCTCCCACCGCATCCGCGTCAGTTCCAGCGACCAGCTCGCTTCGCTCGAATCCTCCTTCAACTCCATGACCGAGTCGCTCCAGAAACTGCTTGCCGAGCAGAAGGAGAAGCAGCGCATTGAGAGCGAGCTGTCGATTGCCAAGGAAGTGCAGGATCTTCTTTTCCCGCGCGATGCCGCCGACCTTGATGGTCTCGAGCTTCATGGCATCTGCCGTCCTGCCCGCACCGTCAGCGGAGACTACTACGACTTCCTGCCTGTCGGTCCTAACGCGGTCGGCCTCGCCGTCGGAGACATCAGCGGTAAGGGCATCTCGGCGGCGCTCATGATGGCCACCGTCCACGCCTTCGTCCGCGCCCATACCATGGCCGAGCAGGTACCCGCGCTCGCCGCGGCGCAGGGCAGCCGCGCCCTGCTCATCCCGAGTGCCGACGCCGATTGCTGTCCGTCGCCGGCCACCGTGCTCGCGCTGCTCAATCAGCAGCTCTACCGCAACACCCCGGCGCAGAAGTACGCCACCATGTTCCTCGGCTTCTACGACCAGCAGAGGCGCCAGCTCACGTATTCCAATGCCGGACACCTGCCGCCCATCATCATCTGCGCCAATGGCTCCATCCGCCTGCTCGATCAGGGCGGTACCGTCGTAGGACTGTTTGGTGACATGGCATATCCCGAGGAACGCGTCACGCTCAATCCGGGCGACATCGTCGTCTGCTACAGTGACGGCATTACCGAGCCGGAGAACGACTTCGGCGAGTTCGGACACGAGCGCATGGCGCAGATCGTACACGAGAACCGCGACCTGCCACTGCCGCGCATCTCCGACGCGATTCTTGCGGCCGTTACCGACTGGATCGGCGGGGAAGAGCAGCCCGACGACATGACCGTCGTCCTCGCCCGCGCCCGCTAATCCCGGTGACCCAAATTCGGCCGTTGGCGGCCCACATCCGCCTTCTTTTGGCGAATGTGGGATAGCAGACTGCCTGCACTCAGAAGTGGACTTGAACACGAAGTCCCTGATGCCTACTCAGATACCTTCCTCATCTTCTCTGCTTCATCGCGGCGCATTCCGAAGTACCATCTCTCCACAGTTTCAGGGCCTCTGTCGAAATCACCTGAAGGGGCGTTGCGAAATGTGGGACAAACCAAAATCGAGTTCTAACTACTCCGGACGCATCTCCGACGACATCGTTACCGGATCGGACCACTACCTGATTAGTTCCTCGAATGCACACACGGATGCGCAGCAGCATGAGCGGCGGCGGCATCCGCGCATTCCGTGCCGCAATGTGAAGGCCTGCATCCGCACATCACAATCAGCGATCGTGGTCGATGTGCTCAATATGAGCCGTGGCGGAGTATTCTTCGCCAGCATCGAGCGCTTTACGCCCGGAACACCTGTAACCATCGCCATGCACTACATCGAAGGCGGCCAGAACCTGTTCCAGAAGTGCCGCATCGTGCGCGCACACTCGACGGATCAATACGCCGCCGAGTTCGCCCCGAGCTAAAGGCTGGTGCTGTTGTATTTGGATCTTGGGGTGTCATCCTGAGCGAAGCGAAGGACCCCGACCCATTGTGTGCCACCTTCGGCATAAGGAACCTTCATAAGGCCTCGGTGTTTACGAGTTAGCCAATGCAGCCCAGTCGCACTTCGCCATTGATTGCGTTGGCAATTTTCAGACCCGCGCTTACTCTTTGTTCAATACATCCGCCCCGATTTAGTCATCCCAACCGCTCCCCAAAGTCCCGATTTTTGGCACTGAATCGCACCAAAGTCGCTCGTTTTCGAGCCGAATTGCCCCTTTTCTGCCCCTTGTCAAGCCCTCTATCGTTGATTTTTTTACGCATCTAACTGAATACAAAGCACATTAAGTTCACTTCATAGGTGAGGGTTTCACCCCTCCAACTTGCTATCCTGAACTTAGGGCAGTTCTCACGGGTGCGGCCGCATCCATGGTGCTGCCGCTGAAAAATCGTTCTATCTACTCTGTTTTCAAATTTTTACCAAGAAATATAGGGGGGTACCCACCGCGCCATCGTGCGCGGTGTTCTGTTATGCGGAATAAGAAGAAGAACTGCGCTCACGTCCTCACCAACGGAGAAATCTGCAACGCCATACCCATGCGCGACTCGCAATTCTGTTATTGGCATCACAAGGCTCGCGCTCGCCATCGCCGTCACGAACGAATCGGCGGACCGCTTACCATGGAAGCGAACTCCGGGCTCGAACTGCCGCTGCTCGAAGATGCCAACGCCGTTCAGATCTCCTTGCAGGAGATCATGCAAGCCATCCTCGACCGCCGAATCGACAACAAGCGTGCAGGACTCCTGCTCTATTCGCTCCAACTCGCCACCTCCAACCTGCGGAACCTCGAACCTCTTCCGTCCGATGAGGCCGAGCAGATCGGCTCCATAGGGACTGACGACGAAGAGGTGTTCAATGACGTGATCGGAAGCACCGACAATCGCGATAAGTTCTGCGACGATGATTGCGGGCTTTGTGACGAGCAGGACTGTAAAGAGCGCCGACCCGAAGTACTGCCGAAACCCCTGAAATCTGATCCGGTTATCGCCTAATACTGGCGGATTTCCGCATCCTTCGGCTTTGGCCGGAGTTATGATACGTAGCAGAGTCACCGTGATCCAGAAGACTGCGCGCCTGGGAGTTTGGGCGCGGTTCGGGCTGTCACGATGAATCGAATTCATAAGAATGCGGGCCGGAGGGAGCAGGATGCTGCGTTCCTTTTTCATAGCGATGTCGGAGAGCAAGGGCATTCGCTCAATAGCAGAAAATTCAGCTTTCGGGCAGAAAGTTTCCAAGCGCTTCGTCGCGGGCATGACCGTCGATGAGCTGATTGACGCAACCATCGCCATGAATCGCGTCGGCGTGAGGGTGACTGTCGATAACCTGGGCGAGAACGTCACCAACCGCGAAGAGGCGCTGCACAGCAAGGCGCTCTACCACCAGCTCCTGGATGAGATCGAGAAGCGCAACCTTGACGCCAACGTCAGCCTGAAGCTTACCCACATGGGACTCGACGTCGATGAGCGCATGGCGCGCGACACCGTAATCGAGCTGCTCGAGCACGCCATTGCCATCAACAGCTTCATCCGTGTCGATATGGAAGGCTCGGCCTACACGCAGCGCACGCTGGACTTCGTCCGCGAACTGCATCGCCGTCCGAACGCCGCAGGCCACATCGGCACCGTGTTGCAGGCCTATTTCTACCGCACCGCCGAGGACGCCAAGCTGCTGTGCTCGGAAGGAATTCGCATCCGGCTCTGCAAGGGCGCTTACAAGGAGCCTCCTGCGATCGCCTACCCCAGCAAGCATGACGTGGATGCCAACTACATCCGGGTAGCCAAGCAAATCATCCGCAGTGGCGTCTTCCACGGACTCGCCACCCATGACGAATTCATCATCAACACCATCAAGGAATGGACGATTAAGGAAGGCATACCCAAGTCTGCCTTCGAGTTCCAGATGCTGCACGGCGTCCGCCGCGACCTGCAGGAAAGCCTCGCCCGGGAAGGCTGGGGCGTGCGGTGCTACATCCCCTTCGGCACCGAGTGGTACCCCTACTTCATGCGGCGGCTGGCAGAGCGTCCCGCAAATGTGCTGTTCCTGGCGAAGAATTATTTCAAGGGATAGGGAAATTCGAAGTAGAACACGAAGCGCGTCCTGCGGGACGCGCTTTCTCGTAGATCAGTGGTCGGATCCGACGAAGCCAAGGCCGTTGAAGCCGCGCAGCATCTGGATCTCCTGCTGCGTGTATTGCGACTGGACGTCGGGTGAGTTCAGCATTCGATCACGGGCGTCGGGAGGCATTCCGCGCATCTGGCGAAGAGTGCGGCGCATGGCGTCCTTACGCTCAGGGTTGAGCGAGCGGAACTGTCCGTATAGCGTCTGGGCTTGGCGCTGCTGCTCGGGACGCAGGTGCTCGATCATCTCCATGCGGTTGAGCACGCGCTGGCGCTGCTGCGGCGGCATGGAGTTGAAGTTCTGCAACTGGTTGCGGAGCTGCTGCTGCCGCTGCGGCGGAAGCTGGCGGAAGTGCTGATCCTGCTCCAGAGCCTTCTG
Organism: Koromonas soli; assembly: GCF_059726265.1. Taxonomy (NCBI): domain Bacteria; kingdom Pseudomonadati; phylum Acidobacteriota; class Terriglobia; order Terriglobales; family Koromonadaceae; genus Koromonas; species Koromonas soli. Next base: position 2,407,643 of record NZ_AP040872.1, on the reverse strand, counting down.
CTGCTCCTGAGGAGGCAGGCGCATGCTGTTGCGCAGCCAATCGCCGTTGTGCGGCCCCTGTCCGCGAATGACCTGCCGCGGAGCCGACGCGGGCGGACGTGGAACGTTGGATTGCGACTCATTGCGCGGAGGCTGGGACTGATAGGCCTCACGAATGGGACCCTGGCTGTGCTGCTGTGGTGCGACGGCCGTTCCCGGAGCCGCGTTGTATCTCATCGGAGGACGTGCAGCGGGCCGCGCAGGCTGCATGCCCGGACGATAGCCACGGTCTTGCGGTTGCGCCGTGCGTGTGCGGTCGTCGCGCTGGACGTACTGCGTATGGGACTGAGGCCGCTGTCCATAGTCGCGGTACGCGGGCGAAGCGTATTGCCCCCGCGAGGGTTCCCGATACGCTGGCTGGTTGTACTGCGGACGTGCGGGCTCCCGATACGCCGGCTGCGAGCGCTGCTGGTACTGCGGCTGAGAGGGTGCTCGGTCTGCGGGCTGAGGTCGCTGGCTGTACTGCGCCGGACTATGGTCTCTGGGCACACCGGTCTGCTGACGCCACTGCTGCGCCGCTAAGGGTGCGGCGGCGGCGAGGGTAAGCAGAGCTATGGAGACAAACCTGGTGCGCATGACGTCAGCTTTCTTTCGACTAATTGTTTGTATCTGCATCGTCGTCGCCGTCGAGATCGTCGAGAGCGTCGAAGTTCTGCAAAAGATCTGAATGATTATCAAGGAACTGCAAGTCGGCCACGGCGGTCCCGGTTGGCACGATCTTCTGAACCGTAGCCGAGGACGGCGCACTCTGGCTATTGTGCATAAAGCGTCCCGCCTGGTATAGGCCGATGCCGAGCACGAGGCTCAAAGCAGCAGCCATGCTGAGCGCAGGCCGACGGAACCAATGCAACAACCCGGGGGACGATGCTTTCTGCTGCTCTTCGCGGAACCGTGCCTGCATACGGACATCCCAGAATGGGGACGGCTCAGGCGCTTCCCACTCATCGAGCAGATGCATCGTCGAGCGCATCGCATCGAGCGTGTCGGCACACTCGCGGCAGGTGGCGAGATGAGCTTCGACTTCAGGCGGCGCCGGGGTTGTGCCCAGTGCGACGTCTGGCAGTTGATCGTGAATACTTCTGCAATTCATGGCGGCCTCTATACGAAATCTTTCAAGCTTTCGCGTAGCGTTTCATAGGCGCGGAAGAGAAGACTCTTCGTGGCAGATTCGCTGAGGTGCAAGACCTCGGCAATCTGCCGGTAATCCATTTCCTGGTACTTGTGCATCATCACGGCAAGCCGTTGGCGCTCCGGCAATGCCTCGACGTGTTTGCGGATCGCCCGCAGGCGTTCCTGGCGCATGATGTCCTGTTCGACGTTAGGACGACTATCAGCCACGTCGATGGAGAGACCCGTGTCCTCGTCAGTCTCGTCCAAGCTGGCTTTCACTTCGGGGCGCTCGTTCTTGTTGTCGCGCGCATGATTCACGGCCAAGTTGGTAGCGATCCGGTATAGCCAGGTCGTGAACTTGGCGTCGGCCGTGTAGCTGGCACGCGAGCGATAGACCCGCAGGAAGACCTCCTGGGCTAGCTCTTCGGCGATGGCGGCATTATGCACCATGCGGTACATAAAGCCGATCATTGCTTTGCGATAGCGATCGACGAGGTAGTTAAAGGCGGCATCATCACCGTCTCGAACTCTGAGCATGACCTGGGCATCTTCCATCTGAGACAGGGAAGCTGGGTCGCTGTAACGAAGCTGCTGCCCTTCACGGATGTTGCCCGAGGTTGGATAAGCACCGCCAATGGCCATGCTACTCATGTCATTTGGAACACTAGGCGGCTCCGAAAGTTGCGGGGTATCTTCGGATTCAGGTACCGGGTCTTCAGCTGCCGGGTTCTTGGGTTTGTCGCGGTTCCAGAACATGCGATTCGTTGCTACTGGGCTTATTATGCCCGAATGGAAAGAAACGTGCCCTGAGAAACTCACAGGGGCGGTTTTGCCAAATCCGGCGGGTTTGCTACAATCCGAGTGAGCAGTAAGGGCGCTTAACTCAGCGGTAGAGTGTCACCTTCACACGGTGGAAGTCGTAGGTTCGAATCCTACAGCGCCCACCACTCCCACCCCGGTAGAGTGGTTGGTATGTTGTTAGCGCGAAGATATTCGGAAACCGATAACAATTTCAGTTCCTTAGCGTCGCGCGTGGTGAATTTAGCATCTTTAAAGTAGTTGGCTGATATCCGAGCCAATATTCACAGCCGAGCGCAATATTCGGCTTGCCCAGTCTAAGGAGCATTGAGTAGTATCGGGTATCCTTTCCGGGTTAAGTAACTTAATCTCGGGCTCGCGGCCGCTGTTCCAAGCCATAGCCGCAATACTTAGAAATACAAGACATCCAAATGGCGCCAGGTCCCACATCCGCAATGTAGCCGCGGATCAATCGAAGCTGAAAAACTAGAGAACCTGAAAATATGAATAGTGGATCGAACCATCCTGCTACCAATGGCGGGAGAGGACGCAAGCGGCGCCGCGGGCGCCGTGGTGGTCAAGGTGCGGGAGCACCGAACGCACAGCAGAATGCAAACCCGGCCCAGGGTGAATCGGGGCAGTCCAACCAGGGACAGCCTCATGCTTCTCGCAAGCCGGTGCACCAGGGAAAGCCAGCAGTGAAAAGACAGTTCAAATCCAAGCCGCAAACACACAAGCACTTTGCTGAACCCAACGGAAACGCCAACGGAAATGGCATGGGCAGCAAGCGCGTCTTCCGCTCGGTGGTGAATCAGAAAACTCCTGACGCCAGCATCTACAGCGCCCCGATGGATCACTCGTACCGCACGTTGCAGAACGACGGAAACCACGGAAAATTGGGCTACGAGGCTGTTCCTGTAGGAGAGAACTCTGTGTCGCGTCCGATCTTTGCGTTTGTCGATGACCTCTTCTTCATGGCGAAAATTCAGGAAACGGCTCGTAAGCTGAATGTGAAGGTGAATTTCGTCAAGAGCGACAAGGAAGTTGTGGAGCAGGCAGCGAAGAGTGAAGAAAAGCCGTCGCTGATCATCATCGACCTGAACCATCACACGCTGAAGCCGTTGAGCGTCATTCCGAAGCTGAAGTCGAAATTCAAGAAGGAAACGAACATTATCGGATTCCTGTCGCACTTGCAGGGCGAGCTGAAGATGAAGGCCCAGGAAGCGGGATGCGATATGGTGTTGCCGCGTTCGGCGTTTTCGCAGAACTTGCCGCAACTGCTACGTCGTCACGCCACGAGCGAAGCCGAGCTTCAGGAATACTAAGCCGGGACGGACGTTGCTGAGCGGCAACCAGCCGCAACATTCATGTATCAAAACGGGAGAGAGCGCGCGTGCACACGGCGCTATTTCCGATGCCTTTCTCCCGCGTTTATGAAGAAAACGAAGTCGGGCCGGAGCTACGCAGGATGTATGCGGAGATTCGGACAAATTTCGACCTTCCTTTTGTACCAAGTCTCTTCAAAATGCTCGCGGTCGTGCCGCCCTATATGAAGCGAATGTGGCGCGACCTGGGGCCGATCGCCGCTTCACGCGAATTCTATGCAGCCTCGCTCGCGCTAGATGATTTTGTGCGCACGCAAGCGATGTCCGGCGGATGGAAATTGCGCGATCAGGAGCGAATGCTGGCTGAACAAAAGATTGCCACGGACGACATGCCAGTGCTCGCCGGAGTGGTGGGAATCTTCGTACGAACGCTACCCCGCCTCTTGCTATTCGCACAACTAATGCAGCAGGGCTTCCATGGCGGACAGAAAGGAAGGATCAGTTCGGGGAAGCAGTATCCTGCGCTTTCGCGACTGATCACACTGCACATACCCAACGAACGCGATGCCAACCTGAGAGTGTGGCTGATCTATGCCGACATTCGACGCACGATGAAGACGAAGCGAGTGATGAGCCTGTTCCGCGCGCTATCGCCTTTCCCAAGCTATCTTGCGTCGGCGTGGGTGGACTCGAAAACCGTGCTGGCAGATAAGCAATTCCAAATGGCAAGTGAGGCCGTGGCAAACCGCGCAAAATCATTGCTGCACGGCATTCCGGTGGGCGATCACACAGCAATGCTGAGCGATCTGACTCCGGATCAGGCACGCGACGTGCGAGAAGCAGTGGATGACTTTGTGAGGACGGTCCCGGCGCTGGCTCTGCTTACGGTGGTGTGGCGAAGATCGTTCTATGACGCGAGAACGGTCAGAGCGGCGTAGGTGCTGACGCTCACGGCAGAGGCAGGGCAAAGGCAAGAGCAAAGTCACACTACCCCGCCTTGTACTCGCAAGCGAGTACAAGGCGGGTGCACCCGAAGCTGATTGCTTAACGGCAGGTCATTGGGCACGCGCGGGAATAATTCCAACTGAAAATTACGACTAGCCGGGAGGCCAGGCGAGGTCGCGTCCACCGAGGAGGTGGAGGTGCAGGTGGAACACGGACTGGCCGCTTCGTGGACCGACGTTTAGTACGGTGCGATAGCCGTCTTCGATGTTACGTTCTCGGGCGATGTTGGCAGCGACAAGATGGCAGTAGCCGATCATTTCGGCGTCGGAGGGCGTGGCTTCTTTGAGGCCTGCAAAGTGGCGTTTAGGGATAATGAGAACGTGCGTCGGTGCAACTGGCTTTATGTCCTCAAACGCGAAGACCTTTTCGTCTTCATAGACCTTTTTTGAGGGAATTTTGCCGGCGATGATCTGACAAAAGAGGCAATCGTTCATGCGAGTGAATTTATCACAAGAGCTGGATTCCTTGCGTGTGAACAACCCCTGCCGGTGAAAGTCGCAATGACTCATCCAGCGAGGACGACTAAGTTCTTTTTGGAATAAGTATCAGTTTAGTGCGGAAGAAAGGTGCGTACCCCAGATATGCCGAAGGGAAGGCATATCTGGGCCAAACAGAGTTCAGGCTTATTGGGCAGAGTTGTTGCCGTTGTTTGTTTTGTTGAGCCGGAGAGAGGCGGAGTTGATGCAATACCGCATCCCGGTGGGACGTGGACCGTCGGGGAAGACGTGGCCGAGGTGACCTCCGCAGCGGGCACAGGTGATCTCGGTGCGGACCATGCCGTGGCTGCGGTCTTCGTGCTCCTCGATGTTTTCCTTGTTGAGTGGATCATAAAAACTGGGCCAGCCGCAGCCGGAGTGGAACTTGGTTTCTGATGGAAACAGCTCGAGTCCGCAAGCGGCACAGAGATAAACACCAGGCGTGTCCGTGTCGGTGTATTGGCCGGTGAAAGCCCTTTCAGTGCCTTTTTCGCGCAGGATGCGATATTGCTCGGACGTGAGTGAACGACGCCATTCCTCATCTGATTTGCGAATCTTTTCCATAGCTCACCGGAGTGCTTTCAAGAATCTGCTGCGACAGCCTTAGATGAGTGGAACGCAGCGAAAGCTGTAAGGAACATGTTGCGCAAGGTTCGCGAAATTGTGCGATGTGAAATGCGAACCTGTCCGGGACGACATTATGCGACTCATTCCGACTCGCGCGCGGAGGACGGCGGTTGGAAGCGGGAGTCGTCGATTGGGGAAGCATCGGTGTTCTCGAGCTTGTAGGTGGCGCGGGAGGAGGGGAGTGTGACGATCCACTCGGAGGGTAGCTGGAGGCCTTGGAATTGCGAGTAGTGAACGACGTCGACACGAGTGGGATTGCGCCCAAGAGGGGTTTCAGCATAGTAGAGAACGCGCAAGAGCAGATGCGTGCCGGGATCAAAGTAGAGGCGCACGGGAGGGTGTCCGGGGCGGACGGCGGTGAGGACCTGTGCCTGTGTGCCGTTGATGTTTTCAGGATGGCCGACGCGGAACTGCGAATATCGCTGCTTGAAATTAAGCGGGAAGAGCAGGTCGGCTTCGACGCGAATGGCTTCGATTTCGCCGGGGCTCATGGGGCGCGGATGACGTCCGGGATAGATGAGCGAGCCGGATCGACCATCGTAGCAAGTCAGAGCCTGGCCTTGCGGAATTTTGAGGACGGTGGCGCGCTGTCCGGTGGAGCGAGTGTAGCTCTCGTACTGGAGGACAGGGCCGGCACCGAAATTCACGGTCGCATGGAAAGTGAGAGACGTCACTTTCGCGAGAGCGGCTTCGCCTCCGACGGCCTGGAGATAAGCATTGAGGAACTCGGTGGGCGAGGGGGGAGGAGTCTCAGGATGCCCGTGCTCGTGTGCCGCAACCGCCGTGGGAATGGGAGCGTTGAGTTCGGGTAGGGCTGGTGCAGCGGCAGGATGCATTTCGCCATGATGGCAGGTGTTGCAGGTGACTTCACGCTCGCCTTTAAAATGTGTGCGATTGATGGACTGCTGCATGGCAATCATCTCGCGAGCGGTGCGCTTTTCTTCTTTTGTGTCCTTATCGAAGGCTTTAACGTCGTGGCAGAAACTGCAGTCCACTCCGAGAGAGCTGGAGATGAACTGCATGGTTGGGATGAGCTCGGAGGCGGGACGTCCCTTGAAAGACTTGATGTTTTTGTAAACGTTTTCGGCGAGTTTGGGCTGGGCCGTTCCGGTTGCGGGCTTGGGCTGCTGGGCTGAAGCGATGAAGACAAGCGCAAGGGCGGCGGCGAGGACAGAGAAGGCAAGGATGCGATGAGAGGTGGATTCCATGATTCTCCCCACGAGATTGGAACCTGAAAGCGTACATTAAGACTCTGCTGCAGAGAAGAGATTGACGGAGAAAGCGATGGAGGATAGGTCGGTCCTGTTGCGGGCGGAGAAGCTGAGGAGAGAAGTGACGGGAAAGGTAATCGTTCGCGAAGCAAGTTTCACGGTGCAGGCGGGCGAGGTGGTGGCGATTACAGGGCCGAGCGGAGCAGGGAAGTCGAGCGTGCTGCGACTGCTGAACAGGCTGGATCCGCTGAGCTCTGGACGCTTGCTGCTGGAAGGCGTGGACGCGAGCGCGATGGATGTTCACGAGCTGCGACGTCGGGTGGGAATGGTGATGCAGCAGGCATATCTGTTTCCGGGGAAGGTGAGCGACAACGTACGCTATGGTCCGTCATTGCTTGGTGAAGCGATGAGTGAATCCGAAGTTGAGGAATTGCTGGAAACCGTGGCGCTCGGCGGATATGGCGCACGCGATGTGGCGGGACTTTCGGGAGGCGAGGCGCAGCGGGTGTCGATTGCACGGACACTGGCGAATCGTCCTCTGGTTCTGCTGCTGGATGAGCCGACGTCGGCACTGGATGAAGATGCGAAACGAGTGGTGGAAGCGGCTCTGCAGGCGGCGATTGGAAAAGTGAAAGGCGCATGTCTGATGGTGACTCATGACGCGGCCCAAGCGGACAGGTTGGGGAAGAGGACTCTGGTGATGAGAGAGGGAGTGTTGAGGGAAGAGGCGGCGGTGGTGGGTTGACGTCTTTCGCGGAGTTCCTGGGGACGGTAGAAAGAAGCAACTACAGGAGCAAGAGCAACAGCAACAGCAAGGGAAATAGCAAGGGCAACGGCAACCAAGAGCAACTACCCCACCCTAAACTCGCAAAGGGCGCGAGTTTTAGGATGGGACACCCGCGGTGCTTTGGTTCGTTGCGGGGAGGAATAGATGGAGCACTGGATACATTCGCAGGTGGCGATTGGGCTGGGGCAGGCCCTTGTGGTGTGTGCGCTGGCGATGGGCGTGGCGTTGCTGGGCCAGTTGCGCAAATTGGAGTTGGCTGGGGAGACCGGGGCGGCGCTGGTGCGCGGGTTGTTGCAGATGCTCGCAATCGGGTTAGTTCTCGTATGGCTGCTGAAGGGCGCGGCTTGGTGGAGCATTCCGGCGCTGGCGGTGATGTGTGCGACGGCGGCGCGGATGGCACAACAGAGAATGCGCGCGAAAATCGCGTTGGGCGCTGGTGCGAAGACGTACTGGTTATGTCTGCGAGCAATCGGGACAGGCGCGGCGGTGGTGATTGCGACGATGGCGCTGACACGGGTGATTGCGTTTAAATCCATGGCCCTGGTGCCGCTTGGGTCGATGATTATTGCGAACTCGATGAATACATGTTCACAGGTGCTGGAGCGGTATGCGAGCGATTTGAGATTGAATGCGGGGCGGGTGGAGGCTGCGCTGTCGCTGGGTGCGACGTCGAGCGTGGCGGCGCTGCCATTTGCGAAGAACGCGACGGGCGCGGCGCTGATCCCGAGTTTAAATTCTCTGAGATCGCTGGGGATTGTGTGGATTCCGGGTTTTGCGGCGGGGATGCTGCTGACGGGGAGCGATCCGGCGTACACGGCGATTTATCAGTTCATGGTGATTGCCATGATCTACGCAGCCAGTGGGGTAACGGCGCTGGTGGCGGCAGCGGGTTTCGAAAGAAGCGCGTTTGTGGAGGAGAGATTGGTGGGGTAATGTCGTGAAGCTTAAAAGGAAAGGCACGGCGGAGGTGGGTAATCTGGGCGGGATTGAAGATTGGGAAGGTGGCTGGGATCTTTCGACTGGGTTCAGGATGACACCTAGAAAGTAGAAAGGGTGAGCTGGAGCTCACCCCTGATTTGTTGCGACGGCTGTTATGGCAAGTGGTCCTTGTAGCAAGGGGCTACGGACATCGTAGCGGTGGAATTGCACTTTCTGGCTACGATGCCATCGCAATCTCGGCCGGGCTGATCCGGGGGAGTGGGCGGCGCGAGATTAGGGGCGTTGGTGTAGTCGAAGAACTCATCCATTGAAGCTTGCGCCGCATCACGCTTTGTAAGAGCGGGAACCTTGAATCGATCCTCGATAAACTTGAGGATTGCGGTGCTGTCCATTGGCGTGTGTGAAACGTAGTGAGGCTTGGTGAAAGGCGATACCACCAGCACGGGCATGCGGAATCCAGTGCGCGTAAAGTCGCAGGCTGGGTCGTCTGGTGTGTTGAGACAGATGTCCTTTGTCGTAGCGTTGAGATCCAGAGGCTTCAGCCCATCGGGGTTTACGACGGGAAGCATTGGCGCGACGTGATCGTAAAGTGCTCCCGCCTCGTCATAGGTCAGGATGAACACGGAGTCTTTCCATGAATTGCTCGTCATCAGAGCATCAATAATCTTAGAAACGTGGCGGGCTCCATCCTGCACATTATTTTCAGGGTGCTCGTCCAGCCCGAGTTCATAGCCGCCTTCGATCATTGCAACCTGCGGTAACGTCCCATTTTGCAGATCGGAGTAATACTCGGTGAGCGGCACTAAGTGCCCAGGCGAGAGATTGCTGAAGCTACTGAAATAGGTGAAGTAAGTGTCGGGAGTTCCACTCAGATTGTAATCGGAGAAATATATCTTCCAGCTGATACCAGCGTTCTGCAGCTCTTCAAATATCGTTTTCGCTGAAAGCTGAGAGGTGGGTTGATATGCGTGCCCCGCAGAAGTGGCAGCGAATAGATACATGCGGTTTGCCTGCGAGCGCGTCGGAGCGGGAGCGAAGAATCGGTCAGAGGTAGCAAATTGTGTAGCCATGAAGTAGTAGTAGGGGAGCTCGCGATCGGTGTAGTAACCCATGGCGCGCTGTCCGTCGATGTCCCACAGGCCGTTGCCGTGGGCGAAGCCACCCGCAGTGTAAGCGAAGCCGTCGTTCTTTGGCGTCATAGACGTGAAGTTCGAAACGTTGAAATCGATGTGGCTCTCGTTCCAGGACGGGCTGAGGTTATCGGTGCACGCGGTGATGTAGTGGAAGACGGGAATGGGCGTCTTGGTGGTGAAGCCCTTGTTGCAGGCAACCATATTTGTGCAATCGGGAACTGGCGTGCCAGTTTCGGCACCGGGGAGCCCATCGACATCGGCAGGCAGGCCGCGGGCTACGCGATAGGCGTTGAGCATGCCGAAGTAGCTGTCAAAGGAACGGTTCTCCTGCGCCATGAAGATGATGTGATTGATGACATGCGAGCTGGCAGGCGTGGTGACGGTGAGCGTCGTGGAGCCAGTGACGTTACCGCTCTGGGCCGTGATGTTACTGGAGCCGGCGGCAACGCCCGTCGCTGTCGCTCCACTCATGGTGGCGATGTTGGTGCTACTGCTGCTCCAACTTACGGTGCTGGTGCAGTCCTGCTTCGTACTGTCAGACATGGTGCAGCTGGCAGTGAATGCCTGCGTCTTGCCCACCTGAATGCTGGGCGCGCTGGGCGCGACGGCAATGCTCGATACGCTGGTTCCACCCGTGCCGCCTCCCGTACCTCCGCCTCCCGCGCCAGGGGAGGTGCTGCTAGTGCCTGTGCCGCAAGCAGCTAAACCAAGAATCAAGAAGGACGAAGTGAACAGCAGTATTGAACCGTTCTTAATCGGAGAGATTCGCATTGCCACGACCTGCAAGTGAAGTTAATACATCGAGGAGCTTGGATGACTGCGATATACGCTGTGTTGTTCCAAGTGTCAGGCGGGCGGAGAACAATTTGTGAGTAGATGAACGTTTCGGCAGGTCGAAGAAAATTATCAGAAAGACAGGACAGTTGGGAACGCTTCAGGCAAAGGATGCGCAACAATTTGCAGGTTTCGAATATCCAAAGGCGGTCATTTCTGTTAGCGGATCAGAAGGTAGATGGCTGCGAAGTGGCAGGCAGTGCCACCGAGCACCCAAAGATGCCAGATGAAGTGCATGTATCGCCGTTTGGAGGCGTAGAAGGGGATTCCGGCGGAATAACAGAAACCTCCACCAAGTAACAGCGCGAAAACAGGGTGCGCGAGCAGAACATAGATGGATTTGATGGCGAAAAGAGCTGTCCACCCCATGGCGAGGTACATGGCAGTGGAGAGAACTTCAAAACGCCCGGTGGCGAAGGTCTTGATGACAACACCGATCAGAGCGCAGGTCCAGACGATGGCAAAGAGCGTCCATCCAAGCGCGCCACCGAGGCCGATGAGCGTGACGGGCGTGTACGTTCCCGCGATCAGCAGGTAGATGGAAGAGTGATCGAGCGAGCGCATGACGCGGTAGGCGCGCGTGTAGCTGAGAGAGTGATAGAGCGTCGAAGTCAGGTAGAGAATGATGGCCGACGCTCCGAAGATGGCGCACGAGGTGACAATGCGCGGGCTGCCCGCGGAAACGGAGCGAAGCATGAGGAGGACGAGTCCGGCGATGCAAAGCGCGGCGCCAATGCCATGGGAAATGCTGTTGGCGATCTCTTCTCCGATGCTCTGGTCGGTGGGCTGCATAGTCTTATGTTACGGCGCGAAGAAGAAGACGGAACGGCGATGACAAAGAAATTACATTGGAGCGGCAGATGCGGAGGCCTTTCGCGATAAACGGGAGATGCAGGGGCAGGGTCCTTCGCTCAGGATGACACCGGAAGAGCAAAGGCAACGGCAAGGAGCAAGCCACAGAGAGCGAAGCTACGATAGGTGCGATCACACGCGCCGATGGCTAAATGAGAAACCCCGTCCGTGAGGACGGGGCGCAAATGGATCGAAGTGTGTCGATCTACTTCTTGAGGGCGGCTTCGTAGCGCTTGTTGACTTCAGCCCAGTTGACTACGTTCCACCAGGCTTTGAGGTATTCGGCGCGGCGGTTCTGGTATTTGAGGTAGTAGGCGTGCTCCCAGACGTCGTTACCCATGATCGGGTAAAGACTCTGAGAGAGAGGGCTGTCCTGATTGGGCGTGGAGAGCACTTGCAGGCCGCTGGGTCCGAGGGCAAGCCAAGTCCAGCCGCTGCCAAACTGCTTGACTCCCGCGTCGTTGAGCTTTTCCTGGAACTGAGCGAAATCGCCGAACGTTTTCTTGATGGCGTCGGCGATGGCGCCCGTAGGCTGCCCGCCGGCATTCGGGCCCATGATACTCCAGAACATTGTGTGGTTGACATGTCCGCCTGCGTTGTTGCGCAGGGCGGTGCGGACCGCCTCAGGAACGGATCCGAGGTTCTTCAGAATCTCTTCGGCAGACTTGCCTTTCAACTCGGGCGCCTTCTCAATGGCGGCATTGGCGTTATCCACATAGGCCTGATGGTGCTTGTCGTGATGCAGGTGCATTGTCTGTGCGTCGATGTAGGGCTCGAGCGCTTCATAGGCATATGTGAGGGCGGGAACTTCGAATGCCAGCGCTTTGACTTCGGTTGCCATCTGTATTGAATCCTCCACCGTGATGGATGAGTTAGCGGGGGCGGGGGTTTCAAAAGGTATGTACGTTGGAGAGAGCGGGTTCAGAATGGGATTCGGGATTGGAGGTAGATGACCTGTGTCGGAGGAGGTGACGCAGAAGGAAGCTGGTGTCCTTTGCCTTCTGCTCAGGATGCACCTCAGGGGCGAAGGCAAGGCCAGGGCAAGGGCAACTACCCCACCCTAAACTCGAAAGGCGCGAGCTTAAGGGTGGAGCACCCAAGATTCTGATGTGCTTAGGTAGTTAGCGCTTGAGGAACCACATGACCCATGAGGCAACGAAGACTCCGCCGATGAACCAGGCGAAGCAATAGAGGCCGTAGCGGATCATCTGGCGCGTGTTGTCGCGCTGAGTAATGCCGAAAACAGTTGAGGCGCAGATCGAGAAGATGAGCGCGGCAGTGAAGTGAGAAAAGTTGAGCGTCATTGTTTCTTCCCAATCGCGATATGGTGAGCGTCGATGGCGGCGATCACATTGAGGAGGCCAGCGCAGACGATGAACTTGGTGCCGTAATCAGCGGTGGCGCGGAAGATGGCTCCTTGGCCCCAATCCATGGAACGGGCGATGAAGTAGAGCAGGCCGTTGCCGAAATCGCCGACGAAGCCGAGCATGTCGAGCAGGTCTCCGAGGTTGAAGCCGTACACCTTGCCCTGCATGCCGAGTCCACTGAAAAACATGATAGTGACGCTGAGGAAGATGAGCACGCCACGAATCCAGCGCTTCTGCATGAAGTGTCCAGCGCCGGGGACGAGCCATCCGGCGAGCGGGGCGATGACAGGCATCATGCCGGCTTGCGGTGCTGCGTTTGCGATTGTCTTTTCGTTGGCCATGAATTCCGTTTCAAAACTTCGGTTCCCAAATCATCGGTGCGGTGGGAACCCATTCCGCGAGTTCGCTAGATGATAACTAGTTCTTCCTGCTGCTTTCCTGTGACCTGGGCAGCGCCGTTGTGCACGAGAACATCCACTTCACTGCGTACGCCGAACTCGGGCAGGTATATTCCCGGCTCTACTGAGAATAACGTATTCGGCAGAATCTGTCGGGTGTCCTTGGTCTCAAGGTTGTCCATGTTGGCGCCATTGCCGTGGACGCTGGTGCCGATGGAGTGTCCGGTGCGGTGAACAAACCAGTCGCCGTAACCGGCGCGGTCAATGACGGCGCGAGTGGCTTCATCCACCTGCCAGCCCTCAAGGCGCGTGGCGGAGGCGAAGGCATCGATGACGCGCTGCGCTCCGGCTTTTCGGGCGTCGCGCACGATACGGAAGACTTCCTGATGCTGACGCGAAGGCTCGCCGAGAACGCCGGTCCAGGTGATGTCGTAGTAAACGGCGTTGGGAGCGTTCTTCTTGGCCCACATGTCGAGAAGGACAAAGTCGCCTTTGTGTATGGGGCGATGAAGGTCGGCGGTCGGCTCATAGTGCGGATTACCAGCGTTTTCATTGGCTCCCACGATTGGCAGGTCGTCGGTGACGAGGTTTTCGCGCTTAAACGCTTCGCCAATCCACTGTCGCACTCCCCACTCGTCCCATCCGCCGTTGCGAACACGGTGTCCGATTTCCTGAAACGTAGCGGCCATGATCTTGTCGATGGAGTCGCGAGCGGCGAAATGCGAGGCGATCTGCTCTTCGGTGAGCGTCGCCTCGAAGCGGGAGACTAGATCGGCGGAAGAGCCGACTTCGACGCCGAATCCGCGAATTAGCTCGAGCATGCCTCCGTCCACGAGCGACACGTACATGATGTCGTTATTAGGCGAGTACTGCATGGCAACGCGCTTATAGGGCTTGAGGATCGCGGCAAGCTTCTCGTGCAGCTCGCGCCAGGCTCCGTAGTGGTGTTGCACACCGGGGAGCGATTCGAGGTGGCGGGGTTCAACGCGATGGTTGAGTTTGATGGGCTCTCCGTGGGCCGGGATGAGATAGAACCAGCGGCGCGTGACGTGGAGCGCGGGGAGTCCAAGGATGGAGTAGGCGATTTCGTCACGATGGTGGTGGTCGTAAAAGAGCCAGGCGTCGAAGTTTTGCTCTTGAAGTGCTTGCTGAATCGCGTGCAGATCCATAGTCGTTATTGTACCGCGCAGGATGTAGTACGCAGGCGAGCGGGGTGAAGTTTAAACCCGAGGTGTGCGGGAGAGTTTCTTCGGAAAGAAGAAATATAGTTTCGCAACTTTGGAGAGGTAAGAACGTTTATAGCTGCATGAAACGTACACTGCTTTTCTCAATCGCAACCCTGGCTCTGAGTGGCATGTTGACCGTCTCGAGCTATGCCCAGAACCCCAACACGCAAGCTGCAGGCCCGGGAAAGATCGATCCGGGGCATCCGCGAGTGAATGAAGTGAACGCACGCGAACAGAACCAGCAGAATCGTATCGCCGATGGAATGAAGAGCGGTCAACTGACTCCGGGTGAGGCCGCAAGGTTAGAACGTCAGCAACAGCACATCGTGCGTGAAGAAAAGCGCGACATGGCCAAGAATGGTGGGCATCTGACGAAGGCCGAGCAGGCGAAGCTAAATCGTGAGCAAAATCGGGCGAGCAGGAACATCAACCGGAAGAAGCACAATGCAGCAGTGAGGTAAGAGGTAAGGAAACCACTACCTTCGCTTTATCTCGTACCAACGTTGGCTCCGTCATCTGGTCCAGAGCCGAAAGTCAGGGGACTGGAGAAGGAGCCAACGGTGTCTCATTTTTGAATAGCCACGTTTTGCGCAATCGGTACACAGGGCTTTGCTCACGGAGGATAATGAGAGCAGATTCCAGGAGGATTCCTAAAAGATGGCTAGAGTAGGAAAGGCGACAGCGGCGGATGCCGATCTCTGCATGAGGCTTTATGAACTGAGGCGCGAAACGGAGATGCGCAAGGCCCGCAACTTCGTAAATTACGAATTTCATCCGCAGGGCGATGAGGATGTGCTGAAGCTGGTTCGCGCTCTGGGAACGCAGGAGAATGCGTGGGCGCGGCAGGTGCTTTCGTATTGGGAGAATGCGGCCTCGCTCGTGCTAAATGGAGTGGTTCATCCCGGACTATTCTTTACATGGAATGGCGAGATGGTTTACGTGTATGCGAAGTTCAAGCCATACCTGAAGAGGATTCGGCAGGAGATGGAGAATCCCGCATTTCTGGCCGGAGTGGAGAAGGTCGTGAATGCGTCGCCAGAAGCGAAGAAGCGAGTGGCAGTCCTTCAGAAGCGTATTGAGAGGATGGCGGAGAAAGCGAAAGCAGCGAAAGCAGTGTAATCGTAGCTTAGAACGCGAACGCCCCACGGATGGGTGGGGCTTTTTGCTACTCTAAACAAACTTTACCGAGCCTTTGCCTTTCCCCGAGTAGCAGCCTTTTTTGTGGGTGCCTTTTCTGCCGATTGGATGGAATGAGCTCTTACGACTGCCTGAATCAAACCTGGGAACCGCTTATCCAGTTCCGCACAACGTGAGACGTTGCGAATAGCCACGCCGTGGCGCTCGCTTCGGATAAGGCCAGCATCACGCAGAATTCTGAAATGTTGCGACAGTGTAGATTTCGGGATTGCATGATTGCTGACGTTCAGAAAGTTCGAGCAGTTCTGGGGACAGCCTTGCGCGACGATGTCAGCAAAGATTGCTACTCGCACCGGATCTGAAAGCGCGTGCAGGACTCCTTCTACCGTGATGTCCTCAAGAGCTGGATGGAACAGGGGACGCATGTTGTAAGAGTAACCATTCCGGTCGCGATGTTCAATAGTTCATTTATTCGGAACTAATGAATCGTTTGTTTGGATTTTCCCATCTACTGACCCATGTAGAAGTCGCCGGAGTCGTGGTCTCCGGAGACTTCGAAATCTGCGGTAGTGAGATGAGGAGTTTGGAAATGGGTAAGCTTACAGGCAAAGTCGCAGTTATTACCGGCGCATCCAAAGGAATCGGAGCCGCCATTGCAAAGGCCCTCGCGGTTGAAGGCGCAGCTGTTGTGGTCAACTACTCTTCAAGCAAGACTGGCGCCGATGCGGTGGTCGAGTCGATTAAGGCGGCTGGCGGAAAGGCCGTTGCCGCGGGCGGCGATGTCTCTAAAGCCGCGGATGCACAGAGCATTATCGATGCGGCGATCAAGAACTTTGGCCGCCTCGATGTTCTCGTGAACAACTCAGGAATATATGAGTTCCTCCCGATCGAAAGCATTACAGAGGATCACTACAGCAGGATCTTCAACGTGAACGTGCTTGGCCTTTTGCTCACGACCCAGGCCGCGGTGAAACATCTGAAAGAAGGCGGCAGCATCATCAACATCGGGTCAGTCGTCAGTAGCCTGACGCCTCCAGCGAGCGCAGTTTACTCAGGCACGAAGGGCGCTGTAGATGCGATCACCGGGGTCTTGGCGAATGAACTTGGTTCCCGCAAAATTCGCGTGAACTCAATCAACCCCGGCATGGTCAACACAGAAGGGGCTCGAGCAGCGGGCTTTATCGGATCCGAATTCGAGAAAGGTGCTGTTTCTGAAACTCCGCTCGGACGTGTTGGCGAGGTGGATGATATCGCGACGGTCGCCACATTCCTTGCTTCGGATGATTCAAAGTGGGTTACTGGTGAGCTTCTGCGTGTTGGTGGAGGGCTTCGCTAAGTTACACGCAAACGGCGCACACCCTGTCTTACGCACCCCAACAAGTAAAAGAAAAAAGCCCGTCCTGTTTGTCCAGGACGGGCGAGGCCTCGCGTTTGTGAGGGTTAGAAGGTGAACTTGGCTGCGAGCTGCACCTGGCGCGGCGGCATTGCGTTGACGATTTGTCCGAAACCGATGCTGCTGATGTTGCCGTTGACGGCAGCGGCGCCAAAGAACTGCGCGTGGTTGAAGACGTTGAAGGCTTCCATGCGGAGCAGAAGGATCTTGCTCTCGGTGATCGCAATTTCCTTCTGCAGGGATGCGTCGAAGTTCTCAAGTCCGGGGCCGTAGAAGAAGCGGCGCGGTGCGTTGCCGAGGGTTCCGAGCGCGGGCACGGAGAACAATGAGGTGTTGAAGGCAGTCTGCGGCTGGCCTGCCACGGTGTGGCGCGGATCGTGGTTAATGGCGAGGTTTCCCGGCGTGTAGTAGGGAGTGTCAACGCCATTGTTGTTGATGCCGTTGGGCATGGTGCCCAGCAAGGAATTGTCGGTGTTGTTGTAGAGCGTGACTGGCAATCCGGTGGCGAAGCGCGTGATGCCCGAGACGGACCATCCAGTAGTCCAGCGGTTTGGCTTCGAGACGAGGCGGTCCAGCGGAAGCGCGTAGCGATAGCTGACGACGAAGTTATGACGCAGGTCAAAGGCGGAGACCGCCTTGTTCATTGCTGCACCCATTGGATAGACGGGCTCGGAGAGGCTCGAAGATGAGTCGAGCGATTTGCCATAGGTGTAGGAGGCCATGACGTCGAGCGATTTGCTGTTATGGCGCAGGGTGGCTTCGAAGGAATTGTAGCTGGAGAAGCCGATGGTCTTCTGGTAGGTGATGCCGTCGAAGGACGAAGTGAAGGGGCCGCGCACCTGTACGGTCGATCCGTCGGCACGAGTGAAGACACCGCCTTCGGAGAAGGGGCCGCAGGTGGGAGTGCCCGGGGCGACCTGGCTCTGCTGGCTGACGCTGAGGCAGAGTGCGGCGTTGCCGGGATTGGCCGAGGTGAGTGCCAACAGGTGGTGAGCCTGTGAGCCGACGTAGGCAAGCTTGAGGACGGTGTCGCGGGCGAGTTCACGTTCGAAGGAGAGGTTGTAGCTCTCGGTGTAGGGCGAGGTGTTGCGGTAGTAGAACGCGGGGTCGCCGGTGATGGGGTTGTACTTGGACCAGTCCACCGAGTTATTGGGGTGTGAGGCCGAGGCTCCGAAGGCTGGGATGGGCGACGGATAAGGCTGTCCATTGCTGAGGCCGGTCATGGCGGAGACAAATGGCTCATCCAATTTGGGGTGTCCGCTGGTGCTGTCGTAGTCATAGCCGTAAGGAGCGCAGGCGCTCATGATTCCGGCAGAGAGTCCTTCAAACGCCGAGTAGAAGAATCCGAAGCCGGCGTGAATACTGCTCTTGCCGGAGGAACCGAAGATCTTGCCGAGGACGGGGTCGCTGAAGTTGGGTGAATAGGTGAGGCCAAAGCGTGGGGAGAAGTTATCCCACTTGGTGGGAGCGAGGGTGGAGGGAATGCCGGGGTCTCCGGGGAAGACCATGCCTTTTGGCGCGCCTGGATAAACGAGTGATTGCTGTCCCAGAACAAAGGTCTGTAGCTGGTTGTACTTCTCGCGCCAGGGTGGGAGCACGTCCCAACGCAGGCCATAGTTGAGCGTGAGGTTTGGGCGGACCTTCCAGCTATCCTGCGCGAAGGCTCCGATGAACTTGTTGCGGATGTAAAAGGGGCTGGCATCGCCCTGCTCGTAGGTGCTGGCTACTCCTAGCAGGAAGTCGGCAAAATCGGAGCCGGTCTCGGTGCCATTAAATACGAACGATCCGTTGTTGATGGAGTTCGAGTCGATGTTGACCTGGTCGAGGTGGAAGCTGGCTCCGAACTTGAGGGTGTGATTGCCGATTATGCGCGAGAGATTGTCACTCCACTGGAAGGTGTTGTTGACCTGGCGCTCCCCGGTGACGTCAACTCCAATGGTGAAATCGTTGAAAGCCACATTCTCAATGCCCTCAGTGCTTTTGTTGAGCGGCACGATGCCGAGGCAGTTGTCATCGCTTCCGGAGCATTCCTTGAAGCCCTGTGATGCGAGAGACGGGCCGACGCCCCCTGCTGGTTTGCCGATGACGTTGGAATCTCGCATATAGCTGAAGCGCGCTTCGTTGACCATGTTGGCGCCAATGGTGTGCGTGAGTCCGAGACTGATGAGCTGGGCGCGTCCGTTGGAGACGGCGTTGAAGCCGGGAACATTGGCTCCACCTTGCGCTACGGGATAGGGATTATCGAGCGTGTACTGGTCAATGAAGTAGTAGGCGGACAGATTGCCTAGCCGAGTGTTGACATCGAAGCGAGCCGCAGCCTTGTTATCGCCGAGAGTTTCATTTTGCGTTGAGTTTGAGAAGAGGTTTGACGCGACGTTCGCGCGTGGGATGTAGGCGAGCAACTTCGAGGCAGGTGCTGACCAAGCTGAAGTGGGAATCTTGGCGTTAGGGAAGACGCACTGCGAAGTGTCCGTGCATCCCGCCGTGTAATACGGCATGCCAGCCACAACCGTTTGACCGAGCTTTGCAGATAGCTGATTGGCCCAGTAGGTGGTGCTGACAGTTCCGTTGAGTTGAGAGGAGAGGTCGGCGAGGTTGCCGGAGCGGGCAGCATCACTGGGGACGGCGATGTTTCCGGTTTCCTGACCTTGGGTCATCGTGGTGCCCTGGTAATCGAGGAAGAAGTAGGCCTTGTCCTTGCGGATGGGGCCTCCGAAGGTTCCACCGTACTGATTACGTTCGTAGCTGGCGCGGTCAGTGGCAAAGTAGTTGCGAGCGTCGAGCGCGGTGTTGCGAAGAAACTCGAAGGCGCTGCCGTGAAATTGATTCCCTCCGGACTTGGTGGTGACTAGAACCTGTCCGCCGCTGAAGTTGCCGTACTCGGCGTCGAAGTTGCTGGTGATGACCTTGAAATCCTGAATTGAATCGAGATTGGGAACCACGGCGGTGCCATTATTGAAGTCTTCTTCTACGTCGGAACCGTTGAGGGCGAATCCGTTGCTTGTCTCGCGCTGTCCGCTGACGGAGAGATTGCCGGGATTTAGGTCGCCGGAAGGAGGCGTGTTCGTGCATCCCGACATGACGACTGCATTAGGCTGCGCGGAGCTGGCGGGGATGACGCCGGGCTGAATGGCGAGCAAGTCGGTGA
The DNA here is from genome assembly GCF_059726265.1 of Koromonas soli. Classification (NCBI taxonomy): domain Bacteria; kingdom Pseudomonadati; phylum Acidobacteriota; class Terriglobia; order Terriglobales; family Koromonadaceae; genus Koromonas; species Koromonas soli. The sequence continues at coordinate 2,387,838 of NZ_AP040872.1, read as the reverse complement.
AGCTGCGGCCGTTGAGCGGGACGGCCGTCATCTTTTCGGCCGTGATCGTTTCGCCGATCTGCGAACTGGTCGTCTCGACACCGGGCATTTCGACTGTGACACTCATGGATTCGGTCTGGGTCTCGAGCTGAAGTTGTAGGTTGAGTGCGACGTCGGTGCCGGAGGTCAGGTCGATTCCGCGGCGCGTAGCTTGCTGGAATCCGGACTCGCTGAAATTAACGTCGTAATGCCCGGCGGGGAGCTCAATTGAATAGCTGCCTTCGGAACCCGTCGTGCCTTCGACAATGGCGCCGGTGGAAAGATTGCGTGCGTTTACTTTCACTCCGGGAACGACCGCGCCAGAAGGATCTGAGACTTGTCCGCGGAGTTTTGGCGCATGGTCATTGGCGGCAAACATGAATAGCGTCGAAAGTAAAATGAAGATCGCGAGAAAGAGGGAACTGCGGGTTATTGCGGAACGGGACATAGGGGCGACTCCGGCGACTACGGCTGCTGTATGAAAATGAAAACCGTTTTCATTTTCAATCGTACAACTCGGGACCAGTGCTGCCTGTGATGTATGTCACGTCTGAAGGTGAGATTGAAAGCTTCTATGCCTCCGAATCCTCTTTGTGCTTTAAAAGCTGCCGAATATAATCACAAGTTCTAATCGTGACCGGTCCTTAGATGCCGGTTGCTTCAAGAACAAGTAACGTCGCGGGTGGATGTGCGTTGGGGTGCGTCTGTCTGCAACTGCGAGCGAAGGCTCGCGCCGTCCTGCGGTAAGAATTCACGAACGAGAATTCAAATATGAAAATTCACGAGTACCAGGCAAAGGCAATCCTCGCGAAATATGGGGTGGCGGTGCCTCGAGGCATCATGGTTGAGTCGCGTGAGGCAGCAGAGCGCGCGGCCAAGGATCTTTTGAGCGCCGGCGCGACCGGAATCGTGGTCAAGGCGCAGATTCACGCAGGAGGCCGCGGTAAGGGGGGGGGTGTGAAACTGGCGAAGACGTATGAGCAGGCCAGCGAACTCGCCGGTCAGATCCTGGGCATGCAGCTGGTGACGCACCAGACCGGGCCCGAGGGCAAGAAGGTGCATCGGCTGTTGATAGAGGAAACGTTGCCGATCGCGAGTGAATTGTATCTGGGCATTGTGCTCGACCGCGCGGTTTCGCGCCCGGTGTTCATGGCCTCACGAGCGGGTGGCATGGAAATTGAGGAAGTTGCTGCCAAGAATCCCGATGCGATCGTGAAGGAGTACATCGATCCGGCGATTGGATTCAGAGCGTTCCAGGCGCGCAAGGTTGCGTTCAAGCTGGGACTGAAACCGGAGCTGATTGGGCCAGCGGCGAAGTTCATGATGGCGCTCTACAAGGCCTACGAGGAGACGGACGCCTCGCTGTTCGAGATTAATCCATTCATCACGACGACCGACGGACGGGTGTTCGCGCTCGACGCCAAGATGAATATCGACGACAACGCTCTGTATCGTCATGCGGACATCAAGGAACTGCGCGACATTACAGAGGAAGATCCGCTCGAAGTAGAGGCCAGCAAGTACAACCTGAACTACATCAAGCTGGACGGCACGGTTGGTTGCATGGTGAACGGTGCAGGTTTGGCCATGGCGACCATGGATATCATCAAGTTCGCTGGCGGCGAGCCTGCCAACTTCCTCGACGTAGGGGGGGGCGCGAATGCCGAGCAGGTCACGCATGCATTCGAGATTCTGCTGGCAGACAAGAACGTGAAGGCAGTGCTGATCAACATCTTTGGCGGCATTCTCAGGGTCGATACTCTGGCCAACGGCGTTGTGGAAGCCGCGAGGAAGACGAACATTCAACTTCCAATCGTTCTGCGACTCGAAGGAACGAACGTCGATAAGGGGCGCGAGATCCTGCAGGCCAGTGGCTTCAATTTCATTGTGGCAAAAACCATGAAGGACGCGGCGGAGAAGGTTGTAGCCGCAGCGGCGGGGAGGTAAGCAATGAGCATACTTGTAGATCAGAATACGAGATTGATCGTGCAGGGCCTCACCGGCCGCGAAGGCACGTTCCACGCCAAGGCATGTGCCGATTACGGAACCAAGGTTGTAGGGGGCGTGACGCCGGGAAAGGGCGGGACCAAGCATGAAGGCTGGCCCGTGTTTGACACTGTTCAGGACGCGGTGCGCGAGACTGGTGCTAATGCCACTGTGATCTTTGTGCCGCCACCGTTTGCAGCCGAAGCTATTCTGGAAGCGGTGGAGGCCGAGATTCCGCTGATTGTTTGCATCACGGAAGGCATTCCGGCGCGTGACATGGTGGAAGTGTGGCGTTACATGGAAGGCAAGAAGTCCCGGCTGATTGGACCGAACTGCCCGGGCATTATCTCGCCCGGAAAATGCAAGATCGGCATCATGCCGGGGAACATTCACCGTCCGGGAAATGTGGGCATTGTCTCGCGTTCGGGCACGCTGACGTATGAGGCTGTTCACCAGATTTCGCAGCTCGGAATGGGGCAGTCAACGGCAATCGGTATCGGTGGCGATCCGATCATTGGAACGAACTTCGTCGATGCACTGTCGTTGTTCAACGAGGATCCGGAGACCGAATCGATCATCATGATCGGCGAGATCGGCGGAACTGCGGAAGAGACCGCGGCAGAGTACATCAAGGCGCATGTGCGGAAGCCAGTGGTGAGCTTCATCGCGGGACAGACCGCGCCTCCGGGACGCAGAATGGGACACGCGGGAGCAATCATCAGCGGCGGCAAGGGCACGGCGGAAGAAAAGTTCAAGGCGCTGAAAGCTGCAGGCGTGCACATCGTGAAAACTCCGGCTCTGCTAGGCGAGACCCTGGTGGAAGCACTGGGTGCAAAACGCTAATCCGAAACTGATAAGCTGATATGGGCAGTGTGCGGCTGGCTATGAAGTCAGCCGCACGCGCCATAACGATACGACTCTGTCAGGGACAATTCAGGAAGATTATGGAAACTTTGCAACGTACACTTGCCATCGTGAAGCCCGATGCGGTAGCCAAGGGCGCAGCCGGCGACATCATCGCCAGCATTGAAGGAAACGGATTCCGCATCATCGGAATGAAGATGCTGCATCTCAAGAAGGCCCAGGCCGCAGCTTTCTACGCAGTTCACGTCGGCAAGCCATTTTTTGATTCATTGGCCGCCTTCATGACCTCGGGTCCGGTGGTTGTGCTGGCATTGGAAAAATCGAACGCAATCGCCGACTGGCGCAAGCTGATGGGTGCCACGAATCCGGCCAATGCCGAACAGGGCACGATCCGCAAGAAGCATGCCGAGAGCATCGAAAAGAATGCCGTGCATGGTTCGGATGCAGAAGACACTGCGCGTTTTGAGCTGAGCTTCTTCTTCTCGGGATACGAACTGGCGAAGTAGTTGTTAGCAGTTTGTTGAACTAGAAAAGTCCCACACCGCGATGGATGTGGGACTTTCTCTTTTCAGGCGAGGATTTCTTTTGCGGCGCCAAGGACTTCGCTGACGACCAGCAACACGTCTTCCTCTTTTGTCCGGTGATTCACGACGCAGGCCCGCAATGCGAACTGTCCGTGGATGTTGGCGTTGGAGATGTAAACCTTTCCGCGGCGCACCACCCGGTCGAGGATTGCGCGATTCAGTTGATCCAGATTACCGGGCCCCCCAACGTAGCGGAAGCACACGGCGCTGAGCGCAACGGGCGCAAGCAATTCGAGCTGTGAATCATGCGTGATGGCATTGGCGAGCACTTGCGCGAGGTGCAGGTCTTCGGCAATAGATTTTTGGAATGCGCGCAGACCGTGGTATCGCAATGAAAGCCAAAGTTCGAGAGAGCGAGCAGGCCTCGACAATTCAATAGATTCCTCGAAGAAACAGAAACCCTCGACAGGATCATTGGTGAGCGAGCGCGCATAGTCTCCCGAGTGCGAGAAGGCTCGTTGCGCGGCAGCAGGGTCGCGGTAGAGGAGGCAGCCACATCCTGTAGGTTGATAGAGCCATTTGTGAGGATCGAGCGAAAGGGAGTCCGCGCGGTTGATGCCGCGAAAAGCATCCGGAATGGCGAGCGCGGCGAACGCCCCGTAGGCTCCATCAACGTGCATCCAGAGACTGAATTCCTTACAGATGTCGGCAATTGCTTCGAGTGGATCGATGCTGCCCGTGGCGGTGGTTCCGGCGCTACCGACAACTGCGATGGGCATCTTGCCGTCGCGCAGATCCTGCTCGATCAGTTCGCGAAGTCTTGCGGTTTGCATGCGGAATGCATCATCAACCGGAATCAGCCTGATGGAGTTGTGGCCGAGGCCAAGCAGAGCCGCGGCCTTGGCGATCGACATGTGGGCTTCCGTTGAGCAGTAGATCACTCCGCCGCGAACACCGGTATCATTTGCCGGTGCCTTCGCTTCGCGCGCCATGCACAAGCCCATGAGGTTGGCCGAGGAACCGCCGAGAGTGAGGCTTCCACTGAAACCCTTGCAGCCAATGGCGCCGGCAAGCCAGCGAACAACCGTGCGTTCGAGGGTGACAAGCGATGGGGCGGAGCGCCAGGCTGTGGCGTTCTGGTGCAAAACGATTGCTGCAAAATCTCCGAGTGCGGAGACCGGCTCACCCGAGCCGAAAACGTATCCGAAAAAGCGAGGCGAAGCGGGTCGCGAATGTTCGAAGATGGAGGGCAGCGCATCGAGTGCCGCGGGACCTACTCCATCCCACGGGATATCGCTACTGAAAAGAGCTTCCGTTCGCTGGCCGCTGATGCCGTGGGGATACGACGGTAGCTGGGGAAGCTTTTCAAGATAGTCGGCCGCGAAATCGCTAATCTTGTGCGCAAGCCTGCGGAACGATTCAGATGATAAGTGAAGAGATCGCATTGCGACCATCATCTTACACGCGAGCGCGTGGCTGATGCTGAAAGATCAACCAGCGTTGCCGATAAGTCGCATGACATTGCCCGTGACACGATCACAGCGTGGCGCAAAGAATTGGAATGCCGTGCTGCTGGTCGCGCCAGCTCGGACGTAGAGTTCTTTGCGCAGCAAAGCACGCGCGCGGTGCAGTCGAACCTTGACCACGGTTTCTGAGACGCCGAGCACGTCGGCTGCTTCGGAGGTGCTCATCTCCTCAACATCGCGCATGACGAGTATGGTGCGATAGGTTTGCGGCAGTGCGAGAATTCCTTGCTCGATCAGGGTGCGAGTCTCTTGCAATGACGCCTCCTCCTCGGGGTTGGAAGTTGTGCTTGGTGGAGTGTTGAATTCCTGCGGGTTCGAGAAATCCAAGCTCTCCAGGTTCTTGCCTTCGCGTATGCGTGCGAGTGCTTCGTTCACGGCGATGCGCGACAGCCAGGTTGAAAAGCTGGAGCGGTGTTCGAAGGAGCGGAGGCTTTTGTAGGCGCGCAGATATGCTTCCTGCATCACATCCTCTGCCTCGCTGTCATCGTGCAGGATGGAGCGCACGAGACGATAGACCCTCTGGTTGTAGCGCCGGATCAATATTTCGTAAAGGGAAGTTGTTCCAGCCAACACCGCATCGATCAACTGCCCATCAGACCATGCATGCTGTCCTGTTGCGGTCGCATTTGGGACGGTACTCATTCATCGCCTCGCAGACATAGAGTCTGGTGGGCTGCAAAAGGTTACATAGCGATTCTCCGTTCACGAATCCAGGAAGCTGAATTCGATCTTGGCGGTTGTAACCAAATTGCGGCGGTCAGACTCTATGCGCTGGAGGCAAGTTATGGAATTCGATCGTGGGCTGAACAACGCGTGGTGGGTGCTTCGCATCGGCTTGGGGGCGGGGCCGATCCTTGCAGGGCTCGACAAGTACTTGAACCTGCTGACGAATTGGGAGATGTATCTCAATCCCCTTGTGCCGCGGCTTCTGCATGTGCAGGCAGTAACGTTCATGCGCATGGTGGGCGTCGTGGAGATTATCGCCGGAGTGCTGGTGCTGACCCGTTTTACAAAGTTCGCGGCCTACCTGGTTATGTTGTGGCTGATCTCAATCGCGTTGAACCTTGTGAGCCAGGGAACATTCTTTGATATCGCTGTACGGGATATCGAAATCTCACTTGGGGCATTCGCTTTGGCGAAGCTGACAGAGGTTCGGGAGCGGGCTGGATTAGCGCATTCGTCGGAAGAAAGCCGTCATCCGAAAGTGCGCGCTGTTGCGTAAACGTTGGACGACTGGAGGAACGTAATGAAGAGACTTCTCGTGATTGCGTTCATGTTATCGAGCGTCGCGGTTAATGCAGAGACGTGGAAGAATGTGCCGCTGGTGGATAGCTCCTGCGCCGCGCGGGTGAAGAACAATCCCGACGCGCATACCCGTGAGTGTGCGTTGCAGTGCGCGCGCTCAGGTTATGGGATTCAAACGAGCGATGGACGGTATCTGAAGTTTGACAAGAAAGGGAACGACGAGGCTCTGAAGCTCCTCAAGGCCTCGAGTAAAGACGATCACCTGAGAGTCAATGTGGACGGAGACATGAAGGGCGACGTCATCGCCGTGAAGTCGATTTCGTTTTGACCGGCGTAACAGTCATTGAGCGAGGACCCCACGCTGGCCGGAGAAGGCGAACGTGGGGTGAAGGTCTAAGGTTGCTATTTGCAGGCCATCTCTTTCATGCGTTGTTCAATCTGTTCGGGAGTGAGTTTTTCTTTCGGAGTTCCGAGGCCCCAGCCGTGTCCAAACGGGTCGATGACATAGGCGTAACGGTCTCCCCAGAACGCGTCCGAGGGCGCCATCTTGGATTCCGCACCCGCAGCAACCGCATCTGCATATGTCTTGTCGCAGTCGGGCACTGTGAGTTGGAGAATCACCGACGTTCCGCCGTAGTGTTCGGGCGATCGAGCTCCCATCTCGGGGAACTCGTCATTGATAAAGACTTTCATCTCGCCGAAAATCAGTTCGGCATGCATGACTTGGCCGTTCTTGCCCCGCATAATGGGGCCCGCCTGCCGCGCGCCGAATATTTTCTGATAAAACGCGATAGCTTCGTCACTGTTTTTTACAGTGAGCGAAGGAATGATGGTTGGGCGATTGTTGTCCATCCTCTGATCCCCTTTCAAGGCAGGAAGTCTAGCACGAGGGACGGGGGTGGATTGTGCAGGAGAGGTGAATTCGCAAGCTGCGGGAAAGGGTTAAGAACAACAGGAAAGGACGCAACTCCACTCAACGAACAGCGCGTCGAGTGGGCCACTTGTTCAGTTATATGACGGGAGTAAAGAGTTCGCGCGTACGAGAGACGAGCAGGTTGTCAATGCCGCCCTTCACGTAGCGCGCGAAGTGCGGTGAATTGCGATGTGCTTCGAGCGCGGCTTCATCTACGTACTGCTCGTAAAATGCGAAGTTGAGAGGATTGTCCGTGGATTGATGCGCGATGTATTGCAGGCATCCTGGTTCCTTACGAGTCTCCTCGGTCAGGGAGCGGAGGAGTTGCTTGAACTCCTCCACCTTGTCAGGCTTCGCGGTCATGTGAACGATGAGTACGATCATCCCAGTCTATCCCTTTAGCATCGCAGAAAATTCATCGATAAAGATCGTTTGCTCGCGGTCAGGGCCGGTCGAAACCATGCCGATCTTCGCGTTGGATTCCTTCTGGATGAAGCGGAGGTAATCCTGCGCCTTCTTCGGTAGCTTGTCATGTTCGGTTGTGCCGAAGGTGTTCTCCTGCCAGCCGGGAAGGCTGTGAATGATCGGCTCGATCTTGCGATAGCCCGAATCCTGAGCGGGGATCTCTTCCACGTTCTTGCCATCGATTTTGTAACCAACGACAACAGGGACTTCGGCGAGTTCATCCAGAACGTCGAGCTTGGTCACGACGAGCCACTCGGTGCCGTTGATCATGTTGGAGTAGCGCAGCAGCGGCAGGTCGACCCATCCACAGCGGCGCGGGCGTCCAGTGACGGCGCCGTACTCGTTGCCCTTCTTGCGTACAACTTCGCCGAGTTCGCCGTGAATTTCCGAGGGGAACGGGCCTTCGCCGACACGGGTGCAATAGGCTTTGGTCACGCCGATCACAGTGGCTATGGAAGTTGGAGGAACGCCTGTGCCGATTGAGGCTCCGCCGGAAGTCGCCGAGGACGAGGTGACGAACGGGTAGGTGCCATGATCGATGTCGAGCATGGTGCCCTGCGCACCTTCAAACATCAAGCTCTTGCCCGCGGCAACGGCCTTATTGAGCAGCAGCGCGGTGTCAGCGACAAAGGGAGCAATCTGGTCAGAGATTTTTGCGTACTCCTCGTACATCTCATCTGGATCGATGGCTTCGCCGTTGAAGAGCGCGTGCGCGATGGTGTTCTTTTCCTGGCAGGCGTTCTGGATATGCTTCTTGAGCAACTGCTTGTCCAGCAGGTCGGCCACGCGGAGTCCGCGGCGCGCCATCTTGTCTTCGTAGGTCGGGCCAATGCCGCGCGAAGTGGTGCCGATTTTCACTCGGCCGGGCGCGTTCTCAGCACCGAGCTCGATCATGCGGTGATAGGGCAGTATGACGTGAGCGCGGTTGCTGATGAACAGGTTCGGCGACCCACCGTCGTCTCCGGGACCCTGGACCTGAAGTCCTGCTGCGCGAAGGGTGTTGACTTCCTTCATGAGCGCAAAGGGATCGAGCACAACGCCATTGCCAATGACGGCCTGGGATTCCTGGCGGAGGATGCCGCAAGGAATCAGCTGCAGTACAAACTTTTTGCCGGAGATGGTGACGGTATGTCCCGCGTTGTGTCCGCCAGCATAACGGGCGACAACATCGAAGTTGTCCGAAAGTACATCGACAATCTTTCCTTTGCCCTCATCGCCCCATTGGGCTCCGAGGACGACCGCGGTTTTAGCTTTACTCACTCTTGTCTCCAAACACACGCAGACGGGCTGCGGAAATGCGCACACAGGCATTCGTTTTGAGAGTCTCAGGCGGAGAGCCGGAAGGATTCCTGACCAGGCTGTGTACGAGAAATTCTACCGTATTCGCACCCGAGCGCAAAACGGGGAAGTTGCACTACTCGACCAGTCACCCAACATATCCACTAGAGGTCTATCTGAATGGAGCGGCCAAGCTCCGGCCAACGCAGCCGATCAGCGATGCCATCGGCGGAAAATTCTCGTGCGATCTGCTCACGGCCTTCGGAAAAGTGTTGCCAGCCTTCGAAATGCAACGGCACCAGGACTGCCTCCGAAAAAGCGCGTGCGGCTTCGACCGCCTCAGCGGCAGTCATGGTCAGGTGGAACGGGCCGACCTGTGGCACTCGCGCGGCTCCAAGATTAAGAATCGCAACACGAGCAGGGAAGCGTGTTGCGACTTCGGCGACACCTTCGTACCAGACGGTGTCGCCAGAGAAGTAGAACCCGTGATCCGGTGAGTCTGCCGCCGAGACGGCAAAGCCGATGACCGGACCACGATCCATATCTGGAGGGCCGTGTCGGGCGGGAGTGGCTAGGACGCGGATGTAGATGCCGTTCTTGGCGGGTAGGTCGTAAGTCTGCCAAGGCTTCAGTCCGATGCTGCTTCCGCCGACCCGCGTGGCGCCGATCTCGGTTGTGAGAACTGCTTTTGCGGAGGAGAGAAAAGCTCGTCCGGCCTGGTCTAGATTGTCGGCATGGTGGTCGTGGCTGAGGAGCACGTAATCCACGGGGCCGACACTCGAGGCGCTGATGGCAGGACCAGTGAGCTTTCGGAGGGTGGCCGGGCCGGAGGGATATTCGCTTCCAGCAGGATCGAACGTCGGATCGGTGAGGAAACGAACCCCGTTGAATTCAATCAGGGCAGTGGGGCCGCCAATGTGTGTGAGCAGGAGATGATCGGCCATGAATGCATTCCCTTTCTGTGACGATTCATGATTCTACTCCGGGCGGTCGGAGGTTTCAGCGCTGAGGCGGATGAGTGGCGGTGCGTTACACTTTTCGTCATGCCTGAACTGCCCGAGGTGGAAACCATCGCTCGCGGCCTGCAAAAAGCAGTGGCCGGAGATCGCATCGAAGAGGTCTGGATTGGGGATAAATCGAACCTGCTGAAGTCTCCAGCGACGGAGATTTCAAGGGTGCTCACGGGCGCGAAAATCGTGGGATTCCGGCGTGTGGGGAAACATCTGGTTGGCGATCTGGAGTCGAGAACGGGGCCGGCGCAATGGGTGATTCATCTGGGAATGACCGGACGCTGCCTGGTATGCGATCCGGATGCGGAAGTCGCGAAACACACTCATCTGATTGCAAATCTCGCATCGGGACGCGAACTGCGGTTTGTCGATCCCCGGCGGTTTGGCAAATTGCAGGTGCTCGAGGGTACGGAGTTTGCTGCGGCAGGTGCTGAGCCGATTGCGGCAGACCGCGTGCGCTTCGTGGAAATGTTCAAGGGGCGCAAGACGCCAATCAAGAGCGCTTTGCTCAATCAGGCGTTGCTGTCGGGTATTGGGAACATCTATGCGGATGAGAGTCTGTTCCGTGCGGGGATCAGGCCCAGGCGGCGTGCAGCTTCGCTTACCCGGGCGGAGTTGTTGCGTCTCTACGACGCCGTCCAGGAGGTACTCGCCGAAGCGATCACGGCCGGTGGATCCTCGGTTTCGGATTACGTGGATGCCAGCGGCGACAATGGCTGGTTTCAGTTGCAGCACAGGGTTTACCAGCGCACGGGAGAGCCTTGCCTTGTGTGCGGCACAAGCATCAAACGGGTGGTGGTTGCGGGACGCAGCAGTCATTACTGTCCGCATTGCCAGAAGTAACCGCCGAGATGGGAAAGGAAAGCCTGCCGGATATGCCCTCCTATGCGATTGGAGTTGACCTGGGTGGAACGAACCTGAGGATCGCCGCAGTAAATGAGAGCGGAAACCTTCTCTCGAAAACGACTCTGGGGACCGAAGTGTCTCGCGGGCGCGAGCACGTTGTGACGGAGTTGACGCGGGCCGTCGAAGAGATGAGGACGAAGTACAACGGCAACTTGGAGTTGCGCGGCATCGGTGTAGGCGTGCCAGGTTTGATCGACGTGGAGACGAGTCAGGTGGTGAAGTCTCCGAACCTGCCCGGGTGGGAGAACTTCGACGTGAAGGGCGATATTGAGCGGCGACTGGGGGCTTCGGTGATTCTCGAAAACGATGCCAACGTCGCTGCGCTGGGCGAGCAATGGCTCGGCGCGGGACGAAACGCGGAGAGCCTCTGCATGTACACGCTAGGCACCGGCGTGGGTGGAGGATTGATTCTCGACGGCAAGCTGTGGCGCGGTTGGAATGGCATGGCCGCGGAGCTTGGCCACTGCAATGTGGAGCCGGAAGGGCATCCCTGTCCGTGCGGAAGCCATGGATGCGTGGAGCAATACGCTTCGGCGACGGCCGTGATGCGGATGGCGCGCGAGGCGATGAGGGGCGGCGCGGCGACGCGGTTGCAGTCGCTCTCGGAGAAGGATTTCAACTCGCGGGCTGTTTATGATTTTGCAATGGCGGGCGACACCGTGGCGAAGAGCGTCTTCGAGCGCGTGGGGAGAGCCTTGGGGCTGGCAATTGCCAGCATGATTAACGCGATGAACATTCAACTGTTCGTGATTGGCGGTGGCGTGTCGAGCGCGTGGGACGCATTCTCTCCGGCGATGTTCCATGAGGTTCGGCGGCGTTCTTACATTTTCGATCTCACGACGGCAGAAGATGGGAAGGGGCGAAACGGGAAGCAGCGAACGACGGTGATTACTCGGGCCACGTTGGGCGGTGATGGTGGATTGTATGGCGCGGCAAGGCTGGCGTTGATCGAGAAATAGATTGGTGATTGACGGCCTCGCTGCGTCAGACTGACGCGGGTGCTGGAAAGAATCGAAAGGCAACAGCAAGAGCAAAAGCAACTACCCCACCCTAAACTCGCAGAGCGAGATTTAGGATGGGGCACCCTCGTGATTCTCGTTCTTAGCGAGCGTGAGCACCCTTAGTGACGTTCTTTAGGGCTTGGATGAAGTGGCGGTTTTCTTCTGGCGAGCCGATGCTCACGCGGATGGCAGTGCGTGCGCCCCAGCTTCCGGTCAGCGGACGGATGATGATGCCCTCCATTTGGAGGCGGCGGCCCAGGGCTGAGGCGTCTTCTCCGGTCTCAATGTAGATGAAGTTGCCCCAGCTCTCGATGGGATCGTAGCCAATCTCGCGCAGCTGTCGGGTGAGCCAGGCAAGCTGTTCGGAGTTGTTGCGCATCGACTTCTCGTAGTGCTCACGGTCATCGAGGGCGGCGAGGGCTCCGGCTTCGGCAACTCCGTTGACGATGAAGGCAGTCTTCAGACGCGCGAAGTAGCTCATGAGCTCGGCCGGCCCCATGCCGTAGCCGACGCGTGCGGCCGCAAGACCGTAGGCTTTGGAGAACGTGCGCAGGACGACTACATTGCGCTCCTGCCGGACGTAATCGAGTGCATGCGTGTAGTCCACGCCGCGCTCGCGCGCCAGCCAATCGGCGTACTCAAAATAGGCCTCGTCCAATGCGACCACAATATTATCGGGAAGGCGGTCGAGGAAGCGGTCCATCTCGGCAGCGGGAATCATGGTGCCGGTCGGATTGTTGGGATTGGCAATGAAGATCAGCCGGGTGTTTGAGTCGATAGCATCGGTGATCGCGTCGAGATCGTAACCGTCGTTGCGCGTCGGTACCTGACGAAGTTCCGCGCCTGCGGAACGGGTGACGATGGGATAGACGATAAACGACCGCTCGCTGGTGATGGCGTTAAGGCCGGGACCGAGCAGTGTGCGCGCAATGATGTCGAGCAGATTCGTCGATCCAGCTGTCACGATGAGCTGGTTGGAAGAGATGCCATGGCGCTCGGCAAGACGCTCACGCAGCGCAACCATGTCGTTGTCAGGATAGAGGTGTACAACGCGGGACGCTGCCTCCATGGCGTGGATGGCGAGGGGCGAAGGACCGAACGGGTTCTCGTTCGATCCGAGTTTGATCATCTTCAAGCCGGATTCTACTTCTGCCTGATGAATCGGCTTACCGGGTACATAGGCGGCCAGAGCGCGAACGCGCTCCGGCACTAGATCCGCAAATTTACCCATGACGTGCCTCGTTAAATTGCAGTGCTAATTCTATTCCGGACGGCGCCGCGGCGGACCCGAGGGACCACGCCGATTACTCCCTCCACGAGACGGGCCCGACGGACGGCGCGAGCCTCCTGCGCTGGGACCGCGGTTTGAACGCTTGAAGTCTCCACCCGCGCGGTTGGATTCGCTGCCGCCAGTGCGTTTGAAATCGCTACCACCACGCTTGAATCCGCCAGCGGGACGCTTGAAATCATTGCCGCCACGAGGTTTAAACTCGCTTCCGCGTTCGAATTCGCCTTCGCCGCGTGCGGGGCCAGGCTTGCCTGGGCCGCGAGAGTATTTGCGGTCCCCGGCGAAACCCCCGGGTTTCTTCTCGAAACCACCGCCGCGCTCTTTCGAGTAAGGACGGTCACCATAAGGTTTGCGATCTTCGAACTCGTGAGTGTTGTCGCTGCCGAGGTCGCGATGCTTGCTGGGCTTGGCAAACTTAGGCTTGGTGAACCGGGTGAAGCCGAATTTGCTGGCGCTGCCTGGACCGCTGCGCCTTTGGCGCGATTCATCCGAACCCTTGCGCTCAAAACCGCCTTCCCGTTTTGCAAAACCGCCTTCGCGCTTCTGGTAACCACCCTCGCGCTTTGCAAAACCGCCTTCGCGCTTCTGGTAACCACCCTCGCGCTTTGCAAAACCGCCTTCGCGCTTCTGGTAACCGCCCTCGCGGGCTGCACCGAAGCTGCTGCCGGGTTTGCGGCCAAAGCCACCGGACTTACGGTCAAAATCTCCTTCCGGCTTACGACCGAATGGACGCTTGGGGCGATCTTCGAAATCGCCTGTTCGTTTGGGGCCGAAATCTCCGGTTTTTCGAGGATAGGGCTGCTTGGCTCCGAAACCGCCTTCGCGACGTTCTCCGCGATCGAACTCGGGGCCGCGCGGACGATTGAAATTGCTGCGCTCGCCTGAATCCGAAAACTCGCGGCGGGGCGGACGATCCGTACGAGGCCGGTCTGCGCGGAACGCGGCAGCCGAGGACGGCGCGGCGGCATCGGCACTGGGCTTGCCTCGACGACCCTTGACGAAGCGCGCGGCGTCAACGCGGGGCTTGCGCTCGGGGCGGTCGTCCTTGCGTTTTACTTTGAGCGGCTTGGGCTTGAACGGCGTTTCAAGCGACTTGCGAAGCTGGTTGACCTCTTTGGGACTGAGATGGCGGAACTCGCCGGGCTCCAGGTCGAGTGTGAGAGAGCCGTAACGCACGCGCTTGATTTTCTCAATGTGATAGCCGATCTGCTCGAACATGCGGCGGATCTGGCGGTTGCGGCCTTCCGTGAGCGTGACCTCGTACCACGGGTTTTCCTGATCAACGGCGAGCTGGATGACGGCGGGCTGAGTTCGGACGGCGAATGAGCGGCGTTCGACGCCCGGCTGCTTCTTGCCGCGAGCGCCTGTGAGTCCGGGCTCGGGCGGAAGCATGATGCCGTCGCGCAGCTTGTCAATTTCTTCTTCGGTGGGCTTGCCGCTGACCTTCACCATGTACGTCTTGGCGATGTGCGAGCCTGCTTTGGTCAGCTCCGCCATGAGATCGCCGTCATTGGTGAGCAGCAGGAGCCCTTCGCTCATGTAGTCGAGGCGGCCTACGGGAAATACGCGCTCCTCAACACCCTTGATCTGGTCCATAACGGTGGGGCGGCCTTCGGGATCGCTCACGGTGGTCATCACGCCCTTGGGCTTATACAGAGCGAGATAAACGTGGCGCTCGGGGCCGCGCAGCAGCTTGCCATCAACGCGAATCTCATCGAGGCGCGGGTCAGCCTTGGTGCCCGGTTCGGTGATGACATGTCCATTCACGGAGACGACTCCGGCGGCAATCAGTTCCTCGGCTTTGCGGCGCGAGGCGAGCCCTGCGGCGGCTAATATTTTCTGTAATCTTTCCGGTTTCGGTTCCATGAACCCACAGCCTTTCAATCAATCCCGTTCGCCATCAGGCGATCGTCAATAGTAACGCGTACAAGGAATCAGGGGCTCGGCGGCCCCTGAGAGGAATCCCGAAATAGCTATCTGCCGATGGGGTGCTCGGTTTCGGGTACATTGTCGGCCTCAGCTTCCGATGGCTGGCTATCGGACTGGGCTGGAGCTTCTTGCGGTGCCTCGTTGGAGGGTGACTCGGCCGGTGCTGCTTCGCGGGCGTTCTGCTCTGTTTGAGCGACTTCGGCTACGCTCTTCGGCTCGGCAGGTTTGGCATCGGGTTCGAACAACGACATGCTCTCTTTGGGTTCCGAAGGCGTGATCTCGATGCCATCGGCAGCCAGTTGCGAGAACTCTTCCATGCTGGGCAGTTCGCTGACATCGTTTAGACCAAAGCGCAGGAGAAAGTCCTTGCTGGTCTTGTACTGCATGGGACGTCCAATGACTTGCTTGCGTCCGGCGGTGGTGATGAGCTTGCGTTCGAGTAGCGTGCCGAGAACGCCAGCAGACTCGACACCGCGAATGTCGGAGATCTCAGGACCCGTGACAGGCTGCTTGTAGGCGATGACCGCGAGGGTTTCCAGCGCGGCGAGCGAGAGGCGGATCGGCGGCTTCAGGCTCTTGGCAAAGGCACGGACAACGTCGTGATGTTCGGGCTTGGTGGCCATGCGGAATCCACCGGCGACCTGGCGAATTTCCATGCCGCGATCTTCGCTCGCATATTCCGTGACGAGCTCGACGAGAATCTCGCGAAGGCGAGTGCGAACCGCTTTGTCCTCCGCGATTTCCTGCTCGGTCTTCTTGGGCTGACGCTTGCGGGATGTAGTGTCGGGTGCGGAAACGTTAGCAGATTCCGCAGGTACGGAATCGGTAACTGGCTCTGCTGTTTCTCCCGATTGTTCAAAAGAGTCGGATGCTGTGGATGAGGGCTCAGTCGCGGGCGTCTGATCGTCTTGCGGGATCGAGCTGTCGGATCTAGGATGCTCCGATGCTGGCTGATCTTGCTGAGCTTGCGTCTGAGTTGGCGGAACCTCTTCTTGAGCTTCTGATGGCTCTTCTACCGAAGCGGAAGGATTCTCTTCCTCCCCATTCGGATCCTGATCGCGAGGACCCTCAGGCATGAGTGGCCCGGGCTCGGGACACACGGTTTCTCCGTTGCCATTTGCGAGCTCGGGCATTTCCGTGCTTTCAGCTCCAGAGACGGCAGCCGCCTTCTCGGCGTTTGCTTCGGCTTCGGCTAGGGCAGCCTGCTCCTCGGCTGCGGCGATATCGGCCAGCACCACGGGTTTCAAGATCGCCGAGATCTGCTCGATCGTGATTGGTTCTTCGGCCGCATAGATCAGGGCCTCGACTTTTGCTTTCAAACTCATCTTGACTCGCCTGTTAGGAAAAGAACTTTTATCTACTGCCAGTCGTCTTTCACGGCGTTATTGCCTTCATCCACCAGGCGGTCGAATCCGGTGGACTTTTTGAGTACGACTTCGCCGAAGACATCATCCTGCCGGCAGACCACAGCCTGCAAGCGGATCATTTCGAGTATTGCCAGAAACGAACAGATTAGTGCCGGCCGCGAACGCAGGTGACGCAGCAACTGCTTGAGGCGAATAGGCCGATCCTCGACCATCAGCCGGCGGCGCACGTACTCGATCATCTGGCCGACGGTAACGGCCTCTTCGTTCACATTGAGACTGGGCCTGTTCTTGGCGCGCTCCAGTATCTTCTGGAACGTCTTGACCAGGTCGATAACGTCGGCTGCAAGCTCGGGTTCGGTGCCCTCGGCATCGCGGAAGTCCTTGAGCGCCGGGTTGGTGAGCACGGCTTCTTCGAGCTGTTGCTTCTGCAGGAGCATCTGCGCAGCCTGCTTGTAGCGCTCGTGTTCGAGAAGTCGATTGACCAGCTCGAGTCGGGGATCCTGCTCCTCAGGAGAAGCGTCAGGATCGCGCGGAAGCAGCATCTTGGACTTGATCTGAATGAGCAGCGAGGCCATGTAGATGAACTCGGCTGCCAAATCAATGTCCAGATTGCGGATGTGCTCGACATAGCCCAGGTATTGCGCGGTGATCTTCGCAATGGGAATGTCGTAGATGTCTATATCCTGCTTGCGAATAAGGTCGAGAAGCAGGTCGAGCGGCCCGTCGTAAACGCTGCCCACACTCACCGAAAAGGGGAAGATTTCGGCGGGAGCCGCGTTTTTGGCCACTTCCTTGCTTTTCGCCGAATCGGTTCCCTTGGCGGGAGTTGGTTGTGTTATGGGCTGGTCGCTCATCGGCTATACCCCAATCTTCTCCGGTGCTTCGTAGGTCAGCGACATACTCATGGATTCGCGCACCTGCTCGAGCGTGGCATTAGCCGCAACACGAGCGCGCGCCGAGCCTGCCTCAAGAATGTCCCATGCGAGCTTCGGATTCTGTTCATATTGGCGGCGGCGATCCTGAATCGGATTGAGGATCTGAACGATATTGTCCGCAGCCCAGCCTTTGCACTCGATGCAGCCGATGCCAGCCGTTGTGCAGCCCTCGTACACCTTCGCCAGTGTTTCCTGGCTGCTGAAGATCTTGTGCAGATCGCCAACCGGACACTTATCCGGCGAACCGGGGTCGGTGCGGCGAATTCGCGCCGGATCGGTGACCATGGTCTTGAGTTTCTTGCGCACTTCGGGCTCGGGGTCGCTGAGCAGGATGGAGTTGCCGTAAGACTTCGACATTTTACGTCCGTCGGTGCCAGGAAGCTTGGCCGCCGGAGTGAGCAGCGGTTGGGGCTCCGGGAATACGGCGATGCGCTTCTCTTCAGGCACAGAACGGTCGCCCGAGAACTTGAGATTCTGATCGAGCCAGTAGAACTGGTTGAAGCGACGCGCGATCTCACGCGTGATCTCGACGTGGGCCACCTGATCGGCGCCAACGGGAACGTGCGATGCCTGGTACATGAGGATGTCGGAAGTCATCAGCACGGGGTATCCAAGGAATCCGTAGGTGCTGAGGTCCTTATCCTTCAGGTTCTCCTTCTGCTCCTTGTAAGTGGGTACTCGCTCGAGCCAGCCTACTGGAGTCATCATCGAGAGCAGCAGGTGTAGTTCGGCGTGCTGCGGCACGTGTGACTGGATGAAGATGGTCGCCTTCTCGGGATCGAGCCCGGCGGCAAACCAGTCGAATGCCATCTCAAGGATGTTGTCCTTGACGCGCGAGGTGTCGGCGTAGTCGGTGGTGAGGGCGTGCCAGTCGGCGACAAAGAAGAAGCAATCGTAGTCGTTCTGGAGCCGGGTCCAGTTCTGCAGGGCTCCTACGTAGTGGCCGATATGCAGCTTTCCGGTCGGTCTCATGCCGCTGAGTACGCGGCGGTTCATCGGGTGCTTTGTTTCTGCCGACATCCTTCTCTCTCGGGGAACCCTTCGGATTGGGGAGAATCCTTGGGAAATGGGGCTGGCCAGCGCGGCCAAACCGGCGGGCGGCAGGCACAATCCGCCGCAAGGACGGAAGAGCTCTGCTACATGCCCGAAAGCTTGATACTAACACGGCGAGAGCGGGAGTTCTCGCCGGAATACAAGGCCTTTGCTTGCAGCGAGTTAGCGCTGAGTCACCGTCACCTGATCCGGACTGAGAATTGCGGTGTCGATTCGATTATGCAGCGGAAACGTGGAGTCAATGCCGACCACATTGCCATAGCGCGGGCGAAGGTAGTGGTTGACGAAGTACTCAAGCGCGAAGTGCGGAACCTCAACACCGTCGAACTCCACGGATTCTATGTGGAGACGGCCCACTCCCCTCATAGCGGAGGCCTGGGCGACCACCTGCACATGATGGCGTCCGGTAAACAATGCAAGCAGGGGATTGCTGCGGGTACGCCGCGCTGTGAGCCGATCGAAATCCACGTCTGCCTCGCCATGAATCACGGCTGGCTGGCTGTTGAGATGGACGTTGTACACGCCATCGGGCAGTTCGACGCCACCTTCGTTCAGGTAGGCATTCCATTCAAAGGCCGTGAGAATAACGGGCCGTGGGTCGGGACGCGGTCTGCTGCCGTTGGAGCCAATCCAGTGGAGCTTGCGCTCGGCGCTCAGGTATGGGCCGGAGTGGCGGCGCTGGGCATAGGCTACAGAGAGAGTAAGGCAGGATGCTACTGCTACGAGCAGCAGCATCCGGAACTGAAAATGCTTCATCTACGCCTTGCTTGTGTGGGCTGCGGTGCTGGAGAGGTGCTCAGCTGCGGCTTCAACAACGTTCCTGAGACCTTCCACACACCACCATTCTCTTGTGTAAACTCCATCGCCAGCGCTAAGTCGCGCGAAGCGGTTCCGGTAAGGCGATAAATCCCATTGGGAGTGCTCCACTCGCTGCTTGCGATGGTCCATCCGTCACGTCCGAGGGCAGCCTTGCCGTTCCCCGCGCGCACGCGGAAGGGCGTGTGACCGTCGGGCGAGATGCGCAGCGCGCCGCCCGTCCAGTTAAACTCGGTTTCAGCCGCAGCCGACTTCGCCAGCTCCGCCGAATTCCATCCCGACATCGACATTTTGTAGCGAACTCCGAGAGCGCCGCTGCCGAGCGAGGCCTTCACCACGGGGCCGAGCTTCTCGACCTGAATGCGGTTGGCAGTACCAACGCTTTCGTACCTGGGTTCGCTGCCGCTGAAATCGATCTTCCAGCTGGACTGGACATTGCCTCCGAGCAGATCGGCGTGAGCGTTGGTGAGTTCAAGCACGGCATTGGCGACCTTGAAGTTAGTTTCGAATGCCGTGCCTGTGGTGTTGCCGAGCGTGATGCGGTGCGCCACGAGATGTCCGGTCGAACGCAGGTTAGCCACTACGTTGTTTTCCTCGCCGGAGCCGAACAGTCGATACCAGGGGCGCTTCTTCAGGCGCGGGTTGAGCACTTCGTTCCAGCGCTCGGGATTCAGGTCGTCGGTGGTCAAGTCAAACCTTGATTCACAGGCAGAGTTTTCATCGCACACACGGGGGAAGCTGGCGCTGCCGCCGAGAGCGATTTTTCCGATGTTCGCCGACGTGTTGTGCAGGTTGAGGCGATTGCGATCAAGCTCGAGATTGGCTGAAGCAATCTCAACGGGAACGGAGAGTCCTGGAACTTCGGCGCGTGCATTCTTAATTTGTGCGGTGCCCGTTACTTCGGGTGCTACCGACGCGAGCCACGGCCCGCCGATGGTGATATCTACGTTGGCCGCGCCATTGAACCCGATCTTCGGAGTGCCGATTCCCGTAGCTCGGGCAAACTGTTGCAGGCGCTCCAGCGTGGCGTCGCCCTTGATGTGGAACGCGTACCGCTCTCCATCAATGGTGCCACTGGCGCTCGCTGCTGTGGCGGCACCCAAGGGAAGCTCAAAGCTCTCAACGACAAGGGCGCGCAGCGGTGGCTGCGCAGGCGCGGCGTGGCGGCCACGGCGCTTGGGCTGCTGGATGGATTCGGCGGTATTCACCATCCCGACGGCCTTATTTACGGCGAGATCCTTGCCGAGTACCGAGGAGTGAACGACAAGATCATTGACAACAACATTGCCAATCCACGTCGAGGGCTCTTCCGACACGCGTTTTGCATGGAACGACGCCGAGACGGAGCCTTTAGCCGTGAGATCCTCGGGCAGATCGCTCTTGGCGCGGCGCGCCAGGTTGACCAACGCATCAGCAGGAACGTTCTCCGCGGAAATCGCTACATCGTAGTGAGGTGAGCGAAGGCCTTGCATGCTGCCTTTTACCGAAAGCAGCCCGGCGTCGAACGGGAGACGGCAATCGGTGTTCTGTAGCTGGTTGGAACTGATGTTGAACTCGCCGGTACAAGTGGCATTCAGGTTCGCGGGGCTGCCGCTGGAAATGTCATAGCGCCGGAAGTCGCGCAGCTTTGCCGCCGTCGCGAATTGCAGCGCTGCCGGGGTGCCGTGGAATTCAACGCTCGACTCCAGCGCGCCGCGCCAGCCACGATCTTCGCCATAGATGAGCCGGGTAAGATTGCCGAGTTGGACGCGCTCCCATGTCATGTTGCCCTTCATGGGAGCGTCACGCAGAAAACTTGCACGCTGCACTGTGGCTTCGGCCTTCACGATGCCAGTGTCGGTGACAGGCATGTCCGTGCGCACAGGATGAGCCTCGAGGCGCATGCGCCACTGATTTTCAGCAGGGCTGAAGAGAGTGAAATCGGCGTCGGTGAAGGAGAAGACACTCTTCTCGATGCCGGATTTAAAGTTGATCCGGCCATTGGTGGCTTCGATGTAGGGGAAACGGGTACGGCCTTGCGAGGGGGCTGCTGTCGGAGCGGCTTGCGTGCGGGTCGCCTTCCAGAGAAGCGACTCGAGGTTCCAGCTCGCATCCTGACGCTCGACAAGGTTGAGGCTCGGATACTTCAGGTTGAGACGAGCGATTTCGAGCCGCCCGCGCCAGAGCGAGCTTAGGCGCAGATGCGCCGTGACTTCCTCCGCGTGCAGGATGGGTTCGGCACTGTAGGCCGGATCATCACCTACCACGACGTTCTCCATGTAAAAGCCGGGCTGAGGGAAGAGCCGCAACTCGATCGCATCCGCTGTAACCGGGCGCCCAAGGGCATTGCTCATGGACGCGGTAACGCGGCCCTTATAACGATTGACGTTTATAAATGGCGGCAGAATGATCGCGGCCACAGCCGCGACCACTGCGATCAGGATTCCAAGACGTAAATTTTTGCGAGTCACGATTAGCGTACCAAGTGCAGCATACGCGACCAGCGGGTTTCATTGAAGAAGTGAGTGAGGATATGGAAGAAGAAGCCGACCCGGCTTCCCACATCCGTTTTCGTGTACTGGTCGTCGGGCGTCTGGAAAGACCAATAGATGAACATCGGACGGCCAACGACGTTCTCCCGTGGGATGAAGCCCCAGTAACGACTGTCATAGCTGACATCGCGGTTATCGCCCATGCCGAAATAGGAGTTCGGCGGGACCACGATATCTTCGCCCTGAATGTGGTCAGGTAAAGTGAGCTGCCACTCCGGCGCAAGTTGGTCATCGCGAGTGGGACCCACCGCAGGGAAGTTTTCGCGATACGGCGTGCGCAGAGAAGGATCGGTGTGAACCACGTATGGCTCGTTCTGCGGTTGACCGTTGAGGAACACTTGGCTGCCGCGCAGGTGGATGTGATCTCCCGGAACGCCAATGACGCGCTTCACGACGAACAATCCCGGCTCAGAGGGAGAGACAAAAACGACGATGTCGCCGCGATGCGGATCGCGGTAGGGGATGAGCTTGTCAAAGAAGCTGGACTTAGGCGCCAGGCGCACGCGATCGACGAATACGTGATCGCCAATCAGCAGCGTTTTCACCATGGACGAGGTTGGGATTTCGAAAGCCTGCATGCAGAAGGTGATGATGAACAGGCCAATGACGAGCACCGAAGCGATGGAAGCCACGAACTCGGGCGTCGTTTCCTTCGGAGGCGCAGGCGTCTGCTTCTCGTCTGCTGTTTTCGCCAACTCTTTTTCTTTCGCTAGTTCTTTCGCCAACTTAGTCCAATCCTGATCTGGCCGGCGTCAGGGCGCGAGGCGCAGAATGCGATGCCAGCGCAAATCATCGAACACATGGAAGATGCGCGCACGCAGAGTAAAAATTTTATCATCCGCCGGGATCGATGCAGTGGAATCCTCATCGTCCCCGGGTTCGACCATGCTGAAGTAGATCACCATCGGGCGTCCGATGATGTTTTCACGCGGCACAAATCCCCAGTAGCGGCTATCGAGACTCTGGTCGCGATTGTCGCCGAGTACGAAGTACTGCCCACGCGGAACGATCAGCTCTCCGTCTTCCACGAGTGAGCGCAAGCGCGTGGCCCAGCCTACCGTAACGTTTTCATTCACCCAGTTTCCGCGTGGGAAATTGTCGCGGAACTCATCGGGAAAATGTTCCTTGAACACGACGTAGGGCTCTTCCAGCGGACGTCCATTGACGTAAACGCGGCTATGCCATAGACGTATGCGGTCGCCCGGCATTCCGATCACGCGTTTCACAAAGTGCTGGGCAGGATCCACCGGATAGCGGAACACAACAATGTCTCCGCGGTGAATGGGCTTGTAGGGAATTACCGACTTCCAAATGCCCCCGGGGCCGAAGCGGGTCTTATCCACCAGAAGATAGTCGCCCACTAACAGCGTGTTCTCCATTGATCCCGAGGGGATACGGAAGGCCTGCACAATGAACGTGATGATGAACAGAGAGATGGTGAGGGCCAGAAGTGCAAACTGCAAATGATGCAGCAGGTCCCACTCTACCCGAGCATGCCGTGGGCCCGGAGTGGTGGAGATCAGCGGTGATTGTCCCTCGGCATCTTGAGCTGTCACAGGCGCGTCGGGGTCGAATCCTATGATGGAGGCATCGCCAGGGGCAAGCGGAGGCTCAGCGCCGGAAGTAACTGGATTGGTATTGCTCAGCTCTGACTCGCTCATTCTGACGACCGGTTGTTGACCCTCATTCGACTGCTGCCCCACCTTATGCTTCCCCGAGCTGGTGAAGGCGTTCCAGTGCCTTTTGTGCCGCCATCTGGCTGGCAGCTTTCTTGCTGTTGGCTGTACCTTCGGTGACGAATTCGGTTTCGTTGCCCGAATTGAGCACGATAACTTTCATGGTAAAACTTTTGCGATGATCTGGCCCATTTTCCGCGATCATTTCGTAGCGCGGCTCTGGGCGCCCGCTGGCCCGCAGGAGCTCCTGCAAGCGGGATTTATGATCGGCAACAAGGATTTCATCCTTCGCTTTTGAAAGACGCTCCAACTCGGGTTCAAGGATGCGTGAGAGTACAAAGGATCGGGCAACATAAATTCCGCCATCGAGATAGAGCGCGGCCAGCACGGCTTCCACGGCGTCGGCCAGAATGGCTGTCTTGCGGCGTCCGCCATTCTTCTCCTCTCCTCTTCCCAATCTCAGATATTTACCAAGCTCCAGAGCGACGGCGCAATGCACGAGATGATTCGAGTTCACCAGATGAGCTCGCAACTTTGACAGCTCCCCTTCGTGATACGAGGGGAAGCGCTGGAAAAGTTCCTGACTGGCGATGAATTGCAGCACGGCATCGCCCAGAAACTCGAGTTGCTCGTTGTCTCGTGCCGAGGAGGTGCTCTCGCGCGCAAAAGAGCTGTGAGTCACGGCCTGTTCCAGCAGTTCACGGTTGGCGAACTGGTGGCCCAGAGTCTGCTCGAGCGTATCGACCGCAAGATGCTTCATAGGGAACGGCAGTGAATGAGATGGAAATCCCGCACCCTTATTCAGGGTGCGGGATCGAGTTGAGTTACTTCTTGGCTGGTTTGACGGTGCTTAGCTTATCCAGACGCGCCTTTTCCTGCTCGGCCAGTTGGCGAATCTGCGTTCCGGGACCGGACGATGCGATCGCTTTGTCCACCGCTACCGTTGCGGCATTATAGTCGCCGCTCTTGTCGTGAGCCACCGAGAGGCGCAGCCACACAACGCTGTCTGTACGTTCCTTTTCTTCGCCAATGGCGGCGTTGTATTCCTTGATCGCGGTTGGATAATCACCCTTTTTGAATGCGACGGTGGCGAGCACTTCGTGTGCCGTGCCACGCAGCTGAGATAGCGCTCCGGCAAACTGCTCAGGAGTCATGTTGGCTGGCTGTGGAACCTGATCAGCATGCTCCAGGGCCGTCAAAGCATCGGTCTGCGCTTCGGCGAGTCGGTCATCGCGGTCGAGATCAGTTTCATGAGTGCGCTCGGCAAGCATCTGGGCGGCGGTAAGCAAGGCAACCGGATTGTTGGGGTCGTACTTCAGCGTGGCTCGCGCCATTTCCAGCGTCTTATCGTAGTTGTTGGCCTGCTGATACATTCCCATTGCCTGCTGGAACAGAAATGGGCGCAACTCGCTCTCGGGAAATTTCTGAGCGAAGTCGATCGCAGCCAGTTCAATCTTGGCTGGATCGGTCTGCGCAGCGGCAGCTTTGTACGCATCGTATTCGGCCTGGCTCTTGGGAGCCGGTGCCTTCTGTGCCGTGGTGGGCGCGGCCTGTTTCGTGGGCGCGGCAGCGTTGGGCGCGGTTGAAGGAGTCGGCGCGTTAGGCAAATTGCCTTGTTGCGGAAGCGCCAGGGCGGCGGTGGCACACAACAGGAGCGCAGCCGTGCTCACAAAAATGTTTGCTTTTTTCAAGGTCTTTCTCCGTTTCTAATCCGTGGGACGCTTTACAGGCGCCTGATAGGCCTGCTGCAATCCTTTTTCGGCAGCCGCCTTCAATTCGGGTGTTCCTGCTTCGGCTGCGTTCAATGCTGCGCGATAGTGTTCGACCGCTTCCTGTCGATGTTCCTGCATGTCTAGGATGCGTCCGAGGTAGATGTGCGACCAGCCCTTGATCTTTGTATCGTTTGACGCAGATGCTGCGCGCTCGAAATATCCCTGAGCCGCCGCCAGCTTGCCTTGCGACACGGACACACGAGCTAGTACAAACAGTGCGCGGCCCTGATTTTCTTGATTGCGAAGAGCCTGCTGCGCATAATTCTGGGCGCCGTCAAGATTGCCGCTGGCCAGTGCGCGCTCGGCCAGATCGACGAGCAATGCGCGGCGCTGGCTCTTGCGAACCAGTTCCGGCGTGCTGGTCTTCAGATAGGGAACACTGGCGGCAAACTTTTCCTGTTCTTCAAGCTTGATATCGTGCAACCAGTCGGCATAGGACTGATCGAAACCCACTTCGTCGGTCTCAAAGGTGCCCAGCTTTTCGAAGAAGTACTGCGTTAGCACAAATCCCTGTCGCGTGGAGTTCCAGGCCAACTGCTCTTTCGCTTTTATGTCACCTTTCGGGCCGCCGAGGAGGCGTGCTTCGATGGCCTTGATCAGCGATTCCGTGAGCAGCAATCCCATGTCAAAACGATAGCTTTCATCGAGCGGAGCACCCTTTACATAATTAAGCAGTGGCGAGATGCGCTCGAGAGTGGTGCCACGGGTCAGAACCTTTGCGTCGAGGATGTAGTGCAGATAGGTATGGCGAATCTCGTCGATGCGGATTGAGCCCGTGTCCGTAGGCGAGATCACCACGTAGTAGTCGTCGGAGTAATTGCGTGAGTTGACGTCGCCGGGCGCGGCGAGTGGCTCTATATAAACAACGAACTCATGCTTGATATAGCCGCTAAGATTGCGCTTGAGGTAAAGATCGGTGGAGACCAGAGTGTCGCTTACCGGCTTGCGCAGGCGTTGCGTAAGCGCGTCGTATTCGGGACGATGATGCTGCCAGATCGCATTCAGCTCAATGGCCTGGCTGAAACGCTGCAATAGCGGTAGGAATCCGAGAACAAAGATCGCGTCAGGAGGCAGGCTGCTTTCGGGTGTACGCAGTTCGAGCTTGGGATCGTCCTGCAGATTGAGGCCGAGCGAAACATAGTTGGAGATCGTGCGTGCGGCGGTTTCCTGCTGGTGATCTTCGTAGAAGGCGCACATGTTGCGGAGCGCCGTTTGCGCTTCCTGCGACTGCGCGGCTTTTAGAACTTCGGCGCGAACTTGTTTGCGGATGGGAAGCGACTGCGAGAGATCGGAGTCGTAACCGCAGACATTGACGGCTGCTAACACCGAAAACAGCGCCTGGCTGGTGTCCACGCTCATGCGGGGCGTTTGCTGGGCCGGGGCCGGAAGAGCGAGCATCGCGCAAAACGCGAGCACGATAAAAAGGCGGGTCTTCAGAGGAGCCTCCTGCTTCATCTTCTAATAAGTCTCTTCAGTGCAGTCAGTTTAGAAGCTGCGGGCCGGGGAATCAAATGGTTGTGTGGCACTGAGCTGTGAAGTTCTCGATAGTTCTTCGCTCTGCAATAAGGCGAACCCTTTTGGGGTTCGCCTTTGAAGTCCGCAGCCGATGGATCGTTACCCGCCAACATTGATGTTTGAGAATGAGATCACCAGATGCCCACTCGTTGGAAGACCGAAGCTGGTGGCTGGGCGGAACTGCGTAAAGATCAGCGCATTCTTCATCTCGGGACTCAGTTCGGTTCCGGGAGCGTTCAGCACGCGGTAGTCCTGCACGCGTCCATGCGGGTCGATCACAACCTCCACGAGTACCGCGTCGCCATTGCTCATCCCGCTTTCAAGGCCAAAGGGGGCCAGAGTCATCTCCGGAGGCGTGTAAAGCATGGTAGGCACGTCATTGGCGCTGGAGAGATGTGCCGGAACAAGTACGCCGATCAGCAAACCAAATATAAGGACGGCGGACACCAATCCTGCGGCGGCCGGAAACATGAATGCATTGAGTGCGTTTTCCCAGCGAATCCTTAGGCTTTCCAAGCGGCTGATGCGCTTGGCTGCCAACTGCTGCGAAATAGCTACCTTGAGCTGCAGCGCCAGCTCGGGCGGTGCTACGCGAGGCTCCATGGTTTTCATCAACCACTTCGTCCGGCGCAGAGCTGCGAATTCTTCGGTGCAATTCTCGCAAGTACTTATGTGCTCATCCAGTGCATGAGCCTGGTTGTTCTCCAGCATCGAGTCCAGCATCGGAGAAAACAAACGCTTTGCTTCGGTGCACTTCATGGTGTGACCTCAATCTCCCGATTCCCCTGTGCGAGCTTTCGGTTGCGGCCTTTTCCTTCAGCTTGCGAGGAGGTTCCTGCTTCCGGGCCCAATTCGTGGGCATAGCGTTCGAGCCGTTTCCGCAGCGCTTCGCGTCCGCGAACCAGTCTCGACTTAACCGTACCCAGCGAAGTCTCAGTCATCTCTGCGATTTCTTCATACGACAAGTCTTCAATGTCCCGCAGAACTACAGCAGTGCGATAGTGCTCCGGCAGTTCCTGCAACACCTGTTCCACCCGGGCGCGCACCTGACCGCGTGCGACGGTATCAAAAGGCGATTCGCCGGAGTCCATTAGGCTGTCGCGCAGGCTTTCCGACTGGCCCTGGGAATCATCCCTGGTGGGCTCTATCGAAAGCTCCTGCACTTTATGGCGGAAAAACCAGCGGCGACGGTTGCTTGCCTCGTGGATCGCAATGCGATACATCCACGTTTTCAAGCTGCTCTCGCCGTTGAACTTTGCCATGCCGCGAAAGACTTTGATGAAAACTTCCTGAGTGGTATCAGGTGCGTCGGAGGGATCGTCGAGAATTCGGTAAACGAGATTGTAGATGGTCTGGTGGTATTGAGTGATAAGCCGCGTGTAGGCGTCTTCATTCCCCGCCTTTAGCTCGGCGACGATTGAAGCCTCATCGGGGCGCATTTCCCATGCGCTGGCCAGCTCGCCCACGGTCGTAACTCCCACGGCACTCAACGTACGACCTCCATACTAATCCCGTCAGCTCCCGCTAAACAACCCAGACCAGAGCTGCAAGTTTCTGAAATTTCGAAACGTTGCCGCACTGGCACCCACTTCAAGGAAGCAATCACAACCGGGACTGGCTTCATCGGCCCCGGACGGTTTTGCCTCGCACCTAAATAGACCCCGAAAGAAGCACAAATGTTCCCGATTTCCGCTAAGCAGGGAGCGGTGCGACGTGAATTGCACTACTTTGAGGGCATTTGAGAGGTGCTTTGCGTGCTCTTGGTGGCCTTCTTCTTGGGCTTGGGCTGTTCGTCATCCACGACAACCTTGGAGGGAGCCTTCGCCGCTCCCTTGGAGGCGACCTGCGCGCGTAGGCGCGCCAGTTCAGCGTCGTTTGCCCCGGCGAGGTTATCTACGCGTTCCGCTACCCGGCGACGTAGTTGATCGATCTGGGATACGTCGGTGGCAAGAAGATCGTAATGATCCTTTGGGCCAAAGGCGCCGGTTGACTCCGCCAAAGTCGAGAAGGTGTCATAGAGCGCATTCATGTTGCGGTAAAGGCGGAAGTTAGCGTTCAAAGACGAGGGTGCCGCCTGGATGCGCTGAACCAGATCGGGAATGGCGTACTGTAGGTTGCGGCGAATCGAGGTGGCACTCGCCTGAGCCTGTTGTTTTGAATTCGCCTCTGTCTTCCACTTATCGATCCGCAGGCGAGCAATGTCGTCATCCGATTTTCGTGCAGCGGCTTGAATCCTGCCGAGAAGGTCGTTCAAAGCCTGCACGTCTGCGGGAGCGGTCTGAGACGCCATAGCGGGTGCGACTGAGGATGTGGCGGGCGCCTGGGCCCAGAGAGTGGAGGAAGCGAGCAGTAGGCAAGCAAAAATTTTCATAGCTGTTCCAGGAAACGGAATTCCTGAATTCTAGGATGCGGCACACGTAACGAAAGCTGCAACTATGGGATTTTCTGCTGCAAACCTGGTTGTTGTTTTTGCTCCCCTGGCTGGCGAGCGCCCGGCGTCATCCAGTTGTGGAACATTAGCCAGACCACAAAAGCGAACATCAGCAGAGCGACCACGGCTCCAGCCAATTTCAATGATGCGTTTGCTGGCTGCACTACGGTTGCGGGGTTCGGAGGTTGATAGTCCACCGCCGGATCGTGAGTCGCCGGGCCGCGGATCGGAGTTACCTTTTCGTGGCGGGAAGGCGTCTTGGGAGGTGTTGCCATAGGGTCGGCTTTCGGGCGCTCGGGTGAGCGTAGGAACTCGTTCGTCAGGGGTTTGGCATCATCACCTAAAAGCTGGTGATCCCCATACTGCCTATCGCCACCTTCTACGTATTCATTCGAATTGTCCGGCTGCTGCCCGGACGTCCACTCGCGTTTATGCTCCCGCCCATTGTTCGCCATTTGCATTGAGATGCATGGCAGGAGTCGATGGGAACTGGTTTACGCATCTCATCGGAGGAAGAGACTCCCATGAGAAAGAAGCAGGTGTGCAATGACTGACAGGGCAGATAGGCGCGACGATGATTTCGAGGCAAGACTCGATGAACTTGGATCCGATCCCGCAGAGGTTGGACCCGATAGCGGCGGCCGCTCAGGAGACGCACAGGATTTATCCGAGATCACGGATTCGGCTCCGGAGAGCGTAGAGGAGTTGGCAGCGGACGATCAGAGTTTCGAAGCCGGGGTTATAGATGGAGTAGAAGAGGCTGCCGATCATCCAGAGCGCCCAGTCCACACACATGAAGATCCAAGGCCCAAACTTGAAAGTGAGCTGCCGCCCGACCCCGACTGGTCGTAGTTCAGGGTAGCGAACCCGCTGAGTGCCTACCGCATCTCTTTTGCTGAATTCAGAGAAGGGCGTGCGCGACATGGCTTGGGTCGAAGGACCGAACATTTCTTTTTTACCACCCGTACCTCGCAAGTCACTGACGATAGACAGTTCTGCTGACAACTCGGCCGCAGGAAAGCGCATTCCAATCGTGCATAGAGTGGCTACGTACATTTGGCGTTCCCTATTCGAAATTTCGGCAATCAAATCTGCTGAAAATTTCAGTCTGGCCGCTCTGCGCTGGTCGTAGTTGACATCAAAAGGTTTGTAGAACAACTCGGCGGTCTCGCGACCTAAGCGATATCCGTCGGGTGAGTTCTGCGCGCAAGGTGGGGTGAAAAATGATTCGGCGATTGAGTTTGTACGAATTCTTTTTTCGTATGTGTTGTTTTCTCCTTCCTTTTTTGGCCTTCCTCATAAGCGGAGCCGGATTGCGAGCTCTGCGATTAATAGCTCCTTTGAGCCATGATTATGTGTATTTATTCGTGACGCTCACGCTGGTATGGATCGTGTGCTCGGTCCACTACAGAGTCACCAATATTGAGTCGCTGTTCCTTGATAGCAATGGCGTGCGCAACTGCATGAAGGCGCTCGCATGGACCTACATGCTCGGGTTTAGTGCGCTGTTCTTCTATCGCGGTGCTTCTTACTCTCGCCTTCTCTTTGGAGCAAGTGCGGTAATTCTGCTTGGCGGAGTGCTGCTGCTGCGAATTGTTTTTCGGCGGATTATCGACAAGGCAGGCAGGGACAAGGGGCGCATCCGCATCATCATCATCGGCTCGGATCGCTTCGCGCAGAAGACTTCCGACAGTTTGCGCGACAGTTCGCTCGCACCATGCGAAACCGTTGCCTTTGTGCGCATCCCCGGACAGAGCATCGAAGTTGACCCTGGCGTTCCCGTATTTGAGTTAGACCAACTGATGCGGCAGAATCTGAAGCACTTTGCGAATGACATGGTGCTTGCTGCTTCAGCCGAAATGCTTCCCATCCTCTCCAACCTGATTGAACAATTGCGCGAGCTTGCAATCCCCATACGTTTCTGCATTGATCTCGGGTCCGATGTTAAAGTGCGCGAGAGGTTCTTCAGGATCGGCGACACGCATATGCTCGACGTGCATATCGCGCCGTCAGAGACGATCAACTACGTTGTGTTGAAGCGATGCTTTGACATCGTGTTCTCCGTCGTCACATTGATCATCACGGCCCTCCCAATGTTGCTGATTGCCGTGGCGGTGAAGCTATCCTCACCGGGACCGGTGTTCTTCACTCAGGAGCGCGTGGGTATCAACGGGCAGGTCTTCAAAATGCTGAAGTTCCGTACTATGAAGGTCGCTCCACCATCTCTGACTGATGTTTGCTGGGCTGACACCTCGCGTGCGACGCGCATCGGAGATTTCCTGCGTAAGTTCAGCCTCGATGAACTGCCGCAGTTCTTCAATGTTCTGATGGGCGACATGAGCGTGGTGGGCCCTCGTCCGGAACGTCCGCACTTTGTTGAGAAGTTCAACGACGAGATCGATGCCTACAACGCACGTCATCACCTGAAGTCTGGTATCACGGGGTGGGCACAGGTGAATGGACTTCGCGGTAATACGGACATCAGCAAAAGGATCGAACTGGACCTCTACTACATTCAGAACTGGAGCATGGTGTTCGATATCCGGATTATCCTGATGACGGTGATCTCGGGCATCTTTGCGCAAAACGCCTACTAGATTCAGGTTTCAACTCAAATTGCTGATATAAAGCGGTGGTGAGAGTTGCGCATTGTGTGAGTTGCTCCTGATGCGATACGTCCAAGACTCAGCGGACAGAGTTGTTTGTGTTCAGACTACTTGCCGGGGGGCGAAGTGCGGAAATGGTTAGCCGTCGCACTGATTGCAGGTCTGGCGATCAATGCTGAAGCGCAGTTACAGGCTCCCGCCCAGGGAGACACAAATCCACCGGTTCGGACGGATGATGAAAACGCGCGCGGTGTTCGCGTCAAGTATTTTCCTCGTAACCTTTACCAGGATCAAAAAGCACTGTTCACCTCGCCGTTGCGCATGAACGAGCGGCAGTGGAAGCTGCTGGTTCCGATGACTGTGTTTGCCGTCGGAATGGTGGCGTCGGACACAGCGTTCGAGCAGCACGTAACGACAACTTCTTCCACAGTTTCGCAATTCACCTCGCTTTCCAATTACGGAGTTGCAGCCCTGGCTGGCGTGACTGGCGGCATGTACGTCTGGGGCAAGTTCGCGAAGAACGAGCGCATGCGCGAGACTGGCTTTTTGGGGGGAGAAGCGGCGGTTGATGCGTTTCTAGACACTACGGTTATCAAGTACATCGCCGGGCGTGATCGTCCGTTCACGGGAAATGGACGAGGCAATTTTTTCAATGGAGGTAGTTCATTCCCCTCCCAGCACGCTGCTGTCAGCTGGGCAATCGCCAGTGTGATTGCTCATGAGTACCCTGGGCCATTGACGCAAATCCTCAGCTACGGTCTTGCCGGTACAGTCAGCGCAGCCCGCATCGAGGGGCACAACCATTTCCTGAGCGATGCGGTTATTGGCAGCGCAATCGGATGGTATTTGGGCCGCCAGGTTTATCGTGCTCGCTCGAGTGATGCAGACATTGATCCGCGACACTGGGGCAAGTTTGTGAAGTATCCCGGCGAGGAAGAGGAACGCGCCACCAGTCAGATGGGCTCCAGCTATGTACCGCTCGATAGCTGGATCTATGCAGCGTTCGATCGTCTTATAGCCATGGGATACGTGAATGCGGGATCGGCGGCACTGCGTCCTTGGACGCGCCTCGAATGCGCAAGGCGGTTGCGCGAAGCCAAAGACCGCGATTCCGATGAAGACCCCGAGGCTGCGCAGTTGATTCACTCTCTCGAATCTGAACTTAGCCATGAGGGGGATTTGATCGGTGGCGAGAAGAACATGTCCGCTGGAGTGGAGAGCGTCTATACGCGATTCACCGGCATATCGGGCACTCCGATGCGCGACGCATATCACTTCGGACAGACACTCACGAGCGATTACGGACGTCCTTATGGCGAGGGTTCAAACGCGATCGCAGGGATAAGCGTGCGTGCGGAAACCGGTCCGCTGGCGTTCTATGTGCGCGGCGAGTATCAACACGCGTCTTCGATTTCGGCCTACAATCCTGCGGCGCAACAGGCAATCGCAGTGACCGATGGACTGCCGCTCGGTTATGGGACCTCGGGGATCGGCAGCGCAAATCGGTTTCGACCCATTGAGGCGTATGCAGCCTTGAACATGGCGGACTGGCAGTTGAGCTTTGGGCAGCAGAGCCTGTGGTGGGGACCCGGCAGGAGCACGGGGCTGATATTGTCCAATAACGCCGAAGCTATGCCCATGGTGCGACTGACTAGAGTGAGCGGACTCAAGCTTCCGTTGCTGGGTTCAATGCGCACGGACGCCTTCATCTCGCGTGTGGGAGGAGCGCATTTCGTGCGGTTAGGGCCTACGTTCATCCTGACTGGAGATCCTTCCCGCTCACTCGCAAAGCAGCCATACCTGTGGGGAGCCAACGTATCGTTCGCGCCGACCGATAACCTCGAGTTCGGCCTGGGACTGACGTCCATGATTGCCGGCCTCGGGCGTCCTCTGAATCTGAAAACCTGGGTCCATTCGTTGTCGGGCAAGGGAAACAATCAGGCCGTCGATCCTGGAGACCGCAGGACGGAATTCAACTTCAGCTATCGCCTTCCGGGTCTGCGCAACTGGCTCACGCTTTATGCGGAAGGAATCGCTGAGGACGAACCGCTACCGCTGCTGTACCCGCGTCGTTCGGCCATGAATCCGGGAATCTATCTTTCAAGGGTCCCAGGGATACCCAAACTCGATCTTCGGGTCGAGGGTGTTTACACGAATCTCCCAGGGTTGATCCATCCCGGCTTCTTTTATTTCAACGCCCATTACGCCGATGGATACCGCAATTACGGACAGCTCATAGGAAGCTGGATTGGGCGTCAGGGTAGCGGAGGAGAGGCGAGTAGTACATACTGGTTCTCGGCGCGCAACACGGCTTCGGTAAGCTATCGTCGCATGATTGTCGATAAGACCTTTCTCGAAGGCGGGAACACCCACGACCTCTCCGGGACATTGACATGGATGGTCAAACCGGGGATTGAACTATCCGCAAACGCTCAATACGAACAATGGAGGTTCCCGCTCATTGCGACAGGTACGCAATCAAACGTCGCAGCGTCGGTTCAGATTCGCGTTTACCCGAAGGCGCATGACGGAGGCAAGCCCTAGAGCGGCGGATAGAATCCTTTCAGGAACAATAGAGGAACAGTGAAAGTTAGGAAAACAAAGATTCCGGAGGTCCTTGTGCTCGAACCCGATGTGTTCGGCGACGACCGCGGATTCTTTCTCGAGAGCTATAACCAGAAGGTGTTCGAAGAGGCCGGAATAGGCCGCAACTTCGTTCAGGACAATCACTCGCGCTCCTCGCGCAACGTGCTGCGCGGATTGCATTACCAGCTTCAACAGACACAAGGGAAACTGCTTCGCGTGGTATCCGGCTCGATCTGGGATGTGGCATTGGATATTCGCCGCAATTCGCCGACCTTTGGACAGTGGGTTGCCGAGGAACTGTCGGCGGAGAACAAACACATGTTTTGGGTGCCTGAAGGCTTCGCGCATGGCTTTGTGGTGACTTCCGATTCGGCGGATGTTCTGTACAAGGCCACGAACTTCTACATGCCTTCCAGCGAGCGCTCCATTCTGTGGAATGATCCACAACTGAACATCCAGTGGCCCCTGACAGGCGAGCCGTTGCTCTCAAGCAAAGATCGCAACGGTGTCCCGCTTAGCAAGGCCGAAGTATTCGAATAGGACTGAAACTTGCGAATTTTGATTACAGGAGCTACAGGGCAGCTCGGAACGGATCTAATTCCATTAGTGAAGCAGCTCGGGGAAGTGGTCCCAGTCGGGCGCAAGGAATGCGATTTGTCCTCGCCCGATGCGATCCGGAAAGTGGTGGCCGAGGTACGGCCGTCGGTGATCGTTAACCCCGCGGCTTACACGGCCGTAAATGATGCCGAGACGCATCGCGACCTTTGCTATGCCATCAACGCATCGGCACCGGGAATTCTTGCCGAGGAAGCACGAAAGCTTGGAGCGGTGTTCATCCACTACTCCACCGACTATGTTTTTGACGGCACCAAGAATGGACCGTATGTCGAGACCGATGCGCCGTCACCGCTCAACGTGTACGGAGCAAGCAAACTTGCAGGCGAGCTTGCCGTTGCTGCCACCGGGGGGCGGTGGATCGTGTTGCGCACCAGTTGGGTCTATGGCGCGAATGGAAACAATTTTCTGCTGACCATACGACGGCTTGCGCGCGAACGCGAAGAACTCAAGATCGTTGATGACCAGGTGGGCGGGCCTACCAGTTCCATACAACTCGCGAGAGCGACGGCGCGCATCTTGCGGCAATGCGAGTCGCTGCCGGAGAGCGCATTCCCCTCCGGCGTGTATCACGCCACCGGTGCAGGAAGCGTGTCATGGTGCGGCTTCGCACGCGCCATTGTGGCGGCGCTCCGTGATGCCAAGAACTTCAAGCTGAAAAACATTGCGGGCATCCCTTCCGTCGAATATCCCACGCCAGCGCTCAGGCCTCTGAATTCGGTGCTCAGCAACGAGCAGTTTGAAGCCATATTCGGATTTCGACTGGAAAGCTGGGAGAACGGGTTGGCGGAAGTAATCAGCGAAATACGTTCTCGTGAATCGAACCCCGTAAAGTGAGAAGGCGAAGTAGAATGGCTGCCTGAGTTGTTGGATGGTAATGCGAAAGCAGAGTTGTTTCCGTTTCGTAGAGAAAGCGCTGGTGCGGTGACGCGCGTTATGTAGCGGCAGTTCCGTTGCAGAAATCAGTTACGTATGGGGAGACAATGCTCGGAAATCGTAATGGGTGCGGAATCGAATTATCGACCAAAATCTTAAACGTATCCAGGCGCCCGACCTATTTGCTGGTTCTGATAATCGCGGCTTCGGCGGTCTTCTGTCAGGCTCAACAACTAGACCCCACTCAGGCAGCGCGTCCTTCCCAGGCGGACTGTGCGATGGCGGCCAGCGCGGGACGCGCCGTGCCCGGATGTGGCAATGCTGTAGATGAAATCCCGGGAAGCAGTGCGACTGGTTCCACCTCACGGCAGCAACAGCAGGGAAGTCAAGAGATCGCGCCGCTTATCGCGCCACAATTGACAAGCGCACGCCCCGAAACTCCGGAGACTCCTACCACCGCACCGGTAAATCCCACCGAACGCAGGAGGGTTGAAACTCCTTTGCGTCCTCATACAGAGTTTGAGCAGATCGTGGCTGACACGGTTGGGCGTACTCTTCCTCGCTTCGGACAGACCCTTTTTGCGCAGCCTCCCAGTACTTTTGCTCCCACAGACCGCACTCAGGTTCCCGGCGATTATGTCGTGGGGCCCGACGACGAATTGCAGATCCGAATCTGGGGACAACTCAGCGCGGACCTGCGCGTCGTAGTTGACCGCTCCGGACAGATCTACATACCGCGCGTGGGCCCCATCGGGGTTTCCGGCGTTCGTTACAGCGATCTAGACAAACATTTGAAAGCCGAGATCAGCAGGTATTTTCACGGATTCGATCTCTCCGTGAGCATCGGCCGTATCCGTTCCATCCAGGTGTACGTCGTGGGGCAGGCTCGCTATCCGGGCACCTACACCATCAGTTCGCTAGGAACGCTGGTGAATGCCATCTTCGCTTCCGGAGGACCATCGGAACAGGGCTCGCTGCGTGATGTTCAGGTGCAACGCGACGGAAAGACACTGACCCACTTTGATTTTTACGAACTGCTCGTTAAGGGCGACAAGTCGAGGGATGTACGCCTTCAATCGGGCGATGTGCTGTATTTCCCGCCGGTAGGCCCCCTGGTGGCCGTCGCCGGATCGGTGAACACGCCGGCCATCTACGAGATCAAGTCTGACTCGACCGTGGCGGATGCCATCGAGATTGCCGGAGGCATGAGCACGGTGGCCGACTCAAACAGAATCACCGTAGAACGCATCGGCGATCGCTCCGCCCGTTCCGTGCTGGAGTTCCCGCTTGATGATCAATCACGCGTATTGAAGCTCAACGACGGAGACATCATTCGTGTGCTGTCGATCGTTCCTCGCTTCAGCCACACAGTCACGTTGCGTGGCAACGTCGCCAATCCGGGGCGCTACCCCTGGAAGCCCGGAATGCACGTGCGGGATCTAATTCCCGACGCTCAGACCTTGCTTACTCGTCCGTACTGGATGGGGAGGGCGGCCATGACCACCGGGCGCAGCACGGAGTATCCGGTTCGAGTGCCGCGCCCGTCAGCGACCACCAGCGGCACGACTCCAGCTCCCGAGGCGCAGGCCCGTGACACGCAGGTGCAGTTCGGGGTCAAGAACTCCACAAGTGAGACGCTGACCGGGGATTTGCATCGCGCTTCTCCGGAAATCAACTGGAATTACGCAATCATTCAGCGCGTGAATCCGGTTGACTTATCCGTGAAGCTGCTTTCATTTGACCTGGCCAAGGCGGTCCTCGAAGGCGACCCAGCGAACAATCTCGAACTGCAATCTGACGACATCCTTACGGTGTTTTCGCAGACCGACGTTTCGGTGCCGCAGAGCGTGCGAGCGCGTTACATCCGCATTGAGGGCGAAGTGGTGCGAGGTGGTGTGTACAAGGTTGAGCCGGGTGAGTTGATCAGCGATGTGCTGCGGCGCGCCGGAGGTCTGACGCCCAACGCCTACATCTACGGCACGCAATTTACCCGCGAGTCGGCTCGCATTGAACAGCAGAAAAGCATCGACGAACTGGCACAGACCCTGGAAGGAGAAATCCTGCAGGCTCAGATCGCGGCCGGAGCTGCTGCGCCGCAGGCTCCGCAGCAAAATCTTGTAGCCCAGGTACGCGCGGCCAAGGCTATCGGACGGGTGGTACTTTCGCTCAAGCCGACGGCAAACTCGATTGACTCCTACCCTGCAATTGCAGTGGAGGACAACGATCGTATCGTGATTCCGCATCTCCCATCTACGGTGTCTGTGGTTGGGATGGTCTATAACTCAGGATCGTTTGTCTTTGACCAACACCGGAAGGTCGGTGACTACTTGAGGATGGCAGGGAAGGGCAAGCCCCACGCGGACATGCGTCATGCATTCGTTCTCCGGGCTGATGGGACGGTCGTGGCTCGAAAAGCAGTCAACGGCGTGTTCAATGGAGACAAATTCGAAAAATTAAGAATGTATCCGGGAGATCAGATCGTGGTCCCGACCAAGATCCCCACGGGAGCTTTCGTGCGTGGACTCCGTGACTGGAGCCAGATCTCTTCGCAATTGGCGATAACAGGTGCTGAGCTGGCGGTCATTCACTAGGAGCGGAACCCATGGTCCCCATTGATACCCTCGATCAGGCTCGTGGCCGCCAGGTGAAGATGTCGAGAGACCGTTCCATGCTCGACTTTGTCATCATCCTTGCGCAGCGGCGTAAGTTCATTCTGCGCGTCACCATTGCAACCGCGTTGCTATCGGTAGTCGTCTCGCTGCTGCTTCCGAATAAGTACACGGCTGCCACCCTGGTAATTCCACCGTCGCAGTCCTCGAGCATGAGCTCGGCACTGCTCAGCCAGCTTGGCGGCGGTGCAGCTGGAGCCGGGGCGCTTGCATCGCTTGCCAGCGGAACTCTCGGCATAAAGAACTCTGGCGAGATGTATGTCTCGTTTCTGCGCGAGCGCACTGTGGAAGACGCTGTCATCCAGCGCTTTGGGTTGAAGTCGCGCTATCGTAGCAAGACGATGTACGACGCGCGTGAGGCGTTCGATAAGCACTCAAAGGTGACACTCGGCACTAAGGATGGATTAATTCGAATCGAGATCGAGGATCGCGATCCAAAAGTAGCTGCCGAAATCGCAAATGGCTATGTGGAAGAGTTCAGGAAACTTTCGGCGACATTGGCGATCACGGAAGCATCTCAGCGCCGTCTGTTCTTCGAGCAACAACTGCAGCAGGCAAGAGGAAGCCTGACTGATGCCGAAGAGGCGATGAAGAGCACCGAGGTGTCCACCGGCGTGCTCCAAGTCGACAGCCAGGCGCGAGCGCTGATCGAGGCAGCATCTAACCTGCGGGCGCAGATCGTGGCCAAACAGGTTCAGATCCAGGCAATGCGTTCCTTCGCCACGGATGATAACCCGGAGCTTATCTTGGCCAAGCAGCAGCTCTCCGCTCTTCAAAAACAGTTGAGCAGACTCGCGGGAAAGGAATCAGACGAGTTCCTGGTCTCCAAAGGACGCGCTCCCGAAGCTGGAATGGAGTATCTCCGCAAATATCGCGACCTGAAGTATCGCGAAGCGGTGTACGAGTTGATTGCGAAGCAGTTTGAAATGGCGAAGCTGGATGAAGCGCGACAGGGTGCAGTGATCCAGGTGGCCGATGTGGCCGCACCTCCGGACAGGAAATCGTCACCGCATCGCTCGCTCATCGTCATTCTTGTAACAATGCTTGCATTCTTCGGATCCTATGGATGGTGTGTACTCGCCGATGGCTTCGAGCGCATGAAGAGCAATCCGGCAGAACGAGAGCGTCTGGAAACACTGCGCGCGACGTTGCGATAACACAATGACGGTTTACGCCGATCAGAGGTGGATAGGTGAACACGGCATCGGCAGATTTGCGCGCCGCGTTCTCTCGTCTATCGAGCACCAGCCCCTCACACTGCATTCGAATCCGGCATCGCCGCTGGACAGTTTGCGGCTTGCGCGAGCACTGGGCCAGCTCAGTTGCGACGATCTGTTTTTCTCTCCCGGCTACAGCGCTCCGCTCGCGTGCAAAGCGCCATTCCTTTTCACTATCCACGATCTGAACCACATCGATCGAAATGAAAACAGCAGCTTTGCAAAGCGCTTATACTACGTGACCATTCTGAAGCGAGCGTGTCACATCGCCCGCCGCGTGCTCACGGTTTCGGAGTTTTCGCGAGCGCGTATCGTGGAGTGGTCGGGCGTGCCGGCGGAGAAGGTCGTCAATGTCCGGTGCGGGGTCGATGCTCAATATCATCCCGGCGTGTCCCGCTACCATCTGCCGTTCCCCTACGTTCTTTGCGTTGGAAACCGCAAGAAGCACAAGAATGAACTTCGGACCATCGAGGTATTTGCCAAGGCGAAGATTCCTGCGGGATTGAAACTGGTGTTCACCGGCCAGCCGACGTCTGAGCTCTTGACCCACGCTGCGTCCTTTGGCGTGACCTCGCGAATACATTTCGTCGGCGTAGTGACTGAACGCGAGATGCCGAGTCTTTATCGCAGTGCCGAGGCTCTGTTATTCGTGTCGTTGTACGAGGGTTTCGGCCTTCCAGTGTTGGAGGCGATGGCCTGCGGAACGCCGGCTATTACGTCGAACACCACGGCATTACCGGAGGTAGCCGGCAATGCAGCTCTGCTCGTGAATCCCACTGATGTAGACGAGATCGTCGCAGCGTTGGAGCAAGTATTAAGTGACGTGAGCCTGCGTGAGCAACTGCGAAGCAAAGGCTTGGCGCAGGCTGCACGATTTCCATGGTCGGCAACCGTGAACAAGGTGAGCGAGATTCTTGCCGCTGAAGCAAAGCAGAGCCTGAGGCCAGTGTGCTGAGTGCAGGCTTACCTCAGATATAAACGTTCTCTTGCACCGCCGAAGGCTCAACGAATGATTCGTCTGACTCAGATGGCTTCCTGTCACAGAGGATCACAAGCGTAAACACAGCGCCAAACGGGATCAGTACTATGTTGAAGATTCCTGCGCAGAGTAGCGTGGACCAGAGGCTGGCGGCGGCGATGATGAAGGGTTGTCTCGTGGAAATTGCCTCACGACGAAGGTAGAGCCACACCTGGAACATAAGAACACCGAACAAGACCAGTCCGATGAATCCCACGTGCAACGCCAGAGCGAGTGGCACATTGTCTATGGGAAGCGTGTTCTTCTTTGTAAGCACTGTCCCCAAGCCCAGCAACTTCTCGCTCCAATCGGAGCGGAGTATGAGCCCCGAGTAATATGCCCACTCCTCCAGTCGCATCAACAGCGATCCTGAGTCCTGCAGGCTGCCTGATCCGCTTGAGCCGCCTGAAATCGGCAATCCCGAGCCCATGAAGATTGTGGCAATGCCCATGATGAAGTACAGGAAGGGGAGCAGCAGCCCGCGTCTTGCGCTTCTTCCATAAGTCAGGATTACAGCATACAGACAAGCGCATAGGAACACGAGATAGCACAACCGGGTGAGCGTGGAGAAGCAAGCGGCGGCGGAAATCAGAAAGATCAGCGAGCCCTTCAGCCGTGAATCGCGCATCATGGCAATGCCCAGAGCTCCACTGATCGCGCAGAACAGTCCAAAGCCAAGTCCTGAGGTGAAAAGGCTGAACCCTCGGATTTCTTCAAAGAAGTTCGAGCTGTTGACTTCAAATCTGCCGTCGATGCTTTCCGTGGGCAGCAGAGGTCGGCCTGTGACGAATTGTGCCAACCCAATGACGGCGCAGATGATGAGAAGTGTCGCGATAACCCGAATGATGACGCGTTCCGAAATTGCTCCGCTGAAGGCGAGTAATGCGGGTCCCATCAGCAACAGGAGGTAGTAATCGCTGTAGGACATAAACGCTTCTTTCACCGTCATGCCACAGGCGAGAATCAGGTGCGGAGCATCGGCCAGCAGAAACGCGATACATAGCAACCACATGCGCATCGGAAGCTCGGTCTTCCGAATCGCGGGAAAGACAAACGCTCCGAGCACAGGAATGAATAGAAATGCGAATCGGATGATGGAACTCGTTACCGGCACGCGTCCACCGAGCAAGGCCATTTGCACCTGCGACGAGAGTCCATCCACCAAAGCGAGAATGCAGAAGACAAGCACCGCAAATGCCAGCATTCGATACGCGGGAAGGTCGAAGAAATCTTCGATCTGCAACTCCGACGTTTTTGGCCGTCCCGGTATTCGCAACCTTTTTCTCTCCTTGCGCTGAATCAACGCATGTTATGAGACACAGGAGCCACCTTACAATAATCCACCACTCCGGCCAGAACGCTTCGGCAACCGGCAAAATCCAATCGCAGCAGACGGCGCATAAAGCGAATTGTGACGAACAGGACCTTCGATATCCAAGGGGCTGACGAGTGAAGCTGCAATAGCCGTAAGCCCGAAGCCGTTGAATATCTGGTGAGTACCTGATTGTCGCCGCTGGTACTCGAATTCACCTTGTGCAACACGCGAGACTCTGGGGCAGCGGCAAGTTTCCATCCCCGCTTACGAACTCGCAGGCTGAACTCTGCGTCTTCCCAGTAGAGAAAGAAGCTTTCATCGAGCAGCCCCGCTTCCTCAATCGCGGAGCGCGCAATGAGCATGCTCGCGCCATTCAGCGTTTCGAACCAGTCATCCGGATGGGGCTTGGTGCTGTTGAACAGGTAGCCAATCCAGAGATTCACGCGTCCACCTGCCCATGCCTGCACCGATGAGGGACGGTCGGCGTAATAGCAGACGGACCCCACAGCTCCAATTCGCGGATCTGATTGCGCCTTGGCTATCAGCGCAGCAAGCGCATTAGGAGCGGGCTCAGTATCGTTGTTCAGCAGCCAGATGTAGTCGGCACCGCCACCCAGCGCGTGGCGAATGCCGATGTTATTGCCTCCGGCGAAGCCTAGGTTTGCCTTGCTTTCGAGCAGCAGAACATCGGGGTAGGCTTGGCGAATTCTGGCAACCGAGTCGTTGGTAGAGGCATTGTCAACCACGATGACGGTGAGCTGTGCATAGTCGCATTCGCGTAATGCATCCAGACACTTGATCGTGTCCTGCCATCCATTCCAGTTGAGCAGAATGCAAGAAACGCGCGGCATGGGTGCTGTTTGCGCGGAGGAGCGTAAGTTGATGCGGGATTCAGTGGCGCTAGATGAGTGGACCGAAGGGTTCATAGGTCCTCGCGTTTCCCCATTCTCCCAGTAAGCCCGTCCCAAGTCCCGAGTAAGAAATTACGAATTTTTCGTGTGCGGTCCGGCTCAGCGATGAAGCACTTGATGGTCTCCCGTACCGACTGAGAGAAGGAATGCAGCACCCATCTCGGAAACTTCCAGAAGTACTTTCTATATACGACGACCCGATTTCGAGAAATGTAGTAACGCCGGATAGCATTGTGATTGCTCGGCTGAAACTTGAATCCGAGTACCGAGAACCTGACCGGATGCCCAGCGGAATGGAGGAGCACGGCGTCGCGGGAATCAGCAATAAGGTATCCGGCAGCGCGTATGCGCAAGCTGTACTCGGCGTCCACCAGGTCGATGAAATACTCGGAGGCGAAGTACCCGATCTTATCGAATACCCATGTGGGCATGAGCGCGCCAGAGGTCATTGAAGTGACGGGGCTGCCATCGCTCGTGCGGGCAAACACCGGTTCGATTCCGGATTCAGGCTGCACATAGCTGGGATGCAACGAGCAAACGCGCTCCCGATTGGGATGAACTTGCCATGTCGCAAACATTCGCTCGATGAAGCCGTCAGTTATGCGACTGTCCTGATCGAAAAGAATAACCCACGGGTAAGCCTCGCCGCGGGCAAATCGCACTCCCTGGTTGAGGGCTTCAGCGATGCCCAGGTTCTCCCGGTTTTCAATCAAATGAAAGCCAAGAGACTGGCTTGCGGTACGCAGCATCCCGACTTCCTCAGATGTAGAGCCATTGTCCACCACCACCAACCCTTGCGCCTGGCTGCGTACTTTCGCCATGTTCGTAATCATGGCGGCGCTCGGGTGGTAGGTAACGATCACAGCGCAAACGCTGAACTCACCAGACGAAGTCGTCTTTTTGCTGCGGACGTCGATACCGGAGTTGATCAAACCAGGATCCCCAGCCCATTACTTTCCTTGAAGTTGTAGAACTTTTTCCCTGAAGCCCGAGAGATGTCTATAACCGCTCTCCGCACCCTGTTATAACTTTCGGTGTCGTGGAATAACACGCAATTCGAGTGCATGGCGCTCCAGAGGCCGCAGGCGAAGGTATCCGTGTAGGTGTGGACGATATCGACGTGAATCAGGTCGTAGTGCGTGTCATCCTCGGCGATCCAGTCGCGGTAGTCGCTGCGCACCAGCTTGATATTGGGATAGGGCGAGAGGCGTTGTTTCGTTTCCTCGTACACGTCGCGGCGGCTGGTTGTGTGAATGTCTCCAACAAAGGTGTCCACTCCGGTCACGGATTCGAAGAAGCAGGAGAGGGCTGCGGTCGAGTATCCGAACTCAACGCCGAACTCAAGACAGCGTTGCCGCCCAATGTGGAACCTCGTAATCAGGTCGCCGAGTACGCTCTCAATGCCTTTCCATGCCGAGTCCACCTGCAACATTCGCGGTGGCTGCTGACGTTTTTCTGGAACATAACGAAGAACTGGGACCTTCGGCTTGAATGCGCTGCTGACAAGCGATTTAAGATATTCGACTTGCACTCAATTACCTCACGCTAGGGATGGAGCTACACTGGCCCGGCCGGAACATCTTCTCGAGCCGGGCGCATACGCGCGATCCGTAACAGGTTGGCTCTAAGTTCGGATCGTTCGTTCGATGTCAGTCCTATGAACCACCCAATCAGTAAAGTTGCGAGCATCCACACGGCAACAACCGATGGATTCATCGGAAGCAGTTCATATCTTCTCCAAAAC
This sequence comes from Koromonas soli, assembly GCF_059726265.1. Taxonomy (NCBI): domain Bacteria; kingdom Pseudomonadati; phylum Acidobacteriota; class Terriglobia; order Terriglobales; family Koromonadaceae; genus Koromonas; species Koromonas soli. The sequence goes on along the minus strand of NZ_AP040872.1, from coordinate 2,343,232 downwards.
GGCAGAATGAGAACCGTCGGAATGACGCATAGAAACGGCCGCAGGATTCCTTTCACAATGAAGGAGCGCCGCGACACGAGGATAGCGGAACGCGTGAGCTTCATACTCAACGCTATGTGAACACCCACACTCACGAATGCCCCTGCCAAGGTTCCAAGGGCAACGCCCAACGCTCCGACCCTCTGAACTAAGTAGATGCTCAAACTGATATTTACGGCGGCCTCCGCTACCGCTGCAATTGTGGCCAGATGTTGTTTTGCGGTCGCAACTACCACCAAGGAATATGGATAGCCAACCGTACGGATCACGTTGCCCAGAACCATGACCTGGAGAAAAACTGCACTATTCAGCGCATAATCGTGTCCAACCCAGAGCCTCAGGACAGGGTACGCTCCGATCAGAAGCGGCAGTCCAAGAGCACACATTAGCAGAATGCAATACCTCGTAATCTTTATGGTTACTGCCCCAATGTCGGCCGGAGTTCGCGAGGTCTGCAGCGAGGCGATGGCCGGCAAAAGCGGGCTGAACACACTTCCGATCACCATGAGGATGAAATTCGTAGCCGAGGTGGCAATTCCGTAGTAGCCCGTGTTTTTGTAGTCGTAGTGGCCGACGATCACCATATCCAGTCCGCTTACAAACAGATATGCCACCGACCATAGCGAGAGTATGCCGCCGAAGCGCGCCAAACGCAGCGCTGACTTCGGCTCGATCAGCTTGAAGGAAAAATCCACCCGATGACGAACGTACTTATTCCAGCCTAGATATTGTCCCAAGGCGGTCAGTATGTTGAAGATTCCGACTGCCCAGATCAGTTGGTTAAGCTTGCCATGCAGCAGAAGCATAACGACCAAGACAGCCGAGGAAAGCAGCTTGCTACTAAGAGCAATTGCGGTCGGAAACCAGTACTGCTGAAGTCCGGTGAACGTCGCCAGAAATGAGTTGAATGGCAGTGCGATAGCGGCGGAAAGTCCTACCACAAGGACGCCTTCCCGCAGATCTGCAATCAGTGACACGGGCATCTGCCGGAAGAGCTGTGGCACCCGCCAGGTAATAACGCCAATTACCACCGCTCCAATTGCCGCCGACACACACAGAATTGCAAAAGAGCTGCTAAGGGTTCGAGCGCTTGCCCCGAGATCTCCACGTGCATCATATTCGGCGACGTACTTTCCAATCGCGGTCTGTAATCCGAGGTCGAGCAGCGCAATGTAGGCGCTGCATTGTAGAATCAGCACCCAGGCGCTGTACTCAGGAGGCGATAGCCGATGAACGAGCAGCGGAGGCAACACCAAGGCGACCATCATCGAGAGCACTACTCTCAACATGTTGGAAGCCGAGCCCTGCAGGATTTTTAGCTTGTGCGACATGTTGTCTCAGTCTGCGTGACTGCCCAGGTATTCAGGCCGGACGCAGAGAATGTTGTCTCCGTTTACGGCAAGCGGGAATTCTACTATCTTTGACCGTCGAATTGCCGGGCACGATCAAAGGTGTGAATCTGGTTGAAGGCATCCTGAGCCGCAAATGAGCTATTCACAATCTCTATGATGATGGATACGGGCGTGTCGCAACCTCTGAATTCGCAAGAATTTCCATTTTCCAACCTCCGCGTTGCCATCGTTCATTACTGGTTTGTATCGCGTGGTGGAGGCGAGAAGGTCGTGGAGGCGCTCGCCGAAGTGTTTCCTCAAGCCGACCTCTTCACGCTTGTAGCCGATCGCGCGATGCTTGGGCCGGTTCTGCGGAAACACAAGCTGCACACCTCGTTTCTGCGATGGATTCCGGGGGCGACTCGGTTCCATCGGCATTTTCTATTTCTGCAGCCACTGGCGCTCGAACAATTTGACCTGAGCGGTTATGACCTTGTAATCAGTTCGGAATCGGGTCCCGCGAAGGGTGTCATCACGTCCTCGAAGACCTGCCATATCTGCTATTGCCACACCCCTATGCGATACATCTGGGACATGTATTCGGAGTACCGTCGCGGCATGGGGGGGCTGGTCGGAACAATCTTTTCGCTAACCGCGCACTACATGCGAATATGGGATGTCGCGAGTGCCGGGCGCGTGGACTATTTCGTCGCGAACTCACAATTCATTGCTTCGCGGATTCGAAAATACTACGGGCGCGAGAGCACCGTGATAAATCCCCCGGTCGATACAGCCAAAGCAAAGCTTAGCGGCAGACGAGGCGACTACTACCTTGCCGTAGGACGCATGGTGGACTACAAGCGTTTCGATCTTGCGGTCGAGGCCTGCACCCGGCTCGGGCGGCGCTTGCGTGTCATCGGCGGAGGGCCTCGCTACAAGGATGTGCGCAAAATTGCCGGTCCCACAATCGAGTTCCTTGGGACGGTGAGCGATGACGTCTTGCGCGAAAATCTTGCCCAGTGTCGCGCGCTCTTGTTTCCCGGGGAAGAGGATTTCGGAATCGTTCCGGTGGAGGCGCAGAGTTTTGGCCGGCCGGTGATTGCTTACGGCTCCGGCGGTGTACTGGAGACCGTGCGAGGAATCTCGTCTGGCGACCTGTCGCTGGACAATCCTACAGGCGTCTTCTTTCACGAGCAGTCAACCGAAGCCATGATGAATGCGATTCTCGAGTTTGAATCAGTCGAGCACCGCTTTTCGCCGCCCGTTATTCATGAACACTCTCTGCAGTTCTCTTCTGACGTGTTCAAGGCGAGGATTTCCGAGTTTGTGCAGTTCGCGCTGAATGATTTCCGTGAACGCAATCGCGCGGAGGAGTTGAGGAAGGTTCGAGAATCCGACTTTGCGAGATAGCCGGAAACTTACTCATGCCCGGCGGAAGAGAAGTTCCGCCGGGCCTTTTCGTCTACGCCGCCGAGCGCTTCGGGAAGGTCACTGTCTTGCCCGATTCCACTTTCGGGCGCTTAGCTATTAAAGGCAGCACCAGCGAGCAGACCATTACTACGCCGATGACATAGATTGCCGTCTGGTAGCTGCCCGTGGTCTGCCGCACGCGGGCAATCAGGATCGGCGAAGGAACAGCTCCCGCACCCCATGCCAGCAGAATCCAGCCATAGATTCCACCCATGTATTTCGCGCCGAAGAAGTCGGCAGTGAATGAAGGCATCGTGCCGAAGCCTCCTCCATAGCACAGGCCCACGACGGCCACAGCGATTGTGAAGAGTGTAGCCGTGTGCAGGTGCGGCAGCGCAAAGAACACACCAACCTGGATCAGGTAGAGCAGGAAGTACACTCGCGCACGCCCAAGGTAATCGGATACCGCAGCCCAGAACACGCGCCCCAAACCGTTGAAGATCGAGATGACGCCGACAATTCCAGCGGCCGTTACAGGAGTGAGTCCCACCAACTGCTGCGCCATCGGAGACGCCTGGCTGATAATCATGATTCCGGCGGAAACATTGAGGAAGAGCATGAACCAGAGCAGCCAGAACTGCGGTGTGGACATTGCTTCCTTTACGGTGAAATCGTAAGTCGATGCCTGCTTGGAAACGGCGGTGCGTGGCTCCCAACCGGCAGGACGCCAACCCTGCGGCGGGTTCTGATAGAACTGCGCCGTTAGCACGACCACAACGAGGTACACGAGACCAAGCGTCATGAACGTTGCAGGGACGCCACGTTGCAGGATCATGCGTGCCGCGATCGGGCTCATGACCAGTGCGCCCGCGCCATATCCGCATACAGCCACACCGGTCATCAACCCTCGTCTATCCGGAAACCATTTGACAAGCGTAGCTACAGGGCAGATGTATCCCATTCCCATGCCAATGCCCGACACAAGCCCATAGCCAAGATACATTCCCAACAGCGAATTCCTTGCCGACGCCATTGAGGCAATGATGTATCCCAGACCGTAAAGCACTCCGGCGACACTGGCGACGATCCGCGGACCCACGCGGTCTTGCCACAGACCTCCAATGACAGTACCAACCCCCAGGAACACAATCGCGAGCGTAAAGGTGAGCGAAACCTGAGTCAGCGTCCAATGTGCGGAGTTGACGAGCGGCTTTACGAAAACGCTCCAACCGTAAACCGCTCCGAGGCATAGCTGCATGATGACCGCTGCGACAGCAATCAACCAGCGGTTTGCGAGACGTTCCGTGGCCATATCGTTCTCCAGTCTTTATTACGTGCCCAACACGGCAGCTCTGCTTGCCGTTCAGCGGTTCTGATCTGCTTCCCTCCGCGCCGGAACTTTAGGAATGTGATTGCCTGTAAATGGTTTTCTCAGGGCCAATGTTTCGGAGCACATGCTGGAGCAGTGCAGTTGGTTTGTGATCCGAGGCATGTAACGGCTTGCTTAGGTGTGGCGCAGGCACATGCGGAGCATATTTAGGTTCAACCCCTGATCGAACGCAGCTTCTCTGGGGAGCTACAATGATCGGGTGAAAAAAGTCATTCTTCTCGCCATCGTCGTTTTGATTGTCATTCTGCCCCTCGCCATTCTGATTGGCCGCTCCGCAACTCCTGTTGTGGACCTTCAGACTCCGGTCAGCACCATCGGTCAGTCTACCAATATCTCAGTGCACGTCCGCAATAAGCGCGGGATTCGTAAACTGGCCGCCTATGTCGAGCAGAATGGCTCGCAGTATCGCGTGTGGGAAGCTGCACAGCCCTCGAAACTGAAGGACGGCACGTGGAGCTTCGTTACTGGCGTCAACACTACGCCGCAGTTGAAGGACGGCAAAGCAAAGCTGGTTTTCGAGGCTACGTCCAACGACTTCATGCGCAAGACGACGCGCACCGAGCGTGACGTAATGGTGATCACGCGCCCGCCAATGGTCTCGGCAGATTCAGAACAGCACTACCTCTATCAGGGCATGGCGGAGATGGTCACAATGAACGTCTCTGGCACCTACACCGAGGCTGGCGTTCGCGTCGGCGATCAGACGTTCCGGGCATGGCCCATGCCTGGCGGCAAGCCTGGAATGTTCTCGCTGTTTGCCTTTGCCTGGAATATGCCTGCGACGACCGTTCCTGTTGTTTATGCCTCCAACGGCACAGGAAGTGACGCGACCGGCCCCATGGTGATTCAGTTCCCTAAGAAGGAGCAACCGAAGTACACCGTTCACCAACTCCAGATTAGCGATCAGTTCATCCAGAAGGTAGTGAATGAACTCGACCCGAACGGATCGGGAGATCCAGTAGCGCGCTTTGTAAAAATCAACAACGAGATGCGTCGTGCGAACAACAAGACGCTTTCGGACCTGCGCCTCAAAACCGCCGATCACTTCCTCTTCGCGCAGCCTTTCACGCGCCAGTCTCACTCGTCCTCCGAAGCGACATTCGCCGATGTTCGCCATTACATCTACAAGGGTCAGCAGATCGATCAGCAGGTGCATCTTGGTTACGATCTTGCGGTGACGCAGCATGTCGGTGTCGAAGCTTCGAATGATGGCGTGGTGGTTTATGCGGCTCCGCTCGGCATCTACGGAAACTGCGTTGTGGTCGATCACGGCTACGGATTGCAGACCATTTATGGCCATATGAGCCAGATCACGGTCCATGAAGGCGACCAGGTGAAGCGCGGTCAGGTGCTCGGACTTAGCGGCATGACCGGCATGGCCGGAGGCGATCACATCCATTTCGCAATGCAGTTGGACGGCGTGCAGATCGATCCGAAAGAGTGGTGGGACGCACACTGGATCAAGGATCACATCGCTAAGCGCATGAACCTGCCTGGATTCCAAAGCTAGCAATCTAGGCAACTCACATAGAAGCCCGCGCGAGTCGCGGGCTATTCTCTTGTAAAGAAAAACTAAGAGATGCGTTGTCCTGTATTCAGCGGCTCTGCTCCAAGTGCCGCAATCTCGATAATCCAGAGCTCCGCATCTTTTTCCGTCCTGGCGCGACCTCCCGCAATCTGATCAGTATGGCTACAAATAATGTGAATGCGAGCGATACGTTTTCAATTGGCGGCGACCTCACTGTGAACCGCTTAGGCTATGGCGCAATGCGCTTAACCGGCGAAGGCATCTGGGGCGAACCCAAAGACCCGGCCGAAGCCAAGCGCGTTCTGAAGCGTGCTGTCGAATTAGGCGTCAATTTCATTGATACAGCGGACTCTTACGGTCCCGAGGTGAGCGAGCGCCTCATTGGCGAGACGCTCTTTCCTTACGACAAGGGATTGGTGATTGCGACCAAGGGCGGACTTACCCGCTCTGGGCCGAACAAGTGGAATCCGGTGGGTCGTCCGGAGTATTTGCGCCAGTGTCTCGAGATGAGCCTGCGGCGGTTGAGGACCGATCGCATCGATCTTTACCAGCTGCATCGGATCGATCCCAAGGTGCCCGCCGCGGAGCAGTTAGGCGAGTTGAAAAAGATGCAGCAGGAAGGGAAGATTCGCCACATCGGACTCAGCGAGGTGAAGCCCGCCGAAATCGAAGCCGCCCGCAAGATGATCAACGTCGTCAGCGTGCAGAATCTCTACAATATTGGAGATCGTCAGCACGAAGACACTTTGCAATATTGCGAAAAGCACAACATTGCCTTCATCCCATGGTTCCCGGTTGCCGCGGGCAAACTTGCGCAGCCCAGCGGTGTCCTCGATGAAGCAGCGAAGAAGCACAACGCCACGGTAGCTCAACTGGCGCTGGCGTGGTTGCTCCATCGTTCGCGAGTCATGCTTCCGATTCCTGGTACTTCCTCCGTCAAGCATCTGGAAGAGAACATGGGCGCTGCCAAAATCAAGCTGAGCAATGCCGAGTGGGATTCGCTTGAACAGCAGGTGAAGCAAGTACAGGCCGCATAGCCGCATAAAAGCCGTGAAAACACAGGCCCATTCGCAATGGACGGGCCTGTGTCGGTTCTTCTACGCGAGCACCGTGCTGGAACTCGATTGCAACCTTGCCAGAGTGCCCTCGGCTTCGCGCACCAGTTTCTCAATCAACTCCGCGGCTGATTGCTGACGCGCCATCCGTAATCCCTGCCCGGCCCAGAGGGACAAGAATTCGGCTCGTCCTTGCTTGGCTGCGGCTGTGCGCAGCGGACGCGTGAGCGCATTTTGCAGCGGGAATGGCGGAATCGCCGCATCACCCATCGCGTCCACATCCGTCATGAAGCGGTTAATCACACCCCGCGCCGGGCGCCCAGAAAAAGCTCGCGTCAACCTCGTCCGGTCTTCGGTCGCATGCAACAGCACCTGCCTGTACGCGCTGGGAATTCCCGACTCATTACACGTGAGGAACGCGGTTCCCATTTGAACAGCTGATGCTCCGAGCGCGAGCGTAGCAACAATTCCACGTCCATCCATGATGCCGCCTGAGGCGATTACCGGCACACGCACGGCGTCCACGACTTGCGGCACAAGAGAGATGCCGCCGATCATCCCTTGCGCGAAGTCGCCGGAGAATGTGCTGCGATGACCGCCCGCTTCATGTCCTTGAGTCACGATCGCATCCACGCCTGAGCGCTCGATCGCGATTGCCTCATTCACGGTCGTCGCAGTTCCAATCAGAAACATCTTGCGGGCCTTGATAGCCTCGACAGCTTTCGATGGCAGAAGCCCGAGTGTAAAGCTGAACGCCGACGCGCCGCTCTCGAGCGCAGCGACCAACTGCTGTTCGAATGCGTCTTCCGGCGCCTTCGGTTGCCCGGGAGCAGGAAGCCCCACCTCAGCGAAGAATGGGGCAAGGCGGTCGAGCATCGTTTGAGGAATGGTGGCTTGCGGTGTGCTCTGCGGAGCGAATAAATTGATGCCAAATGGGCGCGATGTTCGCTCGCGCACCTTGGCGGCGGTGCTAGCAATCTGCTCCGGGGTCAGGTAGGCGGCGCCGATGAACCCAAGTCCGCCTGCGTTGCAAACGGCTGCCACCAGCTCAGGAGTGTCTCCTCCTCCCGCTAGTGGTGCCTGAATGATTGGGTGTTGGAATCCGAGTCGCTGTGTCAGTTCGGTTCGTAAGCTCATTCTGTCCCCTTGTGTCGCGCCTGCGATGACCGCAGTGCACGCACTGTTAACAGATGCATCGCCGAGAGCTACGAAACTGAATTTTGCTACACGATAATAGGAACGTGCGCGACGCCAGCCAATCCGAAGACACGCTGATAACGCTCAACTTCCTTCGGCGCTCCCAGCGCTTTCTCGAAGTTATCAGAGAGCTTTACCGCAGGGCGTCCATCGGCATCGTTCAGCTTGCAGACCAATCCGATGGGATTGAATCCGTCATCACCGCGAGGATTGCAGCCGCGGAAATCGTTGGTGAGCAGAGTTCCCCATCCTGCGCTGAAACGAATACGGCGATCTGGATCCCACTTTTTGCTGTCCTCAAAATCGGCCGCGCTGGTGAAGTCCTCCGGTAGGAAGCCATTGCGGATGGTTCCCGCGAAGTAGGCGTGCAGGCTCAGTATCTGCTGCACATCGAGCGCGTCGGACGCGATAAACAGCTTCTCGCGTGGATCTCGACCTCGCGATTCGAGCCACTGAATGTATTCGTCTCCGGCTAGGAACGGATCTTTGCTGTCGGCGCGCTGGCCTGTCCAGTCTGCGACCCAGTCGGGTGCGTCGCGCAGGAACTGCGTCGTACCAAATGTATCGGGCAGCATAATCAGCAACTCTCCCTGGTAAGTCTGCTGCCACAGGTCAAGCAAATGGTACTGCGAAGCCTTCAGCTCTTCGTCATTGTTGGCGAGCGCCGCCAGAGCCATCGGCAACTCGTGTGCGTTCGTGCCAATGGCTTCAAGGTTGTGCTTGTATGCGAGATAAGTATTGGATGTGCCACTGAAACTGCTGCCAAGCACATCGCTCATCGCTTTCACAACATACTCCTGCCACAAGAAGCTGTGGCGACGTCGTGTCCCAAAATCGCTCAGACGCAGCCCGGGCGCGCCACGCAACCGAGCCATCTTTTCCCAAAGCTTTGTTTTTGCTCGCGCGTACAGGATGTCGAGTTCAAATTCGCTAAGGCGCTTGAGACTGGCGCGAGTCCGCAACTCGCTTACGGAAGCGAGCGCGTATATCTCCCACATGGACGTGTCCGTCCACAGTCCGCTGAACCTCAGCGTGAGCCTGCCATCTTCCACCGATAGCTCGTAGTCCGAGAGCCGGAAGTCGTACTCAAGCCACTCCAGGAAATCAGGTTCGAAAATCCCTCTCTTCCCGTAGAAGGTATTTCCCGCAAGCCAGATCAGTTCGGACTTATGGAAGCGCAGTTGCCGCGTATGTTCCAGTTGCTCACGCAATTCATCGACATCTATCAATTCAGGCAATTGCACGCTTGCAGGGCGGCTGCTGAGGACGAACGTCGCATGCGTCTTCGGAAAGTGCTTCCAGATGAACTGCAGCATCAGCAGCTTGTAAAAGTCGGTGTCGAGGAGCGACCGCGTAATCGGGTCCAGCTCCCAGTTGTGGTTGTGTGCGCGCCGGGCGAGATTGATGATCACGATTCGACAACTTTATAACCGTTCAGGCGCATGCACAATGTTCGTTTGCAAGAGACGGTTTTCAAAACAGAGAAAGTTGCCGCAAAGACGCGCGTTGCGGCCGTTTCCCGGGTTTCGGGTCTCGGTCGAAGACCGTGCGGCCGTCGAGCGAGGCGGATATTTCGTGTTCATGGGCGATGGCAGCCGCAAAGTCCGCCAACGGTTCGCGCTGCTCTTCAACCGCACGTGTTAGTCGATCGAGCCGTCGGAATCCATCGCGCTTTTCGGAGTGGTCCAGCCGCGCTTTATCGAGCGCGTTGCGCAACACTGAAATCGATTCGTCATAGGTCTTCAATGGCACGGGGAAGGGATGCCCATCCTTGCCGCCGTGTGCAAATGAGAACCTCGCAGGATCGGAAAACCGGCTAGGCGCGCCATGCACCATTTCGGCTACCAGCGCCAGCGACTGCAGTGTGCGCGGCCCCAATCCCGGCGTCAGGAGAAGTGATGCAAAATCGCGGAGCTCCTGCTCGTGAGCTACGGCCAGCACCGCTCCGAGCCGCTTGAGATCTACATCCTCGGCTCGAACGTCATGATGCGCAGGCATCGTCAGTTTGCGAACCTCTGCGAGCGAAGCATCCACCGGTTCCTCCACGATCTGCAGCAATGCGTTCTGTGCTTGTGCAGCACGGGAATCCACTAGGTTCAAGATGATGCCCTGCGGCTGGCCAAGTATCGCGGCGTGCGGGTTCGAGGTGAAGTCCCTTACCTCAGAAGAATGCCAGTGGTAACGCCGCGCGAGATGCGTGTCGGCATTCATGCCCTGCTGCACGACGGCCCACTCTCCTGTACTGCTGATGATGAAGGAGTGCAGGTACAGCTGAAATCCATCAGCAATCGCGTTGTTGTCGATGCGTGCGGTAAGACGGCTGGTACGCGCCAACGCTTCGCCATCCAATCCCACGCTTTCGGAATAGGACCGCAGCTCGTCAGGTGTGCGCCGAGAGTGGCGACCGCGACCTCCGCAAACGTAGAGTCCTATGTCTGCCACTCGCGGATTGAGCCCGCGCTTGAGTGCTCCCATCACTGAGGTCGTGATGCCAGAGGAGTGCCAGTCCATTCCCATTACACAGCCGAGCGCTTGAAACCAGAATGGATCGCTCATGCGCGTGAGCACTTCCGAGGGCCCGTAAGAAGCCACGATGTGCTCAACGATCAAGGTTCCGAGCTTCGTCATTCTTTCGCCGAGCCAGGCCGGTACGCGGCCTCCGTGCAGGGGAAGATCGGCTGTGCCGGAACGTTTCATATATCCATTTTGATGGCAAACGCCGCCCAGGAAAACACCTTTGCGGCTTAGTTCACAACTTCCGATCTGCCTGGTTCAGAGAAAAAACGAGGGCAATAGGGCATTTTCCCTGTGGCGCAGAACGTACTTAGCAGGAGAAAATGTGAGTAGATGATCGACTCAGGACAGACGAAGGTACTCGCAATCACCCGGCGAACCGCGCAGTTGTGCGCGACGCAATCAGAACTGCATATGAATGGGATCGAACTGGTCGCGGCCACCAGCCTAGCGATGGTTAAGGTCGTTCTGAAGTCCATGGACGTGAAGGGTGTCATCGTCTGCAAGAATTCCTGGTCGGAGCCCGAGCGTGAAAACATTGTTCAAGAAGTTGATGCACTTCGTCCGGGAACGGTCCTCATCATGCGCTGCTTGGGCTGCACTGGATGCAACGAGGCCGCAGGCATTCCGGGCATGTTGAAGGACACCGCACCGCTCACTCAATTGATCATCGCCATTGATAATGGCGATGCTTAGCGTCCCTGCTATTTGCTGATCAGCGCTCGAAGGGGATGAATACAGAGAAGCAAGTTCCTGACTTGCCTCCATTGGTTCTGCTGCGCAGGTGCATCGTTCCTTCGTATTTGCGCAGAATATCTGCGGTGATCCAAAGACCGAGCCCCGTTCCACTTTCGCCCTTGGTGGTAAAGAACGGCTCGAAGATCTTGTTGCGTACCTCTGGCGGAATTCCGGGACCATCGTCAGCCACCACCACGCGCACTCCCAGTTTTTCGCTGCGATGGTCGCGTGATTCGTAGGCGCGGAGTGTGATTGTGCCACGGCGCGGGCCCACGGCTTCGATTGCATTGCCCACAAGATTCGCGAACATCTGCCGCAGTTCTCCCGGCAGAGCGAGGATTTTCTGTTCGCACTCGACCTGCTGTTCAAGCCGGATTTTTGTGTGCTTGATCTTTCGCTCATAGAGTCCAACGACGCTGCCAAGAATGTCGCCAATGCGGACGGGGATGGGCTTGGCGGCCTCGCGCTGGAAGGCGAGCATCTGCTGAGTCATCTGCGTTACTCGCGCCAGTTCCTGGCTGGCCATGGCGACCAATTCGCGGGTAGAGTCTTCGCGAGTGTCCTGCCTGATCAGGTATAGCAATCCGTTAATAGCATCCAGCGGATTATGTATCTCATGAGCAATGGTAGCGGCGAGGCGTCCGGTAGTGGCAAGACGATCACTATCCCGCACCGCTTTTTCCGCCCGGCGCTGTTCGGTTACGTCATGGAATACGAGCACCACTCCGACGAGTGCACCCTCGCGATTTCGAATAGGCGCAGCTGAGTCCTCAATCGGAATTTCGTTTCCGTTTCGCTGAATCAGCATCGTGTGATTTGCCAGACCTACTACGCGCCCAGATCGGATCACTCGGGCGACCGGGCTTTCTGGCTGGACTCTTGTTTCTTCCTGAATGATGCTGAAGCAGCTCTCCAGAGGTTGGCCTAACACTTCGTCCAGAGGCCAGCCGGTTAGAGATTCAGCGGCTGCGTTCATAAACTGAACGTTGCCATGTGCGTCGGTTGAGATTACGGCGTCGCCGATGCTGGCGAGCGTGGTGGACCAGCGTTCTTCGCTGGCGCGCAGAGCTTCCTGAGCCTGCTTGCGTGCGGTGATGTCGAGAATGAACGAGACACCTTCATCGCGATTGTCTTCCCAGGCTACGGCAGAGAAGAGTCCCCACACTCGCTTTCCATCTTTGCGAATGAACTCTTTCTCGTAAGGCAGATGCATGCCGGTCTCGCGAACCTGGCGTCGCGCATCTTCGTCTGCTTCGTAATATTCGGGCGGCGTCATGTTCGCCCAGTTAAGGCGTCCGGCATGCAGGTCTTCGCGGGTATAGCCCGTCATGCTGAGGAAACGGTCGTTGACATCGATTACGCCGCCGTCAATGCGCCAGTAAAGGATGGCGAACAAGTCGGTTTCGTAAAACCGGCGCAGGCGCGCCTCAGTCCGTTTTCGCAAGGTGATGTCGCGAAGAATTACCGTGTAGATTTTCTGGTGATCGGTCTCAAGTTGAGAGATTGTAGCTTCGATCGGGAACTCCGAACCATCCGCGCGCGCTGCCATGAGGTTGGCAGGAGACTGCATTGATCGTTGCGTGCGTCCATCGGTGCCGAACCGTTGGATGTGCTCACGATGCGCGGCGCGTGACGATGCGGGGATGAAACGGTCGAGCGTGGTGCCAAGTGCTTCGGCGGCGGAACAGCGGAATGCAACTTCAGCCGCATGGTTGAACAGCACGATACGCTGCTGATCATCGACAGAGATTACGGCGTCCATGGCGGAGTCGATGATGCCCTGAAGCTTCGCCTCGCTCGCACGCAGCCCGGCCCGGCTAGTCCACAGCTCCTTTTCGGTTTCTCTCTGCCTGCTGACATCTGTGTTGGTGCCGAACCAGCGTGCGACCTTCCCCTCGCTATCTTGCAGCGGCATGACACGGGTCAGAAAGGGGCGGAAGATACCATCGGCCCCACGCAGTGGAAAGGTCATGTCAAACGGCTCGCCGGTGGCGATGGACGACTTCCACTTCTCCATCACGTCGGGCAGCACTTGCGGGTCATGGACCTCTTGCCAGCCCCATCCGCACATCTGCTCGGGAGTAGTGCCGGTGTAGTCGTACCAGCGCTGGTTGTACCAGAAGATCCACCCATCGGCATTTGCCATCCAGCACAGTTGTGGAATGGCGTTGGCGAGGGTCTCAAATTGCGATTCGCTTTGCTTGAGCTTAGTTTCTGCTGCCTGTAAGGTCTCGGCCTGTTTCGCTGCGGCGAGCTGGTGCTCATATCGGCGGCAGCGCCGTGCTACCTCGCTGACGACCAAGCCCATGAAGCAGAAGACAAACATGGACGCGAGATCGGCGACGCGAGCACTGCCAAAATGTCCAGGTTGGAAGATGAAGAGCTCGGCGACTGCACAAGACAGAAGTGTTGCCGTGACTCCGGGCCAGAAACCAGCCAGTAAGGCCACCAGCATCGTGGCGGGATAAAAGATGATAAAGACCGGTAGAGGGAAATACTGCACCACCGCTCGACGCAGCAAGGATGCAAGAGCGACGGCGATCACGGCTGTCAGAAATCGAACACTGCGCCTACTGGAAAAATTCGTCAGCTTTAACATCCGGCAGACCACCACGCAGAAAGAAACTTGCAAGCTGAGGACTTACCTCTGGTGTCAGGCTCCCAAAGGTACTTATGTAGCCAGAAGCTGTTGGAGATCGTCGAGAAAGTCGGTTGGTGAAATACCTTTAACAGCGCGTTTGTCTATCCACTGCAGTGCCTGCTCGGGGACATCAACGTAAGCGGACAGCAGCAGGATTCGGACCCAGGGCTTGAGCCGTTTCATCTCCGCAGCGACCTCGTCTCCATTCATACCGGGCATGGAATAGTCGAGCACAACGGCTCTGATTGGCTTGGAGCGAAAAATCTCCAGCCCTTCGGGGCCGCTCTGAGCGGTCAACACTTCGTAGCCCTGTCGTTGCAGTAACATCTTGCGCACCTGCAATCCAAGACGCTCGTCGTCAATGCAAAGAATCATAGGCCATAGTAGCTGAGCTGAACTGACTCGAACAGCACAATAACGGTGGCATGCCGTTTTGAGGCGAACAGTGATTGGTGAACAAATGGCGAGTGATGAAGATCACAAAATTATTGGGTAGTGCGAACTGCGCCGCGCTGGGGGCGAACGCTTCTAGGTAAAGAAATACCAAGCTTGCAACAAACAATTCCGGTACGCTGGCACCACGAATTGAGACCAGCGAGGGGGCGCGCAGCATGAACACAACAAGCTTCAACAATGCATCCGAAGTTCTGAGACGTTATCAGCAGGTGGCCGTTACCGGCGCTGGGTTGATCGGACTTTCCTGGACAGCACTATTTCTTGCGAATGGATTGAATGTACGCGTTTACGATCCGCGCGAAGACCTTGAGCAGGCAGTGCGCGACTTTCTGGCGAATGCCGCTCCGGCTTTGCGTCAGTTGGGATACTCGACCGAAGGATATGAGAAGCGTGTGCGTGTCGAGCATGATCTCGAGGCAGCGACCCGGGATGCCGATCTGGTGCAGGAGTCGGGTCCGGAAAAGATTGAGTTTAAGCGCGAGTTCTTTGCCAAGCTTGAGCAGTGGGTGAAACCGAACGCTCTGCTGTTCTCATCCACGTCGAGCTTGCGTGCGACTGAGATTGCGCGCGAGATGAAGAATCCTGCACGCATGATGGTGGGACATCCGTTCAATCCTCCGCACATCATGCCATTGGTGGAAATCGTTCCCGGCGAGAATACGGATTCTGAATCTGTGCAGGAAGCCGTTACCTTCTATCGCGCGCTGGGGAAGGCGCCCGTCGTGCTGCATCGCGAGATCAATGGATTTGTCGGCAACCGACTGCAGGCAGCGGTGCTGAGAGAGAGCATGTATCTCGTGCAGGAGGGTGTGGTTTCCGTCGAAGAACTCGACACGCTTGTAACCAACTCGCTTGGACTGCGCTGGGCCACGGTGGGACCGTTCAAGGGAATTCATCTTGGCGGCGGCCCCGGCGGCATCGCGCATTTCCTCACCCATCTTGGACCGATGTTCGAGGGATTGTTCCGAGAGTTAGGCGATGCGCACATTACTCCTGAAAGCACAGCGGAGTTGGCACGGCAGGCAGATGCCGCATACGGACCGATGCCAAATCCGGCTATGGCCGCCGAACGCGATCGCAAGCAGTTGGGGATTTTGCAAAGCCATGCTGGAGTGATGAAGGCAATGGCAGCGGCGAAATAAAAATGTGGGCCGGACGCGTCTGAATACTACGTCCGGCCTACTGCAAGCGTTACCTGATCACAGTCCCCAGAAGGCGTTGGCGGCGACGACCAGACCGAGTGTTAACAGCGCGATGAAGACTTCGCCGACGGCTCCGACGATGAACGGGCGCAATCCCTGCTTCGACATCTGGTGGAAGTTGGTGCGCAATCCTACCCCGGCGAAGGTCAGCAGGAAGGCCCAGCGGGAGAGATTTGCGAGCACGGAGACCTGATCTTTGCTGAAGGTGTGAAGGCTCACCAGTACCGAGATCGCGATGAATCCAAGAACGAACTTGGGAAACTTCTCCCACAGGAAACGACCTTTGTTTGTGACCGTGGCAGCCTGTCCACGCTTGGCCCAATAGACGGCGTAGGCGAGCACCACGAAGCCGATCATCGCGTTGCGGCAGGTCTTGGTTAGCACGGCAACTTTGCCGGCAGCATCGGAAAAGAGCGCGCCTGCGGCGGTTGCTTCCGCAGTGTTATCGACGGCCAACCCAGCCCACAAGCCGTAGGCGTTGTTGCTCATGTGCAGCGCGTGTCCGATGAGCGGGAAGGCGACGAGTGCGATGGCTCCAAGCGCGAGAATAGCAGCGATGGCGAAGGACGAGTCTTCGTCATCGGCGTCGATGGCGCCCTTGGTGGCGATGATGGCCGAAACGCCGCAGACAGAAGAGCCGACGGCGAGAAGCGTCGTCAACTTGGGGCGGAGCTTGAAGATGCGCCCGAGCGCAGTCATGAGCGCGAGCGAACCGGCGATCTCGACAACTACGAGTCCGAGGCTGATGCCTCCTAGCTTGGCGATATCGGCAAAGACAAAGCGAGACCCGAGGAGCACGATGCCTGCCTTGAGCCAGAACTCATAGGTGGAAACACCGGCTTCGAAGATTTTCGGAATCGTGAGCGTGTTGGAGATCACCAGTCCAATGGCAATTGCCCAGAGCACATACTCCACGTTGGGTATGACGAGGTGGTGCGCTTTGGCGTAGCGTGTGATGCTCTGTTCGATGATCTTGCCTGCGTAGCCAATGGCCGTGAGCAGAAGCACTCCGGGGATGTATCGCAGCACACGCGCAAAGGGATTTTGAATCTCGATGTTCTGAACAGCAACGTTGGTGGACATGGTGATTTCCTCTCGTCGATGGCTTACCAGGGGATCTGCTTGATGGCGCCAACGCGCACGAGCAGGGCTAAGGTAAAGGCGAACAGCACAGCCCACACATCGAGCGACAGCTGGAAGCGGGGAACGGGAACTGCCTGATTTTCTTCTGACATTTCAAACTCCTTCTAATCTCTGAAACCTAATCTCTGAACCCTTGAGCAGAATCGGATTGCAAACTTGCGAGAGTTGCAGTGGCGAGATCCACCTGTTCCACCGCGTTGAGGCAACGTCCCACGAGAACGTGTGCGGGAGCTGGCAACGCATTGCAGTGGGCCAACCGGTTGACTGTGGTGAACAACACTTGCTGATCTGGAAGTGAAGCACGCGAGACAACAGCACAAGGCGTTTGCGGGTCGAGTCCCGCTGAAGTGAGTTGAGTGGTGAGCGTGCGATAGTCTGAGCCCGGCATGTAGATGGCGAGTGTGGAGCCGGAGTTCACGAGGCGATCCCATTCGGCGGCACCGTTTTCATCTCCACGATGTGCTGTTACAAGCACGAGGCTCGAAGCAAAGCGACGATCGGTGAGAGAGCTTCGGGCAGCGGCAGCAGCAGCGAGCGCGGTGGTGATGCCGGGAACGATTTCGAACTCGATGCCAGCTTCAACCAAGGCGTCGATCTCTTCTCCGGCGCGGCCAAAGACAGAGGGATCGCCACCCTTGAGACGGACGACACGAGCTGAATTTTCTGCGTGTGTGATGAGCAGAGAGTTGATTTCCGCCTGCGACAGCAGCTTGCGTCCGAAGCGCTTTCCGATGTCGATACGTTCGGCCTGAGGGCCGATCAGGTTCAGGATTGCCTCGGACACGAGCCCATCGTGCAGAACCACGCTGGCGGTCTGAATGAGGCGCAGGGCCTTCACGGTGAGCAGATCGGGATCGCCGGGTCCGGCGCCCACCAGGAAAACCTTACCCATGGCGCACCTCCCCCGAATGCTGGCGTGATGCGCGGAAACGCTCGTACACCGGGCGCGAAGCAATCTGGTGCAGGGCGCGCACGCGAAGCTCGGTGGCGACGCGAAGGCGGATGTAGAGATTGCGAACTTCTCCGAGCCAGCGCAACCAACTCGCATACGACTCGTCGTAGCGATCTTCCAGTTCTCGGCGGATGCGTTGTGCCAGCGCGGGACTCTTGCCGTTGGTGGAGATTGCAATCTGCAGATCGCCGCGCTGCACGATGGCACCGTAGTAGAAATGGCAACGCTCCGGCTCATCGACGGCATTGCAGAGAATGCCCAGGATGTCAGCGGCGCGAAATATCTGCTCGTTAATGTGTGGCTCGCCGGTGGCGGCAATCACCAGCATGTTTCCGCTCAGGTCTGCGGGTTCGAATGCGCGAGCTTTCCACGTGATTTCGCCGCGAACAATACGCTCGCGAATCGCCTCGTTCACCTGCGGAGCGACGAGTGTGATCGACGCGCCGGAGGTGATGAGCGAGTGCAGTTTCTGCTCGGCGATGCGGCCTCCTCCGACAACGAGGCACTTGCGCCCATGCAACTTGAGGAAGATTGGGAACAGGGTAGCCATCAACCCTCCACTCCGTGCGGGACTTTTCCGTTGGGCAGGTCGCGCTCGATATTCTGGGAAGGCGCGCCGGCGAGGAATGTGCGGATCTCTTCGTTGCTGTGGCGGCCAAAGAACTGCCGAAGGTTTTCACCATCGGTGCGCTGTCCGACATAGGTCTTCAGCAGCCGCTCGATAGCACCAGGAACTTCGGTGGCAAGTGCGCGATATCCAACAGGACGCGCGATGGCCTGCTCGCGGCCAACGCTTCCGCCGACGCAGAAGTAGTAAGCGTCCTGAAGCTTGCCATCGACTTTGAGTTTCTTGCCCTCGAGTCCGAGGTCGGAGATCCAGTGCTGTCCGCAACTGTTGGGGCAGCCGGTGATGTTCAGGCGCAACTGCTCGTCGAAGCCAGGGACGCGTCCCTCGAGCTCTTCGACAACCCAGCGGGCGAACGACTTTGTTTCGGTGATGGCTAGCTTGCAGAATTCAGTGCCGGTGCAGGCGACGGCTCCGCGCCAGAAGACAGAGGGCTCAACCTGCATTCCGAGCGCGTTCAATTCGCGTGCGAGTTCGGCGGCGTTTGCGTTTGGCACGTTGACGAAGATGAGGTTTTGCATCGTCGTCGTTCGCACCTCGCCGCCACCGAGGCGGTCTGCGAGGTCGGCCGCCGCATGCAGTTGATCGGCGCTGGTGCGGCCGCGAAGAATCGATGCGCCCACATAGCTGAGGCCCGACTGTTTCTGCGGATGAATGCCGACATGATCGCGGAAGACACCGGTCGGGAATTCTTCCTGCTCGGCGCGATCGAATTTGTATCCCAATCGCCGGTGGAGTTCATCGAGAAAGGTCGTCTCGTTCCAGTCATGCTTGAGGAAGAGGAACTTGAGGCGGGCTTGTTCGCGGCTCTGTCGGAGAACGTCAGCGTCGCGGAAGATTTCGGCGACGGTGCGAACCGTTTCGGTGACCTTCGCTTCGGGGATGAACGCATCGAGCTTCAATGCAAGGTGAGGCTGAGTGGAAAGTCCTCCACCGATGCGAAGATGAAATCCGCGCTCGTCACCGGAGGCGCGTTTGCGAATCGCGGCGGTCAAGCCGACATCGTTGATTTCAGGATAGGTGCACCACTCGCGGCAGCCTGTAATGGAGATTTTGAATTTGCGTGGAAGATTGTAGTAATCGCCGTTACCGACGAAGAAGCGATTCAACTCCAGAGCGAGCGGGGAAGCGTCGAAGACTTCGTGTCCATCGACGCCTGCCAGAGGGCATCCGGTGATATTGCGTGTAACGTCTCCGCAGGCGCCCATGGTGGAGAGTCCCGCAGCATCGAGAGACTGGAGAAGATCGGGCACGTCTTCGATGCGCACCCAGTGAAACTGCACGTTCTGACGAACTGTGATGTCGGCAAGTCCGCGTGCATATCTCTGAGACAGATTGGCCAGAGTGCGAAGCTGCGTGCTCGTGAGAATTCCGTTGGGAATGCGGATGCGTACCATGAAGTAGGGAACTGACTTGCCTTCGCCACCGGCTCCGCCAATAGCGCCAACACCGTCTCCCTGCGTGTACACGCCCCATGAGCGAAAGTAGGTGCCCATCCACTCGGGCGTGATGGATTCGTGTCCCTCGCGCGCAAAACGACGAATCTCGTCCATGCGCTCCCATGCGTTCTTTTCGCGCTTCAGCCGCTCTACCCGCTGAGCCTTCGTCTCTTTTACTTCGCTCACTTGAACCCCAAATAAAAAACCACCCGCCGTTAAATGCTGGCGGGTGGTTTTGGAAACTTGATCTTGGTTAGGCTACTGCACTACCTCGATCCCCTTTGCGCCAGCAGATGTCATGCCGCAACAACAAGCGCAGCACATACACATTGCGGGGCTGAGGAACATCGAGGCCATATTTGTTTCTTACAGGATTGCCCAACTCCCGTCAAGCTCTCACAACCTGCTCAGGGCAATCCGACCTGCAGAAGCTTATGAAACAAGAGACTCATTTCGGAGAAAGAAAGTTTCAATAAATCACCACAGGGCCGCTGCTTTGCTGGCGTTTGTGCGTGGATAGCGCTGGGAATGCGAAGAATTATGAAAGTTTAGAAACAGCCGTAGAGTGCTGGCCTCCTCTGTCCCTTGAGGTGGCATCCATGTGGGAGATTACGGGCCCGAGGTAGCTTTTATGAGCCGCTATTCCGCTCTTTGCAGTTCACCACGACGGACGCTGATCACAGTTCTCGTCGAGTTGTTCACCTTTCTTATAGTCGCGTCTGGCGTGTCGGCAGCGGCTCCCTGCACTCTCAATCCCACATCTCCCTCCGTCACCATCTGCTCGCCTGCGAACGGGGCCACGGTCACATCGCCCGTGACTGTAATAGCAGGAACGACGGACAACTCACATCCCGTGACGGCGATGATCCTGTATGTGGACAATCTCGCGGTTTATAAGGTGACGACAAACCAGCTCACGTCTCCGCCGATCTCGCTCGCCGCTGGGCAACACAACCTAACGGTGAATGCCTGGGACAGCAGCGGCGCGGTTTTTAAGAGCACCGTCATCATCACTGTTTCGGGATCTGGCACGTCGCCAGTATCGGTTGCGGTGAGTCCCTCGAGCGTGACACTCGCTCCGGGTGCACAGGAACAATTCGCGGCGACCGTACTCAACACGACAAACACCGCTGTGACCTGGGCCGTGGATGGAGTCGCGGGAGGGAACAGCACGGTGGGCACGATCACCTCTTCAGGGCTTTATACCGCTCCGGCCACTAACGGCACGCACAACGTAGTTGCCACGAGCGTCGCGGACACTTCAAAGAGCGATACTGCAGTTGTCACGGTCACTAGCACTGGTGGTGGGGGCAGCTGTTCGCCTTCAGGCACATCTCCTTCGATCACCATCTGTAGCCCAGCCGCGGGATCTACAGTGACGAGTCCGGTGCAGATCACGGCAGTAGGTGTTTCTTCTACACCGATTCAAAAGTTCCTCGTCTATATCGACAGCGTGTTGCAGTACCAGACTACGAGCAGCACGATCAACACTTCGCTCGCGGTCGCGACGGGAAGCCACAATCTTACCGTGCAGTTCTACAACGGAACCTGGATCAAGAAGAGCGAAGCGTTCACCGTGAGTTCCGGATCGCCCATCACTGTCAGCATCTCGCCGACTACGGCATCAGTGGCGGCAGGTGCTACGCAGCAGTTCACCGCAACCGTGAGCGGCACTACCAATACGGCAGTGAACTGGAGCGTGGATGGAATTCCAGGTGGAAGCAGCACGGTTGGGACGATCACTTCCGCCGGCCTGTACACTGCCCCATCGACGTCGGGCACGCACACGGTGAAAGCAACAAGCCAGGCCAGTTCTGCGTCTTTGGCAACGGCTCAGGTGACGGTGACGGGCGGCACCGTTTCATGCACGCCGACCTCTCCGGCACCGTCGGTCACTATCTGCTCGCCGGGAGCGGGGGCGACGGTCTCAAGCCCGGTTCTGATTTCAGCGGCCGATAACTCAACTACGTCGATCAGCAAGACATTGGTGTACATCGACAGCGTCCTGCAATACCAGACCACAGCATCAAGCGTGAATACTTCGGTTAACGTAGCCGCAGGCACACACAACCTGACAGTGCAGTTCTACAACGGCGCGTGGATCAAGAAGAGTGAGACCTTCACCGTCTCAGGCGGTAGCGGCGGAGGAACCGGCACTGCCAACGTGACGACTTGGCACTACGACAACCTGCGTACCGGGTTGAATCCGACGGAGACAGCGCTGACCACGGCGAACGTAAGAGCCGCTACGTTCGGAAAGCTGTTCTCGTATCTAGTGGATGGCTACGTTTACGCGCAGCCGCTGTATGTTTCAAACCTGACGGTGAATGGTGCGCAGCATAACGTAGTCTTCGTGGCAACGGAGTATGACAGTGTGTACGCGTTCGATGCTGACACCTACGGCACCGGCGCGCCACTGTGGCGCAAATCGCTGCTTCAGTCCGGTGAAACACCAGGCACGGGCACGATAAAGCCGTACCAGGGCATCACCTCAACGCCGGTGATCGATCGCGGGTCGAACACCATGTACGTAGTTTCGGCGCAGAAGAACTCGACAGCATCGTTCTTCCGTCTGCATGCGCTCGACATCACGACAGGTGCGGAGAAATTTGGCGGGCCAGTGCAGATTCACGCTAGTGTGCCGGGAACGAATTCGGACTCGGTAAATGGAGTGATAACGCTGACGACAGCATGCGTCCAGCGCACGGGGTTGCTGCTGGTGCAGGGCTCGGTGATCTTCGGATTCTCCGGATGCCACTCTGGCTGGCTGCTCTCGTACGATGCGCAGTCGCTCGCACAAACCGGCGTGTTCAATACCAGCCCGGACATTGACGGCTATGGAACCTACGGAGGCGCTGGCGGCATATGGATGGGCGGCGGCGGTCCCGCGGCAGACAGCAATGGAAACGTTTACATCACGACGGGAAATGGTCCGTACAACAACAGCACGTCGTTCGGCGATTCGGTGCTGAAGTTCAATGCGCAAGTGAAACTGCTTGACCACTTCACACCATACGACTGGGCGTTCCTGCAATGCAGGGACTCGGACCTTGCGGCCGGAGGTCTGCTACTGATTCCGGGTGCTTCACGAGCCCTGGTGGGCGGCAAACAGGGGAAACTCTTCCTGGTCAACACAGATGCTCTTGGTGGTTCGCAGGCGAACGATGCAGGCGCAGCGCAGTGGCTCTGGTTTGAGCAGGATATCTCTGCTGCTTACACGACCACTTGCACGGATAACAAAGGCAACGTGCTAAGCGGGCAGGTTACCGGGTACCAGATCTACGGAACAGCCGCGTTCTTCAACGGCTCGGCTTACCTGGGAGTGACGCCTTCGGTTTCCACTGTAAAAGGCCCGGTGCGGCGCTTCACTTACTCCTCAGGAAAGTTGACGCCGAGTTCGGTGACTCCGGATAGCATCGCGCCGAACAGCTATGGGACAACTCCGTTCATCTCGGCTAATGGTACGGCGAATGGCATTGTGTGGATCATCGACCATGGACTACCGCTGCAGGACCCGGACGCAGGTGGGCCGACACACGCAGTGTTGCGAGCCTACGATGCTTCGAACCTTGGAGTGGAACTCTATAACAGCAACCAGAACTCGGCCGATCAAGCCGGATTGGGAATCAAGTTCACGTCTCCGATTGTGGCCAACGGAAAGGTGTACGTCGGCACAGGACAAGACACGGTGAGCACCACGAATCCGCGTGGCCGGGTGGACGTGTATGGGTTGAAGTAAAAACGCTGGCCAGGTCGGGGCGGAGTAGATCTCGTCCCGGCCTGCAAATAGCGTGAGGTGCACAACAGTTTCATCGCAGGATAGCTTTCGTTTTCGCATGCGGCATCGGCTGTATGTATCGCATCCTCACACTGGTGACCATTGTTCAGAAGCATCGCAGTAAGTCTTTTACCTCCATAAGACGCCGGGAGGCGGCATGAGCACGACACCGCTTCGTCTGGGCTTTCCTGTGAAGGTGATGGGCCAACCTGGGATGAAGACTCACGACAGCCGGAGATGGCAGAACAATCCGCATCTCCGGTTCTCTCTTGGTTATCTGCACGACGTGCTTAAGTACCTTGGTAAGCACCACATCTCGATGTACCG
Source organism: Koromonas soli (assembly GCF_059726265.1). NCBI lineage: Bacteria > Pseudomonadati > Acidobacteriota > Terriglobia > Terriglobales > Koromonadaceae > Koromonas > Koromonas soli. Next base: position 2,319,467 of record NZ_AP040872.1, on the reverse strand, counting down.
TATATCTTCGGATATCGCGCCATACGCGACTCATCCCGAGATGCCGCAGTTTCACTCCATGGTGAAAGACAGCAAGAACATCCTGCAGCAGTTCGGTGCGGCTGCGCGATCTATGAATGCGCGCCTGTCATTTCATCCATCGCAGTATGTCATTCTGAACAGCCCTGACGAACAACTCGTTCGCAAAAGCATCTGGGACCTGGAGTCGCAGGCGGAAATGCTGGATCTGATGAAGGCTGGTCCGGAGGCGGTGCTCGTCATTCATGTCGGTGGAATGTACGGCGACCGCGAGAGTGGACGCATTCGTTGGGTTGAAACCTGGAACAAACGTTTGTCCGAACGCGTTCGTCGCCGCCTGGTGCTGGAGAATGATGATCTGCGCTACAGCGCTGCTGACGTGCTTTGGATACACGAACAAACAGGAGTGCGTCTTATCTTCGATTATCAGCACTTCTGGTGTCTGAATCCCGAAGGGCTGGAGCTGATCCCCACGCTCAGGAAGATGCTCGCCACGTGGCCGAGCGGTGTGCGCCCGAAGATCCACTTTTCATCGCCGCGTACGGAGATGCGCGAGGTGGAGCGGCGAAACAAGCAGACGGAGAAGAAAGAGATCGTCTATGTCGCTCCGATCTGGACCGGACATGCCGATTTCGCAAATCCTTTCGAATTCGTTTCATTTATGCGGCAAGCCGGGTCGCTGGAGTTTGACGTGATGCTGGAGAGCAAGTCGAAGGACCTTGCATTGGTTCGACTACGCACAGACCTGCTGCGATATGCTCCGGATGTGGCTGCGCGTTTCGGACTTTACCCGGAAGAGGCCGCAGTCTTCGAACGCGATCAGCAGGAGACGATGGAACTCGAAAAGCAATCGGACGCCTGATGCGGGCGCCGACTTGTGGAAGAGAGTTCTGTCCGGCTGCCGCCTCAAGGGCGCAAAAACAGGCCCTCTGCCGCACATTTGCTCGAATCTAGGGTACAAATTTCGTACTCGGGACTATCCTGCTCTGCTATCGTATCCAGAATTGATCCTCGCCCTCTCCTGGGCGGCCTGAGATCACGGTGAGAAATGGCGACGATGGCTTTCTCACAGGGTAGGTACAGACTCTATGCACGCAAAATACATCCTCCTTTCGTTTCTTCTGGGCATGGTCGGTTTAGGTGTGGCACAAACGGCGAAGGACACATCGCCCGATTACTCGCAGGAGGCATACGTTATCCAGCACGTGTATACCGCGGTCACTCTTGCTGACGATGGCACCAGCACGCGCGAGGTGGATGCCGCGGTAAGGATGCAGGGCGATGCAGGTGTGAAGACATTCGCCGTTCTCAAGTTCACCTACACCAGCGCTAATGAAGTGCTGGATGTGGATTATGTGCGCGTGCTGAAGCCCGATGGCACGGTCATAAAAACACCGGACTACAACATTCAGGACATGCCTGCCGAGGTCACTCGCACAGCTCCCATGTATAGCGACATCCACGAGAAGCATGTCGCGGTGAAGGGCCTTGGCGTGGGCGATGTGCTCGAGTACAAGATGCGCGTTCGCGTACTGCGGTCCGATATCCCCGGACAATTCTGGTACGAACAGGCATTCAGCGAGGATGAGATTTTGCTGGACGGACGCATTGTGCTGAACGTGCCACGTTCGAAGCATCTCAAAGTGAAGAGCCCAGACAAACAGCCAGAGGTGAGGGAAGACGGCGCGAGAAAGATCTACACTTGGAAATTTGCGAACCTGAAACGCAAGCAGAACGACCCGACTGTTCTCGCGGTGCCACAACAGAAAGCTTCGGTCCCAGCAATTGAGGTTTCGACGTTTTCGAACTGGGCTGAGATTGGGCGCTGGTATCTTGACCTGCAGCAAGAGCAGATCGCAGTTACTCCTACACTAGCGGCAAAGGCGAAAGAGTTGACAAAAGGCCTTTCCACCGACGAAGAAAAACTCCACGCGATTTACAACTTTGTTTCTTTGCGAATCCACTATGTAGGGCTGGACTTTGGAACGGGACGCTTCCAGCCGCATGCGGCAGAAGATGTGCTGAGCAATGAATATGGGGATTGCAAGGATAAGCACACGCTCTTTGCGGCGTTGCTGAAAGCGGCAGGTTTCGATGCGTGGCCCGCGCTGATTCATGATTCGAGGAAGTTCGATCCGGAAGTACCCTCAATGTCGCAGTTCAACCATGTCATCACGGTCTTGCCTCAGGGAGATAAGTTGGTGTGGCTTGACACGACTCCAGAGGTGGCGGCTTATGGATTGTTGGTGCAGGGATTGCGAGACACGCAAGCTTTGGTGATGCCGACCGGGAAAGAGCCGACATTGCTGACTACACCGGCGGAGAGTCCCTTCTCGCAGACTCAGCAGTTCACGATCAAGGCTCAGCTGGGTGATGACGGTGTACTGAAAGGTCATGTCGAGCAGAAATATCATGGCGATTCGGAAGTGCTTCTGAGATTTCTGCTGCGGCAAACGCCCCAGGCAAACTGGAAGGACTTCCTGCAGGTATTTTCATATCGGCTTGGGTTTAGTGGTGATATCAGCAACGTCGTTGTCAGTCCGATCGAGGACCTCTCGACGCCGCTAAGCATCTCCTACGACTACCTGCGCAAAGACTATGGAGACTGGGAGCACCGGAAAATCGGAGCACCAATGCCTGTATTCGGATTCGAAGGACTCGCGGTAGGGAAGGACGAGCAGAAACCCAAGGAGCCCTATCCTCTTGGCTCTGTCGGCGAGATCGTATATCACTCAGAGATTCAGTTGCCGGCTGGGGGTTCGCTTACTCCGGCAAAGGATTTGAACCTCGTTGAACCCTACGCCGAATATCACAGCAACAACACATGTGCGAATGGAGTGTACGCAAGCACCCGGCGCTTTGTGTTGAAGAAGAAAGAAGTACAGGTCACCGACTGGGATGGCTTCAAGAAATTGGCCAAGACCATTTCAGATGACGAATCGAGCATGTTCAAGCTGAATGGATTGAAAATCGCGAATTCGAGCGGCTCGGCAGGAACGCTGGATGAGAGATTCGACGAAGGGCGTGAGGCCATGGCGGGTGACAAGGAGCACGCGAAAGAGATCTTCCAGGGAATTCTGCGCGAGGACCCCACATATCGCGGCGCTCATTTCAACATCGCCTTACTGCTGATGTTCCAGGGGCGACTGCCTGACGCGATTGCGGAGTTTCGCAAGGAACAGGAGCTTGATCCAGACGACACAAAAACCATGCTGGCCATAGCGAGCGCGGCTATGGCAATGAACCGGCCCGACGACGCAATCCAGGAACTGAAGAAAGCAGTCAAGGTGAACCCGAAGGACGAGAAGGCCGCCCTTCAGCTGAGCGCATTGCTCAGGAAGCAGGACAAAACCGCTGAAGCGATTGCGACGCTGGAAACTGCTTTGACGGCATCGCCGCAGAATGCACGTCTGCATTCTGCGCTCGCCAACGCTTACTTGAAGACTGCAGACAAGTCAAAGGGAGTCGAGCAACTCCGGCTTGCTGCCGATTGCGCACTTAAATCGACAAGTGTCGATTACATGATGTTGAATGATGTCGCCTTTGAATTGACGGATGCGAATGTCGAACTGGAGTTGGCGAAACAATATATCGAAAGAGCACTGGCAGAATTGGATGCACACGCCAATTCCGATGATGGACAGAGTTTTGCGCGCACGGCCCAGTATTCGGCGCTATGGGACACCGCGGGATGGGTTTACTTCAAGCTTGGGGATAACAAACGGGCAGAGGAATACCTGCATGCAGCCTGGGTTCTAGAGCAAGACCAGGAGATCGGCGCGCATCTCGGAGAATTGTACGAGAAGCTGGGGAGGTCGAAAGAGGCAGCGCATACATACGAGCTTGCTTTTGCAACCAGTGGAGCCTCAATTTCATTCGGGCGCCCGCCATCCCAAACCGGGGCTAATGCCTACAACGCGACACAGAAGAAGATCTCGGATCGGTACTTCAAGCTGACCGGGAAGAAGGTAAGCGAGGCGACCTACTCTTTGAAGCGACTGCCGAATGGCCAATGGCCGATGACCCCCGCAGAGGAACTGAGTCGTATGAGGGAGGCTAAGCTCGGCGGCCAGGGACCGCATGGCTCCGCGGACTTCGAGGTCACGTTTACGCCCGGAAGCACGAAGGTCGTGCGATTCCTGAGTGGAAGTACGGGTATGGAATCGGTGCGCGAAAGGCTGGCTGCCGCGAAGTTCAAGGTCGAGTTTCCGTCAGGAAGCAAGGCTTCACTTGCACGCAAGCTGACGGTGCATTGCGATGCATACTCGTCATGCTCCGCAGTCATGATGCCCATCAGTTGGATTATGACTGGGACTCGGAACGTCTCATTCTCGGGGTCAGAGTAATGACGCGAGCGCATCCCTGCTATTCCTGTTCAGGGCTGGCTGGAGTGCGCTCGCACAGTAGATCAAAGCGTGATCAGTTCGTAAGAGTTATTCCCCATGTTCATCTCTTTCAAATATGACAACTGACGAAGACCCCGGCGGGATTCGATTCGTTCCTTGAGATCGTGGAGTTCCGCCTCGGGGAGTTTGTACACCATGTCGATGGAAGCCTGGTCAATCGCCAGAATATCGGTAGAGGCCAGAATTCCGAGGTCATGCGCCTTGGGCGGAGCAGCCGCGACACCTGCGCAATCACAGTCAACTGACATGTTTCTTAGCACGTTGATATAGACGATCTTTTCACCAAAATGATCGATCGTGGCTTTGGCTGACTCCACCATGTTTTCCATGAAGGCTTCACCTTTCAGCCACTTTGCAAAGTCCTCGTTGTCGGGAGCAGCGTGGACCATCTTCTTTCCTATTTGTCCATCGGCGCAGCCAATCGCGATGTTCTTCAGCGACCCGCCGAACCCGCCCATGAGATGACCTTTGAAATGCGTCAGCACCACCATTGAGTCGTAGTTAAGCATGTGTTTGCCGACAGACATTTCCTTGAAGTGCTTGCCGCCATTGACGGGAATCATCACAGCGCCGTCCTCGTCCATGATGTCCACTGGGCAGAAGTCCCAACCGTTTGCCTTGAGGGTTTCGCGATGGTCAGCGGTGGTGTACCGCTTGCCTTTGTACAGAGTGTTGGTCTCCACGAGGCTGCTATTTGAAATCGTCTGCTGGAGCGCCTTGACCATCTCTCGAGGAAGGATATTTGGCCCGTGCGGCTCACCCGTATGTATCTTTATGGCGACCTTGCCGCTGACAGTTTTGTTAACCCGCGAATACGCCTTCAGCAAGCCAGTGCTACTGATGTCTTGAGTGAAGAACACTTGCGCCTTGCTCTTCGGGTTGGAAACGGTGGCGCTCAGTTGATCGAGATCACCCAGGGCTGCACACCCCAGAGTCAACGCGCCTCCCTTCAGAAAAGTGCGACGTTCTATTTTGTTGCCCATCACTTTCTCCTATGAATCGAATGAAGACGAACTAATCCCAAGGACAGTAGCGAGCGACTTAAATATCGCTCGTCTATCCACGCACGCCTGAGATTCGCGAACTTACCTTGTTTAACTCTACTCGCCTGTGTATGAGAAGTGATATGCAAAGCGCGCCATTTTGTATGCGCATGGCGTCACGATGTGCTCCAACTGCGTTATTTCCGAATAGGCAAGAAAACAGCAGATGATGGTCGAGGGGAGTGTCGAGGCTACTTCAGGAGAGCAACCGCGAGTGCAATCAGCGCGATAGTGAGCGCGATTATTGAGATGGCATGCGCAAGCAGTCGCGACGAGGAGAACGCGGTCGTTCCGCTCGCGGAATTCTCTCCCGGGTCGGTAAACAGGGATTGTTGCATCACTCGCTTGCCTGCGATTACTTCCTCGATGCTCGTCTCGAAATGGTGTTGACGGATGCGTTTCAACGTGTCGGGAATGGGTTCAGCCGCAGCGGCGAGCGCCGCTTTCAGCACGGCATTTCGGATGTCGCCACCACTTACGGCGAATCGACGTCCCAACGACTCGAAGTCGACGTCGTCTGCAAGCGGCGTCCGCGAAGGATGCAGCTGCACGCGCCAGATTTGCGTGCGTTCGGCCTCCCCGGGCATCTCAAACAGGACGTGGGTGCGAATGCGCCGCTCAAATGCTGGATCGAAGTTCGCGGCCAGGTTGGTCGCAAAGATCACTACGCCGTTGTACCACTCGAGTTCCTGCAAGAGCGCGCTGACGGTGGTATTGGATTCGCGCTGAATCCCGAGATCGGCCGATGTTGAGCGACGCGCGGCGATGGCATCAGCCTCATCGAACAGCAGCACAGCCTGTTCATCGCGCGCCTTGCGGAATATTGCGGCGACATTCTTCGGCGTCTCGCCCATCCACATCGATTCGAGTTCGGCATAGCGAACTAGCAGAAGCGGACGACTGAGCGAATGCGCTATGGCTTCCGCGCAGATTGTCTTGCCTGTTCCGGGAGGGCCAGCGAAGTTAAAGGCGAGAGCAAGACCGGTTGGATGTCGCTCACCGAGGCCCCAGCGGTTGAAGATGAGATCGTGCTGTGTGACTTGCGCGAGTGCAGCGTCAAGAGCCCGCCGGGTTGCGGGCGACAAGATTACATCATCAAACGTTCGGCGCGGCACGATGGACTCGATCGCGCGGCGCCCTCCTGTGCCGAACAGACGCGGAAATCGAATCGGGGCCACGCGCTCCACGGTACTGCTTGAGCGTGGGTGAATGCAACATGGCTCAGGAAGTTGATGCGAGCTCTTTTCAGCGCTGAAGACCGGTAACTGCTTACGTTGGAGAAGAGCATTCAGGTCGGGAGGCTCTGACCCGCAGGGTATCCTGCGCTGCCTCAACCTTCCAACTCTGCCGCGTGTTGGTGAATATAGGCATTATTTCCAGTGAACGATATCAGATTACAAACACTCGCTGCGGTCACGGCCAAGCACCAGGAACACAGCGCGTGGTAGCGCGGCCACTGTCCCGCCGCTTTGAAAACGGCTTCAGAAACATCGATCCAAACTTTAAATCTCAATGCTCCGTGCAAAACACGTGAGTGAGAATTGCGGACAGTCGCCCTTGCGAGCGCGAACGTCACGGCATAGCTGGCAATCCCGACCAGAGCATCAGGGATGCCGAAAACACGTGACTGTTTTGCGGACACAACGCGCTCAGAATCAAACAGTTCGCCGGGCGGATCAGGCAGGTGCGCCAGAGCCCCAAGCTGATAAGCAGCAATGATCGCCAACACACCCATTGCCGCAAAGCTGCTATAGCCGATCCATTGAAAATGTTTTCGTCTGTACACGGCCCGGCTCAAGCCACACGCTCCATGCGTTCATGCTGGGTTGCACGACTGCGAGCCCCCCGCATCGCGCCCAGCAACATGCTTACCGCGGCTACGCTCCCCATGATCAGCTTGCTCCGGTGCAGACTGAACCAGAGCTCAGCGCTGGAAGTGTGTGCGAGATGATCAAATGTTCCGTGAGCTCCGTAATCGCGTCTGTCATCCACCGGCGCCCAGAGATTGTCAGCTCTGGACGGATCCTCGAGCTCGGACGTTTGTTGTGCTTTGTACCCCGTACGCCCCAAGTAATGATCGAGCATGCCGGGAAAGAACTTTTGTCCAATCATGGCTTCCAGCGTGGGAGCTCCCACCCACACTTCCCGGCGGCCGTGGTGTGCCGCCCAATAGATTGCCCGCGCGGCCACCTCTGGTTGATAGATAGGAGGCACCGGCTGGGCTTTGTGTTTCAGCCTGCTCTCCACCCAGCCAAACTGGGGAGTGTTCAGTGCGGCCATCTGCACGACCGTTACGCGCACCCGGCTATTATCGTGGATGAGTTCACATCGCAGTGAATCGGTGAACCCTACCATCGCGTGTTTCGCGGCACAATATGCAGATTGCAAAGGAATGCTGCGATGGGTAAGAGCCGAGCCGACCTGCACAATCGTGCCGCGATCTCGCGGTAGCATTCTCTTCAGAGCGGACAGCGTCCCGTAGACAAATCCGAGATATGTCACATCGGTAACACGGCGATACTCCTCGGCTTTCATTTCTTTAACGGGCGAAAACACCGATGCCATCGCGTTATTGACCCAAACGTCGATCGGGCCGAACTGCTTCTCAATTTGTTCCGCAGCAGATTCCACCTGCTCAGAATCAGCAACGTCAGTGGGCAAAACCATGGCTTTCCCGCCTAGCCGTTCGACATCGAGCTTCGCACCTTCCAGACCGGCTCTTCCGCGTGCAATCAAACCGATCCTTGCACCATGCCGGGCAAATTCCTGAACAGTCGCTCGACCCACTCCGGCTGATGCCCCGGTTATCGCCACCACTTCTCTCTTCACAACCCCTCCAAGAAAGCTCACCGACCAAAGACGGAATGCTTACGTCGGATGTGAAGGCCCCTTCGGATGTTGGTTCAAATTTCCATGCTGAAGAGAAATGGGTAGAAATGAGTGGAAGTTTAATGAGGCGACTTTCGGATGTGCCGCTACATCATAACGAAAACATAACGAAGAACAGGGAAGAGTAAGTGTCGAGCTGCTTGATTTCCAGACGTCAAAATCAAGCTTGCGTTGACTAATACTAATCAGTAGGTTCGCCGGCCGCGTTGAGGCTTTAGGATTACGGAAGTAAATAGATGCCGAAAATGGTCGCTGATCTTAATAGTTGAGCGCTTAATCAAAGGCGCTATTGGGCAAAGCTGTGATTCCGGATCGCAGTCCTTACACCACAGGCGGGCTTGGGCTGTTGGGCACCGCGCCATCGCAGGATGCAATGGAGGAGTGTGATACGGTCCTGATCGCGGGCAGTTCCTTCCCCTATATGGAGTTTTATCCCAAGCCGGGTAAGGCAAAGTGCGTGCAGATCGACATTGATAACACCCGGATTGGTCTTCGACACCCTGCCGATGTCGGGCTTGTGGGTGACTGCAAGACAGTGTTGCAAGAGCTATTGCCCTTGCTGAAGCACAAAGAGGAACGCAGCTTTCTTGAGACTGCGCAAAAACGAGTTGAGAGCTAACCACTGGGCTGCAATCGCTTTGCTCGGAGAAATCCTTCCCTGGCCAGACAATCGCGTCCAGCTTGCGAAAGAAAAAGACCGCTTCGGAATCCCCGTTGCCAAGGTGACCTTCAGTCTGCACGAGAACGATAAGAAGTTAACGGAGTTCGGAAGAAATAAGGTCATCGAGATTATGTGGGCAGCAGGTGCGCAGGATGTCGTGCATCCCGCTACGCCCATCTGGTGGGTGCTGCGCCAATGGGCAACGATCCCAGAAGTTCGGTCGTGGATAAATACGGACGCACGCACGACATTCCCAACCTCTTCGTCTGCGATGGAAGCGTGATGCCGACACAGGGTTCGGCTAACCCCGGTTTGACTATTCAGGCGCTTGCAGCGAGAATGGCCGACTATCTCATCTCACAGCGAGACGAAATTTTCACATCAAACCGACGCAACATGGAGCGCCCGCCTCTGCGTCGCAATCTAGCTCCGCCCGAGACATGGGGGAAAGGCGTTCCCCGAATCACGTAAATGTTCGGGCACCCTCGCATGAGCCAGCACACGTCAAGCATCAAGTTAAAACGGTCTTCAACCCAAATGTCGGAAGTGCCGCATAGCATCGCGCGGGCCATCATCATCAAAGATGACGACGTGTTTCTTGTCAGCGATCCCGACGGCGAGCTCCCAGTCGATAATCGCGACGGGTTCGGCCTCTACTACCACGACTGCCGCTTTCTTGACGGTTACCAACTGCGAGTGGGCGGACAGAAATTGAATACGCTTGTCGCTTCATCTGAACTCGGTTACATGGCGAACTTCGAAATGACCAATCCCGACATCAAGCTCAAGAATAGTACCTTGCAGAAGCAGTCGCTCGGGGTAGCGTGGGATCGCATCATCGACGCTCAAACACTTTCTCTGAGGGATGTTTTCTGTTTCACCAACTACTCTCCAGAGAGCATCGATGTTCCCTTGGAATTTTCATTCAGCGCCCAGTTCGATGATGTTTTCGAAGTTCGCGGCATGAAGCCGAAGCGGGTAGGCAAAGGCTTGGCTCCGAAGTGGCATGGCAGCGTTCTCTATTTCAGCTACAACGGCGCTGACGGCATCCGGAGAACAGTGCAGCTCGGGTTTTCGGAACGGCCGCGCCACGTGGAAGGCCCCAGTGCGATGCTTCGGCTGGAACTGAAATCCGGAGAGCGCCATCAGTTATCGGTCGCTATCTCTGTGGAGGAGTCCGACGGCACTCAAAGTTCAAAGAAACCTGCGGCCAACAAAGATTCTCAAACGCTGTCGTCAGCGCTCGAGTGCAATGCCGACGAGTGGCTCGGGCAGCATACCGAAATTGAAAGTGACTCCGATCTTCTCAATGAAGTTGTTAACCGCTCAATCCGAGATCTCCGCGTTTTACGCAGTAACCTTCACGAACAAGAGTTCTTCAGTGCGGGCCTTCCCTGGTACGGCACCTTGTTTGGCCGTGACAGCATGACCGCAGCACTACAGATGTTGGCATACCGACCGCAGATTGCCACGCAAACGTTGCGTCTGCTGGCGCGGTATCAGGGACAGCATGAAGATGAATGGCGCGACGAGCAGCCGGGAAAAATAATGCACGAGCTGAGGCGCGGCGAGCTTGCCCATCTCAATGAAATTCCGCAGACCCCATATTACGGAGCTGTCGACTCCACGCCGTTGTTTCTCATTCTCATCGCCGAATCTGCAAAATGGTCGGGCTCATTACAATTGTTTCACGAGCTCCGCGCCAATATCGAACGCGCATTACAGTGGATGGACACGTACGCCGACATCGCAGGAAATGGATATCTGGCATATCAGTCGAAATCGAAACAAGGTCTTGGCAATCAGGGATGGAAAGACTCCGGTGTTTCCATCATGAACGCGGACGGCTCTCTAGCCAAGCCGCCGATTTCTTTGGTCGAGGTGCAAGGCTATGCATTTCTCGCCAAACTCGGTATTGCGTCATTGTGCCGGCGAGTGAGCGACCACGACACTGCTACTCGCCTCGAAGCGGAAGCTGCAGATTTACGCACACGCTTCAATCGCGACTTCTGGATCAAGAACAAAAGCTACCTGGCACTAGCATTACAAAAAGATGGCCGCCCCGCAGCCGTGATTTCCTCCAACCCGGGACAGGCATTGTGGTCGGGCATTGTGGACGAGGCGAAGGCACACAAGATCGCCGCGAGATTGATGAAGCCTGACATGTTCAGCGGATGGGGTGTGCGCACCTTGTCAGCCGACGAAAAGCGTTACAACCCAATCGGCTACCATCTCGGCACAATATGGCCGCACGACAATTCCATCATTGTTGCCGGGCTCCGCCGATACGATGAAGACCAGGCTGCGTGCCTCATTTTCACCGGAATCGTTCAAGCTGCTCATAGTTTCGCTCATTACCGATTACCTGAAGTGTTCTGTGGCTTCTCGCGAGGGCAGTACGGGAGGCCCGTGAGCTATCCGGTAGCTTGCCATCCACAGGCCTGGGCGTCAGGAGCGGTGCCATTCATGCTGACGACACTGCTTGGACTCGACGCCTGTGCGTTCGACAGGCACTTGACCATCAAACATCCCGTTCTGCCTGGCTTCATCAACAAACTCGAACTGCGAAAATTGCGGCTCGGGAGTGACAGCATTGATCTGCGGTTTGAACGCAAAAGTCCAAACCAGATCAAGGCGCGCGTACTCAAGGCATCTGGCCGGGTCCATATTGAAATTCAGGACGAAGACTAGAGACAAGCGATGCGACTACTGAAGACGAATACCGGCCCAACTCAATCGTCCGTAACGCCTGCCAAAGAAACCGTCCGCTCTGGCCAGGTATCCTGCTACACGATTCCCACAGATTCTCCGGAAGCTGACGGCACATTTAGCTGGAACAAAACCACTCTGGTTGTTGTTGAATTGCAGGCTGCAGAGAAGACTGGCTTCGGATACAGCTATGCGGACACTACAACAGGTTCTTTCGCCAAGACGCTGATCAATGAAGTCGTTGTCGGCCGCAACACATTCGACATTCCTTCACTCTGGCTATCCTTGCTCGGCACCGTCCGCAATCTAGGACGTAAGGGCATTGCAGCCATGGCCATCTCCGCCATGGAGGCAGAAATCAGCCAATTCAACGGCGCGCTGGCTATCGAGGGGGTTCGCGCCATTTAGGAGATGGGCGACCGGCATACTCAGTCTCGTCGTAAACGGTGATGCTGCGCTTTTGTACGCCGCCGCTGGGTGCCACGGCGAGCGCAACTTCGGAACTGCTCTCCGCGTGGGCGCAAATCGGAGGCCAAGTTGCCGCACAGTTTGCCGGTCTGGACATAATGCCAAGTGGGAGTCCCTGGATTCGCCCTGCCCGGTGGCAATCGCCTTTACTCCTGAAGCATGTGCAGCTCTGAAATTCACAATTTCTGCTATAGTTCGCGGCCATCAGAATTGCACGGAGGTGGAGATGAATTCTGGATTCGGCAAACAAGCGGTTTTCCTGCTGGTGGCAGGTGCAATGTTGGTGTCGGGCCTGATTCTCCTACTGCCACGGAAAGCAAATGCCATTCCGGCATTTTCGCGTAAGTATGGAACCTCCTGCACAACCTGCCACAGTGACTTCCCCAAGCTGAACGACTTCGGAAAGGCCTTCAAGGATGCGGGTTTCAAATTTCCTAAAGATGATGCGGATTTTCTGAAGAGCCCGCCGGTGATGCTCGGCTCTCCGGCGCAGAAAGAGCTCTGGCCGAAGTCCGCCATCTGGCCGGGCACTATACCTGGGTTGCCGCCGATCGGTCTGCGCATGAACAGCTTCTTCCAAGTGATGGGAAAGAACCGCAACAACCTGGCAACCACGTCAGATGTCACGACGGCGCCGTTTATACCGCGAACCGATTTCGCGAGCGGGTTGTTCAGCATTTTCACCGCCGGCGATTTCGGCAGCGATATCGCGTTCTGGGTGGATGACGATATCAGTGTGGCCGGCGCAAACAGTAATGGCGGGCTCGGCGACGGCTATCTGAAATTTGTCAACCTTGGGCGATTTGTGAAACTGCCGAAGGATTCTCTGAACCTGAGGGTCGGTCAGTTTGAGCTTGACCTTCCGTTTACGCAGGCCCGCACCTACAACATCAGCGGCTATGACATCTACGGGGAAGCCAACGTCGGCGTGAGTCCCAGGCAGTTCGTTAATAACACCTTCACCATTGACGCTGCTGCGCAAGGCGTGGAGGTCAGCGGCGGCCACCAGTACGGCGGTTATCACTACTCCCTGGCTGTTATAAATCAGAATACATCCGCGCCGAACGCAACAACCGCGTCAAATGTATCTCCGGCCAATGGCGTTGCCTTCACCTCCGACTCAAATTTCAAAGACATCTATGGAAGACTTTCCTACCGCTTCAATCTGGAGCGCGATGCGGCGAGCCGCCATGCCATTCAGGCCGCCGGTCCCTTGGGACCGCGTGATCACACTTCTATTCGGTTTGGAACCTTTTACTTCTATGGCCGCTCGGTACAGCGCATTCTGGCAGCATCTGCCGGCCCCACTTTGTTTACGGCCCGGGAGCCTTTCTATCGCGTTGGCGGCGACTTCGATTTCCATTACCACAACGCATTCAACCTGTATGGGCTATTTATGTACGGCCACGACCACAATGTGGTGCCGGTTGATGCGTCGGGTCTTCCAGTTGCCATTGTTGGCGGTGTCCCTGCAACGACGGCAGTCGGCTTTGTACGCGGCACTCCGGCCACCTTTGACGGCGGCTTCGTCCAGGCCGACTACTTGGCAATGCCCTGGCTGATGGCCCTCATGCGCTGGGACGCGGTCAATTCGACCGCCGACCGGATCAACGGGAACAACGCAGGACCGTTCCGGTCCACGCGTAACCGGTTTACGCCGGGCGTGCAGTTCCTGATCCACGCCAACATCAAGGCTTCGTTTGAGTATCAGTTCCAGCCGCAATTCGTATTCGCCAATCCGGCCACGGGGGTACCCACGACATTCAGGACGAACTCTGCAATAGCGGCTTTGGAATACGTTTATTAATTTCACCATGCACGGAAAGAAAGAAAGGGAGATGGAGTACTATGCAGCGAAATATCGCGTGGTTGGCGGTTGTCGTGATGGCCGCATCGGTGGCGATGTACGCCGGAGATGTGAAGGGCAAAGTGAGCGGCGCGTCGGGCGTGTCGGTCGTCTGGATTGATGCAGTTCCCGGCAAGACCTTCCCTCCCGCGGTCAAGAGTGCCGTGATGGATCAGAAGGGCTTGATGTTTCAGCCACACCTTCTCGTGGTCCCAGTCGGGTCCACAGTGGAGTTCCTGAACAGCGATAACGTACAGCACAACGTCTTCTGGCCTTCGATCTCGGGAAACAAAAAGCTGGGGCATAACATGGGCACCTGGCCCAAGGGCGAGAAGAGACCATTCAAGTTTGACCAGCCCGGCGTGGTGACGCTGCTGTGCAATGTCCACCCAGAGATGGCGGGCTACATCATCGTGACTCCGACACCCTATTACGCCGAGAGCGATGCGTCCGGCAACTTCACCATTACTGGGGTTCCGGATGGCAGCTACACGGCGACGGCGTGGCATGAGGGAGCCAAACCTCAGTCGAAACCGGTTTCGGTGACGGGCGGCGGAGCAAGTGCCGATTTCACCCTTTCGAAATAGAACAGAGGGGCTGCGAGTTCGTCGCTGTCTCCTCGACTGAATAGTGGAGCAATGTTAAATCGCTTCCGAAAGAAAAGAGTAGATCCGGATTGGCTGCATACGAACTTTCCCTGCATGATGGCTTGCCCTGCGCATACTAACGCAGGGCGCTATGTGGGTCTAATTGCCGAGGGTCGGTTTGAGGAAGCCTACCGATTCGCGCGCGATCCCAATCCGCTGGCGAGCATATGTGGCAGGGTTTGCGCACATCCTTGCGAGACGGCCTGCCGTCGCGGCGAGATCGATAAGCCGATCTCGATTCGAGCTCTAAAGCGGTTTCTTACCGAGCGCTACGGGCCGGAATCACGTCATCCTATCGACGTGAAACCGGCCTACATCGAGAAACTTCCGTTCCAGGTCGCCGTCGTCGGCGCTGGCCCCGTTGGACTCTCGGCGGCCCACGACCTTGCGTTGATGGGTTATAAAGTCACGCTGTTTGAGTCGTCACCGGTAGCCGGCGGCATGCTCTACCTTGGAATACCCGAGTACCGCCTGCCGCGCGGCGTCGTTGAAGCCCAGGTTCGCGAGATTCTGGAGACCGGAGATATCGAACTGAAGCTGAACTGTGCGGCCGGTCGCGACTTCACGGTGAGCGAGCTGCGGCACCAGGGCTTTGACGCGGTGCTGATCGCTGTGGGCGCCCACCGCAGTCGCGACTTGAGTATTCCCGGCGTGGACCTCGATGGCGTTCACAAGGGCATCGATTTCCTGCTCAACGTAAATCTTGGATACAAGTTCACCATCGGCAAACGGGTAATCGTGATTGGCGGCGGCAATGTGGCAATGGACGTGGCGCGTTCGGCGGCCCGCGAAGTGCTCAAGCAGCAGGGGGCCGACGTAGCGCCCCCGGACGCGAACATTCAGGCGGTTGCCACTCACGAGATGGTGGACATTTCGCTTTCGGCGCTGCGCATGGGTGCGCGCGAGGTTGACATCGTGTGCCTCGAGCCGCGTTTTGAGATGCCGGCAGCGCTGGAAGAAATTGAAGAGGCCGAGACCGAGGGCATCATCCTGCATGCGGGCTTTGGACCGAAACGCGTGGTGGGAAGCAATGGGAAAGTCGTCGGTCTTGAGTGTTTGAAGACGAAGTCCGTCTTTGACGTCGACAGGCGCTTCAATCCGTCATTTCATGCCGGCAGTGAAACGCAGTTTGATTGCGACACTATCATCCTCGCCATTGGACAGGCACCTAATCTGGACTTTCTTAAGCCGGAAGATGGCGTGCAAATTTCGGCGCGCGGACTCATTCAGGTCAACCGGGACAGTCTGATGACGTCGGTACCGGGCATATTCGCCGGTGGTGACTGTGTCTTCGGCCCGCGCCTCATCATCGACAGCGTGGCCGACGGCAAGCGCGCGGCTGTGGGCATTGACGAGTTCCTGCGTGGACACAAGCATCAAGACCCGCTGATCGAGGTCGAAGTGCTCGACCGCCATCGCATGTTTGAGAACTTCGTTGACATCATGCGCGAGCCAATTCCGATGTTGCCCCTGGACCGTCGCACGGGCGTTACCGAGGTCGAGATCGGGTATGACGAGGAATCGGCAATACGGGAAGCCCAGCGCTGCCTGAAGTGCTGGATCAACACCGTTATGGAAGGCAATCCGCTAGATGGATCAGAGTGCATTCTGTGCGGCGGCTGCGTGGACGTATGTCCGGAGCAATGTTTCGAGTTGGTCGCGCTGGAGCGGATCTCGTTTGGGGCTGACGTGCTGCAATCGATTCGGGCAAATCCCGAGATGTTCGATGTGGAACTGACCGATGTTTCTCCAGAGGAACTTGGCAACATTGCCGGCACGGCAATGATCAAGGATGAGACACGCTGCATTCGTTGCGGACTATGTGCGATGCGGTGTCCGGTGGGAACGATCACGATGGAAGCCTACAGCATGGTAGCCGTGGAATCGTCTGGGTTGATTCCGGTGGGTGCGATCGGTCCGGCGCCAAAAGCGTAAGCGCAACGAGTTTGACCAGGAGGCCGGAAATGGCCGACAACAACGTAGTGCCGGGAGAGCAGAGCGCAACCGATCTGGATCGCCGGCGGTTCTTTGTGAGGGTCGGGATGACCTCTATTCTCATTGCGGCTGCTGGTACAGGCATATTTGCCTACGAGTTTCTTTCGCCAAATGTGCTCTATGAGCCCTCGCCGATTGTGAATGCTGGCAAGCCCGATCGTTATCCGCCGGGTTCGGTGACGCTCGATCCTGAAACGGCGATCTACGTCGTCCACGACCCCGATGGGTACTTTGCGTTGTCCGCCACATGTACGCACCTGGGCTGCCTGACGGGCTTCAAGTCCGAGCTGGGGATCATCGCCTGCCCGTGCCACGGCAGCAAATTCAACCGGGATGGGGTCAAGATCGCGGGGCCAGCACCCAAGCCGCTTCCGTGGCTGCGTATGTGGCTCAACGATGATGGCGAGCTGATGGTGGACCGGTCAGTCCCGACCGCAGCAAAACAACTCGTGCGGGTGTAGGACATGGCAAACAATATTCAGCATTACCTCGAAGAGCTTCACCAGAACCGGGTGTGGCGATCCATCTTTCGCAGCGGCGAAGGCGCCAGCAATCTGCACCGCGCGCAGGCTGTCCAGAGCAATGTATTTCTACACCTGTTCTCCGTAAAATCGCGCCGCCGGATGCTGGAGTTTAGTGCCACCTGGTACCTTGGCGCGCTGACGTTCGGCACATTCCTGGTTCTGGTGATCACCGGCATTCTGCTGATGCTGTACTATCATCCGTCGGTTCCCCAGGCGTACGCCGATATGAAGGATCTGCAGTTTGTTGTTTCCTCCGGCGTATTTCTGCGTAACCTGCATCGCTGGTCGGCGCATGCGATGGTGTTACTGGTGTTCGCGCACATGTTCAAGGTCTTCTATCGCGGCGCCTACCGCCCCCCGCGAGAATTTAACTGGGTCATTGGCGTGGTGCTCTTGCTGATGACGCTGCTGCTCAGCTACACCGGATACCTGCTGCCGTGGGATCAGCTCTCCTATTGGGCGGTAACGGTTGGGAGCAACATCGCCTCGTCGGTGCCAGTGATCGGACAGGAGATTCGTTTCCTGATGCTGGGCGGACACTCAGTCAATGCCAACGCGCTGCTGCGGTTCTATGTTTTGCACTGCATGATCCTGCCGTTGGCGACGATCCTCCTCATCGCGATCCATTTCTGGCGCATCCGTAAGGATGGCGGTCTTTACGCGCCTGACAAGTCGGCGGAAGGAAGGCCGAAGCCATGAACGGCCCCAAAGACTTCAACGCGGGAATGGACTCGGATTACCGGAAGACCCCGGTGCGCGTGGCGTTTGTTACTCGGCGAACTTCACCAGCGGTGAAATACCGGGATGAAGATTACGTGATGACTTTCCCGGAGACGTTGCTTCATGCGGCGGTGGCAGTCGAAGTACTAGTGGTCTTTATGGTGTGGCTGGCACTGATCTGGAATGCACCACTTGAACAATTGGCCGATCCGATGCACACGCCCAATCCGGCGAAAGCGCCTTGGTATTTTCTAGGATTGCAAGAGCTGCTGCACTACTTTCCTCCGGTGGTTGCGGGCGTACTCGTTCCTGGGCTCGTGGTGATGGCGCTCATTGTGATTCCTTACTTCAACATCAATATCGAAGCCGAGGGGATTTTTACCAAAGACAGGCGCCGCAGATTGATGATCTGCAGCGCCGTGGTTGCCGCGCTGCTGATCTTCCTCATCGCTTTCGAAGTTTATGTCGCCCTCCCGGCGACCCTGCTGATTGCGGTTTTGCTGCTGGTTGCGTCGCAAACGCCGCCGAATACGCCGGCCGGTTTTCGTAGCTGGCTAGCTTCCAAGCCGCTTTCTTTTTGGATCATGACGTGGTTTCTGATGGAACTGGTGATTCTTACTGCCGTCGGCACATTCTTCCGCGGCCCGGGATGGGCGTGGGTGTTGCCTTGGAGGAGCTAAGGTGGCCAACGGGAAGGGATCGGACAGACTCTGGAACACTTTGTTTGGCAACAGCGCTCGGGCCTTCGGCACCATGAGCGTGGTTCTTCTCTTATCGCTGGCGGTTGCCCCTGCCAAGAACCATTTCAGCGAGTGGCGGCATTACCAGAACAGCTATCGCGGGCTGATTCGCACGCGTGCCGATGCCGTGACGCTGCAGCGCCACGCCGAGTTCGGAATCCAGCAGATATGGCGTCCCGAGCTAGCGGTTGTGGACCGCTGCACTACTTGTCATCTTGCGCTGAAAGAGACCACGCTCTCCGACGTCAGCCAGCAGCCGTTCCGCCGCCATCCGCCCATGCCGCACAACCTCACCGAGTTCGGCTGTGTCATTTGCCATCGCGGGCAGGGGACGGCCACCACAGCGCACGAAGCCCACCACAGTACGGATGCCTGGGAAGAACCGCTGTTGCCCGCACGTTACCTGGACGCCTCCTGCGGTCAATGCCATCTTTCTCCATTGCGTGGCACTCCCAAGTTGAACGAAGGCAGGAGCCTGCTGGCTCGTGAAGGCTGTCTCCATTGCCACAACGTCAAACTCGCCGATGGCACCGTAATGACTCCCACCGACGATCCACCCGACCTGGGTCATATTGCCGAGAAGAGTTCCCGTGAATGGATCTTCGCCTGGGTTAAAAATCCGCAGGCTTACGCGGCCTCGGCGACCATGCCGAATTTCGGGTTTAGCGATGACGACACCCGCGACATCTCGGCATTTCTGATCGCGCAGAGCACTCCGAGCCGCTACGCTTCCACTCTCGCAAACAAGGCACCGCGGCCCGCATCGACGGACGCAAATGAAATCCAGGCCGGAGCCAGCCTCTATGGCGAATCGTTCTGCGCCTCCTGCCACGCTATGCAGAATGCGGCTGGCAACCTCGTCGGCGGCGATGTTGGACCTGAACTGACAAGGATAGGAAGCAAAGTGAACCCGGAGTGGCTGGTGACGTGGATTCACGATCCTGCTGGCTACTTCCCCTCCACGAAGATGCCGCACTATCGCTTCAACGATCAGCAGATTGGTCTGCTTGTAGGCTTCCTGCAGTCAAAGACTGACAGCGACCTGCTATCGAATGTCCATCTGGAACCCGCAACGCAAAAGCAGATCGATCATGGGCGATCGCTGGTCGTTGAATTTGGTTGTGCTTCCTGTCATCAGATCAATGGGGTGAAGAAGCCGGAGAACTTTGCTCCCGACCTCAGCCGTATTGGCAGCAAACCGTTTGCCCAATTGGCCTTCCCTAAAGGCGTCGAGCACACCCTGCCCGACTACATCACCTCCAAGATCGCAAATCCTCGGGGCTTCGGGCCCGGGCTCAAGATGCCCAAGTTCACGCTTGCTCCAGCCCAAATCGATGCGCTGACTACCTCGCTGCTTGCGCTCACCGAACGGTCCAACACGCTTCCGGCGATCCTGCGAACCGCCGCCCAGCATGAGTCGCAATACCAGCCGGGGGGGAAGGCCGGCCAACTCATCAACGATTTGCGCTGCTTCATTTGCCACAAAATTAACGGTCGCGGCGGCGACATGGCGCCCGACCTGAGCTGGGAAGGCAGCAGCGTGCAGCGCGCCTGGCTCCTGGAGTTCCTGAAGAATCCCAACACGTTGCGGCCCGCGCTCATTCGCCGCATGCCAAAGTTCAATCTGACCGATGCGGAGATCAACACCCTTGCCGACTATATGCTGATGGTGTTCCAGGATCCGGCGTTCGATCGCGATGGCATTCCGCCGTCGAACTTGATGCCGCAACTTGCCGAGCAGGGGAAGCAGCTCTTTTACTCGAAGTACAATTGCCAGTCCTGCCATATTGTGGATCCACAAAAAGACAAAGGCTACATTGGCCCGGCGCTGTGGCAGGCCGGCTTGCGGCTGACCCCAGCGTGGACGTTCCGATGGCTGAAAAATCCTCAAGCACTGCGACCTGACAGCATCGAACCGAACCAGCACATGGACGATGCCGACGCCCTGGCACTGACGGCATATCTGATGACGTTGAAAGTGCCTGCAAAGCAGGGGGGGGACAAGAAATGAAGGAATGCATTATTCTCCTCATCTCGGCCCTCGGAATGTCAAGCTGCGCGAGGAAGACCGCGCCTTCTTCTCCGGCCTCCTCTGATGCCACTGTGACTGGCGCCGCCCTGGTGTTAGTTAGCGGAGATAAGCAAGTTGCTCGAATCGGCGCGGCGCTCGATCAGCCTGTGGTGGTTCAGGTGAACGATGCCCAAGGAACGGCCGTACAAGGAGCGCGCACCTCTCTTTCCGGCCAAACGAGCATGAAATTTGATCCGCCAAGTGGCCTGACAGATAGTAGTGGGCAGTTCTCCTCGCAAGTTTCGGCTCCGGGAACCAGTGGCCACTTCGAGGTGATTGCGGCGACCAATGCCGGCAAGGTTCAATTGAAGATCGATGAGATTGCCCTTGGATACGAAGAGGCATTGGGCCAGCAGATCAACGTGCAGTACTGCGCCCGATGTCATGATCCGGAGTCCACACCGGAGCGCGTGTCAAACATGGACAATCTCGATCCAAAACCCCATCCGTTCACCGAGGGCGACACCTTCAACAAAATCAGCGATGCGGACTTGGTCGCGGTGATCAGCCATGGCGGCACAGCGCTGAACAAATCGGCATCCATGCCGCCGTTCGGCTATACACTCACCAAGACGGACATTCAGGCCCTATCCAGTTATATCCGTGCGGTTTCCGACCCGCCTTACAAGGCTCCGGGGAGGGTGTATGCGGCCAAGTAAGCTCGCGCTAATTGCAGGCTTGCTCTGGGCATCCTGCACAGTTGCACAAGTCATCCCTCCGATGGAAATTAAAGACCATGCGATGCGCGCGCTGCAGCAGCAGCACCTGAAGGAACTGCAGGCGATCTCAACCGAGTTAAGGCAGCATCGGTTCCCCTATCCGTTCTATTTCAGCCGCAAACTCGACATTAATGAGGCCGAGCAGAAACAGCTCGATCAGCAATCGATTCGTTTTGAGCTTTATAACAATCGGAAGGCCTTGGAGATCACGGGCAACTACTATGCATCGTACTCAGACAAACTTCTAGATGCGGATCACCGCATGCGCCAGACCTATGTCAGCGTGATTCTGCCGATTCTTCAGGCCACGGTTCCACCATTTTGGGCGGCCTCCGACTTCGATCTCTTTGCTGTCGAGGTGTCGCATCATGTACGCCGCAAGGTGATGGGCATGGACAGCGAATTTGCAGAAAATATGGTGCTCGTAATACCGCGTGAACTGGCTTTCCGACTGGTCCAGGCTCACGACCCGCTCGCGCAACAGACTCTTTTGCTCGATGCCGAGCTCTATCACAATGGAGAGCCGGCGGTGCTTTGGCTGACGGGAGAAAAGCCGTTGATGCCGGAAGCCCGCGCCGGGCAGAACCAGGCTCCGCCTCCCACGCTTACCAGTGCCCACCCCACAGTCGCAACCACCGGCGGCTTACGTGCACCCGGCACCGCGTTGCCTTCACTGTCCCATACCAGCGTGCCGCCGGAGCTTGTCGCCGAGCCTGTTCATGAGTCGTCGCCTGACGGACTGAAGGAACTCCAGGCAAGGTATCAGCAGACGATTCAAAAGTTAACCAAAGAGCAGGATAAAGAAGCACATTTCGTGCCGTACGCACCACCGGCATTCATTGCGTTCAAACATGGAACCTATCTACAACTCGCACTGACGACGACGGTGGAGGCTGGAGTTGCTGACTCCCAGTACAAGTTGGCGGCACTGGCTTTTGACCGCCATGTTGCGCACCTCGTGCGCCCAGTGCTCGGCTACTTCAAGGATGCCGCCGGCTTCGATGGGATAGATTTCAGTACCACGGTAAAGATCGCGGCAGACAACGATAACGCCCATACACTGGCTGTGGAGTTTATCCTGCCTCTTTCTGCACTGCATTGCTTTCAACAGTACGACTGCACAGGACAGCAATTACTGAATACCGGAATTATCTTGATTAATGGGGAGCGTGCTGGCTTGGAACTGCAGACAGCTGAGGCAAAGTGAGCCTGTTCAGAAATCACTGAACGTGCAGAAAGACAATTCTGTACGGCGCTCACGGCTCTAAACGTCTAGACCGCGAGTCACAATCGTGTCTGGGCCTTCACAAAACGCGTGTTCCAGGGCGGTAACGCATAGAAGAATTTCGGTGCAGATCTTTCGAGGCCGGTTTGCAACACAACGAAGCTTCACCAAAGTTCAACATCTGGGCCGCAGAACGGCTCAACTACAATCACCGCAATCAACAGAAGTGCAGTATCCCATAACTCACAAACTCCGATCCGGACCAGGGGATTCATCCCCGGGTTGATCTCCATCCGGTAGCTAAATTCCCAGACTGACGAACGACAGCAACTGATCCTGAATTTGCCGACCCGATTGCCCACCTCCATTGGGTGGCGCAGGCGAAGTTCCTTGACGCGATCAAGGTTACGACGGCTGCTGTTTAGGGGTGTTGGGTCGAATCTTGGGTTGGAAGAGAAACTAGCAGCAGTTGCAGGGCCGCTAAGTTGTTGAAGGGATTTGGTGGACCTGGTCGGGATCGAACCGACGACCTCTTCCATGCCATGGAAGCGCGCTCCCAGCTGCGCCACAGGCCCACTTTGGTTGGGATCGCAATCGCTTGCGACTTATTCATTTTCAACTACTGTGGGCTGATAAGTCAAATGTCGCGATCACCGCGTGTTTCCTGCTCTAAATGCGATTTTCCTCGGTAGGGACAATTTCGGCATCCGCTGCCGCAGCATGTTCCGCGACGGAGCAGGTAGGCGGCAGTGAAGACGTAACGGCCTTGTTCGTCGATGGTGTAATCGCGACCCTCAATCAAATCTTCGGGCATCAGGGATGAATCTCCACCGGGGTGCCATCGGGGACGGCGCGATATAGCTCATCAATCTCGTCGTTTCTGAGGGCGATGCAACCTGCGGTCCAGTCGTTGAGCGTATGACCGCGGCCCACCCATCCGTAGCCGTTTGGAAGTCCATGAATCATGATGTCACCTCCGGGCGATACGCCGCGCTTCGCTGCGCGTGCGCGATCCTCCGCACTGGGGTATGAGATGCGAAGCGAGAGGTGGTAGGAACTCTTTGGATTGCGGCCGCTGATCATGTATGTGCCTTCGGGTGTGCGCCCATCGCCCTCTCGTTCTTTAGTCCCGACCGGATGCGGGCCGAGCGCGACCTGATAAGTCTTAATCAGTTTTCCCTGCGCCCATGCCTGCAATTCGCGACGCTGCTTCAGGATGACGATGCGATCGATGCGCGGCAGTGCGGTCGCACTTGCGTGTGCAGGCAGCAAGGAACAAATCAGCACGGGAATGGTAAGAAAGCGCCATCGAACTCGCATTCTGGACAGCTTACACCGCAGCCTCGCGCTCGGGTAGATCGTTGGTAGAAGGTGTGTGCGAAAGCGTCGCGTTTGCGGGCTCGACGCCAGATATATGAACGCCGTTGCGATAGCTGACGGTGCGCGGACCGATGGCAGGGACTCGTTCGCCGGGAACGATGATGCCGACGAGATTCAAGGGGTCAGCGGCGGAGATGGTGACGATATCGTTTGAGGCAGGTAATTTGCGGGTTTCGCGAAGGCTCTCGACGGCGATGGGCAGAGCGAATTGTTCGCCGACGAAACCGGAGACAAAACGTCCACCACGAATTTCGCCGCGCGCTTCGAGGCGGCGGAACGCAACCTGGAGTTCGCGCCACTTCGGAAGATTCGCTTCGCGTGTGAGAACTTCGCGGAACACGACACCGTAGCGACGCATGAGCATCCAGCAGGTGGCCTCGATGCGCTCGGGGGCGGTAGCGCTGGAATCCTCATGTTTACTGGATGAAAGTGCATCTGCATCACTCGATCCCAAGCCGTCGTTGTGAGTGTCGCCAAGCAGGGACCAACGTCCTGCGGTGTGGCGGGAGCGTTTGCTGCGCGAGGTGATCGACGAAGGTTGAGTTTTGGAAATCAGCGATCGCAGATTATCGAAGCCGTCGGCGGTGACGAATCCGGCGGCAACGAGTTCCCATAGACCGCGCTCGAGCTCGGTGCGCTCTAGTCCGGTGAGGCGCTGGAGATCGGCGAAGAACGAAGCTCCGCGACGACGCAAACTGTCGAGCACACGTTGCGCGGAGCCGCTTAAACAGCGTTCCTGCTCGACATCGTGGGCGCGGGGCTGCATCCAGGCGCAGTCCTCGCGAAGGAAGAAAGTGATGGGCGCAACAGAGGTAGGAACGACGCGACGGTTTGCGAGTCCTGCGTCTTCGAGCGTGGCAGGATGCGGAGATAAACGTCCCCAGCCGGCAGTGCCCATGAGGCAGAGCTGGTCGAGCATGCCGCCGTCGTAGTCGGCAACGCGGCGACCGAGGATGTGACGCTCCCAGGCAGACGCGGGGATTTCGAAACCTTGCAGTTGGCGCAGCGCTTCGAGCAATCCTTGGTCGCCGCGAAGGGCGGTGCCGGGGGCTACGTGTTGCCAGCGCAGGAGCCAATGCATGAATTGGGCCGCCGTTACTGGCTCAATCTGCTTGCGGAGAGTGGCGACGGTGAGGCGGTGGATGCGGGCGAGGAGGCGGCGGTCGCACCACTCGAGTGGCCCGGAGGTGCTGCGGAAGTGTCCGCGGAGGATGGCTCCGGTCGATTCGAGGCGGAGGAGAGCGGATTCGATGGAGGCGAGCGAAACTCCGGAGGAGGTGGCGGAATGGTTACGGATATCGGGGGAGGGGGGTGCGTCGGGTGCACTGGGGGAGTTGGGAGCGGAAGCATTGACCTGAGGATCAACACTGAACAGCGCTGATAATTCCTCGCTGGTCAATGGTCCGGTGTGCTGCATCCAGCCGAGCAATGCGCGGTCGAGAATCGTGTCCGGAGAGGGGACTTCGAGAGCGAGTTCCGGAGGTTCGGGGGAGAAGGATAGATCGGTATATATCGATGTAAGGTGCTTCGATTTTTCGGAGGCGACCCAGAACTCGCGGGGGCCGATGAAGGCGCGGACGGCCCGGCGGGTTGAGATGAGAGAGTCCATCCAGAGGGAGAGGTTAGAGGGCGGAGATGCGAGCGGGGTGCTTACCCCACATTCGCCAAAAGAGGGCGGATGTGGGCCACCCGATTCGGAGGAGCTAGCCCATTCTCCGGCGTTGCCGGAAGGGTGGAGCACCGCGGGGGGGAGATCGATATTTGTCGATGTTTCGGGGGAGGTGGTTGCTAGGCGTAGGGGTCCTTCGCTGCGCTCAGGCTGACGGCTAAAAACACTGCTTTGTTCTTGTGAGGAACTGAGTGCATCGGCGGGGACGAGGATGAGGGTTTGGAGGAGGTCGTGGAGGTCGTCGGCATCGCGCGGGTCGGGGCGCGATTCTTCGATGACCTGGGCGATGGCAGCAGGGTCGAGCTTGCCGGCTTCTTCGAGGACAGAGGCGGGAAGGGTGCGGCGAAGCTGCACGGCGCGGGCGCGGCGTTCCTCGAGCGGAGCATCGTCGAGAAAAGCATAAGGGTTGGCGTTGAGGATTTCGTGCGCAAACTGCGAGGGCACGGGCGTATCAATGGCGACGGTGCGGATGCTGCCATCGCGGATGCCTTCGAGGACTTGGCGGAGTCCGTCGATATCCATGGCCTCGTGCATGACGTCTTTCATGACTTCTTCGACGAGAGGGTGGTCGGGGACCTGGATTTCGCCTTCGATGTTTTCGAAGCAGGCGGCAACGTCGGGGAAGACGGCGGCGAGGAGGTCATCACCGCGCAGGCGCTGGATTTGCGGCGGAACCTTGCGTCCGTTCTGAAAGCGGAGAAGGGCGAGGGAGCGATTGGCGTCCCAACGGAAGCGGGTGGCGAAAATGGGCGAGCCGGTGAGGACGGCTTGCTGGAGGACTTCCTCTACGGTTTCGGGCTGGAGGAAATGAAAGACATCGGCGAGCGGGAAGCTGTGCTGCTCGGCGAGAGCGATGTTGATGCCATCGTCGGTGGCCGAGGCTTGGAGTTCGAAATTGAAGCTGCGGCAGAAGCGCTTGCGGAGAGCGAGTCCCCAGGCTTTGTTGATGCGGGCTCCGAAGGGCGCATGGATTACGAGCTGCATGCCTCCGCCTTCGTCGAAGAAGCGCTCGGCGATGATGGTGCTCTGCGAAGGGATGGCGCCGAGGACAGTGCGGCCCTCGCGAATGTAGGCGGTGAGCTGGCGGAGAGATTCGGGGTCGAGGAAGGCGAGGGGGGTGCTCGTCCCACATTCGCCAAGAGAGGGCGGATGTGGGCCACCCGGTTCGGAGCTGGCCTCGCGTTCGGCGTGGGGGACGCGTGCTGGATCGATATGTGTCGATGTATCGGAGGCGGTTTCTGGGGGTAGGGGGCCTTCGCTGCGCTCAGGATGACAGTCCAAAGCCCTTTCACTATCGAGGGATTCGCGGAGGTGGCCGACGTGGGCAGAGAGTTCGATGGTGCGGCCGGGGGCTTCGCCGCGCCAGAAGGGGATGGTGGGAGGCTGGCCGTGGGCGTCTTCGACGAGGACGCGTCCTGAGTTGGACTCGACGCGGTGGACGCGCCAGCTTGTGTTGCCGAGCAGCATGATGTCGCCGGCGTGGGACTCGATGGCGAAGTCTTCGTCGAGGGTGCCGATAATGGTTTCCTCGGGAAGGGCGACGACGTTGTAGAGCGCGGTCTCGGGGATCGCTCCGCCGGAGGTGATGGCGGCAAGGCGCGCGCCACGGCGGGCGCGCAGGCGGTGGTTGACCTGGTCGCGATAAAGGTAGGCTCCGTAGCGTCCGCGCTTGGCGCTGATGCCTTCACTGAGCATGACGAGAACTTTGTCGAAAGCCTCGCGAGTGAGGTCGCGGTAGTTGCAGGCGCGGCGCACGAGTGAGAAGAGCGCGCCTTCGTCCCACTCGTCGGCGGCGCAGCAGGCAACGATCTGCTGGGCGAGGATGTCGAGCGGAGCTTCGGGGATGATGAGGCGGTCGAGGTCGCCCTGGCGGATGGCGCGGATGATGGCGGCGCACTCAACGAGTTCGTCGCGGGTGGTGGCGAAAAAGCGGCCCTTTGGCGTGGCTCCTCTCCAATGGCCAGCGCGGCCGATGCGCTGGAGGGCGATGGCGATGGCGCGGGGAGAGCCGATTTGGCAGACGAGATCGACGTTGCCGATGTCGATGCCGAGTTCAAGCGAAGCGGTGGCGATGAGGATGCGGCATTCGCCCTGCTTCAGGCGGCGTTCGGCCTCGAGGCGCAGGTGGCGCGAGAGCGATCCGTGGTGGGCGGCGACTTTGTCCTCTCCCATGCGCTCGGCAAGGCGGTGGGAGATGCGTTCGACGAGGCGTCGTGTGTTGACGAAGACGAGGGTGGAGCGGTGTTCGAGCGCGAGCTGCTCAAGGCGGGCGTAGATTTCGTCCCACATTTCATTGGAGGCGATGGGTCCGAGCTCGGTGGAAGGGAGCTCGATGGCGAGGTCGAGAGGGCGAGTGGAGGGGATGTGGACGACGGTGGGGGTGTGGTGAGGTGGATCGATATGTGTCGATGAATAGAGTGGTTCCCGACATTCGTCCGAGGCGTGAGATGCGGGGTGTGTGCTTAACCCACGTTCGCTGGGCGGCGTGCTTACCCCACATTGGCCAAAAGAAGGCGGATGTGGGCCACCCGGTTCGGAGGGTGGATTGATGTTTGTCGATGTTTCGGGGGAGGGAGTTGCTGGGTGTAGGGGTCCTTCGCTGCGCTCAGGATGACACCTAAGAGCAAGATCGACAGCGTTACCGCTGAGGAATTCGGCGACGAGGGAGAGTGGGTGCTGGGTGGCGGAGAGGCCGATGCGGTTGGGGCGTTGGTGCGTGATGACGTCGAGACGTTCGAGCGAGAGGGCGAGGTGGGCTCCGCGCTTGTTGTTGGCGAGGGCGTGGATTTCGTCAACGATGACGGTGCGGATGTCGCGCAGGAGTTCGCGGCTGCGGGCGGCGGTGAGCAGGATGTAGAGCGACTCGGGGGTGGTGACGAGGATGTGCGGCGCGGTTTTGAGCATGCGGGCACGCTCGCGGGGAGGCGTGTCTCCGGTGCGCACCATGGTGCGGATGCCGGGCATGAGGTATCCGCGCTGGGCGGCGAGTTGCTGGATTTCGAAAAGGGGCTGATCGAGGTTCTTCTGGACGTCGTTGCCGAGGGCCTTGAGCGGAGAGATGTAGAGAACTTGCGTGCTCTGGCCGAGGGCGCCGTCGAGCGACTGGCGGACGAGCGAGTCGATGCAGGCGAGGAAGGCGGCGAGAGTTTTGCCGCTTCCGGTGGGAGCCGAAATCAGAGTGTCACGATGAGCGAGGATGTGCGGCCAACCGGCTGTCTGCGGCTCAGTGGGCGTGCCGAAACGCGAGATGAACCATTCGCGCACGACGGGATGCGCCCAGGAAAGAAAGTCTTCTGAGATCCCCACAGGGGGATTGTAAGGGAAGGGAAGGAGGTTGGGAAGGTGAGGGAAGGTTTCGCGAGGTTGAAGAGCAAAAGATCAAAGTCAAGGCAAGATCAAGGTCAAGCAACTACCCCACTCAACGAACAGAACGTTGAGTGGGCCACCCGGTCGAGTGGGGCACCCGGTCATCTTTGAAACATGGAAACCTGTGAAACTTTGAAACCTTGCAGTTATACTTCATCCACTATGAACAACTTACGTTTCGAGATAGAGCGGCTGTTTGCGCTGGGGATGGATGCGAAGAGGGAATGCGGAGCGCTGGAGGTATTCAAGCAGTTCCGCGAGGCGCTGTCGCTGGGAGAGTTGAGGGCAGCGGAGAAGCGCGATGGGCGCTGGGAAGCGAACGTCTGGGTGAAAGAAGGCATTCTGCTGGGCTTCCGGCTGGGCGCGGCTGAGGAGACTCATGCGGGCGATGTATTTACATTTGTCGATCGACATACTTATCCGGTACGGCATTTTGGATGTGCGGATGGCGTGAGGATTGTGCCCGGTGGTTCGACGGTGCGCGAGGGAGCGTATGTGGCGAAGGGCGTGATCTGCATGCCTCCTATGTACATCAACGTGGGCGCGTATGTGGATGAGGGGACGATGGTGGATTCGCATGCGCTGGTGGGCTCATGCGCGCAGATTGGAAAGCGCGTGCATTTGAGCGCAGCTTCGCAGGTGGGCGGAGTGCTGGAGCCGGTGAACGCTACGCCGGTGATCATTGAAGACGATGTGCTGGTGGGCGGCAACTGCGGCATTTATGAAGGCACGCAGGTGAGGCAGCGAGCGGTGCTGGGGTCGGGAGTGATACTGACGCGTTCGACGCCGCTGTTTGATACGGTGCGCGGAGAGATTTATCGAGCGACGGAGACGGAGCCTCTGGTGGTGCCGGAAGGTGCGGTAGTGGTGGCCGGAGCAAGGGCGATCAGCAAGGGCAAGGCAAAGGATTGGGGATTGAGCGTATATACGCCGGTGATTGTGAAATATCGGGATGAGAAGACGGATGCGGGTGTGGAGTTAGAGGATTTGCTGAGGTAGGGAAGGCGAGGTTTCAAGGTTTCGCGAAGTTGAAGAGCAAAGGCAACTACCCCACTCAAGCCAAAAGAGGGCTTGAATGGGGCACCCTGAATCGGCGGTGATTTAAGCGGCGGATGATTCATCAGGTCGGGTGTTGGGTGGCGGGGGCGGGGGCGGCGTGGATTTGGCTGCGGTGGGCAGCAATTGCAGCGCTGTTTGTTTATGCGGGGATGCGGCGCTCGCTGACGAACTGGATATTTGTGTGCATGGTGGCGGGCGCGGAGATTGGGTATGACGCTCCGGCAGTGGCGCTGAATCTGCGCGTGCTGAGTCTGATATTTCTGCGGCTGATCAAGACGATCATTGCTCCGCTGCTGTTTGCGACGCTGGTGAGCGGGATTGCCGGGCATGCGGATTTGAAGCGCGTGGGGCGCATGGGCGTGAAGGCCATTGTGTATTTCGAGGTCATCACGACGTTTGCGCTGGTGATTGGGCTGTCGGCGATTCATTTGTCGCAGGCGGGAGTGGGGATTCATCTTACGGGCGCGGCGGGTGAGGCGCTGCCAACGCAGAAGCTGACGCTGGTGGATACGCTTCTGCATGTGTTTCCGGAGAACATTGCCAAGAGCGTGGCCGAGGGTCAGGTGCTGCAGGTGGTGGTGTTTGCTGTGATGTTCGGAATTGCGCTGGCGATGGTGAGGGAAGAGCGGCGCAGACCTTTGCTGGCGGTGGTGGAGTCGCTGACGGAGACGATGTTCAAGTTCACCAACATCGTGATGCTGTTTGCTCCGATTGGGGCGGGAGCGGCGCTGGCGTACACGGTGGCTTCGACGGGATTGGGAGTGTTGGGGAATCTGGCAAAGCTGCTGGGAACGCTGTATGGGGCGCTCGCGGTTTTTGTGTTGGGAATTCTGCTGCCGGTGGCGTTGTTTGCGGGCGTGCCGCTGCGCAGGTTTGTGAAGGCGGTGACAGAGCCGGTGACGCTGGCATTCGCTACGGCGAACAGCGAGGCAGCACTGCCGATAGCGATGGAGCAGATGGAACGGTTGGGCGTGCCGCGTCAGGTGGTCGCTTTCGTGATGCCGACGGGGTACAGCTTCAATCTGGATGGGAGCACGCTGTATCTGGCGCTGGCATCGATGTTTGTGGCTCAGGCTGCGGGAGTGCATCTCGGGCTGGGGCAGCAGCTGCTGCTGATGTTGACGCTGATGCTGACGAGCAAGGGAGTTGCTGGAGTATCGCGAGCATCACTGGTGATTCTGCTAGGCACGGTGAGCTCGTTTGGGCTGCCGACGGAGCCGGTGTTCATTCTGCTGGGGATCGACCAGTTGATGGATATGGGGAGGACGGCGGTTAACGTACTCGGGAACTGTCTGGCGACAGTGGTGGTGGCGCGGTGGGAAGGGGAGTTCGCTGAGGCGAAGTAGTTCGGGAGGCGTAAACGTTATCGTGTCTTGCTGAGAAACATAATTTGTCTCGGGGACAACTTTTTCTCACGAGGCGTGTCTAAGGATACAGAGCCTCCTGAAACGGACACGTTCTCAGGGGAAACGGTGACCCACCGGCTGAGTAGGCCGGTGGGATTTTTTTGCGTTGAAGAGAGCTGCTTCGGCGGAAGGGCGGAGGTGGGGTAGGGGTCTCTCGCTGCGCTCGGGATGACACCGGAAAGGCAACATCAAAACCAAAAGCAAGAGCAAAGGCAAGGTGCTTCGCTTCGCTCAGGTTGATGAAATGAAATCAGTCGAGGCGGACCATGAAGATGCCGCCCTCGTCGATTTTGGTGTGGGCGTAGACTTCGCGGGTTTTCTCTTTGTCGTCCTGCGGGACGCGGATGCGGACCCAGTATCCGGTGGGGCCTTTGAACTGGAGTACCTGGGCGTCGGGGTAGCGGCGCATGAGGTGCTGCTTGAGATGGATAGCGGCGGACTGAGTTTGGAAGGCGCCGATCTGAACACACCAGCGGCCACCTTTTTCAATGGGGCGCGGGGCTTCGAGGACATCGAGGCGCACGCGTGCGGTGCCGGGCAGGTAAACGTCCACGGCCTTGGCTGCGGCAGCAGATAGAT
Organism: Koromonas soli; assembly: GCF_059726265.1. Classification (NCBI taxonomy): domain Bacteria; kingdom Pseudomonadati; phylum Acidobacteriota; class Terriglobia; order Terriglobales; family Koromonadaceae; genus Koromonas; species Koromonas soli. The sequence goes on along the minus strand of NZ_AP040872.1, from coordinate 2,287,327 downwards.
CGATGATGCGGTCGGCAACGAAGGGTCCGCGGTCGGTGATGCGCACGACGGTGGCATCGTTTGTCTTGAGGTTGACGACGCGCACGATGGAGTTGAGCGGCAGAGTGTTGTGCGCGGCGGTCAGCTCGTTCTGGTTATAGATTTCGCCGTTGGCCGCTTTCTTGTTGTGATAGTTGGGGCCGTACCAGCTTGCGTAACCTACTTCGGTCCAGATGACCTTGGCGTGAGGATCGACGTGGATGCCGGGAACGGAGCGCAGGGAGTCGGAATCGCGTGCGAGCTTGTCGTCTGATTTGGAGTGCTTGCCGGTCGATCTCTCGGTCGAGGTTGGAGGCGGAGGTGGCACGTTGCGCGCAGAGTGTTTCTTGCCGCCGCATCCGATGGCGAGCAGCGCGAGAGTGAGCAGCGCGATGTAGAGCATCGCGAGGCGCAAGCGATGGGCGCGGGAATGAATCTGATTTTTCGGCACGACGGTATCCACGGCAGTTTGATTCTGCAGTGTTGATCGGGGGTGGTCAATAAAGTGGAATACCGATGATTAACTGCGGGGCTAAATGTGGACTGGGTGCTATCCCGCATATGCCAGGAGAGGGCACATGTGGGCGGGTGGTTGGGTTGAGACTGGAAGAGGCTAGATTTGGGCTGTTTGCTATCCCGCCTCTGCCAAAAGCGGGCAGAGATGGGGCACCGAGGGTTTGGTGGTGATTGGGAAGGTTTAGATGTGGGCTGGGTGCTGACCACAAATCCAGAAAAGGCGTATGTGGGCAGGGTGTGGTGTGACTTGTCGTGTAAATCCCAGAGTTGGAAAATCGCCAACTCTGGGCCACCGAACTTGCGCGTAGCCGCCCAATCTGGGCCGAACTTGCGCATAATCGCCAACTCTGGGCCACCAATGGGCAACGTTGCTCTACAGCTTAAATTTATGCGGGAAGCATTGGCGGATATTCGGGATCGAGCGGCATGACGATCCAGAGGACGATGTAGGCGAGGAGGCCGGTGCCGCCAAGCAAAACGCAAAGAAGCCACACGGCGCGAACGACCGAGGGATCCAGGTCAAAATAGCGCGCGACTCCGGCACAGACTCCGGCGATTTTCTTGTCAGAGCTGTAGCGGGCAAAACGGCGCTGAACGACAGGATGCGACACCGGCGGCAGCGGGGCTACTCGGGTCCCGCAGAACTGACAGAAAGCTGCGCCGTCACCGATATTCTTGCCGCAGTTTGAGCAGTACATGGCTTCTCCCTTGCTTGCCGGAAGGGTCTAGGTTTTCTGCTCCAGCAAGCTTCAAGAGATGATACGCGATATTGGGGCTGGCGGTTCCATGGTGCACTTCCGTGTGGGGGTGTCAACGAAGGTCCCTGCTTTCAGTGGTTTAACATGTGACGCAGGTCACCGCTTGATGTGATATTTCGCAGGTCAGCCGCAGAATGCAGCAGTTCGTGGGATACGGATTGGGATATCAGGGAGAACACCCTAGCATGATGCTGTCGATCTGTAGCACTGCATTTGCAGGGCAGATCTGTTCCAGGTACTTACACAGAGAGCAGAGGAGACAGCGGTTCATGCATAAGCCGATCAAGTATGTCGAGAAGGCGTTCACGTATGTGGCGAAAGTTGCGTGGGTGATTTTTGACAAGTGGAACAGCATCAACCCCAAACCTTCGATTACGCCTCGGTGGGCGGACAAGCCGCTGCTGAAGTCCTATCAGAAGACCAAGCCTCCGCTGGGATGGCCGAGAACGACGGACTCGCTTTGTCCGAAGTGCGTGCCGGAGATCCGGCAGCAGATTGTGGATGGCAAGATGCCATACGAGATTCTGCTGAACGAGAAGGTGGGCGAGATCAAGGCGCAGATCATCGAGCGCGACGGCAGGATACTGATGGTGAAGGACTGCCCGAAGCATGGTCACTTCGAAGACGTGATGGCCGTCGATGTGGATTTCTTCCGTCACCTGGAAGAGTCGTTTCCGGGGCGCGACATGCGCGCGCATAACGACGATAAGCTGCACAATCACGGCACATCCACGGTGAAGTACGGACGCGGGTCGGTGCTGACGATTGACCTGACGAACCGCTGCAACATGATGTGCGATCCATGCTTCATGGACGCAAACCAGGTGGGCTTTGTGCACGAGCTCTCGTGGGAAGAGATCAAGCAGTTGCTGGACGACGCGATCACGATCAAGCCGAAGCGGCAGATGAGCGTGCAGTTCTCGGGCGGTGAACCGACGCTGTCTCCGTACTTCCTGGACGCGGTGGCCTATGCGCGCAAGGTGGGCTACAACTCGGTGCAGGCGGCAACGAACGGCATTGAGTTTGCGAAGTCTCCGGAGTTTGCGAAGAAAGCGGCAGAAGCGGGATTGCGCTACGCGTACTTGCAGTTTGATGGAATCGGCAACGCGGCGAACTCGCACCGAGCGGTGGGCAATCTGTTTGATGTGAAGCTGAGGGCGATTGAAAACCTGCACAACGCGGGCGTGGAAATCGTTCCGGTGACGACGATTGTCAACGGTGTGAACAACGAGCAAGTGGGCCGCATTATTCAGTTTGCGCTGGATAACCCGAAGCGGATCTCGTTCCTGTCGTTCCAGCCGGTGTCGTTCACGGGGCGCGATGAGGCGATTACGGATGAGCGGCGCGTCGCGCAGCGCTACACGTTGAGTCATCTGGCGCATGACGTGAAAGACCAGACGGGGTTGGGTGAGCCGGCGAGGGACTGGTTCCCGATTTCGTTCATGGGCACGTTCAGCGATTGGGCAGACGTCGTCCATGGCGGCGCAAAGGATTGGGGATCGCTGAATTGCGGATGCCATCCAAACTGCGGTGTGGGCATGGCGCTGATGATCGACAAGGAAACGAAGGAAGCTGTGCCGGTAACGAAGTTCATCCACGCGGACCAGGTGGCGAGAGATGTAGCCAAGGTGAGCGATGGTGGACGCAGCCCGTTCTGGTCGAATGTGGGAATGGCGCTGGCATTGGCGCGGAACTATGATCCGTTCCAGTCGCCGACGCACTTCAAGTTCACCGACCTGCTGAAGAAGTTTGACAAGACTTTTGCGGCGACGAAGAAGGCGGAATCGAAGTACGGCAAGTCGAGTCCGGACCGCACGCTGGATGACGTAAAGAAGCGCAGGGCGGATCGCTGGAACTTCCTGTTCATCGCGGGAATGTGGTTCCAGGACTTGTTCAACTACGACTTCCGGCGCACGGAGCAGTGCATTATTCCGTATGCGACGCAGGAAGGCGAGATCAGCTTCTGCGCGTACAACACGGGCGTGGGCTGGAGAAACATTATCGAAAAGATGCACATGACGGCTACGCTGACGAAGTGGTACGAGGAGCATGGGCGGCATGAGATTTTCGCGGGCGGCAAGAAGGTGGGATTGGAGAGCACGGAGCACTCGCTGGCACTGAACGAAGAACACGTGCACGCCGGTCGCAATACGACTCTGGACAAGCTGGGCGTGGCGAAGACCGCGAGGGAAGAGAAGCTGCGGGCGCGCGATGCCAAACTGAAGCAGGACGCCGAGAACGCGAAGATGATGGCTCTGTACAAGCAGCATGTGTTGGGCGAGAAGCCGCAAGAGGTAGGCGGGTTCGTTTCGCTGGATGCGTTGGGCAAGCCTGCTGCGAAGAAGGAAGAGAAGACAGAAGAAGTAATGGGCGATTAGTAAGAGCTCAAGTAGAAAACAGCGCCGCCGGAGAATGACTCCGGCGGTTTTGTTTTGGGTGCGATCTATACTTCTCCCTTGTCAGGGAGGGCTGGATGAGAGTGATGATGGCGGGTGTGCGGATTCTGCTGACGTGCGCTGTGGTGGTTTATGCGCTGATTATCATTCTGGCGATTTATTCGGATCACGTCATTTTCCAGCCGCATGTCGCGGGGTACACGATGGCTGGGCTTGAGCGGGTGCCAGCGACGAAGGCCATGATGATTCCTTGCGCGGCGGGGAAGATTGCGGTGGTGTATCTGGAGAATCGCGAGGCGCGATACACGCTGCTATACAGCCATGGCAATGGAGAAGATATCGGCGACGATATGCCGATACTGGAAAAGTTCAGGGAAGCGGGATTCGCGGTCTTGGCGTACGACTACAACGGGTATGGGCAGAGCGAGGGTGCGCCTTCGGAAGCGGCTGTTTATTCGAGGCGGCGTACGAGTATTTAACCGGAACGCTGGGGGTGGCTCCGGATCGGGTGATTGCTTATGGACATTCGTTGGGTGCGGCAGCGGCAATTCATCTTGCGGAGCATCGTCCGGTGGCGGGATTGGTGGCGCAGGCGCCATTTACTTCGGCATTTCGGGTGCTGACGAAGGTGAAGATCGTGCCCTGGGATAAGTTCGATAATGCAAGAGAGATTCGGAAGGTGCGCTGTCCGGTGCTGATTATTCATGGAAGGCATGATGAGGTGATCGCATTCTGGCATGGGGAGAGGGTTTTCGACTTGGCCAATGAGCCGAAGCAGCGCGTGTGGCTGGAGAGGGCAGGGCATAACGATGTAATGCTGCTGGAGAGCAGGGCGGTTATCGGGGCGGTGCAAGGTTTTGCGAGCAGGCTGTAAGGGGCGGTTGGTGGTGGGTGACCTTGGGCGGAGGCGGAGGGGTGAGAGGGCGGCTGGGATTCCTTGCTGCGTTCGGAATGATGCCAAACCAAACGAATAACACCGAGATTTGGGGCAAAAAAAGTCCGCCGTGCGTCGGCGGACAACGTCATTTAGGAGGAGGAACTATGAGGCTTGGTCGAAAGTCATCGACTCAGCCATATGTTCGTATTCGTTCTGGCGGGCATTAAGTTCCACTTCTTTTGCAGAAATTTCAGAGTTTAATTTCGCGAGCTGGTCTTCCTGCTGGTTAAGGCCGGTGACGTAGCGCTGGAGGAGAGCTTTTTCCTCGGCGCTGCCCTTGAGGGACTTCATGTTCTCGCGGATACGGGCCTGCTCGCGGTTGATGCGCTCGACCTGGTTGCGGCGGTCTTCGAGCTGGCGCTGGACGGCGGCGATTTCGTCCTTCTTGGCGAGAAGCTTGCGCAGGGAGGCCTCGATTTCGGGCTGGACGTTTCCGGATTTCAGGATAAAGGCGATGGTGTTGTCGTCGAGGTTGGTCAGGGCGTACGTGGTTTGCTGCGGGTAGTATTCGGCGACAATGAGCTTTTCGCTGGTGGAGGGGGCTACTTTGACGCGGAAGCGGTGATACGAGCTTGAGGACTCCGCGGGCTTGAGGTCGGTGGAGAGGAAGTGCCAGCCGGAGCGGGCTGGGTGCTCGATAACGACGTTGCGTTCGGTGGTGTCGGAGTTGGAGACGGTGTAGGTGCGGGTTTCGCGGAGTTCGCGGGTGAGGTAGAGGATGCCGCGGGTGGCGCGGAGCCGGGTGTAGGGACGCTGCTCGGATGCGCCTTCGGACTTGATGCGAATGGCGGTGTCGGCAGCGTAGGAGAGAAGGCGGCGCTCGTTGGGGTGGACCTCGGTGAGAAGGCCCTCTCCGGCGAAGGCTCCGCCCTCGACGATGTTGAAGCTGCCGGCATCGAGCGTGAGGCCGCTGGAGTTGGTGAGCCAGAGGGCGCGAACTGGAGTGTGGTCGTTGGCGTTCCAGAGAGTGACCTTTTCGGCATCGACACGGGCTTGGACGATGGGAACGAGGGCAGACTGGTTCTGAAGGACTGTCACGTTCTGCTTGATGGCGTACTCGAACATGTCGCCGAGGGCTTCGCCGGAAGCGGTGGAATCGACGGACTGCGCATAGGCTTCGGTGTCCGTAGTAGCTGCCAAAATCGCGTTTCGCTCGAGGCGGTCGTAATGACTTGCACCAAGCTTGCCTAGAACACCACCAACCACACCACCTGCCGAGCCACTTGATTTGTCCTTTCTGTCAGGCGTCACTATTTTGGGGACGGCGGCTGGTGCGTTCAAGGCTTCCGATTGTTGAGGTTCCAACGAACCTTCATGGGTTTGCGGGGTGAGTTGGGCCGTTTTGGGGAGTTCGACGGTGGGACGGCGGACATAGTAGGGCTGAGAGATTTGCTGGACGAAGGATTGAGGCGCTCCGGCGACGAGGGAGAGTTGGACGTTGCGCCAATCTTCGCCGACGGTGTTATCGACCACGGCCCAGCCTTGCAGCAGGGGCTTGCCGTTTGCATTCTGCGGGAGGACGATGCGGTAGGTCGATTTCCAGACGGGGACTTCGCTGATATAGCTGACGACAACATCGCGGGGGCCGTCGCCGGTGGTGGAGATGGTCATGCGGCGGACATCTTTATCGCGGGCGCTGGCGAGCAGGGACATGTAGCGTCCGATTTCGCGGTTCATGTCGCCTTCGAGGATGCGGACGGAGGTGGCGGGCGTCAGGTCGAAGGTGCGGAGCTCGCCGGAGTCGGAGATGAGCGAGAGCTGCGAAATCTTGATCTCGTTGCCTTCTTTGTCGGTGCGCGTGACCTCTTCGATGGAGAGAAGGCGTCCGGTGGCGGAGGAGGCAGAGGCGTGGACCTCGACGCGAGCGCCGCGAAGGGCTTTGAGGAATCCATCTCGGTCGGTGTCGCCATCGAGCGGGAGGCGCAGGTTGCTGAGGCGCTGGCTGAGGGGGGCGATGGAGTTGTAACGGACGCCGCCGACGTGTCCGCCGCTGAGATCGACGACGGTAAGGGACTTGAGGACGTCGTTGAGCTGGGCAGTGGTGAAGCGGATGTTCAATTCCTGATTGCCTGAGACGCGGCCCTGGTGTTCGAAGTATCCGACACCGTTCTTATAAAGGACGACGCGGTGGATGGGGAGTTCGGCGGCATCGGAATTCTCGGCATGAGATGGGGTGGTTCTGGCGATGGGCTTGGACGGCTTTGCCGCGGGTTGAGCGATGGCGGAAGTGAGCAGTGCGAGTAAAGCCAGGGACAGGATAGCTAACGGACGTCTCATGCGGTCTCCTTGGAACGGATTAATCGTATGTCCAGAGAACGAGCGCTCAAAGGAAAATTGCAGGAATTGAGCGCATCCTAAATTCTCAAACTAAATGCTGCTTGTAGGGTATGACCCCGGAGGTGTTCGTTTGGTTCCTGAAATCGCCATTGGATGCGCAGAATTGCGATTCGCTGAAAAGTGACCTCACTCAAGCAAGTGACCGGTGCCACTGTGTCCCGTTCGTGCCAAAAGGCACACTGGTTACACGCGGGAGTATATCTACTACCCACTAATTCAAGTAGAGCGGAGACAAGCCTTTGAGCACCCCATTTGCATCGGCGAAACGGCCGGACCTGAAGATTTTGCAACCTGAAAAGACGCTGACTGGTGGTCCCATTCAGAAGTTGCAGAAGGGGTTACCCAAGACGACGACCTCGCTCTGCCCGGACTGCGAGCCTGTACAGCGTATCCCGGCACGCATCTTCGAAGAGAACGGCAAGGTCATGATGGAGAAGACCTGTCCGACGCACGGCGACTTCAAGGATTGTGTGTACTCGGATGTCGCTCTCTATCTGAAGATGGAAGAGTGGGAGTTCGGCGATAACGCGGGATTGAGCAATCCGGCGGTGGACAAGGGCGCCGAGGCTGTGTGTCCCGATGACTGCGGACTGTGCTCACTGCATACATCGCACAGCGCGCTGGCGAACGTCGATTTGACGAACCGCTGCAACCTGACCTGCCCGGTGTGCTTCGCCAACGCGAACGCCGCTGGCTACCTGTATGAGCCGGATATGGAGCAGGTGCGCACGATGTTGATGGCGCTGCGCAATGAGCGTCCGGTGGATGGCCGCGTGGTGCAGTTCTCGGGCGGCGAACCGACGATTCACCCGAAGTTTATCGAGATCCTGGCGATGGCCAAGGAGATGGGCTTCACCCATCTGCAGGCCGCGACCAATGGAATCATGATCGGCAGCAGCGTGGAGTTTGCGCAGAAGTGCAAGGACGCCGGATTGGCGACGCTGTATCTGCAGTTTGACGGCGTGAGCGACGACGTCTATATGAAGACGCGCGGCGAGGCGCTGCTGGACAAGAAGCTGCAGTGCATTGAAAACTGCCGCAAGGTTGGAATGAAGATCGTGTTCGTTCCGACGATTGTGAAGGGATTGAACGATCACCAGTTGGGCGACATTCTGCGACTGGCGATTGAGAATGTGGACACGGTCAGCGGCATCAGCTTCCAGCCGGTGGCGTTTACGGGCCGCATCTCGAAGAAGGAACTTGAGGCGAAGCGCTTTACCCTGACAGACCTGGCACATGCTCTGAGCGATCAGACGGGGATGTTCGACAAGTACAACGACTGGTTCCCGCTGACGGCCGTCACACCCTTCAGCAAGCTGATCTCAGCGGTGGAACAGCGTGGCGTGCCGACGATTTCGAGCCACCCGCACTGCTCGCTGGGAACCTACATGTTCGTCGATGAGCGTTCGAAGAAGGCAGTTCCGGTTACGCAGTTTGTCGATATTCCGGCGATGCTGCAGGACATCGAAGAGCTGTCGCGCAAGAAGTTTACCGGCCTCGCGAAGTACTACAACGGTGCGAAGGGCTGGATGGATCTGAAGAAGCACTTCAAGGCTGAGCTTGCACCTCCGGGATTGACGTTTGAGAAGTTCCTCAACACGATCCAGGGCATGACGAACAAGAAGCTGGGCCGCGACGGTATGGACGGCACGTTCACCTACCGCACGCTGCTGGTGGCCGGCATGCACTTCCAGGACAACTACAACTACGACGTGGAACGCGTGAAGCGCTGCGTGATTCACTATGCGGCGCCGGACGGCAAGCTGTATCCGTTCTGCACGTACAACTCGGGACCGACCTACCGCGAGAAGATCGAGAAGCAGTTCTCGATTCCGTTTGAAAAGCAGCTGGATCGGTTTGAGTTTGTGGAGATCGGGAAGTAGGTAAGGTTTCAAGGTTTCGAGGTGAATGTGAAGAGCCCGCCAGTCGGCGGGCTCTTTGCATTACGTGCGAAAAGCACGGGTTATTTGCCTTTGATGCTGAGCAATTCGATTTCGAAGATGAGGGTGGCGTTGGGAGCGATGTCGGGGCCTGCACCGCGCTCGCCGTAGGCAAGGTCGGAGGGAATGAAGACCTGGTACTTGGAGCCGACCGGCATCATCTGGAGGATCTCGGTCCATCCCTTGATGACTCCGCCGACGGGGAAGGTAGCGGGCTGGCCGCGCTTGTAAGAGCTGTCGAATTCCTTGCCGTTGATCAGGGTGCCGCGATAGTTGCACTCGACGGTGTCGGAGGCGGTGGGCTTGGGGCCTGTGCCTTCTTTTTCTACCTTGTACTGCAGGCCATCGGGAAGGGTCTTTACACCCGGCTTGGTTTTATTGGCGGCGAGAAATGCCTCGCCTTCCTTCTTATTCGATTCACCGGCGGTTTTCATTTCGGCCTCCTGCTTGGTGCGGGCATCCTGCTGCATTTTGGTGAGTGCTGTGCGGGCTTCGTCATCGGTAAGGAGGACCTTGCCTCCGCTGAGGGTGTCCTGCATGCCGCGGGTCACCATGGCCGGGTCCACTTGAATGCCATCGCGCTGCAAGGTGCGTCCGATGCTGATTCCGACGGCGTAGCTAGCCTTGTCTTTGTCGGACATGGTGCTGGCGGAGGCGCCTGCAGGCGCATTTGCGGGCGCGCTGGGGGCGGGCGTTTGCTGAGCTATCGCATTGGTGGCAAACATCATGCCAGCTGAGAGTAGGAGAACCACGGTTGAATTTCTTTTCATAGCAAGCATCAGAACACAAAGCCTCGCTTACAGCAAAGTTGGGGTTGAGAGTTGAGGACGTGGGTGCTTGGTACAATCTGCTCACGGATGGCGAAAAGAGCAAAACCTGAGCCCAAGCGAAATACCTCCACGGCAGAGCTGCGCGTCGCGCTCCTTCATTGGTATGCACAACATAAGCGCGAGTTGCCTTGGCGGAAGAATACGGACGCATATCGGGTTTGGGTGTCGGAAATCATGCTGCAGCAGACGCGCGTCGCTGCGGTGCTGGAACACTATCGAACATTCATGGACGCTTTTCCCAACGTCCGGACGCTGGCGGAGGCGACGGAGGCAAACGTTCTGACCCGCTGGAGCGGGTTGGGGTACTACCGCCGGGCACGGATGCTGCATCGTGCGGCACGGCAGGTTGTGGAAGAACTCGGAGGGCAGGTCCCGGAGAATTCTGAAGGACTCAGGAAGCTGGCCGGTGTGGGGCGGTACACGGCAGCAGCGATCGCAAGTATTGCGTTCGGTGAGCCGGTGGCGGTGGTGGATGGGAATGTGGAGCGCGTGTTGAGCCGGATGGATGGCGAGCCGCGAGCCGATGCGATGGCTTGGCAGCGGGCACAGGAACTGCTGGACGTGCAGCATCCGGGGGATTGGAATCAGGCGATGATGGAGCTGGGCGCCACTGTGTGCACGCCGCAGAACCCGCAATGCCTGGTGTGTCCGGTACGCGTGTGGTGCGTGGCTCCGGGGATGGAGACCAGCAAGGCGCAGGCTCCAAGAAAACGCGTGCAACTGACGCGTGCCCTGATAGAGCGCGGCGAACGTGTTTACCTAGTGCAGCGAGCGGCGCATGAGAAGAAAATGGCGGGGATGTGGGAGCTTCCGGAGTGGGCGGGGCAGGATGACGGGGTAGAAACAGTGGGGCGGGTGAGGCATTCGATCACTGACACAGATTACGAAGTGCGTGTTGTGCGGCTTGGGCCGAAGGCTCTGCGAGCAGGCGGCAAAGTGCAAGGTCGTTGGGTGGAGCGCGCCGAAGTATTTGAGTTGCCGTTGACGGGGCTGACCAGGAAGATTCTACGCAAGGTGCCGAAGCATTGAGCCATGCTGTGGCGGCGCTGCTGCAGCGTACAATAATCAGCGAAAACACAGTTGGAATTCTGAGGACTGGTATCCGAAATATGCGCAGAGTAATGCTTGTTTGCTTTGTCTGTATGTCGTTGGTGTGCGCTGGGCTGGCGCGGACGGGGAAACACAGCCGTTCAACACACGCAAAGAGCGCTGGGCAGCCGTCGAGCGGAATGATGGCGGCCTTGCACAATGTGCAGGCAGAGCGCATTCGCGCGGATGTGAAGTACCTGGCGAGCGATGCGCTGGAAGGACGCGGCACGGGAACGAAGGGCGGCGAGCTGGCAGCCGAGTATATAGCGAAGCAGTTCAAGGAAGCAGGAGTTGAGCCGGCGGGGGATAACGGAACGTATTTCCAGAAGGTGCCCATGGTTGGGCTGACCACGATGCCGGGAACAACGGTGGCGGTGAAGACTCCGAAGCAGGTGATGAACCTGAAACTGCTGGATGATGTGGTGGTGTTCAACCTGGATCAGCACGAGACAGCCGATGTGAATGCGGATGTGGTTTTTGTCGGTTATGGAATCACGGCGCCGGAGTTTGGCTGGGACGACTATGCCGGAGCCGACGTAAGGGGCAAGATCCTGCTGATGCTGGTGAATGAGCCGCCCTCGGATGATCCGAAGTATTTTGGTGGCAAGGCTCTGACGTATTACGGGCGGTGGACGTACAAGTACGAACAGGCGGCGCGGATGGGAGCCGCCGGCGTGATCCTGATCCACAAGAAGGAGATGGCGAGCTACGGGTGGGATGTGGTGCGAAGCTCGTGGTCGGGAGAACGCTCGGGATTGGCGGATGATAGCGAGCCGAAGCTGGCGATGGCTTCGTGGGTGCAGCTTGCGGTGGCGCGCACGATGTTGGCAGACGCGGGACAGGATCTGGATGCGATCATGACCGCCGCCCAGCAAAAGGGTTTCCGCGCGATGCCGTTGCCGTTGAAAGTGAATGCGCATGTGGTGACGAGCGTTCGGAAATTTGACTCGAAAAACGTGATTGGCAAAGTGACCGGTTCCGATGCCGAACTGAAAAAGCAGGCGGTGATCTACACCGGGCATTATGACCACCTGGGAATTCGTCCGAACCAGCCGGGAGACAATATTTACAACGGCGCGCTGGATAACGCGAGCGGTACGGCGATGGTTATTGAGATGGCGCGTGCGGTGGCGGCCGCTCAGGTGAAGCCGAAGCGCTCAATGTATTTTGCGGCAGTGACGGCAGAGGAGCAGGGGTTGTGGGGATCGGAGTATCTGGGGAAGCATCCGCCGCTCCCGCTTTCGGACATCACGCTGAATTTGAATTATGACTCGATCAAGCCGCTGGGGATTCCGAAGGAAGTGGAGGCTGAGGGCTATCAGCGCACGGACTTCGCAGGAGTTTTCCAGAAGACGGCAGCCGACTTCAAGATGACGATCCTGCAGCCGGAGCATCCGGAAAACGGCGGGTACTATCGCTCGGATCACTTCAGCTTCGCGAAGGTAGGCGTGCCGGCGTTTTCAATCGAGACGGGCGATCATTTTGCGGGGCATCCGGAATCGTGGGTGAAGGCGAACAGTGATGCGATGGAAAAGAGCTATCATCAGCCTACGGACGAATTCAAAGACGACTACGACTATCGCTCAAACGCGGTGATGGCGCGCTTTGGAATTGCTCTGGGATACAGGGCAGCCGAGCAGCCTAGCATGGTTCAGTGGAAGGCGGGAGATGAGTTCGAGAAGGCGCGAAAAGCTTCCGGCCAACACTGACTGCAGATAGGAAGAGTCAGCAGGAAAGGTTACGAAGGAACGGGGAAAGTGTAACTCCCGTCGGGCGAAGACTGTGTGGTAAAGTCGCACAGTCAGCTCCCAAAATCTCCGAATAGAAGGTTGCATGTCGCCGTTGCCATTCTTTGGACGGGTGAAAATATCTGAACTAGCGGGTCAGTTCACGCTGACTCCCTATGTTCCGGAACTCACCTTTCGGGGACTGATGGCAGGCGTGGATAACCTGCGCTCGGACGTTTTTCTCAGCTCGAAGTTTACCGAGATCGCCTCGAACCATCTTTTCAACCTGATTGAGCAGCATGGAGACGTGCAGCAACTGGCGCGGGTGCAGGATGAGAATCCGTTTGGAGTCTCTCCGTATGGCCGCGCGCATATCAAAGGCGACGCGCTGCCGACGACAGGAGTGGATTTCCCTGCGGAGTTCAAGCAGGCACTAAGCGCGTTGCAGCTCGCTTCGCTCCGTCGTGCGCGGCAGGCGGACGATATTGAGTTGGACATGCTGTGCCGTGTCGCCATCATCAAGTTCTTGCGAACGGAATTGCTGCTGCAATTTGGGAATGTGTTGGAGCGCTGCCGGGAGAATCTGAAGAAGCGAGCGGAGCGTCATCTTGAGTTGCACCAGATGGTGCAGCGGGATCGATTCTTTCGCTTCCAGGTGAACAAGCGGCAGGTGTTGCGGCGGGTGTCCCAGGATGTGCTTTCCACGATGGCGGAAGTGGAGCGCGAAACGGTGGCGAGCACGCGTCATTCGCTTTTCGGAGATGACGATGCTCCGGGATACGAGGTGATCGCGAACCGATTGATGTTCACCGACGCGGTCAACGATCCATTCATCAGAGCGACGCACTATGCGCTGTTTGGAAGCTACGACCGGGATCGCGATCAGGTGTCGCGAGTGGTGGAGATTGCAAAGGGCTTCCTGAAAAGCCTGGGGGTCGCCGATGGCGACGTTGAGGCCGAGTCGCTGCTGAATAACCCTGAGAACGCGAAGGCGTTGATGTTCAGCGGACTCGCTGATGAGTCGCCGAGGGGCAAGGCTCAGCGGGGGTTGACGGCTGGGTGGGTGGCGACGCTTGAAGACGCGGAACTGATCGACTACGTGATTGCCGCATACGAAACGGTTCCGATCATTGATGAGTACGGGGCGGTGATTTCGCCGCAGCAGTTGAAATGCGCACTGATCATGAAGGACGAGTTGCGCAGGGTCGAGGAAGTGCTGGAGACGCACGAGGGGCGTTCGCATGGGAAGCTGCGGGCCGCGGTGCAGAAAGTTCGTTCGGCAGGGAATAGCGAGCGAATGCGGTACGCGGCACGATATCTGATTGACCTGTCGCGCTTCCATCGCGACATGAAAAAGATGGAAGTGCTAGAGCACGCGCTGGATTCGGTGAACCTGCTGCAGAACTCAAGGCTGAGAGAACTCTCGGAGATCAACGGGACACTGTATGAGTATCTGCTGCCGGAAGAGGAGCGGCCGGTTGAGCAGAAGGTTAAGGACCACGTGGTCATCAAGGCCGACGTGCGGGACTCGAGCTTTCTGACACGTTCGCTGGTGGAGCGCGGATTGAATCCGGCGTCATTCTTCAGCCTGAATTTCTTTGAGCCGGTGAATAAACTGTTGCCGAAGTATGGCGCGCAGAAGGTTTTCATCGAGGGCGATGCCGTCATTCTCGCGATGATGGAAAAAGAAGGCGAACGCGGGCTCGGCGTGGCGCGGACGTGCGTGCTGGCTCGCGAGATGCTCGATATTGTGCGGGCATATAACAAAGCGTCGGCTCAAAGCGGACTGCCGAAGTTGGAGATTGGAACCGGCATCGCGTATCAAAGCGCTCCGCCGATGTACCTGATGGATGGCAGCCACCAGGTGATGATCTCAGAGGCTCTGAATTTGAGCGATCGCCTGAGCGCCTGTCACAAGCGTGCGCGCAGATACATTCAGGACACGAATCCACTGTTCAACGTATTCGTGTTCCAGACGGCCGACGAAGAGGCAGCGGCGGGCGCGCTGGAGGACTTCCTGCTGAACTACAACGTGGGCGGCATTCATTTGCCGAAAGCAGCTTTTGAGAAGATGCAGAACGAGATCTCGCTTGAGGAATTTGAGATGGAGTTGCCGATGCCATGGGGCTCGGACCGAGTGCATCTCTACCGGGGACTGGTGCCGGTGAGCGCGGGATTGTTCCATCCGATCATTGTGCGCGAAGGAAGAACCGCGCAGGTCGAGGTCAGGGATTTCAAGTTCGTGCGCTGGGCCGACCACATCTACTACGAAGTTTGTTCCAATCCGGAGTTGATCGCGAGAATTGAGAGTCAGCGCCCCGGGACCGCTTCATCTTCGCAACAAAATCTCTAAATCAGAACCTGATCGCATTCGCACGGAAGGGAACGGTAATCACCGCCTGAAGGTCGATGGCGTGTCCGTCCTTGAGGGCTGGACGGAAGAGCCAATGTGATAGCGCCTGCACGGCATTGCGATCGAGTCGAGGATCAAGGCTCTTGGCAATGCTGATTTCGCCGACGCTGCCGTCGGCGCGGATTACAGCAGTCAGAATCACTGTCCCTTGCACGCCGTCGTGAATGGCGTCGGTTGGGTAGGCGGGGTCGGGTTTGCGGATGACTTCGGGGGCGGCGATTGGGGAAGCAGGAGTTCCGGGAACGCGCTCGGCGAAATGGATGATCCAACTCCCGGTGGTGCTGTTGAGGTTTGGCATGTTGACTTGCAGAGAGTAAGAGCGGCGTCCGGCGAAAACGCGCTTTTCAACATCGTTGCGAGGTTCGGCGGTTTCATGCGCTATTGGCTGGCGTGGAATGGAGGCCAGAGGAGGATGCATGGCCGCCATAAGTTTTGCGCGAGCATCGGGATCGGTGCCTCCTGGTTGGGAGGCGATGGCGTTGGGTGCGGCTATGGGCGAGTCGGGCAAGGGCGCGGGGGAGACATGAATTCCGGCAGGCGCGTTGGCAGTTTTTGTGGGCTCTGCTCCGGCGCCCGTGGTGGCGTCTGTGCCAGGCGTGCCGGTGGCTTCGGGGCGTCCAGTGGGTGATGTGGCGAACGTGCCTCGGCGATTGCCGGAGGGAAGATCGACGGGGCCGTGGACCTCAGCGGGGTGGAGATTGAGCGCAATGATTTGTCCGGAAGCGGGCTGTGTATCGGCGACTTGAGGTACGTCGGGAATAGGCTCGGCGACGTGCGGAACAAGATGAGCAAGATTGGCTGTAGCGGCGCGGTTGAGATTGGCCACGGCAGGAGAAGGCTCCACGACCTGCGGCCGAAAAGCTGGTAGTGTGAGGCGAGCCCGGGAGGTAGCGACATCCGGTGCGGGTTGAACTACGACAGGTTGGAAGGTGGGGAGTTTTGAGGCGGAGCGGAGAGAACTGGTTTGGGCAGTTGGCTGAACTACCTCGGGCATGATTGCGGGAAGACGGAGACGGGCGGCATCGCTCTGACTGGCGCTAAGTGGCTGAACGGGCGTGGTGGGTGCATAGGCGACGATGTTCGGCAGATTGAGGTCGCGGTCGAGTTTGACCTTTGGGGGAGCGACGACGGTTTGGCGAAGATTGTCGGGCGCTTCCGGTAGGGAAATGATTTCCTGCAACGCGGGGGTCGGATCGTGCTTGCCTACCGCTTGACGTTGAGGCGAGGGTGCTCCATGCAGTTCGGGAAGGTATTGGCTGATTTCGTATCGGCTCACCGATACGCGCGTGAGAGGCGAAGCAAGATGAGGTTTGGCATGGGGCCAAATGGAAACCGCGTACAAGAATCCGATCAGAGTGGCGTGGGCCAGAACTGAGTCGAACAGGCCCCGAGCTGGGACGGGAGAAGAGAGGTCGACGCCTTGCCAGAAGTCGTAGTCGGGCGCAGAACTGGTGATATTTGCGGGTACAACGCGTCCAGTGAGCAGCAGGAAGAGATTCTCGAAGAAGACCCTGAGCGGATTGGGCCAGGAGATGAGCAGCCGCAAATCGTCAGGCGAGGCCTCGATGGATGTGGCGGGGGTGCTGGCTTGCTTTCGGGTTGCGGACGGAGTTTCCACGAGTAAGCTGGCGATTATATCGCGATGCTGAGATAGCCATGGAAATTCGGCGCTCGGCTATACTCGATTGCACCATGAAGAAAGTTCTCGCTACTGCTTTATTCTTACTGCTGCTTGCGATTGGCGCCGCCGCCCAGACAAACACGGCTTCGAAGCCAGAGGCGCAGGGTGACATCACTGGCCTTTACTCGTTTATCCACGAAGGTGAGTTCGTGCAGATCGAGGTGAACGAGGGCAGGGTCACGGGCCTGATTTCGCATTTCAAAGATGAGGACCTGGACAAGGCCGAGTTCATCGACCAATTTTTCTCCGAAGCAAAACTTGAAGGGAACACTCTGAGTTTTCGAACAAAGCAGGCCGGGGGTGTGTGGTATCAGTTCTCGGGCAAGATCGAACGCGGGCAGGCGAAGAGTCCTGCGGAGGAAGGTTATTGGGTCGTCAAGGGCACGCTGACGGTGCATCGAAGCGAGCCGGACGGCAAGGAATCTGCAAAGGAACAGGCACTGACGTTGCGATCCTTCCCTCAGGATACTGAGCCGAATGCCACCAAAGGAGCGGACGCGAAAGACTAGGAATGGGAATGTTTTCCTCTGCCGAAACAGTTTGACGAAGGCGAGAGAGCAGAAAGGATGTGGCTCGATAACGGTCTCTCGCTGTGCAACGCCCGGTTCTTCAAGGGTCTCTAACGGGACATACCACTCGTCTCAACAGATACATCAAGGAGAGCCAAATGAGGGCACAACGAATGATTTTCCATGCTCTGGCGGTGGGGACGCTGGGCGCAATGTGTATGGCGCAGAGCGGTCCGGGATCGCAGGGCATGGGACAGCAACAAGGTATGGGGCAGCAGGGCCAGTCAACGACCGGCATGGGCCAGGCAGACACAGGAACTGGAGCACGTCCGGGTAACATGGGCAGCAACATGCCGGACACGATGAGCAACGATGCCAGTGAAAGCAAGATGAAGAGTCCAGACCATGCCTTCATCATGAAAGCGGCCGAGGGCGGCATGGCTGAAGTTTCAATGGGCAATATGGCAAAGCAGCATGGCTCAAACGATGCTGTAAAATCTTTTGGCGACAAGATGGTCACTGACCACTCGCAGGCTAACGATCAGCTCAAGCAGCTTGCCCAACAAAAGGGAATCACGCTGCCTAAGAACCCGAGCGTAAAGGACCAGCACACGGCCAAGATGATGCAATCGAAGACCGGTGCAGATTTCGACAAGGCATATATGCAGGACATGGTGAAAGACCATGAGAAAGATGTAGCCGAGTTCCGTAAAGAAGCTCAGTCGGGAAAGGATCCCGAAGTGAAGGCCTGGGCGCAGAAGACGCTGCCAATTCTTGAGCAGCATCTGGCGACGGCGAAGCAGGTGGCCTCGCAGGTTGGCGCGGACACGGGTAAGAAGAGCCCGGGCGCGATGAGTTCTCAGCAGCAGTAATGCGCTGACGAAGCGAAGCAACGAATGGGGAGCCTGATGGGCTCCCCTGAAATTTGTCAGGAGTGCTTTTCGCCGTTGGTGCCGTTCTTTGAGTTGGCATCAAGTTTCGCGATTCTCTCCCGCAGCCACGCTTCCAGTGCGACCACCATACGGCGACGGTCGCTGACCAGAAGCTCAGCCACAGTCTCGCCGGAATCGTTCAGCGGGATGTAGTGGCAAGGCAATTCCTCCGCGCGTTTTTCCTCCGGAACAAACTGGAACAGGACGCACTCGCTACAGGCGTGCGCCCGTAGAGGATCGGCGAAATTAAGGCAGGCGGAAGTCTCCTGGAAGGGAGACTTGATGGATTCCAGCTTGCGGTCGCGCTCAATGCCGCCTAATTCAAGATAGTTGAGTTCGTAGCGGAGCACCTGCAGCGTGTCGTTCAGGTTAGCGGACATGGAACTCTCCAGTCCGCAAGAGTGTGGCGCAGCAAATCGGCTTCACGATGTGATGGAACTCACGGCACAACGTGACTAAATCTTGATTCCCGAATACAGAACTGGGGCCGAGTTCAGCTCTCGATGAGCTGGTTATTGATGGCAAAAAGCGCGAGCTCTAGGCGGCTGGACACACCAACTTTATCGAAGATGTTGGTGAGGTGATGCTTCACGGTGTCTTCGCTGAGCGCAAACTTCTGAGCGATCTCCTTATTGCTGAGACCTGCGACAATAGCGCCGAGAATCTCAGTTTCGCGACGGGTGATGCCAAGACTGCGGGCCTTGGACGGGGTAAGCAGCGCGGTCTGTTCGCGAAGATATTTCACCATGTCAGTGACGGGCTCCCGGCCTACCCAATACTTCCCATCCATAACGGAACGGATCGCCTTCAGGAGGAGTTCGGTGGCGGATTCCTTCAGGACCACGCCCCAGGCACCCATTTGCAGAGCCTCGATGATTTGGCGGCGCTCGATGGCAGCGGTGAGGAGAATGGAGCGGGTGGAATGCTCTTGCTGCGAAAGTTCGCGAAGAGTGTCGAGGCCCGGCATTTTGGGCATGGCAAGGTCGAGCAAAAGGATGGAGGGGTGGAGCTGGTGCACCATGGCGATGGCTTCCGCGCCATTGGCTGCTTCTCCTATGACCTCAAAACCTTCTTCCAGATCGAGCAGGCGACGAAGGCCGTCACGAAAGATCGTGTGATCATCGGCAATGATCAGAGTTACTTTGTTATCCATCGTTTACTGTCCATGTGAGATATAGGTCTTTTGTGGAAGCTTGATCAACAATTGCGAACCGCGAGGTGCCTGGGAGTTGATGGAAAGCTCGCCTCCGAGATTGGCGACGCGCTCTTTTATGATCGCCGGGCCCTTTGCGGACTTCATCAGCTCTACTCCAGCCAGTGTACCTTCAAAGCCGAAGCCTACGCCATCATCACTGATCGCTAATCGCCAAAAGCCATCCTGACGACCGAAGGTGACGAGAACGTCTTCGGCTTTGGCGTGCTTGCGGACGTTGACCAGGGCTTCACGGACGATCAGCAGAATCTCGCGGCAGGCGTGGGCCGAGAGACGAACCTCTTCGGCTGTTGAGACGAAGCGGGCAGAGATTCCGGAGTCGCGCCGGAAGCGATCGACCTGCTCGGCGAGATGATCGATCAGTTGCTCGGGCTCGACTTCGACCGGCTTCAGTTGATGCATCAGTTCGCGCAGCTCGGCGACCTGAATGCGAAGAAGGCTCTGAAGCGATCCTACTTCGGGAGCGATGGGCGGGAAATGCTTCTCGGTGCGGCGACGCAGGATATCGGCTCGCATCTCGGCCGAGATCAACGATTGCACCACGCCGTCGTGCAGTTCGCGTGCAACACGGGCGCGTTCGATGGCGCTGGCCCGAGCGCGCATCCTGCGCATGAGATAGACGCCGTACGTCGCGGTGGCCGCCTGTTCAAAAAGCGAATTGGCGAAGGCAAGCTCCTGGAGCATGTTTTTGCCCACCATCGCATTCGCGATGTAGAACCGGAGTCGCCATGTGTGTCCGAGCTCAGACGTGACGGCAAGCAGGGATGTCGTGTCCGGAGGCAAGAAGGGCAGTGCGGGTATTTGGCCGTTCACGACATGGAACTGCGCCTTCGGAGCCAGATTGAGCATGCGTATGGCAGTAGAAGAAACTCGCTTGCAATAAAACGCTGGGGAATAGTCGGGAAGAAGATAGCTGAAATTATCCTCGGTCAGGATCTCTTTCCAATAAGGCCGGGTGTCGGAAAGGCGGTCGGGGCGAGTTTGCCAGAGGAAAACGTGATCGGTCGTAAGGTCGTGCGTTACGAGGAAGACTTGCGATCCGTCGAAGAGGCTTAGGAATTCCTTGAACACGGCATCCAAAACGACACCCAAGCTGTTTTCCGTACGAGCGGCATGCAGGACTCGGTTGACTACACCCGATTCGGCACGACGCTCCTTCTCGTTTTCGCCGAGGGTTCCGATGAGGTAGCCGAGCACAAGAAGGTAGGCGGAGCGGGCAAGCAGGCGATTGCCCTCGTACTCTCCCCAGGGTGTGCCGCGCAGGAAGAACGCTTCAATCTCAAGGACAAGGCCGCCGGCAACGGAGGTGAGGAGAGCTTCAGCAAAACCCCATCGGAATCCGGCTGAGATCAGCGCGAACGAGTACATCGGAACGAAGGGAGAACTGGAGCCGTGAGAGAAGGCAGTAATGAGCGTCGGCCAGATGATGTCTCCCGCGTGCAGGGCAATGAGGAATTTTGGGGTAACGGGGCGGTTGGATACCCAGATATAAACCGCGACACTGTGAATCAACCAGAAGATCAGGAGAACATAAACGAGGCGGGTGAATTTGGCGGGCTCGGGCGTTTCCATGGTGAACGCGATGAGAGCGAGCACGGCCAAAACGGCGCGCAGGGCACCTAGCACGGATTCGACGCGACTGCGTTCGGACTCCGTTGTGGGCACGTTCAGCCGGGTAAGGTAACGGTAAGAAAAGGGCCAGAGCACGTCTGCTTTCCTGCAACGCGGAAAACCCGATCTGTGATTATTTCCTGAATTCGCGACAGGAGCAACCCTGAAGATTGAAGGCCCGATTTGCGGCTGCTGATCACGGGCCGATGTGATAGGCCTCACTGAGCAAAAGACCATTGCGGACTACGTTGTTTGCGACCTGAAACGAGCGATGACGGATGAGTCGCCCGCCGGGTTGGGAGACAGGAAATGAACGCCCAACCACCTGCGCGCCGCAGCCAGCAGCACAAGCGTGCTGCGACAGCCCGATGCCTGCCTCCGAAAGGAGAAGTGAACCATGTCTCGGCCGGCTTCCTTCAAATTGGTATTGGCAATCGCAGTAACTGTTCTGATCGCATTCACAGTGGCAAGCGCGACGACCACGCTCAAATACGACAAGACCAGCGAGGTTAAGATCAAGGGCGTCGTACAGGAAGTGAGAACGGACGCGGATGCCACAGTCCATCTCCTGATCACGAGCGACAAAGGCGCTGTCGATCTGTGGATCGCACCGGAAAAATTTCTGAAGGCGATGGAGATCACCTTCGTCAAGGGCGACGCGATCGAGGTAGTAGGCTCTCCTGTGACGGTGGAAGGCAATCAACTGATGCTGGTGCGCGAACTGACTCGCAGAGGCGATGTGATGGTGATGCGCGACGACAAGGGAAAACCTGTTTGGGTGGGTTGGATCAAGTAGTAGGTGAGGGTTGCCAGGAGTAGGGGGCCTTCGACTCCGCTTTGCTCCGCTCAGGATGACAACGCTGAAAGAACAAAAGGCGCGATGATCGCGCCCCTTTCCTTTGGAGACGGTGCTTATTTCTTTTTGGGCGGGATAACGACGGGGCGACGCAGGGGAACAAGGCCTTCCTTGGGCATGGCCTGATTGGCGCGCGTCATTACTTCCTGCTGCACGTACTTCACGAATTCCTGCATTTGAAGCTGCATCTGTTCCATTCGCTCGCGCATGTTGAGGATGATGCCGATGCCGGCGATGTTGACGCCGAGGTCGCGGGCGAGCGAGAGAATGAACTCCAGACGCTTGAGATCGTCTTCAGTGTAGAGGCGGGTGTTTCCGTCGCTGCGTGATGGCTTCAGCAATCCCTCGCGCTCATACAAACGTAGAGTCTGCGGGTGGATTTCATACATCTCGGCCACCACCGAAATCATGTATGCGCCTTTGCCTTTTCGTTTCGTCATAGATAGAAGTTTTCTAACATTCTAACTTGCAAGTTCCTGACTGCCTATGTTCCTCAACTAGATCTTGCTCCACAACTCCGCGCGCGGATTGTCGGGATGCATCTTCTCCAGCTTCTGCCAGAGTTCCTTGGCTTCCACGTTTGGTATTTCGGGCACGACGATGCGGATCTTCACGATCTGATCGCCGGTGACGCCGGGCTTGGTGGCAGAGGGCACGCCCTTCTCGCGCATGCGCAGCTTCTGTCCACTCTGCGTGCCAGGAGGAATGCGCAGCATGGTGCGTCCATCGATGGTCGGCACCTCGACCTTCGCGCCGAGCGCGGCTTCCCATGGAAGAATGGGCACCGTGATGTGGATGTCATCGGCATCGCGATGAAATACGGGGTGCTCACCAATTTGCACGATGATGTAGAGATCGCCCGGAGGGCCTCCCCGGATCCCGGGATTTCCTTTGCCTGCGAGGCGGATGCGCTGTCCGTCGCGCGTGCCGGGCTTGATGCGGAACGACACTGGCTCGGGAGTCATGCGGCCCATGGACGACGGGCGCTGTATGTTCAGCTTCATTTCGCCGCCGCGAATGGCTTCCCAGAAGGGCACCTGAACCTTGTATTCGACATCGCTGCCGGCAGTCTCAGCGGGTTCCTGGGCTACGCCACCGCCGCCAAAGATGCCGGAGAAAATGTCACGGAAACTGGCTCCTCCGCGTCCGCCCTGTTGGGCTCCGCCGAAGTCAAAATCGCGGAAGTCGAACTCGGTGTGCTGGCCACCCTGGTTGTATCCGCCGAACGGATTGCCGCCTGCGCCATACGGGTTCCCGCCACCGAAGGGATTTCCGCCACGAGCGCCAGCATTGGCGTAGGCTTCGGCGGTCTTAGGGTCGATATTGTCGGAATAGAACCCGAGCTGGTCGTAAATCTTGCGCTTCTTGGGGTCGCTGAGAATGTCGTTGGCTTCGGAGAGTTCCTTGAACTTCTCTTCAGCTTTCTTGTCGCCCGGATTCACATCGGGATGATATTTGCGCGCAAGCTTACGGAAAGCTTTGCGCACGTCATCAGCCGTGGCCGTCTTTTTCAATCCGAGAGTGGCGTAATAATCTTTTTTGTCTGTTGCGGCCATTGTTGTTGTTCTCGCTCGTCTCCCTGAACCTGTTGCAGTCCAGCATACTTGTGCCCGGCATAAGCACCAAAGAGTTTCTTTCTGCCGGATTGCTTCCCTTTGTATATCGACTGAACTCGAGCGTAGGCTCAGAGCTCTTTTACTCCAAAATGAATGCCCCTGCCATTACGCTCACCTTGCAGGCGGCTGCCGGCAGGGGCAGTCTCTAAAACCGTAGATCGAAATCGGGGGATCCTAATTCATACGGGTTGCGCTGCCACTGGACTGATTTGGCTTCGCCGGCCCAGTCAGCAGCGTGCCGTCGTGGTAAATCTCCACTGACTCGATTCCATCACGAGAGGGCGTGAGCAAGAACCACTGCGCCTCGCTGGTGTCGAACGTCAGAAAGTACGGGATGCCGTTGACTTCGAAATTCATGTGTCCCCCTATGCGGGCCAGCTCAAAAGATAGCTGCCCGTTTTGCAAAGCGGCCAAAGCGACTGTCCGCTCCGGCCGCGAATGTTTCCCGCCGCTCTTTTGGCGAGTTACTTCTTATCCTCCACATCCACATACTCAGCATCGATCACGCCATCATCCTTCTTCTGCTCCGACTTTGGTTGCTCAGCTTGCTGAGCTCCCGCGGCTTCGGCATTCGGCGGAGTGGCCTTGTACATCGCTTCCGCTAATTTGTGAGATGCTGCCTGCAGGCGATCGCGTGCGACCTGCATCTGCTTATGGTCACCGCTCTCGAGCGCCTTCTTGGCATCGCCGACCGCGTTCTCGACCTCACCACGCTCGCCGCCGGATATCTTGTCGCCATTCTCCTTCAACATCTTCTCGACCTGATACACCATGGCATCAAGCTGATTACGCGTTTCAACTTCCTCGCGCTTGGCTTTGTCCTCGGCGGAGTGCGCGTCGGCTTCCTTGGCCATGCGATCGATCTCTTCCTTGCTGAGACCACTGGAGGAAGTGATGACGATCTTCTGATCCTTGCCGGTCGCGGTGTCCTTGGCCGTGACATTGAGGATGCCATTGGCGTCGATATCGAACGTTACCTCGATCTGAGGCACGCCGCGAGGCGCCATCGGAATGCCGGACAGATGGAACTTGCCCAGCGTACGGTTCTGTGCGGCCATGGGACGCTCGCCCTGAAGAACGTGAATCTCTACCGAGGTCTGATTGTCAGCCGCGGTTGAGAAGACCTCGCTCTTGCGGGTCGGAATCGTCGTGTTGCGCGGAATCATGACGGTCGCCACGCCACCATAGGTTTCGATGGAGAGCGAGAGCGGAGTCACGTCGAGCAGCAGCAGGTCCTTTACCTCGCCCTGCAGCACGCCGCCCTGAATGGCAGCACCGACGGCTACGACTTCGTCCGGGTTCACGCCACGATGCGGCTCCTTGCCAAAGAACTCCTTTACACGCTGCTGGATCATCGGCATACGAGTCTGGCCGCCGACGAGCACGACTTCATCGATCTTGCTTGCGTCGATGCCAGCGTCCTTCAAAGCCTGTTGACAAGGCTGGATGGACTTGTCGATCAGGTCGCGCACCATCTCTTCAAGCTTGGCGCGGGTGAGCGTCTTGACCAGGTGCTTCGGACCGGAAGCATCTGCCGTGATGAACGGCAGATTGATCTCGGTCTGCATGGTCGTGGACAGCTCGATCTTGGCGCGCTCAGCGGCGTCGCGCAGACGCTGCATGGCCATTTCATTGCCCTTGCTGCGCAGGTCGAGGCCGTATTCCTTGCGGAACTCATCGGCCAGCCAGCCAACGACGCGCTGGTCAATGTTGTCGCCGCCCAGGTGGGTGTCACCATTGGTGGACTTCACCTCGATGACGCCTTCGCCGACTTCCAGAATCGAGATATCGAAGGTGCCGCCGCCGAAGTCGTACACGGCGATGGTCTCGTCCTTCTTCTTATCGAGTCCGTAGGCCAGTGCGGCAGCCGTGGGCTCGTTGATAATGCGCTTCACGTCGAGACCGGCAATCTTGCCTGCGTCCTTGGTGGCCTGGCGCTGCGAGTCATTGAAGTAAGCCGGAACGGTGATCACGGCTTCGGTGACAGGCTCGCCAAGGTAGTTCTCTGCGGCTTTCTTCAGCTTCTGCAGGATCATGGCCGAGATCTGGGGAGGCGTGTATTCCTTGCCCTGAGCCTCGATGGCCACGTGGTCGCCGGACTGCACGACTTTGTAGGGCACCATCTTCATTTCTTCGCTGACTTCGTCGTAGCGGCGCCCCATAAAGCGCTTGATGGAAAAGACGGTGTTCTCCGGATTCGTAATTGCCTGATTCTTGGCGACTTGGCCGACAGGACGTTCCCCGTTCTTGGTGAAACCGACCACCGATGGGGTAGTCCGGCCACCTTCTTCATTGGGAATGACCTTCGGTTCGCCGCCTTCCATAACGGCTACGACCGAGTTGGTAGTTCCCAGATCAATGCCGATAATCTTTGCCATTGTTGTTCATTGCCTCCTGCGGTAAATCGCGAAAATTGTTGAGGTTGGCACTTCCACAGGAGTACCGAACCCGACAAAGCGCCCTTCTGGACGCCAACTCAGACCTAATATGGTTGCGATGATAGAACCTGAGTCACTTACTGTCAACTTAATAGATGAAGTCTAGTGTCTGCAGGATGCAGTAAGAAAGGGAATCTTCACCGGAAGCAAAACAGGGATCACGCGAGCCAGAGTCGGAGCAATTCGGCGGCAGGCGCCAATGGAAAGTTGTTCTCGATGTACAACGTAATGCTTGCCGAACCGAGCAAGGCGAGCTTTTCCGGGTTGAATTTCGGAAAACGGAACGTGCTTGCATTCATGCACTTAGGGCTTGAGTGTGGCCCTGTGGCGCCGGCCTGAGATTAGGAACGTAAATTGCATTCATTCGGGGCGAGGAGAAAGAATGCCGAGCAAACTTCAGGAATTTACGGCACCGGTAGTTGGGCTGGGCGTACTCGACGAAGAGCATTCAGAGATCCAGCGCAGGTACACGGAACTGAATCACGCGATACTGTATGCCTGCGATCTGCTGCAGATCCGCTTGGCGTCAAAGAAGCTTGTCGAGATGATCCTGCTTCATCTGGAGCACGAACAGGAGTTCCTAATGAAGATGTCCTATCCTTTGCTGGAAGATCATTGCGAGGCAGAGCTGGGTATGATGGCAGAGATGTTCAAGATAGAGCTGGATCTTAGCCGAAACGACCTCTCGGCGCCGCTGAGGCTCCGGAACTTGTGCAGAGAATGGCTACATGAGCACCTGAACATGGAAGACGCAGAATTGCAGTTTGCGGTGATGGCGTCTGGAACTCTCCCTGGAGTGATGCAGGGATAAAACCAATCTCAAGACTTTTGTTCGGTAGCCGAATATTGGCTACTCGGATGCGGCGACCTCCTCCCTCCTTGAGGTCGCCGCATTTCGTTTTGGTCGGAATTTGTCAGGCAAGAAAACTAACTCGCGCTCTGGGCAATGAAGTAGGCCGCTGATCGCACGCCATCCATGCACCCTAATCGTAACGCTCGTAGATGACGCGTTTCTTGTCCCATCCACATTCTTCAACGAGCAGGGCGCGGACGGCGGAGACCATGTCGTTGAGGCCGCAGATGTACACATGCATGTCTTTGCGATCTCCGACGATGTGGCGGACGTGTTGCTGAACATAACCTCGGGCACCGGTCCAGCTCTCAGGGCCACGGCTGAGCGTGGCGACGTAGTGGAAATTCGGCTGTTCGGCCGCGAGTTGCTCGAATTCCTGCTGGTAATAGATGTCCGTCGGGTAGCGCGTACCGTAAACCAGCCAAATGTGGCGGCCATTGTGGCGTTGCTCCCCGGTTCCATCAACCCCGAAAAGATGCTGAACCATGCTGCGGAAGGGGGCGACGCCGGTGCCAGTGGCAACGAGGATCATGTCCTGAACTTCGGGCTTGAGAATGAACAATCCGTGCGGGCCGTGGAAATGAGCGACGTCACCCACGACGCGGTCGCAGAGGAAGTTGGACATGAATCCTTCATCGACGCGATTGAGGCAGAGATCGAAGGTATTGTTCTTGCGGGGAGGCGAGGCGATGGAGTAGGCGCGAGTGACAAACTTTTCGCCGCGCGGCTCGCGGACAGAGATGAACTGTCCGGCGATGAAAGGGAATTCAGAGACTTCTTCGATTTCGAACTCCAAATGCTTGGTCTTTTCCGAAAGGAGTTCGGAGCGGGTGAGCCGGGCGGTGAGCAGGGTGTGTTCCATGTTCTTCCTTCGACGCCCTAATGTACACACTATTTCGAAGCAGAGCAAAATCCGAGGCGCGGAAGTCACTGCGGCCGAGAAAAGTTACGCCAGAAGCATCGGAACCGTGGAGAGTCCGCCTGCATCCAAGCATTCACAAGGATGAGTGTAGGCCGGTAACTTGGAGGTATGTCGATGACCAGTGCCTCAGTTGGGGAATCGCCGGAGGCTGAATTACTCATAGTCTTCGACGGGACGCAATCGCATGTTGCACTGACCAAGCCCGTGGTCACGATTGGAAGACGAGCAGATCGCGATGTGGTGATCGCTGAGCCGCACGTATCCCGCAGCCATGCCCAAATTGAACGCCGCGATTCGGAGTATTACCTCGTTGATCTAGGCAGCAGCCACGGCACGTTCGTCAACGGACATGCGATTCAGCAGCATTGCCTGCATAGCGGCGACCGGATTGAGCTGGGCACAATGGGAGGGAATTACCTCGTCTTCAAGGACTCCCGGCAGCCCATGACGGATCGCCCGGTGGCCGACCCTCGCGGCGAGATGCTTTCGATGATCATGTCGCGGCAGACGTCTTCGGATAAGCCCGGAGAACTGCACTTGCTGAGCATGTTCATCGAGGGAGCGCGCGCGCTGAATAACTCCTCGGTTCTGAGCGAAGTGTTATCGACGCTGGTGGAGGCTTCGCTGCGGTTGACGAAGGCGGAGCGGGGATTTGTGTTCCTGTGTAAAGAAGACGGCACGCTTACGTTGGCCGCGGGCAGGACGGAACGCGGCGATGTTTTGACGGAGGCAAAGGGAATTTCGCAGTCAGTGTTGCACGAGGTAATTGCATCGGCCTCGGAATTTGTCCTGAGCATGGGTGACCCGGGGATGACCGGGCGCGAGAGCATCATTGCACATGATCTGCGCAGCATTGTTTGTATTCCACTGAGAAAATCGCAGTTCCGGGGACCGGGATGCGTGGCGACAGGCGCGATGGGAGTGCTGTATCTCGACAGTCGAATCGAAAAAGGCAAGCTCCCGGATGTGAGTCATGAGCTGATTCGCGCGATTGCGCACGAGGCTGCGGCGCTGGTTGAGAATGCCTACCTTGTGAAATCAGAGCAGGAGGCGCTGGCATATCAGCGGGAACTGGCGATTGCTTCGAGCATTCAGCGCAGCTTGATGGAAGTGAAGATTCCGTCATTGCCATTTGCCGAGGTGGAGGCGCGGAATATCTCGTGCAAGGAGATCGGTGGCGACTTCTATGACGTGATCAAGCTTGAGGATTGCGTCGCGGTGGTGGTGGCCGATGTGTCGGGGAAAGGAATCTCGGCGGCACTGCTGGCGTCAGTGCTGCAAGGCGCAATTTATCCGTTGCTGCGGCAGGGACTGCAACTGGAGCAGATTGCCGAAGGCTTGAACCTCTATGTGTACAACAAGATCGTTGGCCAGAAGTACGCGACGCTGGTGATGATGAAGTTGTACGAGGACGGCGTGGTGGAGTACATCAATTGCGGGCATGTGAAGCCGCTGCTGTACTCACGTGGGACGATTCGAGCATTAGATAACGAGAACCTGCCGGTTGGGCTGCTGGCTCCTGTGACCTTTACCAGCGGACGGGCGCAGTTGCGCGATGGGGATCGCGTGCTGCTGTTCACCGATGGCGTGGTTGAAGCAGAAAATCAGAATGGAGATTTCCTGGGGAACGACGGACTGGAAGCAGCGTTGAACTCGGAATTCTCATTAAGCAAACTGTTTGCGGCAGTGCATGAGTATCGCGAGACGGCACCGCTCTCCGATGACTGCACGGCTCTGTACCTGCGCTACGGCAGGCGTGCTGAAAACTCTCTGACGGAATCTGCAGCATAGAGCGAGGCGGTCCGGGTTGGACCGCCTCAATCTAGTTTATGTCACGGTCTATGCGCGCGTGACTTTCTCCAGCAAATACATATAGGAGCGGTAGATCTCGCCGGTCGAGCGAGTCATGCCTATCTCGCACGTTCGGCTGCTGGAATAGCAGCCATCGTGCTGGTGCGCTTTTACTTCAGCAGCCTCGGGCGTGGTTGCCGAAGCAGTGAGCTCGGGGAACATGAATCCACGGTCTCCAGCAAAGCCGCAGCATCCCGCGTTGGGCGGAGTAAAGACGCTCGCACTGCACTGGCGGGCGATGCCTTCGAGTTTGGGCGTGAGATTCATCTTGATGGCAGAGCATACGGGATGCAGCGCTACCGATGTTTCCGGCCGAAGCACCTTCAGGTTGGGGAGAACGAGATCGTGCATGAACTCGATGCTGTCGATGATCTTGAGACGATCGAATCGCTTCTGGTTCTCCGGCGTGAGGTGTTCGCGCGCGTGCACAAGGCCGTAGGTGCAAGGGCTGGTGTCCACCATAATCGGCAGACGGCCTTCGCTCGACCAGCGCCAGAGGTTTTCAATGGTGCGGTTGAGCATCATGTCGCAAGCCTCATCGAACCCTTTCGATGAATAGGGAGTGCCGCAACAGTTTCCAGCCACGTCCTCGGGAATCCAGAGATGAACGCCAGCCCGTTCGGCGACCGCAATGGTCGCCTGCATGAGCGAGCTGTCGCTAGGTTCGCCAGGCAAGCGTCCCATGGTGCGCGAGATGCATGCAGGGAAGTACACGGCCTGGGCGATCATGCGATTGGTGCGCGGGAGTCCGCCACGAACAGCATGCGGCATATCGGGAGTCCACACAGGCATGTTGGGGCCGATGACTTTGCGCAACAGTCCGGTGATCAGACGCATGCCACGAAGTCCGATGATGCGTTGGGCGAAGTGCGCGGCGCGGAGCCCGAGGCGAATGGCGGACTCGAGCAGAGAGAAGTTATTTACCGTGAAGCGGGCAATACGCTTGGAAGTAGGCGAATTGCGCAGCGAACGGAAACGCTTCGTGAGCTTTCCGGTGTCGATGCTGACCGGGCAAGTGGTGGCACACATGCCATCGGCGGCGCAAGTATCGAGCACCATGTAAGGAAAGTCGCGCTCGAGCAGAGTGAGAAATTCGCCGCCGCCTAGTTGCTCCTGCCGCTTCATTTCGCGGCGCACCACAATGCGCTGGCGCGGGGTGGTGGTGAGATCGCGGCTGGGGCAGCGAGGCTCGCAGTAGCCGCACTCGATGCACTTGTCGATCTCGGGTTCGACGCTGGGCAAACTCTTCAAATCGTGAATGTGAGCTTGCGGGTCATCATTGATGATGACGCCGGGATTGAGCAGTCCTGTGGGGTCGGCGAGGGACTTTACCTTGCGCATAATCTCGTAGGCTTCGGCTCCCCACTCGGTTTGGACAAACGGAGCCATGTTGCGTCCGGTGCCGTGCTCGGCTTTGAGCGCACCGTCGTAGCGGTTGACGACGAGTTCGACTACATCATCGATGAAGCGCGAGTACTGATCGATGACGCGCTGATCGTTGAACGACTGCGTGATGACGAAGTGCAGATTGCCGTCCTTCGCATGGCCGAAGATGATGGCGTTGTCGTATTCGTGGCGGTGGAAGAGTGCGGTGAGGTCGTGGGCGGCGTGGGCGAGGTGCTCGATAGGGAAGGCGACGTCTTCGATGATGACTGTCGTGCCGCTCTTGCGCACGGAGCCGACGGAGGGGAACATGCCTGCGCGGATCTTCCAGAGCATGGCCTGCGCTGCGGGAGCGTGAGTGAACTGCGCAGGTTCGAGCAGTTTGAGGCGCGATGTGGATTCGGTTGCCAAGGCTTCGAGTTCTGTGCGACCGGATTCTGCGGCGGACTGGAACTCGACCAGCAAACCGGCCGCATTTGCATCGAGCATCTTGAGTATGGAGGGAACACCAGGCTGGTTTTCAACCGAACGCAGCGAGGCGCGATCCATGATCTCCAGGGCTTTCGCGCCAGCCTGACGCAAAGGCACGATGGAGTCGGAGGCGGCGTAGAGATCGGGGAAGAGAAGAAGGCCGGTGTACTTCACCGGCAAATCGGGGACGGTGTTCAACACTGCTTCAGAGATGAACGCCAGTGTGCCTTCGGCTCCGATGAGGAGGTGAGCGAAGACATCGACGGAGCGGTCAAAATCGAGAAATGCATTGATGCCGTAGCCTGTCGTGTTCTTCATTCGATACTTGCGGCGAATGCGGTCGGCGAGCGCTGGCTCACTCTCTATGCGTGCTTTGAGATCGAAGATGCCGCTGGCGAGCGCGGGTTCAAGGCTGCGGAATCTTTCTTCGGCATCCGGCCAAGCAGTGTCGATCACGTTGCCGGAGGGTAGGACGAATCGCAAAGACGCCAAGGTGTGATACGCGTTTTGATCGACACCGCAGCACATGCCGCTGGAGTTGTTGGAGAGAATGCCTCCGAGGGTGCAGGTTGCGATGGATGCGGGATCGGGGCCTATCTTGGCGCCGTAGGGAAGCAGAACTCGGTTGGCATGGTTGCCAATAACGCCGGGGCGGACGCGAATGCGCCCGCCGTTGTCGAGCACCTCGACATCGCGGAATCCGCGAGTGACCTCGACCAGAAGACCGTCAGAGATGGACTGCCCCGATAAGCTGGTGCCAGCGGCTCGGAAGGTTATGGGGATTCCGTGATCGTGGCTGAATTGGAAGAGGTTTGCGACTTCCTGCTCATTTGCAGCTTGCACCACCGCCTTTGGAATAAGGCGATAGAAGCTGGCGTCGGAAGCGTACGCGATCAGGTCGAGTGGACGCGTCAAAATCCGGCGTTCATCGACGATCCTGGAAAGCAATGAGACGAGCTGGTCTGAAGAGTGGGCGGTAGGTGCCACTGCGCTTACTGCCATGTTGTTCGCTCCAAGGCGACCACAAGAAGATGCGGACGCTTACCCGTTGAGGTACTGTACTACAACTACGAAGTACGGGGAACTTGGCAACCGAATCGATTCTCAGGAGTTAAACTATCGCATGATCTTGAGCTCACGTTTTGTCGTTCGCAGCCTCTGCTTGTTGCTCCTGGCGACGCTTGGTTTTGGCTCGCTCTGGGCGCAATCGAACTCTCCAAAGTTTGCAATCAGCTTCTCGGGAGTAAATGAGCCACTCGACGGACGCTTGTATCTTCTGCTTTCGACCGATCCCAGTGACGAGCCCAGAAACCAGATTGATGACACGCCGAAATCGCAGGTTATTTTCGGCGTGGATGTGGAGGGGATGAAGGCTGGGCAGGCAGTAGTGATGGATGAGCGTGCGGACGGTTATCCGGTAAGAAGTTTGCGCGAATTGCCCAAGGGCGAGTATTACGTACAGGCCTTGCTGCATCGGTATGAGACGTTCCATCGCGCGGACGGGAAGACCGTGAAGTTACCGATGGACCGCGGCGAGGGGCAGCATTGGAACCTGGCTCCCGGAAACCTCTACAGCAAGCCGCGAAAGATTGTTGTTGGCGCGGACCCTGCGCCGGTGCAAGTGGTAATGGATCAGGTGATTCCGCCGATACCGGAGCCGAAGGACACAAAGTATGTTCGACATATTCGGATTCAGAGCAAATTGCTAACAAAGTTCTGGGGCAGGTCGATGTTTTTGTCGGCGATGGTTCTGGTGCCGGAGGGTTTTGATGAGCATCAGGAGGCGCACTATCCGTTATTCATTTCGCACGACCATTTTGTGAGCGAGTTCAGTGACTTCAGGACGGAGCCACCGGATGCAAATCTGAAGCCGGATTATAGCGAGCGTTTTCGTATCTCTGGCTATAACAGGATTCAGCAGGAAGAATCGTACAAGAACTATCAGCAGTGGATTTCGAAAGGCTTCCCGCGCTTCCTCGTAGTTAAGATCCAACATGCGAATCCTTATTACGATGATTCTTATGCAGTGAACTCGGCCAATGTAGGGCCGTATGGTGACGCAATTGAAACGGAACTGATCCCGGCAATCGAGAAGAAGTTCCGCGCTATCGGGCAAAGCTGGGCCCGGTTCATGTATGGAGGATCGACGGGTGGATGGGAATCACTTGCGGTGCAGATATTCTACCCCGATCGCTACAACGGAGCATTCGCTGCATGCCCTGATCCAGTCGACTTCCGGGCTTACGAGGTCATTGATCTCTATAACGATAAGAACGCTTTCTACATTGAGGGAGCGCACAAGCGAGTGGCGCAGCCAGCAATGCGCGATTACCTTGGCCACACGACACTGACTCTGGAAGAGAACAACGCCTACGAGCTAGCGCTGGGAAGTCATGGACGCTCGGGCGAGCAGTTCGATATATGGCAAGCGGTTTACTCGCCAGTTGGCGAGGATGGTTATCCAAAGCAAATCTTCGATAAGCGCACAGGGGTGATCGATCACGCAGTGGCGGAATACTGGCGCGAGCACTATGACCTGCGCGCCATTCTCGAGAAGAACTGGACGACGCTGGGACCGAAGCTTCGCGGCAAGCTGTACATCTACTGCGGAAGTGCGGATACTTATTTTCTGAATGACGCGGTGTATCTGATGGAAGACTTTCTCAAGTCCACTTCCAATCCTGCATACGAAGGCGAAGTGAAATATGGCGATCGCGCGGAACACTGCTGGAATGGAGATCCGACGCGCCCCAACTACATTACTCGTCTGCATTACAACACAATGTACCTGGACAAAATACTGGATCGAATCGCAAAGACCGCTCCGGCGGGAGCAGACCTGACGAGCTGGCGATATTAATTCTGGGGAAGGAACGTTACAGATGAAAGTTTTCGTTTCCGGCGGCGCCGGATACATTGGCAGCGTAGTTGTGTCTCAACTCGTTGCTGAAGGCCACGAAGTCGTGGTGTATGACAACCTGAGCAAAGGGCATCGCGAATCGGTGCCGGCAAAAGCCGCGCTTGTTACGGGTGACATTGGTGACAGCGTGGCGTTGAACGCTGCGTTCTCGAAGTATCAGCCCGAGGCCGTGATGCACTTTGCGGCGTGGATCGAGGCTGGAGAATCGATGCGCGATCCGGCAAAGTTTTTCCGCAACAACACGGCGAACGCGCTCACGTTGCTGGAGGCGGCTCTCGCGCATAAAGTCCGAAGCTTTGTGTTCTCTTCGACAGCGGCACTGTATGGCAATCCTGAAAGCACTCCGATAAGAGAGACAGACAGGTTGCAGCCGACAAACGCTTACGGTGAATCTAAGCTGCTGGTAGAGAGAATGCTGGACTGGTTTCATCGGGTGTATGGGCTCTCCTACGCCAGCTTGCGGTATTTCAATGCAGCGGGCGCGACCGAGACCTTAGGCGAACAGCATGATCCGGAAACGCATTTGATCCCGATTATCTTGCAGGTGGCGAGTGGCAAGCGCGAACGAGTAAGTATCTTTGGCGATGACTATGACACGCAGGATGGAACTTGCGTGCGCGACTACATTCACGTCTCGGACCTGGCGAGCGCGCACCTGCTGGCACTCGGTGCACTGCAGTCGCGAACAGAACCCACGAAGCTCATTTACAACCTGGGAAATGGGCATGGGTTCAGCGTGAAGGAAGTGATCGAATGTGCGCGACAAGTGACAGGCCACGCGATTCCGGCAGTGGTGGAACCCCGCAGGGCGGGAGATCCAGCTACGCTTGTGGCCAGCTCAGAAAAGATCAGGGCCGAGCTTGGATGGAAGCCCAGCTATCCGAATCTCGAAGAAATCGTTCGTAGTGCCTGGAGTTATTTGAACAGGAAGGTGACCGCTTGATTTACTCGTCCTGCATCATGCTGAAACCCAGCACGCGATAGCTTACGATGGCGCTCTTATTAACGTAGATGAGCAGGTTATTTGTGTCAGGGCTTGAGGGGTAGAGAAAAAAGCCTTCATCTTTGAGATGGTCGAGGGAGTTGCGAACGCATCCCTCGACTACCTCGCCATCTCTAAACCCGATCTCAACCCAGATGTCCTGAATCTCGGGACCGCTCGAATAGAAGCGCACGACTTCCCGCTCGCGATCGCCTTGGAACGAACTTACGAAGAAGACCGCTTTCACCTGAGACCAATCCATTGCGGGCAGGGAATCGTCTTCAGGCAAATAGTGCTTGCTTAACTCCTGGTGAAAGCAGGAGTGCAGGTCGAGCGCGAGCGTTCGGAGGTCGGCAGGGGTGTCCGCGCAGAAGTAGCCCTTGGCGACGCTTCCATCCTGTCGTGTGATCACGACCTTATATCGGCTGCGGACTGAATCGGGTGACGCGACAGTCTGATTCGTCATCGTTTATTCATCTTTCACCGACTGCCTTTGCACGCTGTTCTGCTTCCTGGTTCGGCGTAAGGCCATACTGCCTGATCTTGTACAGCAAGGCCTTGTAGCTGATCTTCAATTCGCTGGCGGCTTGCTTCCGATTCCAGTGATTGCGCCTGAGAGCTTCGCCCATGGCTTCGGTCTCGGCTTCGTTCATTGCACTGCGAGCCAGTTTCTTGAGGCCACCAACGCTGTCAAAAGCGCTCGTCTTTTGCTGCGGGACAGCGACCGAGGTGCGGTTGCCGCGGGCATTCCTCAACTCTGCGAGGATGTGCTTCTCGTCGCCGAGTACAAGGAAGCGTTTCACCGAGTTTTCTAACTCACGCAGGTTCCCCGGCCAATCGTGCTCCATGTAAGCCTCAAGCAACTCCTGCGACATCGTGAGAGGTTGCCGTGCATACTTGGCGGAGAGTTTCCGCATGAAGTGCCTAATCATGATCGGAATTTCTTCCTTGCGCTCACGAAGAGGCGGCATGTGTATTGAGAAGCCGTTCAGGCGATAGAAAAGATCCTCGCGGAAGGTCTTGGCAGCAATCGCCGAGTTCATATCAATGTTCGTCGCGGCAATGACTCGAACATCGACCTTGATCGACGTGCGACCGCCGAGGCGCGAGAAGGTTCCGTCCTGCAAGACCTGCAGTAGTTTCGACTGCAACGGTGGCGGCATTTCACCAATCTCATCGAGAAGGATCATGCCCATGTTGCAGATTTCAAACTTGCCGGGCTTGGAACGCACGGCTCCGGTAAAGGCACCCTGCTCATAGCCGAATAACTCGCTTTCCAGCAGGTCGGCGGGCATGGCCGCGCAATTAACCTTGAGGAAAGTGCGATGGGAGCGGGGCGACATCTTATGGATGTACTGCGCAATGATCTCTTTACCTGTGCCGCTCTCTCCCATGATCAAGACCGGGAGATCGACCCTGGCGAGGATGGCACACTGTCCGCGGATTTCATTCATGCGCGGGCTGGCGCAGACGAAAGAGTTGTCGTTCAGCAACTGAGTCTCGTGAGCTTCGACTCGTACCTCATCTCCCTCGATCAAAGTTAAGAAGCGATGGACCGAAGCCTTGAGCGCTTTGAGATCGAATGGCAGTTGAAAGTAATCCGAGGCTCCGGTCTTCATCGCCTTTACTACGAGACGCGAGTCGTGGAAGCACGAGAACACGATGATGGGCACGGTCGGGAGTGCCTGGCGAAGTCTTGTAAGTTGCTGAAGTGCGAGGGGGCCGAAAACCTGCAACAGAATTCCGTCGGGCAAGAAACCCTTCTCGATTCGCGCGAGGGCCTGGTCCGGTGGAAGTAACATGACTTGCAGACCGTCGCGCACGAACACATCGCGCAGGTAGGACGGAACCGTGGATTCACTCCCGATAATTAAAAGATGACGTCCAGAGGAAGTTGACGTCAGCTCTTTACATTTGTTCGACGGCATTTGCGAAAAGCCTTTAGGCGTTATAACAGCCTCAACACTCACGGTTTCGGTTATCAGCCATCCAGAGCCACATAGATAGCTGGATATCACAGACGGCTGTCCGGTGTTACATCATTCGGGGGAGTATAAGTTCTTGCCTTGCTTTTGGGTCCTGAACTGTATTCCAGAGTAGTTATGATGTCAATGCCATACCGAAGGATGCAAGCAACAGCAGCTTTCAAATGTTTTCTGAACGAACGAGGGCGAATCAGAGATGGTGTCTGATTCGCCCGTCAAACTTATTGATCTGCTTCACTCTAGAGGCCCAGAGACTTACGTGTTCGGCCTGACAAATGCCTCAGCTAGCGACGGAAAGTTGCTGTCGTTGCTCTGTTGCTTTCGCTACTTCTTCGGCCACCCGCTGCTGATCCTCGGCCTTGATCTGGGGGAACATCGGCAAGGAGAGAATCTCCGACGCGAGAGCCTCGGTGACGGGGAGATCCCCCTTCTCATACCCGAGATCGGAATACGCAATCTGCAAGTGCACCGGGACAGGGTAATGAATCCCGGTGCCGATCTCCGCCTTGGTAAGTTGTGCCTGCACGTGGTCGCGGTTCTGTACTCGCACAACGTATAAATGATAGACGGGCTTGGAGTCGTTCGGCACGAAGGGCGTGACGACGCCACGAACTGAACTAAACAGGTCATCGTAACGCTTAGCAGCGGCTCGGCGTTGTTCGCTCCAGAGTGGAAGGTGTTTGAGCTTGACGGAGAGGAAGCCGGCCTGAATTGCATCCATACGACCGTTGTAGCCTACGATGTCGTGGTAATACTTGCTTGCCTGTCCATGATCGCGAAGCATCCGGATCTGGCGGGCGATCACGGGGTCGCAAGTCGTGACCGCGCCTGCCTCGCCGCAAGCGCCAAGGTTCTTGCCAGGATAAAAGCTGAACGCTCCGGCAATACCCACAGAACCGGCTTTCATCCAGCGGTTCTGTGTGCTGGAGAAGTATTCCGCTCCATGTGCCTGGCAAGCATCCTCAAACAGCATGAGCTTGAACTCGCGGGCGATTTCGCCAATGGCATCCAGATCGGCCATTTGCCCGAAAAGGTGTACGGGAAGAACAGCCGTGATCGGAGTGCCCGTGCGACGTCCGAGGCGACGCCCGGAGGCGGCATCAATAGCGCACACTTCCAGGTAGGCACGGAGTTCGGTCGGGCTCATGTTGTAGGTCTGTTCATCCACGTCGATGAACTCAGGGAAGGCTCCCGCTTGCGTAATGGCCTCGGCAGTGGCAATAAACGTATTTGCTACTGTGAGGACGGTGTCACCGGGCTTCACGCCTCCGGCGATTAACGCAAACAGTAATGCGTCGGTTCCGCTGGCTACACCGGCGCACTCGGTGGCACCGGAGAACGCTGCGAAGTGACTTTCGAAGTCCTGCAGTGTCCGCCCGCCGATGAAGGCAGCGGAATGCAAAGCGGCACGAACCACCTCTAACAACTCGGACTCAAGCTCAACATGCGGTGTTACCAAATCTAAAAACGGGATCGACGTGTTCATTTTGCGGCGGCCTCGGCGGTTTGATAACGCAATACCTTCGCTGGATTACCTGCCACGATGGAGTAAGCGGGGACGTCTTTCGTGACAACGCTACCCGCGCCGACAATGGCATGTTCGCCGATCGTGACCTTGGAGAGAATGGTGGAACCAGAACCGATCGAGGCACCGAATTTTACGAGCGTCGGTTCGACGACCCAGTCTTGCTCCGTCTGCAACTCGCCACCGGGCGTTGTGGCCCGCGGATAAGAATCGTTGACGAAGGTGACGCCATGCCCGATGAAAACGCCGTCTTCAATTGTCACTCCTTCACACACGAAGGTGTGGCTCGATATTTTGCAGTTGCTACCAACGGTGGCGTTCTTCTGGATCTCGACGAACGTGCCAATTTTTGTACCGTTACCGACGGTGCATCCGTATAGATTGACGAAGTTCGCGATGCGAACATTGGAGCCGAGTTTCACGTCAGGAGCGATGCTTACCAGTTCACTCATAGAGAGATCTGAGCTCCTCGATTGCGCAGCGATTCGTCCGAGGCTTGCAGTACCTTCACGACTCGCAGTCCGGCATGGCCATCGTTGATAGGCGTCTTATCCTGAAGAATGCACTCGTTGAAATATCCGAGTTCCAACTTAAGCGCTTCTGTGGCTTCGATCTGCGGAGCCCACATGTCTCCTGAACGATAGCCGACAAGCAGGTCATATACGCCTTCACGCGTATTCATGCGAACGCCACGGTCGTAAACTTTGATCTTCTCGTCGGACTCGAGGTCGTTCCACATCAACATCTTCTTATCGCCGCCGACGAGTGTCGTGCGCACCTTCACAGGCGAGAGCCAATTGACGTTGACGTGTGCGATGAGCTTGTCGGGGTAATAGACGGTGATGAACGCCACATCCTCGACACTATTGACGTGCTTCTGCCCGGTCGCGACGACCCCCTCAGGCTTGCTGGACAAAAGGTAGTCCATGATGGACAAATCGTGAGGCGCGAGATCCCAAATGACGTTCACATCATGCTGGAAGAGTCCGAGATTCACCCGCATGGTGTCGTAATAGTAGAGAGAACCCAATTCTCCGGCATCGATCAGTTGCTTGATCTTGCGAACGGCTCCTGTGAACAGGAACGTGTGGTCCACCATGATCTTCAGGTTCTTACGTTCGGCGAGTTCGATGAGTTGCTCGGCCTGTTCCGATGTTGAGGTGAACGGCTTCTCGACGAACACATGCTTCCCATGTTCGAGCGCGGCTTTTGCCAACTCGAAATGTGTCCACACGGGAGTGACTACTGCGACGATGTCAACGTCGGGAGACCGCAGGACCTGCAGAGGATCGGAGGTCACCTCCATACCCGGGAAGGCCCGGGCGACCTTGCCCAGAGCTTCCGGACGACGATCGCAAACAACGGAAACCTGCGACTCTTCCTGGGTGTGGAAGTTTCGAACGATGTTAGGTCCCCAGTAGCCATAGCCGATCACCCCGACCGAGAGGGCTTTCTTTTCTGCGCGCCTTTGCAGAGGCAATATTTCGGTGTTGACCAGGAAAGGACCGATGGGCTTCTGCACGGCAATGTCGGCGACCTGCGGGGTCGTCTCAACAATGCGAAGGGCAGAAGCCGAACCGTTAGACTTCTCCATGTATCCTCCAATAACGATTGCGGTGACGAATGCTCGACTGAGGTTCTCCGCTCTTGTGAGCAGTGCAATTAACCTGCCAGATGACCCTCAAGGGGGCGTTCTCTACTCTCACAGAACCTTCGCTGTTCATCACCGCACGCCGGGCGGTTCTGCAAATTACTGCGCTTTCGGGAAAGCAATTCACTTCCTTCGGGGGTTAATCGACTCTTATCGGTTTATAGGTCCACGCAAGCCCGATGCCGAAGACATTGCGGAAGCCACTGTAGGCGCATATGGTCCCGGAACAACTTGAGGGTGTGGCCTGATGCTGCATGTCGTAAGAGAGAAATAGGTTGGCATAGCGGCCTATGTTGCGGCTAAATGCGACGTCCAGAAACTGGGAATCGAAAGCTTGCGAAAAACTGAGTTGCTGATTGCGGGATATCCCACCGGAAAAAGAGACAGAGGATATTCGCGAAATGGCGTAACTGCCTCCGCCTTGCCCTGATGTTGTGGTGACTCCATTCAATACACCCGCGCCGCCTGTGACTGTGCGCATTGCCTGAGCACTCAAGTTGACGCGACCAACTCTATAGGAGAATGTCGCGCGCCCCTGCCAGCCCACATTTCTATCGCTGGCGAATTGTGAGATCTGAGGTCCCGCACCGAGTTCCAGACTGCTGCGCCCAGAGATTCTCCTTGCGTATAGAAAGGAGAAATACTCGGTTGAGAGTGAAGGAAGAGAGTTGGAGTATCCAAATCGTGTGTACACAGCTTCGACCGCAACCGAGTCGCGCGATGTCAAAGTTCGGTTGTATCCGGCGACGACGGAACCCTGTTTAATGTTCGTCAACTGGCTGGAATTGAAGTGCAGGATGCCAAAAGAGCCGGCAAGGGTGGCAGTGCTGCGCGAACTGAGATGGGAGTCGAACTCAACAAGGGTTGTGTTCGTGACTCTTCCGACGCGTCCGGTGTAGATGCTCTGATCTGGCAGCAGATCTGTGCGTAAGGAATTCGATGAAAGTTGAAGGTTGGGAAGTACCCACTGATTGGCGACGTCTGCAATTATTCCCAATCCTTCCAATCCAGTCGCTCCGAATTCCGATCCTTGCGAGTACTGCGCCTGGTCGGCAATCAGCAGGTCCCAGCGCCTGGTTGAAATCTTTTTGGAGCCCACAAAACTATGTAGATTGGTGAACTGGCTGTATCCTGGAGCACGCCGGTTCGAGTCATAGCTCATTGCGCCGAAATATCGAAGCTCTCCACTTCTTCCAAGAGTCTGAAACCAGCGCACGTCACCACCAAACTCAGCGAAACTTTGGGAGTTGCCACTTCCACTAAGCAACAAGGGATTGGAATCAATCGTCTCTGAGATGCGCAGGGATGGAATGATGAAACTACGGCGTGGGCCCCATGTTCCGATCCCCAATGTCTGACCTCCTGAAAGAGGGCGCTCATCGGGAGTGACCTGGATATCGATGGAGTCGGCTTGGACGGGGGCCGGAAGTCCCTGCGGTGTGGGGGTGGGTCCACTTTGAGTCTGCGGTACGGAGGTGGGTGTACTCTGAGCCTGCGGCGCGCTGGGCGTCACACTCTGAGCCTGCATTGTTACACAGACACCCACACACAGGATCACGAGCTTTCCTAACTTTCTAAATTTCACGGTGATCGCCTCACGGGACTACGATTGTGTCGCCAGGCCTTAAGAGGATGTTCTGTTCCGGATTCTTGCCCTTGATCACCTCGTCATAGTTGAAGGGAAGTCTTTGCTGCTTGCCTCGTTCAGCGCGTAAGACATAGATCTTCTTGGTTCGGGCAAATTGGGATGGGCCGCCTGCAGCAGACAGCGCTTGCAACACGGTGAGGTTAGCCACTAGCGAAACCGAACCTTGACGGGCAACCTGACCCATGACGTAAGCTCGCCGACTATTCATAGCCGTGACGATCACGGTTACACGCGGCTCGGAAATGTACTGTTTAAGGTGCTCAACGAGTGAGGCGGAGAGCTGCATAGGCGTGAGGCCTGCTGCCTGCACGTCGCTCAGCAATGGAAGCGAGATTTTTCCGTCCGACCGTACTGGAACTGTGCTCGAGATGTCGGGCTCTTTCCAGACATTGATCTGAAGGATGTCTTCACTTCCTATGACATAGTCTGGGCTCGTTGGAGGCAACAATTGCTTTTGTGTGGTTGTGGTCTGTGTGGTCGTCGTGCTTGCTGTAGGGTCCGCACTCGGCGGGGCATACGATTGCGCCGATACCTGGCCGACAGCGAAGCACAGCAGCAGCAATATTTTCTTCATTACGCAAGCTCCTCCTGGCCGCTATCTTCGGCAGGACGCCATTGATCGCCAGTCAGTTACATCTCATTTAGCAGAAGCTTGCAAACTTAATGCCATGACGGACACGGTCGTGGCGGTTCATAAGATCATGGGCAAACAATGTGCGACATTGCCCGCGATACGACGTACCTTGATGCGACTTCTGAGCGTGCGTTACTCATCGAGTCGTAAGGGTTGAGTTTAAGCCCGAGCGAGTTGCAAGGAACGCCTCAGGATGTGAAATGTTTTTCCCACGTAGGTCGAGCATTTCTCACTCGGCGTTGGAACCACGATTGTGAAGAGCATTTACGAGGCGTACCGCGCATCCAGTACTCCCTGGAGTTAAGAGATTCGTTTTGGCGAGTTACGTGCTGCAACATCCCTGGAGACATTTGTCCCATGCATAAACTCGCCTTTAGCGCGGAGAACAGTTTCGGTGCACCCCCAGATGCGCCTCCTCTGGATGTAATCTTCGGTTCGACACCGGAAATGCAGCTTGTCCGGGCCAGGCTTGAGCAAACGGCCGAGACCAACATCCCCGTGTTAATCCGTGGCGCCAGCGGTACTGGCAAGGAGATTGTTGCTCGTCTCGTGCATTACAACTCGCCGTGGCGGGGAGGCCCATTTGTGAAAGTAAACTGCCCCGCGATCCCGGGCACGTTGATGGAGAGTGAACTCTTCGGATATGAGCGCGGCGCCTTCACGGGCGCGTATGCCAGGAAAGCAGGGCGCTTCGAGTCGGCGCATCTCGGTACGCTTTTTCTCGACGAAATCGGGGACCTGGACGTAGGGCTGCAAGCCAAGTTGCTGCAGGTGCTGCAGGATGGAAAGATCTGCCGGGTCGGCGGCGACGTTGAGCAAGCTGTCGAGGTACGTATCGTTTCCGCAACGAATCATTGTCTCGAAGAAGATATGGGGGCGGGACTTTTCCGGCAGGATCTCTTTTATCGCCTGCATGGGGTTGAGATTGCCTTGCCGACACTCGCGGAGCGCAAGTGCGATATCCCCAAGCTGGCAGAATACTTCGTTTCGCACTACAACAATGTCTTCAGTCGTCGCACTCCTCATTTCTCCGACGCCGGTATCAGGAGATTGATGGCTTGTGACTGGCAGGGCAATATTCGCGAGCTGGAGAACGTGATTCGCCGATACGTGGTATTCGGCAAAGAGGAATCATCTCTGGCTGACGTTAGTCGGCAGCGAACGGCAGTTTATACGCCGGAGATTTCACTGGAAGGGGATATCTCGCTGAAGCAGATTACGCGGCGGGCTGTACGCGAACTGGAGTACAAGATTATCTCTCGTGTGCTGCTCTTGCATAACGGAAATCGAACGAATGCCGCACGCGCACTGAAAATAAGTTATCGCGCCCTGATGTATAAGATTCGCGATAACGGCATACCGCGCATTCGGTCGCAGTCTGCCCGACCGCAAGTAGTAGAGACGAAGGTGGATCGAGCTTCCGAGCCGTCAGATCACGCCGAGGCCGAGTAAGTGCTCGAGAGATGGTGAATTCCATTCACATTCTGCAGATGTCTGCAGATAAGTGCAGAAAGTCGGCGAGTGTATAGGTTTAATTATGGGCAGCATTGGGCTAACAACTGGCGTTTGACGTGCATCTATTCGTGTTGCAGTAAGGTAAGACCAAGGGAGCTGTAACATGAGGAAACTAGCTGCAACCATGTTCCTTTGCGCATTTGTCCTTTCGATTCCCGCGTTCGCGGAACGAGCGGTCGAAGAGCAGATTCGTGGCGCGAGGGGCCCCGAAATCAAAACGCTGGATACTGACAGCTCGTCTGGCGGTGGTCGAATTCACGCGAATGCAAGCTGGGGAGAGAATGAGCGGCTCCACAGAATCATCCGTGAAGATCGTGGAAAACACCGCCACGGACACAAGTCGGTACCTGAGCCCGGCAGCCTTCTGAGCTTCGGAACGGTGGCGCTTCTGGGCGTCGGGATTCTGTGGAAGAAGCAGAATCTTGCTTGATAGTGTGGTTCAAAACGACAATCGAACAGCACTGAGAACCTGCCCTGCTGTTCGATATTTTGACCCTCTGATTCGATAGTTTGACGCTCTTAAACGTTGATGCCACGCGA
This sequence comes from Koromonas soli, assembly GCF_059726265.1. NCBI lineage: Bacteria > Pseudomonadati > Acidobacteriota > Terriglobia > Terriglobales > Koromonadaceae > Koromonas > Koromonas soli. The sequence goes on along the minus strand of NZ_AP040872.1, from coordinate 2,242,630 downwards.
GTGGCGATCTCGCAACGATACAGATGCAGAGCGGCGCAAAACCCAGCATAAAGCAACTTCCACAGCTAAGGCCATTCCAAAGAATAAGAACCCGCCTTCATGGTGTAAGGGGCCATCGATCACCGATGGGTTCACGTATAGCGTCAGCAGGCAGATAGTCGCGATTCGAATTCCATTCTTCACAAGCACGACTGGAACTACCGTTGCGATTAACAAAAAGCGGCGTCCCGATGTACTGAGCGCGAAATACGCGAGCAGAGAGGTAAGTACCAGCAGGGCATAGCTGGATCTGATTCCACTACACTCGGGCGCGATATCGATACTCAACGCAGAGAAGTAGAAACTAAGTCCATCACGAGTGAATGCGACGCCCAATAACTTGAAGATCACGTTTACTACAAACGCCGAGCCATCTTGAAGGAAGCGCGTGATCGGCTCGAGCAGGGATTCAGGCAAGGGAACCGCAAATAGTAAGAATCCGATGGGGAAGTGAGCCCGTCGCCAGGCTGCGTGCCCATAGCAGGTGAGAAATGTCCCCATGACAAATACGACTTGGCCCAAAACGGCGAGGGTGATCCGATCAGAGGGAGCGGTGGTTAGTATCGGGAAGGCGGCCGCAGTGACCATGACGAGTCCCGCGGCGAGCAATGGTATTCCGGCGAAACAGAACTCCGAATGCGCGAAGATGTCGCGGCGCCGTTCATAGATTAGAAATGCCGAAATTACAGGGATCAGCCAGAGATCGGAAGATTGAGCAGTACTCCGAGGCAAGGTTAGCCAGAGCAGAAGATTGTTCCAGCTCACCGCAAGTCCAAGGATGCAAAGCGCGGCAAATACCGTATGCTTCAGGACTCCTCGTAATTCGGGTAGCGGATGTGTAAGGCCCGTCATGTTCACAACACTCTTATTGCACATTCATAGCCAATATGAGGTGAATTGAGCGGAGCCAAGATGGCAAGCTCGGGAAAATGTGTAAAAGGAGTTCCAGGGGGTGGGAAACAGTTTTCCGATAGGAAGTCGTAAAGCACTTTAAGACGCACCGATGTTCGCGAGTCGCAGCCGACGCATAGTGAGGTTTCAGAGCAAGACAACAGAATTGGCCTTCATTGCGCTCGCACTTGCTGCTCTGGGTGGCCTAAATACTCTGGAAGCATAATTGCTCTTTGAGAAAAGCAGGTCGTCGAATTCTGTTGGGGACAACATTGTGAAAGCTTCCGCACCAGCCAGCAGTAAACAATCTTTCCCGGTTCGACAGAAGACAATCGAATCCCAAAAAGACTTTCTGCGCCGAATCGCGTTGGAATGCAGACGTGCGGAACGATCAAAGCAAAGATTCATCCTGGTACTGCTCGAGGGATTGAAAATCTCGCAGGTTGCAGCGTTGGCAGAGGGGGTCGAGTCGTGCACGCGCGAGACGGATAGCTGCGGATGGTATGAGGAGTCCGCAACGCTGGGCATATTGTTCTCCGAACTCGGTTCATCGGCACCACAGAGTGCACGCGAAACTATCATCAACAAGCTGCAGGCCGCGTTCAAAGATGCCGGCCTTGCGCAGCTCTTTGTGCTTTCCGCCTACATACTGCCGATTGATGTGAACAACGCCTCGGATTCGGACGGGCCGTCTCAGGGGATTTACGCTCGCCTGGGACTGATTCCGCCATCGAAAAACAAGCTACAGTTCGGTATCAAACGCGCGATTGATATCATTGGCTCGCTATTGCTGCTGGTTGCGTTGTCGCCTCTTTTTGCAGTCATTGCAATAGCGGTGAAAAGCGGATCTCGTGGTCCTGTACTATTCCGGCAGAAGCGTGTGGGGCAGTGGGGAAAGCTGTTTACGTTTTTGAAATTTCGTTCCATGACTGTGGCCAGCGATCAATCTTGCCATGAAAGCTATGTGAAACAGTTTATTCAGGGGACGGCGACGAAGCACATCAATGCCAAGGGAGTTGGCGTGTTTAAGATCACGGAGGATCCTCGTGTAACTCCGCTGGGGAGGTTCTTAAGAAAGACGAGCCTTGATGAGCTGCCGCAGCTATGGAATGTCCTGAATGGAGATATGTCGCTGGTCGGGCCCAGGCCTCCCATCCCTTACGAAGTCAATTGCTACGACTTGTGGCATCAACGCCGAGTATTGGAATTCAAGCCAGGGATCACGGGACTTTGGCAGGTCAGTGGAAGAAGCCGCATCGGGTTCAATGATATGGTGCGCCTCGATCTGCAATACGTTAGGACGTGGTCGCCGTGGCTCGATTTGAAAATCTTGCTTCGAACGCCTCTGGCTGTGATTGGAGGCGAAGGCGCGCACTGACGACCTTCGCCTTACGCGGTCTCTTCACTGTGGCTGTAGCGCATCCTTCCCGTATCCATACCCGTAAGTCGAGTAGTACGAAGCTGAGGCTTCAGCAGTACGGTTCAGCACCACTCCCAATAACTTATCCCGCCGAAATTCCTGTATAGCGCGCTTCGCAAGATGGGTGAGCGTGGAATTCGCATGTACCACCATCAGTACCGCGTCACTCGCCTCACCGATGGTGCGCGCATCGGCGATGGGGATTACGGGAGGCGTATCGATGATGATCCAGTCGAACATGGGACGCAGTTGCGTAAGCAGGGCAGTGAAGCGAGAAGAGCCAATCAACTCCCCAGGATTGGCAACGTGTTTCCCGCACGTAATCATGTAGAGGTTCTGAATGGAGCCCGCGTGAATCACATTCTTTGCATCAGCTTCCCCCAAAAGGTACTCGGTGAGTCCTGGGGAGATTGGCGCGTTGAGAAGTGCTGAGATTCCGCCAGCGCGACGAAGGTCTGCATCGATGAGCAGGACCTTGCGCTCCTTCTGTAGCGCCAAGGCGTGAGCAAGATTGGCAGAAACAAAACTCTTTCCCTCGGCGGGCACAGCACTGGAGACCGCTAGCGTGTGCAATGAGCCAGAACCGCGAATTTGGTATAGACGCGAGCGAAGTGCGCGAAATGGCTCCTGACCCGCGGCATGCTTGTGGTCATGAGAAAAGACCAGGTTGCTACCGCCGCGTGGCCAGTCACCACGCGCGCAATTCGCCAGTAGCGAATCGGGCGTTGTCGAATGTTCAAACATTGTGGTCGGCAACGCGGTCGAAGCTATGTCTCCAGCGCTTTCAGGCTCCGAGGGGCGCAGTCTCGCCGCGATGATCTCATCCACACTTGGGATCTCGGTAACGTTCTCCGGTTGTAGCTGGCGCGCTCTTTGCAAAGCCTCGTGAATGCGGCTCATTTCGTAATCCCTTTCACCAACGGATCGAAGTTATGCGTCGGTCGCACCTGTGCTATGTGGGGCTGCACAAATCCTTCTTCAACATTGTCACGGTGGAAACCATGCATTCTTCCAATCTCAAGTTCCGCAGCGGCATGTTCAATGTGACGCGGGGCTACGAGACGCTCACCATCACAAAACGCGCTGATCAAACCATGATCGCAGAGCAGATTGATGAGGCGTACAAATCCGCCTGAATAGCGGTGGACTAGCGCAATTGATTCGGGAGTGAAAATAGAGGCGTCATGTCGCCCTGCCACGCGGAGTCTACGTGCAATGTATTCAGACGTCTGCTTTTGGGACAGTGGCAAGGTCCTGCAACGCAGGGTTACACGCTGTTTGAGTTGTCGCAGAGACGGCCGCGAAAGTATCTCGTCGAGCTCAGTCTGCCCCGAAAGCACGATTTGAAGCAGCTTCTGGGTCGGAGTCTCAAGATTGGTGAGGAGTCTTAGTTCTTCCAGTGTATCTGCGGAGAGTTGCTGTGCCTCGTCAACAATGAGAACAACTGGACGCCCGATCTGATGCCGTTGGAGGAGCCAATCGTTCAGTGCGAGCAGGCGACGACTTTTCAGTGCCGAGTCACAAGTGATTCCAAAGTCGGCCATCATGAAATCAATGAACTCGTCTGGACCAAGCCGCGGGTTGAAGATGTAGGCAGTTTCGGCGGACTGCTTTTGGAGCCATTGAATAAAGACATTGAGCAGCGTTGTCTTTCCTGTGCCCACATCACCGGTCAGGACAATGAAACCCTTGCGATTGGTGACTCCGTAAGCAAGCGTTGCGAGCGCTTCCCGAATCGGCTCAGTAACGTACAGAAAGCGAGGGTCGGGATTCAGGTTGAACGGTGCGATCGCCAGTTCGAAGTGTTTTTCGTACATGATCACGCCCTGATCCGCTGATGCTTGGCCTGCTGTGAGCCTCGTTTGGGAGTTCCAAACAGAACCAGCGAACTTCGTTCCTGGACCTCTCCCCCAACTGTGGGGATCCCAATCAAGACGGGAAGCTCGAGCAATTGTGCGACGTCGTCTTCGGTCCGGATAAAGTCCTCTCTTCTCTCGTTAGCGTAAGCCAGAACCAAGCCCAGCCCGATGCCGCCCACCAGGCCGACCATAGCGAACTTGACTCGGTTAGGGAAGGTCGGCTTGATAGGCAGGTCGGGAGAGTCCATGATTGCAAACTGCTCGCCTTCCTGTCGGCGCTCCAGATCGGTCGCCATTTCGGACTGTGTTTTCTTATTCAGCAGTTCTTTATAAAACTGCAACGCGCTTTCATGATCTCTTGTTAGCGACTTATATTGCTCTTCGATGGCTGGACTCAACTGTAAACGAGCCTGTAGTTTCCCTACTTCTGCCTGAAGACGATTTTGCTCTTCACGTCCGCGACGGATAGTGTCCTCTGTTACGCGCAATGCAACACGAGTCTGACGGACTTCCGGAGTTTCGACAGCAAGTTCTTCTTTGTCTTTGGATGCATTGTCGTCAGGAGCACTCTTCGACGACCGTAGTTGTTTCTGGACTCTTTCGATCTGAGCTTTCGTCTTTATTACGTCAGGGTGCTGATCGGTATAGCGCGCCTGGAGAGCCGATAGTTGCGACTGCAAGGTGATTAGTTCCGTCTGCAAATCGCTGATGCTGCCCCCGGTTTTCAAAGTTTTGCGAGAGTTCAGTTGCTGAGCGAGTGTGGACTCCTGAATGATCCTGTGCTGCTGAGCCTGGCTGAGTTCCTGGTTCACGGCTTCCAAGCGGGTACGAGTGGCGTTAATCATCTCGAGATTGCGTTGCTCGTCACTGGGAAGCTGACCAAAGTATTTCTCCTTGAACTGCGCAAGCTTGGCATCTTGCTCGTCGAGCTTTTGTTTCGATTCAGCCAACTGCTCATTCAGAAAATTCGTCGTTCCTGCCGCACGCTGCTGCCGGAGTTTTAAGTTCTCCGCCATAAACATGGAAAGGATTTCAGAGCAGACTTGTTGTGCCGAGCGTGCATTATCGGTATTCGCGGAGATATAGAAGCCGGAAGGAACCCCGCTTCCATCCGCACGAAGGGTCTTTACTTCGATAGCCTTTCGAAGGAGATCAACCTTGTCCTCCATCGTAAGTACGCCGCGATTCTTGTAAAGAGCCATCCTATCGATGATCGGCTCAAGTCGGGAACGACTCAGAATCTGCTCCTTCATGGTAATCAGCCGAGCTTCCAACTCGTCGGTGATCATCGGAGTTACGAACTTGTCCGAAATCTTCGGCTGTTCCACCAGCACGAACGCCTGCGAGGTATAGATCGGACGGACTTTATACGAGACCGCCAGCCCCAGCAATGGCCCGACCAACATGGGAGCAACGATCCACCAGATGCGTCTCTTGGCGATCGCAAGCACCTTCTCAAAACTTAGTTGTGACTGCTCTTCGTCCATGATTTCTGATCCCCAAAGCAAACTATCTCGCCTTCTTGAATGAGCAAGATGGGTGCCATCTCCTGCAGGTATGGTCGTGTCTGGAGAAATAGCAATATTGCCGGGAATCGAAGGATCTTGTGCAGTTTAGCTACCCCTAAGCTGGTTGACGTAAGAACAGCCTTCATCGCTGAGGGGTGAGTGCGTGGCAATTCTCGAATAAGAGCTCTCGTGCACGTTGATCTGTGTGAAAAGTTTTTCCTATGTGAGCCGATCATTTCCTATAACGCGGGGTGCGGGTGACAGGAACCCCGTCTGCCAGACGGTATCGTCGGTAGTTGTCCAAAAGTTCAGACACAATCAGGAGAATGGTACTCCCGGACTAGTCCTACGATCCATATCGCTTAGCTTGTTGCACTTGTAGCGGCAGCAGCTCATCGGCGTACTTAATTTGTTTACGGTTGCAAGAAGGACCGCACCTGTACCTAAGTACAATCAGAGTTCGCGGTTTCGCATCTACTCACATCTTAGAAATTCATCCCCTGCCATCATCAGCTTAGCGATTACCTGAGTACTTCTTACCGAGTGAGCCACTGGTGATTCGCCCTAGACTCTGTTGGATTACCCGATAGGTATTAGGTGGCGAACTACAGCCCCATTGGGGTGAACCTCACCTATCCAGATCGTCCACGCATAAATACCCTCCTGACATCGACAGGGTCCCACGTCATTCGCGGTTTCGGAACACCTCGCGACACGAACACGCGAGTTCATGGACTGAAGACACCTTATCGACAAAACGGTCCGAGGCTATAACCGCTTCACCGCAACGCATTCAGGGCCTGATTACACAGCAGCCGCAAGACTGTAAGCCGCTGCGAAAAGGATATTGAGCATGAGTCAGATTACCCGGGCAGTCATTTGCATACTGTCCGCCTTTGTAGCCTTCTTTCTTCTTCTAAGTCCCGCGCAAGCGCAGACAGCTTCGACGTCACCATCCATTTTCTATAGCGACTTGCAAAGTGGCCCCAACTCTGGCGGCGTTAACAACTCAGGTTCAATAATCCGAATTTATGGGAAAGGTTTTGGCTCATCGCAGGGAACTTCCACAGTAACGATTGGTGGTGCAGCAGCATGCAAGTATTTCAGCTGGTCTGATACGCAGATTGCATTTCAGATTGGCACCAGCGCTGTGAGCGGAAACCTTGTTGTGAACGTGGGCGGAAAATCCAGTAATGGTGTTGCATTCACGGTTCGCTCCGGCCGCATTTACTTTGTTTCGAGCACCGGCAGTGACTCGCAGAGGGGCACCTACGCGAAGCCGTGGAAGACGTTGACCCACGCGCGCGATGCTGCCCAGCCGGGCGACATCGTTTACGCGATGAACGGAGTCACTGCGACTTCGCTGGATTCCTCAAGTGCGTCTCTGGCCATCACCAAGTCGGGAACAAGCGGAAACCCGATCGCGATCGTGGCTTATCCCGGGGCGACCGTAACGATTGGTTCGTCAACGGGACAGAGTTACGGTGTAGTCGTCCCAAGCGGAAGTTATAGTTATTGGGTCTTGTCAGGACTTACCCTTCGTGGCGCGAGTGGAGCGGTTGACCTCACAGGCTCGACCAACTGGCGTCTGGTTGGAAACGACATCTCATGCCCCAATGGCGCGGGTACAGGTGCTTGCGTACGAGCATCTTCGGCCAGCCAGATGCGGTTGCTTGGCAACAATGTGCACGATAACGGAACGACGACGAGCGTCTCGTCTGCAAATTACGAAGCCGTGCAGTTTACGAACGGCAATAACATTGAGGCTGGGTGGAACCAGATCGCGAACACACGCAGTTGCCGCGCGCTACTGTTCGATGGCAGCGGTAATGCAAACTACGCAATCTCCGTACACGACAATAATGTGCACGATGCGGTGTGCGATGGCATCAGCCTGAACAATGTCGATCCCTCCAAGGGAACAGTCGCGGCCTATAACAACATCATTCGGCATGTTGGAACCGGACCCGCTCCAGGTGGCGTAGAAGCGAGCTATGCGGGTGCAACTGTATCCGGCAGCGGACAGGGTCGTGCATACGTGTTCAATAACACCCTCTATGACTGCGGAGCCCGCGCGAATCCCGATTCGGGCGGATTTGGCGCGAGCACGCCGGTGCTGGTGTCAAATAACATCATCAATCTGGTGAGTGGCGAGAGCTACACGACTCCAAATACGAGCAGCTCTTACTTGTCAGGCAGCAATAATCTTTTCTATGGTGCCGGGGCGAGTCCCGTGGCATTCAGCGCATCGCTTTCGCTCGATCCCGTCTTTGCAAGCATCGCAAACAGCGATTTCCATCTCCAGTCCACCAGTCCCGCCATTGATGGCGGAACCAATACTGGTGTTGCAAACGATTACGACGGCAGTACGAGACCGCAGGGAAGCGCGTACGACATTGGTGCCTATGAGTTTCTCGGCGTTTCGCAGGCGGTGGGACAGTTAACGGAAGACGTAAGCAGCCTGAATCTTGGTACGGTCTCCGTGGGTTCGAGCAGCTCGCGTTCGATCATTCTCAGCAATACAGGCAATGCAAGCCTGACAATTTCGCAGATCCAGTTGAACACTTCTTCAGCGGGGTTCACAACGAGCGGAATTACACTGCCCGCAACGTTAGCGCCTGGCCAGTCCGCGACTCTCAATGTCACATTTACGCCGACGACTGCAGGTTCGGCAACGAGCAGCGTGACGTTCGTAAGCACGGCGGCAGACTCGACGAGCACGGTTCAGCTCAGCGGTACGGCCGTGAATCCGTCGGGAACATTGTCGGCAAGCCCATCTTCCCTGAGCTTTGGCAATGTGACTACCGGAACGAGCAGCACACAGAATGTGACGGTCACTGCGGCGACAGCCAGTGTAACCATCTCGCAGGCGACCGCCAGCGGAAACGGCTTCAGCATTAGTGGCCTAACGCTTCCGACGACCTTGGCCGCAGGGCAGAGCGCAACGTTCCAGGTGAAGTTTGCTCCGACGACGGCTGGCCCTGTGTCTGGCGCCATTTCTCTGGTGAGCAATGCTTCTAACGCGCCATCCTCAATCTCGCTTAGCGGTAGCGGTGTAAGCCCTGCCGGCACATTGTCCGCAAACCCAACCTCGCTTAGCTTTGGAAACGTAACTACCGGAACCAGCAGCACTCAGAATGTGACCATAACGGCGGCGGCTGCGAGCGTCACAATCTCGCAGGCCAACATCACCGGAGCCGGCTTTACCGTCAGCGGAGTGACGCTTCCGGCGACACTGGCCGCGGGGCAGAGTGCAACCTTCCAGGTGAAGTTCGCTCCAACCGCAACGGGTAGTGTGAGCGGCAGCCTTTCGCTCGTAAGCAATGCGTCAAACACAACGACAGTAGCGCTTTCGGGGTCAGGCATTGCTGGCACTACGAGCGGTTCGACGTACTCCATCTGGAGCGCGAACACCGTGCCTTCGATTGCCGATGCAGGCGACACGGCGTCGGTTGAACTCGGAGTGCAGTTCAAATCAGATGTCAGCGGATATGTCACGGGCGTCAGGTTCTACAAGAGCAGCGGCAACACGGGTACGCACGTAGGTAATCTGTGGAACAGCTCGGGCACGAAGCTCGCTTCTGCGACATTCACCAGTGAAACAGCTTCTGGGTGGCAGCAGGTTAACTTCGCGACTCCTGTGGCGGTCACAGCGGGCACGGTGTACACCGCCTCCTACTATGATCCGAACGGCCACTACGCGGATGACCAGAGCTACTTCAGTACGTCGGGCAAAGACAACTCTCCACTGCACGCATTGCAGAACGGTGGAGTGTTTGTGTACGGATCGGCGAGCAATTTCCCAACGCAAACATGGAACGGTTCGAATTACTGGGTTGACGTGGTGTTTACAACCACTGCCTCTGTTCCCACGGCAGGAACGCTTGGTGTCAGCACAACTGCGCTTAACTTTGGCAACGTAACTACTGGCTCCAGCAGCACGCAGAATGTAGCGGTGACCACAAGCACTGCGAGCGTGACGATCTCCCAGGCAACTGTCAGCGGAACTGGTTTTAGCGTGAGCGGACTAACGCTGCCGATGACGCTGGCAGCCGGGCAGAGCGCAACGTTCCAGGTAAAGTTTGCGCCGACAACGGCGGGCACCTCTGCAGGCAACTTGTCGCTGGTGAGTAATGCGACCAACACACCGACGGCAATTTCGCTGAGTGGAGCAGGCGTTTCGGGAACATCTACGGCCCACTCGGTGGCTTTGAGTTGGACGGCGAGTAGTTCGAGCGGCGTGACGGGATACAACGTGTATCGCGGGACGCAGGCAGCTGGACCGTTCACGCTTATCTCGAGCAGCGCTGTCAGCGGTACGGCATACACCGACTCAGCCGTGACGGCTGGTTCAACTTACTACTACACCGTAACGGCTATCGGATCGAGCGGAACTGAGAGCGCGGACTCAACCGTTGTTTCGGCAACCGTTCCAACGCCTTAACAAGCACGACTTAAACAACAGAAAACCCGCATGTGCATTGGGCACATGCGGGTTTTCTCTGCTCGCTCGCGATTTCTTCTTATTGACGAGCTGCCACGACTTCCACAGCCGCATAGCTCCATTTGTCTGGCGTGGGCCCGCACTGGACCCGCGAGGCCATTCACGGCGGAAGGTGCACTGGTCGATTGCACCTAGTAGGTGTCGCCGGTTTGCGTGTCCAGGGCTGGTGGACCAATACCTGTCCGCTAAACCGGACTTCTTTGCAATGGCATTGTCCCCGTCGTTGCCACCTGCGAACACCCAGCTTCCCGCCGAGCCCCCGGGCAGGTAAATATCAGGCGCGCCGGAGGTGGCAATTGCTTCCCAACGATAACCGCACCAGCCGACGCGAAATCACAGCCGATACGGTCAGCATTCGGTAGCGAAGGGCGTTGGTGTCGGTTTACTGAAGAGTTGAGAGTGTTGTGCACATAAGAAGCACTTTGATGCGATGCTGGGGGACTGTGACACTGGCACGAACGAGCCCCGCGGGCACTTCTGCTGATGCAACGGAACTACTCGTTTGCGGACCTCGCAAACGGCACATACACCGTCACTCCGACGAAATCAGGAGTTGGCTTCACACCTTCATCGCAGCTGGTTAGCATAACGGGAGTAATGTGATAGCAGACTTCGTCGGGGTATTTGATGCCTAGAAGTAGTTTATGTGCGGGTGTCGCAGCCTTAAGTTGGCTCCCGCGGTGTAAGCGGTTCTGCTGTGGTTATACCTCGACGCGCAGCATCTCCTGAATCATGTCGACGATGGCGGGAGCCGAAGTTTCCAAAGCGTGCTCATTCAGTACCCGCGCCCTTCCGGTGTCGCCCATGCTCTTGCTAAGTTCGGGCGACGAGAGTAGCAATGCGAGCTTCGAGGCCATTTCGCTGGTGTCGAAGTTGGGTATGACAAACCCGGCGTCGTTTCCCACGAACTCAGGCGCACCGCCAGACTCAAAGCAAACGATCGGTTTCGATTGCAACGCCGCTTCCAGCACAACCAGCGGGAAAGGGTCTTCCCGCGACGACAACAGAAACACATCCGAAGCCTGGCAATACGGTACGATTGTCGGACGGCGACCAATGAAGTGAATAGTGTCGCGACTCGTGCGCTGTAACTCCTTAACTTGATGAGGATGACCCCCAATCCACAGAAAATGGACTGGGTTGTCCTGATAGAAAGCAGGAGTTTGCTCTGCGACCTTGAGAAACAAATCGACACCTTTCCGTGGCTCCACTGAACCGCACGCAAAAATTAGTTTACAGTCCACTGGGATGTCGAGTTCTGCAAAGACTCGATGTTTCTGGTCTGCTGCCAGGCACTCTCCCGTTGTCGGTACGAATCCATGAATCACCCGGATGCAATCTTCCTCGATTCCGTGATTCCTAACCAGATTTGACTTTACCGCGCGAGAGACAGCGATAAAGGATGTGACGTGTCGTTTCAGCAAGGTCAGATCTCCCCCTATCACTGTCCGTATAACGTCGTCCAATTCGTGAACATGACATAGGGACGGACACTGGAGAAAGGATAGATACTCAAGAAGACCACCGGTTGCTGCGGTGTTGGCGTAGATCATTCCGATGTTGCGCTGGAGCAGTTTCTCTCGTAATCCAGCCAGATGTGTTGTCGGGTCCGGAGGGCGGCTGCCAAGCTTTCGTCCGACCCTCTGCATGAAGGACAGTTTTGGAGTGAAGAAGTGGACCGGAGCAAGGGCCTCAAATTCGGATACTAGTTCGCCATATCTTCCTACAAGTATTTCGAATGGAATGTCCACATTGGCTCGAAACCAGCGTAGGAAGCGGAGGAGGAATATCGGCGCCCCGGTGCGTGAGGCGTCATGACTGACGAACAGGATTGTAGGAGTGACTGAGGTCATGAGCAATGAGCGTTGCCTGGTTGGAGAAGTGATCGTGAGAGGTCCTGTGGAATACCGTTAGCAGAGAGAAAGACTCCGCGGCGTGTTGCCGCGGAGTCAGAAAGGCAAAAATTAGTATGAGCTTTACTGAGCCGTTGCTTTCAAGCTTGTCGGAGGGGTCAGAGCTACCTGAGTCGTTCCAATTGGAGCGCCCATATTGGTCCCGTCGCTTGCTTTGTTGACTCCCACCGATGTGGCCGTCAACTGGAAACCACTCATCGTATTTGGACTCGACCCTCCGACGTAAGTCGGTGTGCCACTGATAGAACCCGTGCCAGTGCCGTCCAAGTTGTAGCTTTGCGCAATCGCGCTGCTGCTCTGACCTTCCGTCAAGTTGATTCCGCCACTAAGAATGTTGTTGGTAACGGTTTCATTGGAACTCAATCCGCAACCGTTCGGATTCCCAAATCGAATATCGGTTTGGCTATTACCAAAGGTATTGTGCAAGATGACATCACCCCTGCCGCCGCCAATCATGATCGCATTTGCAGCGCTATTTGGGTCCTTGACGAGCACATTGTTGGTAAACGTCAGAGGAGTTCCATTGCAATCGGGCGACATGATCACGTCCGAGACGTTGTAGAAGAAGTTTCCGGTCACCGTAGTGTTTGAAGCTCCGTAGAACTGTATCGAGTCGCAATGGACGCTACCGCATCCAGCCTCCAGAATTCCGGTAAACGTATTTCCGGGCCCGATCATTGTGCCGTACGCGCCACCGTTGATCTGGATGCCGTCAGAACCACTTCCTGAGCCGCCCGGGCCGGTGAATAGATTATTCGAAATCACTACCCCGTTGGTGACAGAGTGACTGGCGTTGTCTCCACTTACCCCTAATCTACCTTCAGTACAACTCTGACCGATGTTACCGAATGTGTTTCCGTCGATCAGTGTGTCTTGATTTATGTTGGTCGGAGTATGAATGCACAATCCCGCGGTGAAGATGCTATTCAGAATATGAATGTGCATTCCGGGCTGCCCGCCCGAGACGCCGATTGTGCCGCCGCCAATGGTCAAACCTGAGAACGTCAGGTTCTGGGAAGCACCAAGGTTCAACGATCCGAAGATGACATTGGCCTGTGTTCCGCCGGTCCCGGGATTAGGCTGGATGGTTACCATTCCAGACTTGGTCCCGCCGTTGAAGTTTCCGTAATTGCCCGGTGAGAGCAGAATGACATCTCCTGCTTGTGCCGACGCAAATACCGAGGAGAAGGTACTGGTTGTCGCTGGGAGCGAGGAGCCAAAGCCCAACGCCGTCGCAAATATGACAATCGCGAGTGTTATGGAGTTTCGCATTGCTGGAGATTAGCCGAGGGAGGGCTTTGCATATAGGCGCAATTGCCCCCATTCACCGAGTGGAATCTTACTTAGAAAACGGGGAAAACCCCTCAGTTCCGCTTCAGAGGGCCTACTACCGTGGCGAGCTATTTACGGTCAATCGCTGTACTCGGGGTCGTTTCTTGCCGCCCCAAATCGCCACGGTTACTATTCCTCCTACAACAACCAGTGAAGAGATGAGCGCCAGGTTCCAAATGCTCTCGTTTGCGGTGTAAGCCATCTCAATCCGTCGTCCCGCTGCGGTCCGCGACACAACATTGTCCCGGAAGTCGGACATTTTACGAATGGCTGTGACTCTGAGCGAGGTATCGCCGGGATTGATCTGCGACAGGTGAAGATCATTCGCATATCGCAGCGAGACTCGCCGACTCTCTCCCGCGGGGATTAGAAGCTTCAGTCGCAACCGGTTCTCGAATTTCTCGTATTGAATGGCTTTGCCATCCACCAGTACTGTGAAAGGTACGGTGAAGTCCTCCACCTTCTGGATGTAGAATGTCGCATCATGGCCGCTGCCATTGTCGATTTGAAGCGATGGCGTAAATGCCCAAATGTCATAGTTGCGGTCGTCACGCCGCCGTTCCAGGTAGAGATGTCTGGCAATGTCCCCTAAACTCCTCCACCTCGTATCAGGTTCAAGACGATTCACGTGATCTGCAATTGCACTGAACGCCCCCATGCCAGAAGAGAAGAAGTTCTGGTGAGCATAAAAGAGTATTGGATTGCCGAGAAAAGCGTCGATCGCCAATTGCGACTCAGGATAGGGTGCCTCCACCGAGTAACGGCGAATGCAAGGAAAGTTCGAAAAGTTCAGGGTTACGTCACGCAGCGGAAATTCCGGATCTTGAGGTGCCTGCGCTCCCAACGGCACATTCGCCGAGTTGACGGTTGCTAGAAAGTTGTAACGCTTCAGCGTGGCGATAGTGTCACTGGGCGCGATGGAATGCGGAAACACCATGACCGGGTCATAAGGAAGATGGGTCAGTTGAGTGAACCTCTCCATGCGCGCCACAGCTTGCTTTATGTCGTTTACCTGCCTGCCAAGGGGCCTCTTGACGTAAGCTTCAAATTCTTGATGATCGTGGTTGTTGCCATGCACTGCGATCGAATATCGATCTTGATGCATTCGAAACAGCGACACGACTGAGTCTTGGTTCCGGTCGAAGTTCCAGGGGACGAATGCCACGGTGGTGTGAAAGTTGTGGCCCTGCATCTCCTGCAGAAGCACCTCGTAATCCAGATTTCCGTAAGGCTGGCGCAACCAGGGGTCGTCGATCGTCAGATTCGCATAATGGCCCGGGCTGTGCCATGCGCGTTCGCCCGCTGCGTGCCGCAAGAAGATCATTTCCGGAGCAAGGCTCGCGAACACTGCGGACTGGATGTAAGGATCCGGAGTGATCGGCGTCTCCAAGTAAGGGGCCTTTGCCGCGAGAAAGACCTCCTGGCCGTCGGACTTCTGTCTCGTAAGTACCGGGAATTCAGTGCCGCTGGAGGTGACGGACATGATCAGCTGTGAAAGCTTCGAATCTGAGGAGGTCAGGTACCACAGGGTGCCTCGTGGCGCGGGAATTGTGAGGTCCGCAAGCGGACCGGTGATATCGCCTGCCGATGAAATTTTGTAAACGTTACTTTTGGGGTCGGTATGGAGCTCCTTGGCGTCGTCCACCGAACCGGACGACCACGCTCGCAGCAACCCGGTTTTGGTCTCCTGAGTGATTCCGGAAATCAACAAAGGGATGTTTCCATATTGTCGCTTCCTGAACGCGGAGAGAATCTGCTGACGGTCCAGCACAGGGAGCGCGTCTGCCGCGATAATCACCGCGACTAATCGTTCGCTTCGGAGAGCCCTCTGGACCGCTACATTGTCGTGGTTCGTGCTGACGGATATTGTTAGAATTTCGAGGCCGTAGAATCGCGTTGCGGTTTCGAGCTTCTGGCGAGCGTGAGCATCCGCGTTCGAGCCGTCGATATACAGAATGTCCGCTCCGGATGCGCTTGTGCAAGCCAGAATGGCGGCACATAGCACAAACGCAAAACGTCGCAAAGTGATAGCTCGCGGCACCAGGGGGGTATAGTTCATAGTTGGAAAAAGGAGTGTTGGTCCTGGCTTCGTCGCATATCGTCGATGATGGCGGTTGGATCTGAAACCCGCGGCTTGGGGCATGGATTGCGAAGCCAACTCAGCAATAGTTCCTGCAGTTTCCTCCGGTATAGCTGTAGGTTGAATCGTGAGAGGCGTATGCAAGTAGTTTGGATCGGCAATACTTGCTTCCAACGGCGCCGCAGATGGGTGCAGCAACGATAGAATTCGTTCGGAAGCGAGAGGAGCTGCGAGGTGTTATGAACACAGAAAGCTGACATCGCATAGGACCTCATTCCCCTCGCTGAAGCCCGCAAGCAAATGTCGGCGCCATAACAGTGGAAATGAGGTAGAGTCTCGTCAAAGGTGAGTCCCGAGCTTTTTCTCAATATAAGCACGATCTCATCGAGTGTCTGCACCGGCTCCGGTTGGGTGCCGGGAGAGCCAAGCACACCCCAACCTGTTGAAAATATATGGCCGTGGAAGACACCGTCTCTAGTCACACCCCAGCATCCCAAAACACCCCAATTCGGATCGGTGTTTTCAAGGTGTTGCAACGCACCGCGCAATTGAGAAATCCAGGCATCGGGAAGAAATACATCCTGGTGAACAAAGATCACCAGCTCGTTGTGCGCCCTTCTCAGGCCATGGTTGTAGGCAGTAGCGGCCGATGCGAAGCCTTCCTCGATCAACACCTCGTGCCCGTTTGGTTGCTGCAGACATGGAGAAGCTAGAAGATTCTGTCTTAGAACCTGCTGACTGTTCACGGCAACCACAAACGTAATCTGATCTGTCAGCGGCATCAATGAGTGCGAAACCGGCCTTCGCCGGTCGTCCGAAACAAAGCGGATGAAATCGCGGAGGTTCGCCAGGGCTCCGCAACCCGCGACTTTCCGGAGTACGTCAGAGACTGAGGAATTTTAGGTCGCTGCAGGTCACGGTACTTTAGATCGGCGTATGCGATCGAACACGATATCACTGTCCACAACATCAAGCCATTCTGCCCCCAGCCATAGATCGAAACAGAGATCATCACAATATAAAAAACCACCATCGAGCAAAGGAACGCCAGGCTCATGGACCGGTCGGACGGACCAAGCTTGCGGAAAGCACGATATGCCAGCAGTGCAGGTTTGAGCAGAAGAGTACAAAGGATCAGCAGGCCTACATAACCGCCTTCGTACCAGAAAAGAATCCAGGTGCTGTCGCAGGTGTACCACCGGTGGGTTTCGATTCCGGGCATCACGATGACCAAGCCTTTGTCGCGGAATGAGCCCAAGCCATATCCCACAATAGCGCGGTCTGGATTTTCGCTGAACGTGGATTGAACAGCGTGGTATAAGGCAGGGCGGTAGTTGAAAGAGCTTCCGAGATGGGAACTGCCGTCAAACGTGGCAACGTAAATATTCACCAGTGTCTGTGCTACCCCGGGCCTGATGACGAGAACCGCGACGGCAAGAACAAGAATCGCGATCACTCTCTTACGCAACACTGGCCTAGCTGCAATCGATAGGATCGCCAACGCAACCGCAGTCGCAATCCAAGGACCGCGGCTACTAGTCTTATAGAGACTCCAGAACATCAATAAAAGTGAGATGTTAAGGAAAAGCTTGTAAAAAGGGGTCTTGTTGCTGGTACTTAGCAAATGCAAAACCAGAGGGATGGTCATCGCAATTGCCGCGCCGAACAAGATAGGATGCGGAAAGGTAGACCGGGCGCGGATACCGCGATCGAACAGGTCGGAGTAGAGCGTAGTCGCCCCACCATATGTAAGTTGCAATTCGGCAGGAAAGATCGACAGAATGCTCCAGTGCGCGTAGATATCCAATAGGCCAAAGACGCAGCATGCGGTCATTGCAGCGGCCATCGCGTAAAGAATCCGCGTGATGGTTCGCACAGATGTAATCGACATCACCATGATGTAATACAGCAAGTAGTATTCAAGCACCTGTGCCAGCAACTGCTTGATGCTCGTAACAAAAACAATGGACAATCCCGTGGAGATAAGTGCCCACGCAATGTGAATTTGGATCAGGTTCTTCAGCGGCAGCCTTCGCGTCGCCGAACGCTTCCGTTTGCAGAATAGAAAGAGCGCGAGCAGCGCCGCTAATGCGATCCGGTGGGTATATAGGTCCACCACTCCCGCAAGCCGTAAGCGGGACTCCTCAGGCAGCAGGACCGCGAAGAATACGAAATAGGGTAGCGATTCTTCCACCCCCTTCCGCACGCCCACACTTACAATCGTGCCGACAACGAGTATGTCGATCAGGATGATTAGCAACATGCGCGATTCATCGGACGAAAGGTAACAGCAGTTTCAGCCTGTGTTTCTGCTCCGAGCGTATATAAGCGACAAAGCCGGAAGTGACGGCACGAGGTTCCTTTGATACGCAGGACCAGAAGAACCCGGCAAGCCGAGTCATGGCGCCGACACCGAATGGTCGTTCGGGAATGCGGCGAATGCACTTAATGATCTCAAAAGCGGGATGGCTACCGACCGAATAGTCCATCTTGCCTTCGCGAAAACGATGCACCAGAACGCGGTCCGCTGCCCCGGTGGGACGATGATGAAAAATGCTGAGTCCTTCGCAACTCGCCACACGCCACCCCAGCATGCGAGCGCTCACTTCAGCGAACCAGTCTTCGCCACCATACTTCATCGGAGCATATCCGCCAATCTGCTCGTAACACTCCCTCCGAACCAGCTGTGCGGCATGTGCGACGGAGGTTGCGCGATTTGAACGGCGCTCGCGATATCCGTCGCGTGAGTCTTCACACACCATTCCGCCAGTGATGCCCAGAAATGGGTCCGCAACAAACCTGCGCAGCAGGGTTTCATAATAGTTCTCGTCCAGGGAGAGATCGGCGTCAATGTTTCCGACGAACTCGTACTCTGTACCCTGCAGTTGGCTGTGAGCCAGGTTCAGGGCATTCACCTTTCGGATTACGCCTCGGGTTGCGGCTCGATCGACCCGAATGAAACGGATGAAGTCGTGTTGCGCGCATGCAGCCTTGACGATCACGTCGGTCCTGTCGGTCGATCCATCGCTGGCGATAACCCACCGCACAGGACGGACGGTTTGCGAGACGACCGACTCAATGGTGCCGGCAATCAGTTTCTCTTCATTGTATGCCGCCGTCAGGAGCGCATAGCTGGGCATGCGTTGTGTGTTGTCGAGTTTGGTTGGCAGTGACATGGCTGCTTCCACCCTCATCGGTAACTTAACTAGACGGGAGCTACCACTGACGCCCAACTCGGCGGCATGTTCTTTGAAACCTCAATGTTGCCGAAAACGCTGCTTTCCCGTGCCCCATGCTTTTGAACCCACTCTGCCATTGTTCGCAGCCCATCCTTCAGGTCAGTTTTCGGACGGTCTCCAAAGACTTGCAACGCCTTGGAGTGATCGGAGAAAGCGACTTTCACTTCTTTTCGTTCTTCCAAGTGAGCTACGTTGCATCTGCAATTCATGCATTCGGCCACCGCTTCGGCGAGATAGTTCACGGTGTAGGGTACGTCCGCCCCAACATTGAACAACTGATTGCGCGCCTCCGGGATGTTTACACACTCAGCAAGGATTGGCGCGACATCGGAAACGTGAGTGAAGGCGCGCTGCTGCAACCCGTCGCCGAAGATCGTCATGGGCTTTCCCTTGAGCAGTTGGTTCATGAAGATTCCCACCACGTTTCGATATCGGTCGCCGATGTTCTGCCGCTCTCCATATATGTTGTGCGGACGGAAGACTATGAAGTCCATCCCAAACATCTCTTTCGTAATGCGAAGTTCCTGTTCGACCGCTAGCTTCGCAATCCCGTACGAGTCCTCTGGAGTCGGAATCATCTCCTCGGACATGGGACTCTGGCCAGCTCCATATACGGCGATGGACGAAGTAAAGACAAAGCACTCCACATTGTGGTTCACTGAGCTGTTGATCAAGTTTACCGAGCCCACGAGATTGTTATTGTAGTTAAACCGCTTTATGAAGTGACTAAGACCTTCTGCAGCATATGCAGCCAGATGATAGACAAAATTGAAGCGGTACTTGGCAAACAATCTCTCCAATAGGTCTGTGTCGAGAATGGAGCCTTGGACGAAGGTCGCCTCTGGCGATACATTATCGGCAAATCCTCCGCTAAGATCGTCCAGCGCGACGACCTTATGGCCGAGTTGCAACAGATTGTCGATTACGTGGGATCCTAAAAAGCCGGCGCCGCCGGTAACAAGTGATACGGGCATATGCTTGCTCCTATCGCAAGAGACTGTGAGGTGTGTTGTCTAGATTGATTTCACAGGGACGATCTCGGATGCTACCTGCGGCTCTTGGCCGGACTCCACAAATGCCGCCGGATCGACTTGGGTGTTCCACGAACACACGGCGCAATACATTTCAAGCCGGTTCGAAATCGCTGTCGAAGGCTTCACACGGTTGAGAATACTGTATCCGAGTTGGCGAACCTTGATGCGAGCGAGCAACGCATATCGTACGTTGCGTGCCGACTGACGCCCAAAGTGCTTGTAGTAGTACCGATATCGGTTGCGACACTTCTCTACTTCGAAGCGAACCGGGAATCGTCCTACCGACTGTCCTCCCAGATGCGTAATCGTTGCTTCCGCCGTAAATCGGATTGTGTTTCCCGTGTCCCACACTCGACGACACAGATCCACTTCCTCGAAGTGGTAGAAGAATTGTTCATCGAAGCCCCCGAGCTGTTTCAGTAGTGCAGTCCGGAACAGCACACAGCATCCTGATTGCCAGTCAACATCTCGCTCCGTCTCGCCGCTCCAACCCGCATAAAACTCTGAAACCAGCTTTGGCACGATACGCGCGACCCCGCGCAAATAGAGAGCGCCGAGCCACTCTCGCCAAAGGGTTGGAAATGGCCGGGCGGAGATCTGGTAGGAGCCATCGGAGTTCAGGACCCGGCATCCAAACGCTCCGGCCTCCGGGTGCCGCTCCGCAAAAGCTACGAACTTGCGAATCGCATCGCCGTGCATCAGAGTATCCGGATTCAGAATCCAGGTGTATTCCCCCGAGGCATGCGCGATCCCTGCATTATTGCCCTTAGCAAATCCAAGATTCGCCCCATTTTCCACAACCTTCACGGCAGGGAAGTGCTGACGAATCAGCTCAGGCGATCCGTCGGCGGAGCCGTTATCTGAAACGATGACTTCATATTCGAAACCCGGATCCGCTGCATATATCGATGCCAGACAGTTCTGAATGACCTTCCAGTCATTCCAGCAGATGATTACGATGCTTAGCTTCATGCGCCAGATCCTATTGGATGGAGTTAAACACCTGTTGCGGCACTTTCAAGGGCTGCAGCCCTACCAATTCCTAGGTAGTCAAATCCATGGGAACCCACTTCTAGCGGATCAAACATATTTCTGCCATCTACGATCAGCGGGCGGTGCATAGTGGCGCGCAACTCATCCCAGTCGACCGCACGAAACTCGTCCCACTCTGTCAACAGCAGTACCGCATCCGCGGATTGCGCGGCTTCGTACATCGTGCTGCAGCATTCAATTTCTGCAATCTCCGCCTGAGCCTTTCGCGCCGCCTTTGGATCATAGGCACGAATGTGAGCGCCTTCTGACAGCAGACGGCGGATGATGGACAATGCAGGGGCAAACCGGACGTCATCAGTATTGGGTTTAAAGGCGAGTCCCCAGACTGCGAGCGTTTTACCTCGTAATACCCACATCTCGTTGCGGATCTTTTCGATCAGATGTTCGATGCGGCTGTTATTGATCCTCTCCACTTCTTTCAGAAGCGAGAAGTTGCAGCCCTTCTTTTCGGCGATTCGTACAAAAGCCTGCAGATCCTTGGGGAAGCAGAAGCCACCAAACCCGATCCCGGGCTTCAGAAAAGCAGGTCCGATGCGTGAATCCATGCCTATCCCCTCAGCGACCTTTTCGATATCCGCACCCGCGGCCTCGCACAACTCCGCCACAAGGTTGATAAATGAAATTTTCATCGCCAGAAATGAATTCGAAGCGTGCTTCACCAGTTCCGCGCTGTTGATATCGGTCACCACAAAAGGAACCTTGCGCTGTACCGTGCATTCGCCGTGCATGGGGCAGTCGAAGGCGCGATCGATAATTGCGCTGTAGATTTCGCGGAGTTTGCCGACGGCGCGCTCGGAATCAGCGCCCACGATGATTCGATCAGGATGGAAGAAATCCGAAACGGCGGTGCCCTCGCGAAGGAACTCGGGATTCGAGACTACGTCGAAGTCGAGGTTGTTTGCGCGATGCAGAGCCAGCTGCCGATGTAGTTGCCGCCCGGTCTGGACCGGCACCGTGCTTTTGTCGATCACGAGTCGATATCCGCGCCCAAGTTCTGAGATGCTGCGTGCGACGCTTGCAATCGCCGAGAGATCGGCATCGCCATTCTCCAGCGGCGGCGTGCCGACACAGATGAAAATAGTTTCGCTCTGCACAATCGCTTCTTCGGTGTCGACGAATCGCAGGCGGCCTGCGGCGGTGTTCCTCTGCATGATCATTTCGAGGTGAGGCTCGTAAAATGGCACGCCTCCGCTGTTCAACAGCTCTAGTTTGTCCTGGTCGCTGTCTGCGCACAGTACCTCATGCCCGAGTTCTGCAAGGCACGCTCCTGTTGTGAGTCCCACGTATCCAGCCCCGATCACGGAAATCTTCATGAGTTTTCTTCCAGAGTGTTGATTGAGTTTGTCTGGTCTGTTGCCGTGCTGATCTTGGCTCAGCGGAGTGCCGTGCCGTATGCTTCGAGCAGGATTGCCTTCTCCACTTCCCAATTCAAACGATGTTCAACCTGTGCCCGGCCAAACTCTCCTAACTGACGCCGTAGTGAATCGGAATCCAGTAGGGACGCGATTTTATCGGCGAAATCGACAGGGTCATTGGGAGTGGCGTACAGTGCTGCCGAGCCTGCAATGCGGCGGCCTTCTTCCAGATCAAAAAGCACAACAGGCAAGCCGTAAGCCATGTATTCCATTATCTTGATCATGGTCGACTTGTCGTTCATCGGAGTCTTGGGGTCGGGCGCCACGCCGATGTCGGCAGTAGCCAGGTAGGAATTCACCATATCGTACGGAACCATGCCGGTGAATGTCACGAAAGATGCAATTCCATACCGTTCCACGCTGGCGCGCAGACTATCCAACTCGGTGCCGCCTCCGATCAGGAGGAAGTGGACGTCTTTGCGACCTTCCTCGATCACAATGTGCCGGATGGCATCAAGCAGGAGATGCAAGCCGTCCTGCGGTCCCATGAACCCAACGTAGGCAACTAGGAAAGGTTTCTCCCCCCGCTCATGCGACGCCGCTGCTGGACGTGGGCAAAGGTTGCGGACGTCAGGGCAGTTCCTCACCACGAATACATCTTCGGAGCGCTTGCCCCCCCGCTTCACGGCGATCTCTTTGAAAGATTCATTGGTCGCGATGCAAGTGGTCGCCACTCGAAAAGAGCAGAATTCCACCATCCGGGTGAGCCAGTAGAGCAGCCGTGACTTCCTGCCGAATTTTGTTTCGAACAACTCGGGCGACAAGTCGTGGTGGTCGAAGATAAACTTCACGCCAAACGGCTTCAAGAATAAAGCGATCAGGAAGATTGTATCCGGTGGATTGCAGGCTTGCAGAATGCGGAACCTGGTGTGTGCAAACACTTTCAGGGCAAGATAAAACTCAGCAACCAGAGCCCATAGGTATTCCAGGAAGTAACCTGAGATCCGCGATGCCTCCCATGTCCGATGCCTGTAAATCTGGATGCCGTCGATGATTTCATAACCTGAGTTGTACCGCTCTGTCCCCTTTGGGCAAATTACCGACACTTGGTAGCCCGCATCTCGCAGCGCACACGCCTCACGCCAGACGCGCCGGTCGAGCGGCACCGGGAGGTTCTCGACGATGATGCAAACGGCTGTTTTTGATCTATCCTTCACGTCCGGCTCCGTTCATCTTTTCAGATTTCAGGCAACACTCATTCCTGCGGGACCGACAGGCTGTTTGCCGAGGCGTGTTAACGCTGCTCATCGCGCTCCAGAGGTTATAGCCCAACCCTCTCTTCAAGCTCAGTTTCATCCATGGCACCGTCTTTTGAATACGGCGAGATAGGAGCAAAGCATAGTTCGCGAGCTGCGCGGTCAGCTCTGGCTCATTTCTATTGAAAGCGCCACTCGCCAGGCTCACGGCATCGCGCGCCAGTAAGAATAGAAGTTTGCGGCGCAGGTCTTCTGAACCCTCCAGCAAGTGGCCGAACTCCTGAAAGAATCCCTCGATTGCGGCCTTGCGTTGCTTGAGGTCGGGGAGTAAACCCTGAGTGCTATAGGCTAAGCTCATATTCCCGGAATGCCGGCGATAGACGGCCTGATATCGCGAAAGCATGCCTACCGAGCCATGGGCGGCCATGCGCATCCACATCTCCATGTCGCCCGAGTGAGGCAGGTCGGGACGATAACCACCAACTCGCTTTTGAACCTTCGTTCGCACGATTGCGGTTGGTGTTGGAACTATATTTCGCGCTCCGCTCAGCTCGATAAACTCCAGACCTTTGAGAATTTTGTAATCTGGCGTTTGCTCCGGAGTCATTGGATACCCATCTTCCGGATTTCCGACGATCGCTTTGCCAAAGGTGAAACCTACCTCGGGATGCGTTTCCATCACCTGAACGGAACTGGCGAGGGCATCAGGCAGCAGATAATCGTCGGCTGAGAGAATCATCATGTAGTCTGCCGAAGCCCAGGCGATGCCCTCGTTATAAGTAGAGAGATGTCCTAGGTTCGCTTGGTGCCGGATAGAAAGGACGCGTGAGTCTCGACTCTGGAGCGCGCTTACGTACTCGGGCGTGTTGTCTGGCGAAGCATCGTCGATGACCAGCACTCGAACATCGACGCCCGATTGTGAAAGTACGCTTTCAACGCACTGGGTTACAAAATTCCCGTATCGATAACAGGGAACGACAACATCAACAGAACGTGCAAATCCCATAAAGACGCTCTTATCCGGAGGAGAACAGCAGGTTGTGTGACATTCAACTGCGGCACGAGAGGGAGTTTTGTCGATGTGCCTTAGTCGCAGGATGATGTTGCCTCACGGCTCGCGACGTTCGGTGCTGCAAATCGAACACGAATCAGGAATCTGCGGAGTTGTTTCGGAATACCTTCGGTCGATAGGAGCGCGAGCAGTGCCCGTATTGAGTAGACGGTTATCAGGACGAATGCGCATCCACCTATACAAACTCCCGGAATCAGCGGCAGTGCGCTACAAGCCCAGAAGACGAGCGCGATGCAGGCAAAATAGAGCGATCCTGTTCGCAGGTTTTCACTCGAGCATCGGAATCCGCTCAGGTGACGCGCTATCGGATATACCAGCAGTCCGTGGAATACATAGGACAGGAAAAACGCGATCCCTGCTCCGTTCAAACCAAAGCGAGCGATGCAGGCCCACGCTAGCGCGACACTCACAATGCCCCAAGCCAACTCACTTCCTAGTAGCATCGCTCGCCGACCCTTGGCCATCAATATGAATCCCATTGGCCAGGTGATGACCTGAATCGTTGCTCCCAGAGTAATCCAGCGGAGAAGTCCGATTGCTCCTCCAAACCTCGAGCTGTACAACAGCGCAATGACCAGGGGAGCAAACGTAAGGGTCGCGATTACCCCGGGCCCCGCCAGCAACAAGCCAACCCTCGCCTGCTCGTTGACCAGGCGATTGCATACCTCGTGATTGCCTATATTGGCTGTTAACCGAGGATAGAAATCAGCTCCCATTGCCTGCAGAATAAATCCGACATAAAGCCCGCCGAGAGTCCAGGCCGATTGGTAAAGCCCCGTGGCCTGGAAGCCAAGCCGGTGGAGCAAAGTGATTCTGACCGCGTAAGCGACCCCCACTACGACCAGTCCGCTCGCCATGAAGACAAATCCTAGCTTCAGCAGGCCGTCCGCCTCCTTTGCAACTTGGGAAAACGTCAGTCCGGGCGCGCGGACGGAGATCCGCCTGCTATACCACCACGAGGTAATGACAGTCATGGCGGCTACACACACCAGCGACGGAACGATCCCTCTCTCGCGAAAAAAGTACACCAACGGGATTCCCGCCACCGTGCCGATCAGCGCACCCATTACTCCCATTTTCGCGAGGTCGCCGATTCGCCGCATTCCCTGGATCAGCGCGCCTTGTCCCGCCGATACAAGGCGCAGCAGCACTGCCAGGGATAAAAGACATATAGCCCCGACATGAGTGGGATCTCCAAACGTCAGGCGAGAGACTTGACGTGAAAAGATCACCAGCACCAGCGCGCCGAGCACGCCCAGAACCAGGGATGTACGTCGCAGTACGGTCGCGGTCAGCCCCATTCTCTGGGTGTCACCTGAGCCTGCGGCTTCTGCAATCTGCCGCACCCCGCTGCTGTTGATTCCCATCCCGGCGACGCTGAGTGTAAGGTCGGCGATCGAACTGTAAAGGCCTGCCAGTCCGAATCCAGCTGGTCCCAAAATTACTGCCATCATCTTGGTGCGGGCGATTCCGATGCCGATGTTAAGCACCTGCGATCCCCCGATCATGGCAGACGACTTGAGAATCTGGCCGTAGCTGTTCTCCTTGGTCGCCGCGTCAGGTGCGGCCTGCACCTCAGGCGAGTCGGACAGAACGGGGAACTGTTGGTCAGGAGCGCTTGGTGCCATCAGTGATTGATCCAGGGAACGGTGATTTTCGAATTCCAGGCTATTGAAGTCCTGCTGCAGCTTCGATCGAGGCTACGACATAGTCTTGTTCTTTATCTGTCATCTCATGGAAGACTGGCAGAACCATTGCATTGTCGGTCACCAGATTCGTGTTTGGCAGTCTGTCGTCCCACCGCTCGTCGCGGTACGGGGCCTCGCGATGACTCGCCATGATGCCCCTGCGGGTTGCGATTCCACGGTCGAGCATCTGCTGCATCAATCGATCCCGCGACACCGGCGCATCATCCGTCATTCGAATCATGTACGACTGGTAGTTAGGAAGGCATTCTGCTGGAGTGGTCGGCAGAATCAGCCAGCCGAAGCGGGAGAGGGACTCGGTGTACCGGGCCGCGAGCGCGCGGCGTCTCGCCAGCATGCCTTCAAGTTTTTCCAGTTGCACAATGCCGATCGCTGCCTGAAGGTCGGTCATACGATAGTTGTATCCGAGTTCGTCATAACTTTCTTGCACGATGTGGCTTGCGCTGTGGCGTGCGAGGTCTGAAACCGACATGGCGTGCTGGCGCAACTTCCGGAGGCGGGACGCACATTCCTCGTCCGCAGTTGTAATCATGCCGCCTTCGCCCGTCGTAAGGATCTTCCGAGGATGGAAGCTGAAGCAGGCCATCATGGTATGTGGCCGTCCTATTCGCACACCTTTATACTCGGAACCTATTGCACACGCGGCATCTTCGATGACAGCAAGGCCGTGCGCCGATGCAATCGCGGTGATCTCATCCAGTGCGCAGGGAAGACCTATTTGATGTACAACCATGATCGCCTTCGTGCGCGCTGTAATGGCCGGTTCGATGCAGGCCGAATCGATGTTGTAGGTGAGCGGATCAACATCAACAAATACAGGCGTCGCGCCCGTGTAGGCGATCGAATTGGCCGTGGCGATGAACGAGAGACTGGGACAAAGTACTTCATCGCCAAACTTTATGCCCGCAGCGAGCAGCGCAAGATGAAGAGCCGTGGTGCAAGAGGAGACCGCAATTGCATGCGGAGCGCCCACGTATTCCGCAAACCGGCGCTCAAATTCCGCCACTCGCGGTCCCTGGCTCACCCATCCACTGCGGATGACCTCGAGGACGGCTGCTTCTTCTTCTGCCCCGAAGGAAGGACGCGCAACAGGGATTGTCTTCAGAGTGCTTGTGCTGCTCATATTGCTTTCTCCAGCGCGGCCGACTTTACCGTGCGTCTCCAGTCGATGAGTTTTTGCAGGCCTTGCTCGAGCGGAACCTGTGCCTTGAATCCGAGCATTCTTTCGGCTTTATCTACGGCTGCGCGGCGAGCCTGTACGTTGGCAACTTTGCGTGCATCGCGATATACCGGCCGCAGAGGTGAGTGATTAAGGCTTAGGACCAACTCGCATAACTTTTTCAAGCTAGTCTGGACGCCGGTTCCCACATTGAATACTTCATCTTCGACATCGCTTTGCATCGCGAGCAGATTGATTCTGGCTACATCATCGACAAAAACGAAATCCATCGACTGTTCTCCGTCGCCGAATATTTGTGGCGGCTGGTTGTCGTCGATCGCATCGAGCCAGCGAACCAGAACCTCCGTGTACACGCCTGTCATATCCATGCGCGGCCCATACACGTTGAAGTATCTGAGAGCGATGTAGGGAAGACCGTGAGTTGTGTGATAGGCGCGCAGCATCTGTTCAGCCGCAATCTTTCCGGCGCCGTACAAGGTTCGATTGTTGAAGGGATGCGCTTCATCCATCGGCAAGTAACTTGGCTCGCCATACACGGAGGCAGATGACGCAAACACGATCTTCTTGACTCGGTTCTTCACAGCCGCATCGAGCAGGTGCTGAGTGGCATCAACGAGCACTTCTATCGCTTCCTTTGGAGCTTCCGCACAGCGCGTAATCCGCAGGGCGGCCTCGTGAAAGATGTAATCGACGCCTTCACACAGCCGGTCAACGAGCCTCGTGTCTCTTATATCGCCTTCAACGATCTTTAGTTCCTTGCGAGCAGTGGACGCTGCCAGGTTCTCACGGCTTCCGCGTATGAAGTTATCCAGAGCTATAACCTCGGCCACGCCTTCGGCCAGCAACTGATCGATGATTGCGCTACCAACAAATCCGGCACCACCCGTCACGAGGACTCGTGTACCCGCAATTTGTGTCATGTTGTCTCCCATCATTTGCTCACTTTGTCTTTGATGTAGAACTCTCAAAACAGGCGGCGTCGATTGTGCTACTTCCTCTTTCGCAAAAGCTTTGCGGGCGCACCCGCCACGACAGCGTAATCAGGTACATCGTGAACCACGACTGCCCCGGCACCGACGATTGCGTGCGCTCCAATGCTTACGCCGGGGAGGATGCTGGCGTTCATTCCGATGTCGGCTCCGAATCCAACCCTGACCGGCTTGATAATCAGGTCGGTAGTGATGATGGGAACATCTACGGGATCGCCGGTGTGCGTGGATCCCAATACTTTCGCCCCTGGTCCCCATCCAACGTAGTCTTCTAGCACTAGATCTCGCGCGTCGAAGTACGATTGCGGTCCAATCCAAACGTGATTTCCAATTCGGCAGGTCCCATCAAATCTGCCTTGGATCATCGTCTGCGTGCCGATGAAAACCGAGTTGCCGAATTCCATGGTCTCTGGGTGGATCAGCATGACGCCGGGGCCGACCTGGAGTCCATCGCCGGTTGACTTGCAAATCGCTCGCATCAGTACACGCCGCATCAGCTTGTCAAAACCAGTTTCGCCGAGTCGATGTTCTGCA
Source organism: Koromonas soli (assembly GCF_059726265.1). Classification (NCBI taxonomy): domain Bacteria; kingdom Pseudomonadati; phylum Acidobacteriota; class Terriglobia; order Terriglobales; family Koromonadaceae; genus Koromonas; species Koromonas soli. The sequence goes on along the minus strand of NZ_AP040872.1, from coordinate 2,213,666 downwards.
AAGAGCGAGGAAAGTTGCTCCCGTGCGTTATTGCTCTGCAGCCACGCAGCGAATTCTCTCTCCCATGTAGGATCGGGATTCGTCTCGCTGCGTCCGAAGGTGGCGACTACCTCGCGAATGCTCGTGTTGTCCTGCTGTGTGGACTTACTCATCGTGAGTCTCTGTTGACGGGGTGTTTAATTAACTGTCAGTTGGGCACTCTTGGTTGTACCCAAATAGGTGGCCGAGATCCTCGTCTTGCCTGCCGAAGTTGTGGTTATTATGAAATTCGCGGTTTTTGCTCCGGCAGGAACCGTTACCGAGGCTGGCACTTGAGCAACTGACGTGAGGCTGCTGCTCAACGATACGACCGCGCCGGTCGGAGGTGCTGCGCCATTGAGGGTGACAGTTCCCGTGGATGTGGATCCGTGGCTCACTGTTGATGGGTTCAGAGTCAGGGTGCTCAATGATGCTGGTGTGACCGTTAATGTTGTGGTCTTCGTCGCCCCGCTCGTAGCCGTCAGTGTCGCCGTAGTAGATGATGCGACTCCGCTTGTCGTGATAGTGAACGTGGTGCTCGTCGCTCCTGCTGGTATTGTCACGCTGGTAGGCATCTGGGCCGCTGCCGTGTTGCTGCTGCTCAGTGTGACCCCTATTCCGCCAGTTGGCGCTGGACCAGTGAGAGTTACCGCGCCAGTTAAGCTGTTGCCGCCGACAATCGAGCTGACGCTACGTGTGAACGTTGATAGCGTTGGAGCATTCACTGTCAATGTTGCAGACTTACTTGCGGTTCCAAGCGAAGCCGAAATCACCACGGTGCTATTTGCAGCAACTGGGCTCGTCGTTACCGTGAACGTGGCGGTGGTTACTCCTGCCGCTACTGTCACGCTGGTCGGCACATTAGCAACGCTTGTGTTGCTGCTGGCCAGACCGACGGAGACTCCGCCCGCGGGTGCGGCGGCGGTTAACGTCACGGTTCCGGTGGAGCTCGTACCGCCAGTCACAGAGGCGGGAGTGAGAGACACCGCTGAAAGCGTTGCAGGTGCGGTGATCGTGAGAGTCGCGCTTTGAGTCGTTCCTGCGGTGCCTGAGATTGTGACGGTAGTGTTCGCAGTCACAGAAGTGGTTGTCACCTGGAACGTGGCTGTGCTGGCTCCAGCCGGCACGGTGACGCTTGCAGGCACAGTTGCTGCTGCCGTGTTGCTACTAGATAGCGTAACTACCGATCCGCCTGTGGGTGCCGCAGCACTAAGTGTTACTGTTCCGGTTGAGTTCGAGCCGCCAGCAACGCTCGTCGGATTCAACGTTAGAGAGCTGAGCGTGGCAGATGGAATAACCGTCAAAGTGGCACTCTGGGTCGCTCCATAGGTTCCTGAGATCGAAACCGTAGTGGATGCGGTTACAGCCGTGGTTGTCACATTGAAGGTTGCGGTCGTGCTGCCTGCGGGAACTGTAACACTTGCTGGAACTTGCGCTACAGCAGTATTGCTGCTTGCCAATGTTACTACTGCTCCGTTTGTGGGTGCGGCAGAGCTCAGGGCGACCGTGCCTGTCGATGTGCCACCACCGGTGATCGTTGCAGGCGACAGGGTGATTGAGGATAGGGTAGGTGTAGAAGCTGTGCCCGTATAGGCGGCCTGATAGTTACCCGAAGTCGCCGCGAACGCAGCGTACGAGACGCCTTTGATCGTCTGATTCGTATAGGAGACGGTTGTTCCGCCACGCGTCAGAGATGTCAAATTTCCCAGGGTGCTGGTTGTGGGCAGCAGAGCCTGCAAATTGCGAGCCGCCCCCGCTTGATTGACCGTGAAACTCAGCGTGCTCCCGCTCCATGCGAGCGAGCCAAAGGAGGAGGCATTGCGGCCATCTAGCCACGAGAGCAGTTGCGCCGCTGAAACGACGGGCACGCCATGCGACTGCGCAGAGGTGACAATCTGATTGGCGCCCGGTCCAGGGTAGGATCCACCATCGTTATGCATGTTTGCGACGAACGCACCATAGTACCCGGTACTTCCGACCGCGTTGTTAAGCAGGGTGTCGATATTGAAGGGGTAGGTCTGACCAGACTCGTCCGTCATCTGGGTTGTGGCCTGGTAAACGTTGATCATGTTGCCATTCCGGTCGGTGTAACGCATCGGCATACCAGAACCGGTGAATACGCCGGGCACGTTATTGATCCACGTTGAAGGCCAGTAGTAGTAAGTAGTGTCAAGCCTGATTCCATGGCTCAGCTCAACCTGCGGTTGCGAATCGTAATCGCTCCATCCGATGCAATGCATGCGATGAGTTTGTGGTGCAGGCAGGCTCGGGAATTCGGACGCGAACGAGGAAATATCGGAACTGTAGAATGAATCGAGCTGTGACCTTGTCCAGTTGGAACATGTTGGGGAGGAATCCACATGTACCCCAATCTCAAATCCTTGCGAGATGTAGGACGCAGCCTGCGAATCGGTTAGCGTGGTGCTCGCGACGATCGATGGGAACACGTAGGCTGTCGCTCGAACGCACTGCCAGTCAGCAACGGAGCAACCGGAAGGACTGGCCGCCAGGAAGTCGTTGAAGCGACTTGCGGTGGCGCTTCCGCTATAGAACGAGCCATGGTCATCTCCGGTCATCACCACGACTGCCTTGTAATCTTTGGGGAAGTACCAGAAGCGCGGCAAGGGTTTCGATGACTGCATCAGCAGGATTAGGTTTCCGAATAGCCGCTGCTGTTCGTCGGCCTGCGGAATGGCGACCTTGCTCAGGTTGACATAGTCAGGCTGTGGATCGAAGCTGGCCGCACCGTAGTACAAATCGTCGGAGCGAATCGGACCAGATTGCCCGTCGCGCGCCTGGCCGGACCATGCAACGTTTCCTTGCCTGGTCAGCGCTACCGAACGCGCCAGATCATAGGTGAACGCAGCGGCCTGTCCCCCATTCGTTCCCACCGTCTGCAGGGTCACTGCAGGATTGCTGGTCGCTGTCGTGGCATTTGAATAGATGTTCGCAATCGCACGCGCACCATTCAATGAGTAAAGATCGGCGGTGCTGTGGTACTGCATCGACTGAGAGACGATACCGGCGCCGGGAGCCGATCCCGTATTGACCACCATGTAAGCGTCTGCCCTAGTAGCACCTGCGTCGGTCAATCCCAAAAGGCTGGCGAGCTGTTTATCCGGGCGCATTGCAATCAGATTTCCGCCTGAGTTCACCCATGTGGTGAGCATCGACGCTTGCGAACTGGTCAGGGACACGTGACCTAACACCGCGAGGGAATAATTTGCGAGCGTCGTTGACGAAACCTGCGAGATGTCGAGCACCGAGAACTCGTTGAATCCTTCGTTGCGCATGATTTCCGCAAGATATGTCGAATACGGATCTGCGGAACCGGTGATTACCAAGATTGGTCCGCCCGGACCATCCAGATAGGTGGATGGATCGGAGCCTGTGGTGAAGGTTGACGTAAAGGTAGAGGCCATAGGCGTACCGTTCTGGCTAAGCACGCTCGTCGATCCTTCAGCAGTCCCGCCCTTTACCACGATTTTGTAGTTCGAGCTGAAGTTCAGCGGAGACGACGGATTCAGTGTCGCTGTGAAGTTTGTGGAGTTGTAGCTTACATTCGCAGGCACCGCTGTGTTGTTGGAGTCAAGCAACTGGACGGTGCTGGTATTGATGCTGCTGGCGGTCATCGCCTGATTGAACGTGACCGTTACATTCGTGCCTGTCGAGACATTCACCGCATTTGCAGAGGGACTTACGCTTGTGACCACGGGCGCCGGCGGTGTTGCCACCGTATCGAACACCACATCTACCCAGTAATTTGTGGCTTGGTAGGTTTGTGACGGGAAGGCGCTGGCGCCGTAGATGTAAACGCCATTATGTGCAGAGGCGAGATCCTGCGGTGCGTGCAGAGGCGCGTTGTTGTAAGCAGAGGTCGTGAAGTATCCCTGATCAAAGGCATACTGACCGGCGTTGGTGTGATACGACGCGACGTAGACGGTATTCGACTGAATCGCAACCGGATTCGCAAATGATACCTGCTGCCATCCGGAGGCGGTTTCTCCAACAAACGTCGCGCTCGCTAGCAGTGTCCCCGAATTCGTCCACAAATTGCCAACGTGCGTTCCTGTATTCAACGTCCCCTTGTAGAAGCGGATTCCGGTGATGTAGCCGGACGTGTCCGACGTGAACCGAACACCAAGCTCCACTGCGTTCGGATCGTTGGGGTTGGTACTGGAAGGCGCCGCTGATGCAGGCCACAAACTGCATGGACATGCTCCGGACGTGGTGGAAGCGGTGGTAAATGTCCACGTAAAGCTGGAGGACATCGCATTTCCGGATGTGTCCTTTACTCCAGAACTTCCGCCAACCACCGTAGCCGTGTACGTTGTCGCAGTCGTCAGCGCAGATGACGGCGTGAGGATTGCCTGCTGGTTTGTACTGTTGTAGGTGACCGTTGCAGGCACAGTATTGTTCGACGGATCGGTTAGCCGGAACGTGCTGGTGTTGATGGTACTGGCGTTCATCGAGTGATTGAACGTAGCCAAAACAGTCGTCGATACGCTTATACCCGTTGCGCCGCTGGTCGGAGAAACGGATGTAACCGCTGGCAGAGTCCCGCCTGCAATGTTAACCGCGACACTCGGGGGATTTTTTTCAAGGTTGGCGCTGTCATCAACGGCGCGGCTCATGATGGTGGCTGCGGTCCCAGCCGAGGGAACAGTCCAGCTGTAGGTCCAGCTTCCGCGTCCCGAAGCAGGATGCCAGGTGAGGCCGCCGTCGGTCGAAACTTCCACGCCGCCAACAACACCGCCCGTATCGGCTGCGGTTCCCGTGATGCTGATGATGGTCCCGGGCTGCACTGTCGCACCCGCTGCAGGAGATGTAATCTGCGACGTTGGGGGGGTAGTATCAGTGGAGGCTGCCGCCGATTTCAGACCTATCTGCGTCTGCAAGGTTGCGGGCTGCGTGCCCATGTCGGCAAGCAGGTTCACGGTTGCCTGTTGCAGGTTCAGATCCGGAGTGGTTGTGCCACCGTCGTGGTTGCCATCCAAGCCCCAAGGCCACTGCGAGGTACCAGTCGAAAATACTAACGAGGAGTTATTTCCGTTTACGTACCGGTACATCGTCAGGTGATGGGTCGCGGTGCCGTTGCCGTAGTTCGACCCAAAATCCAGGAGGTAGTTTCCACTTACGTTGTAGGTAGCCGTCGATAAGTCAAACAGGCCAGCAGGCCGGGCCCCGTTATCGGCATCGATGTCCCACTCGTAGCCGAGAGCGTTGAAACTGGTTGAGTAAGTTTGGCTTCCGGTCTGCGCGGCTACGTTGGTATTTCTCCAGAACCGCATCTTGCCGTCGGCTGCAGGTATCTTGATCTCTTCTACGGGACCGGGGCCGTTGACCATGAAGATCGTTCCAGACAAGGCGTTCTCTGGACGTCCACCGTCTGCTGGAGGGCTGAATCGCGGATCGCGCCAGGTGCCGGTCCATGTCGGCGGATCGAGAGGATCAATCACTGCGTTGGCGTGGGTTTCTTTGTAGCAGACAAGGGTGCGATTCGCTGTGTTCGATCCGTCGATGCTCGGTTCCCATCGGGTCTTCCAGAAGATTTCGTTGCCGGCGAAGAATCCGAGATGGACGCCGGCGGCCCGAGCCGACTCAACGTTCGCACGTTCATTTCCCGACCAGTACTCATCATGACCAACTGCGAGAAGGATCTTGTGCTGAAGTATCTGCGATCCGAATCGGTCTGCGTCGAGCGATGAGAAGTACGAAACATCATATCCATTCGCTTCCAGGAATCGCACCATGGGGTATTCGGCGTTGAATACCCAGGAGTAGTACTCATACACCCTGGTGTGGAATGGTCGGTTATAGCTGATCTTGTAATCGCCACCCTGCGGTCCGGGCCCGCCGGTGTAGAAGTTTCCGCCGCCGTAGTCGTTGTATGCCTGCCAACTTGTGTCCGAGGTCTTAAAGAGAATGTCTGAGGTGCTGGAGTCATCGCGAACAATGAAGACAACGTGGCTCGCGCCACCCGTATCAAGGCGTGTTACTTTGGCGAAATAGATTCCGGAAGTTGCTGTCGACGGAATCGTCCACGAAGCTGAAACAGCCCAATTGCCGCAATCCAGTAGTCCCGTCGTCGAATCGCTGAGGCAATTCGGCTGCTTCTGGGGCAGTGTCGCCGAGGGCGTTATCGACGTTATGAAGCGCGCACCACTCCCGCCGTAATAGCCCATGCGATAGATGTCGAGCTTGTAACTGGTGGCGTTGGTGTTGACCTTGAAAAGCACGGTCTGGCCGCGATTGTAGCTAATGTCCGTCGCGAACCCCTGAATCGTGGAATCCCCCGCCCCGCTGACATCCCATGTCGTCTGCGGCGTTCCTGTCTGGCAGTTTTCAGCTTCAATGGCGTTGACAGGAGCGGAGCAACTTGCAAAAGCAGATTCGGTGAAGGGAAGGACGCACAACGCAAGCAGCACGAGCGCGGCTCGTGAGAAACGATTCAGATGTTTCAAGTGGCACCCCAGATAAGCTTTAGTGCAGAAGACACTACAAACAGCGGAAGAGATTTGCTTGGATGTTTGTACTAACGCTGTATGCGGTCACTAAATAAAGCGAATGATAACCATCTAATAATGCTTTTGAGCTTACCTGGTGCGAATTACACTGGCTCGATTCTGTAACCTTCGACTGAAACTTCTAGTGACTGTTGCAGCAGGTCAACCGAGATCACCAACTTGTTCATCCCCTTGCTCGCCGTCAAAATGCCCTCGACGCCGTCCAGCGAGCCGCCACGAATCCGTACACGCTGACCGATGTGAATGAATCCGCAAGCAGATACCGGAAGCCGATTGGCAAGTACCGTCTGCACGCTTTCGATCTGCGAGTCGGGGATTGAAGCCGGGGCGCCGTTGACGCGAACGAAGCTGAAGACTCCGGCGGTCTTCAACACCTCTAGTCGTTCCGCAGCATTGGCGATCATGTTCACGAACACGTAGCAGGCGAACAGCGGCAGTTCTACGAGCTTCTTGCGGTCGCTCCAGCGATGCGTTTCAGTAATGGTCGGCACGAAGGCTCGGATACCCCTCTGCTGAAGGTCTTTTCCGATTCGCATCTCGTGGCGAGCTCGCGTCTGCAATGCGTACCACAGTGGTTTGCTTGCCGATTCGATCGAATTGAATTGAACCGCACTAGCCACAGCTTCGCCCTCTGAGTCCCATGTGGCACTCTGTGGAAATCCGGGAGATCACCTGAAAGCAGGTGCAATACTCCCATCACCCACTCACACCTCAGCACATTCAGTTCCAAACGAGGACTCCGAAAAGCTAGCTCTTCCGAAGCGAAGGAAGCGGAGGCGAAAAAGGAACTGCTTTGTTTTCATTGGCCTTCAGAAGGGTGCATATGTGGCTCCGTTTTGGTCATCGGGGTGACCACGAACGAAGTCGTGCTCTGCTGCATTCATTCTCCAGTGCTGCCGTACGAGGGATAAAAGGAGGGAGTCCGGTGGGAAAACATTTTCTTCTTCTTGAGAAGGTGCAAAAGCTCCTCCGGAGGGAATGACAGCCTGCATCTGGACGGGGTAAGTGCTTTGGAACGCCTGTGCAGAAAAATGCACAAGGCTTGCCCTGCGATCATTGCCCGGTTTGCAGTATCACGACAACTCTTCGTGGGCCGTGGGCGCCGATTACGAGCAGCTTTTCGATGTCAGCCGTGCGACTGCATCCGGTGATCAGCCCCACGTAGGAGTTCTCAAACGCGATCTCCCGCGCCTTTCCTAGTGCGGTCTCGAGATCGGGCACAAGCTGATGCTGATGGGCGATCACAATATGGCATGGCGCGACGACTGACGCACCACGGCCCCCGCATCCGCCGCTCGAAACCAGGATGGATCCCGTCATGGCAACGAGCGCCTCGCATCGACTGATCGTCGCACGTGAAGCCTCTGCGGGTCCCGATACACTTGACCACCGAATCACGCGCTCCCTGATGGCGTCGGCAGCTAGATCCCGCAATTCTGGAGAGTCTTGCACGAACACCTCGCCCCCGGGCAGCGAATCCAATACTTCCGTCAGTGCCTCCGCCGTTTGGGACGAGTCGGCCGCTACCCGCACTTCCACGTAGTTAGCGACGGACTCCGCCCGAAATCGCTCGACAAGGTCGCCGGTGACGGGAGGAAAGATTTGTCCCGTATTCATCGATTCTTTCTTCGGAGCGGCGAGTTTTACTGCAGCCCGAACCTTTCTAAGTATCTGTTCACGAGCACCGCGATTATTGCTATTGAATGCCACGCTCCCTCCACATCTCCCGGAATGAACGCCTTGGGATGTTTGGAAGCTCGCGCTTCTTTGTCCATGGAGCAAGCAAACGTGCTCCGAGGCTCCCGGTCATCCGCAGAATGGTACGGGCAATCTTCCCGATGAGAGTAAATCGGATTCTGCTCATCATTGCCCATCGCCAGAACCTCATTCCCGTCTTCTCCAACCACGGACGAGCGCCCATTGCGACGGCATTGCGGCGGTTGTGCAGCAGGTGTTTCGCAATGTCGATCTTCACCGGGCATACGCTGGAGCAGTTGCCGCAGAGCGAGGAAGCGTAAGACAGATGCTGATATTCGGCCACTCCGCGGAGGTTCGGCGTAAGAGCCGAGCCAATCGGGCCTTGGTAGGTTGTGGCGTAGGTATGCCCACCGACATTCCGATATACGGGACAAGCATTCAGGCAAGCGCCGCAACGTATGCATTGCAGTAAATCGCGTTGCTCCGCATCCGCCAGGAGCGCGCTTCGTCCGTTGTCGAGCAGTACTACGTGAAACTCTTCCGGGCCATCCGCTTCGCCCTGCGCGCGCGGCCCTCCAAACAGGGAACTGTAGGTGGTCAGATTCTGTCCGGTTCCTGCCGTCGCCAATACAGGCCAGAGGGTCGCGAGGTCCTGCATCCGAGGGATGATCTTCTCGATTCCTGCCACCGCAACGTGAATACGCGGCACGCTTGTACAGAGACGTGCATTGCCCTCGTTACTGGTGAGCGCAATCATTCCGGTTTCTGCAACCAGGAAGTTCGCTCCGCTGATTCCCATCTCGGCGGAGAAGAAAGCTCGTCGCAGTGCTCGCCTGGCCGCGGCGACCAACTCCTCATGGGTATCACCTGAAACGTCCTCGGGAATCTTTTCCTGGAACAGCTTTGCAATATCGGCGCGACTCAGGTGCATTGCCGGAGTCACAATGTGGTACGGAGGCTCATTCCGCAACTGCACGATATACTCGCCGAGATCCGTCTCCCATACGCGGAAGCCTTTGCTTTCCAGCAGGGGATTGAGATGAATCTCCTCCGTGACCATCGACTTCGATTTGACGATGCTTTTTACGCCACGGTCTGCCGCTAGTTCAGCTATGTACTTGCAGGCCTGCTCTGCATCCGCCGCCCAGAACACCTTGCCACCACGCTTCAGTACGTTGGCTTCGAACTCTTCGAGGTAGCTGTCCAGGTGGTTGACGGCGTCCCACTTGATTTCATAGCAACGCTGCCTCGCTGCTTCCCAGTCTGCGAAGCGGGCGCGCCCTTTGGCCACGGACTTGTCATAGGTATCAATCGCCCACCGGATTGTCTTGCGATGTACAAGATCTTCGGTCTTGATCAGCGCTTGCCGATGGAATTCCTGGGCCGTATTGCTCATCCGATTTCCTTAACTCTGTTGTGCCAATATGCTCGCCAGGTGAATAGCTTGGACGGCCGCTTTTCGTCGTCGAAGAACTCCGTCAATTTGCATGAGGCAGCTCGGGTCGCACGCTGTGACAAACTCCGCTCCGGAAGCTTCGATGTTCCCGGCCTTTACCTCTCCCATGGCGCCAGAAATCTCAGGAAACTTGACTGAGAAGACTCCGCCGAATCCGCAGCATTCCTCGCTCGCTCCCAGATCAACGAACCGCAGGTCGCGAACGCCTCGCAACAACTTTCGCGGCTGCTCCTTGATGTGCAATTCCCGCAGAAGGTGGCAGGAGTCGTGGTATGTCACTGCCTTCGGAAACGATGCGCCCACGTCGGTCACACCCGCTATGTCCACCAGAAACTCCGAAAACTCAAACACACGCTTTGCCAGCGAGATTGCGTCTTCTCGCAATGCGCTCTTGCCAAGCAATTCGGGATAGGAGCAACGCACCAGAGCTGTGCACGAACCCGAAGGGCAGACCACGGCTTCCGCGTCACGGAACACGCGAACGAATCTCTCGGCCACGGGACGAGCCTCGTCCCAGAAGCCGGCATTGAACGCGGGCTGTCCGCAGCAGGTCTGCTCCTCTGGGAAATACACGTCAAACCCAATGCGCTTCAACACTGTAGCCATGTCCATGGCCACCTGTGGCGCAAGTTGGTCTACGAAGCAGGGAACGAATAATGTTGCTAATTTTCTCTTCATGCACTCTGGCTTCAATCAGATGCTGAAATCCGCCGGCACCCGAAGCTGCTGATGATGACACAAATCGAGATTTATGCGTAGCAGGATCGGAATCCAGGTTCTTAAAAGGTCAATCGAACTTTGGCAATTTACCTGCTTCGGCTAACATCAAGCGTTTGGGCCAAAGTAGCGTGCCTATACCTTGAGGGCTCCAGGTTGCCGGTTTTTGAGATCAATCCGCTAGCAGATTCCAGGTGGGAAAGCTTTCTGCTACAGCACCCAAAAGCTGGCGTGTTTCATAGCCGTGCATGGCTTGAGGCGCTCTTCAGGACCTACGATTATCGGTCTCGCGCCTTTACCACTTCCTCACCGGATCAGCCGATACAGGACGCGATCGTGTTTTGCAATGTAAATAGCTGGATTACCGGCCGCCGCCTGGTTTCACTTCCGTTCTCCGATCATTGCGACCCATTAGCATCCGCGGAAGCGACGCATGAGATTTTGGCTCACGTTCGCGAACGCATGATGGCACAGAATTTCGAGTATTTTGAGCTCCGGCCATCTTGCCCAGACGAGCTATTCAGCTCCGTGGACAGCCTGCAAATGAGCGAGACCTTCTACCGACACACGTTGTCTCTTGAAGCACCGCTGGATGGATTGTTTCGCAACATGCATCGCGACTGCATCCAGCGGAAGGTCCGCCGCGCAGAGAGGGAAGGGCTGCGTTATGAACGCGGAAACTCTGAAGTGCTTCTCTCGCACTTTTATTCGCTTCTGGTGAGAACGCGTCGGCGCCATGGCATGCCACCGCAGCCGTTTGCCTGGTTTCGCAATTTGTCCGAATCGAGGGGCCAACGGTTACTCCTGCGTGTCGCCTACAAAGAAAGAGTTCCAGTCGCAGCGGTCATGACACTCACGTTCAAGCAAGTCGTTACCTATAAATATGGCTGCAGTCACGAGCACTTCAACCCGCTCGGCGGCATGCCTTTCCTTTTCTGGAGAACCATTCAGGAATCACACGATCAGGGTATGCGGGAGCTTGATCTAGGACGCTCCGACATAGGCGATGAAGGACTTGCCACATTCAAGGACCGCCTCGGCGCGCGGCGCACCCGCCTTACATACTTACGTTGCTGGAAAGAGCCACCTTCACATCGGAAGTCTCCGGAGTGGGTGACGCATCTTGCTGATCAGGTCTTATCCCATCTGCCGGATTACGCTTTGAAGGCGACAGGGAAGTTTCTGTACCCTCATATAGGCTAAGTCACGCATCTTATTTCAGAGTAGGCAGGTAGCAGAGCTTTTCTGGATGCGAAACCGAATCAACCATGCGACTGCCTCGCCCATCGGATGCGACGATTACTCGAGCACTATCGATTGCCGGAATCACTGGTGGATTCTATTTCCGCCGCCGAGGCAGCGGAATTTCCTCAGCTTTCCGACGAGTGCATCGACCAGTTCCTTCTAGAGCAGTACTCGCTTTCGTCTCAACAACGACATCCTATCGGCAGATTGCTTCGTCCCGCTTACTACGGGTTGCGCCCGCTGCTTCCGGTATGCATTCGCAAATACCTACAGCGCCTTTACTTTTCCGGCTGGCAGGATATTCCATTTCCTTCGTGGCCGGTGGACGTCAGCGTTGAGGACCTTCGGCGACAACAACTTGTACTACTGATGAGCGCACAGGGAATCGACTCGATCCCCTTTATTTGGTTTTGGCCTGAGGGCCACAATTCTTGTGTCATCGTCACCCACGACATTGAAACCCGCCGCGGAAGAGATTTCTCTCCCACCCTCATGCGGATTGATGAGGAGCACGGGATACGAGCATCTTTCCAGGTCATCCCTGAGCGTCGTTACCCGGTTTCCTCCGAATTCCTGTCGGAAATCCGCGAACGAGGATTTGGGATCAATGTTCATGACCTCGATCACGCCGGCAACCTGTTCCTGTCTGAACATACTTTCATGCAGCGCCTCTCGGCTATTAATCGTTATGGCCATGAGTTCCAAGCTGCGGGGTTCCGAGCCGGTGCCATGTATCGAAATCAGCACTGGTATGACGCGCTCGAGTTCGAGTACGACATGTCTGTGCCCAACGTCGCTCATCTCGAACCACAGCAGGGCGGTTGTTGTACGGTCTTTCCTTACTTCATTGGCAAGCTACTCGAGATCCCTCTTACCACGGCTCAAGACTATGCTTTGTTCGATTTATTGCGCCAAACCTCGATTGACCTCTGGTTACAGCAGATCGAAGCCATTCAGCAGCAGCATGGACTCATCAGCATTCTGGTCCATCCTGATTACATTCAGAGCAGTCTGCGGCAGGGGCTCTACCGCAAGCTATTGACACATCTCAATAAACTGAGCGAGCAGGGTGAAACCTTCATTTCCACTCCCGATCAGGTGAATGCGTGGTGGCGCACCCGAGCACAACTTAAGCTCGCACGTGAGGACTCAAGCTGGAGGATTCAAGGCGATGGCAGCGAGCGCGCACGGCTCGCCTACGCTTGCCGCGAAGGGAACTCGATCGTATATCGGATCGACAGCGTCGTTGAGAATCGCGATTTCCGCGCGCGTGCACGGCGCCGGAGCTAGCGCCCATGCCCCGGGGCGCAAGCTGCCTTCACGGCTTCGATCCCAGGAATTCATATCGTTCTATCTTTATCGCGAGCCCATCCCACTCTCCTCCAGGTTCCTTGCGCACAATACTTCCGTCGCACAGAGTGACGATCCTGCAGGAGGTCGTAATCTCCTTGGGAAACGTAATCAGGAAGCGGATAGGATCTTTCAGATCGATACTCCTGTTTACGCTAAGGAACACTCCACTTGCGCTGACATCTCTAGTGATGACACTAAGCTTGGCACCATCGTCAAACAGTATCTCCACTGGAATCCGCAATGGGAAGCGAGCGGCTGTACGGTGATCAATCGCACTCATTGGCATGCATTCTGACCCGGGCTCGGGGGATTTCGTGTAGATTCGTTCATCTTCTTGTCGAACGTGCTCATTTCATGTCGTGACGAAGCAACACGTGAGCATTTTTGTAACCGAAGTCTTGCGTCCTGAATGCAAGCAGATTGCTGTCAGAATGTGTCCGTAAGTGCAAGTCCGTGCATTTCGGGTTCCCCTACTTTCGCCATAGTGCCCGCCCGTACAGGGCACAATCGTCATTGACTCCTGAGAGCAAATTCAGGTATAACCACAAAACCGTATGAAGCTTTGTTGCCAGACCGGACGAATGATGTGCATGTGTTGCATGTGCATGTGTTGCTGCACGAATTCATCTGGCGCAAGGGAGATCACGGTATAGCACTTATCTAAACCAGGATCTGAAGTACCAACCCACCCGCCGGACTCAATCGGGTGGGTTTTTTATTTTGCTTTGAATTCAGGCGATTCAAATGTGAGGTTCTGCTGTTATGGATGGAGCGGCGTTAAAGAAAAAGATTGTCAGAGAGGCAAGAAAGCTTGGGGCCGACCTCGTCGGGTTTGCTCCTGCTTCCCGATGGCCTGAATACAACGAACTCGAGACGCAGTACTGGCCGCAAACCATCTGGCGTAAGGCTGAAACTGTCATCGTACTCGGTGTTCCCATGCTGCTGCCCATCGTGGAAAGTACGCCATCCATCAACCACACGGTTCTCTACGACACGACGAATGTGCTGCTTGATCAGATGGGTTATCGCCTCTCCGTCTGGCTGAATAACCTTGGGCACGCATCGATCTTCATGCCGCGCGATGGCTATGGCAGCCTCGAGATTCTGTTGAAGAAAATGGCGGCGTGCTTCAGTCAGGTCTATGCGGGCAAGTACGCCGGCCTTGGCACCATTGGTTATAGCCATAACCTGCTCAATCCGAAATACGGGCCCCGCGTGCGATACGTATCGGTTGTGACGGCCGCAAAGCTTCCCGGCGATCCGATGATTGCAAAAGACCTCTGCACTGGTTGCAAGATCTGCGGAAGGCTCTGTCCATCGCAGGCTCTCAGCCCTCGTCCCAACTCGCGAATCGGCGAACTGGATGCCGTGAAGTGCACCCAGGTGCACCAGGAACTCGCGGCCGAAAACCGTTGGCCTTGTGGCGTCTGCTCGAAGGTATGCCACGTCGGCGAAGACCGTAAGTTGTACGACAGCACCAACATTCGCCTTTACGTCCAAGAGCGCGAGGTCATAGAAAACGATCCTTCGCACCCTGATTACAAGCACCTTGTACACCTTCGCGGACACGGATCAAGCGGCGATCGCAAATGCTGATCACACATTCACTGAACAATGATTCCGCCATCGAGCGAAACCACTTGGAGACTATTTTGAGAAATCTATCGATTCGATCAGCTGCCGCATTTGTCCTTTTGGCCATTGTGTTTTCGCTTGCTGGGTGCAACAAGACTGCCGACAATGGCAAACCAGAAGTACTCAAGATCGATTACGCCTACTACAACCCGCTTAGCCTCGTTCTCAAGGAAAAGCATTTCCTTGAAGACGACCTTGCAAAAGATGGCGTACGCGTTGAGTGGACACTGAGCCAGGGCAGCAACAAGTCGCTCGAACTGTTGAACAGCAAGAGCGTGGATTTCGGTTCCACCGCGGGTGCCGCAGCCTTCATCGGCAAATCCAACGGAAACCCCATCAAGACGATCTACGTCTATTCGCAACCCGAATGGACGGCGTTAGTCGTTCGCAAAGACAGCCCGATCGCGAAGGTAGAAGATCTCAAGGGTAAGAAGATCGCTGTGACCCGTGGTACCGATCCTCATGTCTTCCTGCTTCGCTCGCTGTATCAGGCAGGACTTAGCGAGAAGGATGTAGAGATCGTTCCGCTCCAGCACTCCGACGGCAGAAACGCTCTCGAGCGCGGCGACGTTGATGCGTGGGCCGGCCTCGATCCCCTGATGGCGCAGACTGAAGTCGAGAAAGGCTCGCGCTTGTTCCATCGCGACCTATCGCTCAACAGCTACGGCGTGCTCAACGTTCGCGAGGAGTTTGCAAAGCAACATGCGGATTACGTGAAACGCGTGCTTGCCGCCTACGAGAAGGCTCGCCTCTGGGCTCTCCAGAACCCTGCGGAATTCAAAGCTCTTTACGTGCGCGATGCCAAGCTAACTGATGCGGTGGGTGCCAAGGTGCTCGAACGCACCAACATCAGCAACTCCGTTATTGGCGATGAGCAGAAGAAGGTCATCTCCTCCTCTGCCGACGTGCTGAAGAAGAGTGGCGTCATTGCAAGCAGCACAGACGTAGCTGCAGGTGCAAATGAACTGATTGATCCGCAGTACGTCCGCGTAACCGTCGCGAGCAAGTAGAACGGCATGTGTAACGCATCGAGAACACGACAATGAGCAGTGCCACACAAGAGACAACCTTGCTACCGCTTGCGGCGATACGCGAGCGGTCCATACACCATGCGAAGCGTGTCGTGCCCTCACGATTGCTTGGCCTCGTGGTGCCCGTCATCGGAGTAATCGCGTGGGAACTGCTTTCCCGCGCGGGAGTGTTTCCTCCCAATGCGCTTCCGGCACCATCGGTCGTTGCGCAAACCATCGTCGACCTTGCTCGTACTGGCGAACTGTGGAGGCATCTTGAAATCACGGTCTGGCGTATCACCGTTGGCTTTCTGATCGGTGCGGCGGTCGGTACGCTCCTCGGTGGGCTCACCGGATATGTATCGATTGCGCGCAAACTGCTCGACCCGCTGCTTCACGCGTTGCGCAATATCCCGTCGATGGCGTGGGTGCCATTGTTCCTGCTTTGGCTTGGTATACAGGAAACTTCCAAGATCGCGCTCATCGCCTTGGGAGCCTTCTTTCCCGTGTACCTGAATCTTTCCAGCGGCATGAGCCACGTCGATCCCAAGCTGATTGAGGTCGGGCGCATCTACCGCCTCAACGCTGTTCAAATGATTCGCCGGGTCATTCTGCCAGCCGCGCTGCCGGAGTATTTCGTCGGTCTTCGCAGCGGATTGGGGCTGGCGTGGATGTTCGTGGTCGCCGCCGAACTGATGGGAGCAAGCCGCGGCCTCGGCTTCCTGATGATCGACGGGCAGATGACAGGGCGAGCCTCGGTCATCCTGGCTTCGGTGATTCTGTTCGCCATTCTCGGCAAGACAACTGACTTTTTGCTGGAGCGGCTTGGCCTCAGGCTTTTGCGTTACAAGACCCAGTGACATGGGCGAGGAGATTCAGGTGAGTAGTATTGACGTGCCATCGGCTGAGGCGCTCTCCGGCGTCGCGCAAAACGGCTCGCTCGAAGTTCGTTCGGTGACCAAGAGCTTCGGCTCCAACGGCAGCTCATTGCTTGTCGTTGAGGACATAAACCTGAGCATCCCTGCCGGGGAGTTCACCTGCATTGTCGGCGGCAGCGGATGCGGCAAGACAACGCTGCTCCGGATCGTTGCCGGGCTCGAAGGCAATTACAGCGGAGCCGTCGTGCTCGGCGGTGAACGCATTACCGGCCCGGGGCTGGACCGCGGGCTGGTGTTCCAGGAGCATCGCCTTCTTCCGTGGCTTACCGTGCAGGAGAATGTTGCATTCGGCATCCGCGAGCTGCCTGCCACCGAGCGCGACACCCGAGTAGCGGACTCAATCCAACTAGTCGGCCTTCGTGGGTTCGAGCTCAGCTACCCTCACCAGCTCTCCGGCGGAATGGCTCAGCGTGTTGCCATCGCCCGCGCACTAGTAAGCCGTCCTCAACTGCTGTTGCTTGACGAACCATTCGGAGCTCTTGACGCTCTCACCCGCATACGCATGCAGCATGAGCTTCTCAGGATCTGGAGCGCCCATCGCAGCACCATGATCCTGGTCACTCATGACATCGACGAGGCAATCTTCCTTGCCGACCGCATTGTGATCATGTCGCCCCGGCCCGGCACTATCAAACGCATCGTCCGGGTCGATTTGCCCCGTCCGCGCGACCGCACCAGCGCTTCTGTCGCCGATCTGCGCAGGAGCATCTATCGTGAGTTCTTCACCAATCAGGAGGTCCCTGAGGACTACGAGATCTGAGCAGCCATAAAGATGATGGCGTGGTGAAGCTATCTCTCTCCGGGCGGTGCGCGCTTTTGCTGGCTTGCCCGGGAAGCAGATACTCTTTCCCGATGGGCCTGCTGCCTTCTCTAGGCTCTTATCAGGTCTTGCTCAAGCAGCATCCACCCCAGTTCTTCGCAAACTCATCTTAAATTTGTGGAACTAACCCCCGGCCTGTCGGTAATACTGTAAGGACTACAGGTTGTCCGCAATGCCGTGAGCTCGATGCCCTTGACCGATGTTCTATCGGAGCCCGAACTCCTCCGCCTCGCCATCTCAGGTGACGAGGAAGCCTTTGCTGCGCTTTACGAACGTTTAAAAGGAAATGTTTATCGCTTCGCTCTGCATATGACTGGTTCGGTATCACTCGCCGAGGACATCACCCACGACTCCTTCATTACATTGATGGAGGAAGGCGAGAAGTTCGATGAATCCAAGGGCCAGGTAGTGTCTTTCCTTCTCGGTATTGCGCGCAACTTTGTCCGGCGTGCCTATCGTTCCGAGGCCCGAGTCGAGCCGTTGACCTCTGAGAACGAGCGGGGCGAGGAGGTCGAGCTTGTGCTGGAAAGTTCTCACGACACGGTCGGCGAAGTTCTCCGGGGTGAGACTGTTGACCTTGTCCGCGAAGCCGTGCAATCGCTCCCGTCTCATTACCGCGAAGTGGTTGTTCTCTGCGATCTCTGTGAAATGTCTTACGCCGATGCCAGTGCCCAGCTCGGCTGCAATTTGGGAACCGTACGTTCGCGCCTTAATCGCGCTCACAGCCTGCTCGCAAAAAAGCTCGAAACTCGTATCCAGCCCTCTGGCAAACAGGCTGGTGGACTCATTCAAGGGTGTTTGCTATGAGATGCAAAGACTTTGACTCTCACATCGACGAGATGATTTCCGGCATCCTCCATCCGGAGGCGAGCCAGCACGCGCAACAGTGCGAGCGCTGCAGCTCGCACCTTCGCGCCCGTAGCAGTTTGCAGTCTAGCCTGCGAAAGTTGGCCGCGGTGACGCCTTCCGGTCCGTCGCGTGCCACGGATCGCGCTGTAATGGAGTCCTATCGCCGACTTCAGCAACGGCGCGCCGCCTGGAACTCCACGCCAGTGTCTGACGCGGCTCCGGCGGCGCGACTGCACACGCCTCAGGCGCGCAGCTTCGTTCCGGAGTGGGCATCGCCTCGCTCGTGGACTGCACGCGCATCGGGCTCCCGCACATGGCTGAGCGGAGCTGCTGCCGCCGCACTCGTATTTGCCGTATTCGGTTCGGCTGTCCACCTGTGGACGGGCACACCCACGGTCAGCGCTCCCACTATCGCTACGGCGCCTGCCGCGCCGCAGACCACCGCTCCGGCACGAGATTCCGGCAATGTCGCAGTGGCGTCCAGTTCGGCCACTCGCGCTGCTTCGCCTGCCGCACGCAGCCTTAAGCAGCGGTCGCGCTCCATTGCATCGCAACTCCAGGCGGCCGAGTCTCAGCTTGCGTCGGCGGCTTTTACCTCCGAACGTTCTCAATCTCCGGCTCCAGTTGTGGCGCGCGTTTCGCGGCCCACCATCGCTTACTCCGGGGCTCAGAGTTATGACTCCGAGCCTGTGACACAGATATCGCCAAGCGCACCCAGTGTCATGAGGCTCGCCAGCACGGGGGCGTCGAGCAATGTGGCTCAGTCCGCCAGTTCCACTTGGCCCGGCTACTCGAACCTTATGTATTGCGATCCTGTTATCTGTTCAGGACCTATGCAGGTGGTAAAGATCAAGGTTCCGGTTGGGCAGGTGAAGCCCAATGTAGGACAGACAGTTGGCAATGCTTTCGTCAATGCTGAGGTCGTAATCGGTCCCGATGGCGTCGCCCGCGCCATCCGTGTCGCGAATTAGCGGGCTGCCGTTCGAGTGTTTTCTGCTGGAGCGGGATTTGGAAAGGCTAGTGAACGATGCGCTGTAGTTCTGTGGTACTTGAGATTATGTCGCGAATCAGAGTCATGAATGGTGTCCGAATGATCACTGATGTGAAAAGGTCGGGAGTTCCATGCAAATGAAGGTTCGTCTGATTAGCGCTGCTTCGCTTTCGCTTGCGGGTTTCATGGCAGTGCTGCCGCATTCCACGCTGGCGCAGGAAACCGCTGCACAGGTACCTGTTCCTTCTGCCTCCAGCGGACAGGCTTCAGCCGCTCCCGCGTCCAACGACTCGGTTCCTCCTATTACTGTTCAGATCGCACCTCCGCCTATTTCCATTTCCTCTTCCATGATGGGCGTTGCCAGTCCTCTCGGAGCCAAGGCTACCATCGGCAAGCCGGTCTTTGCCGAATTCCGCACCGAACACCACCAGAGCTTTACCGACGGCAATCGGATCTCGCGTGCCACGACCTCCACCATCTATCGCGATGCCCTTGGCCGCATCCGCCGCGAATCGCAGCTCTCGATGCCCGGGGTTTCCGCTGCTGTTTCCGCGGCGACCTTCATCACCATCATCGATCAGAAGCTCGGCTACGGCTACGTTCTTGATCCTCAGGAAATGATCGCGCATCGCTACGAGCTCAACGCCGCCGGTCCCTCCTATGTAGCCCGGGTAAACGCGCAAGGATCCGGAACTACGCTGCTATCGGCGAACTCTAAGGAAGGGACTAGCAACTCCGCCACCCCGGCGTCGCCCGCACCTTCCACTGGCACGTCGCACTGGCGGCTCCATGGGTTTTCCCCTCGCCACCGCGGCGAGCCGAATACATCGAACGGCGTTGTTCCCGGGCAGCTGAATACTAGTTTTCTGTCGGCCGAGTCGGCTGCCGCGTCCAGCGCCCCTCCTGCCGTACGCATCGATCAGCCATTCCTTGCTGCGCCCAATCCTGTACGTACTGAGAACCTCGGCGAGCAGACGATTCTGGGATTTCGTACGCTCGGCACGCGGGTGATCACCACTTTGCCTGCCGGACAAATCGGCAATGACCGCCCCATTAATATTGTGAGCGAGCAGTGGTTCTCGCCCGAACTCGATCTTGTAATGCGTAGCATGCATCGTGACCCGTGGGCTGGCGAACTCGTCACCACCATCACCAAGATTTCCCGTGGAGACCAGCCTGCGCCGTTGTTCGAAGTCCCTACACCCTACAAGGTTATTGACGCGGCCAACGAAGGGGAACACCACGTTCTCGATGGCCACTCCTACCATCCCGGCCCCTCTCCCTGGTAGGAAAGGGAAGAATCCAAAGTAAAAGCCCACATCAGCTATGCGCGGATGTGGGCTTCTATTTTTCCGTCGATTTCACTTCACGGTTGGTAGCTTCTTCAATCTCTGGCCCGTAAGCAAAACGTAATGCAGCGCCGATGCCAGCGTGAACGCGAATACCTCGTACAGCAGCACCTGCCGGATGATCAGTATTACGTCCGCCCTGTAAACCTTAGCCAGCAGCGCGAAGAACACTGCGGCAATTTGGAACCCCGTGTTTACCTTGCCAAATATTCCCGGCCGGAAATCCCTTAGCCCGACGGTGTACAGCAGCGCCGAGATCACCAGGATCGACAGATCGCGCGAGAATACCAGCACCGTATAGTGCCAAGGGATGAGCTGGTTGGAACTCATCACCAGAAATAGCGAGCTGAGTAGCAGCTTATCGGCGATCGGGTCCAGATATTCGCCAAGCTTGGTTTTCTGATGAAGCAGCCTTGCTGCCAGCCCGTCCAACCCGTCGCTCAACCCGGCAATTACCACCAGTACCAGCGCTGTCTGATATCGCCTGTCCACAATGCAGATGTTTATGAAAGGGATAAAAAACAGACGCATTAGCGTTAATTGGTTCGGGGCTGTCCAGAACTGGTTGGTTATGCGCATTTCTCACCGGTTGCAAAGACTTCCTTCACCGAGCGCCCGGCGTTTGACGCAAAGCTTTCAGCCAGTGAAGGTAGCTCGCCAGCAGGCATATCGAGCTCCATTTGTTCCACTCTGTGCATGGGGAAGAACAGTGTTGAAGCTCCCGCCCGCTCGCCTGCACGGATCTGCCTGGCCAGATCGTCCAGCGACTCGAGCGACACGCCGCGCAGCTCCACCCCCGCTGCCGTCAGCCTGAGCAGAATGCCAAAGTATTTCTGCCGCGGCGAGTGCAGCGTCAACAACACAACCGAACCTTCGTCGAAACCGCGTCCATGCATGTCGTTATGATTCTGCCGCTTGAAAGTCCAACTTACAAGTGCAACGGCAGCTCTGTTTCGGTGCCTCGTTCCACTGTCCTGTAAACCTGATAAAGTTGATGTATCCCATGAACCAAGTTACAACCCCCAGACGCCTGCACGTTGTGATCGCATTTGCGCTGGTTTATGTGCTCTGGGGCTCCACTTATCTCGCAATCCGACTCTCGGTGGACCACCTCACGCCGCTTATCATGGGCGGTCTGCGCTTCACCACAGCCGGACTGCTCATGCTCGGTATCCGGGCTCTCGGCGGCCACCGCATTCTGATGCCGCGCCGCGATCTCCTGCGCCTTGCCGTTATCGGAATTCTGCTGCTCGTAACTGCGAACGTGGTGCTTGGATGGGCGGAAACCTACATTCCAACCGGACTTGCGGCTTTGTTCATTGCCGTTACTCCGCTCTGGTTTCTCATTCTCGAACGCATCAGCCATAGCACCGACCATCTTTCGCCTCGCGGTCTCGCGGGAATCGTCCTCGGCGTTCTCGGGGTAGCAATTCTGCTCTGGCCTGACATCTCCGGCCACACCAATTTTGGAGGCCGCCAGCTCTTCGGCTCCGTGCTCGTACTACTTTCCAGCATCAGTTGGGCGACCGGGTCGATCCTTACCCGGCGCTGGCATATTACAGTCGATCCTTATACTGCAAGCGGCTGGCAAATGCTCTTCGCCGGACTCCTCTGCTGTGTTCTGTCCGTTCTCTTCGGAGACTTCCACCGCGCCACGTGGGCCGCCAGTTCTCTGTGGGCTATCGTTTATCTGATCTTCGCCGGATCGCTCATTGGTTTTACCGCGTACGTGTGGCTGCTAAAGAACGTTGCCATCGCGAAAGTCGCTACTTATGCTTACGTCAACCCGATCATCGCTCTCATACTCGGTTGCGCGTTTCATGGCGAGAAGATGGACCGTTACATGCTTGCGGGCTCCGTGGTCGTCATCCTGTCAGTGATTCTCGTGACCGGAGCCAAGGTTCAGCATCGCGCCACAGAGAAAGAAGCTCTCGACCTCGAACCGGTTGAACCCACAGGCGATTAGCCCCCTACAGAACGCGAATTAAACGTAAAGAGCGGCGTAATGGCCGCTCTTTGGAGAGTGCGAGTGGAGCGCGGCTTACTTCCTCCGCCACCTCACGCCGTCCTTTGTATTTTCCAACACAATTCCTTGCGCCAAGAGTTCATCGCGAACGGCATCGCTCGTCTTGAAATCCTTCGCCTTGCGCGCTGCTGAATGCTTCGCCACCAACTCTTCGACCTGCGCGTCGCTCAATGCCGCGCTTTTCGCAATTTCCAGCGTGGCCGGACTGATCTTGTCCTCCAGGCCCTCCGCCTTGGCCCAGTCAACGATTGCCTTCACGTGCGCGCCGTCTTCGTCTTTCAACACGGCAAAGATCTCGTCGAACTTCGCCAAAGCATCGAGCAGCGCCGGAATGTCGTCCTTCTTAACCTTGCCATGGTCGGCCGCGGCGTTCACATCTCGAACCAGATCGAAGATCGCAGCTAGTGCTTGCGCCGTGTTCAGATCGTCATCCAGAGCCTTTTGCATTTCGCACACGGCCTTCTTAGCCATCTCTGAGATTTCAGGATTCGCACCCTCGGGCCAGTGATCAGTTTCAAGCCGCAGCTTGAAATTTCTGAAGCGCTCCACCGAGTTTGCCGACTGCACCAATCCGTCGAAGGTGAAATTCAACTGCTTGCGATAGGGAACCGACGAAAGCAGCAATCGGATCGACGAAGGCTTGTGGCCCATCAGTACCAGGTCGCGCAGGGTAAAGAAGTTTCCCAGCGACTTCGACATCTTCTGCCCTTCCACCAGCAGAAAACGCACATGCATCCAGTGTCGCGCGAAAGTCTTCCCGGTCAGCGACTCGCTTTGCGCGATCTCGTTCTCGTGATGCGGGAACATCAGATCTTCGCCGCCCGCGTGCAGATCGAACGTTTCGCCCAGGTACTCCATTGCCATCGTGGAGCACTCGATATGCCACCCCGGACGACCGCGCCCAATCTCCGTGTCCCAGCTCGCCTCGCCTTCTTTCGGAGCCTTCCACAGCGCGAAATCCCGGGCGTCGTCCTTTTCATACTCGTCCGCGTCCGTCCTGCCGCCGCCATCGGTAATCATCCCGGCGAAGTCCTTCTTGCTTAGCTTTCCATACTCCGGGAATTTGGCTATGCGGAAGTACCACGAACCGTCCTCGGCCTGGTAAGCATAGCCCTTATCCGCCAGCTTGCGTATGAACCGCGCCATCTCAGTGATGTGCTCGGTTGCGCGCGAAATGCGTTCCGGCTGCTCGATCCCCAGCGTCTCCATGTCTTCCAAGAATGCCTTCTCGAACTTCTTCGTGTACTCGCCGATTGGCACTCCGCGCTGGTTTGCGTTCTTGATGATCTTGTCGTCCACGTCGGTGATGTTCATGACGTGCATCAGCTTCAGCCCGCTCTGGCGCATGTAGCGGCGGAAGACGTCCACCGCGACGAACGTGCGGAAATTACCGATGTGGCCGTAGTCATAAACCGTGGGACCGCAGGCATAGAAGCGCACCGTATCGCCCTCTGCCGGTGCAAACTCTTCAATCCTGCCGCTAAGTGAGTTATACAAATCGAGCGCCATTATCTTCCTTCGTACGGAAATCAGATCAGAATGAGTCTTTTAGAATCGCACTTCGATTCTACGGGCGTGCCTTCCTATGCCGCAACAAGCCGGAAATTTTACGGCACTGGCTCAGGTGCGGCGGTCACAGATCGAACCAGATCCGAGGCCCAATATTCGAACGCGAAGAGTTGCAGCGAAGTTTGCGCAGCTCATAGCCGTGGGGGCATTGCTCTATGCAGAAGTTTGAATTCCTCAATCTATGCCCGCACGCTTGCCATTACCTATCCCGGAACATTGGCCGCATGTCGCCCAAACAAGCATACGAAGCTGTTGCAATATGCCGAACGTATCTGGAACATTCATGACGGCAGCGAGGAGCAGCGGATTGACAAAGCCATCGAGGCCACCCGCTCCTTCTTTGAAGGCGTCGGCGTCAAATCGCATTTCAAGGGCTATGACCTGCCCACCAGCATCGCTAAGCGTTCTTGACTACCTTGGCTGGAACAAACTTGGAGAGCGTCAGGACATAGGACCTGAGAAGGTCGAGGAGATACTCTCCTTCAGTCTGTAGCAAATGCTGCAACTCACAACGTCCCCGTTCCGGCTCTTCCCGGACGGGGGCCTTTTTGTCTACTCTGACCCACAACATAAAGCCCGTTTACCTGCCCAGAATCGGGTTATAATCTGGCCACCTCTTTGGAGGGGTGCGCCGTATGCTGTTCATGAGCTCTCATCCGCAGCCGCGCTCGTATCGCGATCATGGATTCACGCGCAGCGTTTCCGCGCGCACCATCTGGTCACGGTTCGCCTCTCCTCGGGCCGATCTTGTGGATTCTCCTTCGCACTGCCGCCCAAACCTGTTCTCTGGCGACTAGGTTCATACTCCTCCGCACATATATTGCTGGCTGTTGCTCCTGATCGCGCTTCTCTCGTCGGGAACATTGGCCCGCACCGTTATACCTGTCCGCACCAGAGCAAAGCATTCAGGAGGAACCCATGCCACCCTCGAACATGACCGTTGCAGCGACGGATGCCCCCATCATCCGCACCAAGCTTCCCGGGCCTACCGCCCGTAAGATCATCGCCGACGACAACCGGCTCATCTCACCGTCCTATACTCGTTCCTACCCCTTGGTCGCCAAGCGTGGTCGCGGCATCGTGATAGAAGATGTGGACGGCAACGAATTCTTCGACTTCTCAGCCGGCATCGCTGTCACATCCACTGGACACTGTCATCCGGAAGTGGTCGAAGCCATACAGAAGCAGTCGGCTGAACTGCTGCACATGTCCGGCACCGACTTTTACTATCCGCAGCTTACCGAGCTCGCCGCCCGGTTATCGCAGATCGCGCCCATGCCCGGCCCGCATCGTGTTCACTACGGCAACTCCGGTGCCGAAGCTGTTGAGGCCGCACTCAAGCTTGCGCGCTATCACACGCGGCGGCAGCACATCATTGCTTTCCACGGTGCCTTCCACGGACGCACGATGGGAGCGCTCTCGCTGACCTGTTCCAAAGCGCAGCAGCGACGCCGCTTCTCGCCGCTAGTTCCGGGCGTGGTGCATGTGCCTTATCCAAATCTGTATCGTCGTCCTGCGGGCAGCGATCCCGAGCAGTACTCTCGCGATGTTGCGCGATACATCGAGGATTGGATCTTCCGCACGGAAGTTCCACCTGAAGAGTGCGCTGCCATTGTGGTCGAGGCATTCCAGGGAGAAGGCGGCTACCTACCCGCGCCCCCGGCATTCCTTCAGGAACTCCGTCGTCTCTGCGACAAGCATGGCATTCTGCTGATCGTGGATGAAGTGCAGTCCGGCATGGGACGCACGGGCAAGTGGTGGGCTATCGAACACTCCGGCGTGGCTCCGGACATGATTTGCGTAGCCAAGGGCATCGCCAGCGGCTTGCCGTTATCGGCCCTCATCACGCGCGCCGATATCATGGACTGGGTTCCCGGTTCCCATGCTTCTACCTTCGGTGGAAACCCCGTGGCAATCGCTGCCGCTCTCAAAACCATCGACATCATTGAGCGCGAGCTGCTCGACAACGCTCACGATGTTGGCGAACACATTCTCTCCCGCATCTACGATTGGCCACAAAGACTGCCGCTCGTAGGCGATGTTCGCGGCCGCGGCCTGATGATCGGCATCGAACTGGTCGTCGATAAACACACCAAGGCCCCCGCTGGCGAACAACGCGATCATGTCGTCGAGCTAGCCTTCGAGAAGGGAATTCTCTTCCTCGGTTGCGGGACGAACACCCTGCGCCTGAGTCCGCCGCTCATCGTAACCAAGCAGCAAGCCGATGTTGCTCTCGATGTCCTTGAGGAATGCATCATGGACGTGGGCTCCGGCAAATATCAGCGCCCAAGCTGGGGAGAAGAAGTAGGCTCGTAAAAGGGAACTGCTCCAGAGACCGTGCTCTCTGGAGCAGTTTCAATCTCACCAATTATGGCGCGCGAACCGCGCTCGGTTATAACTCTCAGCGGTTGGCTTTCACGGCTTCGATCACCGAAAGCGGCGAATCATTCGGAACGATTCTCTGCAGGCGAAGCCCCGCTTTGGCCAGCAGATCTCGATACTCGCCTGCTGTTCTCTCCTGTCCGCCCGGCATCGCCATCATTTCCAGGTCGATCAACTTGCCCATGTGTGGCTCGTCTCCCTCGGGCAGGATAGCTTCGACCAGCAGGATCTTCCCATCGCCATTCATCGACTTCGCACAATTGCGCAGAATCGTCAGAGCCTTCGATTCTTCCCAGTCATGAATGATGTGCTTCATGATGTAACTGTCGGCCACCGGCACGCTCTCAAAGAAGTTGCCGCTCACCGCCTGGCATCGCTCTTCCAATCCTGCCGCCTTCACGCGCTCGCGTGTCTGCTCAATCACATGATCGAGATCGAACACAATGCCTTTCATGTCCGGATGCTTCTGCAGAATGCTGGTCAGCAGCAGTCCATGCCCGCCGGCAACATCGCACAGCGTTCCCATCCCAGAGAAGTCATACGTTGCGAGCACCGCCGGAACCACCATAGCCGTGATCGCCGTCATCGCATTGTTGAATTCCCTGTTGCACTCCTGGTCGGTATGGAAGTAGTCGAAACAAGGCACTCCAACAGCCTGCTCCACGCACGTCTCGCCCGTCTTCAATGAGTGCGAAAACTCGGCATAGGTGCGGAAGTGGAACGAATTCGTCAGCCACAGTGCCGCGTCGAACGCCTGCGACGGATGATCCGAGCGCAGAACTTCCGACGCTGGGGTGTTGGCGTAGTACCCGGGCGAGATCTCGGTGAAGATTCCGGCCGAGGCCACAGCACGGAGGCAGCGGCCTAACGCCTGCTCGTTTACGTCTGCGGCTCCCGCCATCTCGCTGACGTTTTTCGCTCCAGCCGCAAGCTGGTCGGGAATGCGGCACTTGAGAACAGCGTGCAAAGCCGCACACATAAGAATGCCGGAAGCGATCTGAAACACATGCTGTACGTGCTCTGGACCCGGATGTGGGTTAAGCGTGCCGGTCGTGTGTTCTACAGGGGCAGTGGACATCAATGAACTCCGTCTTGTGTGAAGTGAGCCCAAAATGCAATCCGGGTACTCTATCACAGAGTGGCGTGACGAGAGTCACATTGTGCGGTTCGGCCCAGGAAATCTCTTTCCTTTATCTGTGCCGCGCCGACTCGATGTCACCGTGTTTCCTTAATCCACCAAGTCTGGCTGACTCCAGAGGATTATCGCCTGCGGAATTGAGAAGAACAGAATTCCAAGCAGCAGCACGGCATCTCCGCCCAGCAGTACCAGAGTCTTCTGCCCACTGGTGAGCATGAACACCATCGCCGGAGTGATCACTACCGCGCACCACGTAACGATTTTGTAGGCCTTATAGTACGCATCGTTCCGCACAGCCGCCTCATACTCGTCGAGCTCTGTTTCGCTCCCGATTAGTCGGGGACTCATTCCAAGCGATTGAATCTGCTCCTGCCTGCGATCCGGAAACGTCTGCTGATGCACTATGCTGCCGAAAATGTAATGTGTGATCCCTATTAGGACCAAGCCAAATCCGTTCGACAGTAAGCTGGATATGTGCAGTGGAGCGAATGCAATGAGGCCCAGATACAGAATTGCGAAAGCATAAGTCCCCACTACCAGCGCCTGCCGTCTTTCGCGATTACGGAAAGATATTCCGCACAGCCTCGCTTCCTGAAACATGGCTATCCCTCCTCCGGAAGATCCGGTTCAGTCCACAACACCACCGCCTGTGGCAACGTGAAACACAGCGTCATGAGCACAAAGGAAAACATCAGGGCAGCCGGTACAATGCTGTTTTGCTTGAAGACATATAGCTCGGTAAGCGTGAGCCACATTCCCAGCGCCGTCAATCCGATCAGCCAGTAGGCCACAAAGAAGGCGGAGTCCCGAACCCTGGCTTCACGCTCGTCGAGCGAAACGTTTCCTGCGCCTCTGCACCATGCTCCTCGGACGGCATACCCGATTGGGGGTAGATTCGATGCGCGTTCAAAGAGCCGTCGCGTGACCTCCAGTGGAATCAACCAGACCGCAGCGCACCATCCCAGCGCGCGGACATCAACCGAAGCGCAAACGTATAGAGCGGTCGCGAGCAGGGCATAGGCTGCCAGTACCAGCTCTCTTCGTCGCCGCATGGAATGCATTGAGACTCCGAACAGACTTGCGCGTCTCATATCTCTGTCTCCTTCCCGCCCTTCCTGCCATACACTTCTTCGCTCAGAGGCCGAAATGGCTCTCGCGAGAAGATTGCCTCGATCGGCAGTCGGAAGAACTCGCTCAGCCGAAAAGCCAACTCCAAACTCGGGTTGTAGTCGCCACGCTCCATATAGCCGACCGTCTGGTAATTGATTCCCACGGCATCGGCCAGCTCTTGCCGACTCAGGCCGCGCTCCGCGCGCAGCACCGAGATTCGGTTGAAAAGCGGAGCGCCATTGCGTGCGTCACTATTTCTCGTTTCCACGAAACAAAACGTATAACTAGTACAACGAAATGTCTATTGGTTTTCTTTCACTCTGTTCGATTTTTGCGCACGGAACCTGATTGCGTTCAATTTCTGGTGGAGCTAGAGTGAATAAATCCTAAGAACGAAATGACTTGCGCGCTGGAGATACTCTTGCAAGCGCTCGAAAAGCAAATGCCCATTTCAGGAACCGCGAGCTGTGAACCGCGCCCATCCCTGTTGCAGATTCCCCCGAACCGCCTTTTTCTATTGCTCTCGGGAATGCTGCTTTGCATGACGTTGCTGCTCTACGGACCAGTTGCGAAGCACAAGTTCATCAACTTCGACGATGATCAGTACGTTTACAACAATCCGCATGTGGTGACTGGCCTCACGAGCAGCAACGTCAAATGGGCGTTCACCAATCAGATCACCGGAAACTGGCACCCGCTGACTTGGCTCTCACACATGCTGGATGTCCAGGCTTTCGGACTCAATCCCTCGGGACATCATTATTCGAATCTCCTGCTGCATGCCGCCAACGTTTTCCTGCTTTTCTTACTTCTGGCAAAGGGAACGAAAGCTCCGTGGCGAAGCTTCTTTGTTGCGGCACTGTTTGCGATTCATCCTCTGAACGTGGAAAGCGTCGCATGGGTCGCGGAACGCAAAACTCTTCTCAGCGCGCTCTTTAGTCTGCTGATGGTCTTAGCCTATGGCTGGTACGTGAAAGCGCCGGGCTGGCGCCGGTATTCTCTGGTCATAGCGGCATTCGTCCTTGCTCTCATCGCGAAGCCGATGGCGGTCACCATGCCTGCCATTCTCCTGCTTCTCGATTACTGGCCGCTGCATCGCGTTGAGGAAGAGCGCAGTACATCGAAATTCACGAAGCGGTTTGTAGAGAAGTTGCCACTCTTTCTTCTTAGCGCCCTGTCGTCTGCGATAGCTATACTTTCGCAGCGCTCGGCTGGAGCCCTTGCCGAGAGGTTTCCACTTTCGACGCGCCTCGAGAATGCTGCAGTCTCCTACTTGGCTTACTTGCAGAAGGCTGCATGGCCGTCGAATTTATCCATCTTCTACCCGCACCCGGAGAACTCGATCTCTCTGGCCCGGGTGCTCATCGCAGTGCTGATACTCGCTGTAATAACAGCGTTGGCCATCACCTATCGACGCCAACGATATCTGCCGGTCGGATGGGCAACTTACGTCGTCTCGCTCCTGCCCGTCATTGGCATCGTCCAGGTGGGCGGGCAGGCTATGGCTGATCGCTATGCTTACACGCCACTGATCGGAATCTTCATCATCGTCGTTTGGGGCGCATCCGAGTTCGCCACGCGTGTTCCCATTGCCAGACCTGTACTCGCCATCATTGGTTTCTGTGCTGTTTCCGGATACGCCTTCGCGATGCATTCGACCCTCGAGCATTGGCAAGACAGCCTGACGCTGTTTACCCATGCCGAGCGGGTAACCTCGCATCCCAACAAGCTGATTGAGACAAACCTTGGCGAAGCCTGGAACGACGCTGGCAACTCAGACGAGGGCCTTCGCCATTTCGAGATCGCGCTTCAACTCGATCCTCATTCCAGCTTGGCGCTGTTTAATATCGGCAACTATCATCTGCAACATGGGAACCTGGAGCAGAGCGCTGAGGCATACAAGCGCGCCATTCAATGGCCCATCTCGGCAGAGCTGGCCGAGCACGCGCACCACAATCTTGGAACCGCGTATTTCCTGATGGGCGACTACGCCAATGCCGAGAGTGCTTTCACCTCGGTTCTGCAGATGAACCCTGGCGCCTATCGCACCCTGGCGGCTCGAGGACAAACCTTTATGAAGGAAGGGAAGTTTCGGCAGGCAGTCACGGACATTACGCACGCTGTTTCGATCTCTCCAAACGCTCAGCTTTTAGTGCTCCAGGGCAAAGCTTTTGAAGGCGCAGGGATGTATTCTCAGGCGCTCAATTCCTATACCATCGCTCTGCAATACACTCCTGACTCCACGGAACTCAAGGAGAGCATCAGCCGTTTGCGAATAAGAGGTGCGGGCGCGCGATAACGGGCATCCGGGGGAGATGTTTTACAATTCGGTCCCATGTTCGAAGAGATTTCTTCCTCCATGCTTTCCCGGATGCGCGAACTCGAGGCCATTGATCTCCGTGACCGCAATGACGGCACCCCGCATAGCAAACGCCTTCGGCAGGTTCCCCCCGATGCCGCCCGGCTCATCGCGATCCTAGCGGCCTCGGCGCCTTCGGGAGCAATCGTAGAGATTGGGACCAGCGCAGGTTATTCAACGCTCTGGCTCGCGCTGGCAGCCCGCGCCAGCAGTCGCCGTGTCACCACCTTCGAGATTGACGCCCACAAAGTTGCACTCGCCCGCGAGACCTTTTCCACCGCGGGGGTGATGGACGCCATAGACCTAATCCACGGTGACGCTCTCGAGCACCTGCCTTGCTTCGAGGGGGCTATCGCGTTCTGCTTTCTCGATGCCGAGAAGGATATCTACGGTCCCTGCTACGACCTTGTCGTGCCCCGCATGGCTCGCGGCGGAATCCTCGTTGCAGACAACGCCATCAGCCATGAGCGCGAGCTTCGTCCTATGCTTGACCGGGCATTATCTGACGATCGCATGGATTCGGTACTGGTCCCCATTGGCACGGGCGACCTCGTCTGTCGCAAGAAATGATTTCCAGTATTGGATTCAAGAAGAACTCGCGAAGCCCAAGGTCCACGAAAAGCACTGCCGGCCGAGGTGTTCAGAAATCCGCTGCGCGCATCCTATGATGTGGAACCTCGGAGAGCACCCATGTCCCTGGCCGAATACGAGCGCAAACGTAAATTTACCCAGACACCAGAGCCCAAGCCCATCGAAGCCAAGCACGGAGGCTGGCGCTTCGTCGTGCAGAAGCATCGAGCCACACGCCTGCATTACGACTTTCGACTTGAACTTGATGGCGTGCTCAAATCGTGGGCCGTCCCAAAGGGGCCGTCACTTGATCCGGCCGACAAGCGTTTGGCGATGCAGGTGGAAGATCATCCCGTAGATTACATCTCCTTCGAAGGCCGCATTCCCGAAGGCAACTACGGCGCCGGAACCGTAATGGTTTGGGATGAGGGTACGTGGGAGCCCTACGGCTCGGAGAACATGAACAAAGAACAGAGAGAAGCCCATGCCAGGGCCATGCTCGAGAAGGGCGATCTCAAGTTTTCACTCCACGGCCACAAACTGCAAGGTAGCTTCGTGCTTGCGCACATGAAGTCGCGCCGACCCGGCACCAAGGGCACCGAGTGGCTTCTCATCAAGCATCGCGATGAAGCCGTCGAACCCGGATATGACATCGACGCCCACGACGGTTCGGCCGTCACAGGACGTTCCATGCAGGAGATTGCCGAGGACCGAAAATCCGCCGAGTGGATCTCCAACAAACAAACCGAGCCCAAGGGCAACAGCCGAACAGTAAAGGTGGTGACCAGGGATCGCGTGGTCACGAAGCGAGTTGGCAAAGATCGACATTCGTCAATGGATTGGTCGAAACTCGTCACTGAAGTTAAAGGCGTACGAAAGGCGGCGATGCCTGAGATCGTGCGTCCCATGCTTGCCACCCTGGTCGATGCTCCTGAGCATTCGAAAGAATGGCTCTTCGAAATCAAGTGGGACGGATACCGCGCCTTGGCCTTCATTGAAGATGGCAAAGCTCGCCTGGTCTCGCGGAATCAGAACGACATGACGCAAGCGTTTGCCGAGATTGCCGCCGAATTGCCCGCCCGTGTGAAAGCAAAGCGCGCGCTCATTGATGGCGAAGTCGTCGCACTCGACGAACATGGTCGCTCCAGTTTCAGCCTCATGCAGCAGCGTACCGGCATCGGCAAGAACGGACGCACACTCGGACGCGCTGCCCATACCGATGTTCCCATCGCCTACTATGCCTTCGATTTGCTTCACCTTGACGAGTGGTCTCTCATGGGCGCAGCAATGGAGGATCGCAAGCGACTTCTTCGCGAAGTGCTTGATCCCGACTCGCGCGTTCGCTACTCCGATCATTTCGAGGACGGTGCAAAACTTCTTATTGCGGCGCGTGAACAGGGTCTTGAAGGCATTGTCGAAAAGAAGCGCGATTCGCGGTACGAGCAGAAGCGCACGCGTTGCTGGGGCAAGATCAAGATAACGCAAACCGAAGAATGCGTCATAGGCGGTTGGACCGATCCCAAGGGAAGCCGAGAATATTTCGGTTCACTTGTGCTTGGCCTATACGACAAGCAAGGCCGCTTGTTATCCGTCGGTCAGGCCGGCACCGGATTCACTCGCGAGACCGAGGCCGAAGTCTTCAAACTGCTGAAAGAACGCGAGACAAAGAAGAATCCTTTCGCGAACAAAGTAGATACCTCGCGTGGCATTCACTTCGTCACACCAGACCTTGTTGCCGAAATCAAATTCACCGAGTGGACGCATGAAGGGCAGAAGGGTGGTCTCAAAATGCGCGCACCTGTGTTCCTGGGTCTTCGATTAGACAAGACTGCCAAGGAATGCAAGGCCGCATAATCCACCTCTCTCAAACGTGAGTTGCTCACCGTCGCCGACCTGGACGATTGTCTAGTGGGTGGCTACCCGTGTGGCCGATGCGGCAACGCAGAGAAATCGTGCACTCTATGCAGGCTGGCAACTCGCCGGCAGGAGCATTGCATGTCAAGTTCTCTGGTTCAATTTTCAAACTCACTCGCCGACGCTGTGGAGCACGCCGGAGCTTTTGTAGCAGCCGTTCCCGAGGGTGGCCGCGAAGGTGTAAGTGGAACCCTCTGGCGTGATGGCCTCCTCGTCACAGCGGCACATACGATTCGGGACCGCGATGAACTCACGGTTGTGCTCCCCTCTGGAGAGCAAACGAAAGCCAATGTTCTTGGGCGCGACCTGGGTACCGACGTGGCCGTGCTTAAACTTTCATGCTCGACTGGATCGGCTCCGCTCGCGCGCGAAACCCATCCCCGCGTTGGCGAAGTCGTGCTGGCCGTGGCGCGTCGAGGCTCAGATGGTCTTGCAGCTACTTACGGTGTCATCAGCGCGATTGGCGGGCCCTGGCGTACATGGCGTTCAGCGCGAGTTGACCAGTGGCTCAGACTCGATCTCAATCCGTTCACCGGATTCTCGGGCGGCCCCATCATTAATGCAAATGCTGAAGTCCTGGGCATTGCGCTGTCGGGACCTCAGCGTTCGGTAGTAACGATTCCGTCGTCAACTGTTGAAGGTGTTGTGAGTCAGGTGCTCCAGCACGGGCGAGTCACCCGCGGATACCTCGGTGTTGGTGTCCAACCTGTCGCATTTCCCGAGGCCGCACGACAGGCACTGGGTATGAACTCAGGCATTGGATTGCTCGCCGTGACGGTCGCGCCCGCCAGCCCCGCCAGCGCCAGTGGATTGCTGCTAGGGGAC
Organism: Koromonas soli; assembly: GCF_059726265.1. Classification (NCBI taxonomy): domain Bacteria; kingdom Pseudomonadati; phylum Acidobacteriota; class Terriglobia; order Terriglobales; family Koromonadaceae; genus Koromonas; species Koromonas soli. Next base: position 2,179,167 of record NZ_AP040872.1, on the reverse strand, counting down.
ATCATCGTCGCCATCGAGGGCGCATCGGTGCAGGGATTGCGCAGTCTGCATTCCTATCTTGACTCCGAAAGCGTAGGCAACGCGATCACACTTCAAGTCGTGCGCGGAGGACAATTGCTGAATCTCTCCGTCACTGTCGGTGAGAAGCAGAGGAGCTAGTTGTGGCAACAGCGGTGAATCCAAGTATCGGGGTAGGCATCAGTATCGGGAGGGGAGTAGCTTCCGTTGCGGAGTGGTTGCGACAAATCACTGTTCGCGTCAGCGGTTCGCATGGGGCGCAAGGTTCCGGAGTGATTTGGAACTCTGAAGGATTGATCGTGACCAACGCGCATGTTGCTGACTCGCAAGTGCATGATGTCGAACTCTGCGATGGCCGGACGCTGCGAGCATGGCTCCTCGCACGAGACCGCAAGCGCGATCTCGCCGCGTTGGTCGTCAGCGCGCATTCGCTTCCTACAGCCGCTGTTCGTGCATCGCGAACAGTGCGGACCGGAGAACTGGTGATTGCGGTCGGCAATCCGCGCGACGGAGTGCGAGCCGTGAGTACCGGGGTGGTGCATCAAGCGGTCGTCAACTCGCCGTGGCTTATCGCCGACATTCGCCTGGCGCCCGGAAACTCAGGAGGCCCATTGGCGGATGCTCAGGGTAGCGTTGTTGGTATCAACAGCATGATCGTCAATGGAATGGGATATGCAGTTTCGAGTGATACTGTTGAGCAATTTCTGAAGTGCTCTCGATTGGCGGAGGCAGTTTGATTCGAGTCTTGGTGGAAGCGAAGTCAGCGGTAACGCGTGCGGGTCTGGAATCTCTCGTGCGTGCTGATTCCCGCTTCGCCATCGTTGGAGAAGGTCATCACGCCACCGCATTCCGAGCAGCGCAGGACTACTCGCCCGAGATTCTGCTTATCGACTCGGTGGAGGCCGTCGTGCCCGAAACCCTGCAATCGCTTCTCGGACATGCAGGCGCGCCGGCCTTTGTTTTGCTGGTCGCGACGTTAGTACGATCCGATGTACGCCGCGCGTTGCAATCAGGAGTCCGCGCCATATTGTTTCGCGATGCCACACCAACAGAAATTCTCAGCGCCATTGAATCCGCTGCTTCCGGGCTTACGATCATATCGCCTGAGGTGCTGGATGTACTGTTGCCCGCGACATCCGAGCCAGCAAACGATGCTGATGTTCCGCTCCTGGAACCGCTCACGGCACGCGAGGCCGAGATTCTCGCTTTACTCGCCGAAGGAGCAGGGAACAAGGAGATCGGCGCAAGACTGCACATCTCCGAACACACGGTGAAATTTCACGTAAGTTCGATTCTTTCGAAGCTTGGCGCTTCCACTCGCACTGAAGCCGTCAGCCGCGGCTATCGTGAAGGCCTCATCATTGTTTGAATTCGAAGCGTGAGTGCGCGATTACTGCTGCTTCTCTTCCAACTCCGTCCATCGTGTTAGTAGCTGATCGAGCGCACGATCGGCCTGCTCGAGTTCTTCCTGTGCAGAAATCAGCGCCGCAGCATCCGTTTGGATTTCCGGATCATTCATTGCAGCCTGTGCTGCCGAGAGCCGGGCTTCCGCTTGTGAAATCTGCTGCTCGATCGCGGCATACTCGCGCGCTTCCATGTACGACAATTTCTTCTTTGCCGGTGTAGCACTTTGTGCTGCGGCTAATGCCGTTTCGCTCGCCTCGCGCTTCTGCGGACGCCGCTGCTGATCGCGCCACTCTTCCCACTGTTGATAATCTGCAAAGATCGCACTGTTTCCAACGCCGTCCAGTCCCAGAACTGTGGTCGAAACGCGATCGAGCAGATAGCGGTCGTGCGTCACCAGCACCAGCGCTCCGTGAAATTCCAGCAGCGTTTCCTCCAGCACTTCCAGCGTCGGAATGTCCAAATCGTTCGTCGGCTCATCGAGCAGCAGAATGTCTGCCGGTTGCAGCATCAGCCGCGCGATCAGCACACGCGCGCGCTCGCCGCCGCTCAATCGGCTTACCGGCTGATTCAACTGCTCTCCAGTAAATAGAAAGCGGTCAGCCCACGCCGCCACGTGAATCACGCGATCCTGGAACACGACTGAGTCCGAATCCGGAGCCAATGCGCGTCGCAGCGTGATGTACGGGTCGAGCGTGCGGTCCTGCTCGAAATACACGACATTCAGATGATCAGCCTTGCGTATCTTTCCCGACTGCGGCTGCAACTCGCCTTGCAACAGGCGCAGCAGAGTTGTTTTTCCGCTACCGTTTGGGCCGACGAGTCCCACCCGCATCCCATTCGTGATCGTGAAGTCAAGTCCGTTCACGATGGCTCTGTCTTGGCCGAAGCTGTACGCGAGTCCTTCTACTTCAATCAGCCGCTTCGTCTGTCGTCCCGTGGCTGAGAAGTCGAGATCCGTGCTGGCTGTGCGCGTTCTCGCGCGCATGTCTCCGAGTTCGTTAATCAATTCGTGTGCACGATCGATACGTGATTTCGACTTGCCTCGGCGCGCCTTCGGACCACGCCTCAGCCACTCAATCTCTGTGTGGACGCGGTTTTCCAGCGCTTCCTGATGCCGCGCCTGCGCCTTCATCCACTCCTCCTTCTTCTCCAGGAAATACGAGTACGTCCCAGTTACGCGAAAGATTCCATCGGGATACACGCGTGCGAGTTCCGCCGTTTCTCCTGCAACATTCTCCAGAAAATAGCGATCGTGAGAAACCACCACGCACGCGTACGTAGCTTGCTGTAATAACTGCTCTAGCCACTCAATCCCAGCCAGGTCTAAATGGTTTGTTGGCTCATCCAGCAGCAGAATGTCCGGTGCCGTCACCAATGCCTCGGCAATTGCAAGCCGCTTTCGCCAGCCTCCGGAAAGCGAGTGAGCCTCAGCCTCGAAGTCTTCAAACCCGGCGCGGCCCAGAGTTTCGTGCAATCGCGCATCGCGCTCCAGTGCCGGAACCGTGGAGTTCTTCAGCGCTGCCTCGATCACCTGCCTCACCGTGCGTCCAGGATCAAATATCGATTCCTGCGGAACATAAGCGAGAGTTGCGCGCTTACGCAGCGCGACCTCGCCGCTATCGGGTGCAATCAGCCCGGCCAATAATCTGAGCAGCGTTGATTTCCCTGATCCATTCGGCCCGATCAGCGCAATCCGGTCACGCTCATTGACCGTAAATGAAACGTTGCGAAACAGCGGCTCAGCCCCGAAGGCTTTCGATAGATTTTGTGCATTAAGAATCGGAGGCATCAATTCGATAATACAACCCAACCCTGCGGTGTACTGTCGGGCGTCGTCTTGATCTTTGTTTAAGCTATTTGCTCCTATCAGCGCCCACTTCGGAACTGTCCCTCGTCGGAACGCTAAATGATCGTCGTCCTCTCAGAACTACAACCTGTTTGCTCCATCGTGCTGTACAACGGGAATGACGGTGCATCGAGCTGACTTCATAAGAACTCATTCATACCTCCGTCAGCATCACTTCATACTCAAGAAGATCGCCCTCTCATATCGCGCAGGCGGGGAGTTCCTCCCCGCCTGCATCTGTCTGTGCGGCGCAGCTTACAATAGCTTTATGTCTCGTCTCTACCCATCGCTGCCCATCGTAGGTGTGGGTGCAGTAATCATCCACGAGGGCCAGGTTCTCATTGCGCGTCGCGCCAACCCGCCGCTGCAGGGAGAGTGGTCCATCCCCGGCGGTGCGCTCGATCTAGGAGAAAAACTGCGCGATGGAGTTGCACGTGAGGTGCGCGAAGAAACCGGGCTCGACGTCGAAGTCGGCCCGGTACTCGATGTTTTCGATTCGATCTTTCCGGACAGCGAAGGGCGTACGCAGTATCACTACGTGCTCATCGACTACCTTTGTTACCCGCGATCTGGCACCCTCAAAGCGGCTTCCGACGCAAGCGAAGTACGATGGGTTCGGCCAAAGGAACTCGATGAACTCGGTATGAAGCAACTCACCATCGACGTCATCCGCAAGGCCTTCACGCTCCTCTGACTCAGGGTTGAAGAGTAATTGCCGATTGCGACTGGTTCTCTATCGTGTAATACACCTTGTGAGTCGTTGGCGTGAACGTCGTCGGAGCCGTATCAAAAATCTGAAACATCGGATCTCCGGCAGAGGTCGTGTTCGGATTGCATTGCGCGTTCAGAAATCCCTGCTGCCCTACTCCGGGCACCGCCAGCATTGTATTCGTGTAGCTCGTAGGCCCGATCTGCGAACTCACCACCGCGCAGGTGACCTGTTTCGGACTAGCCAGGTAAATCATTTCGCCAGTTTCCATCGCATAGTTGGTTCCATCACTCGCGACGATCGTGAATCTTACCCGTCCACCCGCTGCATCGCCCTGCGCAATATGAATCGAGAACAGGCTCGCTTTTGGAACCGCTCCGATCATGGCTTTCGGCGAGCCCACGATCATCAGCCGATCGATTGCTGTGTCCGCGGAAGTATTCTGTGTTTGCAGTTGCAGGTTTCCCGCCCCACTCGTTCCGCTGCTCGCCGGAAGCACCAGATCTGCGCCCTGAAGTTGCAATCCACCCGACGCGGCTGTGCTGGCTGCGGTCGTCATGACCGTTCCGTCAGGAAACACGAAGCCGCCTGAGGTGCTGTGGATCGCGCCGTTCACCGTCAGTGGCTTGTCTGGGGTGGTGGTGCCAATGCCAACTTTCCCGCCGATGACCAAGTTCAGGTTCTGTGTGGGCTGCCAAGTCCCTTGCTGGTTTGCATTGCCGATACGAACAGTGTTGTCGGACATCCCATCCAGCGGACCAATGGCCCAATAGGAAGGTGAGCTCCACGCGCCCACGAACTGCCCCCATCCCCCGCTGCTGTCCTTTGATTGCGAGAGTATAGGGTAATGGGTTGTCGTGTCGGCATCAGGGCCGATGGTCAGCGCAGCCGCTGGGCTCGAATTCCCGATGCCGATGTTTGACCCCGACTGCATCACTGTCGAATTCTGCAGGTTCCCTGAGGCGTCCGAAAAGACAGGAAAATATCCGCCACTCGCGTTCTGAGCGACGATCGAGGATCTCGCGGTATCGACAAATGAACAGCGCAGGTTCGAGTTGCCGACGACTGGCTGAACCGTCTGTGACTGCGCCATCATCTCAGCGGTGACGTAAGCCGATGCTGGTTTTCCTCCCAGCATCTCTGAGTCCTCCGACCGCAAAGCATACGGAACGCCCACCAGCAGTACACGCTGCTGCTCCACTGCTCCCGGCATATGCGTTAGCACTCCGAGCCAGCGCGAATCGCCTGAGAAGACGTTGGGTGGAACGCCGGTTTCGCTGCTTGCGCCAAGGAGCGCCGTGTAGCGGCCGTCCTCATCCGCCATAAGGTTTTGTGTTTCCTGCCACAGCGGAGCTCCACCACTCTGTTCTTCGTAGATTGCGAAAGTGATTCCCACAATTCCTGAGACCGGCAGGTTTGCTTCGTCCAGAGCCCTTCCGCTGAACTTCACAAGGCGACGTCCCGCGGAAATGCGAGCAACATTGCTGGAAGAAATGTTGCTCGAAGTCTCGACGCGATCAACTTCTGACTCGATCCTGAGATTGCGCTTGAGAGCCGATTGTGCCACCAGGAACATTGGGGAGAGACAAATTGAGAGAACGAGAGCACGGCGGAGAACACCTGAATTCAAGCACACACCTCGGATCGCCGCCTCTACATCCGGCGCGTTGAGCGCTGACGGCCTAAGTTCTAGCAATACGATGATGATTACCTTAGGACAGGGCTAAGTCAACGCAGATGCCAAAGGTTTGAGGTACGAAAGTAATTTCGGTGCTAGAAGGGATGATTTTTGAGGGATTTGTGCAATGAAAACGCCCCGCACTGTAGCTTGCGGGGCGTTCGGTTAGCTGTGTGAATTGGCTTGAGGCGGGCTCACTCCGTCCGGATAGGCGCAACCCAATGTGCGCGAGATACGGATGAAACGCAACCCAGCGACAAACTTCAGAAAGAACGGGAAGTCTGGCGAGTGGTTAGAGCGATTCCGCCCTAAGCCTCAGCCACCTCACTGATCACGATTTGTCTGCTACAGTCGCTTGAACTTTTATCCATCGGACCACCTCCTCTCCAGTGTATGGACATCCTAAAAGACCGCTTTATGGTTGTCAAATTGTTAATAGCTGGATGGTACTGCAGGGCGAAAAGGTAAATAGGACTTGCTGACGGGGGCAGGATTGCCTTGGAGGTAAACAGCGGCCGAGGGCTCCGTTACTTTTGTAAGTCGTCTGGCTTCCACACGTAGGCTCCTTTTTGGGGGAGGCCGATGTGCTTCAGCACCCGATTTACGAATTGGCGTGAAATGGCGTCGAGCGACTCGGGGCGGTTATAAAAAGTGGGGATGACGGGATAGATGGTTGCGCCCGCTTCCGCCGCCAGCGACATGTTGCGCAGGTGGATGCGATTGAGTGGAGTCTCGCGAACGCAGAGCACAAGAGGAATGCGTTCTTTCAGGCAGACGTCGGCGGCGCGGTCGATCAGCCTGGAGGCGAGGCCCTGGGAGATTTTGGCCAGAGTTCCCATGGAGCAGGGGAGCACGATCATGGCATCGGTCGGGTAGGAGCCGCTGGCAATGTTTGCGCCGATGTCCTGATTGTTGAGAAGCCGCGATTTCTGCGGCTCGCAGCCAAGCAGTTGCTGGAGCACGTTGCTGCGATTGATGCCGAGTTCCTCGGCTGCGACGCGAAGTCCGCTGTCGCTGATGACGAAGTTCACGCAGCCGATGCGGTCGTCCTCTTCGAGGGCGCGCAGCATTTCTCGCGCGAAGATGGAACCGCTGGCGCCGGTGACGGCGAGGGTGATGGTGCGCTTCGTGTTGTTGCTCGAATCCAGCATTCGAACCTAGCCTAGTGCTTTGTATTACGAACAGCAAGTGCGGGCATCAACTCTGCATTCTGAATGATAGGCTAGTAGGGTGGACGCGAACAGATTGAAAAGCCTGCTTGAACAGGTGAGCGCCGGGGCGGTGACCCCGGACGCGGCGTTTGAGCAGATCAAAACACTCCCTTACGAAGACATTGGATTTGCCAAGGTCGATCATCATCGCGCCGTACGTGTCGGCGCGCCTGAGGTGATCTTTGGGCCGGGCAAGGCTCCCGAGCACTTTGTCGAAATCTTCACCCGTCTGGCTGCGAGGGGCAACAACGTATTGGCGACGAGGGTCAGTGCAGAGCAGGTTGCACTCACAGCGGCGCGCTTTCCTGAGGCCGAGCACAATACGATAGCCCGCACACTGGTGTTGAGGCAGAAATGCGAGACGCTGGGGAAGGGAACGATTGGCATCATCTCGGCGGGAACGAGCGATATTCCGGTGGCGGAAGAAGCTGCGGTGACGGCGGACGTGATGGGCAACAAGGTCACGCGCCTGTTCGATGTGGGCGTGGCGGGCTTGCATCGGCTGCTGTCGCACAGCGAGGAACTGCAGAAAGCTCGCGTGCTGGTGGTGTGCGCCGGAATGGAAGGCGCGCTGCCGAGCGTGGTCGGCGGACTGGTGGGCGTGCCGGTGATTGCCGTGCCGACCAGCGTCGGCTATGGCGCGGCGTTCAATGGAATTGCGGCGCTGCTAGGCATGATCAATTCGTGCGCTTCGAATGTTTCGATCGTGAACATTGATAACGGATTTGGCGCGGCGTACGTGGCATCGTTGATCAACCGGCTGTAGGCCGGAGATAGTTGTTGCAACAAAGTATTTGCATCCTGTGACGCCCCGTGGTTATCAGAGAAGTAGGGACTATGAATAGGAAAGCTGCGAGCGCTGTAGGAGAAGAGATACATCAGACGAAGCCCTTCGCGACCATCGAAGAGGAGTTGCTGGTTTCGCTGCTGCGCACGACCGATGTTCTGAGTGCGCGATTTGAGCAGGTGATCCGGCCATTCAACATCTCGATGACGCAGTACAACGTGCTGCGCATCCTGCGTGGCGCGGGGCCGGACGGTCGAACGTGCGGCGAAATCGGCGATCGGATGATTGCCCGCGAGCCGGATGTGACACGTCTGCTGGAGCGCATGGAAAAAGCCGGACTGATCCGACGCTCGCGCGATACGTCCGACCGGCGAGTGGTGGTTACGCGCATTACGAATGCAGGACTGAAACTGCTGGAAGAAATCGATCCGAAGCTTCGCGAGATCGATGGCCTCGTCAAACCCATTGGCGAGCGCAGGATCGAAAACATGCTGAAGATGCTGGATGAGCTTCGGCAGTTAGTTAGGCAGGAAGAACAGTGAAAATCGAACACGCAAGCACTGCGCCTGATCGCACGTCAGGCGCAGTATAAGTTCGATGTGCAATCCAGCTAGTGTTGCTCTTGTACTGAGTATGGAATCTCCGCGACGACTCGCCTCAACTTACCGGCTCGCGGATCGTGGCTTAGGAAAATGAAACCCTCGTCACGCTGAAAACATACTGCTTCTGACCCAGTTTCGTTGTTCCCAGCAAACAGTCCGACCTGCTGTCCACTTTGGACATCGAGTACGAGGTATTCCGATTGAACCTCATGCTCTTTGTTGACGGTTGCGAAAGCGATTGCTACCAGCTCTCCAGAAATCTGCAGTCTCACTGGAACCGCACTTCTTTCGGGCTTTTCGAAGGAGAGTTTTCGTTCTAGTGCACCAGATTGAGAGAGAACAAGAATTTCTTTACCCGAGATAACGAAAGCATGCCTCGCCGAAGTTACAAGGGCCCCTTCTGTTTCGGGAGGAATCGTCGGACCTGAGCTCAACTCCACATTGGCAAATCCACCTTCTACGGTTCTGGTAATTTCTCCCGCATTGTTAACGACTGCGAGGTATCTCCTTCCGGTATTTCTAGTTTTGTGCAGGTTCAAAGATGAGCTTACTTCGTAATATCCTTCTACCAGTGCCGATCCATCGTCAAAAGCGGCTACCCCGGTCAACACCACACGTTGGGGCAAGATAAGCTTGGACGGTTTGTTCGAATAGCCGTCTGACTTGAAGTCAACAAGTGTGTAATCGCCAGCTCTGGTCTGAGCCAACACGTACAACAATCCGGACGGGCTCACAGAGGCGGAAATATACATATAATCGGAATACTCTGCCGACATTCGATAGACGACGCTGGATTGACCCTTGGGGTCGAGTCGGAGAATGCTGATTGTATCGTAAGCTGGCATGTCCGGAACTGAGTGAAAATATAAGTTTCCGTCGCCATCGCAAAGCGGTGCGCCCCAATGTCCAAAGGGTGGAAATTCAAAATCACGGACATTCGTGACCTTAAGCCTTTGGACGATGTGTTGATTCACACCCTCTTTTGTCGCACAAGATTTCTCTTGCGTAGCGGTTGCGTCGGGAACTTGAGCCGCGCACAATCCACTCCAACTAGTGATCACCGACAAGACTATCGCTCGCCACACTGCTCGCTTCGTATTCATGTTTGAGTTTACTTGATCGCTTTCCCAGGAATCGAGCACTTTGGATTGCGCGGTGCTGTCGCTAGCTTTTCACCTTTGTTACTGAGTATTGTCGCCCAATTACATGGATCCCCGGCGCCTGCTGAAATGACATAAACGTCGGGGCAACAAGGTATATTTCCGCTTGCAAATGGATCGCAACCAGTCCCATCTATTCCTCCGCATGCGCCTATCAACACTTGCCTGCCGCACTGGGCACAGGTGTAGTATTTCCAGTTTACCTTTGGACAACCGCTAACTATTGAATAGGCTGATGAAAGACAAAAGCCTAGAATCATAACTAATAGTGCTACTCTCCTCACCCGAATCTGCATACTTTCTGTCCTTTCCGAAAGATTTGACCAGGAACTATATCACCCTTTGTTCAAGAGTATGGTTCTCGGTGGGGTAAACCTGGGGTCTAACTTTCCCAGCATGGGAAGATTGCGGCTATGATGTAGCTGCGCTCAGGCTGCTTTGCGCATTTGGCAATTTCGTGATTGACCGTGGACTTCGTACTGTTCGCCGGGTTGGGTTGCACCCACTCAGACGCACTGCCCCACTCGGGTGAGCGGGGCAGTGCAGAACATAGCGCCTGAAACTACTCGCTGGTCATGATGAACAGCGGCTTCATGTGGAAGCTGCTGTAGTGGGGGCGGAGGCGTTCGGCGTTGTACTGCTGCTTTACGTCCACGACTTTCTTGCTTCCGGTGACGCAGTCGATGGGCATGTCGTCGTAGCGTCCGTTCTTCAGGACGACGAGGCGTCCGTGAACGCGGCGCAGCAACAGGTCGAGCGCGAGGTTGCCGTAGGCCATGGGCACGATGGAGTCGATGGCGTCGGGATCGCCGCCCCGAACGAGGTATCCGAGCTTCTGGTTGATGATGTCCACGGTCTTGCCCTCGTTGTACTTCGGCGAAATCTCCTTCAGTTTTTCGGAGACGAGGTCGCCGATGCCGCCGAGTTTCTTATGTCCATAGGCGTCGGTGGTTTCGCCGGAGAAAACCATCTCGCCGCCTTCGAACATTGCGCCTTCGCTGACAAGCACGACCGAATACTTGCTGGGATTCTTCTTGCGGTCGTAGCTCAGCAGTTCGGCGAGGTGGTCGATCTCGAATCTGTATTCAGGGATGACACAACGATTCGCGGCGCCAGCCATGGTGGGAAGCATGGCAGTGTATCCGGCGTAGCGTCCGAAGACTTCGAGCACGAGGAAGCGCTCGTGCGATCCAGCCGAGGTGCGCAGCGAGTTCGTCATCTGGATGGTGCGTGTGACGCAGGTGCTGAAGCCGATGCAGTAGTCGGTGCCAGGGACGTCGTTGTCCATGGTCTTCGGAATTGCGATGACCTTGACGCCCTCTTCGTAGAGGCGCACGCCGTAGCTCAGGGTGTCGTCGCCGCCGATGGGAATGAGGTAGTCGATGCCGAGCCAGGCTAGGTTTTCGAGCACCTCGGGCGTGAGGTCGTTCTTCTCCTGGTTGTACCTGTCCTGGAGATGCAAGGGAACGCTATCCTTCTTCACCTTGCCGGGATTGGTGCGCGACGTGTGGAGGAATGTGCCGCCGGTGCGTCCGGCGCGATTCACGATTTCTTCGGTAAGAAACGAATAATTGCCGGTGTTGTCATAATCTTTTTCGCGAACGATATCGACCAGTCCGCCCCAGCCGCGACGAATTCCGATGACCTGGTATCCCTCACGCAGGGCGCGGATGGTGACGGCGCGAATTGCCGGGTTCAATCCCGGAACATCGCCACCGCCGGTTAGGATTCCTATGACTCCCTTGTGCGACTTAACATTGGACATTGATCATTCCCCTTAAAGATGAACAGTTCCAAATTGTATTTGACCAAGTGTGCTGCCACACACGTCCCCTTGTGTTGAAGGCGTCTGAGAGGGGCGTGATTGTTACGACTGACATGCTAATGGAAAAATGAGAAAAAGCCCCACCTAAACTCGCGACAACAAGTTTAGTTGGGGCCTCGATTCCTAAGCGGGACTACTCGGCTGTGATTTCGAGCGATGGCGCGGGAGTGATGGCAACCGAAGGGGAAGGAATGATGGCGGCCTTCTCCGGATAGTGCTGCAGGTCCCATATGTCGGCAGCGTATTCCTCGATGGTGCGGTCGCTGGAGAATTTGTGCGAGCGCGCAGTGTTGAGAATCGACATGCGCCGCCACTTCGCGGTGTCCTGGAAGTCGGCGTCGATCTTCTGGTTGATATCGATGTACTGCGGCAGGTCGGCGACGTGGAAGAAGCGGTCTCCGCGATTGATCAGCTCATCGAAAATCCAGCGGAAGAGTCCCGGCTCGCTGGAGGAGAAGCGGTCGTTGAGGAAGCAATCGAGCACGCGCTTGATGCGAGGATCGCGATCGTAGTATTCGCGCGAGTTGTAGAGACCATTGCGCTGCATTTGTTCGATCTGCTCGGCGCGCAGGCCGAAGATGTAGATGTTCTCCTCGCCGGCTTCCTCTGCGATCTCGATGTTGGCGCCGTCCCAGGTGGCGACGGTCACGGCACCGTTCATCATAAGCTTCATGTTTCCGGTACCGCTGGCCTCCATGCCTGCGGTGGAGATCTGCTCGCTGAGGTCGGCGGCGGGGATGATTGACTCCGCCAGCGACACGCGATAGTCGGGCAGGAAAGCCACGCGCAGAAGCTGATTGGCCTTGGGATCTTTATTGATCACGGTGGCGACGTTATGGATGAGCTTGATGATCTGCTTGGCGGCCCAGTATCCGGGAGCGGCCTTTCCGGCGAAGAGCACAGTGCGGGGCGTCTTCGGGGCGTCGCCGTCCTCGACGATGCGCAGGTAGTCGTACATTACACGGAGCACGTTGAGCAGTTGGCGCTTGTACTCGTGAATGCGCTTGATCTGTACGTCGAACATCGAGTTGGGATCGGTGACGACTCCGGTCTCGTCTCGGATGATGCGCGCAAGCTTCAGCTTGTTCTGGACATTTACCTCGGCAAAGCGAGTCTGGAATCCAGCATCGTTGGCGAAAGGCTCGATTTTGCGCAGCTCAGATAAGTCGGTGATCCACTTCTCGCCGATGCTTTCGCTCAACAGGCGCGAGAGGTGAGGATTGGCCTTGAGCAGCCAGCGCCGCGGCGCGACACCGTTGGTCTTGTTGCTGAACTTCTCGGGCCAGAGCTGAGCGAACTCCGGTACGAGCGATATGCGGATGAGATCGCTGTGGAGCGCAGAGACGCCGTTGACGGCATGCGAGGCCACGATGGCGAGGTGAGCCATGCGCACATTCTTGTCGTGACCTTCCTCGATGATCGACATGCGGCGGAGCTTTTCGCCATCGACCCACGAGTAGGATGTGAGGCTGCGCAGGAAATTGTGATTGATGCCGTAGATGATCTGCATGTGGCGCGGCAGAACGCGCTCCATGAGAGAGATGCTCCACTTCTCGAGAGCCTCGGGCAGCAGGGTGTGATTGGTGTAGGCAACGGTCTTCTGGGTGATCTCCCAGGCGTCCTCCCACTCGAGATTGTTCTCGTCCACCAGGACGCGCATGAGCTCGGCAACGGCGAGCGCCGGATGCGTGTCGTTCATCTGGATGGCGACTTTGTCCGGGAACATATCGAAAGAGCTGTGCTGGGCGAGGAAATTGCGCGCGATGTCGCGCACGGCGCAGGCAACGAGGAAATACTCCTGCACGAGGCGAAGTTCCTTGCCCGCCATGACCGAGTCGCTGGGGTAGAGCACGCGCGAGATGTTCTCGCTGCCGATCTTCTGCTCGACGGCGCGGATGTAGTCACCGCGATTGAAGATCTCAATGTCGAAATCGTCGGATGAGCGCGCCTGGAAGAGGCGCAGATAATTCACGGTCTCTCCGTTGTATCCAACGACAGGCATGTCATTGGGTACGCCGACGACGACCTGGTAGTCGAGCCAGTTCTGGCGATACTTGCCGGCGTCGCGCGCATTTTCAACGCGTCCGTAGAGAGGAATGACGATGGCTTCCTCGGGGCGTTGGATCTGGAAGGGAGTTCCGTTGGCCTTCCAGCGATCGGGCTTCTCGCGCTGGAATCCGTTGGCGATTTCCTGGCGGAACATGCCGTATTCGTAGTCGATGCCGTATCCGTAGCCGGGCATGTTGAGCGTGGCCAGCGACTCCAGGAAGCAGGCAGCCAGACGGCCGAGGCCGCCGTTGCCGAGTCCCGCGTCGGCCTCACTCTCAAGCACCTGATCGAAGCGCACACCGAACTCGCTTAACGCGCTGTCGAGCACTCCTGTGAGGCGCAGATTGCAGACGGTATCGCCAAGCAGGCGGCCCATGAGGAATTCCATGGAGAGGTAATAGAGGTGCTTGGCGTCGGCCTGAACATAACGCTTGGTGGTGGCCAGCATTTTGTCCACGAACAGGTCGCGGATGGCCAGCGAGACGGGAACGAGCAATTCGGCGGGAGTCAGATGATCCAGCGACCTTACTAATGTGTAGCGCACGTGGCGCTCAATACCGTCGCGTAGAGCTTTGGCGATGGCGGTCGAGGACTCAAATTTCGAAAGCGGCATATTCAAGAGCAGATCCCAAAATCGATACGGAGCAAATTAACGAACCCGTGCACCAGAAATGGAGCATCCGCACGGGCAAGACCTTCAAGGTTCAACACGAAGTGCAAACTGGGCGCAAGAAATCTGGATTGCGCACGCCGCTCTTCTGAATAGGATTCTACGCATAGTCCCGCAGGTTTGCCATTCGGTACCGCGCTTAGCCTTCTTCTAGGCAAAACTCAGGTGCCAAGGTGAGAAAACGATGACGGGCAGGATTGTGAGTGTTTGTCAAGAAATACTTCGAGAATTTCAAGAAGAATTGATCTTTAATATTCAGCTTCATTCGCGTACTCACAATGGGTACAATCAGAGCTGCAGAAACCCTGACAGAAAGAATTTTTCGATGTACCCGGGGCAGAGCCCACCAAGAGGCTAACGCCCGGCAAAGTTGTGAAAACCTACGCGCAGCTATTGCGCATTAAACGTCGTTTCAGGAGAGCACCAATGAAGGGAATCACAGGCGGTCGTTTTACACGATTGCTGTTGACGCTTTTATTCTGCTGCCTAGTTTTCTCCACCATCACAGCCTGGGCCCAATCCACTACCGAGGGAGCTATCGGCGGTACCGTGGTTGATCCCCAGGACAAGGTTGTGGCGGGAGCTGCTGTGGTCGTGAAGAATGTCGGCAACAACCAGACATTCACGGCACAGACGGACCAGTCCGGCTATTTCCGCGTGACCAACCTGCAGCCTGCTACCTACACAGTGACCGTGAACGCTACGGGCTTTGCCGCTTACAAGGCGGAAAAGGTCTCCGTCACCGTCGGTAGCTTGACTGGCGTAAACCCGCACCTGACGATCGGTGCAACCGAGCAGGTCGATGTAACCGCTGAAACTCCGCTGGTCAACGTGACCTCGGCGGACTTCGCCCCGACACTCAACGAAACAGCTATCGAAAACCTTCCCATCAACGGCGGACGCTGGTCGAGCTTCGTGCTCCTGACCCCTGGCGTCGTCAGCGATTCCAGCGGCTTCGGACTTGTCAGCTTCCGTGGCATGAGCACGCTGCTCAACAATGTTACGGTTGACGGCGCAGACAACAACCAGGCTTACTTCTCCGAAGAACGCGGACGCACTCGCGCTGGCTACTCCACCCCGAAGGTTGCGGTGCAGGAGTTCCAGGTCAACACCTCGAACTACTCGTCTGAATACGGCCGTTCGGCCGGTGGCGTTATTAACACCATCACGAAGAGCGGCACGAACAGCATTCACGGTGAAGCTTTCTGGTACGACCGCAACAACAGCCTGGGTTCGATGAACCCGTTCACCACTCTGACCACCTATGACGCAACCACCAAGACTGCAACGACCGCGCCTTATAAGCCGATCGACGTTCGCAAGATGGGCGGCTTCGGCGTAGGCGGACCGTTGGTGAAGGACCGCGTGTTCTGGTTCGTCAGCTACGACCGGTTCCACCGCAACTTCCCCGGCACCGCAGTTCCGAACGGCGCCGCAGGCCTCTTCAGCTCTCCGAATTCGTACTCTGCGACTACCTGGACCACCGGGTACTGCGGTTCGACCACGGCTTCCAACATCACGGCCGACTACAACGTCTGCCAGTTGGCCTCGCTGATCAATCACGGCCAGAGCACATCGACTGCAAACATGAAGCTCGTAAGCGTGAGCGAATACAACGCCGCGCAGACGCTGTGGCTTAACTCACTGTTCGGCACGCAGAACGCTCTCGGACTGATCGCCGATACAGGTCGTACTCCTCGTACGGGTGACCAGGATATCTTCTTCCCGAAGGTGGACTGGATCATCAACCAGAAGAACCACGCTTCATTTGAAGTAAACCGTATGCGCTGGTGGTCTCCTGCCGGTATTCAGACGCAGGCAACGAATAATTACGGTACGAACTCCTTCGGTAACGACTACGTGAAAGATACGTGGGGCGTTGCGAAGTTGGACACGATGGTGACCAACACCGTTTCAAACGAGATCCGCTTCCAGTACGGTCGCGACTTTGAGTTTGAAACGAATCAGGCTCCTTCGGCTTACGATACGCAGACGCTGTTGAACGGCAAGAACAACCCGTACGGAATCCCGCCGAACATTTACATGAGCGCGTTCCAGTGGGGCAGCACTCTGTATGGTAACCGTTATGCGTATCCTGACGAGTTCAAGACGCAGGTTGCCGACACCATCACGGTGACACGCAACAACCACAACATTCGCTTTGGTATCGACTTCGTCAACAACAACGACAGCATCAACAACCTGTACCAGCAGTACGGCGAATACAGCTTCAGCGGTATCCCGAACTATTTCGCCCAACTGTATGACGTGGCACAGACCTCTTCCACGTTCAAGCACGCCAACTACTACAGCAACTACTACCAGGCGTTCCAGGGTTCTTCCTATAAGAACGCGGTGAAGACCTATCAGTTCTCGACGCAAGACTGGGCTGGTTTCATCCAGGATGACTGGAAGGTGTCGCGCCGTTTGACCGTAAACCTCGGCTTGCGTTTCGAGGCCGAAATCATGCCGAAGGCTTACGACGAACTGAAGAACCCGATCACCCTGAACAACTCGCTTAAGTTCACGGCGGGCACTCTGCCTCGCGGACCGAAGAACTATGGACCGCGCGTCGGCTTTGCCTGGGATACTTTTGGCGATGGCAAGACGGTTATCCGTGGCGGCTACGGTCTCTACTACGGACGCCTGATCAACTCGACTCTGTTCTCCGGTATGACGGCGACTGGTTCTACCGCCGGTCAGAACGTCTATAACCTGAAATACAACGCGACGAGTGCTCCGACGTTCCCTGTCGTGCTCTCTTCGGCTCCAGCGGCTGCCGGAACGCTTACGGTGGACTACTTCGACCCGAAGTTTAAAGCTCCGCAGATCCAGGAAATCGACTTCTCGTTGCAGCGGCAGTTGAGCAAGAACTACGTCCTGTCCATCAGCTACCTGGGCAGCCTCGGTCGTCACTTGACCAACTTCAACGATGTGAACCTTGCAGCTCCTGGCACGCAGTATGTGTCCGGCGGCAAGACGCTCACTCCTCCGAAGACCATCTCTTACGTGGTCGACAACCAGACCATCAAGGGTGGTTTGCCGCTCACGACCGGAACCAAGACGGTCGAAATGCCGTTCTATACGTCGCGCCTGAACTCGAGCTACGGTTCGGTGATCGACATCTTCAGCGGCACCAACTCCAACTACAACGCCCTGGTCATTCAGTTGGACAAGCACATGAGCAACCACGTACAGCTCTCGGCGAACTATACCTGGTCACATGCGCTTGACTACGGCGTGAACGGAACTACCGGTGCCGCTTCTTACGGTGCCGTGCTCGATCCGTTGAAACCGAATTGGGGCATGTACGGCAACTCGCAGTACAACGTGCCGAGCCGCTTTACGCTGCATGCCGTCATCCAGGCTCCCTGGCAGCACACGGGCTGGATGAAGTACGTGGTCGATGGTTGGCAGGCTTCGCCTGTTCTCCAGATGCAATATGGTCTGGGCAACACGCTCCAGGCTGCCTCGTCCTATCCGAGTGTGACCGTTGTCTCTTCGACGGGCACTTCGCAGACTTACAGCAGCGTGAGCAACGGCCTCCTCGGCGCGGGTGCTTCGTTGGCGATTCCGGGTTACGCACGCAACTCCTATCGCCAGCCCCCGACCTATGTGGCTGATCTTCGCCTCTCGAAGCAGTTCCCGGTTTACGAGCGCGTAAAGCTGGAACTCTCGGGTGACGTGTTCAACCTGTTCAACCATCGCAATGTCACTGGCGTGAACACCACCAGTGCCTACACGATCACGAACACGACGGGCACCACTGCTGGAACGTACAATCCGACCCTGACTCCGTACAACAACGGCAGCACGGTCATCAATGGCGTTTCGCAGTTCATGGTTCCCTCGACTGCGAACAGCAACTTCGTGTACAGCACGCGTCAGGTTCAGATCGGTGCGCGCGTATCGTTCTAAGCTGTTACTTTCTACCTGGCGGCAGTGCTTCGGCACTGCCGCTTTTTTGTGTTTGGAAAAGCAGCAGAAAAGGGCACGCTTGGCGCGTGCCCTTCAGAGTGCTTCAGTTTCGTTCAGCTACTTCTTGATGCCGATGTTTAGTTCCCGTAATTGTGCGTCGGTGACTGGAGTGGGAGCTTCCATCATCAGGTCGGTGGCGGCGGCAGTCTTCGGGAAGGGAATTACTTCGCGAAGGCTGGGCGCGCCGGCAAGGATCATGACAATGCGGTCGAGTCCAAGGGCAATGCCGCCGTGCGGAGGCGTGCCGTACTGCAGAGCTTCGAGGAAGAATCCGAAACGGAGTTTCTGTTCGGCCTCATCCATGCCCAGTGCTTCGAAGATTTTCGCTTGGACTTCCTGCTGGTGGATACGGATCGAGCCGGAACCAAGCTCGATGCCGTTGAGCACAACGTCGTAAGCACGAGCGCGGATGGCGCCCAAGGCCGAGTTCGGATCGCGCTGCGATTTAACGCCTTCGCTCAGCAGTTCCATGTGCTCGTCGTGGATCGAGGTGAAGGGGTGATGCGCAAAGGTCCAGCTTCCGCTCTGCTCGTCCCACTCGAACGAGGGGAAATCGGTGACCCAGAGGAATTTGAATGCCTTGCCTTCGAATGCCTGGTGGCGCGAGGCGTAGCGCTGCGCCAGTGAGAGACGGAGCTGGCCAGCATTGGTGTACACATTGAACTCGGCGCGATGCAGGCGGCGCGCGGCGGCAGCATCGTCTGCGGTCCCGTTCTCAGCGTCGGCGTTCTTGGGAGCTGCGACCATGACGAGCAGATCGCCGTCTTCAGCACCGCATAGTTCGCGGACTTTGGCGACCGACTCGGGCCAGCTCTTTTCGAGGCGCTTGAAGTCGTCGAAGAACTTGATGACCTTGGCTTGCTTGTCGTTGAGCAGCGCTTTGTGTTCGTCGCGCTCTTTACGCGAGAGCTCGCCAACCTTCGGCGTGCGAATGACGATGACGGGCAGAGTGGCGTCGATACCGAGGGTTTCGAGCGCGTCGGGGGCGAAGGCCGATTTAACGTCGGTCATCGCGGGCAGGCGAAGGTCGGGCTTGTCGATGCCATAGAGTCGGATCGCTTCGTCGTAGGGCATCTGCGGGAAGGGGCGCTCGATGGTGCAGCCTGCGGCAGTGAAGGCCGCATCGAGGAAGCCCTCGACCACGTTGTGGATGATCTCTTCGGTGGGGAAGGTCAGTTCGAGGTCGATCTGCGTGAACTCGGGCTGGCGGTCGGCGCGAAGGTCCTCATCGCGGAAGCAGCGCGCGATCTGGAAGTAGCGGTCCATGCCGCCAATCATCAGAATCTGCTTGAAGATCTGCGGCGACTGCGGGAGGGCGTAGAACTCGCCGGGATGTACACGGCTGGGCACGAGGTAATCGCGCGCGCCCTCGGGAGTGGAACGCGTCATGATGGGCGTTTCGATCTCGTAGAAGCCCTGGCTCGAAAGATAGTTGCGAATGGCTAGCGCGACGCGGTGACGCATCTCGATGTTGTAGTGCATCTCCGGACGGCGGAGATCGAGGTAGCGATACTTGAGGCGCACCTCTTCGTTCACGTTGACGTTCGCATCGCCAGGGAAGAATGGAGGAACCTTGCTCTCGTTGAGTACCTTGAGTTCGGTGGCGATGATTTCGACGTCGCCGGTGTCCATCTTCGGATTGCGTGTGTTCTCCGAACGCAGCTCAACTACGCCGGTTACGGCCAGCACATACTCGTTGCGCACGGCCTCGACGCGTTCATGCATTTCAGGATTGCGTTCCTTGTCGAATACGATCTGAGTGATGCCCGAACGGTCGCGCAAGTCGATGAAGATAAGATTTCCGTGATCGCGCCGCCGGTTCACCCAGCCCATCAAAGTGATCGTGCTTCCCGCATCGCTGGCGCGCAGTTCGCCACAGCGGTGCGTCCGCTTCAGTGTTCCCAAGTAATCAAGTTGCATCGTCGCTTTCCATAAATGCGGAGAGAAACACCGCATTCTCCATCGTACGACAAATGGCGCGCCATTCTCGCGGGCGCGCCATGGGTTTTCGCGAAATTTATCCGCTATGTTCCGAGATATGCGAGCAAATCCGCACGTGAAACCGTGGTCTGCTCACCGCTCTTAAGGTTTTTCACGGCGAAAGCATCCGCCTGCACTTCGTTCTCGCCAACGATTATGGCGTAAGTTGCGCCCAGCTTTTCCGCGGTCTCGAAACTCTTCTTCATACGGAAGCTCTCATCGGTGACGTCCACGGCTACGCCTTCGGAACGTAACTGCTTGGCGAGTTTCAGCGCGTGCCGATTCATTCCGGCACCAAGCGGGAAGACGACGGCTTTGAGCGGCGAGAGGGCTTGCTGTTGCTGCGCCTGAAGCGCGAGCACGAGACGATCTTCGCCGATGGCAAAGCCGATGCCCGGAGCCTTGGGGCCGCCGATCTGCTCGCTGAGGCCGTCATAGCGGCCGCCACCGAGCACGGCGCTCTGTGCACCGAGTTCGCCATGCGTGAACTCGAAGGTCGTGCGGGTGTAGTAGTCGAGGCCACGCACCATGCGCTCGTTGATCTGGTAAGGGATTTCGAGCGTGTCAAGAATGGTGCGCACCTGCGCAAAGTGCTCGCGGCAGCCCTCGTCGAGATACTCAGAGATCTTCGGAAGCTTCTCGATGATGGGCTGATCTTCGGGAACTTTGCAGTCGAGCACGCGCAGAGGGTTGGTCTCGGCACGACGCTGGCAGTCACTGCACATCTGGTCCTTCACATTGGCCAAGGCTTTGCGCAGAGCCTCGTTGTAGGCGGGGCGGCAGTTCACGCATCCGACCGAGTTCAGATAGAGGGTCCATCCGGTGAGGCCGACGGCATCGAGCAGTGCGGTGAGCATGTCGAGCACTTCGGCATCGCGCATAGGAAGCTCGCTGCCAGCGGAGGTCGGGCCGATGACTTCGGCGCCGATCTGGAAGAACTGGCGGTAGCGGCCCTTCTGCGGACGCTCGCGGCGGAACTGCGGTCCGATGTAGTAGAGCTTTTGCAGCAGGCCGCTGCGGCCGAGCTCGTGTTCGATGTAGGCGCGCACGACGCCCGCGGTGTTTTCCGGACGCAGGGTGAGCGATTGTGTTTTCTCGCTGGCGGCGCGAGCACGGTCTTCCCAGGTGAACATCTCTTTGGAGACGATGTCGGTTTCTTCGCCGACTCCGCGGGCAAAAAGCTCGGTGGACTCAAAGATCGGCGTGCGAATTTCTCGATAGTTGTAGCGGGCAAAAACCTCGCGCACCTTGCACTCCACGAAGTTCCAAAGCTCTGTGTCGGGAGGCAGCAGGTCGCGGGTTCCGCGTACTGCTTTGATCATTGTTTATTCCTTGACCGGAGTCTGTTTTCATCCGGATATGGGTATTCCATTTGCCGCGCAGCTTCGCGCGCGATCGTCTGGCCGTAGATGCGAGCCACCAGGTACAACGCCATATCAATGCCGGCGCGAATACTGCTGGCAGTTGTAATGTTGCCATCGACGACCATGGGCAACTCCGGGAGCAGCGAGGTGCGCGGGAACCGTTCGCGGAAGAAGTCCACGGAATGAAAGTGCGTGGTGGCGGTCTTTCCGATCAGCAGTCCGGCTTGTGCCAGTAACAGCGAGCCTGCGCCGACGGAGGCGAGGCGGTCCACCTGCTGCGCCATGCGCTTGAGCCAATCCACGAATTCCGTCTCGTGCATCAGAGCGCGGACGCCATGACCGCCAGGAACCAGCAACATATCTAGCTTGGGGCAGTTGGCGAAATCGACATCCGGCAACAGTTGCATGCCGCCGCTGACGCGCACCATGTCCTTGGTGGCGGAAACCAGCAGTTGCTGGATGGGGGACTTGGTTTCGCGGCGAGTTTCCTCGTCGAGGCGCGTAGTGGCAAAAACCTCATAGGGCCCGCAGAAATCCAGCACTTCGGCATCAGGATAGATGAGGATGCCAACAATCTTTTTTTCCGTGGTAAGTGGCTCTGCGCTAGCGCTCACTGGCCAACTCCCGCAGATACTGATCTTTGTAGCCCAGATAGTTCGTTCGATACGTCAAAATGCTTGCCTTCTCTTCTTCGCTCAAGGAGCGGCGGAACTTGCCCGGCGAGCCCATCCACAACGAGCCCGGCTCAACGACCGTGCCTTCGGGAATGAGCGTTCCGGCGGCGATGATCGAGTCATGCCCGATCCGTGCGCCGTTGAGGACGATAACACCCATGCCGATGAGGCAGCGGTCTTCGACTACGCAGCCATGCAGGGTGACATTGTGGCCCACAGTAACATCATCGCCCAGCACGACAGGCCACTTTCCCAGCATTCCGTGCAGCACGGAGTTGTCCTGTATGTTGGTGTTCTTCCCCAGGCGGATGTAATGCACGTCGCCGCGCACAACCGCGTTCATCCAAATGCTGGCGTTTTCACCCAGCAAGACATCGCCAATCACCTGGGCAGAAACGTCCACGTAGCAGGACTCGGGAATGGTGGGCATGACGCCCTTGTAGGGTCGAATCAACGAAACCTCCAGCCTCGGACGGGCGAATGGCGCAAAAGCCATCGTCCGGTCACCTGGTGAAACAAATCGTCCCAGAGTTCTGACCATACCAGAACCAAAGGCGCGATGAAAACCAGCCAAGCTCCTGTTACCGGTCACGCCATGTATGGGCGATTTCGAGTAAGTTAAGCGTCACGGAAGGAACTGCTGGGGAACGGCCAACATGTGGATGTTCGGTTTCCAAAACTGGCAGCAAAAACTCTGGATAGAAATCCCACGAAAATGCCAAATTCGGAGTATGATTCCCCGATCAGTTTAGCTGTGATCGTAATCCCTTCACGATTTCGCAACATATGTATCGCATTTCCGGTAATCGCCTCTCCCCCGCGAGGGCGCAGGCAGCGGTGACGAGGTTTGGGAGTCAGGGCCGAAAGGAGAACCCATGGAGTTCCAGGACAGGATGCTGAAATGTGTCGATTGTGGCGAGGAGTTCGTGTTCACCGCCGGTGAGCAGCTCTTCTTCCACGACAAGCAGTTTAAGAACCTCCCCAAGCGATGCAAGGCTTGCAAGCAGAAGAGGACTCCAGCGGACAAGGCCTCGAGCACCTTCAAGAAAAACGAAACTCATGCCGTGTGTTCAGCATGCGGCAAGGAAACAATCATTCCGTTTCGTCCGACACAGGGAAGACCGGTGTATTGCCGCGCATGTTTCGGTCAGAGCAAGAAGGCATCAAGCGTTTCCGCCTGAAGTTTTTTGGAATGCGATCCGCCTGCCGAAGGGGAGGCGGAGTCTTGTGCGGTGAGGTAACAAGGATAAAGCCGGGATGTATCAACCGGCTTTCGGAGCGCTTTCCTTTCCGGCAGTCTGCTTCTCAACGACTACGGGATTTTGGGCGGCGGTGGACTGCTGCTTCCCATTCTTCTTACTTTCCTGACTCGCCTTTCCATTCTGCTTGCTGTCGGCGTGCGCGATCAACAACGCCTCAATCTGGCGAAGAAGATCTCCGGTATTCATCGGCTTTACGAGCAGGGATTCGGCGCCCTGGGTCTTCCAGTCGCTACCGAGATTGGGGAACGCGGTGAGGATGGCGGTCGCGGGATTGTAGGACTGTGCACGGGCGGCGCGGATCACGGCGAATCCCGAAGTCTCGTTTTCCATCCGCATATCGGTAATCACCATCTCGAATTTACCGGCACGCAGTTTATGCTCCGCTTCACGCGCGGAACTGGCGGTCTCGACTTCGAATCCGTTCATCTCCAGGACTGCCTTCAATGTAAGAAGGATCGCCAGTTCATCGTCCACAATCAAAATTCGTCTCTTCATTGCTAGCTCCCAGAATTCTTTGGCAATGCCGGTTGTGAATAGCAGCTCTCATTGGATGCGGCTGGCTGTTTTTGGTTATGGCTGATCTTTGACTATGAAACTCAATCACGCAGAACCGGCGTAAAGCGGGTACTGCATCACCCCGAGTCCCATATAATACTCCCGTGGGCAGCTTCTATGTTGAAAACTTCGGATGTCGTGCCACGCAGGCCGACGGAGCCGCGATCGAACGGCAACTCTCAGAGCGAGGGTTGAGTCGAGCGGGCACGGCTGCGGATGCCGAAGTCGTCGTCCTCAATACATGCACGGTTACATCGTCGGCCGATCAGGACGCGCGCGCCGCGATACGTCGCATTCATCGTGCTAACCCTAATGCCCGAATTCTGGTTACAGGCTGTTACGCACAGCGCGCTCCCGAGGAAATCGCCGCACTGGAAGGCGTGTCGATTGTGATTGGGAATTCACATAAGCATCGCCTGGGAGAGATCGCTGCCGGGAATGGTTTTGTGTCGGTTGGCTCACTTTCGAATGCTGCAATACAGCAAGAGATGGCGCATCTTGGCGTGCCCGAACTTCGTGTACGCGAGCATCAGGCGCCGGTTGTGGTCGAAGACATCTTTGCGCACACGCAGTTGATGGCCGCTCCGGTGTTCGACTCAGACAACGAGAAGACGCGGCCCAATCTCAAGGTGCAGGACGGCTGCAACAACCGCTGCTCGTTCTGCGTGATTCCCTTTGTGCGCGGGCGCAGCCGCTCGCTGCCGGTGGGTGAGATCCTGCGCAATGTGGATCAACTAGTGGCCAATGGCTACCAGGAACTGGTGCTGAGCGGAATCAATCTTGGCCGGTGGGGACGCGATCTGCGCGGCGACTCGGGGCCGGAGCGCCTGCGCTTTGTCGATCTGCTGCAGAGCATTCTCGACCGCACGAGCGTGCCGCTGCTGCGCATCAGTTCGGTGGAGCCGATGGACTGGAGCGATGAGTTGATTGCGCTAGCGGCTTCGTCACCACGCATTGCCAAGCATGCGCATGTTCCGCTGCAGAGCGGGAGCGACCGCATCCTGCGCCGGATGCATCGGCGCTACAGGCCGTGGCATTACGAAGACCGCATCCGCCGCATTCACGCTGCGATGCCCGAGGCCGCGATAGGCGCCGACGTAATGGTCGGGTTCCCCGGCGAAACGGAGGAGGATTTCGAGGAGACGCGCGCGTTTATCGAACGCCTGCCGTTCACCTATCTTCATGTGTTCACCTATTCGTCGCGTCCGGGAACGCCGTCGTCCGAAATGCCCGACCAGGTTCCTGTGCAGAGAGCGCGGGAGCGCAACCGCGTTTTGCGCGAGCTTGCGGCAGGGAAGAAGCGGGAATTTCAGGAGCAGTTCGTGGGCAAGATGATCCCGGCGCTCACGCTGACGCAGGTTTCCCAAGGAAGGACCGAGGCGCTGACGAACAACTATCAGAAACTCTGGTTGCAAGGTTTGCTGGCGTCGAATCGTATGCTGAATGCGCGCATCCACTCCATTGAGGGTGATGCGCTGTTGGGTGAGGTAGTGGAGTAGGCTCGCCCTGAAAGGACTCCATGGCCACCGTTTACGATTTTTCAGCGAAGTTGAACAGCGGGGAAGAGAAGTCGCTTGCGGATTATCGCGGGAAGGTTCTGCTGATTGTAAATACCGCGAGTAAATGCGGATTTACGCCGCAGTACAAGGGACTGGAAGAACTCTACGAACAATACCGCAAGCAAGGACTGGAAATCCTGGCATTCCCGTGCGATCAGTTTGGGCACCAAGAGCCGGGGAATGATGCCGAGATTCGCGGCTTCTGCGAGCTGAATTATGGCGTTACGTTTCCGATCTTCTCGAAGATCAACGTGAACGGAGTGAATCAGCATCCGTTGTTCAAGTATCTAAAGAGTGAGGCAGGCGGCCTGATTGGCGACTCCATTAAGTGGAACTTCACCAAGTTCCTGGTGAGCCGCAAGGGTAAGGTTCTTGGCCGTTTTGCTCCCGTCACCAGCCCGGAACAGATCAGCGATGACATTGCTAAGGCTCTAAAGGTAAAGGCTTAGCCGGGCATTTTTCGACAATTCTGCCGCCGCGATGGCATTGAGGAGCTACTTCCTTTCCATGCTATACTTTATGGCGGTTATAAGTACCATCGGAGGACCGTATCGATAAGCGTTTTATCCGCACCAATGAGCGTATTCGCGTCCGCGAAATTCGCGTGATTGACGATCAAAGCGAGCAGCTCGGCATTATGTCGCCGCTCGACGCGCTCAAAATTGCCAGGGAAAAAGGACTCGACCTGGTGGAGGTTTCACCCACCGCGCAGCCTCCTGTGTGCCGCATCATGGACTTTGGTAAGTACATGTATGAGCAGGAAAAGAAGGAGCGCGCGGCCAAGAAGAATCAGAAAGTCATCACGATCAAGGAAGTCAAGTTCCGCATTAATGTGGACGAGCACGACTATCAGACCAAGAAGAATCATGCTCTGCGCTTCCTGGGTGAAGGTGACAAGGTGAAGGCGACCATCTTTTTCCGCGGTCGCGAGATGACCCGCCAGATGCTCGGTCGTGAGATCCTGCAGCGGTTGATCAAAGACGTCGCGGACAAGGCTGTGGTCGAGAATATGCCCCGGCAGGAAGGCAACACCCTGCATCTGATTCTCGCTCCGCCGAAGGTTCAGAAGTAGCGCGACCCGCAGCCGACGATTACCGCCGCGCTGCCCTGATTGCGGCTTTTACTGTATTAATGGCCGCTCCGCGAAGATTTCCGAGGACTTCCCGCCGGTGCAGTTTGCCCGGAAGGGGTGTTCTCGTGTTTAATGAACAGTAGTTGTTTTTAGGACCCTACAATGCCGAAGATGAAGACTCACAGTGGCGCGTCCAAGCGCTTCAAGAAGACAGGTTCGGGCAAGGTAAAGCGCGGTTTTGCTTTCCAGCGCCACATCCTGACTTCGAAGGACACGAAGCGTAAGCGCCAGATGGATATGGGCGGAATGGTCGATAAGGCCGATCTGCCTAAAGTGTTGAGGATGATCCCCTACTAGTAGGACGATCTCCCGCCGGACGGCATCGATTCGTCCGGTGTAACAAAGGGTCGTTAACCAAGTGGTGCAGACCCGGGTGTGTGAAGAGGTTCAAGGGCTTAAGCCTCCTGCCTCCAGCCGCCATAATCCCGCGGATTTCTGAATCCAGCGGTTTTGAAAAGGAAGGTAGCAGCAATGCCTCGCGTAAAACGTGGTACTAAGCGCCATGACAAGCGCAAAAAACTTTTAGAGCGCGCAAGTGGGTATTTCCTCACAAAGTCGAAGCTCTACCAGGCAGCCCAGGAAGCCGTCCAGCGCGGCCTCAAGTTCGCCTACATCGGCCGCAAGCAGAAGAAGCGCCAGTTCCGTTCGCTTTGGATCGTGCGCATCAACGCCGCCGCCAAGCTCAACGGCATCAGCTATTCGCAACTGATTCACGGCCTAAAGGTCGCCGGTATCGAGCTGGATCGCAAGATCCTTGCCGATATCGCCGTCAACGATCCCGCGGGCTTTACCGCCCTGGTCGAGCAGGCCAAGGCCGCCGTGCCGGCACAAGCGTAAAGCAGTCCTCGACCTAGTATCAAAAGCCACGAATGGCACGGAAACAAGAACCGAAACGGTTCATGAGTTTCTAGAGCCGTTCGTGGCTTTTTCTTGTTCTAGCAAGTCAGGAGCAGCAAAGCACTCATGTATAGCGTTCCCAAGCTTGAAGATTTCTCTCCCGCCGCGCTCGACCAGGCTGCCGCGGAGTTTGTGACGGCACTGGAGACCGAGGCGCAGGCGGCTTCCGACCCGAAGGCGTTCGAGGAGTTCCGCAATCGCTGGATGGCGCGCAAGAACGGCCTGCTGGCGCAGGTGAACGACCTGTGGCTGAAAGCCGCGCCCGGTCCTGCAAAACGCGACGTCGGCCAGCGCGTGAATGGACTGAAGCAGAAGGCTGAGGCCCTTATCGCTGAAGCCGAGCAAAAGGCGACGACCGCTGGATTGACGCAAAAGCTGAAGTCGGAGACGGTGGACATCTCACTGCCTGGCATTGAGCGCCCGCTTGGCGTGCGGCACCCCGTTTTACGCACGTTGGATGAGCTGATCTCGGTGTTTGTGAAGATGGGCTACTCGATTGCCGAAGGCCCGGAGATTGAAAGCGACTATTACAATTTCGAGGCGCTGAACTTTCCGCCGAACCATCCGGCGCGCGACACGCAGGACACGCTGTTTGTGGCCAACCAGGAGCAGAAGGCGCAACGCGACCGGCTGCTGCTGCGCACGCACACTTCGCCTGTGCAGATCCGCACGATGGAGAAGCTGTCGCCTCCGGTGCGCGTCATTTGTCCCGGCAAGGTGCATCGTAATGACGCACCCGATGCGACGCACTCGCCGGTGTTCCACCAGCTTGAGGGATTGTGTGTCGATACGAATATCACCTTTGGCGATCTGAAGGGAACGCTTGATCACGCGATGAAGTCGATGTTTGGCTCGGACGTGAAGACCAGTTTCCGACCATCGTTTTTCCCGTTCACTGAGCCAAGCGTGGAGGTTTCGATCTCGTGTCCGTTCTGCGGAGGCAAAGGGTGCCGTCCATGCAAGCAGAGCGGATGGATTGAGCTGCTTGGTGCCGGAATGGTCGATCCCAATGTGTTTGGCTTTGTCGATTACGACCCGAAGAAGCTTAGCGGATTCGCGTTCGGCATGGGCGTGGAGCGGTTGGCAATGATGACCTACAACGTCGATGACATTCAGCAGTTCTTCTACGGTGACATGCGCTTTCTGGAGCAGTTTGCGTAATGAAAATTTCAGCAAGTTGGATTCGCGACTTTGTCTCTCCCTCGGTCAGTGACCGCGATGTCGCAGAAGCACTTACCATTTCGGGCATCGCCATTGAGGGCTATTTCGGCGAAGGTGTCGATCAGACGTGGGAAGCCGAAATTACGACGAACCGCGTCGATGCGATGAATCACTACGGCGTGGCGCGTGAAGTGTCGGCTGTGTACAACCTGGACCTTGCGCCAATTGCACCGAAGATTACCGAGAGCGGCCGGGCGGATTTCTCGATCGAGATTGAAGATGCCGAAGGCTGCGCGCGGTACACGGCACGCGTGGTGCGCGGGGTGAAGGTGGCCGCGGCTCCGGCGGAAATTGCGCACAGGCTTGAGCTGATTGACCAGCGCAGCATTAGCAATGTGGCGGACGCGACGAACTACGTTCTGAACGAACTTGGGCAGCCTACGCATGCATTCGATTTGGACAAGCTCGAGGGCGGCAAGATTATTGTGCGTCGCGCACGGGCGGGCGAAATGCTGACAACGCTCGACGGTGTTGAACGCAAGCTTGCGCCCGAAGACCTGGTGATTGCCGATGCAGTGAAGCCTGTCGCTCTGGCGGGAATCATGGGCGGCGAAGCTACAATGATCACCTACTCGACGAAGAACGTGTTGATCGAGTCGGCGTGGTTCGATCCGGCTTCCATCCGACGCACGGCGCGGAGGCTTGGAATGCACACGGACGCTTCCCATCGCTATGAGCGAGGAGCGGATCGCGGAATAACGCAACTGGCTTGCACGCGCGTGGCTGAACTGATTGTGGCCAGTGCGGGCGGGGCAGTCTCGCAGGAGATTGATGTAGTGGGCCGCACGATTCCTCAGCCGTGCATTGCGCTGGAAGCAAGCGAAGTGAAGCGCATTCTGGGCGTGGAGATTGCGCCAGCTGATATCGTGCGCATCCTGCATCGGCTTGGGTTTGGCATTGAAGGAGACGGGCCGGAGTTCCAGGTGATGGTGCCGACATGGCGGCTGGATGTAGAGCGAGAGATCGATCTGATTGAAGAGGTCGCGCGCATCTACTCCTACCTACGGATTCCCAACACGCTACCTTCCTTTTCGGGTGGCGTTGTCGAACAGCCGAATGCGCGCAAGCAGGCGGAGCTGCGCAGTCGCTTGCTGGCCTTGGGCTACAACGAATCTCTTTCGTCCACGTTCATTCCGCAGGAGGATGCGCGGTTCTTTATCGATGCGGCGGCGAAGGCCGAGCCCGTGCGCATTGCAAATCCGCTGAGCGAAGAAGCTTCGTTCATGCGCACTTCTCTGGTGCCGGGGTTGCTCTTGCAGGTGGCGTACAACCTGAACCGCGGCAACAGTGATGTACGTCTCTTTGAGGCGGGACACGTGTATGCGATGGAAGGCGAGGCAGTCGATGAGCACAACTCGCTCGCGTTCGTTGCGACCGGTGCGGCGCGGGAATCGAGCGTTCATGGTAAGCCGGAGCAGCTGAATTTCTTCCATGTGAAAGGTGACGTCGAGCGCCTGCTCGCGGCGTTCGATACCGATGGTGTGACGTACGATCGCGCGGTGCCATCGTGGCTGCATCCGGGGCGCTCAGCACGCGTGCGGGTGGATGGAACGACAGTAGCCATCTTCGGGCAGTTGCATCCGGAGATCGCGGCAAGCCGCAAGCTGAAACAGGATGTGCTGATCGCAGAGGTGTTCGTTGAGGCCCTGTATAAGCACGCGCTGCATCAGCCTGCGTACACGCCGATCTCGAAGTATCCGGCGGTTGCGCGCGACTTCTCGTTTGTGCTGCCGGATGGCGTGGAGTTCGAGAGCATTCGCGAGAAGGTTGCGGCGCTCGGGATTGCGGAACTCACGGCGATCATTCCTGCTGAGGTTTTCCGCGGTGGATCGCTGGCGGCGGGAACTTATTCATTCCTGTTGCGGGTGCAGTTCCAGTCAGCGGAGCGCACGCTGCGCGATGATGAGGTTGCGAACTGGTCGCAGCAGATCATCAAGGCATTGGAAGGGCTGGGTGGGACGTTGCGCGGATAGTCACTCCTAGAAATAACAAAAGCCCCGCGGCGCACGCGGGGCTTTTCATGCTGCAATTCTTACGATGTGCTCACCGCGTCGGCATGCTCCGCGAGTAGCGGCTCATCGTCCATGCTGGCCTCAACCAAATCCGCGGGCAAACTTTTCTTTGGTTTTACGCCGAGGGCTTTCAGCATTTCGGCTTGACGGATGACGTTCCCGCGTCCGGTGGCGAGTTTGCTGAAGGCGTCCGTGTAGCTTGATTTCGCCTGTTCGAGACGGTCGCCAACGCACTTGAGGTCCTCGACGAAACCGACAAGTTTGTCGTGGAGTTCGGCACCGCGCTTTACGATGTCCTGCACGTTTTGCTTCTGGCGCTCCTGCCGCCAGAGGTGGGCGACGGTGCGCACGACGAAGAGCAGGGTACTGGGGCTCATCATCAGCACGTTGCGCTCGTAGGAGGTGCCCCACAGCGCGGAATCGCTGCTGATAGCGGCCATGAACGCGCCCTCGATAGGGATGAACATGCAGACGAAGTCGATCGACTGCAACTGGTGCAGAGATTGGTAGTTCTTCTCGGCGAGTTCCTTGATGTGGCGTCGCACGGAGTCCATGTGACGCGCGAGAGCGATGTCGCGGACGTCATCGCTTTCGGCGTTGACGTACTCGTTATAGGCCGTGAGCGAGACTTTGGAGTCGATGATGAGGTGCTTGTTCTCGGGCAGCTTGAGGATGACGTCGGGACGCACCTGACGCGAGTCCTCGTTGCGGAAGCTGTTCTGAATGAAGTATTCCTCGTCCTTGCGCAGGCCGGAAGATTCGAGGATCTTCTCGAGGATCATTTCGCCGAGGTCGCCCTGAGCTTTAGCCGAGGTGGTGAGCGCGCGAGTGAGCTTTCCGGTGTCGTCGGAGAGCTGCTGGTTGAGGCCCATCAGCATCTTGACTTGCTCGGCAAGGGCGGAGCGGTCTTTGCCCTCCTGCACGTAAACTTCTTCGACCTTCTGCTGGAAGCCCTTGATCTGCGTTGCCAGTGGAGCGAGCAACTGCGAGAGGTTTAGCTGGTTCTGCTCGGTGAAGCGGCGGGACTTCTCTTCGAGGATGTCGTTTGCAAGCGTCTTGAACTGGTTGGAAAGTTCGACGCGTGCGGCGGTGAGCAGTTCGAGCTTTTCGCGGGATTGCTGGCGCTCGCTGGATAACTGTTCGGCGAATCGCTGTTCCTGCTGTTCGAGTTGTTGGGAGGACTGCAATTCCTGCTGCTTGAGCTGCTCGGCAAGGCGGGTGGATTCGCGTTCGGCAGCAAAGCGGGCTTCGATGGCAACTTTCGACTCGGCCGAGAGTTTATTCAGTTGTTGCTGCGAGGTTTCCAGGCTGGTGCGGCTGGTGGCGAGTTCGGTTTCGAGCGAGGCTAGTTGGGCTTTCATCGCCGAGCTGCGGTTACCAAGGACCACTGCCGTGATGCATGCTCCGAAAAGGAATGCAAGAATAGCAATAAGGATTTGCATGACTAATAAGATGACTCCGGGTTCTTGGATTGTACCCCACCTTTATCGCCGGGGGGTATCGCGGATGATTCCCCCCATTGTGCTGTTGCTGTTGATGACCGCGAGCGCGATGGCGCAATCGCGCTATGCGCCGGACGCGGAGCAGGAGATTGTGCGGCTGGTGAATCGCGAACGGCAGGCGCGAGGGCTTTCCACGCTGGTGGTGGATGATCGGTTGGTGGTGGCGGCACGAAAGCATAGCGAGATCATGGCGCGGACGGGAGAAGTCGAGCATCAGATCGGTAACGAGCCGAAGCTGACACAGCGGCTGGGAGTGACGGAAATCAGATTCGACGTGAGCGGAGAAAACGTGGCGCTGGCGGCGAATGCCGAACGCGCACACGACGCGCTGATGCACTCTCCGGGGCACCGCGCCAACATTCTCGATGCGCAGTACAACTCGATTGGTATTGGGGTGGTGCGAACGCCGCAGGGGATTTATGTCACCCAGGATTTTGCAAGGCGGATGCCTGAGGCGAGTGTAGGTGAGGCGGAGGAGCAGATCGCTGTTACCTTGAATCGGATGCGTCGTGCTGCGGGGGCTCCGCTGCTCAACCGGGTGCCTGCGCCGAGCTTGCGGAGGCAGGCATGTGACATGGCGGCCAGCAACAAGCTGAATCCGCGTGCGGCGCTGTCGGTGCCGAACGTGAGCAATGCTGTGACATTTACGACGGTTGACCTGACGCAAACGCCGAAATCGCTGGAACGGCTCAGGAGTCAGCCAGCGAGCGGCTTTTCGGTGGGAGCGTGCTATCAGAAGAGTTCGAGCTACGAAAATCCGGTCTTCTGGATCGTGGTGGTGACTTACTTCTAGGCAATATGAATTTTTGTGAAATCGGGAACTAGCTCGGGCCTCCCCGCGTATCTCTGGCATCAGAAGGGAACACGTGGGGTGTTCACATTACGTGAGGAGGCGAGAGCGATGGAAGCGAAATATAACTGGATTATCGACAGCGTTCCAATCCGCAGCATGATGAGCGCGGCTGCATTTTCCGCATGGTTCTGGGTGGTGTTCGGACTGATGTTTCTTGCCAACAAAGGTTAAAGGCATGTGGGGTGAACTCGGGAGCAAGCAAAAGAGCCCCACATGTGCAGTGGGGCTCCTTCAGTTGCAGTAAAGTTTAAACCTCGGCGGGTTCGTTCCTCTTTGCGTACTTGGATTCGACGTACTCGGTGAGGATTTGCTTGAACTCATCAACGATGTGATCGCCCTTGAGCGTGGTCACGAGCCGTCCATCGATAAACACGGGAGCTTTCGGCTCCTCGAACGTTCCTGGCAGCGAGATTCCGATGTTGGCGTGCTTGGACTCGCCCGGGCCGTTGACGATGCAGCCCATGACGGCGAGCTTCATGGTCTCGACACCCTCGTACTCATTGCGCCATGCGGGCATCTGCTCGCGCACGAAGAGCTGAATCTGCTGCGCCAGTTCCTGGAAGTAGGTCGAGGTGGTGCGTCCGCAGCCGGGGCAGGCAGTGACCTGCGGCAGGAAGCTGCGAATGCCGAGCGATTGCAGAATCTGCTGCGCGACCTGAACTTCTTCCGTGCGGTCTCCGCCGGGCGTGGGCGTAAGCGAAACGCGAATGGTGTCGCCAATGCCTTCCTGCAAGAGGATTGAGAGTCCGGCGGTGCTGCCTACGATGCCCTTGGCTCCCATGCCGGCTTCGGTGAGGCCGAGATGCAGAGGATATTCGCAGCGCGAAGCGAGGTCGCGATAGACATCGACCAGGTCCTGGACACCGCTTACTTTGGCGCTGAGCAGGATGTGGTCAGCCGGCAGGCCGTAGCTTTCGGCGAGTTCGGCAGAGTGAAGCGCGCTCTCGATCATGGCTTCGATCATCACATCGCGCGGGTCTTTGGGTTCGGCCAGCTTGGCGTTCTCGTCCATCATGCGGGCGAGAAGTTGCTGGTCGAGCGAACCCCAGTTCACTCCGATGCGGACCGGCTTGTCATTCTCGATGGCGCACTCGATCATGGTGCGGAAGTTGTCGTCGTTCTTGCGCCCGATGGAGACGTTGCCGGGATTGATGCGGTACTTTGAGAGAGCCTTCGCGCAATCGGGGAACTTCTTGAGCAGGATGTGTCCGTTGTAGTGGAAGTCGCCGACGATGGGGACATGGACGCCGCGGCTTGCGAGCTCTTCGACGATGGGACGCACGGCTGCCGCTGCAGCTTCGTTGTTCACCGTGACTCGCACGACTTCAGAACCGGCGGCGGCAAGAGCCGCAACCTGCTTGACGGTGGAGGCGACATCCGCCGTATCTGTGTTGGTCATCGACTGCACCATTACAGGCGCGTCGCTACCTACTCGGACATTTCCGATCTTTGCTGTGTAGCTTTTTCTGCGTTTGATGATTGCCATGGAGAGCTCTCTGGATAGTTTATCACTGGCGGGGTGGTGAAAAGGGCGCCCGCAGGCGCCCTTCGCTGAACACAATGGAACTACTGCCCCGGTAACATCTTCACCACGTCGTTGAAGATCACCATTCCGGCAAAGAGCACAAGGCAGACAAACGCAGCCTGATACAGCCGGATTTTGATCCCCTCGTTGATGTCGCGGCGCATGGCCGACTCGACCAGCAGCATGGCGATCAATCCGCCATCGAGGATGGGAATGGGAAGCAGGTTGAAGAGCCCCAGTTGCAGGCTCATCATCGCGATGAATCCCATGACATCGTTGGCGCTGCGGTGGTGAACCATCTCGCCGGAAACGCGCACAATCTCGATGGGGCCGGACATCTGCTTGACGGAAACCTTGCGCTCTGCCATGCGTCCGATGAGGTCGAAGATCAATCCTGAGAGCTTCTTGCACTCCTCGAGCGAACGGCCAAAGGCCTCGGGCAGAGGAAGTTGCTCGACCTGTACGGGTTCGGAACCGAATCCGATACGGTAGATCGGGTGTGAATCGATCATCGTCAGCCGAGGCGTGACCGTCAGTTCGAGCGGCTTGCCGTTGCGCTGCACTTGCAGGTGTACTGGCTTGTCCTTGGTCTGCTGCAGATAAGCCTGCATGGCGCCGGTAGCCTGGATCGGGGTGCCATCCGCTGACAGAATCTCGTCGCCTATCTGCAAACCAGCCTTGGCACCCGGCATTTCGGGCTCAAGCGCGGTGACGATGAAGGGCTGTCGGGGCAGCCATCCCGCATCGCCGCTCTGCGCCTTACCATCGGCCTTGGGAGTGAGCGTGATGGGCAAAATTTCATCGCCGCGCTTCACCGTAAGGGCGAGAGGCTGATTGGGGCTGATCAGAACTTTATTGTGTACGTCCTGCCAGGTCGGATTCTTGGTGTCGGCAACCTGGAGAATCTTGTCGCCAGCCTTCAGGCCTGCCTGTTCCGCCGGGTATCCGGGGACGCACCAGCCGACGACCGCAGGCTGGTAGAGCCCATAAGGGATCTCGTGGTGCAGGGCGAAAACAGCCGTGAGCAGTACGACGGCCAGGATGCCATTGGCGGCGGGACCGGCGGCGGCGATGATCAGCCGTTGCCAGCGAGGATGCTTCAGAAATTGACCTTCGTCATTCGGGTCGCCTTCCGCGCGTTCCTCGGGCATTTCGATGGCGTTGACTCCCGTCATCTTCACGTAGCCGCCGAGAGGCAGGGCAGAGACGCGGTAATCGGTCTCACCGTGCCGGAAGCCGAACAGGCGCTTGCCGAAGCCGAGCGAGAATACCTCGACTCGTACGCCGAGCAGTTTTGCGGCGGCGAAGTGACCGAATTCGTGCACCAAAATCATGACGCCAAGCACGAGAACCGCACCGGCCACTGTGTAAAGAGCGCTAATCATATGGGAGATAGTTGGCCTCCTACCGGAGTGCTTGTCTTGTAACGGCTACCCGCGAGCCGCTCGCGCCTGCGTTTACATACCGTCGGGCCAAATCGCGTGCTTCGGAATCCATACAAAGAACCTCATATATAGATTCCGGTTTGCGCGCTGGCGTTTCACTTAGAACGGATTGAATTGTGGCCGGAATGCCGTTAAACGGAATTTGGCCCTCAAGGAAAGCTGCTACGGCTACTTCGTCGGCGGCATTCAGGGCAACCGTCTTTGCTCCGCCCGCCTCGACCGCCTCATAGGCCAGCCTCAGGCAAGGGAATTTATCCAGATCCGGCGGGCAGAAGTCGAGATGTTTCAGCGACAGGACGTCGAATCGCAGATCGCTCTGGATCCGTTCCGGCCAAGTCAGGGCATACAGGATCGGCAGCCGCATGTCAGTAACACTCACCTGGGCCAGGATGCTTCCGTCCACAAACTCGACCATGCTGTGCACGGTGCTCTGAGGATGAACGACGACCTTGGTGCGCGAGGGAGGGGTGTTAAACAACCGGACGGCCTCGATGACCTCGAATCCCTTGTTCATCAGCGTTGCGGAGTCGATGGTGATGCGACGACCCATCTTCCATGTGGGATGGTTCAGCGCCTGCGCCACGGTGATGTTGGCGAACTCTTCTTTTGGAGTGTTCAGGAAAGGCCCGCCCGATGCCGTGAGCCAAACGCAATCAACTTCGTTCATGCGGCCGCCACGCAGGCACTGATGAACTGCATTGTGTTCGCTATCGATGGGCAAAAGGGGCTTGCCCTGGCGGTGCGCTTCGGCGGTGATCAACTCACCGGCGGCGACGAGGCATTCCTTATTTGCAAGGCCAATTTCTTTGCCAGCCTTCACTGCTTCATAGGTGGCTTCCAACCCAGCTACGCCAACAATGGCGCTCACGACAAAGTCGACTTCGGGATGGGTGGCTACGGCTACCGTTCCGGGGGTGCCCCAGACGACTTCGGTGTCGGTTGCTCCGGCGTCGCGCAGGCGTTTGCGAAGAGCCTCGGCGGCGTCTTCGCGGGCAACGGAAACCAGCTTGGGGTGCCAGCGAAGAGTTTGTTCAAAGGCGAGATCAAGATTGGAGCCCGCGGCCAGGGTTGCGACCGCGAAACAGTCAGGATAGCTTTCAACGATTTTCAGGGTGCTGCAACCGATGGAGCCGGTCGAGCCCAGAATTGCGATACGTTTCATTTGAGGTACTACTAGTTTAACTTACTGCTCCGGTTTAGCCCTGCACGAATTTGCGCCCAAAGACAAGGAATAACAGGAAAGCAACCGGCAATGCGAGCAGCAGGGCATCGATCCTGTCCAGAATGCCGCCGTGGCCGGGCAAAATGGTTCCGGAATCCTTCACTCCGGCACCGCGCTTCAGCACGGACTCAAGCAAATCTCCTACCTGGGCAGCTATGTTGATGACCGCAGCAAGTATCGCGGCGATCCAGAGCGGTGCACGGGGATAGGCAGGGGTATCGACGAGCAGCGATTCCATTGGATCGACCAGCAGGTGCGATCTAGTGAGGGCGGTTGCGATTTGCGGTACGAAGTAGGTGAAGAGACAGCAGATAGCGGTAGCGAAGAGCAACGAAGCCACGGCTCCCTCAACGGTCTTGCCGGGGCTGATTCTGGGAGCTAGTTTGTGCCGCCCCATGCTCTTGCCAACGTACATGGCAGCGGTGTCTCCGACCCAGACGGCGAAAAACGTGAAGAGAACAAATACCCATCCGCGGAACGATTCGCGCATCATGGCCAAAATGAGCAGCGGCAGACCGATGTAGGGAAGTGCCAGATAGCTCATAGCGGCGCCCGGGAGCGCAGTCTTCAGATCTTCCCGACCCATGGCAGCAATCATCAACACAAAGGGCGCAAGCAGGAATAACAGCAGAAGTCCCGCGAGCAGGGCTCCGCCACCGAATCCCTGAGCGTAGTAATAGACCACGAACAACGCAGCCGTATAGATGTAGGTCAGCAGTCGAAATGGCTCAAAGCCGTAGGCGGCGGTGATGCCGAGGTATTCGAAGGCTGCGGCCAGCGCCACAATTACAGTGAAAATGAGGAACAGCCACAGCGGCGCACGGAAAACAGCAAGCAGCACAAGCGGGATGAGAATTGCGGCGGTAATAATGCGTTTCATGTCGATACCAGCAAGGGTACCTTCATACGTACTCAGGACGCAAAAGGAGACTGTGTATTTCGTCCGGAGGAGTCTCTAGACAGCCGCGCCGATGTCGCCGTAACGACGCTCGCGCTTCTGGAAATCGACAAGAGCTTCGAGAAGGAGGGTGCCGTCGAAGTCGGGCCACAGCGTCTGCGTCACGTAGATCTCGGTGTAGGCCAGTTGCCAGAGCAAGAAGTTCGACAGTCGCATCTCGCCGCTGGTGCGGATGACCAAGTCCGGGTCGGGCAGATTGCTGTACAGGTTGCGCGACACCATTTCTTCGTCAATCTTCAGATGCTCGAGGCCACCGTTGTTGGCCGCCGCCGCCACAATCGCCTGAAAGGCATCGATCAGCTCAGCGCGTGCGCCATAGTTCAGCGCCAGGGTCATGATCATGCCTGTGTTCTTGCTTGTCTGCTCCAGCGCCCAATTCATCCGGTCCTGTACCTCGGGCGCCAGTTCGTGGATGCGTCCGATGTAGCGTAGCTGGATGTTGTTGTCGTTCATGAGCGGCACTTCGTTCTTGAGGTAGGTGCGCAGCAGGCTCATGAGAAAGCTGGTTTCGGTCTTTGGACGCTTCCAGTTTTCCGCCGAGAACGCATACAGCGTCATCGCATGCAGGTTGATGCGTGCGCCGAGCGTAATCACATCGCGCACAGCCTCGACTCCGCGTTTATGTCCGGCGATGCGAGGCAGATGGCGGCGCTGGGCCCAGCGGCCATTGCCGTCCATGATCACTGCGATGTGTTGTGGTAGCCGTTCTGGATCGAGCTTGGCGTAGAGTTCGGCCTGTTTTCGAGTCAGCCCGGCGGGGATGGTGGTGTGCAAAGCAATTCCTCAAAAATCGAGTAGTTTGAAGCTAGCACACGGTTCGGCTTCTTGCAATCCATGTATAGGGCAGCGGTCAAGCTGCCCGGTGGTGAACCAGATTGTATTGCTGTTTTCGCCGATCGTACCGCAATTCCATGTGCTGCGCGCACTTGGGGCACAGCCAGAGGGCTTTCTGCTTGATTCCTTTGTCTTCTTTTTGCGCCGGACGAACGAACAATCGTCCTTCGCCCAGTCGCCGAAATTCTTGATGGCATTCCGGATTCGCGCACTTCGAGACATTCGCGTTGTTCATCGTGTCCTGACCGATCCTTCCCATGGGCCAGCCGCCTGGCCTTCCACGTCGTCGGTTATACGGAGTTTGCGTCGGGCAGTCGGAAGACGGCTGACTGCTCATTCACTAAATAAGAAGCGAGCGAATCCCTTAAAGTTATCTATCCAGCTCTGCTAACGTGCGCACGAGTGCCTGTGCGCCGTGCGCGCGAGTCTTGCGATGACCCGGCCTAAGCCGTACGGCGGGTCATCGCAGTCATTTCGCGTACCTGGTTCAGAACGCTCATCCACTGCATGCCATTCAGTTGACTAACGTAGGGCATCAACTCGGCAATGAACTCGTCCTGCGAAAGCTCGCGAACTTCATCCTCGGTTGTACGCCCGGTTGTGAGCAGATCGCAGACCCGAACGCGCAACGCTCCTGCAAGACGTTCCAGTGAACCCAGCGTTGGGCAAGCTTTCTCGTTCTCGATCTTCGAGACATAAGTGCGTGGAACGCTCATCCGCTGTGCAAGCTGGCGCTGGCTCAGTCCTGCCCTCATGCGCAGCGAGCGAATTGCCGCCGCAACCGGGACCTGACTGGAAGGCATGGTCGCCACCGCCGGCGTGCAGGCAGGAGTACGCATGGTAATGACCTCTGGAACGGCATCCAAATAGGTCTTGCACCGGCGGCACATGTTGTTGGAAGTCCGGAACTGGACCAACTGACAATCGTCGCAACGAACCACTTCCCGTGAATCAACGGGCGCTAGAGTCGTAGCCATTCGATTTGTACGGAGCCGCCAGAGCGGGGGCAAACTCCCGTCACGAGGAAACACGCGAATGCGTACACCTGTGACAATTCATAATCTGCGGTGTTTCTATTGGCGATGTCAATAGGTATTTAAGACAAATCTGTGCGAAACGCCTGAGACGGCAAACAATCTCAGGAGAAACCCGAAGAAAGACCCATAAAAACCCAAACGCTAAATGCTTAACGATGTTTACTCTTGTGGTTCATAAAAAAGAGCCATCCATGCGGATGGCTCTGTGTGCAGACTGATCCCTGACTGAATTCAAGCTGGCACAAACTTGCACGTGGCGTTGGAGTCTTCAACTCCGCGCCACAAACACGTCGGCTCCCAGACTGCGGACACGACCGACGTAGGAAGAATGCTCTCCAAGAGTGCAATCGATCGGCCAAAGTGGCTGGAAATAACCACCATGGGCTCACCAGCTTGCGCCGCGCTGTGGATTCCTAGCCTCTGGAATTCCATAGCACGTTCGGGCTACATCCAGAATCCGGTAGATTGTGGCCGCTTAACGCAAGGCCACCGCGATCTTTCCCTGCAAGATGACGTTGGCTACGGCGGCAATGTCGGGCGCAAGCGAACGGTCGTGCGTGACTGAGGGCGATACGGCTCGGATCTCCTTTAGTGCCTGCTGGCCACGCTTACCGGGCTT
This sequence comes from Koromonas soli, assembly GCF_059726265.1. Lineage (NCBI taxonomy): Bacteria > Pseudomonadati > Acidobacteriota > Terriglobia > Terriglobales > Koromonadaceae > Koromonas > Koromonas soli. The sequence goes on along the minus strand of NZ_AP040872.1, from coordinate 2,138,576 downwards.
GAGCGGTGAGAGCAAGTCCACGGCCTGTGCTGCGGCCAATGCCTCGATCGCCAGCACGTTGCGCACATTCTGCAGTACGCGGCGAAGTTTCAGCGCGGCGGTCATGCCCATGGAGACGTAATCTTCCTTGTTTCCGCTGGTGGTGATCGAGTCGAGCGATGCGGGGTGTCCCAGCACCTTGTTTTCGCTGACGAGTGCTGCGGCGGTCACCTGCGGCATCATGAAGCCGGAGTTCAATCCAGCGCCCGCGGCGAGGAACGGTGGCAGGCCTTCGCTCAATGCCGGATTGACCATACGCTCGATACGGCGCTCGCTGATGCCGGCCAGGGCCGAAATCGAGATCGCGAGAAAGTCCAAGGCGAATGCAATGGGCTGTCCGTGGAAATTGCCGCCCGAGATCACGTCGCCCTCGGCCGGTTCTGCCGGAGTGGGACGAGTCGAGCCCGCGGGGCGCGGCTTCACGAACACTAAGGGATTGTCCACGGCGGAGTTCATTTCGGTTTCAAACACCTGGCGAGCGTAGTCGAGCACGTCGAGGACGGCTCCGTGCACCTGAGGGATGCAGCGCATAGAGTAAGCGTCCTGTACGCGCTTGCAGTCGCGGTGCCGCTCGCGGAGCGCGGAGCCTTCAAGCATGGTGCGCAAGTGCTTGGCGACGATGGTCTGCCCTGCATGAGGACGCGCATGATGGATTCGCTCATCGAACGCGACGTCTGTACCTTGCAGGGTATCGAGCGAAATGGCCGATATCACGTCGGCGGTGGTGGCCAGCGTACGCGCCTCAAGAAGGCTGATCGATCCGAGAGCGAGCATCGCCTGGGTGCCGTTGATGAGGGATATGGCTTCCTTCGCTTGAAGCTGGATTGTGGGGATCTGGGCGGCCTTCATGGCCTCGCCGCCACTCATGCGACGTCCTTCGAACCATGCTTCGCCTTCTCCGATGAGGACCAGAGCGAGATGCGCTAGCGGAGCGAGGTCTCCCGAGGCGCCGACGGAGCCCTGCGAAGGGATCACGGGATGGACGCGCCGGTTGAGCATGTTGCAGAGCGTGTCGATGATTTCCGTGCGCACGCCGCTAAGTCCCTTCGCAAGTGAATTGGCGCGAAGAAGCATCATGGCGCGCGACTCGTGTTCCGTGAGCGGCTCGCCTACGCCAACGGCGTGTGAGCGCACGAGGTTAATTTGCAACTCGCGTGCCTGTTCATGCGAAATGCGCACGTCGGCGAGTTGTCCTACTCCGGTGGTGATGGCGTAAGCGACGCGATCGCCAGCGACGAGGGCGTCCACCACCTCGCGTGCACGTGATACACGCTCGCGCGCATCGGGCTCAAGCAGTACCGGCTGATTCTGCAGTACTATCTGTTCAAAACTTTCCAGTGATAGATCGTTTCCGTTTAAATGCAGTGCAGCCATGAAATCCCCTTTTACGATTTCGCGCCGGGCTCAGCTTTTGCAGCGGCCATCGAGAGCGCGTTCCAATACTTTCCTGTCAGGTGGGCGCGCTTCAGATCGCGTCCCGTGACCACGTGAGTGCTGCTGCCCTCGGCCAGCACGCGATTGTCAGATTTGCGCACGAGCTCGTAGTCGAAGCGGACCACCGACGTCTTGAGATGCCCTATGTGGGTTCGGACTGTGAGTTCGTCGTCATACCGTGCCGGATGTTTGTAACGGCAGTTCACTTCGACCACTGGAAGGTTCAGGCCTTCGTTTTCCAACTCCTGATAGCTGAATCCCATTTGCCGCAGCAGTTCGACGCGCCCCACCTCAAACCAGATGAGGTAGTTTGAGTGATAGACAACAGCCATTTGATCCGTCTCGGCGTAGCGCACCCGAATCGTTGTTTCACAGATTGTGCTCATGATTGTAGGTTACAACATGCAGCCACTCGCATTCCGTGATTGCGTGTGGGGCGCTCTACTCGCTCCAGCGCGGTTTGCGACGCTCGAGGAAGCTGGCAACGCCCTCCTTGAAATCTGCGCTCATGCGAATCGACGCGTTTGCCTGCATCCCGCTCAGAATGTCGCGCTCCAGTGTGTCTTTGGCGTAGTCGCGCAGCAGGGACTTGGTGGCGCGCAGTGATGCGGGTGAGTTTTCGAGTAACTGCTCGGCCAGGCTATGGGCGCCGGACAACAGGTTCGTGGGTTCGACGACTTCGTTCACCAATCCCATGCGATAGGCTTCGGCGGCGGTGATGATGCGTCCGGTGAGCAGCAACTCGCGCGCATGTTTCTCGCCCACCTGCCGGATCAGGAACGCTGAGACAATTGCCGGAACAAATCCAATCCGCACTTCGGTGTAGCCGAAAGTCGCCGCTGTCGAGGCCAATGTGAGATCGCACAGCGTCGCTAGCCCGGTGCCTCCGGCAATGGCCGCACCATTCACCGCCGCAATCGTAGTCTTCGGAAAGTTATACAACGAGCGGCAGAGCGTTGCGATGCGCTCGCTGTGACGATGATTCTCCTCGGGCGTTTGCGAGACGAGCGCTTGCAGGTCTTCGAGATCCATGCCGGCGCAGAAGGCCTTGCCTTCGCCGGTGAGGATCAACACCTGGGCGGGAGAGTCCTCTACTTCCTTGAGTGCGGCGAGGAAGTCATCGATAAGCTGCTGGTTGATGGCGTTGCGCTTTTCGGCGCGATTCAGGGTGATGGTTGCGATTTTGGCGTCGTAGTCGAGCCGGAGCGTCGTGTACATGGCGGCAGAAGCTTACTCTCGCATCTGCCACCTCTGCAACCGCGCTGGATTACCGGAACAGATGGGGCACGAAACGGCTGCGATTGTTGGTGATGATGGTGTCGCTTTCACGAATGCCCATGCCTGCTGCTCCCTGGTCGGCAATCATCCACGAGCCCAGCACGGGATAGTGGCCACCGAGGCAGGGAATTGGCGCAATTGCCTGATACACGAATCCCTCGTCGCCATAGGGGCCATAGGACTGCTCTTTTTCGCCATTGCGCACGATCTGGACGTTTGCGCCTTCGCGCCCGAGAAGCGGCTTGCGGACGAAGTCTTTCATGTCGCGTGGGCTGTCGAGATAAGCGGGCAGCAGCAGTTCGTGGTTCGGGTACATCTCCCATAAGATGGCCAGCAGCCCCTTGTTGCTGAACATCATCTTCCAGATGGGCTCAATCCACTGTACCTTGTCCATGAAGTCGAGTGCCCGAGTGCCGAACTGCTCTTTCAGCATCCACTCCCAAGGGTAAAGTTTGAAGATCGTTTTAATTGGCTTGTTGTCAAGATCGACGAATGTGAATGTGTTGACGTCGTAGCCGATGTCGAGCATCCGGATGGCTTGCGTCTTGATTCCTGCCTGCTCGGCGGTATCGCGCAGGTAGCCGATGGTGAACTCGTCCTCTATGGATTCGACGTAGCCGAATGAGACCGGCTCGGTGAGGTAGCCCTTGAGATCTTTCCACTTTGCGATGAGCTTCTCGTGAATCGAGTTCCACTGGTCGGCCTGGGGGAAACACTCCTGCAACCAATACCACTGCACAACAGCGGCTTCGAGCAACGCGGTCGGAGTGTCTGCGTTGTACTCGAGCAGCTTGATTTGATATCCGTCATAGGCGAGATCGAAACGTCCATAGAGCGCGGGAGGCTCGTCGTTCCACGTCTTCTTGATGGCGGCGATTGCCTCGATGGGAATATTCAGGTCGCTCCAGCGATTGTTGTCGATGATGTACTGGCCTGCGGCGAGGCACATTTCCTGCAGCTTTTCGGTCGCGGCCTCAAGACGATCCACCTCGGCAGAAGTGAATTCGTAGTAGGCGGACTCGTCCCAGTAGGTTCCGCTGCCATCGTCGAGAGAATGGAAGACCAAGCCGACTTTCTCGACCTTCTCCTTCCAGTCTGCGCGTGGAGTGATCGTGTGCCGCTGCATTACTCGCCTCCGCCGTGACTTCCGGTGCTGCCGAATCCTCCACGCGATATGCCGCCGAAGAATCCGCTGATTCCACCTGAGCGCCCGGTGCCGGAACTCATGCCGGGCATGGGATTGCCGTTGAACACGGTGTCGCCGATGCGTCCGCCCGAGCTGCCGCCGTAGAGATAGTGATAGTAGGGGAAGCCTCCGCCGTAGCCAGATCGACGGCGCTGCTCGGCCGCCTGGCAATTCTGGTCGTAGGTGATACGGCCAAGCTCGTCCACGCAGTCGCGGCGCTCAGCCTGGCGATGGCAGCCGGAGGTGAAGGCCATCGCCATCCCGGCCAACAGGCCGAGAGTGATGTTCTGGGTTCTTTTCATAATCGCGCGCGATTTTATCGTATGCTGAATCGGCTTGCACCGAAATTCAGTAAGTCGGCACTAGAGCGCAGCTCCTATCGCGCAAACCTCAGCGCAATGTCTTCGCTCATGCGCAGCACATTGTCCAGCGGTTTGCGGATCGGCACCTGTGCGCCGTGGTCAGCAAGGGTTTTCAGCACGATTTCGGTCGGCAGGTTTCCAACCAGCGCATCCTGCGCGAACGGGCATCCACCGAGGCCGCCCAGAGCGGAGTCGAAACGCCTGCATCCTGCTTTGTAGGCGGCAAGGACTTTTGCCGTGGCATTGTCTTTCGTTCCGTGAAGATGAGCGCCAACCTCGATGTAATCAAACTGACCGACCACGGTTTCGAAGACTTCTGCGACCTGCTCGGGTGTCGCGAGGCCCACGGTGTCGGCCAGCGAAACGGTTTGAATGCCCATGTCGGCTACGTTTTCTACCGCTTGCACGATCTCATTCACATCCCACGGATCACCGTAGGGATTGCCAAAGGCCATCGAGATATAGACGACCATGCTGAGGTCGCTCTCTTCGGCTTTTCGCCAAACGGCTTCGAGGGCGTCGCTGTTTTCTTCGGCTGTCTGGTTCTGATTCTTCTTGAGGAACGTTTCGCTCAGAGAATAGGGGAAGCCGAGCGTGCGCACGGCGTTGGTGGCGAGGGCACGGTCTGCACCTTTCTCGTTTACCACGATGCCGATGATTTCGACGTCATCCGGCGGGTCCAGCCGTTTCAACACATCTTCGCTGTCGGCCATTTGCGGCACGGCGCGAGGAGAGACGAACGAAACCGCATCGATGTGCTTGAATCCTGCTCCTACCAGCGCGCGCAGGTAGTCGGCCTTGGTTTCGGCGGGAATCTGCCGCGTCAGGCCCTGCCAGGCGTCGCGAGGACACTCCACGATCTTTACTGTGTTCTCAGTCATAACGTTACAGGATAAAGGATGCCGACGTTTCCTCGCACGGGCATTGTCCTAAGAGCATCTGGACGTATACTGCTGGACGCCGTATCGTCGGATGCACGACATCCTACAGGAGACTATGTGAACGTTCGAAGATATGCAGTTTCCGCAGCACTCGCGGCCTCACTGCTGTTCAGTGGCAATGCTCTAGCCGACAAAGGCGGCAATGGCCATGGACGCGGGCAAGAGAAGCAGGAACAACGGGACGAGGAACGCAGGGATTTCGCGCGCGACCGCTACTATGGCGATCGTGAATCGCATGCCGCACGCGAGTGGTATGCCTCCAATCGCAACCATTTGCCACCGGGTCTCGCCAAGCGCGACCGTCTGCCTCCTGGGCTGGAACGGCAGCTTGTACGTCGCGGAACTCTGCCTCCGGGATTGCGCCGCAATATGTATCCATGCCCGCCGGAACTCGAGCGGAGACTTCCGCCTCCGCCTCCGAACTGCGCTCACGTGCTGATTGGTGCCAATGTCGTGCTGGTGAACCGCAAGACAAATATCGTCGTCGATTTCTTCGCGTTCTAAACCATCTGCCCTGCGGCGAGAAGTACAGGCCGCAGGGCATTTCTATGTCTGCAGGATTCCCACGCTGAAGGGCTCAACCACCGGATTGCTCCGGGCAGCGGACAGTGCCCACGCCAAAGCCTGCCTCGTTTCTGCCGGATCTATGATCTTGTCGATCCACAGCCTGGCTGCGCCATATTGCGGCTTCATCTGCTCGGTGTAGGTGGCGCGAATGGATTCATAGAGAGCCTTTCGCGCGGCTTCGTCCGCTGGCTTGCCTTCGCGCTCCAGTTGCTTCAGCTTGATCTCGACCAGCGTGCCCGCCGCGCTCTCACCGCTCATCACCGAGTAGCGAGCGGTGGGCCATGCAAACATGAATCGCGGATCGTAGGCCTTGCCGCACATTGCGTAATGTCCTGCGCCGAACGAGCCGCCAATGATGACGGCAATCTTCGGCACCACGGAGTTTGATACGGCATTGACCATCTTTGCCCCGGCGCGAATGATGCCACTCCACTCCGCGTCACGGCCTACCATGAAGCCGTTTACGTCATGCAGAAACACGAGCGGGATGCGCCCCTGGTTGCAGTCCATGATGAAGCGTGCAGCTTTTTCGGCGCTCTCCGTGTAGATGACGCCGCCGAATTCTGTGCGCTTGTTGCCGTTGTGGTCGATCTGCGTGGCGTGCAGTTTCTGGTTGGCGACGATGCCCACGGCGTGGCCATCGATGCGGGCGTATCCGCAGAGCAGCGTCTCGCCGTAGCCGGTCTTGTACTCGTCGAATCGCGATCCGTCCACAATGCGGGCGATTACCTCGCGCATGTCGTACTGGCGCGACGGATCGGTCTCTACAATGCCGTAGAGTTCTTCGGCAGCATACAAAGGCTCGGTGGGCTCGATGCGGTCGAACGGAGCCTCGGGTCGTGCTCCCATTTTTTCCACCAGCGAGCGGACGCGTGCAATGCAGGCCTCGTCGGTGGGCTCGCGGAAATCGACCGTGCCGCTGATTTCGGCGTGCATCTTGGCTCCGCCGAGTTCTTCGGCGCTGACCTTCTGCCCAATCGCAGCCTGAACCAGTGCCGGTCCGGCGAGGAAGAGGCCGCTGCCCTCGGTCATGAGGATGTGGTCGCACATCACGGGCAGGTATGCGCCTCCCGCAACGCACATGCCCATGATGGCCGTGATCTGCGGAATGCCCTTGGCAGACATCACGGCGTTGTTTCGGAATACCCGCCCGAAATCGTCCTGATCGGGAAATACATCTTCTTGGAGGGGCAGAAAGACTCCTGCGCTATCGACAAGATAGATCGTGGGCAAGCTGTTCTCAATGGCGATGTTCTGCGCGCGGATGACCTTCTTGGCCGTCATCGGGAAGAAGGCTCCGGCTTTCACCGTTGCATCATTCACGATGAGCATGAACAGGCGACCATGCACCCGGCCCAGTCCGGTCACCACGCCTGCTGCCGGAGCTCCACCCCATTCCTCGTACATTCCGTGAGCGGCATGCAAGCCGACCTCAAAGAGCTCAGTGCCTTCGTCGAGCAGCAGGGAAATCCTCTCGCGAGCCGTGAGGCGGCCTTTGCCGTGTTGAGCGTCGATGGCTTTCGCTCCACCGCCTTCGCGCAGCTTGGCTTCTTCGGCTCGCAAGCCGGCGACCAGCGCTCTCAAGGACTCCAGGTTGCGGAGATAGCGCGGGGTATCGGTCTTTACCGTCGACGTTAATTGGTTGTCGAGCAAAGGGGATTTCAGATCGGTCATCAGTTCCTCACCAGAGGTAGATGCAAACGCACCAGCCTACCCGAGTGCCCAATCAACAGGCAATCATCCATCCGAAAGCTGGTACTCAGGCTTTGATTCACAAATCGGGTGCGAAGGATTACACTCGGGTGCCCCGAGGTGGTGATTCTCCGAACATTATGAGCAAGGACAAGATATTCCTTCAGGCCACGTGGCGCGATCTCCTGATGCTGAATTTCGAGGTTGATCCAAGCGTAATTGCGAGATTTGTTCCACTCGGAACGGAACTGGATAGCTGGAATGGAAGGACATATGTCAGCCTTGTCGGGTTTCGGTTTCTTGAGACAAAGGTTCGCGGATTCTCCATCCCGTTCCATCGTGATTTCGATGAGGTGAACCTGCGAATTTACGTTCGGCGACTGGTGGCTGGAGAAGTCCGAAGAGGAGTTGTGTTCATCCGGGAGGTGGTTCCTCGTTGGGCGATTGCCGCCGTGGCTCGTGGAATCTACAACGAGAAGTATGTCGCCCTTCCGATGAAGCACAAGAGCGAATGGCATGATATGGCGGGAAGATTTGTCGAGTACGGATGGCGCGACTCTCGCTGGAACCGGATGTGTTTACGGACGATGGGAGATCCTTATCTGCCCGCCTTGTATTCTCACGAGAACTTCATTACGGAGCACTACTGGGGCTACACCAGTCAGCGCGACGGGACAACATTGGAGTATCGCGTCGAGCATGTCCCCTGGAGAGTATGGAAGACAGAATGCGCGGAGTTTGAAGGCGATGCGGCTGAACTTTATGGTCGAGAGCTCGCCACGATTCTTCAGGGCAAACCCGCATCTGCGATTCTTGCTGAGGGCTCGGAGGTGCAGGTGTTTTGTGGCTGCCCGTTGTGAATCGTCCACAAACGCGCACGCGCTCTCGATTGGAAGCAAACTTTTGGGGAGGGAAACGCTCTAAGTCGTCAGATAACGGGACGGCGGTCGGTTTTTATCGTTTCTCGATCTCGGGTGCATCGAAGGAGAACGATCTGACAGATGCCCACGTCTCACAACCGTATCCGGCAGGTCCGTAGAGCTCACGGTCTGCCGGATACACTTTTGTGAGGGCAAATTCGCCTCTAAAGAACGGATCAGTTTAGGCGGGCACTCCGCGGGGCTTTGCGTTCTCGCGGATGAAGTTGACGATGTCTTCCATCGGCGTGCCAGGCTGGAATACGCCTTTTACGCCGGCAGACTTCAGTCCGGCCACGTCCTGATCGGGAATGATTCCGCCCACCAGAACCAGCACGTCATCCATCTTCTGGTCTTTCATCAGCTCTGTCACGCGCGGAACGATTGCGTTGTGTGCGCCGGAGAGAATGGACAATCCAATGACGTCCACGTCTTCCTGCAGCGCTGCCTGCACTACCATCTCCGGCGTCTGCCGCAGTCCTGTGTAGATAACTTCCATGCCAGCGTCGCGCAGGGCGCGGGCAATCACTTTAGCGCCCCGGTCGTGTCCATCGAGGCCGGGTTTTGCTACTAGTACGCGAATTCTGGTTTCGTTTGCCATATAAGTGCGAAGTGTCCCCAATACAAAAGGAATTACTCGCCTCTATGATACCGCTACGCAAGCTGTTGCGATACGCAAAACATAGCTCTTTTGTCCAGTGGAAAGATTACATTCCTTGTACTGTCAGGAAAAAGGGCCAGCTTTGCCCTAGAACACTCCTCGGGAGGCGACCGCCAACTTTCCTGTCGTCACGGCCTGCCCCACATGCCTGGCCGTGTGTTCGGCAACGTGTACCAGCAGTCCGCCTACGCTCGTAGGTAGGGCTTTCCGGCCCAAGGCGCGTTTCTCCTCCAGGTCGGCGTTGGCAAAAGCCTGAATGCGTCGCTCGGCTGAGGTCAGCGCGGCCTCGAACTCGTCCAGAACTGATTTACCGGTGGCGAGCTGGTCCATTTCGCTCTTCAGCAATTGCAATTGTTCTTCGGAGAGTTGATGGCCTTCCGCATAGGTGAGCAGACGGTCGATGCTGCGGGCCATGTGCCTGACGTGAAATGCCGCTGGAGCCAGTCCGTTGGGGCGCAGGTTCCATTCTTCATCGGTCAGGTGACCGCACCACCGGTGGACGTCTTCGCGCGCAAGCTCCAGCGCATGAATCACCGCTCTCAGCACCGCCTTCACGTCCTGATGAGTCCCCCTCATCCATGGTTCGACTGCGCTCTTGCTCTCCGCCATCGCTTCTCCTTTCGCGTGCAATTGTTCCAGAAGTCAAAGGAAAACGCCCGGCAAATGCCGGACGCTTTGAATGTAGTGCAACACATTTTCGACTTCAAATGCTAACGCCGCATGGCCGCGGCATACTTCCACAGTCGCACGGCCACGTACACGGTCAACACCGAGGCGCACGCGACCATCGCCCATGCCCATTTTGGGCGCGATGCAACGTTCAGGCACAGGAGCGCAATACCCCAGACCACGCCGGTGATCAGCACCAGAGGTTGCGGGGCGGTCGTGCGGTTGCGGTAGTGATCGCGGATCAATGCGCCGGATTCACGTTTAGGCGAAGGCTGACTCTTCATAGCTTCCGTACACATCGCGCAGCGCCGCGCAAATCTCTCCTACGGTTGCGTACGCGCGCACTGCTTCGAGGATATACGGCATTGTATTCGCCTCGGAGATTTTCCCGTTCTTTCCCGCTTCAGGTGTTTGCGTTGCGGCCCGTTTTAGTGCATCGAGCGCGCGTTGAACCGCCGCATTGTCGCGCCGGTTGCGCACGGCACGCAGCTTCGCCTTCTGTCGCTCGCCAACCTGTTCATCGATGTAGAGAGTCTTTGGCGGCTCCTCCTCGATGACAAAACCGTTAGCGCCGACCATGATCTTCTCTTTCGCCTCGGTCGCCCGCTGGAACTGGTAGCTCGATTCGGCGATTTCCTTCTGCGGATACCCGTGCTCGATGGCCCGCACCATTCCACCCATGGCGTCCAGTTTGTCGAAATACTCGAATGCACCGTTTTCCATGTCGAGCGTCAGGCGTTCGACAAAGTACGATCCAGCGAGAGGATCGATTGTATTGGCCACGCCGCTCTCAAAGGCAATCACCTGCTGGGTGCGCAGAGCGGTGCGCGCCGACTCTTCAGTGGGCAACGCGAGAGCTTCGTCGTAGCTGTCGGTATGCAGACTCTGCGTTCCGCCGAGCACGGCCGCCAAGCCCTGGATGGCGACTCTGGCGATGTTGTTTAGCGGTTGCTGCGCGGTGAGTGATACGCCGGCGGTCTGCGTGTGGAAGCGCATGAGCCATGTGCGCTCGTTCTTCGCGCCGAAGCGATCCTTCATCAGCCGGTACCAGATCTTGCGGGCGGCGCGGAACTTTGCGATCTCCTCGAAAAAGTCGTTATGCGAGTTGAAGAAGAAGCTGAGCCGAGGCCCGAACTCGTCCACGTTAAGCCCGCGGCGCATTGCCCACTCCACATACTCGACACCGTCATAGATGGTGAATGCCAGCTCCTGCAACGCCGTCGCACCTGCTTCGCGAATGTGGTATCCGGAGATTGAAATGGTATTGAAGCGTGGAGTGTAGAACGAGCCGAACTCGAAGGTGTCGATGACCAGCCGCATGGAGGGTGCGGGCGGATAGATGTACTCCTTCTGCGCTATGTATTCCTTCAAGATGTCGTTCTGCAGCGTGCCTGAAATCTTCTTCCAGTCGGCACCCTGCTTTTCGGCGACGACGAGGTACATCGCCCATAACGCGCTAGCAGGAGAGTTGATCGTCATTGAGACGGTCGTTTTCTCCAGATCGATTCCGTCGAAGAGGATCTCCATGTCCTCGAGAGAATCGATCGCCACGCCGCACTTTCCCACCTCGCCTTCGCTGAAAGCGTGATCGCTGTCGTAGCCCATCAGGGTCGGAAGATCGAAGGCAACGGAGAGCCCATGGCCTCCATGCTGGAGCAGGTATTTATAACGCTGGTTGGTCTCTTCCGGCGATGCAAACCCGGAGAACTGCCGCATGGTCCATAGCTTGCCGCGATAGCCCGTGGCGTGAATGCCGCGCGTGTAGGGAGCCTCGCCGGGATAGCCGAGGTATTTTTCCTCCGACCAATCCTCGGGAAGATCGGCCTGTGTATAGAGGCGTTGGATGGGCCGCCCGGAAACCGTTGTGAACCGGGCCGTTCCGTCCTTGTTCAGATTTGTTCCGGTGGCCGCGCCGATTGGCTTTTCCGGTTGCCGTTCGAGGGCCTGCCTCAGAGTAGTTTCAGCCCAACGCCGCTCGCTTGGGCTTGCCTTGCGCCCTTGAACATCCGCTATCGGAATCACCGTGGCAATCTTTCTCTCGGCCATCTCACACCCTCCCCATGCTTCAGATGCAAGGAGCATCATCTCCGGCTCAATTAGGAGGGGTTTGCTGCAGAAATGAAGACAACGAAGGGGGAAGAAGTGACTTAGGCGACTTTGACGAAGAGGGGTTCAGCGGGATTGTGGGAAGTCGCCAGAACGGCTCTTTTCCCAAGCCTTGGCGTATTTCCAACTTACGTACATCGAGTGATACATGTGCAGCAGCAATCCTTCGCGTCCGTCGAGAAAGCCCAACCGGAAAAAGTAGTTCTTCACGAAGGTAGCTGCGGGATTCAGGACCACATTCACCATGAAAGCCCATGGTGAGCGGCTTGTTCGGCCCCGCAACAATGCCCTTGGCACGCTAGCGGAACTGTAACGGTCCATGTGCTCGATGTACTGGCCAAGGGTAGGGTATTGATAGTGCAGCAGATCGTGGGTCAGTGTCCCGGTACGCTCGGTTGTGCATGGGGTTTCGTGCACATCCATGTCCTCGGGAATCCGCGCCGATCCCTTGCGGAATAACCTCAGTTTGCGGTCGGGATAAAATCCGCCGTGGCGAATCCATCTTCCAAAAATGAAGTTAAGGCGCGGCACGAAGTAGGCGTTGTACTGCGTATTTCCGGAAAGCAGGGCTCGGATTTCCCTAGCCAGTTCCGGGCTGACTGCCTCATCTGCATCCAGTAGAAGCACCCATTGGGTTTGGGCTCTATCGATGGCGGAGTTCTTCTGCCGCGCAAACCCCTTCCACGGCTCTTTGTAGATCCGTACCTTAGGGCCAAAGGATTGTGCGATTTCCAGCGTGCGATCGGTTGATCCGCTGTCGATCAGGACGATCTCATCCGCAAGATCAGATACGCTCTCCAGAGTTCTTCCAATGTTTGCCTCTTCGTCGCAGCAGATGATGGCAACGGAGAGCGACTGGAGTTCTGCTGGAGTTGTACTCTGTTCTGGCACGGCCCATCGTAACAAATGCAAGCAGTTGCAGGCCAAAGTTGCTGCCAAAAAGTTAAGGCCGGTAGGTTCTGGTTAAGAACCGTTCCGGCCTGAAGACTTCATCAGGAGGTTACACGTGATAGACGTGACCTCCCGAAAAAGGTTAGCAAATTATTTCGCGATAGGCTGAGGAGCCACCGTGGAAGGCGTCAGGTTGGGCTGAAGTCCTGGAATTGCAGGCATATGCGCCACTTTTCCTGCTGCCGCGTCGTCCATGGAGATTCCGTTGCGTTCCAGCGTCTGGGCTGTCACCTGATCCAGGGCCACGCGGGCCTTCTCGTAAGTCGAAAGCGCAGCTACATAGTTCGAGGCCGCCTGCGTCGAGACGCTTTGCAGATTCAACACTGCGTAGCTGGTCGAAGCTCCAAGGGCATACTTCTTCTGCTCGGCTTCCAGGTTTTGCTGTGCGTAGTCGCGAGCTGCGCGGGCTGCATCCACTCCCGCCCGGGCCTGCTGAAGGGCAAAAGCGGCGTTGCGAACCTGCAGGTTCACCTGATTCCGCTGCTGCTGATAGTTCAGCTGATTCTGGCGATACTCCAGCTCCGAGCGCATCTGATCGGACTGAGCTGCGCGATTGCGCAAAGGAACCGTAAGCGAGACGTATGCGCCCTTGTCCGGACGGCTCCGGTTTACGAGGCTCGAGAACACATCGCCATAGTTGTTGTTGAGCCCCGAAGAACCGTAATAACCAACCAGGTCCAAGGTCGGCAACAGAGCATTCTTTGCCGCGCGATTGTTGATTTCGCCATTGCGCAGGTTCAGTTCGCTTTCAAGCAGTTCCGGGCGGTTCGCCAGCGCGTAAGCCACCAGGTCCTCAGCCGGAGGAATCGGCTCATCGCTCAACACCATCGTGTCGGTCGGAATCACCGCTGCGGTGGTCAACAAGGGATCGCTGAAGTTACGAGCAATGGCGTTCTTGGTGATCAACTGCTGATACTGCAGGTTCGTCTGCGACACAATGAGATTCTGCTGTGCGGTCGCGACCGACGACTGTGCCGAGACCACCTCGATCGGAGCCAACGTACCGATCTCCACCTGCTTCTTGTTGTCGCTCAGAGTGCGCTGGGCGAACTCAATCGCAGTCTGCTTTACCTTCACATCTTCGTAGGCATTCACCAGGTCCCAATAGATGTTCTGGATTTGCGCTACGGTCGAGATGACCTGTGCACGGAATGCCGCGTCAGTCACCTTGCGGTTGTTCTGGGCGATGATGATCTGGCGCCGGTTGTTGTCGATTCCCCAGCCTTGCAGCAAATGCTGGCGAACCGTGGCTCTCCACGATGCCGTGAGCTCCGGATTGAAGGTGGAGGCAAACAGGCTGTTTGCCGGGATGTTGTTGATCAATCTCTGGTTCGAATAGGCTACCTGCGCCAGGGTGCCCGTCGCCCATCCCTGCGCGTAGTTGAAGTTGTAGGTATTCGTGTTCTGCTGGTAGCTGTTGACGCCATACACTGACGGATTCGAAACAGGCGTCTGCATGCGGTCGGTCGCAACGGTTCCCGTCAGGACCGGGTCATAGGAATCGATCGCCGAACCCACCGAGTTCTGCGTGGACTGCACGATGCCGCCCGAGCCAGATGCTGCGCCGCCCGCGCCGGTCGTGGTACCACCGGAACCGCTTCCGGTAGAGCCCGCCGTACTAGTGCTTGCAGCGTTTCCACCCGGAGTTCCGGTCAGCAATCCATTGGAGACACCGCGGACGGTTCCACCTGCTTTTGTGCGAAGCAAGTCCATGTCGGCGATGTCGAGGTTGTAGCGCGCGATTGCGATATCGAAGTTGTTTTCAAGCGCAAGCGCCACGGCATCGTTCAGCGAAAGCATGAGTTTGCCGTCTTTAATCAGCATGTGAAGGCGGTCGCTGTTCTTCATGGCAGGTTCGGGCAATCCGTGCGGCTTGTAAGGCTTCCAGACGCCGAGAATCGAATACGGTTTCGTGGAGTCGCTGAGTGGAGCCGTGTATTGCTCCTGCGCCTTCGGGTTCGGTGCCGCTGTCTGTATTGCCGACTGCGTGCTCGCTTGGGGAGCATTTGGAATAGGCGCCGCTGCCGTCTGCGCCATTAAGCTGGAGGACATTAAAGCGACGATGGAAATGGACGCAACCATTCGGTGAAACACGTTGTCTGGACGCGAAACGGACATTCGCTCTTCTCCGTTATGAATTCAGTAATCTCGTCTCGGGCTCAAGACCCGTTCTGCAACCTGAAGGAAATGGGTTGCGTTTCGTTGAAGCACAAGAACTCTTACGCAATTCTCCCACCCGAAGTTCCCGGTGCTTGTAAACTTTTGCAACGCACGGGAACAGTTCTGATGGCGGATGCACGCAAGGAATGAGTATAGCTGACCGGATCACACAAGTTCTGTCATGTCGTGGTGATGACTGTTCACATCCTGCGCAGTTGACTTTGCATGCGAAACTCAGCACCCTTTAAACGTTGACGCGAACACTCAAACTCACGCTCGCCTACGACGGCTCCGCATTCCACGGATGGCAGATCCAGCCGGGCAAGCCCACTATTCAAGGCACGCTCGCCGAGGTCATCGAAAGCCTTACAGGAGAAAAACTTCTGCCGCAGGGGTCCGGACGCACCGATGCCGGTGTGCACGCGCTCGCGCAGGTGGCGACATTTGAGACGGCGAGTGCGATTCCTCTGCCCAACTTTCGCACCGTTCTCAATGATCGTCTGCCAGCGTCGATACGCGTGCTGTCGATGGAGGAAATGCCTGTGGGCTTTCATGCGCGGCACTCGGCGCGTGGGAAGTCCTATCAATATCGGATATGGCGTGGCGATGTCGTTCCGCCGTTTCTCGCACGTTATGTTACGCACCATCCGTATCCGCTGGATGAATCTGCCATGCAACAGGCGGCTGCTCTGGTTGTTGGCGAGCACGATTTCACATCGTTTGCCGCCGTTGATCCTGACCGCAAGCTTCGCCTTGCGGAAGCCGCGGGGGATGCAGAAGCGATTTCCAACGTTCGCACCATCCTTGAATCGCGCTTTGAGCGCATCGAGGATGAGTTGCGCTATGTCGTGCGCGGTAACGGATTCCTGCACCACATGGTGCGCAATCTTGTAGGCACATTTCTGCTGGTAGGCAAGGGAAGCATCGCCCCTTTTGCAATTCCCGAAATTCTGGAGGCGCACGACCGCCGCGCCGCGGGGCCCACCGCACCTGCAGAGGGGCTTTACTTGGTTGAGGTTGAGTATTAGAAGCCGAGGTCGTGTCTATGCAGAAAATTCGGAATATCGCGACCACCCTGAGCCACGGCGATGATTTCGACTCGTTCCGATTTCACGCGATAGAGGATGATATAGCTCCCCACGGGCCAGAACAACATTGGGAGGGACGTCAGGTCCTCGCGTTTATGTCCAATCCCTGGTGATTGCGCGATTTGGTCGAAGGCGCTGAATAACTTATCGATCCAGCTGTCGGCCGCATCCAGACTGTCCTGCGCTATGTATTCCCAAATTGCGTCGAGGTCTAGCTCCGCGTCAGAGCTTAGTACAAGGTGCTTCATGCACTGCGCAGCTTTTTTGTGCGGAACTTTTGTTTCAGGCGTTCGCGCGCATCCGCCTGATCAACATGGTTGCCGGAATCCAGTGACTCCAATCGTGCGGAAATTTCGTGGTTGAAAGCTGCGATCTGTGCATTGCGCGCTCTGTCGTGTTCTTCCAACAATCTCAAAGCTTCCCGTACAACCTCGCTGGCAGAGTTGTAGCGGCCAGACTCGACCTTGCTGGCGACGAATTTTTCCAGTTCTGGCGTAAGAGACACGTTCATATCTCATATGCTGCTGCCGATAACGAAGATTGTCAATGTTTGACATATTAATCTGATTCATCTTCCACTTTCCTCTTGCATCCAACTTGCTGTACAACTGCCCTGATGGACTCCGGCATTCATCTCGTAAGCAAGTTCGGCTCCCGCGAGAGGTTCTCCACCTTCAATCCGGCGACGGGAGAACCGGTGGCCGAATACTTTGCCGCTTCGGCTGAGCAGGTTGCCGCGGTGGTGGCCGATGCTCACCTCTCTCAGCTCTGGTGGTCTCGCCTGCCGATTGCTCGCCGCTCTGCCGTACTGCACCGCATTGCGAAAAGCCTCTGCGCGCGGAAGGAGTCGCTCGCTCAGGTCATCACTGCGGAATCCGGTAAGCCTTTGCAGGAGGCGTTAGTAAACGATGTTATGGTGGCCGCCGACGCAGCTGTTTTCTGCGCCGAAAATGCAGCCAAGATTTTTCGCAATGAAGATATTCCGCACACGAATCCGGCATTGCGCTTCAAGCGCGGCCAGCTTTCCTACGAGCCGCTAGGCGTCGTTGGAATCATCTCGCCATGGAATTACCCGCTTTCGATTCCTGCCGCTGACGCTTTTGCCGCACTGGCCACAGGGAACACCGTCGTTCTCAAGCCCAGCGAACTGACGCCGCAGATTGCGCTCGAACTGGAACGCATTGTTTGTGCTGCTCTCGACGAGGAAGGATTGGCTTCCCGGCCGCGTCCATTCCAGGTCATCACCGGGCTGGCGCAAACCGGACAGGCATTGATTGCGAGTGCGATCGACAAGCTGATCTTCACCGGAAGCGTACCGACTGGCCGCAAGGTGGCCGTTGCGGCGGCGGAGCGATTGCTCCCGGTGACGTTGGAACTTGGCGGCAAAGACGCAATGGTCGTGCTCGAGGACGCTGATGTGGATGTTGCCTCCAGCGCAGCGGTATGGGGTTCCATGATGAACGCGGGGCAGACGTGCCTTTCGGTCGAGCGCTGTTACGTGCATCGCAGCCTTTACTCGAAGTTCATTGCGCAATGTCTGGAGAAGATCGCGAAGCTGAAGATTGGCGATGGCTCCAATCCTGATACCGATCTCGGGCCGCTGATCTCGTTTAAGCAACTTGAAATCGTCGAGCAGCAGGTGGATGAAGCGCGGGCGCTCGGAGCCACGATTCATACCGGCGGAACCCGCCTCCCGGATATAGGTTCCAACTTCTACGCACCCACACTCGTCACCGAAGTCGATTCGTCCATGAACCTGCTGCGTGAGGAGACCTTCGGCCCAGTGTTGCCCGTATTGCCTTTCAGCACGGACGAAGAGGCCATCGCACTGGCGAACGACAGCAGTTTTGGTCTTGCTGCAAGCGTGTGGGGCACTAGCAGTCATGCCATTGCTGTTGGCCGGCAGATCTCAGCCGGGACGGTGATGATCAACGACCTGATCTCGGGATTTGCGGTGAGCGGTGCACCGCATGGAGGATTCAAGCTTAGCGGCATCGGACGCACGCACGGCCTTCTCGGTATGCAGGAGTTGGTTCGGCCCCGCTATATGGACGTCGATCTGCTACCCCGGACGAAAAAGCTTTGGTGGTATCCGTACGCCAGCAAATACTCATCGTTGGCGGCTTTTGCGGATTTTGTTCACGGCAGAGGAATTCGCCAGCGACTCTCGGCTGCCTTGCGCTCCATCTCTCTCCTGTTCCGCGCGCGTCACTAGTGTGGCTGACACTCTGTATCGCTTGCCCGCCTACCGTGCCTGTCGTGTACCATCAAGTCTGAAATGGCTTTTCGCCCCTTTAATCGGTGGAGGTTCCCCTCCGAGCGCAATCAGCTCCAGCCCGGTGCTCTCGCGCAGGAGGTGGACTCGCTGTGCGCTGACCCGCGCGTGCATCAGCTATTTGACTGGTTCTCTCATCACGAGCGCGAAATTGCCGATTTCCAGCTGGCAATAACGTCCGTTCCTGCTCCGACCTTTGCCGAGCAGACTCGGGCCGAATGGCTACTCGAACGGTTGCAACCGCTGGGACTCGGCGTTTACCTGGACGCCGCTGGAAACGTGTTGGCGACGCGAGGCGGTACCCAGGAGGACATGCGCTCCGGCATTCGTTCCGAAGCGCCTTCGGTCGCCCTCAGCGCGCACCTCGACACGGTTTTTCCGGCTACGACTGAACTGGACATTCGGCGCGAACACGCCCGCCTTCTCGGCCCTGGCATCAGCGACAACGGCTCCGGATTGGCCGCGCTCTGGGCCTTGGCGTCTGCATTTCATGATTCGGGCTTGGTCACCTCGCTGCCTCTGCTCTTTATCGCCAATGTAGGCGAAGAGGGCGAGGGAAACCTGCAGGGCATGCGCCACATTTACCGGGAATATATAGGCAAGACCCCGCTGACTATTTCCGATGACACGCCTCCGCCGGCGATCGCGCTGCTGATTGCGGTGGATGGAGCCGGAACGGATAGCATTATCTCGGAGGCGCTAGGCAGCCGCCGCTTCGAAATCGTGATTGAAGGGCCGGGTGGGCATTCCTGGAGCGACCATGGCACGCCAAGCCCTTTGGTCGCTGCTGCGATCCTGATCGAAAAGCTCGCCCGCGTCTCGCTCCCGACCAATCCGCGCGCAACACTCAATGTCGGCACTATCGAGGGCGGAACGTCGGTGAACGCCATCCCCGAGCGCGTTGTGCTCAAGGTGGATATTCGCTCCAGCGAGCCCAATCGACTGGACACACTCGAACAACGCATTCGACAGGCCGCCGTAGAGGCCTGCTCTGAAACGCAATTACTTTCGGCCAACCCTCACGCGCGGGTCCAACTTCGCCACCACATTGCCAAGGTTGGCGAGCGCCCCTCGGGAGAACTCGTGGCCACCTCGCCGCTGCTTGCTGCGATCCGAGCGGTCGATAAGCAGCTAGGGATTCACTCACAGATCCTCCGCGCCTCGACCGATGTGAACATTCCGCTTTCGCTTGGCCTGGAGGCGGTCGCTCTTGGCGCCGGCGGCTCCGGTGGCGGAGCGCATACGTTACGCGAATGGTACGATCCGATCGGGCGCGAGCAGGCGCTCAAACGTCTCTCCCTGCTGGTTCTGCTGCTGGCTGGTCTTCCGCCCGCCGTTCCGACCCAACGGAAGACTGCTGCGCCCCCTTCGCCGGAGTCGGTTTGATGTCTCGTTCGCTCAAGGCACATCTTCTGCTGGTGGCCGCAACCTTCGTCTGGGGCTCCACGTTCATCGTAATCAAGTCGGCGCTCTCGGACGCAACACCGCTTGTGTTCAATGCGGTTCGAATGGTGTTCGCAGCCGTCGTTCTTTGCATGATTTTCTTCCGCGAACTGCGGCGTATGCCCGTCGGAGCCTTCCGGGCAGGGTCCGAGGTCGGAACACTCATGTGGCTCGGCTATGAATTTCAGACCGCGGGACTGCTCTACACTTCGGCATCGAAATCCGCATTTCTCACCGGCATTTCGGTTGTGCTCGTGCCGCTGCTGCTGGCCGTTTTCTGGCGTCGGCATGTAAATCGCTACACGCTTGCCGGAGTCTTCGCCGCGCTCGTCGGTCTGTACTTTCTGTGTGTTCCTCCGGGGCAGGGACTTTCTCTGGCCTCGCTCAATCGTGGAGACCTACTCACGCTGGGCTGCGCAGTAGCCTTTGCCTTTCAGATCATCGTTCTTGGCCGCAGCGCGCAGCACTACGATTTCGCGCACCTTGTTCCCATCGAGATCGCGGTCTGTGCCGGCTGGATGATTGTTTCCATCCCCATTGCTGAGCGCCATGGGTACATTCGGTTCACTCCCGCCATGCTTACGGCTTTGGCGGTGACGGCACTTGTGGGAACCGTCGCATGCTTTATCGTCCAAGCTTGGGCGCAGCGCTTCACGCCCCCTACGCACACCGCGCTTATCTTCTCGCTTGAGCCGGTCTTCGCCGGCGTGACTTCCTACCTGCTGATCGGCGAGCGGTTGGGCTCCCGTGGTGTGATCGGAGCCAGCCTCATCCTGCTTGGTGTTCTCGCCAGCGAACTTCTCGGACATGTCCAGAAGCCCGAAGAAGAGCTCGCGGAGGAAGCAATCTAGCCGAACAGCGAGTCGCGGCATCTAGAGAGATAGGACATGACGACCATACCCAACTCGCTCTCATCATCGCGCAGTCATCTTGTCCTGCTGCAGTCGGTCACGCTCATCTGGATGCTCATCGAGTGCAGCGTATCGCTCTTCTCCGCCGTTCGAGCCCATAGCTCGGCGTTACTCGCTTTTGGGGCAGACAGCTTTGTGGAATTGCTGTCCGCTGCGCTTGTGATTCTGGCAATCGCGCCGAGCATCAGCCGCAAACGTGTCGATCGCATCGCCGGATCGCTGCTGTTTGCATTGGCAGCCGTCGTCGCGCTGGCTTCGATCCTTGCCCTGATGGGCAAAGTTCAGCCGGAACCCAGCTTCCTTGGCATTGCTATTACTGCCGCGGCGCTTGTCATCATGCCGCTGCTCGCCTGGCAGAAGCGCAGACTGGCCCAGCGAACGCAGAACAACGCTCTTGCAGCCGATGCCGTACAGTCTGCCACCTGTGCTTACCTTGCCCTCATTTCGCTGGCCGGACTCGTCCTCACCGCCGCGTTCCGTATCGGCTGGGCGGACTCCGCTGCCGCTCTGGCAGCCATTCCCACACTGATAGTGGAAGGCCGCCTCGCATTTCGGGGCCAGAGCTGCGGATGTTGCCGCTGACGCCTGCGGCTGGGGATGGGCGAGACCACGACGTGGTAAATTCTTAGCGATCAGGTGCTCAGTGGATTTCCCTAATTCGGATATCCCTGCCGTAGCCCAAATAATGTTGACGAATTCCCACACCAGTGCGTCTAACCAACCTGAACCGGCGTGGCTCATTTCCGCGCCCGGCCCAGTGCACGCCTTTCTTTCCTACAAGTTAGAATGGGTTGCAGATTGAATTGCCGGAGGGCACATGGAACCGCTGAAAGATGCAAGCGGATTGTCGCAGGAACAGATGACGTATCAGAAGAAGAATCGTTTTGCGCCACTATTTGTAGGGTCGGTCACTATGGCGTTGGTGCTGCTGATCGGCACCGTACTGACCTACACGGCGCGCGCCAAGAATGTGGACAGCGCCGACGCACCCCAACTGACGGTGCCCGCTGCACGTACCCACGACAATGAATTCGCGCGAGTCGCCAAGGCCGTAGAGCCTGCGGTCGTCAATATCAATACCGAATCCACGGTTAAGAATCCCCATCGGCGCCTCCGCCGCATGCCACCGCAACAGCAACAGCCAGACGGCGATCAGGATCAGCAGGATGGCAATGGCGGTCTTCAGGATTGGTTCGATCGCTTCTTCGGACAGAATCCTGACAGTGTCCCGGGAGCGCCCGGCGGTGGCGATATGACCTCACAGTCGCTTGGGTCTGGCGTCATCGTCAGCCCCAACGGCTACATCATTACGAACTTCCACGTGGTCGATAAGGCCGACCGCATTCGCGTCAGCCTGATGGGCGAACCCGCCACGGTCAGCTACCCTGCCAAGGTCGTGGGTACGGACCGTGAAACCGACCTCGCCGTCATCAAAATCGACGTGAACCACCCCCTGCCCGCCGCCAAGCTTGGCAACTCGGACAGTATGCAGGTGGGCGACTGGGTGCTGGCGATCGGCAGCCCGTTTGGATTGAAGTCCACGGTCACGGCCGGAATCATCAGTGCGAAGGGTCGTAACATTGTTCCCGGACGCCAGTTCCAGTCCTTCATCCAAACCGATGCCGCCATCAACCCCGGCAACTCCGGCGGTCCGCTCGTCAACATGGACGGCGAGATCATCGGCATCAACACCGCGATCTACACCGAGAGTTCCGGCTACCAGGGAGTTGGTTTCGCTCTGCCGTCGAACACTATCGCGCAGGTGTTCAATCAGTTGGTCTCGCCCGCGCACAAGGTTGAGCGTGGCTCCATCGGAATTACCTTCAGCGCGGAAACCAGTCCTGCTGTCACCCGTATGTACGGCGGCGGCAAGGGCGTGGTCGTGCAGGATGTAACCCCCGGCGGACCTGCCTCTCAGGGTGGAATCAAGAGCGGCGACTCGATTGTGTCGGTTGGCGGCAAGGCGGTAAACAGCGGTGACGAACTGGTGAACGAGGTCAGCTCGCATCATCCCGGAGACAAACTGAAGATTGGATACCTCCGTAACGGCAAGCCGCAGGAAACGACCGTTACCGTGGCGGATCGTCAGAAACTCTTCGGCTCTCAACTCGGCACCAACGAGGACAACGACGAGGAGCAGGCGCCCAAGGAGAGCAAACTCGGAATTACCGTGCGTTCGGTTCCGGCGGCCACCGCTAAGAGGCTGAATCTACAGCCGAATCAGGGTGTTCTGGTTGCCGACGTAAAGCCCGGAAGCTTTGCCGATTCCGTTCAGCTCTCGCGCGGCGATGTGATCCTTGAAGTAAACCGTCAGCCCGTAAACGACCCGGATTCCTTGACGAAAATCGAGGCGGGTTTGAAGTCCGGACAGGACGTGGTGTTCGTGGTTCGGCAGGCCGCACAAGGCCGCGAAGCGACAAATACCTTCTTGGGAGGGACTCTGCCGTAGTACCCTAGAGTAATCTCCAGAATGTTGCCGGGCATCAAACTTTACGTGTCCGGCAGCATTCTTGGGAGATCGACCGAACTTATTTGCAGGGAAGCTGCGCAGCTTTCAGCTTGGCACTTCATCTTGGCCTCGGTCGAGCCCAAACGCCGCACGCAGGCGTAACGGACGTCCTATTTCATCGAGGTGCAACGGATGCTTTCATTCCAAAGTTTTAAACAGGTAGTCCTAGTGACCGCCGCAGCTCTGCTGTGCACCTCGCCGGCAGCGGCCGCCACCAAGAGTAAGCCCGGACCGACACGAGTAAGAGCGCACCACTCGGTCTCTGCATCGAAAACAAAGCCTGTCAGCTCATCTCGAACATCGTCTAAATCAGTCAAGTCCTCTAAAGCTATTCAGGACGACGACTCAGACAGGCCTACTCGCGCCAGTCGTCGTGGACGGAAAGGGAAGACCCAGACCGTAGCGGCGAGCAAACCCAAGTTCCGGGGTCAGCAGTCAATCGATTCGGCTCGCACCCTCGAGATTCAGCAGGCACTCATTCGTGAACACTATCTTAATGGCGAACCTAGCGGACAGTGGGATCAGGCCACGCGCGAGGCCCTCACACGGTTTCAGAGCGACAATCACTGGCAGACCAAGATTGTTCCGGATGCTCGGGCGCTCATCAAGTTAGGACTGGGACCCAGCCAGCAAGGCCTGCTCAATCCTGAAAGCGCCGCCATCGCCACTCCATTTCAGGCTGGCATCGACAAGGCCGTCATGAGCGGCGGATCCAACTAGAAATTTTCTCGTTTTATCTGCGCGGCCTCATATCGGGCCGCGCTTGTTTTTTCGCTTCTGCAACCCGGGCTTCCGCGAGGCCCATCATTCAGCGAAAACCCGTCCTGGTGCCGCATGAAATCCCAAGCTCTTCTCCTCGTTGTCTGTGCCTTTGCCACCATGGCTTTTGCGCAACCGCAGATTCCGGTCGGAACCATCCTGCCGCTCTCTCTTGACACCCCGCTGGACGCTAATAAAGCCAAGCCCGGTGAAAACGTCATCGCCAGAATTGCGCAGGATGTGCCTCTGCCCAACGGGGAGCGGATCAAGGCGGGGACGCGCGTAGTAGGTCAGGTTATTGCCTCCTCTGGTGCGCGCGGATCGCAACCAGCGTCAATGACACTTCGTTTCAACCAGGTGAATCTTCCTGGCCATGCGATCCCGGTCTCGACCAATCTTCGAGCCATCGCCTCGCAACTCGAGGTCGAAGCTGCGCAATCCCAGCGCACGGGGTTCGAACGTGGCGCGCTCCCGCCGTGGTCTCAGAATACGATTCAGATCGGAGGAGACGCGGTGTACCGAGAACCCGGCATCGTCGAGCGGCGTGGCGAGCGTGTGGGAGAGTCTGTGTAGCGGGAGATTGGGGAATTCTTGCCCGGGTCGAGTCCGGCCCCGGGACAGACTGCCGAGGTGCGGTCGCAGGTAACGACCGCCCCCAGGCATTATGGGTCTTTTCTCATGATGCTTGCGGAGTGTTTGGACTTGAAGCCGTGATCAAGGATGCAGGTCGCACGAGTCCCGAAGGACACTTCGTCCTCGAATCCACCAAGGGAGATCTCAAACTTCGAAGCGGCACGGGACTATTGCTCCGAGTGAATGCCTCCGAGACCGCTTCGAAATAGGGAACTGATTACTCGTCGTCTCCTGGCGCGTAGTACGGAGCGTACGGATACGGGCATCCATAGTACGGATAGCCATAGTAGTACGGGTTGCATGGGTATCCGGCATAGTAGCCGCCATAGTACGGATAGTACCCAATCCCAATGTTCCAGGTCGTGTATCCGCCACCGTAGTAGCGCGGATAGTAGCGATAACGCGGGTAGTAGCCGCGGCCATAATAGCCCCGACCGTATCCGCCACGTCCGTAGTATCCATGATCATGATCACGGTCGCCATGGCCATATCCGCCGCCATAGTATCCGCCGTGCCCACCGTGTCCACTGCCGCCACCGCCCGGATATCCGCCGGGATAATTCCCGTTATATCCGCCACCGTAGCCGCCGCCATTACCGCCTTTCGGGTAGCCACCCGGGTAATTTCCGTTGTAGCCGCCGCCATAGCCGCTGTTGCTGCCGTACCCGCTTCCTCTGCCGCCCTTGTAGCCGCCCGGATAGTTGCCGCTATATCCGCCAGAGTAGCCTGATCCCGACCCGCCACGGCTACCGCCATAGCTGTGAACCGCGCTACCTCGGTAGGCACCTCCACCGCCGCGCATCACGGCTGCACCGCGACTACCTCCTCCGCCATAGCCGTGAGAGCCGGAGCCGCCATGGAATGCATGCGATCCTCCGCCGCCATGGAAGCCTCCACCATGCCCGCCCCCGGAGCGTCCACCTTGAGCGAAACAGGTGCCTACTGCAAGAACTGTACCTACGAATGCAATCAGAACACCCCGCATAGTAACCTCCTTGATGCCTAAACACCTTGGACGCACTTTAGTTGTACGCGGAGATCGAAAATACAGCCTGAGAGTTGCTCGCCGTACACTCCGCAGGGCAAAAACGAGTTGCATGCTGCTGAAAAAATGCAAAAAGACTCGGGTGGGTTGCGCCTCACGCCGGAGTCTGACCCGTTCCATCCTTCTGCCCCGCGGCGCACTTTCCTGACATCGCCTGAGTAGAAAAAAGCTGACAAGAAAATGACCGGGCCACTGGGGTCGGTCATGATTGAACCTTTGCTGCAAACGCTAGGATACTGTCATCTGGTACAAGGCACGCCTATGCTGTCGGCTAATCTCAGAAGATCATCGACGGAAGCATCGGTCGGTGGTTGCAGATCGTCTAGTGAGTAGCCCCAGCCGATGTGACCATATTTGGAGATGCCAAACCGGTGATAGGGTTCCACCTGTACTTTGTCCAGATTTTTCAGTTGAGAAGCGAAGCGCAGGATGGCCGAGAATTCCTCCGGCGTGTCATTGAATCCAGGTATGAGTGGAACGCGAACTCGAATCGGCTTTTGCAGAGCATCGAGGCGGCGAGCGTTTTCTTGGATAAGAGCGGAGCCTACTCCTATTACTTCGCGGTGCTTCGCTTCATCGACATGCTTGATATCCAGATAGAAGATATCCATCAACTCCAGCGCTCTAGCGGCAGAATCCCAAGGGAAATAGCCACATGTCTCAATCACGAGGTGCAGACCACGCCGCTTAAACTCGGAAGCCATCGCGGTGAGAAATTCCGGTTGGAAGGTGGGCTCCCCGCCAGTAAACGTGACGCCTCCATTGGAGTTTTTATAAAAAGGAATGTCCCGAGCTACAGTCTCGTAAACTTTTTCTACGCTCATTACTGCGCCGGTCATGTGCAACGCTCCGGAGCAGCAGGCCTCTGCGCAAAGACCACAGTGTTTGCATAGTGCCAGATTTACTTTTTCGATCATCCGCTTGCCAGTCGCTCTCACTGCTTTTTCGGGACAGGCCGGGGCGCAAGCTCCACAACCAATACAAAGTGTCTCGAAGTAAGCGACTTGAGGAGATTTGCGAACTGACTCCGGGTTTTGGCACCATGGGCAGCGCAACGGACAGCCCTTCATGAAGACAGCGGTTCGTATCCCGGGCCCGTCATGAACCGTAAATCTTTGAATGTCGAAGACTATGCCATCCATACTTCCACTCCACTTCCTTTGCCCTGCATGCAAAGCTCTACGCTGGATGAACAACTGGGAGCGTGCGTGTTACGCCGCTCCCAATGTTCAAGCAAACAAAAGCACCCCTAGAAGCTGTGCTCGGTTCTGGCAATGATGTCTTCCTGCAGGCTCTTGTCCAGTGAAGTGAAGAAAGCACTGTAACCAGCAACTCTCACCACCAGGCCACGATACTGCTCTGGATTGCTCTGTGCCTCCTTCAGAATCTCCTTGCTGATTACATTGAACTGCACGTGCATTCCACCCAAACTGCAGTACGTGCGGATCAGGGCAGCAAGATTGGACCATCCAGACTCGCCTTTCAGCGCAGACGGATGGAACTTCTGATTGAACAGCGTGCCGTTGGAGGCGATTTCATGATCGAGCTTTGCGACTGATTTCGCAGCCGCCGTCGGGCCATGAACATCGCGTCCGGATACCGGCGAGACACCATCGGCCAGAGGTGTTCCAGCCATACGACCGTCGGGCAAAGCACCTACAACTGCGCCGAATGGAACGTTGGCCGAAACCGGATACAGACCTGCCTGGAATTGTCCACCGCGAGGATTGGTGTACTTCTCCACTTCCTGGCAGTAGATGCGCGCAGCGATTCGAGCAAGATCATCGGCAGAGTCGTCATCGTTGCCAAACTTGGGAGCTTTGTTCAGCATGGTCTGACGAATTGTTTCGTGACCCTGCCAGTTCTTGCGGAGCGCCTCGGCCAAAACCTTCCGGTCAACCAGACCGTCGGTGTAAACGACTTTCTTCAACGACGCCAACGCATCGCCCACGTTTCCAACTCCAACGCCCTGGGGGCCAGTGAAGTTGTAGTGTGCGCCGCCCTCTTGAAGCGACTTGCCCTTCGCGATGCAGTCCTCAACCATAGAGGACAGGAACGGCAATGGGTTGATCGCACCATGAGCGAGGTCGCAACAATTGTCGCTGATGATCAGGAGTCTTACAAAGTAAGCGACTGTCTTACGATAGGCATCGAGAACATCGTCGAACGTGGACATGGTTTCCAACGTTCCGGTAAGCGGTCCCAGTTGTTCGCCGCTGATGGGATCGACACCATTGTTGAGCGCGATCTCAAGACACTTGGCAAGGCTGAAGAATGCGGCATCATGCCACCCTTCCGTTTTGCCGCCCTTCTGCGGTTCTACACAACCGATAATGCAATAGTCGCGCGCATCTTCCAGCGTAACTCCGCGAGATGCCAGTGCCGGGATTACCACGTGGTCGTTGTAAATGGCTGGCATTCCCAATCCGAGCGAAGCAACTTCGCAAGCTTTCAGCAGGAACGGTTCCGGCGTGCCCTGATGGAAACGGATCGAGAGTGAAGGCTGCGGCATTCTCACGTTCTGCGTAGCTTCCATGCACAGGAACGACAAGTCGTTCGTGCTGTCATGACCGTCCGGAGTGACTCCGCCGACAATGAGGTTCTGGAACATTGGATAGCCGCCGAAGGCTTTCGTTGAACCTTCGTCGCGGACTTTGTTGATCTCGTTGAACTTTACCCACAGGCACTCGATCAATTCCAGGGCCTGTTCGCGAGTCAGCTTCTTGCTGTTGATGTCCTTTTCGTAGTACGGGAACATGTAGCGATCGAAGCGACCAGGCGAGATGGAGTGGCCGTTCGATTCGAGCTGAATGATGAGTTGGACAAACCAGAAGGATTGCAGGGCTTCGTGGAAATTCCGCGCCGGATTTGCAGGTACGTGACGGCAGATGCTGGCAATCTCTTCCAACTCGGTCTTGCGGTTGGCATTGTTTTCAGCTTTGGCTTTTTCCGTCGCCAGCTTTGCAAAGCGGTCAGCGAAATTGATGGCAGCCTCGCAAACAATGATGACGGCTTTCAGGAACTGCGATTTCTTCAGATCTTCGGGGTTGGTCAGGTCAAGAGTAGAGAGCTCCTGCATCGCCTCGGCCTTGATGCCGAGATAGCCCTTCTCGAGAACCTTGCCATAGTCGACGCAGATGTGTCCGACGCCAAGGAAGAAATAGTTGCCCACGGTGAACACGCCGTTTGCTTGTGCAGCCTTGGCTTCCGGTGGCATCAAGTTCGCTGCATATTCCTGCGAGGTCTTTCCGGCCCAATACTTGAACACTGAGCTGAGTTTCTGTTTGCACTCGTCCGAGATCAGGAAGACATCACCTTTTCGCTGGGCAAGGCGATCAAACTCCGCCTCAATCCATGCGTAGGAGAACTCTGGGAAAATCGGCGAACTGCGCGGCTTGGGCGTGTGGTTCCCCACGATAAGTTCGTCATCACCGATTCGGATGGCCATCTTGGCGAGAATGTTTTCGAGAGCCTTGGCGCGACGATAAATCGTCGGCATACCTTCCGTTGCTTTGTAGGACTCAGTTACGAGTTCGGCGCGTTCAAAATCGATCTCGGGCGTGACTTTGAGTAGGCGCTCCTTCAGGAGTGCTGAGCGGCTGGACGCCGCCGAAGGAGTTGCCTGCGGCTCATAGGTGCGAACTGTAGCCATTAACTTATCTCCTGTACAACTGTTTGCTTGCGTGGGTTTACGCTGCTGACAATCTGTGGTCAGCAAACTCCTGAATGACAATTGTCAATTGTTGAAGGGGCTGAGTATTGAACGTAGCCAAGAGAAAATCCAATTACGCATTCACCAACCAGAAAGCCGATTTTTCCGTTTACGAGACGTTCCGTTCCGATATGCTCCCACTGGTTATATGGGCTGTCTGTGAGGCTAATCACGCTACCGCGTGCGCCTCGGGCATTTCGCCTAAGGCTGGTTTCACTTTTTTCTAGGCTCTCTGGCCAGCAACAAAGAACCTGCTCTCAACCGCCGCAGATTATTCCGAAAGCCATGGGTCGCGATCGTGGAAGTGGTGTAATCTTTGAGCGCTTAGCGACAGGAGTCGCTTTGATGCTGTCCTGACGTGGTCTGCTGAAATCCCGTTGTGGCCAACGATGGAGCATCGCGATTCCAATTGCCATGGACTATGTTGGAGAAACGAACATGAAGAGCCCTGAAGCCATGGCACGGGAAGTAATCGAGTTATGTGCGGACTGCGATCACTGCAGAACCTCGATGGAGGATCAGTCCTGCCTGTTCTTCCCCAGGTTGTACAAGCTCTACGACATGGAGAGGGATAAGGGCGAACAGATCACATCGAAAGATCTGCGTCGTCTTGTCGACCTCTGCAATATGTGCGGCTTGTGTACTTGCGCCAACGTTCGGGCGAAGATCAGAGAAGCAAAAGATGCTTTCGTCGCCCGAGACGGACTAAAGCCTGCTCTTAGGGTGCTCGAAGATGTACAGTGCATCGGTAAAGTCTGCGGCGCGTACCCGCGAGTTGCAAATATTCTCATGGAAAACACGGCGACCGCAGGATTGTTGAAGCGTGTCGCAGGAATTCATGCCGATCGAAAGCTCCCGAAGTTTCCTTCCCAGGGCTTCTCGCGATGGGCAAGGGAACGGGGGTTGGATCAGAAGCGGGAGTCAGCAGGGCGGAAAGTTGCTTATTTCGCGGGCTGCACTGCTCAGTATCTCTTCCCGGAAGTGGCCAAGGCGGCGGTCGAAGTCATGGAACGCAACGGCCTGAATGTGTATGTTCCCAGCCAGAAATGTTGTGGTATGCCAAGCCTGCTCGAGGGAGACAGGAGATTCACGTTTGACGTCGCAGCATTCAACATGGAAAAGCTCAGTGAGGCCATCGACGAAGGTTACGACATCGTTTGCTCCTGTCCAACCTGTGGATACATGTTGAAGGAGATGTTTGCTGAAGGCGCTTACTTTTCGCCCCAATACAAAGCAATGGTTCAAAAGCTTCAGGGCGAATTCGGTGGGGACGTGAACAACATTCCCCTCGATAGCCTCGACGAACATTTGAAAGTAGGCAAAGCGACACCCGCATCTGAGCGGAACAAGCCCTCCTTACCCCTCAATCTCATTGTGCATGGTCTGCTGCGGGATCAGGGATACTTCGCCTCGTTCGATGGACTCAAGCGAATCAAGATTGCGAGCCACGTGTATGACCTCGGTGAGTACCTAAAGAAACTACACGCCGAGGGCAAACTCGATCTCAGATTGGGAGGCGTGCCAGAACGCATGGCCTACTACGCGCCTTGCCACCTGAAGCAGCAGAATATTGGACAACCTTGGCCTGACCTTCTCAGCCTGGTGCCGAATATCTCGTTGGAGCAAGTAGGCGGTCCTTTTGACTGCTGCGGAATTTCAGGAATCATGGGCCTGAAGAGGGAGTTTCACCATGTTTCTCTGGCAATGGGCCGCCCCTTGATGGAGAAGATCAGAAAAGCCGCACCTGAGCGACTGGTGAGCGACTGTCTGAGCTGCCGCATCCAGTTCAACCAGGCGCTGCCTTACAAAGTGTTTCACCCGGTGGAGATATTGAACGAGGCATATGCAAACTGCCGGGACTGAGAAAAGGCTCTGAAAACCAGACGGACTCCGTGAATGGTCTATGGTGCTCCTCCGGCTGCGATTACATTCTGCAAACTTGCTAGAGAGATTACGGGCAATCCCCATGTCGGTTGCCCTAGTGCTCGACTCTCTCTCGCGCAAAGTTCAAGTTCAGTTTTTGCTGGGCAGTCTCCGTGGGCTCAAAAGTGGGGCGAACTTCTGAGTTTACGCAACAATCCAAATTAGTGATACATACTACTCTCAACGGGTGGCAAATGAATCTGTTTCAGTGCTAAGCTCTGTGCCAAGTCGTTTGGTTTGAGTTTCGAGCCTTAACGGGGAGTCCCCCTTACAAAAATTGAAGAAGAACTCTTCGAGAACGCTTTGGTCTCCGAGCTCGTTAAATGACAGATCGTCAAGGAGTAGTTATGGACCAAATCTTACGTATCAATCTGACTGACCTGAGCGTGAAAAGCGAGCCGGTTCCAGAAGCTTGGGCTGGATACGGCGGTCGAGCGATGACCTCGACAATTGTTGCTGCGGAAGTGCCGCCAACGTGTCATCCATTGGGGCCATTCAACAAGTTGGTATTTGCTCCGGGCTTGCTGACGGGAACCCCTGCTGCAAATTCGGGACGGTTATCTGTAGGTGGAAAGAGCCCTCTCACTGGAGGCATCAAGGAGAGCAATTCCGGAGGGACCTCTGGGCAGATGCTGGCTCGTTTAGGTATCAAGGCTCTTGTGATCGAAGGCATGCCGAAGGACGACAAGTGGCGTGGAATCTATATCGATCAAAACGGTGCCCGGATTGAGGAAGAGACCGAACTGATCGGTAAGGGAAACTTCGAGACGGTCCAGATCTTGAACGAGCGGTATAACAAGCGACTCGGTGTCATCGTACTCGGTCCCGCTGGCGAAATGAAAATGCTGACCTCAAACATTTCGGTCAAAGATCCTGAAAGTCACCTTCGCAGTCACGGACGCGGCGGACTCGGCGCGGTGATGGGTGCGAAGAAGATCAAGTTTATCGCCATCGATGCGACGGGAGCTGCCAAGCTTCCCATCGCCAACCCGGAAAAGTTCACGGCTGCAGGCAAGGCGTTTGCAGAGGCGCTGATCGCGCACCCAGTCAGTGGACAGGGGTTGTCGACCTATGGCACGAGCATTCTGGTTAACGTGTTGAACGAAGCTGGTGGTTTGCCGACGCGCAATTTCAGGTATGGACAGTTCGAGGGTCACGAAAAGATTTCCGGCGAGACGCTCCACGATACGATCCTGGCACGCAAGGGAAAACCAACGCACGGTTGTCATCCTGGTTGCTTGATACAGTGCTCGCAGATTTACAACGATGAGCAGGGCAAGTACATGACTTCGGGCTTTGAATACGAGACCATTTGGGCCATTGGCGCCAACGATGGCGTGGACAATCTCGATCACATCGCCGATGCCGATCACATCATGGATGACCTTGGTCTTGATTCAATCGAGACGTCAGTCATGTTTGGAGTCGCAATGGAAGCCGGCGTCCTGAAGTGGGGCGATGGCCCGGAGATGATCCGGATTCTCAAGGATGAAATCGGCAAGGGAACTCCTCTGGGCCGCGTCCTTGGTGGTGGCACTGCGGCTGTAGGCAAAGCGTATGGCGTGACCCGTGTTCCGGTCGTGAAGAACCAGGCAATTCCTGCTTACGATCCTCGTGCTGTAAAAGGAATTGGAATCACCTACGTGACCACGCCAATGGGTGCCGACCACACTTCGGGCTACTCTGTTGCCACGAACATCCTGGGAGTTGGCGGGCATGTCGATCCTCTGAAGAAAGAGGGGCAGGTAGAGCTGTCACGTAATCTACAGATCGCTACAGCGGCGGTGGATTCGACGGGCATGTGCCTCTTCATCGCGTTCCCTGTTTTGGATAACCCAGCGTGTTTCAATGCGCTGGTGGACCTTATCAACGCACGGTTCGGCATCAATTTGACCGGAGACGATGTCGCGTCGTTAGGTAAGTATGTTCTTAAGACCGAGCACAAGTTCAATCTTGATGCTGGACTTACAAACAAAGACGACCGGCTGCCTGAATTCTTCTCGCTTGAGACGATTCCTCCGCACAACGCAGTTTGGGATTTCACGGGCGAAGAAATCGATGCATTCTGGAACTTCTAAGAATGCGTAACACACATGGGCCGCAGTGGAAACATATCCGCTGCGGCCCATGGCATTTGAGAAAGTGAGAGCCGCGGAGTTCGACTCATGCATGTCCAGGTAAGGCTTTACGCTACATTTCGCATTGGCAGGTTCAACGAACAGGTTCGGGAATATCCGCCGGGCACCAGTATTGAAAGAGTGCTGGAAGAGCTTGCGATTGATAAGTCGCAGGTTGGCACTGTCTTTATTGATTCAAAGTACGCAACGCTGGACCAGGCTCTACATGAGGGTGCAAAGCTCGGGGTGTTTCCGATGGTTGGTGGAGGATAGTTGATGCCACTGGCAACCAGCGAGTTCTATTCGCGTCAGATACTCTTTCCAGGAATTGGAGAAGAGGGGCAGCGGAAGTTACAAGATTCGCGAGTAGCCATCATTGGCTGTGGCGCGACCGGTTCGACAATCGCTTCGCTGCTTACTCGCGCCGGAGTCGGAACCATACGTATTATCGACCGGGACTATGTTGAGCCAA
Organism: Koromonas soli; assembly: GCF_059726265.1. NCBI lineage: Bacteria > Pseudomonadati > Acidobacteriota > Terriglobia > Terriglobales > Koromonadaceae > Koromonas > Koromonas soli. Next base: position 2,104,726 of record NZ_AP040872.1, on the reverse strand, counting down.
GCAATCTGCAAAGACAGACTCTTTTTGACGAGGCAGATGCGGCGGAGTTTCTTCCGAAAGCAGTCGCCGCCGCCAGAATGCTTCTGCAGTGCAATTCCAATGTGAGGGTCGAAGCTGAAGTAGCGGATCTGACACCCGACAATATTGAGAAACTAATCGGGGACTGTTCCCTGATCATGGATGGGACCGATAACTTCGAGACTCGCTATCTTGTTAATGACTTCGCAATTTCAAAGAACATTCCCTGGATATATACAGCGGCAATCGGCAGTGTTGGCGTGACGATGAACATAGTGCCGGGCGAGACTGCGTGCCTGCTCTGTATGTTTCCCGATTCTCCGAGCGGATCGTTGGAAACCTGTGAGACTGCGGGCATATTGAATGCGGCGGTTGCTGGGATTGGTGCAATTGCATCGGGAGAAGCGCTGAAATTTCTTGTCGGGGCAAGTGAGTTGGTGCGGCGCACCTTGCTCACGCAGGATGTCTGGTGGACCGATCGCGCCGAGATTCCTGCATCTGAGCCGAGGCCTGATTGCAAGTGCTGCGTGCGACGCGAGTTCCCATACCTTGCAGGAGAAGAACGGCCCCATATTACGCTATGTGGCAGGAATTCCGTCCAGATCCATGAGCAGAGAAGAGCCATCAATCTGGTTGAACTTGAACAGCGACTCAGTCAGCAGGGTATTGTCCGACGTAATGAATTTGCATTGAGATTCTGGCGCGATCCGTACGACCTGACACTCTTCCCCGATGGGAGAGCCATCATCAAAGGGACAACCGACATCGCAATTGCGCGTAGTCTCTATGCCAAATTCGTAGGTATGTAATCACAGTCAGATACTAGTCGTGAAGTTGCTTGCCTTGATGGCACATCACGGCTGCCATGTAGGATTGACAGAGCAGCACCAGGTTCACGCGCAGTTTGCGCATCATTGCCGGGGATGCGCCCTCCTCCAACACAGATCGCATTACGCCCGACATTGCGGCAAGTAACATGTCGATGGAGAATTTATCGGGCAGCGACTTCGCATCGGGCGCAGTTCGCAACATGGTCTCAAATGCCCTCCGCAATCGTTCGCCCATCTGTTTCACCAGTGCTGGTCCGCCGACATCTGCCGAGATCTGATAGAGCGCGACGGAAATATCCGCGCGTTCGAACTTGATATCGACGAAAGCTTCCACCACCTCTCGCACCATATCGTCGAGCGGTTTGGAATGCGCGAGGCGACAAGCATCTTCCACGGCTTTCGCCACTTTCCCCAGATGGTCCTCCAGCACGGCGAACAGCAATGACTGCTTGTTGGGGAAGTACTGGTACAGCGTTCCTACTGAGACTCCGGCTCGTTCTGCGACCCGGGTGGTGGTCAATCGGTCCATCCCGTAACTGAGCAAAATCTGAATGGTCGCCTCGAAAATGGCTTCGACCGTGAGCATTGCCCGTGCTTGAAGGGGCGTCTTTCTTGGCGCGAATGGGCCTACCGTGTCGGTCGGCATAATGCGAACTCCAAAACTGAAGAATTCTTCATCAAATAATTCTAAACTAACCAAACATCTCCGCTTGCGGTGGTGGATGAATCAGGAGGAGCGCAATGACTGAAAAGATTGCTCCAGGCGGCAGTTTCACATTGCCCGGCACATCAATGACTGTGAACCGAATGGGCTACGGCGCAATGCAGCTTGCAGGGCGAGATGGCAACAAGTTGGTATGGGGGCCTCCTCCAGATGTCGAGGGGGCGATTGCTCTTCTTCGCGAAGTGGTTGAGAGTGGCGTCAATCATATTGATACAGCCGATTTTTATGGCCCTCATGTTACGAACCAGATCATACGAAAGGCGCTATCCCCTTATCCCGACGATCTGGTGATCGTTACCAAAATCAGTGCGCGGCGTGGCGACGACGGATCGTGGATTCCTGCTTTCTCTCGCGAGGAACTGATTGCCGCGGTTCACGAAAATCTTCGCAATCTGGGTCTCGATGTACTGGATGTGGTCAATCTGCGCGGTATGTTCAATGTCCACGAACCCGCCGAGGGGTCGATAGAGGAACCGCTCACGGTGATGGCCGAGCTTCAGCAAAAGGGCTTGGTACGTCATATTGGGCTGAGCAATGTCACGCCTGAGCAGGTCGAAGAAGCGCGACGGATTGTTCCGATCGTCTGCGTACAGAACCACTACAACCTGGCGCATCGAACCGACGATTCGCTCATCGCGGATCTCGCTCGTGATGGCATCGCCTACGTGCCGTTCTTTCCACTCGGAGGCTTCACGCCTTTACAATCGTCGGCCTTATCGGATGCGGCGGCCACCCTGGGTGCCACGCCAATGCAGGTTGCGCTTGCCTGGCTACTCCAGCGCTCACCAAACATCCTGGTAATTCCTGGAACATCTTCTGCCGCTCATTTCCGAGAAAATCTAAAGGCGGCAACGCTGCAGATTCCCGCTGAAGTTCTTACGAAGCTTGACTCAATCGGTACAAGTGCAAAGGTGATTTGATATGCGTGTTTTCGTTACAGGTGCTACTGGTTTCATTGGTTCCGCCATCGTTCCAGAACTCATCAACAACGGCCACCAGGTCCTCGGTCTTACCCGCTCCGATGCAGGAGCTGAGACGCTCATCCGTGCGGGAGCGCAGGCGCACAGGGGCGATCTTGAAAACATCGAAAACCTATGTGCTGGAGCCACAAGCTGCGACGCGGTGATCCACACCGCGTTCAATCACGACTTCTCAAAGTATGTAGAGAACTGTGAGGCGGATCGCCGTGTGATCGAGGCTTTTGGTTCCATGCTAGCGGGCTCTGCTCGTCCGTTGATCGTCACCTCTGGAACCGGGATGGCCAACTTGGGACATGTTCAGTTCGCCACGGAAGAAGACGCACCGGCGGATTCTGCTATGGTTCCACGATCAGCTTCAGAGGAGGCTGCCGCTGCCGTGAAGTCTCGTGGTGTGAAGGTGATGGTAGTGCGTCTTGCCCAAATTCATGACACCGTGAAGCAGGGGCTTGTCAGCTACGCAATCCAGGTGGCTCGCGAAAAGGGCGTTTCGGCGTATGTTGGAGATGGCCTCAATCGTTGGCCCGCAGCTCACCGCCTGGATACGGCGACCCTTTATTGCCTGGCTCTGGAGAAAGGCAGCGCTGGAGCCAGATATCACGCAGTCGCAGAAGAAGGCGTACCGATGCGAAAGATAGCGGAGGTCATCGGCGAGGGACTGAAGGTTCCGGTTGTCTCTCTTTCGGCGGAAGAGGCAGCTCAGCATTTTGGCTGGCTCGCGGCATTTGCTGGATGGGACATCCCGGCTTCCAGCGCGAGAACACGGGAACAGTTGGGATGGAACCCCAACGGCCCAGGACTGATCTCTGATCTCCAGAACATGCGCTATGCCGGAGACTAGACAAGTCGATCGAAGGCTAATCCTGCATGTCTCAATCCATCGATTGACTCAACCAGCGGGGAGGTTTGTACGTCTCCTTAGAGGTTTCGTGTAACTCTTTGTGGCACTGTGGGTCTAATCGACAAAGGCGGACGCCTGCAGCGCAGAACATTCAAGGGAGCCGGCGTATTCGGATGAAGACTCAGTCCGACAGAAGAAACGAGACCGAGATGATCGCCGCCATTCTTGCCGGCGACCGTCAGCTCTTTCATGAACTGATTCGCCCATACGAACGAAGTGTTTAACTGATGGCACTCTCCTACATGAACAACGAAGCGGATGCGGAGGATGTCGCGCAGGAGGCATTCCTGAAGGCCTTCCGTAGCCTCGCGGACTTCCGATCCGAGTCTCGCTTCGGCACGTGGCTGATCAGTATTGCTCTGAATGAAGCACGGGGCCGTCTTCGACACCGGGGGATCGTGAAGATGGATTCGTTGGATGAGCAGACAGAAGAGGGAAGTGCGTCTCCGGCAATGCTGAGAGATTGGCGAGAGATTCCATCGGAAGCTCTGGAGCGGGAAGAGGTTCGTCGCATGCTAGAAGAGGCCGTCTCAACCTTGCCGGACACGTATCGTCGTGTCTTTCTGCTGCGAGATGTGGAAGAGCTTAGCGTACTTGAGACGTCGAACGCGCTCGGCATCAGCATCGCCCTGGTGAAGGTAAGACTGCATCGAGCGCGCATCATGCTTCAAAAACAACTCGCACCCAAACTGAAGAACGTGATTCCGAGTCCAGTCAGGAGGCGTTTCCCATGGTTCTAGATTGCAAACACGTGTGGGACTACATCTCCGGATACTTGGACGACACGCTGCCGCTGGAAACTCGGGAACTGGTGCAGAAGCACCTGGAACACTGCGAAATCTGCTCGGCGATTCTGGATTCGACGCGGAACATTCTGCTGCTGACGGCGGATGACCGGGTATTCGAACTTCCCCTCGGATTCAGCAAGCGTTTGCATGCGCGGCTTGATCTCGAGGCGCTGGGTGGCGCAGAGAAGTCGCCAGAGAAGGATTGATCAGACCAAAGTTCAAACTGCACTCGCGGCGTTGTAACTTTTTCGTGCCTCGCCGGTCACATAGTCATGAAACTTCTTGATGACCTGCGAATGGGACTCACGGAAAACGGCTGGCCGCTCCTTCCACTCCGACTCGTTGTCGGATTCGGATTCGCCTCTCACGGCTACGCCAAGCTAAGCAGAGGTCCGGAACAGTTTGCGGTTATCCTGTCCGCCATCGGAGTTCCGCACCCGAGCCTGATGGCGTGGATGACAAGTTCAGTCGAGCTATTGGGCGGCGTCGGCATCATGCTTGGTGCCTTTGTGTTGCCGCTAAGCATTCCGCTCACGGTGGTGATGCTCACTGCCATCTTCAGCGTTCACCTCCAGTACGGCTTCTCGTCTGTGAGGCTGAAGGCGGTGACCGCAGCGGGCGCGCAGTTTGGCCCAGTGGGCTACGAAATGAATCTGCTGTACATTGCAGCCCTGGTCACCCTTGCGTTGAACACTCCGGACAAGTTCTCGATTGATGGATGGCTCTTCAGACGAAAAGAGCGAAGCCTGGTGCCGATGCTTGCACATCGAGAGCGCGGGTCGGCGAAGCGGACAGTGAACACGGTGCGCTGACACCCAATCGGGTTAGAAGTGACGAAGAAGACGGAAGTGAAGCAACTCTTCAGCCAAAGCAATGACGAGGGTCGCAACCGCTATCAGAAGGTTAAGGCTCTCCATCCTCCGCTGTCGCAGAGAAATCGCGCGTACCCGCCAGTGTGCCTCGGGACGCGCACGTAAACGACGGGCTCGAGCGACGGAAAGAAGGGTTGCTAGGGAGCCAATAACCGCTCCTGCGAGCAACGTGAGTCGCAGCCACGTGATCCGATGGAAATGTTCGAGCGCATATCCGAGGCCAGCCGCGGAACTCAGTGCACTAAGCCCGATTGCAAGACGAACCCCGCTGATCAGCACAAAGGCAGAGCAGATGCTCTGCAACAGAGAGAACGCAAGACTCGAGCCAACGATTACCGACTCAACCTTGAGGTTGTGACTCTCTTTCTTTCTGTCTATGTCTTGAATCTGCATGTTCGGAGACACTTCGCGCCTCTGCCCGATGCGCTGCCAGCTCTAGCTGCTGCTTAGACGACAAGAGGTCTCTTGAGGATTCAAGGCGTGCCGGGAAGGATTCAGATAACGCCCTTAAGGTACGACTACTGTAATCACAACTGGAGATGGGTTTGTCACTGCACCCGATCCCGTTGCTGTTACCGTCACATTGCAAGTCCGTTTCGTAGCAATCTTTGCCGCGCTGGTGCCGCCGCCACCGCAAGCTGTCATGAATCCTGCGACCGCAACTGCCAGCGCGGTCAGCAACACTGCCGACGCCTTCTTTGGCCGCGGTGCGAATGGTACACCCGCCAATAATGCAGTGAATACCATCACCCCGCCACTCTTCCAGGGAAGAAACGGAGCATGGTGTGCCGCGCTCACACCTTGAGCTATCGTCAGCGTCACCGTCTGCACCCCGCCGCGGGTGAGCGTTACTGTACCAGCACTCAAGGTGGCGTTGACGTCCGACGAACTGCTGTTTGCTGTCAGTGTAACTGTCCCCGTAAAGTTCGTCGAAATGAGGGTAAGTATCACCGGGGCATTGCTCCCCGTGCTGATTGCCGTGCTTGTCGTGCTCGGCGAAAGGCCATAAGGTCCACTTGATGGTCCGGCCAGTGCCGAGGTGGCACTCCAATCTCTACCATCTACCGGCAAGTTCCAGAGCTCATTGATTGTCGTGTCCCACACCGCGCTTCCGCCGCGCATCTTGCGGGAGGGTATCGTCCAAGGCTTCGAAGCAACCGACATTTGTACGAGCGGATTCGCGTAATCATCGTCCTGGTAGAAGTAGCTTTCCCAGCTAGATGTTGTGCTTCCGGATAGAGCGACGTTGTTCCCAAGTATCTCTAGGTCGCCTACCGCACTCGCTCCTAATACGAAAACGTAGACGGTGCGGCTGGTGTCCAAATCGTCAAGGATTTGGTTGTATGAAACATTGCCGGTGATCGAACCGGACGACCATAAGAAGATCGGAACCTTGAAATAGGACAAAATGGTCTCATCGAGCGAAGAACCCGCATTGCGAATTGTGTTTCCCGACACATCGAGTCCGGATATTGTTCCTGCTGACACCCTGATCCCTGTGACAGGAGCATTTTCAATAATGTTGTCCTTGATGAGTAGGTGGTCGGCCGCAACTTTGTTAACTGAGTACCAGCCAATTCCATGCGAAATGGGGTCGCCCGTTCTAACCGAGTCCTCAAGGTCAAACAGAATCGAATTGTCATGAATCTTGATGTTGGCGACGGGCAAGTTAGCATTTGGGTCTATTGTGATTCCCCAGGTCGCATGGTAGCTCCCCCAAATTGGACCCTTGAACGCGGTTTGCTTGACTCGGCAGGAATTATTTGCAACCTCCACCCCATCGAGTCCATAGCCGCTCATGTGAGAGCCGTAAGTGCTGGACCACATCTCTACGCACAGTTGACTGCCAGTAATTATGTTTCTGGTCACCGATACGTTGTTCACGTCAGCAGCCCAGATGCCCGCAAGATTCACACCGTTAATGTAGTTCTGGATGACGTTATCGCTGACAGTAGTGTTCGAGCCATGCACTTCAATGGCGGTGTAACCGGCTGGCGATGAAATCGCCGCCGCCGTGAGGGTATTCCCGATGACAGCCACGTTTGCGGCATTCGTGTATACCGACGACATATCGTGAATGACGTGGTTTGGATCATCGCCCATATTAGTAAAGATGTTCTCGGTTATCCTTACATTTTGAACGCCCAGCCCGTTCACAACCACGCTATTTACCGCGCTTGAATTCTTCACAGTGATGTTCTGGATGTTGATATTCTGCCCCCCGGTGATGAATAGTTCATTCCGGGGATGAGCTACAATCTCGTCGAAATTGCGAATTGGGTTGTTGGCAATGTTGCCGTCAATTGTGATCTCCTCGATGTCACAGCCGGTGCAGTCGGGCGATGTCAGGACGTAGTCATACGGTCCGAAGGCGTCTGGCACTTTTAGCGTGCCATGTCCGCGCAGGATCGTGCCGGCCGAAAGCGTCAGTATGTTGGGATTTACTGTGCAGTTCACACCGTCGGGGAAGACGATGCTTGTTCCTGCATTGGCATTGAGCACCGCTTGAATCGCAGCGGTGTTCTCCGATGGGGTGCCGCCGCAAGTTACGGGGACCTGTGCAGCCATAATGGAGGACATCGCCAGGATCAAAGTGCAGACAGTCATCCAACGCCGCCTGCTGATCGCTCCAAAGATTGTTGATGGAAATGCACGGCTCACTGTCATGCCAAACTCATCTGATTCCTTTGGCAACTTACTTCCACGAAATTCGAAGAAACTCAGACGCGGGTGAACCTGCTTTGGCCGTTGCTATGACGGACGCTTCACTAGCAAGTTTCTTTGGGAACATGTGATATGGGCAGCGTAATGGCCATAGGATCATCGTTCAGTGACCGCTGGCACAGAGGCAGGTGATTCCGCTGTCATCTCCGCACTGGATGTTGCGGTATCGCTCTTTCAAGAGGCCATAGGTGACGTTGCCGGTGGACCGCATATGCAGGATTGAGTTCCGAATTGTAAGCAGATGATCACGTCTTTCCATTCGAACACTACCGCGGTTTGCACGACGAGTTCAAGAAGGTCAAGGTCTATAACGCGAACGTAAGAAGCGCCGCCGTAACGTCCCGGCTGTTCTCTCGAGATTGGTTAGCGTGAGGTGGCTATAGTTCTTCAGAGTTGCACACGCTCTGACGCAACAGCCACATCCACCGGGGCCGAGGAACCGAGTACGCGGAACGCAGTCGTGATGCATCCAGAGGGACAGTGTCCCTGTTACAAACGATCACAGGAGGCTCTCTCCGGGAGCTCAAGAATGCCCTAAAGCACGAAGAACAGGTTCTTTGTGACTTCTAGGATGCCATGAGAGCGAACAAGCTGAGAGCCCCGATGTAAACGGCGGCGACACGAATGGAGGTCTCATAAGTTCACGAGTAGCGCAGTTCCGCTTCGCTTTGCATTGGCTTGCGTCATCAATACTTCTGCTTAGCTTTGGATGTAACTCTACCTAGGATAAATTCCTGCGCAAGATGGCTTAACATCCGCTCGCCGGTGCCGATGAGGAAATTTCCAAACACCATCCCCGCACCGCGATTCGACGCCGGATAGTACGCATTCGCAAGCGAAGCCGTGGCCAGATCGCCACCTAAGCTCGAATAATTTGGCTGCAAATGGCCGTTGTCTCCCCTGCAAATGAATGGGCTGGAGAGTGCGTGGAGCACTCGCGACTTATTTGTCCCCGTGCCCTGGTAAAAATAGCGCGGGTCCTGATGCAGCAGCGACGGCAGGATGGCGCCGCCAATCATGATATTGGCAAAGCCGTCTGAGGCGCCCGCGCCCAGGCGCTGACCGTAGCCCTTCGCACCCTGAACATAGTTGGGAATGTTTGCAGCCTGCTGTATTCCGGCAAAGCCAGCTACGCCGGCGAAAGTGATTGGATCTGTAGAGACTTTCAACGCGAGTTTGAATTTCAGCTTCGTCGTGAGTGGCTCGGCGTTTTGATCATAAACAACATAAAAATTAGGGACGATACCAAACACGCGCTGTTGCTCCTCGACCTTGACCTGCTCGGTGGCAACCTCCACGGATGAGTAATGCACATCTACCGTGGTCAGTTCCTCTGCGACCCGCAGTTTAATGTCCGTGAGGATCAGGCACTGGCCTGGCTTGAGGATAATGACTGGCGACGTCCAGTTTGCAAATCCTTGGGCACTGATCGTTAATTGATAGGGTGTCCCGGCCTCAAGTTCCGTAAGTTCAAAAAATCCAATATTGTTCGCCGCAACCATACGCTGGCCCTCTGTTTCGACGACCGCGAGAACGACTGTAGCGCCAGGGATGGCGCCGCCGTTCACATCGATTGCTGTGCCAAGGATAATTCCCTTTTGCGGCTCGGGGGTATCTACCTGTTGGCCAATCGCAGCAGTTGCAACTGACAGACACGCTATCAAAATGCAAAGCAATCTCTCAGCGAGCACTGTTAGAGAATTGCTTCTTCGCGAATCGGTACGACTTTGAGAGTTATTCTGATCCGATCGCCTGACACAGAGCGAGTTCACGTTTCCCCCCCGGCGCAGCGTTTCTCAAAAACGATTACAGTTTCTGTAAAGACGGAGTTAAGTAACGCGCGAACATTGACTCGCGCTCGTGGAATTGCGATACCGTCCCGCGCGCAAGCCAGCCGATGGCATAGCAGTACGAGGCCAGAACCGCCGAACGTGGCACGCTCAACTTCAATGCACAATCCTGAACCGCCGCGTGTTGGACCCCCCGGAGAATCAGCACGGTCCTGGAGAGTGGGTCCAGATGCGCCGCCAATGTCATCGCAGGCCAACACTGCAGTGCTGAAGTCTCAGCACTCGATAGAACCTCGTGTCCTCTGTGAGAACAACGAACATGCTGATACCTTTCCTCCGCCGTGCGCCAGATTTCCGCTCTCACATGGCCGAGGGAATCGCGGACGGTCGCGTTGCGCGCCCACTGTGCAAGCCAATCGCGAAAGACTGTCGAGTGGCTCTCGCTGAGTCTGGTTGCGTTGACGACGCAGTCAGACGCCACGTCGGCATCCCCAGTAATTACCTCGGCGAGCCAGAGCAGCTCTTCGTTCAGCGACTCAAATGTCTCTCGAACTTCGGCGACGGATGCGAATCGAGGATCTCTTGGATAAATCTGCCGGACATTGTTCTTGTTGAACCAAAACATGATGATCACACTCCATTCATTAAGCGGCGCCGGACAATTTCCAGTGTGCCCGGCGCCTACCTGGGGCCACCCCATCGCAAAGACAGAAACGCATTCTCGAAGGTAGTGTGCCTGCCGCATATCTCCCCACTGAGTTCGCGGAACTTCGGGATGATGCGGCAGGCTGGTTTGTCTCTTCGGGTGCGCCATTGCTGTAATAGCAGCCTCACGGTGGAGTCCTTTACATCGACAAAGCCCTGGGGGTGACTGCGGCTTGTCGTCTTCTGTATAGGCAAGGGAGGTGCCAAACTACAAAAAGAGCGCCCTACAGTAAAACGACTGAATCTGTTGGGATTTCAGGAGGTGAGGCGGTTGTCATTCTGAAGTGTGTCGAACATTGAGATGTGGGTTTCGACTAATGTCGAAACACTTCGACAGCCACTCGACTTCCTACTCTACTAATCACATGAGCTCCTGGTGCGTTCGAGGGGCGTGCGCCAGCTTAGAACGGCGGTTTCTGAATTGCCGTGATTGCATTGCTCTGGCCGCCGTCGCGAGCGCTGTAGGTAAGCAACTGAAAAGCTGGAGGTGAGAGGGGGCCATAGTCAAGGTTATCGTGGCGAGAAGGCGTGTTTTGTAAGCATTCTTTGGGATCGTGATCGTCGATAGCTTCACGACGGATCGACTTGGCTCGCTAAGAGAAACGGCATAGAGAGTCATCGCGGATTGGCTGGCAATTTTCTTGAGTTCTGTGATCGCAAGCTCGTATGGATCTGCTCCTGCGACTCTTCGGCTCCCTATGACAGTCGTCGCGCGTCGATTCCGAGCTTCTTCATTCGGGAAATCAGAGTTGTACGAGGTAATCCCAATCTCTCGGCTGCGCCATGGGGTCCAGCAACGCGTCCGTTAGTTCCCTTGAGAATTCTCAGGATCTCCTCTCGCTCACCTGACTCGCGGGTACCAGCGAGAGGTACCGCCCTTTTGCTGTGGGTTAGCTCGTCCAACGGAACCTGAAGGGTCGTGCCACGTGTCAGGATCACTGAGCGTTCAATAAAGTTCTCCAGCTCCCGAATGTTTCCCGGCCAATGCCAGGCAACGAGCTTCTTCATTGTGGATGCGGGAATCGTCTGGATATCCTTACTCATGCGACGCCCGTATCACTGCGTGAAGCTGCGTACCAGGAGCGGTATGTCTTCCGGACGCTCGCGTAGTGGCGGGATACGGATAGGAAACACGTTCAGCCTGTAATACAAATCACTGCGGAATTCCCGGTCCTCGGTCATTTTTTCCAGATCGCGATTGGTGGCGGCGACCAAGCGAACGTCGACCTTCTTCGTTCGAGTACTTCCTAAGCGTTCAAATTCCCGCTCTTGCAAGGCGCGGAGCAGCTTTGGCTGGATCTCGGGGGGAACATCTCCAACCTCGTCGAGAAACAGTGTGCTGTGATCGGCCAGCTCGAGCCGTCCGATCTTCTGAGAAATCGCGCCGGTGAAGGCGCCCTTCTCGTGACCGAAGAGCTCGCTCTCCAGCAGGCCGGTGGGGATGGCCGCGCAGTTCAAACGCACCAGCGTGTGGTCCTTGCGTCGGCTATGATCATGGATGGTACGTGCAATCAGTTCCTTGCCTGTCCCTGTTTCGCCTAAAAGCAGAACAGTGGAGTCGCTGGGCGCGACGGTCTCAGCCAGCTGCAAAACGTGCCGGAGCGCCGCGCTGCGCCCAACAATTCCTTCAAAATCAGCTTCGCTGCGGATCTCATCTTCTAGATAAAGCTTTTCCTGTGCGAGTTTGTCCTTGAGCTCAGAGATCTCGCCATAGGCAATTGCATTTTCAACTGCGATGGCAATTTGCCCTGCCACTTGAATGAGAAAACCCGCATCGTCGTTGCTAAACGAGTCTTCGTTTGTGCGTCCGAGGCACAAGAGACCGAGCGCACGTCCACGGCTAACCAGTGGAGCTAGACAAGTGGACTTGATTCCCTCGCCAACGATTTTCTTGTAGGCTTCGGAGCTATACGCAACCGGGTCGTGCCTGTTCTGAATCACCGGCTTGAGCTTCTCAAGAGCCATTGCAGTCGGTCCCTCACCAGGTAAAATCAACAGTTCCTCGCGAAGTAATCCTTTGCTCTCGGGGAAGTCGAGGGCATAAAGACGGAGCTTTTCTCCCTCCGAGTCGAGCAGCGAAATGCCTACGCCGTCACAAGCCATGACTTGGCGAATGCTCGCGGAGATTTCCCGTAGCAGTTCACGCAGGTCGAGGTTGGAAGTAATACGATTTGTGAGATCAAGAAGCAGTCTGAGGCGCGCATTCTTGTCTTCTAGGTCCGACTGCGTCCTGCGCAATATTGCAGCGTCAAGGACATTCGCGATGATTAGCGCCAAGCTGTCGGCCAGCACCGAGAGGAACCGGAGGTCTTCTGCGGTATACAAACGGGGTTGGAGGCTGGCAATACCAAATACTCCCAAGCGCTGCTGAGGTGTGGTAAGAGGCAGGCGGCAGAAAGAGCGAACCTCACTTCCATGTGCTCTCAGTGCGTCTCTGACACATGGAAAGCGAGCGTCGTCGTTCCAGTCAGCGATGATCAGCGGTTGCTGATTTTGGTAAACCCACCAGGTCGCCGTCTCCTCGCTTACGATGTCCTGTGCGGGGCTTTGGCCCGTTTCAGTTACCTGCCAGAGGACTTCGCTGGAACCATCCTTATAGACGAGAGCATCAAGGAAATCAAAATCAAAAACGCGACGGAGTTCACCGGCCAAGTCGCGCGCCAGCTCTTCTGGCGTGCGAGAGGCCAAGGAACCAGCCAAACGAGCCAAGACCTCGTACCGCCTGGCATCATTACCTAAATCGATTTGTGAATCTATGCCAATAAAAGAACCCGTGGTTATGCCCTCTCTGGCACTGGACATGGTTGCACGTTCCAAATGTCGGCGGCGTATTCGGCGATAGTGCGGTCGCTGGAGAACTTTCCCGAGCCAGCCACGTTCAAGATGGCCTTGCGCGCCCACTCGTCCGGGTCGGCATACAACGCGCGCAGCCGCCCGTCTGCCTCAAGGTATGACTTCAGGTCCGCCAGGTGCATATAGTTATCACCGTGCGTTAGCAACATGTCGCGCAACGGGGCAAATGCGCCTGGTTCGTTGGTACTGAAATAGTCGGAGAATATCAAATCCAAGGCCTTGCGGGTCTCGGGCTCATGTTTGTAATGCCAGTGCGGGTTGTACCACCCGCGACTGCTGGTCACCTGCTCCGCTGTTAGGCCGAAGAGGAAGAAGTTTTCCTCGCCCGCCTCCGCGGCCATTTCAATCGTCGCTCCGTCACGTGTGCCAATTGTCAGCGCGCCGTTCATCATAAATTTCATGTTGCTTGTACCGCTGGCTTCGTAGCCTGCCGTCGAAATTTGGTTCGAGACGTCGCTGGCGGGAATCAGGTGCTCTGCGACTGAGACACAGTAGTCGGGGAGGAATACCACTTTAAGCCGCCCATGCACTACGGGGTCGCCATCGATGGTGCCAGCCAGATTGTTGATGAATTTGATAATCACTTTGGCGAGCTGGTAGGCAGGGGCAGCCTTGCCGGCGAAGATGAACGTCCTGGGATGGATGTCCAGTCCGGGGTTCTCGCGTAACCGATTGTAGAGCACTACAATCCTAAGCGCGTTCAAGAGCTGACGTTTGTACTCGTGGATGCGTTTAACTTGGCAATCGAAGATCGTATCCGGATCAAGGATCTGCCCCGTCGACCACCTGAACCAATCGCAAAATTGGCGCTTGGCGTCTCGCTTCGTCTTCCTGAATTCGTCACGAAACGCGCTATCGGCGGTGAACTCATTCAGCTTGCTTAATTGACTCAAGTCACGGATCCAGTCGTCTCCGATCGCGTCAGTGATCAGTCTGGAAAGCTCCGGATTGGACAGTAGCAGCCAGCGCCTGGGCGTAACTCCGTTCGTCTTGTTGTTGAAGCGTTCAGGAAAGATCTCTGCCATGGCTTTTAGCGTTGTCTCACGCAGAAGTTTCGAGTGGATCTCAGCCACTCCATTGGTGCTGTGGGAGCCAACGACGGCCAGATTGGCCATGCGTACCTTCTTGTTGCCGGATCCCTCTTCGATAATGCTCACGCGCTCCATGCGGTTTTCATCTATTGGGAACCAACGACGAACATCGCCGAGAAAACGGCGATTGATTTCGTAAATGATTTCGAGCTGTCTGGGCAGCATGTCTTGAAACCACTCCACCGGCCACTTTTCGAGCGCTTCGGGTAGCAAGGTGTGATTCGTATACGCTAGCGTTTTCTGTGTGATATGCCAGGCTTCGTCCCAACCAATGTGCACCTGGTCAACCAGGATTCGCATGAGCTCCGGCACTGCCAGAGCCGGGTGTGTATCGTTCATCTGAATCGCCACTTTGTCTGCAAACAAACGCCAATCCGAGTTGTCGCGTTGGAACCGGCGCACCGCATCCGCGAGCGAACAGGCAACCAGGAAGTACTCCTGCATAAGTCGCAGCCCTTGCCCCATGACTCTTGAATCATCGGGATAAAGGACTCGCGTTAGCGTTTCAGCCGAGAGGATCTGAGTGAAGGCCTCTACAAAATCGCCGTGAGAGAACTCTTCAAAGTTGAAGTAGTCCGGCGTGGCCGCGGCCCAGAGACGGAGCGTATTGATCGTTGACCCGCCGTATCCGATCACTGGGCGGTCAAATGGGATACCAATCAGCGTCGATGGACGCCCCGGTACCGGACGCACACTGCCTTCCCTAAGCTCGAACGAGCACCCCAAACTGAGTTCCACCTTCGGGCGAGCGACTTCCCACGGGTCGGGAGAACGGAGCCAATTGTCCGGCACCTCTTGTTGCCATCCGTTCCTAATCAATTGCCGGAACATGCCGTACTCATATCGCAGTCCATAACCCATCGCCGGGAGTTGCATCGTCGCGGTGGATTCAATGAAGCAGGCTGCCAAACGTCCAAGCCCGCCATTGCCCAGGCCCGCATCGGGTTCCTGCTCCAATATCTCCAGGAGGTCGAGTTTCTTATCCTTGATGACCTGGTTCGCCAGCGGAGCGAGCAGAAGATTCGTAACGTTATTTGCGAGCGAGCGGCCGATGAGGAACTCCATCGAGAGGTAATAGAGCCGCTTAGGATTTTGCTGTTCGTAGGTTTTCTCTGTTAATAGCCATCGCTGAGATAGAATGTCGCGCACTGACCGGGCAAGCGCCTCGAACCTGTCGCGCGCCGTTGCCCCGGCCAGGTTGACGCTATTGTCAAACAGCAGGTGCCGTTCATAGAGTGCTTCTTGCGTTCCGGCGAACCGTACTGGACCGCATCCGTATTGAGTGTTCATGAGCCTGACGGCATCCGACACTGTCTGCCGTTTCGCTTCAGTCTTAGTGATCATGGTCGAGTCCTCGAACGATGCTGCAAGGATTGGCGACGGAGGCTCCACATCTCACTGGATCAGCTGGGGTGATGCGCAAACATCGAGAGTCGCGCAACCGGCGATGCCACCGAACCAGCCTGCGCGTGGCGCAGTAAATGCACAGTCCAGCAAACGCAAGAGCTGCCAGAACTTTTCCCGCCCTGGAAGCATAACTAGCCGCGCGGTTCAGGTCATGGCTGAAAACATAACCGAGTCCGGCATACGCACCTGAATAGAGGCCCGCTCCAGCTGCTTCTAAGGCAAGAAAACGGAGTCGCCTGGTGCGGGTTATCCCAGCCATGGGAGGCACCACGGCGTCCAATCCCGGGACGAACTTGCAAAGCAAGAGCAGTTGAGGCCCATACCGAGCGAAGGTCTCTTTTGCTCTGCGATCGTGGGCGTCAGGGTCTCGCGCGATACGATGGATGAAGTGCAAGACCCTGGCACCCTGCCGCCGACCCGCCTCGTACCACACCCAGTCAGCCAGCACACATGCAAGGACAGCCAGGAAGAGCGCGGGCGCGAAGCCTAGGTTCCCGTTCCTTGCGAGCGCCCCAGCAGCAATCAAGAATAGAGGTCCTGGTAAGGGGAACCCTATCTGATGCGCGAACATCGCAGCGAACAGGACTGAGAAGCCGTGCTTCAGAACGAATTGGACGATAGTATTCATGAATTCACATCACTCGCCGAGCCCAAGACTTGCAGAGTTGTCGCAGACTCGGCTGCCGGAGCGACGGTTTCCCATTTGATCAGCTTCAAGTCCAACACGAAGATCGAATAGAGCACCGGCACAAGTATGAGAGTGACGAAGGTCGCGATGGTCAGACCGCCAATCTGCGCGTAGCAGAGCGGCTCCCAGAGCGGACCGCCGTGCATGGCCAGCGGCACGAGTCCCAGCACGGTCGCGCCGACAGTGATCATCACGGGGCGCAAGCGCACGATACCCGCATCGAGTAACGCTTCGCGCAATGGCTCTCCCCGTTCATGCGCTTCTTCGATGAAGTCGAACAGCACGATTACGTGGCTGACGATCACGCCCACCAGACTCGCAACTCCAAGAAACGCCATGAAACCGAAGGGCTGCCCCATGATTGCCAATGCCGCGAACGCGCCCGTCATTCCATAGGGGATCGCCGCGAACACTAGCAGAGGCTTGATCGCGTTCCTGAACTGGAGCACCAGCGCGATGTAGATGAGCAACACGGAAATAGCCATTACCAAGCTGAGTTGCTTGAAGCCCTTCTGCTGCTCGTCGTATTCGCCTCCGATCTCGAGGAAATAGCCAGGCGGCAGTTGCTTTTGGAATTCCTGGATTTTTGGCAACAAGGGGGTAAGCACCTGTGATGGCAACACCCCTGGGATCGGGAACGCCGATACCGTAACCGTACGGAATTGGTTGCGGCGCTTGATCTTTGGTATCGACATGTCAGTAGTGACCTGCGACACCTGCCGCAAAGGCACGCGCTGGTTGCTGGTATTGGAGTACACGTATGTGTTTTGAACGTCAGACAGTCCCGCACGTTCCTCCATGCGCAAGCGAACGGCGATAGGAATTTGCTTGTCGCCTTCCCGGTAGTTTGATACCGGTACTCCGGTCATCGCCGCCGCGGAAGAGAGTGCAACGTCGAGATTCGTCACCCCGGAGAGATTTGCACGATCGGGATCAACCTTCAGCCGGACGTTCACCGCCGGTTCACCCCAGTCGTCGCGTACACGCGTCGCATTCGACTGGGCACGGAAAAGAGTCTGAAGTTCGGTGGAGAGCCGATGCAACACCTCTGTGTCGGCGCCGGAAATCCGGACTGACACAGGAATGCCAACTGGTTTTCCAGTCTCCAGTTGCCGTACGTCGATCCGGGCTCCAGGGACTTCCCGGCTCAGAGCCGTCTGCAGGGGGCCGACAAATTTGTTGGTAAAGTGCTTGTCGGAAACTTCGACGATGATCTGCGCGTAGTTGAGCTGTTGTTGCTCAGGCTCGACGGAGAACCAGAACCTCGGACCACCACCACCGACAAACGTGGTGAGTGATTTCAAAACATCTTTTTGATGATGTTCGTTCCCGAACCGTTCTGCTTCCTGCCGGATGACCGACTCTGCCTGCTCGGTAATCGTGTTTGTTGCGCCGAGCGGTGCGTCCGGCGGTAGCCAGACATCGACATACGACAAATACGAGAGATCCTTGGGGAAGAACTGCGGCACAAGCATCTTGAAGAACACTCCACCAAGCACCAGCACAATGAGGGAGCTTCCAAACACGCCCCAGCGGTGTCTTAGCGCGAAGTCACCTACTTTGTAGTAGAGACCCGGAAAGCCATGTGTGCGCCGCTCCGACATGGGAGGCTCCACATGTTTCGGCGGCTTGATCAGGTAGTAGGCGATCAACGGAATAAACGTGAACGACACGATGACAGACGCGACCAACGTGCAGGTCATCACGACCGGAAGGCTGTAGAGGAAGAAATAAGTGTCGCCGGTCAGCATCAGGAACGGCAAGTAGGCGACGATGTTGGTGATGGTCGCGAATATGATCGCCTTGGCTAGTTTGGTGGGCCCTAGCCAGGAGGCTAGATCGCGCAGGGAACCGGAGCCCAACTCGCGCTTGATCGCGTCGCCGGCAACTACGGGCATGTCGACCAGCAATCCGAGTGCGATGATCAGCGTCGCGATCGAGACCTGTTGAATATCGACGTTCAGAACGTGAATGATCCCGAAGGTCATCGCCAGCGTCAACGGGATGGAAGCAGCCATCAGCATCGCCGCACGCCAATCCCAAAAACCAACCAGTGCGACGATGACGACGAGGGCGATAGCCTCATAGAGGCTGCCCATCAACAGACTGACAAGTTCATGCACTTGCTTGGGCTGGTCGGAAGTCCGCGAAACAATCAGGTCAGCAGGCAATTGCGGACGTACGGTTGCAAGCGCCTTATCGACTGCTTCACCGAATTTGAAGATCTGCTCGCCCGAGCGCATCTGTACAGCCAGGGTGATGGCACGGTTGCGATGCCAATTGCCCTTCGCATCGCGAGTGTCCATGTAATTCAGGTATCTCTTTGGCGACTGGTAATCACGCGAGGTATCCACAAGGTCGCGCAGATACACAGGGACGCCAGTTGATGATGTTCCGACGAGTACGTTGCCAATCTCTTTCGCGCTTTTGAATTCGGCGGTCGAGTCAATCAGCACATTTCTTGATTGGGTCTGGACGACTCCGCCGGGAGCAGTGACATTCCGCGCGTTCAGGATGTCTTTGATCTTCGTCGGCTGCAACTTGAAGGCCGCAAGCCGAGCGTCGGAGTACTCCAGGTAAATTTGTTCCGGCAGAACTCCCGCGCGCTGCACCTTTGCTACCTCTGGCACACGTTGCAGGGTGCGTTGGATCAGATCGGTGTAGTCATCAAGCTGGCGATATGAATACCGGTCGCTGGCGGCTTCCGCGATGCGTTCTTTTGCCGATTGGGGATCGCGAATGATGATCGGACCCCATGCGTCTGGATGGAGGTCATACTCTCGTAGCCGCTTCTCTACAAACTGTTGTCCGTAGGCTTGAATCTCATTGTCTGACTTCGATGTTGCAAAATCGATTCCGGAACAGCTTCCCACAGATAACGGACGAACATCCCGCCCGATACCATCCCGCTGCAGCTGTGTGCCGAATACTGCAAAGGGGCGCTCAACGACGGCGTGCGAAACAGATTCTGGATAACAGTAGAGGGCTGTCACCCGTCCCTGCGCCTCTCCTGAGCGCGCCTTCTCGATTGCGTCTCGCACACCACGGGCGCGCAACTCGATTTCCAGATCCGGAACGGGCGGGCTGGCTACGGTCAGCATCAACGCCGCCGTGTCGCCGAAGTCACTGATCCAGGTGATCGGTCCTGCGCCGTCGGGAAGATCGTTGATTTGGGAGAGCCGGTGCCCGATGTCCTGGAATTCCTGTTGTGTGTTCTGGATATTATCAAGCAGGCGAACCGTCACGACGGAGACATTGTCCTGCGTCGTGGATTCCACGCGATCCACTTTGCTGTTGCCTGCGGCAGCTTGCTCGATCTTTCGCGTTACTAACTGCTCCACCTTGTCTGCGGAGATACCCGGCCATGGGCAGATGGCAAGGGCAACACGCACGGGGATGTCAGGGTCTTTACGTTTGGGCATGTTCATGTACCCGAAGACACCCCAGACCAACGTGACAATCAAAGCGACCCACGCGATCTGACGGTTATGCGTGAAGAATCGTGCCAGATTCCGGCTGTTGTTAACGTTTCCCGATTTCACTGAACTACCTCCACCCGTTGGCCGTCCTTCAGTAAATTGGCGCCGGTAGTGATGATCCGCTCGCCTGCACTCAACCCACTTACCACCATCACGTCGGTCCCATTTACAGAGCCGATTTCTACACTGTGAAGACTCGCTACGTCTCCGGCGGCCGATTGTGAGATCAAAAACACGCCATATTTGCCAGCATTCGCCTGCACAATAGCAGAAAGCGGAATTAACAGAACCGGAGCATGTTTTTCGCTCGCCTCTAAGCTGTGCGCCAGTTGCAATGAGCCGATCATGCCCACCTTGAGCAGGTGCTCGCGGTTTGGTATGGCAACTTCGACGTCGAAGTTGCGCGTCGTGGAATCTGCTGCCGATGAGATCCTGCTGATTCGTGCATGAAAGGGGCGCGATGGGAACGCGTCGATAGCGACATCAACTGGCCGGCCGACTTTGATGGACCGCACAACCGTATCAGGCACGCCGACCACGATCTTCACTACATCGGTGTTGGCGAGTGCGAATGCCGGCGATCCCGGTCCTACGAAGGACCCGAGTTCCACGGACTTCTTCACAATGTCGCCGGAGAACGGCGCGATGATCGTGGTATCGCGCAAGGAAACCTCAGCCTCCGCCGTCTGCGCCTGGGCAGCTCGCAATTGTGCCTGTGTCCCATCGTGTTGCGCGCGCGCCGCCTCAAACTCGGGCTTCGTCAGGCTCTGAGCCTCGTAGAGGCGCGAGGCACGATCGAAGTCAAGCTGCGCCTTCATGGCCGCGGCTCTCGCGGCCTCTACCTGCGACGACGCCTCGTGTACCTTGTATTCATACTCGGTCGCGCGGATATGGGCGAGAACGGCCCCTTTGGTCACGCTGTCGCCTTCCGCGATATCGCGAATACCGCTTTCAGCGCGCACCTGCTTAAGCGAAGTAACGTATCCGGGGATACGAAACGCCATCGGAACCTGCGCAAAAGGTGTTACCACTGCCGAGAACCGCAGGCCGTCGCTAACGTTCGAAGCAGCCTGGATTGTCTGGACGTGAACGCCCTGCGCTGGTTGCTCGAGCGGCTTATTGGAATGACAGCCAACCATTAACAGCAGCGCCGCCACTACTATTGCAAAAGTCTTTTTCATCATTACTCTTCCCCCAAAGCGCGGCGAAGATCCGCCAGAGCGCCCCAATACGATGAGAGTGCCTGTTGATACTGGTAATCCGCTTCCGATGTGCGAGCTTGTGCCTCAAGCAGGTCTTTAATGAGCGCTGCCTGTTCCTTGTACTTGGTGCTCACCTCTCGCAGCCGCTCTGTATTCGCCTCGTGCTGCGTTCGTCTCACCTTAAGAAGCAGAGCAGCCTCATGCCACTTGCGATACTTCATCCCGACTTCGACCGCGATCTGCGACTGGATTTCCGCGGCGCCATTGCGAGCCTGTTCCACGGTCTTAGTCTTTTCGGATACCGCGTTGTGCTTACGGCCCCAATCGAACGGTTCCCAACTGAGGAAGAAACCTGCGACACCAACGTTTCCCGGAATGAATTCTGTGTTGTTGAATCCGAGGTAACGAACCGAAACGCTCAGATCGGGTAGGTATTCAGCCTTTGCAATGCGACGGTCGTACTCGGCTTGCTTCTGTTTAAGCTGAGCCTGTCGGATTTCAGGCCGGCTCCTCTCTGCGCGCTCTCGTGCCACCTGCAACGTAAGGTCCGCTGCTTCAGTTTCGGGCATGGAATCAACCCGGAAAGATGTCGTCAGATCGCGGCCTAGTAGTTGGTTCAAGTGTTCGCGCTGAGTCGCAAGGCCGTTCTCCGCTACCGACAAGTCATAGTCAGCCTTCGCCAGTCGCGCGTCGATCTCCAAGGCATCGGCCCGCAGTACGGTTTGCTCCAGTTGGTACTTGGAGGTGACGCGCTGTGCTTCTTCCAGCGTTCTTACAGCCTCGCGCGTCGCATCGACCCCCGCCTGCGTCGAGACAAGATTGAAGTACGCGTTTCGGACCTCGGCAGCGATCTTCTGACGCTCCGCGCGAACATCTTCCTTCGCAATGTCACGTGCAAGTTCGGTCGCGCGAATGCCAAGGTGAATCTTGTACTGTTGCGAAACAGGTTGATCGATTGCCGCCGTGGCGTCTGTCGTGAATCGCGCTGGATTATGGATTTTCCCCTCCCTCGACGGTATCGGACCCGTAGCTGGGTAGGTGCCAAACGTACCGGCGGGAATCGTATAGTCGAAGGAATGTAACAATTCGCCACTCAATACTCCGACCTGGAACTGAGGCAGGCGCCGGGTTTTCGCCGTGCTCACCCGGAAATCGAACTTGCGCGCTTCCAGCGCAGAGTTCTTTACCAGACGGTTGTTCTCTAAGGCGATGGAGACAGCATTGTCCAGAGTGAGCAGTGGAGTTTGCGTATTGTCGGTCGTCTGTTGCCGTTGACCCAGCAATGTGGACGGCCATACAACCGCGAATGCGAAGAGAATCAGAAATAGGTAGTTGAACTTCATCGTGTTACCCCGCTGATGCATACCTTGTCCCCATGCCGTCTCAACATCATGGTCAGGATCTTGTCTGTGCCTCGCTCCGTCGATCCTTCGGCACCTTCGTATTTGTTTGCTTTGCTGTTTGCGACCCCTTTGAAGAACGTCATCCCTCTGCCTCCCGAAAAGGCTTCCTCGTTCGACGAGCGAGTTCCCTCAACACCTGCTTCGCGAATACGCCGCAGCTACGGAACTTCATTCCTTCGTTCATCAGGGCAATCAGTGCGTTTTCGCCTTCATGGGTGATGGCCGTCAGGTTCTTCAACTCAACAACAAGCTCACGCCCGTCCAAGCCCTCTCGGGCGCTGTAGCATGCGCTCACAAGTTCGGCCGACCACGGCGCGATGAGCATGCCTTCCACGAGCAACCGCCGTTCTTTACGAACCTCAACGATCGAAATTCTCAACATGCGTCTTTTCCTCTACGCGCGTGATAAGAAATGCAAGGCACATGCCAAACATGTAGGGGCCGTAACTTGATGAATTTTCAGGGTGGTGTCGAAAGTAGCGGTGTGGAGAGTCGAAACTGTCGAAGGCAGCTTCAACAGCTATGCGGAGTAGAGATCGTCGGGAGGAGTGAACCAACTCCCGTTATGAAGCGACCGAGACATTAACGCGGAGGCTGCAGCAGAGGACGCGCATCCTCCCGCTTCAGGCGTACTTCCGCGGGTCGATGCCGAGCTTCTTCATGCGGGAGATGAGAGTGCTGCGGTTGATGCCCATGCGAACGGCAGCCCCGTCGGCGCCACCAACCCGGCCCTTGCATTCCGTAAGTGCACCCACAATTTCTTCGCGCTGTTTGCTTGCATATTCGTCGGTAAGATCTTTCTTGCCGTCCAGAGCACTAATCGTTTCTTTCACGATTCTTGCAATCTCGACATGCATGGGCGCCACGTTCTGCACAGGTTCCTCTGCTCTTGATTTTCGAAGTTCGCCAAGCGGCGCATCGAGGGCCTTGCCACGTGTAAGAATCACGGCACGCTCGATGAAATTCTCCAGTTCCCGGATATTTCCTGGCCACTCCCAAGCGGTCAGCCCTTTCATTACAGCCGTAGGAATCGTCTCTATATTCCTTTGCATTTGCTTCGCAAACTTCTGGACGAAGTAGCTAACCAGCAGGGGGATATCTTCTTTACGTTCCCGAAGTGGAGGAATCCGGATGGGAAAAACATTCAGGCGATAGAACAGGTCACTGCGGAACTCGCGATTAGCGATCATCTCTTCCAAATCACGGTTAGTCGCCGCGATTAGCCGAACGTTTACCTTACGAGTGTGGGTACTGCCCAGACGTTCGAATTCCCGCTCCTGCAACGCACGCAACAGCTTCGGCTGAATCTCAGTAGGAATGTCGCCAACTTCGTCCAAGAACAGCGTCCCCTGATCTGCCAGTTCCATTCGCCCAACCTTTTGACTGATTGCGCCGGTGAACGCACCTTTTTCGTGTCCGAACAATTCGCTCTCAAGCAGGCCCGTAGGAATGGCAGCGCAATTCAGCTTTACAAACGTTCGGTCCTTGCGCCGGCTGCGGTCGTGAATCGCTCGGGCGATTAACTCTTTCCCGGTTCCGGTCTCGCCCAAAAGCAGAACCGTGGAATCGCTTGGGGCGACGGTCTCAACCAGTTCCAGAGCGTGGCTTAGCGCGGGACTGCTCCCTACGATCTGCTCAAAATACATCCCGCTGCGAATTTCTTCTTCCAGATATATCTTCTCTTGCGCGAGTTTGTCTTTCAATTCGGAGATCTCGCCGTAAGCCAACGCGTTTTCGATGGCAATCGCTATCTGCCCGGCGGCCTGACTGAGAATTTCGACATCCTCAGGCGTGAAGGAACCCTCGCTCACCCGTGCAAGCGCTAGGGTCCCGAGCGCGCGGCCATGATTCACTAGCGGAATGACACAGAAATTCTGTACGCCCTCAGCAATAGCTAATTCGTAGTATTTCCAACCTGGGTCAGGTGCATCGGCGATGGTTCCGATCACTGGTTTCAACGTCTCAAGGGCCCGCTTTCCGGGATCGTTTGGACCCGGGGACACAAGCAGTTCTTCGTTAACATGGCCCTTGCCGCCAGGAAAATCCAGTGCATAAACCCTAAACGTTCCTGCTTCCTTTCCAGCCAAAGAAATGACTGCAACGTCACAGTCCATGACTTCTCGAATGTTGGCGGAAATGGCACGCAGGAGTTCGCGGAGTTTGAGGTTCGAGGTGATTCGACTCGTTAAGTTCAGGAGCAACTGAAGCCTCTCGCTTTGTTGTTGCGCCCGCCTGAGATTAAGGCTGTCATCAATCGCGAAGGCAACGACACGTGCGATAAGCTGCAAGAATGCCACGTCATCAGTGCTGTAGGTGGTACCTGGGGCGCTGGTGATACCTAACGCACCCAATCGGCGGTGTGGCGTCGTCAGGGGAACGCGTATCACTGAGCCGATAGTTCCTGCATCCCCGCCCAATGCGGCGCCCAGTTCCTTCAGCCGGGAAAAACGTTCGTCTTTGCTCCAATCCCAGATATGGAGGGGTTCCTGGCTGTTGTACACGTTCCATTCCGGCATTTCTTCCAGTGGCAGACCCGCGAAAGGCAATGGACCTTTGCCCCACGCGTGCCATTCGACTTCAGTGGACTCCTCCTTGAAGATGACTACATCGAGATGGTCGAAGGAAAGAAGATCAATCAGCTGATCGGCCAGAATTGCCGCCAATTCCTGTGGATCCTTACACGCAGAAATCGCCTCGCTGATGCGAAGCACTGCTGCGTACCGCGAACTGTTTTCCTGCCGATGGACATCTCCGTTCATATCGTTCTTCTTGGAAAGTCGAACACCGGGGGACAGTTTATCTCAAGAGAGATGATGATTCATCTCGACCGGCAGTTGCAGTTCAACTGCAATCGCCAACTCTGGTGTCTTACTCCTTACGAGACGTGTCGGAGTGCTATTTACAGTTTCGACATCGACAGATATTCACTCGTTCGCTTCTGCCTTGTTTTAAGCTATTTAGCGAAATTATTGATTTGGCATGGCAGTTGCACAGTGATTACGTGTTCGAAGGGCAAGGAGGTACGCCATGAACAACCATCACACCCACACATCAGTGATCGCCGCCGTCGGTGCACAGTGTTTCTCTATGTTCGCTGCGGTCGTGAATGCTGTCCATTATGTCCGCGCTGCCCAAAAAGACGAGCGCAATGGCTTCCGCTTCGCGGCAGCGATGGAGTGGCAGCTTGCCGCCGGACTGTTTACGTCGAACACGTTAGCTGCCGAGTACTGCTGGTGGCAATGGGAACGTATCTCGCGCCTACCGCGTGAGTTTGCTGGACCAATTGCCGATTCGCGACCCGTTTTGGGCAAAGAGCGGATTTCCGTAGTGCACCAGGAAATGGAGAGTTCCGATGACGAAATCTGCTTAGCAACTGCGGTGTGAGTGTTGGGGCCGCATTTGAGACTTCATTCATCTTCTCCATACCTTCCGAGGCGAATATCAAGCTCACCCATTACCGGCGGACAAATGCTACATGCGAAAGGTAGACGAAATTGAGAGCTTGGTCAGCAGTTCGGATGACATCTAATTAACTTCAGTCGCGATGCGCTGTGCCACTTCTTGCTCGGAGCTCAGCAGACGTAAGAGGCGCGGCGGCAGTAGTTCCGCGGCTGCTGTCGGTCCAAGGATTCGGATTAACATGCGCGCTCTCTCCAATGCTCAGTTCACAGCCTTCCCACCAAGCGAGACCGATCAGAAATGGATAGTACAAAGTCTCATTCCCTCGATGGAGGCTGCGCGAGGGCTAAGTTGGGGTTTCGAAGGCTATATCTTTGTATTTGGAAATTCCGCAAAGGGCAATTCCGCTCGTGGTGTTAATTCCACCTCGAGCGACGGCGAGGAACATCCCTTGGGGGGAGGCACCCGACCAACTACAGCGCCAATCCCAAGAGCTCTGCAAGCTGTTTATAAATGGCGGGCGTCTGCTCACGCGTAAGCGCCAGCACCGCCGCTGGGCGCCACGCCGGGAGGTGCTCACGAAGCAAATCGTAGTCCGCAAGAAATTCTTGGCTCAACCGTATCGCACGTTCTGCATCCTCAATCGCAATCAGAGCCGGGGCTCGCTTCGCAAGCATTTGCGGAAACCCAGCCACGCTCAGTCGCTCCGGTGCAAAGTAAAGGAACTTGAGCCGTCCGCTTAGATAGTCCACGCATACAGCACGAAGCGCATCGCGGCGGCGGTTCGCGTGAATATAGTCGCACGGTATCCCGCGCTCGCGCAGCTTTCGAACCTCGGTCTCCATCCACTCCACCCGCGCGCTTGCCACCAGTGTGGGTGCCTCCAGTGCGAGCCCGGCCAGTTGGTAGCACGACGTCTTTCCTGCCCTGTCTGGAAGTGCCAACAAAAAATCTTTACCCGACAATGCAGCCAAACACGCAGCTTTCTGCCCTGGAAGAAACGTCTTGTACCCGAACCTCTCCTGCAGCAGGGAATTCAACCGTGCCGTCTTCGATGGCTTCCTGATCTTGTCTTGAGTTGCGGCCGCTGGTGCCGCATTGCCTGCTTTCTCAACGCTTGCAGCTTGCGATGCCTTCGCTGTAGGAGCGAACCGCCGCCTGGGCGTCACTCGCACCTTCTCCAGAACCGTGCTCACGTATGTGCCGATGCCCTCGATGAACGGTCCAAGCTGTGCCTGTCCCTGGTTAATCTTCTTCAGACACGCTTCCCACTGGCCGGTCATCGCCGGACTCTTCACCTCCGGATGCACCACCTCGATCAAGTGAATGCCCTTGTCCGTGGCCTCCAGCATTTTGCCGCTGCGCACAATGTACTCGCGCTTCAGCAGCACCTCGATGATCGCGGCCCGCGTGGCTGGCGTCCCTAGCCCAGTGTCCTTCATTGCATCCGAGAGTTCTTTCTCGTCCAGCGTCTGTCCCGCCGTCTGCATTGCTGTCAGAAGGGTGCCCTCGGTGAATCGCTTTGGCGGCTTAGTCTTTTTCGTCTTGGCATTGATGGCGGACACGTGTTGCGGCTGGCCTTGCACCAGATCCGGCGGCAGCACCTGCTCCGCCTCGTCCTCATCGCCGCTCTTGGAGCCCTTCTTCCGCTTTTCCGGTAGAGGATCGAGCACCTTCCAGCCCATCTGCTGCACCAGCGTTCCCGACGTACGGAAGCGATCCACAGTGGCCTCCGTGCCATCCTGTCCGGGGTTCGTAATCGCCGTGATCACTGTCGTAACGGCCTGCAGATGGTCGTCATGCCACATGGTCAAAAAGCGCCGACACACCAGGTCGTAGATCTTGCGCTCCTGAGGGCTGAGGCTTAGCTTGCCGGGATTCACCGCGTTTGGAAGAATCGCGTGGTGGTCGCTCACTTTGCTGTCGTCCACAAAACGTCGGCCCAGCGGCCGTGTACCCGTTCCTTCGGCCATCATCTGCGGATACTGCGGCGCTACCACATCCGCAATCTTCCGTGCAGTCGCTGCCACGTCAGCCGTCAAATGCCGGCTGTCGGTGCGAGGATAGCTGATGAGTTTGTGGCGCTCATAAAGCGCCTGCGCATACGTCAGCGTCTCCTGCGCGCTGAAACCGAACAGCCGGTTGGCATGGCGCTGCAACTCCGTCAGGTCATACAGCAGTGGCGGCTGCGCAAGCTGGGTCTCCGACTTTACGGACTCGATTGCCACCTCACCGGTTCGCGCTCGTTCAACGATCCGCCGCGCCTCTTCGCCGTCCGCCGGAAGTCGTGACAACTTCGCCTGCGCTTCCTTCTCGTTTCCCTGGTCACTGCGCGGCCGGAACCATGTGCCGGTGTAGAACTGCTTCTTCCGCTCGCTGAGGCCCTCAAACTTGGCAATCACCTCGATGTACTCTTCCGGCACAAACTGCCGCAAAGCGAGCTCTCGCTCGACCACCATGGCAAGCGTCGGTGTCTGCACGCGCCCCACGGAGAGTTCCTCGTTGTAAATCAGAGAATAGGCGCGCGACAGGTTCATCCCCACCAGCCAATCAGCGCGGCTCCGCCCGTGCGCGGCATCGGCCAGTCCGTCGTAGGCGCTGCCAGGCTGCAAATTGTCAAAACCCCTTCGGATCGCATCGGCAGTCATTGACGAGATCCACAGCCGGTTCACTGGCTTGTCGCACATCGCCGCGCCGTATATGTAGCGGAAAATCAGTTCGCCTTCGCGCCCGGCATCCGTTGCGCACACTACCTGAGTCACGCGCGGCGAGTTCAGAATTTTCCGAACCACCTCGAACTGGTCTTTGGTCTTTTCGTACACTACCAGAGGCCAGTCGGCTGGCAGCATGGGCAACAAATCCAGGCGCCACAGCTTCCACTCGGATCGCATCTCGTGCGGCTGTGCCAGAGAAACCAGGTGCCCCACGGCCCAGGTCACCACGTACCCGTTTCCGTGCAGAAATCCTTCACCCTTTTTGGCGGCCCCAAGAACGCGGGCTATATCGCGCGCAACCGAGGGCTTCTCCGCCAATACAGCGGTAATTGTGGCCATGCTAGATGACATTCTTACTTCAGGGTAAATGATTCGGAAGGAATAGTTGCGCTTGCGCTGTGTGATCAGGCTGAGACTGCGCACTTAATATCAGCACGGAGCTGCCGTATTCCGGCAATACATCTCTGTTAAGGTGTGGTGAAATGCTTGACGGGGCTTTTCACCTGGTCGCCCCTGCCATTGGCTTCCATCGAGTCAACCGTGTAGTAGTAGATTGTATGCGGCTTGAGGTTCTCCACGCGCACGCGGAAAACCGTATAGGTATGGCCCGGGTTCAGCCGGATTGGAGATTTAGCCGCTTGGCTCAGTTGTGTGGGATCCGTGCCGTAGCGCACAATGCCGTAGTGCACGGGTGAGCCCCCAGGGTTGTTGCTTGTCCACCTGACGATCGCAAAGTCGGGGTCAGCCCGTTCAACCTCGGGGCCTTGACTGATCCACACGCTTGTAGCTTTTCTAGTAGTAGGACTTTGCTGCGCGGGCAGCCAGCTTGAATAGAGCAGGCTAACCACCATGATCATTAGCGTTGGTTTCAGAAGCAGTCTATTCATCGTTTGAGCTCCTACATGCTTCGCTTGGTCCAACTCGTCCCACGCATCCGACATTGAGCTTCTTGCACTACCGAATAGGCGGATTGGGTACAGGTTGGACCCCGCAGAGTGGACGCGATATCGCAGTGGCAACAAGAACCCCGATTTCGGCGACACCTTCGATGAGGCAGTTCCAACCCTGAGTGTCGGCCAGCATCCTGCAATTCCCAGGACAGACGATGACCTGACTCCTAAGGATCACATCCAGGCAATCGCCAACACTGCAGGCTTTCACTTCGGAACCATCGAGCAGGGCGGGACCAGCCTCTATCCGCAACTCGCGCAACGTGCCACCAATCCAGACGTGTTGCGCATTATTCTCAGTATCGGTCCAACTGAGGCAATGCACTTTCAGACCTGGAGCGACAAGGCAGGCAATGCGCCTGCGCTGACCGATCCTAAAGATTCTTCCCTGGTTTTCCCAGATCTCAATTCCCCTCCGTTTGGAGGAGAAGAGTTTCAGACAAACCTCATCGTGCCTGAGCCGGCTATATTTCTTAGCCGAAAACTTCCTACGTGCTCCATCGTGCGTCCGACGGCAACCAAGGGTGCAGCAACCGCAGTGGTGAAGTTTCTCACCGCCATGGGACTCTTCATCGGACAGTCTCCCGCGTTCTTCGAACTGATTCGTGATCTCGCCGAGGATGCAGACGAAGCCCTGCGCGGACGTGTATAAGACCCGGCGTAAATGCCGCGGAACTCAGCGCCGCTTACGCAATACAGATGTGGCTTTTCGCGACTAGAAGAGCTGAGGGCGATTGCCAGCACATCCCGTCCAGAGCTTTGAGATCGTGCCTGTTGGCCAGCGGTCTCTCAACCGTTTGGCAGAGGGCCAAGGCTGGCGACCGCACCGCGACAAGCGACTACTTGGCTTATCTCAATCAAGATTGGCACTGGCTATATGTAATGCCCGAAGTTTGGCTCGTCGGAACTGTCGTTTGTGCTCGCTACACATCGGAGATGGCCGCGGGACAGCGCTGCGGGAAGTGCAAAGCAAACGAGCCCGCGGCACTCTGGCCTGATCTCCCATGCCCTCCGCAGAACAGCCGCAGGCCCTCTCAATATCCGGGTGCACCGTCGGTTAGTGCGGCAGGGCGATTCAGAGCGCGATTTTCGTCCCACAGAGCCACGACCCAGGCGCAGGTCGATTGGTATGAAGCCCACGGCTTCATACACCCGCAAACCAACGTAACTTGTCCGTTTTGGCCAACTGGCCTATTGTCAGGCTCATAATCTCCACACTTTGACCAAGCACTTTAGTCATGCCCATATTGTTGACAAAACACGTCCGTGCCCTACGCGGTGGTTCACAGCCCCGCATGATGCAAGCCGCTGACGGAAAATTCTATGTGGTGAAATTTCAATGTAATCCTCAGGGCACCAGCGTATTAGCCAATGAAATGCTCGCAGCTAGGCTTGCAGCACTTTTGGGACTTCCGGTCCCAACCACCGTGGTCGTCGAGCTAACGCCTGATCTCAGCGAGGAACTCTACTTCGAAACACCCGCAGGCCGAAAGCGTATCCATCCAGGGCTACACCTGGGATCTAGTGTGGTCGTCACGAGCGTGGAGGGCCGCTCCTACGATTGCTTGCCACAGAACTCTCGTTATCTAATTCGCAATCCAGATGATTTAGTTGGCATTCAACTTTTTGACTTGTGGACATGCAACCGTGATGTAAGGCAATCCATATTCTGGAGATACTCTCGGGATAAGAAGTACACTGTCACGTTTATTGATAATGGGCACTGTTTTGGAGGCCCAGAACGAAGGTTTCATCCTTTAGTGCATCCGGTCCACAAATTGACTGACAGTGTGACGAGCTTTACTTGGCTGCGCTGGGCCCATCGCATTGCAACCTTCCCCATTGGCCGATTCGAAAGCGCTGGAACCGGCCTGGTTCCCGCCGAGTGGGGTGAAAGCAAACGCAACTTCGAGGTAATTTGCGATGCAATATTCCCTGTGTGGGTGAACTCGCATGCAAAGATTCACACAACTAGCAACTACTTATTAGGGGGCGTTGTCGCTGCGAGTAGTTAAATTGATCAAGCTAGCACTAGAACTAGCACTAGCCGAAAAAAGCACCTCGAAGTTGAGGGGCTTAAAATCTTATAAGTGCTTTGTTTTGTGGTACCGGGAGGGGGACTTGAACCCCCACAACTCTTTCGAGTCTGCGGATTTTAAGTCCGCTGCGTCTGCCAATTTCGCCATCCCGGCATTTGATCGGTTACTAGCCGCTGCCATGAGTTGCGCGCGACTGCCAGCAGATTTAGTGTCGCACAGCCGCTGAATTGCTGCCAAGCCATTGCCTCTCTGAGCCGCACAAAGCTGCCATCGAGCAACTATCTTCCAACCCAAAGCCGAGAACTCACATCCCCAATGGAGAGCAATGTTTCGGGCGCGCTTAACCCGTGTTCTTTTTGGGGAGTACAGGAGCGAAAGCAGGGGAGGGAACGGCATGCTTCGCACCGGAGCATTTCTTTCGGCACTCATTCTATTCTTGGCGGCATCGGTCTTTGCAGTGTCATTTGGCGCCGCGCGCGGTATTGTTCACGACCCACAACACAGGCCAATTCAGGCCGCGACCATAACTCTGCGATCGACTTCCTCGGACTGGTCGTTACGCGGGCTCTCCAACGCGAGCGGGGAATTTCTCTTCACTGCTGTTCCGGTTGGCAGTTACACGATTACCGTGGACAGCGCTGGTTTTGCGCAATCCTCGCAGCAAGTCGTTGTGAATTCCGGCAGCGAGCCAATACTGCATTTTCAACTCGCCCCCGCTGTTGCGCATGAGAGTGTCAGTATCGAGGATCGAGCTGAAAATGTCTTCAACGACTCGGCCACTCCCGTCACCACCATCAGTCGCGTTGATATCGCAAGCACTCCTGGAGCGGCGCGCAGCAACAGTCTGGCGATGATCACCGATTACGTCCCCGGCTCCTACCTGACTCACGATCAGCTACATGTTCGCGGAGGACATCAGACGAGTTGGCTGGTCGATGGTGTTCCCATTCCCAATACGAACATCGCATCCAATCTCGGGCCGCAGTTCGATCCCAAGGACATTGACTATCTCGAAGTAGATCGCGGCAGCTATGGAGCCGAACTCGGCGACCGCACCTACGCCGTGTTCAACGTCGTCCCGCGCACCGGCTTTGAACGCAATCGCGAAGCCGAACTTGTCCTGAGTGGGGGCAGCTTCCACCAGACCAATGATCAGTTCAATCTAGGAGATCACACGGAGCGATTTGCATACTATGCCAGCGTCAATGGCAATAGGAGCGACCTTGGCATTCAGACACCGGTTCCCGAAATCGTGCACGATGCAACTAATGGCTACGGAGCCTTCGGCACGTTGGTTTTTAATCTCGACCGAGCCAATCAGTTTCGTCTAGTTACTTCGATGCGCCGGGATTATTACCAGATCCCCTTTGATCCAT
Organism: Koromonas soli; assembly: GCF_059726265.1. Lineage (NCBI taxonomy): Bacteria > Pseudomonadati > Acidobacteriota > Terriglobia > Terriglobales > Koromonadaceae > Koromonas > Koromonas soli. The sequence goes on along the minus strand of NZ_AP040872.1, from coordinate 2,071,796 downwards.
TTCCCAATGACCTCCAGAACAATCTCAGCAACGGTCAGTATCCCAGCCTTGGCCTTCGCGATGGAGATCACGAGTCAGACGCACTGCTCAATCTCTCCTTGGTGCATACATTCAGCGCAAATGCGATGCTGACAGTTTCGCCCTTTTATCATTTCAACCGCGCCAACTATGACGGGCTTGCCACTGATTTTCCTATCGCCACTCGTCAGGATCGTTCCTCAAGCTACGCCGGAGGCCAGATTACTCTCGACGCACATCTGCCCAAGAATCACGTTCAACTCGGTATGTTCAGCTTTTACCAGAGTGATGGTGAGACGCTCGGCGCAATTTTCAACGATGGCAGTGGGCGCTCTCCTTTTGCCGATCGAGAGCATCGTTCTGGCAATCTTGTTTCGCTCTTTGTAGATGACAAACTGAAGCCCGCGTCGTGGCTCACTCTTTCCGCCGGTCTGCGCCCCACGCTCTTTGAAGGTTCAATTTCCGAGAGTGCCATCAGTCCGCGCTTCAGCGCCGCCCTGCTGATTCCTCGTCTACATTGGACGCTGCGCGCCTTTTACGGACACTATTACCAGGCACCGCCTCTCATTACCGCTTCCGGCCCGCTGCTTCAATTTGCAAGCGCAAATAGTTTCGGCTTCGTCCCTCTCCATGGCGAGCGTGATGAAGAACATCAGTTCGGCATCGTCATTCCTTTCCGCGGCTGGACGCTCGATGTTGACACTTTCCGCACGCGTGCAACGAACTATTTCGACCACAACAACATTGGTGAGTCGAACCTGTTCTTCCCAGTCACCATCCAGGCTACACTCATACGCGGCTGGGAACTGACCCTTCGCTCGCCTCGCCTCGCACGACGCACGCAGCTTCACCTTGCCTATTCCAATCAAATCGCCGAAGCTGGCGGAGCCATCACGGGTGGACTCATCAATGCGCTTACTGAGTCATCCACCTGGCCTGTCATACTGTCGCCGCTCGATCACGATCAGCGCCACACGCTCAGCATTGGAGGCAATGTCCTTCTGCCGTGGCGCATGCACGCCGCCACCAACATCGCTTATGGTTCGGGGTTTGTGAACTCATTTCCCGGCGAGCCCTATCCCGGCGCGTATCTGCCAGCGCACACCACGTTCGATTTGAGCCTCAGTAAGCAATTTGGCGAGCGCTGCACTGCTTCCATCAACGGGCTCAACATTTCTAACCGCCGCGTTGAACTCGACAACAGCGTGACCTTTGGTGGCTTCCACTGGAATTCACCTCGCGAAATCTACGCAGAACTGCGGTATCGCTTCCGTTATTGATTTACCTTTGTTTACATTCAATTTGGCCTTGCGGTGTACCATTGGGCAACTCTTCAACTCTGAATTTGGTAGCGGAGCGTATTGAATCTTTGTGACCAGAGGCTCAGACGATGCCCAGCAGAAGTACGTGCCGTATTCACGTCATTTGGAAGCAGGCGGCGTTTGCGCTTGCTCTCGTGTTGTGTGCGACCGTTTCGGTAACCTCTGCCGCACAAGCGACGCAGCCGGCCGCAAATCAACCTGAGATTTCGCAGCAAGACGTGCCGACCACATTCAAGGTTCGCGTGGATCAGGTGCTAGTTCGCGCTGTTGTTCGCGATGCCCAGGGCAAGGCCATTTCCGGACTGAATCGGGAGGACTTTGAAATCCTCGAAGGTGGCAAGCCGCAACTCATTACGTCGCTCCGCGAGATGAAGGGAAGCGAGCCTGACCCGGTTTCGGCCGCTTTGCAGATGCATGATGAGAATGGGGAAATCATCGCACCCAAGCCGGGGGCGGTGCCGTCACGTTTCATTCTCTACTTCTTTGACGACATGCATCTCACGCCCGGCGATCTGAGCCTTAGCCGCAAGGCCGCAGATGAGCAGATTGATCGCTCGCTACCATGGGAAAGAATGGCCGTGTACACCACCTCCGGCCTCATTCGCCAGGAATTCACCAGTGACCGCGCCTTGTTGCATGCGGCCCTCAAGCGCCTCATGCCCGAAACTCTCAGGCGCGAATCCGAATCCACCTGCCCTTACATGAACTACTACTTCGCCTATCAAGTGGAAGAACTGCATGACAGCGCTGCTCTGGATGCCGCCGTTCCGGATACGATTCACTGTGAACACCTGGAAAGCACTCCTCACGCAATCGAAATTGCCAGGCGGCATGTTGAGTCAGCGGCTTATCAGGTTCTGGCTGAAGGCAAATCGGACGAACAAACTTTGCTGAACAATCTCAAAGCGATGGTTCGCATCTCCGCTGGTGTCATCGGGCAGCGTGAGATCATTCTGGTCAGTCCTGGCTTCTTCGTTTTTGAGCATCACGACAACTTGACGAAAATTCTGGAGGATGCGCTGCATTCCGGGGTCGTTGTTCACGCGCTGGATTCGCGCGGCTTGTGGATTGACCCAATGTTTGACGCAAGCCAAAATGGTGTTTCTGGACCTCTGGTTGAATATCAGAGAGCAGTGCAATCCGCCCGCGCCGACATTCCTTCCGAAGTGGCCTATACCACGGGCGGCACATTCTTTCACAATCGCAACGATGTAAATATAGGCATGCAGATGCTGGCCGGCGCGCCTGAAGCGGCTTACCTGCTCTCGTTCACTCCCCTGAATCTCAAGAGCGACGGCAAGTTTCACAAGATCAGCGTAAAGCTCAACAAACGTGTGAAGTACACCATTTCGGCTCGCAAGGGCTTCTACGCGCCCGCTCGGGAAACCGATCCGGAACTCGCCGCGCGCCAGCAAGTGGAGGACACGCTCTTCTCGCAGGAAGAGTTGCAGGAAATCCCGCTCGATGTTCACACCCAATTCTTCAAGCCTTCGCAAACATCCGCCAAGCTTTCAGTTGTCGCGCGTTTCAGTCTGCAATCCTTGCGCCTCCGTCGCGAGCAGGATCGCAGTATCGATACGCTTACCGAGGTATGCGGAGTGTTCGATCACAATGGGCAATTCATCACCGGCATGAAGAAGACCATCGATCTCCGCCTGACCCAGGCAACCCTTGCCAAACTAAGTTCGGGCGTTACGGTAAAGAGCAGTCTCGACATAAAGCCGGGAGCCTATCTAGTGCGAGTGGTTTTACATGACAAGGAAGGGCACATGCTTTCTGCCCGCAGTATCGCGGTTGAGATCCCATAGAGGAGACAAACGTGCGTTCGCAAATACATCGTTGTGCGGTTCTCATCGGAGCGTTGTTCCTGATCTCATTCCCGTCTCTGATCTGCGCGCAGCAGACCGATGGCGGCACGGTGTTCAAAGCCGAATCGCGCTCTGTTCTTGTCGATGCGATCGTTACCGACAAGAAGGGAATTCCCATCCGCGATCTCACGCAAAAGGACTTCCGTGTCTTCGAGGATGGCAAAGAGCAGGTGCTTCGTTCCTTCTCCTATGAGACGGAGAACGGAGCCAGCTCTCCCGCTTCGCCGCGATACCTCGTACTTTTTTTTGATAACGCATCGATGAAGTTGCAAGACCAGCAGTTTGCCAGGGCCGCCGCTGCTAAGTTCATTGAGGCTAATGCGGGCCCCAATCGATTGATGTCCATTGTCAATTACAGTGGCACGCTTCGCGTCACCGTCAACTTCACCGCTGACGTCAAACGCCTCAAGGTTGCCGTCGGCTCCACACAGCAGTCTCCCGTGCAGAGCAATGTAACAGGCGACCTTGCCTCTACCAGACTGAGCGGAGCAATGAGTTCCTTCGCATCGCGCGATGTGCTCAACTCGCTCCGTCAACTCGCCAAAGGCATGACCACCGTACCCGGGCGCAAATCCGTAGTCTTTCTCAGTGCAGGATTTCCTCTCACACCCGAGTTAATGACGGAATTGACCGCTGCTGTGGACGCCTGCAATCGCGCCAATGTAGCCGTGTATCCCATTGATGTGCGCGGATTGGTTGCAGGTGGCTTTCGCAGCTACAACAGCGTGACTGACTCGCTGCGGCCCATCCCCATGTATGCCGGCATGCTCAAGGCGGGCACGGCGCGGCTGGTTTATGCGGCATACGATATGCAGCGCGGCGGAGGAACTACTGGCGGAGGAACGAGCGGCGGAGCCGGTTCTGGCGGTAGTGGTAGCGGTAGTCGCGGCGGCACAGGTAGCAGCGGCTCCGGCGGAACTGGCGGCACCGGTGCAACGGGGGGCACTGGCGGACGCGGTGGCACTGGCTCGAGTGGAGGAACCCCTCCCAGGACCGGACCTACCTCGCCCAGCCGTGGTCCAGCGGGTGGGGCAGGCACCCCCAATCGCGGCTTCATACAGCAGTCGAACCCGCGCAACATGCTGATTCCCACGCTGCCCAGCGCTCTGGATAATCAGCAGGTCCTGTTCGCACTCGCCGAAGGCACTGGCGGCTTCCTCATCAAGAACAGCAACGATCTGCTCGGTGGACTCCAGCGCATTGGTGACGATCTCGACCAGTACTATCTGCTCAGCTACACGCCTGCGGACGTAAAGCCGGGCCAATGCCACACGCTCAAGGTTAAAGTTGACCGCGGCGGCACAGAGGTTCGTTCCCGCAGTGGATATTGCGACCAGAAGCCGCTTGACCTGCTCGCAGGAAGAAGTGAGGGGCGCGAACTCGAAGCCAAAATCGCATCGCCGCAATCCGGCACCCTACAAGCCTCCATCCAGGCCCCATTCTTTTACACTCAACCCAATGTTGCTCGTGTGGACCTTGTCATGGAAATCCCTTCCGCGGCTCTCAAGATCACGAAGGAGAAAGGCAAGCATCTCGCCACTGTCAATGTGCTCGGTGTTGTTTCACGCGCCGACAGGTCGGTTGCTGGCCGATTCAGCGACACCGTCAAGCTCGAGTTCGAAGACAAGAAGCAGCTTGAGGAATCCCTCAAAACTCCCCTTCACTACGAAAAGCAGTTCGAAGCGGCCAGTGGACAGTACACTCTCACCGTCGTCTTCGCCTCGCAAGGAGAAAGCTTCGGCAAGATCGAAGCTCCGCTCAGCATCGAACCGTTCGATGGCAATCAGTTCACGATCAGCTCGCTCGCTGTTACGAGTCACATCAGCAAGTACGACCCAAGCCAGGTCACTGTTGAAGAAGGCCTTGAGGATCGCACACCTCTCATCACCAAGGGTATGCAGTTTGAGCCGCAGGCCCGAGTGCATTTGAAGAAAGGCGAGACCGGATTTATATACGTTGAACTCTATGATTCGCTGATTGCAGCGGCCGAGCTCAAGCAGCCCGTCATCGCAATGGACTATGTGATTGTCGACCGCATGACCGGCGAAAAGAGATTCTCGTCTGGCCTCTTCGACGTTTCCACTTTCATCCAGCCCAACAATCCCGTCGTCCGCGTTGGTCTCAAGCTTCGCAGCGAGCCGGCTCTTCCCGCTGGAAGCTACGCCGTCCTGATGAAGGGAACCGACTTCCAAGGCAAGGTCACGCAAGAGCGTCGCGCTGAATTTGAAGTCGAATAGTTCTGCGAGCAACAAAATGGCCCGCCTTTGTAAGCGGGCCAATTCTTTTGTCTGGAATTGCTACTACTGTCGAGCTTCCGGCTGCTCCGCTGGGGATATCGGGAGCGGCGTCCCCACTGGAATATCAGGCAGAGGTTGCTCCAGCGCGATTTGCAACACTTCGTCCATCGAATCCACGAAGTGCAGCTTCATCTCATTGCGCAGGTTATCTGGAACTTCCGCCAGGTCCTTCTGATTCTCGGAAGGCAGAATGGCTTCCATGATTCCCGCGCGATGCGCCGCCAGCAGTTTCTCTTTCATGCCGCCAATCGGCAGCACCTTGCCGCGCAGCGTGATCTCGCCCGTCATGCAGATATCACGACGCACCGGAATCTTGCTCAGCGCACTCGCAATTGCCGTTGCGATGGTAATGCCAGCCGACGGACCATCCTTCGGAATCGCGCCTTCCGGCACATGAACGTGAATGTCGACGTTGCGGTAGAAGTCGCGCGGAATGCCAAGCCTCTGCCAGCGCGAGCGCAGATAGCTCATTGCCGCCTGTGCCGACTCCTGCATCACGTCGCCAAGTTTGCCCGTCAGTGTAAGTTTGCCCTTGCCATCGACGATCGCAACTTCCGTGGTCAGAATGCATCCGCCCACTTCCGTCCACGCCAGGCCCGTCACCAGGCCAACCTCGCTCTTCTCGTTCGCCAGGGTGTCGCGGAACTTCGCAATCCCCAGGTACCCGCTCAGGCTGTCGCCGGTGATCTTTGTCGAGTAGTTCTCGCCTTCGCGAACCACCGCGCGCGCCACCTTGCGGCACACGTTTCCGATCTCGCGTTCCAGGTTGCGTACACCTGCCTCGCGGGTGTAGTAGCGAGTGATTCCGCGCAGGGCATCTTCTTCGAACTCGATATTCGCGGCCGTCAGTCCTGCCTGCTCCAGTTGCTTCTTCACCAGGTATTGCCGCGCAATCTCGAGCTTTTCAGGTTCCGTGTAGCCTTGCAACCGCAGCACTTCCATGCGGTCCTGCAGCGGAGCGGGAATCGTGTGCAGCACGTTGGCCGTGGCGATGAAGAACACCTGTGACAGGTCATACTCCACGTCAAGGTAGTGATCCACGAACATGAAATTCTGTTCTGGATCGAGCACCTCTAACAGCGCCGAAGATGGGTCACCACGGAAATCGTTCGACATCTTATCGACTTCGTCCAGCATAAACACCGGATTGCGTGTCCCAGCCTTCTTCATCATCTGGATGATCTGGCCCGGCAGTGCGCCGATGTACGTGCGGCGATGTCCGCGAATTTCCGCCTCATCTCGCACGCCGCCCAGCGACATTCTGACGAACTTGCGCCCTGTCGCCTTGGCGATGCTCATGCCTAACGACGTTTTGCCCACGCCCGGAGGCCCAACGAGGCAGAGAATTGAGCCCTTCGGATTCTTCACCAGCTGTCGCACGGCGAGGAACTCAAGGATTCTCTCCTTGATCTTCTCCAGTCCATAATGATCTTCGTTCAGCGTGCGTTCGGCGAAATCGATGTCACGAATTTCCTTCGACTTTTTCTTCCACGGCACCGCCAGCAGCCAGTCTAGATAGTTGCGGGACACAGTGGACTCGGCCGACATCGGAGGCATCGCCTCCAGCTTCTTCAATTCCTGTGTGGCCTTCTCCAGCACCTCCGGAGGCATGCCTGAGCTGTCGATCTTCTTCTTCAGTTCGTCGAATTCGCTCTTCTCGCCGCGCCCCAGTTCTTTCTGGATCGCCTTGATCTTCTCGTTGAGGTAATACTCTTTCTGCGCGCGCTCCATCTGCCGCTTCACTCGCGACTGGATGCTGCGGTCCATATTCAACTTTTCGATTTCAATATCTAGCACGTCCGAGATGCGCGCCAGCCGCTCGGCTGGATCGAAGATCTCCAGCAATTCCTGCTTCTCTTCAATCGAGAGCTGCAGGTTCGCCGCAATCGTATCGCTCAGGCGCGAGATGTCGTCCATGCGCACCGTCGCTGCGATTGTCTCCTGATTTAGCGATTGGCAAAGCTTGACGTACTGCTCAAACAAGGAAGCGACACGTTGCATTGTCGCCTCTACCTGCGGCGTAATCTCCGGCGTGTAGCGGTTCACCCGCACGGAAGCCATGTAGAATCCATCGGTTTCGGTCACCTGCAGAATGCGCCCGCGCTCGATGCCCTCAACAAGAACCTTGATGTTCCCGTCCGGCATCTTCAGGCTCTGCACAATGTTCACGATCGTGCCAACCTGGTATATCTCGTCCGGCTTTGGTTCGTCCACGCCCGGGTCGTGCTGGGTCGCCAGGAATATCCGCTTATCTCCCGCAAGAGCCTCTTCGAGGGCGCGCACGCTTGACTCGCGGCCTACAACAAAGGGCGTCATCATGAATGGGAATATGACGACATCCCGAATTGGCATCATCGGCAGCTTGCGGGTTTCGAATTTTTCTTTTATCAGGCTCACGCAGCCTCACTTCCCTTGTGGGTATGCCAGTTAGATTCATTACGATCCGCCACGACTCGCTGGCTACCGCAGATTGTTCTTGAGCCTACTACAACGTTATATCGGCGGCAATAAGTCTGACCTGCAGCAATTTGCAGCCCAGACTTGCTGAAATTGAGCCAATTCGAAACCGACTCCACTTCCGAAGCGCCATTCACTAGCGCTATCCTCCCGCGCTCCAAAGCTTTGCGGCCCTCACAGGGATGTGACCGAAGTTCTTTATTATCGATCCCCTCCAAGTTGCCCATCATTGCTTTTCTTGGATCAGCCTTATCGCTATTTCGCCTAAAACGAAAGCCCAGCCAGTGGCGGCTGGGCTATAGGTGCATTTCTTTTGGTTAGGATGCCTGCTTTTCCACTCGCGGCATCGACACGTCTCGCTGTTCGACCATTTCGCGGGTGACTTCGAATTCCTTGATCTTTTTCTGACCTGGAAGCTGATACATCAGATCCAACATCAGCTCTTCGAGAATCATTCGCAGTCCGCGCGCGCCCACCTTGCGGTTCAGGGCCTCCCGTGCAATTGCCGAGAGCGCTTCGTCCGAGAACTTCAGCTTGACATTCTCAAACTCGAACAGTCGCTGATACTGCTTCACAATAGCATTGCGCGGCCGCGTCAAAATCTGAACCAGCGCGGTTTCGTCCAGATCGCTCAGCACGCCCATCACAGGAAGTCGGCCGATGAACTCGGGGATCAGGCCAAACTTGATCAGGTCCTGGGGCTGCGCCTGTTGCAGCAACTCGTCATCCCGCTTGTTGATGTGCGTGACTTCCTCGCGCTGCGCATCATCTCCGGTCTTGAAGCCCACAGAGCGCTTGCCGACGCGGCGCTCGATCACTTTCTCCAGACCCACGAATGCTCCACCTACGATGAACAGAATGTTCGTCGTGTCCACCGGCGTGAATTCCTGGTGCGGGTGCTTGCGTCCGCCCTGCGGAGGAACATTGGCCACCGTACCCTCGAGGATCTTTAACAGCGCCTGCTGCACACCTTCGCCCGACACATCACGCGTGATCGAGGGGTTCTCATCCTTGCGGCCAATCTTATCGATTTCGTCGATGTAGATGATGCCGGTCTGCGCACGCGCCACGTCTCCATCGGCGGCCTGCAACAATTTCAGGATGATGTTCTCCACGTCCTCGCCTACATAACCGGCTTCGGTCAGCGTGGTCGCATCCACAATGGCAAACGGCACATCGAGCATCTTGGCCAACGTTTGCGCCAGCAAGGTCTTGCCAGTGCCCGTGGGTCCAATCAGCAGAATGTTCGATTTCGATAACTCGATTTCGCTCGTGCGCTGGCGATTCATGTAGATGCGCTTGTAGTGGTTGTAAACCGCCACGGCGAGCTTCTTCTTTGTCTTCTCTTGACCGATTACATACTCGTCCAGGAAAACCTTGACTTCCTGTGGCTTGGGCAAGTGATTAGGCCCTGCCGCGGTCGTCGTCTCGCTACGATCGTCTTCCAGAATCGAGTTGCAGACCGCCACACATTCGTCGCAAATGTATGCGCGTGGGTAATCAGAGGGAGAGGAGATCAGTTTTGCCACCGCGTCCTGTGATTTGTGGCAAAACGAACAACGCAATACTTCGTCAGAACCAGACCTGGATCTCACTAATGACTCCTGTTGCATTCCCGGGTAGCCCGGTGTGTCTAAGAAGTTGGTCCTGGACAGGAGACGATCGACTGTGTTGCTGTCCGCGATCAACTGCATTGCCGAACAACGACTGCCGTAACCATAAATCTTCCCGCACCTACACAGGATGTGCAAGGCCGTTAGATGCTAAAAAGATTCCCAACAGTGTCTTCGGCACCGAGGATCTTGGCAATAACGTGAGTACCTTAGTCCTGTACATTTTCGGTTATTCACCGAAGGCGAGGATCGCCGAATCCAGCAACCCTCGCCCAGGCGGGCTTTACTTATGTTTGTAGATGATGTCATCTACAATGCCGTACTCTTTCGACTGCTGAGCGTTCATGATGAAGTCGCGCTCGGTGTCGCGTTCTACTTTGTCCAGAACCTGACCCGTGTGCTTTGCCATGAGCTGGTTCATCAACTCGCGCATTCTCAGGATCTCGCGCGCGTGAATGTCGATATCCGTCGCCTGGCCTGAGATTCCTCCGCCCATGATCAGCGGCTGGTGAATCAGGATTCGTGACGTTGGCAACGCATAGCGTTTGCCAGCGGCGCCAGCCGCCAGCAGCATTGCGCCCATCGAAGCAGCCTGTCCAATGCAGATCGTCACAACATCATTGCGAATGAACTGCATCGTGTCATAGATCGCCATACCCGCCGTAATCGAACCTCCCGGCGAGTTGATGTATAGCGAAATATCTTTTTCCGGGTCCTCGGCCGACAGGAACAGCAACTGCGCGATGATCAGGTTTGCGACATTATCATCGATCGGGGTGCCCAGAAAGATGATGTTGTCTCTAAGTAGCCTGGAGTAAATGTCGTAGGCGCGCTCGCCCCTGCTGGTTTGCTCGACCACCATCGGTACAAGCATAGTTATCCGGCTCCTTTACAATCCGAGGTCTCAACCTCTCCTCAGTTCTAGTAACGCGCTCCCGTGAGCTTTGATGCTGCCGGGAGCGCGGTGGATGACAATTCGTTTCACCACAACTACTACTCGGACTGCTTCAACAACAAATCTAGTGCGCGATCACAACGCAATTGCGAGCGCAGGCTTTCCAATCCATTCTTCTCTTCCAACTGTTTGCGCAGTGCGAGCGGGTTCTGGCGGGACTGCTGTGCTGCTGCGGCAATCTCCTTGTCGAGATCTTCCTCGCTCACCTGGATGTTCTCCACGTCAGCGATCTTCTCCAGTAGCAGATTGGCACGCACATCGCGTAGGGCGCTCTCACGCTGGCCTTCGCGTAGCTTGCTCAGGTCCATGCGTTTGATATCTTCTGCACGCAGACCCTGCGATACCAGCGAACGTAATCCGCGCTCAAGACGCTGATCGATCGAGTTTTCCACCAACACGTTTGGAACATCGATGGGGAACTTTGCAGTCAACTGCTGCAATAGTTCGTCCTTCGCCTTGTGTTCCGCCTGATGTTTTCTCTCGTGCTCCATTCCTTCGTGAATGCGCTTGCGGAGATCGTCCAGGGTGTTCAGGTCTTCCTGGCCCAGATCCTTGACCCACTCGTCGTTTAGTTCTGGCACGACCTTCGTCTTGATGCCCTTAACCTCGACGTCATAATGCAGTGTCTTTCCAGCCAGCCGCTTATCGCCGAAATCTTCGGCATAAGTCACGTCAAAGCTGCGAGTCTCGCTTGCCTTGGCTCCGCGCAGATTGTTGGTGAAATCCGGCAGCGTGTTTGCGCCACCGATTTCGACGAGAACATCCTTCATTTCGACCGGCTCGGCGCCTTCTTCCTGGCTCGTGCTCTTGAATGCCACGGAAGCGTAGTCGCCATCGTTCAGTCCGCGATCCTCTTCCACGTTTGCGTAGGTAGAGTTCTGTTCGCGCAGATTGTCGATCGTCTTCTGGACTTCAGCGTCGTCCACCGACACGGTCTCGGGCGTCACCTTGATGTCCTTGTAGCCTTCTACCTCGAATGGCGGCAGAATCTCGAATACAGCCTTGAACTTCAGCGGCTTTTCTTCTTCCAGTTCGAGTTCAACCACGCGCGGCTGCCCAATCGGGATCAGGTTCTGCTTCTTGGTCTCCTCGCGGAATGCGGCGGGGATTAGGTGCTCAACCACTTCGGACTTAATCTCGTCCGCGAACTTGCTGCGCACGATTGAAGGCGGGACCTTGCCTTTGCGGAAGCCGGGGATCCGGGCATGCTTCTGGAATTGCGCGACTGCGCTCTTCCATTCGCGCATAACTTCATCAGCGGGAACCTCGACGGAGACTTCGCGCTCGCAGGGGTTTTTCGTTACTTCGGCGGTGGAATCGGTAGATGTCAAGTCAGTGGATGTCAACGGGATAGCCTTAATTCTTCTGAAGATTTGTAACGGCCGAACGGCCAGTTGTTCTTTCTGAGAGCACATGCAGCGGCTCGATTGCCAACTGCGAACGATTCAGTGTATGAGACGGGACAAGTGTGGGTCAAACTGAGGGCGAAAGAAATCTTCCCGAAAAAAGTTGTGGCCCGTATCTCTACGGGCCACCTTCGGGTCAACCTCAACCGTTTTCCTGTTTACTTCTGCCTGGCCTTACCGGGGCGAAGTCGTCGTAGTCGAGTCCGGCGTGGTCGTCGAAGAAGGCGAAGTGGTCGAGGGCGAGGTGGACGTCGTTCCCGTGCTCGTGCCCGTGCTGCTGCCATTCGGGTTGCTCATCGAGCCAGGGTTGGAACTCGTGCTGCCGGTACCATAAGTCGCGTTGGTGCCGGTGTTGGCCGAACCCGTGCTAGCGCCAGCCGAGGTGCCATCGGCACTTGGTGCGGTGCTCGTCGTTCCGGTCGTGCTTCCGCCCGTCTGGCCGTTCAGCGTGGTGTTGTTCGACGGTGTGCCCTGGCTTCCAGCGTCGCCCACGTTGCTACCCGGCATCGTGGAGGAGGTACCGCTCTGGGTGGTGGATTGAGTTGACTGTGTTGACGTGCTCGATCCTATGCTTCCGGCTGCGCCCGTACCTGATCCGCTTGATGATGTTTGAGCGAACGCGAATGTGCCGAGTGAAAGTGTAGCGACGAGTAACAGTTTCTTCATGTTCAGAAATCTCCCTGGGTCGTTTCTCTACGGCCCCGTTTAGAACTTTCGAAAAGTGGCGTGCTTATACAGATGAGATTTCCTTCTCAGGCGTTGGGCTCAATCCAGCAGCCGCATTGGATTTTCGGTCCGGTCACTCACATTGGCGCTCAATCGGCCTTTTGATGACTCTGGCCCGACTTGCTGGCGCAACTGGCCCGTCACTCTTCACTGTCGTATATTTCTCGCGTGCCCGCGAAATCGACTTCCGAAAACTCATCGAAACCGCTCAACCCCCTCGTTCTTCTCGAAACCGAGGTCATCAACTGCTTCCGCTGCCCGCGTCTGGTGGAATATCGCGAGCGCATCGGTCGTGAGAAGCGGCGCGCCTACCTTGATTGCGAGTACTGGGCAAGGCCGGTACCCGGCTTTGGGGATCCCGCCTCCCGCGTGCTCGTCCTGGGCCTAGCTCCCGGAGCCCACGGCAGCAATCGCACGGGCCGCCCGTTCACGGGAGACGCCTCCGGCAACTTCATGTATCCCATACTTCACCGTCTTGGATTCGCCTCGCAGCCTACGGCAACAGGCCGCAACGACGGCCTTACGCTACACAATCTATGGATCACCGCCGCCGTCCGCTGCGCACCTCCGGACAACAAGCCGCTACCCTCCGAAATTACCAATTGTTCCGAGTACACCGACCGCGAGCTTCATCTGCTCAAGCACGTGAAAGTTGTCGTCGCACTCGGCAAGATTGCTTTCGATGCGTACCTTGACGCGCTGCGCCGTCAGCAGGTCATCCAGCGCAAGACCGGTTACACCTTCGGTCACGCTGCCGAATACTTGATTCCCAACGGTGTCACGCTTCTTGCCTCTTACCATCCTTCCAACCAGAACACCGCAACTGGGAAACTTACCGCAGCAATGTTCCAGGATGTCTTCTTACGTGCGCGTGAGCTGGGCAAATCCAGCAGTGACTTTGAATGATTCTCCGCGTGCATATATTGTGTGTTTCTAGACAGATTTCACTAGAGACCATGGTGTGAGTTCCACGGCAGGGAATCGGGCGGTCCCACCACCCGAGTGCTGACGGTGGCTCCCACCCACGGAGCCCTGCCATTTTGAGAACTCGGTAAGCAAAATCCGCAAAATTCAAAACCCTGGCGACCGGGAAACATTTGCGTCGCCCAACCACCGCACGGCAGCGGCCGTCTGCCACTGCCCATTTCAGTCATGAACCGGTGTGCAGCTCAAGTGTTCTCAACGCGCACGTGAACCGCACAGCAACCGCATTCGTGAACGAATCGATGGAGGAAACCGTGAAACATAACAACACACATTGGCTTCAGGCGGCCGCAGCCGTCTGCATCGTCTTCACGCTCGCTGCTTGCGGCGGAGGCTCCAGCCACCAGAACGCCGCCGTACCCGCCACCACTGCTGTATCCGTCACTCCTCAGGCTGCAACCGTTACTCACGGAGCCCAGCAGCAGTTCAGTTCCTCGATCGCCAGCGCTGTCGCATGGACGGTGGATAACGTTGCCGGGGGCAATACCGCCGTAGGCACCATCACTGCCGCGGGACTCTACACCGCTCCGACCTCTAACGGCACGCATACCATTACGGCTATCAGTCAGGCCGATCCCAACCAGGTCGCTACCGCCAGCGTTACGGTTGCCGCGACCGCGACCACCTCGACAGGAGGCTCCACGACAGGAGGCAGCAGCGGTACTACTTCCTCCAGCGGCGGTTCCGGCTCTTCCGGAAGCAACGGTGCCTCACAGAGTTCCAATAGCAGCGGCAAGGCGCCTACGTTTACCAACATCGATGAGATGGGTGGCTGGAGCAGTTGTGGGTCCTGCGCCGGACAGGGCGGTCACGGGCCGTCTGTTCCGTATTCGTTCTCGCAGTATGTCAACTCGCCGTCAATGGACGGCAAGTCCGCGCACTTTTGGATTGGCGGCAAGACTTCGTTTGGCAATGCTCTCTGGTGGAAGGAACTTCAGGTCATGCCCGACGCTACGCATTTTATCTATGACCTGTACTTTTATTACACCAACGCTGGCGCTGTGCAGGCGCTTGAGTTCGACGCCAATCAGGCTGCCAATGGCCGCAAATACATCTTCGGCCACCAGTGCAACGTCGCGGCCCATCAGTGGGACGTCTGGAACACGGCTGCTGCCGCATGGGTTCACACCGGCATCGGTTGCTCGGCTCCGCCTACTTACCAGTGGAACCACCTTGTGCTTGAGTTCGAGCGCGTCAATGGACAGGAACACTTCATCGCCGTCACGCTCAACGGCAACAAGTCCTATATCAATCGCTCCTACGGCTCCAAGCCTGGCGGCGGCAACGAACTCAATGTCGCCTTCCAGATGGACGAAGCGAGCAACGCCACCAACTACGACGTCTGGCTTGACCGCGTGAACCTCACTGCCTGGTGAGCTGCTCTTCTTCTCGAGAGGGTACCCAATCCTTGGAGGGTGGGTACCCCCCCCTATATTTCCCGCCAAAAATTTGAAAACAGGTAACTTACGAAGAGTTCATTAGGAGGAGTGTGGGTTCTCCTAATTTCAGAGTAACACAATGGGGTGCGAATCCCATCAGTGGTAGTGGAGGTGTATCTCGTGTGTTCTCAGTCGATTAGGAAGTGTTGTGAGGTTTTTGGGGTTGACATGGTGCAAGGAAGGGTGCGAATTCGAGCGAAAGTGTGTGATTCGTGCGTTCCGGTTTGAAGTTTTTAAGTACTCGGAGAACATGAAGGGGCGTTGGTAGTTAACGGGGTGGTTAATGCGGTTGTTCGGGCGGCAGAGGTTAGTGAAATGGTAACGGAATCGAACAGTGCGGGTGCCCAACATATAAAAGGCGGGTAATGGTGGGGCAGGGTGAAGAGGGGAGGGGTCCCTCGCTTCGCTCGGAATGACACTGAACACCTTGAATTCGAACGATACGAGGAGCTTGAAAGGTGAAACGTTAGAACCTTGAAACCTTGACACCTTCGAACTTTGACACCTTGAAACCTTGATTTCTTGCATCCCTGATCTTGTCAACTTCGATCACTGCGACCCACTCTCCGTTCGTTGCGGCTTTCCAAACGATGCGCCCGTGCAGGATGCGCGCGATCGTCTGGGGCGGAAGATCCTGGTGGAAATCGAAGTAGCGCGTCTGGAGCCGAGTCCATCCGGGAATGCGTTGGAACAGGCCGCGCTGCGGTTCGAACTTGGTCGAGAAGGCCACGACAATGTCGAAGCTTTCCGGCTGTTGCGAGGCGCGCAGGACTTCTTCGGGCGTGAAGTTCTCGATGCGGACGACGCTATGCGGTTCGCGCACGTAGCCGAGGAAGGGACGATTCAGTTCATCCGATGCAGGCCACGCGGTCAGAATGCGGTCCTGCGGATAGTGCTGCTCGACATAGCTTGTGGCCTGCTGGTGCATGCGGACGAAATGTGTCCATGTCAGGTTGTCTTCCGGCGAGATGAACCATGGCGGATTGAACACCAGCGCGGCGATGAAGGCCACTGCGCAACCGGCAATCCAGAGCTTCCACTGCGGCGCATAGAGGCGAACAACGTTCGCCGCGAGCAGCACCGTCAAGGGGATCGCGGCGATCATGTAGCGCGCCAGCAGCGCTCCGCCGACGACGGAAAACTCGGCCACCTGCGCCAGCACTATCAGAACGAATAGCAGTTGCACACTCGGCGAAATCTGCCGGCCTCGATCGCCAACACCGTTCGGGTCGCTCATTTCTTGCTGCTGTCGGCGGAGGAGGGGATTACCAGCGTATGCGCTTGAGTCCTGCCCGCGTACGCTCCACCACAGCACCAGCGCGGACGCGGTGAGCACGAACAGATTCATGTATCCGGTTGCGTGCCACAGGCGCATGAGTCCGGCGAAAAGGATGCGCGTTGGCGTGACCGTTGCGCCCACGTTGTAGCGTAGGTAGTCGGGGTTGCCGAAGACGTGTCCGGTGCGGTGGTTGTGATACGCATACCAGGCAATCAGCGGCGCGAGAGAGAGCAGGTAAGCCGCACTGCACGCAACGGTTTCCCGTCGCAGGCACCATTTTGCTGCCCACCGCGGACGCACTCTGTAGGCGAGCACGCCGATCAGGTCGGCCCCGAGCAGCGTGAGAGTTATGGCGACAGTGGTCTCCTTGGCGACCGCTGCAAGGGCGGCGAATACTACGGCGCGCCAGCGCTGGCCACGGAGGTGCGCGTCGAGGGTCCACAGCACAAGGGCAAAGGCAGCGATGTCGAGCTGGGCCATCATGCACTGCGAGAACACGGTGGGCGAAAGCGCCGTGAGCACCACGGTGGCGATGGCCACCTCTGGACTCGCTACCCGCCGGGCGATGCGCCACAACGCAGTGAGACCGAAGGCAGCTACGAGCAGCATCGCAGTGCGGGTGACCAGAGGCGTGTAGGCGGTCAGCTTCCAGCACAGCGCCAGCCACACCATGACCAGCGGTGGATGAGCATTGGAAAGCGTTGTGTGGGGAATGAGGTCGCCGGTGAGAAGCAGATCGTGAGCGGCCGGGATGAAGTATCCGGCCTCATCCCAGAAGTAGGGAAGACGGAGCCAGGGCAGATGTGCCACCCACAAAGCGGCGAAGATGACGGCAAACCCCCACAGAGCCAAAACGGCTTGGGTGCGAGTGTGCGGGGGTCTCCCAGCCATGTTTAGTGAATCGGTCCGTTCTGCGCGAATTGCGGATCGATTTTGATTTCGCCGAAGGTCTGCTCGTAATTGAGAATGTTCTGGTGAAGCATGATTGCCAGCGCTTTGGCCTGCTGCGGGCTTAGATAAATTCCCTGAAAATTGCGCAGCTCAATGCCGGGACCGCTGCCCGGAATGGCCATGCCAAATGCCAGGAAAAAGTCCCACACACTCATCCGGACCTGCACGCTGTTGGAATAGCCTTCGCGGTAATCGTCCGAATTCTGGATTTGGATTTCAGGCTGTTCATTGTTATTCAGATTTGACATACGAGAGTCTCCGAAGACAGCGTAACAAAGTTCGCAGGGAATGGCACGAGCGTCTGCGGCGAGTGGTGGGAGCACTCGGAATTTCTGCTCTACTCATTGGCTGCGCGTGGCATCTCAGATAACGCATCTCCCGCTTGGGGAGATCACGAGAGGTGACCGATGCCGAGTATGGAGCACACCGAGCTGGTCGCGGCAAAACCATTTTTGATTGAGCAGGACTATTCCAAGTACACACCCGATCAGCATGTCCTCTGGAGCGAACTGGTCGCCCGCCGGATGGCACAACTGCAGCAGTGCGCGTGTCGGGAATATCTGGAAGGCTGGAACGCACTCGGGCTGGAGCAAAAGCAGATACCGCATTTGGCTGAGATCAGCCGGAAGCTGGAACAGCGTACCGGATGGAAGGTGCAGCCGGTTTCGGGATTCATGCCGTCGCGTGCGTTCTTCGAGATGCTGGCGAATCGACAGTTCCCGACAACGACATGGCTGCGCAGCCGTGAATCGATGGACTATATTCCGGAGCCCGATATTCTGCATGATGCGCTGGGGCACCTGCCAATGTTTGCCGAGCATCGATTTGCCGATGCTGTTGCAGAGTATGGACGGGTGTGCTTCTCGATGGACAACGAAGAGAAGCTGGAGCGCATGGGACGTCTCTACTGGTACACGTTTGAGTTTGGGCTGATCAGGCAGGACGGGCAAGTGAAGGTGTATGGCTCGGGCGTGGCTTCGTCGCAGGCCGAGTGCACGAACGTGATCACAGGGGGATGCGAGGTTTGCGATTTCAGCGTGGAAACAGTGTTGAACACGAGTGTCAAGGTGGACGAGGTGCACAAGCGGTTGTTTGCCATCAACTCGTTTGACGAAGTGATGGGCGCGGTACGAGAAGCGCGCGAGATCGTGGAACGAGCGAACGCTGCTTAATTGAGGCAGGACCGAGAAAGAAGGGGATCACGCATCGTGATCCTCCTTTTTTGGTTATGAGCTACGCCACACGGTTGAGAACGACTTTTGCAGACCGGCGTGCGGGGGCGAGCGCTACGAGGAGGACTCCGATGACAATCAGGAACGCTACTCCGACGAGTTCGCCGTGGGCGATTATGTGGCGAAATGCCTGGTAGCTCATGAGCGCTGCGTGAGCGAAGCTCGACCATGCTGTGAAAGCAATCAGGCTGCGATGTTCCGCCGGGGAGCGAACGGCCAAGAGCAGGAAGATTCCAAGTGTCACATAGAGGCTGAGCATCATGGACAACGCAGGCTCCTGCCGAATGAACAGCACCATGGGATAGGCCAGAGCTAAGAACAGTACTCCGACGAAAACCAAGACCACCTTCAACGCGCGCTCTCGATTCATGGCGTCCCCCTGAAGTTGTTTCAGGATACGCGCAGGTTGATGTAGGTGTTCCCAGACTCCGCCTCGAGAACCGGCCTTTGCTGGTCTGCTAAGGTGCAGGCGTTGTTGTGAGCTTCTTTACGTCGTTGAGGAGTGTGGCGATGCCTTGATCGAGGTCCTTCCGCTTGTTGGAGTCCAGTATGGCGCCGTCGAACTGCTCGTAGAGTGTCCAGAGCGTGATGTGCGTCTTTGGATCGATGAAGAGTAGTTCTAATTGGCGCCTTGTGCGTTCCCCCTCTTTCCGAAGAACGGTTGGGGCGACGGTGATGAACCGGAGTTCCAGTACGAGATCGGCGTCAGCCGGGCCGGGCAGGAGTTCGAAGCGTCCCAGCGATTTCATTCCCGCATAGAATTCGTCATAGGGCAGGGTTGGGGAAATGCCTTCCGAAGTTTCAACGGAACTCCCACCATTGGCGAGGAATACTTTGGTCGCAGCCAGGATTTGCGGTGGGACGCGGGCAGGCGCGGGGTCTTTCGTCCCGGCCAAGGATGCAGGGGAGAAACAAATAACGAAGGCCAGAGCGAGAACTGCTGCGCGAAGAATGCGATTCATAACTCCTCCTTCAAAGATCGAACAATGCTACTTCTGCAAGGGAACTGCAGGCGATGAATTTGAGTTAAGAAGGGTAACGCGGATGGGATTCCTCGGCTGGAGGGAGTCAATCCCAGAATGCGTTTGGCTGGCGAAGTCCATTTAGAATCTCGATGTGAATGCTGAGGGTTATCGCGGACGCATTGCACCGTCGCCGACAGGCTATCTCCATCTTGGGCATGCGCGTACGTTTTGGCACGCGTATGAGCGGGCGAGGGATGCGAAGGGCGTGTTGGTCTTCAGAAATGAAGATCTCGACGCGCAGCGGTGTCGTCCTGAGTATGTGGCCGGCATGTTTGAAGACCTGCGCTGGTATGGCATCGACTGGCAGGAAGGTCCCGATGTGGGTGGTGCGTACGGCCCTTACACACAGAGCGAGCGGCGCGAGTTTTATGTAGAGGCCTGGCGGAAGCTGTTGCGCGATGGGCGGATCTATCCGTGTGCATGCTCGCGTAAAGATCTGGCGCAGGCTGCGACGGCGCCTCACGATGACAACGATGAGCCGATCTATCCGGGAACATGCCGCGATCGTCGGATTGAAGCCTCAGCTCCGGCAGGGGTGAATTGGCGATTTCGGGTGCCGGATGGCGAAGTGATCGAATTTCAGGATGGCAGGATGGGGCGGCAGGCCTTCATGGCGGGGCGGGATTTTGGGGATTTTGTCGTGTGGCGGCGCGATGATGTTCCGGCGTATCAGTTGGCGGTGGTCGTGGACGATGCAGCGATGGGGATCACCGAAGTCGTGCGCGGGGAGGACCTGCTGCGTTCGACGGCGAGGCAGATACTGCTGCAACGCGCTCTGGGTTTAGCGACTTCGGCGTACTACCACTGCGAACTTATGAAGGATGAAAACGGCGTGCGCTTGGCGAAGCGGCACGATGCGCTCAGCTTGCGGCAATTGCGGGAGCGGGGACTTTCTCCGGGCGAAGTGCGGGCCATGGCTGAGAATTTGGACCGATGATCAAGAAAAGTGATTGAAATCACAGAGTCCGGCCCACCCCTGCGTTCTATGATTCACTTGCGCGCGGGCAGATCTTGGATTCGCATCCCCCTGAACCCGTTTCCGCGCAAGGAGAATTCAGAGATGGCCTACGTCATTACCGATACCTGCGTGAAAGACAACCTTTGTGCCGATGCCTGTCCCGGTGGCGCGATCCACCCCACGAAGGACGAAGCTACGTACGAGGCTGCTTCACAGCTCTACATCAATCCTGCAGAGTGCATGGATTGCGGCGCCTGCATCGCGGAGTGCCCGACCAACTCGATTTACGCTGCTGACGAACTGCCGGCCGATAAGCAGGACGCCGCGGAAAAGAACGCCGCCTTCTTCAACTAACCCGAGTAAGGGTTCGGAAGCGCTTGTGGCGCTCCAAAAAATTGATCTATTCATTCATCCCAGTGCTTTTGCCTGGGATGAATCTGTTTTGGCCAATCTTCGTTGCATTCAGCCGAGCTCCGATAGAAGATACAGAGGTAGTTATCCGTTTCGATTCAGGAGCCTCACCCCTTGAACTATCCAAACTGGCAACTTGCGATACCAGGCGGAATGTTGATTGCGCTGGTCGCAGTGCTACATGTCTTCGTCTCGCATTTCGCCGTCGGCGGGGGATTTTTCCTAGTAGCGACTGAGCATCTTGCGCGACGACAAAAAGACGCAGCAATGCTGGAGTATTGTCGCCGTCACTCGAAGTTTTTTGCTCTCCTCACGCTGGTTTTTGGCGCCATCAGCGGCGTCGGAATCTGGTTCACCATCGGATTGGTGAGCCCGGAAGCGACCTCAACCCTGATTCATACGTTTGTGTGGGCATGGGCGATTGAGTGGGTCTTCTTCTTTGTCGAGATTGCTGCCGCCATCATTTACGCGAATACGTGGGACAGGCTCGCAGCCCGCGAACACCAGATCATTGGGTGGATCTACTTTGTTGCGGCCTGGATGAGTCTGTTCATTATCAACGGAATCCTCACCTTTATGCTGACCCCGGGACGTTGGGTTCAGACTCAGAACTTCTGGGACGGCATTTTCAATCCAACATTCCTGCCATCGTTGGTAGCGCGAACGGCTGTCAGCTTTATTCTGGCGGGGATCTTTGGCTATGTAACCCTGCCGAGAAATGAGGGGCGCGAAAAGGTCGCTCGTTGGTCGGCGCTGTGGATGATTGTTGGCGCCCTGGTCCTGCCGCTTTCGCTGTGGTGGTACTTTGCCTGCATTCCCCGCTTTTCGCAGCTCTATCTTAATGGAGTGCTGACGGGAGTGAGGCATGCGGTGCGCGGGGGAGTCGGGTTTACGTTGCTGGCTCTGGTGATCGCACTGGTCTTCGGCGTGTGGAAGCCCCGCTGGATGCGGGCTCCTGTAGTGGCCGTGCTGGTGGTGTGCGGGTTGGGAATGATCGGCGCGGGCGAATATCTGCGCGAGTTTGTGCGCAAGCCGTGGGTGATCAACGAGGTCGTTTATGCGAACGACCTTCGCGCGGCGCAGATGGAGTCACTACAGCAGACCGGAGTTGGCAAGAACGCGAACTTCCTGCTGACGGATGAAAGATCAGGCGTGGGATACGGCAAGAACCTCTTCCAACTGCAATGCGGAAGCTGCCACGCTGTTGGGGGCTACCGCGGGATGAAACGCCGCGTGGATGGCTGGGATGCGGACTTTGCAGCCGATATCCTGCAACATATTCACGTGCTGCGTGGGACGATGCCTCCCTACGCGGGCGATGAACAGGATCGGAAGGCCCTGGGACAGTACCTGGCTTCACTGAACGCCGAGTGGAAGTTCAACATCACGGATGCGAACAGGCTCGAGGTGGGCGAGAAGGTTTTCGGCGCACGGTGCGGCCATTGCCACACGGTGAACGGGAACCTGCGGCCACTGCGAGGCGCTTTTGAAAATGCAACGCCACCGCAGGTGCAGGAGACTTTCCCGGCGCTGGACGCGATGAGCAGCAACATGCCGAAATTCAACGCGCCCGACGATCAGGCGCAGGCGCTGGCGTTCTATATTTCTCACGAGGCCAGCAAGCCAATGCCTCATAAACAGGGGCCGGGTGAGATGCCGACCGGAACGACGCATTCGCAACTTGTGCGGCCAAACCATTCCCAGCAGGAGGTGCGCTAATGCAGACGATTCCGATTCCGCGTGTCGATCCGTTGCCACTGCCCGGGCCGGTGTGGCTGTTTACCGCACTTCTGCTGGTGGTGTTTACCTTGCACGTGGTGGCCATGAATTCCGCACTGGGCGGAGGGATATGGACGCTCTGGAACTATCTGCGCGGCCGTAGCTCCGAGCATCCGTATTCGAGACAGCTCGCAAGCGAACTGTCACGCATGCTGCCGGGGTTTCTGGCGTTCACGGTGACGCTGGGCGTTGCTGCGTTGCTGTTTGTGCAGGTGCTTTACGGCAACTTCCTGTATACGAGTTCAATTCTGATTGGCTCGCTGTGGCTGATGGTGATTCCGCTGGTGATGGTCGCCTACTACGGCTATTACTACTTCTCGTATGTGGCCGGAAAAGGGAATGGAAGAGGCGCCTTCGTTCTGGCGCTTTCGGTTGTCATGCTGCTCAGTATCGCGTTCATCTTTGTCAACAACATGACGCTGATGCTCAGCCCCGAGCGCTGGCTCTCGATGTATCGCGCACATCCGAATGGATGGAGCCTGAATCTGGGCGACCACAGCCTGGTGCCGCGATACTTGCACATCGTCAACGGCGCAATCGCGCTGTTCTCGGCCATCCTGGCTGAGATTGGCATGCGCAGGATGAAGCAGGATGCGGGATACGGAAAATGGCTTGTACAGCGTTCGGCGCTGGTGTTTGCCGGATGTACGGGACTGCAATTCCTGCTCGGCATGTGGTTGCTGCTGGCCATCCCTCGCGAGATTGCGATGACACTGTTGCGCGACCCGCTGGCCGGCGCAGTTTTCGGCGTGGCACTGATCTCGGTGATCTCCGCGATGCTGCTGATCCTGATCGGGAGCCTTGCGGAAAAGCCCTCGCGGCTGGTGCATGCCGGTTTTGGCATGTCGCTGGTGACGTTGTTCCTGATGGTCTGCCTGCGGTTCCTGCTGCGGGTGGCCTACCTGAAGCCATACGCAAATCTTGACGCTCTGGCTGTGCGGCCGCAGACCGGAGTCATCGTGCTATTCCTGACCCTGTTTGTTGGAGGATTGGCGACGGTTGGCTACATGCTGTGGCTTGTAAAGAAGAGCAAGAAGGCACAGATTATGGCGCAGGCGTCGAGCATTTGATGTATATCCCTTAGAAGATGGGGCGGCGTAAGCGCCGCTCCATCTTTATGCACGAATATTCACGCGATTTATTCACAGACTCCTTCAGATTCCTTTCAGAATTCATTGACGTGCACTGTATCGAGCATGCATACTTATACGGTCGCCTGAATAAAAATTCTGCGTCGGTCCTGGAAGCTTATGTCGAAATTGTCGCGTCAAAACCTAATTCTGGATCTGGTACAGCAGGAATCGATTGCCAACCAGGAACAACTGCGCAAGCTGCTTTTGCGACAGGGTTTTGATGTAACCCAGGCGACGCTGTCGCGCGACATCAACGAACTGTCATTGGTGAAGAGCCCCTCGGGATATCGCATATCCAATGGCGATCAGCAGGCGGAGCCCGCGTTTCATTCGGCGGGGCGCTTGGTTCGCGAGTTTGTGATTGAGGTGCGCGAGGCGCAGAACCTGCTGGTGATCAAGACGGCAACGGGTTCGGCGCAGCCGGTGGCAGCTGCGATTGACTCCGAAGGCTGGTCTGAGATTGTAGGGACGGTCGCGGGGGATGACACGATTTTGGTGATTTCACAAAGCAAGAAGAATGCGCACAAGATGTCGTTACGGATCAAAGGAATGATGCAGTGAGCGCGGCCAAGATCAAGGCCGCAGTGATGGGGGCTACGGGGTACGCGGGATTCGAATTGGCGAGATTGCTGCTTCGCCACCCGAAAATGGCTACTCCGGTGTTTTTGACCCGTGAGAGCGCAAAAGGTGCCCAGGAGAGTTTATATCCGGAATATGCCGCGAACACGAGCTACCCGCTGGAGCCTTTTTCCTGGGAGTTGCTGAAATCGCGCGGCGTTGATGTTTTGTTTCTCGCCACTCCGCATGAGCTTTCGCGGGAACTGGTTCCGGAAGCGCTGGCGAAGGGCCTGAGGATTGTAGATCTGAGCGGTGCGTGGCGGCTGAAGCAAGCTGCTAACCGCGCGGTTTACAAGTTCGAGGATAAAGACCCGGCTGCGGCGGCGAAATTGGACGAGTCGGCGGTCTATGGGTTGCCGGAACTGCATCGAAAAGAAATCCGCGATGCAGCGTTGGTGGCAAATCCTGGGTGCTATGCGACCTCGGTGATTGTGGCGTTGACGCCGCTGGTGCGGTCGGGCCTGATCGACGCCGGGCGTGGCGTAGTTTGCGATTGTAAGTCGGGCGTTTCTGGCGCGGGCAAGAAGCCGACACAGAAAACGCATTTCGTTGAGGTAGCCGAAAACTTCTCGGCGTACTCGGTGTTTGGACATCGCCATACCGGCGAAATTTTGGAACAGGCGGGGTTGCAATCGGATGAACTCATCTTTACTCCACATCTGCTGCCGATTCCACGCGGCATACTTTCGACGATCTATCTAGGACTGGCAAAGCCAGTCACTCCGAACGAAATTCAAGCAGTGTTGCGGGACTTTTACGGCGACGCTCATTGGGTCCGGGTTTATGACCATGGGAGCCTGCCGCAGATTCAGCATTCGCTGCGGACCAACTATTGCGATGTGGGGTTTCAACTGGCCCCGGATGGAAAGCGCCTGATCGTGGTGTCCTGCCTGGACAACCTGATGAAAGGCGCGGCGGGCCAGGCGCTCCAAAACCTGAACGTGATGTACGGGTGGAGCGAGAAAGAAGGATTCTGATGATGAAGCTCGTGGTGAAAATTGGCGGTGCGGCGCTCGAAGATAAAGCGTTGTTGAAGAAGTGCGTGCAGGCGATTGCCGATCTCGCATCGGAAGGGCACAAGGTTGCCGTGGTGCATGGTGGTGGCAAGGCGTTGACGCAGACGCTGGCGCAGATGGGCAAAGAGTCCACGTTTGTGAACGGCCTCCGCGTAACGGATTCGGATACGCGTGATATCGCGTTGATGGTGCTGGCGGGACGCGTGAACAAGCAGTTGGTTGCGGCAATCACCGCGACGGGGCAGGCGGCGGTAGGACTTTGCGGCGGCGATGGCGCAGCATTCTTAGCGCGCAAGAAACAGACCAAGGGTGGCGATCTCGGATTCGTTGGTGAGATTAGCTCGGTGGATTCTCGCTGGATCGAAGCGATCTGGGACAACGATGGAATTCCTGTGATCTCTAGCCTCGCGCTGGGGTCCGATGGCGAGTACTACAACGTGAACGCCGACCAGATGGCTTCTGCGTGTGCCTCGGGTTGCAAGGCCGATGCGTTGATCTTCCTGACCGACGTAGCGGGTGTGAAGGGCCGCGATGGAGCCATCATCCGCTGGCTGTCGATCAGCGAGATTCCGGAACTGGTGAAGTCCGCGGTGGTGTGCGGCGGAATGTTGCCGAAGCTGCAGGCTTGCCAGGAGGCGCTGCGTTCAGGTGTGCAGCGTGTGCGCATCCTGCCAGCTCTTGAGGCCGACAGCTTGCCGGTTTTCTACCAGACAAAGATTGAATGCGGTACGGAGGTGATGGCGTCGTGAGTTTGAGCAAGGTTCAGAAGCTGGAAGAAAAATATCTGCTCCACACTTACGATCGCCACCCGGTTCTGCTGACCCATGGCAAGGGCGCGTATCTTTACGCCGAGGATGGCAGCAAGTATCTCGATTTCCTGAGCGGAATCGGCGTGATGGCCCTGGGCTATTCGCATCCGAAGATCACGAAGGTGATCAAGGAGCAGGCAGGGAAGCTGATCCATTGCTCGAACCTGTTCTACACCGAGTATCCCTCGGCGCTTGCGCAGAAGCTGACAAAGCTTTCGGGGTTGGACCGCGCATTCTTCTCGAACAGCGGAACCGAGGCCTGGGAAGGTGCGCTGAAGATCGCACGCGCGGTGGCGAGTGGCAAGGGCTTGGGGAAGCGCACGAAGTTTCTGGCGCTTGAGAACTCGTTCCACGGACGCACGATGGGTTCGGTGGCGACGACGTACACGGAGAAGTATCGCAAGCCGTTCGCTCCGGTGATGCCAGGTGTGACATTTGTGAAGTTTGACGATGTCGAGGACCTGAAAAAGAAGTTTGACGATACGGTCTGCGCCATCTGCATCGAACCGATACAAGGCGAAGGCGGAATACATCCGGTCAGCCGCGAGTTCATGAAGGCCGCTCGCGAGCTGACGCAAAGCACTGGCGCTTTATTGCTGCTGGATGAGATTCAGTGTGGATTGGGACGTACGGGCAAGATGTTCGCGTTCCAGCATTACGGTGTGAAGCCGGATGTGGTCACGCTCGCAAAGCCACTGGCTGCAGGGCTTCCGCTGGGCGCGATTCTCGTGACCGAAGAAGTGGCCGGAGCAATTCATCCGGGCATGCACGGCACGACGTTTGGCGGCGGGCCGCTGGCTTGTGCCGTTGCATTGGAAGTCCTGAACGTACTTGAAGAAGAGAAGATTCTGAGCCATGTCAAAGAGGTAGGCGGCATCTTCTTCGATCTTTTGCAACAACTCGATGCGCGGCACGGCTCGATTGTTGATATTCGTGGTGTGGGATTGATGGTTGGTGTGGAGTTGGAATCGGCTGACCTGGCGAAGGCTGTCCAGAAGGCGATGCTCGAACAGAAGATCATCATCAATCGGACGCACGAGACGGTGTTGCGATTCCTGCCACCGTATGTTGTAACGGCCCAGCAAGTGAAGTCCTTAGTGGAAACGCTCGACCGAGTACTGTCCTCCTGCGCGTCATCTGGCGACGCTGCGCCCGCACCTAAGCGCAGCCCTCGACAGAGGCTCCTCAAGGCATCAGCGAGCAGCGCGAAGTAACTGTCCCCGGATCGATGATCCGGACTCTAGAGGAGGACAATGCCATGGCGACTCGTCCCGTGGAAAAGAATGATATTGCCGATACGCCCACGCCTGTTTTGAGCGACCTCACAGCGATGAGCGATCTGAAGCCGTCAGACGCAGAGTTTCTGCTGGAGCTCGCAGCGCGGGTGAAGGCGCGTCCGGGGGATTTTCGCACGGCTCTGGCAGGAAAGCAGATCGTGCTGTTCTTCGAAAAGCCATCGTTCCGTACGCGGCTGACGTTCGAGTCGGGCATCTACTCGCTTGGCGGACACGCGATGTTTGTCGATCAGTTGACTTCGCGCATTGGCGAACGGGAACCGCTGAGCGATATGGCTCACAACCTGGAACGCTGGGTGGATGCGCTGGTGCTGCGCACTTTCGATCACAGCACGGTGACGGAGCTGGCGCGGTTTGCGTCAATTCCGGTCATCAATGCGCTGAGCGATTACGAGCACCCCTGCCAGGCGCTGGCGGATTTCCTGACCTTGCGCGAGAAGTATGGCGACCTGCACAAAGTTAAGTTGGCCTATGTTGGGGATGGCAACAATGTCGCGCATTCGCTGATGATGGGTGCAGCGCTGTTTGGCAGCCATATTGTCGTGGGCACGCCGAAGGGATACGAGCCGAAGGCCGAAGTGCTGGCGGCTGCGCGGGAAATTGCACGCGAAACGGGTGCAACGATTGAGGTCGTAAACGATCCGATCGAGGCCGTGAAGAATGCCGATGCGGTTTACACGGACGTGTGGGCCAGCATGGGGCAGGAGGCCGAGACGGCAGAGCGCGCGCGCATCTTTGCGGCGTTCAAGGTGACTCCAGAACTTTTTGCAAACGCCGCGCCGGAGGCAGTGTTCATGCATTGCCTACCGGCTCATCGCGGTGAAGAAGTGGAAGCGGCGGTAATCGATTCGCCAGCGTCCGTTGTATTTGACCAGGCGGAGAACCGTCTGCACATTCAGAAGGCGATCCTTCTGCAGCTATTAGGAGGCGGCTCCCGCCGCTTCCCATCGAGGAGCTTTAATGTCTAAGAAGAAAGTTGTACTGGCATATTCTGGCGGGCTTGATACTTCGATCATCATTCCGTGGCTCAAGGAAAACTATAACTGCGACGTGATCGCATTCGTTGCCGACGTGGGCCAAGGCGAAGACATGGAAGAGGTCGCGGCCAAGGCGATCAAGACCGGCGCTTCCAAGGTTGTGGTGAAGGACCTGCGCGAAGAGTTCCTGACCGAGTACGTGTGGAAGTGCGTGCAGGCGGGTGCGGTGTATGAGAACAAGTACCTGCTCGGAACTTCGATGGCACGCCCGATCATTGCAAAGTACCAGGTGGAGATTGCGCTGGCTGAAGGCGCGGAAGCTGTCGCCCATGGTTGCACGGGCAAGGGCAACGACCAGGTTCGTTTTGAGCACGCGTTCCAGGCGCTTGCGCCGGAGCTGCAGATCATTGCTCCATGGCGTGAGTGGACGCTGAAGTCGCGCGAAGACTGCATTGACTACGCCGAAGCCCGCAATATTCCTATCACGGCGAGCCGCACGAAGATTCACTCGCGTGACCGCAACCTGTGGCACATCTCGCACGAAGGCGGCGAACTGGAAGATCCGGCGAACGCGCCTCTGGATACGACGTGGCAGATTTCGAACTCTCCGCAGACCGCTCCGGATCGCGTGGAGGAAGTGGAAATCGGCTTCGATAAGGGCGTGCCTGTTTCGGTAAATGGTCAGGCTCTGCCTGCCGTACAACTGCTCGAACTGCTGAATGAGATTGGCGCCCGCAATGCGATTGGCCGCATCGACCTGGTGGAAAACCGGTTCGTCGGCATGAAGTCGCGTGGTGCGTACGAGACTCCGGGTGGCACGCTGCTGCTGCTGGCGCATCGTGAGCTCGAAGCGCTGTGCCTCGATCGCGACCTGTCGCATTTCAAGCAGCACGTCGCATTGAAGTACGCCGACATCGTGTACAACGGCCTGTGGTTCACGCCGCTGCGCGCTTCGCTCGATGCATTCGTTGCCTCGACGCAGACGGAGATGACCGGCACGGTGAAGCTCGCGCTCTACAAGGGCAATGTGGGCATCAGCAGCCGCAAGTCGGAGAACTCGCTGTTCAACGCTGATATCGCTTCGTTCACCATGAACGAGAGCTACGACCAGAAGGATGCTGCCGGGTTCATCAAGATTCTGGCTCTGCCTGCTCGCGCTCGCATGCTGAATCAGAAGAAGAAGACTGCTATTGAGGTGACGAAGTGAAGATGTGGTCCGGGCGGTTCAGGCAACCGCTCGATCCTGAATTTGAGCGCTGGCAGAGGTCGTTTCCTTTCGATCAACGCCTGCTCCAGGAAGAGATCGCAGCCAGCCGCGCGCACGCGAAAGCACTGCTCGCGGCTGGTGTACTTTCTGGAGACGAATACGCAACGATGCTGCAGGGCTTGGAGAAGCTCTCGGCAACGGGGCACGAGTTCCTCAACGATGAGGAAGCGGAAGACGTTCACCACTTTGTCGAAAAGCACCTGCAGCAGATCATTGGCGAGACCGCGCTGAAACTGCACGCCGGGCGCAGTCGCAATGAGCAGATTGCAACCGATCTGCGGTTGTATGTGCGAGCCGCGTGCGATGAGATATCGGCGCTGCTGCTGGACCTGGTGAACACCACCCGCGGACGGGCAGAGCAGGCTGGAATGGCGGCCATGCCGTCGTACACGCATTTGCAGCGCGCGGAGCCGGTGTTGGTCGCGCATTGGCTGCTGGCGTATTGCGAGATGTTCCTGCGCGATGCCGACCGGCTGCGCGATTGCCGCAAGCGTATGAACTACTGTCCGCTGGGTTCGGGAGCCATCGCCGGAGCGACCCTCACCCTAGATCGCGAGATGGTGGCGGGTGAGTTGAATTTTACTGCGCCTACCTCCAACAGCATGGATGCGACCAGCGACCGCGACTTCGCGATTGAATTCGCGCAGGTGCTGTCAATTTTGTCTGTCCACCTGAGCCGCTGGGCGGAGGAGTTCATTCTGTTCTCCACCCTGGAGTATGGTTTCGTGCACCTGCCGGAGAGCTATTCGACAGGCTCAAGCGCAATGCCGCAGAAGCAGAATCCGGACGGGCTGGAGCTCATCAGGGGTAAAGCTGGACGGGTGATTGGCGCGGCGCAGCAGTTGCTGATCACGCTGAAAGGTCTGCCGCTGGCCTACAACAAGGACATGCAGGAGACGCAGGAGCCGGTGTTTGTTGTGTCCGAGACGGTCACGATGATGCTGCGGGTTGCGGTGGGCTTCATGCGTGAGGTGCAGTTTGACCTCGAACAGATGGCGAAGGCTGCCGGTTCGGGGTACATGAATGCGATGGCGGCAGCTACTTACCTAGTTGGTAAGGGCGTGCCTTTTCGCCGTGCCCATGAATTCATCGGCAAGGCCGTGCGGTTGGGACTGGAGCAGGGCAGGGAGCTGCACGAGATGGCATTGTCCGATTTGCGCTCGATCAGTGAGGCTTTCGGGGATGACTTTTATGCAAATGTCACGCTGGAAGCTGTGCTGGACTGCCATAATGTAACAGGTGGGACGGCGCGCTCCCGGGTGGCTGAGGCGCTGGCCGCGATGGCGCGGCGTACCCAGCAGTTCCAAGAGTCTGAGGCAGTCGATGTACACGCGTAAAGCGATATTGCCGGACGCCGAGAATATTCGCAGTCTGATCGCGGATTTCTCGGGTGACGGCACGCTGTTGCCCCGTTCACTGCCGGAGATCTGCGAGAACATTCGCGATTTCACGGTGGTGGTCGAGGGCGACACAATGATTGGTTGTGGCGCGCTTCACCTTTATGGCACGCACCTGGCAGAGATTCGCTCGATTGCCGTGTGGCCGCGTTACAAGGGTGCGGGCGCGGGCCGTTTGCTGGTCGATGCATTGCTCGACGAAGCCGAGCAGCATTATGTACATTGCGTGTGCCTGTTCACACGCATCCCGGAGTTTTTTGCCCACCTTGGCTTTATCGAGGCGAAGCGCGAAGAACTGCCGGACAAAATCTATAAAGATTGTGCGAACTGTCCCAAGTTGCAGGAGTGCGACGAGGTGGCGATGTATCGCGGCGAACTGCCGCACTTTGCCATCCTGCCTCGCCCGGCAAAGCTGCAGCTTCGTGTGAGACAGCCGCTGGTGAAACTGGATCAATGAATTTGCACGGACCGGACGAACCGGTATTCCTTCCCCAGGGCTTTTCCTGGTCAGCTACAAAAGCAGGCATCAAGGCAAGCGGTCGCAGCGACGTCGCGCTGGCCGAGGCTCCTCTGGGCGCCTCTGCTGCGGTGATGTTCACGAAAAATCGTGTGGCGGCAGCGCCGGTCGAAGTTGGCCGCGCGCATATGAAGCGCAACAAGGGCCGCGTGCGCGCGGTGCTGGTGAATGCCGGAAACGCAAACTGCGCGACCGGAGCCACTGGCGTCAACGTTGCAGAAGAAAGCTGTGCCGCGCTGGGCAAGGCGCTGGAAGCTGCGCCGGAATTCATCATCCCGTCATCGACGGGAATCATTGGCGTGCCGCTGCCGGTAGGGAAGTTGATTGCCGCTGTGCCTGCGGTGGTCGAGGGGCGCGCAAGTGACGAACAGGCGCTGAAGGCTTTTGCCACGGCGATCATGACGACCGATACGCGCATGAAGATGGCTTCGGTGGAGTTTGCGGCGGGGAAGAAGACGGTTCGCATTGCTGGCGTGTGCAAGGGCTCGGGGATGATTCATCCCAACATGGCGACGATGCTGGTGTACATCTTCAGCGACCTCAATGCCGAGCCGAAGGAACTGCAGGCCGCGCTGAAGTCGGCGGTCGATCCCACGTTCAACGCGATCTCCGTGGATGGCGACACATCGACGAACGACACGGTTCTGCTTCTCGCCTCTGGAGCCTCAAAGGTGAGTCTTGGCGCGCCGGGCGTGGCGAAAAAGTTTGCCGAGGGATTGCGTGCCGTATGCGCCTCGCTTGCCGAGCAGGTGGTGCGCGATGGTGAGGGCGCGAAGCATCTGGTGCGTCTTCAGATCGCGGGTGCGAAGTCGGAGGATGAGGCGAGGATTATTGCGCGCTCGATTGCGAACTCTCCGCTGGTCAAGACGGCGTGGGCGGGATGCGATCCGAACTGGGGACGGATTCTGTCATCGGTTGGCAAGAGCGGCGTTGCCGTGGATCCGACGAAGGTGAACATCTTCATCGGCCCACAGCAGGTATGCAAGGCCGGTGCGGCGTACGCGTTCGACGAGAAGCAGGCGCATGAGTATCTGAAGCAGCCGGAGTATGAGATCAAGGTGGAGTTGGGGCGAGGCAAGAGCTCGCTGCTCTTCCTGACCTGCGACTTGACGGTCGAGTATGTCCACATCAACGCGGATTACTCGACGTAGAGGTTTCAAAGATTAAGACGAGAGTGCGGAATTTATCATCTAAGTTGCGGGATGATGAGTCGCACTCTTTTTCTTTTGCTGGCGGGGCTGACGGCGGGTGGGATGAATGCCGCGGCGGGTGGCGGATCGTTTGTCACCGTGCCCTCGCTGATCTGGATGGGCGTGCCGTCGGTGGCTGCTAACATGTCGAGCACTATCGCGCTGTATCCGGGCAGTCTCACGAGCGCGTGGGCTTATCGAAACCACTTCAAGCCGATTGGCACGGTTCCGTTTCGAGCGATGTTCGCGGTCACTCTTGTTGGGGGGCTGTGCGGGGCGCTACTGTTGATGTACACGCCAAGTTCGTCGTTCGACAAGATCATTCCATGGTTGCTGCTGGTAGGCGCGACGACGTTTGCTTTTGGTCCTCAGATCGGGCAGCGCTTGCAGGAGCACTTTACGCCGAACGCGTTCCTGGTACTTGCGACGCAATTCGTGCTTGGAATTTACGGCGGATATTTCGGCGGGGCAGTGGGCATTATGATGCTTTCCACATGGAGCCTGCTTGGGCTTCATGACATTAAGGCCATGAATGCCAGCAAGGTCATGCTGGTGGCGGCTGCAAACACGGTGGCCGTGGTGTGTTTTGCGTTCACGGGCAAAGTGGTCTGGCACGACACCGTCGTGATGCTGGTGGCTGCGGCGGCCGGGGGGTACTTCGGCGCTAAGCTGACACTGCTGATTCGTTCCTCCTACCTGCGCGCCGGGATCAGCGTTGCGAACTTCATCATCACGGCAGCGTTCTTCTACGCCAAATTCAAGTAGGTCGGGGTTGCGTTCCAAGGTGGTGTGAAAGCTATCGCCAACCCGCGCTTTTCGTGCGATAAAGACTCTATGACTCACGCGCGGCTGGTGGAGATGGCGGAGGACTGGTTGCGGCGGTACCGCTGCGGCATCGTGCTGAGCGAACAGGGATGTTCGTCGGGTGAGATGCCGGACGCCATCGGCTGGAAGGGCAAGAACCACTCCATTGTGATCGAATGCAAGATCAGCCGGGCGGATTTTCTGGCGGATGCGGCGAAGCCTTGGCGGAGGAATCCGGAGATTGCGCTTGGTTGCGAACGATATTTTCTGGCGCCGAAGGGCATGCTGCGCCCGGAAGAGATGCCCGCGGGCTGGGGATTGCTGGAAGCGTGTGGGCGCGAGGTGAAGCTGGCGAAGAAATCCAACCGCAAGCTGCGCGAGGCCGAGGGGCTGATGAACGAGATGAACCTGTTGCTGGCGAGTCTGCGCCGGGTAGAGGTCAGAATTGAGCCGCAGCGCATTGGCGACTTCTTGAAATGGAAAAATCGCATGGCTAGTTACAACGGAGGCTCGCTGCCCGAAGGAATTCTGGCTCCGGAGATGGAAGAGAACCCGCATCTTGTTTGACTCGCCGCCCGGCAAGCGCCTGCCTGCCGTACAATCTTGAAGTCATGTTTCTTAATATTCAGCGCATTCATTTTGTAGGCATCGGCGGCATTGGCATGAGCGGAATTGCCGAGGTGCTGCTCACTCTTGGCTATCGCGTAAGCGGATCGGACCTGCGGACTACGCCGACGACGGAGCGCCTCGCGAAGCTCGGAGCACAGATCTTCACAGGTCATGCTGCGTCCAATGTGCAAGAGGCCGAGGTCGTGGTGACCAGTTCGGCGGTCAATCGTGAGAATCCCGAGGTGGCCGAGGCCCGGCGCTTGCATCTTCCGGTGATTCAACGGGCGGAGATGCTGGCTGAATTGATGCGCCTGAAATACGGAATCGCCATTGCGGGCATGCATGGCAAGACGACTACAACCAGCATGGTTGCCGCTGTTCTTGCCGCCGGAGGACTTGACCCAACGGTTGTAGTCGGCGGACGTGTGGATTCGATGGGCTCGAACGCACGGCTTGGTACGTCGCAGTACCTGGTGGCGGAAGCGGATGAGAGCGATCGTTCGTTCCTGAAGCTGTCGCCGATTCTTTCGGTTGTTACCAACATCGATCGCGAACACATGGACTGCTATCGCGACATGGACGACGTGCAGGCGACGTTTGTGGAGTTCATGGACAAGGTTCCGTTCTATGGCACAGTCGTGGCCTGCACGGATAACGAGGCGCTGCGAAATCTGCTGACGCGAGTCGAGCGCCGCGTGCTCACCTATGGAACCCGCGCTGACGCCCATTTCCGCGCTTTTGATGTAGTGACCGAGCATGCTCCGGACGCACTGCATAATAGCTTCGCAGTGAGCTTTCATGGCAATGACCTGGGACGCTTCGATCTGTTTGTGCCCGGCGCACACAATGTGCTGAATGCGACGGCGGCGATTGCGGTTGGAATGGGATTGGAGATTCCTGTCGAGCGCATCCGCGAAGGCATTGCGCAGTTCCGAGGCGTGGATCGCCGCTTCCAGAAGAAGGGAACTGGGGCGGGCGTGCAGGTGGTGGATGACTACGGCCATCACCCGACGGAGATTCGCGCGACGCTGGCTGCTGCGCGGCAATGGCTGGGGCCTGATGGGCGTATCCATGTGATTTTCCAGCCGCATCGCTACACGCGCACTTATCTGCTGATGGATGAGTTTGCGACGGCCTTTCCTGACGCGGATCGGTTGCTGGTGCTCGACATCTATGCGGCGAGCGAGCAGCCGATTGCGGGCGTGAGCGGCCTGACGCTGGCAAAGAAGATTCATTGCCGCAACGATCAACCAGCGGAATTTGCCGCAAGCTTCGAGGCCGCAGTGGACGCGGTTGTGGATCACGCCCAGCCCGGGGATGTGATCATGACCCTTGGCGCGGGATCGGTATCGCAACTGGGCTCACAGATTCTAGAGAAGCTTCGCGCCCGCGAGCAGGTGGCCAAGGCGTAGAGTGACGGCGATGAGTGCACCGCAGCAGGTGCATTCCTCGCCGTATCGCATTTCCGGGTGTTTATCACTTGGAATCTACGAGAGGAGCCTCGATAATCAATAGCTGAATCCACCCCAAAAGCAGGTATAGTGAGCGAAAGGCGCTCGCTGCCTGCTTGCACTCTTATGGCTCGAAATCAGGGACCACCCTCCGACGATCCGTTCTACCGCCGTGGCGCGGGCAGCCGCAATTCATTTGCGGACGACGCCCTGCCGCTCGACGCCGGATTGACGGAAGAAGATGACGCCGAAGAGGAGCAACAACAGTTCCGACGGGTGAGCAAGCGTGTACCGGTTCGGCGTGGCGCCCTGCCGCGCAAAACGGCCTCGCGCGTGCGCAGCATCGTGATTGCGGTTGTGTTGCTCGCCGCACTGGGTGCGGGCGTTTATGAGGCGAAGAGCTTTGCCCTGCACTCGTGGCGTTTCCGCGTGCGCTCAGAGAATGATATTGAACTTGCGGGTGACGCTCCGAATTCGCGGACGCAGGTGATGGAGAAGCTGCGCGAAAACATTGGGCGAAACATCTTCCAGATTTCTTTGCAGGACCGCAAACAGGAATTGGAACGGATTCCGTGGATCGAGACGGCTTCGGTCATGCGCCTATGGCCCAATCATCTGCGGGTCATTGTGAAGGAGCGCACTCCGGTTGCGTTTGTGGCGCTCGGGGAGCGCGTGGCGCTGATTGACTCGCATGGGGTCGTGATGGAGATCCCGCAAGCAGTCGAGAGCAGCTATTCGTTTCCGGTGATTCTGGGGATGAGCGAGAGCGAGCCGCTTTCGACGCGCGCGCCGCGGATGAAGATCTATGCGCGACTGATTCACGAACTGGATGATGGCGACGGCAGCGGAGCGGCGAAGACGCAGTACTCACGCAATCTCGACGAAGTTGATCTGTCGGATCCTGCAGACGTGAAGGTACTTGCCCGCGGTGGCTCGGCTCCGATCCTGCTGCACTTGGGCAGCGAAGATTTTCTCCGGCACTTCATGGTGTTCCTCTCCAATGTGCAGAAGTGGGAGCAGGAACGCGGTAAGCTGGAGTCGGTGGATTTGCGTTACGGGCGCGAGGTAATCCTGAACCCGGATTTGCGCGCCGCCGTTGTAGCTCCTCCTGCAAAACCAACTCCCCCCGAAGCCGCAAAACCTGCGGCACCGCGCAAGCAGGAGCCTGCGAAAGCAAACAAAACATTGCATAAGCAAAAGAAGAAACGGAAGTAGATGAGCAAGCGAAACGAAAACATCATCACGGTCATCGACCTGGGCAGCGCGAAAACTGTGGCGCTCGTGGTGGAGACAACCGAGGCCGGACTGCGTTATCGCGGTCATGGGATTGCGCCTTCGGCAGGTACGCGGCGGGGAGTCGTCGTCGATCTGGAACTGGCTTCCAGGAGCGTTTCCGAAGCGGTGCAGAGCGCTGAAAAGTGCTGCGGGATGGCGCTTGATTCCGCAGTAGTCGGCGTTAGCGGGCCGCACATTCGCTCGGTGAACAGCCACGGCATTATCTCGGTTGGATCGCGTGTGCGCGAGTTGACTTCGGCCGACGTACAGGCCGCCGGAGACCGTGCGCGCGAAATCGCGATGCCTGAAGATCGTGAGATTCTTCACCTCTTGCAGCAGGAATTCGTGGTGGACGACCAGGACGGCATTCGCCAGCCGGTCGGTATGATGGGCCGCCAGCTCGAGGTTCGCGTACACGTCATCACCGCCGCTCAGTCGGCGATACAGAATATCGTCACCACGCTGAACCGTGCGGGCATGCATGTGGAAGACACCGTATACGAGGCGCTGGCCTGCACCGAATCTGTGTTGCGTCGCGATGAGCGCGAACTCGGAGCAGCGGTCATCGACATTGGAGCAGGTTCGGCGGATATCGCGGTCGTGCAGGAAGACGTCATTGTGCACTCGGGAGTGGTTCCGCTGGGCGGCATCAATTTCACCCGAGATGTGGCTTATGGACTAGAGACTCCGCTGATCGACGCTGAGAGTCTGAAGCGCCAGTTTGGCTGCTCGATGGTGACACGCATCAACGAGCAGAACGAGATCGAAGTGCCTTCGGTTGGCGACCGCCCCGCACGCATGATGCGGCAGCGCGATCTTGGCGAGATTATCGAGCCGCGCGCGCGGGAGCTGATGGAGCTTTGCCGCGACAACCTGCGCCATGCCGGAGTGCTGGATATGCTGGGCGGAGGCATCATCCTTACGGGTGGCGGAGCGCGCCTTACCAGCCTGACTGAGACCTGTGAAGACATTTTGCGACGTCCGGCACGTCTTGGACTGCCGATGGGAATGGCGCAACTGCCGGTGGAACTACAGGAACCGGAATACGCTGCGGCAATCGGAATGGTTTTTTATACGCAACGCGCACGTGTGCTGAAAGGCAAGGAAGAAACCGGCTTCGGAGCGCGGGTACGAGCATTGTTTGCCCGGGGATATACGAACTAATTCATAAGGGCGCGCAGGGAGCGCCAAGGGTGAGGCGGAGTTTTATCTATGGAGCAGGATATTCGGATTCAGTTTCACGAGGAGCCGCGCAATAACGCAAAGATCAAGGTGATCGGCGTGGGGGGCGGCGGCAACAATGCGGTCAATCGCATGATCGAGACCGGGGTGGAGGGCGTTGAGTTCATCACGGCCAACACCGACCTGCAGGCGTTGCAGATGTCGCGCGCCCCGAAAAAGCTGCAACTCGGCGTGAAGCTTACGAATGGTCTGGGCGCAGGTGCAAATCCTGAAGTGGGCCGGCAGGCTGCGCTCGAGGACACGGATCGCATCATAGGCGCGCTGGAAGGCGCGGACATGGTATTCGTCACCACGGGCCTCGGTGGCGGCACGGGAACGGGAGCTGCGCCGATCATTGCCTCGCTGGCCAGCGAAATGGGCGCATTGACGGTGGCGGTTGTTACCAAGCCGTTTGCGTTTGAAGGCAAGCGCCGCATGAATCAGGCTGAGCGCGGGTTGAACGAACTGATCGACTCGGTCGATACGGTCATCGTGATCCCGAATGAAAAACTGCTCGCGGTAGCGCAGGACGCCGGTTTCTTCGAATCGTTCCGCGTGGCGGACGACATCCTGCGTCAGGCGGTGCAGGGAATTTCCGACATCATCACGATTCCGGGCATCATCAATCGCGACTTTGCGGACGTGAAGGCGATCATGGCGGGTATGGGCTATGCCGTTATGGGCACCTCGACGGCAAAGGGCGACCGCCGCGCATTGGAAGCCGCGCAACGCGCGATTGCATCGCCGTTGCTCGAGGCCGGAGCCATCGATGGAGCACGGGGCATCCTGCTCAATATCACCGGTTCCAGTTCGCTCAAGCTGGCGGAAGTCTATGAGGCCTCGACCATCATCCAGAGCGCCGCGCATGAGGATGCGAACATCATCTTCGGTGCCGTGCTCGACGAGAAGATGAAGGACGAAGTGAAGATCACGGTGATCGCTACGGGGTTCCGTTCCGAGGCGCGCCACTCGCGGGATGCGATGACGTCGACGGCAGCCGCCATCCAGCAGGCACGCCAGGCACAGTGGGCTACGCCTGCGGAGCCGCAAATTACGCGGCGTCAGGATCCGGTGTACGAGTTGATGAATGACGAGCCGGACCCGATTCCCGAGCCGACGCCGATGGCGCCCATGGCGCAGTCCGCGCCTATCCCTGAGAGCGCACCGGAGCCGTTGCAGCAGCAGACGCGAGTGTGGGAAGCGGTGCAGCCAACGCGGCCCATGCCGTCGCTCGAAGATTTCGATTCGGGCGAGGATCGCGATGAACTGGATGTTCCGGCGTATCTGCGCAAGAAGAATTCCGATCAAAGCTAGACCCAGGCGTGCGCGTGTCTTGATCCGCAATGGATCGAGCCACACGCGCACGCATTGCGCGACGCGATGAGTATCCGCGAGCCGATTATCTTCCGGCGAGTAGTCGTGCAGTTTTTTCCGATGAAATGCATTTTGCAAGCAGGGGACTCAAGACGGTAAGCCTCCGTCCGAAGCTGATTGTGTTACCAATCAACTGAGCGGGAGTTCGTCGGTTGATGACCCTGCGTAACGAGTGCGATTCTGCAACTCTGCCGAGAGCACAAGCATCGATCAGAGTTGGGAATTGTACTTAGGTTATCAATCAGTATCACTGAGATGGTTGATTGAGCTTGTATCTGAAGGAACAACTCACATACCATCCAGACATTCACCGCAAGAATAGATGGATATGGAGCACGCCCGCGTAAGACGGAGCGGCAGTAGAGGCTAAGTAGAATGTGTAACTTTGTGCAATCCCGTAGAGTTCAAACCGCGCTGGTGGCGCTTGTAGTGCTCGTTCTGGCCCTCAGTTCTTTTGCGGCCACGGTTTCGACACGCCAGGAACGGCGTAGCAATCGCAAGATCAAAGAGAGCGCGGCGACCGAGCGTCGCATGGCGGCCTCCCGGCACGGGCGCGCCGTTGCACGCGCCAGCAAGCGGGCAGGGAAGACCTCGGATGTAGTGGTTACGGGAAAGCGCGGCAAGAAGAAGGCACGTTATTGGGAGCATTTCAGCGCAAGCTCCTATCTGGCCGATCCTGAAGCAGGCGATATCACAACCGGCGAAGATCCGGTGGTTCGTCAGGCTGCGGTGGAAGCGCTTGGAAGCTTGAACGGTACGGTAGTGGCCATCGACCCCAGCAATGGACGAATTCTGGCGATGGTGAACCAGAAGCTGGCATTGTCGAGCGGTGCGCAGCCCTGCTCCACGATCAAGGTCTCGGTGGCGTTGGCCGCCTTGAGCGAAGGCATTGTAACAAAGGACACGCCGGTTAACCTGGGCGGCTGGAAGATGAACATGAACCAGGCGCTGGCGCACTCCAATAATCAGTATTTTGAAGCGCTGGGTCGTCGCCTCGGATTCCAGAAGGTTAGCTACTATGCTCACCAGTTTGGATTGGGCGAGCTGGCAGGGTGGAACATTCAAGGCGAGCATCTGGGCGTATATCCCAGCTCGGAGCTTCCGGCGAGCCTTGGCGGCGTCGGCAAGATGTGCTCCTTTGGCGAGAGCGTCAGCATGACTCCGTTGCAGCTTGGCGCGCTGATGGCGGCAATTTCTAACGGTGGAACGCTCTACTACCTGCAGCATCCGACATCGGCTGTCGAGGCTACGAACTTCCAGCCGAAAGTGAAGCGCTATCTGGACATCGCGCCGCTGATTCCCGAAGTTAGCGTCGGCATGCTGGGCGCGACGCAGTACGGTACGGCGCGCAGCTTGCGCACCAACTTCACATCAGAGCAGGTACTTGGCAAGACCGGAACCTGCAGCAATGAGGGAACTCGCTTTGGCTGGTTTGGGTCGTTTGCCAACTCACAGTATGGCCGTATCGTTACGGTGATCTTCCTGCGCGGAGACCACGCCGTGTACGGGCCAAAGGCCGCGGAACTGGCCGGGCATTTCTATCGCAACCTCGGCGATCATAACTACTTCGCAGGCAAGCCAAACCTGGTACACACCGCTGTACTGAAATAGGAATCAGAGGATTTTTCTCAGGCCTTCCACTCGGAAGGCCTTTTCCTTTGCTGCTGATACAGCGTTAACTTTGTTCCTGCATCCAATGATGGCAGGCAATTTTTTCTTCTTACGATAGGCATT
Organism: Koromonas soli; assembly: GCF_059726265.1. Taxonomy (NCBI): domain Bacteria; kingdom Pseudomonadati; phylum Acidobacteriota; class Terriglobia; order Terriglobales; family Koromonadaceae; genus Koromonas; species Koromonas soli. The sequence goes on along the minus strand of NZ_AP040872.1, from coordinate 2,030,389 downwards.
CAATGTCCCCAACAGTTTTGCCAGGCAGGCCCTATCCCCTTGGAGCCACCTGGGATGGAACCGGAACGAACTTCGCCATATATTCCGAACACGCAACCAAAGTTGAACTGTGTCTCTACGACAACCGGAGCCGGAAGGAGATCGAACGGGTCGAACTACGCGAGACGACCGCATTTGTGCATCACGGATACCTGCAAGGTATCAACCCCGGACAGCTCTACGGCTATCGCATCTATGGCCCGTGGGACCCCGCAAACGGCTATCGATTTAATCCTTCGAAGTTGCTTCTCGATCCGCAGGCGCTAGCGGTTTGTGGCGGCATTGATTGGAGCAAGCCGATCTATCCGTACCAGTTTGGCGGCGCCGACCCTGACCTGACGCGCGATGAAGAGGACGATTGCGAAGGCATGGCAAAAGCCGTCGTGGTCAATCCGTACTTCGATTGGGAGCAGGACCGTTCTCCAAACATTCCGCTCTCCGACTCGGTCATTTATGAGCTTCACGTGAAGGGGTTCAGCAAACTGAATCCGGAGGTTCCGGAAGAGCTGCGCGGCACCTACGCCGGACTTGCTTACCCCGCCAGCGTTCAACATTTGAAGCGGCTTGGCGTCACGACGGTAGAATTGCTGCCCGTACATCAGTTCATCGATGACAAGCGCCTCATAGACGTGAATCTGCGCAACTACTGGGGCTACAACACGGTGGCGTACTTCAGTCCGGAGGCTCGCTATTCCTCAAGCGGCGATACCGGAGGCCAGGTTGCCGAGTTTAAGGCAATGGTCAAGGCGCTGCATCGCGAGAACATCGAGGTCATCCTCGACGTGGTGTATAACCATACCGGCGAAGGCAATCATCTCGGCCCGATGCTCAATTTCCGCGGCATCGATAACACGGCGTATTACCGACTTGTTCCCGAGATGCCCCGCTACTACATGGATTACACCGGCACGGGGAATACGCTGAATGTGCGCCATCCGCAGGTGCTCAAGATGATCATGGACAGCTTGCGCTACTGGGCAACGGAAATGCATGTGGACGGGTTCCGCTTCGATCTGGCCTCGGCTCTCGCCCGCGAGTTGCACGATGTGGACCGCCTGTCTTCATTCTTCGACATCATCCACCAGGACCCGATTTTGTCGCGCCTCAAACTGATCGCCGAGCCGTGGGACGTAGGGGAAGGAGGCTATCAGGTGGGAAATTTCCCGGTGCTGTGGGCGGAGTGGAACGGCAAGTACCGCGACACCGTGCGCCGCTACTGGAAGGGCGATGAGGGTATGCTCTCCGATCTGGCGTACCGACTGACGGGAAGCAGTGATCTTTACAAGAATGACGGGCGCAAGCCTTACGCGTCGATCAACTTCATCACCGCGCATGATGGATTCACGCTGAACGATCTAGTCAGCTACAACGACAAGCACAACATTGCGAATGGCGAGAACAATCAGGACGGCGCGAATGACAACAACTCCTGGAATATGGGGGCTGAGGGCCCGACCGACGATGAGAACATCATCTGTGCCCGCCAGGTGCAGATGCGCAATTTCCTTGCGACGCTTCTACTCTCGCAGGGTGTGCCGATGATCTGCGGCGGCGACGAGATCGCGCGTTCGCAGTACGGCAACAACAACGCCTATTGTCAGGACAACGAGCTGAGCTGGTTTGATTGGGAGCGCGCCAAGCAGCAAGAGGATCTTCTGGATTTCGTTTCCAAAATGATCGAGTTGCGCCGCAAACATCCCAACCTGCGCCGCCGCAATTTCTACCAGGACCGCAGCATTCGCAACTCGATCGTGAAAGACATCGCATGGTACGGAGCGGACGGCCATGAGATGACCGAGGAAGAGTGGAACGCGGGATGGATTCGCAGCATTGCCGTGATGTTCAATGGTGACACCCTTGGCACGGTGGACGAGATGGGGCGACCGGTGAAAGATGACACTTTCCTGATCCTGCTCAATTCGTACCACGATGCCGTCGATTACAAACTGCCGCCCACGCCAAATAACCGCACCTGGCGCAACATTCTCGATACGAGCAACCTGGAGCAACCGTTCTCCAACGGTCCGGCGGAAAAGAATCCGCAAATTGCCGGACGCTCCTTGAGGGTGATGCGGGAATCGCACGAAAACGAATAGTCATTTATCCTGAGTTGACGAATGCCGCAAATGAAGAGGGTCGAGTGAAAGCGCCTCTGCCCTTTTGCGGCTTCGACGTGTTAAGTTGAGGGCAGACGAGCCATTCATCTCAAGGTTCAGGTCCGGCGACTAGAAGCCGCATTCGGGGCTCGCCGGCGATGGTTCTCACCTCCCGGAGGATCGATATTGATGCGTAGATTGACTGTTCTTTTTGCTTTCGTCCTCGCTTGCTGTGCGTTGGGCATGGCTCAGATGGCACCGCCGAAGCCTATGGAGATTCCGCGCACCGAGTTTTACATCGGCTATGCGTACCAGCACGCAGATGTGTCGGGCAGCGGCTTTGTGGACACAGCGACCCTCAACGGGTTCGATTTTCAGTTCAGCCACTTTTACAAGAGCAATCTTGGCTTTACGCTGGACTTCGCGCGCACCGCTAATGGCCGCGTGGACAGCACTGGAATCAAGTACAGCCGCGCCAGTTATATGGGCGGCCCGGCATATCGCCTGCCAAGACTCGTGATGTTTACGCCGTCGGTCCATGCATTGGTTGGTGTCGATCACGATGATCTGACAGTGCCTTTCTCGAACACCACGATCGATTACCGCAATACGGATTTCGCCGCGGCTGGCGGAGTTTCACTTGATGCAAACTTGTCGCGTCATCTTGGAGTTCGCCTCGCACAAGTGGATTACGTCTATACGAATCATTACAAGTCGAATCAATCGTCGTTCCGCTACACGGGTGGTGTGGTGGCGCGGTTCTAGCTGTGTCGATGTTGCGAGCCGCCGGATGCGTCCGGCGGTTTTTCTTTGTGTGGATTGCTCGAATGAACTCTGAATTATTTGAGCTTGTGGAGTGTTGCTGCAAACAGGTATGCACAGCAACTCTCGATGCTAGGTTGGGTTCTCGCGTGTGAAAACGCAAGCCATCCTGACCATCCTCTGTGATGCTGACCGGAAATTATGACCGGCTGTCAGGCGCCGAGTTTGCGATTCGAATTAAGGGAGACCATAAGTAAAATGCGTAAAGTTTTTGTTCTACTCGCCGTTCTTGCTTCAAGTACAGTGCTCTTTGGACAACAGTCTTCGCAAAATGCCGAAGTGTTCGCCGGCTACAGCTACATGCGCGCCGGTCTGCAGAACTACGGCCTGGATAATGCGAACCTGAACGGTGTCGAACTGCAGGCCACACGGTATTTTCATAACAACATCGGATTCACCGCGGACGTGACTCGCGTAAATGCCAGCGACATTCATAAGTCAGGTGACGATGTAACCCGCTACACATATCTGTTTGGGCCTAGCTACTCCGTTAAGAGCAGTTCCGCCGTTACTCCTTATGTGCACGTTCTGCTTGGTGCCGATCATGAGCGTCTGAGCGTTAGCCGTCTCAGCGACTACTCGACAAACTCTTTTGCTGTGGCTTTCGGCGGAGGTTTTGACGTTAAGCTGGCGAAAAATGTGGCGTTCCGCCTGGGGCAGTTCGACTACATTCATACAAACCACAGCGATGGTGAAAACCACTTCCGCTATAGCACTGGAGTGGTATTTAAATTCTAGTTTTGCGGGATTTTTCGCGGGAGGGCCGGTATTCTGGCCCTCTTTGCTTTGTCGAACTCGCTCAAAGCTGCATATAATCGATATATGGCTAATGGTTGGGAAAGCAAATCAGTCGCAGAACAGCAAAGTGAACTCCAGCAACAAACAGCCTCACAAGAACAGGCAGTAGATGAAAAAGCCCGCCTGCTGCGCGCAAAAGCAGAATTGGCACGCAAGGTGCAAGCCCTGAAACTGAATCGCGCTCGCATCTGCGAACAACTGGCGCGTACCAGCAACGAGCGCTATACCACTCTGCTGAACACAGAGTTGGGACAGATCGACGGCGAGCTCGCAAAGCTCGTTTAGTCTGAAAGCTCACTGGCGACAGTGATGGGCATCACCGAAGCTCGGTAGGTGTCGGAAGACAATAGCACTGAGGTGTTATATGCCAGTCCTTGTCGTTGGAGTGATATTCTTCGCGCTGTTCGTCGTGATGGGTGTGCTGGCAACGGTCGCCGTTTTGAACGAGACGCGCGGTCTGCCGGGTAGTGTGTGGCAGCTCAAGCGCCTACGTAACCCATCGCACAAGTAGTCCACACCGGCCAGCGAAGACGCGTTTCCCCGTTCGCCTGAACGCATGCTTTGCTCTGCCCGGAGTACTTGATGAACTCACCGCTTTTGCTGAGCTTAAAGCTGGCGTTGGTTACATCCTCTCTGCTTCTGGTACTCGGACTTCCTGTCGCATGGTGGCTTGCGTTTACACGCTTTCGGCTGCGCTTTCTGATTGAATCTCTCATCGCGCTGCCCATCGTTTTGCCACCGACGGTTCTCGGTTTCTACCTTCTGATTCAGTTTGGTTCGCGCGGAGTGCTTGGAGCGACGTGGCAGCGCATGACCGGCCACACCCTTGCTTTCACCTTCGCCGGATTGGTGATCGGTTCGATCATCTATAGTCTCCCTTTCGCAGTGCAGCCGTTCACGGCCTCTCTGGCCTCGGTGGATCGCCGCCTGCTTGCGGCATCCGCCAGCCTTGGAGCTTCTTCGTGGCGCACATTCTGGCGGATCACGTTCCCCATTGCGTTTCCGGGGATCGTCACGGGTTTTGCGTTGAGCTTTGCGCACACGCTTGGGGAGTTCGGGGTGGTGCTGATGCTCGGCGGCAACATACCCGGCGTTACGCAGACTGCCTCGATCGCCATTTACGACAATGTGCAGATGCTCGACTATGCCGCCGCAGGACGTCAGTCCCTCACGCTGCTGGCGATTTCCTTTGTGCTGCTTGTGCTCATCCATGCGCTGAATCGCAAGCGCAACTGGAGGCTGCAGTGAGCGGTTCGGGGAGAGCGCTGCGAGTGTGGCTCCAGCTTCCGCTGTCGCAGTTCAAGCTTGAATGCGATTTCGAGACGGGCGGAGAGGCGGTCGTGCTCTTTGGCCGCTCCGGGGCGGGCAAGACCTCGGTGCTCGACTGCATCGCCGGGTTTCGAACTCCAGAAGAAGGCCGTATTGAAATTGGCAGTCGCATCCTGTTTTCAAGCCGCGAGCGAATCAATGTGCCTGTTCGCGAGCGCCGGGTCGCCTACCTTTCGCAACAGCCTGCGCTCTTTCCGCACATGAGCGTGAGGCAGAACATTGATTATGGATTGCTCGATCTGCCACGTTCGGAACGCGAAAGGCGGGTGAATGAAATCCTGCAGCGATTCCAGATAACAGCGTTGGCCTCGAGTCGTCCGGCAGCCATCTCAGGCGGCGAGCAGCAGAGGGTTGCGCTGGCGCGCGCTCTCGTTCGCGAGCCGGAATTGCTGTTGCTGGACGAGCCTCTCTCTGGGCTTGATATGGCGCTGAAACCGCTGCTTCTCGAGATGCTTTTCGACTGGCAGCGTGAACGCGGTATCCCAATGCTCTACGTCACTCACGACCAGGCGGAGGCGTATTCGTTGGCGCGTAGAGTGTTGTTGATCGAGACGGGAATGATCGCAGCCGATGGGGAACCGAGCGAAGTCTTCAATGCGCCGGTGAGCAGCGAGCGCGCAGTGCTCTCGGGATACGAGAATCTGTTCGATGCCACGGTCGAAGAAACGCATCCAGCACTTGGCACAATGACCTGTCGCGTCGCAGGAAGTGGCTTAATGCTGGAGTCGCCGCTCGCGCGCAAGAATTCTGGAGATGCGATCCGCCTGGCATTGCGGGCAGGCGACATTCTGCTGGCCACCGAGCGCCCGAGCGCCATCTCCGCACGCAATCTGCTGTGCGGACGCATTGAGATGATCGAAGACCGGGTGGGGATGATCGAGTTGAAGGTCGTCTGCAGCGGTGGTGGAGAAACGGTGTTCTGCGTCCACATTACGCGAGGAGCATTGCAGAATCTAGCTTTGCAGAATGGTCAGACCGTTTGGCTGATCATCAAAACTCACTCGATTCAACTTCTGCGACACTAGCCGGCCTGTCCGGCTTCGCAGCGATCAAAACCAAGCATCACTGGCTCGGGATACAGATCGACTCCGAAGCTATCGCGCACTTTTTGCTGAACGAAAGCTTTCAGGCGCAGCACGTCGGCCGCGGTGGCTCCGCCGCGATTGGTGAGGGCGAGGGTGTGCTTGCTGCTGATGGCCACCGGTCCGAGCGCGAACCCTTTCGCGAGTCCGGAATGCTCAATCAGCCATGCTGCAGCCAATTTAACCTTTCCATCCGCGGCGTCGAAATGCGGAATGGGTGGGGACGAAATGGACTCAATTCGCTCAAACTCGGCGCGGCTTACTAGAGGATTTTTGAAGAACGAACCGGCGCTCCGACTATCGAAATCCATTTCGTCGAGCACCATTCCCTTGGATCGCCGAATCGAGAGGACTACATCGCGAGTTTGAGAAAGGCTCGGGGAACTGCCATTTGCGAGTTCGCCGCTGAAGAAACGTTTCAAATCCGCGTATGCGATTTTCGGGGCACCATCGGGAGTCAATGCGTACTCCACCCGGGCCAGAATGTAGCGGCCTAGATCGCGTCCGTTGAAGCGGCTCTGCCGGTAGCTGAATTCGCACGCTGGGTTGTCGAACTCGACTGGCTGGAGAGTTTTTGTGTCGATGGCGTGAACGCGAAGGATGGTCTCCGAAACATCCTGCCCGTAAGCTCCGACGTTCTGTACCGGGGTTCCGCCGACGGTGCCGGGAATTCCGCTCAGGCATTCAAGTCCGGCGCAGTTGTCTCGAACCGAGCGCTCGACCAGCGTGTCCCAATCCACACCTGCTCCGACCGTGTAGATACGCGTGCCATCATGCTCGACGCTGGTGATGCCTTGGATGGACATGTGGAGGACGAGTCCGGAGAAGCCTGCATCGCTCACCAGCAGGTTGCTGCCGCCGCCGAGCACAAAAACAGGTATGTCGCGCTCTTGCGCCCAACGCAAGGCCTTGATGACTTCATCCTCGCTGGTTGGTTCAACAAAATAGCGGGCTGCGCCCCCAACCTGGAAAGTGGTGTAGGGAGCAAGGCGGACATTCTCTCGAATCTGCAACATTCTGCTCTCATGATAACTCTCCACCGCAGGGTTCTGCGCCCGATCATGGGAAGCAATCATCCAACGTAGTGGAGGCGAAATGTATCCAGAGATTATGGTCGTGCCCATGCGTGAGGAGCTTACTCGGCTGGGCGTGCAGGAAGCACGAACCCCGGAAGAAGTGGACAGCGCAGTTCGCAATCTTCAGGGAACTCTGATGGTAGTGGTCAATTCTATTTGTGGTTGCGCCGCCGGGAAGATGCGCCCCGCCGTTCGCGCTGCGTTGGGCAATACAGTCAAGCCTGACTATGCGATTACGGTATTCGCTGGTCAGGATGTGGCTGCCACCGAGCGGGCCCGCTCCTACTTTGAGGGACAGCCCCCTTCATCGCCGAGTATTGCTATTCTGCGTGAGGGCAAGCTCGCCTACTTCATGCCACGCTCAGAGATTGAGACTCGCGATGCGACAGCCATTGCCGCATCTCTCAAGCAAGCTTTCGAGCAGGTCTGTCAACCGGCAGCGTAAAGACGCGGAGCCATCGACATGGTGGCTCCGTTTATTGCCCCTGTACTCTCCGCCATATCCGGGTCACTCCGTCGTCCTGCGGGCGCAAGTCGTGTGCCTTTTGCAGGTAGGGAAGGGCCCGCGCTGTTTCTCCGTTGGAGATCAAGAGCAGCGCGTACTGCAGATTTTCATCGAAGCCCTGAGGATTGATGGCGACGGCCTTGGCCAGAGCGTCGCGCGCGCCCGGAAGATCATTCAGGTCGTAACGAACTCTGCCAAGGTTGAACCAGGATTCCGAATCGTTGCCGGAGAGGCGCACGCCCTGCTCGCAATTTGCCAATGCTTCCTGCAGCATGTGCAATTGACGCTGAGTTAAGCACAGATTGACATACGCTGGACCGAACTTGGGACGCAGGCGCGTAGTCTCGGCAAATGCATTCATCGCTTCGGGATAGCGCTTTTCATTGACAAGCAGAGTTCCAAGCAGAAACTGTGCCTGCGCATTGTCAGGTTTCAGCTCTACTGCCCGCTGTACATGGGCTAGAGCTTCCTGCATGTCACCCTTTTCACGAGCATCGGAGGCGCGGTCGAGTTCGATGTAAGTTTCGTTGTGTTGACGCGCATAGTATCCAGCGCCGGCGAAGACCAGCAGGATGGCTACGGTGCCGGCCAGTACGCGCATCTGGCCGCGCGACTGATGCCGGTCACGCCCGGTGGGAAAGATGGCTCCAAGGGCAAATCCTGTAAGCAGACCACCGACGTGGGCGGCGTTGTCGGTGCCCCGCACGGCAGCTCCGAATGCGAGGTTGTAAAGGACGAACATTGCGATACTGGTGAGTTGGCCTTTGAGTGCCGCGCGGAGCTGCGGGTTGCTGTGCAACAGCATGGCCGGAATGAGCGCGCCGGCGATTCCGAAGATTGCGCCAGATGCGCCCACGCTTAATACATTTGCGTGCCAGCAGATACTGCCCAGGCTGCCGCCGATGCCGCACAACAGGTAAAGCAGCGTGAATCGCCCGCGTCCGAATAGCAACTCTGCCAGCCACCCCAGGTTGTAGAGGCACCACATATTCAGCGCGATGTGCAGCAAGCCGCCATGCTCGAACGTGGAGGTGAGCAGGCGCCACCATTGTCCGCTCGGGGTGAGTACGCCGGAGTTGCCGCCCCAGTTCAGCAGCAGTTCGCCCGAACCGGAGAAGTCAAGATGGCGGCTCTGGATCACCATGAGCACGTACACGAGCGTGTTCAGCGCAATGAGTACGATCGTGGGCGACTCCAGCAACTGCCGGAAGCGGCTTGGAGTCTCTTCTGCCTGCCTGCTGGAGAGCACCTCTGCCGTGCACTGAGGGCAGAGGCTGTCCGTGTCTGACTCAGCTTGAAACTCACGCCCACAGTATGTGCAGATGTTCATGCTAGATAGCTTTCGATGCCGTTTTCACCGCGATTTGGGAAGGCCTCAGTCCGGTTGGAATCATTAGGAACAAGCGCGGCGCGGGCTGCTGAACTTTTTTGTCACGTCGGCGATCAAGGCGCAGCACGGCTACATCTCCTGATCCCGCATTGGCCACTAGCAGCATGTTTTCCGTCGGGCTCAGGGCCAGCGCGTCAGGATGCGAGCCGACCTGCACCGTGGTGATCAGCTTGCGCGTCAGTGCTTCGAAAACGGCCACATCGTTGGATGCAAAGTTGCTGACGAAGAGCGTGGCGTTATCTCCGCTAACGAGCGCACGCACGGGATGATCTCCGGCAAGGAAGCTTTGTGCGACTTCATCGGTGTAAGGGCTTACGGCGGAAATCGTCTGCGCCTCGTAGTTGGAGACGAAAACTTCGCCGCCATCGGGTTTCATGCCGAGATCAACGGGGGTTCCACCCACTCTGAGCAGCGCCTCTACGGCGGAATTCTTCAGGTTTACGGAGGCAATCTGCCGCGAGCCGGAGCAGCCAACGACGGCTTTCGATGCGTCCGGCAGGATCACTAGCGAGTCAGGAGATTTGCAGACGTGAAGCGTGCCGCGCACCTTCATCGTGGGGCCATCGATGAGCGTAACGGAGTCATCGCCGCGATTGGCGACTGCGACCACAGAGCCATCTGGTGCAACGCGCGCGACCCCGGGCTGCTTTCCGACTGCGATCTGAGCAACGGCACGATGCGAGTCGAGGTCGAGCGCGGTCACGGTGTTCGAATCGGCATTGGCGACCCACCCGCGCTTGCCATCCGAGGTGACGGAGATCGAGTAAGGCGTGCGTCCGACGGCAATGTTTCCGGCTACCCGGTTGGCGGCTGCGTTAATGACGCTGACCGTACCGGAGTCAGTATTCACAACGTAAACTTCGTCTTTGGTCGGACTGGCGGTGACACCGGAGGGATTGTTGCCTGTGTTCAGGGTACGAATGACCTTCAGCGTACCCAGGTCGAGAACGCTTACGGTGTTCGAACCCGAGTTGGTGATGTACGCGAAACTGTGTGCCGGTTCCGCGCTTCGCTGGGCACAGCCTGCAAGAATGAGTGCGGCGACAAGTGCAAGGCCGGCAGACTGCCGGCCCATTGAGAAAATCTGTTGTAGCTTCACGAGCGTGCTACCTGCGATTCTGTGGCGCTGGTTTGCTTGTATGGTGCGGGACCGAGTTTGCGATTTACGACAGGGAGGATCGCGCGAATTTGCGAGACCATGTTGGCAAACTGATCGGGGAACAGGGATTGCGGTCCATCGGAGAGTGCGCGGTCGGGATCGTGGTGCACTTCGACGATGAGGCCGTTGGCTCCAACGGCGGCTGAGGCCAAGGCGAGCGGAGTGACGCGATCGCGCTTGCCGGTGCCGTGGCTTGGATCGGAGAGAATGGGCAGGTGACTCAGTTTCTGAGCTGCCGGGATGACGCTCAGGTCGAGCGTGTTGCGGCTGTGATCGGCAAAGGTGCGCACGCCGCGCTCGCAGAGAACCACGTTGCGATTGCCCTCGCTCATGATGTATTCGGCGGCCATCAGAAGTTCTTCGAGGGTTGCGCTCATGCCGCGCTTGAGCAGCACGGGGAGCGGGGAACGGCCTGCGCGCTTGAGCAGCGAGAAGTTCTGCATGTTGCGCGCACCGATCTGGATCATGTCGGCGTAGTCTTCGATGGCTTCGAGCGCTTCGGTATCAACGGCCTCGGTCACGATAAGCATGCCGAAGCGTTCGCGGACCTCGGCCAGAATCTTCAAGCCCTCGACGCCCATGCCCTGGAATGCGTAGGGCGAGGTGCGCGGCTTGTAGGCGCCTCCACGGAACATGCGTGCGCCAGCGATTGCTACCTTTTCCGCCACATTGAGCGTTTGCGAGCGGCTCTCGACAGAACACGGCCCGGCAATGATGGCGAACTCCTCGCCGCCAATGGTGACGTCGGAGTTGGGGAACCGCACAATGGTGTTTTCGGGTTTGGCCTCGCGGCTCACCAGTTTGTAAGGCTTGCTGATGCGGATGATTTCCTGTACTCCGGGCATTTCTTCAATCCCGCAGGTCTCGATCCCGCGCAGATCGCCGGTGACGGCGATGGCGTAGCGCTGAGCGCCTTCGACTGAGTGCGCCCGGAAGCCCAGGGCCTCGATTCTTTCGCAGATGGCACGGATTTCGTCGGGCGTAGCGCGCGATTGCATTACTACCAGCATGGTTCCCTCGCAGAACCATTAGTTTAGCGGAGGCTGCATGGTCCGGGCAATTGCCGTGCAGCCATGGGAATCCGTTGGGGAGGGTAGTGCCGCGTATCCGAATTGAAACCATTTGCACAAAATTCATGCAAATTGAACTAAATACCTGCAACAATCACTTGCATCATGAGCAATCCTTCGAATACCAGCAAGCCATTTATAGTCGGACTTGCCGGGCCCACCGGAAGCGGCAAATCTACGGTGGCCCGGCGCGCAGCTTCACGCCTGAGCGGGCAGGTCATTTCGATGGAGACCTACTCGACCGCCATGAACCATCTTCCCCTTGAGCAGCGTTCGAAGCTGAACTACGACGCTCCTGAGGCAATCGATATATCTCTGCTGGCCAGTCATGTAGCGCAATATGCATCGGGAAGTGCCATTGATATTCCTGTTTATGACTTCTCGGAGCATCTGCGGGTTCCGGATCGCACAGAAAATCTGGCCCAGAAGCCGCTGCTGATTGTTGAGGGCATTCTGGCATTGCACTTCGCGCAGCTGCGCCCGCATTACAACCTGTCTATCTATCTCACTACGGCTGACGAAACCTGCTTCCGTCGCCGCCAGGTGCGCGACATCACGGAACGCCAGCGTCCGCTGGAGTTGATTCGCTGGCAATACGAGAACACGGTGCTGCCCGCGCAGAAACAGTTCCTGCTGCCGAGCAAGGCCTATGCAGATACAGTGATCGACAGTGGACCTGAGGTTTCCGCCGTTGTGGAGAGCCTGGTGCAGGCGATTGAGAAGAAGCGTGCACTGGCGGCTGGCCGGTAAGCCAATTCTCCCAAAAGAAATGCGCCGCAAGTTGATAGTCCAACTTGCGGCGCAATGTCTTTTAAGCTGACTCTCAGGCGAGTTCGAGCTCGATCTTCTTCGAAGCAGCATCCAGCTTCACGATACGGAAGCTGCGAATCTGCCCGGCGCGCGCCGGTTCAGGTTTCGATGTGCTGGCGGTCGTTGGGCCACCCTTCCACTTTGCGTTCAGCATGGCTGAAAGCGAACTCATGTCGAGCTTACCGCTTTCCGCCTTGGGTTCGTCTTTGACTGACGCAACCGGGGCGATTTTGCACGTGGCTTGGATGCCATCGCCGAGTTCGACACGCGCCTGATTGCCCGATTCCTCGATGAGACGTCCGGTGACGACGTCACCAGCTTTGTGCTCGGCGATGTATTCGTCGAGGCCGGTCGGGATCAACTGCTTCATGCTGAGGCGGATTTGGCGCTTTTCGAGATCGAGGTCGAGCACCTGAGCTTTCACGACCTGCCCAGCCTTGAGCACGTCGCTGGGATGCTCGATGCGCTTTTCGGCGCTGATCTCGCTGACGTGCACCATGCCCTCGATGCCTTCGGCCAACTGCACGAAAGCTCCGAATTTCATGATGTTAGTCACCGGACCCTCGACCACGGTGCCCGGAGCAAATTTCTGTGCCGTCTGCGACCACGGATCGCCGAGAGCCTGCTTTAATCCGAGCGAGATACGACGCTCGCCAAGGTTCACGCCGAGGATGACGGCTTCGACGGTTTCTCCGGGCTTGATGACGTCATCGGCCCTGCGCACCTTCTTGCCCCAGGACATTTCCGAGACGTGAATGAGGCCCTCGATTCCTGGCTCCAGTTCGACGAATGCACCGAACTCTGCGATACGCGTGACCGTGCCGGTCACGCGGTCGCCGACCTTGAACTTCTCGGGAACGGCGTCCCAAGGATGCGCCTGGAGCTGCTTGAGGCCGACGGAGATGCGGTGCTTTTCGGCATCAATCTTGAGCACTTTGACCTCGACCTGCTGGCCGACCGAGAGCACATCTGCGGGCTTGCCGACGCGGCCCCACGACATGTCGCTGACGTGCAGCAGACCATCCACTCCACCGAGATCGACGAACGCACCGTAATCGGCCAGGCTGCGGATGGTGCCGCTGAGAGTTGCGCCTTCCTCGATCTGTCCGTAGCGCTGTTCGCGCTTGGCGCGCTCCTCTTCTTCGAGGACGACGCGACGATCGACGACGACGTCCTCGTCGGCAACGTCGAGCTTGATGATGCGGCAGCGAATCTGCTCACCCACCATCTTTTCCAGCAGCTTGGCATCGCGCTCGCCGCTGCGGGAGGATGGCATGAAGGCGCGTACTCCAACGTCAACGCTGAGTCCGCCCTTGACGAGGGCGGTCACGGTGCCGAGGATCGTTGTCTTCTCAGCAAATGCCTTCTCGAGCGCCGACCAGTCGGTTGGCAGCTCCACCTTCATGCGCGACAGTTCGTAATAGCCTTCCGGGTTGCGGCCCTTGACCGACACAGGAAGCTTGTCGCCCACCTTCACCGTCTCTCCGGCACCCTGGAATACGGCGATTGGGAGGATGCCCTCGGTCTTGTAGCCGATATCGAGGAACACGGACTCGGCATTGACGGCGACTACGGTGCCTTCCAATTGCTTGTTTCCGTCGGGAGCCTTGTGGGTGTGCGAGCGCTCGTACTGCGTGAGCATATCGGCGAAAGATTCGTTGGAGTCAGGTGTGGGTTGGGATTCAGAACCGCGCGGGTTGACCATGGAGGTAAAGCCTCTTTGTTGGCGTAATGCCGTTTAGCATACCACCGCGCGTGCTCTGCCGTGAGTAGGTTCAGTCCACCATGCGCCATCCGCCTTCAGCGAGCACGACGAAATTTGCGGTCGCCTGGGGATCAAGCGTGTGTAGCAGGTTCGTCAGTTCAAACTGAGGTTCGTCGAAGCCGTCATCCGCGAGTGGAAACGTACCAAAATGAGAGGCGACGCTCAGCCCCGGGTTCAAGATTTTATGTGCCTCCAGAGCATCGGCCGGACTGCAATGCACCTCGCTCATGAACCACTCGGGACGAAATGCGCCAATGGGCAGCAATGCCAGACGCGGCCTTGGGAACTTCTGTGCAACTTGGGAAAACAGCGGTCCAAAGCCAGTGTCGCCAGCGAAGTAGATTGCGCGGCCATCGACAGGTCCGGATTCCGGCACGAGGGCGAACCCACACCATAGCGTCGAATCGCGATCCCAGGGCGTGCGTCCTGAAAAGTGCTGCGCCGGAGTGCAAACGATACGGATTCCGCCGGGATACAGAGACTGCTGCCACCAATCCATTTCCACTACATCGCCGCGACTAAGGCCGGGGAGTCCGAAGCTGCGCAAACGGCGTGCATTGCCCAGGGAGGTGTAGAACTGAGGGCGATGCGAGGTCCAGAGCCTCTGCAGCGTCGTGCGGTCCATGTGATCGTAGTGATCGTGGCTGAGCAGAACGATGTCGATCTTCGGGAGATCTTCGAAGCGAATGCCTGCGGGACGCACGCGACGTGGTCCCATGAACTGCACGGGGCTTGCTCGCTCGGACCAGACTGGGTCGGTGAGGATGTTCAACCCTTGCCATTGCAGAAGAAAAGTCATGTGCCCGATAAACGTGAGGCGCAGGGCATCGGGCGAATCATGCGGACACGGTATGCGAGCGGGCGGGGCGCTGCCGGGAGTGCTCTCGACCCACTCAGGCCAGGGACCTTGCTGCCGTGAGCGTAGCCAGCGCACAAGGTCGCCGAGACCGCGCTCGCGTCGGCGCGGGTTGTGAAATCGTCGTCCATCGAAGTGATCGCTGATTGGAATGCGGGGTTTTGCCATCTTGTCGTTGGTCTAACCTTAATTCGATGCACAACGTTCTGCAATGAAGCAGGGTTGATCATTTTGGATCGGTGCTCACGGAGGTCTTACAATCGCTCAATGCCTCGTGCCGTCAAGAGCTCTGCCAGCAAGCCTGAACGCGACGTCCTGAAACTGATTCCAGCGGCGGAACACCGCCCTCAACCGAAATCGCGCCGCATTGGCATTCACACCTCCACGGCCGGAGGCGTCGATACATCGGCGGAGCGTGCGTGGCGGCTGGGGTGCAACACATTTCAAATTTTCAGCTCGAGCCCGCGCATGTGGAAGCCCTATGACGTAACTACGCAGCAATGCGAGAACATGGGACGCCTGCGGACAGAGTACGATCTGAAGCCGCTGGTTATTCATGCCAACTACTTGATCAATGTGGCGGGGACGGACCCGGTGTTCACGGAAAAGTCAGTGACTGCGCTCAGGGCCGAGATGCAGCGAGCGATCTCAATTGGCGCGGAATACGTTGTGCTTCATCCGGGGAGTTTTCGCAGTTGCAGCCGGGAGCAGGGAATCGACAATGCGTGCTCGGCCATTTCGCGGGCGAGCGATGGGCTCAATATGGCCGATCACTGCCTCACGCTGCTGATTGAAAACACGGCAGGAGCCGAGTTCTCGCTGGGGTCGAGTTTTGAGAGCGTGGCGGAATTGATTGCCGCACTGGGGAAGCACATTCCTGTGGCATCGTGCATCGATACCTGCCATACGCACGTGCGCGGATATGACATTGTCACGGCGGAGGGGTATGAGGAGACGATGCGGCAGCTGGAGGCTACGGTGGGGATTGGGAATGTGCGCGTGTGGCACTGCAATGACGCCAAAGCTGCGTGTGGGTCGAAACTCGACCGCCATGATCACATCGGGAAGGGAAGTATCGGGCTCGAGGCGTTTCGGCGCCTGCTGAATGATCCGCGCCACGCGCACGCAGCCTTCATTCTGGAGACGCCTGTCGATGAGCCCTTTGATGATCTTCACAATATAGAAGCGCTGAAATCAGTGGCAGGATGAAATGCCGCTCTAGGCGAAAGATTCCCCTACGAGTTCTTCGCTTTTCTTCCAGAGCGCCTCGGCTGATGTGAGATCCAGCGCGTAGCTGCGGACTCCTTCGCTGATGGCGGAGATGGTTACGTTATCGGCAACGATGCTGCCGACATGACAGTTCTCGCAATAGCGGCCTCCGATTTCGTCAGCCGGAGCTACAACGGCGGCCCATACCGAAGTTGCAGCGCCTTGCGGAACGGTTTTGAACTGGAAGGGTGCTTTGCCCTCTGCTGCAAGCTGCTGATTCATCTGATCAACCATGGCTTGCAATTGAGCCGGTGAGATGTGACGACCCAATTCGGTTTGAATGCCGCCGGGGTGCACGGCTGCAGCTCGTATGTCGCGTCCACGATGGCGATTGTCGAAGGCGACAGCAAAAAGGATGTTGGCGGTTTTGGAGCGACCGTAGGCAACGAATGGATCATAAGGCGTGTGCTCAAAGTTTGGGTCCTCAAGATCCACGTTGGCAAAGCGATGGCCGGACGAGGCCAGGTTGATGAGCCTTCCACCTGCGCGCAGCAGGGATGCAATACGGTTTACGAATACGAAATGACCCAGGTGATTGGTGCCGAGCTGAGTTTCAAAGCCGTCGGCTGTGTGGCCGAAGGGCGTGGCCATGACTCCAGCGTTGGCGATGATGACGTCGAAGGGCTCCCTCTTGGCAAGCAATTTGTCAGAGCAGGCGCGCACGCTTTTGAGGTTTGCAAGATCGAGCGCTACCAGTTCGAAGCTTCCACCGTTGGCTGCCGCGTCTTTGCGGACTGGAGCGGTGGCGGATTCAGCCTTTGCCAGATCGCGGGCGGCGCCCACTACACTCGCGCCATGGGCGGCGAGTGCCCGCGCGGTTTCGACGCCAAGTCCTGCGGAAACACCGGTAACGAGGATCCGGATGCCGTGTAGGTTCACGCCGGACAGAACATCTTCAGTGGTTGAGGTCGCGCCAAATGCGTTTGCCATTGTCTTCCTCCTGCTGCCGGAAATGTTTAGTGCAACACACTCGTGATTGACTGCCGGTGCGATTGCGGATAAAACGGAGACTGTCTCCGTGAAGAGGATAATAAACGGAGGGTGTCTCCGTTTGCAAGTAGCTATGGCGAAAAAGAATTCAAAACCCGTGGCTCGGAAGCCTCGAGCAGATGCGCAGCGCAACCGCGAGCGGATACTGGAGGTTGCGAAGGACGCCTTCACGCGTGCAGGGACGAACATCAGCCTGGATGACGTCGCGAAGCAGGCGGGGATTGGCCCGGGAACGCTGTATCGCCATTTTCCGACTCGGGACGCGCTGCTGGAGGCGGTGTATCGCAGCGAAGTTGAAAAGCTGGCGGCTGCAGAGCGGGAGTTTGCGGCAACGATGCCTCCAATTGAGGCTTTGCGGTCGTGGATGTTGCTGTTTGTGGATTACATCTCAACGAAGCAGATTATTGCGCCTGCACTGAATACGCTGGTTGGAGGACCTTCGAAACTATTCGCCGCTTCAGGCGATCAGATCAAAGGTGCGATCCACGGACTGGTGGAGCGGGCGATTGCAAGCGGTGATGTTCGAGCCGATCTTGATCCGCTCGATCTGCTCCGGGCGCTGGTTGGCGTCTCCAACGTAGCGTCGGCACCGGACTGGGCACAAAGCGCAAAAAGACTGGTGCAGATACTGATTCTCGGGTCGCGTCCGATCAGCTAGAGAGTTATCGCCCGACGGTGGCTGCTTTAGCGTTGCTGCGCACAAGTTGTAGAATAAGAGCTTATCCATACCGCAGTTTTCGATACACATAGGGCGAAGCAAATACTCATGGCAGACGAGCAGAAAACTACCCCGAAATCGGAATCTCCTTCCGACATCATTGATCAGGTCGTTGAAGTGGTACGCGAAGCCACGGAAGGCATTGTGGAAGACGTAAAAGGCATGGCCCAGGAACTCGGCATCGTCAATCCGCCGTTGAGCCAGCATGCGGCGAACGCGCCAGCGAACACAGTCGCCGAGCCGGTGCGTGGTACGCGTGCGGCAGATGATACCCGCTACGATCCGACGCCGGTCGAACAGAAATGGGCTGCGCTGTGGGAGAGCGACCTTCATCGGTATGCGCCCGAGCCGCCCTCGAGCAGCAAGCCGAAGTACTACGTGGTGGAGATGCTGCCGTATCCTTCCGGTGCACTGCACATGGGACACGTGCGGAACTACGCTATTGGCGACGCGCTGGCTCGCTACATGTGGATGAGCGGACACAATGTGCTGCATCCGATGGGGTGGGATTCATTTGGCCTTCCGGCGGAGAACGCTGCGATCAAGAATAAGCGCCAGCCGCGCGAGTGGACGCTGGGCAACATCGCCGCGATGAAGGCGCAGATGAAGCGTCTGGGATTCAGCTATGACTGGTCACGCGAGGTGACGACCTGCCTGCCTGATTATTACCGCTGGAACCAGTGGTTCTTCCTCAAGCTGTATGAGAAGGGCCTGGCCTATCGCAAGAAGAGCAAGGTGAACTGGTGTCCGAACTGCGCAACGGTGCTTGCAAACGAGCAAGTGGTGAATGGCTGCTGCTGGCGTCACGAGGACACGCTGGTGGAACAGCGCGAGTTGGAGCAGTGGTCGGTGCGCATTACGGATTACTCCGACGAGCTGTTGCAGGGTCTCGACACGATGGATGGGTGGCCGGAGAAGGTGCGCACGATGCAGCGCAACTGGATTGGCCGCAGCGAAGGTGCGAACGTCGAGTTCACTCTGGACGGTGGAAGCGGAACAAAGATCACGGTATTCACGACGCGCATTGACACGATCTTTGGCGCAACGTCGTTGCAGCTTGCGCCGCAGCATCCGCTGGTGGCGGAGCTTGTAGGCCAGGACCCGGCGAAGCTTGCCAACCTCGAAGAGATGCTCGCGGACCAGAAGAAGGCACGCGAGTCGGGAGACATTGGGTCGCTCGACAAGAAGGGATTCGATACGGGGCATTTCGCGATCAACCCGTTCAACCAGGAGCGCGTTCCGATCTGGGTGGCGAACTACATCCTGATGGATTACGGCACAGGCGCGATTATGTCGGTGCCTGCGCACGATGAGCGCGACTATGAGTTTGCGAAGAAGTATGGTATCGAGATCCGCATTGTCATTCTGCCGCGCCGCGAGCAGGAGCCGCCTGAAGCCGGACAGCCGGAACATCCTGTGCTGCCGTTTGTGGCGGAGGATTCGTTGCTCATCAACTCCGGCCCGTTCAATGGCCTCTCCTGCGAAGACGCGCAGAAGAAAATGGCGGAACACGCTGAGGAGCATGGCTTCGGCAAGGCAACAGTCACGTATCGCTTGAAGGATTGGGGTATCTCGCGGCAGCGCTACTGGGGCACGCCGATCCCGATGATGTACTGCGAGAAGTGCGGCATCGTGCCTGTGCCGGAAGATCAGCTCCCAGTGCTGTTGCCGGAAAATGTGGAGATCACGCTGGCGGGTGGATCGCCTTTGACGCGGGTGAAGGAATTCTATGAAGTCCCATGCCCGAAGTGCGGCGGGATTGCGCGGCGCGAGTCGGACACGATGGACACCTTTGTCGATTCGAGCTGGTATTTCTATCGCTACACGAGTCCGATCGACAGCGCGCCTTTTGACAGCACGGTCGCAAACTACTGGTTCCCGATGGATCAGTACATCGGAGGTGTGGAGCACGCAATTCTTCACCTGATGTATTCGCGATTCTGGACGAAGTTCATGCGCGATATTGGACTGATCAAGAATGACGAGCCAGCAAAACGGCTGTTCACGCAGGGCATGGTGATCAAGAACGGCGCCAAGATGTCGAAGTCGCTGGGCAATGTGGTGTCGCCGGATGATATGGTGGCCCGCTACGGTGCCGATGCAACGCGCTTGTACACGCTGTTTGCCGCGCCTCCGGATCGCGATCTCGACTGGCAGGATCAGGGTGTGGAGGGCGTGTATCGGTTCCTCTCGCGCCTGCATCGGTTCATCACCGACAATCCGGTGCGCCTGAGCGATGCGGATGCGCGCGAGTACAAGGTCGCGGACCTCTCGCAGGATGCCCGGCAGATACTGCGCAAGATGCACCAGACGATTCTGCGCATCACGGACGACTTTCAGGGGCGGTGGCATTTCAACACTTCAGTAGCGGCGATGATGGAGCTGCTGAATGCCTGCATGGTGAAGCAGGAACTGTTCGGAGCAAACTCAAGTGCGCCAAAAGCGTTCCAGGCCGAAGTGCAGCACAAACTCGTGCTGTTACTCAGCCCGTTTGCGCCTTACCTGGCCGCTGAACTCTGGACCATGCTTGGGGAAGACGCCGATGCGCTGCTGCGTCATCCGTGGCCGCAGGGAGATCCCGAACTCGCGAAAGAGGACGAAGTCGAGATCGTGGTTCAGTTCAACGGCAAATTGCGCCAGCGTCTCACTGTTCCGCATGACGCCGACGATGAGACCGTGCGCCAGGCCGCGCTCAATGATGAAAAGATCAAGGACGCGCTTGTCGGCAAGGTCATCGTGAAGGTGATCGTGGTCAAGAACAAGCTGGTGAACATCGTCGTCAAAGGCTGATATCAAGTCCCACGTTTGCCAAGCCGAACGTGGAGATGAGTTCTGGATTGGGAGTGGTTGCGATTAAAGCTCGGTCGCGCCACTCCCAATCGAGCGTATGCGCTATCCTCAACGCATGAGTGCCGAGGCCATCCGCGAAAGCTTTCGCATTCTCCGCCACGAACCGGCGCTGTTTGCGATGGAGCTTCTGTGGCGATGGAGCTTCGGACTTGGCCTGATTGCGCTCGTGTTCTTCGCCTCCGCCCACCTGCGCGAGGCCGTTCTGCTCTCGGACACCGATCAGGCGGCGCTTGCGGGACAAGACCCTTTTGCCATTGCCCAGGCACTCGCAAACATTATTGGACAAGCGCTGCCTCTGCTGTTGCGCACCGTGGCGCAAGTGTTCACGATTGGTGGCGTGCTGTGGATTGCTGCTACGTCTCTTGGGCGTGGCATCATTACCCGAGTGCTCGTGCAGCGCATCGCGTTCGAAAACAGCGTGGCCGTCGCTCCGGATGCGCCGCGCTGGACTACATTCGCCATCATCATGTTTGCCCGGGTTCTTATGACACTGATCCTTGCGATCGGCTACCTTGGCGGCGCACTTTTGGCAGCGCTGGTCGGTGGGCAGAGTGTGTTGGGTTCGTCGCTTGTGGTTTTTGTCGCACTCTCGGTGGCGTGTGTGGTGTGGGGGTATGTGAACTGGGTGCTGTCGCTGGCGCCCATATTTGTTGCTTCGGATGGTCGCTCGGCCATGGATGCCATCGTTGAGGCGATCTCTTTCGTTCGCCGCCAACGGCAGCGCCTTGCTTCTGTGGCCTGGGCGAATGCAGGAATTCGCAGTGTGGTGGCGATTGTAGTTTCCATTGCAGCGCTATCGGCCATTGCGGCGAGAAATGTGCTCTCGCCGGTGTTGAGCTATGTGCTAGTGGCCGTGGCAACACTGATGTACCTGCTGGTGTCGGACGGGCTGCTGCTTGCGCGACACGCGGCGTATGTCTCGGTTGCTTGCAGAGAACGAAAGCAGGCCGGGGCGCTCTCTCCAGATCATTCGGGAACCGCCGCGAGGTAGCCGCTTTACAGCCTGCCCTCAATTCTGCGAACCTTGAGTGTGGAACACACCGCCCTTCCTTCAATCGTTGTCCTGGACTTCGGCTCGCAATACACGCAGCTGATCGCGCGTCGTATTCGTGAGCAGAACGTCTTCTCCGTTGTCCTGCCATGCACGGCCAAGGTGCAGGAAGTTCTCAGCTACAATCCGGTCGGCATCATTCTGTCGGGTGGGCCCTGCTCGGTGTATGACGTGGACGCTCCGCCCGCCGACCCTGAGGTGCTGAATCTCGGACTGCCGGTGCTCGGAATCTGCTACGGCCTGCAGTTTATGACGCACACACTTGGAGGCACCGTACACGCGGCCAGCAAGCGTGAGTATGGACACGCAGAGGTGGCGGTACTGGAAACGTCGGCGCTATTCGATGGAATGCCGGAGACCCTTTCGGTATGGATGTCGCACGGCGATGAGGCTGACAAACTTGCGCCCGGATTCCGGCTGGTGGCGCGTTCGTCGAGCGCGGTGGCGGCAATTGAAAATGTTGCGGCCGGGTACTACGCCGTGCAGTTCCACCCTGAGGTGCACCACACGAAGTTCGGCACCAATCTGCTGAAGAATTTCGTGTTCGGAATCTGCCAGGCAGAGCCGTCGTGGACGCCACAAAAGTTTATCGATTCTACGGTCGCCCAAATCCGCGAGATCGTGGGAGAAGGGCGCGCGCTGTGCGCTATCTCGGGTGGCGTTGACTCGAGCGTGGCGGCGACACTTGTACATCGCGCGATTGGGGATCGACTGACCTGCGTTTTCGTGAACAATGGCGTGCTGCGCAAAGATGAGTTTGCGAAGGTGCAGCACAACCTGCGCACCAAGCTCAAACTCAACATCGATGCCGTGGATGCGAGCGAACGGTTCCTTACCAAGCTTGCAGGAGTTACGGATCCTGAACGCAAGCGCAAGATTATCGGCAATGAGTTCATCGAGGTTTTCGACGAAGAGTCGCAGCGCATTAAGCGCGAGCATGGCGAAGTTCAGTGGCTGGTGCAGGGAACGCTCTATCCTGACGTGATCGAGTCGGTCAGCGTGCGCGGTCCCTCGGTGACAATCAAGAGCCACCATAACGTAGGCGGGCTCCCGGCGAAGATGAAGTTGAAGCTGATCGAGCCGCTACGCGATCTGTTCAAGGACGAAGTTCGCCGGATTGGGCGCGACCTCGGAATGCCGGACGAGATGCTGCAACGACAGCCTTTTCCCGGGCCAGGGCTGGCGGTGCGCATCCTTGGGGAGGTCACGCCGGAGCGCGTGCGCTTGCTACAGGAAGCGGACGACATTGTCGTCACCGAGATTAAGAGAGCCGGACTATATGAGCAGATCTGGCAGTCGTTCGCTGTGCTGCTTCCGGTGATGTCGGTGGGAGTTATGGGCGATCAGCGCACGTATGCGTACACCTGCGCGATTCGCGCGGTGACCAGCGAAGACGGAATGACGGCCGACTGGGTTCCGCTGCCGCACGAGGTTTTGAAGACCATCTCAAGCCGTATCGTGAACGAGATCACCGGAATTAATCGCGTGGTTTACGACATCACCTCGAAGCCGCCGGGGACGATTGAGTGGGAGTAGCGGTCGTGAAGCTGAATTCCTGCCTTCGGCGGATTTGAGTCTGCCGGAGGCAATCGGTTACTTACGTTTTTTCGGCTCGATGTTTTCGATTGGCTGCAACTCTGCCTTCCATTATGGTTACCTTTAGCGGCTTTCGGACATGTACTTCCGGGGCAAGCTAAGCGCAACCGCATTGGATGGATATGAACAGCGAACAGGGATCAGCGAAGGGCGGCAGTATCTGGAAGGGGATGGGGTTGGCGCTCCTTTTCCAGTTTGCATATCTTTTCTTTTGCTTTGAGATGCTTAGCAATGAAGCTCGCTTGATCGGTTTCATGCTGTTTGCGCTGGTGCAGTTCTTCTATCTTTTCCCTCTGGCTCGGTTCTATAGCCGCCGCAACGAAGGGCTCACCTCGAACGGTGTCATGATTTGCAGCGTACTGTCGTTGGCCGGCGCCGCTTCCTGGGTCGCGTATGGTGCCCTGCACGGCACGTTCCAGGCGATTGTCGGCTAGCTCTGCTGTAAATCATTTCGTCTCTCCCCAAGAACATGTCAAACTGAGCAGCAGGATTCCTCCCTTGAAGCAGGCTGATGTCTAAGTGTGTTCGTTGTGGCCGTACGATGTCTGGATTCAGTTTCGGCAAGAAGGTATGCGTCTGGTGCAGGCAGCACGAAGCTGCGCAGCGCGGCCAAGACTCGGAGTTCCAGCCCGTAATGTCCGCTCCGTGGGCGCGACGCGAAACCATGCCCATGCTGGTAACGCAGGCGATCTTTGGAATCAACGTCGCCGTTTTCGTGGGAATGCTGCTCTCCGGGGCATCGCCTCTAGAACCCTCTTCGGAGAGCCTGCTCAACTGGGGCGCGAACTACGGGCCGTACACGTTGGGCGGTGACTGGTGGCGACTCCTCACCTCGTGCTTCGTGCACATCGGCATTATTCACATCGCGATGAATATGTGGTGCCTGTGGTCGCTGGGCTCGCTGGCGGAGCGCTTCTATGGACGCTTTACATTCGTATGTATCTATTTGCTGTGCGGCGTTGCGGGCAGTCTCGGATCTGTCTTCTGGCACAGACCTGCCACGGTTAGCGCGGGAGCCTCGGGAGCGCTTTTTGGTATAGCCGGGGCATTGATCGCATCGCTGAAATTCGGCGAGTTCTCCTTCAGCGGTTTGGCACGGGGAACGCTGCAGAGCCTGATCGCATTCCTGGGATACAGTGTGCTTTTTGGTGCGCTCTACGGACAGACTGACAATGCAGCGCACGGCGGAGGACTGCTCGCCGGAGTTGTGCTCGGCGCGCTTGTCGCAAAGGCTGCACCCGGATCCCGACTGGTTCCGCGACTGGTGGTGATGGCGGTGGTTGCCGCTCTGCTCGGAGTGGGCGTGTATTCGCTTGAGCGCAGCCGCGGGTTTCAATCCTACATGTATCGCGCGAGCCAGAGTGCGGCATCGGGAGACATTGATCGTGCTCTACCGCTGTTTCAAAGGGCGATAAAGCTGAAACCTGAATCCGCTCCCTCGGTGCATTACCTGCTGGCGCGAGCCTACGGCGAAAAGCACGAGTACGCGAGTGCTGAACGTGAGCTTCAGAGCGCATACGCAGCCGCCCCTGATAATCAGGAATTTGGGTATGAACTGGGGACGATGCGTCTTGAGCAGCATAGAGTAAATGATGCGCAACGCGCGTTCGAGCAACTACTGGCTGCGAATCCTCAGAATGCGCTTGCGCACTTTGGATTGGGCGATGTCGCACTGGCGCGCAATGACTATGTAGCGGCGCAGCGGGAGTACGACAGAGCTGGAGAGCTGAATCCACGGCTGCAGTATGTTCATGCCCGGCAGGGAGAGTGCTGGGCTCAGCTAAAGCAAGACGATCGAGCGATAGCGGAGTATCGGCAGGAGATCGAACTGAACGGCGACGATGCGAATACCGAGCGCCTGCTTTCTGCGGCTTACAAGGCCAAGGGCATGAATCGTGAAGCCGAAGCCTCGGCTCAGAAGGCCGAGAAGCTGGCCAGCGAGTCTGACGACGAATAGCAGGCTCGATCAGCGCTAAAGGATTAGGCCTTCCAGCCGATGAGATGGCTGAGAGGGAGAAGCTTTGGCCGGGAACGAAGATTCGAACATCGCCGTCGCCGTACCATCACCAGAAAACATTGAGAATTGGGACCAACTGCTGCTAGGGGCTACGCAGGAGGTGTTCGCCATGATGGTAGGCGTGCCTTTGTCGGCCTACGGGCAGGCTCTGGCTCAAACTGCCGGAGAGTTCACGGCTGTGATCGGCGTTGCAGGGCCGATGAATGCGGTATTTTCGATCCGCTGCGATCAGAAAACAGCCTGCGGAATCGCGTGCGGCATGCTTGGCGTGGATCGGAGCGAAGCAAGGGGCGAGGTGTGGGACGCGCTCGGCGAGCTGTGCAACATGATTATCGGCAACTTCAAGAGCAAGCTGGGCAAACTCGGCGAGAGCTCGGTATTGTCCGTTCCTACGGTGATTCATGGTCACGATTACAAAGTGCGCTCACTGATTGACGGCAATCGCATTGAGTGTGTCGTACAGACTCCGGACGGCCCTCTTCGGCTGAGGTTGAACTACAAGATCGCCTGAGGGCGAGAGAGTCGTTGCAATCGAGATCCTCTGCAAGGGACCCCGCGCGCCAATACGGGCATCTATAGCTCTGTTCTTTGGAGGATTCACGTTCGGAATTGATTTTTCCAAAGTACAATTGCGCGGCGCATCGATGGAGCGCACCGGTAACACAAGAAAGAATTCCGGCTGGGAAGCCGCGGACGCGGAGGATCAAGGGGATGAATTCAGATATCAGTTTTGAGAAAAACACTTACCGGAAGGTTGATCTTCGACTCGTTCCGTTTCTGTTTTTCTGCTACATCCTTGCCTATCTCGACAGGGTAAACGTAGGCTTCGCAAAGTTGCAGATGCTTAAGGCACTGAACATGACCGACGCCGCCTTCGCGACCGGAGCGGGAATCTTCTTCATCGGGTATTTCTTCTTCGAAGTGCCCAGCAACGTCCTGCTGAAAAAGTTTGGCGCGCGCCGGTGGATTGCCCGAATCATGATTACGTGGGGAATCGTTTCGGCCTGCATGATCTTCGTACGGAGCGAGTTCTCGTTCCATGCGTTACGCTTCCTGCTCGGAATCGCCGAAGCCGGATTCTTTCCGGGTGTGATTTTCTACCTGACGCTGTGGTATCCGTCGCGCATGCGGGCGACGCGCACGGCCTGGTTTGTAGCGGCGATCGCGGTGTCGGGCGTGATCGGAAATCCGATCTCGGGATGGATCATGGATGCGTTGTCCGGGAAGGGCGGACTGGCAGGATGGCAGTGGCTGTTCCTGGCCGAAGGAATTCCGTCCATCATTGTTGGCTTCTTCGTGATCTACTACCTCGAGAGCAACATTCAGGAAGCGAAGTGGCTCACTGCGGAAGAAAAATCACTGCTCGAACGCAATCTCGCGGCTGAAGATCAGCACAAGACGGAACAGCATCTGAGCGACGCTTTCAAGAGCGCCAAGGTATGGGTGCTGTGCTCGATCTACTTCACACTGATGATTGGGCTTTATGGCATCGCGTTCTGGCTGCCTACGATTGTGAAGGCATTCGGCATCAAGGGATATCTTGGCGTGGGGTTGATCACAGCGATCCCCTACGGAGTGGCCGTTGTCGGCATGATTCTGATCAGCCTTCACTCGGACAAGACGGGCGAGCGGCGCCTGCATTACGTATTCACGGCCTCTGCTGGAGCGCTCGGCCTGATTCTAAGCGGAGTCTTCGCGAGCAATCCGGTGCTGGCAATCGTGTTCCTGTCGATTGCAACACTGGGTGTGATTGGCGCGATGCCGCTATTCTGGCCTATTCCGTCGGCGTTTCTTGCGGGAACCGCTGCCGCGGCTGGAATTGGCATCGTGAACTCGCTTGGCAACCTGGGAGGCTATGTCGGGCCGAATGTGCCGATCTGGGCGAAGGCGGTTTCCGCCGACAAGTCGGCAGCGCTGTACATCATTGCCGGCATGCTCTTGTTGGGGGCGATCATCACGTTCTTCTTCATCCCGAAGGATCTTCGGGTTCGTGTTGGAGCCGCGCCTAGTACGCCGGAACGCGGTCCGGCACTTGGGACAAGAACAGCGTAGGCGAATGGAACACAAAAGGAGCGCCAACTGGAAATGTTGGCGCCCTTTCTTTTTGTGCGATTAGTTGAGGAAGTAAGTTCGGTACAGGGTGTCGCGCTGTACAGGACGGAATCCAGCGTCGCGAATGATGCGGCGCAGTTCTTCCTCTGTCGTGCAGTTGCTGGTTCCCGCGGCTTTCACGACGTTCTCCTCGAGCATCACCGAGCCCACATCATTGCCGCCGAAACGCAATCCCATCTGGCAGACCTTCAATCCCTGCGTGACCCAGCTTGACTGAACGTTGGGGAAGTTCGAGAGGAATATGCGCGAGATGGCGAGAGTCTTGAGGTACTCGACGGCCGTCGCTTCGGGCCAACCGCGTCCTCCTAAAGCCGTGTGCTTGGGCTGGAACGTCCAAGGGATGAATGCGGTGAATCCGCCGGTCTCTTCCTGGAGCTCGTAGATTCGCTGGAAGTGGTTCACGCGGTGCTCTACGGTTTCGCCCACGCCAAACATCATGGTCGCCGTGGTCTTCATGCCCAGCTTGTGAGCTGCGCGATGCACATCGAGCCAATCCTGCGTAGTGCACTTCAGGCGCGCCACTTTCGAGCGAACCTCATCGTCGAGAATCTCTGCGCCGCCGCCAGGAATCGACTGCAATCCCGCGTCTCTCAGTCGGCGGATTGTATCTTCGATCGAAAGATCGCTGTACTCCGCGATGCCGATGATTTCGCTGGCGGAGAGGCAGTGCAGATGCACTTGCGGGAAGCGCTCCTTGATGCCGAGGAACAGAGCTTCGAACCATTCGATCTTCAGGTCGGGATTGATTCCACCCTGCATCAGAATTCCGGTTCCACCCATTTCGACGGTCTCGGCGATCTTGTCGTAGATCGTTTCCAGGTCGAGCAGGTAGCCCTTCTCGCGGCCTGGCCCTTTCACCGGCGCGTAGAAGGCGCAGAAGGAGCAGTACTCGGTGCAGATGTTCGTGTAATTGATATTCCGGTCGATGATGTAACTGACGATCCCATCGGGGTGCAGCTTGCGGCGGATCGCATCGGCTTCCATTCCGATGCCGATGAGGTCATCGGAGCGGAACATTTCCAGAGCTTGTTGGCGCGTAAGGCTCATACCTTTCCATGATACCGGAACGGGGCAAAGTGCGATGCGCGATTTGTACCGTTTTACGCTTGGCAAAAGAAAGCCGCGCCCGAAGACGCGGCCAAGGTAGAAAACTCCGGTACTACTTTTTGGGTTCGTGCGCGACGAGTTTGTCACTGATCTTGGCGTAGGTCGCCTGGTTGACGATCTTGCGAGTGACGAGGTCCCGCTTGGTCTTGTAAGGGCGTCCGGCGATGATCTTGTCGGAGATTGCCTCGCCAATTCCTGGAACCTTCATCAGGTCGTCTTTGCTGGCGCTGTTGATGTCAACTTTGTCCCGGATCTTGTCGGTGACTGCCAGCGTGCCGCTCTTGGTCGCTTTTCCGGCACTCTTGGCGGCACTCTTCGTTTCGCTGCCTGCGGTCTGGGCGGCGCTCTTGGACTGATCTCCCTGGGTTGCGGTGGCGGTCTGCGCCATAGCGGTCTGCAGGGACAGCGCGAGGGCGAGCAGAACGCTCAGCACAAAGTAATGCTTCTTCATTGCATTCTCCTTTTGAGAGACGTGGGCGCACACATAGGATGTGCATATGCAGCTCTACGCTGCCCGTTGCTGCGGCTCATTTTGGCCCTGCGCTCCATGCCGGCGCCGCTCACGGAGGTAAAACCATAGGGCCGTAGCACCACCCACCACTCCGATGATAGATATGGTCCACAGCGCAGGCCGGTAGTATCCGTGCATCCACTTGAAGATGGCGCCGCCGTAGCGCTCGGTGATCCACGCCAGCAATCCGAAACGAACTATGCGCCCCAATGTCCATGAAGCCAGGAATTTGAGCCAGGGATACTTCATGGCGCCCGCGGTCATGATGAAGGCAGCGGCGGGCATAGGTGGAGGAGCCATGGCTCCCACTAACATCGACCAGAAGCCCCACTTTTGGAATGCGTGGAAAATCTTTTTCGATCTCGACTGGCCCAGCTTCTTCTCCAATGCCTCTTCGCCTGTTTTCCGTCCCAAACGGAAGGTGGGCCATGCGCCAACCACCGAGCCTGCGGTAGCCATCAAGGCGTAGTACCACCAGAGTCCTTTATGCGAGGCAGTGAGCACGACGAGCAATGCGTCGAAGCTGCCCGGAGCCGGAATGACCGACATATCCAAGAATCCAAGAGGGAAGAACATGAAGGCCCCAAAGCGGCGGACAAACGACCAGAAGGCCTGCATGAACGCTACGGCGAAAAGTAATCTCATCTTTCAGTTAGAAGCACAGGAAGTGTCCCGTGACCCAGAGTGCAACGTCTTTTGGTGAGTTCCCCGGGTTGTGACATTTCGATGCGCAAAGTTTCGATACAATCAAAAGCAGGGTTGTTGCTGGTTGCGATCGCGCTGTTCAGTGCATCGTGCGAAGCTCCGCAACATCCAATCCGGTGAAGCTCCATTCGCCAGCGGATAACATAGGACAGAGAAAGTGGCCTGCATGTTTGAGTTGTGTCAATGTAAGGTGGTGGCGCGGTGAAAACCGAGTGTATGCCGTTTACGGCAATTCCGCACAACTCCCGCCTTTTCCTAGATTTCCTTTTCCAGTTTGACAAGGTCCAAGCCTTCTATCAGCATCGTCCCCATTCGCAGGCAGTGCTCGATTATGCGCGCACGCTCCAGTTTCCTGCAGAGCGGCGCGCCCGCGTCGCAGACGTGCTCGAGAAGCAGAATCGCCGCTGGGGCGCTTCTCCGGCAGCTCTGGCCTCGATTGAGAAATTCAGGCAGGGGGCGGTCGCGTGCATCAGCGGGCAGCAGGTGGGAGTCTTTGGCGGTCCGTTCTACTCGATCCTTAAAGCAGTTTCGGCTATGCAGATGGCCGATGAGCTTACCTCGATGGGGATTCCGGCCATCCCGGTTTTCTGGCTCGCGACCGAGGACCACGACCTCGCCGAAATCGCCAGCGTCACGCTGCCGAGCGGGTGCGAACTCGAAAAGCTGACGGCCACGGAACAGACCGGCTCCGAAGCGCCAGTCGGTTCTATCCATCTGGATGGGCGCATCGATGCGATGGTCAACCGTGCCGCCGAACTGCTCGGCCCGGGCTGGATGACGGACGCTCTGCGCGACAGCTATCGTTCAGGGGAGACTTACAGCTCGGCCTTCGCTCGCATGTTCACGCGGATTGTGGCCGAAACGGGCATGGTGCTCGTCGATCCGCTGGACGACGATCTTCATGCGATTGTGCAGCCGCTGTTCAGCGCCGCTGCCGAGCGCGCCGAAGAACTGGATCATGCGCTGCTCGAACGAGGTAAGGCTCTGCACGAGGCTGGCTACCACGAGCAGGTTCGAGTAACGCCGGAATCTACCCTGCTGTTTTCGCTGGAGGGCAATCGCCGCACGGTGCTCCACCTGGCGGGAGATGACTTCATGCTGGGCGCCCAGAGGGTGCCGCGTCAGCAGGTGCTGGACCAGATTAAAGCTCATCCTGAGCAGTTCAGCGCAAACGTGCTGCTGCGCCCTGTGGTGCAGGATTACCTGTTTCCGACGGCGGTGTACTTTGGCGGACCCGCCGAAATCGCGTATTTTGCGCAGGCGGGTGTGGTGTATGAGAAGCTGCTTGGCCGCACAACTCCGGTAATGCCGCGTCTCTCGGCAACGATTGTCAATTCCGAGATGAGCGACCTGCTGGCGCGCTATCGCCTGAGCTTCAAAGACCTGTTCCACGGGACGGCGGGGGTGTGCGAACTGCTTTCCTCTCGAGTGCTCGCGCCGGAGTTGCAGGATGCACTTCACACGACACGCGAGTCGCTGGAGTCCAACCTCGCCGGACTGCGAGATGCGCTGCAGAAACTTGATCCCACGCTGGTGGATGCGGCATCGCGCAGTGAACGCAAGATGCTGTACCAGCTCTCGAAGATTGCCAGCAAGGCAGCTCGCGCAAAACTACGCCAGAGCGAATCGCTCACACGAGACGCACATAAGGTGCTTACCGAGTTGTTTCCGCACAAGGAACTTCAGGAGCGGGTGCTACCCGGGGTTTATTTCCTGTCGCAGTATGGGCCGGAGCTGATTACGGCGCTGAAGAAAGCCGCAGAGCCACAATGCCCAGGGCATCAGATCATTCGGTTGTAAGCTGGCAGGGTGATTGGGATCAGCAGTGAGTTAGCAGAGTCTCTAAACTGGATTGGTAGTGCTACCATAGGGCGTCATGTCGAAGAAGCAGAAGAATTCCGCTCCCGAAATCGGATTTGAAGTGATGTGCCCCTGCTGCGAAGCGACGTTACGGATCGATCCGGTGACTCGCGCCGTGATCTCCCACACACCGAAGCCTGCGGCTCGCACCTTTGCCGACATGGAAGCGGCTGCGCGAGCCATGCGGGAAGGCGATGTGCGCAAGGAATCGATCTTCCGCCAGTCGGTCGAGGCCGAAAAGAATAAGGCCGACCTGCTCGAAAAAAAATTTGCCGAAGCCGTGAAGAAAGCAAAGGAAGCGCCCGATCTGTCGAAGCCCTTCCTGCGCGATTACGATTTGGACTAAAGCAGGGCGGTTCATCCATTCGAGCGGTCCCCTCGAGCAGAGTGGGACCGCTGATCTGCATCTCATAAATCATGCTGCTGCTGGGACACCGAGGCTGTCGCGGCGAATACGTAGAGAACACATTTGCCGCATTCGACCACGCCCTCCAAAGCGGATGCGATGGGTTCGAGTTGGACGTGCGCCGAACAGCAGACTCCGTACCGATCATCTGGCATGATGCGCGGCTGCGCGGACGCTTTATTTCACGCCAGCTCTATGCGAGCCTGCACCAGCGCTGCGCGCTAGCGCGGCGACTACCTCGCGCTCCGGTGATCGACCTTTGCCAACTGGAAGAGGTGCTTGCGCGATATTCCCTGGTGGCGTGGATCGACATTGAGCTGAAGGTTCCCGGACTTGCAGCGAACGTGATCTCGCTGTTGCGCCGGTATCCGCCTGCTCGCGGGTTTATTGTGTCCTCGTTTCGGCGCAGCATCCTGCTGGAGTTGCATCGCGCTGATCCCACGTTGCCGCTGGCCTTTATTTTCGATCGCATGCCGCGTCCCGAAGTGTGGCGGGCGCTGCCGATTCAGTACGTGAAGCCGAGCGCAAGACTGATTACACCCGCCCGCGTGAGGCACTTTCACGCGGAAGGTATGAAGGTTCTGACGTGGACGGTGAATCATCCGCTCACGATGCGATCGCTCGTGGAAGCAGGAGTGGATGGCATGATCGGCGACGATCCTGTGCTGCTTGCTCGCACGCGGGCCGAGAGCAAAGCAGCGAACTGAGGAATGGCTTAGTAGGATTCTCCGCTCGATACCTGAAACACCCGCACGCCGCATTGCCGGTACATCTCGCAGACGGATTGGCGATCATCGATGACGAATGCAACCGCATCTCGGCCGATGCTGTCCAGCAGTTCGCGTTTAACAATGGTGTCGGGACGATAATCTCCTGAGCGACGCATGAGCAGCCGCGAGTAGTGGATGCCGTAAAGGGCAAGCCATTCTTCGGTGGTTTTGCGGTACTCGTCAGGACGTCCGGTGATGATCACAGCGTCATATTCCGGGGAGAGATTATTTACCCAGCGCACGACGATCTCGACCGGAGTATCGTGCGACATCCTCCGGAAGAATTGTTTCCAGTTCTTCTTGCCGGATCCCTGGATGAAGTGCAGACGGTGTTGAACATCGGCCAGCGTTCCGTCAATGTCCACGATGACGATTTTCTTGCTCACTGCTTGGCCCTGTGCTGGCAATGGGAAGTTTGAATTGGGGCGGTGCTTTGCGGAGCCTCTCAGGCGGCAACGCCGTTTTCTCTCAGGTTCTTGGGCTTGTGCAGAAATCGGTTGCGCTCTTCCTCGAACGCCTCTATTTCTTCGCGCATGCGACGCTCGTTCCAGTTCAGTGCCGGAGCGACACGGGAGGCCGCCTGCCGCGTGCAATCATAATCCCACTGCTCGTCCAGGGCCATGGGCACGCGGCGCAAGAGGATGTCGCCAAGTGTTACGGCGTGCTCATAAGCCACGGCTTCGACGGCCTGCGCCACCAACTGCGGACGGCCATTGACGATGGGCATGCGCATGATGGGATTGTGCATCGCGGTCTGAATGACGCACATGGCGTGCCGTCCATGCCAGCGAGCTACAGCTTCGGCAGAGGTCTGCGGAATTCCGGTGACGGCGTGTACAGCCGACGACCACTGTTGCACGGTGCTCTCAACACCGCTGGACTGGCCAATTGCAATATGTCGTGCCGCGAGTGGACTTGGGGTAAGGCCCATGGTTTTGGTGGTGTTGCGGGCAAGCCAGACGGCGGTGGTGAGGTTTCCTCCGAAGATGGTGAGCATGCCCATTGCGCCTTCTTCCGCATGATTGTGCAGCACATGACGGCAAGCGCCTGAGTCGAGCAAAGTATCGTCCGGTCGCTGTGAACCTGTGTACGGGAACGGCCTGATTCCGGCGTAGCTGAAGGCGATATCGGACCAACTAAGCTGAGCGCTTGGGAAAAGCGCCATGGACGAACCGAGCAGCGAGGCCACCTCGTCACGCTCGGGCTGCACCAGCGAGGGGTCCCCACCCTCGACCATCTCCGCGGAACCGACCTGGATCATGCCGTTCCAAGGAGCGATGGAGACCGGGCGGCCTTTCCTAGTCTCGACGTGCAGTCCGATTGTGGGCGCGTCAGGCCAGCGACGAAGCATGAGATGGGTGGTGCGCATGCCGCTGACGAGCTGCGAGTGGGCCGGCAGATCTGTAAGGTCGCGCACGCGGTCGGCCCACGGACCACTGGCATTGATAACCCAGTCGCTCTCGACGTAGCTGTCGGTGGCATTAAGCTGGTCTCGGACGAGCACTCCGCGCACGCGACCCTCAGAAGTGCGGATTGATATGACGTCAGCGTGATTGCGGGCCACCGCGCCTTCGGCGCAGGCTTCAACCAGCCAGTCTGCTACGAGTCGCTCTGGGAACTCGCATATTGCATCCTGGTACGGATAGATCGACCAGCGTTGCTCGCTGGTGAGGCTCCGGTGCAGCGCCTTGACGTGCTCATCGGTGTTAGATAACGGAATCCTGCCCAGCTTGCGGTAGAGCCATAGAGCGGCACGGATCTCAAGTGAGGAATACCGGGCATTTGGGGTGAGGGCCAGCGCGAACTCAAGCGGCGCGACTAGATGAGGCTGCTCGCGCAGAAGGGTTTCACGTCCGCGCAAGGACTCGCGCAGAAGGCTCAACTCGCCGCGTTCCAGATGTTGCAGCCCGCCCTGAACTACCCGCGTGCAACGGCTGGTGGTGCCAGAGCCGAAGTCCTCGCGCTCCAGCAGCATCACGGACTTGCGGGCGCGCGCGCATTCGCGGGCAAGAGCCACGCCGCTGATGCCACCACCGATGATGGTGATATCGACCCGCTCCGGCAGAGGCCCGCGTCCGAGGAAGCTGCGCATAGAGCAGATTAGATGCGTTGTGGATCAAACGGGTCGGCTGAAGGCGAGAAACTCGGAGAATCAAAACTGCACCTCTTGCATCCCGACCGCCGCGCCATGGAAACTGGTATCCATGACAACTGGCCAGCTATTTGAACGCGCCGTCGAGATCATGCACCGCCTTCGCGCTCCGGGTGGATGCCCGTGGGATCGGGAGCAGACCTTCGACAGCATTAAGAAGTACACGGTCGAGGAGACTTATGAGGTTCTGGAAGCGATTGAGAACCGGGACTGGAAGGAACTGCCGGGCGAGCTAGGAGACCTGCTGCTTCAGGTACTCTTCTATGCGGAGATGGCCGAAGAACAAGGACACTTCACCATCGACGATGTACTTCAGACACTTAGCGACAAGCTGGTTCGTCGCCATCCTCACGTTTTTGGGGACGTAGAGGCGGAAACTTCGCGCGAGGTGCTGCAGAACTGGGAGGCGATCAAAACCCAGGAGCGCGCGCAGAAGTCGGATAGTCAAACTGCCGAGGAACCCAAATCGCTGCTCGCCTCCGTTTCGACCGCAATGCCGGCCCTGCTCGAAGGGCTGAAGCTTTCGAACAAGGCGGCGCACGTAGGTTTCGACTGGCCATCGGTGGAAGGAATCTTCGACAAGCTCAAGGAGGAGGCTGCAGAACTGAGGTGCGAGGTCGAAAAGATTCCTCCTCCGGGGCCGCAGCCGATCGGAAGGGGTATTGCCGGGGCGCGGGGGAATCCGACGCCACCCGAGTTGCAGCAGCGGTTGGAGGACGAGGTTGGCGATTTACTGTTTACGGTCGTTAATCTGGCGCGTTATCTCGAAGTCGATCCTGAGTCGGCGCTGCGTCAGACGAACCGAAAGTTTCGCAAGCGTTTCGCGCATGTGGAGCGCAGCTTGCATCGGGAAGGGAAGAGTCCTGCAGAGGCCTCGCTGGATGAGATGGAGAGGCACTGGCAAGGGGCGAAGACTGTCGAGTAATCAGGGCTCGGTTTCTACCGTATTGCATGTCGATCCACTGACAATGTAGTGTGCTCGTTATGAAATTTCAGCGTAGCTCCGGAGTCCTGTTGCATCCGACCTCGCTGCCGGGCCCGTATGGTGCGGGTGATTTTGGGCCCGAAGCTTTCTCCTTCATCGATTTTCTGGCCGATGCCGGACAGAAGATCTGGCAAGTGCTGCCGCTAAATCCTACGGGATACGCGGACTCTCCGTACCAGTGCTTCTCGGCCTTCGCGGGAAACCCGCTGCTGATCAGCCTTGATCTGCTGGTTGAGCAGCAGCTGTTGAGCTGTGACGATGTGGCGGCTGTACCGAACTTTCCAACTCGCTATGTCGATTACGGACCTGTAATCGAATTCCGCTTTGCCATGTTGCGGCGCGCAGCCGAGCGATTCTTCGCGACCCTGGACCTTGAAGCGAACAATGCACGGAGAGCCGCGTACAAAGAGTTCTGCCTGCATCAGTCGGCATGGCTGGAGGACTATGCGCTGTTCATGGCGCTGAAAGATGCGCATGGCGGAGTGGGCTGGACTTTCTGGGAACACGATCTGGTAGTGCGCGATCCGAAAGCGCTTGCGAGTGCGCGTGAGAAGTTCGCAGCAGAGATTGCGGCGTACAAGTTCTGGCAATTCGAGTTCTTCCGCCAGTGGAGCGCCCTGCGAGACGCGTGTAATGCCCGCGGCATTCGCATTATGGGAGACGTGCCGATCTACGTGGCGCACGACAGCGCCGACGTGTGGACAGCGCGGGGTCTGTTCTGGCTGGACGAGAACGGAAACCCGCTCAAGGTGTCGGGCGTGCCGCCGGATTATTTCAGTGCGACCGGACAGTTGTGGGGGAATCCGACGTATCGCTGGGACGTGCTGCGCGCGGACGGATATCGCTGGTGGATCGAGCGTGTGCGCGGCGTGCTCAAGATGTTTGACCTGGTTCGCATCGATCACTTCCGTGGATTCGAGGCGTACTTCGAGATTCCTGCGGGAGAAACTACAGCTGTGAACGGCGTATGGATCAAAGGGCCGGGCAGGGAACTGTTCGAGGTTCTCGAGCGCGAGTTTGGGCAGTTGCCGATCATTGCGGAGAATCTTGGCAACATTACTCCGGAGGTCGAGGCGATTCGGTACGAGTTCGATTATCCGGGGATGGCAATCCTGCAGTTTGCGTTTGGTACTGACCCGCAAGGGCCTAGCTTCCGCCCGCATAATTACGTGCGCAATCTAGTCGCTTATACCGGCGGGCACGATAATGACACCACGCTGGGGTGGTGGAACAGCGGCATCGAGGGCTCGACGCGCAGCGAGGATGACCTTCGTCGCGAGCACGCATTTGCCAGCGCGTATTTGCATCTCTCGGAGAATGAGGAGATTCAGTGGGCGATGATTCGCACGCTGATGGCCTCGGTAGCAGACACGGTGCTGGTGCCAATGCAGGACATCCTGGGATTGGGGAGCGAGGCTCGGATGAACTTGCCGGGGCGGATGAGCGGAAACTGGAAGTGGCGGTATGACCGCGAGCAAATGAAGCCGGAGATGGCGCAGCGGTTGCGGGAGCTCACCGAGCTCTACGACCGGTGAGTTGTACAATGCAGTCCTTCGCTTCTAGAGGAGAAAGGCTTGGGAGCACATGCGGAAAGAGAGTGGCAGGGACTCGCTCTGCGCACCTGTCACGCGGTAGGTGAGTTCAGGCAGGTTGTTGCGCTGCAGAAAGAAATCTGGCAGTTCGACGACATCGAACTTGTTCCCACGCGACTCTTCGTAGTGGGAGAAAAGATCGGCGGCCATGTGCTTGGAGCATATGATGGCTCAACGCTGGTGGCTTTCGCTTACGGCCTGGTTGGAATGCGCGAGGGGCGTTCGTACGTTCATTCGCACATGCTCGGCGTGAAA
The DNA here is from genome assembly GCF_059726265.1 of Koromonas soli. Lineage (NCBI taxonomy): Bacteria > Pseudomonadati > Acidobacteriota > Terriglobia > Terriglobales > Koromonadaceae > Koromonas > Koromonas soli. Next base: position 1,992,646 of record NZ_AP040872.1, on the reverse strand, counting down.
GACACGCATCGCAACACGGGGCTGGGACGGGAAATGAAATTGTTCCAGCGGGAGCTTGCGATCAGCCAGGGTTTCGATCTGATCGAGTGGACGTTTGATCCGCTGGAGATCAAGAACGCATATTTTAATCTCGAAAAACTCGGTGCAGTGGTGCATCGTTATGTGGTCAATCAGTATGGGATTACGTCGTCTCCGCTGCAGGGCGGCCTCCCGAGCGATCGCCTGATCGCCGAGTGGTGGCTGGAGTCTCCGAGGGTTGAAAAGACGCTGGCCAGCAATAGACGGCCGGAAGTTGCGGTCATCGAAAAAGTCGAAGTGCCGTTGGAAGTTTCCGAGTGGAAAGCGCAGCCGGAAACTCGTTCGCGCGCGGCTGAGGTGCAGCGTCGCAATCGCGAAGCGTTGCAGAAGTATTTCGATCAGGGCTTGTGCGTTGTAGGTTACGAACAGACGAGCAGGGGCGATGGTTGCTTTCTGCTGGGGCTCTGGAATGAGGCGGCGTGGTAGCTTGTTTGCGGCTAACCGAAAATGCTGCGAGCTTCTCGTTCGGCATTGCGCCAGCGATCGGTGTAGTTTTTCACTGACATGAACGTGCGCGGCTTCATGCGATCGATGTACAGGGTTCCGTTCAAGTGGTCGATTTCGTGTTGCAGAATGCGCGCGTACCATCCCTCGGCAACTACGGTGCGAGCTGTGCCGTGCTCATCCAAATAACGCACGCGCACGTTGCGATAACGAGGAACCTCAGCGGTATAGCCCTCAACACTTAGACAGCCCTCGAAGAATTCGACTTGCGAGTTGTCCGGAATCTCCAACCGGGGATTGATGAGTACATGAAAATCGACTGGCACGCGCTCGCGTGCTTTTAGCTGCTCGGCGCTCCACGATGCGTGATACTGCGCGCGATCCTCGATGATTGCGAGCTGCACGCCGAGGCCGATTTGAGGTGCTGCGAGGCCGACACCCGGGGCAATGCGCAGGGTTTCGAGCATATCCGCTATGGTTTGCTGAATATTTGGGCTGGCGATCTCTTCCGCGCTGAGCGGACGTGCGGGTTGTCTGAGTACCGGGTCGCCTGCCTGGACAATCTCGAGCTTCATGGGTGTAAGCTTCTCCTCCTCAGCATTGTAGCCCGAGGCGCAGAGAGCACCAGAAGGGTAAGAATACAGAATCCCTCTGCGCTGTTTGACATCTGTATTCGATGGGAAGGGGGAAGGTATGGCTGCGAGAGATTATCCCATCCAGCAAACATCCCGTACTGATGATGCTCTACATAGCGCCCTGCACCGCCAGCTTGAACACCGCCGGGCAGTGCTGGCACAAGCCGTGGAAACAGCTCCGGAAGGTGCGCAGATCGTTCATCTGTTGCATGAAGTGGACGCAGCACTGGACAGGCTCTCGGGAGGCACTTATGGGATATGTGAGGTCTGCCACGACACGGTAGAGGATGGCCGTTTGCTGGCCGACCCCTTGGTAAAGTTCTGCCTCGATCACCTGCCTCCGAAAGAACAGGCAGTGCTGGAGAGAGACCTCGAACTAGCGGCGCAGATTCAGTGCCGGCTGCTGCCGCGATCGAACTTTCAATGCGATGGGTGGTGTGTGGCTTACCACTACAAGCCGCTGGGAATTGTGAGCGGAGATTACTGCGATCTGGTAATCGGTCCGGATGAGCAGTTGTACTTCATTGTGGGCGATGTGGCTGGGAAAGGCGTGGCGGCATCGATGCTGATGTCGAACCTTAGCGCAATCTTCCGTGCCCTGATTCCACTTGGACTGCCGCTGGCAGAGTTGATGGAGCGAGCGAATCGCATTTTCACCGAGAGCACTTTGCCAACGCAGTTTGCAACGCTGATATGCGGCAAGGGAATGCACGGTGGAGCTCTGGAACTGTGCAGCGCAGGGCATGTTCCGGCGCTGGTGGTCGCGGGCGATCATGTGAGGCAAGTGGGATCGCATGGATTGCCGCTGGGACTGTTTGCGGAGCAGAAGTTCACCACATCGCGGTTTGAGATCGAGCAAGGCAACTCACTGGTGCTATTCAGCGACGGCGTTTCTGAGGCGCGGATTGAGGACGAAGATTACGGCTATGATCGGCTGGCCGAAGCTGTGCAAAGTTGTGCAGGACTTGATGCTTGCGACGTGGTTTCCAAGTGCATAGAGAATCTGGAGGCTTTTCTTGGATCGGCTCCGGTGTTTGATGATCAGACATTGATGGTGGTGCAAAAACGCATCTGACATTCAGGCGCCTTCGCCGCGAAGGCCCTACATATTGTTGAATGGAGCGCCGCCATGGATCAGAACTCGCGCATTGTCGCCATCACCCCTTCAGAAGCCTGGCCTGCGCTGCCTCTGCGCGATTGGCAGGAGACTTACCACAATCTGCACATGTGGGCTCAGATCGTGGGCAAGGTACGTCTTGAGCTGACGGACCGCACAAACCACTGGTGGAATGTGCCGCTGTATGTGAGCGCACGGGGGTTAACCACAAGCCCCATTCCGTATGCTCACTTGGTGTTTGAGATTCAGTTTGACTTCATCGATCACAAATTGCTGATTGATCGCTCGGATGGCATGCGAAAGGTGATCGATCTGGTGCCGCGTACGGTTGCGGATTTCTATTCCGAATTCATGGGTGCGCTGAGATCGCTCGGAATCGAAGTCTCGATCTATGGCACGCCGGTCGAGGTCGCGAATCCGACGCCGTTTGCAGAGGACCGCCTTTATCGCGCATACGATGCTGATGCCGCGCACCGCTTCTGGCGGATACTGGTCTCGTGCGATGCAGTGTTCAAGCACTTTCGGGCGCGATTTACGGGGAAGAACAGCCCCGTGCAGTTTTTCTGGGGAAGCTTTGATCTGGCAGTCACGAGATTCTCTGGAAAGCGCGCCCCGGAGAGGCCGGGTGCCGACCCGATCACGCGCGAAGCGTACTCGCACGAGGTGATCAGCGCAGGATGGTGGCCTGGCGGAAACGGCGTGGATGGGCCTGCATTCTATTGCTATGCGGCTCCCGAGCCGGCAGGACTGAACGAGCGAAGCATTCGCCCGGAAGATGCGTTCTATCATCCGGAGCTAAAGGAATTCATTCTGATGTATGACCGCGTGCGCGCAGCAGCTTCTCCGGAAGAAGTGCTGATGGCGTTCCTTCAAAGCACGTATGAAGCGGCGGCGGACTTGGGACACTGGAACAGAGCAGAGCTGGAGGCTCAGGGAACCGCAGCGTAATAGCGAAGTTGCGTAGCGGTGCACGGCTCTGATAGCGTGCACGGAATGAAGATCGAGGCCATCACACTTCGCGAAATCCGCATGCCGCTGGTTCACTTTTTCGAAACCAGCTTTGGACGCACTACCGAACGCCGCATTCTTCTCGTCACTGTTCACTGCGAAGGTGTTGATGGCTGGGGAGAATGTACGGCAGGCGAGCACCCGTTCTACTGCGAAGAATCAACCGACACGGCGTGGTACATCCTGAAGGAATATCTGGCTCCCGTGTTCGCCGGCAGGACGCTCGAGAGCGGCCGCGAAGCGGCGTTTCGGATGCCGGCGGTGCGTATGCATCGCATGGCGAAAGCTGCGCTCGAAAATGCGGTGTGGGATGCAGAAGCGCAAGCCAAGCAGGTTCCACTCTGGAAACTCATGGGTGGCACGCGCAAAGAGATCGCGGCGGGAGTGTCGATAGGCATTCAAGACTCGCATGAGCAACTGCTGGAGAAGATTGCTGTCGAAGTTGCGGCGGGATATCAGCGGATCAAAGTTAAGGTGAAGCCGGGCTGGGATTTGGAAGTGCTGGCGAAGATCCGCGCAAAGTGGCCAAGTATTCTGCTTTCCTGCGATGCGAACAGCAGCTACACACTCGATCAAGTCGATCACTTGAAGCAGTTCGATCAATACCGGCTGTTGATGATCGAGCAGCCGCTCTGGAGCGACGAGATTTATCTTCACGCGCTGCTGCAGAGTGAGCTTACGACGAGTCTTTGCCTGGACGAATCGATCCTGAATGCGCGGCATGCGTTGGCGGCGATCGAGATGAAGGCCTGCCGTATTTTGAACATAAAGCTGGGACGGGTGGGCGGCTTTACTGAGGCGATTCGCGTGCACGATGTGGCTCTGGCTTCGGAGATTCCCGTGTGGTGCGGAGGGATGCTGGAGAGTGGACTCGGTCGCGTGCACAACCTGGCGCTTTCGACCCTTATAGGGTTCTCGCTGCCCGGAGACGTATCGGCGTCCGCACGCTACTGGCGCGAGGACATCATCGAGCCGGAGGTAGTAGTCTCACCGACAGGAACCATTGCGGTCAGCGACGCGCCGGGGCGTGGGTACGAGCTGAAACTTGACCTCATCGAACAACTGACAGTGCGCAAGGAGACCATTCGTCCTAACGCATGAGTTGCGCGTTCTCAGGATTCTCGGTTTTGAGGTAGTTCAGCGCCTGATCGACAGACATGGGCGGAACCGGGCGATAGTCCCATGAGCTTTCATCTTCATCGATGTGTATCGATTTAACGAACAGGGCTTTGCCTTCGAAGTGAAGGATCATCCTGGTGGTGTCCCAATGACCAGGCGTAATCTCGCTCTGCTCGACGACGAAGCGTCCGCCTCTATAAAGCTTTCCAAGAATGCCCCAACCGAAACTTACGTCTTTGAAAAGCGTGCCATCGATTTTGACGAGGCGGCCTGCGCTCTCATCGATGAGCATCTCGCCCTGCATTCCGGTGAAGACCATTGACTCGCGGCCAGGTGGATCGAAGCCGGCGCGAGGCACGAACCGTATGCGGGTGAGCTGATGCCCGTTGGGCGCCTGGGTCGATTCAAGCTCCTGAAAGTCGAATGCGTCAGGGATGGTGGCGAGCATCTTGCTGGTGCGCTGATCATCCTCCTGATGCTCTTTCTTCTTCTTTTCAAGTTGGGCGGGGTCACGCATCTTGCGGATGCGTTCTTCTTCCTGCTGCTGCTGCTCGGGGGTGAGGGGCTTGCCGTTGATGAGCACAACCCGGCTCAGTATCCCATTTGGAGTTTCCACGATGCGCTCGGTCTCGACTGCGCCACCACGATGTTTGCGCTCTTTCCATGTAAAGAGGCGAGCCCTTCTCGTGCTGTCCTGCAACTCGTGCTGGATCGCGTTGCGTACGATGTCACGCGGGGTGTTCTGGACCTGAACGGTTGCCGCAAACGAAAGCGAGACAAGCAGGCAGGATAGGGCTGTGAAGATAGTGCTGCGCCGTCGATGGCTGGAGCTTTTCATAAAATCAATTCACGGACAGGGTGAGTTAGAAGCACGAATTTGATGAGTTGTTGCAGCCCATTTGCTATTCCCAATCAAACGTATGAGACGAACGTGGCTTCAGGGCAAAACATCTGGATTTCTATGGGCGGGCCGGGCAGGAATAAGGCAGTGAAAGGCGTAAAATGATTTTGTAGGTAATTGCCGCTGGCTCCGCGGTTCGCTATAGTCAAGTGAGCCGAAGATTTCTGCTATTCCCCGGGAATGGCGAAAAAGGCTGGCCTCCGTCTTGCGGCCGCCGAACGAATGGGAGTGTTCCCAAAATGTGGAAAACGCGCAGAGAAGACGAAAAGCCGTTCGCGACACCTACTCCGCAGCCGCCGGCACCGGTGGTCCCGGCAACGACATCGTATCAACCTCGCACTCTGGAGATTCCAAAAGTGGATAACCATCGCACTGATGTGGCGCACATCGGTAAATCTGTGATCATCAAAGGCGAACTCACCGGAAGCGAAGACCTCTTCCTTGACGGTGAGGTCGAGGGGAGCATCGATCTCCGCGAGCACAACCTGGTGATCGGCCCCAATGGTCGCGTTCGCGCCAACGTGTATGCCAAGGACGTGGTTGTTCAGGGCAAGGTGGACGGGAATGTCACCGGAGTCGAAAAGGTCGAGCTGAAAAAGTCCGCTGTGCTCAACGGCGATATCAACACGCAGCGCATCGTTATCGAAGATGGCGCATATTTCAAGGGTTCCATCGACATCCGGAAGGCAGAGGGCAAAGCGAAAGCCGAGCCAGCTCGCCCAACGGTGCAGGCTGCGGCCACTGCTGCTACGCCGCTGTTCAATGGCCCAGCTTCCGGCGCATCAGCCGGGGCCGAAAAGAAGTAGAATTGAGAGTATTGGGATCGGCGTAACGAGTGACCGATCCCACATTCCCCACTCCGGTCAGGTTCCACTTGGGCTTCTTTCGCAACATCTTTGGGGGTAGCGCACAGCAGCAATCGGTCGCTGGCGAAAGTGCGCCACGCATTCCCCGCCGCTCGACCGGATTCCATCAGTTTACCCGGTCTATCCTGCGCCCGGACGGGCAACGAATTCTGGACCTTGGTTCCACCTCGAGCAGCAATATTCAGTTCATCACCGGACTGGGCCACAAGGCCTATAACGAAGATGTGCTGATGGAGGCGAATGCCAGCAGGTTGGTGGTTCCCGGACCTGAAGAAGGTAGCACCACGGTCGATGTGGACCGTTTCCTGGCGGAAGACTTGCAGTATGAGAACGAATCTTTTGACGCTGTGCTGCTGTGGGACGTTTGCGATTACCTGCCGGAACCGGTGGTGAAACCGGTCATCGACCGCATCTATCAGATCACCAAGCCAAAGGCGGTGTTACTGGCCTTCTTCCATACAAGGGACGCAGGGCCTGAAGCTCCGTTCTACCGATTCCATATCACGGCGGAAGATACTCTGGAATTACAGCAGGGACCCCACTTCCAATTACAACGCGTGTTTCAGAACCGTCACGTGGAGAACCTCTTCCACGACTACACCTCGATCAAATTCTTCCTCGGCAAGGAAAGCATCCGCGAAGTGTTGCTGGTGCGCTAGGCGGTTTCGAGCTCCTCTTCCAAAAGCTGCTTGTCATGCAGGTCCGTGTAGTACCCGTTTAAAGCGATCAACTCGTCATGGGTGCCGTATTCCACGATCTCGCCCTTGTGCAGCACTGCAATGCGGTCTGCATTGCGCACGGTTGAAACACGGTGAGAGATGAAGATGGTCGTGCGGCCCTGCATGATTCCGCGAAGGCCGTTCAGGATGTGGTCTTCGGTCTGGGTATCGACGCTGGCTAATGCGTCATCCAGCACAAGGATTCGAGGCTCGCGGATGACGGCACGCGCTATAGCTGTGCGCTGCTTCTGACCTCCGGAGAGAGTGAGGCCGCGCTCGCCAACCATGGTGTCGTACTTCTCGGGAAAGCTCTCGACATCGTCGGCAATGCGCGAGATCTGGGCAGCTCGAAGTACCTGCTCATCAGTGGCGCTGTCGGTTCCGAAGGTGATGTTCTCGCGAATGGTCGCGCTGAACAGGAAGGTTTCCTGCGGCACGAATCCGATCTGGCGACGCAGCGTTTCAATCGGGTACTCGCGAATAGGGCGCCCATCGATCAGCACCGCTCCGGGGTCGGCATCGGCGATGCGGGGAATCAGCGAGACCAGAGTGGATTTTCCGGAACCGGTGGGACCCACGATCGCCAGGCTGGTGCCGGCAGGGACGCGCAGGTTCACCTTGCGCAGAACGGGCGTACCGGGCTTTACGGTGGCTGGTTGGCCGGAGTTGGCCAGCGTAGAACGCCGGTCGTAGGCGAAAGTCAGATTGCGGAATTCAATCTCGCCCCTGATTTCTGTGTCGGGCGGAGCGGTAATTAGAGCTGGATTGTCGGCAATGGCCGGTTTCTGCCGCAGGATTTCGTCGATGCGCTGCATGGAAGCGGTGCCGCGCTGGAAGATGTTGATGACCCAACCGAGGGCGATAATCGGCCACGTGAGTTGAACCATGTAGGTGGTGAATGCGACAAAGCTTCCGACCGAGATTCGGTGCAGTAGCACTTCTTTGCCGCCGACCCAGAGCACAATGACCAGAGCGAAGCCCAGCATCATCTCCAGCGTAGGCCAGAGCATTCCCATGAGCCTAGCGAGCGGCATAGAACGATTGATGTAGGCGATGTTTTCGGTTTCAAAGAGAGCGATTTCCGCTTCTTCCTGAGCGTAGGCGCGAATGAGGCGAGCCCCGGAGAAGTTCTCCTGTGCGCGGGCGCTGATGTCGCTGAACTTGGCCTGGATGCGCTCGAAACGCTCATGAATGCGGGTGCCGAAGTACTGGACGATGATGCTGGCGATGGGAAGCGGTAAGAAGGCCCAGAGCGTGAGCTTGGGGCTGATGCGGGTCATGAAGATCAGCGCGCCTGTGGTGAATACAAGGGTGTTGGCCGAATACATGATCGCCGGTCCAAGCAGCATGCGGACCGCGTTCAGATCGTTGGTGGCGCGGGCCATGATGTCGCCGGTACGGGTGCGTTGGTAGAATCCGCCGTCGAGGGCCTCAAGGTGGCGGAAGAGATCGTTTCGCAGGTCGAACTCGATTTCGCGCGAGATTCCGATGACGATCCAGCGCGTCAGGAATTGGAATATGCCCTTGCCAGCGGCGACAGCGACAAGCAGGCAGCACCATGTGAGCAGCTTGCCATGAGTGACGCCGCGATTAAGGTCGTCGATGATGCGCTTGATGAGGAGCGGACTGAGGACCCAGATTCCGTTATTGCAGAAAACAGCAACTGTGCCGGCGAGAAACCCCTTCCAGTGACGCTTCATATAGGGGAGCAGTGGCCGGAATTCTGACAATCGCAAAGCTAATCACCTGTGGAACTGTCGATTCTATACAGATGCGATTGTAACAGCGGAGGTCGCGAGCGACCGGCGGCTATGTTGGAACCTTGAGAAGGAGGTAGCCGCCGAGGAATCCGAAAATGAGGTCTGGCGCCCAAGCCGCCATGGCTGCAGGCAGTTGGCTGGCGTTCCCCATGGCCTCGAACAGTCCGGCGGCGACGAAGTACACGATGGCAACGGAAAGCGCTACGGCAATTCCAGTGAGCGCTCCTTTGCGTCCTGCGGACAACGAGAAAGGCACGGCGAGAATGGCCATCACGAGCGTGATGAGCGGGTAGGCAAACTTTTTCTGCAACTGCACGCGCAGGCGGACAACATCAAAGCCGCTCTGTTGCAGGTCGGCGATGTAGGAGCGCAGCTCCTGATAGTTCATCTCGGAACTCTGGCGCACTTCCTTCTTGAAGTACATTGGCGGCTCAACGAGCGTGGGGAAGGTCTGCGCGTCGAACTGATGGAAGTCCTGAATAGCCGCGCCGCGGAACCCTCTCGCCCAACCTTGCTCGAAGATCCACTTGCTCATCTCCTCAGACCAGTGAGCGCGCGCGGCGTGAACTCTTCCGGTCAACTCGAACGTGGTTGGATCGAACTGGAAGGCCGTCACGTTAACGAACGTGTTCTGATCAGGGTCGAAGAACTCGTAGTAGTAGATCGTGTGGTGTTCGCCGAAGATCCACTTTCGGTCGGGGCGCAGATAAGTCTGCGCGGGCTTGCCTTTGATCTGGTTGCGAATCGTTTCCTGACGCTGATTGGCTCCGGGAATATAGAACTGGTCGAAGAAGAACAATCCCACGCTGAGGATGGCGGCGATTACGAGTACGGGGAAGATTACGCGATAGATGCTGGTTCCGGTAGCCTTCATCGCGGTGATCTCGTTGCTCTTCTGCAGGAGGCCGATGGTGGTGAGGACAGCCAGGAGCACGCTCAGCGGCGTCATGATGTAAATCATCGACGGCGTCACGTTGAGCAGATACTTGCCGACCATGACGAGCGGAATGCGATTGCGAACGATGTCGCCGAGCAGTTCGAAGAAGGTAAAAATCAGCGTTAGCAGGATGAAGGAAACCAGGATCATCCCGAGGTACATGGCAAAGTCGCGCAGGATGAGTTCATCGAGGAGCAACGGATAGCGCAGGCTGTACTTGCCCCGGCAGAATGGTTTGTCGCTCGCTCGCGAGATTCCCAAGATAGTTTTCCGCGGTTCTTTTTCCTGTTCACGCGGAGTGAAGCGCTCACGTATCGAGTCCCACAAACCGCGAAGCGAGCCAATGTCGATAATGGCGCGATCCATGCGGTAGAGCAGAAAGACTCCAGCGAAGAAGAAGAGGACGTTTGCGCTCCACACGCCAATGCCGGGAGGAATCTTTCCACTGCGTCCGAGCGAGATTCCTGTAAGGGAGACGAAGTAGTACAGGAAGACCAGCGCAATGGTGAGCACGAATCCCATGCTCTTGCCGCCCTTCTTCGACGACAGTCCAAGTGGAATTCCAACCAGCGCCAGGACGAGGCATGAGGTCGGCAAGGCGAAACGGCGATGGAATTCGACGAGGTTCCAGCGGGCTCGGGCGGCGGGAGTGTCCTGAGCATTGCGCGGCTTTGTTTTGTCCGCCTCAGGATGGTGCCCGCGATACCAAAGTTCCGCGGTGCTCATTTCACTTACCGGCACCAATTCCTGCTTGGCTTCATCGGGCTTGGGTAGCGAAATGGGGATATCGGTGTGACCGAAAGTAGAAATCTCGTACTGTTCAGGGTGACGTGATTGCACCACCTGCTGCGAGCCCTGATTCAGGTGCATGCGTATCAGGTCGGGGCCATCGGAGATGATCAAGCCGTTTCGCGCTACGGTGATCTTCGGGGCGGTTGGATCGGAAACGTCGGCTAAGAAGACTCCACGCCACTCAGATGCATTCGATCCCGCACGAACGTCCTCGACGTATAGCACCATGTTCTTGAAGTCTTCGTAGAAAACTCGGGGCTGCACTTCAAAGGATGCTTGCGAGCTCTTTAGCTTATTTTGCAGGCGTGCCAACGCAGCCGAAGACATTGGCGCGAGCCAGACACTGTTGGCTAATGCCATGAGCCAGGTCGCAACGGCGAAGATTGAGATGATGCGTACGAATCTCCAGGCACCTAACCCGCTGGCGCGCATGGCGGTGATTTCGCTGTCGGCAGCGAGCCTGCTCAGGCCGAGCAACACTCCGACCAGCAGGCCCATTGGAATGGTGATGGTGCAGGCGACGGGGAGGGTGAGGAAGAAAAGCTCGGCTACGCTCGGAAGTGGAGCGCTGTTGCGAACGACAATCTCCAGGAGCTTGCCGAGATCGCGCATGAAGATGACGAAGGTGAACAGGGATGCGCCGATCAGGGCGTGCTGCACGATTTCGCTAAGAATGTAGCGCGAGAGAATCTTCACGGGCGCAACCGGCAAAAAACCTTTTGTTGAGACTAATGTTCTTTCGTGAGTCTAGCATGGCGGTGAAAGCTGCGGGGCTGCTATCCTAATCAAGTTCCTGGCATTCTGTACCGTTTCGTTCACATTCGATGGCTCAAGGTAAAATCCGACTTCTCCTTCTCTGGCATATGCACCAGCCTTTTTACAAGGATCTGGTCAGTGGCGAATATCGCCTTCCCTGGGTGCGTTTGCACGCGCTCAAAGACTATTACGGGATGGTGAAGCTGCTGGAAGAGTTCCCGCAGGTTCATCAGAACTTCAATCTCGTGCCTTCGCTGGTGGCGCAGATTGAGGATTACAACTCTGGGATGTTCCGCGACCCTTTCTGGGACGTGGCCGCCAAGCCCGCATCAGAGTTGAGCCTCGACGAAAAGCACTTTGCCCTGACGTACTTCTTTCAGGCGCATGGCGAGCACATGATCGGCAGATATCCGCGCTACCGAAGTCTGTGGGAGCAGGTGCGCGCCGCAGGACCAGACCCGGCCAATGCCGCAATCACATTTTCCGAACGTGATTATCGCGACTTGCAGGTACTTTCGCAGATTGCCTGGTTCGACGAGTACTACCTTGAGGACGCAGGTGTAAAAGCGCTGATCGATAAAGGTCAGGATTTTAGCGACGAAGACCAGCGTTTCGTACTGAGCAAGCAGCACGAGATTCTCCGGGGCGTCCTGCCGACGTATCGAGAGGCAGCCAGACGAGGATCGGTCGAGTTGTCGGCGACACCGTACTATCACCCGATTCTGCCGCTGGTTTGCGACACCAATGCAGGCCGGGAGTCTGTACCAGGGCTGCCGCTGCCAACAGAGCGATTCCGCCGTCCGGAAGATGCAGAGGAACAGATTCGCCGTGCGCTGAATTCGCATGAGCGCACCTTTGGCGTGCGTCCGGCAGGCATGTGGCCGAGCGAAGGTTCGGTCTCGGATGAGGCGTTGAGCATTGCCGCACAGCTTGGCGTGAAGTGGATGGCAACCGACGAAGGTGTGCTTGGACGCAGCATTGGCCATGAAATGCTGCGCGACGGAGATGGATTCCTCGATCGCAACAGCGCCGAAAAGCTCTACAACATTTACTGCTGGGAGCGCGACAACTCGGCGATGAACCTGGTGTTCCGCGATCACCGCATCAGCGATCTGCTTGGGTTTGTGTATGCAGGCATGAGCTCGGCTGATGCTGCGGGGCATTTGTTGAACAGCATCAAGCGGGCAGCTGCGCCGGTTGTAGAAACCGGCCGTGACGCAGTGCTCTCGATTATTCTCGATGGCGAAAACGCCTGGGAAAGCTATGACGGAAACGGGCGCGATTTCCTGCGCCGTTTCTACGACGGACTGCAACGCGATTCTCAGATTGAGCCGATCACAGTCTCGGAGGCCATCGAGCGGCAACAGCCGGAGTCGGTTGGCAAGTTGCGCGGGCTGGTTCCGGGATCGTGGATCAATGCGAACTTCAATGTTTGGATTGGTGCGCCGGAAGATAATAAGGCATGGGATTATCTGAACCAGGCACGCGACTTCTTTGAGGCCAACTCAAGCCGAGCCAAGAGTGCCGATCGCGATCTTGCGTACGAGGAGTTGCTGATCGCAGAGGGAAGTGACTGGAACTGGTGGTATGGTCCGGAGCATCACTCGGCAAACGACCGCGATTTCGATGAGCTCTATCGCAAGCATCTCTCCAATGTGTACACGGCTTTGGGCGGAGTTCCTCCCGATCACCTTGCGCGCCCTATCTCCGGCGTGCTGACTCGTTCGACATTCGTTCCTCAGACGGCGTATGTGCGGCCCAGCATCGACGGACAGGTCAGTAGCTATTTCGACTGGATGGGCGCTGCTATGTTCTCGAGCGACCGCCGCGGCGGCAGCATGCATGGCAAGCTCTTCGTACTTGAGGCGCTGTTTGCAGGCATCGACGAGACAAATCTCTATGCACGCCTGGATTTCACTGCCAAGCTGCCGGACGGTAACAGCACGGCTGCGCTGCAACTGGCCTTGCGCGATGGCGAGCAGATACTGAAGACATATCATCTCGATATCGAATTGGTGAACGAGCAGCTTACGAATTGGAAGCTGCGCAACGGGAAGAGCATTATAGCTTCGCAGAGTAAGGCACAAGGCGTGGAGATTGCGATTGGGAAGGTCCTGGAGATCAAAGTACCGATGAAGCTTGTAGACGCAGAAGAAGGAAACACTTTCAACCTGCGCTTCGTGCTCTATCGCGACCGGTTGCCTATTGACGCCGTGCCGCAGGAAGGCTCGCTGGAAATCCAGGTGGCACCCGAAGACGTGCTGGTGGAAATCGCGTATCAAACGCAATGAGGCGCAGAGGACGGCGGAATGGCTGAACTGATTAGAACCGGTGTTTCCATCGAGCAGGATCTTCTGGAGAAATTCGACAAAGTTATTGCCAAACGCGGCTATGGCAATCGCTCTGAAGCGTTGCGCGATCTGATTCGCGAGATGCTGGTGGCTGAAGACATCAGCGTCAATAAGCCGGTCGTTGCAACGCTTTCCATGGTGTATGACCACCATCGGCCCGAGTTGTCGAACAAGCTCAATGCTGCGCAGCACCATCATCATGGAAATGTGTTGGCGGCCACACATGTCCACCTCGACAAGAACAACTGCCTTGAGGTCGTTATCATGAAAGGCCGCGCAGGCGAGGTAAAACATCTGGCCGACCACATGCTCAGCATGAAAGGCGTCAAGCACGGCAAGCTCGTGATGACCACGACTGGCGAAAGCTTGTAATTACTTCGAAATGCATTTCCGCCGAATAGCCCCGATTTGGCGATCACACGATTTACAGAATCGTGTTACATATGACATCATCTTTGTAGAGCAGATCCACATCTGTCCTTCCCACTTATCGCAGACAGGGGCGCAGTGTGCACAAACCGAAGTTGCGCGAAATTTGCCTCTGGCGACTGAGGTTCAGGTCTAGTGCGAGTTTTCTGCTGCACCTGCTTGTAGTGTTTGCTCCATCTATCCTCCTCGCGCAAACGAACACGGACTGTCGCATTATCTCCGGCATAGTCGTGAATGATCGCGGAGAGGCAGTGCCGGGCGTAAATGTTTCGGTGCGCGCCGAGGGTGGTCTCGTGCAATCCAGCGCCGATGCGCATGGTTTGTTTCGGTTGTGTGTACCGCAGGGCTCATCAAAAATCTCGGTAACCGGCAAGTTCATCGCACCGCTGCATCAGGAAATCGCGTCCTACACATCAACGAGTGCGCTTCGTCTGCAGGTTCGTTATGCCATCCCAATGGCGCAGGAGAGCCTGGTTATCACGGCCAAAGCCGCTGATCCATCGATCGATCGGCGAGACGGAACGGTGTACCAGGAAACGCTTTTCTCTCGCGATGATCAGTTGATGGAAACACTCGATAGCGGCATCAACGCCGGGCAACACGAGGGCGGAGGCAAATCGCTGGAGGTACGTCGCTTCGGATTCAACCTCGATCATGGTGGTGCAAATGGCGGTCTGAAAGTGCTGGTGGACGATGTTCCCCAGAACCAGGGGACGCAGGCGCATGGACAGGGCTATCTCGGAGCACTCAAGTCGGTAAGTCCGGAACTGGTGGACGGCGTCGATATTGTGAATGGGCCTTTCAACGCGGAGTATGGTGACTTCTCGGCATTGGGAGTGGTCCATATCCGGCAGAAAGAGCGGCTTGAAAACGTCTGGAACCTGCGCGTTCAAGGCGGATCGTTTGATGCCTATCGGACGTTTGCTTCGTGGAGTCCGCGGCTTGCGAAAACGGACAGCTTCCTGGCATGGGAGCACGCTTATACCAATGGGCCGTTCAAGCTCCCGTTGCATTATGTGCGCGACAACCTGACCGGGAATTACACGGTGAAGTTGAACGGCGCGCAGTCTCTCGGAGTGCGATTCAATGTTGGCCACAATCAATTCGATTCTTCGGGGCAGCTTCCGCTCGATCAGGTGATGCTGGGCAGGCTGGATCGTTTTGGATACATGGATCCGAGCGATGGAGGAAGGGCTCGCAATGCGACTGCGTCGGCGTACTACAAAGCAAACCTGTCGGCGAATGACACGCTTCGTGTCGATGCGTTCGTCACACGTTCTTTGTTCGATCTGTACTCGGATTTCACATTCTTCCTTAACGATCCAGTTCACGGCGACGGCATTCAGCAACACGATTCTCGTCTGCAGGACGGGACGAGCGCGCAGTTTGTTCATGCGGGAAAGCTGCTGGGGCGGCCCGCTCTCCTTGTAGCCGGGGGCAACCTGTTCGACAGCTGGATCAATGTCGGTCTCTTCCATCAGCAGGATCGCAGAATCATTGCTCCTGTCGAGGGCATTCCATGGATGGAAGATAACGCGCACATTACGAATAGTGCATTCTATGCGCAGCAGGGAATCGACTTGCCGCACGTTCACATGGAACTCGGCCTTCGATATGACGGCTATCGTTTTAACGTGGTGGACCGGGTTGGCTCGCGGGTTGATGGGCTCAGCTACTCAGGCTATGCCGAGCCAAAAGTGAATGTGGTGTACACGCCTTCGGAGCGAGTTCCGACGTCGTTGCACTTCAACTACGGGCGTGCGGTCACGAGTCAGGACGCACGTGGCATTGCGCTTGCGCCATCGTCGCCAAAAGCGGCAGCGACGGACTTCTTTATGCTGGGAACTTCGCATAACCTGAAGCGATTTTCAGCCAGCACGGACTTGTTTTTGATCAATCGCCAACACGAGGATGTGTACGACGCGGATAACGGGACTATGCAGTATCAGGGGCCGAGCCGTTCCTATGGGTGGGAGATCAAAGCGTCGGCGCAACTCACTCAACATCTGAGCTGGATGGCGGGCGTGACGCAGGTATCAAACGCATTTTATCTTGGTACGCGTCCGCGCCAATACGTCGATAGTGCGCCACATACGGTCGCTAACTCCAGCCTGACACTGAACGGGTGGCACGGCCTGTTCAGTTCAATTCGCTATCGCCACATCAGCCGCTACCTGCTGGTGAATTCGGATGAGACTTCGGTAGCCGCCGCGGGGCCATACTCGACTTCGGCGTTCGGACACGCTAGCGGGCTCGATGTCATCGATTTCGCGCTGACCAAACGATTGCGTCACGGGCTCGACTGGAACCTGGCGATCGATAATCTGAACAACAAGCGCTATTACGAGACGCAGAATCTGTTTGACTCACGCATCGTGCCAGGCGCACCGGTGGAAGCGCGGATTCACGGCACTCCCGGCTATCCGTTTGGATTGAGTGCAGGGCTTACGTTGCACTTCCAGTGACGAACTTCACTGCCCGCTTTGCTCGTTATTCCTGCGAGGTGGCGAAGGGCCAATTCTTTGTCCGCAGCGAGAGCAATAGAAACGCAACGATGCCAACTCCGGCGAAAATCATTGCGCGGCCCACAAGTGGCAACTTGTCCAGCAGTACGAGCGAGAAACCACTGATCGTTATCAAAACAGGAAGAGGGTAGAGCCACATGCGGAAGGGTCTGGGCTGTGCTGGATGTGTGATGCGCCACACCACTGCGCCAACGGCCTGAAGCAGGAAGAGCAGCAGAATTCGGATTACAACGAGTGCGCTGACGAGATCGCGCAGTTGGAAGATGCAGAACAAGCAGGCGAGTCCGCCAAGCAGCAGAACGCTCGCGGTGGGGAAGTGTCCGCTAGGATGCACGCGGCGAAACAGTGCGAAGAAATTTCCATCTCGTGCGGCAGCGAAGGGAATTCTTGAGTACCCCGCCAGCAACGAGAAGACCGAGGCGAAGGCCGTCCAGATCACCAGTAACGAAACCAGCGTGCCGGCCCAGCGTCCGTAGATGATCTCGGCAGCTTTTGCCACAACGGAGTTGTGCGCAGTGCTGCCAGACATCGCCGCGATTTGCGACACAGGCATCACGCCCAGCACGCTGACGTTCATGGCGATGTAGAGCGTCGCAACGGCGGCAATCGAGAGCAGCATCGAGCGCGGGATTGTGCGTGCGGGATCGACTACTTCTTCGCCAAGAAAGCAGATGTTGTAGTAGCCCCAGTAGTCGTAGAGAGCTACCAGCAGTGCGCCGGCAAAGGCCGCGCTGAATCCGGGAACGGGCTTGGCCCATCCGGTTGGGAAGGCCAGAGAGTAGTTGAAATGCGAGAGCCCAACGTAGATGACAAAGGCAAGCGTGCCCAGCACTCCCACCCATAGGAATTTCGAGACGCGACCCACGCCGCTTATATGCCGGTACACGAGAAACGTCGCGAAGGCCGCGGCCAACATGGCGAGCAGCGTGGCGCCCGAGAGTTCAAAGACCAGCCGTACTGTTCCCATCATGGGGAAGGCGACGGTTGTGTGCCAGAAGACCTTTGCAAGGGCAGGCACGATGTAGGCCGCGTAGCCCCCAAGCCCGATGCATCCGGTGGCCATGGAGACCGGAGCGCTGAACACGAGTTGAAACACAAACAAGAATGAAAGCAGCCGTCCGAATTTTTGCGGTCCGTAGATTTGCTTCAGGTACTCATACGACCCGCCAGCGCGCGGCATTGCGGCACCGAGTTCGGCCCAGATGAGGCCATCGCTAAGGGCCAGCACGGCTCCGGCGATCCAGCCATAAACGGCCTGCGGACCATGCATGGCGGCGACCATGAGGGGTAGCGTCACGAAAGGACCGACGCCGATCATGTCCACCATGTTGAGCGCAGTTGCCGGAAGCAATGTCAGTCCGCGTTCCAGTCCCGACTTGCCATTCGGTGCTGCGGGAGGACCTTGCTGAGGGCTCGTGTGCATTGCTTTGAATATACTTCGTGTTACGCGAATCCCCCAAACCGGAGTGCCTGCTTGGTGTGATGCGCCGCTTGCGACTACACTCAGAGACGCAACATCTGATTCACTTTCGGAGCGTTTGATGGAGAAATCGTTTTCGGTCGTGCGTGCGATCGTGTTCTCACTGATTTTCCTGCTGCTGACAGGAATCGCCGTTGCGCAACAGCCCGCCACGACAGCATCGCCAATTCGTGCCCTGATTGTCGTAGCACATCCGGATGATGAGACCTGCTTTGCCGCAACCGTGTATGAGATCACGCACAATCTTGGTGGTACAGTCGATCAACTGGTGGTCACCAATGGCGAAGGCGGATATCGTTATTCGCTGCTGGCCGAGTCCTACTACGGTGTCGCACTTACGGATGAGGCTACGGGACACGCCGCTCTGCCGGAGATCCGAAAACGGGAACTGCTGGAAGCGGGGCGCGTGCTGGGGATTGCGAATCATTTTTTCCTCGACGAGCCAGACCTCCGCTACACGCAGGATATCGAAGAGGTGCTAGGCCAGCACTGGCACCCGGGCGTAGTGCTGCCAGCAATAGGACGGCGGCTTGCGTCGGGTAATTATGATTTTGTATTCACGCTTTTTCCATCGCCGCAAACTCATGGCGGCCACAAGGCAGCGACCGTCACGGCGATCAATGCCGTTCAGCAGTTGACGGGACGCAAGCCCGTCGTGCTGGGGTGCCAGGCGACGCGCAGCGACTCAGAGACGAAATTGGCATGGCAGCCATTTCAGAGCCCGAAGCACCCGATAACCGCACTGCCGCAAGTCTTTTCTACAGATCGCACTGTGAAGTTCGGATTCAACAATGCTCTCGACTACCGCATCGTCGTGAGCTGGGAAGTGGCAGCGCATAAATCACAGGGAGCTTTCCAGGCAAATGTGAACAGAGCGGACCGCGAAGACTTTGTCGTGCTGGAGACGGGCACTCCCGAGGATACGGCGCGAGCGGCGGCTCTGTTTCATCAGCTCTCCGAACACGCCGCGCATCCCGCGGGAGTCGCACCAACCCATGCTCATGCTGAGGCGGCTAAGCCTTAGTGCATCAGCGCGGATCGCCTTCTCCGGGCGCCAGAAACAGGTTTTCTTCCAGACCGTGCTGGCGCGTGTAGAGATCGTAATAGCGGCCCTCGTGCAGCAGCAGCTTCGCATGGGTGCCGCGCTCCACGATACGTCCCGCCTCGACAACCAGAATCTGGTCCGCTTTGCGAATTGTGGAGAGTCGATGTGCGATGACGAATGTGGTGCGCCCGCGCATGAGGTATGCGAGGCCGCTCTGGATAATGGCTTCCGACTCGGAATCGAGACTCGACGTCGCCTCGTCGAGTATCAGGATTCGCGGGTCGGCCAGGATCGCCCTGGCAATGGAGAGTCGCTGGCGCTGACCGCCGCTTAGCTTGACGCCACGCTCACCGATGATCGTGTTGTATCCGTCGTCGAAGGATTCGGCAAACTCATCGACGCGCGCGATGCGGCAGGCTTCCATGATCTGTTCTTCGGTAGCACCAGGGCGAGAGAAAGCCACGTTTTCGCGAATCGTGCCGTCGAAGAGGAATGAGTCCTGCAACACCACACCGAGCTGGCTGCGGTAGGTCTCGAGCCGCACTTTCGACAGATCAATTCCATCCACCAGCACCTGACCCGATTGCGGTTTATGAAATGCTGCGAGCAGGGAAATGATGGTCGATTTGCCTGAACCAGAGGAGCCGACGAGAGCAGTCAAAGTTCCGGGTGACGCCTCGAAGCTTACGGAGTGCAGCACGGTCTTTTCGCGCGTGTAGCCAAAGGTCACATCGCGGAACTCGATCTCTCCTTCGATCCGGCCCATTGTCTGCGTGCGCTCAGGGTCTTCGTCCTCGGGATGCTCGTTCAGCACCTCGCGAGTGCGTTCCAGCCCAGCCAGCGCTTCAGTGATCTGCGTGCCAATGCCAACTACCTGGAACAGCGGCGCGGCGAGATAGCCAAGGAACATGATGTAAGTGAAATAGCCGCCCATGGTGAGCTTGCCGGCAAGAATCTGGCGCGAACCCATGAACATGACGATGGCACCCACGACGCCCATCAGCATGGCCGACGACAGACCCATGAGCGAGGAGGCAGTCAGGGTGCGGAAGACGTTTTGTAGCAGGCGGTCGATGCCGGCGGCAAATACGTCGTGCTCTCTGGCTTCGGCGTGGTATCCCTTTACGACGCGAACTCCGCCGAGGGATTCGGTGAGGCGTCCAGTGACTTCAGCGTTGATCTTGCCGCGCTCGCGAAAGATAGGACGAATGATCTTGAAGGCCTTGCGCAGCACTACTCCGAACACCAGCAGGAATCCGAATGCGATGGCCGTCATCACCGGGCTTATGCGTACCAGTACGACGAACGCAATGACTGCCGTGAGCAGGCCGCCAACAAAATCGATCAGGCCGGTGCCAATCAGGTTGCGCACGCCTTCCACGTCGGTCATGATGCGTGACACTAGAGTTCCGACTTTGTTGGAATCGAAGTACTGGAGTGGCAATCGCCCAACGTGCTCCTGCACGCGACTGCGCAGTTCAGCAATGAGCTTCTGTGCGGCCTTGGAGAGCGTTTGAGTGAGGGCGAAGGATGTGATGCCCTGCACGATTGTCGCAAGCAGCACTGTTCCCACCAGCGGCCCCAACAGCCAGGCGTGATGCTTACCCACGACGTCATCCACAAGGAATTTGGTCGAGGCTGGCAGCACAAGGCCGGTGATGCGGTTGATCACCATCAAGATAAAGCCGACAACGAGCAGCCTGCGCCGGGGACGCATGAGCGCCCAGATCTCGGGAAGTGCTTTGAATACTTTTATCGGAGGGCCCTTGTAGGGTTCGGAGCTGGACCTATAATGCACCTCCGTATTCTCTCATCTAGGGCCTCTCACTAAGAAATCCTACTTTCAACACGCAAAAAAGGGTTCGCCGAAGCGGACCCTGATTAAAACGTGATCTTTCGCAATCTATTCGGTGGCAGCCGGAGCCGTTGCGAGCGGCTGCTGGTCCACAGGTTGCGCGTTTTCAGCAGGCTTAAGTTCCGGCGTGTCGGTTGCGATGCGGCTCAGGTGCGGGAACATCGGCGTTACCTCGAACGGCA
Source organism: Koromonas soli (assembly GCF_059726265.1). NCBI lineage: Bacteria > Pseudomonadati > Acidobacteriota > Terriglobia > Terriglobales > Koromonadaceae > Koromonas > Koromonas soli. Next base: position 1,971,647 of record NZ_AP040872.1, on the reverse strand, counting down.
TCTTCTCTCGCGCCGTGAGCAGTGGAACCGGCTTATTTCGCGTGATTTCGATGCGGTTGTTCCAAGGATCGACCTTGATGCGGCCACCCAGCGGAAGTGCGGCGATTTGCGTGACCTTCCTCGGTTCAAGCCGCGGGGCGGTGGTGGTCAGAGCGCGCATGCGGAGATCGCCCGAGCTACCCATCGCCAGGGAGTTGCCCATCTCAGAGCGAATCAGATGTGAGAGCGAATTGCGGCGTGCTTCGACTTGGCGCAGGAACAGGCCAACCGTATCCAGCTTGTCGTGATAGGGAGAGTTCTGGAGCAAAGCCAAAGCCTTCGAGTCTGCTTCGCGCTCCTCTTCCAGCGTGCGGGTGAAATGCATGCGTCGCAGAAGCTGCTGGTCCGGCACGATGGTGCGATCCTTGAACGCGAAGGTCGTGTCAGTTGGATGGCCAAGCACAATGTGGGCCAATTCATGCGAGAGCACCGCGGCCAGCGATGCCTCATCGGGAAGCACATCCAGCAATCCCCGGCTGACGAAGATGGTGTGCCCCATCGTGAAGCTCTCGACGGGCGAGGTCAACAGGACGCGGCAGCGAACTTCGGGCTCAATGTCGAGATTATTCGTAATCTCCAGGTTGTTGATCACCGTGTTGAGAACCTTGTCCACCTCGCCGGTTCTTGCCAGCAATCCTCCGCGCTCCAGGCGTTCGACAACGTTGTCTTCTGCCTGGCGCTGCCACGCGCGCTGAGCGGCCACAGGTGGAAGGTCCTGCACGGCTTCGCTGTTGTCCTTCACCGCGCTGGAGTCATCGACGAGCACCTCGGTGAATTCGTTTTCGGCATGGCCCTTCCCGACGTTATATCCCCAGATGCGGGTCTCAGCCTTATAAACGCCGCCACGGACCTTGGAGTCGTGATCTTCGGTGTAGATGTATGCGGGCAGCCAAACGCCGGGCTGCATGTTGAGCCGCCAGGTATCGAAATGCAGGTACTGTCCCGCGCTGCCCGAGGAGAATGTGCCGTTGAATCGGACGATGTTGTAATCGCGGTCCTCGACCCAGATGCGGCCCACAAATCGTGCCGAGCCCGAGTGCGGTTTCGGCGTAACGTCGATCACGATGCAGCGCAGATCGCCGACGAATTCACGGCCCTGGTAGTCGAAGGTGTAATGGGCGCGGTCCACGCCGCGCATATCCATCAGCATCATCCAGGAGAAGCCTTGCGCTACAAACTGGCTCTTAAATCCCTTCGTGATACCGCTAACGGCTCGAGACAGGAATCCTGGCTGAGGCTGGAAGGAGATGTCCTCCAGCGATTTCCTGAATGCGACGCGAGTGAGGAAATATTGGTCGCCATAAGGAACCAGCCCGAGTTCTTTGTCCGGGCGCATGGATTGAAGATAGGTCTCAACGAGCGGCGAAAACGTGCGCAAGGTTTTCACGTTTTCTGTTTCGCGAGCAAGCACGCGGTCCACAACGCGGTCGAATGCCGATGACGTCGTGGCAATGGGCGCCGGGGAAGGCTTATCAGCAGCAAAAGCAGCACTGGTCGCCGCCATTGCGGCACACAGCAGCAGATATTTCAGTCTTCGATCCATCTCTATCCTCGATCCAGTTTCCTATGAGAGCTGAAAAACAATGCGCAATGTTGCAGTCGAATCCACGGGATGTCCGTCGCGCATGGCCGGACTGAACTTTAATCCCTGAGCCGCGCGTTGTGCAGATTCGTCGAGCCCATGACCAAGCCCGCGAATTACGTTGAGTACGCGGACCTGTCCGCTTGCAGTGAAAACCACGTTGAGCAAGACTTCCCCTTCCACTCTAAGCTGGAGTGCTTCGGGGGTATATACGGGGATCGGCTTACTTTGAATTGAGACCGCCGTCGTTGCCGATTGCGTGCTCTGCCGACGCGGAGCGCTCGATGCTGTTGTTGTCGCTGAATCGCCAAAGCCGGTTGATTGAATGCGCGCCTGTGGCCGGGCCGGGCTGGCCGAGGCGGTCACGGTGTTGCCAAATCCTGCGCTGGAAACGTTTCCGCGCACGCTGGTGGGGACATCATGGCGCGGCGCGTCGAAAGCACCAGTGGCCGCGAGCGTCGGCTGAGTGCTGCCTCGCTTTGCTGTAGCGACTCCGTTCGGATCGCCAAAGCCCGCGCTCTGAACCTTGTTGGAGGCTACTTTCTGAGGCGCGGAGTCCATCGTTCCCGGGAACGTATTCGTAGCGACAATTCGCGGAATAGCCTTCTGCGGGGGAGCCACACTCAACAATTTCGGATCGAGCTTTGGGGCTGCGAGTTGCGGTTGTGCGACCTCGGCTACCGGGGTAGGTCGATTTATTCTTTGTGGCGCTTGCAGCGGCGCTTGGGGCACTTCGAGCTTCGGCTGCGAGAGTTCTACCGCTACGGGATAGGTGGCGGATTTGACCTTGGCTACGGATACGGCGGGAGCGCTTTCCGGCGCTGGTACGACTAGATCGATCTTTGTCGCCCTCTTGGGAGCAATGGCCGGAGCGGCCACAGTGCATACGACCAACGCTGCCAGCGCGGTCGCCTGCACGATGTAGCTCAATCCAAGACATCCCCATTGAACCTTGTTCGAAGTGTCTTGCACACTCGCGAACAAAGGGCCGACTGAACCGCTCATCCTAATCCCCATCTGAACAGAACACGGCGTCGCATCGCCGAGCTGCTTGTTATCGGTGTAGGTATTTAGGATGGAGCTGCTTCTTGGGAATGGTCAAGTTACCGGAGTTTTAGCCTCCTACCTAGGCCTCACTCCCCAATCACTTTCACCAGGACCCGCTTATTTCTGCGTCCGTCAAACTCTGCGTAGAACACACGTTGCCACGGACCAAGATCGAGCCGTCCCGCTGTGATGGGAACGATGACCTGGTGGTGGACCAGCATCGACTTCAGGTGGGCATCTCCATTGGTCTCGCCGGTCTGGTGATGCTTATATGCGGGATTTGCTGGAGCGAGTTTCTCGAGCCAGGTTTCGATGTCCTCGATCAGGCCCTCTTCGTTATCGTTGACGTAGACGCCGGCCGTGATATGCATGGCCGAAACCAGCGCCAGCCCTTCCTGGATGCCGCTCTGCCGAACGATCTTCTCCACCTGCGGCGTGATATGTACGTATTCGTGTTCGTTGCGCGTGTTGAAGGTCAGGTACTCGGTGTGCGATTTCATACGCGTAAGTGTAAGCCAGAACGAGGCATTGATTTGCCGTGATCGGCGGGTATAATCCCCGCGATGGCCAAACAGGACGAGATCGTCGAGTTACGAGAACTTATCGCGAGGCTCACCGAACGCGTTTACCACCTCGAGCAACTCGCGCAGCGCACCTCGACGATGGCCGATTCCGCAGCTGAGAGTGCTTCCACCACTGTCGCACCCACGGGACCGCTGATTGCTCAAGTCCCGATTGCTCCTCCTCCGCAGTCACAGTATCGGCCAGAGTTCTCGAAGGTCTCGCGTGTGTCGCAAGCTGAGTCCCTTGAGCGACGTATCTGTTCGCAATGGCTGAATCGCGTAGGTGTTATCGCTGTTCTGGTCGGTGTCTCATATTTCCTTAAGTTGGCATTTGACTACGGATGGATCAGCCCTGGCCTGCGCGTTATCATTGGGTTGATCTGCGGCGCGGGCTTGTGCTGGTGGAGCGAGCGCTTCCGGCGTCCCGAGTCGCAAACATTTTCGTATTCGCTCAAGGCAGTAGGAATCGGCATCCTGTACCTTTCGCTCTGGGCTTCGTTTCAGCTCTACAGCCTGATTCCTGACACGATTGCGTTCCTAGCCATGGTGCTGGTGACTGCGGCGACAGCGGTAATGGCTCTCGCGCAGGACGCCGAATTGCTCGCCGGATTGGCGCTGCTTGGCGGCCTGCTGACGCCAGTGTTGTGCAGCACTCGAGAAAATCACGAGGCTACGCTCTTCAGCTACCTGCTTTTACTTACCGTGGGAGCATTTGTCCTGCAAAGGGTAAAGCCCTGGCCTCGCATACTGTTCGCAGCTTTCGTCGGCAGCGCATTGCTGGCAGCCGGATGGTTCGACAAGTTCTACACTGACGCTCAGTTCGGCGAAACACTTTTCTTCCTGTCATTGTTGTTTGCGCTCTTTGCCGTCGCTCCTCTGTACTCGATTCTGGAGCCTGAGCGCGACCGTCCGACGCGGCAGACCGGGCTATTGCTAGCAATTCTCAACGCGGGCACCTATTTCGCCTTCATTTACTCTATGTTGCTGACCTCCGGTCGCGCCGTGCAACCGAGGGCGGCAGCGTATAGCTTTTGGCTTGCAGTCGTATTCCTCTCACTGGCGCTTGCGCTGGAACGGCGCGTTGCGGAGCATCCCGGCGTGGAGCGTCTGCTGCCGATGGCGCACTACGGCCTGGCGATCTCGTTCTTGACCGTAGCCATCGCACTCAGGCTGGAACAGCACTGGATTACACTCGGATGGCTGCTCGAAGGCGCAATGTTGTTCTGGGCCGGAGCGCGCACTGGCCGCCTCCGGATCAAACTCTTTGGGACGGTTGTGGTTGCGCTCGCCACGCTTCGTCTTCTGACGCTCGACCTCATGGATTGGGGACTGCAGTTATTGATCTTCAATGCACGATTTGCGACGTTCCTGGTTGCTATCGCTGTCCTGCTTTGGATGGGGTATCTCGACCGCGACAGGGAGGGCTCTGTCGAAGTGGTCGGAGTGATTGTGGTGAACGTGCTTGCGCTGGTGGCACTCGGGTTGGAAATCCACGATTACTTCCAGTTGTCGATCAACGCTCGTCTGGCCGCTGCAGGCAATGGACTCCAAATAAGCCACTCGCTCGCCATCGCGCGAAACTTCTCCTACTCGGCGCTATTCATGTTCTACGGCGCGGCGCTCATGTGGACGGGGTTCATGCGAAAGTGGGCAGCGCTTCGCTGGCAGGCGATTCTGCTGATTGGAGTCACGGTGCTGAAGGTGTTTCTGTTCGATGTTTCGGAGCTGGAACACGCCTGGCGTGTGTTGAGCTTTATCATTCTTGGCGTGCTGCTGCTCGCGGTTTCCTATGCGTACCAGCGCGATTGGCTTGGACTGCAACGACCGCGCGTTGGATGAAGTTGTCGCCCGAACCGGCTCATGAGGCGCTGCATCTAAACCTGCATGAGATCGCGTGATCTGCAGCGCTACGTTTGGCTGTTCACCCTCACACTGCTTCTGTTTGGTTCCTTCTTTCTCTATCACCGTTCGCTCAATCGCGACCACGTTGCGGCAGCTTCGACTCCGTTTACGGATTTCCGCGCGCAGTTGCCGGGGCGAGTGCACCACATTACGGTTCAAGACCTGCCCAAGCCCTTCGCCACCGAGTCTGCCGATACACCATCGAGCGTGATCCCGCGTCCCGCGGAAGCATGGCCGAAGGCGCCGGAAGGTTTCTCGGTTCAACTCTATGCCACGGGGTTGAAGAACCCACGGCTGTTGCGTACCGCTCCAAACGGTGATGTGTTCCTCGCCGAAAGCTATGCGGGCGATATCAAAGTTCTGCGTGGAATCGATGGCAAAGGAGCTGTTAAGCAGGTAGAAGTATTTGCCTACGGGCTGGCCCAACCTTTTGGAATCGCGTTCTATCCTCCAGGGCCGAATCCTCGGTACGTTTATGTGACTAATACCGATTCAGTTGTGCGCTTCCCATATCAAAATGGCGATTTGAAAGCTCGAGGCTCTGCCGAGAAGATTTGCGACCTTCCGGGAGGCGGACGTCTGCGCGGTGGCGGTCACTGGACCCGCGACATCGCCTTCTCTCCCGATGGTAAGACGATGTATGTATCTGTAGGATCGCACTCCAATGTCGATGATTCCGACACGCATGCGGCAGAGAAGAATCGTGCCGACATCCTGCAATTCAATCCAGACGGCAGCGGAGAGAAGGTGTTTGCGTGGGGCATTCGCAATGCGGTGGGGATCGCGGTTCATCCGACCAGCGGCGAGCTCTGGGCATCCGTCAACGAGCGCGATGAACTCGGCGACAACCTTGTGCCGGATTACATCACTCACTTGGAGCCGAATGGGTTTTATGGCTGGCCATGGTTTTACATGGGTGGAGTGCAGGATCCGCGGCGCAAGGGAAAACATCCGGAACTGAAGGCTAAGGTCATCACGCCTGACGTTCTCGTGCAACCGCACGATGCCTCGCTTGAGATGGTCTTCTACCAGGGACAGCAGTTTCCGCAGCAGTACAGGGGAGACATTTTTGCTGCGGAGCACGGGTCGTGGAATCGTGATACGCGCACCGGATACGAAGTGATTCGCATTCCCATGCACGGAGGCACTCGCGCCGATGGAAGCTACGAGGATTTCCTCACCGGATTCGTAACGCCTGAAGGCAAGGTCTGGGGAAGGCCCGTAGGGGTTGCCGTTGCGGCGGACGGCAGTCTGCTGGTGAGCGATGATGGAGAAGATGTTGTGTGGCGTGTGAGCAAGCCTTAAATAGCTCAGGCGCGGAGTTGATCCGCGCCTGTTTTTAGTTCTGCTCTAGCTCTGAAATCCAATTTGGTGGCTTTAGAATTTCCCTCGGCTTCGGACCGTCGGCCGGGCCGACGATTCCATCCCGCTCCATTAAGTCGATCAGGTGTGCGGCGCGCCCGTATCCGATGCGCAGGCGACGCTGGAGCAGGGAAGTCGAGGCTTTGCCGAACTCGAACACTAACCGCACTGCATCGTTGAACAGCGGGTCGTTGTCGTCGGCGTCAGCTTCGAGTCCGGCCTCGTCCATTACGCTGTTGCCTTCTTCCTTCGGAGCGGCAAGGAAGCCGTGTTCATACTGCGCCGGTGCCTGAGCTTTCCAGAACTCCACCGTTGCGGCAATCTCTTTTTCGGTCACAAATGGTGCATGGACGCGGAGCACGCGCGAAGAACCGCTGGGAAGGTAGAGCATATCGCCGCGTCCCAGCAATGACTCAGCACCGTTCGCATCGAGAATCGTTCGCGAGTCGATCTTTGTCGCCACGCGGAACGACATGCGGGCAGGGAAGTTCGCTTTGATCAAGCCGGTGATGACATCGACCGAAGGCCGTTGCGTCGCAAGCACGAGATGAATGCCGATGGCGCGAGCCATCTGGGCGAGGCGAGTAATGGACTCTTCAACGTTTGCTCCATCCACCATCATCAGGTCGGCCAACTCATCGACGATGATCACGATGTAGGGAAGCGGCTTCTCTTCTGTGCCATCCTCGAAGAGTGAGGGTGTGTAGCCCTCTTCGAAGAGTTTGTTGTACTGATCGATATTGCGGACGCCCTTTTGCGCCAGCAGCTTCAGGCGGCGCTCCATCTCGCGAACGGCGTTGCGCAGAGCGTTGCTCGCCTGCTTTGGCTCGGCGATGATTGGCGTGTAAAGGTGCGGGACACCATCGTAGTTGCCCAGTTCTACACGCTTCGGATCAACCAGAATCAGTCGCACCTGGTCGGGCGTGCTCTTGTAGAGCAGCGACATGATGAAGGCATTGATCGCCACCGACTTGCCGCTGCCCGTGGATCCGGCGATCAGCAGGTGCGGCATGGAGTTCATCTCGGTCGTCATCAATCGGCCGTTAATGTCTTTGCCAAGGGCGATGGTGAGCCGCGATTTTGAAGCGCTGAACTCGGGGCTCTCCACGACTTCGCGGAGCCAAATGGTCTCGCGCTTTTCATTCGGAACCTGGATGCCGACGGTCGATTTCCCCGCCACGCGCTCGATGAGAATGCTTTCGGCGCGCATCGCAAGACAGAGGTCATCTTGCAGTCCCACGATTCGGCTGTACTTGATTCCGGCCTCGGGTTTGAACTCAAAGGTAGTCACCACAGGCCCGGGATTGATCTGCACAACCGAGCCGAGGACGCCGAACTCCTGACATTTCTGGGTCAGCGTCAGCGCGAGTTCCTTGAGTTCGTCCTCGTCATACGCCTGCCTCGCCTCGGGACGCTTCAGTAGTGTGCTCGAAGGTAGCTTCCATGAGCCCTGTTGCTTCGGCAAAGTTGTCCGCGTTTGCGTCTGTCCTGTATCGGCGCGTGTCCCAAACGAAATAGCCTCATTGGACTCTGCAGGGATGGGCGTATCTTGCTCGAACTCATCCACCTGCATGCGATCGATTGCCGAGGGGCGCCGCTCGCTAACTCGCTCTGGAGGACGATAGGTGGGTTGCAAATCGCGTTCCGCGGTCTCGACCGCCTCAGCAAATGTGGCCTGCACCGCCGGTTCTGCCTGTAGAGGAGCCGAAAGGATGGGCGACTCGGTTTCGCGCGCGTTCTGCTTCGCGGCGGCGCGAGCTTTTACGGCGGCTGCAGCCTGGTCCTGCTTCTCACGCATGCGCTGCTTCTTCTCGAGCAGCTTCAGTTCGCGAGCCTTGACTCTGCGCTCCTGCCATTCTCTGTAACGGTCTCGCAACGCGTAGAAGAACGTCAGCCGTGTCTGCATCCAGAGGCGAAGGCTGCTCAGCGAGAACGCCGTCGCAAGATAAAGCGCAGCGGCAATCGCAGTGAACGCTACGATGTAGGCTCCCGCATAGTTCAGGTAATGCACCATCAGGTCGCCTAGCAACCGTCCTAGCAATCCCTCGATGGGTACGGCGTGCATCCATCGCACCGGCCAGGGCAGCAACGCAAGCAGCGCGCTCATAAAGGCCAGCAGAGCGACGCCCCCCAAGGCGGTCACCACTGGATTCTCAACCGTTCGTGAACGCATCCAGCGTACGGCCAGAAACACGAGCATGATCGGGACCAGAAAGGCCATTACGCCGAGCGCTTGCAGGACCAGGTCGGCGGAGTACGCTCCTACAAGGCCGATCCAGTTGTGTGCCGGACGGCCAACCGGGGGATTGGTCGCCGTGTTCAACGAGCGGTCCATGGGAGAGTACGAAACGAGCGCCAGCGTCATGAGCATAGCGAGCGCAAGCAGCAGGATGCCGATCAGCTCGTTGAGCCTCTTGCTCTGCGTGGGAACAAACAATCGGGAGAGAACCATCATATGTGGCGTGCAGGACAGCGACCGGACGCACAAGAGCCTGGGCGTGAAACTACGCCAAAACCCGTCCGATCAACGCCAGAGCTAGATCATTATGACGCAATCAGTGCGGAAAACGAATCCGAATCAGCTTACCCCGGTTATGAGAAGGATTCCCGGCGGGACGTTTCCTTACGCTCGACCCCGACGCCAGCTCGGCTATTTCAGAGCCCACCAGAGAACCGCACACCCGACCACGATCCGGTAAGCAGCGAAAGGCACGAAGCCTCTAGTGCGAACCCAGTTCATGAACCACGCGACCACGCCGTAGGCCACCACGAAGCTGACCGCAAATCCAATGCCCAGCGTGAGCCAGGATTGGCCATTCATGGCGAGATGACCGATTGCGGCAGGTTCGCCGTGGTGCGGTCGCACGCTCTTGAACAGGTCATAGCAGGTGGCGACCACCATTGTGGGGATCGACAGGAAGAACGAGAATTCAAGGGCCGACGCACGCGACATCGACGCCAGTTGTCCCGCGGCGATCGTTGACATCGAACGCGAGGTGCCGGGGAACACGGCGGAAAGCGTCTGACAGAGGCCGATCCACACAGCCTGTCCCAGCGACATTTCCTCGACATGGTCGGTGTTGTGCGCCAGTGCTCCACGCGAATACAGTGCATCGACCACCCACATGATGACGCCACCGATCAGCAGGGAAGAGCCCATGATCACCAGGCTTTCAAGATGCTTACCGATGATCTTCGTCAACAAAAATGCCGGTGCCGCCGTGCACAGAAACGCGATGACCACCAGTGTCAGGGGATGGGTCAGTACAGTGCGATTGCCACGCTCGCCGTTAGGAAATGTTGCTACGAATTTGGCGATGCGCGCCCGGAAGTAGATGGGCAGCGTCAAAATCGCGCCCAACTGGATGACAATGGCGAACATCTTCCAATAGCCATCGTCCAGAGCGATACCGAACAGAGACTCGCAGATACGAAGGTGAGCGGTGGAACTGACGGGAAGAAACTCGGTCAACCCCTCAACAATTCCGAGGACGAGGGCTAGAACATAGTTGTGCATGACTGTGTTTTGAGTGTATCAGCTCACAATGCGCGCGGTGAACGTTTTCGTTTATTCCACTGCCGATCCGTAAACAGGAACATCGTTTTGCGCAACGTAGAGCAGGCGTTCAGCTTTGGCATTCCATTCCGGGCTGCTGTTTTTCGATAGCGCCTTTTGCGCCGCAGCCACAGCACGCCGCTGCGCCTCAGGAATCTTCTTCGATTGCCCCTCGCCGTTGTATATCACCATGACGGCCGCCCAGCGCTCTGCCGCGTTGCAATAGGCTTCGGCTGCATTCGGGGAATTGGGATGCTCATTGGCGTACTTCTCGTAAACCTCAGCTTCCCGCTCCGGACACTTCGAGGCTCCCGCCCAGTCGCCGCACATCTTGTTTTCGAGCATTTCGAAGGCCGCCATGTCCGCCCATTTCGTCCCGGGGAACTTCTTCTGCACCATGCGCATTGCCTGCTCATCTATCGGCGTTCGGTCGTTGGGACTCATTGCCTTGTAGGAAGGGCGCGTTCGCATGTCTTCTTTGTCCAGTTGCCACTGTATATCGGCCGCGCGGAACAGCGCCTCACCGGCAAGAGGGGATTTTGGGAAGATGTCATAGACGCGATAGTAGAGTCGCTTGGCATCGCCTGCCGCGCCTTTGCGTCCGTGCGCCTGGCTGGCCTCTTCCTCGCAGGCCGCCGCTTCGCCGAAAAGAATCTCATCGCCCTTCGGAGTCTGGTCGCTGATATAACCCTTTTCCAGAATCCACCCGGTGACGTTGCGTTCGCCGGTAGCCTCAGGATCAGGGTTGTAGGGGGCATCCATCAGCGTGGCGATTACGTGAACCCAGCCCTTGGTGCGCTCCAGAACTACCGCTTCGCGACCCCGGTCAGCCGTAGCCAGTTTTGCGCTGGTCACGTCGGGAGCCACGTAGAGAATAGCCCGGCGAATGACGGTTCCGCGTTCGGTCGCCATCGCGACACTGCTCAGCGAGGCGCAAACCAGCAGGCACATCGAGAACGTACGCCAAAACACAAGTTTCGCAACCACGGGACGCGCCTTTGCAGTCATCGACTCTCCAGTACCTCAGCTATCTGCTGCGGATCGGCGTTTCCGCCGCTAATGATCGCCACTGTTTTCCGGCTTTCGGGCAGTTCGCTGCGATGGAACATCCATGCTGCCATGGTAACTGCGCCACTTGGTTCTGCTATGAGCCGCGCGCCGCTAATCACCTGCCGCATTGCCCGGCGAATCTCATCCTCGCCTACAGTGACGACTCCATCGAGGTAGTTTGTGAGATGCTCAAAGTTTGCCCGCCCGATGCTCTGAGTTCTCAGGCCGTCGGCAATCGTGCTGGCCGCCTGTTCGGCGGCTATCGCCACAATGCGGCCCTCGCGCAAGCTTTGCTGGGCGTCATTGGCAAGTGCAGGCTCAACGCCGATGACTTTTGCCCGGCTCCCGCGTAACTTTATGGCCGATGCCACACCGCTTGAGAGTCCTCCTCCGCCGATCGGCACAAGCACAAGGTCCACGTCTGGCGTATCTTCGAAGATTTCCAATCCCGCCGTGCCCTGACCAGCGATGATGTATTCATCATCGTACGGCGGAATCACAACATAGCCGTGTTCGGCGGCGAGTTGCAGAGCCTTCTCACGGCGCTCATCGCTGCCGCTGCCGACCATCACGATTTCTGCTCCCAGAGCCGCCGTGGCGTCGATTTTGACCTTCGGAGACGTACGCGGCATCACGATCACCGCCTTAGCGCCCAGCGCACGTGCGGCATAGGCCACGCCTTGCGCGTGGTTACCTGAGGAATACGTGATAACGCCTCGACCGCGCTCTTCTGCGCTCAGCGAGGCAATCTTGTTGTAGGCGCCGCGTATTTTGAAGCTGCCAATCGGCTGCAGGCTTTCGGGTTTCAAATAGAGCTGTTCATCTGCAGGGCCTGAGGCCGGACCAAAGTAGCGCACGAGAGGCGTGCGCACGGCAATGCCATTCAGTCGTTGCTGCGCCTGCTGCAAGTCTGTGAGTGTGATCATCGCGTGAATTGTCTTAGCTGTGCTGAGCGGTTGAAGTATCCAGTACGTCCAGCATTTGCTTCATCCAATGTATCAGCCGGACTTTGTCCATGGCGTTGGCGCCGCCAACTTCCACATGCCCGATAGCTGGAGAAATCAGTCTTGCTTTCAACACGCCCTTTGGCAGGTCGCGCTCCAGCCACAACGTTTCCGTCGGAGGCACCACGTTGTCCGACGCACCATGAAGCAACATGACGGGGACGTGGACATTGGACAAATAGTAGTGCGGTGAGGCCGCTTCCAACTCCGGTTGCACGCACGCCAGTGCGCGTTGCGTATCTTCCACCAGCGACTTCGTATTGTGATCGAAGAGCAATTCCATGCGCTCACGGCCCGGGCGGCTCAATTTCTCGGCCTCGGCGTGAGCCTCGGGTACGTCTTCCCACAGCAGCGTGCGGAGCGCCTTGCGTGCCTTTGGCACATCTCTTGGCGCGAAATACGCCGAAGCATGCGAATAGGCAGTTACCAGTGAGCCATACTCGTGTGCTTTCATCTTCAGCACGGTGCCATCGGGAGCCTTGGTCTCATCGGTTTCGAAGAACTCCAGCACGCGATTCAGGTCGTCATGCGCTCCAATTGCGATCACTCCTGATAGCTGCTGTTGAACCCGTTCATCGCTGGCAGCAATCAGCGACATGCCACCGGCAAAGCTAAGACCGAGCAGCGCCACCTTTGGAGCGCCGCTCCGCCGTGCCAGTTCATGCACAGAATCTCCGATTACAACAGCGGAATCCTTGGTGATGTTGTAATCGGCGAGATCGTCCACCTGCGGCGTCAGCACGAGATATCCATGAGAAGCGAGCGCCCGCGCAAACCGCTGCAATCGTGGCTCATTCATGCCCATGTGGTGCACGCCCGGGACAACTACGACAGGACTGGGATGTGCGATCCCGAGTGGTTGATAGATCCTTGCTCGCGCGGTGTGAGTCGTGGGAAATGTGATTTCCTCTTCGGTTACGGGATTCGAATCAAACCGCGACACCGCTGAGTCAGGCATGTCGGCGATGACCATCAGGATGGACGCTGCGCGCACGTGGTTATATACGGTCGGCGCAAGCGCAAGAACTAGAAGCGGGAAGAAGGACAGTATGACGAAGATCCGGGGAATGGGCCGGATGACTGGAGTCGGTGGTGCCGGCAGTGGCGCTGGACGCGCTACGGGTGCTAACGCCGGGGCTGCTGCAGCAGGAGACATACAATCGTTGTACTCTGCCTGCCCTCAACAAGGGAAGGCCCGCTCGTAAGTTTTTGCTCAGCTCACGGGCAAGGAAACCTTAGGTTCTGATGCAGGGAAAGTTCGCGCGATCTGCAGAAACAGCCAAAAAAGAAGGCGTACCAAGTTCGGCACACCTTCCCAACTCATATTGAGACACTTACTTTACCTAAACCGCGATACTTTGTACCTAGATTTCAACGATAACCGGAATAATCAACGGTCGCCGCGAGGTGTTTCGGTTGATATAACGCTTCAAATCGACCCGGATCTTTTCCTTGATCAACCCGTAGTCGGCGACCTCTTCCTTGGTTGAGTGTTCCAACGTCCGTCGCACCGTCCCTCGCGCCTCGTCCACGAATCCATTATCGTCGGGAGCACCGGCAAAGCCGCGCATCACGATCTCCGGAATGCCTTCGAGTTTTCCTGTCAGTTTGTTGATTGCGAGGATGGGCATGACGAAGCCGTCTTCGCTCAGGTGTTTGCGATCGCGGATAATGAGGTCTTCGACGATGTCTGAGTTTGAGCCCGAGTCGATGCAGACCCGTCCTACGGGAGCCTCGCCTACGCGCCGCGCTCCGAGCTCGTCGAACTCGAGGATGTCGCCTGTCTCGATCATGATGACGCTACCGACCGCTCCCTTCATTCCCGCGGCCAGCTCGGCATGACGTTTCAGTTGCCGATATTCACCGTGAACAGGTATGAAATACTGCGGCCGCACAAGGTTGATCAGCAGCTTTAGTTCTTCCTGGCTGGCGTGTCCGCTCACGTGCACCGGAGGCTTCGAGCCGTCGTCGTAAATCACCTTCGCGTCGCGGCGGAACAGGTGATCGATAACGCGGTAGATGCCTTTTTCGTTCCCCGGAATGACGCGCGAACTGAGAACAACCGTGTCTCCGGGCTCGATCTTGGCATGCCGGTGATTGTCAACCGCAGCACGAGACAGCGCGCTCATCGGTTCGCCCTGTGTGCCGCTGATCATCACCAGAACCTGCTCGGGCGGAAAATCGCGAATCTGCCCCGGAGAGATGAACGCCGAAGACGGCAGATTGATGTACCCCAGATCCTGGGCAATTTCCGTGGACTCGGTCAGGCTGCGGCCGACCAGCGCAATCTTGCGGTGGAACTGGTGCGCCATCTCGGTCGCCATCTTGATCCTGTGGATGGAGGACGAGAAGCACGATACGAACAGCCTTTTCTTCGCCTGTACAAATATCTCTTCAAATTTAGGTCTGACAGCCCGCTCGCTCGGCGTGTATCCGGGCCGCTCCACGTTGGTGGAGTCCTGCAATAGGGCCAGCACGCCCTCTTTGCCATATTCGGCAAAGGTGTGCAGATCAAACATCTTGTTATCCGTGGGCGTGGGATCGATTTTGAAGTCGCCGGTATGGATCAGCACGCCGAGAGGAGTATGTATGGCGAGCGAAACTGCATCCACCACCGAGTGGGTCACTTGAATGGGATGAATCGTAAACGGGCCGATCTGAAATCGCTTACCCGGCAGCATCTCGTTTAGCTCGGCATTATCGAGCAAGCCGTGCTCTTCCAGCTTGTCTTCCACATAGGCGAGCGTGAATTCCGTGCCGTAGATCGGCACGTTGAGCTCGGAGATGAGCCATGGAACACCTCCGATGTGGTCTTCGTGACCGTGCGTGAGCAGTACGCCGCGAACCTTGTCCCGATTTTCGGTGAGATAGGTGAGCGCGGGAACCACGATATCCACGCCAAGCAATTCGCCTTCAGGGAACATCATTCCCGCGTCGATGATGATGATGTCGTTATTCCAGCGAATGGCCATGCAGTTCATTCCGAACTCGCCCAGGCCACCGAGAGGTACTATGTGAAGCTTTCCAGCAGGCATGACCTTTGATGCTAGCACATACATACAGGGCGGCGGCGGACAGCTTGCCTCGCGTCCTGGTTATGCATCATTCCGGCGCGTGAATTCCCAACGTTTCATACGCCGCGAACGTCTGCATATGCCACCTTTTCGCTTCTTCCGCATCCGAATAGACTGGTGGCTTATGCGTGAAACAGTAGAGAACGATTCATGGGTGGCGCGGCGACTGGAGATGGCAGTCAGGTCGGCACTTAATCGCGCGTATCAGGGGGTGCGCGTCGATCCCGACGAGTACCTGATGGAGCTTCGGAGCGAGCATGCCGTGCCGGTAGCCAGCTATGAAGGATTGTTCTCGTTGCCTGTAACGGAACTCGATTCCATCGCGGCCCAGACCGTCCGCGGGGCGATGAAAATGGCCGGAGCGCAGGGAGCGGGCTTCGGGCTCGGCGGCTTCATAACCATAGTGCCTGACTTGGGGATCCTGGCTGCGATCACGATGCGCACGGTGCAGAAGCTCAGTCTCATCTACGGTTTCCAGTACAACACCGATGAGGAGGTTGCAGAACTCTGGATTGCCGCCGCCACCGCGGCCGGGGTTGACGTGAGCAAAGACCTCATCGAGCGAGCTGTACTTAAGAAGTTCGTGCAGCGGGTTATCGGGCGAATGGCGTCGCGTTTCAGTGCCGAGTTTGCAGAGAAGATGGTGGCCCGTGCCGTCCCAGTATTGAGCTCCGCGGTGGGAGCAGTGCTGAATTACTACTTCGTGCGAGCCTGGGGCAATCGCGCCCTGGCTCATTTCCGCGAACGGCACATGGAAGAACGCGCGCGTCGTTCCAACCAGACGATTCTGCTCCCGGCTTCGGGGTTGGAGTAATCGCGGTTAGCGAATTGCCACAGGGCGATCTTTCATCATCGCCTGGAAGCGCTCATCTTTCACGACCGAGGCGAACTCTTTCTCCTTGTACACTTCTTCGATTCGGGGATAGCCGTCCTCCATCGCGCTGCGCAGGAAATGCAGTGCGCGGTCGAGGTCTCCATTGGCGGCGAACAATCGAGCCATCACAAACGAAAACTGTGCGCGATCCTGCGGCGAACTCATGTGGGCGCTGATCCCGTTACGCGAAGCATGCTCGAAGAAAGATGGGTCGAGCTCGAAAGCCTTACGGTACTCAGCCATTCCGCGGTCAAACTGCTTGTTGTCCATCAGCGCAGCCGCAAGATTGTTATGGAAAGACGCGCTGTCAGACTTCAGTGAGATGGCGCGCTGATAGGTTCGGATCGCGTCATTGAGTTTGTGCCGCATATAGTAGCTCACGGCCAGGTTGTTCCAGGCTTCTGCCAAGCGCTTATTTTTGCGGACTGCTTTCTTTGCGGCTTTCTCGGCTTCTGCGGCATGCCTCAACTGCAGCTCAGCAATCGCGATCTTGTTGTAGTAATCGGCGGTGGCGTGCTTGCGAATGGCCTCGCGATAGCAGTCGATGGCGGCCAGAAAGTTTTTGGCTGCCCGCAGGCGGTCGCCCTCGGCATCCAGTTGCTCGGCGCTCATCGCGCGCATTTCTGGCAACGATGGCGCCACGGCGGGAACTACAGTAGCAATCTGCGCGGCGGGCGCGCTGGAATTCGGGCTCGTTGAATTCGCTTGCTGTCCGATTCCAGCATTGAGGCCAAAAGTGACAAGAAACAAGCAGCCGATTTGGAGCGAACCGAGAGCCATATCTCTACCCCCAGGCGGATCTGAAACTTACGTCCAGGAACTTGCTAGACGCGCCTGAGAATATTAGACCGATCTCGGCCTGATATTGTTCCTTTTTTCGCTTTATTTTCGATCTTTGTCCTTATCCTTGTCCTTGTCATCTCCAGAGCCGAAGATTCCTCCCAACTTGCCCCAGAACCCCTTCTTCTTCTCAGCTGGTTCGCCCTGAGCAGGTGGCTGTTGTCCCGCAACTGGTGCTCCCGGAGCCTGTCTGGGTTGATTTGGGGAAATCACGTGTCCGGGTTGGTTCACTGGCGGAGGAGGAGTAGGCG
This sequence comes from Koromonas soli, assembly GCF_059726265.1. Lineage (NCBI taxonomy): Bacteria > Pseudomonadati > Acidobacteriota > Terriglobia > Terriglobales > Koromonadaceae > Koromonas > Koromonas soli. The sequence continues at coordinate 1,954,503 of NZ_AP040872.1, read as the reverse complement.
CGCCGCCGAAGATCTTCTGGAAGATGTTGCGCTGATCGGCGTGATCGCAGGTGTCTTTCGGTTCCGAGCCTTCCACGAATACGGAATTGTAGGCTTCTGGACAGCTCGCAGTTGCGAGCAGATTGGTCGCCTTGTCGAGAGTTACTGTGACAACTCCGGTAGGGGGTGTGAAGTCCTTCGTGTTGCTGTACTGAGGCAAGCGAACCGCCCGCTTCATGAACTCAGCCCAGATCGGCCCAGCAGTGGTTCCGCCTGCCAGTTTCAGATCGCTGTAGTCGTCGTAGCCAACCCACACTATGCAGAGCAGGTTTGAAGTGTATCCCGCAAACCAGGCGTCGTGAGAGGTGCCCGTCTTGCCGGCCGCGGGAGCTGTGAATCCTCTCGCGCGAACCGTGTAGCCAGTACCGTGATCGATCACGTTCTGCATCATGTTGGTGACGACGTAAGAGACACGAGGATCCAGCACTGGACGGCTGCCGTTGTGGAAGTCCTCTACCACGTCGCCGTTGGCGGCGCGCATGGAGTGAACCAGCAATGGATCCAATCTGACGCCGCCGTTTGCGAGCACCGTGTAGGCACCGGCCATCTCGACCGGGCTGGCATCGTAAGCTCCAAGCGCCGCAGCCGGAGTGGCTTTAACGCTTGCGATGCCGGCATTTCTTGCCAGCTCTGCAACTTTGTCGTAGCCAGTCATCTCAGCCATTCTCACGGTGGCATTGTTCAACGACATCTGCAGCGCGTAACGTGCGGTGACCTGCCCGTGGTACTCGTTCTTGTAATTACGCGGATCGTAAACCTTGCCATCGAATTCGAAAGTCGTTGGCGAGTCATCAAGCAGGGAAACCTGCGTAAACACCGGATCGGTGCCTTGCGCGGTGATCGCGGAATTCATGGCCGCGGCGTAGACGAATGGCTTGAAGATCGATCCCGTGGGCCGCTTTGCAATCGCATGGTTCAATTGGCTGAAGCCGTAATTGCGGCCGCCTACCAGAGCCAGCACTTCTCCTGTGTGCGGGTCGAGAGCTACGAGGGCAACCTGGGGAATCGGGCCTGAGACCTTCGTCTCCTGCACCTTCGCGTCCTTGCCTTTGCCGATTTTCACTCGCTTGGTGCGCTGCTTTGCGACCTGTTCATCAACAAGCTTGATGCCTTCGGAGACGGCTTCCGCCGCCGCATGTTGCAGGTCGGGATCAATCGTGGTGTAGATACGGTAAGCGTTCTCGTTGAGGTCCGACTCGGAGTGCTTGCTGGCGAGCGTGTCCTTCACCATGTCCACGAAGTACGGAGCATCGCTGGCTTCCACATTGGGGGGAGCCAGCTTTAGCGGAGTGGCCTTGGCCGCTTCACACTGCTGACGCGTGATGGCTCCGGTTTCAACCATCGAGTCCAGCACTACGTTTCGCCGTTCCAGTGCTTTTTCAGGGCGCTTGTACGGATTCCAGAGATTGTTTGGAGATTGAATCAATCCAGCTAGAAGCGCCGCCTCGGGGAGGGTGATCTCCTTAATGTCTTTGCCGAAGTACGAGCGTGCCGCCTCTCCAAAACCGGTAATGGAGAAAGATCCGCGCTGGCCCATGTATTCCTGATTGGCATACAACTCAAAGATCTGTTGCTTGTTGAACTTCTGTTCCAGTTCAATCGCAATCAGCATCTCGGTCGCTTTGCGCTTGAAGGTCTTCTCCTGAGTCAGGAAGAAGCCGCGCGACACCTGCATCGTGATCGTCGAACCGCCGCGTCTTCTGCCTGCTCCACGCACGTCGGTGACGAAGGAACCGATCAGGCTGACCCAGTTGATGCCGCTATGCTCGAAGAACTTGCGGTCTTCAATCGCCAGCACTGACTCCACCATAACCTTGGGAATGTCGTTGTAGCGCAGGATCTGCCGTTTTGTGCGCTCCTGGCCCTGGAAGAGCGCAGTGAGCAGCTCGGGCTCCAACTCGTAAGAATCGAGCGATGCCCCTGAGTTCGTTCCAACTCCGACGATACGATCCACCCGGCCATCAGAACCGACCATGATTCTGGCGCCATCGGTGGAGTGATAGGACTGCGGCCCCGGGCGCACTTCCACTCCGCCGTTGATCAGGCGGAAGGTGCCCATGGCAGAATCGGTGCCAGTATCAGCGTCAAGATAGCCTGCCCGGCGCAGCGTTGTTGCGATCTGCGAAGGCGTGAACTTGTCCCCCGGATGCACGGCAACAGGGCGCGCATAGATCTTTGCTGAATTCGAAAAGATCTGTCCGCTCATCCGCTTGGAGATGATCCGGTCATACCTCACGTAATAGAAAGCAAAGACTCCGAAGAAGCAGAGTGCGAGCAGGATGACGATGGCGACAGCAGCGCGAAGGATCGGAGTTCGCTTGCCAGTGGACGAGGAAGTCGGAATTTTCAGTTTGATGGCCACAGTGATGCTGTTCGTATTGTAAGACACCGGAGTGGCGCAAGAAAGCGGGTCTGCATTACACCGGCTCTAGAATGCTTCATTCAAGCAGATAAAGCTTGAATCACCAAGCGGAGGACTCAAGAACGGTAAGGGTTTAGCAAACGTGAAATAAGAAGGCCGGGCTGCATTCACCCGGCCTCTTTCATCGAACTCCAGCTCACCTCATCGGATTCTTGTTCCGGCTCGAGGTGTCGAAGTGAATATCAAACGGATAAAACGGAAGATCCACGTGGGCCGTGTATTTCGCCGAAATCATCAGCTCTGATCCGGTTCGCTGAATCGTTACCTGTTCAGGCGCAAGTGGCACATCGAAATCCTGTGCCTTTTGCGCAATTGATGAGGCAATCTCGGAATCGCTCTTGGTGCTATAGGTAGCATTGATCGACTGCTCGTCCAACAAACGTCCGAGACGATAATCACCCCAATACACGGGGAACAATCTGTAGGACACAAAGCCACCCACGAGGAGCAAAAGCAGACCAAAAATCGACTTCCACTCTCTCATGGGGCTTCTCCTATGCCTTTGGGTTGTAGAGACTAAGCAAATGCTTCACTGCATCCGCGACCTCAACTTCAGCCTTCTGGTTCTTTGCGCGTTCGAAAATCTCAACCTTGCCCTGCGCCAGGCTCTTGCCTACGTTCACACGATAGGGAATTCCGACCAGGTCAGCATCCTTAAACTTCACACCCGGCCTCTCATCGCGGTCATCGACTAGTACATCGTATCCGGCAGCTTCGAGTTCGGCAGCAATCTTCTCGGAAGCCTCAACCAGCGTGGCGTCTTTCACGTTCGTCGGCACCACTACCACGGTGAACGGCGCGATTGAGGGGGCAAGCCAGAAGCCGTTGTCATCGTGGTTCTGTTCAACACAGGACGTCAGGATGCGCTCGATACCGATCCCGTAGCTGCCCATGATGATCGTGACTTCCTTGCCGTCCTTGTCGAGAACCTTCGCACCCATCGACTCCGAATACTTATAGCCGAGCTTGAAGATGTGGCCAATCTCAACGGTCTTGCCCAGTCTCAGCGGTTCTCCGCAGCGTGGGCATCCTTCCCCTTCTACTACGCTGCGAAGATCGGCGTACCCGGTCACTTCGAAATCAGTGCCTACGTTCAGGCCGGTGAAGTGATGATCTACCTCATTAGCTCCGCCGACAAGGTTCCTTCTTCCACGCAGTGCCTCGTCCATCAGTACAATGAAGTGCTCTGCCTCTCCGGCGTAGCTCGACTTGCCATTGTCGGTGGCAAGTCGCACCTGCTTCAGTCCCACCGGTCCAAGATATCCGGCAGGCGAGCCAAAGTACTTGACGATCTCTTCTTCCTGCATCGGGCGGAACTCGCGTCCTCCGATTGCGCTGGAAAGCTTTGCTTCGTTCATCTGGTCGTTGCCGCGCATCAGCACCAACAGCGGACGATACACCGGAGCGCCTTTCGCCGAAGCACCGTCGGTCACGACATACGCCAGCGACTTCATGTTGTTGTTCACGGGAGTCTTCAGGAAGGCCGCAACCTCGTCGATGGTCTTCGTTCCCGGTGTGTGAACCTTTTCGCGCGCTCCGCTGGCGTTGGGCGCAAGCTCTTCGACTGCTTCCAGCTTGGAAGTTGCCTTCTCCAGGTTTGCCGCGTAGCCGCATTTTGCGCAGGAAGCAACGAGGTCTTCACCTGCATCGGTGTACACCATGAACTCCTGCGACTGCGATCCGCCCATCGAGCCAGAGTCCGCCTCGACGGCCACGAACTCGAGGCCGCAGCGCTTGAAGATGCGGCGATAGACGGCGTCGTGCAGATCGAAACTCTTGTCCAGACCCGCACGATCAATGTCGAACGAGTAGGAATCTTTCATCGTGAACTGGCGCACGCGCAGGAGTCCGCTCTTCGGACGTGGTTCGTCGCGGAACTTCGTCTGGATCTGGTACCAGATTTGCGGCAACTGCTTGTAGCTGCGCAGTTCCTTGCGCGCAATGTCGGTCATGACTTCTTCATGTGTCATGCCCAGGCACAGGTCGGCGCCCTTGCGATCCTTCAGGCGAAACATGTTGTCGCCCATCACTTCCCAGCGGCCACTTGCCTCCCAGACTTCGCGCGGATTCAGCGCAGGCAGGTAGAATTCCTGTCCGATCGTGTCCATCTCCTCGCGCACGATGTTCGTGATCTTGAGGATGGTTCTCTGCGCCAGAAATAGATACGAGTAGATCCCGGCCGACAGTTGACGGATGTATCCTGCGCGCACCAGGAACTTGTGGCTCGCAACTTCCGCGTCGGCGGGAGCTTCGCGAAGGGTGGGGATGAACAGCTTGGACCAGCGTTGCATAAGCTTAGACGATTCCCGTTTCTTGAAGTGTGAAAGCTGATTGTAACAAGCTACTCCGCTTGCGTCAGCGCCATTGGTAGCAGGAGAGACATGGGATCAGAGCAAAACTGAACTTCAACTCGCCCGGAGGAGGGCTGCTCGCCCACTCGCATCCTCGATCTCCCCATTTAACTCCTGATTTCTCCTTCGGGCTTATGCCGCATTGTTTTAGAAGAGTTCCGCACGGTACACTTTTCGAGAGCTATAGTCCGGATCTCGGCTTGCGGCACCCTCTCCTGTCCGAGACGTAAACGGGCCTGGCTTCTAGGAGGCTTTACATTGTCGTCCCATAACAAGTTTCTCTTCACGTCTGAGTCGGTGACCGAGGGGCATCCCGACAAAATCGCAGACCAGATTTCCGATGCAATCCTCGACGCCTGTTTGGAGCAGGATCCCTACAGTCGCGTGGCATGCGAGACCCTCACCTGCACCGGCCTCGTCGTTATTGCTGGCGAAATCACCACCAAAGCTTATGTCGATTTCCAGGAATTGGTACGCGGCGTAGTCAGCTCGATCGGGTATAACAACGCGCTGTACGGTTTCGACTCGAACACCTGCTCTGTCATTTCCAGCATCAACAAGCAGAGCGGCGACATCGCAATGGGTGTGGATACCGGCGGCGCTGGCGACCAGGGCATGATGTTCGGTTATGCCACCAACGAAACGCCCGAGTTGATGCCCACTCCGATTTCCCTCGCGCATAAGCTGGTGCTCAAGCTCACCGAAGTTCGCAAGAACGGGAAGCTTGCTTACCTGCGTCCAGACGGAAAGAGCCAGGTCACTGTCGAGTACGACGAAAGCGGCAAGCCGCTGCGCGTCGATGCCGTCGTGATCTCGACCCAGCATGCTGACTCGGTCACCACCGATCAGCTCCGCGCTGACATTCTCAAGTACGTCATTCAGTCCACCGTACCTGCCAACCTGCTGGATGAAAACACGAAGTATCACATCAACCCGACTGGCCGTTTCGTCGTTGGCGGACCGATGGGCGACACCGGCTTGACCGGCCGCAAGATCATCGTGGACACCTACGGCGGCATGGGCCGTCACGGTGGTGGCGCATTCAGCGGCAAGGACGCAACCAAGGTTGATCGCTCCGCTGCCTACATGGCGCGCTACATTGCCAAGAACATCGTCGCCGCCGGACTCGCCGACCGCGCCGAAGTTCAGCTCGCTTACGCCATCGGTGTTGCCGAGCCCGTCAGCGTGCTGGTTGAAACCTTCGGTACCGGTAAGCTGGATCGTGAAGCGCTGAGCGACCTGGTTCGCAAGAACTTCTCGCTGACTCCGAAGGGGATCATCGAGTCGCTAAACCTGCGCCGCCCGATCTTCCAGAAGACCGCCGCCTACGGCCACTTCGGCCGCAACGATGCGGACTTCACCTGGGAGAAGACGGACAAGGCAGACGCTCTTCGCGAAGCCGCCAAGGCCGTGAAGAAGGTTGCTGCGAACTAGCTGTCAATTCCTCAAACAGAAAAGGGCATCGCACACGCGATGCCCTTTTTGATTTGCCGTAATTACGATTCGGAGGGGAGAGCTGCCTGACGAACGCTTGCATCCTGCTCCATGATGGTTTTGGCACGATCCAATGCTTCCTGAATGTTGTTGCAGAGGTTGTCGGCACCAATGAGCTCTACAAAGGAAGGCTGGTGTAGAAGCCGTGAAGGTTGTTCCTTCGCGCCGCACAGCAAGAGATGACGACCGGATGCGCGCAGGCGTCCAGCGATATCTTCAATTTCGCCCAGTCCGGTCGAATCCAATGCGCTCATGCCACGCAGTCGAAGGACGACAATGGGTGGCAACGTTTCCAGCCGGTGCAGAATGATCTCCAGCTTTTGCGCGGCGCCAAACAGCAGCGCGCCTTGCACCGAGAAGACCTCAACGTAATCAGGAATGTGCTTGTCGTGCAGAACGTGGGGGCGTCCGGTGAGAATGTAGTCTTTCGTTACTGGTGAGACGGATGTAGTTTCAGCGACATTGCGGATGAATGTCAGTGCGGCGAGGATCATGCCGAACTCAACTGCCGTCGTTAGATCGGCGACCACCGTCAGCGCAAACGTGACGAACCAGACTGCAACCGCGGACTTGTTTACCTTGAGCAAACGCCATGTTTCCGCCCACTGGCCCATGTTGTAGCTCACGACGAAGAGGATCGACGCAAGGATCGCCATCGGTATAAAGCGAGCCAGAGGCGCTGCGAACAGCAACACTGCGAGCAACGTGAGGGCATGGATCATGCCTGAGACCGGAGTCTTTGCACCGGAGCGGATGTTCGTTGCAGTACGCGCAATCGCGCCCGTCGCTGGAAGTCCGCCGAACATTGGCGAAACGATATTCGCGACGCCCTGTGCCATGAGTTCCACGTTCGGATTATGTTTATCGCCGCTCATGTTGTCGGCTACCACGGCCGACATCAGCGACTCGATCGCGCCAAGCATTGCAATCGTTACGGCGGACGAAATCAGCGGCAGCACCAAGTTAGTGTGAAACTCAGGAATATCCAGATGCGGAAGTCCAGATGGGATTCCGCCGAAACGCGTGCCGATTGTCTCCACTGGAAGGTGAAGCAGAGTCGCAGCCGCAGTTCCCGCAACCATCGCAATGATGTAGCCGGGCACGCGCTTTGTCACTCGCGGCGTGAGCAGGATGATCGCCAGCGAAGCAATCGCCAGAGCAGTAGCGGGCAGCGAAATCGTGCTGGCGTGTTCGATCAATTCCTTCATTCGCGCGAAGAACTCGCCCGGATTGTGCTCTAGTCGAAGGCCGAAAAAGTCGCGAATCTGCGTGCTGGCGATGAGTACGGCGATGCCGTTGGTGAAGCCCATCACGACTGGGCGCGGAATGAATTGCACCGCTTTGCCTAGTCCGGTGATGCCCATGAATACCAGCATCACTCCGGCCATCATGGTGCAAAGAAAGAGCCCATGAACACCATGCTTGGCGAGGATCCCAGCGATGACCACGACAAACGCGCCGGTCGGTCCGCCGATCTGCATCTTCGAACCGCCGAGCGCAGAGATCAGGAAGCCGGTGACAACGGCACAATAAATACCAGCCTGCGGAGTAAGTCCCGATGCAATGGCAAACGCCATGGCGAGCGGCAAAGCAACTAATCCGACTGTGATCCCAGCCGCGAGGTCCGCGGCGAAGAGCTTTGCGGAATAGTCTTTGAGACAGATGATCGCCTTAGGAAGAAACTGTTTCAGCTGCAACTTCGATAATTCCATGTACTAACATTGTAGCTCTGGTGGCGACTCATTTGAACTCAGTGCAACCTCGTAGTGAGCAGCGCAGATTGTCCTCAGGCTCTTGATCACGCGCTTCTGTCCGGCGAGCGAAACTAGTATTCTTGATCGATTATGAAGACTTGGAAGGCCTTAACTCCTGAGACTTGGAATGATTTCGAAGCGCTGTTTGGCCCACGCGGTGCATGTGGCGGGTGCTGGTGCATGACGTGGCGCCTGTCGCGTGGGGAATTCAAGCAGAATGGCGGCGAAGGCAATCGCAAAGCGATTAAAGCGCTGGTAGATGAGGGACGCGAGCCGGGAGTGCTGCTATACCAGGAGGGCCGCGCAGTAGCATGGTGCGCCGTCGCTCCTCGCGAAGAGTACGCTCGTCTCGGCGCGTCGAAGGTATGGGCTCCGATTGACGATCAGAAAGTCTGGTCGATCACATGTTTCTTCATCGAAAAGACGGCGCGAGGGCAGGGGCTCTCGGTCGAAGTGCTGAACGCAGCAGTTGAGTTTGCACGTTCTCGCGGAGCCAAAATCGTGGAGGGGTATCCGCAGGAGTTAAAAGAGAAACTGCCTCCAGCGTTCGTGTGGATGGGCGTGCTGCCGATGTTTGAAAAAGCTGGATTCCACGAGGTCGTGCGACGATCGCCAAAGAAGCCCATTATGCGGAACATTGCAAGGTGAAAACAAAAGCCAACGCTTCTGGAGATAAACGAGACCCAGTAAAGACCAGTATGTTTCGCGACATGCTGCGGCAGGTCAGCAGAGTTCCGCGTGGAAAGGTTGCGACCTATGGCGATATCGCGTACGCCGCTGGATATCCGGGAGCAGCTAGGCAAGTCGCGTGGGCACTGCACACGCAAAGCACGGGATTGCCATGGCATCGCATCGTGGGTGCGGGTGGAAAGATTCTTCTGGCGGGCGAACATGGGTTTGAACAGCGTATGCATTTGCAGGCCGAGGGCGTTACGTTTCTCGGACTGAAAGTAAACATGGCCGCGCATCAGCATAGGTTCTTCACTGAAAAGAAATCCGCTAAGACAAAAGCGCGCAAGCCGGAGAGAGTTCCTTCCAAACAGAAACAACACACGCGGCTTTAACATTCTGTTCACACGATATTCATATACTGCTGCCTGAGAGCGGACGAGTTCCGCCTAGAAAGGCACCTATGAAGAGCGGCAAATGGATGTTGGCGTTCGCGACGTTGACTGTTGTGTGCGGGTTGGGATGCAATTCGAAATCTGGCTCCAGCGGAGTAGTTGCGAACAAGAGCAGTAATCCAAATCAGATCATTGGCGCCGGATCCACGTTCGTGTATCCCATCATGAGCAAGTGGATTGAAGGTTTTCAGCAGCAAAGCAATGGAGTTCAGATCAACTATCAATCTATCGGCTCGGGTGGCGGAATTCAGCAGTTGAAAAAAGGGCTTGTTGATTTTGGCGCGAGCGATGCGGCTCTGGATGATGAAGCATTGAAGGGAGCTGCGCCGATGCTGCAGATTCCTGAGAGTGCAGGGCCGGTGTGCATTACCTACAATCTGCCCGGGATCAACAAGCCGCTGCGATTGACATCGAAGGCGCTGGCTGGAATTTTTCTCGGTACGATCAAGTCGTGGAAAGATCCGGAGATCGTGAAAGCCAATGCTGGCGCGGCTTTGCCTAACACTCCGATCGTTGTTGCGCATCGCACAGAAGGCAGCGGAACTACGAACATCTTCACAACTTACTTGTCGGCAGTGAGTCCGGAGTGGCAACAGAAAGTGGGTAAAGGGACGAACGTGCAGTGGCCCGTGGGCTTGGGCGGCAAGGGTAGCGAAGGCGTGACAGGCATTGTGAAGCAATCTCCGGGCGCGATTGGTTATGTTGAGTTGACGTATGCGCTTGGAAACAATTTGCCGGTGGCTGAAATGCAAAATGCGGCAGGCAAGTTTGTTGCGCCCAGCGCGGAGAGCGCGTCAGCAGCGATTGCGGCGTATGCGGATAAGATTGCGGCAGATGTGAGGACGCCGATTGTGAATCCACCGGCGAGCGCGGCGGAGGCTTATCCGATCACGGGGTTGACGTTCCTCATGGTGACGAAGGATGGGGCGGACGCCGCGAAAAGAGCGGTTGTGAAGCGTTTCATCAAGTATGTGGTAACAGATGGACAGAAGCAGGCGAGCGGTTTGCACTACGCTCCGCTGCCGGATGCGCTGATCGCTCAGGATCAAAAACTGCTCGATCAGATGACCGGCGACGGAAAGCCGTTGCAATAGCGAATGTTCACTGTTTGATAAGGACGTGTGCGGCGTTGTCGAGAAAGTGGTAAACAGGCTGTGAGCAGAGGGAAGGATTCACTGGGAAGTTAATAGTTGCGCGCTCCGGGGTGGGCAGTGAGCTAATCCCGGAGCGCGCGATGTTTTTGAGCTAGTTTTTAGGTCGGCTGGCTAGACGAGCTCGACTCCCCAGAGGTCGTGGAGGTGGACGACGCCTTCGAGGCGATTTGCTTCACCGACGACCATGAGCGAAGTGATTTTCTTCTGCTCCATGATGTCCAGGGCTTGTGCGGCGAAGGCTTGCGCCTCAATGGTGCGCGGATGTGTGGTCATACATTGTGAGGCGGTGAGGTCGAGCACATCTTTGCCGCGGTGTTCGAGAAGGCGGCGAAGGTCGCCGTCACTGATGATACCGATGAGGGCGTCGTCTTCGATGACTGCGGTTACGCCGAGGCCCTTGCGTGACATTTCGTAGATGACTTCGATCATGGGCGTGGTGGGCGTGACACGCGGAATCGAGTCTCCGGTGTGCATGAGCTGCGAAACTCGAGCGAGGCGCTTGCCGAGTTTGCCGCCGGGATGAAGGTCGGCGAAGTCTTCGGCGCGGAAGCCACGGCGCTCGCTGAGAGCAACGGCCAGGGCGTCGCCGAGGGCGAGCATGGTGGTGGTGGAAGCCGTAGGCGCGAGTCCGAGGGAACAGGCCTCCTTATGGATGGAGCAGTCGAGCGCGACATCGGCGGCCTGCGCGAGTGTGGATGGCGGATGGCCGTTGGTCGGGTGCAGGGAATCGCAGGTGAAGCTGATGAGTGGAACTCCGAGGCGCTTGATGGTGGGCAGGAGTTCGAGGATCTCGGTGGTCTCGCCGGAAGCCGAAAGCGCGAGCACGAGGTCGCCGCGCATTACCATGCCGAGATCGCCGTGGAGCGCTTCGGCAGGATGCAGGTAAAGCGCGGGGGTTCCGGTGGAGGCGAAGGTGGCGGCGAGCTTGCGTCCGATGAGTCCACTCTTGCCCATGCCGGTGACGACGACGCGTCCGGCGCAGCAGAGGATGAGCTCGAGCGCGCGGTGGAAGTCGGCAGCCATGGGACCGGCGATACGATCCGCGAGGCGGCCCAGGGCCTCAGCTTCAATGCGAACTACCTTTTCAGCAGTGTCCATGATCAGGAAAAGTGTGCACCAGAATGCGAACCGCATGACGGTTGCATGTTTCTATTTTGAGACGCACAGGAGTTTACTGCTGGTTATCGTACCATGTGGGGATGAGAGATTGGTTTCGGGTATTGGCCGTAGTTGTGGGTCTTGGTGTGTCAATAACAGCGCAGACGAATGAGAGAGTAACGCTGAGGCGAGGTACGCAAGAGCTTGGAGTATGGGCGGGGTATTCGCCGAACTCCAATGTCGCCATTGGCCAGGCGACCAACCGGAAGTGGTTAGAACTGAATGGGCAGTATGCGATTACCTTCGCGACATGGCGGCAGCTGGCGTTGAAGTGCGTGGCTGAGGTGGAACCACTGACGCTGCTGAATGAGCCGACGGAATACTATTTCGACTCGCAACACAAGCTGCTTTATTCGCGTGCGGGGGCGACGACGTATGCCGGAGGCGTCACGCCGCTGGGGATGCAGTTGAATTTCCGCAATCGCAGGATGGTGCAGCCGTTTGTCGATGCGCATGGAGGAGTGCTGTACTTCACGCGGCAGGAGCCGGTGCCGAACTCTTCACAGTTCAACTTTACGTTCAACTTCGGTGGCGGGGTGCAGGTATTCAGTGGCAAGAGGTCGTCGGTGCTGGTGGGGTACAAGTACCATCACATCTCGAATAACGAGACGGCACAGAGGAATCCCGGGATTGATAACAATGAGGTGTATGCGGGGTGGGCGTGGAGGTGGAAGAGGTAGGGGTAAGGTTTCAGAGGTTTCAAGGTTTCACAAGTTTCGGTGAAGAGGGTGCTGGAAGGGAACTTTTGCCGAGTGGTGAAGGGGAGGTGGGGTAGGGGGCCTTCGCTTCGCTCAGGATGACACCGGAAAAGCAACGACAAGAACAAGGGCAACAGCAAGGGCAACAGCAAGGGCAACAGCAAGGGCAACAGCAAGGGCAACAGCAAGGGCAACAGCAAGGGCAACAGCAAGGGCAACAGCAAGGGCAACAGCAAGGGCAACAGAAGAACCTTTGGAGGGCGCTTCGCGCCTTCTTTATCAGATGCCACATGCGCTCGCCAAAAGAGGCGAGCGTATATGGGGCACCCGCGGCGCTCTGTTCGGCAATGGCGTGAAAGGTGGTGCACGTCGAATGTTTCGACGACTCGCGGTGCTCTGTTCGGAAAGAGCGTGAACAGTGGTGCACGCTTCATGGTTGCACCCGCGGTGCTCTGTTTGGCGGTGGCTTACGGGGGTGCGCACCCCGATGTCAAACGGCTATGGCGTGGCGGATGGCGAGGAGTTGCTGGAGGGTGGATTTGAGGTTGGCAAGCGGCAGAGCATTGGCTCCGTCGCTTTTTGCTTTTGCGGGGTTGTCGTGGACTTCCATGAAGATGCCGTCGATGCCGGCGGCTACGGCGGCGCGGCTGAGGACGGGGATGAACTGAGGCTGTCCTCCGGACTGCTCTCCCTGACTGGGAAGTTGGACGGAGTGAGTGGCGTCGAAGACTACGGGCGCGTATTCGCGCATGATGGCGAGCGAGCGCATGTCCACGACGAGATTGTGGTAGCCGAAACTGGCTCCGCGCTCGGTGAGAGAGACGCGGTCGTTGCCGCTTTCGCGGATCTTGGCGACGGCGTGGCGCATGTCCTGCGGAGCGACGAACTGGCCCTTTTTGACGTTGACGGCGCATCCGGTGCGGGCGGCGGCGATGAGCAGGTCGGTTTGACGGCAGAGGAATGCCGGGATTTGCAGGACGTCCACAACTTCTCCGGCGGCAGAGGCCTGCGAGGGTTCGTGAACATCGGTGAGAACAGGGACGCCGACCTTTTCGCGTACCTTGCGGAGGATGCGGAGTCCTTCGGCGACTCCCGGGCCGCGGAAACTGCTGAGGGATGTGCGGTTGGCTTTGTCGAAGCTGGCTTTGAAGATGTACGGGACGTGGAGTTCGCGGCAGATGAGGGAGATGGAGGTGGCCATGAGGAGAGCATGTTCCTCACTTTCAATGACACACGGGCCGGCAATGAGGAAAAGTTCGGGACCACCGATGGAGACGTTCTGGACGGAGAAGGGCATGGGGGAATTATAAAGTGGCGGCGGTGAGGTGGGGGAAGAGCAAGGTGCTTCGCTTCGCGAAGGGGTAGGAGTGGAAGGACAAGTTCAAAGCCAAGAACAAAAACAAGAACAAAAGCAGGAGCAACGGCAACATCAACGACAAAGGGGCAACAGAAAAACCTTTGGAGGGCGCTTTGCGCCCTCTTCGTTAGATCCCACATGCGCTTGCCAAAAGAGGCAAGCGTATATGGGGCAACCGCGGTGCTTAGCGCTTCGCTAACTTGCACGGAGTTCTCACCCGCGGTGCTTAGGTTCGCGGTGCGCGAGAAGGCGGTGCGCAAGCACTAATTTGGCGCGGTGCTTGGGGTGGGGTGGTGACGATTTGTGTGTGCGTCATGTAGGATAACTGTTCCGTTAAGCGGACGTATCCCCGGAGGAATACAGGCGATGAAGGGTAATGACAAGGTAATTGCCGTATTGAACGAGGCTCTGCAGGAAGAGTTATTGGCGATTAATCAATATTTTCTTCACGCGGAGATGTGCGAGAACTGGAAGTACGAAGAGCTCTCGAAATACATCAAAAAACAATCGATCGACGAGATGAAGCATGCAGAAAAGCTGATCGAGCGGATTCTGTTCCTGGATTCGACGCCCAATCTTAGCGGGCCGACGCAGCTGAATGTGGGCAAGAATGTAAAGGAGCAACTGGCCAGCGATCTGCAACTGGAACTGCAGGCGGTACAGCTCTACAACCGCGGAATCAAGATTGCGCGGGAAGAGTCAGACAACTCTACAGCCGATTTCCTCCAGAATATCCTGAAGGATGAAGAGCATCATGTGGACTGGCTGGAAGCACAGTTGCACCTGATCGAAGAAATTGGATACGAACGCTACCTTTCGGAGCAGATGAGCTAGGCTGCTGTCGATGAGCAAAGCCAAGAAAGAGGCCCGATCGGATAAGGGCCTCTTTTGTTTGAGGTCGGCTAATATTTCGCTGAACGAAACTCCGAACTGACGAGAGGACACTCAAGGAGTGCAGGGCGAACGAGGGCCAAAGTAACTGGGCATGAGACGAGCCGTGGCAGTAAATTTGCTCATCTATTTATTTGATGTTGCTGAAGATTTGAGTTGCTGCAGTTTACAGGTTCTGGTTGCTTTGCAGGGTTGAGGGAGGGGGCACGTGCAGGTACGACGTAAAAGAGAACGCAAGGTGCTGAAGGCTGTAGCCGCGGGCGTACTGGTTTGGATTGTGTCATCCATAGCGCAGATGGCGCTGATGCCGATTGACCACTCGACCATGGTCCGGCAGGTGATTGCCAACAGTATTGGTGGCCTGGTGACGGTGATTGTGACGCTCGCAATTCAACTGAATCACGAAGAAGTGCATTTTGAGGTTGCGCTGCAACGGGCGGCAATTGTGGCTGAGTTGAATCACCATGTCCGAAATGCTATTTTCCCGATGCATATCGCAGTGGAGCGACTGGGAGATGCGGACGCAAAAAGAATCGCCGACGAGGCTGTGGAGCGCATCAATATGGCATTGAAGGACGCCACGTCCGACGCGCTTTCGAGACGGGTGGATTACTCCGCGCCAGACGTCGAAACCCACGTTTAATAGAGCAAAATGCAAGATCGAGGAAGCATGCCATTTAACGCCTTGCTGGTGGATGACGACACCGCAGTTCTTGAAACGTTGAAGAGCATTTTTGAGACGCGGGACTTTAGTGTGTCCACGGCCATTTCTGCCGGCGATGCAGCGAAGCGCCTGAATCAACTCTCGTATGACCTGGTGGTGACGGACATGCGCATGGAGAGGGAGACCTCCGGGTTCGAAGTAGTTCGCCAGGCAAAGTCGCGGGAGAATCGGCCGGTGGTGATTATTCTCTCGGCGTATCCGATACCGGTTTCGGAGTGGCGAGGAGCAGGGGCGGACGGAATGTTCATGAAGGGCGGAGGTATTTTCCGCATCCTGGATGACATAGAACGGATGCTGCGGGCGAAGCAGAAATCTGCTGCCGCTGAACACGAATGAGGACATAGAGATTGGAAGGAATGCCGGACACCGTCGTCCGGCATTGTTGTTTTGGCAGGATGCTTGCTGTGCATCGCAGGGAAATTATTGCAAGCTGGATGGGTTATTTTTTCCCTGCAACTCGCGCCGAAGACGTTCCTCCTGCTCGCGCAACTCGGGCGTAACGGCATCACCAAAATCGGCGGCCTCGTAGATTTGACGGATCTCGACTTCGGCACCTCCGTCGAAGGGAGCGCGCTTGAGCCACTCGATGGCTTCGTCGAGAGAATTCAACTGCCATATCCAAAAGCCGGAAATGAGTTCGCCAGCAAAGGGACCGAGGGTGACGGCGCGCTGCGCTCCATCGAATCGGACGCGGGCGCCTTTGGAAGTTGGGTGCAGGCCTTCTCCGGCGAGCATGACACCTGCTTTCACAAGCTCTTCGTTGTACTTGCCCATCTTTTCGAAGAGAGAAGGGTCAGGAAGAGTGCCCGCTTCAGAGTTTCTATCGGCTTTGACCAGAATCATGAAACGCATGAGGTGTCCCCTGCTTGGTTGCGCCTATGTGTTCAGCTTCATCTAACCACCGTGGAGTTTGACGAAATGCGGGCGATTCTAGCTGCTTTTTTATTTTCAATTCTGATGACGGTGGCGTGTTCGCGAGGGAAGCAGGAGGTGCAGGCGACGGCTCCGCCCCCACATTCGCGGGCATCACTGGTGCTGGAACAGAAAGCGGCGAAGCCAGGCTCGCAGGTGAGGGTGGGAGTACAGATCGAGACGGATAAAGGGTGGCATACCTATTGGAAGAATCCGGGGGACTCGGGGGAGCCTCCGAGGATCAAGTGGCAGGTGCCGGAGGGAGTTGTCGTCGCACCGCTGGAGTGGCCAGCACCAGAACGAATGTCAAACGCGGCAGGAACGGATTATGGGTATGAGGGAACGACGGTGCTGCTGACTTCGCTGACGATTCCGGCGACGGTGAAGGCGGGGACGAATGTGGCGGTGGATGGGGAACTGAAGTATCTGGTGTGTCATGACGTTTGTATGCCGCAGAATGCGGAGCTAAAGGCGGATTTGAAAGTAGCGGGGGTGGGACAGAAAGATCAGGCAGCGGAAGGGACGCTGTGGGCAGCAGAGAGTCGGCTTCCGAAGCCGGCACCGGCGGGGATGCGAGTGAAGGTGGCGAATGCACAAGATGCATTGGAGCTGAGCTTTGCGGGAGACAAGAGCAAGCAGGCAATGTTTTTTCCGGAAGAGGCAGAAGTGATCGACAACGCGGCGGCGCAGGAGCGCAGAGATGCGGATGGGCTGATAAGGCTGGCGCTGAAGAAGTCAGATCATCTGAGGGGGGTTCCAGCACGTCTAAAGGGGGTGCTGGTGAATGGCGAGCAGGCGTATGAGGTGGATGTGCCGGTGAGTTCGAGTGTGGTGCAGAAGGAGAAGAAGGAATGAGGAAGCTCGGAATTGTGTTGCTGTTGATGGTGGTGGTGCAAGCGATGTTTGCGTTGCGCGTGGGAGAGGCGGCTCCGGGTTTCACGGCGTTGGACAGCCATGGGCAGAAGCACAGTCTTGGCGAGTATAAGGGGAAGTTTGTAGTGCTGGAGTGGACGAATCAGGGGTGTCCGTACACGCGGAAGCATTACGACAGCGGCAATATGCAGCGGCTTCAGAAGGAGTGGACGAGCAAGGGCGTGGTGTGGCTGACGGTGGTTTCGTCGGCTCCGGGAGAACAGGGGTACGTAACGGCGGAGCAGGAGAACGATTACACGAAGCGGATGAACGCCGCGCCAACGGCGGCGCTGCTGGATCCGAAGGGCGAGCTGGGGCATTTGTATGGGGCGAAGACGACGCCTCATATGTTTGTGATCAACCCGAGTGGGCAGTTGATTTATGAAGGAGCGATTGATGACAAGCCTACGACGGATGCTTCGGATGTGAATGGCGCGACGAACTATGTAACCGCGGCGTTGCAGCAGGCGATGGCAGGAAAGCCGGTGGCGACCAGCGCGACACGGGCGTATGGGTGTTCGGTGAAGTACGCGAAGTAGGGAGGGAAAGGCAAGGGCAACGATCCCATCCTTAAACTCGAAAAAGCGCGAGTTTAAGGATGGGGCACCCGGGGTGTGGTGGCCGAAGTGACCTTGGGGCGATGGATGATATTTGAGCGGCGCTGAGATCCTTCGCTTTGCTCTGGATGACACCTCAAGAACCAAGCAAGAGCAAAGGCAACGGCAAGAGCAAAGGCAACGGCAAGAGCAAAGGCGAGCGATGGGTGGCGGCGCGAAGGACGTGGAGCTGAAAAAGGCCAGTCCGGCGGCGCGTGCACGGGGTTCGTTGTTGCGCAGGGCGTTTGCTTCGCGTGAGGGTGGGGCGCGGTTTGGAGCGGCGGACAGGCTGTTGCCAAGATGGATTTTCGTGCGCGCGCTGGGGTTGATCTACTTCTCAGCTTTCTATGCACTCCTGTTTCAAATCAAGGGACTGATTGGGCCGCGCGGGATACTGCCCGCGACGGAATATCTGAAGCTGATTGGCGAATCGGCTTCGGGAGTGGTGCGCTATTGGTATGCGCCGACGCTGCTGTGGCTGGCAAGCGGAACGCACATGGTGATGGCGTTGTGCTGGGTGGGATTGATTGCCTCGGTGCTGCTGGTGGTGAATGTGTGGCCGAGGGCGATGCTGGCGGTGTGTTTCGTGTGCTTCCTGTCGTTTGTGGCGGCGGCGGGGGACTTCTCGGGGTATCAGTCGGATGGGATGTTGCTGGAGGCGGGATTCATCTGCCTCTTTTTTGCGCCAGCCGGAGTGAGGCCGGGGCTGGGGGAGGCGACGCCGCCATCGCGCTTCAGTTTGTTTCTGCTGCAGTGGGAATGGTTTCGGATTTACTTCCAGTCGGGGATTGTGAAGCTGGCGAGCGGTGATCCGCAGTGGCACAACTTCACTGCGATGGATGAGTACTACCAGAATTGTCCGCTGCCGAGTTGGGTGGGATGGTATGTGCAACATCTGCCGCACTGGTTCCACGCAGGCACGGTGGTGGCGACGCTGGTGATGGAACTAGGGCTGGTATGGATTATCCTGCTGCCGCGAAGGTTCCGCATCGCACTGTTTGTGGTTGTGACACTGTGGGAGGCGGGAGTAATCCTGACGGCGAATTATGCGTTCCTGAACTACATCGTGCTGGCGCTGGGGATACTGCTGGTGGACGACCGCTTTGTGTTGCGGTGGAGTCCGGCATGGCTTCGCAAGTGGATGACATTGAAACACGCAGCTCTGCCAAAAGAGGGCAGAGGCGGGGCACCAGCCGCTTCGATCGAGAAGCTTAGAACCCATTTTAGGGCGCTGAAGCTGGCGATGTCGGTGGTGCTGCTGGGCTGGGTATTCTATGCCACGTCGGCGAAGATGGTCGCGATGCTGGCGCACAGGGCGTTGCTGCCGATGACACCAGTGATAGCGCTTGAGCCGTTTCGAGTGGCGAATCAGTATGGGCTGTTTGCGGTGATGACGCGGGGACGGTACGAGGTTGAGTTTCAAGGTTCGGCAGATGGAGTGAACTGGGTCGCGTATCCGTTTCGATACAAGCCGCAGGCGTTGGATGCGAGGCCGGGGATCTATGCGCCGTATCAGCCGCGGTTCGATTGGAACCTGTGGTTCGCATCGCTCGAGACCTGGAGGGATTCGGCGATTGTGCCGAACACGGAATTGTTGTTGCTGGCGAACGATCCGGATGTGCTGGAGCTGTTTGCGGGGAATCCGTTTGCGAAGCAGCCTCCACGGCAGGTGCGGGCGGTGCTGTGGCAGTACTGGATGACCTCGATCAAGGAGAAGCGCGAGACGGGGAACTGGTGGCGAAGAGAACTGGTCGGGCCGTTTGCGCCGACGCTCGCGAGGTTGCCGGATGGGAAAGTGGCAGTGGTGAGTATGCCTCCCGTGGAGGAGCCAAAGCGATGAGTGCAGAACGCAGGGCGGTGGTGGTGGGTGCGGGGCCGAATGGGCTGGCGGCAGCCATCGTGATGGCGCAGGCGGGGATGCGGGTGGAGGTGTTCGAGGCCGAAGAGCAGCCGGGCGGAGGTGCGCGGACGATGGAGTCAACGCTGCCGGGATTCAAGCATGACTTCGGCTCGGCGGTGCATCCGATGGCGGCCGGATCGCCGTATTTTTCGTCGCTGCCGCTGGAGCGGTATGGGCTGGAGTGGGTTCACCCGTCGGCACCGCTGGCGCATCCGCTGGACGATGGCACGGCGGTGGTGTTGGAGCGCGATCTGGATGAGGCGGTGCGCACGCTGGGAGAGGATGGCGAGGCGTGGCGCACGCTGGTCGAGGCTCTGGCGAGAAACTGGATGAGTGTTGCGACGGATCTGCTGCGCCCGATGCTGCACGTACCGCGACATCCGCTGATGGCGGCAGCGTTTGGGGTGAAGGGAATCTTGCCGGCGTCCACGGTTGCAAAGAGCGCATTTCGCAATGCACGAACGCGTGCGATGTTTGCGGGACTGGCAGGGCATTCGTTCCTGGCGATGGATGAGCCGATGAGCGCAGCGTTTGGAGTGATCTTGGGAGCGACGGCGCATGCGGTAGGATGGCCGGTGGCGCGGGGCGGATCGCAGGCGATCACACAGGCGCTGATTGCGCATCTGAAAAGCCTCGGGGGAACGGTGACGACGGGGCATCGGGTGGAGCGGTTGGAGGATCTGGGCGAGTTCAATGTGGCGCTGTGCGATGTGACTCCTAAGGCATTGCTCGGGTTGGCGGGAGAACGCTTTACTCCGGCGTTCCGGAACCTGCTGGGCAGGTATCGGCATGGGGCAGGCGTGTTCAAGGTGGATTACGCGCTGTCGGAGCCTGTTCCGTGGACGGCGAAGGAATGCCTAAGGGCGGCGACGCTGCACCTGGGCGGAACGCTGGAGGAAATTGCCGCATCGGAAGACGCAGTGCGAAAGGGACGGCACGCGGAACGGCCCTATGTATTGCTGTCGCAGCCGACGTTGTTCGATGGCTCGCGCGCACCGGAAGGGAAGCATGTGGTGTGGGCATATTGCCACGTGCCGAATGGCTCGTCTGAAGATATGCTACCGAGACTGGAGGCGCAGATTGAACGTTACGCGCCGGGCTTCAAGGAATGCGTGTTGGCGCGAAAGGTGTGGCGCACGCACGATCTGGAGGCGATGGATTCGAACCTGGTGGGCGGCGACATCAATGGCGGCGAGGTGAGTGTGGGGCAGTTCGTGTTTCGTCCGACGTGGAGACAATATGCGACTCCAGACCGCAGGGTGTATCTATGCTCGTCTTCGACGCCTCCGGGGGGCGGAGTGCATGGGATGTGCGGATTCAATGCGGCGACGCTTGCTCTAAAGCGAAGCGTCTGGGACTTGTGAATCCCTGTTTGTGAGTCAACCTTTGCTAAGGAATCAGGCATCTCACTAAGCGGAGCAGCTGCGCGTTGCGTGCATGCTGAACTCCGGAGCCAAGAGCCACACAAGAGATTTCGTCATTATCAATCCCAAGAAATAGTCTCGGTAAGCGGCAGGGAACTGCCGCCGTGGTGCATCAAGGGCTAAGAGCTCTGGGGTGCGGTCCGCAAAGATTTGTCCGGAGGAATTCATGGAAGGTTTGCTAAGTCTGATCCAGCAGAATCG
Organism: Koromonas soli; assembly: GCF_059726265.1. Taxonomy (NCBI): domain Bacteria; kingdom Pseudomonadati; phylum Acidobacteriota; class Terriglobia; order Terriglobales; family Koromonadaceae; genus Koromonas; species Koromonas soli. The sequence goes on along the minus strand of NZ_AP040872.1, from coordinate 1,933,392 downwards.
TGAGTCCATCATGCGTGAGTGGATTCAGGACTTGAAGAAACGCATCAGCCAAAGCGGTCTGGTGGACGAGCAGGAACTGAATTCGCAAGCAGCAGAAGTGCTCGCGACCATTGTCGCCGTAGGCGCGGCCGGAAAGCTGGAGAACGTTGAGGCGCCAGACTGGCAGCCTCTGAAACAGTTGCTGGCGAGCCTTTCCGGGTCGCGGGCGGCGCAGGGGTTCACGCCTTCAGATACAGCAAAGTTCGTGGTGTCACTGAAAGGGCCGATCTACAGTCTCATCCGGCAACATTGGGGGAAGAACCCCGACGAGATGTTCAAACAAATCTCGCTGGTCAACGATTTCGTTGACGAACTCGCGCTGCACACCACGGACAGCTACATACATAGCCGGGACCAGATTATTCAGCGGCAGCAGGAGGAGATGCTGGAGTTGTCCACGCCGGTGGTGAGTTTGTGGGATGGCATTATCGCGCTGCCGCTGATTGGAACGTTGGACAGCGCGCGCACGCAGGTGGTGATGGAGTCGATGCTGGAGGCGATCGTGCGCACGAACTCGCGCTTTGCAATTATTGACATCACGGGCGTGCCGACGGTGGATACGCTGGTGGCACAGCATCTGCTGAAGACGATCACGGCGGCACGGTTGATGGGAGCCGAGTGCATTCTGAGCGGAATCAGGCCGCAGATTGCGCAGACGATCGTTCACCTGGGAATCAATCTCGAAGACGTGGTTACGAAGGCGAAGCTGTCGGATGCACTGTGGCTGGCACTGGAGCGCAGCGGACGGAAAGTGATCCGCTCCCATCAGGCGAGGGCAAATGGCTCGAACGCGAGCACCTCTGAACAGCGAGGTGCTTAATGGAAAGAATTCCTATTCTACGAATGGGAGATTTTCTGCTGGTCACGATCCAGGTGGATATGCACGACAAGCTGGCACTGACTTTGCAGGACGACCTGACAAATCGAATTTCGGAAGTTGGAGCAAAGGGAGTCCTGATCGACATCTCATCGTTGGAGATCGTGGACTCTTTCATTGGACGTACGCTGGCCAATATCGCTTCGATGGCGAGGGTGCTGGACGCTGAGACCGTTGTGGTGGGAATGCAGCCGGCGGTGGCAATCACACTGGTTGAGTTGGGAATGTCGCTGCCAGGAATCAGGACAGCGCTGAATGTGGAGTCCGGCATGGACTACCTGCGCGAGAAACTTGCGATGCGCGAGGGAGACGATGAGTACGATGGGGACAGTGCAGAAGTCTGAGAAGATCCCCATTCAGAGCCAATCCGATGTGGTGAGCGTGCGGCAGCGCGTTCGGGCGTGGGTCACAGAGATGAAATTCAGTCTGGTGGAACAGACAAAGATTGTGACCGCCGCCAGCGAACTAGCCCGAAACACATTGGAGCATGGCGGTGGCGGACATCTCGAAATGGCGCAAGTGATGAATGGAATACGGACGGGCATCCGGCTGCGATTTGTGGATACCGGGCCTGGAATCGCAGACATTCAATTGGCGCTGAAAGATGGATACACGACCGGCTCTGGAATGGGGCTGGGATTGGGCGGCAGCAAGCGCCTGATGAACGAATTTGAGATCGAGTCGAAACCGGGGAGCGGTACAACGATTACCACGGTTCGCTGGAAATGAGCGTAGGGATGCTTACCACGGAGCATCGCCAGATTCCGATTAGCGCGACGGATACAAGCCAGGCAGGAAACGCGCGACGGACGGCGATGGTAATGGCTTCATCGATGCATTTCGATGAAGTGCGGCAGGGGCAGCTTGGAATTATCGTGACGGAGGCGGCGAGGAATATCGCCACTCATGCACAGGAAGGGCACATCGTACTGTGTCCCTGGAAATTTGGCGATACGGCCGGAATCGACGTGTTTGCCCTGGATCGAGGTCAGGGCATCAAAGATGTTGGACGTAGTCTGGAAGACGGTTTCTCAACGGCAGGAACTCCGGGAAATGGCATGGGAGCGATGTCGAGATTAGCCGAAACATTTCAGATTTACTCGCTGCCTGGGCATGGCACTGCAGTGTGGGCGCGGGTGCTGCGCACGGCGGATGGAAATCAGGATGCTTCGCAGTCGGGGCGCGAGGTGAGCGCGATCTCGGTGGCACTGCAGGGCGAGCCGGTTTGCGGCGATGCGTGGAGCGTGGCATGGACGCCGGGACGCAGTGTTTACATCATGGCGGATGGATTGGGCCATGGGCCTACGGCGGCAGAGGCGGCGAACGAAGCAATAAGGATGTTTCACAAAGTAGCCCATCGCACGCCAGAACAAATGATGAGCGAGATTCACCAGGCGCTCACGAAGACACGGGGCGCGGCGGTGTCGATTGCAGAGATTCTGCATGAGAAGCGCGTGGTGAACTACGTGGGCGCTGGAAACATCGCCGGGGCAGTCTATGCGGGCGGGAAGACACGGAGCATGGTGTCGATGAATGGCACGGTGGGGCACTCGATGGGAACGCTGCACCAGTTCTCGTATCCATGGGACGAGGGCTCTACGCTGATCATGCACTCCGACGGCTTGGGGACGCGTTGGAATTTCGAACAGTATCCAGGGCTGGCTGCAAGACATCCGGCATTGATTGCAGGTGTGTTGTTCAGGGATTTTTGCAGGAAGCGGGATGACGCTACTATTTTAGTTTCGCGAATATGAGCATGAACGATCCTAAAACCTTTGCGATTTCGACGCTCAGGCTGCGGCATGAACGGCATGTGGTACATGCACGCCAAAGAGCACGGGATATAGCAGCACTTCTGGGGTTTGAGCATCAGGAGCAGATACGGCTGGCAACGGCTGTATCGGAGCTGGCGCGCAACGCATTCCGCTACGCGAAGGACGGCGTCGTGGAGTTCATGATCGTCGATTCGGTGCCGCAGATGTTCGTGATGGCGGTGAGCGATTCGGGGCCGGGAATTGCCGATCTGGACGGCGTACTGGATGGACGTTACGTTTCAAAGACCGGTCTGGGAAAAGGAATCACCGGCACGAAACGGCTGATGGATCTGTTCAGGATTACCTCTTCAGCCCAGGGTACACGGGTGGAGGCCGGTAAAGCGCTGCCGGGCACGACGACGCCACTAAACGAAGAGGGTGTGCGGCGGATCGTGGCCGAACTAGCGAAATCGAGCGCTTCGGACCCGTTTGACGAGGTGGAGAGGCAGAACCAGGAACTGCTCAAGACCCTCGCAGAGCTGCGCGAAAAGCAGGAGCAGCTTGCGGAATTGAATCGCGAACTTGAGGACACGAATCGCGGGGTGGTAGCGCTGTATGCGGAGCTGGATCAGCATGCGGACGATTTGCGGCGCGTCTCGGATCTGAAGACAAGCTTCTTGTCGAATCTTTCGCATGAGTTTCGCACGCCTTTGAACTCGATCACATCGCTATGCAAGATGCTGATGGGCCGCACGGACGGCGAACTGTCGAGCGAGCAGGAGAAGCAGGTTCGGTTCATTCAGCGATCGGCAGAAGAACTCTCGGAGCTGGTGAATGACCTGCTGGATTTGGCAAAGGTCGAAGCGGGAAAGATCGACATCAAGCCACGGCATTTCGAGGTAAGTGACGTCTTCGCCGTGCTGAGAGGAATGCTGAAGCCTCTGCTGGCGAGCAACAGCCTGGAATTGGTGTTTGATGCGGCCACAGATTTGGTGCCGTTATACACGGATGAAGGCAAGCTCTCACAGATCCTGCGGAACCTGATTTCGAATGCGCTGAAGTTCACGAGGCAGGGACAGGTGCGGGTGAGCGCCGAGATGGAAGGCCCGGACAGAGTCGTCTTTCGCGTGCAGGACACAGGGATTGGAATTGCGCCGGAAGATCAGGAGCGGGTGTTCGAAGAATTTGTGCAGATTGAAAGCGAGATGCAGGGCCGAGTGAAAGGCACCGGTCTGGGATTGCCGCTGTCGCGAAAGCTGGCGGAATTGCTGGGAGGATCGATCCGGTTGGAGAGCGAAGTGGGAGTCGGCTCGACGTTCATCGTCACGCTGCCGATCTCGGTGGGAAAAGCGGAACGACGGCGTGCAACGGTTCCGGCGATGCAGAAGCCGGGACGTACGGTGCTGTTCATCGAAGACAACGAGGAGACAAACTTCGTACACCAGGCGTCGCTGCGAAACAGCCAGTACAAGCTTATGTTCGCGGCAAATATCCCCGAAGCTCGTGCGGCGATGAAGGCGGCTACTCCGGCAGCGGTGGCGCTGGACCGGTATCTGGATGGGAAGGACAGCCTGTTCTACATCAAGGAAATGAAGGCGCACGGCTACTCGGGACCCACGATTGTGACAAGCGTTGTGGATGATCCGAAAGCGGCGTTTGAGGCTGGGGCTGACGCATTCCTTGCCAAGCCTGTGTCTCCGCTGGCGCTGGCAAACACGCTTCGGGAAGTGATCGATGGCCGAAGTTCACGGTCTGCGTTGCTGGTGGATGATGACGAAGTAACGCGCTATGTACTGGGCGAGATACTGGGAAAGCTGGGTTTTCGTATTTTAGAGGCACATAACGGGCGAGAAGCCATCCGGTTGGCAGATATTCACATCCCATCGATAGTGTTCCTCGATATTGTCATGCCGGACCTGAACGGTTTCGAGGTGCTGCGGGAGATCAGGAGCAATGCAGCGACCAGGAAGATTCCTGTGGTCATACATACTTCGAGAGAGCTCTCAGCGCAGGACGCCGCTCACGTGAAGGAAATGGAAGCATTGTTTTATCCAAAGAAACCTTTTGGAGGAGAGGACGGCGCAGAAGAGATAAGGAATCTTCTGGCGGCTGTTGGGATGGATTCGTGAGTATCGAGCGAAAAGGTGGCAATACGGATTTCGTTTTAGTGGTGGATGACCGCGACGAGAACCGATATACGACGGTTCACGCCTTAACGCGGGCAGGGTTCTCGGTGATGGAGGCGGCAACAGGACGAGAAGCCCTGGAGATGTCAAAGACGCTGCCAACGGTGATCGTCCTCGACGTGAAGCTGCCAGACATTCTGGGCTACGAGGTTTGCCGCCGCATCAAGACGAATCCACATACGAGCCATATTCCAATCCTGCAGTTATCGGCCGCGTTCCATAACACCGAGAGCAAGCTGTATGCCCTGGGCAGCGGCGCGGATGCGTACCTGACTCAGCCGGCCGAGCCTGTAGTGCTGGTGGCGACAGTGAAATCGCTGATGCGTCTGCATCAGGCAGAGTCGCAGGCGAGGATCTCGGCTAGGCAGTGGCAGGCGACCTTCGATTCGCTGAATGAAGGTGTGGCGATTACCGACGAGACAGGACGCATTGTGCGCTGCAATCGCTCGATGAGCGTACTGTTGGGACGCCCCTACAACGAGATCGAACGCCAGACGGTGCCGGAACTGATCCGGAACAGCTTTGGCGAAAACGTTGAGGTCGAAACCCTCAACGTAGCGCAGGAAATGCAGCTGGGAACGCGATTTTTCCGGCTGAGGGTGGACCCGATCATCATTCAGGAAGTGCCGAACGGCAGCATCTTCATCCTGGAGGAGACGACTGAGCGGAAGCGCGCGGAGCAGGCGCTGGTGATCAACGAAGGATTGGCGGCGACGGGCCGGACGGCGCATACGATCGCGCACGAGATCAACAATCCACTGGAGGCGATCACCAATCTGCTGTATCTGCTGCGCGGGGCACTGGACGATCCGAAGGTCGCAAAGCAGTATCTGGCGACGGCGGAGCAGGAGCTCGAGCGCGTATCGCGAATCTCAAGGCAGATACTGGCGTTCAACCGCGAATCAACAACTCCGGTGGAGATGTGCGTGTCAGACCTGATAGACGATGTGCTGGCGCTGCATAACCGGATGATCGTGGATAAGGAATTGCAAGTTCGCAAGGAATGGAACTCGAACGCGATGGTGAGGGTCTTCCCGGCGCAGATGCGGCAGGTATTTTCGAACCTGGTGCGCAATGCGATTGAGGCTTCCAATGTGGGCGGGGAGATACGAGTGCGCGTGTCGGAGATGACGCGCTGGAAGACTCCGGGCGAAAGCGATGTGAGAATCTCGATCGCAGATCATGGGGTTGGAATTCCGAAGCAGAACATCAAGAAGATTTTCGAAGCGTTCTTTACGACCAAGGCTCTTAAGGGGTCGGGTGTGGGATTGTGGCTGAGCGCAACGATCGTGCACCAACATCATGGACGGCTCCGAGTGAAGAGCTGCGCGCAGACGACGAACTCAGGGACGTGCATGACAGTCGTGCTTCCGGCGAGTTCGACAGCGACGATGAGTGAAAATGTTTCGGGGGAATGCGATTTGGCTCAGAACTGCGTTTGGGAAGGCGAGGGCGCTGGGCGGTAGTGACCTTGGAGGGCGGAGGAGGATGGTAGGGGGCCTTCGCTGCGCTCAGGATGACACCGAAAGGCAAGAGCAAAAGCAACTGCAAGAGCAAAACAACTACCCCACCTTGAACTCGCAAAGGTTGCGAGTTGAAGGTGGGGTAGTTGATCTTCCGCTTCTAATTACTTTCTACTTCTTTATACTTATTTCTAACTGTCTAGTTAATTATTACTCGATGACAGCTATTGCAGTTTTGTGGTGGCCTGAGCCTTGGGGCGATGATACAGGTTTTCGTCCTCAGGCTGCGACTGGACCAGTCGTTTGGCACGGTGCTGGTAGCTGGCATTGATGAAGCTCAAGAACAGCGGATGCGGCTCGAGCGGCTTCGACTTGAACTCGGGATGGAACTGGCATCCGAGGAAGTAGGGGTGGTCGGGAAGCTCCACGATCTCTACGTAGGTTCCGTCGGGTGAGTTGCCGGTGATGCGAAGGCCGGCGCCGGTCAGGAGTTGTTCGTACTCGCGGTTGAACTCGTAACGATGACGGTGGCGCTCGCTGATGTCAGCTTTGCCGTAAGCCTTCAGCGCCTGTGAATCCGGCTCGATCTTGCAATCCCAGGCTCCGAGGCGCATGGTGCCGCCGAGTTCTTCCACGCCACGCAGTTCGCGCAACTTGTAGATGACGCGGTGCGGGGTGGCGGGATCGAACTCGCTGGAGTTGGCCTCCTCAAGGTGGCAGACGTTGCGAGCAAACTCGATGCAGGCAGTCTGCATGCCGAGGCAGATTCCGAAGTAGGGCACCTTGTGCTCGCGGGCGAAGCGAATGCCGTTGAGCATGCCGGAGATGCCGCGCTTGCCGAAGCCTCCGGGAACGAGGATGCCGTCGAACCCGGTGAGCTGGGATTCGTAGCTACGGTCTTCCTTGTCCTTTGTCTCAAGCCCTTCGGCTTCAATCCATTGCACGTTGAGCTTGAGATTGTACTTGAGGGCCGCGTGGACCAGCGCTTCCTTGAGTGACTTGTAAGAATCCTCGTACTCGACGTACTTGCCGACAATGCCGATGAGGACTTCGTCCTTGGGATTGTAGGCGCGGTGGACGAGAGACTCCCACTCGCTCATGTCAGACTCTTTGGCGTCGATGTGCAGGTACTTGAGAACCAGCTTATCGACACCTTCCTGTGCGAAGGCCAGCGGACATTCATAGATGCTGGCGACGTCGCGGGCAGTGATGACGGCGCGCTCCTCGACGTTGCAGAACAGGGCGATCTTGCTCTTCATGTCCTGCGGGAGGAAACGGTCGGTGCGGCAGAGAAGAATGTCGGGCTGGATTCCGATGGAAAGCAGTTCCTTGACCGAGTGCTGCGTGGGCTTGGTCTTGAGCTCTCCGGCAGCGGCGATGAAGGGCACGAGGGTGACGTGGACGAACAGCGTGTTCTCGCGGCCCTGCTCCTGACGCATCTGGCGGATGGCTTCGAGGAACGGTAGCGACTCGATATCGCCGACGGTGCCGCCGATTTCGCAGATGACGACATCCACATCGTGCGAGACCTTCTTCATGGCAGCCTTGATCTCGTTGGTGACGTGCGGGATGACCTGCACGGTCTTACCGAGATAGTCGCCACGGCGTTCCTTCGCGATGATCTGCTCATAAATGCGGCCGGTGGTTAGATTGTTGTCCCGCGTCAGACGCGAATGGGTGAAGCGCTCGTAATGTCCGAGGTCGAGATCGGTCTCGGCTCCATCGTCGGTGACGAACACTTCGCCGTGCTGAAAGGGAGACATGGTCCCTGGATCAACGTTGAGATAAGGATCGAATTTTTGCAGACTGACCCGCAGGCCGCGACTTTCCAGAAGGCAGCCGATGCTCGCAGCGGCCAAGCCCTTGCCCAGAGAAGACACGACCCCGCCCGTCACAAAGATGTACTTTGCCGACATATCGTCCTCGTAACCAGGGGGTATTGGAATTGGTGATTTTTGGAGGGGTGCACAATCAATTTTGTACGAAATTGAAGCTTGGAGCAAGTCGAGCGGTACAGATTCCGGCAAAATTCTGAGATGAAGATCGGCCGGCAAGGGCAACGGATGTGGCGGACGGTGGTATCTTGTGAGCCTAAGAGGTGGAGTATGTCGCGGGAACTCAAGGAGTTGGCAGTGGCAATGTTGCTGTGCCTGGTGATCGCACCAGCCGCATGGGCGCAGGCGGCAAAAAGGCTGATTCTGACCGACGGCAGTTACCAGGTAGCGACGGAGTGGAAGAAACAGGGCGACCGGGTGAAGTATTTCAGCGCGGAGCGAGGCGAGTGGGAGGAGATGCCCACGTCCCTGGTCGATTGGAAAGCGACGGACGAGTGGAACGCGCAGAAGGCAAAGATCTCACAGGAAGAGTTGAAGCAGGTAACGGAAGAAGAGGTCGCAAAGCGCAAGGAAGAGCAGTTGAACACTCCGCTGGTGGCTCCGGAGATGCGGCTGCCGGCAGAGGGAGGAGTGTTTCTGCTGGAAGATGTCGCGGGAAAGCCGGTGCTGAGCAAGGTGGAGACGAACAAGATTCAGGTGAACGACAATGTAGGCAAGAATATGCTGCGCAGGTCGATCATTCCGGTGGCGAGCCAGGTGCAGACGATCGAGCTGAAAGGGCCAATGGCGAAGGTGCGGGTGCACACGAAGGAGCCGGCGATTTTCGTCGATATCGAAAACGATCAGGGTGTGATTCCGGCGGATCACTTCAGGATTGTGAGGCTGGAGAGGAAGAAGGATCTGCGAGTGGTCGCGAAGAACACGATGTCGATGAGCGGAGAACAGAACTCGAAGGAAACTTTCTTGAAATCGCGGGCGGAGAAGTTCAGCGGAGATTGGTGGAAGATCATTCCGCTGGAGGATCTAACTCCGGGAGAGTATGCGATCGTGATTTCGGCTATGGGGGACGACGGGAACGGAGCGGTTTGGGATTTTGGGGTGGAGAGGTAAAGAACAAACCCGAGGTCCTTCGCTGCGCTCAGGATGACACAAAGATCAAAAACAAGAGGAAGAACAACTGCAAGATCGAAGCAAGAACAACGACAAGAACGAAGGCAAGATCAAGAACAGGAGCAAAAGAAGGACCGTTGGAGAGCGCTTCGCGCTTCTTTATTAGGTCCCACATAAGCTTGCCAAAAGAGGCAAGCTTATATGGGGCACCCGCGGTGCTTGGGGCTTCGCCGGGTGGAAGAGTGTTCTCACCCGCGGTGCTTGGGGTCGCTACGATGCAGGCATTTTGCTCGGCTCGCGTGGTCTCTGCGATTTAGCCTCTCTGTGAGGCGATGAGGCGGGAGTACCACCGGGCGCTGGCTTTGGGGATGCGAGCCTGCGTTTTGTAGTCGACATAGACAAGTCCGAAGCGGGGGATGTAGCCTTCCGCCCACTCGAAGTTATCCAGAAAACTCCAGGCATGGTAGCCACGGACATCGGCACCGTCGGCGATGGCGCGCGCGAGTTCGCCCAGGTAGGAGCTATAGAAATCGATGCGCGGCTGGTCGAGAACCTGGCCCGCGGCGTTGGGTTGGGTGTTGTAGGCGGCTCCGTTTTCGGTGATGTAGATGGGCAGATGGTAGTCGCGCCAGATGCGGGTAACGATTTCGTTGAGGCCGCGAGGGAAGACTTCCCATTTGAGATCGGTCTCGGAGCCTTCGGTGCCGTGGAGCCAGCGCATGGCTACAAAGGGGATGGGGAACTTGTCGTCGTGAGCGATGACGGCGCGGGAATAGTTGTTGATCCCGATGAAGTCGAATGGGGCGCGGATTTGATCCATGTCGCCGGCCCGGATGTCGAGCAGTTTTTCGGGCGTGGTGCCGACGGCGGCAGGGTAGCGTCCGTGGAGCGCGGGTTCGAGATACCAGATGTTCTCCCAGGCATGGAAACGCTCGGCGGCGAGGCGGTCGGCTTCGGAATTTGAAGCAGGGTAGGGCTGGGACATGCTGAAGGCGCTGCCGATGCGGAGATTGGGGGAGACGGATCTCATGGCGCGGAAGGCTTTGGCTTGCGCGAGGTTGACGATGTGTCCGGCGCACATGGTAATGGCCGGATCCTTGATGCCGGGCGCGTGGTTGCCGTGAAGGTGTCCGAGATTTACGAACATGCTGGGCTCGTTGAAGATGAGCCATTCCTTGCAGCGGTCGGAGTAGGCACGGGTGACGATCTGCGCGTAGTCGGCGAAGCGGTCGGCGGTTTCTCGTGAGGCCCAGCCGCCACGATCCTGGAGAGCCTGCGGCAGGTCCCAATGATAAAGCGTGGGGAAGGGACGGATTCCGTTGGCGAGGAGTTCGTCGATGATGCGGGAATAGAAATCAATGCCGTGCTGGTTGGGGACTCCGGTGCCGGTGGGCTGGAAGCGCGGCCAGGCGAAGGAGAAGCGGTAGCTCTGGATGCCGAGCGACTTCATGAGTGCGATGTCGGATTTCCAAAGATGGTAGTGGTCGCAGGCGATGTCGCCCGTCTCGCCGGTCTTGACGTGTCCGGGAGTGTGGCAGAAACGATCCCATATGCTCTCACCGCGTCCGCCTTCGTGGATGCCGCCCTCGATCTGATAGGCAGAGGTGGCGATGCCCCATAGGAAGTTCTTGGGGAACTTCAGCGAGGGCGAGGCTTTGTCGAGGAAAGTCGGGAACTCGGAGCCATGGGCGTGGAGCGAAGCGGCGGTGAAGAGAGTAGAGAGAAGAAAAGTTCGTCGTTCCATTGTGAGGTGATGGTAAGCGGAGGCGGAGAGGATGGCAATGCTTGGCTTCGGGTGGTCGATGTTGGTGACCTGGGGCAGCGGTGGAGATTGGAGCCGCAGCTGGGATCCTTCGCTGCGCTCAGGATGACACCTCAAATTCAAGAGCAACAGCAAGGGCAACAGCAAAAGAAGAAACTACGAGAGCGCTGCGCGCTCGCTCTTGGTTAGACGATGGTGCCGAGGCCGCAGGCGGCGATGGCGTCACGGGTGGTGTTCTTGATGGTGTACATCATTTCGTCGGCTTCGCGGATGAGGTCGTGGGCGTTGCGGGCATCATCGGGGAAGCTGGCAACTCCCATGCTGGCGCGGATGTTGAGTTTGAGATCGCCGAACTGGAAGTTGGTGTTGCGAAGGATATCGCGCAGGCGGCGGGCGACGACCAAGGCGGAACTCTTGCCGGTTTGGGGAAGCAGGACCACGAATTCGTCCCCACCGTAGCGGAAAGCGTAGTCGATCAGGCGCAAGTGGCTCTTGATGGTGTTGCCGATGTCCTGGAGCAGGCGGCTGCCGATGAGGTGTCCGTGGTTGTCGTTGACCAGTTTGAAGCGATCGAGATCGAGAAAGAGGACGCTGAACTCGTAGCCGAAACGGTTGGAGCGATAGACCTCGGACTCGATGGTGTTGTAGAGGTGGCGCGCGTTGTAGAGTCCGGTGCAGTCGTCGGTGATGGTCAGTTCCTGGATCTTTTCGACCGAGCGCGCGTTGTCAATGGCAATGGCGGCGTAGTCGGCAAGGGCCTGAAGCAGCATGAACTGGTCATTGCCGAAGCTGGTCATGTCAACGTTGATGAGCTGAATGACTCCGAGAATTCGGCTCTTGGAGGCAAGCGGGACGCAGAGGATGGACTTGGTCTTCCACTTGGTCATCTCATCGACACGCGAGGCGAAGCGCGCATCCTTCGCGACGTCGGGAACGACGACGGGTTCACCGTGCTTGGCGACCCATCCGGCGATACCCTCGCCGATGCGCAGACGGACGGACTTGAGCGAGGCGCTGGCGTCGCCGACGGCGATGGCGAAGTAGAGCTCCTGGTGCTCATCGTCGGTCATGAGCAGGCTCCAGGTGTCGGGCTGAAAGTAGGCCGCGACCTTTTCCATGATGGTCTGGAGAACGGAGTCGAGGTTCAGGGACGATGTGAGCGCCTTGGCTACGTCGTGCAGGATGGCGAGTTCAGACTTGGATCGTTTATGTTCCGCCGATGGTTGCGGTCGCGTCATCTCTTTTGCCCTGAAGGATTGCCAGTAAGTCGAGGCCTAGCTGCCACATTATAGAGCCTGCAGCTACTCCGGGAAGAACCCGAAAGTGAGGGGAGTGTGAGTGAAATTGGTAATGTAACCGGAGTGAAGTTGTCTTGTTTGCGTTTGACTTTGCGTTTCAAGGATTTCTATCATGATGAGAGAACTGTTATCTCCAATTGAAACAGATGCGAGCGCCTGCCGAAGCGCGCGCTGAGAGAGTGCAGTCTTAAGTTCCAAGTTTTCGGCAAGGGTGACCTACTTGGCATCGTTTGGGGAAAGTCTGAAGCAGGCGCGGAAGGCGAAGAACATCTCGCTGCAAGAGATCGCGGAGACGACCAAGATCGGAACGCGAATACTGCAAGCACTGGAAGATGAGCGCTTTGAGCTGTTGCCCGGCGGAATCTTCAACAAGGGATTCGTTCGCTCCTATGCGCGCTGCGTAGGGCTGGACGAGGAAAAGGCCGTCGCCGCATATATTGCAGCGGCCGATCTGCCTTCGCAGGAAGCGGATATGCAGACGGTTTCGACGCAGATGATTGCAGCGCGACCGCAGAAAAGCGAGCCATGGTGGTCGATCAGCGCGGTGACCGTGGTCGGGATTCTGGCTCTGCTGGTGGCGCTAGGCGTGGGCGGCTATCTGCTGAACGAGCACAGAAAAGAGCTCAAGGAAGCAAGGGAACAGGCGGCTCAGCAGCAACAGACGCAGGCACCAACTACGACCGCGGCTCCGATTACGTCGATTCCGGCAGCGAATTCCAACGCCGCGACACCGACGGATACAAACGCGGCACAGAACGCAGCAACTCCACAGGGCACAGCCACAAACACTCCGCAGAACAGCGCTCCCACGAATACATCCCAAGCGGTCATGCCGCCGAGCACTGGCGTAAATGCGGGTGCACAGCCATCGGCTCCGGTAGAGGTTTCGATCTCGGCGACGGCACGCTCGTGGATCAGCGTGCGTAGCGATGGGAAGACGGTCGAGACGCTGACGATGGATCCGGACAAGCCTGACCTAAGCACGCGCAGCTACAAGGCAAAAGAACAACTGAAGCTGATCGTCGGGAATCCGGCGGGCGTGATGGTGACCTACAACGGAAAGGCCGAAGGTCCGCTGGGCGCAGAAGGGCGCAGAGCGACAGTGACATTTACTCCGCAGGGGATGGAGAAGCAGTAGGGTCAAGGTTTCAGAGTTTCAAGTTTAAGGTGGGCCGCGAGAAGATCGCGGCCTTTTGTTTGCTCAGGCGGCGCGGGAGAGAGTGCTACGGACGGCTTCGGCGCTGGCTCCATAGACGAGGTGCGAGGCGAGAGCGCGAACGTGTGACGAGACGGGATATTTCGTTGGGGCGGCGGAAAGTCCGCTGAGGGGGACGGCAGTTTTGTCGGCGATGGCGAAGAGCAGGGTGCCGAAGATGGTGCCGAATCCGGCGCGGGCTTCGGGGATGTACTCGGCGGCAAGGCCGTAGATGGCTCCCATGGCGGTGCCAAAGGCGTAGTGGAGGACGGGTCCGGCGACGGCCTTTTCCTGGTAGGAGAGCGGGCGGAAGTGGATGCCCTGCGCGAGGCGGTCGGCGGCCCTCATGGTGGCGTCTTCCTGATGCGCTGCGGAGGCGGCTTCGCGCTCCTGGCGGGTTTCGGTGGCACGGCTGACGAGATTCTGGAACTGATTCATGGCCCAGGAGGCGGCGAGTCCTGCGATGGCTCCGAAGAGGAGTCCGCGGAGGGGGCGGGCAGAGCTAGTGTTCATGGGAGATTCCTCCCTGTCTTGGACGCGGGAGAGAGGGGCGAAGTGGCTTGGCGTGCTCCGGCTAGCGCGGAGCACGCAGGAGCAGCGGGCCGGAGCAGGAGTGCAGGCCAGAGCCGCAGGGACGCAGCTTGAGATCCTTGGTGAAGCAGGCTTCGAGTGAGACGAGCTCGCCATCGTGGCAGGAGGTGGTGAACGCGCCTCGGGAGGAATTGGCTTGCTCGAAGGTGCGGACGAGTTCGGAGGAGTCGCGGCGGGAGTCGCTGGAGAGCGAGGAAACAGCTGGCGGAATTTGCAGGGATTGGAAGGCGCGTCCGACGGCGGTGAAGTAGTCGCGGGCAGAGAGTCCGGAGTAGATGCCGTGGCACTGCCACTCGTGCTGGACGAGTCCGGCGGCGGGGTAGAAGTTGAGAGCGTAGCGGACCACGTCCTGAGCAACGGGCGAGGTGTGCTGGCAGGGCTGGTCGAGGCGTCCGCGCTCGGATTGTGGCCAGAGTCCGTGGACGACGAAGGTGCGGTGGCGTCCGGGGCCGCATTCGTTGGCGTTTCCGGTGTGGGTGGCGCAGAAGTTGGGCGCCCAGGAGAGTGCGAGGATGTAGTAGTCGAAGTCTCCGGGGGCGCGTTGGTCGAAGCGGCGTTGGGCGGCAGCGGAGGAGGCGAGGAATGAGGTTAGCAGCAGAACGGCAAGCAGGGAGCGGAGGGGTGGGCGCAGCATTGAGATAGTGTAGCAATCGTCGAGCAGTTCAACTTAGATGAAACCACCTTGTCCCTGGACTCGTACCTTGAATTGAGGTCATCTCATGAAGCCCAACTTTGTCGCTTCGGCGCGCACGATCAGCGATATGGAAAAAGAAGCTTCTGAGCTTGAGACACAAGCTGCCGACGAACACGGTGAGCGGTCTCCTGAATTGCGGGAGAAAGCCAAAGTTCTCCGAGACTGGGTTCGTTCTCTGCAGGGGCCGTGGGCTGCTTGAGCCGCAGCTTACGCATTTGCGGCACTGGTACAAGCCGGGCGGCTCGAACTGTTTAGAGCAGACAGAGTGCTTGAATAGGCCGTCACCCTTCCGCACAGATCCCAGAGTTGGAAAATCGCCAACTCTGGGCCACCCATTTTGGGAAGCCATCAATGGCAACGAAAAGGTTGCTAACCAAACTTCTTCCTGATGACAGGAATCCTCTGGTTTGGTCGCAAACGGGCTAGAATTGACGATTCGCGGATGGCGGGAGCGTAGATGAAGCAGATTGCGGATTGGGCGTTGGGGATGGCGGTGGCGCAAGGGGCGAGTCATGCCGAGGCTCGGATTGTGAACGAGCGGGCGCGGGCGCTGGGAACGCGGAATGGGCGCGTGGCTGTGGCTTCGGATGGGGAGTCGCTTGGACTGGGCGTGCGGGTGATCGCCAATGGTGGATGGGGATTTGCAGCGACGCAGGTGTTGACGCGCGAAGGAGTGGAGCAGTGCGCGAGGCTGGCGGTGGAGATTGCGAAGGCTTCGGCGCGGGTGCAGGTGGCTCCCGTGGCGTTGGCGAAAGAGCCAGCGGCGGTGGCGGAGTGGGTGTCGCCTTGCGCGATGGATCCTTTTACCGTGCCGATGGAGCAGAACTTCGAGTTACTCAGGAAGATCGATGCGGTGCTGACGGGCGTGGAAGGCGTGACGCTGGCAGAGACGAGCATGCACTTCGGGCGGTATGAGCAATGGTTCTATTCGACGGAAGGCGCGTCGATCCACCAGACACGGACGACGACCGGAGCGGGATTTGCGGCGCATGCGTTTGAGGGTGACTCGATTCAGACGCGGTCGTATCCGAACTCGTTTGGGGGACAGTATCAGACGAAGGGATATGAGCTGGTCGAGGACTTGAAGCTGCTGGAGAATGCGGAGCGCGTGGGACGGGAGTGCGTCGAACTGCTGAAAGCTCCGCAGTGCCCGGAGCGGCGGTGGGATGTGGTGCTGGACTCTTCGCAGCTCGGATTGCAGATACATGAATCGATTGGGCATCCGATTGAGCTGGATCGCGTGCTTGGGTATGAGGCGAATTTTGCGGGCACTTCGTTTCTGACGCTGGATAAGCTGCACACGCTGCGCTATGGGAGCGAGTTGGTCAACGTGGTGGCAGATGCGAGGCCGGAGCATGGTCCGGGGCTGGGCACGTTTGCCTATGACGATGAAGGCGTGGCAGCGCAGTGCGTTCCGATCATTACCAAGGGGCAGTTTGAGGGATATCTGTCATCGCGTGACACGGCAGCGCTGATTGGGCGCAGCAGGTCGGGCGGGCATATGCGGGCGGAAGGCTGGGCGCGGGTTCCGATTGTGCGCATGACGAATGTGAGCATTCTGCCGGGGGAGAAGCCGTTGAGCTTCGAGGAACTGATTGGCTCCACGGACGACGGGATTTATATGGAGACGAACCGCTCGTGGTCGATTGACGACAAGCGATACAACTTCCAGTTTGGGTGCGAGGCGGCGTGGGAGATCAAGGGAGGGAAGCGCGGACGAATGCTGCGGAACCCTTCGTACTCGGGTATCACGACGGAGTTTTGGAACTCGATGGATGCGATATGCGATGAGAGGTACTGGACGTTGTGGGGAACTCCGAACTGTGGGAAGGGACAGCCGGAACAGGGGATGGGAACAGGGCATGGCGCGGCTCCGGCACGGTTCAGGGGGGTGAAGGTGGGAGGAGCGTATCGGGGGTAGGGGCAGGTCGCGAGGTTTGAGAGGTTGGGTGCAGGTTCCGCAAGGTTGGGTGCAGTGCAGGTGACCTGGGATAGCAGTCGAGATGCGAAGTGTGCTGGGATCCTTCGCGTTTCTCAGGATGACACCGAAAAAAGAGTGTAGGGAAAGATTGATGAATGTGAATGATAGGGCGTGGTGCGGTGAGGTGTTTGAGCGGGTGAAGCGGGTGGCTGGTGCTGGCGATGTGGAAGTCACCATTCATGGTGGACGGTCGGCGCTGACGCGTTTTGCGAACAATGGGATTACGCAGAATGTGAGCGAGGAGGGATGCGAGGTTTCTGTGCGGGCGCAGTTGGGCGGGCGCACCGCACGGGCGACGACGAATCGCGTGGATGATGAGAGCCTGGCGCGTGTGGTGAGGCAGGCAGAGGCGCTGGCAAGGGTGCAGGAAGCAGATGATTCGCTGCTGCCGATGTTGGCGGGGTCGGAGCAGGGAAGCGCGCCGGAGTTGGATCGATACTGCGAGCAGACGGCTGAGATGTCGGCGGCGGATCGGGCGGAGCAGGTGGAAGCGATGGTGGAGGTCGCGCGGCGGAGTGGATTGAACGCTGCGGGAACCTACTCGTGCGGCGAAAGCTTCGAGGCCGTTTTAAATTCGCATGGGGTGGCGCGGTGGGACCGGCATACGCTGGCAGAAGCGTCGGTGACGATGCAGGCGAGCGACAGTTCTGGATGGCAGAAGCAGAACTATGTCAGCGCGAAGAGGCTGGATGCGCGAAGGCTGGCGGAGATTGCGGCGGAAAAGGCACTGCTGTCGGTGTCGCCGGTTGAACTGCCTCCGGGGAAGTACACGGTGATTTTGGAACCGTCGGCGGTGGTGGACCTGATCGGTTTTCTCGCGGCGGATTTCAGCGGGCTGGCACTGCTGGAGCAGAGGTCGTGCCTGAATGGACGGTTGGGCACGAAGCTCTTTGGAGAGAACGTAACGATTGTGGATGACGTGACGCATCCGGAGCAGACCGGGGCGGCATTTGATGGCGAGGGTGTGGGGCGGCAGGCTCTGACGCTGGTAGAAAACGGCGTGGTGCGCGACGTGGCGATGGCAAGGGGAACGGCGGCGCGGATTCGACGTTCAGAGCTGGCAGACAAGTTTGCAAGGGTGCAGGCGACCGGGCATGGACTCAGTTTGCCGAATGAGGGCGGCGAATCGGCATCCAATATTGTGTTCAGAGTTGCGCCGGGGGAGGCAAAGACGGTCGATGAGATGATCGCGAAAACCGAGCACGGGCTGCTGGTGACGAGATTGTGGTACATCCGCGAGGTGGATGCGTACGAGAAGATATTGACCGGAATGACGAGGGACGGCACCTTCCTGGTGGAGAATGGAAAGCTCGGCAAGGGGATTCGCAATTTCCGGTTCAATCAAAGCGTGTTGCAGATGCTGCGCCAAGTACTGGATTTGAGCGAGCCAGCGAGGGCTTGCGGCGAAGAGGCATTCGACATGGTGGCGCCCGCGATGCGGGTTGAAGGATTCCAGTTTACAGAGACGACGCGTTTCTGAGTCGAAGGGCACATAGGTGTGGCACTCGAACGGATATCGATTTTGGACACTTTGGTAATTATGTATTTCAGGAGGTCAAGGCTATGCTGGCGAATGTGAAAACTGAGCACGCTAACGACCTACGCTGCGCCGTCCGCTTTCCATTGCGGCTGCCAGTCTCCCTGCTGCGAAATGAAGGGGTGCGCGAGGGTGAGACGCAGGACATTTCGGCCGGCGGCGTTCTGATCCACTGCGGAGTCGATTACCCGGTTGGGTCAACCATTAAGTTTTCGATCTGTATGCCAGCCCAGACACTCGGCTCAGACACCGACGTACAGGTGGAGTGTGTGGGAAGAGTTGTGCGCTGCTCTCCTGCTGGCGACAGAGTAGCCGTAGGGGCCATCATTGACGAATACAAATTCTCCCGATAATCTAAACGAACTCTGTAGTTGAGACGGGATGACGATGGCCAGTGAAGAGGCCGATCCGCTAACACCGGGCGACGGTTTAGGGGACGATTCAGAAGGTTCAATCCGCATGATATTGGCTGACAGCGAGCCAATCTTCCGTGTAGGTGTCCGGAAGATCATCGCGGTAGAAGACGATATCCGCATTGTGGCCCAGGTGGAGTCCGCTGCCAGCGCGGTGACCGCCGTGGGACGCTACAACGCCGACCTGATCCTTTTCGAACGAGGGTTGAGCGACTCCCCTTACGATCTAGTGAGCAACATGCTTGCGGTGGCTCCAGCACTGAAGGTAGTGATGGTGGCGACCGAACCCACGGAAACCGAAACTTGTGAATTTCTGAAACGCGGCGTGCGCGGCATTGTGTCGCGTTCGATTGCGCCGGACCTGCTGATTCGCTGCATCAGAAAAGTGCACGCGGGTGAGACGTGGCTGGATAACAAGGGCGTGAACTGGGTGATCGAAGCCTACCGCGCACAGGCTGCGCAACTGACCTCGCCGAGAGCGAAGATCAAGTTGAACTCCAAGGAATTGCAGATTATTGCGGGAGTAACTCAGGGGCTGCGCAATAAGGACATTGCTCAGGAAGTTGGCACGACGGAGCAGGTGGTGAAGAACTATCTGCGGAAGGTTTATGACAAGCTGGGGGTTTCCGACCGGCTGGAGTTGGCGCTCTACTGCATGCACCACAAGCTGCTGGAAAACTACTCGAAACCGGGAAATGGCGATGGAGTGAGACAGTCGCGAGCGGTTCCGGCGGGCGGTATGAGCAAGGCACAGCAGTAAACTTCGCAGTAATCCACAGCAATTCACGCGCAGAGGCCGATGGCGGGCGCACGAGAGTGGCCGCGTACGTTACAATAGAAGAGTTCGCGAAAGCGGATCCTGCCTAAAAAGCGGAGAGATGGCCGAGTGGCTGAAGGCGCACGCTTGGAAAGCGTGTTTAGGGGAAACTCTAACGTGGGTTCGAATCCCACTCTCTCCGCCAGAACCTCTTGTAATCACAGAAAAATAAGCTAAATAGAGATGTTGCGATCGCTTACGAGCTACTGTCGAAAGCGGACAAAACGGAATAAACGGACGTTTTCGCGTTTCTGAAGACCTAATTTCCGCTAGTTTCCGTTCTTCCGGGGTGCTGGCGGAAAATAACGCTCGCGAGGCCATGCATCCCTCTCTCATGGCCGGCCAGAGCTGAATGGTGGGCGAAGGAAGTGAGATTCGTGGATCTCGCAGACATGCCCTTGGGTTATAGCTGGACGCTCATCATGCTCGCAGAGCGGTACATGGAGTATGGAAGAACTCGACCATAATAATGGCTTTTATCAAATCTTTGGACGCGCGTCACGGCGCGACGTTGCAGATGCCTCTCCGACCGGCAGAGCCTGCAGCGTCTGGCCAGCTGCCGCAAAAGATGAGATCTCGATCTTTGCCTGGGCTGAATTCAGGAATCGAACGTCAAGCATACCGTCACTCGGAATACCGTACAGTTGAAAACTAACTTCGGCGAGCGCAACGCTCCAGCCTTCAAGTCAATTCTGGAGATCTCTGTTCTGCTGCTCATTGCCATCGCATACAACGAGCAGGTCAATGTCGCTCCCTACTCCAGCGTTGCCGAGCTCGGTGCTGCCGAACAAGTACACATCTTTAACCCCGAATTTTGCTGGATCAATCGAGGCGGCGATTCGTTCCGCGCACCGCTGTCGCCAGCGCCAGTGTTCTGGCGCAGCACCCAGTCGCTCACCGCCCAGCTCGCGCTGCTTCCATTCCAGGTACTCGCCGAGACGGTGCGCGATGTTGTCCAAAAGTTCTTGTTCCTCTTGAAGAAAAGGTCCTTCCCACGCGTCTGGTTTTGGAGTCTTGTACACGACTTCAATGGCGCCGACTTGCGTCCGCCAAACTGAGATGGTCGAGCGCATTCGCCAAGGAGTTTCTACGAAATCGTTCAAGGCATGTGAGCGACCGAAGTACTCAATTCGGGCCGTGGTCTCTTCGGGGTGTTGCCAGGCTGGCGGAATTGCGTTGAGAATCCAATTAAATACAACGGGAGGTGCCTCGTGGCGTTGGGAAAGAGCCGAGATAACCGTGTACAAACACTTCAGCTCTTTTGCCCGCTCCCGGAGCGACCAAAGCTCTTCAGCCGAGTTTGAGGGGTCATTATTCATTAACATTAATGTTGTAGGCATTCCGGTGAGACCGTTTCGCGCCCGCACCGGACGAATGAAGAAATCCTGCCGAAAGGCTCTGTCCAAAATCTGCACGGTTGACTTCTCGATCACACAGCCTGCGCGTGACCAGCGGCTTCAGGCTGGTACAGGACTGCCTGAATCTCCAGCCGCCGGCGGCCGGAAGGCATTTCCCATTCGACGACATCCCGGGCGCGGTAGCCGAGCAGTGCAGTCCCCAGCGGCGCAAGCACTGAGATGCGGTTTTCGGCGACCCGCGCATCGCGCGGAAAAACAATCTTGTACGTCGCTACCTTTCCCGTATCCAAGTCTTTGACGCGAACTTCGGAATTCATGGTGACAAGGTCGCGCGGGACATCGTCGCTGCCGAGGACAGTGGCAGTTTCCAATTCCTCTTCCAGCCGAGCCAAGTGATCGTGATTAAGCGGCTGGAATCTGCGTGCGGCCTCAGCCATCCGTTCCAACCGCAGTAAGTCGTCTTCAGTGACAAGGATTGTGCGTGGCTTCATCTCACTACTCCTTTTTCAACGCAGTGCGAACGCATTCACTGCTCGCTCAGTTTCCGAACATGCCGCGAGATCTGCGCCAACTCGCTACAATAAGTCGGCTATCTCTGATTTCAAATCGCGCGATCTCGATACGCGCAGGTCAGGCATGCTCTCGGTCAAAACTGTTTCCATACAACTACTCCGATATTGTTGCCAGGAAATTTCAAGACAACTAGCGGCACGTTCGGCATTCTCTGCGGCACGGACCACGTTATTAGCTCCTCTTGCTCTTCCTGAAATCAGGCGTGGCTTCTTCCGGCACTGGTGCCGTTTCCGCTGCCGTGTTTCGGCGCGAGCGGATTTCCACCCACACCAATAGGACAATCGTCGCTCCGGTGAGCAGTCCTACGCATAAGTGCGAAGCATCCATGAACAATCGACTCCTTCTCCTCTCTTCACTTGAAGAGTGTCGCGACCGATTGCGTCAGTAACTACGCCGCAATCCTGATTGACTCATGCCCCATGCGGGCTTGGCGTACTCGCTGGACTTCGCGACTGAAGAGCCGTCCGACGCGTCCGGTTGCACGATCAATGGCGGCAAGCAGATCAGGATCGGTTTCTCGAACCGCCACCCGTCCAAACGGCCGCACTTCGGCGCTTATCCGGCAGTCGTTCTGGCCACTGGCGCTGCCAGAAATCCGAACAGAGATTTGCCCTACGCGGCCGCCGAAACGCGCCAGAGAAGACCGCAGTCGCCTTTCGATATAGCCCTTGAGCACGGCAACTAGATCAGTATTCTGAATACGAAAGTCCATCTGCATGTGTTCCCTCCAACGTTGTTTCATCTAGGACGACTATAGGAGATGAGCGTTGTTAACAAAACTACATAAACAAAACGGCATTGATAATATTTAGTTAACAATCAATTTTCTTGAGTGGATTACTACATTCTCGCGGAGGACAGTACTCATGGAATGGCTCAACTACCATCACCTGCTTTATTTCTGGACAGTTGTTCGCGCCGGCAGCATTCGCAAGGCGAGTACCGAACTGCGTGTGTCGGCGCCGGCGATCAGCACGCAGTTGAAACTGCTGGAAGATCAACTGGGGGAGAAACTGCTGGCGCGAGCCGGACGCAGGCTGGTCCTTACGGATATGGGGCGAACGGTGTATAGCTATGCCGAAGACATTTTTTCCCTTGGTCGCGAATTAGTGGATGTCGTGAAGAATCGGCCTACTGGTCGCCCGCTGCGGCTGGATGTAGGAGTGGTGGACGCGGTGCCAAAGATCATTGTGCAGTTACTGATCGAGCCGGCACTGCATCTAGGCGAGCCGGTACGCCTCGTCTGCCGGGAAGCCACCTCGACACAACTGTTGGGCCGACTGGCGACGCATGAGCTTGATGTGGTGCTGTCGGATGTCCCGGTTGATCCAGGCTTGAACATTCGTGCGTATAGCCATTTGCTCGGCGAATGCGGCACCTTGTTTGTGGCGGCCGCTAGGCAAGCAGCGCGTTATCAACGCACCTTCCCGAAATCTCTGAATGGCGCTCCCATGTTCTTGCCCACGGACAACACGGCGCTTCGTCGAGCGCTCGACTACTGGTTTGAATCTGAAGGCGTGCGTCCCGCCGTGGTTGGCGAGTTTGAGGACTACGCCTTGCTGCACGCCTTTGGTGAAACCGGAGTTGGCGTGTTTCCGATGCCGTCCATGTTGGAGAAGGCGTTGCAAAAGGAAAAGGGCTTGCGCATCATCGGTCGTACGAACAAGGTGCGACAACACTTCTACGCTATTTCTGGTGAGCGTAAGCTGCAACATCCGGCGGTCGTAGCCATCTCCAACGCCGCAAAGCGAGAACTGTTCAGATAGCCGTACCCGGTCTCGCTGGCTTCGGTGGCGCAGCGGCTTGGGCCAGGAGCCTACGTCAGTGACCTGAATCTTGTTGCAGTACTCGTTGACAAGTGGCGATGTCGGGCTTTCTCCGAAGTTCGCCGAGGCCTCCAGCGACGGATACCTTTTCGCGCCGCGCTTCCGGGTATGATTTTGCCAGAACTACGCCGGCTGTTCAGCAGGGTAGGTGACCTGGACTCCGTGGACCCGCGCGAACGTCGTTAGAGAATGAAGTCGCGTGCCGGTCGCGCTAGTGATTTCGCGCACTTCGATTCCTCGTACCAACAGTGCATCGGCAATCAGGGATCGGTGACAGCGCCAAGGTAATGCCTCCGCGCACATGACCGCAATTCGCTCCTGCCGTGCAAGTCCTATCAGCGCGTCCAAACATTTCCGGAATTCAGAAGTCCGCATGTAGTCGGCATAACCGCGAAAGCTCGCGTTGTGCCACCCGATGTTTACAGAGTCATGCTGCGCATGTCGGAAGCCGCCCAGACCGGGCATATAGCTGTAATGGATGCGAGCGGAATGCAGAGAGGGGGACAGTTGGTCGCGATTGAACTGCGGATTATGTCGTGAACGCGGGACCGTGCGCACGTCAACCAGCCTCTGTACGCCATGAGCCCTGAGGAGCTGAATGAACACGTCGATCGGGCGGGTGGAGTGCCCTATGGTCATCACCACCAACGGAATTGCTGTGGCGTGCTGCTTCATCAAAACTTCCGATTGCTCTCCAGTGTTCGATGAGCGCCGGCAAGTTGATTGAGATTCGTGAGTCAGGATCACCACCTGTCAAACTCCTGCATGTATCTCCTAGCCGGGCGCGCGCCTGTTTCAACTAACTAGCAGAACACGGACACCCGCGAAATACGCTCCAACCGAGATAGCGAAAGTGAACGCAGAGGAACTTGTGCCATGTTCGCCTCATGCACCGATTCTGGGCAATGATGCATCCGTACTATTGAGTAAGCATCTGTACTAATGAGGAAAGAGCCTCCGCATAAATGTTGGAAAGCGAACTGTTTGCCCTTTTCGAACGTACTAGCGATGCTGCCTTCACAGTCAATCGAGAAGGCAGCATATGTTCATGGAACAAAGCAGCCGAAAAGCTGTTCGGATACACTGCGTCCGAGGCGCTGTCCAAAACCTGCTATGAGCTATTCCAAGGGGTAGGCCCGCTTGGCACACGAGTGTGTCACAAGCACGCCTGCATACTGCAGTGTGTCGAGAAGGATGGAAGCATACCGAACTTCGATATGCGAGCGAAGACTCGGTCTGGTCAGCGGGTCTGGATCAATATGTCAACGGTAGTCTTCGATAACCCGCGCACGGGACGTCGCCTGCTCGTGCACCTCGCACACGACATTACAGATCAGAAGAGAACCGAAGACCTCGTTCACAAGATGCTGGATCTTTCCAAAGAGCTAACTGGTGTAGGCGAAAGCGCGGTGCGCGCCGCTCCGGTTCCCTCATTGTCCGAACACGAAAAGAAGGTGCTGAAGTTGTTTGCAAAGGGAAGGGACTCTGCCGATGTAGCACAGCAGCTAGGCATTACCGCTCAGACGTTGCGGAACCATCTGCATCACATCAACCAGAAACTGCGTACCCACAACCGCCTCGAAGCGGTGATGAATGCAATCCAGCGCAAACTCATCTAGACCGGCGCCATGGACCGCCTTGGATTCAGCATCTTGTCTCACGTTTCATAGCGATTGGATTTGGCGCGCTTCACCCCGAGCACGAGGGTCAGCGAACCTGCAATTCACGCGAGATTATGTTTACCAAGGTGCGAAGGTCCTCGCTCCAGCCGCTTCGATAGCGTAGAACTCATGGCACAATGCTTGCCTCCGCTCCGTGCGGATTCGGCCAGCAGATCGTTAGCAGAAATGCACTCTCTGCCAAAGCCTCGACGTTGTGAGGAACCCCACAATCCAGAACCAATACATCCCCGACTGCCAGTTCTGCTTGTAGTGAATTGGGAAGATGTAAGCGTAGCTTCCCCGCCAGACACTGAATTGAAATCCTGCCCTCGGCTCTATGTTGATCCATGCGGGTACCCGCCTTCATTGAAATCAACACGACTCTGAAGTCTGCATACTTTGCCAGGGTCTTTGAACTGCGCCCGCTCGTTTGATCCCAGGCGCCGGCATGATGAAGTTGTTCCAGTTCCTTCGGCAGGTTGAACTGGATGGTCTCCTCAGCTAATTGAGGAAGCCTTGTCAGACTGGCGCGATATTCACCGGAATTGCAACTCTCATCACGTGTACTCATAGTTCCTCCAGCCACCAGACGCACTGCCGACATTCGCTTAGCAAAATGTCCACTTCGGTAAGCTTCACAATGCTCGTCGGCGTACGCGCTCCCGTAAATAAGTCAATCGTCACCGTTGCAGTGACAGGCGTACTCCCTACAGATGATGGTCGTTGCTATAAGCTTTGCAACTGTCATTTGGGACAGGTACAAGGCATCCACGAAATTCAATGAAACAGATGAGGAGCAGGGAATGGAACTAGCTCAACGGCGGCAATTCCTGATCTCGCGTGGCTGGATTCAGGCTGTGGCAATCGTCATGATTTTCGGCTTCACCGTGATGGGGATGTTGACGTACCGGACCTACACTGGTGAGCCGCCGATTCCGGCGCGAGTCACGGATACCGCCGACCATGTTCTGTTCACACGTAGCGATGTTCTTGCCGGCCAGGGTGTATTCCTTCGCAACGGTCTGATGGAATATGGTTCGATCTTCGGACATGGCGCGTATCTGGGCCCGGATTTCACCGCCGATTACCTGCATCGGGCGGCGCTCAGCGTGACTGAGTTTTACGGAGGAGACTCCTCTGATCGCGCAAAGGCACAGACGGTAACCGACTTTAAGAACAATCGGTTCGACGGCTCGGCCGACGTCCTGATCTACACGCCCGCACAGGTGCATGCCTTCGAACAACTGCGAAGTTATTATGGCGAGTTCTTCGGTGAGCCAACCACCAAATATGGCCTTCGACCCAATGCCATTAGGGACCCTGAGCAGATTCGCCAATTAACCGCTTTCTTTAGTTGGTCGGCTTGGACGGCATCGACCCTCAGACCTGGCCTGCAATACTCCTACACTAATAACTGGCCTCCCGAACCACTTGTCGAAAACCGGGCGACTGCCGATGCCATTGTGTGGAGCGTTCTATCACTCATTGCTCTACTGGGTGGAATTGGTCTGCTGTTTGCCGCATTTGGGCGCTGGAACTTCTTAGGCTGGCATGGACGTGAACAGCAGACGGTCTCATTTCGTCCGCCGAACCTAGTTCTGTTGACCCCCGCACAACGGGCGTGTGCCTGGTTCTTCCTTGTCATGGGCCTGCTATTTTTGCTGCAAACGCTTGTGGGAGGTGCCTCTCAGCACTATCGGGCTGATATTTCTAACTTCTTCGGAATCGACCTTGCGCGCCTCTTCCCATTCAATATCGCGCGGACGTGGCACTTGCAACTTGCAATCTTCTGGGTCTCGACATCATACCTCGCTGCTGGAATATTCCTGGCACCGATGATCACCGGTCGCGAACCGCATGGTCAAAGCCTGCTGGCATACGGTCTGTTGGGTGCTTTGGCGATCGTCGTTTTTGGGAGCTTGATTGGCGAGTATCTCGGGATTGAAGGATGGTTCAAGACCAAGGCCTGGATCTGGTTTGGCAGTCAGGGTTTTGAGTACCTCGACTTGGGCCGATTCTGGCAAATCTTGCTTACTGTTGGCCTTTTGTTCTGGGTGATCATCCTCTTTCGTGGACTTCGCGGACGACTACAAAGCGATCACATGGGGAATATGCCTTGGCTATTCTTCTTTTCGGCTCTGTCCATTCCGGCATTTTACGCCGTTGGTTTGCTCGCTCATCCGGGATCGCATTTCACGACCACTGATTTCTGGCGCTTCTGGGTTGTGCATCTCTGGGTGGAAGACTTTCTGGAACTGTTCACGACGATCATGGTTGCGTATGTGTTCGTGCTGTTAGGCGTAGTACATGAACGCGTCGCGTTGACGATGATTTATCTCGATATGGTGCTCTACTCCGCGGGCGGCGTGATCGGCACCATGCACCACTTGTACTTTTCAGGAGAGCCTGCAATTCACATGTCGTTGGGAGCCTTCTTCTCCGCAGCCGAAGTCATCCCTCTCACGCTACTGACACTGGAGGCATGGAGCTTTCTGCAACTTGGAGCGGAGCAGGAAACGAGGTCCAAGACCTTGTTCCCGCACTATTGGGCTGTGATGTTTCTTGCCGCAGTTGGATTTTGGAATTTCCTGGGTGCCGGGATCTTTGGCTTTCTGATCAATCTTCCCGTGGTGTCGTATTACGAGATCGGCACAGCCCTCACGCCCAATCATGGCCATGCTGCGATGATGGGAGTGTATGGAATGTTGTCGGTGGGCTTGGCTCTGTTCTGTTTGCGCTACATCATTCCTGAAGAGCGCTGGTCTGACCGAGCTGCCAAGATCAGTTTCTGGTCGCTGAATCTCGGGTTGGCGTGGATGGTGTTTGCCACGTTATTTCCTTTGGGCGTGCTGCAACTCTACCATTCCATCGCCTACGGATATTACGACGCGCGCACTCTGAAATTCGTCGGAAATCCAACCAATTCGCTCATCGAATGGCTGCGACTTCCGGGCGATATCGTATTCATTCTTGGCGGCACGCTTCCTGTTCTGTACCTCTGCTGGTTGGGAGTTCGTTATATGAGAAAGCGTGGCCCTGCAGAGGAGCCGGGGAACATTCTCTTCACCGAGTTAACCGGCTCAACAAAGGGAGACTAAACGATGTGGGGGGTAGATGTTCAGGTACTGTTAGCAGCCGGCTACGCGATCTTTCTCGCGTTGGTCGCTGCGGCCCTTGAACTCGCAGCACGCCATTCACATCGACGGACAAGAAAGATCCCGATTGTTGGTTTCTCTTATCATTCGGACTTGGACGTGTGGAAATGTCCCAACGGTAAACACCTTTACCGCGCTGAGGCACTGGAATCGAGCGCTGTGCGCTATCGAGCGCATCCCCGCCACTGTAATGACTGCCCAATCAAATACCGCTGCACCGACTCTGATGAAGGCCGAGTCATAGAGATCCAACCTGACTCGTGGCTGCAGTCCGAGCTTCGCAAATTTCATCGAGGGCTCTCGTTGACTCTGCTACTGCTTTCGGAGCTGATTCTGGTACTCACGTTGGTACGACAAAACAATACGCACGAGCAGTTGACTCTCGTACTTCCCATGCTCTGTATCTCGGGCGCCGGATTCAGGATCCTTTCGAACCTCTTTCGACCCGCCACAAAAAACACCTGAGCGGCGGCGTAATCGTGTTCTACAGGATCTTCGATAGATTTTGCTCAACCAGTTCTAGAACCAGCAATAAAGCCGATGAATGACTCTCGAAGTTCCTTAAGCGCTGATCTCAACTGCGAGGACGTCGGGGGCAGGCTAGGTACCACAAAGCCGCGCTGTGCTTGTTGGGGGAGGTTCTCACATGAGAGACAACATGATTACGGATACTCAGCCTGATGGAACGAGTCTGAGCGGGTTCGGTCATCCGAATTGCAAGGGTGGGACACCAGCGGATGACAGCATCCAAAAGCTCTCCAAGGACTTCCCTGCGGGGCCGAAGAAGTAGGACCTGCGCGAAGGCAAGGCATGCGCATGTATCATCCTCGTACACGCATATGCCAATCAGGATGAAACAGCAAGGCCCGGGGCTTGAGCATGTTCGAGAATTTCTGCAGCAGCGCTCGACGTTGTCGCTGGCAACGGTTTCGGAGGAGGGGACTGCGCACGCAACGCCGCTGTTTTACTGGTGCGATGAGGCGTGCTCGCTTTTCTGGTTTTCTTCAGAGAAGAGCGAGCACAGCCGTCACCTGCAGATCGCTCCCAGAGTCGAGGTCACTGTTTACAGAGAAGTTGAGCAGTGGAACGAAATACAAGGCGTGCAGATGCAGGGAGAGGCAAGCGCTGTCGAGGATCGTGAGCTGCGAAAGCGAATCGCGAAACAGTATGTCTCACGTTTTCGGCTGGGCAATGTGTTTCGGGTTGCGCTGAAGGCGAGCACGCTGTACGTATTCCGGCCGACGAAGATCCGCTATCTGGACAATCAACTTGGATTCGGCTTCAAGCGCGAGTATGACATCTAGCAGCAGGCGAAAGAGATCGCGAAGGAGCAATCATAGGAATCGGGTCAGGCAGCTTGCCGCTCCTGTGCGGTAACGGTGTCTGAGATATTCGTAATATGGGTGCCGGCGAGCTCGGCGGTGGGGACTTTTCACGACGCTTCGAGCCCAACCTCGCCCGGCGAGGAGTCCGATGCTCGCACGATGACGCGCAAACTCCTGTGCAGTTGCCCGGCCTACCCCCGCGGAGGCGTCGGCGACGACCACTACTTCCTTTGGATATGGTGATATGGATGTCGGTAGGGAGGCGCATGTTGGTCGTGGAGGTCGGTGGAGAGGGTAGGGGGTCCTCGCTTCGCTTGGGATGACACCTGAAAAGCAAAAGCAAAGGCAGGGCTAATTAGCAGGAAGCCAGATTCGGAACGTCGTGCCGTGCGGACTGCCTATCTCTGATGTGCAGGAATGGAACTTCATTGACCCGCCATTCTTCTCGATGAGCTGCCGGGTAATCCATAGGCCAAGCCCTGTTCCTTTTTCACCTTTTGTAGAGAAGAAGGCGTTGAATAATTTGGCCCGCACATGCGGAGGTATTCCTGTGCCATTGTCGGAGACGAGAACAGCGTAGCCAGCGTGCTTGGTTTTCCAGTTCCTCGCAGGATGAATGCGCAGCACCAGCTTGCCATTCTCCGGCATGGCATCCACTGCATTGGCAATCAGATTGGTGAATATCTGGCGGAGTTCGCCAGGATAGGCAACGATGGGCTCTACGCCAGTGAATTGCTTTTCGACGGAGACTCCGGCTTTACTGATCCGGGCCTGCTGAAATTCAAGGACGCTGTTGAGAAGTTCGGCAAGATCGACTTGCGTGGGAGTGGGAGATTCCCTATAGAAACTCAATGTGCTTCTCGTGATCTTAGCTGCGCGTTGCAGTTCCTGTTCGGCTAACTTGAGGTGTTGCTTTACGTCCTCTGGCACGCGCCCATCGCCGCGGGAGAGATACAAGAAGCCGGTGGCAGCTTCGAGAGGATTATTGATTTCATGCGCAATGCTGGCGGCCATGCGTCCAGCGACGGCGAGCCGCTCGGCTTTTACAAGGGCTTCCTGGGCCTGCTTTTCACGTGTGATATCGAGAATGATGCCGACAAGCCGCACGGGGCGACCACTCTCGTCACAGAATGCCTTGCCGCGCGAAATGACGCTGCGGATTTCACCATCGTCGCGCTGAATGCGAAATGTCGCGTCGTATTCGTTTCGCTCCGCAAGCGAGGACTCGATGAGCGCCTTGGTTGCTGCACGCTCGGCGGGATGGATCCGCTTCAGGAAATCCTCGTAGTACAGTTTGCGTGGCTCCTCGTTGACTCCGAACAAAGCCCGGCAGCGCTCATCCCAATACAACTCGCCTGTGGTAAGACTTCGCTCCCAGGTGGCAAAACCGGAGCTCTCAGAAGCGAGGCGCATGCGCTCCTGATTGTCGAGCAACTTGGAGAGTGCCTCGACCCGCTTCTTCTCGCTCGCGGAATGCGCTTCGTTGAACATCCGTATCGCTTCAGCGGCGCGCGGTACGGAGGGCACGAATACGACCGCTGTGATGACGGACGCAATGGCAGTGAGAACCTTGACCGAAGTCGAGAGCCAATAAACAGGCTCCCAGATGGTGAGCACCTCGAAAAAGTGAGTAAAACCACAGGCCACGATGAAGAGACCAAATGCGACGAAGACCCAGCGGAATCCGAGAAGCGATTGAGTGCTCTTCAGCAGCAGGGCTAATCCGACGGCGATGGCGATGTAGGAGAGCCATATGAGGCCGTCAGCCAAGGAATCAGTCCAGATAAGTGTTGGATTGCTCAGATAACAGAATTGGTGACCGAGGAAGTCTGTCGAAAGAAGCGATTGTGCCAGTCCGTAGCGGGCTGCTGCCCATACTCCCACACAGAGGAGCATCGAGATGACAACTGCGGTGGCTACTTTTGAAAAGGCTTTCATTGAGTTCTCAATCTAGAGCATCCATTGGCATATAGATGCTGATGGCCCGAACTGGCGTTTTCGGCCCCAAGAGGGGGTAGGCGTGCGTGGCGTGACTTCTTGGGGTTTGCGGAGGGGAGACCATGTGGCGCGGGAAGTCATTACAATCGGATCATGTCTGGTACGACGGAATGCGAGGTAACGGTTCGGCCCTTTCGGGCGGGCGATGAGGATGCCTTTAGGCGCCTGAATGAGGAATGGATCACGCGGTACTTTCGTCTGGAAGAGAAAGATCGAAAGCTGCTCGGCGATCCAGCCGTGATTTTGGATGGCGGAGGCCAAATTCTGCTGGCCGTCTGCGGCGACCGCGTGGTGGGGTGTTGCGCCCTGATTGCAATTGGCGAGCGGCAATTTGAGGTTTCAAAGATGGCGGTGACGGCATCGCA
The DNA here is from genome assembly GCF_059726265.1 of Koromonas soli. Lineage (NCBI taxonomy): Bacteria > Pseudomonadati > Acidobacteriota > Terriglobia > Terriglobales > Koromonadaceae > Koromonas > Koromonas soli. Next base: position 1,901,579 of record NZ_AP040872.1, on the reverse strand, counting down.
TCAGGGAAAAGGGATTGGCAGGGCAGTGCTGAGCAGGGCAATCGAGCTGGCACGCGAACTGGGAGCACGAAGGCTTTATCTTGAGACGAACAGCAGACTGCATCCGGCGATAGGACTGTATGAATCGCTCGGATTCAGGCATATGAAGGCGGAAGAGATCACGCCTTCCCCATACGAACGCGCGGATGTTTATATGGAGTTGCTGCTGTCCTGAAATCAGCTTCTCCCGATGTGATTGTGGCGGATTGTCTCGTCAGGCTCGCTGCGCATCCTGATCCTGTATCCATGAAAGTGCGCGCATGGCGGATGGATAGCCGAGAGTGGTGATGGCGAGTACGGTGAGGTGCTCCAGTTCGGCTGGAGTGACTCCGGCATCTAGCGCATGTCGCACGGCCGAGTGCGTGGCGCCCTCGAGGCCCGCACCGATGGCGAGTGCAACCTTGATGAGGCGGCGACTCTTCTCGTCGAGTGGGCCTTCACCGTGGCACTCATCGGCAAGGTTGGAGAAGGCATTCCACACCTTCGGATGATGCTGCCGGAAGTTTTCGTTGTGATCAGACGGTTGCGCCATTGTGTTCCCTCCTGCGAATCAGGAAGTATATCGCACGCAAATGCGAACGCGCCGGAGTGCATTCACATGCAGCTCTGATTGTGCTTCAATGTGCGATTGGAGGACTTATGCGTGCATTTCTAATCTGTGTTGTAGCGGGCATGTTGTTGCAGGGCGCGTTGGCCGCGCAGGTATCGAGCGCAACGGAGAACAAGAAAGTGGCACTGCCGCCGGCTTCGCGGACAGGCGGAATGACGCTTACCGAGGCGCTCGCTTCGCGACGCTCGGTGCGAAGCTTGACGACGACGAAACTGACCTCGCAGGAGATTGCTCAGCTGCTATGGGCCGCGCAGGGAGTTACCGACGCTAAGGGACATCGCACGGCTCCCTCTGCACATGCGCAATATTATCTGCACGTCTATGTCGCAACCGCAGACGGATTATGGGAGTATGCTCCTGGCGAGCATGCATTGCTGCCGCGCTCATCCAAAGATGTGCGTGAGCTGCTGAGCGAGCAGGGAACGGTGAAACATGCGCCTGCGGTGTTGCTGATTACGGGCGAATACGACCGCGCAGGAAAAGGCCTGGGCGAGAAGTTTGTGAATCTGGAAGCTGGCCACGCAGCGCAGAACGTTCTGCTACAGGCGACGGCACTCGGGCTGGGAGCAGTGCCCGTTGGTGGGGTCGATCCGAAACAGGTGCAGCAGGCGACTTCATTGCCAGCGAACCAGACCGCGATCTATTTAATCCCGGTTGGACATGCGAAATAGTTCGCAGGGCCACAATCGAATGGCGCTGCCTAGGCGGACTTTCGTTGCAATAGGCCTGAGATACGCTGCATGAGTGTCGGCTGCTCGGGAACCTGTCCATTGGGGGTGAGGTGATCGATGATGACGGGCAGAAGGGCGGCAAGCGCAACCTTCGCCACGGTGGGTGAAACTCCTGCGCGAGAAGCAAGCTGCTGGAGTTGGTCGGAGCCAAGCCCCTGTTCGGCCTGATCGGGTGAAATAGGCTCGTTTTCACCGGTGCTTACCCAGGAATTCGCTTGTTGGGACATGCCGTGATTCTGGAACCGTTGCAGCAGGCCGCCGAGTCCGCCGGACTGTCCGTTCTGAAGGTGATCGAGCAGCACCTGGGCCACTCCGCTCTGTTCGGGATTGTTTCCCCCGATGCTGCCAAGAATCGATCCTAAGAAGCTCATAGGAACCTCGCTGTTGGGACCGTTGGATGCAGGAATGAAACTCGCTGGCGTAAGAGCTGCCTATATCAATTCTTACCGGCGATTTCGCGCAGCTTCTCCGAGGTAAGTCCATAGAGCGGCGGCACGGCTACTCCGAGAAACCCTACATAGGCGTAGAGCTCTCCCCGATGGTGAATCTCATGCTCGATCATGGAGCGCAAAAGCTTCCAGGTCGTCATGGGAGTGCCATCGGCGGAGGCGCATTTTTGCTGCAATTGCTCGTCGGTGAGGCTCGCCAGCATGGCCATGGATTCGGCGTGCAGGCGCTGCATGAAATCGATGACTTCGTTGTAGTTCCGGGCCAACTCGGGTCCGCAGCCAGCGTAGAGATTGCGTCCACCACAGGCGCACTCGACGAAAACATAACGCTCTGTTGCGACGATGTGGCGCGCAAGATCGCCAAGCGAAAACTTGTCCGGAATCGGACGCCAATCAATCTGCCCGGGAGGAATGCAGGAAACAATGCGCAGGGTGCGTTCGCGAACCCGCGTGAAGTAGTCGAGAAAAGGCGCAATGGTTCGGATTTCCATGCGAGACAGGATATCCCGGACGCGCGAGGCTGTCACCGCAATCGGCGGGCAGGTTGGAGGTGTAACGGCAGAGTTGAACATGTGCGGGAGCGGGTCGCATCCAATGCAGCAGGACAGGTCAAGAGATGGAGAATCATCGGAAAGTGCTGGATGAGCGCGTATCGGGAACGCTGGCCGAGATGCCTCGTCATGCTCGTGTTGAGCCGCTGACATTGCGGAGCATTCTCGACCGGAAGTGTTCAAAGCCATTGATACTGCAAGCAGAAGCAAGCTTGCGTGACGCCCTTCGGTTGATGGCTGAGCACGACGCTCCGGCGGCGCTGGTCATGCGCGGAGATCGAATTGTTGGCATTTTTTCGGACCGCGAATATGCCCGTGTTGCGGCGCAGGCGACAGAGGCTACACCTTTGCGCGAGGTAATGGCCCCATGCGAGGTGTCGGCGAGTGTAGGTGACCCGGTGCAGGAATGTCTGAACCTGATGAAGGACCATCGACTGCAATACCTGGCGGTGCGTGATGGAGAAAGCGTGGTTGCGCTGCTGTCGCGAGAGGATATGCAGGAAGAAATGATTGCTTACCTGGAACACGTGTTGAAAGAGTATGCGCTGGATCAACAGATTGTGTTTCTGCGAGGAACCTATAGCTGTTGAGTGACGCGAGGTGGAGGGGAGAAAGACTCATGCCGGATGAGAACAGGGAAGAGCAGGTGCGGCGCGCCGAAGCCAGGACAGAGCATACGAGGCGCGAGTTTCTGGCAAAAGCGGGTGCGGGGGTGGTAGCGGCTGCGGTGGCGACGAGCGCAGCAGAAGCACAGACCCCGGAGGATTCCAATGCCGTGGACAAGACGATGATGACCATCTTCTTGAGGCACGATGAAACGAAAACGCTGGATGAGATTAACGCTCATCTGGCGAAGACCGGGTTTCAGAAGAACTTTCCGCCCGCAGGGGTGGAGGTGGTGTCCTGGTACGTGATGATGGGAATCGGGCAGGTGGTGACGTTGCGATTCGCCTCCTCACGACTGCGCGAAATAAACCTGCAGATCGAACACGGAGCGTGGGGCGCGTTCCGTACGGAGTTCTACCCCACTTACGATTTCCGTCCGGTATGGGAGGCGTCGCGGAAGGATGATAATGAGCACAGGTAAGGTGCCATGTCGCAGGTAACGGTCTCTGAGTTTATGGATTCGACGCGAGATCCGGAGGTCCGGGGATTTCTGCATCGGCCGGAACAGCCTTCGGGAGATGGACTGGTGCTGGCGCACGGCGCTGGAGCGAATTGCGAATCTGCGCTACTGAAGGCGACGGCGCAAGTGTTTGCTGAATCTGGAGTTACGGTGCTGCGGGTCAATCTTCCGTTCAGGCAGAAGCGTCCGACGGGACCTCCTATGCGGGGCAGCGCGGACCGCGATCGACAGGGCCTGCGATTTGCGGCGGAAGCCCTGCGGCGCGAGGTGCAGGGGCGAGTCTTCCTGGGTGGCCATTCTTATGGAGGCCGGCAGTCAACGATGCTTGCGGCAGACGAACCGGACGTCGCCGAGGGGTTGTTGCTCCTCTCCTACCCGCTACACCCACCGAAAAAAGTGGATCAGGAGAGGACCGCGCATTTTCCCGAACTCAGGACGCCTTCGCTGTTCGTGCAGGGAACCCGCGATGGCATGGGAACGAGCGCGGAATTGCTGCAGGCGATGAAACTGATTCCAGCCAGGACCGAGCTGGTGACGGTGCAGGCTGCTGGGCACGAGCTGGTGAAAGCGCGGACCGCGGAGGATGTGACGCGACAAGTAGTCGAGGCGTTTTTGCGGTTCTTTGTTGCAAGCTGAAGTGAGTTGAACTTGTCAAGAGTTGTAACAGTCAATTAGTAAAGTCCGATTCCCTTTGCGGGCATTTGTGCGTCGGAAAGTCGTATTGGGAATATAGTCCTTTCGTGTTTTTAGCCCTGCGTTGTTACTTTGAGACATTCCCTACAAGTGCTATATTCAAGTTACCGACAACTCACTGATGGGTGGTTACTTAATCGTTAAGCCCATAGCGCTCTGCGGAAGGTCAACTCCCCCATTGACCGGGCAGTCGGTATTTCTTAGTCGTGTACAGCAGGTAAGGGCCAGGTCACAAGAGCCCACTCGAGTGACATGGCGAGATTGCGACGGATGTAAGTTGAACAATCTGGTTTTTGCGGGCTTGAGCTGGAGTTGTAAATCTGATCAAGCAGGTTGCAGGCACTAGGCGGGATTACGTAGTCAATTTCATGTTTGTTTAAGTTGACGTCAGGGCAGTCAAGTTCTATGCTTTCAGCTACTCTCGAACAGAAAAAACCAGTTTGTCGGTTCTGTGGAGCTCCCCCCGCCTCCAATTTCACTGGGAATCACTCGGGCCATGGTTCGGTTGGAACCAACCGAAGTGTAGCGAAAATCACGATTTGCTCGCTGCTCCGAAAGAGAACATGACGATCACATTAGTTTTCGCGGTAGTGACCTCCACAATCTTATCTTTGGTCACGAATGCGGCTATTCGCTGGCTGGCAAAGAGATACGGCTGGGCCACGGGACCCCGCTCGGAAAGACACATCCATCGCAAGCCGATACCCCGGCTGGGTGGAGTCGGGATTTTTGTATCGTCGCTTATCACCATCTCGGGCATGTCGCTGCTGGCGCCTGGATCGGTTCCACGGTTTGTGTTAGCGGCATTTATACCGGCATCCGCGATGTTTGCTGTAGGCCTGTGGGACGATATCCGGCCATTGTCGGCGAAGGTTAAGCTGTTGGTTCAGATCGGCTGTGGGGCTGCTCTGTTTCAGGTAGTTCACGGCACTCCTTTGGGACAGACGTTTGGCGGGCACCGTCCGATTGTTTTTCTGTTGGCGGCTATTATCTGGACCGTCCTTGTCAGCAACTCGATTAACCTGATTGACGGGATCGATGGTCTGGCAGGCGGGACAGCGGCACTTTCTCTTGCTGCTGTCGCCATCGTCTCGATCAGATCCGAACAATGGGGCATCGTGCTCACATCGGTCGTTCTAGTGGGATCGCTTCTCGGATTCCTGAGATTTAACCTGAATCCGGCGAGCATGTTCCTTGGGGACGGAGGAAGTCTGTTCCTAGGATTCATGATCAGCGCTTTGGGGCTTTCCTGGAGCGGCTCGCAAGCGGCAGCGGCCACGGTGATCGTTGCTGTGGCGATTCTTGCTTTGCCTTTGGCTGAGACGGGAGTATCGGTTACTCGCAGATTCTTGAGCGGACGTCGAATCTTTGAGCCCGATCGGGAGCATATCCATCACAAGTTGCTGGACAAAGGATTCTCGCAGCGGCAAACCGCGCTGGTACTTCACACCGTTTCGCTTGTGTGTGGCCTAGCAGGCATCGGAATCGCGACGGGACACATTGTGGTAAAGATCGTGTGCTGTGTCGTGTTGGTCGCGGTGCTCGTGACCGGAGTGGTATCGCTCGGCTATATGGAGTTTCGTGAAGTCGGGCGCATGTTCTGCAGGCTGATCGACCAGCGCAAAGTGCTGGCAAATGATGTGGCATTGAGGCATCTGGGACAGCGCATTAAGAAATCACGATGTTTGGCCATGATTGGGGATGAGTTGGCTGCTTCCCTGAAGACGATCGATTTTGACGGGTGTCAACTGATTTTCAATCCGGCGGTTGTCAAGGGCATTCCATCCTGTAAGGCCAGAGCCCAATCCATGACGTGGGGCTACACGAAGGAAACACGCCCGTACGATCCTGCCTGCTTCAGGGTTGGTTTTGACTTGAAGAGCGAAAGATACGGAAAGCTTGGCTGGGTGATTCTTTCACGCAGGTTGGATCGGGAGAACGTGCTGTTTGATTCCCAGGTGCTCGTGCGGGAACTGGTCCCGTCGATCGTCTCCGGACTGGAGCATTGCATGGAAGGTTCTTGCAAAGAGGGTGCCGTGTCAAGAACAGTTTCGCCTGGCTTTATGGCGCCGTTGTCTCCTCAGCCAGTCGGAGTGTCGAGCGCTGCTGCAAGCAGTGTTATGTCGGTCAATTTGCGTTGTAATGGCGAGCATTCGTCGGAAGGCTCCTCCAGGTTAGGGCAAGTACGCGGGCAATCATTCACTTCGTAAGAAACTCGAGGGAATCCTGCCAGGATATAAGCAAGTGAGTCGGGGGATCGGTGTTTTCTAAAGTCTCGAGTTTTGTATTGATGTTGTCGTTACTATGTGGAGCAGTCGTTGGGCAGGTTCAGTCCAATGGTGAAGACGCGAGCAATTCTCAAGGACAACAGTACCAAGGCAGTGTTCGAGGCGACGCCAAGCGTTTTGCATTGAACATCGTGGATGACCAGAAGTTCATCTGGACAAGCCCATTCCGGCTGAAACTTCAGGATGCTAGTTGGCTGGTTCCGATGGCCGGAATTACGACCGGGCTGATCATGACGGATCGGACCGCCTCGCACGAGATCGTTCGCAATGGACATCAACGGCTGAGCAACGACTTCTCGAATGCCGGTCTTGGAGTGCTGGGGCTGGCAGCCGGATCCATGTATGTGAGCGGACTCCGCAACGGGAACAGTCAATTGCGTGAGACGGGGCTGCTCTCGATGGAAGCGGGCGTCGATGCATTGGGCGTTGATGAAGCCTTGAAGTACGCGTTCCGCCGTCAACGGCCTTTGGACGGAAACGGCACAGGACGGTTCTTCCAATCAGGCGGAGCGTCCTTTCCCTCCGGACATGCGGCGATGGCATTTGCGCTTGCGACCGTAATTGCTTCCGAATATCCCGGCCCCATGACAAAGCTGCTGGCGTATGGAACTGCGGCTGGCGTGAGCCTGGCGAGGGTGAGCGCGCGACAGCATTTCCCCGCGGACGTGCTGGTTGGCGGAACAATGGGTTATCTAATCGGGCGCAGTGTGCAGAAACGGCATCATGATGCCTCACTCGACCGCTTCGGAACCTTTGAAAATGAACCTTCGCCACTGGCGCTCTCAAGCATGAGCTCAACCTACATAGAGCTGGATAGTTGGATCTATCCGGCGGTAGAGCGCCTGGCTGCGCAGGGAGTGGTGCGTGGCGAGTATATAGCACTGCGTCCGTGGACGCGGCTGTCGGTATATCGCATGCTGGCTGACATCAACCGCCAGACTCTCGATAAGCAATCGGCTGCGCTGGTGGATTCGCTGACGAGCGAACTGGAAAGGGAATCCGGACTTGCAGAGGGCAAGCTCAATCGTGGAATTGAGCTCGATGAGGTGTACAGCCGTACACAGTACATTTCAGGAACGCCGCTCAATGATGGTGTTCACTTTGGGCAGACGATCGCCGACGATTTCGGGCGGCGCTATGGTCATGGCTGGCAGCAGATCAACGGCTTCGAGGCTAGAGCAGAGCAGGGTCGCTTTTCCTACTACGTGCGTGGCGAATATCAGCACGCCCCGGCAGTTCCTGGTTACTCGAGCGATGTGGCGCAGATCATTGCTACGCAGGACAACACTCCGGTACAAAGTTACAGCGCGCAGCCGGCGTCGAATTCATTTCGCTTGCTGGATACGTATGTCTCGATGCATTTGCTCGGGCATGAAGTCTCGGTGGGAAAGCAGAGCTATTGGTGGGGAACGGACGATAGCACTTCGATGATCCTGAGCAACAACGCTGAGCCGTTCTATTCTCTTAGGATCAATCGCACGACTCCACTGTATATACCGCTACTGTCGCGCCTGGTTGGGCCTTTCCGCTGGGACAACTTCTTCGGCAAGCTGTCGGGGCACCAGTTCCCCGGTCAGCCATTCTTCTACGGGCAGAAGATCAATTTCACCCCGACGAGGAATCTGGAGTTTGGGTTCTCGCGGAATGCTGTGATTGCCGGACAAGGGCCGGGCGGCTCTCCGCTGACGCTTGGAAACTTCTGGAAAAGCTTCACGAGCACATCGAGCGGAACCTATCAGGCGACAGGACGCAACGTTCTGGGAATGCGCCACGCAAGCTTCGATTTTCGCTACCGGGTGCCGAAGCTGAGGGACCGGGTGACGATCTATGCGGACTCAGCGATTCATGATGATGTTTCGCCTGTCGCTGCTCCGCAGAACGCTGTAGTGACACCCGGGATTTACCTTGCGAAAATACCAGGTATTCCGAAACTTGATTTACACGTGGAAGGCGGGACGACGGATACAACGGATCCGCGTGCCAAAGGCGGAAAGCTTTATTACTACGAAGGCATTTACCGCGATGGCTACACGAATAAGGGGGACTTGCTAAGTTCCTGGCTGGGGCGTGAAGGAACGGGCGGGCAGGCGTGGGCAACCTACTGGTTCAACCCGGAAAGCACGCTCGTCGTCGGTTACAAGACAGCCAAGGTTTCTCAGTATTTTGTGCCGCAGGGAATAAGTCAGACCGATGTCTTTGCGAAATTGCGTTATCAACGGCACAACGGTCTGGTATTGCAATATCTGCTGCAAGGCGAACGCTGGAACGCTCCGGCGATAGCGTCAACGCCACAGATTAACTTTGTAAGTCAGATTCAGATCTCATTTCGTCCGAGTAATTGGGGCCTACCCAGACATTCACCGGAAAGATAGCGAAGAATATCGTGTTACGTACATCTAAGAATCGTTTATTGCTGGCAAGCACACTACTGTTGGGTCTCTGTACGGGACTCGCGCAATTATCGGATCAGAGAACCACTCAAATGCCTTCGCAGATCTCGGTTCAGCCGAATTCTGCCTTGGCAGGGTTGGCTGAGAGGGGAACGACAACACCGAGTACTGCAAGCCAGACGACGATACGCGTGGATGACAGAACGCAGCAACCGTTGAATGGCAGTGAGCAGACACAGGGGACAACAATTCTTCCGCCCGAGCGTCCAACCGAGTTCCAACTGCTTGTGGAGAGCTCAGTGGGCAAACGGCTTGGGTTATTCGGATACAACCTGTTCCAAGGTGTCCCAAGCACATTCGCTCCGCTGGACCATATCGCAGTGCCAGCAAATTACGTGATCGGGCCCGGCGACGAATTGATGATTCGCGCCTGGGGACAGATTGATGTCGATGCAAAGGTGAGAGTGGATCGCAATGGGCAAATCTATCTGCCTAAGGTCGGAGCGGTTTCGGTAGCGGGTGTCTCCTATGACAAGTTGCCGCAGCATCTGACGGCCGCTGTGGGACAGGTTTTCAAGCGTTTTGAGCTTAGGGTCACACTTGGAGAACTACGCTCGATTCAGGTATTTGTTGTGGGTTATGCGCGGCGGCCGGGAAGCTACACCGTAAGCTCCTTGAGTACGTTGGTGAACGCGCTGTTTGCTTCGGGCGGTCCTTCCAATCACGGATCGATGCGACGGATCGAGTTAAAGCGCGGTGATCGGGTCATCACGGAATTCGACATCTATGACCTGTTGTTGAAGGGAGACAAGTCGAAGGACGTAGTTCTACAAGCCGGCGACGTGATTTATATCCCGGCCCGCGGTCCGCAGATCGCTATCTCGGGGAGCGTAAACTTCCCTGCGATCTATGAACTGAGGGGCAAAGCGACTCTTGGTGAAGAGTTGGAAGTCGCGGGTGGCTTGAGCAATGTGGCGGATGGGCAGCGCGTAGTCGTTGAACGCATCGAGAATCGCACGACCCGCAAAGTGGATGAATTTACCCTCGATGCCACTGGCCTTACCCGCGAGCTGCACGACAGCGACTTGGTTCGCGTTCTTTCGATATCACCAAGATTTGAAAACGCTGTTACGCTGCGCGGAAACGTCGCAGAACCGGGCCGCTATCCGATGCGTCCGGGTATGAGGATACGTGACCTGATTCCGAATAAGGAATTCCTTCTTACCCGCAATTTCTGGAACATGCAGAACGCCGTCGGCAATCCACAAAAACCAGACTTTGGAACCGAGACCCGCCGGGGAGGAGGGCGTCAGTTGGGAACCGATCTGGAGTCGGAGGAAGACGGCGGTTCGCAACAACTTAGTTCTCAACTGTATAACTCACAACAGCTCGCTTTGGGTGCGTCGCGAACACAGAATTCACGACAGCCCAATGCAGGACAGCTCAGTGCCGAGCAACTTGGTGAAGGCCAGCTCGGTGCAGGACAGCTTGGTTCCGATTCGTCCTCGACGAATGCAAATGGTGATCTTCGGAATGGCTCTCGCCGGCCATTTGTGGCAGGGCAGACAGGACTTCGCAACGATGTGAAACGGAGCGCACCCGAAATCAACTGGGATTATGCAGTGATTCAGCGCCTGAATCCGGTTGACCTGTCGACATCGCTGATTCCGTTCAACCTGGGCAAAGTAATTCTTGAAGGCAACGAGGAACAGAACATTCCGTTGCAAGCGGGCGATGTCATTACGATTTTCTCGCAGTACGACATGGCCGTACCGAATGAGCATCAGTCGAAATTTGTGAAGCTCGAAGGAGAGTTCAAGGCTCCGGGTGTGTACAAGGTGAACCCGGGTGAGACTCTACGCTCACTGATTGCGCGCGCAGGAGGCTTGACGGACAAGGCTTTTGTTTTCGGATCGCAATTTACTCGCGAATCTGCGCAGAAGCAGCAGCAAGACAGTTTGGATCAACTAGTACGCGAGATGGAACTGGAGTCGAATCGGGAAGCCTTGAACCTGTCGAAGACTTCTCTGGATCAGCAGAGCGCTTTGACAGCGCAGGTGGAAGCACAACGAGCCCTTATAAACAAGCTCCGCGATGTGAAAGCGACTGGGCGCATTGTGCTTGAGATTGCGCCGACTCGGACGGGAGTCGATTCCTTTCCGGACATGGAGTTGGAAGATGGCGACGACCTGCTGGTGCCACACAAGTTTGTAATGGTGAACGTGGTAGGAGCGGTTTACAACCAGAACTCGCTGATGTATCGGGACAATCGCAGAATCGCCGATTACCTGAAGCTCTCGGGCGGCGGGACGCGGGATGCTGACATGAAGCATGTCTTCGTCATCCGTGCTGATGGGAGCGTGCTCAGCAAGGCGAACACATCGGGTATGTGGTCGTCCAGCCTTGGATCGATGCGCGTGATTCCGGGAGATACGATCGTGGTTCCAACGCGGCTCGATAAAGGAGCTGTCATGCGCGGAATCAAGGACTGGTCACAGATCATTGGACAGATTGGGCTTGGAGCCGCAGCGATCAATGTGTTGAGGTAAGGGACGGCCTCCGTTTCAATCAAATAAAGAGTTTGTAAGATTCACTTCTCATCCTCATCCTCTGTGTGCAAGCGCAGAGGGTGAATTTGTTTGTGCCTCCTTGCATAGCGGATTGAGTGATGTTGAAGAGGAATCAAATGATCGCCTCCATGGAGCGGGCGCGCGCGAGCAACCCCGTTCTGCTCAAGGTGGTGATGTTCTCAAGAAGCCGGTCGGGCTGGCGGAATATGTTCGGTCACGCACGACGGATTCCGCAACGCGCAGGGACGCGCAATGTTTTCGATGGACTTCGCGTGGAATGAGTACGCACTGCGCGATCTTGGCAATACCGACAACATTGGCATAACTGGCGACTTGCCAAAACGCTCGAAGCTAAGCGGCGGATCAGAAAGCTCGGTCTTAATTCAGAATCATGACCGGCTCGTACAAAATGAATAAGGGCTGGCCCGGTGGCCAGCCCATTGGTTGTCTTCTGGTGATGGTTACCAGATGGTGAGTTTGGAGTTCTCGACCCATTCGTGGTAGCCGCCACCGGTGGCGTTTACGTCGAGTTGCCACTGGACGCCGACGTTATCACCCCAGGCAAGGTACTTCGCAGGCTGGGTCTGGTTCACGGTGTAGGCCTTTCCATCAACCACGAGAGTTTTGTAGGTATAGGTGTGGTTGGTGTGATCGGTCGTCATGTACCACTGAATGTGATGCCAGGTTCCACTGGTGAACTTGGTGCAGGGGATGGTGGTGTGCAGCCAATGCCCGGTGTATTCGTTCCAGGTATCCCACACGCCCGCGGCGTAGTTGCATTGAGTGCCGATCATGTAGTTGTAGCCGTTAACGAACTGGAAGGCGTCGTATTCGAGTGCCTGCGCGTATTTGGCAGTGTTGGCATCCACCTGGACGTAGAAGTCCCAGAGGAAGTTGGTGGCGGTGTTGTTCGATCCCAGATGTTTCCACCAGAGAGCATTGCCCCAGACGCCGTCATGATACAGCTGCATGCTGTTTCCGTCCATCGAGGGAGAGCTCTGGTTGAAAGCCTGCCAGTAAGCGCCCGATCCGCTGCCGCCTGCACACGCCGCAGTATTGCAGGAGCCCCAGTTGGAGTTCATTTCTTCAATCTTTGTGAAGACCTTGGCGGTTGAGGGCGGGGTTGGCAAGCCGGTCGAAGGTGTGGGCGTGGAAGTGGAACTTGAGATCGTTGTTGTGACGGTCTTGTCCCCAAAAGCGCCGGTCGCGTCCCAGGCGCGAATCACAAGAGTATGCGTACCCGCCGCGGCGCTGATGCTGGTGCTGATGCTGCTGGCGGCCGGTCCGACATAAACATCCTTGCTGTCGAGGTAAACGTGCCATCCCACGATGGGCTGAGAGCTGGAAGCGGTGGCGGAAATGCTCAGCGGAGAAGCGGTGGAGGAGCTAGCGACGGGAGAAGCCACCTGGACGGAAACTCCGGTGGTAGCCGCTGCGACCGTCGTCTGCACAGACTGCGTACCGTAGGCTCCGCTGGTGTCCCAGGCGCGGATGACGAGCTGGTGGGTGCCTGTTGATGCCTTGATATAAGTATCGATCGTTCCGCTTGCCGGTCCCGTGTATACGTCGTTGTTGTCGAGATAGACGTGCCAGCCGGTAATTGGCCGCGAGCTGGAGGCCGTAGCGTGAACGTGAATCGGGGAGGTACCAGTGGAGTAGGCCGTAGGCGCACTTGCCTTTACCGAGACTTGGGCGAAAGCTGAAGCTGCAAAAAGGCAAAGGGCTCCGAGCAGGGTTTTCTTCATCAGATCCTCAAAAAGGAAATTTGCCAGCTCGTTCTAGAAGTCCTGTCGAGCAGGGGCTGACCTTTTCAATATCGAGCAATGTCGATATCTGCGAGCGCAGCAAAAACCCTGAGGATTACGAGATAAGAACCGTAGGTGTAAGGCGGATCACCGAGAGAGGTGTTTGTTCAGCTTGAAGGGGAACTGCAGTACATGCACTATTAGGCGGCTGGCAGAGCACTTTGGATTGTGAAGGATGCGTGCGGGTAGCGGAGGCGGCTGCCGAAGGGCTCGCGGCAGCCAACACATGCGTCAGTTAGTGATGATCGGTAGGTGTGCCGATCGCCTCTTCGATGGCCATCAGGAGAAATGGATACTCGAATGGTTGGTCGTGCCGAGTTCCGTTGATGAAGAACGTTGGCGTGCCATTAACGCCGCTTCGGACGCCGCCACTGAATTCCGCCCGGATGCGATCTTCGAATTGCTTCTCTTCCAGCGCCTGGCTGAGCGCGGCAGGAGTGAGTTGCAGTTGCCGGGCAAGGTCAAGATACAGCGCGCCGCTAAGCTTCTCGTGATTTTGGAAGAGCAGATCGTGCATCTCCCAGAACTTGCCGTGGGCCGCGGAGAATTCGGCGGTTTCAGCAGCGGACTGGGAGTTCGGGTGCGATTCGGCCAGCGGAAAGTTGCGGAAGACAAAGCGAAGGCGATCGCCGAAGTGCTTTTGTAAGCGCTTGACGATGCCGCAGGCGCGGGCGCAGTGAGGGCACTCGTAATCGCCGTATTCAACGAGGGTAACTTCAGCGTTCTCGGGGCCTTGGGCGTGGTCGTCGTGCGTAATGGGCGCTCTGAGGGTGGCCATGGCTCTCCTACTTGGGCAGGTTCTCGAGCGCGTCGAGGATACCGTCAGCGCCGGGATTTACGCGGATAGGCGACAGATAGCTCCAGGCAATTACGCCGTCTTTGTCGATCACGAACAGGGCGCGCTCGCAGATGCCGTCGGTTGGGCGATAGGCTCCGTATTGGCGGGATACGGCTCCTTTGGGCTCGAAGTCGGAAAGCAACTTGAAGTGGAGATTGCGCTGTTCGGAGTAGGCCTTGTGAGACCAGGGTCCATCGACGGAGATGCCAAGCAGCTCGGCATTGAACTTCTTGAACTCAGGAAGCACCTCGTTGTACAGGGCAATCTGGTCGCCGCAGGTCGGGCTCCAGTCGGCAGGATAAAACGCGATGATCACGGGCTTACCGCGCAGGCTGCTGAGGGTGACTTTCTCCTGTGGCGAGGACGGCAGGGTGAAATCTGGCGCTTTGGTTCCGGGCGCTAGCAGGGTGGAAGCGGCTTGAGACTCATTGTTGGTCGAGACGGCCATGTGGTCCTCCTGGATGGAAACACTCCTGAGCTGGGCGGAGTACAACTGCTGCTCGTTGAATGGATGCGGGCAGGGCTTAAGAGGCGTTTGTTTTTCTGGTGAAGCCCCGGCGGGAGGTGCTCGATCAGGAATTCAGGGGTGGGCTGATGCAAGCTGTTCAAGTAAACTGAAATGTAAATGAATTCAGGAATCGAAAACATTCGCAAACGCGGTAGCCGTATCGTGGCCGAGGGCGCACACATGCTTCCGGCTGCTTCCCTGATGATGGCCGAAGGGCTGATTGATTCACTGGACGACCTGAAGAAGCCATTCGTCACGGTGATCAACTCGTACACCACGCAGATTCCCGGACATGCGCACCTGGACAAGATTGGCGAGATTGTGCGCGACGAGTTGAAGGCACTGGGATTCAATGTGTGGTACGCGAATGTGGGTGGCGCGGTTTGCGACGGCATCGCGATGGGCCACTACGGCATGAAGTATTCGCTGGCCTCGCGCGAGCTGATTGCGGATGAGATCGAGACCATCATTGGCGCGCATCCCTGCGATGCATGGATTGGAATTGCCAACTGCGACAAGATCGTTCCGGCGATGTACAACGCCATGGCTCGGATCAATATTCCGGCTGTGTACCTGAGCGGCGGCCCGATGCTTGCAGGCCCGGGAGGAACGGACCTGATCACGGTGTTTGAAGGCGTGGGTAAGCACAGCGTCGGCAAGATGAGCGACGGAGAACTCCGCGCGCTGGCCGAAAAAGCCTGTCCTGGCTGCGGAAGCTGCGCCGGAATGTTCACCGCGAATTCGATGAACTGCCTGGGCGAAGTGCTGGGAATGGCGGTGCCGGGGACAGGGACCACTCCCGCAGAGCGCTGGACTGACAAGACATATACAAAGACCGAGCTGAATCCGGAGCGTGTTGCGCTCTCAAAGCGTGCGGCGCAAGCGTTGAAGCGCTGTCTTGAGCAGAACATCCGTCCGCTGGACATCATTACCGAGCAGGCGCTGACGAATGCGTTTGTGCTCGACATGGCGATGGGTGGATCGACGAACACGATTCTGCATACGCTGGCGCTGGCGCATTCGGCAGGGATTCACTTCAACTTGAAGCGGTTGAACGAGATTTCGGCCTGTACACCGAATATCTGTAAGGTTTCGCCGAGCCGTCCGGAGGTTCACATCGAGGACGTGCATCGTGCTGGCGGGATTCCGGGGATACTGAAGGAACTCACCCGTGCTGATTCCGATCTGCTGAAGCTGGATGTGCCGACTGTGGCGGGGAATCTCTCTGATGCGGTGAACGCGGCACCCAACGCGGATGGAGATGTGATTCGCCCGGCGGAGAAGGCTTTCTCCCAGACAGGTGGACTGGCAATCCTGTTCGGCAATCTCGCGCCGAAGGGCGCGGTGGTAAAGGTCGCCGGTGTGCTGCCGGACATGATGGAATTTGAAGGCGCGGCGAAGATTTACGAATCCCAGGAAGACGCGCTGCGGGGCATTCTGGCCGGGGAAGTGAAGGACGGCGATGTCGTCATCATTCGATACGAAGGACCACGCGGCGGCCCCGGCATGCAGGAGATGCTATCGCCGACGGCGGCCATTGTGGGCGCGGGAATTCGCGCGGCTCTCATTACGGATGGGCGCTTCTCGGGCGGAACTCGCGGCTTGTGTATCGGGCACGTGTCTCCGGAGGCTGCGGCGGGAGGTCCTATTGCGGCGGTGCGCGAAGGCGATCACATTTACATCAATGCAAAGACCTGCCAGCTTGAGTTGAAGGTGAGCGATGCCGAGTTGGAAGAGCGGCTGAAAGCACTGCCGAAGTTTGAGCCAAAGGTAAAACGCGGATGGCTGGCTCGTTACCTGCTGCATGTTACCAGCGCTGATATGGGCGCGGTGTTTGAGATCTAGCGCGCAAGATGGCTCGTTAGAGAAATCACCGAAGCGTGCGCTGGATCACGGCGCGCGCTTTCGTGTGTTGTGTAGTGTTTTGCAGTACGTTTGGCAACGAGATCACTGGAGCCCAACGCTGCCAGTCCCAATGCCAGCGAAGTAGTCTCGCGATGAAAGGTTCCCCCTGATGGCCGCCGAAGCCGAAACAAAGTCACTCCCTGCAAATGCCTACAAGCCGCTGGCGCAAGATGAAACCTACTGTCCCATCGTTCCAGCCGCAGCCCGTGAACCGGAACTGACGTGGCGCTCGATCTTTTGGGGCACATTCCTGTGCGTCATATTCAGCATCGCATCGGCTTACTCTGGACTGAAGGTAGGCCAGGTGATGGAAGCCGCCATCCCGATCTCGATCCTGGCTATCGGGTTGGCGCGAGTGTACGCGCGGCGCTCGTCGGTGCTCGAAAACGTAATCATGACGGCGATTGGCGGGTGCGCCGGAGCGGTTGTGGCGGGTGCGATCTTCACCCTGCCCGCGCTTTACATCCTGAAACTCGATCCCAAGCCGGTGCAGACGATCTTTATCTGTGTCGCTGGCGGATGTCTTGGCGTGTTGTTCCTGATTCCGCTGCGCAGGTACTTCGTGCGCCAGATGCATGGGGTGCTGCCGTATCCCGAGGCAACGGCCATCACGGAAGTGCTGGTGACGGGGGAAAAAGGCGGCTCGCAAGCCAAGTTGCTGCTGGAAGCGACACTCATCTCCGGCATTTATGACTTCTTTGTCACGACGTTTGAGGTGTGGAGAGAGACGGTTAGCTTCCAGTGGGTTCCGCTGGTTAAGACGCTTGGAACGAAGGCGCGCATCGCCGTCAGCTTCGATGCAATCAGCTTCATCCTGGGCCTTGGTTACGTCATGGGACTGCGCAGTTCGCTGATTCTCTGCGCGGGTGGTGTGATGGCCAACCTCGTGCTCGTGCCGCTGGTGTTCTTTGTCGGACAGCACGTGGTCGGCACGGTTTATCCGGGCGTGTTGCCGATCAGCGACATGTCGGCCGTGCAGATCTATCGCAGTTACGTGCGCTTCATTGGCGTGGGTGCAATTGCAACGGCCGGAATCTTCGGTATCGTGAAGAGCTTGAGAATTGTTGCGGGTTCGTTTGGGATAGCGCTGAAGGCGTTCAAGCGCGGAGAAGACGCGAACATGGAACGCACCGACCGCGACGTTCCGATGATCTCCATTCTGCTCGGTGTGGTGCTGAGCGCGATTGCAGTGGCGATGCTGCTTGGCAGCCTCAAGGTGTCGTGGACTGTGCTGGGGCTCGGCGTGCTGCTGACCGTTGTGTTCTCGTTCTTCTTCGCATCTGTTGCGGCGAATGCTATCGCCACGACGGCGCGAAATCCAGTGAGCGGCATGACGATGCTGACGATCATTATTTCGTCCATCGTGCTGCTGAGGTTTGGTGTTTCGGGCACGACGGGAATGTTCTTCGTGATGGCTATCGCGGGAATGGTATGCACGGCGCTTTCGGTGAGTGGCCAGACGATTACGGATTTGAAGGCGGGCTATTGGATTGGCTCGACTCCAGCAGCACAGGAGAAGGTGAAGTTTCTCGGTGTTATCGCCGCGTCGATTGCCGCAGGGCTCACGATCGTGATGCTGGCGGGCACGTTCCAGTTTGGCGAAGCTGCCCCGGGCGATCTGCGTCCGGTGCTGGCGTCCCCGCAGGCGTCGATCATGAAGGCGCTGGTCGAGGGCTTCATGAGCCATCAACCGGTCGCCTATGTTTTGTTTGGCGTGGGCGCGATGATCACCATCGCGATGGAGATGCTAGGGCAGCCGTCGCTCATCTTTGCTCTGGGCATGTATCTGCCGCTGGAGTTGAACACTCCCGCTCTGGTCGGTGGATTTCTCTCGCATCTGCTCAACAAGAAGGCAGAGAAGCAGGGAGGCGAGGCGGGGCGCAGCATTCGCGAGCGCGGCGTCATCATCGCTTCTGGTCTTATGGCTGGTGGCGCTCTCGGCGGAGTCTTCGGCGCGGCGTTGCGCCTGTTCCCGTGGTATCGCGAGAGCCTGGTGAAGACGCCTTGGTATGACACGGTTTCTGTTTCGGAATCAGTATCGGCACTGATGTTCGTGGCACTGTGCGTGTACGTGTGGTTCAGTTCGGTGAAGAAAGCGAAGCAGTAAGGAGGCGGCTATGGACGCAGCAGGATGTTTTTGCGCGGATGCGGTGATCGGAATCGACACACTATGGGGCGGAGATGTGATGTGCCCCTCGGGCACGGGACGGTTCATCGCGGACTCGTGGTTCAGCGACGATCCGCTGCCGCTGGCGTACACAACTCCGGCGGCGGCTCGCGTGCGCGAAACTGGCGGCGTCAGCGCGAAGCAGATAGATCGCGCGGCGGTGGATGCATACCTGAAGGAAGTCGATCTGCCTGCGGCCATTGCTGGACTGAAGGGCGAAGCGGCGAAGATCGGCGGACTGCGAGGGAAATATCTAGCAGGTCTGGCAGAGTCGTTGCAGGTGATGTGGGACCTGGCGATGGAAATGTTGGGCTATGGACCGGCCGTGCCTTATGAACGCTGCGTGTTGGCCTCGTCAGGCCGCAAGCCCGAGCCCTCGGATCCAAAGGCAAAGCGCGAGCGTGTAGCGGAATTGCTAGGGCGCGCAGGGCATGAGTCGCACGATGATGCATCGCTGCTGAATGCAGTAGATGCGTGGCGCAAGGATCGCGTGACGCCCATGGCGAGCGTGCGCACACTGAGTTCGGCGGTAATCGCCTACTTCGATCAATTGAGCGCGAAGCACCTCTCGCCGTATCTGCCGAAGGAACTGGCGGATGTGCCGCGAGCAAACATCGACTTCCTTCCCATCAAGGAGGCGTGGTTTTCGGGTTCCATGAACTACGTGGGACGCGCGAGGAATGCGAAGCGCGAACCGGAGTACGAAGCGACGTACGAGATCAATGCTTCGCTGCAGATCTCGGTGCCGGAGTTCTACCAGCTGATCAGCCACGAGGTCGTTCCGGGGCACGTCACGACGTTTGCTTACCTGCAGAACCGGTACGTGAGGGGCGAAGCTGGATTCGAAGCGACGGTGCTGACGATGAACACGCGTGCGGCTGCGCTCTTCGAGGGCATTGCGAATAACGCGATCCTGATTGCGCACGGCGCAACGGAGCTGGAGCAGTTGCCGGACGAAGATATGCAGATCGGGGCTTTGCTGGCTTTATTGCAGGACGATGCGAAAAATCAGTCGAGCTTCCTTACGTGGGGCGAAGGTAAGCCGCAGGCAGAGGTGGCGAAGGTGCTGCGCCACGATTTCCTTGTGAGCGAAGAACGCGCGGATAAGCTGAGCGGTGCGTGGGGACGGCATCCGCTGCTTGGGCGCATGTATCTTCCGGCTTATCGCGCGGGAACGGAGAAGGTTGCGGAATGGCGGAAGAAGTACCCCGCGGAGAAAGCGCTTCCGGTGATATACGGCTGCAAAGGAATGGTGGACGTCTGCACGGCTGAGGAAATTCTGCAGAGTACAATATAGCTGTTGCTGAAATACGGAACGAAGAGGATCGAAATGCAATACCGCAGGTTTGGAAAGCTCGACTGGAAAGTGTCTGCACTTGGATTCGGCTGCATGCGTTTTCCGACGCACGACGGCGATCGGATGAGCCCGAATATCGACGAGGCCGAGGCAATTCGCATGGTGCGTCATGCCATCGACAGCGGCGTGAATTATGTGGATACGGCGTACCCGTACCATGGCGGACAGAGCGAGATTGTTGTTGGAAAAGCGTTGCAGGATGGATATCGCGACAAGGTAAGGCTTGCCACGAAGCTTCCGATCTGGGAGGTACAGAGCGCAGCAGATTTCGATCGCCTGCTCAATGAACAATTACAAAAGCTCCAGACCGATCACATCGATTTCTACCTGCTGCACTCGCTGAACAAGAGCCGGTGGCACGATGTCGTGCTGAAGCACAATCTGCTGGCAGAAGCCAAAAAGGCGCTCGCGGATGGACGCATTCGCCATCTCGGATTCTCGATGCACGACGATTACGAGTGCTTTGAAGAGATTGTGAACGGCAGCGATCTTTGGGCATTCTGCCAGATTCAGTACAACTACATGGACATCGAGAATCAGGCTGGCACTCGCGGCCTGAAGCTAGCAGCGAGCAAGGGGCTGGCGGTCGTCATTATGGAACCGTTGCTCGGAGGGCGCCTGGTTGATCCACCGAAGGATGTGCTCGCGGCGATGGAGAACTTCGCGGTTCGCCGCACTCCAGCGGAGTGGGCGCTGCAATGGCTGTGGGATCAGCCCGAGGTTTCCGTTGTGCTCAGCGGCATGAGCGCGGTGGAACAGGTGGACGAGAATCTGAAGGCAGCCGACACGTCGCAGCCAGAGGCGTTTACGGATGCAGAGCATAAGCTGATTGCGCAAGTAAGGGAGATGTATCGCGCACGCACCGCGGTGCCGTGCACGAAATGCAGCTATTGCATGCCTTGTCCCACGGGTGTGAACATCCCGACGAACTTTGACTTTTTCAACCATGCTCACCTGTTTGATGATGTGCAGGGTGCGCGATTCCGCTACGAGGTGTTTCTCACTCCCGATCAGCGTTCGGGTTCGTGCGTCGCGTGCGGAACATGCGAGTCACTGTGTCCGCAGCAGATTCCAATTATGGAGTGGATGCCGAAGGTTACGGCTCTACTGGCGTAGGGAGTGGAGATGTGAAAACGGCATCGCGTG
Organism: Koromonas soli; assembly: GCF_059726265.1. Classification (NCBI taxonomy): domain Bacteria; kingdom Pseudomonadati; phylum Acidobacteriota; class Terriglobia; order Terriglobales; family Koromonadaceae; genus Koromonas; species Koromonas soli. The sequence goes on along the minus strand of NZ_AP040872.1, from coordinate 1,880,406 downwards.
GGGGATGCCGTTTCCTTTTGAGTTCGCTGCTGAAGACTAGTTGCCGCTAAGACACGCTACGATTGCCTCGATGACGCGCTTGGTTTCCTGTACGTCGCGCACTTGAATGGATAGTACGCCCGCTGCTTTCGGTGGGTAGTCGTTTCCGCCGGGGAAGATGGCGTCGCCGATGAAGATCATTTCATCGAGCGCGATGCCGAGCACGTCGCGGAGCTTGTAAATTCCATAGGCCTTGTCGATGCCAGGCTTGGTCACGTCGATCGAGGTGGTGCCGCCCATTCCGACCGAGAACTCAGGAATGTACGTGTCGAGCAGTGATTTGATCTTAGTGCGTTTGGCGAAGTCCGGATCCCAGTTCTGCTTGGCCGAGAGAGGCGCCTGCTGTCCGAGGGCGGAGAATGTGATCTGGCTGCCGCGGTCTTCGATGATTTCTCCCCAAACCTGTTCGGGCTTGAAGCCGGTCGACTCCAGCGCGCGATTCATCGAATTGATGATCTTCTGTTTCTCTTCAGGGGTGAAGTCTTCGGAGTAGAGCTTATTCCAGTTCCCGTTGGACGACTGGAAGAACTTTGTGCCGCAGGTGGGAAGGAGCAAAAGGTTCTGCATACGTCCGCCAGCAGGGAGATTCGCGACCAGTTGCTTTTCAAATTGGGGCCAGTCGCCGCCGGAAATCACGGCTACTTTGGCGACTCCAAGCAGGTCATTCAAAAGGACGGACATCTCTGAATCCAGAGCCGATTTGCTCTGCGCCAGAGTGCCATCAAGATCAAATACGATCAGCTTCTTCAAAACTTCATCCACCTTTTCAGACGGGATCTGCTCTCAATCTTAAATCATCGCGTTCGTCATAGGCAGAGACACTCGGCGGAGGCAAAGTTGTGCGATAAACTTTTGCACGTGGATAGCTTGAGCATCTCAGAGCGGATTGCCGCCATGTTGCAGCGGGTCGCAAGTGCATTTCGGCGCTTTCGGAGCACCGCGCCTGCTCACCTGCGAACGGGTCGCAAGGGAGAGCAAGTCGCCTACCGCTACTTGCGCCGGCATGGCTACACGATGGTCGCGCGCAACTGGCGATGCAAAGGACGACGGGGCGAGGTGGACTTGATTGGCTGGGAAGGGAAGACGCTCTGCTTTATCGAGGTGAAGACCCGAACGAGCCGAGGAATGGTTGCTGCCGAGATTGCGGTCGATCGCGCCAAGCAAGCCGAACTGCGCGGGATGGCAGCGCTGTTTTTACGCACGCAGCGGCACTGTCCACAGTTCCGCTTCGATGTGGTGAGCGTTTACCTGGAACCGGACAAGAAGCCTCAGATCGAGCTTTTCAAAGATGCGTTTGGTAGGCGTAGTATGAGTGAACAGCGCCGCTTTCCGCGATAAGCGGCGTAAGGGGAACGTGCGTGCCTGAACTCAGAAAAGATCCCATCGTTGGACGCTGGGTGATTATCTCGACCGACCGCGCCAAGCGGCCCAGCGATTTTATGCGTAGCAGGGTTGTGCAGAAGGGCGGGTTTTGCCCATTCTGCCCCGGAAACGAAGCCAAAACGCCTTCCGAGGTGCTCGCCTATCGTCCGAACTCGAATGGTAATGCGCAGAAGAATGGGGCAGGTTGGACTGTGCGCGTGGTGCCCAACAAGTTTCCGGCGCTCGGAATAGAGGGTACTCTCAACCGGCAGGCCGAAGGCATGTTTGACAAGATGAATGGGCTCGGCGCGCACGAAGTGATTGTGGAAACGCCAGAGCACTCGCTTCATCTTGCGATGCAGCCCCAGAGGAATGTTGAGAGCGTCCTGTGGGCGTGGCGTGACCGCATTGTCGATCTGAAGCAGGATCGCCGCTTCAAGTACATCATGATCTTCAAGAATCATGGCGAAGCCGCTGGCGCCACGCTGGAACACCCTCACGCGCAGTTGATCGCGCTGCCCATTGTGCCTAAGCACGTAAGCGAGGAACTCGAGGGCGCGCGCCAGTACTTCGTGATGAAGGAGCGCTGCATCTTTTGCGACATCATGCGACAGGAGATGGAAAATCCTGTGCGCGTTGTGAGCGAGAATGATGACTTCCTGGTGTTCGCTCCGTTTGCGCCCCGATTCCCGTTTGAGACCTGGATTTTTCCAAAGCGTCATGAGTCGGCATTCGAGAATCTCTCATCGCACCAGATGATCAACCTGGCCGCTGCACTGAAGCAACTGCTGATGAAGAGTGAAGTTGCATTGGATAGTCCTGCATACAACCTGGCTTTGCACACGGCTCCCGTGCAGGAGAACTCGCTGGAGTATTACCACTGGCATCTCGAGTTCATTCCGAAACTGACCAACACCGCGGGATTCGAGTGGGGAACTGGTTTCTACATCAACCCAACGCCGCCGGAGGAGAGCGCTAAATTCCTGCGCGAGGCGGAAATACCGGCAGGGCTTGAGCGCATTCGATAGCGGGCGCCAGTTTTGTGAATGAGCAGGAGTTTTCTCCTGCTCTTGTTTTTTGTAGCGCAGCATTTCAGAGAGAGTGGATGGACGAGCAAGATCAGGAATTGAGGAACGAGCACGAAAGCGAGGAGCGCGCTTCGCAACCGCTGGAGACCGTGGCTTCGAGCGAGCCCTTGGCCCCGCAGGTCGGGGGCACGACCGGCGATATGCCGAAGATGATTCGCGCTCTGCGCAATCGCGATTTTCGTTGGTTCTGGGGCGGAAACTTTCTCTCGAACATCGGTACCTGGATGCAGAACGTCGCTATGGGCTGGCTGGTGCTGCAACTCGCGACGCAGAACGCGGAGTTTTGGCTGGGCCTCATCGGCTTTGCTTCGAGCGCGCCGATGCTGGCGTTTTCACTGCTCGGCGGAGTCATCGCAGACCGCGTGGACCGTCGCAAGCTGATGCTCGTCACACAATCGGCAATGATGATCTTTGCGTTCATTCTGTGGGGAGTGACCGCGACTCATCGCATGACGCTGCCGCTGCTCGTTCTTCTGTCATTCACCACTGGTATCGCAATGGCGCTCAACAACCCGAGCTATCAAGCGCTGGTGCCGCAACTGGTGCCGCGCGAAGACCTGGCCAATGCCATCGCACTCAACGCTGCACAGTTCAACATGTCTCGCGTCGTGGGACCTACGCTGGGCGGGTTTGCCATGGCGTGGTTTGGAGTGCAGGGGAATTTTCTGCTGAACGCGCTCAGCTTTGTCGCCGTGCTGGTCGCGCTCATGCAGATCAGCTACCCGCCATTGTATGCGGCAGAGAAGAACACGATGTGGGAAGACTTGAAGGAAGGGCTGCGGTACGTATTCGAGCGCAAGGACCTGTTCACACTGCTCTCGATGACTGCTGTGGCATCGATACTCGTCATTCCATACGTCACATTCATTCCGCTGTTTGCGAAACAGATCCTGCATCTGGATGAGCGCGGCTTTGGATTGCTTATGGCGGCAAACGGTGCGGGAGCTTTTCTGGCTGCGATCACAATGGCGTTCACGCATAACGTGAAACATCGCGGGCGCGTGGTGTTTCGCGCTTCGATTGCCTTCTATGCGTTCGTGGTGTTCTTTGCGTTGTCGCAAAACGAGTGGCTGAGCGCGCTGATGTTGGTGTGCACTGGATATTCTATGATCCTGATGATTGCGACGGTGAACGTGATGCTGCAGCATCTGTCGGAAGACAAGATGCGAGGGCGCGTGATGAGCATCTATGCCACGGCGTTCCTCGGATTCGCACCGCTCGGTAGCCTGATGGCAGGATCGCTGGCGCAAACCTTCACTGCTCCGGTTTCGATTGGCGCAATGGCGTTTGCCGCTATCGTGATCAACAGCGTGATCTACAAGTTGAACCCTGAGCTCAGTGCGCTTCGCTCGTAAGCGCACTCAATCTCATGCCGCTTGAACAGGCGAAGGTTTTGCCAAGGTTGTGTTCGCCACCTTTCTTGGTACAGTCTCCTTCACGTCAACGATTCCGAGTTTTTGCTTCAACTCCGGCAGGGCCTCTCGCATGGACTCTTCGCCGATGGCGATCAATTCATCGGCTCGGGCAAAGTCGTCGTAGGCAAAACCGTCCACGTTGGGTTGCAACAGCAAATCGGCGTCCTTGGCCCACTGCAGGCTCATGCGCACCTGCGCGATCGTGAAACATTGGCCGATGACATCGAAGAAATGGCGCGGGGCTCCCGGTTGGGTCCAGCGGGATTTCAGTTGAACACCCAGTACGCAGTCAATTCCCATTTCTTTCAGCGGAGTTGTTGGGACCTCGTAGCTGAGCATCCCATCCACGTGCAGCACTCCGTTGATCTCCACGGGGGTGAACATACCCGGGTAAGCACAACTGGCGCGGATTGCGTCTGTTATGCATCCGGTGCGGAAGATTGCGGGCTGACCACTGATCAATTCGGTGGCGACGACCACGAGAGGAATGCGCATTTCCGAGAAGTCTTTGCAGGGGCACGTGCGGCCAAGCACGGTCGCCAACCGATCGTTGGAGCAGAATCCACCTCGGTCCAGTGTCCAGCGAGCGATATCTTTGAACCGAAGGCGGCGGCCAATGTCCGCCAGTTCTTTAGCAGAAACCCCACTACAGAACCCGGCACCCATGATGGAGCCAGAACTTGTCCCGGCAATCGCAGCAATGGGGATTTGCTCTTCTTCGAGAACCTTGAGCACGCCGATGTGGACCATTCCGCGTGCAAAGCCACCGCCCAGTGCTACGCCCAGCGTGCGCCTCCGCGGTGCAGCCGTTTCTGTCTTGGGCGTCCCGCTCAGATTGCGGAAGAACACCTGGACGGAACGCACCACTTGAGATAGCTGATTCATGCGCATATTCCTCTCCGTAACAGCCCGTCAGCCGAAGGGGAAGTTGCGCCCCAAGGGGCGGCGGTGTCGATAAGATTCATGAATAAGCATTCCGAGTTGTAGTGTCTCGTAAACAGGTGGCTTATCGGCCATCGCCAAAGATTTCGAGCGCGACGCGATAGGTGTTGGCGTGCGCCTCAACCGTGGCCTCGATGGGATCCCCATAGCCACCCCCGAGTGTGACCACCACCGGGATGTTGTACTGGCGACAGCCGGAGAGCACGAGTCGGTCGCGCTTGCGAAGCCCGTCGTGAGTCAACGCAAGGCGGCCCAGGCGGTCGCAGGCCAGAGCATCCACACCGGACTGGTAGAAGACGATCTGCGGCTTCCACGCGAGGACAGTTTGCATCGCGTCGTCGAGCGCCGAGAGGTACTCACGATCGCCGGTCGCGTCTTCTAACTCGACGTCGAGGCGCGAACGCTGCTTGCGGAAAGGGAAGTTCTTCCGGGCGTGGAGCGATAGAGTAAAGACGCGCGGATCGGCCTCGAAGATCTGGGCGGTGCCGTCGCCCTGATGAACGTCGCAATCGACCACTCCTATGCGGCTGAACCGATGCTCGCGGAGCAGCCAGCTTGCGGCAATCGCAATGTCGTTGAAAACGCAAAAACCAGAACCTTCACCACGGAAGGCGTGATGCGTGCCGCCAGCCAGCACTCCGCCATATCCGTGCTCCAGGGCGACAGAGGTGGCAGCGAGGGTTCCGCCAACGCTGCACAGGGTACGGCTCACGAGCGACTCCGACCAGGGAAAGCCGATGCGGCGAACGGACTGATGTGGTAGCGTTCCAGTCAGAAATCCCTCCACATAGGAAGGATCGTGAACGTGCTCGATGGCTTCGCGAGCGGCGGGAGAGGCAGGGGTGAGCAAATAATCGCCATCCATCTCAAGAGCGCGCCGTAACAGCCGGTACTTGGACATGGGGAATTTATGTCCGGCAGGTAGTACGATCTCATGATGATCGCAATAGAAGAGCAGATGAGACATGATGATTTGATACTTTTGGGAGCAGCCCGGGTTCGAGTCGCTCTCTTCTGATACTCTCAAATCCAGCTCCCGCAACGAGCAAACTCTTGCCCATAGGCATCAATATTTGCGAACATGGGATGCGCAAACCTTTATAGTCAGGTCTCTCAACGGTGTCTAATTCGTCCGCTCCGAAGAAGATAGAGCATGAATCCGGGACTGCCAACCAGCAGTCGTCGCAGAAGACCGTGTACGAGACGTCGGCTGGCGGTGTCGTACTCAGGCACATGCGCGGAGCCTGGCAAGTGGCCATCATCGAGCCGAACATCATCAATGCCGATACGATCACGCGACGTGCCAAAGCCCGTCCGGAGGGCACGGTGTTCGCATTGCCCAAAGGTGGAGTGGACGAGGGAGAAACGCCGGAGCAGAGTGCCGACCGCGAAGTCTTCGAGGAAACCGGTGTTCGTGGCATACGGCTGTTCCGGCTCACAACGATCCGGTATCTTTATGTGCGCTCATGGGGAGGCCGCGAGCACGTCTCGAAGGCAGTCAGCTTCTACCTTTTCCTCTACTCTTCAGGGCGGCTGGGACAGATCAGTCCAGACATGCGAGATGAGGTGCGCAAGGCGTTCTGGTTCCCTCTGGACAAAGCTCACCGCAAGCTTACTTACAGAGGCGAGCGCGAAGTTCTAAAGCTGGCCCAGAAGATCGTGCGCGAACACCCGGAGCGACTGACGCCGCCGGTTTCGGCACAACCGGCTCCGCTGCCTTCCCCGCAGCGTCCTAAGGCGCAGCAGCGCGCGACGTTCTCACCTCGTGTTCCGGTGCATCCATCCAATGGAGGAGCAGCAAAGACCTCCGGGCAAGCACATCAGCGTGAGCCGAACTCTGATCGCAAAAGCCACACTGCAGGCCAGGCATCGCGCACTCATGCCGGGGATCGTAAGCGTACTTAGATTCATCGAGTTGCACTGCTTTCCCCGCCGTAGCCGCTGAAGCGTTCTTCTTCAAGTGACGCATCCCACTGTCTCGAAATTCATTGTTGCTACTCAGGAAGAGTTGGGGAAAAATGAGAGACACCGACTCGGAGGTGAGAATGCGTAAGTGGACTGTACCTTTGACGTTCGTCGGACTAGGCGGACTGGGAGCTGTGCTGTTCTCGAAGCGTGCGCGGAATGTCGTGCGACTCAGGACACAGCACAGCCAGGTGAAAGGTCGTATGGTGGCCTGGAACGATGCAGCAAAGAACGAACTCCAACGGATCCAGCAGGCAGTGACAGAGCTGGAGCACTCATTCAGCACTCGTAATACGATTTAGGCAATTATCCGAATGAAATAGAAAACCGGCGTCGCAAGCGCCGGTTTTGCTTTTCCGAGAGCACTCTATGTGGGGATCGAGTCGATCCGCGCTGCCATGCTCAGATCCTTTTGCGTGAGACCTCCAGCATCGTGCGTGGTAAGCGCCAAGGTGACGCGGTTGTACACGATGCGAATATCGGGGTGATGGCCTTCTTCTTCGGCAAGCTCGGCGACCTTGTTCACGAAGATCATGGCATCGACGAAATTGGGGAACTCGAGAACGCGCTCGATCTGATTACCCTGAAGCGTCCATCGTGGCAGCTTCTGCATACCTTCAGCCACTAATTGTCTTTCCAGTTTGGTTGCCATGCAGCTCCTTATACGGTGTTAGCCTTGGCCTCCAAGGGATGATCACTATACCAGACTCGTTCTTTTTGGGAGTTGATGCGCAGCTGCTCCCAAAAAGAGCCAGGGATCGCGAGAAACGCATCCACGATCATGGGATCGAACTGGCGGCCCGACCATGCCGCGATCTCTTTGCGTGCCACCTCGATGCTCTGCGCTGGGCGGTAGGGACGATTGGATGTAATCGCATCCAGAGCGTCAGCAATCGAAAATATTCGAGCGCCAAGCGGAATCTCTTCACCTTTCAAAGCACGGGGGTATCCGCTGCCGTCCCAGCGTTCCTGGTGGGCGTACACGATTTCGGCAGACTCGGCGAGGAAGGGGATCTTTTTCAGTATGCGATAGCCGAGGACGCTGTGTTCGCGCATGAGTTCCTGCTCTTTCCGGTCGAGCGGGAACGGCTTGCGCAGAATTGCGTCAGGCATGGCCATTTTGCCGATGTCATGGAGGAATGCACCACGGGCGAGGACACGCATCTTCTCGGCAGGGTATCCAATGGCGCGCGCAATTTCGATGGTGTAGGCCATGACCCGGCGCGAATGTCCCTCAGTCTCGGCATCTTTCAAATCGAGCGCATCGCCTAAGGCTTCCAATGTGACGTCGTAGGATCTTTCCAGCTCGGCGATCGTGTTGCGCAGTTCCGACGTTCGCTGCGTTACGAGCGCTTCAAGATTGGACTGATACATGCGGTTCTGGATTCTGAGCCTTCGCGTTTCGAGCGCGCGGCTCACAACAGCCAGCAACTGCTCTCTCTCGAACGGCTTCAGAATGTAGTCGTAGGCTCCGCGACGGATGGCGCCGAGCGCAATGGAAATGTCGTGAACGGCGGTTACCATTACAACTGGAATGTCTGGGTACTCGCTCTTGACCGCATCAAGCAAATGCAGGCCATCCATGTCCGGCATCATCATGTCGGTCAGGATGAGGTGAATGTCCGGGTCCTGCCGTAGGAAATCCCGGGCTTCTCTGCCCGAGCGAGCCTGTTCCACCTGGTACGAGGCGTGGCGCAACATGGCGCAGACTACCTCGCGAACAGCCCCTTCATCGTCAACAACTAAGATTCGTTTCATTAAAGTGATTCAGCAACGCACACTGCCCTTATTGTACTTGCAAATACAGGAACCCACACTCCACAGAAGACCTCAACAGCTCCTTGTACTTAATAGAGGCGCATCACTGGGCCCGCGGAACGCATCCTAGCTATGGAAGAACCAGAAAGCAGTTCGAAGGTACTGCATCGTTGGTAATAATTTCTCGTCTGAGCTCAATAGTGGAATAGAGATTCCACTATTATGAATCTACAGATCCCTCTGATAGTACGTCGTAAGGCGAAATATCTACTCAAATCCGTCACCCCACAAATATAAATCAGGCTCCAAGTAACTCAGGATGAGCAGGTTATCTAAGTTTCCACAAGGGGAACATGAGTTCGAGGGTTACTTGGGCAGAGTGATTGCAGTATATCCGTGCCTAAGGATTAAGTCTGAGTTGTCTTGCAGTGACCAACATCTGCTCGACTTCAGCAGTGTTTCAACCCGACTCTTCTTTTGGGTGGGTATCGAGGGAGCTTCAATTGTCGAATAGTTTTCAAGCTTTGCCGCCAATCGCAATCGTGCAGTTTCGCCCCAGCGCCCAGAGCAAGCGGCTGGAGCAGTACAAGGCCATTTACGAGGCGAACCGGCATCGCGTTTACTCGTTTGCGTTCTGGATGACAGACAACGAGATGCTGGCGGAAGATATTTCGGAGCGGACGTTCTTGCGCGCTTTTTCTGTGAGCGATCAGCCTACGGAAGAGATGATCGATAAGGCTCTGTTGCGCGAGCTGCGCGAAGAAGAGAGCGTTTCGCTCGAGCCCCCGAAACTCAAGTGCGCGACCGTGAGGGAAGTTAGCTCGATGCCTCGGAATACGAAGCGCGTGGAGATGGAGCGAGCGATCATGCAGTTGCCGCACACAGAGCGAATGATCTTCTGCATGCATGATGGCGATGGATACGACCATGCCCGCATCGCCCGAACACTCGGCATCAGCGAAGACGAGTCCCGACACGGACTGCATCAGGCAAGGATGAGAATTCGCGAACTGATGGCCCAATCCAAAGGTTCCGACGCATCTCAAGTCGCAGCATAACGGCTTTATAAATTTAAATCAGGTGTTAAGAAGCCCCTCGTATCGCGAGGGGCTTTTGCTTGGAGCAGATTATTTCGCGGCTTCGAGCGGGATGGGAGAGATGGCAAGATCCCAGTGGGCCTCGAGGATTTCGAAGCGGCGCTGCTCTTCGCGCTTGAATGTCGCCTGGTCGGGGAAGAGCTGAAGCTGGATGGCGTGCTCGTCGACGGGCGTGTAGGCGGCCTGCGCATTTTTGAAGGTGATGGTCACGCGGTAATCCCAGCGCTCCTGTTCAGGCATGTGAAATGCAGGCGTGTCGAGGCGTACAGACAGAATGCGGCCTTGCTGGATTTCGCGCTGCAGGACGGGGTAGTGATTCTTCTTGAAAAGATCGAGGAACTCATCTTGGTGACCCCAGTGAACCTTGTAGTAGTACTCCATCACGTAGGGCTTGTCGGGAGCAGGCGCGGGCGGTGCCTGGGCAAGGGTTGAGAGCACGGCTATGGTCGTGAACAGCAGAACAGCAGCAAGTTTGCGCATGCGCAGCCTCCGAGGTTTGTAGGGATGAATTGTAGCAAGACGCGCTGGGCGGAGGCTCAGGACCAATGCGGGAAGCAGCAGCGATATTTTGGTTGAGCAGCTTGGAATCGGGGATATAGTCACGACGGACGTCCCCAGGGGCCGGAGCGTACTCGCTGCCTTCATTCCTATCCCGCAAGTCCACGTTCTCCGCGCGCAACGGAGTCTGGCGGGGATTTAAGACGGCTTGAGGCCGCGCTCCGGCACCCGGATGATCTTCGTTTGAATGCCCGCCGGAGTTAACTCAGGTATCAATGGAAGTTTTTACATCGTTACGGTCTGGTCAGTATGACAAGACCGTCTGCCCGTCATGAACTTTCCAGGTATTAGCAGGAAACCAATCTCTTGCGGTCGCAGGTGAGCGCGTAGGCAATGGTTCAGGCGTAACTCGAAGGAGTGAAATTCCCGGACGCGAGTTGAGAGGCAGCGAGTTTTTCTTCGGTGTGGATTTCTCTTTACGAATGGAAGAAAAGAAAGCAGAATGCATCCGCGTCTAAGCAGCCTTGCGGGTGAGGGAATGGCTCTTCTCGATTGAGGAAACGCGGAGAGTCGGTTGCGACGCCGGAGCGTTGGGGTGAACGTTCCGAAGCGATACCTGGTACTTAAGCAGAAAGTTGAATAACGATCCATTGCCTTTCGGGCTCTGCAGAACGACGCGAAAGTGTATCCGCTGGATTCATGCGTACGACGGCTGAGCGTTCCATCGCTGGACGTGGGGTGAGAAGCGCGCTGAGCCGATTACTAACCGTGAGAAGGACAAAGGAGATTTGCCAATGGAAGGTCAGATCCGTGGGAACCCGGCAGTCGTTGGATTGGCCGGCTTTGGTGTGACGACGTTATTGCTCCAGTTTCATAACCTCGGGTGGTGTGGAAGTGGCGTGGTGTTCTGTGTGGCACTGATGTTTGGTGGAGGCGCGCAACTGATTGCCGGCTTCCAGGAATTCAAGGCAGGGAATAACTTCGGTTATAGCGCATTCACGGCTTATGGAGCGTTCTGGATCGCGCTCGCTTTCATCTATCTGCTGCTGGATCTACAGGCGTTGCCGAACTCAATCATCGGTGCACCGCTGAAGATTACAGGCACGGATATTGGCTACTTCCTGCTGGTGTACACGGTGTACACGGCGATTATGTTCGTGGGGTCGCTGGCGGTGCATCTTGCGATGACTCTTACGTTTTTGACGCTGTTGCTGGGTTTTGTGGGACTCGACCTGGTATTCCTGCTGGGGATGAAGTCGGTGCTTACGGTGACGGCAATCGACTTAATTGTGTGCGCTTCGCTGGCGCTTTACATGATGGGGCATGCGATCTTCGCCCAGGTTTTCGGGAGGGACGTGTTGCCGGTGGGAAATCCGATTGTAAGAAAGCCGGAGAGCAGACCCGTGCTGAGCCGCGCAGTGGGAAGGTGAGGCGGGGTGAGAAGCGGGATGAGGTGATGAAGAAAGAGCAGGAGCTCGGAACGCGCTTCGCCCGATCTGAACAGACTCCATCCTGGCTTGCCAAGAAAGGCAAGCCAGGATGGGTGCCCGAGCGCAACGCACCCGCGCACCTCGCAGCAGGAATTCTTGAGAGCAACGCGAGTCTAGTCAGGCTTAGGTCGGTTGATGTGGCGAGGGCCATCGGGGGTGAGGAGGTAGAAGTCGGAGAGGGGCTCGGAAGTCGCTTCGTTGCGCACGGGAGCGGGTTGAAGAGCTGATCCCGTGCCAGAGATCGTAACGGAGTTGGAGAGAACACTAGTCGTTGCTTGATTCCATGAGCGGCGGTACGGGGCGGTTTGCGGATTCAGCTTGGAATCGGCAATGGCATCGATCTGGAAAAGGTACTGGCTGCCGCTTTCGACCATGCCGGGAGGCAGAGTGAGCGTGGTGGCGGTGGTTGCAAAGCGTCCGGCTAACACAAGGGGAGCAGAACACGTCGTCAACCCACCAGGCACTGGATTGCAAGTAACCTGCTGCAGCTTGATCACATACAAAAAGTAAGTCGCGGGAGCCAATCCCGTGGGGGCAGCCCAGGCGAGTTTTATAGGGGTTGCAGCGGTCGTGGCCGTGGAAAGGCTTGTGCCATTGATCGACGCATTCTGGATATTTCCCATCGACATTTGGAAAGGCTTCTCCGCCGTGGGCGGAGTGGTGGTGCTGTAGCCGGATTGCACGAGCAAACCGGCGGAACCCGTTCCAGTGTCGATGCGAACGCCAGTCATTTGATAAGCGGAGTATATGGGCACCCACGAGGAAGGGAACGGGTTGACGTAGGAGATGTCTCCCGCGTCGATATCGGTGGTCAACGGCGCTGCGGAGGCGACGGAGGCGAGAGGTAGACCGATGAGTGGGGTGGCCATGGAATTCCCCATGAACCGGTCTGCGATGGGGACGTAGGCAACCGACGCTCCGAATCCAAAGGACTCAGCGCCGGCTGCTAAGTCGGCAAACCCGGCGGCGGAAACCTTGGCGCGCATGGAAGCGGTGTTGGAGGTCGTGAAGGCGCCAGCGATGTCCACGGCGGCGGTGCCGGAATTCACGGACAGAGACTGGGGGCCGAGAGCAGTCACACTGTGCCTGCTGGGGAAGAATCCGTTAGCGGCGAGAGAGGTGCCGAACGTGGCGGTCGGCTCCATCTGCAGGAAGTAAGTGCTGTCGCCCTTGGAGGGATCGATTTCGCGCAGCACGGCGGCGGAGCGCTGGCCATTCAAGGAGGTTGCGCCCACGTCCAGGAGGGGCTGGATTGTGCCTGAGGATGAGAGCTGCAGGAAAGAGATACTTGCCAGCAGGTTTGGAGCGATGCCAGCCAGGCCGCTGTTGACGGTCCATGGGCTCAGGCCGGAGATGTTCATGTTGGCCGTGAACTGGATGGCGGCAGAGGTTGCGGGTGAATACCTGGTCGCGAAATCGGAGCCAGCGTCGAAATCGCTGCTGCTGGTCCAGAACAAGTCGGTGGGATAGGTCCGCAGCCAATAGAAACCCGCGGGGACGTTGGGGATGACAAATGTGCCGTCGGCAGAGCCGTGTCCGGCGATGGTGGTGAGATTGCCAGCAGAGTCAGGAACGAGGGCGGCGATGGAGCTGAGGGTGGACAAGTCGTAGGGCACGTCGGTTTTGCCGTTGGCTCCCCAGTAAGTGCTGATGCGGCTGCCGTGGATGTCTCCGGTGGGCGTAACGGAAAACGACTGCGTGGCGGTGCCGCTGTGTGAAGTGGTGGCGAGCACGGCGAATGCATTGGACTGGCGGGCCTGCGCGTGAGTCGGCGTCCACGTGATGGTGTTGCCGGAGAGGGTCGCGCCAGCAGGAGAGGTTTGCAGAGAAAAAGTGACGCTGCCGCCTTGAGGGTCGGCTGCGGCGACAGTGTATGTGTATGCTTCGCCCTCGTGAGCCGCGGTGGGAGCTGCGCTGATGAAGATGGGAGATGGTGCGGACGTCTGTCGGTGATCTCCGCCGCCGCATGCAACCGTGAAAGTAAGAGAACATGCAATGAACAGGAAAGCTATGAGGCGGGTCGGCATAGGCGAGCTCCCTCTAGAACACAGCGAAATCAGAGTAGCTCGATAGTGTGGCGGCGACAAGGAAAGAGCGCGGAGAAAGGATAGCGAAGGATCAGAATGGAACAACACTGAATCCCCATCCGATTGGCGACGGATGGGTTCGACACTCGGGTTACATGCTGAGGCTGTTGCTACTTGTAGAGGGCGGGGAATTCTTGGCGAAGGTGCTCGACCTTGGGAGCGTCATTGATGGCGATGTACGGGTTATCAGGATGCAGAGTGGCGTAATTCTGGTGATAGGACTCGGCAGCGTAAAACCCTTTTAAAGGCGCTACCTCGGTGACGATGCGACCGGGGAAGAATCTTCCCTGGGTGAGCTGCGTGATGTAGGCATCGGCAATTCGCTTCTGCTCGTCGTTGGTGTAAAAGATGGCCGAGCGATATTGCGATCCGGTGTCAGGGCCCTGTCGATTGAGCTGAGTGGGATCGTGGGCAACGGAAAAGAACACTTTCAGAAGCTGTCCGTAGGAGACCTGAGAGGGATCGAAAGTGACTTGCACGGATTCGGCATGTCCGGTTTGTCCGGTGCTGACGGTTTCGTATTCAGCGGTGTTGGATGAACCGCCGGAGTATCCGGAGACGGCGCTTTGGACTCCCTTGACGTGCTGGAAGACGGCTTGAACTCCCCAGAAACAGCCCCCAGCAAAGACGGCGGTCTCGCGTCCTGAGGCCGCGGGATGCTGATCCACGGCAGGATCGGGCAGTACGGCGCTGCCGTGGGATGCTTCTGCGCGATCCCACCCGAAGGACATTCCAACGATCAGGATTGCTATAAGGATTGCAAAGACACTTACGACGCGAAACGGGAGACAGCGACTCATAATCCACACCCCAGTACGAGGTTGGATTCCAAGGGGCGCTAAAAGTTACAAGCCATCCTGTGCTGGTGCGGGCGGGGCGAATCCGAGATTCGGAAATGACTCCTTGAGAGCCGGTTAGCTCTCAAGGAGTTGGAGAAGGTAGTTGCCGTAGCCGCTCTTGATAAGGGGCTTGGCGAGTTCGCAGAGCTGCTCGCAGGTGATGAACCCCATGCGGTAGGCGATCTCTTCGGGGCAGGCGATCTTGAGGCCCTGGCGCTTTTCGAGAGTGGCGATAAAGCTGGAAGCCTCGAGCATGGAGTCGTGGGTGCCGGTGTCGAGCCATGCGGTGCCGCGTCCGAAGGTGACGACGTTGAGGCGATTGCGCTCGAGGTAAAGGCGGTTGAGGTCAGTGATTTCGAGTTCGCCGCGAGCAGAGGGCTTGAGAGATTTGGCGAGCGAGACGACTTCGGAGTCGTAGAAGTAAAGACCTGTGACGGCGAAGCGGGATTTCGGATGCGCAGGCTTCTCTTCGAGGCTGATGGCGCGGCCTTCGGAGTCGAACTCGACGACACCGTAGGAGCGAGCGTCCTGCACGGCATAGGCGAAGATGGTGGCGCAGCGTTCGAGCGAGGCGGCGTGCTGCAAGAGCTGGGACATGCTCTGGCCGTAGAAGATGTTGTCGCCGAGGATGAGCGCGCAAGGGTCGCCAGCGATGAACTCTTCGCCGATGATGAAGGCCTGGGCCAGGCCCTCGGGACGAGGCTGCTCGGCGTACTGGATTTTAATGCCCCACTGCGAACCGTTGCCGAGGAGTTCGCGGAAGCGCGGCAGGTCGGTTGGGGTGGAGATGAGCAGGACGTCGCGGATTCCGGCCAGCATGAGGGTGCTGAGCGGGTAATAGACCATCGGCTTGTCGTAGATGGGGATGAGCTGCTTGCTGACCGCGATGGTGGCGGGATAAAGACGCGTGCCGGAGCCTCCGGCGAGAATGATGCCTTTCATTACTTGGCACCTCGCGCTTCATAGTTGGTTGCGATCCATTTGCGGTAGTCTCCGCTGGTCACTTGCTCGATCCATGCAGAGTTTGCGAGATACCACTCGACAGTTCGGCGGATGCCGGTTGCGAAGGTTTCGCGCGGCTGCCAGCCAAGCTCGCGCTGGAGCTTACCGGCATTGATAGCGTAGCGGCGGTCGTGGCCGGGACGATCCTTTACGAATGTTATGAGGCGGTCGTGGGGCGCGCCGGAGGGATGAGCCTCGTCCATGATGGAGCAGATGGTCTTCACGACATCGATGTTGGCCTTTTCACTGTTCCCGCCGATGTTGTAGGTCTGGCCGGGTGTGCCCTTGTCGAGCACAAGGGCGATGGCTTCGCAGTGGTCGCCGACATAGAGCCAGTCGCGGACGTTGAGTCCGTCTCCGTAGATGGGGAGAGGGCGGCCATTGAGGGCGTTGAGAATGACGAGGGGTATGAGCTTTTCAGGGAACTGGTAAGGGCCGTAGTTGTTGGAGCAATTGGTGGTGAGCACCGGAAGGCCGTAGGTGTGGTGGTAGGCGCGGGCGAGATGGTCGCTGGATGCCTTCGAGGCGGAGTAAGGGCTGTTCGGCTCGTATGCTTTTGTCTCAGCGAAGGCCGGGTCGTCCTTGGACAGCGAGCCATACACTTCGTCGGTGGAGACGTGAAGAAAGCGGAATCGCGACTGTGCTTCGGGCGAGAGGGAACGGTAGTAGTCGAGCGACTCATGCAGGAGGCGGAAGGTGCCGACGACGTTGGTGAAGATGAACTCTTCGGGGCTGACGATGGAGCGGTCAACGTGGCTCTCGGCGGCGAAGTTCACGATGGCGTCGGGATGGTGCTGCTGGAGCAGCGAGCGGACGAGCGAGGCGTCTTCGATGCCACCCTGGACGAAGATGTGATTCGAATTGTGCTGGATGGTGGCAAGGTTTCCGAGATTGCCTGCGTAGGTGAGCTTGTCGAGATTGACGATGCGATCACCCGCGGCGATTCGCTGCAGAACGAAGTTGGAGCCGATGAAACCTGCTCCACCTGTTACGAGAATGGTCCGTGCCACTTGCTATGGCCTCCAGTTATCAGTGCTGAATCATTCTAATTTGTTTAGAGAACATTGAACTGCGAATATCGCGATGGGGGATGTCGAAAGTTGTGGAGGTTGCGTGTGGCCGAAGATGGGAATCCGTGTGAAAACTGTTCTGTCTCAGGGACATGTCCTAGGTATTTTCTGCTAGGCTACTCGGGGTGAGTAATCTCGGCATAATTGGAGATCATACAAGTGCAAGTAGTTGCGGGAGTCGATCTAGGCGGGACAGCGATCAACTATACGCTTGTCAATAAAGAGAACAAGTTCCTGGTCGAAGGACTTTGCGAGCATCCGGCAAAGACAAAGCTAGGGCCCGATGTTTGCCTGCAGCAGATTGCGGATGGACTGAAGATTGTGGCCGACAAATGCGGCGTGGATCTGGCGGACATCGTCGCAGTGGGACTGGATACTCCGGGACCGGCAAGCTCGGCTGGCGTGCTGAGCGCGCGGGGTTCGACAAACTTCGTACATGAAAACTGGAAGGGCTTCGATATCCGGGAACACATGGCGAAGAAGCTTGGGAAACCCGTTACCTATCTGAACGACGCCAACGCAGGCGCGCTCTGGGGCCACTTCTCGATCTTCGGCAGCACGGGGAATCAAACTTCGGTATCGGTCGTGATCGGTACTGGAACGGGCGGCGGAGTGATCATTGAAGGCAACGTGCTCAAGGGTAAGGTTGGATTTGGCGGCGAGTTGGGGCATTGCCTCATCCCTTACCAGTCGATCAAGAGCATCGACGGAGTGACTCCGCACTGCAACTGCGGAAGGATTGGCGATTTGGAATCGCTGGCATCGTTGACGGCAATTGAGCGCACGCTGCTGCCGCACTTCCTGAAGAAGTATCCCGATCACGAACTGGGCAAGCTGGGGAACATTCACGAAGCGGCGAAGCTCGTGAGAGGCTATGCCGACAAGGGCGATGAGATGAGCCTGGAGATCTTCAAAGTACAGGCACATGCGCTCGGACTGTTCTTCGACGTGATGGTGAACACGTTCGATCCGGATGCGTTCATTCTGGGCGGCGGAGTCCTGGAGGCAAGCGAGAAGTTCCAGAAGTGGTTCCTGGACGAAGTGAAAAAGGGAATGCCGACGCAGCGCGAAGAGCAGGTCGGAATTCCTCTTTACGCGATGCCAAATGGAGATACTGCTGGAGCAAGAGGCGCCGCGATCGAGGCGTTGACGATGGCTCGGGAGAGTGGATTGATTTAGGTTTCGTGGAAGTGGAGTCGGCCGCCTGCGGGCGGCCGATTTCCGTTTAGAGGAAAGAGCCTCTTGGTGCGTGGCAGGTGACCTGGAGTGGCACTGGTGGCCCGAGACTGTGCTGGGATCCTTCGCTACACTCAGGATGACACCTTAAAACCAAGTTGACACCTTAAAACCAAAAGGCAAAGTCAACCACAAAGGCAATGGCAAGAGCAAAGGCAAGGGCAAATTAACACCCCACCCCCAAAACTCGAGTGAACCGCGAGTTTAAGGGTGGGGTGCCCGGATCGGGGATCTCGGGATAGAGCGTTTGCTAGACCAGTTCGGCGATGGGGGACCATTCGCGGTGCTGGGAGTCGGCGACACCTTTGTAGGTGAGCTTGCCTTGGAAGGTGTTGATGCCTTCGTGAATTTCCTTGTTGGAACGGAGCGTGGCTTCAATGCCGTTCTTGGCAAGCTTCATCACGTAAGGGAAAGTCGCATTGGTGAGGGCGAGCGTCGAGGTGTGTGGGACGGCGGCGGGGATGTTGGTGACGCAATAGTGCACGACGCCGTGCTCGGTGTATGACGGATTGCTGTGAGTCGTGGGACGCGCGGTTTCGACGCAGCCACCCTGGTCGATAGCGACATCGACGATCACGGCACCCTTTTTCATCTTGCTGACCATGTCGCGTGTGACGATCTTGGGAGCAGTGGCGCCGGGAATCAGAACGCCTCCGACGACGAGATCGGCTTCCTGCACGGCGCGGGTCACGTTGTAGGAGTTCGACGCCAGGGTGTAAACGCGGCCATTGAAGATGTCGTCGATTTCACGCAGACGGTTCAGGTTGAGATCGACGATGGTCACTTTGGCGCCGAATCCGAGAGCGACCTTGGCTGCGTTGGTGCCAACGATGCCTCCGCCGATGACGCAGACGTTGGCAGGGGGAACGCCCGGGACGCCGCCGAGAAGAAGGCCGCGGCCACCGTGTTCGCTCTCGAGGTAGGTGGCTCCGATCTGGACGGCCATACGGCCAGCCACCTCAGACATGGGCGTGAGCAGGGGAAGGGTGCCGGCTTTGTCGAGAATGGTCTCGTAGGCGATGCCGGTCATCTTCTTCTTGAGCAGGCTGTCCGTCAGTTCCGGGGCAGGGGCGAGGTGCAGATAGGTGAAGAGGACGAGGCCTTCGCGGAAGTAAGGAATTTCCTGCGCGATGGGCTCCTTGACCTTGACGATCATGTCGGCCGAGGCCCAGACCTGGGCGGCGGTGCCGATGATTTCGGCTCCGGCGGCGACGTATTCGGTATCGGGGAAGGCGGAGAGTTCTCCGGCGGAAGCCTGGACAAGAACTTTATGGCCCGCATCGACCAGGGCCTTTGCGCCTGCGGGAGTGATTCCTACACGGGTTTCGTGGTCTTTGATTTCTTTGGGAACGCCGACTATCAAGATACATCTACCTCAGGGGTTTGAAGTCATCCGAACGATTCCGGGTCGTGTCCATACTACTCTACTCACATCTGACGAGAGTGGAGGCGAGTAGCCGAGCCGGGTTGCACGCGGTATGGTAGGCTTTTCACTGGTGCCTTGGGCATGCAAAGAAGCTGTTCTGCCGAGAGATGGGGCCGGTAAGCACCTGAAGGAACATAGAAATTGATTAACTCTCTGATTGCAAAGGTTTTCGGGACGCATAACGAGCGCGAAGTGAAGAAGCTGCTGCCGCGCGTGGCGAGCATCAATGCTCTGGAGCCCGAGATACAAAAGCTGACGGATGCGCAATTGCGCGCCAAGACCGACGAGTTCCGCAAGAAGGTGCAGGATCGCCTGGCACAGTTGCAGGAGCCCTCGGCCGAAGAGCTGGATGCTGACCGCCGCAAAGCTTGGGAAAAAGAGCAGAAACAGGCAATCGAAGAAGTGCTGGATTCGATTCTGGAAGAAGCTTTTGCCGTGGTGAGGGAAGCGGGACGCCGCGTCCTGAACATGAGGCACTTCGACGTGCAACTGATCGGCGGTATGGTGCTGCACTCGGGGCGCATCGCCGAAATGAAGACCGGCGAAGGCAAAACGCTGGTCGCGACGCTGCCGGTGTATCTGAATGCGCTCTCGGGGCGTGGCGTGCACGTAGTCACGGTGAACGACTACCTGGCAAAGCGCGACTCGGAGTGGATGGGCAAGCTGTACACCTTCCTGGGGATGACGGTGGGCGTGATCGTCCACGACCTGGATGATGCGCAGCGGCAGGCGGCTTATGCCAGCGACATTACTTACGGCACGAACAACGAATTCGGCTTTGACTATCTGCGCGACAACATGAAGTTTGACATGCGCGACTGCGTGCAGCGCGGGCACAACTTCAGCATCGTGGACGAAGTTGACTCGATCCTTATCGACGAAGCGCGTACGCCACTGATCATCAGCGGCGCGAGCGAGGAGTCAACCGATAAGTATGCGCGGGTGAACGTGATCATTCCGAAGCTGACCAAGGGCGAAGAACTGCCCGGGGCAGAGCCGAACGAGAAGATCTACACCGGCGACTTCGTTGTCGATGAAAAACACAAGAACGCAATGGTCACCGAAGCAGGCTGGGAGAAGGTTGAAAAGCTGCTTGGAGTGGAGAACATTGCAGATCCGGAAAACTGGGATCTGAAGCATCACGTGGAAGTCGCGGTGAAGGCGCACAACCTGTACAAGCGCGACGTGGAGTACGTGGTGAAGGACGGCGAAGTCATCATCGTCGATGAGTTTACCGGACGACTGATGCCGGGACGCCGCTGGTCGGACGGCCTGCACCAGGCGGTGGAAGCCAAGGAAGGCGTGAAGATCGAGCGCGAGAATCAGACGCTGGCGACGATCACCTTCCAGAACTACTTCCGCATGTACAACAAGCTGGCGGGTATGACCGGTACGGCAGAGACCGAAGCGGCCGAATTCGACAAGATCTACAAGCTGGAAGTAGTGGTGATTCCGACGAACAAGCAGTTGCTGCGCGTTGAGAACAAGGACGTGGTGTATCGCACGGAGAAGGAGAAGTACTTCGCCGTGGCGGACGAGATTGCGCGCATTCACGAAAGCAATCAGCCGGTGCTGGTTGGCACGACCTCGATCGAGAAATCGGAACGGCTGAGTGAGCTGCTGAAGAAGAAGAACATCAAGCACGTTGTGTTGAACGCGAAGTTCCACGAGCGCGAAGCCGAGATTGTTGCTCAGGCCGGTCGCTACGGCATGGTGACGATTGCGACGAACATGGCAGGCCGCGGTACGGATATTCTGCTGGGCGGCAATCCGGAATTCATGGCCAAGCAGGAAGCGCTGAAGCGCGGGTTGGCGACGGCGGTGAAGGCTGTTGCTGGTGGAGTCGAGGCAAGGCCGGACGATCCGACGACAGCGTACTGGTACTACCAGGGACAGGAATTCAGTATTCCGTCGGAAACCTGGGCGGAGTTGCTGACGAAGTACAAGGCCGAGACGGACGTGGAGCACGCGCAGGTGATCGGCGCGGGCGGGTTGTTCATTCTGGGCACGGAACGGCACGAGTCACGGCGTATTGATAACCAGTTGAGAGGCCGCGCGGGACGCCAGGGCGATCCAGGTGCGTCGCGCTTCTACCTGTCGCTGGAAGACGACTTGATGAGAATCTTCGCCAAGGAGTGGGTGTCGAACCTTCTGCGTCAGCTTGGCATGGAAGAGGGAATTCCGATTGAGTCGGGGCTGATAACGCGGCGCATTGAAGCAGCGCAGAAGGCTGTGGAAGCCCAGAACTTCGAAGCCCGTAAGCATTTGCTCGAATACGACGACGTGATGAACAAGCAGCGCGAGGCGGTTTACAGCCTGCGTCGTCAACTGCTGGAAGGCAGCGAGCAGAAGGAAATGATTCAGCAGGATTACGTCCGCGACATGCTGGGCGGAATTCTGGAAAAGTATGCCGGTGAAGAAGTGCACCCAGAAAACTGGGATATCACCGGGCTGAAGAACGAGGTCTATGGCCGCTTCGGCGTGGACATCCTGGCAGAAGGCGTCGATCCAAAGACGCTGAATCATCACGAGCTGGGCGATGCGATTTTCGACCGGCTGATTGCGCGCTACGAAGCGAAGGAAAAGCTGATCGGCTCGGAAGCAATGCGTCAGCACGAGCGCGTGATCATGCTGAGCGTGCTGGACCAGTTGTGGAAGGACCATCTGCTGCAGATGGACCACCTGAAGGAAGGAATCGGACTGCGCGGCTATGGGCAGCACGATCCTCTGGTGGAGTACAAGAGGGAATCGTTCAACCTGTTCGAAGAAATGATGGAGCGCTTCGAGGAGGAGACGGTTCGTTATCTGTACATGATGCGCGTGGTGGACGAGAACGGAGACGAGATCAGCTACGCGGCGGCAGTGGGTGGAAGCCCGGTGAGTCCGATGGCCAGCTCGGGAGCGGAACAATTGCAGTATTCGGGGCCCGCGGTGGAGGCCGAGCCTATGGAGCGAGCTCCGCGACGGATGCAGACTTCACTGGACGATGTCGAGAAGCAATTCCAGCGCAAGAAAGAGCGGGAATTGCAGCAGGCACGCATGGCAGGCGCAGGTCCGACGGACGGCGTGCAGCAGGTGGTTCGCGGCGGAGACAAGATTGGACGCAACGATCCCTGCTACTGCGGCAGCGGCAAGAAGTATAAGAAGTGTCACGGGGCGAATGCGTAAAGCGTCGCCTTGGATTAAGAGCTCCGGAGCGCGGCTCCGGAGCTTTCTTTGTTTGGGTGAGGGTCGAAACGCTTACGTTGATTGAGCTGATTTATCTTCCGGTTCTGGGACAGTGAGCGGAAAGCCCTGTATTGTTCACCAATCCCCGGGTTCTCTCTTAGCCTTGCCATCCTTGTATTCGCAGCGCGAAACCAATGGATGAAAGCTGTTGAATGAAACTGGGCGCGAGTTGAAGCTCTAAACACTTATCACCGGACTCAGGCAGTGCCATTGTGTTGTTGAGTACAATCTCTGCTTCGCCGCCACTTCGCATGAAATCGGGCCAATACGTAGTGTTAGCATCGAGAAATTGGGCCACCTTTGCGAGTGCGTTCCCGTAGTCCGAGGCATCATCGCCAGCTTGCAACGATGCATAGAATACATTTCTCTTGGCTCTCGAGAGCTTTATGTCTGGGTTCAGAGACAGAGCAAGGGACATGCTCTCTGCGTCGCGCTCCGGGTGGCGCAGCACAATGCAAATACTGTACGAGTCTCTGCCATACGTGACGGGCTTTTCATCGATCATGACTGCATTTTCTCAGATTGTTGACGGATAATCGCCTTTCCGCTCAGCATCCTGTTCCGGAGGAAGCCCTGTTTCCGACAGGTATACCGCATTGCATGCGAGTCTAACAGCGCCAATTATCGAACATCCAAATTGATCGCGCACTCGATTGAGTTCAGGTTACAGCAAGCGTCTACAGCGTCGTAGGGGCATTCAGGAGAAGAGTTATTCTTCAGCCAATTGCGAGCATCTGACCAGTTCTGCGCGCCAGAAACAACAAACACATCCGGACGGATAGGGTGAGTGAGGAAGTATCCGAGCGCTCCGCCGTTTAGATTCACTACCGTATCTATCGGGTGGGTGTATGTGGTGCCGCGTGCGTCTGTCCCAAACAAAAACATAGCGAGGTAGCGGCGCATGCGGCCCTCGAAAGTAGCCGTAACTGAGTAGCACGCATAACGGGTCAAGTGACTTTGACTAACCTTTTCCGCATATGCCACGGCTTCGGACACGGGAATATTCCAGTCCTCCAATACGGTCTGTTCCTTCATCCATCGCGCATCGCCCATATCAGTGAACACGCTCCAATCCCCCTCCGTTAATGTCTGACGTACTGTTCCGATAAACAGAGCATCGCCACCGCTCGGCTTTGTAACCAAGTCTCCGTACTTGAGTTCCTTTAGATCAGAAACATCTCCAATCCTAAAGGCTCAGTGCGAACGATGATTTTTTTTGTTGCCATCACGCTGTAAATAGACGCAGAGTTTGCGGTTTGGTTAGGTTTGCGAATCCCCGGTTCAGTCGTTTGGACAAGAGTTCGGAGTTGAACGGCGAGCGTCACTTTTGCATAGGCCCGTCAAACTGCTGCTTCTTCTTGCGTCATGGACGCACAAAATGAAAGACATGTCGTCAAAAGGAGCCACAGAACAGAATGAGTGTCGTTCTACGCATAAACCCTCTAGGGTTCTCAATTTCTCACATTTGGATTCAACTCTGCGAAAGAGGATACCTGTCCAAAAATCGCCTTATCGCTCCATATCCCCATTTGGGGCGATGATGAACTACCCCACTCAACGAAAGGAGAGTTGAGTGGGCACCTGTGATGTTTCACGTTGTCCTTCGACGGAAAACGACTTGAAAGATCACAGCCACCCGCCAATGAGAAGCGAACAGCCCTGAGTTGGATACAACTCTGGGCGCCTGCCCGAGCCGCTTTCTACACCACTCAATTAAGGCGGCTGAGGTTCCTTCAGGCTACATTCTTCATCGAATGAGACGGTATGAAGACGACGATTTGGTTTGAGAGGAAGTTTGAGTTTGCGTTTCCGGTGGAGCTTTATCCCAACGTGTTTGTGAGGCTGAGGGGGACTCCGGCGCGGATGGGAGAGATGCTGGGAGGCGTGTCGCGCGAGGTGATGGTGCGCAGGCCGGGGGCGGAGAAGTGGTCGGCGCAGGAGCATGCGGGGCATCTGCTGGATTTGGAGCCGCTGTGGATGGCGCGGGTCGATGATTTTGTTGATGGGCGAGGGACACTGACCGTGGCGGACCTAACGAATCGAAAGACGTTTGAGGCGAAGCACAATGAGCGCGAGGTGGCTGAGTTACTGCGCGAGTTTCGCGCGGCGAGGCGGCGATTGATAGAGCGCGTGGAGGGACTTGAGCCAGCGCTGATGGAGCATTCTATGGTGCATCCGCGGCTGAAGCAGCCGATGCGGCTGGTAGATCATTTGTACTTCGTCGCCGAGCATGATGATCATCACCTGGCACGGATATGGGAGATGATCGAGCGCTAGTTTTACATTCCTTTCGAATTACGGTCTCTTTCCGGTCGTAATCTTCACCGGTGGATGGTTATCGAAGTTCAGCGTGGCGGTCATGGAGTCGCGCGCGTCGAACTCCTGCTGCGTGAGCGGGAGGGCGACGATGACAGAGCCAGAGGCGCGCTGATTCGGCGCGAGTTTGAGATCGCGGAAGAGGCCGTCACGAGCGTGCTGCTGCAATTCGGGGAAAGCAGCGAAGTAGCGCGGGAAATCGGTGGCTGATCCGAAATCGTCCTTGAAATCCGATCCCTTGGCGTGGACGGCGATGTTGACGTTCATGAGGCGCAGGGGTTTCTCCGTGACATTCTGAAACGTGAGATTGACGACGGCGATGGAGTTGTTCTGGGTGGGGATGGTGACGGCGTAAGCATCGTCGATCGATCCGGAGGCGACGGGCTTGGCGCGCAGCAGGAAGGCAACTACGCCGAGGGCAGCGGCTACAAGCACCATGGCAATGACCATGGGAACAGCATTGGGCATGGTGTGCTTGAAGCTGTCGAACTCCTCAGTCATGGGGACGTGAGCGGGATCTGGCTCGCGTGGATCAGGTCGCGGTGTTGGCGAGGTCATGGAGGTGCACTCCTTTCCGCTGATGTGAGATGCCGTCCGCGAGCCTGCGGTTGGTGAGGCAGGTGGGCTGGCCTAGACTGCGCAACGCGAACTGTTCCGCGTACCGAATCGGGTGGGGGCTGCGGAGCAATGTACTTTCTTCTTCAGAGTGGGGGGTGGCTCAGCCGTTTTCTCCTTTGCCGAACAGCAAGGGGAGAGATCGATGGTCGGTGTGGGATTTTCGCGTATCGCAGAGCGGAACAGCGGTGAACTGGCGAGTTCGTTGGTTCGAAAACTACGGAAGTCTCCGAGAACTCCGGCGTATGCGGCGCTTGAGCCCGAGCTACTTGAGCGAGAGTATCGGGAATTTTTCGTGAACCTGACGGAATGGCTGCTGTACCGGACAGGAGCTGACATCGAGAAGACGTTTACCAGAATAGGAACGGCACGGGCGCGGCAGGGGGTTCCACAGGAGCAATGCGTGCTGGCGATGCTGAGCTGCCGCGATTATCTGGTGAACTATTTGAGACAGGAAGCCACGAGAGAATCAATGGACGGAAAGGGTGTAGAGTTATTCGGTGAACTTGAGTTCGTGGTGGCGGTGAGTCACTTCTTCGACGATGCGATTTTCTATTGCATGAAGGGCTACCGGAACCGTGAGACAGTGGCGGAGCGGGTTGCCTGACAGTCGGTAGCATTCGCCAGAAGGACATCGCCCTGCGGGGCGATTCTTTTTGCGTGAAACAAAACTCAAGAGGAGTTGCCGTGTTTAATGGTCACAGGTGATTGAGTGATTCATGCTGCTTACCAGCTGTAGTCATAGTAAGGAGAAGACGATGAAGTCATCGCTACGGTTCAAGATTCTAGTTGCATTTGCCGTGTTGGCGATCAGCGGACTGGCACTCGCACAAGAGGATATGGCGGGAGATCCGCCGAGTCGCGTGATGCGACTTCAATACGTGCAGGGTGACGTTTCGATGCAGCCGGGCGGGGTGGATGATTGGGTGGCGGCGAACGTCAATCGGCCACTGACGACGGCAGACAGAATATGGACGGATCGCGACGCGCGCGCTGAACTGACAATGGCTTCGGCTGCACTGCGCATGGGGAGCGAGACGAGCCTCACTCTAACGAACCTGAATGATCAGACGGCCCAGATCGAACTCGATCAGGGCGTGTTGAACCTGACGGTACGGTATCTGGGAGCGGGCGAAATCGTCGAGGTGGATACGCCGAATTTTGCCTACACCATTACGCGTCCGGGGGATTACAGATTTGACGTTGTACCGGATCAGGATCAGAGCTGGATCACTGTGCGTCGCGGCGATGGCGAAGCAACGGGCCAGGGAAACGCTGTCCGCGTGCGCTCCGGAGAACAGTTCCGATTCAGCGGAGGACAGTCGCTTTCGTTTACGCCGGGGCGCGTTCCGGATCGCGATGGATTTGACGACTGGTGCGAGGTGCGCGAACGGCGTGAGACGTCTTCGGGCTCAGCCAGGTATGTAGCGGCAGGAACGGTTGGGTACGAGGACCTGGACGATGCGGGAAATTGGGAACCGACGCCGACCTATGGCACCGTTTGGTATCCGCGGGTGCATGCGGGATGGGCTCCGTATCGCGAAGGACACTGGGCGTGGATCGAGCCTTGGGGATGGACCTGGGTGGATGATGCCCCGTGGGGATTTGCACCATTCCACTATGGACGCTGGATTTGTGTTCGCGACCGCTGGGGATGGGTGCCGGGACCGGTAGCAGTGCGTCCGGTGTATGCTCCGGCGCTGGTCGCCTGGGTCGGAGGTCCAAGCTTTGGAGTTTCCGTCGGGATTGGCGGGGGAGTGGGATGGTTTCCGCTGGGCTGGCATGATCCGTACATTCCGGCATATCGGGTGAGCCCGCGTTATGCGCGCGAAGTGAATATTTCGAACTCTCGCGTGGTGAATGTGACGGTCATCAACAACTACTACTCCAACAACGTGAATGTGCGGAACACGACTATTAATAACATTCACTATGAGAATGCGGTGGTGCGCGGCGCTGTTACGGGGGTTCCGAGCGGAGCGCTTGCCTCGGGAAGACCGCTGAGGGGCGCAGCCGTGGTTGTTCCTGCGCAGGAGATTGGACGGGCACGTGTGATGACGGCAGCAGATGTTGTGCCGACGAAGGAAGCAGTGCTTGGTGGGCGTCCTCCGGCTCGAGTGCCAGCGCATGTAGTTGTGCCGAGAAGGCAGGTTGTGGAGAGAGCTGCTCCGCCGCCGCGCCCAGTGAGGTTTGAGCAGCAGCGGCCTCTGCTGGAGAAATCGCGCGGAGTTCCACTCGATGTGGCGACTCGTAACGAGCTGCGGAGGGCAAATCCTCCGGTTCCTCGGGGCGGACAGCCCGCAGGGGCTCCGCCGAATGCAGGAAGACTGCCGGGAGTAGGCCAGCCGAATGCACAACCGGGACGTCCTCCTGTTGCAGGACAGTCTGCTCCAAATCAGCAGGGGAGCAGGCCTCCGGTGGCGAACCGGCCTGAGGACAATCGGCAGATGGGAAGGCCGGGGTATGGAAACTCACCAGCCGGCTCACCGAATCAGCAAGGCAACAGGCCTCCGGTTGTAAATCGGCCTGAGGACAACAGGCAGATGGGACGACCGGGGTATGGAAATCAGCCTGTGCCGCCGAATCAGCAGACAGGCAGACCTCCGGTCGCAAATCAGCCAACGCCGAACACGACTCCGAACATCGGTGGACGTCCGGCACAGCAGGCCCCTGAGGCAAACGTGAACCCGGGAGATAACCGTCCAGGGCGTAACGTGCCGCGGCCTCCGCAGGCAAGTGGTACGCCGCAGCCTCCGGCCTCCGGCTATGGGAACGGCAGAGGACAGGCGCCCGCAGCGAACGTGCCCGACATACAGCGTGGCACTCCGGTGAGGGACACGCCGACTCCGGTGCGTCCGAACACGCCAGCGCACAATCCGATGCCGAATCGCGATGTGGCTCCGACGCGTGAGGTAGCACCGGCGCCGCCGGGACGCAATACGACTCCAGCTCGAGACGTGGCTCCCGGACGCGAGGTAGCACCGGCGGCTCCACCGCGCAACACGATGCCAAATCGCGATGTGGCTCCTGCGCGCGAGCCGGTGCCTCCGCGACAGCAGCCGGTGGCAGCTCCTTCGCGCAATACGCCTCCGCCGCCACGCGAGGGCGCACCTGCAAGGCCGCAACCGCAGACGAGAGAAGCGGCTCCGCCAAGGGAGAATGTGCCGGTTAGGAATGTGCAGGCGGAACGTCCACAAGCGGAACGTCACAATGCCCCTCCGGCGAGGGATAACAAGGAGAAGGAAGCGCCGAAGGACAAGTGAACACCTCCATCGCAAAAGAATGCGGGCCTGAGATGGCCCGCATTTTTTGGGGAGGACTGCTGGCTAGTCCCAATGCTTAACCGTTGGCCATACCTGCTGAGCATCGACCTGAAGCCCCTGGCAGTAGTAGATGTCGAAGTGTTCTTCAGTTCGCGAGAGGGGATGATCGGCCTGACCGATTACGCGAACTGAGCGGCATTCGTGGCGAAAAGTTTCATCATCGTGGAATCCGAGAGCGATGAGGTCGGGATGATGGTAGTCGCGCGGTCCCCAAACGAAGTAACTCTGATGGCCGGAAAGCGCCTTGGGAAGACCGTAGCGCGGGCCGAAGAAGTCGATGGCGCCGGCGTCCCCGTAGTTGTTGGCCAAGATGGCAGTAGTTTTCTTTTGATCCGGTGTCAGCGAGTTATAGAACGCGGCGGTTTTCGCAACCATCTCCTCCCATCCAAACATGTCAGCGTAGAGCTGTGGCAGGACGGCGCGACGGTGATGCTCAAACTCGGGAAGCTTGAGTCCGGTGACCTCAACGAAGCGCTGGAACTGAGGTACGGTGAGCACGGGGATGAGAATGGGCATGGCGATGACCACTATGGCAGCGGCAAGCGTCGCGACAGTGATGGGAATCCAGCGAAGGCGCGGGCGGTCGCACCATTCGCTGACAGCAATGGCTCCGGCTGCGAAGACCATCGGGTAGATGGGCGCTAGGTAATAGTTCTTCGCCTTGAGCAGCATCATGATTACGTAGAAGGCGAGAAATGTGATACCGAGGGCGCGGTATCGCTTGCTGCGCACGAGGTAAATGACACCGCAGAAGACGACCAGCATGGAGACGGGATTCACCGTCTGGAGCTGCTGCAGGAAAAAGCCGAGCGGAGGTAGCGCAACATCGCGACCGTTGCGGCGGATGTTGGCCATGAGTTCGAGGAATGGAAAGTGACGTTGCTGCTGCCAGAGGAAGTTGGGCAGCGAGATGAGGGCAGCAAGAAGAATGCCGATCCAGAAATGGGCGGAGGCGAAACAGCGGCGCCAGGAGGTGGCCAGGGTTCCGAGGACGAGCGCCGCAAGGAAGAAGATCACGACGTACTTGTTCAGGATCGTTATGCCGGTGACGACGCCGAATAACAGCCAGAGGCGCGGATTGCCGGTCTTCTCG
Organism: Koromonas soli; assembly: GCF_059726265.1. NCBI lineage: Bacteria > Pseudomonadati > Acidobacteriota > Terriglobia > Terriglobales > Koromonadaceae > Koromonas > Koromonas soli. The sequence goes on along the minus strand of NZ_AP040872.1, from coordinate 1,850,517 downwards.
ATGCGGACGAGGATAAGCGCAAGGAGCGTCCAGAGAACGAAGTCGAACGCGTTCATGGTGAACAGGTGGGAGATGCCGACCATGAGGGGCATGGCGGCGATGAAGACAGCCGCGAGCACCTGTGCGCGGGTATTGCCGCCGAGTTCGCGGGCGAGTCGGGCGGTGATCCACACGCTGGCGGCGGCAGAGAGTGCGGGCAGCAGACGCAGCGCGTAGAGCGAAGTGCCGATGGTGTGCTCGAGCAGCCATGCGGTCCAGCAGATGAGCGGAGGTTGATCGACGTAGCCCCAGGCGGGGTGCTCTCCGCAAGCAAGGTAGTAGAGTTCATCGCGAAAATAGCCATAACGCGGAGCAATGGCCATCAACAGCACAAACAAAGCCGCGGAGATAATCCACACGGCGGGCGGAGTGCCGTCGTTGGAAATGGAACGGGAGACGGAGGACGTTGAAGTCGAGGGAAGTGTGCTCATGAATATCCTTGCAAGTCGCCAATGAGTCCAGCGGAGGATACGTCGAATCCTGTTGCAGGGTTCCGCCAGTCAGGGACGGGTTGTGCCACATTCTTCGAAGGTCATGTTCTGTGCGGGGCTGTTGGTGCGCTGCTTCCATTGAGAGAACATTTCGGCGTATGAGACGGTGATGTAATCCTGCTCGTGGACGCCGAGAGCTTTGGCGGTATGGTCGATCCAGTCGGGCGAGCCTTCGATTTCGGCGATGATGCCAATGGGTGTGCGGTCAAGTACGACTTCGCCCGCGTCGTCGGTGTATTCGGCGCGATATTTGTCATAGCGGAATGATGGATGATAGCCAAGGGCGGTAAGGATGGCGTGCATCTCTTCACCGTTAGCAACGGCGGTTTCGTGTTCGGTGCGGCTCTTGTGTTTTGTAGCTGTGCCACGGGTTTTGTGGGTGATGCGCCACTTTTCTCCATAAAGGCGAAGGCGGAGGACTTCTCCCGCACGGCGGAGGTCTCCGGAAGCGTTGTCGTAGAGAGTGTTGGACTCGAAGGTGGAGGGAGTGGACTCGCGGAATCCGGAGGCGCGTAGGGACTGAAGAAGGGTTTCTGCGTCGTGGACGAGGAACTTGATTTCGACTTCGTCGTTGTTGTGGGCCGTCATGAGATGGAAAGGATAAAGGAAAGGAGAGGATCGTGGGAAGGGTGGTGGTAGTAGGTGACCTGGAGCGGCAGCTGATATTTGGGCGGCGGCTGGGATCCTTCGCTTCGCTCTGGATGAGACCTTAAACCCAAGAGTAAAAGCAAACCCGAACCCAAAATCAAGAGCAAGGAGCAAGAGCGAAGGCGCTATATGTCGGCCACCGGACTTTGGGCTACGCTTTGTGGAGAAGGCGGTCGGCGGTGATGGCGAAGAGAATGAGCATGGAGATGAAGCCGTTCGTGGTGAAGAAAGCCGCGTTCAGACGGCTGAGGTCGTTGGCTTTGACCAGCGTGTGCTCGTAGAAGAGGGCGAGGCCGGTGATCGCTACGCCGGCGATGGCGAGGTGGCCGAGGCCGAAGCTCCAGAGCATCCAGGCAAAGAAGACGAAAGCGATGATGTGGAAGACGCGCGCGAGGCGAAGCGCTCCGGCGATGCCGAAAGAAGATGGGACCGAGTGCAGGCCGCTGGCAATGTCGTAGTGGTAGTCCTGGCAGCTATAGAGGATGTCGAAGCCTCCACCCCAGAACATGACGGCAGCGGTGACGATGAGCATGCGGGGATCGAGCGTGCCGCGGACGGCGACCCAGGCGGCGGTAGGAGCGATGCCCATGGCGAGTCCGAGAAACAGGTGCGCCCATCGGGTGAAACGCTTGGTGTAGGAATAGCCGCAGATGATAATGAGCGCGATGGGAGAGAGCCGGAATGCGAGAGGGTTGAGCATCCAGGCGGCGAAGAAGAAAATAAGCGAAGTGGCGAGGGTGAAGCCAAGAACGAACGCTCGGGTGAGCAGTCCGGCGGGGATAGCGCGGATGGAGGTACGCGGGTTCAGCGCATCGATGTCGGCATCGACCAGTCGGTTAAAGGCCATGGCCGCAGAGCGCGCGGCGATCATCGCAACGCAGATCCAGCCGAGCGTATGAAGCGGAGGGATGCCGTTGGCGGCGATGACGGCGCCGGTGAGTCCGAATGGAAGCGTGAGGAACGAGTGTTCCCACTTGATCATCTCGAGCGTAACGCGGATGTTGTGTAAGACGTTGTGAACCATGCTTAAGGCGCGACTCGGAAACAGAGATTCAGGGCTATGGGTATTGTATCGTGCCCGCAAAGTTCTGCACCGCAGGGGTGTGCGTGTCATCAGAATAAAGAAAGAGGACAGGTTCGATGAAAAAGAGACAACTCGGTCATTCTGGAATCGAAGTGCCTACGCTTTGCTTTGGTGGAAACGTGTTTGGATGGACAGCCGATGAGAAACGCAGCTTTGAGCTGCTGGATGCGCTGCTGGAGAGCGGTCTGAATTTTGTGGACACGGCGGATTCGTATTCGACGTGGGCTCCGGGAAACAAAGGTGGAGAGTCGGAGGCGATCATCGGGAAGTGGTTCAAGGCGCGCGGCAATCGCGACAAGGTGATCCTGGCAACAAAGGTGGGCTCGCCGATGGGCGAAGGGAAGAAGGGACTGTCGGCGAAGTATATTCGCGCTGAAGTGGAAGAGTCGCTGAAGCGGCTGCAGACGGACTATATCGACTTGTATCAATCTCATCGCGATGACGAGAGCACGCCGCAAGAGGAGACCCTGGGTGTGTATGCGGAGCTGATCAAGGAAGGAAAGGTTCGCGCGATTGGGTGTTCGAACTTCACGGCGGAACGAATTGAGTCTTCACTGGAGATCAGCAGGAAGCTGAATCTGCCTCGGTATGAAACGCTGCAGCCAGAGTACAACCTTTACGATCGTAGCAAGTATGAATCGACACTGGAACCAGTTTGCCTCAAGCACGGGCTGGGTGTGATTCCGTATTTCTCGCTGGCAAGCGGATTCCTGAGCGGAAAGTACACGTCGGCAGAGCAGGCAGAGAGCGTGCCGAGGGCAGGGATGCTGAAGAAGTATTTCAACGAGCGCGGGATGAGAATTGTTGAGGCTCTCAACGAGGTTGCTCGTGAGTTGAATGCGAAGCCTGCGCAGGTGGCGCTGGCGTGGCTGATGGCGCGGCCAAGTATCACGGCTCCGATTGCGAGCGCGACGAAGGTGGATCAGCTGAAGGAACTGGTGGAAGCCACGAAGCTGGAGCTTTCGGCAGAGGTGGTGGAGAAGTTGAACCAGGCGAGCGCGGAGACGGTGGCCGCGTAAAGGTAAAAATCCCCACTCAATGAAAAAGAACGTTGAGCGGGCCACCTGTTCTGAAGAGGAGAGGCGAGTTGTACGGCAGGTGCATCCTACAGGGCGCGGTAGTGCCGCCACAGGTGCATTGCCTGTGATATTTACGCGAGGTGCTCTGGATGAAGAGTTTGCTGTTGTTGGTTGGCCTGTGGGGACTGGTGGGCTGGATGATGTCTCAGAATCCGAAAGATCGCAATGTTGTTCCCGCCGAAGAAGCTGCTGAGAAGCTAAGAGAAGCTTGGGGAGATACACACTCCGCTGCCTGATCCGACATACAAACAAGAAGTTGAGGATGCGTGCGAGGTATCTGGGGCCACTTCCTTGCACGCATGCCTTTTTTTGCCGCGACAGATTGGGTATGGCATGGGATATCATTGAGGAATATGTCGGATATTCGTTTCCCTATTGCGACTCCGCGGCATGAGTTCTCGACTGACGATGCGCGGCTGAAATCGATCCACGACAAGGTGATGGCCGGTGAACGTCTCGATGAGAGCGACGGACTGGCTCTGTATCGCACGAGCGACGTGCTGGCTGTGGGCTGGCTTGCGAACTATGTGCGCGAGCGGTTGCATGGCAATGTGGCGTACTTCAATGTGAACCGCCACATCAATCACACGAATGTTTGTGTGGCCGCTTGCAGGCTGTGCGCGTTTGGGCGCAAGAAGGGAACGGAAGGCGCCTACACGATGGCGCTCGAGGAAGTGTTTGATTCGGCAGCATCGGGCTACACGGAAGCGGTCACCGAATTTCACATAGTCGGCGGGTTGCATCCGGAGCTTCCGCTGCAATACTTCCTCGACATGCTGAGCGGGTTGAAGCAACGGTTCCCGCAGGTGCATTTGAAGGGGTTCACCATGGTGGAGATTGCGTTCTTCGCCAAATTGAACAAGATGTCGACCCGGGACGTGCTGTTGAAGCTAAGAGAAGCAGGACTGGATTCCATGCCGGGCGGCGGTGCGGAGATTTTCTCGGAGCACGTGCGGGCGATCATCTGCGATCACAAGATCGATGGCAGCGAGTGGCTGGAGGTGGCGCGTGAGGCGCATCTGCTGGGCATCAAGTCCAATGCGACGATGCTCTACGGGCACATCGAGGGCGATGAGGACAGAGTTGATCACCTGCTGAAATTGCGGGCGCTGCAGGATGAGACAAAGGGCTTCCAGACGTTTATCGGATTGTCGTTCCATCCTGACAACACGGTGTTGCAGCACTTGCCGTGGACGACGGGGATGCTGGATTTGAAACAGATTGCAGTTGCGCGATTAGTGTTGGATAATTTTCCGCACATCAAGGCGTACTGGCAGATGCTGACGCCGAAGATCGCGCAGATTGCTTTGCGATTCGGTGCCGACGATATCGACGGCACGGTGGTGGAAGAAAAGATTTATCATGACGCGGGCGCGACGACTCCGCAGGGCCTGACACGGCAGGATTTGATCCGGTTGATTGAAGCTGCGGGGCGCGTGCCAGTGGAACGCGATACGCTGTATCGTCCTGTGACGCGCACGGAAACATCGGTCACGGTTTCGGTGTAACGCGTGTCGTAAACGGGTCAGGAATAGAAAATAAGCCGTCATCTGATAAGGATGACGGTTTTGTTTTTTATGCATTGCTGAACAGCGATTCAGGATTCCGGCGATGATGTGATGTTAATCACCCTAGAGGTGCAACCGCATTCTTTTTGCTTGCCTCTTTTGAAAACAGTGATAAATTCCACGGGTTCAGAGACCGTACCTGTCGAAGGCATCGAAGTAAACGAGGCTCGCAGATGAACGTCCATTTTACCTACAAGCTGAATAAGTCCTCTAAGATTGAGGAATTCCTCCAAACCCAAATCGACAAGATGAAACCGCGGCTGCAAGTGTTCAATCCGGACATGGTATCGCTACGGGGATTGTTTGAGGAGGCACCGAAATCGGGCTACACGGTCTCGCTGAATTTGCGATTGCCTGCAGGACAGATGGCCGCGCGCTGCAACGGCGACACGTTGCAGGCGGCCATCCGAATTGCATTTGAAGACCTCACAGATCAGCTTCGTAAGCACAAGGAGCACCTGCGGAGCGAATACAGGTATCCGCGAGTGCGCGGGGCGGAACGGCACAGAGTAGAGCCAACGATTGCGTTTGAAAAGACGGTGGCGGCGGTAAAGCCCGAGACAATTTCAGCCGGAGATGTGACCGGATTTGTGAATGCAAACCTGGAACGCCTGCGCCGCTACATCGAGCGCGAACTGCGATTCCGGCGTGACAGCGGACAGCGCAGGTTGCAAGAGATCAGTGCGGAGGAAGTGCTGGACGAAGTGATCGCAACGGCGCTCGATGAGCATCGTCCGCGCCCAGAAAAGATTGCGCTGGAGCCGTGGTTGTACAGGCTTTCTCGCTCGGCGATGGACAGGCTCGCAAACCAGCTGGATGGCGGCGATAAATCGATTCCGCTGAACGATTCTGATTCGCTTCCAGTACCGGATTCGGATGGCGAAGAGATGATGGACTTCTATCATCCTGACGAGAGCCTGACGAACGAAAATCTGATCGCGGATCGCAGAGGAGCTACGCCGGAAGACGAGGCATCGCATGAAGAGCTGATGTCGATGGTGGAAAAAGCGCTGCGCGGCGCGACGAAGCATCAGCGCGAGGCGTTTCTGCTGTTTACGCTGGAAGGCTTCAGGCTGGGCGAAATTGCTGCGATCACCGAGCGTACGCCGGAACAGGTGCAGGCCGACGTAACAGTGGCTCGCGAGCATCTGAGGCGTTCGTTGGTGATGGCCGGAGAGCGCAGGCAGAAGCTGGTGAATAACCGAGCAGAGCGAAGCGCCTAGAAACGTTCTGATTGGAATGGGTGCACACTCCCACTCAACGAAAAGAGCGTTGAGTGGGGCACCCGCAATGTTTTCTGCAGTTCGCAAGAATCCTGAAACATTTCTGTTGATCAGAGCAGGCGCGACATGAGTTCGTGGGCGCGGCGGCCAAGGCGCGTGCGAAGGTGAGCGAGAGCTTTGCTGTGGATCTGTGAGACGCGGGATTCGGTTTTGCCGATGCTGCGGGCGATGCGCAGCATGGTCCACTCCTTGAAGTAATAGCAGGTGAGGACGTAGGCCTCGTCGCCGGGAAGTTCGCGTATGAAGCGGGCGAGTTCGTTCCGGGACTCGCGCCGGTGGCAGATGGCGTCGGGCCGACCTTCGGGATCGTCCGCAACTGTGTCCTGTATGCCGCGGCGGTCGGTGTCTTCCTGAGGTTCGAACTCGACTTCCTGATGTTCCTGCACGGCCTGTGCGAACTCGTAGAAGGTATTGAGGTCCATGCCCATGAAGTCGGCGACTTCGTCGCTGTCGGGCTTGCGTCCGAGCCGGGATTCGAGAACGCGAGTGGCGCTGTCGAGCTTCTGCTGGCGGGTGCGGAAATACCGCGAGGCCCAGTCGAGTTCTCGAAGACTGTCGAAGATGGCTCCGGTGATGCGAATGCGAGCGTACTGCGGGAAGGGCAGATTGCGATGAGGGCCAAAGCGGCGAGCGGCGTCGATCAGTCCAAGGGAGCCGGCCTGGATGAGATCGTCGAGCTGAACCGAGGAGGGAAGACGGCGCAGGATGGATCGCGCGACCTGCTTGACCTCATCGAGATGGCTAAGAACGAGCTGTTCCTGCTCGTCTGGGGAGAGCGCAATGGGGACGAGCGGTCCGGGGTGCGGCTGGGGCACCCAGGGAAGAGGAAGCGATACAGACGCCGGTATGTGCTGAGTGCTACTCACAGGGCGTCCCTCTCGCAAAGCGGATGAGTCGAGAGCGAATCGGATTGTGTGCTCATGCGACTCCTCTGGGGGCGGCGGTTTCGTCCGGTACACCCGTTGAGGTTTTTATCGGCGGAGGCAGGAAGAACTTTAGAGGGAACGCGGGGAAGGGCATTGGAGGGGCAAACGGGGATGGAAAGGAATGTCTGGTAATTGCGTTACCCCATCGCAAGACAAGGGGCGTGGGGCAACTGGTAAAACACCCACCTCTGCCAAAGGATGGCTGAGGTGGGGCACCAATGAATCTAATTGAGAAGTTAGCTGCGGGGAGCGAGCTCCCAACCGTGGTCGCCCTTAATCAAGACAATGGAGCCCTGTGTGGGAGCGGCGTGGTAGTACTTGGCGCCGTGCTGATCGATTAGCATGCTGCGCTGATAGGTTGGCAGAGCCTGGACGTATTTCCCGTTAATGTCGAAAAGTTCGCCAGCCTTGGTGGTTTGCCACTCCCAGGAGTACTGGACATTGAACGCTTCCTGGTTGAGGCGGGTCATTGTGCCGACCGCAACGAGCTTGCGCGTGGCAAGTGGCAGTGTGTAAGCCACAGTGTCGTCCTTGGAGACGCCTTTTACGTTCAGGTCAGAGATGAGCTGTTTTCCAGCAGGTGTCAGATCGACCTTGGCGGTTGTGCCCTTGCTCTTTGTGATCTTGAGAATTCCAGCTTTCTCGAAGAGAACGTAGTGAGGCTCTGTGGGAGCATCCGCCGCGAAGTAGCTTACGTTTCCGGTATGGAAGGTTACTGTGACGGGGTCGAAATTCTTGAGTTTGGTTTGTACTGCTGCAGTCGCCTCCTCGGGTTTCGGCTTCTGCTTACCCTGATAGATAACGACGCCTAACCCGCCGACGAAGAGTCCAACCAGCAGTAGGACGATTAATACTGGACCAAAACCGGAACCTTCCCTCTTCTCCATTTCGATTTCTTGTTCAAACATGTTGGTACCCTCCGAAGTGGGACCGCTTACGACTTTCATCAGCAGAGCCCAGAGCTCCGCCGGCGACATGATATGCCCGTTTGGGTTAGGTGGCGAAGAAATATTCGCGGCTGTGTGTCAGTTTTAATTCCCGCTTCAGGAGCAGAGCAGGAATGCGCCAGGAGGTAGGAAAATTGCGGGCCGGAGTGGAAAACGGAGCTTCGGGAAAAGCTAAATTGTGAGGTGGCGGTTTCACTCTTACAACGTCGAGATGTAGGATAAGAGGTTCGAGTCCGCACCATAAGAGGAACATAGAGTGAATTCCGATAATCGCGAGCAAGTAGGACAGGAAGTACTGGAAACGCGTGAATGGCTTGATTCGTTAGACTACGTTCTGGAAAACGGTGGACCGGAGCGGGCAGGGCGACTGCTACAACAGCTGGCTCTGCATACCGCCCGATCCGGCTACCGGCTTCCTTTCTCAGCCACTACTCCCTATCAAAATACGATTCCATCGGTAAAGCAGCCGCCCTTTCCGGGGAGCCAGGAACTGGAGCGTCGCATTAAGAGCCTTGTTCGCTGGAATGCACTGGCGATGGTTATGAGGGCCAACAAGCGCCAGGAAGGCATCGGCGGGCATATCTCCTCCTATGCTTCGGCGGCAACGCTGTACGAGGTGGCGTTCAACCACTTCTTCCGCGCACAGACTCCGGACGGAGATCGCGACCTGGTGTATTTCCAGGGGCACGCGGCGCCGGGTATCTATGCACGAGCGTTTCTGGAAGGGCGCATCTCGGAGAAGAAGCTAGAGAACTTCCGGCGCGAGATGGCTGAGGGCGGTGGACTGAGTTCTTATCCCCACCCGTGGCTGATGTCGGACTTCTGGGAATTCCCGACGGTGTCGATGGGGTTGGGGCCGATCCAGGCGATTTACCAGGCGCGCTTCAACCGCTATCTGGAAAATCGTGGATTGAAGCACTGCAACCAGGGAAAGATCTGGGCATTCCTTGGCGATGGCGAAACGGACGAACCGGAGTCGCTGGGCGCAATCACGCTGGCTTCGCGTGAAAGGCTCGACAACCTGATTTTCGTCGTCAACTGCAATCTGCAAAGGCTTGATGGACCTGTGCGCGGCAATGGAAAGATTATCCAGGAACTGGAAGCGATCTTCCGCGGCGCAGGCTGGAACGTAATCAAGGTCATCTGGGGCACCGATTGGGATCAGTTGATTCAGAAGGACCGCGATGGACTACTGGTGAAGCGCATGGGAGAAATGTGCGACGGCCAGTATCAGAAGTTGTTCGTTGAAAGCGGTGCCTACTTCCGGCAGAACTTCTTCGGCGTGGATCCGAGATTGCTGAAGATGGTGGAGCACCTGAGCGACGAGCAAATTGAAAAGCTGCGCCTGGGCGGCCACGATCCTATCAAGGTTTACAGCGCCTACAAGGTGGCGGTCGAGCACACGGGTTCGCCGACGGTGATCCTGGCGAAGACAATCAAGGGCTATGGACTCGGTGAGAGCGGTGAAGGCAGGAACATTACCCACCAGCAGAAGAAGATCAACGATGAAGAGTTGCTGATCTTCCGCTCGCGCTTCGGCATTCCGATTCCGGATGAGAAGCTGCACGATGCGCCGTTCTATCGCCCGCCGGATGACAGCCCGGAAGTCCAGTACATGCGCGAGCGTAGAAAGCAGTTGGGCGGATATCTGCCCGAGCGCAAGATGCGCGCGCCGAAGTTGGAGCCAGTAGACGAAGAGCTGTTCAAGGAGTTCTACACCGGCACAGAGGACCGCAAGGCCTCCACGACCATGGTGCTGGTGCGCATGATTGCCAAAATGCTGCGCGACAAGAAGATCGGCAAGCTGATCGTGCCGATCATTCCCGATGAAGCGCGCACGTTCGGCATGGAAGCGCTGTTCCGGCAGGTGGGTATCTACTCGAGCGTAGGACAGAACTACGAGCCGGTGGATATGGACACCTTGCTGTACTACAAGGAAGCCAAGGACGGTCAGATTCTGGAAGAGGGAATCACCGAGGCAGGAGCGATCTCGGAGTTCATCGCGGCGGGAACTTCGCCGGCGAATCATGGAATCAACACGATTCCATTCTTCATTTACTACTCGATGTTTGGTCTGCAACGTGTGGGCGACCTGGCCTGGGCTGCGGGCGACCAGAGAGCAAAAGGTTTCCTGTGCGGAGGCACGGCAGGACGCACGACGCTGGCGGGCGAAGGGTTGCAGCATCAGGACGGACACAGCCACTTGCTGGCTTATCCGATACCGAACCTGCTGGCCTACGATCCGGCGTTTGCGTTTGAGATTGCGGTGATCGTGCAGGAAGGCATTCGCCGGATGTATGTGGAGCAGGAAGACGTCTTCTACTACCTGACGGTGATGAATGAGCCGTGGGCGCAGCCACATATGCCGGAAGGAGTGCGCGAAGGTATTCTGAAAGGCATGTACCGCTTCCGTAAGTCGGACAAAAAGGACTTCAAGCTGAAAGCGCAGTTGTTTGGTTCGGGCGCAATCATGATGGAAGTACTGAGAGCTGCGGAGATTCTTGAAGAAAAGTACAAAGTGGCCGCCGACGTGTGGAGCGTGACCAGCTACAAGGAACTCTACAAGGAAGGCAACAGCAGTGAGCGTTGGAACATGCTGCATCCGGGCTCAACACCGCGCGAGTCGTATATCGCTTCGCAGTTGAAGGATACGGAGGGCGTGCTAGTGGCGGCTTCGGACTATGTGAAGGCATTGCCGGAGTCGATCTCGCAGTGGATGCCGCGTCCGCTGATTGCCTTGGGCACGGACGGCTACGGACGCTCGGAGAGCCGCGCTTCGCTGCGCGACTTCTTCGCGGTGGATGCCAAGCACATTGTGCTGGCGGCGCTGACGGGGCTGCTTCGCGATGGCAAGATGAAGGCCGCAGACGTGAAGAAAGCCGTGAGCGACCTTGGCATTGATGCCGAGAAGCCGGATCCGTTCTACGTGTAGTGGTCTGCGTTGATTAGATTCGCCCGGGAGCGGCCGCGACGCGTCCGCCCCGGGCACGAAATGACAGGCGCGGTCCACTGGGCCCGCAACGATCGAAAGGAAACGCTGTGCCAACAGAATTCAAACTTCCCGAACTTGGTGAAAACATCGAGTCCGGCGACGTGGTAAGAATCGCGGTTACCGCTGGGGAATCGATCAAGGAAGGGCAGGCCGTTGTTGAGCTGGAGACAGACAAGGCCGTGGTCGAAGTGCCCTCGACGGTAAGCGGCGTGATCGATCAGGTTGTCGTGACTCCTTCACAGCGTGTGAAAGTGGGCGATGTACTGTTCACTTACTCGGCTGGGGATAGTGGAACCGCCGAGGCGAAGCCTGCGGCTCAGGCGAAAACGCCGGAAGCAAGCACCCGAGAGCCCGAGGTGGCCGAAGCGTCTCCGGAAGAAAAGCCGAAGGTAGAGGCGCAGACGGCGGCGCAGAACGTGCCGGAATTGCGCGGCTCGGCAGTGAACGCATCGAGCGCGGAATTTGTGTTGCCGGAATTGGGCGAAAACATCGAGGCCGGCGACGTGGTGCGTGTGGCTGTGGCTCCGGGCGACCAGGTGAGTGCGGGGCAGACGGTGCTCGAACTTGAGACAGACAAGGCCGTGGTCGAAGTGCCCTCCAACGTGAGCGGCACGGTGAGCGAAGTGAAGGTGAAGACGGGACAGAAGGTGAAAGTAGGCGACCTGGTCTTTACCGTGGCGGCTACGAGTGGTGGCACTCCGGCGAAGGCGGCAGTTCCTGCTGCGACTCCTACGAAGAAGCCCGAACCGAAGCCGGAAGAGAATCCTGCGGACATGAACTCGATGGCGATGGCGCGGCATACGTTCCGCTCGGCGCGCACGCTGGAAGGCAAGAGCGAGGAGGAGGCATTCCCTCCGGATGCTCCGCCGGAAGTCGAGCATGACCATCATCCGAGAGGGCTGGAGAAGACGGCAGGGACCGAGCATCGCACGGTTCCCGCAGCGCCGATTGTGCGCAAGCTGGCACGCGAAATCGGTGTGGACATCTACATGGTGAAGGGAACGGGCCCGGGTGGACGCATCAGCGAAGACGATGTGAAGGCCTTCGCCAAGGGTGTGTTCGCGCGAATGGCGGATGAGCAGGCCGCCGCACGAGCGGTTCCAGGCGTCTCCGCGGCAATTCCGAAGCTGCCCGATTTCAGCCGCTGGGGCAAGGTGGAGAAGGTTTCGCTGCGGGGCATTCGACGCAAGACGGCAGAACACCTTGCAATGGCGTGGAATGTGATACCGCACGTCACGCAGTTCGATAAAGCCGATGTGACCGAACTGGAAGAACTGCGCAAGCGTTTCGCCCCGAAGGCTGAAAAGCAGGGCGGCAAGATGACAATGACGGCAATCGCGCTGAAGATTGTCGCGTCGGCATTGAAGGCCTTCCCGCAATTCAACGCCTCGATCGACATGGCCAGCGAAGAGATCGTTTACAAGCGCTATATCAACGTTGGCGTGGCGGTGGATACGGATCGCGGGCTGCTCGTTCCGGTGATTCGCGATGTAGACAAGAAGAACATCATCGAACTGGCGGTTGAGCTAGCGAACATTTCCAAGAAGGCGCGCGACAAGAAATTAACGGCCGAGGACATGGAAGGCGGATCGTTTACGATCACCAACCTGGGCGGAATTGGCGGCACATCGTTCACGCCGATTGTGAACCATCCGGAGGTTGCGATCCTCGGGATGTCGCGTTCGCACGTGGAGCCGGTGTGGATCAATGACCGGTTTGAGCCGCGCACGATGCTGCCATTGTCGGTATCCTATGATCATCGCATTATCGATGGCGCGGATGCCGCGCGTTTTACGAGATGGATCGTGGACGCGCTGGAGCAACCATTCCTGCTGTCGGTTCAGGGTTAGGAATCAAACGGCCCCACTCTTCTGCCCAGCGCTGGGCGGAAGAGTAGGGCACCCGACTGAGCTGTGAACCTTTTAGCTGGTTCCGGTGCTCTGTATAAGTAGCGTTCTGAACAGGGAAGACCAAGGGCCTGTGTGGCTCGAAACAATTCAAGGAATCTGGAAGCGAGAAATGTCGAACTCGAACGTAAAAGTTGCGGTGATTGGCGGCGGCCCAGGTGGATACGCTGCTGCCTTTTTAGGCGCCGATCTCGGCCTTGACGTCACTCTTATCGATGCGGAGAAGAACCCCGGCGGCGTGTGCCTGTATCGCGGCTGCATCCCATCAAAGGCACTGTTGCACGTCGCAGCGCTGATTACGGAGTCGAAGCACGCAGCGTCGTGGGGCGTGGAATTTGCGGAGCCGAAGATCGATGTGGCGAAGCTGCGCGCATTCAAAGAAAGCGTGGTGGCGAAGCTAACCGGCGGGCTCGGCATGATGTCGAAACAGCGCAAGGTCACCTACATTCAGGGCGAAGCGAGCTTCGTGAACTCGACTACGCTGAAAGTGAAGAAGGCTGCGGGCGGCGAAGAAACGCTGAAGTTCGACAAGATCATCATCGCCACAGGCTCATCTCCTGCGCGTCCGGGACCGCTGGCTGCGGCTGGCACCAACATTCTGGACTCGACGGGCGCGCTGGATCTTAAGGATGTTCCCAAGACGTTCCTCGTGATCGGCGGCGGCTACATCGGCCTGGAGTTGGGATCGGTGTATGCCACGCTCGGCTCGAAGGTGGACGTGGTGGAAATGACGCCCGGACTGTTGCCGGGCGCCGACCGCGATCTGATTCCGCCGTTGCAGAAGCGGCTGGAGAAGCTGTTCAACAAGATCATGCTGAACACGGCAGTGACCGCGGTGAAGGATGAGATTTCGGGAGTGAAGGTAACGTTGAAGGATCCCGAAGGCAAGGTGGAAGAGAAAACCTACGACAAGGTGCTGGTGTCGGTGGGACGGCGGCCAAACTCGAAGATTCCGGGCCTTGAGAATACGAAGGTGAAGGTGACCGAGCGCGGGTTCATCGCGGTGAACAAGCAGTTGCAGACCGACGATCCTTCGATCTACGCCATCGGCGATGTAGCCGGCGATCCGATGCTGGCGCACAAGGCTTCGCATGAGGGGCGCACGGCGATGGAGCATATTGCCGGTCACAAGGTGGAGTTTGCGCCGTATGCGATCCCGGCGGTGGTGTTCACCGATCCGGAGATTGCGTGGGCAGGATTGACGCAGACGGAAGCCGAAGCCAAGGGAATTGAAGTTGACATTGTGAAATTCCCTTGGGCAGCAAGCGGACGCGCTGTGACACTGGACCGCACGGAAGGCCTCACGAAGCTGCTGATCGACAAGAAGACAGAGCGCATACTGGGTGGCGCGATCGTTGGAGTCGGCGCCGGAGACATGATTGCCGAGATCGTGCACGCCATCGAGATGGCGTCGACGGCATATGACATCGGGCACACCATCCACCCGCATCCGACGCTCTCGGAAACGATCATGGAGGCCTCGGAGGTGTTCTATGGGACATCGACGGACCTGTATCGGCCGAAGCGCAAATAAGTGGAATGAACAGCAGGTCTCAAGCCCGGCAGTGGATGCCGGGCTTCTCTGTTTTGGGATGAGGCGCAGTACTCACCAGAGATGCTTTCTATTCCGAATTGCATAAAGCAGGTGCACGTGAGTCCTGCTCCCCGCATCTTGAATATAGCTGTGGCGTGTCCGGTAACTGCGCAATAGAAAGGCTAGGATGCGAAGCTTCGGAGATCTGGCTTGTAAGCCGTTGTTGGCGTTGTTGGCTGCGGCGGTGTTTCTATGTTGTTCGGGGCAGGCATTTGCTGTGCTTGGCGGAAAGGTGTCCTCCGTCGTAGCGGATCAGTCGCGATTAAAGGCGAGCCGCAAGGTCACCTCGCACGGACGGTTTGAGATTCATGAACTGCAAGCGGACGGGCAGAACGTGGTGCGTGAATACGTGTCCCCGGACGGCAATGTTTTCGGCGTGGCGTGGACGACCCAGTTTGTTCCGCAGTATTCGGAACTGCTGGGCAGCTATGCTGACAAGCTGAAGAAAGCCGCGGAGGCAAGGCACGATCATCGTGCGCCGCTGCATATCGAGGAGGACGGGTTTGTGTTCTCCGCCTTCGGACACATGCGTTTTTACTCGGGCCGCGCTTATGTTCCGTCGATGGTGCCAGCAGGGGTTCTCGCAGAGGAGATTCGATGATGCGAGCAATGCGATTGGCACTGCCACTGTCAAGCAGTGTTCTGCTGATGTTTGCATTCGCATGCGGGTCGGGGAATTCACCTGCTAAATCGAGCACAGGCGGAGTGCCGGTAAGTACAACGGCGAACACGGTTACGGTTTCAGCAAACGCAGGACCATCCACGAAGTTCTCTTACACAAATGGCGTGTTCGTGAGCGTAACGGTGTGCAAGCCGGGGACGAGCACCTGCGTCACGGTTCCGGATGTGCTTCTCGACTCGGGATCGAGCGGGTTGCGATTGTTGTCGAGCACTGTGGCCGGTTTGGGGCTGGCGAAAGTGGCCTCAGGCAGCGGAACACTGACGAACTGCGTGCAATATCTGGACAACAGCTACAACTGGGGTGCGGTGGCGACAGCAGACGTGCAGATGGGCGGAGAAGTCGCGCAATCGGTGCCAATCCAGGTGATTGCGGAGCCGGCAGATAGCTTTCCTGCGGCGCCCTCGAGCTGCGGTGGTACGGCAAACAACACGGTGGATACTCTGCTGGCCAATGGAATTCTGGGGGTAAGTTTCTTCCTGCAGGACTGTGGCACGGCGTGTGCGCCGGGGACGACCTTTAACGGTGGCAGCTACTACCAATGCAGCACGACGGCTTGCACGTTGACCACGGCCGCACTGACACAGCAGGTGCAGAATCCTGTGAGCAAGTTTGCCACGGACAATAACGGTGTCGTGCTGACGTTCCCGAGCATTCCGGCTACGGGCGCCATGAGCGTGAATGGAACGCTCACCTTTGGGATTGCCACGCAGGCGGACAATCAACTGGGCAGTGCGACAGTGCTGACGCCCGACAACTCAGGAAACTTCACGACCACGATGAACGGGACGACCACGAATGTCGGGTTCATCGACAGCGGTTCCAGCGCGTTGTTCTTCCTGAGCGCGGCGACATCAGGTCTGGCCGAATGTACGAGCACGAGCCTTTCCGGCTTCTATTGCCCGGCGACACCGCAGAATGTGAGCGCTACGAACAAAGGAAAGAACGGTAAGACGTCAAAGGTGGATTTCACGGTGGCCGCAGCCGACAGTCTGCTTAACACGAACAACGACATCTTCTCGGAACTCGCAGGAGCAGGAACAGATTCGCAGATTGGGCCGTACTTCGATTGGGGCTTCCCGTTCTTCCTGGGGCGCACGGTGTTTATCGCGTTTGAGGGAGCGAGTGCAGGAGGAACGGCAGGGCCTTACTGGGCTTACTAGCAATCAGAGCGCCCCAGTTCCGCTTTGTACGGCGAACTGGGGCATCGCTGTTTGGAGGCTAGCGAGAAGCGCGAGTAGGCGCGGAACGCATGAAGTCCAGCGCCTGCGCGACATTCATTTTGGGGATGATGCGGTAGTCGGTCCAGGTTTCGATCTGCTCGATATGGAGAGGCTTGACTACGATCACGCGGCCATCAAAAACGAGTTGCATTCGAGTCATGCCCCAGTGCTTACCTGTGACTCTGGCCTGAGTGATTTCAATGTGACCGCCACGATTGAGTTTGCCGATGAACCCCCATCCAAAATTCACATCCTTGAACAGAGTGCCTTCCAGTCGGCTGATGCGCTTGTCTTCGCGGTCGATAAGGATGACGGCCTTCATGCCTTGGAGCACTTGTGACTCGTAATTGGGAGCCGAGTAGTTCGGATTGGGCGAGCACTCAAGCCGGGCGTTATGTTCGTCGTGCGCTGTCGGCGAGTATTCGCATTGGAAGGCATTGGGCAGCGCCATCATGATGCGCTCGATGTGTTGCTGATCTTCGCGTTGCTTGTTTGCCTTCTCACGCATGCGCTGCGGGTCGAGCAGGCGGTTGATGCGTTCGTCGTCCTGCTGACGCTCGGCGACAGACAGGGGTTTGTCGTTGAAGGCAACTGTGCGGGCGAGAATTCCCTCGGGAGTTTTCACCATGATCTTGGTCACGGAGCCGCGGGGTTTCTGCAGTCGATCTGTCCAGGCCAAGTACTCGTCTGTGTTGGCGATCTTTTCGTTTGCGACAGCCTGCCTTAGCAGATCGTTTGCCTTGACGGACGCCTCTATGTCCGGGTGCATGGCGAGGGCTGGAGACGCGAGGGCGAGAATCAGTGCACAAATCAGATTGCCCGTGCGAAGCCGGATAGTGGTCTTTTCTACTCTGCTGCGAGCTACTTGGAAACTCATGTTCCTCGATTATCAAGGATGTCGATGCTGCTCTCAACCATTGGAGTGCAAATCAGAAGAATTCGTTTGTCCTCGTGAGGTTTTCACGATCGGGTTAGTCGATTTGCTACTCTTGGGAGAGGCACTGGGGGAGTCCTGATTCGGATGGATTTGGATCGATGGTTCTGAAAGCTGAGATGAACAACTATGGAGCTCCGGTGCTCGCGGTGTGCGGGTTTTCCGGTTCCGGCAAGACTACTTTGCTGGAAGCGGTAATTCCGCAACTGGTTGGGCGCGGACTCGCAGTGTCTGTAGTCAAACACGACGCACATGGATTCGAGGTAGATAAGCCGGGGAAGGATTCAGACCGGTTGTTCCGTGCAGGAGCTACCACAACGTTACGAGGTCCCCAGCAGCAGTTCGAGCGCCGAGGAGAAGGGGCTTTGTTATCGCTCGGTTCGACCCTACGACGTTTAGCGGGAGATCACGATCTCTTGCTGGTGGAGGGTCATAAAGACACTCCGCTGCCGAAGGTGTGGCTTAAGGCAGAAGGACAGCCCGACGTTCCGGAAGGCGTGAGGAATGTGGTGCTTACGCTTGAGTGGGACTCGGATCGTGTGCCGGCGCTGCTTGGATACATCGAGAAGTGGCTTCCGCAGGCGTGGAACGCTCGTAGGATATATCGTGGGCTGCTGATAGGCGGGATGAGTTCGCGCATGGGGACACCGAAGCAGGCAGTATTGTTCGGCGGGCGGACTCTAGGTGAAATTGCGGCGGAAGCCCTGGGTGGTGCGCAGGGAAAGAGCGCCTCTCAGATTGTCGCATTGGGAAGGGGAACGCTTTCGGAATCCCTGAAGAGCTATCCGCAACTGCCGGATGTAAGCGATTTTGGCGGCCCGGGTGCGGCGTTGATTACGGCACATCGCTGGGCGCCGAATGCCGCGTGGATCGTGTGCGCGTGCGACCATCCGTGGATAAAGGCGGACCATGTCGAATGGTTGCTGGCGCAGCGTCGCCCGGGAAGATGGGGAGTGGTTCCGAAGCAGAGAGATGGGCATCCGTGCCTGGTGTTCGCCCTTTATGAACCACAGGCTCTGGAGTATCTGGAGCGACGGGCACTGGATGAAGGCGAGCGGGATGTACGTCCGAGGAACCTGCTGAGGCTGCCGCGAGTGGCGCAGGTGGAATTGCCGGAAGAATTGGAACAGGGATGGAGGAATGTGAATACTCCTGAGGAGTTGCGTTTGGAAGAGGAAAAGCTTGCACGCGAAGTAAGAGGGCAGGGAAGCCGATGATCGCATTCGAAGAGGCGAGGCGGATCATCCTGGATCATGTGTCTTCGCTTGGAGGTGAGCGGGTGCCGTTGCTGGAATCGGTCGGGCGCGTGTTGGCCGAAGATCTTATAGCCCCGTGGAACCTGCCGTCATTCGACAACACGGCAATGGACGGATACGCCGTGCGGGCGGAGGATGCGCGCGAGGGCAGCGTGCTGCGGATTGTGGACTACGTTCCGGCAGGCGGTCACGCAACGAAAGCAGTGAAGGCGGGTGAGGCAATCAAGATCATGACCGGTGCGCCGCTGCCGGAAGACTGTGACGCCATTCTGCCGCTGGAACATGCAGAAGAGAGAGACGGACAGGTACGAGTGGTGCAGGCTGTCTCGCTGCATCAGCACCTGCGGCACGCGGGCGAGGACGTGGCGCAAGGTGAGGTGGTTCTCAAGGCCGGTACCGTGGTGCGTCCTTATGAAATCAACATGCTCGCCTGCTTCGGGCAGGAGCAGGTTTCGGTTGTGCGCAGGCCGCGCGTTTCCGTGGTGGCGACGGGAGACGAACTGGTGGAACTGGGTACCGCTCCAGAGGCGGGCCAGATCGTGAACAGCAATACGTACTCGATGGCGGCGGCAATCGCCGACGTAGGCGCGGTGCCGGTCGTGGTGGGAATCGCGCGCGACAACCTTGAGAGCACTCGCGAAAAGCTGGCTGAAGGGCTGAAGTCGAACGTGCTGATCACATCGGCTGGCGTTTCGGTGGGAGATCGCGACCTGGTGCGTGCGGTGCTGGAGCAGTTAGGCGTCGAAATTGTGTTCTGGCGCGTAAAGGTCCGTCCGGGGAAGTCAATGGCATTTGGCAGGAAAGGCGAAACGCTGGTATTCGCGCTGCCGGGAAATCCCGTGTCGGGCATGCTGACGTTTGAGGAATTTGTGGCTCCGGCTCTACGCAGGATGATGGGACACAGAAAAACTGTGAAGCCGCTGCTTCCGGCCGTGCTGCAAACAGCGCTGAAGAAACCTGCCGGGCAGACTCACTTGATCCGCGTGCGAGTGGAATACGCCGATGGTAAATATCTGGCGTGGAGCTCCGGAAAGCAGGACACAGGACGTATAAAGACTCTGCTACAGGCCAATGGTCTCGCTGTGCTGCCGGCCGATCGTGACACGTTCGAAGCAGGGGAGGAAATTCTGGTGCACCTGCTTGACGAGACGGTCGGCATGACGACGGTGTGACACTCAATCTGGGCTGCGAGCTTCGGTTCGCCTCTGCGAGCGAGCCAATGAGGCATTTTGGCCTTGTTTGCTCGCTTGAGGCGAGACAATTGCAGCCCAGCTTCTGATCAGGCCAACTTCCGTTCGTTCGGTGCATCGAAGGCTGCGTGTGATTTGCGCTGCCGCCCGACCCGTTCCTACTCCGCATCTGCAATCACACCGACTTCTCTGAATCAGGAGCATACGGTGGCCGAGCGAGCGATACCCTTTCCGCAGATTCCTGCAAGAACAAAGCTGAGCCGCGACCAGATTACCGGGTTCTGGGCCGCCTGGGGCGGCTGGACACTGGATGGCATGGATTCGTTCATCTATGCGCTGGTACTGGCACCGGCGCTGACGGAGCTGCTGCCGAAATCGGGCATTGCCAATACTCCGGGGAATGTGGGGCTGGCAGGCTCGATCCTATTTGCATTGTTCCTGATCGGATGGGGATTGTCGTTCATCTGGGGGCCGATTGCGGATCGCTACGGTCGAACGCGCGTGCTGGCAGGAACGATCCTCGTGTATGGACTGTTTACCGGAGCGGCGGCACTATCGCAGAACGTGTATCAGCTTGCAGTGTTTCGCCTGATCGCGGGAATGGGCATCGGCGGCGAATGGGCGTTGGCTGGAACCTATGTGGCCGAGGCATGGCCCGAGGACCGACGCAAGATGGGGGCAGGGTATCTGCAGACTGGGTATTATGCGGGATTCTTTCTGGCGGCGGCGCTGAACTTCACCGTGGGAGCGCACTACGGGTGGCGCGCGATGTTCTGGTGCGGACTGTCGCCAGTAATCCTCTCGGTGCTGATCATGCTGCGCGTCAACGAACCGGAGCGATGGAAGCGAGTGGCCGAGCATTCGCAAGTGCAGCCGATTCGGAAGCGGTCTCCGCTGTGGATGATCTTCAGCGGCCACTATCGCCGTCGCACGCTGGTGAACACCGCGCTGCTGACGGTGGCAATCATCGGGCTGTGGGCTGGCGCCGTGTATGAGCCGACGGCAATCATCTTCCTGGCGAAGAAGGCTGGCATGGCGGCACCCCAGGCGGCAAAAATGGCGTCGTTTGGCACGGCCCTGCTCTCGATCGGAACGATTTTGGGCTGCCTCTCGGTACCTCCGTTGGCGGAGCGACTGGGACGTAAAGCGACTCTCGCAATATTTTTCGCTGGAATGGGATTGAGCATCCTGCTGAGCTTCGGATGGGCTTTCTATCTGCACAACGCGCTGTACCCGTTTATTGCGGCGCTCTTCGTGCTGGGATTCTTCGGCGGAAACTTCACGATGTTCAGCTTGTGGCTGCCGGAACAGTACGACACGACGGTGCGCGCTACGGCCTTCTCGTTTGCAACGTCGTTTGGGAGATTCCTCGGCGCAGGTGTGAACTTCCTGCTGGGTGCGATGGTGCGAAACATGGGGACACTCGGGAAGCCGGTCGCGCTAACGGCAATCGCATTCGGCATTGGGCTGCTGTTGATTCCCTTGGGCCATGAGACGAAGGGCGACGTCCTGCCAAATTGATGGGCGCTGGAGTTGAACCACGCGCATGTGGCACAATGGTGTTCTCGTTGTGCTTGCCACCCACAAGTGTGCGGGGATGGTGAAATGGCAGACACACTAGCCTTAGGAGCTAGCGCCGCAAGGCATGGGGGTTCAAGTCCCCCTCCCCGCACCATATTCATCCTCGTTCTATAAGCCTCTCCCAATCAGTACATATTCACTCAGGTCAAATCTCCTTCTACGTCACCAAAATGCCAGATATTCAGTAATGTTTGTATCTGGACCTTGGTAACGTGACTAACGGCTTCGTTTACTTCATCATAGGCAGGATGACTTAGGTCTGTGGCAGCGGGTCGCGCATCTGGCGTATGAAATTCAAGAGGAGAAGGTGAGTGCTGACTGGCGCTAATAGATCGAAGAATCCGCAGAGCAGGGGCTTCACTCTGCTGGAACTGATGATCGCGGTGGCGATCATCTGCACCGCCGGAGTAATCAGCTATCCCTATCTCAGGACAACTTTGCGGACATACAGAATCGCGGGAGATGCGAAAAGGATCGCGAGCCAGATTGCCTTGGCACGCATGCGTTCCGCGGGCGACTACAACCGCGAGCAAGTGTCTATCAACGTGACCGCGAACACATTTCACATCAACGTCTGCGATAAGACGCTCGGTACGTTCACCAACGAGACGGGCACGGACATTCCACTCTCGGCTGGCATTAGGTTCGGATATGGAAGCATCACTGTCCCCACTCCCAACCAGAGCACCATTTCGCAAAGCACGACTGTGACGTTCAATTCGCGAGGAATTCCAATTACGCTTGCGAGCAACTGCATCAGCAGCGCCACACCCACCCCATCCAGTGCTATTTACCTCTCGGATACGAGCGGCTTGTATTACGCAATTGCGGTGAATAATACTGGAAAGATTGACATTTATAGATACACGGGTTCCGCCTGGATCGCGACAGGGTACTAATTGTATGAACTCAACGCAGGCTCTGGCCGTTTGTGACGATGGACGTAAGTTGCTGAATAAGCGATCGGCTGCGGGTTTCACGCTGATCGAGACCGTGGCGGCGTGTGCGATTCTGACGATTGCGATGGCAGGCGTGGCTGCACTGTTTGCCTCGACGTTCAAAATGAACTTCTGGCAAGGCGACACGAGCACGCGAACCGTGGAATACGCCCAGGACAAAATGGAGTCGCTGCTGGCGCTTCAGTATGCAAACACCTCGGCAAACACCACGGTTTGGCCATATTGCGACCCGACCGTATACCTGCCGGGAACTTCAACGCCAGCCTGCTTGCCTACGGTGAATCTCACGGGGTTGTCGCCCGGGGGATCTTCAGACCCTAATAACCCGGCGACCGGATATCACGACTATCTGACCGCTGCTGGTGATGTCCAGACAAACGCAACCAATGCCGCATATATTCGCGTCTGGAGCATCGTGCAAAACGGCAGTGGGAACCTGAAGACAATCACCGTGACAGCGAAGAGCCTCAGCAAATCAACGCTTCCGGTTCAGACGACGTTGGTTTGCATCAAGACCAAGTCGAACTAAACGGATTGTGAGAATTGGAATGCGACATAGAGATGTGAGAATACATCGCGCAAACGAGAGTGGGTTTACCCTGCTGGAATTGATGTTTGCTCTTGGACTCATGCTGGTATTGTCGAGCGCGGCATTTCTCACCATGAACCAGCACCAGAAGGTTTACGTCGCAAATTCGAATAATTCAACCATGTACACGTCCGTTCGCAGCGCTGCGGAGTTGATAGCCCAGGAAATCGGACAGGCAGGCGCCCTGTGCGGCACCGACAACAATGGTTGCTTTCACACGAGCGTGAGCAACGGAGTTTCCAGCGCTGTAGCTGGCAGTAACCTGCTTAAGTTGAATTCCACATTGGGACTATTTCCTGGAGAGAAGCTAACGATCTTGGCTGATTCCGGTGCGAACCAGGAAGTGGTGCAGATTGCGGCCGTTGCTGGTGCGATCAACACAGGTACCGGGTGGGTCACCCTCAAAAATGTCATGTCGTTCAGCCACGCGGCTACTGCGGTGGTCCTGGGGCAGGGGGTCTTCGCGCAAGGAGTCATGACTCCCGGGTATCCCAATGACCCGCTCAATCCCACACCAACTCAAGGTTCTACAGCGACGAAATTGAAGTTGTTTGGTGACGTCAACGGAGACGGCACCCTTTCCTACGTGGAATATCAATGCAACTTCGTCAATGGAGGCGTGGGTACTCTGACACGCAAGAGCGTAGCGGTGAATCTGTTGTCCACCACTCAAATGGATCTGAGTGGTGTTGCCGCGGATGTGCTGGTTGACAACCTTATTTGGAAGGCACCGAGCGGCTATGTGGTTTCGAGCACAAATCCGCAGTATTGCTTTCAGTACACGACGTATTCAGTTCCTGCGACGGACGGAATCACCTACACCACGAGTACACAGATTCAGTTGTTGATCAGTGTGCAGAGCCCCAACCCTGATCCTCAAACACATCAGTATGGCCAATTGACCAAGTCATTCCTGCAGCTTAGTCCCAGAAACGTTGTGACGGCGTATAACTTGGCCTCCATCAATTCAACCGACTCACTTCAGCCAACGCCTTTGAGCATTCCCTTGAACTAGGAAGCCAGAGAGGACGATGAATCATGGCGCGCACGAATAAATCGAAGAAATCGGAACGCGGAGTAGCGCTGATCATTGCACTGATTGTCGTATTCATGTTTTCGGCGCTCGCTGCCGGAATGATGCTTACGAATCAAACAGATATCAGCACCCTAGCGAATTACCGCTTCGTAACCCAGGCCCGTTTTACCGCTGAAGCTGGAGCTCAGACGGCAGCGAACTGGTTCATGTACTCTCTTCCAACTCCGACGAGCGCCGGCACACTCAACATCTCAACGTCTCCGGTCACTACCGCTTCCGGAACTCCAGTCGTCATCTACGGAAATGCGAGCGATGGAACCAGCACGTACCCTGATTCGACGCTGGTAACCTCATTTCAAACAATGATGACGAACCTGAACAATGGGACACTCAATGGCGGCACCCTGATGTCCGGAGCAAAGGTGAAGGTGCTTGCGACACTGCTTAGTATGCAGCAAGTTCCGAACAGCTTATCGGGAACTGTGTTTGTGCAGACCTGGGAGATTCAATCGACGGGCTCGGTTCAGGCTACAAAACCAGTGCAGGTGAAAGTGATCGAGCGAGTACAGCAAGGGACTGCTCCCGCGCTTGGAAATGCGGTTTTCGCAACCGCAGGTGGATGCAACGCACTGCTGTTTGGCGGTAACTTCGCGACGGACAGCTACAACTCTCTGCTCGGCTATTTAGCCTCCAAGAACACAGCCTCGGGCGGAAACGTAGGTTCGAACGGAAATCTCGACATCGGCGGCAGCGCGCAGGTGGGCGGAAATTACTACAGTCCGTTGACCGGCGTTGGAACATGCACCAGTGGATCGCCGGACGCTTTTAGTGGAAACATCAGCGCCGTGAACCAGATTGTAACTTTGGCCTCACCAGTTAACTATCCTCCCCCGAGCACACCGAATCCATTGCCTCCGACCGACCAATCGTATGCGCTCGACGCAGACAACACAGGTTGCCCCGGCAATATGCCTGCTGGCGTATGCACAAGCACGACAACCGGATCAGGCAAAAGCGCGAAAACCACGTACTATCTAGGGGCGGACTCGAACCAGCCGTATGGCGACCTTACTGTAAATAGTGGAACGACGGTTCACCTGACGGCCCCCGCTGGCAGCACGTACTACATGGACAACTTGGTTGCAAACAACGGCACGATCATTATTGACCACCCACCGATCTATATACAGGTGACGAGCACAACCTCTGCTTCGCTGCCGTTTGACTTCACGGGAAACTATACGAAGGCCGACGGTACAACACCCGAATATCTAACTGTTCTCTACGGCGGAACGGCTCCAGTCCAGAGACTGAATGGAAATAACAGCTTCTACGGTGTGTTGTACGCGCCGAATGCCGACCTTAGTGTTCAAGTGAATGGCGGTTTTGACTGGTACGGCGCAATCGTTGCGAAATCCGTAACCTTTGCTAAGGGCAATGCCAACGTGCACTACGACGTCAACCTGTCGAAGACATACCAGGTACCGGGTAGCTGGAGTGTGACGTCATTCACGTGGACGAAGTACTAGACTCGCATGCCAGAACCGAGATTCGCCCGGCAACGCGCCGGGCGTTTTCTTGTTCAACTCCTGTTGAGCAGGTGTGCGAGCGCGTTGAGGCCGCAGTAGTTGAGGCGGAAGGCGGCGGAGGCGCGCACGATGGGCTTGGCGTGATAGGCGACTCCGGTGCCGGCGAGGGCGAGCATTGGCAGGTCGTTGGCACCATCGCCGACAGCGACTGCTTCGGCGAGCGGAACGTGCTCGCGTTCGGCAACATCACGCAGCGCGGCGGCTTTACGCTGGCCGTCAACGATTTCCATGGCGAGGCGGCCCGTGAGTGTGCCATCCGCGATCTCAAGTTCGTTGGCGAAGAGGTAGTCGAAGCCGAGGTTGTGTTGCAGGTAGGCTCCGAAAAACGTGAAACCGCCGGACAGGATTGCGGTCTTCGCACCTGCGGCTTTCAGTTTGCGCATCAGGCTCTCAAGGCCTTCGCCCAGTGCGATTTGGTCTTTGAGCGCGTGGATGCGATCTTCGCGAATGCCGCGGAGCAGGGTTACCCGCCGGGTGAGGCTGGTGCGGAAATCGATCTCGCCTCGCATAGCTGAAGCCGTGATGGCCGAGACCTCATCCTTCTTGCCAGCCAAGCCCGCAAGTTCATCTATGATTTCCGCCTGGATCAAGGTGGAGTCCATGTCAAAGACGAAGAGGCGGCGAGGAGTGTGAAAGAGTTGTTCGGATTCGACAAACAGGTCTAGTTTCTCTCGTTCCGCACCTTCGCGCAGGTGCTCGAGCGATTCTGCCGTGAGCGGTGCATGCGACTCGGCCCAGACTCGCTGCATCCAAACATCAGGGCCATCAAGCAAAGTGACTTGGCAGGGCTTCAGCGAAAGACCGCGAGTTTCCGCGCTCGAAAGAAATGATTGAGCGCGCTCGTCGTTCCATTCCCTGGCGAGGAGTGTAAAGACGTAAGTGGATGACATTCGCGGTGGCCGCCTTAGAAATGGGTTTCCTTTGAGGAATAGCACTTTGTTAGAATTCGGTTCAAGCTCATCTTCCCGGACGAGCGCACTTCAGGCGATTGCGCGGAGTTTTCTCTTGCTGAACGTTACGCCCAAAGCGCAGAGTTGCCAGCGATCATGGTCAGGCCGCGTCTCGGCGCGATCGTGAACGATTTCGAGCAGTAGGGTCCCCGCAAAGTTTATGATATGGCATTCAGCACTGGTTTGCTGAACGCGCATTCCTCTTTCCACTGCGGCACGCCGCACATCCCCTTTGGAGAATGCTTCATGTTCCGTAAGACGCGTCTATTTACCCCGGGCCCCACGCCACTTCTTCCTGCTGCGCAATTTGCAATGGCTGCTGCTGATCTGCATCATCGCACGGCGGAGTTCCGCGCGTTGTATCTGAAAGTGCTCGCGCAATTGAAGACATTTATTGGCACAAAGAATGATGTGGTGGTGCTGGCCTCATCGGGTACAGGCGCAATGGAGGCGACGGTAAGCAATCTGACGAGCCCCGGCGACAAGGTCCTGGTGCTGAGCGCAGGAAAGTTCGGCGAGCGCTGGGTGTCGCTGGCGAAAGCGTTCCAGTGCGAGTCGGTGGTGATCTCGAAGCCCTATGGGCAGACATTTTCGATCAAGGAAGTGCAGGCCGCGCTGACTCCGGACGTGAAAGCCGTATTTGTGCAGGCCACGGAGACTTCGACCGGTGTGCGTCATGATGTGGGCGCGCTGGGACGTCTGTTGAAAGGAACGGATACGCTGCTGGTTGTGGATGCCATCACCGGCCTGGGAACGACAAAGTTCGACGTAGATGGCGATGGCATTGACGTGATCATCGGCGGCTCGCAGAAGGCGTTGATGATTCCTCCGGGACTTGCGTATCTGGCTGTGAGCGACCGTGCGTGGGCGCGCATGGAGACGAGCAAGCAGCCGCGTTATTACTTCGATCTGCGCAAGGAGAGGAAGTCGGCGGCGAAGGGCGAGAGCGCGTACACGCCGGCAGTGGCGCTGATTGCGGCCATGGGAGCGGCGCTCGAATACCTGGAACAGCAGGGAGAGGGCGATCTTGCGAAGGGGCGCGACCTGCTCGTACAGAATGCCGAACTGAGTGCGTTGTGCATGCGTACGGCGGTGGAAGCAATGGGATTGGGACTGTTCTCTTGCGCGCATTCGGCGGCGGTGACGGCCATCAAGGCTCCGGAGGGTGTTTCTTCGAGCGACCTGGTCAAGGGGTTCAAGAAAGAGTTTGCAGGAGTGCTGTCGGATGGGCAGGGTGAGATGAAAGGGGAGATCCTGCGCATTGCGCACATCGGATTCCTCGACTATCTCGATTGCGTTGCAATTATTGCGGGCCTGGAGCAGGTGCTGTCGCAGTTGAAACCTGGTAGCTTCCAGCTTGGAGACGGACTTCGCGCGGCGCAACAGGTCTATGCGGAAGCGCGCGAGAACGGAGCAAAACATTGAAGATCGTCGTAGCCGAAAAGATTGCCGGGGCCGCGATGAAAGTGCTGGAGGCGATTCCTAACAGCACGGTTATCACTCCTGAACAGTTCGCGCTCGATCCTACGGCGGCGGTTTCGGACGCCGATGCCCTGATCGTGCGCTCGGCAGTGCAGGCCGACGCGGCACTGATCGACGCCGCACGAAACATCAGAGTCATTGGCCGCGCTGGCGTTGGTGTGGACAACATCGATGTCGAGGTTGCAACGAGGCGAGGCATCGTTGTGATGAATGCGCCGGGTGCGAGCGCGATCTCCGTAGCGGAGTTGACGCTCGGATTGATGCTCGCAATGGCCAGGCATATTCCGCGTGCGGACGAGACGACGCGTTCGGGGAAGTGGGAGAAGAAAAGCCTGCAGGGCACCGAACTCGCGGGCAAGACGCTGGGCATTATTGGGCTGGGCAGGATTGGCACGGAGACTGCGCAGCGAGCACGCGCATTTGGGATGAAGGTCGTGGGCAGCGATCCGTATCTGTCCCCGGCGCGCGCTAAGGAACTGGGCATTGAGCTGATTTCGACGGATGCGCTCTATGCGCATGCAGACTACATCTCGCTGCACCTCGCTCTAACGCACCAGACGGCCGGAATGATCGATGCCGAGGCGATCGCAAAGATGAAGCCCGGTGTGCGGCTTGTGAATTGTGCGCGTGGTGAGCTGGTGGACGAGGCTGCCGTAGTGTCGGCATTGCGCTCGGGGCACATCGCTTCAGCGGCGCTGGATGTTTTCTGCGAAGAGCCAACCCACAACACAGCGCTGCTTGGTGCGCCGAACCTGATCGCGACTCCGCACATTGGTGCCTCGACAAAGGAAGGGCAGGAGGCGGTCGGGATTCAGATTGCAAAGCAGGTTCGGGATTACCTGCTGCAAGGAATTGCTCAGAACGCGGTGAATCTGCCATCGCTTTCGGATGTGGAGTACAAGCAGATCAAGCCGTACATGGCTCTGGCTGGCAAGCTGGGAAGATTCGCGGCGCAGTTGTTTGCCTCAAACCTGGCCGAAATCGACGTGAAGTTCGAAGGCGAGATCGGGGCGTGGAAGACGCAACTGATTCGCAGCGCAGCGGTTGCGGCGATCCTACAGTCCGATAGCGACGAGCCCACGAATATCATCAATGCGCAGGCTGCGGCCGAGGAGCGCGGCGTAGTGGTTCGAGAGACGCGCGATGAGCCGAATGCACGCATTAACCAGATAAACCTGAAACTCAGCGGTCCAACGGGTTCGGTGGAGTGCAGTGGGACGATTGTTCATGGGGCGTCCCCGCGGCTCGTTCATCTGAACGGCATCGATATCGAATCGCACATGGAGGGCAACTACATCGTGGTGCACAATCTCGATGCGCCCGGCGTGGTTGGATCCATCGGTACGTTGCTGGGCAAGCGGAATATCAACATCGCTCGCCTGTCACTGGGACGCGAAGGGAAGCAGGCGCTAGCCATCGTCGAAATCGATGAGAACGTACCGGCCGACGCGCTGGGTGAATTGCGCAAAGTGCCGGGTGTTCAAAGCGTCGCGAGCGTGAAGGTCTAGCAGATCGATCAAGTGCGAGGCTGAGAATGTCGGTTATGGAACCGACATTCTCTCCGGTGTCTCTGGTCAGCAGAGCGGTTCATCTTTTAGAATTGAGATCGGGCGCTCATCTCGTAATGTCAACGGACAAACCTATCTACGTCGATACAGCCGAGAAGTTTCAAACTCTGCTTGGTCAGCTCTCTTCGCAACAGGTCATAGGCCTCGATACGGAGTTCATCTCCGAGGGCCGTTATGAGCCAGAGCTCTGCCTGGTTCAACTCTCAACTGCTGACGCGATCTACATTGTCGATCCCATAGCTTTGCATGACCTGCGGCCGATGTGGCAGTTGCTGGCATCGCCTGAACGCGAGGTCGTAACCGTCGCTGCACGACAGGAGATCAAGTTCTGCGCAAAGGGCGCCGGAATCGCGCCTGCATGTGTGCTTGACCTGCAGATTGCCGCGGGATTGCTCGGCTACGGCTATCCGCTGTCGCACACGAATCTATGCCTGCGCGTCATCAACGCAAAGGTGAACGGCGGAGAAAGTTTCACCGATTGGCGCAAGCGCCCACTGCGTCCCATGCAGTTGGAATACGCTGCCGACGATGTGCGGCATCTGCTGCCGATGCGCGAAAAGCTATTGGCGCGCGCGCAGAAGATGAACCGCACGAGCTGGATTCGCGGTGAATGCGATCGTCTGACCAAGGCCGTGATGCGTGAGGATGAACGCTGGAGAATCTCGGGCAGCGCGCGCTTGAGCCGACGTCAGCTTGCTGTGCTGCGGGAAGTGTGGCGCTGGCGCGATCACCAGGCAAGCAGCCTGAACGTCCCGGTGGCACGCGTGCTTGGTGATAGCATGCTGATTGAGGTTGCGCGAAGATCTCCGGCGACGGTGGAAGATCTGTTCTCGATTCGTGGACTCGACAGCCGGTTGCTGCGCAAAGCGGAGCAGGATGTTGTAGATGCGGTGCAGCAGGCACGTGCACTCCCTGATTCGGAGCTGCCCAACAACGAGCGGCGTGACGATCCTCCGCAGGTGGCGGTGCTGACGAAGCTATTGTCGGTAGCGGTTGGAAATCTTGCGGCAGAGGCTGAGGTCGATACCGCTCTGCTGGCTACGACGAGCGACATCCAGGAATTTGTTCGCTGGTTCTTGAACAAGAATGAAGTGCCGCAGCCAGAGGTGTTGGAGGGATGGCGCGGCGAAATTCTTCGAGAGCCTTTGATCGGTTTCCTGGAAGGGAAGAGGGTGGTCCGGGTCGGGAACGTGCGGCGTCCCAACCCGCTTGTGTTCGAGTCATTCTCCAAAGAATGATCGCCCTGTGCGATGGTGCACTGAGTCGCTAGACTCTATTCCATCCACGCCACACCCAGAGGCCTACCATCAGCAGCACGAGCAATCCGCTCGATGCGCCAAGGATGTTCACGAAGGGACGCACACGGTTCATTCGCGCCATCACCTCTTTTTGCTCGCGCTCAAGATGCGATTCTGAGCTGTCGAGGAAAAGTTGATCGTCCTCATGCATGGAGAGCGCGCTGCGGTAGATCAGCAGAACAACGAGCACTGTTGTCAGCACGGCCCACACAACCATCATCACGGACATCGGTTCCATACCTGTCACCACCTAACGGCGCTCGGCGCCTGAATGGGGTAGATTCACCGTGCCTTCGCGTAGGCGAAAGCGCCGGAGTGGATGGCATTATAAGCACAGTTTTAGCCCCTGTTTGCTGAAATATATTTCGCGCTGCTGCTCTGGATTATGGCAACCGGCGTAATTTTATCGGCATCATCGGCCGGATTTTTGCGACCGCCCGGCAGTGCTTGCATCCAACAGGGTAGCGGCATTCACTCTGGCGCGGGTGTCGCCTGCGCTGGCCGATTTGCTATAATCAGGTTTGCGAGGAGAACAATTCAATGTCGACCACCACAACCACCCCGGGAGTCAAGACCGCTCCTCTTACCCTAACTCCAGCAGCTATCAGCAAGGTCAAGGAGATCATGGCTCAGCAGACCCCGGTTCCGACTGGCCTGCGCGTGGGCGTTGTCGGCGGCGGCTGCTCTGGATTCTCGTACAGCATGCAGTTTGAGAATGGCGCCGGAGCCATGGACAAGACTTTTGAGTTCGACGGCCTGAAGGTTTTCGTTGACGCGACTTCGCTCATGTACCTGCAGGGCGCAAGCGTTGACTACATCGAGACGCTGGAAGGCGCAGGCTTCAAGTTCGAGAACCCGAATGTGAAGAGCACCTGCGGTTGCGGATCTTCGTTCAACGTGTAGTTTGTATGATGTGAATGCAAAAACCCCGTCTTCGCGACGGGGTTTTTCATTGCTCGGAAATAGTCTAGGGAGTCGCAACCGGAGTAGTTGCCGAAGGACTTGAGGGCGTTGCCGACGTCGGAGAACCAGGGCCTGAGCTCGTGCCCGGCTTGTTGGAGTTATTCAGGCCGGAATTGGCAGCACCGATGAACATCTTGGGATTGTAAGGTCCGGTGATCAGCGCATTGCCGACATCCTGGGTGGGCACGTAGATGAAGAACCATTCGTTGTACTTGTTCTTGTCGCCGAAGGAGTGAATGCCCTCGGCTTTCGATTTGCTCACCACGCCCAGCATGTCTCCGCCGCCAAGTACCTGGTTGGTAGCGTTACCCGTGCCAGTTGCGTTGGTGCTGCCGCTCGTACTCGTGTCTTGGGAGCCGGTGTCGCCTCCCGAAGTGGAGCCTGAGTTCGTGCTGGATGTGGACCCAGCGACGGTTCCGTCCGCGTTCTGTCCGGTTCCGAGCTGGCTTCCTGTGCCACTCAGAGGATTCGTCGCGTTCAGGCCCCCTCCGAATGCAGAGCTTGTTGGAGTGCCCAATGCATTGTTCCCAGCTCCGCCCGCGATGGAGCCGACATTGGCGCTAGCGATTCCGGGCAGTTTGATATCGGTTGCGTGGGCGATCTTCCATGTGCCGTCGGGCGACATGGGATCTTTGTAGCGCTTGCGCAGGAATCGGATCTTGTTTGTGTCTTCCAACTGCTCGACGGTCGTGGGGTAACGTCCGAACTTCTTGTAGTAGCGTTTTACAGCGCGTGCGTATTGCTCGCCACGATGGATCATCTCAACTTCGCGGTCGCGCTGGATGCTGCGCCGGTATTCGCGTGCTACCTGCAGCATGGTGATGGTCAGCACAGCCACGGCGAGCATGAGCACTAGCAACATGTATCCGGACTCTTTTTGCCGGAAGCTCTGACGCCGCATCCTGATCTTCATGAACTTCTATCCCTGCGTAAGCGGAATGCTCTGGCGATTGTTGTTGAGAAGGTCCTCGACCTCGACATTGTTCGGGGAAATACGAACGATCTTGTAGCGTCGGTTGACGACGTCTCCCTCATGCGCGATCCAAACGTCGTCGCCCTGAGCGAGGAAGACTGAGGGTTTCTCTCCTCGAGTGTTGGTCAGCCCAAAATACTTCAGGTTGATGGGCGGGGGCGGAGGAGGAATGTTGACGTTGTTCACCGGAGTTGCGGTCTTCGGTTGGTAGGGCGGAACAACCGGGCGCTCAATAGGAACGAACGTACGGAAGATATTCTTGCCGTTACCCTGGTATCGGACGTTCTCCGAGTTTGCAAGAAGATCGAGACGCAGGCGTGGATCGAGCGTTTCCATCGGCTTTGAGGCGGCGCTTCCAGCTCGGGTTGGAGCGGAGGCGGGTGCAGCCGTAGTCGGAGAAGATGCGGGCGCCGGCGAACGGCCCGGCATCAAGGTCCAGGTGACGACCAGAACGGCAAGAACGCAGAGCGCAATTGCCAGACGAACCTTGGTCTTGTTTTCGGCTCCGGTCTTCATGCCGCACTCCTGAGATACGTCGAGAGATGAACGGAGACGGTTAGCTGATCGCCCTTCATTCCACCGAAGCTGACCGCGTCAATCAGCAGTAGCATCTTCTGGCGTTCCACGTCATTGATGAAACGCATATCCTGATCGTATGTGCCGTGTACCTGGATAGTGATGCCGATGCTGTCATATCCCGCGGGAACGGTCTTCTCCGGCTTTCGCTCATCGTACTTCACGTTGGAGACGCCAACGCCAGACTCTCGGGCAAGCCGCGCGAGCTGCTCGGACATGGTGGAATAGCGCTGCGGCATACGCTCGCTGGTGAATGCAACTTCCTGCTCGCGAGTGTCGGCAATCTTCTTGTCCATTCCCATCGCCGGTAACGACACTTTGGCTTTCTCTATTTTTTCCAGGCGCAGGCGCTCGTACTCCTGCTGTCGTGCTGAGCGCGAACGTCCGGCGGGAGACATAAGGAGAGCGATGGCTGCTATGTCGAGCAGCACGAGTACAACAACAACACCCAACAACTGTGTACGAACGTCGCGGAGATCGCCGATCATTGCTTACCTCCCGTCTGCGTGACGTGTGCACCCGGATGCCCTGCGGCATCGGAATCAGCTACAGTGCGCGTCGTTACCTCGGAGGCAGGACGTGGCACATACATGGCGAGTAGCTGGAACTGGATAGTGTCGCTGCTCTCCTTATCAGGAGAGACTTCGCGCTCCTCGGTGATGCGGGCTTGCCGGAAGGAGGGTGACTGTTCCAATCGCTTTACCAGTTCCAGGGCGGCATCGCGCGAGGTGCCCGCGACCGTCAAATGAACCAGAACGGTGTTTTGCGGCTGCAACTCGGGCACGACCGAAACAACATGCAGGCGTGGCGGCATGATCTCTTCAAGCTGCATGAACACCCGCGTCCACGAGAATGATTTGCGCGCAATCAGGCTGTTCAAGAACTTTGAGTTCTCAACGACGGAAACGTTTTGCGGGCTGCGCAGCAGCGCACTTGCTTCTGCCTGCTGTCGGTCGAGTGCGGCAATTTCCGACCGCACCACGGCGATCCGTGCGTTTACGTCACGGGATTGACGCCAGGACGAAACTGCGTACGAGACCAGCGCAATGGTGGCAATCGCCAGCAACAGCACCAGTCCACCCCATTGCAGCAGCACGCGGCGGATATCCTGGTACGGCTTCGTCGCCAGATTGATGTTGAGTCGCACTGTTACGTTCCTCTTTCGTTTAAAGCAGCGCTCCGATGGCTCCAGCGTACTCGTTTCGCTGAGCGCCATCCACTGTTCCTCGCCCGATCAATTCTTTCACGGGGACTCCGGTTTGAGATTGCAGGGCCGAGCTGAACTCGTCCAGATCCTGCACTCCGCTTACAAGCAGCCGGTCGATCCCGACGCCATAGTTGTCTTGAAAGTAGACAAGCGAGGGGTAAATATCATCGGCCATTCGCTCTGCGGTAACCGAACCTGTGTCCGCGCCCTCGAGCGTGCGGAACAGTAGCAATTGGCCGTCGTTCACCACTGCAACCGAGGTGGAATCATGTGCGACTTTCAGCAACATGGTCGGACTGTCGTCATTGACCGCTCCCAGCGCGCCGAGGCTCGATGGCAACACCACTCCGGGCGAACAGCCAGCGGCGCGAAAAGCCGACTCATACTCTTCGAGCACATTGTGCAGGATGATCGTAGCCGCCACATGCAGACCGTTGGCAGTGGGCTGTGCGTCAAAGCTCACCTGCGCCTTCTCAACGTCGAAGGGCAGAGACTTGCGCAGACGGAAGCGCACGGCAGCGTCCGCTTCCTGGCGCCGCTCGGGCAGTGAATCGAAGTCAAGTATCGTGACACGTACGGCCGAGTCCGGCAAAACCGCGATTACATCTCCGCCACGTGCTCCGATTGCGGAGAGGACCTGCTCAATCGCTTCCGTCAGCGCGTGGGAGTCCTGCACATTTTGCCCATTGAGCGCTGGAGTCAGGACTCCGGAGGCCAACGACCGCGAGTGAATCGCCTCGATGGTGTTTAACTTTCCTTCCGAGCGAACCGCTGCCACCCCTTTCGGAGTGACTTCGCAGGCTATGTGAGGCAGGCGAATTGCGTTCTTTCTTTCTGTCATTATCGCGTTGACTCAATGAACGTGACTTTGTTGACTTCCTTGAGGGTCGTGATACCGGCCCTGATCTTGTCGAGCGCTGACTCGCGCAGGAAGTGCATACCTTCTTCGCGTGCCGCGCGACGAATTTCGGAACTGGGACGCCGCTCCAGGATGAGCTCACGAATATGGTCGGTCAAGTCGAGCAATTCGTGGATCGCGGTCCGGCCATGGAATCCGGTCCCGCCGCATTCCATGCAGCCCGGTCCCTCATAGAACGGCACGTCGCGCCACTCTTCCGGACGCAGGCCAGCCGCTTCGAGCTGCGCATCAGTGTAGCGCACCTGCTTCTTGCAATGCTCGCAGATGAGTCGCACGAGACGTTGGGCAAGAATGCAGTTGAGCGAGGACACGAAGTTGTACGGCTCCACGCCCATGTTGAGGAAGCGCCCGATGACATCCACCACGTTGTTTGCGTGCACAGTGGTGAAGACCAGGTGTCCGGTAAGAGCCGAGTTAATGGCGATCTGCGCTGTTTCCTGGTCGCGAATTTCGCCCACCATGATCTTGTCAGGGTCGTGACGCAGAATTGACCGGAGGCCGCGAGCGAAGGTCAGGCCCTTCTTCTCATTTACCGGAATCTGCGTGATGCCTCTGAGCTGGTATTCGACCGGATCTTCGATGGTGATGATCTTGTCTTCATCGGACTTGATCTCGTTGAGCGCGGCATAGAGCGTCGTCGTTTTGCCGGAGCCGGTGGGGCCGGTGACAAGCACCATGCCGTAGGGCTCCATGATGTACTGGCGGAACTTCTTCAGATCGTAATCGCTGAAGCCGACAACATCGAGCGTGAGCTTGTGGAACTTCTCGCTCATCGATTCCTTATCGAGCACGCGTAGCACGGCATCTTCGCCGTGAATGCTAGGCATGATCGAGACGCGGAAGTCGATGAAGCGCCCGTTGTAACGCACGCGGAAACGTCCGTCCTGCGGCACGCGACGCTCGGCGATGTCCAGCTCACTCATTACCTTGATACGCGAGATGATGGTCGAGTGATGTTCTTTCGCGATGGGCTTCATCGCCTCCTGCAGAACGCCGTCGATGCGGTACTTGATCACCACGGAGTCATCGCGCGTTTCCATGTGAATGTCACTGGCGCGGCGCTGCAGGGCTGTGAAGATCGTAGTATCCACCAGGCGAATGATCGGGCTGATGTCGCTTTCGGCGGTCAGCTTCTCAATCGAGATGGTCTCGTCGCCATTGCCCTCGTCATCGTGGATGACGTCGAGCGTGAATGTCTCGCCTGCCTCGTCGAGTACGCGCTGTGACTGTTCGGTCTTCTTCAGTACATCCGTGATCTCGGTCAGAGTTGCCACACGCGGAACGACCCGGCGGTTCAGCAATAGGCTGATTTCATCGATCACCATGAGCTGGCTCGGGTCGGCGACGGCGATGGCCAGACGCCCGTCCGGCAGTTCCTCGAGCGGGATGAAGTTGAAGCGGAACATCAGCTCAACTTTCACCTTGCGGAAGAGCTCATGCTGGATCTTGTGTCCCTTCAGCTCGATGTACTCGCAGCGATATCGCCGTGCAAGTTCGTGAGCACGCTTCTGCTCTTCATTAGCATCGGGGATCTGTTGTTCTACAAATAGCTGTTGTGACATAACCCTCTTAACTGCACTTACTGCTTTGAATTTCGCGCGCTGGTCGCGCGGCGCTGCCTCTGCCTACGTGTGTCGATTAGCCGGCGGTGAAGCTGAATATGGGCAGGTAAAGCGAAATCAGAATGAAGCCGACGACAATGCCCATGACCGCCAGAATCGCTGGTTCGATCAACGACATTGCCGCGGAGAGCGCCGACTGTACGTCTTCCTCGTAAAACTCCGCAACCGAACTGAGCATGGTAGGAAGAGCGCCTGTTGCTTCGCCGACCTCGACCATTTCAACCGCTAGGGCGGGGAAGACCTCGGTATGCTCAAGGCTTTGTGCCAGAGACTGTCCCTCGCGCACGCTCTTTGTCGATTCTTCGATGCCGCGCACGATTAGTCGGCTGGACATCGACTGCCCCGCGGTCTCCAGCGCCGTCACCAGCGGCAATCCACCAGAAAGCAGAGTGGACATCATGCGCGAGAAAACCGCGATCTGGTACCGCTGCCATATACTTCCGACCACTGGCAGATTGAGCTTGAACCTGTCGAGGGTCTCCGCCCCTGTCGTCGTTTGCGACCATCTTCTCAGCAGCAGGAAAGCCGCAACCAGAACTACCAGGATCAATGGCAACGAATGTTTGATCGACAGCGCCGTCGTGATCGTAAATTCGGTCATTGCAGGCAGTTTGTGACCGAGATCGGTGAACAGATCGGCAAACTTTGGAATCACGAACGTCACCAGCATGGTGATCAATCCAATGACGCCCAGAACCAGAATGACCGGATAGACCAGCGAAGCAAGCAACTTCTTCCGGAACGACAACGCCAGCCGTTGGAAAGACACGTAGCGCGAGAGCACTTCGTCGAGATTGCCGCTCTTCTCCCCGGCCATTAGCGTGGTGGAGTAGATCTTCGGAAAAGCGCCCTGCTTCTCGAAAGCTTCAGAGATCAGTTCGCCGCCCTTGGCCCTGTCGCGCACATCTTCGAGCAACATGCGGAAGTACTGGTTACGCTGTCGCTTCGATAGCAGATCCAGGGCCTGCACAATGGGCAGGCCGGCGCGAATGAGCGTCAGGAACTGTTGATTGAATATGACGAACTGTTCGAGGCTTACACGACGCCGTTGTGGCATCCGGATTTGGCCGCCAGAGATCAATCCGCGCGGTTTCACCCAGTAAACCAGGTACCCCGACTGCTGATAACGGTCTCGGATTTCTGCCGCAGAGAACCCGGCTTCGGCCCGTTCAAGAACCTTGCCGCGTTCATCAGCTGCGCGAACAACAAACTCGGCCATACGGTATCATCCACGGCCCGCACCGTGAGCGCGAGCCCGGCCCTCAGTGTAACACTATGAAACCTTAGGGATTGCTGTCCTGAGAACTTGGTTGGCATCCCACATAGGGTATCCGCAGAACTGGACTTAAAGTTTCAATGAATTCAGGGTTCCAACTGGTTAGTTTGTAGTACCTCTACTCCGGCAGGAGGCCGAAAACTGAACTCCGCGTCACGGATAACCAGGTTTTCCTTCTGATTCTCAAGGCGAAACTCGGTTTTACTGCCGTCGAGTTCGTCCATCACAATCCTCCGCAGATAGCCTTGGCCATCAGCTTCCAGCAACACTTGTGAGATGCGGTCTTCCATGCCCACGGGCACGCCACGAAGAACGATGTCTCCGGGGAACTCAGGGCGAACGTCCGGGGCCAGTGAAAGGCCGCGCAACTCCTTATCCAGCTTGGAACGGCCCAGAAGATAGCGGAGCGGCGAGCGGAGGTCGTCCAGCTTCTTCACAGAAGTGCGTCGTGCCTGTTGCTGCCCTGGAACATAGAACCATGCCGTGGAACCGTCAGTTACAAAGATCTTCTTCTGCGGAGAACTATAGTCCCAGCGCATTTTTCCCGGCTTCTTGATCCACAGCGTTCCGCTCTCGCTCCGCTTGATGCCTCCGCCCGAATATACCTCGGTGAAGTCGGCTCGAAGCGATTTCATATTGTTGTAGCGGGCGTCCACAGCAGAAGCGATGCTCCGGACGTCCCCCGGACGGGATTGTGCCAGGAGCGATGAACAAAGAGTTATCAGAAAGAGGATGAATGCGGTACTGAGTTTTTTCATAGAGGCTTCGACGCGTCGACGCCGCCTTTCATGGGCAGATCTTGAGGTTCTTTGCCCTCAGGCAGACCACGCGTAATGAAAGGGAACTGATCCGGGTGTGCGACTTCTACCCGCCCTCCTTGCAGTTGGTAAGGGCTATTCGCAGGATCTAGCGGAACACGGTGCAGCAGTCCGGCAGAGATCAATTCTGCCCAATTCGATGGCAGCCGCCCGGCTTGGCGAGTGAATTGATCGATCCGCTCCTGGAGAATTTTGACATCGTTATCTACGCGAAGGCAGCGCAGCCGTTTGATCGCGTTGGCTCGTAGGTTCGGGTCTTCGGTGTTGTTCAGGATGTTCGTCCACATGTAGTTTGCGGTTTCGGTTTCACCCGCATGCGCAAGTAAGGCGGCGGCCATCACCTTCATCCATGGATGCGCCCCGGGGACACGAGAGCCTCGCTCAAAGGCGTCGGCGGCCTTCGCAGGGTCCTTCAACTCTAGCCAATAGATGTAGCCGAGATCGTAATACAGCCGCCACTCCTGCGGATTCTGCCGTATGCCTTTCTCTACGAGGCGTGCGGCGGCCGCGGGATCACCTGCGCCCTCAGGCGGCGTTTGCGCCAAGAACACTGATCCGAACTGATAGGCGGGAAGGAGCTTGGGATCGAGAGTGGTGGTCATGTCCAACAGTGGCTCCAGAATTCGATATTCCTGAGCTCTGGCTTTGTGCTTGGAGCCAAAATACTGCACGACACGAGTCCAGTAGATGTCGGCCAGCAGGCCGGAGTAGCCGAGACTGAGGCGCTGTACGACTTTTGGCGAGGGAATGTAGAGCACTTCCTGCAGAGGTTGCGTGTCCCGGGTACGGTCAATCTGGCGCACTAGCAATACGCTTGCCGAAAGCAGAATCGCCAGCAGCACCGTGTAGCTCGCCTGCATTTGCGCGTTTCTGGTCATTTCAGGTTGCGACGCTCGAAAATCCAGACGGAGGCGGTAAGCACCGCGGCTGTATAAACGACAACGTAAATTGTATTCAGCAATATCAGCTTCGGATCGATCGCGACATCGTGAGCCACTCTGCTGATCACGTTCAGAGAAGCAAAGTTCGGGATGAGGTA
The DNA here is from genome assembly GCF_059726265.1 of Koromonas soli. Lineage (NCBI taxonomy): Bacteria > Pseudomonadati > Acidobacteriota > Terriglobia > Terriglobales > Koromonadaceae > Koromonas > Koromonas soli. The sequence continues at coordinate 1,810,232 of NZ_AP040872.1, read as the reverse complement.
AGCTGCGGCGGTCATGGCCCAACTGGTAAGGCCGCTGGCCATGTGAGCGAATCCGCGCAGGTCGTCTGCAAAGGTGCCTACGGCAAAAACAGCGAAGGCGAATATCGATGAGAACACCGGAGTCGAAAACGTCGAGAACAGCAGGGCCAATGCCGTGATCATTACGAACTGCAGCAGGATGAAATAGATTGCGGTCAACAGCTGAAGATCCACTCGACCCAGCCCACGCGATACATAAAGAACGGCGGCAAAGAATCCGATGCTCATCAGTAGGGCGTTCACCGTCAGAGTCATCACCAGGCCGAGAAACTTGCCGGTGATGAACTCCCATCGGCGCACGGGGCGAGCCGCCAGAACGGTGTACAAAGTCCGTTTCTCAATCTCCTTGGAGACTAGCCCGATACCGATGAAAATCGCGATTAGGATACCGAAGAGCGAGATCGCGGTCAGCCCGAGATTGATTAAGACGATTCGGTTGATGGCCATCGATATCTGGCCGACAAGAAGGGAAGCGCCGACGATGAGCAGAGCAAACAGAATCAGGTTATAGAGCACGCGGTCGCGTACCGCCTCGCGATAGGTGTTGTATGCAATAGCCCAAAGGCGAGCGATCATGCATGCACCTCGTGCGGGTTCGGCTGCGCAATGCGCGACAGGAAATAGTCCTCAAGCGTGGCGCGTACGGGTGTAACGCTTGTGAGGCGTGCGTGGTTATTGCGGAGAGCCTCCAGAGCCGAATCGAGCAAACGCTCCGGAAGAACGGCCCTCACGACATCTCCCGCGGCGTGGCATCGCGCACCAAGCGCCGACAGCGCCGGAATCGCCTGCGCTCCACTCCACACAACTTCTATATCGCCACTAACTTCACGGACTAAGTCCGCGACTACACCGACGCCCTTCAGTTCACCTTTATTCAGCACGGCCACTCGGTCGCAAAGGGTCTCGGCGTCACTCAGAATGTGCGTGGAGAAGAAGATGGTTTTTCCTTCCTCATTCAGCTCCTGTACGAGGTCGCGCACTTCGCGACGGCCAACCGGATCGAGCCCGCTCATAGGTTCATCGAGAATAATGATCTTCGGATCGTGAACAATCGCCTGCGCAATTCCCACCCGCTGCAGCATGCCTTTGGAGAACTTGCGCAGGGCGGTACTGCGGTTTTCTGCCATCCCTACGCGGGCGAGAGCCTTATCAATGTTCCGCTTGCGCTCGCGTGGGTCGACACCGCTTAGCCTTGAGTAATAGTCCAACAACTCCAGTGGAGTCAGATGATCATAGAAGTAGGGCTGCTCGGGCAGGAAGCCTATGTGTCGCTTAACTTCGATGTCGCTGATGTCACGCCCGAGAATGGTAGCGGTACCGCCGCTGGGAAACACAAGCCCAAGGAGCAGCTTGATCGTTGTAGTCTTTCCTGCTCCGTTTGGGCCAAGGCACCCAAAGACTTCGCCATCTTCGACGGACAGGGTTAGTGGCAGCAAACCTCGCTTCAGCTTGTTTGCAAAAAAACCAGTCCTGTAGGACTTCTCAAGTCCCTGTATTTCGATGGCAGACATTTGCCTGATTATAGAACGATTGCTCGGCCGAACAAGTTTCACAAGCAAAGCAAAAAGGAGCACCGGAGTGGTGCTCCTTTCGAAATTGCCTGAGCGTATGTTACTGAATCACGGTGCTGGATGCGGTGGCGGCGGCGTTCAGGTTGTAGCGGATCACGCCAGTCGAGTCGGAATAGAAGTACTTGTTTCCCGTCGTACCGGAGGTAACGGGCTGGCCTGTGAGCGTATATCCCAGATTGGCGTCGCTAGCCAAAGTAAACCAGTAGCCGCTCTTGCCAGAGGTGCTTGCGCTGGCATTTTCGACTGCGGAGTCGATCAAGCAAGCGTGAGTTGCGTCAGGAGTTCCAGGACAGACCGAAGCGGTTCCGCCGTCGCCCAACGCCAGAAGTGTGGTTGTATATCCTACGTTCGGATAGCTGGTCGAGAACGACACCTCGGCGGTGTTGATTGTGCGCACGGTGCCCACCGCAGAGGCTTCGTTCGCGGCGATACGCGACCGGAGCAGGTTCGGGATGGCGATTGCGGCGATGATCAGGATGATCGCGACAACGATGAGCAATTCAATCAGCGAGAAGCCTTTTTGTTTACGCATTTCTTCTTTTTCTCCGTCTGTCCATATAGAACAGTCTGTGTGACTAGTCTCAATCAAAGCAACTGTTTGGCCAAACTGTCTCATTCCCGTAGTGACGATAGTGAAGGGACGTAGGTTTCGGATCCGAAGCTAATAGTGGAAGCCATAGAACAATGAGGATCACGAAAAAGAAGGGAGCACCGGAGGTGCTCCCTTCGAAATTGCCTGAAGTGTACGTTACTGAATCACGGTGCTGGACGCGCTGGCGACAGAGTTCAGGTTGTAGCGGATCACGCCAGTCGAATCGGTATAGAAGTATTTGTTGCCAGTAGTACCTGCGGTTACCGGTTTGCCAAGAAGCGTGTACCCGAGGTTGGAATCTGAGGCCAAAGTGAACCAGTAGCCGCTCTTGCCAGAGGTGCTTGCGCTGGCATTTTCGACTGCGGAGTCGATCAAGCAAGCATGAGTCTGGTCGGGTGTCCCAGGGCAGACCGAGGCGGTTCCGCCATCGCCCAGCGCCAGCAGAGTGGTCGCATATCCAACATTAGGATAGCTGGTCGAGAAAGACACTTCGGCAGTGTTGATGGTACGCAGGGAGCCCACAGCGGAGGCTTCGTTCGCGGCAATACGCGACCGGAGCAGGTTCGGGATGGCGATTGCGGCGATGATCAGGATGATCGCGACAACGATGAGCAATTCAATCAGCGAGAAGCCTTTTTGTTTACGCATTTCTTCTTATTCTCCGTCTGTCCGAGTTGAACAGATCTGTGTCTGTCTACAGAGGTCTATGGCAACTCTCTTGCCATTGTGTTCCATCGCTCGTTATCCGAACGTGAGTGGGACATAAGCCAAGCAAAAGATTGTATTTGGAGGAGTGTGAAATAGAAGCGTGAGAGAGTGTCGGGGAGATGCAATTGAAAAGTCAACTTGTGGTTGACACAAAACGGCATCGTAAAATGACGAAAAGTGTCAACCAAGCTAGGGCTTTCACCGGGTAAAGGGGCAAGCACGAGTAGTACTCGCCCTTATACCGGCGTTAACACTCGATTTGGTCGCGAGAGATCTTCAGGCCGGTCAGGTTGCCGAGAATGGTTACTGCGATTCGATCGGAGATGAAAAACTCCTGCGCCACACGCTGCACGTCCTCTACGCGAACAGCCTCGATCTTATCCGTAATCTCGTTCATCCCGTAAAAACGGTCGTAGTACATTTCTTGTCTGGCTAGGTTGCTCATGCGCGCCATTGAGGATTCGAGGCTCAACATAAGGCTGCCCTTGAGTTGGGCCTTGGCGCGAAAAAGTTCCTCTCCCGTAACCGGTACTTCCTTTAGGTCGCGAAACTCCTTTAATACAGACTGCACAACCTTCGGTGCCGATTCCTTGGAGGTTCCTGCATAAACGGCCAGACAGCCAGTGTCGCGGTAAGGGTTTAGCTCGCTGAAGATCGAATAGACCAAGCCCTGCTTCTCGCGCACATTCTGGAAAAGCCGGGAGCTCATTCCCCCTCCGAGCAACGTGTTCAGAACGAAGGACGAGTATCGATTCTCATGCGAAATGGAATACGACGGCACGCCGATGCAGAGCTGAACCTGTTCCAGCGACTTCTTATTGCGCATGGAAATCCTGGCTGTCGCTTTCGGCGCGAGATCCTGCAATTCGCTAGTCACGGCGGGTAAATGCGAAAACTTCTTCGTGACCAATTCGAGGAAGGCGTCGTGATTCAGATTTCCGGCCGCCGCGATCACCATGTTGCCCGCATGGAAGCGCTGTTTGTAGTAGTCGAATAGCAGCGGAGGTGCGAACTTCTTCACCGTCTCGCGAGTACCCAGGATAGGACGTCCGAGCGGGTGATCCTTCCAGAAGCTTTGCACGAATATTTCGTGAACGAGATAGTCTGGATTGTCCTCATCCATCTTGATCTCTTCCATAATGACGCTACGTTCCTTCTTCACATCTGTGTCATTGAAAGACGGATTCAGCACGAGATCGGAAAGGACGTCCATAGCACTACCGAGGTGCTCGTCAAGGACTCGCACGTTGAAGCAGACACATTCTTTTGCGGTGAATGCGTCGAGATTGCCTCCAAATGAGTCCACTTCGCGCGCGATCATCTCTGCCGTGCGGCTTGTGGTGCCTTTAAAAACCATGTGTTCAGCGAAGTGAGAGATACCGTTCACTTCAGGTTCTTCATGCCTTGAGCCGGTTCGAATCCAGACACCAGCGGAAATCGAACGGATGTGGGGCATTTCCTCGGTGATAACGGTGAGTCCATTGGGCAGAACAGTCCTGCGTATATTCCGGAGTGATGCATTCATACTTTTTCCATCGTACATTGGGACCCCTTCCGGTCAAATGCCTCAAACTATTTGCACACGGCTGGAGATGCCGTCAGGACAGATTCCATAGCCTGCTGCCAGCTTTACAGATCACTCACTGTACAATCGTAGAATTAAGAGATGCCTGGGGTGTCAGACGCGCTTCAGTATTAGATGCATGACACAGATTCAACAACTCGGAATACTGGGGTTAACGCTTGAGGAACTTACATCGCTGATGGAGTCCTTAGGTGAGCCCCGCTTCCGTGCGCGACAATTGTATGATGCAGTCTATTCCCAGCGCCGAACTACCTTAGAGGAATTTAGCACTCTCCCAAAGTCTCTGCGTTCCCGTCTGATCTCGGCAGGGTACAGCATCAATTTCCCGGAGATTGATCAGAGATTTGTGTCCCGGGACGGCACGGTGCGTTATCTGGTACGGTTTTCGGATGCTCAAACTGTTGAGGCTGTCTGGATGCCGGAAGGCGACGGGGCTGAAGATGAACCTGCGTCCGAGGAATCATCCGACGTGCGGTCCTCGACTGACAACACCTATCGCCGCGGGACGATCTGCCTGTCATCGCAATCAGGATGTGCGGTCAATTGCAAATTCTGCATGACGGCCCTCCTGGGGCTGCAGCGCAACCTGACGGCTGCCGAGATCGTCGGTCAGATACTGCTGATTCTAAGCGATCACGACATTGTCATTGGGCGCGATAGGATCAACCTGGTGTTCATGGGCCAGGGCGAGCCTTTTCTGAATTATGACAATTTCATGCGCGCGGTTCGACTTCTTGTGCATGGGGTTGGCATCTCAGAGTCGCGCATGACGGTCTCGACGTCGGGGATTGTGCCACGCATTGCCGAGTTCGGTCGTGAGCCGGTGAGACCGCACCTTGCGATTTCTCTCAATGGATCCAATGACGAAGTGCGCGAACGGGTGATGCCGATCAATCGAAAGTGGAATCTGGCGACACTGCTGGAAGCTGCGCGACAGTTTCCACTGCGTTCGCGCGAGTGGTTGACGTTCGAATATGTCCTTCTGTCAGGTGTGAATGACGCGCCGGAGAACGCCCGCGAAGTTGTTGATTTACTGAATGGAATTCGCGCCAAGGTCAACCTGATTGCGCTCAACCCCGGACCGGAAATCCCATTCCAAACGCCCAAGCCGGAAGCGGTACAGACATTTCAGCAGATTCTGATTGCCAGTGGTATTCCAGCGTATGTGCGTCGGCCTCGCGGCTTGGACATTTACGCCGCGTGCGGGCAACTCAAGCGCACCAAGGACATTGTTTCCATCGCGTGAATCCGTGGCATTGTGGCTTATGCTTCCGTGAAATGTGAAACCTCACACGACCTCGCGGGCATCCCAATGCCCGAAGGGAATGGAGGAACAGTATGCCTGAACAGCGCCTCTCAGGTTTCCGGGTGGCAATCCTTGCCACCGATCTGTTTGAAGAAGCTGAACTCATGGAACCCCGCAAAGCACTGGACGATGCAGGAGCAGCTACCGTTGTGATCGCTCCTCACGGCGGTGAGATTCAAGCCGTGCAGCACGACAAGAAAACACAGAAAATTCAGGTAGATCAGACACTTGCCGAGGCTGATCCTGACAAGTTCGACGCGGTACTCCTGCCCGGCGGTGCTATGAATGCGGACGCGCTTCGAAGTGAGCCGCTGGCCCAGGAGTTTGTGCGCCGGATCGACCAGACGCGTCGTCCCATTGCGGTGATTTGCCATGGCGGATGGCTGCTGACCTCAGCCCGTCTGGTGAAGGGGCGCCATATGACGAGCTACAAGACTATTCAGGACGACCTGCAAAACGCAGGGGCTTTTTGGACCGACAAAGAGGTCGTGCGCGAAGGGAACTGGGTCTCTAGCCGTCAACCCTCTGACATCGCACGATTCAACCAGGAGATGATCAAGATGTTCATCGATCATCATGTCCGCGCGCGTGTGGCGGCCTGATATCGGAGTCCGAAGCGGGAGGCGCATAGCGCGCCTCCCGTGAAGTGTCAGTTATTCCTCGGCAACTCTCTTCATTTCCCATCTGCTAAGATGAAGACTGTCCTCATGCCCCTGACAGTTCCAATATTCACCCTGCGCGATTATGACAAGCGCGATTTCGAGTCGCTGTTCAAGCTGGATCGGCTCTGCTTCGACCCCGGAATTGCGTACAGCCGACCAGAACTCGCCAGCTTCATCGAGCAGCGCCGGTCCTACACCATCGTCGCAGAGTGGGCAAACGACTCAGAGGCTGCTGAAGGTGCACCTGCAGGGTCTTTGGCGCAGGGCAAACAGAAACCAACAGCACCCACGCCTCGACGACCCGTCGCGGGCTTTGTGACCTTCCATTACCAGCGGCAAGGATACGGACACGTCATCACCATCGATGTTCATCCTGACGCGCGTCGTCATGGGCTGGGAACCATGCTCATCGAGGCTACCTGCGAACGACTTCGCAAGATGACTGCTTTTATGGTGGTGCTGGAAGTGGCGGTCAATAACGAGTCTGCGTTGGCGTTTTACGACAAGCACGGATTCAAGCGCATCAAGATCCTTCAGCGTTATTACAACCGCGAAGTTGACGCCATCTTCATGACCAAGCGCCTCTAGCTCTAAGCTTCATCCTGCACGCCGGTGAGCCCATTGGTCGGGGCAACTGGATTGCGCGCCGAACCAATTGCGTGCGTGAGCCCCGCCGTCCCGAGCAAGAGCAGTCCCAACGCACAAACTCCATTCCATTGCCACTTTGACCATGCCGCCGTCGAGAGCGCCGAACCGGCAGCGCCGCCGAGGAAAAAAGTGATCATGTAAATGGTGTTAATGCGGCTCCGAGCGCCTTCAACAAGACTGAAGATCCGTGTCTGGTTCGCAATCTGCATCGCCTGTTGCCCGAGGTCGAGAACTATCACTCCAACGATCAGCCCGGCCATGTGGTATCCGAACACCCATAAGATCAGGTATCCCATGCTCAGGCCGGCGAGCGCGAAGGCTATCACCCACCGGGCTCCTCTGCGATCCGCCATGCGGCCAGCGGTAGAGGCGATCAGGGCTCCCGAAGCACCGAGCACGCCGAAGCTTCCTGCAACGCCCGCGCCCAATTTGTAGTGGGGTGTTGCGAGCAGGAACGCCAGGTTCGTCCAAAAGGAAGAGAACGCGGCGAACGACAAGAAGCCAACAATCGACGCCTCGCGTAACGTGGGCTGCTCTTTCACCAATTTCCATAGCGACGCCAGTGCTTCGCTGTAGCGCACAGCTTTTACTGCCGGCAGCGGAGGAAGTCTCCAGCGTAGCAGAGGAACAAAGACCGCAGTCACGGCAGCCGCGACGAGAAACACTGCACGCCATCCCAGCATTTCCGCCACAATGCCGCTGGCGGCGCGGCTCAACAGAATTCCAAGCAGCAGTCCGGTCATCACCGTGCCGATGGCTCGGCCGCTGTCGCCGGGGTCGGCCAGTTCCGGAGCGATCGGGACCAGTACGTGCGTCACTGAAGCGGTCATCCCGATGGCGACGCTTGCCAGCACCAAGGTCCACAACGATGGCGCGAATCCCGCGATAATCATCGCAAGCGTAACGGCGGCAAAGAGCTTCACCATCAACCCGCGCCTCTCCATTACGTCGCCCATGGGAACGAACATGAGAATGCCAGCGGCATAGCCCATCTGTGTTGCCACGGCCACAGCGCCCACCTGGCTGGAGGTAGCGTGGAAGGTGTGACTCATTTCATGCAGAAGAGGCTGGTTGTAGTAGATGGTCGCAACACTGGCACCGCTCGCCATTCCGAGAAAGCGAAGCAGACCGCGATGAGGATGTTCTGATTCGGTGCGGGATGAATGCGTCACACCCTAGTTTATCAAGCCATGCGCCAGCGCGGCACTCCTGTGGCGTTTTAGCTCAAGAGCACGAGTCAATTGCGGCACGTACGCTGCCGCGAACTCGCCTGAGGAGGCGTTCCGCCTTGAGGCGAGTAGTGTCTCTGCACAGCATCACGAGAGCGACGGAAACATGCATGTCTGCCACCTCAATGGTCTCCAGAGCCGTCGCGCGGTTTACCCCTGCGACCATCTCGACAATGGAGATTCCGCGCTCCACAAGCTTTTCGTTCGTCAACCGCATGTTGACCATGAGGTTGTCGTAAACATACCCAAGACGCGCCATTGCTCCCGTCGTAAGCATATTGCAGATCATCTTTTCCGCTGTGCCCGCTTTCAGGCGCGTCGATCCGGTGAGCACCTCGGGACCGACCTCGGCTTCGATCGCAATCTGGGAAACTTTCGCCAACTCCGAGGAGTGATTGCAGACGATGGCTATGGTGGCGGCTTTCCTTCTTGCAGCGTACCGAAGCGCCGCAATTGTGTAGGGAGTGCGTCCGCTCGCCGAAAGTCCTACGATGACGTCTTTCTTGCCGGGCTTGCGCCGTGCTATGTCCCGCTCGCCTGATTCAGCGGAGTCTTCGTTTGATTCGCGTGCGCTGGCAAGCGCATCTTCGCCTCCGGCGATCATGTATTGGATCATTTCCGGATCGGTGCCGAACGTGGGCGGACACTCGATTGCGTCGAGTGCACCAATCCTGCCGCTTGTTCCGCTGCCGACATAGATGAGGCGTCCACCACGAGACAGGCGTTCGCAAATCACATCAATCGCCTTTGCGATCTGAGGTGTCACCTTGCGAACGGCTCGCAAGACCTTCGCATCCTCGCGATTCATCAATGCGGCGATGTCAGCCGCGCTTAACCTGTCCAGGTTTGACGAGACGCGGTTTTGCTGCTCCGTCTTTAGAAAGCTAAGCCGCATCCGAGCGACTACCTCCTATCCAAATTCACCATAGGTTTTGCGACGTCCGGCTGCGCTTGCGGCAAAACGATACTGCATCCATATCCAATAGCAAATGTCACGATGCTGCCCAGCGCGACGTACCAGGTGAATGGAACTTTCGTAAATTGCCACATGTAAATATTCAAAACAAAACCGCACAGCATACCGATCATCGCTCCGCTCTCCGATGCGCGTCGTGTCAACACACCCAGCAGAAACACTCCGAGCAGGCATCCATACGCCACGGATGCGATCGATAATCCAACTTCCAATACTTTGCCGCCGCCCCGCGCTACGATTGCAAGCGCGAAAAGCACTGCACCCCAGAAGATAGTCACAAAGCGAGACAGCAACACCCGCCTCTGCTCCGTCGCGGCGGGGTTCAAGCGCGAGTAGAAGTCAACGATGGTAGTGGAGGACAGCGAGTTCAAGGCAGCGCTCAAATTGGCCATGGCTGCGGCAAGAATCGCCGAGATCAGCAGCCCGCTGATGCCGTGCGGCATGCGCGTCACAATGAATGTGGGAAAAATCCTGTCAGCCCTGCTGAACGCCACGTCCGGAGGGAACAGCTTATAGAACACGAACAGCATCGCTCCAATCAGCAGGAATAGCGCGAACTGAAATAGCACGATCACTCCGCTGCTCAACAATGCGATCTTCGACTGTCGTTCGCTGCGCGAGGAGAGCAACCGCTGCACAATCAATTGGTCTGTGCCATGACTGGCTGTGGTCAGGAACGCTCCGCCGATCACTCCAGACCAGAACGTGTAAGTAGCGTAGAAATTCCATGAGAAATCGAAAACACGGAACTTGCCTGCCGTCGCGCCGAGCGAGTGAATCGTGCTCCAACCGCCTGGAACAAGATGCAATATCGTGAAGAAACCCACGAGCGTTCCGCTGATGTAAACCGCCAACTGCACAACGTCGGTCCAGATCACCGCCGCCATTCCGCCCTCAAACGTGTAGATGAGCGTGAGCACCGAGACGATAGCAATGGCCGCAACATCGCGCCCAAAATCGCTGAATCCGCTGAAAAGATTGGATAGGGCCACGCCGACGACAATCGCCACTGCAAATACCCGCACGCCCTCTGCAGCGGCGCGAGTCGTCAGGAACAACCCCGCCGTCAGCAGTCGCAGCCTTTGGCCGAAGCGGCGCTCGATCAACTGATATGCCGTTACGAGCTCTCCGCGGAAATAGTGAGGTATGAGCAGCAGGCAAATGATTCCGCGGCCCACAAGGTATCCCAACACAAGTTGGAGAAAGCGGAAGTCCTTCTCATACGCGATTCCCGGCACGCTGATGATGGTCAAGGTGCTGGTTTCAGCGGCGACAATCGAAAGAGAAATCGCCCACCACGGGATTGTCTTTTCCGCGAGGAAGTAGCCCTTGAGAGTGCGTTCCTTCTTGCGGAAGCGCATGCCGAAAAGCGTGACGCAGGTCAGGTACACGATGATTACCGCGACATCAAGCGCATTGAGTCCCAAGTCGTGTCGCCTCCAGTGGCGTCAGCTCAATATAGAAGATACTTCGCACGAATCTTCCTGAAGCTCTCGATCGCCTCAAGCCAATCGGACCACACGCGCCGCGGATCCTGTCCCGCAAGAATTGCTTTCGTAGTTGCGTCGTTCAGCATCAATCGGTCGAGCTTAGTCGTGTCGTACTGTGTCGGATAGAGCGTGTGCAGCGCTGAGGCAATCTCGATTCCAAGCTGCGGTGCATCCAGCGCGTTCCTGTCTGTGACTATGATGTTCACGCCTCCACACCTCTTCTGTGCGTAAACATCGGCGGTCGGTGTGAATGCGACGGCAACGAAGCGAACCCCGCTGAGGCCCTGCGCATTCAGATAACTGGCAAGTTCCGCTGGTTGAATCCACGGTGCTCCAACAACCTCGAATGGCGTGTCCGTACCTCTTCCCACCGAAACATTAGTTGCCTCCACGATACCGACCCCGGGATACAACGTAGCCTCGGTGAGGCTGCGCATGTTGGGCGATGGATTGATCCAGAGGACACCTGTCGAGTCGAGCCAGTCGCCACGCTGCCAACCTTCCATCGGGACCACAGTAAGCCGCGCATGGATGTTTTTCTCCACGTTGTAGTAGCGTGCCAACTCGCCGATTGTCATGCCATGCCGCACCGGAATCTGCGCGTAATTCGTGAAGCTCTCGCGCCCAGAATCGCTGATTGGGCCCTGCACGTAAGCGCCTGTAATGGGATTCGGACGATCGAGGACGAAGATTCGCTTGCCAGTTTTCGCCGCCGCCTCGAGGAAATACCCCAGAGTCGTCTCATAGGTATAGAACCTCGCTCCGATGTCCTGAATGTCGTACACCATGGCATCGACCGAGTTCAGCACCGTCGGCGACGGACGCCGCCTTGCGTCCGTGTCGCCATAAACGCTGTACACCGGAACACCGGTTTTGACATCTCGCGTGTCGGAGATTGCCGTCGTGTCCACGCTTCCAGTGACGCCGTGTTCGGGGCTAAAAATTGCCGCGAGCTCCAGGCCCGGTGCGTTGCTTAGCACGTCGATGGTGCGGCTGCCATGCGAATCAATCCCCGTGTGGTTCGTGACCAACGCGATTCGCGTTTTGGCGCGACCGGGCTCGCGAAGTTCGGCGAACCCCTGAGCCTCCAGCACATCGATACCAGTGCGAACAGTTCCATTACGGGCGGTTATCAGTCGTGAAGACGACAAAGCCTCGTTGTAACCGGTGATTCTTGTCAGCCGCAGCTTTTCGCTTTCCGAAATCGCAAGTTGCAAGTTCTGCGCCACAGCAGACGCAATGCGCGAGCGCAGCGACACCATCCCCGAGTTGTTTCCCCGCGGATGCACAGCATTGGTCAGCACGATGACATAGCTGTTGGTCACTGGATCGATCCACATCGATGTTCCGGTGAACCCCGTGTGTCCGAAAGAGCCAACAGGCAAGAACTCTCCACGATTGCTGGAGAATGGCGAGTCAATATCCCAGCCGAGCCCGCGTTGCACAGATGCCGTTGGAGGCTGCTGAGGCGTGGACATCTTTTCCACGCTAAGCTGCGACAGCACGTGGAAGCCGGTCAGCATGTCCTGCGCGTAGCGTGCGAGATCGTCGGCTGTCGAGAACACACCGGCGTGACCGGCGACCCCTCCCATCCTGCTCGCGGTTGGATCGTGCACCGAGCCGCGCATCATCTGATGGTGCGAGTCATATTCGGTCGGCGCGATGCGGGCCCGCCATGACGCCGGAGGCAGGTAGCGCGTCTCCAGCATCCCGATTGGCGCGAAGATGTTTTTAGCCGCGTATTGATCGAGGCTCATCCCTGAGACCTTCTCCACCAGGAATCCGAGAGTCTCGAAGTTGATGTCGCTATACAAGAAACGCGAGCCCGGGGGAAACATCGGACGGGTCTCCATCACCATCTGGTAAGCCATCTCGCGTCCGTGCCAGGCAGTATCCAGGTCGAGATCTTCGCGTAGTCCCGAGAAATGCGTGAGCAGTTGCCTTACGGTGACGTTCTCCTTCCCATTTCTGGCGAACTCAGGCAGATAGGTCGCGACGGGATCGTTTAGTCGAACGCGCCCTTCCTGCACCAGTTTCATCACCGAAGTTGCGGTCGCAACGCATTTCGTCAACGATGCGATATCAAATATGGTGTCCGCCGTCATCGGCTCGCGGACCGGTTCAAGCGAGCGCATGCCGAATGCCTTGCGATAAACCACCTGACCGTTGTGCCCCACCAGGACGACGCCGCCAGGGATCGTGCCCCGGGCTACCGCACCATTCATGATCTCGTCGACGCTGGCGAAGGCATGATCAGCCGCGCTGCCACCCGAACGTGCGTTCTGCGCCGCGATCCCGGACGGGAATGCGCCAGCCATTATGAAAATCAGAACCGATATTAGAACCTTGCGACGAACCTTCACCCGAATCTCCCAGCGAGGACCAGATTCGTATCTGGGCCGAAGAAGAAGCATGTCACCAAAGCTATTTTAGGTGCTATGGTTTCCAATATGCGGAATAGATTCTGGATTTGTCTTATTCTCCTGGCGACCATCGGAATGGCCGCAGGTGCCACGCCGAAGCCGGCGCGCAGTGCGAACGACGATGTATCCGCCGCCTCGGAAGCCGATGCCTCTGGCACGCGCTGGGCTGAGCGGACGTTGCGCAGGATGTCGCTCGAGGAGAAGGTCGGGCAATTGCTCATGGTCTGGGCGCGGGTTGACTTCATGAATTTCGGCGGCCCCGATTACGCCAAACTTCGCGATCAAATGAAGGCTTATCACCTGGGAGCCTTTGGCATCACGTCTCCCATGGATGGTGGATTGCTGATCAAGGGAAGTCCTCTCGATGCGGCCGCGCTTACGAATCAACTCCAGCGTGATAGCGATCTGCCGCTGTTGTTTGCCGCCGATTTCGAACGCGGCTTGCCAATGCGCTTCCATGGAGGCACTGTATTTCCGCACGCAATGGCGATCGGTGCGACAGGTAGCACCGAGTATGCCTACCAGTTCGGGCGGATATCTGCCGCAGAGGCGCGAGCCATCGGCGTGCACTGGAATTTCTATCCCGATGCCGATGTGAACTCCAACCCCAACAATCCCATCATCAATGCGCGTGCATTCGGAGAAGATCCGAAAGAAGTCAGCGCGATGGTGAAGGCGTTCATCAACGGCGTCCACGATGGCCACGGCATGGCGACGGCAAAACATTTCCCCGGCCATGGAGACACTGACACCGACTCGCACCTTGCTGTTTCGCGCATCAACGCCACGCGCGAGCGACTCGAGCAGGTTGAACTTGCTCCGTTCCGGGCGGCCATTGGCGCGGGTGTCGATTCCGTCATGGTCGGCCACCTCGCCGTGCCGTCGCTCGATCTGGATCCGGGCAAGGTAGCGACAATCTCTTACAACATCAGCTCGCGATTGCTGAAGAATGAGCTTGGGTTCAAGGGCATCGTTATCACCGACGCCATGGACATGAACGGAGTCACGCGCATGTTCGGCGGCAACACGCCGGAGAGTGCTGGGCGAGCGGCGGTCGAGGCCATCAAGGCCGGTGCCGACTACATCCTCATTCCAGGTGATCTCGACGGAGCTTACAACGGCATACTCCAGGCCGTGAAACGTGGCGACATTCCTGTCAGTCGTATAGATGATTCGGTCGGCAAGATACTTCGCGCGAAGGCTGCGCTGGGCCTGCACAAGAATCGCTTCGTTGACCTCAATGCTGTGAGCAGCGAGGTAAGCCGCCCGGAGAACGTCCTGCTGGCACAGAAGACCGCCGATGACGCCGTTACCGTAATTCGCCAGGGGAACCACGAAGCGGGACGTCCCTCGCGCCCTGTCCTGCCGCTTACGCGAGGAACAGCGACGAACTCACAATATACCTATCACTCAGGCGTTGCGGCAGGGAACCGGCTTTTGCTGCTGATCTTCACCGATGATGCGCGCAGCGAGAATGGTCGCGCCTTGGTTCGCGAGGTCCGTGCGCGTGTGCCGGACGTGCGAGTCGTCTATGTGGACGACATTCTTGCTCCCGTGCTGGCTCCACACGTTCTGGAAGCAGCAGTGAATGCGGAACGCATCGTAGCCGCCGTGTATGTTACGCCTTCGGCAGGCCGCAATGCGGGAGGCGAGCCTTCACTAGCCCAGAGTTCTTCCACGATATTGTCCAACGTTATTAAGGCAGCGGCAGACAAGATGGTAGTCGTCGCCATGGGAAGTCCATATCTGATTGCGCAGTATCCGGCGATTCAGAATTACGTTTGCACGTACTCCAATGTGCCGGTATCCGAGGTGAGTGCGGCGAAATTCTTGTTCGGCGAGATGCCGGCGCGCGGGCATCTTCCGGTGAGTATTCCGGGCATTGCCAGCCGCGCTCCGGTCCCAGTGGCAAAGGCCACTTCAGCACAGTAGGCGCTTCAGCACTCGATCGTGTTGAGCGCCAGGCCGCCGAGTGACGTTTCCTTGTAGCGCATCTGCATGTCCAATCCGGTGCGATACATGGTTTCGATCACCTGATCGAGCGAAACCTTGTGTTCTCCCGTTTCGTTCATCGCCATTCGGCATGCGCTGATCGCCTTCACCGCTCCCATCGCGTTCCGTTCAATGCAAGGAATCTGCACTAGTCCGGCTATGGGATCGCATGTCATTCCAAGGTTGTGCTCCATGCCAATCTCTGCGGCATACTCCACTTGGCGATTGTCCCCTCCCAGTGCCGCAGCAAGCCCTCCAGCAGCCATTGAGCAAGCCACGCCCACTTCGCCCTGGCATCCGACTTCCGCACCTGAAATGGAAGCGTTCTCCTTATATAGAATGCCGATTGCCCCGGCCGTAAGCAGATAGCGCAGAATGCCTTCCTCCGAGGCGCTACGTGTGAAAGTGAGATAGTACTGTCCCACTGCTGGAATAATTCCAGCAGCGCCATTCGTGGGGGCCGTGACAATTCGTCCCCCGGCAGCGTTCTCTTCATTCACGGCCATCGCGTAGGCGGTCACCCAATCCAGTGCAGCGAGCGAATCGTGACGCGAGTTGGCACCCAGCTTCTTGTACAAACTTGGAGCACGCCGCCTCACCTTCAGGCCTCCCGGCAGAATGCCCTCCGTCCGCATGCCGCGCTCGATGCACTGTTGCATAACACTCCAGATATGTTCGAGTCCGCCGCTAATTTCCGGAGCGCTACGCCAAGCCTTCTCATTCGCGAGTGCTATCTCCCAAATCGCCATCGAACGGCTCTGCCCGATGCTCAGCAGTTCAGCGGCGCTTGAGAATGGAAAGGGAACAGGGCTACGACTTGTTCCAGCAAGCTCTTCGCTCTCTTTGAGAATGAACCCGCCTCCGATGGAGTAGTAGATTGTGCTGCCAACGATTCTTCCTTTCGATTCGAATGCTGAAAATCGCATTCCGTTCGGGTGGGCAGGAAGCGCATCCTCCTTGCGAAAGATGATGTCGCGGTCCAGATCGAACTCGATCGTGTGAGTTCCACACACCTCAAGCCTGCCCGTGTCGCATACACGCACAAGATGAGCGTCAATGCCTTCAGGATCAACGCTGTCTGGCAGTAGTCCGAGCAAGCCAAGGGTCACCGCGCGATCCGTCGCGTGGCCTTTTCCGGTCAGAGCAAGGGAGCCAAACAGTTCCACGCAGATGCGAGCAATAGATTCCACCTTGCCGCGATTCTGAAGTTCAGCGACGAATGCATGTGCCGCCCGCATCGGTCCAACGGTATGCGAACTTGATGGGCCAATGCCGATCTTGAAGATTTCAAAAATGCTGGTATTCACGGATGGGTCAATGATACTCCGCGCCGCAGATGCTATTGATTTGAGCGGCGCGGAGTGAATCGAAAGGAATTACTCTTCTTCGCTAAATACGCTGGAGTCTTCCGCGGTCAGTCCTGCCTTTTCGAGGATGAAGAAAAACAGGCTCAGCAGCATGCCAACGATGGTCGCCAGCACCATGCCTTTGAGTTGCGTCTGTCCAATCTTGAATGACACGCCGGAGATGCCGACCACCAGGATGATCGCAGAGAGCAGCAGGTTTCTACTGCGCGAATAATCCACCTTGGCTTCGATCAGCATGCGCAGACCGGAAGCGGCAATCACACCAAAGAGCATCATGCTCACGCCCCCAATTACAGGGACGGGAATCGTGCGAATCGCTCCGCTTACCTTGCCGAAAAAGGCGATCACAATCGAGATGACGCCTGCACCGCCGATCACCCACACTGAGTAAACCCGAGTGAGAGCCATGACTCCCATATTCTCGCCATACGTCGTGGTCGGGCATGATCCGGTGAATCCTGAGAGCATCGTCGAGAGGCCGTCACCCAGCAATGAGTTGTGCAGGCCGGGAACCTTAAGTAGATCGCGTCCGACAATGTTGCTCGTCACATAAAGGTGTCCGATGTGCTCGGAGATGACGACCAGCGCCGCGGGCATAATGATCAGGATCGAAGGCCAGTCGAATACCGGCACGACAAAATGAGGAACGGCAAACACCGACGCTCCGTGCAGCGGTGAAAAGTCCATCGTCCCCGGTACGAAGATGTTGACGACCACTGCCATCGCATATCCCGCGATGACGCCGATCAGCACAGGAATCGCTGCGAAGAATCCTCGGAAGATCAGCGACCCGATCACGACCACGGCCAGCGTGAATAGCGAAATCAGTGTAGCGGTTCCGCTAATGGCCGAGCCCTTGTGAAATGCCATATCGGTCGCCACAGGAGCGAGTTCCAGTCCAATCAGCGCGACGATAGGGCCCATTGCTGCGGGAGGAAGTACGACGTCAAGCCACTCACGGCCAGCAAAACGGATAATGAGCGAAACCAGCGCGAAGATCAGGCCTGCGGCGACGAATCCACCGAGAGCGTGCTGGAATCCAGCTCCGGGTGTCTTTGCCAAAGTGATGCAAGTGATGGTTGGTGCAATGAAAGCGAAGCTGGATCCGAGGAACGCGGGAGCTTTGCCGCGACAGACGAATGTGTAAATGAGAGTTCCAATTCCATTCATCATCAGCACGAGCGCCGGATCGATTACCGTCGTTCCCGCTGCCTGATTGAACAGGATAGGCACCAGAACGGAGGCCCCGAACATCGCAAACAGATGTTGCAAGCTCAGCGGAATACCCTTGAGCAGAGGCACTTTCTGGTCGACCTGGATGGTCTCTCGCATGTTTGCGGGATCGAGCTTGGGAGTCGCCGCCGATTGCCGCGTAGCAGGTTCAGTTTGTGTTGCCAAGTTAGACTCCTTCAGAGGAATACTCAGGTGTAAAAAAATAGGGGACTGTGCTCAGCCGTTTCTAAAAACGCTGCCACAGCTTAGTGGCACAGCAGCGTGCCTTGGCCATGATCTCGTCTTCGTCCAGCATGACGAGCTTTCGGTTCTGCATCAGAACTTTCCCGGCCACAATGGTGGTGTCCACCGCGCGTCCCGACATGCCAAACAGAAAGTGACTGTTCACGTTACCTGCGCACATCGGAGTCGGTGGATCGTAGTCAACGACGATGACATCGGCGTGTGCACCAGGAACCAGCTTGCCCACCGTGCCTCCAAAACAATCGCTGGCAATGGCGGCGTTCTCGCGGAAGAGCATTTTCGGCGGCTCAGCCCATCCCACGCTGGGATTGCGCTTCTGGTGCTTGTGAAGGACATTAGCAACCTTCAGCGATTCGAACATGTCGCAGGTATAGCCATCCGTCCCCAAGCCCACTCGCACGCCTCGGCTCATCATGTCGAGCACAGGAGCGCAGCCCACGGCATTGCCCATGTTTGACTCGGGATTGTGTACCACGTTCGTATGACTGGATTTCAGCAGCTCTATCTCGCGATCATCCACGTGAACACAGTGCGCCGCGATCGTGTTTTCGCCCAAAATCCCGAACTGCGCAAATCGATCAACGATTCGCTTTCCATGCTCGTGTTTGCATTGCTCTAGGTCCTCCGGCCCCTCGGCGGTATGAACGTGCATCCCTGCATCGAGTTCTGCTGCTGCTTCTGCGCAGCGCTCCAGTGTCTCGTCACTCAAGGTGAAGGATGCATGCAGTCCAAACATTCCGCGCAGCGTTGCACTCTCGGCACTTTTGGAGTGCCTCAGAAAGTCGAGATTCTCCTCAATACTCTCCTTCGCCACGTCCTCGCCATCGCGGTCGGAAACTTCGTAGGCAAGGCAGCTTCGCACTCCGGCCTGGGCAGCGGCTTCTGCTATTCGGAAGAGACTGCCTCTCACGGCACCGGGGCTGGAGTGGTGGTCAAAGATGGTGGTTGTGCCATTTTTGATGCAGTCAATCAGTGGCACCATCGCGCTGTAGTAAACATCTTCAAGCGTCAGAACTTTATCCAGCCGCCACCACAGACGCTCGAGTATCTGCAGAAAGTTCCCTGGGGCATCGTCTTTCAGCGCCATTCCACGCGCGAAGGTGCTGTAGAGGTGCATGTGCGTGTTGATCATGCCGGGCATGATGACCTTGCCGCCCGCATCCAGAAATTTTGCGTCAGCATAACGGCTGCGAAGCTCCTGCGTCGAGCCGAGGTCCTCAATCAGCCCGTCCTGGATGGCGATGCACCCGTCTTCGACAAGAGGCAGGCGCTCGTCATGGGTGATTAGCCGCCCGTTTCCGACCAACAGCATTCAGATTGTCTCCAGTGTTGCCGAATTCTAACATTTACCTGAGGTGTTTCTATCGGGTGTTCCATATAGTAAGAACTGATTACCACTATAGATAAAGATGATCAGGGTTAAGGGCGTTTGTGATTTGCATCACTGCATGCTCGATCAGGCTCGATGAAAATCGCTCCACGCCTTACTCTGGAAAGCTGTTAGATCGATTCTTATCGCAGTTGATTGCATTTGCAGCACGCCAGTTACGCTGCATGCCTCAAGTGCGCTCAAAGCTTGGTATCTCTGAAGAACTGGAAGTGCAATGGCTAATCTGAGTGTAAAGATTTGCGGTATCGAGTTTGCCAATCCGGTACTGCCCGCCGCGGGACCCCCTACCAAGGACGGTGAAATCTGCCAGGCCGCAGCCAGAGGCGGTGCCGGCGGACTTGTGACAAAGACCATTTCGGTGAACCCTGCCGTAGTTCCGCATCCGTGCATGGCAGAGATTCGCGGAGGCTTTCTCAACACGGAGCTTTGGTCTGAGCTTTCTAAAGAGCAGTGGATCGAGAAGGAATACGATCTCGTTCGCGCCACCGGACTCCCGGTAATCGTCGGCCTTGGCTACACAGCCGACCAGATCCGCGAACTGGCTCCCATGGTCCGGCCCTACGCAGATGCCCTGGAACTCTCGACGCATTACGTTGGCAATGACATCTCGCCGATCATCGACGCGCTGCGCGCTGCAAAAGATGCGGTGGACGTTCCGGTGTTCATGAAGATGAGCCCGCACCCCAACATTCAGGAGATCGCCAAAGCCGTCGAGCAGGCTGGTGCCGACGGACTGGTGATGATCAACTCCTTCGGCCCGTGTCTCAGCATCGATCTCGAAACCGGACTGCCTCTGATGGGGAGCAAAGAGGGATTCGGCTGGCTTTCCGGCGCGGCCATCAAGCCGCTGGCATTGCGGTGCGTGTATGACGCTGCGCGGGCGGTAAAGATCCCTATCTTCGGCGTAGGCGGCGTCAGCAACGGCCGCGATGTTGTCGAGATGTTCATGGCAGGCGCTTCGGCCGTACAAGTTTGTACCGAGGCCATTCTGCGCGGTCCCACCGTGTATGGAAAGATCGCACGCGAGCTGAACACCTGGCTCGATCAGCATGGCTACGCTTCCGTCGATGACATCAAAGGCCTTACGATTCGCAAGATGGCCGAGCGCGACCTCGCGGGCCTGCACGCACCAGAAGTTGCGATGGAGAAATGCGTCCTTTGTGGCGTCTGCGAAACGAGCTGCCCCTATGGTGCGATTTCGCACGAGGGAAGCCTCAAAGATGGCGGCGTCCTAAACATCGACAAAGATAAATGTTTCGTCTGCGGCTTGTGCGTTTCGCGTTGCAAGAAGCTCGCTCTCAGCATGGGACAGTAGCGCGGCTGCGCCGCATGGAATGAGAAATCGATGAGTTATTTCACTGGCCTTCGCTGTGTTCACTGCGGCCGCGAATACAAGACGAATGAAGTCGCGTATTACTGTCTCGATTGTGGTTACCACGACGGCATCCTGGATGTTGTGTATGACTACGATGCGATCCGGAAGGAACTAAATCCGGACTCGCTCTCGCACAATCCCGATCGCTCCATGTGGCGCTACCTCCCGCTGTTGCCTGTAGCCGATCCCTCACTCATTCCGCATCTGCAAGTCGGCTGGACGCCTCTTTACTCGGCACCGCGACTTGCCTCTGAACTAGGCGTGCAGACCTGCTGGGTAAAGGATGAGGGACGCAATCCCACCGCATCGTTCAAGGATCGCGCCAGTGCCATGGGCGTTGTGAAGGCACTTGAGCAGAACGCATCGCATATTACATGTGCCTCGACCGGCAATGCTGCTTCTTCGCTTGCGGGTTTCTCTGCTGCCGCCGGACTGCAGGCTTCCATCTTCGTTCCTGCGCGCGCGCCTGAGGCAAAGGTCGCGCAGTTACTCGTCTTCGGTGCGCAGGTCTTTTCGGTGCAGGGAAGTTATGACGAAGCATGGGAACTGTGTATGCAGGCCGCAGCTGAGTTCGGATGGTACAACCGAAACTGTGCGATCAATCCATACCTCATCGAAGGCAAGAAAACCGTATCGCTTGAGTTGGCCGAGCAGTTCACGACACTCACACCCGGCAGCTTCCCCGATTGGGTCGTGGTTTCCGTCGGCGACGGTTGCACGATCGGCGGCGTCTGGAAAGGCTTGCGCGAGATGCACACACTCGGTTTTATCCCGCAGCTGCCCCGCATTCTTGGTGTGCAGGCGGAGGGCTGCAAGCCGTTTCTCTCCGCATGGAAAGAAGGCACCGACCTCATCCCGTGCGACGGCAACACTGTTGCCGACTCTATCGCTGTCGGTCATCCGCGCAACTTCGCGAAGGGCATGCGTGCCGTCACCGAATCTGGCGGCGCATTCGTCGCCGTCAGCGATGAACACATCCTCGAGTCCATTCCCCTGCTGGCACGCAAGGCTGGAGTTTTTGGCGAACCTGCCGGCGTTACTGGCGCCGCAGGTGTGAGGAAAGCTGTAGAATCAGGCATTATCGACCGCTCGGAATCTGTCGCTATCATCGTCACCGGAAACGGCCTCAAGGACATTCAGAGTGCCATCCGCGCCGCTGGACGTCCGATCTCGGTCGCGCCTGACATGGAAGCGATTCGCAGGGCAGTAGAAGTCACCGTAAGCTGATCAGTTCGCGCACAATAAGAAGTGGAGAAAAGTTGAAGATGGCGAAGATTCCGTTTGGCCCCAACTACGACGAGATGCTCAACCCCGGGCTTCTCGACAAAGAAGTACGTGCAAAGGCACTGGCCGCGTTGAAGCAGGATGAGCTAAATCCGATCAACCTGTTCAACATAACCTGGAAGGACGCGACCAACCAGGTCCGCAAGGTTGTGCTGCCTCCTGCAATGACCGGAATCGACGCGAACGTAGTCGTGATGCTGGGCTGCGGATTTCCCTCGGGCTCTCACAAAGTCGGACCCGCCTACAGCACGCTAATCGAAGGTCTGGTCGATGGCGAAATCGTTCCGGGCGAGCACACCATCCTTGGGCCATCGACTGGAAACTTCGGTATCGGTACCGCTTACATTTCGAAACTGCTCGGCTTCCGCGCCATCGTCATCATGCCTGACAACATGAGCAAAGAGCGCTACGCCCGCATTCAGAAGTACGGCGGAGAACTCGAACTCACTCCCGGCTCAGAATCCGACGTGATCCTCACGCTCGAGAAGACTCGCGAGCTGATGCAGAATCCGAAGAACAAGGCTCTGGCGCAGTTTGAACTCTTTCCGAACTATCGCTTCCACCGCCATGTCACGGGCAACAGCGCCATTGAGGCTGTGAAGGGCGTCGGCAATGGCCGCATCGCTGGCTTCACGTCTGCTCCGGGCTCGGCAGGTACGCTCGCCGCCGGCGACCAGATCAAGTCGGCATTCCCTGAAGCGAAGATCGCCGCTCTTGAGCCGTATGAATGCTCCACGCTTGCCAATGGCGGCCGGGGCCAGCATCGCATCGAAGGCATCGGCGACAAGATGTGCACACTGATTCACAATGTGCTCAACACTGACTTCGTCATCTTGGTCAACGACGAAGAGACCGTGCAAGGTGTGAAGATCATCCACGACGGCACCGAGTCTCTGGTAAAGCTCGGCGTTGACCGCGATTTCGCACTGAGCATTCGCGAATGGTTCGGCCCCTCGGGAGTCTGCAACGTCCTCGGCGCAATCAAGCTCGCCAAGCACCTCCGCCTTGGCCCCGGAGACAACGTCGTTACCGTTGCCACCGATGGCTTCGATCGCTACAACTCTGTTTTAGAAGAAATGAACAGCCGCTATCTCGAACTGGCGCCCGTCGTCCTTGATCGCTGGACAAGCGACATCTTCCTCGGCGCGACTGATGAGCATGTGTTCGACTTCCGTAAGGCGAGCGTGAAGGAGCAACTCTTCCAGCAGAAGGAAGCCGACTGGATCAAGTTCGGTTACACCAAGGAGTTTCTGGACTCGATGCGCACGATGGATTTCTGGGATGCGCAATATGCGAAAGTGCCCACTTACAACGAGAAAATCGCTGCGTCCCGGGCTCTCGCAAAAACAGTCTAGCCGTAGCTGAACAGAAGGGGTCAACGTCCATTGGCGACTGTGCTGACAGGCGGAACGGTTGTGAACGCGACCGGTAACTCCAAGGTTGACGTGCGCATTGAGGGGGAGAAGATTGCATCGATAGGTGTGAATCTTCTCCGGCCTGGCGATGCGTACGTGAACGCGACCGGCTGCTATCTGTTTCCCGGCGGAATCGATCCTCACACGCACTTCGACTTGGACGTTGGCTCCACGGTCACAGCCGATGATTTTGACAGCGGAACGCGTGCTGCCGCCATTGGCGGCACGACAACCGTTATTGATTTCGCGACGCAGAATCGCGGCGAAACACTCAGCGAAGCCCTCGCTAATTGGCACGCGAAAGCTGATTCCAAGAGTTACATCGATTACGGCTTCCATATCGCTATCAGCGATCTGAACGAAGCCGTGTTGGACGAACTCGCATCCATCGTTGCCCGTGGAGGCGTCACCTCGGTCAAGCTCTACATGGCCTACAAGCGTGTGCTGCAGGTGGACGACGGCGCATTGCTGCGTACGTTGCAGAGAGCGCGAGAACTCGGCATTCTCGTTTGCGTGCACGCCGAGAACGGCGACGTCATCGACGTTCTCGTGCAGCAGGCCAAGGCACAAGGGCACACCGCGCCGAGATATCACGCACTCACTCGTCCTGTGGCCATCGAGCGTGAGGCAGTTCACCGCGCTATCGCCCTGGCAGAGATCGCGGGTGCCCCGTTGTATGTCGTGCACGTAAGTTCCGGCGAGGGGCTTGCAGCAATCGCGGCAGCCCGCGCGCGTGGGCTTTCGATCTACGGCGAAACATGCCCGCAGTATCTTCTCCTGGATGACTCCCGTTACGATGCTTCAGACTTCGGCGCGGCTAAGTACGTCATGTCACCTCCGTTGCGCTCGGTCGAGAATCAAGAGCAACTGTGGGATGGACTGCACTCGGGCGACCTGTTCACCGTCGGCTCCGATCATTGCTCCTTCAACCTTGCCGGGCAGAAGGAATTTGGACGCGACGACTTCTCCCGCATCCCAAATGGCGGCCCCGGAGTAGAGAACCGCTTAGGACTGCTCTACACCTACGGTGTTGTCGCGGGGAAGATCGACATACATCAATTTGTCGCCGCAACATCGACCAACGCCGCAAAACTGTTTGGTCTCTATCCGCGTAAAGGCGTCATCGCTCCGGGCAGCGATGCTGACGTAGTTGTATGGGATCCGACTGCGCAATCCGTCATTTCATCTCAGACGCAGATTCAGCGAGTCGATTACAACCTCTACGAAGGTTTCCGCCAGCAGGGAATTGCGCGCCATGTCTTTCTACGCGGAACCCAGATCGTCACAGACAGGGTTTTATCGAGCACCCCGCAGGGCAGGTATCTCAAGCGGCAGCCCCATGTTGCAAAGGAGTCAACCCAGTGTTCCAGTTCACGTTGAATAATGAGCTCGTAACGGTAGAGTCCGACAAGAATCTGCTGGAATACCTGCGCGAAGACGCACGCATGATGTCGGTAAAGAACGGATGCGCCGAGGGAACCTGCGGCAGTTGTACCGTGCTGGTGAACGGTAAGACCTGGCGTGCTTGCCGATTGAAAATTTCCAAGCTGCAAGGGAAGACCGTGACCACGGTCGAAGGCCTCTCTCCTCGCGAGAAAGACGTCTATTCATGGGCGTTCAGTGAAGCTGGCGCCGTGCAATGTGGTTTCTGTATTCCCGGCATGGTGATGAGCGCTAAGGGCCTGCTTGATCGTAATCTTTCACCGTCCGATCTCGATGTGAAGAAGGCCATCGAGGACAATCTCTGCCGCTGCACCGGATACATAAAAATCGAGCGCGCAATTCACATGGCAGCGCAGGCCTTCCGCGATGGCGGTCCGCTAGTCGTCGAAGAAAACGCGCGAATCGGCTCACGTGTGGCAAGACCCGACGCGAAAGAAAAAGTCTTAGGTACCGGCGAGTTCGTTGACGATCTCAAAGTTCCGGGAATGTTGTATGGTGCCGTCCTCCGTGCACGTTATCCTCGCGCACTGGTGAAGAAGATTGACATCTCCGCCGCGCAGGCCTGTCCAGGCGTTGAGGTCGTGCTCACGGCCAAGGATGTTCCCGGCGAGCGACTCATCGGCCACATCGTGCATGACTGGCCGGTGATGATCGCCGAGGGCGAAGAGACCCGCTACGTCGGCGATGCACTCGTAGTGCTTGCCGCCACCTCAAAGGAACTCGCGCGCGAGGCACTCGATCTCATTCGCGTAGAGTACGAAGAACTCCCGCCCGTCGTGACTATCGAGGCGGCAATGGCTGACGACGCTCCAAGCCTTCATCCCAAAGGCAATCTACTCTCGCAGACCGTCATGAAGCGTGGAGATGTGGATGCTGCCATCTCGTCGGCTGCGCACGTTGTGACGCAGCATTACTCAACACCACATCAGGAGCACGCATTTCTTGAGCCTGAGAGTGCGTTGGCTATTCCCGGTGAGTGCGGATCGCTGACGGTTTACACCGGCGGCCAGAGCATTTACGACGAGCACGAAGGCATAGTGCAAATGCTCGGCATTGCTGGTGAAAAGGTTCGCGTCATCAGCAAGTATGTTGGTGGCGGCTTCGGCGGAAAAGAGGATCTTGCCGTGCAACATCATGCAGCGTTGCTCGCCTGGCATAGCAAACGTCCGGTGAAGCTCAAATTGAGCCGTGCCGAAAGCCTTGCTGTTCATCCCAAGCGTCATCCCATGGAGATGGATTGCACAGCAGCGTGCGACGAGAATGGCAAGTTGCTGGCGGTCAAGGTTCGCCTCCTCGCCGACACCGGCGCCTATGCCTCTCTTGGAGGCCCAGTCCTGCAGCGCGCCTGCACCCACGCCGCCGGGCCATATCAAGTCGAGAACGTCGATATTGATGGCCGCGCCTATTACACCAACAATCCGCCTTCGGGCGCGTTCCGCGGATTCGGAGTTATGCAGACCTGCTTTGCTATGGAGAGCAACCTGAATTTGCTGGCAGAGAAAGTCGGCATCACCCCGTGGGAGATTCGTTTCCGCAACGCAGTCGAGCCCGGCGCTGTGCTCTCCAACGGACAGATTGCCGATGCCGGAACAGCGTTGAAGGAAACGTTGAACGCGGTGAAGCCTTTCATCGATGCGCACCCCGACGCAGGCATCTCCTGTGCGTTCAAGAACAGCGGTAAGGGTGTGGGCGTGAAAGACGTCGGCCGAGTGAAGCTGAAAGTGCAGAATGGTGGTGTCCTCATCTGCACCAGCGCTGCCTGCATGGGGCAGGGCATTGCCACCGTATGCCTTCAGATTGTGGCCGAAGCCACTGGCCTGCCAAAGTCAGCAATCAGTGTGCATACGCCTGATACGGCCATCACGCCCGACAGTGGCACCAGCACCGCGTCGCGCCAGACGCTTGTCACCGGAGAAGCCGCACGTCGCGCCGCAGTCGATCTCTGCAACGATCTCGAACAGCACTCGCTAGCCGAGTTGGAAGGCCGCGAATATTACGCCGAGTACCACGCCATTACCGATCCGATGACCTCCGACAAGCCTCATCGCATGTCGCACGTTGCTTATGCTTACGCAACGCAAGTCGTGCTACTGGACGAGCAGGGCAGAGTAAAGAAGGTCATTGCTGCTCACGATGTCGGCAAAGCCATCAATCTCAACGGCGTCGAAGGCCAGATTGAAGGAGGAGTCGTCATGGGCTTGGGATACGCATTGACTGAAGAGTACGCACTCGATCAAGGCGTGCCCGACGGCAAGATGTCGGAACTCGGACTGTTCCGTTCTATTGACGTACCTGAAATTGAGAGCATCATCATCGAGAAGAATCCTTCGGAGCTGGCTTATGGTGCGAAGGGCATGGGCGAGATTGTGTGTGTCGCCACGCCTCCCGCAGTAGCCTGCGCCTACTACCTGCGCGACAAGAAGCTGCGCACCAGTCTTCCGTTGCAGGAAACTCCATACAGCGCTGATCGCGCCGCACGCAAAGAGCTTCGCGCAAAACAGGCGCAAGCCAGACAAAACTAGAATCCTCGATAGAAGGACATCGCATTCAATGTTGACACCAGAGCGGGAGCAACAGGTCATTGGCTTGTGCCAGGCCCTCATTCAAAAACAGAGCTACTCAGGACAAGAAGACGGCGTCGTTGCACGCATGAAGCAGGCCTTTCAGGAGCTTGGCTACGACGAGGCTATTGTGGACGACTACGGAAACGTCCTCGGACGCATTAAGGGATCCCGCCCCGGCAAGATCATTCTTCTAGACGGCCACATCGACACCGTTCCTGTGCCCGACGAATCCAAATGGAAGCACAAACCATACGGCGGAGAAATCGAGGACGGCAAGATCTACGGACGCGGCACCTCGGACATGAAGGGCGCGGTCGCGACCATGATTGCAGCCTCAGCCTTTTTCGCCGCAGATACCGCGAAGGACTTCGCAGGTGAGATCTACGTTTCGGGAGTCGTGCACGAGGAGTGCTTCGAGGGCATCGCCGCGCGCAAGATAAGCGAGCGCATCAAGCCCGACTACGTCATCATCGGAGAGGCGTCCGAGTTGAATCTCAAGCGCGGACAACGCGGCCGCGCCGAGATTATTGTCGAAACCTTCGGCAAGCCAGCGCACTCTGCCAATCCGCACAAGGGCATCAATGCCGTTTACAAAATGGCCGAACTGATCCGCGAGATTGCAAAGTTGCAGGCTCCCACTCATCCTGTCCTCGGACTCGGCATTCTCGAACTAACTGATATCAAGTCGTCGCCTTATCCTGGAGCTTCTGTCGTTCCCGACTACTGCCGCGCCACCTACGACCGTCGCCTGTTAGTCGGCGAAACAAAGGAATCGGTTCTCGCGCCGCTCATCGCGCTTATTCGTGAGATGAAAGCCAAGGATCCGCAGTTCGAAGCGAAGGTAAGCTTCGCTTCTGATGTGCAGCGCTGCTACACCGGCAACGAAATTGGTGGAGAGCGATTCTTCCCTGGCTGGGTTTTCGACAAGCACGACGAGTTTGTTCAAGCTGTTTTGACCGGACTGCAACGTGCAGGACTCCATCCCGAAGTCACGCAATACTCGTTCTGCACCAATGGCAGCCACTACGCTGGCGAAGCCGGCATCCGCACCATTGGCTTCGGCCCCTCGCGCGAGAATCTCGCGCACACCATCGACGAGTACATCGAAATCGACCAGCTTTTAAGAGCAACTGCGGGATACTACGGCATCTTGCGGTCCGTGTATCACAAGGGTTAGCGATGAAGATTCTGATCAGGAATGGCTCCATCATCGATGGTTCCGGAGCGTCGCGATATGCGGCAGACCTTGTTGTCGACGACGATCGCATCTCGCATATCGGCAACATCGATTCCGGTAAATTCGATAGTGTTATCGATGCTGGCCGGCTCATCGTCGCGCCTGGATTCATCGATACGCACAGCCATTCCGATCTGCAGGTCATGGTCAATCCCTACGTCGAGGCAAAGATTCGACAAGGCGTCACGACGGAGCTGCTCGGGCAGGACGGCATTTCCATGGCGCCGTTACCCCTGCGCTACATCTCTCCATGGCGCAAGAACCTTGCCGGGCTCGACGGTGTCAGTGATGAAATCGACTGGGATTACGAGACGACGGACGGTTACCTGCGCGCTCTCGAAACAAAAGGCGTAGGCCTCAACGAAAGCTATCTCATTCCGCACGGCAACGTGCGCATGGAGGCCATGGGGCTCAACAACCGGTCGCCCACAGCAGAGGAACTGCGGTACATGCAGGACATCACCCGCCGCGAGATGGAGACCGGTGCTTTCGGCCTTTCCACCGGCCTCATCTACATGCCCTGCGCCTATGCTGAAACAGCCGAGCTGATCGAGCTATGCAAGGTCGTTGCCGAATACGATGGCGCATTCGTTGTGCATCAGCGCAGCGAGGCCGACACAATTCTCGCCTCCATGGAGGAAGTCCTTGAAATCGGACGCCGTTCCGGAGTCAAAGTTCACTTCTCGCACTTCAAGGTATGCGGGCGCAAGAATTGGGGTCTCATCGATCAGGTTCTGGCGCTGCTCGACCGCGCTACAGAAGAAGGCATCCGCGTCTCGTTTGATCAGTATCCCTACGTCGCTGGAAGCACCATGCTCGGCGTCATACTGCCGCCATGGGCTCACGATGGAGGCACAGACAGACTGCTCGAGCGTCTGCGCGACCCTGAGCAACGTAACCGGATGGTTCACGACATGGAGCAGGGAATTCCCGGCTGGGACAACTTCGTGGACTTCGCCGGATTAGACCAGATATTTGTTACCAGTGTGAAGACCAAAGCAAATCAGGACGTTATCGGCAAGAATCTTCTCGAGATTGGCGAGCTTCGAGGCAAGAACGCCTATGACGCAACATTCGATCTTCTCCTAGCTGAAGAGAACGCAGTAGGTATGGTGGATTTCTACGGACTCGAAGAGCACGTCGTCCGCTTTCTCACCCGCCCTGAGCAAAACGTCTGCACCGACGGTCTTCTCGGAGGTAGGCCTCATCCTCGCGTCTTTGGCTCGTTTCCACGCGTGCTCGGCAAGTACGCTCGCGAGCAGCAGGCTCTTACATTGGAAGACGCTGTTCGAAAGATGACTTCAAAGCCTGCTGAGGTCTTCGGTTACACCAGCCGGGGCTTGCTCAAGCAGGGCTTCTACGCCGACATCGTGGTGTTCAATCCCGAAACGGTGCTTGATAGAGGTACCTTCGTCGATCCCGTGCAGTCTCCCTCCGGAATCGAGCATGTGCTCATCAACGGAGAGGTTGTGCTTAGCTCTGGTGTGTACGATCGCAAACTCGCTGGGAGTGTGCTGCGAAAGTGCCGATTCTAGCTGTCCTTAGCTTGCCGATGCAGGTTGCGACTTCGTTTGTCGTTCTTCCATCGCCAGCAGCAATCTCTCCGCCGTGGCCGGCAGTGCCAGCTTGCGTGCCGCCGTGGGATTCACGGTCGCCAGTGCTCGCTTCGCCGCTGTCCACACAGAGATCCCAAGCAGAAACGGAGGTTCGCCAAGAGCCTTGCTGCGCAATAGGTTGGGTGTGTTCTCGGTGTTTGCCAGAAACTCAAGATTGAGAACCTTCGGCAGATCGCCAATATTCGGAATCTTGTACGTCGTGGGCGAATGCGACAGCAGTTCTCCCCGTGCCGAATATTTCAATTCCTCGTTCGTGACCCACCCAAGCCCTTGCATGAATGCGCCAATCACCTGGCCGCGATCGATTCCCGGGTTGATGCTTTCTCCCGCATCTACCATCAGATCCACTCGCGTGACCTTCAACTCGCCAGTAAAGCGATCGACCTCTACTTCCGAGGCCGCCACAGCATTTGTGTAATACAGGAATGGTGTCCCTCGCCCGGCCTCGCGATCGAATTCAACTCCCGCTGTCGCGTAGAAGCCGCGCTCGCCCAGGTTAATGCGCTCTCGATAGGCCTTTGCCACAAGTTCCTTGAAACTGATCCGCGACTCAGGCTCGCGCACGTCATACACCACGCCATCAGAAAATCGGACCTGCTCAGGCTCAGGACTCAACCCGCTCTTCGCATTTGCCAGCAGCGTCGCCGCGAACTGCGCCAATCTTCCACGAAGCTTTCGACATGCGTCCTGTGCGGCAGCACCATTCAGGTCAGTTCCGGTCGAGGCCGCTGTAGCCGATGTGTTGTTATTCTTGTCCGTACTTGTTGGCGCAATGATCACGTCGGCAAATGCGATGCCAAGCTCATCGGCCACTATCTGCCGTAGCCGCGTGTTCAGACCTTGCCCCATTTCCGTGCCGCCCGTCGAAACCATCACGCTTCCGTCGGTGTACACGTTGACGAGCGCGTTCGCTTGGTTCAGCATTTTCGTCGTAAACGAGATGCCGAACTTCACTGGTGTCAGCGAAAGCCCGCGTACTTGCGTTTGGCTCTTAGCGTTGAATTCGGCAACCGCGTTCTGCCGCACGTCGTAGTCGCTCGCGAGCCTCAATTCCGAGAGTAGCTTTGGAAGCGTGTTGTTCGTGACCTGTTGTCCGTAAGGCGTGATGTCGCGTTCACCTTCTCCATAGCAGTTGATCTCTCGAATGTCGAGCGCATCCTTGCCAAGGTGCAGTGCGAGCTCTTCGATAATGTTCTCGATATTGACAACGCCTTGCGGTCCTCCAAACCCACGAAAAGCCGTATTGCTGGCGTAGTTCGTCTTGCACAGTCGGCCCGTGACACGAAAGTTCGGAATGAAGTATGCATTATCGGAATGGAGCAATGCCCGCTCCAGAATTGACGGAGACACGTCGCACGCGCACCCAGCATCTGCGTAGAGATCGAGCGACAGCGCGGTAATTCGTCCCGTTGAATCGAAGCTCACCGACCATCGACTCTGGAAAGGATGACGCTTCCCCGTGTAGCGCATGTCATCATCTTTGCTCAGGGCAATCCGGCAGGGACGACCTGTCTTTCGGGCCGCAATAGCTGCCAGTGCCGCCGGGGCCGCTGCCTGTGTCTCTTTGCCGCCAAACGCTCCACCCATGCGCTTGCATACCACCACGACATGGCTGAAAGGAACGCCCAGCGCTTCTGCCGCGACCTGCTGAGTTTCCGTGGGATGCTGCGTAGAGGAATGAATGGTCATTCGCCCATATTCGCCGGGCTCGGCAATCGCCGTCTGCGATTCAAAATAGAAGTGCTCCTGCCCACCCGTGACCAGTGTCCCATCCAACCGATGCTCAGCCCGTGCTAGCGCCCCCATGGGATCGCCTCGTTCGATCTTCGTAGTCTTGGCAATAAAGCTCTCGGCTGCAATCGCCTCGTTGATGGAAAGGATCGGCGGCAACACTTCAATATCGACCCGAACTACTCTCCTTGCCGCCTCAATCGCCTCTCGGCTCCCCGCGACAATCAGCACAATAGGATCGCCAACGTAGTCTACGGTATCCTCGGCAAGCAGATGCTCATCTTTCATGATGCTGCCGAAACGATTGTGCCCGGGGACATCCTTGTGCGTCAGCAACGCCACCACCCCCGGCACTTCGGCTGCCGCCGATAAATCGATCGAACGCACACGTCCATGCGCTACCGGACTTCCGACAAAGTCCACCAGCAACTCGTTGCGCAACGGCAGCACGTCCCCGAGAAACATTGTGCGCCCGCTCACGTGCCCCACAGAGGAGTCATGCGGAATGTTCTTGCCAACCGATGGCATTTGTCGTTCCTCTCTAGTGGGCACTCACCGTGTTTGCGCGTGAGTTCTCGGATTCCAACTCGTAGTACATCTTCTGCAGGATGTTCGCTGCCAACCGGTTCCGATAGTCTGCCGAGCTTCGCACATCACTGATCGGTGCGACCTCTGAGAGCGCAACGTCTCCTGCCGCGACGAATGATTCGAGCGAGAACTGAGAACCCTTCAAGCGCTCTTCCGTGCTGCGCAGGCGAACAATTGTCGCCGCCACGCCTCCATACGCAATCCGCACATCCTCAATTCTGTCGCCCATGATCTTCAGCCAAATCGCGGCACTGAATGTGGAGATATCGAGGTCCGCACGCTTTGATACTTTATACAGCTTTAACTTCTCCGTGGCCCCGAGCAGCGGAATACGCACTCGGCGAATGAGTTCATCGGCAGTAGCAACAGACTTCTTGTACCCCGTGTAGAACTCATTGATGTTGACCCGCCGCGAGCCGCGTGGTCCCCACAATTCGACTTCAGCATTCAGCACGAACAATGCCGGCATTGTGTCACCAATTGGAGAGGCGTTGGCGATATTGCCGCCTATCGTAGCCGCGTTCTTAATCTGCGGTGACCCAAACCTGCCGAGCAATTCTGCATACGCCGGGAGCGCCTTTGCTGTAACGGCCTCCAACTCTGCGACCGACGTGTTTGCCCCGGCTACAATTTCCGTGTTCTCCACTCGCAGTTCCCGCAACTCCGCAATCGCCGTGGTGCTCAGGATTGTCCTCAGTTGGCGCGAGCCCTTATTCACCTGCACGCCAAGATCTGTCCCGCCGGAGAGGATCACGCATTCCGGATGCGCGGCCCGAAAGGTTGCAGCTTCCTTCAGCAGAACCGGCTTATAGAACGTCTTACCCGAAGCCTCCACGCAAACTGCACTTCCACCCGCGCTCATCAACTCATCCCGCATCACAGTCGAGTTGAACAACTCGTTCATGCGCGCGACGCGTTGCGTGTTCACGTTCATCCCAGCGCGCACAATCGAATCGTATCCCGTGCAGCGGCACAGGTTTCCGACCAATCCCTGCCGCAATCGCTCTTCCGTTAGCACGGAGTCCGTCTCCAGCAGCGCATGGATCGACATCACGATTCCCGGCGTGCAGTAACCGCACTGCGTTCCATTGTGATCGACCAGCGCTTGCTGTACGGGGCCAAGCGCGGAGTCATGCTTGCACAGACCCTCAACCGTCACTACGTGGCAACCGTCCGCCTGAAACACGAACTGGATGCACGAGCAAACTGAGCGATACTCAACTGCGCCATCATGCGGCCGTCCTAATAGCACGGTGCAGGATCCGCAGTCGCCCTCCGCGCAAACCACTTTTGTGCCGGTGAATCCCAGGTCGCGCCGCACGTAATCCGCAATAGTGTGAAACGCAGCGTCGCCGCGGATTTCATGGCTTTGCCCGTTGATGTAGAGGAGAATAAAATCGCGCATGCGTTTGTGTTTCCGGTGCGCACAGTGTAGCATCTCTCAATCGCGCCTTCACCGCTTAAGTGGTGATTCCTTGAGCTTTCCTGCTCCCGCGCAGTACTTCCTCCTAGTTCCTTCCTTATAGGTATAAGAGCATTTAATAAAGCTGATAAGAAGATTGTGGTAGGTCAAAGTTCCCGAATTCTGCTACTCTCCCATCACTACTCAAGTCAAGTAAAGAACTGTAAGAACTGTAAAAACAATAGCGCAGAGTACTGTCAGCGCCCAGGAACTCACGTGGGATGCTGTGTGGCCAAATCTGTCATCGGACCCCTTTACTCCGATGTCTTTTTACCCCATCAACGGGGATTATTGGAGGTTTAAGTGTTCAAGAGGTTACTAGCGGCGGCTGTTCTATTCGGTGCGACTTTCAGTACTCAACTAGCTCATGCGCAGTTCCAGGACAATCAGATCCGTTATTGGTACAGCAACTCGTTCCGCGAACCAGGCACCAACAACGGCGAAAACATTTCGAAGAACATCCTTTCCTTCACCCACGTAGATGGCGGCAACAAGTTGGGGAATAACTTCCTCAACATCGACATGCTCAAGTCCAATCACACCGATCCGATCTCCAGCACCGACACTAAGGAAGGCGCTGTTGAGGTCTACGTTGTGTATCGCCACGATGTGAGCTTGAACCGCACTTTGAAGACGAAAGCTTTCTCGTTCGGCCCTGTGAAGGACGTGCTTGTCACCGCCGGTGCCGATCTGAACACCAAGAACAACGCATTCGCCTCCGCCAAGCGCATGCTTGTCCTCGGACCCACCTTTGCCATCAAGGTTCCGAAGGGCTTCTGGGATGTTTCGCTGCTGTGGGATAAAGAGTGGAATAACAACGGAATCGTTTCCAAGGGTGTGACCTTTAATAGTGCCGCGATGATCTCCACTGCATGGGGCATTCCCATCAAGGTCGGCAAGGCACCCTTCTCCTTCGAAGGCTTCGCCGAGTTGAACAGCACCAAGGGCCGGGATGGCTTCGGCAACGGTACCAAGCCGGAAACCCTGCTCCACCCCAAGCTGATGTACAACGTTGGCTCGCTCCTCGGTGAAAAGCACAACTACTCCATCGGCGTTGGATACGAATACTGGCGCAACAAGTTCGGCAACGACCTCCATCTCCATCCTTACAACAATGGATCGCTTGCTAACGCACCTTTCGTCGAGCTTGCAATTCACCTCTAATCCGAGGTGCTGTACGACTGCTTGCCTACGGCGGCTCCACGGAGCCGCCGGTTCTTTTGCACTCAACATTTTGCGCGAACAGAATAGGTCCCAACCGGCGCACATCCCGCTCTAGAGCGGTTTCTAGATTGTTACGTCCGCGGGTTCCCCGCCTTCGGCGCGCGTTCTTTGCGCGGCTAAGGTGGGAGAGCAAAACGCCTATGGATACTCCAGCATTGCGATCTCTCTAGTCCCGAGGTCCTGCAAATGGAGAAGGCCCACGCATAGCGTGAGCCCTCCTGCCACGAAAAGTCTGATGTCTTACGCGCCGCTTGTGACAGAAAACGACTGCTCCCCTGCGCGTCCATATGTGGCGGGTTCGGGCGCGGAACTCGTCATTGCTTCGTCATAGGGAATCCCTGCCATCATCAGTCCAATGCCTTCTAGCGTCGCTTCATCGCGGTCAACTACACCCATGATCTTGCCTTCATAGATCACCGCAATACGGTCGGAAAGGCTGCGTATCTCATCAAGGTCTTCCGAGATGAGCAGGATCGCCTTACCTGCCGAGCGCTGTTCCAGCAACCGCTGATGGATGAATTCAGTTGCACCCACGTCCACGCCGCGTGTTGGCTGGGCTGCTATGAGCAACTTCGGATCGCGCGATAGCTCGCGGGCCATAATCAGCTTTTGAATGTTTCCGCCCGAGAGATTCTTGATCGGCGTTTCTAACACCGGAGTCTTTACGTTGAATTCCTGTATCAGTTCGCGAGCATGTGAAGCCATCTTTTTCATGCTCATGAAAATCCCGAACCGGAACTTCCTTGAGGAATGATCGCGCAGGAATAGGTTCTCCTGTACGCTGAATTCCTTGATGGCGCCATCGCGCATCCGCTCTTCGGGAATATATGCCGCCGTCTGCATCCGATGGCGCACATGCGTATGGGTGATGTCTTTATCCTCGGTCGAAACCTCGCCCGCTTTCACTTTGCGCAATCCCGCCAGGCACTCCGCCAGCTCGCGCTGCCCGTTGCCGGAAACTCCCGCCAAGCCCACGATTTCCCCTGCGCGAATCTCCAGGCTCACCCCGCGCAGCGCTTCCGTACCGCGGTCGCTGTCTGCGTGCAGATCCTCGACCTTCAGCATCACATCCCCAGCCTTTAGTGGCTGGGGCGCGAGAGGCTTTACCTCGCGTCCCACCATCATCGTGATCAATTCATCACGCGTCACACCTTCCACCGGACGCGTTCCAATCATGCGGCCGTCGCGCAGCGCCGAAACGCGATCGCTGATGGCCATTACCTCGTTCAGCTTGTGCGAGATGAATACAAGCCCATGTCCCTCGTTGACCATGCGCTTCAGCGTCGTAAAGAGGTCATTCACTTCCTGCGGAGTCAGCACCGCGGTCGGCTCATCGAGAATAATGAGGCTGGCTTCGCGGTAAAGCGCTTTCAGAATCTCAACTCGTTGCTGTTCTCCTACCGAGAGGTGTAACACGCGCGCAGAGGGATCGACTTTCAGTCCGTATGCCTGCGACAACTCGCGCAGTCGCTGCGTCACTACCTTCAGGTCAAGCATCGGTTCGCGAGAGGATGCCAACCCGAGCGCAACGTTCTCGGCCACTGTCAGGTGAGGCACCAGCATAAAGTGCTGGTGGATCATTCCGATCCCGGCACGAATCGCGTCGGCCGGCGACCGGAACACTTGTGGCACGCCGTCCACCAGGATCTCGCCCACATCGGGACGATACAGGCCGTACAGCATGCGCATTAGCGTGCTCTTGCCTGCGCCGTTTTCGCCCAGCAGTGAGTGCACTTCGCCAGCCTTGACGTCAAACGAAACATTGTCATTAGCCAGCACGCCGGGGAAGCGCTTCGTGATCCCGCGCATTTCCACGTGTTGCAACTGGCGTTTCGGAGTGGACGCTGACGATGATTTCATCCTGCCATACCTCGCATTTTCAACGTGCTTCTAAACAGATCTAACTCCCAGCGTTATCCAGCAGGGAGTTAGATCTCTCTTTCCAATTACTGCTCAACAACACTTACGGAGTAACTTTGATCGATCCATTCGAAATCCCTTGGATCGCCTTGTCGCCCGCTGCCTTGGCCGTCGGACTCAGCTTGTAAGCCGAGTTGTACACAATCTTCAGTCCGCCATTGTTCAGGTGCAGCACAAACCTCTCGCCACCCAGCTTGCCGCTTCTGCGATTGTTGATGATCTGGCGCAGAATTCCGGTCCAGTCATACTGCTGCGAAGCCACCACCAGTCCCGGAGCGATCGGAGCCTGATTCTGCTGCGTTCCAAACCACAGCACCTGTCCCTTTTGCTTTGCCGCGCCAATCGAGCCCACCACTGCCTGCGATGATCCGGTCAGGATGTCGGCACCCGCGGATATATGCGTCTTCGCCGCCGCCGTCATCAGTGCCACGTCGGAGAACGAACCGGTCCACGTCTTCGACACGCGGATCTTAGGGTTCACTGATGCCACGCCCTTCACAAATCCGGAAACATAGGTCTTCGCATCGCCCACTTCCATCGGGCCGGTCACGCCGATCACGTTCGATTTGGTGAGCTTCGCGGCAAGCACGCCGTTCACAAACCCGCCTTCCTCTGCTGCCGCCGTATAGGCATAAACGTTGGGCAGGCCGAAGGTGTTCACATCCGTGCCCCAGGCAAACGTCGTCTTCGGGAACTCGCGCGCAATGTCATCCACCGAGGAGCCGTACTGCGAACCATGGGCAATCACAATGTCGTAGCCCTGGCTGGCATAATCGCGAATCGCGGCGGCGGCGTCGGGAACCTTGAACATGTTTTCGGAGTACGAGATGTGCATCGCCGACTCGCCGCCCACTTCCTTTTGGATCGTCTTCAGCGCTGCGAACATCGATTGGCTGAATGCCATATCTGTTGTCGCGCTCGGCATTACAACTGCGACGCGTAACGCTTTAGCCTGTGCAGGGGAGCCGCTGAATGTAATAGCCATCAGCGCCATGGCAAGTGCAACAATCTTCAGACTGCGAAAGTTCATTCCCTATTCTCCTGTTCAAGGTTCTTGCAGCCCCGCCCAATATTCTGGGTCGGAGTTCAAACAAGCTCGCGTCGCATTTGTATTGCGAATCGCTTTAGTGCTCGCCACGTTCAAACGGCCTGTTCAATGCGACCGGTTGCCTCATCAGTTTCGGAGACAACGTCAAAGCCGCAATCGTCAGGACGTAAGGGAGCATTACAGCCAAATCCGATGGGATCTTCACGTTCAGCACCTGCATCCACAGCTGGAAAGCATTCACCGTGCTGAACAGCAGTGCGCCGCCCATGATTGCCACAGGACGCCATCCGCCGAAGTACACGAGTGCTACTGCAATGAAGCCCATACCTGCCGTCAGATTTTCTTGGAACAGGTTCACCAGCGTGAGTGAAAGCGATGCGCCGGCAAGGCCCGCCATGATTGATCCAATCGTGACGCTGACATAGCGCACCAGGTTTACGTTCACGCCCAGCGAGTCTGCCGCTGCCGGATTGTGCCCGACTGCCTTGATCTTTAAGCCCCAGGTAGTCTTGTCCAGCAGAAGCCACGCGAGCGGCACCGTTAGGAATGCCGCATATACCGGCAGGCTGTGTTGGAACAACACCTGCCCGAGAATAGGAATGTTGCCGAGAACGGGAATCTTGATCGGCTGGAATCCAACCACGGTCTTCACCGTGCCAACCATCACCTTGAATAGGAGGGAAGAGAGTCCCAGGCCAAACATATACAGGCCAATGCCGCTGATGCCTTGCTCTGCTTTCAGTGTCACGCTGATGAAAGACATCAGCAGTCCCATCAGCAGACCCACAACCACCGCGGCCATCACACCAAGCCACAAACTGCCAGTCGTCAGCACAACATAGAACGAAGCGAACGCACCCAGCAGCATCACACCATCGACGCCAAGGTTCAGCACTCCCGAACTTTGGCCGATAGCTTCACCCACTGCGGCAAACAGGTACGGTGTTGCCATGCGAACCGCAGCGGCAAGCACTCCCACAATTACCGGAAGCCGTAATACAGAATCTTCAGCGCCAGCCTGGAACATCATCACTCTCCCTCCGCCTTTGCTGCCGCAATTACGCGGCGAGCAGACCAGCGGCGAGACAGCAGATTCGATCCGACAACGAACATCACCACCAGGCCAAGTACCGTATCGATCAGCGCCGAGGGAACCTGCACCGCCCTCTGCATCTTGTCAGCGCCCACCAGCAAACTGCCAAACAGCCACGACGCCGGGATCAGCCCCAGCGGATGCAGCCCGCCAAACAGCGCTGCCACAATTCCAGAGAAGCCATATCCGCTCGTGATGCCATCTACAAGGCGGTGCTGCACTCCGATCACTTCAAAGGTGCCGGCCAACCCAGCGAATCCGCCAGCCAGTGTCAGCGACAATGCCTGATACACCGGGACGTTGATCCCCGCATGACGTGACGCCTCATGGTTGAAACCCACAGCGCGAATGCGGTATCCGATTGTCGTCCTCCACAGGAAGACATAAACGAGCAGAGCCAACACCACCGCCACAATCGCTCCGGCATGCAACAACGTTTGCGGAACAATCTTCGGCAGCCACACTTGCATGGGAACGCGTTCCGATTGCGGCAGGAACGTGCCTTGCTCGATTCCTCTTGGGTCCATCAGCGGTCCACGCAGCAGGTAGTTCATCAACTGAATCGCGATCGCGTTCATCATCACCGTGCTAAGAATTTCGTTCACGTTGAAGCGAACCTTCAGAATGCCCGGTATGAAGCCCCACGCCGCGCCTGCCACAAATCCCATCAGGATCGTTGTTGGAATCAGTAGTGATCCCGACCACGTGCGGAAATGCAGGGAAAACCACGTCGCCATCACCGCTCCCGCAATGATCTGGCCTTCGCCGCCGATGTTGATCACGCTTGCGCGAAATGCGATACAGATGCCAAGTCCAACGAGCAGCAGCGGTGTAGCTTTTGCGAGGGATTGTGTGAACCCGTACACATTTCCGAATACACCCTGCGCCAGTGCGCCATAGGCCGTGAGAGGATCGGCCTTCAATAGCACCAACATGCCAGCGCCGATTGCCAGCGCGATCAGCATTGCCGTGATTGGCAGTGCCACGCGCAGGCCAGCATCTCGCCAATCGAACGCAAGTTTGCGGGAGGATAAAGAAGCAACAGGCGCTGCTTCAGCTACAGGCGTCGCTTCGGCTGTGTCTGACGACATTTGCAAATAACCCATCCGCCCCCACCATGTGCGGCGAATCAGAATCGAGTCTTTTGTGGAGGAGCTACTTGGTTAATACCACCCATTCAGCGCTGGACGCAATAAGGTTAAAGACATGGCTTCTATCAAAAAATCTTATTGCCAGCTAAGTGTTGGGATTAAGGTCGCTTGCACTTTTGCGTCATAAAATCGCCTTCGCTATTGCTCCTATTCTTGTTCTTGTCCTTCGCCACCGACCCAGGTCACCAACCTCCCCCCTTGACGTCCACCTCGCTCCACCCGCCGCCCTCCCCCGCAGGATGCTAAAATCCCCAATCATGTGTCGGGATCCGCAGCCTCCAAAGCTGTCAGCCATCATTCTCGCTGCCGGATACTCCACGCGCATGGGCCAGTTGAAGCCCCTTCTGTCCATCGGTCCTTGCACAGCCCTTGAAGCCGTCATCGACTTTTTCCATGCAGCCGACATCGCAGAGGTCTCGGTTGTCCTCGGCTACCGTGCTGACGAAATTCGCCCCATTGCCGAGTCGGCTGGCGCGCGCTGCATAGTCAATCCACGCTACGATCAAGGAATGTTTACGTCCGTTCAGGCGGGAGTCGCCGCGCTCCCTAACGGCACGAGCGCGTGCTTTGTCATTCCTGCTGACATTCCACTTGTCGCACCGGAAACGATTTCCCAACTGGCTCTGCATTTCGCCGAAATGCGCAGGGATATTCTCTATCCGGTCTCCTGCGATCGTCGCGGTCATCCCACGCTAATTGCCAGCGCTCTTTTTCAGGAGATACTTTCCGCTCCCTCCGATTCGCGCCTTTCCACCTTGCTCGCCTCGCACGAAGCTCAATCCGCGAACGTCGCGGTTCCAGACAACGCGATACACATAGATATGGATACGCCAGAGGACTACGCCAACATCTGCGCCCTGGCCACCGAGAAATTAAGAGGACCTCATGCCGTTCGTCTATCTCGACAATAACGCGACCTCGCCGCTGTTGCCTGCGGTGCTTCAGGGCATGCTCCCATTCTTCTCCGAGCAGTTCGGCAATGCTTCCTCTGCGCACTTCGCTGGCGAACGCGCACTTGCTGCCATCAAGCAAGCCCGCACCTCCGTGTCGAGTCTCATCGGTTGCAGCTCAACCGAGATCGTCTTCACCTCGGGAGGCACCGAGGGCGACAACCTCGCTCTCTTCGGCCTCGCCTCTCCCGGAGATCACATCATCACCTGTGTCACCGAACATGCGGCCATCCTTCGCCCCTGCCAGGAACTCGAGCAGGCAGGCTGTGAAGTCACAAGGCTTGCAGTCGATTCCAATGGACAGGTGAACCCCGATGACATCCGCCGCGCGTTGCGTCCCAACACCAGCCTCATCTCGATCATGATGGCCAACAATGAAACAGGCGTTCTCCAACCTTTTGTGGAGATCGGTCGCATCGCTGCCGAGGCTGACGCGTGGTTTCACACCGACGCCGTCCAGGCCGCCGGAAAGATCCCCATCGATGTCAACGAAATTGGCTGTGATCTGTTGACCCTCACCGGGCACAAGATGCATGGCCCGCAAGGCACTGGAGCGCTCTTCGTCCGCCGCGGTACGCCTCTCCGTGCGCGACTCTTCGGCGGACATCAGGAGCGAGGGCGCCGTCCCGGAACCGAAAACATCCCCGGCATCACCGGGCTCGGGCTGGCCTGCGAAGTCGCATCCAAAGGATTTTCAGACGGCTCCATTGACCGCGTCAGAGCCCTACGCGACAAACTCGAATCCTATGTCGTCCAGCAAATTCCCGAAGCCGGAGTGAATGCCGCGGATGCTCCTCGGCTGCCAAATACTGCCAACCTGTACTTCGATGGAGTCGGTGCTGATGCACTCGTGCAGGCCCTCAACGAGCACGGCATTGCTGCCTCTCGAGGCGCAGCCTGCAATTCCTCTGAGGCGGATCCATCGAGCGTCCTCATGTGCATGGGGCTCAGTGGCGAGCGATCGCGATCAAGCGTGCGCTTCAGCGTCGGAAAGACAAACACTGAAGCGGATATCGACCGCCTGCTCACGGTATTACCCGACGTTGTAGGTCGTCTGCGCCAAACGCGTGCCTTTCGCTCCAGCACCAC
The DNA here is from genome assembly GCF_059726265.1 of Koromonas soli. Classification (NCBI taxonomy): domain Bacteria; kingdom Pseudomonadati; phylum Acidobacteriota; class Terriglobia; order Terriglobales; family Koromonadaceae; genus Koromonas; species Koromonas soli. Next base: position 1,767,588 of record NZ_AP040872.1, on the reverse strand, counting down.
TTAGGCCAAAAAATGAACTGCTGAGCCTGAACCGATCCCCGCTCACATTTGATGTTCCTGTCGCGGACACTTCAGCGCCACAACTGTCTGCGCAAGAGCGCAAATCTTCTGCTGCTCTGCTTTTGCTGCTGCCACTGTTTGCAAGTCCATCCTCTCGCTTTATGAATAATGGATAAATTGTGCCACGCCGACGCGAGCTGCTCTCGTCATTCCGCATCTCGTAACGTATTGTGTCGCAAATACCTGCCGCGCATAGCTGAGCTGAAGCCTCAGTTTTACGACATGCGCCAGCTTGTGCAGCTCTCAACGTGAGTTGACTTTTCCCTCGTCGCAACGCTCTCATGGTTACATTGACAGTGTGTTTGAGAGACACACACCCGCAGCTTTCACTCTCGTGTTCCACGCACCATCAGCAAACCACCTTCAGGAGAACTCTCTATGCCCACGTTCACCACGCAGGACGGCACGCAGATCTATTACAAGGATTGGGGTTCCGGACAGCCCGTCGTATTCAGTCACGGCTGGCCTTTGAGTGCAGATGCTTTCGAGGATCAGATGTTGTTTCTCGCAGGGCAGGGATATCGCTGCATCGCACATGATCGCCGTGGACACGGTCGCTCCAGCCAGCCATGGAACGGCAATGACATGGATACCTACGCCGACGACCTAGCGGCTCTCACCGAATCCTTGAACCTCACGAACGCCATCCACGTCGGCCACTCCACTGGTGGAGGCGAAGTCGCTCGCTACATCGGGCGTCACGGCACAAAGCGTGTTTCCATGGCGGTGCTCATCGGCGCGGTTCCTCCCGTCATGCTCAAGAGCAGTGCAAACCCAAATGGGACGCCCATGGAAGCGTTCGATCAAATCCGCTCCGCAGTGCTCAATGATCGTTCTCAATTCTTTCAGGAGTTAAGCGCGCCGTTCTATGGTGCCAACCGTCCCGGCAGCAAGGTTTCGCAAGGCTTGCGCGACTCGTTCTGGATGCAGGGAATGCAATGCGGCATCAAGGGTGCTTACGACTGCATCAAGGCCTTTTCCGAGACGGATTTCACGGAAGACCTGAAGAAGATCGATGTCCCCACACTCATCATGCATGGCGATGACGATCAGATTGTTCCCATCAAGGCTTCCGCCATGCTCTCCTCAAAGCTCGTTAAGAACGCAACCCTCAAGGTCTATCCCGGCCAACCTCACGGCATGTGTTCCACGAACAAGGATGAGATCAACCGGGACTTGCTGGCCTTCTTCAAGCGGTCGCAACAAGTCGCAGCCTAACGCGAAGAAATAAAAACGGTGCCTTCTCAGAAGGCACCGTAATTCAAAGATACCGCTGTAAGAACTGCACTGTCCTTTGCCCGGCATCCAGTAACTGGAATCCGGCGAAGCCATGTCCCGCGCCCGAATAAATCTTAATCTCGTATGGCGTTCCCGAAGCTTCCAGCAGTTGTTGTAATTTTGTTGCCTCGCTGACGGGAACCACCCTGTCTTGGTCGCCGTGCAATATCAGCACAGGAGGCATTCGTTTGAATCCGTGCAGTTCCTGCGGCATTCCCCCGAAGAACTCCACCACCGCTTTGACTCTCGGTTCAACCGACGCCACTGACAGCGCGAGATAGCCGCCCAGGGAGAACCCTAACAGGCCAATGCGATCTGCATCCACAGCAGATTGCTTCGCAGCGAAGCTTATGGCGTCTCTCACGGTTCTCATCCATAGAGGGAAGTTCTTTCGCGTCGTATCATGATCTGCCCAGATCGTTCCCGTACGCTCGAAGTAATGAATGATGAAAACGGAGAAGCCCTGAGCCGCCATCAACCGCGACGGTTGTTCTGACCAACCCTCGCGAATGCCGCCCGAGCCATGCAGAGCCAGAATGGCGGGATGCCTTCCTCCGCCATTTGGCAAGAACTGCTCAACCGTAATCTGGTGGCCCTCACTTTCGAAGGTCGCCTTGGAAGTCTGAATATCAGTCCCTAAAAAGTTCACCTTCGATAGATGCGCAAGCAGAAAAAGAAGAAGCAGGTTACGCAGGTGCTTGCGCTCGAAACCTCAACTGAAATATGAAGTCGTCGCAGCGCTTCCTGCATGCGCTTGGCCTCTCAGCTTTGTTCCTTGTCCCGCTTGCGCAATCGGAACTTCCTGCGCAAGTGATGCAGATTTCCCCGCAGCGGTGTCTGCTCCTCCGTCACGTGCGTCTCCTGGATTGGTAGACTACTAGCCATAGCGGATGAGGTTAGATATCGGTTCAGGTCTGCGTACTTCACTCCGAAGGCACGTTCCAGCCGATCCGGTCGCAGAACTTCCTCGATGCCGCCCGACACGGCATTTTCCCGCGGCGTCAGCAGCAATCCCGAAGAGAAGTGTTCACGCGCCAATCCCAGATCATGCACAGCTGCCACCACTGTGATTCCAAGCCTCACCAGCTTTTCCAGTAAGGCCATCAGTTCAATCTGCCGTCCCAGATCCATGTGCTGCGTAGGCTCATCCAGCAGCATAAGTTCGGGTTGCTGTGCCAGGCCGATCGCAATCTTCACTCGCTGGCGCTCTCCGCCCGAGAGTTCGGAGAAGACCCTTGTGCGCATCTTCGCCACATCGGCGGACTCCATTGCATTCTCGATTGCGTCGATATCCGCAACCGACAGGCCGCCAAAGAAGCCAAGATGCGGAACCCTGCCCTGTGCCACTACTTCTTCCACCGTAAACGCAAAGGGGACATCTAGTTCCTGAGGCACCAGCGCAATGCGTTGCGATACTTGCTTTCTCGTCCAGCTGCTCAGCGACTTTCCATGCAGCAGGATCTCGCCTTCGTTGGCACGCAGCAGCGCAGAGGCTAGCCGGAGCAGCGTTGTTTTTCCAGCACCATTCGGGCCCATCACCGCGGTCATCTCGCGTTCATGAACTGCAAAATTCAAATCTTCGAAGATCGTGCGTTCGCCATGAGCAAATCCAACATGGCGGAATTCCAGAATGGTGGACATTAGTTGCAGTTTCTCCTTTGGCTGCGATTCAGCAAATAGAGAAACGCGGGACCGCCGAGAAACGCGGTAAGCATCCCCACCGGAATCTCTGAAGGCGCAAACATAGTGCGTGCCAACGTGTCGGCGATGATGAGGAACACCGCGCCGCTCAGCGCCGCCACTGGAAGCAAGCGGAAATTGTCCGGCCCCATCATCAGCCGAAGCAGGTGTGGCACCAGCAGCCCTACAAATCCGATCAACCCCGCCATGGAAACCGCCAGCGCCGTCAGCAGGGAACCAGCGAGCACAACAAAAATCTGCAGCCGCTCCACGTGAACTCCCAGCTGTGCAGCGTATTCCTCTGACAATGCCAGTGCGTTTAACTTCCGCGCCAGCGGCAGAGCCAGCGCGATGACTACAAGCTCTATCGTTGCCACCACCGCGATCTGCGACCACGCGGGCACCGTCACTTCACCGTGCAGCCACGCCGTCAGTATCCTCACCGCTGGATTGCTTACTTCCTGCCGCAACTCAAGCGCTCCTGTCGCGGCGTTCAGTATCGTGCCAATGGCAAATCCTGCGAGCAGCATGTCTTCCACGGCAAAGCGTCCGCCCGATTTTGCCAAGGCCCATACCAGCGCCATCGCCATCAGTGATCCGACAAACGCCAGCGACTCGATTGCTCCCACACCTGCAAGCGATAAGGTAGGGAGGAAGAATATTCCAACTGCGCCACCCAACGCTGCTCCGCCCGAGGCGCCCAGCACAAATGGATCTGCCAGCGGATTTCGAAACAGTCCCTGAAACAGGACTCCCGTTGCCGCCAACGCTCCACCCGCGAGTCCTGCTGCAAGCACGCGCGGCAGTCGCAGTGTAAACAGAATCACACCCGCATCCCCAGCCAGCGAAGGATGCAAGAATGCCCGCACCACCTCAGCGAATGGAATTCTCACCGGTCCGATTCCCGCTGCCGCAATCGTCACCAGCACGAGAGACACCGTCGCCAGCACCAGCATGGGAGCGGATCTCTTCTGCCATCGTGCACGTGGACTCGCGAGATCAGTGTTACTAATTTCGCGGCGTTTCGTCGCATTGTCGGCCACACCCAGTCCGCTCATCGCACCACCGTATTCAGTTGACGTGCGAGATTTTCCAAAGCGTCAAAAGCTATTGGGCTTGGGAATTGCAATCGGTCATCCACGCGCAGCACACGGCCCGCACGCACTGCCGCCAACGAATTCCATCCGGCACGCTGCCTCATCTGTTGAATGTCAAAAGGAGAATTCTGCGCCACCAGTACATATTCCGGCTGCTTCGGCAGGATTGCCTCGATGTTGAGGTGAATCCATTCCTGTGGCAAGTCTCCCGTCACCGAGCGTGCTCCTGCCGCCGCTAGCAGCTCGGTGATGAATGCGCGCTTTCCTGCCGTGATACATGGGTCCATCGAGATCGCGAAGAAGACCGAAGGCTGCTTCCTCTTTGCGGCCTCCACGCGCACCCGCGCCTCGCGGGCACGAAGCCGTGCGACCAGCGCTGCAGCGTCGCGTTCACGTCCTATCGCCTGCCCAATACTCTCAATGGAGTGATACAGTCCTTCGATCCCTGTTTCGTTCACCAGGAAAACCGGAATCCCCAGTCGCTCCACCCCGCGAATCGTCTCTGTGCTGTTCAGCGGTCCGACTCCGATCACCAGGTCCGGACGCAACATAGCAATCCGCTCCAGCGACGGATGCAGAATGTCTCCAACGCTCGGCTTCTGTCGTGCTTCGGGTGGATAAATCGCGTATTGGGTTACGCCCGCCACGTCGGCTCCGGCGCCGATAGCAAACACCGTGTCAGTCACGCTCGGAGTCAGACAGATGATGCGGTGGACCTGATCCGGCAACTTCACCGTGCGTCCAGCTTCATCCTGGATAACTCGCAGCGCCGCCGATTGAAGAGACAGAGAGAGCATCAGCCCCGCCAGCGCCACCACGCGAGTCACACTCAGATACATTTTGGTCCTGCTGAATGTGCGTGCTTTGTTACCAAAAATCGCCATACCTCGACCAAACGCGTTCTACGCGTCGGCGGGATTCAAAGGCAGCTTCCTACTGCGTAAACAGAAGTCAGATTAGGACGCACGTCGGCTCTCCCATCGAAGCCAAACTAGCCAAGATAAGCGTCTGGGCAGGTCTCCTGACTTGCGCGTCGCTGGACTCGAACAGCCTTCCCGGAATCACTCCAGTGGCCTGTCGTCCGATCCTCGGCGCTTACAGTTGCGGGACAGTGGCGGATTCGCACCGCCTTCCCTTAGCCAGACGAATTCGATATATACCTTCTTTGAAGCCTAGTCAATCAGTTTGCTTATTGCAACCCCTCGGGCCGGAGGTTCAGCCACTCTCGGCCCATTTGGGGTCCTCGATCACTCGCTTCGAACCGTCAACACAGGGGAATGAGCCTGGCGCACTACCTCCGACGCAGTCGCCCACGGAATATGTGTTGCGAGCGCGCGCTGTGACGCGTGGTGCGCACCCATAACGATCAGGCCCACCTGCCTGCTCTCTGCCACTCTCAGAATCATCTGCGCAGCGGCGCCGCAGCCAACCAGAATTTCAGGTTGCAATGCCTGCATGGCTTCCGGATGTAGCAGTTTCTTCATTTTCATGCGGGCAGCCATTATGTCTTGGTCCACGCTCGCCGGGTCTGTCTTGCCCACCACTTCCGGATCCACGGGCTCAACTTCAACATCCGCCGGAACGGCGTGCAGCATGATCAGATGAGAATCGTAAACTCGTGTCATTCCGATCGCATATTCCAGCGCCCGTTGCGTTCCGGGGGAGAAATCAGTCGCAAACAGGATGTTTGCGTGACCAATCTCCTTGCTCTCGATTGCCTGTGGCCCCACCGTGAGCACCGGACATTCAGCCATGCGAAACACTTGTTCAGCTATCGAGCCGAGCACGAGTTTCTTGAAGCCTCTCCGCCCGTGTGTACCAACCACGATCAAATCGATTTTCTGTTCGTTAATGAGCTTAGCAAGCACCTGCTCAAATGGCCCACGCTCCACGCTCATTACGCACGGAGCCCTGCCAAACGGCTTTCTGGCAAGCAGCTCTTTCATTGCTTTCAGCGCGACATCCCGGTCGGCATCTACTTCCGGCCGAGTCGTCAAAGGCAACTCCATCATCGATTCAGGAGCAATCACATTCACCATGTGTATCGTCGAACCGTAGTGTTCAGCGATGTCGCGCACATAGGGAAGAGCAGCTTCAGAACAAGATGAGAAGTCGGTCGCAAACATTAGGTTCTTCAGTGAGGGAAGTTTCAACGTTGCTGTAACACTCGACATGGGAGTTCCTCCATTCGGAGCCGATTTCCCGCGCCATAACGTACGTCCGCTGTTTATGCGTTTCAGTGAGTTCCATCACTCATGCTGCGTTCAGTTCTCCAAAAGCAACTTAAGCCCTTCTCGTGAGACCTTAATACTCGAAAGATCGCGACAGGTTCGGTGTCAGAAGTCCAACTCTGAACGTGTTGAGTTCGCATCGAATAATCGATGGCCCGCCTGTTTCTTAAAACACCAACACCGCCGACTCCAGTACCTGATCCCGATCCACAGCCCGCTCCCGATCCGGAACCGGAGCCTGGCTCTGATCCGGACGTTGTTCCGCAGACGCCGCTCCCTGAGCCGATGACTATTTAGAGCCGCCGATGCTGAGCCGCAACTCTCATGCCTACGTCGGAGTTCGCTTGCGCGAAAGTGCGACTGCAACCATCGCCAGTGCACTGACAAGCACCGGAAACCAAACTTGCGCGAACCAGGGAACCGGAATCAGGAACAGCACGTCGTAGTCATAGAGCGAAACCGGCCACCGCAACGTTGCCCACAGTCCCGCGTAATAGCTGATGTCCCACGCAGCAAAGCTCCACAGGAAAGCAGCCCAGCGTTCTTTCGTTCCACTTCCTGCAAGCACCGCCACTGCAATCAGCATCACCATCGTGGCCGCCTCACGGCAGACCTCAATCGTGCGCAGATTTTGTGGAATCAGTGCAATCAGCGAGACCGATTGCTCATAAGTAGAGGGTGTGTCTTGCGCCGGCGGAACAATCGCCATGGTCTGCGCCAAGGTCGCCAACGTACCTCGCAGATACACGACAACTGCAGCTTCAACGAATCCGAATGCGACTGCAAAGCAGGCCAGCGTAGCGAGTGTCGTTCGATTCAGCCGCACTCCAGTGCGCCGCCAGCAGATGTAGGAGAGTGCAGGCACCAGTAGCAGAAGATTCACCCACCATGGCTGTGCCCAGAGATGAAGTGCGCGCATGCGTGTAAGATTCAAACTTCCCGCGCAGCGCTACTCCGCACTCTCACGCAGCTTGTGAAAGCCAGCTCTCCATTTGCTGATGACCCACCACCCCGGCCTGCTGAAATTGCAGCCTTCCACCCATGAACACAGCGAAATTCGGAATTCCTTGAACGTTATAGCGGGCCGCGAGCTCCGGATACCTTTCCGTATCCACCTTCAATACAACGGCTTTTCCAGCCATATCCGCCGCCGTGCGCGCCACTTCAGGAGCAGCCATCCGGCACGGCCCACACCACGCAGCCCAGAAATCGACCAGCACCGGAATCCGCGACTCCTTGAGGATGCTGTCGAACAGCTCCGGATCTACCGCCAGCGGTTTGCTGATCGGTCCCAAATCTGATTTGCACGCCCCACATCGTCCGCTATTCAGCCTGCCAACAGACACTCGATTGCGCTGTCCACAGTGTCTGCACGTACGAATCATATCCATGTCACTCTCCGACTTATTACCAATCTCATACCAATCAGCCCCACACCTATTCGATGCGATCCTTTACACGCCCGCACCGGCGCGCATTCAACCGCACGCAGCAAGTTGGGGACACTTCCGCAACTCGCACCAGGCGCAGGCACTGGTGCGTAGAGGAACCTATACACAAATTGGATAATCAGAAGTAAAAGGAAAGGATTGGTGGAGGCGAGGGGAGTTGTTTTGCACAGCCTCTCGCACAATCAGTAAGTTACAGAAAATCGAGCCTCAAATAGTCGGTATAGTCGATGATATGGCCGGGGTTTGGTACGCCGTTGGTACGTGAGAATAGTCACCATAGGTACGGTGGAAATACCCTGCTTCCGTCTGCGCGCTTCCATGTGATGCACTCTAAAAGCAGGCAAAGAGCCATTCCAGCAATAAGCCGCATCGTCAATCCAAAGGGCAGAAAGGGTGAGATCAAGCAGGCCAATAGGAGCGGAATCAACTTGAATCTCCAGTGCCGCCATTCCCAAAATCGGGGAATCTTCGTGAACTCCTCTTTGCTGCCTGTAACCCGGCACTCAGGGCAGAACATCGGCGTTTCGTTCTCATGCACGCCGGGCAGGTCATAGCGTGAATAATCGAGGATGCCGTCTGTCAAACCGCACCTCGGACAGAAGTAGGAAATCTCTTCCACGTCACTCCCCTCAGCCTAAGATTGTTCTATCAAATGAATGACGAGTTGGATGAGTCCTCGAACCACACCTCGAACAATGAAGGCAGCTAAAACTGCCCAGAAGATACCCCAACTAAATTCTTGCCATGGCCAAACCACAATGTTGTCTCCCTCGTAGGTTTCACTGCGATGCACTGTACGCTTTCTGTTTTGGTTTACAAAGTATCTAGTTTTGCGCACTCGCCAGGTCCGCAGCCTAACTAGCGCAGCAGCGTCGACGAAGTCCTCTAAGACTCTTCTTCACAGGTGTTGTCGTTGGGGAGCAGGACGGGCAACAATCCATCCCAAGTTGGGTCGAATGTCGCACACTCTGCGCAAGGGGAGGATGTAGGCGGTGATGCCTGGCATGACGATAGCGCGCGGCTGGAACAACCATGCGGCACAAAGTTCTTGCCCACAGACTCCTACTGAGTCAGACTTCTTGCGTCATTATCACGCAAGGTGAATCGTGCCCTTACTCAATTTCTGGAAGAACAATAAGGAAGATGTTCTTAAGCTGACAGTGGAGCAAGTAGTTTCAAATGCAGGTGATGGGCTGCTGAGAGACGATAGCACCTGCTCGTCAGAACTGCGTTCTTATTTCCAACTGGCTCCTAGCGAGAGCTTGTTCTCGTATGCTCGCCACTGCCTCGACTCTTCATTCAACAAGAGTGGATTCGTCCTTCAGGACCTGGTCAATGAGTTTGGCCGCAGGCTCGATTTTGATGTGGAAGATGGGCTTTATCAGGGGCGCAAGAACGCCATTGGGAACGATGGGCTGTGGCGTTCACCTGAGCAGCCCGACCTCATTCTGGAAGTTAAGACCACCGATTATGTGACGGTGTCGCTAGATAAACTGGCAGCGTACAAGCAGAAACTCGTAGCGGCGGGAAGTACGAAGCACGATGCTGTCATGCTCGTTGTGGTTGGACGTGAGGACACTGGCGCGTTAGAAGCACAAGTTCGTGGTTCACGATTTGCCTGGGATATGAGGCTCATCAGCGTTGAGAGCTTGATTAAACTGGTGCAGATCAAAGAGAAGTCCGAGTCGCCCTCTACTGTTCAACAGATAAGACAACTGCTTCAGCCGTTTGAATACACCAAGGTAGACAGAATCATAGAAGTGATATTCAGCACCGCTGCCGATGTAGAGTCTGGTCAGGTAAACGAGCAGCCGCCCCCGGAGGACTCTCCCGCAGAAACCAACAAGCAAATTCGTACTTCTCCTGACGAGCTGAACGCGAAGCGCCAGCAGGCCGCCGACGCCTTCGCATTAACGAAGAAGGTTGAACTATTGAAGAGAACCAGGACTTTGTTCTCTAGTCCCGACAAGTCCTTCCGGCTCTGCTGCGCTGTGTCAAAGCGATATGAGGGAGACTATCAGCCCTACTGGTACGCGCTCCATCCCGCATGGAAACAGTTCCTTGCTGAAGGCAAGGAGAGTTACTTCCTGCTTGCGTGCATGGACCGGGACGAAGCCTTCGCGATTCCTTACGCCTGGGTGAAAGAGAACACACCGCATTTGAATATCACGGACCGTGGCGAGTCATCATATTGGCACATCGCGCTGACTACGCTAAGCAATGGAGGCTTAGCGATCAATCTGTCGAAGATTGGTAACAAGGTGCCTCTTGCGCCGTACAAGTTCGATTTTGCAAGCAAAGCATCGAAAGCCAAGATTTAGAGGGGACTTCTAGAAGTTCTAGCGACAGACTAGGCCGGGCACAACCACCCCGGCCCTTAGCTTGTTCTGAAACCAAATGCTCTTTCTATAACAGAAGAAAACGTAAGTAGCAGAAAAAGATTGGCAATCTGACTGTCTGTGTCTGAAAGCTCAAAAGGTTCTCGTAGAGCCTTAGCCGGATGAACCCTGTTGCGAACAGAGCGCACAATGTCCCCCGCTATCTTTCCGCTTATTTTTGGCACAAACCCTTTGAATTTGCTGCCTGTATCCGGGCCGAGGGAGGTGTTCAGAGTCTCTAAGAAGAGTGCAGGAATGTCCGCATCTGAGAACCAGCCAAGTTCATCAGCAATAGATAACATTTTCTCCAGGTCACCCTTCCCAAGAACCTTGAGAACTGGCTTTCCTTGCCCCTTTAGTACTGTTTGCCAAGTGCGGGTTGTGCGGACATCACCTTCTTTGCAAATGCACATAAGCATTAACAGAGCCTCCAAGGTCGCGGCACCCATGACATTCGCCGCAAAGAAAGCTCCAATCCCCATGCAGGAACTTGTTTCCTTGCCATAGAATCGAGTGAGTTTAATAAGGCTCATCATTGCCTCAAACCTCTCTCTACTCTCAGGAGGCACCCCATCTCTGTTGAGCAGGGGCATCATAGTCGATTCCAGCATTGTTACCACATCTTGTAGGTTGTCCCATGAACTGGTCTTGAGTTCGCCGGATGCTTTCGGGAGGACCTGAGTTTCTGACATAGGAACAGAATAGCCAATATCACCCCACATCAGACCAAATTTCGGTGGCGCTAATTGCCGTATTCCCGGCTTTCCCCACGAGTCAACGCCAAATTAATGGAGGGAGGGCCTAGAACGCCTAGCGCAGCCTAGACTAGGGCCGCACTTCGGTCCAGTCCTGCATGGTGGAAATTCTAGAGTTTCCGCGCTTTTAGATCGTGATGGTGTCTGCGCAAGAAAATGATTCTAAGTTGTAGAAAGTAAGGTAGTTACTGGCGTGATGCACAAAATGGCAGAGCAACAGGATATAGCTTCTAGAGCACAATTCGGAAATTCCGCCTTGTCTAAGCGGCTGATTGAGGCATAGTCTCACTTTCTACGACTTCGCAAGGCGCAGTTGGGAAAAATCTTTGCACTTCTAAATCAGTGTTAAACCTAGCTAGATCAACAGCATACCGGAAATGTGTAGACGCGCAGGCATTGACAATTTAGGGCATTGGCTGTATAATTATTACATAGTTGAGATAGGCACTCGTTGCCTCTGCCACGGCTCCCGCCGTGGTTTTGCTTTTGCAACTCAAGAATCTAGAAAAGGATAGGCCCGGCATGAAATCATGCGCGGGTCTTTTGTCGTTATGACCAACAATTCAAAACTCAATATCAAGCAGGTAGCACAGACGCTAGACGTGACCACAGATCATGTGCGCCGACTCGTGCGGCAGTCGAAACTAAATGCTCGCAAAGTTGGAAACAAGCTGTTCTTTTTGCAATCCGAAATTGAAGCCTACATGGACGGTGTACCTGTTGTTCCAAAGGGGCGCGCATAGTGGACTCCCCCAAGACTACTCAATCGGCACCGCTGCCGGAGAACCTGCCAAGCGCAGCGGTGCCGGAGTCTGAACAGCAGCAAACTCCAAAGCAGCCCACTCAAATAGAATTGGCAGCCCAGGTCGCAGAACTGAAACAGAGGCTAGACATTGCCCGCGCTCAGGCATTAGCAGCTAAGGAAGAGGCACAAGGCGCGAATCTTCGCGCGGCGGTCAGTGAGGCGAAGACTCCCACGACGAAGCCATCCAGCGCCTCGTATGAGATGGCGCGCGATAAGGCCATCGTAGCGATGGGTAACGCCAGATTTCACGCGCTGCCCTCAAATGATCGTCTGAAACTGTTAGGCGAGAAAGCTGCTACTGAGGCAGAAATTGCAGAGGCCCGGCGTTACTTTGGAAGTGGTTCAAGCGCGCTGGAAGCCAACCAGCTAGCCAAATACAACCAAGGCCGCTATAGGTATCTTCGGTCAGTAGCTAGGGAGTTCCGCATTTACTAGCGCCCTCGTTCATTTCGCGGTGAACTGTAGAGCGTAGGCGCAGCGCCGAGGGTTAGGCTACTGCGTTCTGGAGGGTGTAGGCGTTCTACTCCTTGCGCTCACACCCTCAACCTGCTCTAGAGAGCTAGAAGCACGCGTTGCACCTGCACTGCGCTCCACTGACCATCGCGGGGTGTCGGGATTGCGCGTTGATTCAGGTATGCCGCTATCTGGCGAAGCGATGTAGCGCCCTCGTTACGCGCTTGCTCGATAACGGGCGCTAGGTCGCGTGCTCGCCTCGCACACTCTGCGGAACGCTTCAGGGCAGAGGCTGTGCGGCCCTTGGCACCGATCTTCAAGATGTTGCCACGGTCCCCGCCAAGCTGCACGCCACGGCGTTTAGCAGCCGCTAGAGCGGCTTTTGTACGAGAGCTGATAGCTTCCCTCTCTTGCTGAGCAACGAGGGCCATAATGCCCACGGTGAAGCGATTCGCTTGCGGCATATCGCACGCGATGAAGTCCACACCCGCCTTCTCCAGTCCGAGGAGGAAGTGAGCATCACGGCTTAGGCGGTCTAGCTTCGCAATCAGAAGCGTTGCCCGATGTAATCGGCAAGCTGCGAGGGCCTTCTGTAGTTCAGGACGGTCGTTAACCTTGCCGGATTCAACTTCCTTGAACTCGGAGATTAGCTTCCAGCGCCCACCATTCAAGTATTCACGGACTGCTGCTTGCTGCGCTTCTAGTCCAAGGCCGGACTTGCCCTGCCTCTTCGTGGATACCCTCATGTACGAGATGTAACGGCCCTCTGCCATGCTCTTGCTCCTGTAACGTTTCTAGCAACGAACGTTGCATGAGATGTAACAGGTGACCGGGCAGGGTGTCAAGACCCCAAAACGCAGAGAGTGCGAACGAACGCGCAAAGGCAGCGAGTGCCTGAGTGTTCTACAAGGGGCTAATGCAGATGGAGTGCGAGGGCGGTGCCGCAGTTACCCAAGCAGTAACAGATAGGTAAACGCTCTCCGACTCGTAACCGTCTGGTAAACATTGTTCGTGTTCAACGACTTACGGGTAGCATCTAGCGCGAAAGTCATAATCAATTCTAAGTCCATAAGTTTGTGATACTTAGATCATGGTAGGGGTTCGATCACAACCCGCGCTCTGCGTAGGTGCCCTGAAAGTTTTTTCAGGGCCAGGAGTAAGAGTCTACATATTTTAAGACTTGACAGACGGCGTGAAGCGTGCTTGACATTTGACGTTGAATCTGCTACACTGTATTGGTGAGTGGGAGAAATCCCGCTCTTTCTTTTGTTCCAACATTCGTTGCGTGTGACGACGTACCGGGTGAATCCTGCGGGTGACCGTAGGCGGGTGGTTAGAGGTTGTGTTGATGTCGCGCTGACAGGCGGAAGCCACACGGCGACGGCCCTCCGTACTTAGCTGGGTACGGGTTCGGGTGCGGTTCGCGGACGCGACATGGGACAAGTGAGGGGCAAGATGGTGCAGGGAATTAGCCGCATCACGCCTTTATGCTTGTTGGGATACCTCCAGAGTGCTCGATAGACCAAACATCCACTAGGGGGATGTCAAACAAACTCTGGGAACCCCTCCATACGGTCATCTCATCCCGGCTCCGTAACGCAGGAGATTTCGACGATTTGACAGGTGTGGCTTACGGTTAGGTCACACGTGTATCTAAGCCCCTCACCCTTCGCAGAGAGTAAGACAAAAGCTTCTACGATGTAGATACATGAGGCAGTGCCCTTCTAGAATCTTAGGGCAGTTCTAGAGTTCAAGCATGGGGCATCGTTAGCACAGTGTGCAGATTCTAGAGAGTGCGTCAAGGCTCTAGTCCTAGAGGGTGTAAGTCATTCTAGAGAAAGAGGTTAAGCTTGACAATTAAGGCAAAAGCTGATAGACTGTTTCTGTTGTTAGCGGCATAACCCTTGCAGGACGCCGACGTTTAGGAGTCATGGAGAGTTATGTTGTCAGCAGTCCCGCGCCCTCAATTCACGTCTACCCAATCACTCACGCAATCTTTTCTCAGCAGCCTAGAGCGAGAGCTTACAGCCACACCGCCGAAATCCAAGCGCAAGCCATCATGGGGTGAGCAGCATTACAGTCCTGTGCAGCTTGCAGAGATGTGGGCTGTCTCCCATGATTTCATTATCAGCCTCTTCGAGGATGAACCCGGCGTGTTCAAGATGCGCAGGGCGGCGCGTAATGGCACTCGTACCCGCACCACCTACCGGATACCGGAATCAGTCGCGCTGCGGGTGCATGAACGTTTGAGCGTGCGGTGATAGCTAGGCCCAAGTCGACATCACGGCAGCGTCTAGAGCGTTCTGTCGCGCAGGAATCCACGGCGCATAGTGCCTGTAAACTATCGTGGGTGTATTTCCGAGGATGGCAGCAACTTGCTCCACAGTGACGCCCTTTTCCAGCAGTTCAATCGCCATCATGTGTCGGAACATATGCGGATGCCCTTTCACCTTGGCGAGGGTGAATAGTCGCGTCAACGTGCGTTGCCAGTCTGCAACGGCTGACTTCAGCAGGCCCTCACCGCTCCAGAAATAATAGGGGCAGTCCTTGCGTTCGATTGCGTTCAGACCTTCAATCACCGCAGACGGCAAGGGTAGGTGTACAGACGCACCCGTTTTCATGGTTCGCAGCAGCACTCTGCCATTATTCACGGCTGCTCGCTCAAGTTTGGTTACATCAGAAATGCGTAGCGCCGTGTAGCGGAGCACCAACACGAACGCCAGGACACGCTTACGATTGTCATAGCCGAAACTGTTCTTGGTGGGGTACTGGTCCACAGCTTCGAGGATGGACTTATAGTCGGCAACTGAGAACGGGACCACTGGTTTGTTTGTTACTTTTGGCTTCCTGATCTTCCGCGCTGGGTTGTTGTCGCACCAACCCATATCCTCACAGTGCCGAATAAACGTCCTTAGCCGTTCGATCTTTTTGCCAACCGTCAGCGGTGAATCATTCAGCGTGTCAATGAACTTCTTCAGCGTGGCGTAATCAGCCAAGGCTCGAACGGTCGTGATCGCGCGGCCCTCTGCGAACAGTTGCAGAGGCGTTAGAGTCTCGCGGTATTTGCCAGTGGTGGAGGCGTTGAGATTGCGCGTCTCGCAGTCTGCTAGGAAGTCTTTCACCGCATCCACTACTGACGATTCCTGCTTATCTGCCCCTGCGGTCAACTCCAGCAGTGTCTTACTGGCCTTTTCCCAATTTGTCGTGTCGAGACTGTAACGGGCGCGCTTGCCGTTCTGCATCCCGTCAACCCAGATCGGGCAGGAGCACTTGAGGTAGGAGGCTCCCTTGGCAGCGTGCTTACAGTCGGTCAGGTGGCGGCGGTAGAGCCTTAGCATGGTGTCCTTTGGGGCCTGTTCTGGCCAGCGACACACATTCTATTCTCTTGGTACGCTATTGGTACACTAGATTTTGCTGTATCTAAACTACTGAAAACTAACTTGGTAAGATGGTGGAGGCGAGGGGAGTTGAACCCCTGTCCGAAAACGCTGAAAGCGAGGAGCCTACATGCTTATTCGATTCCTGCCGTGGTCATTAACCACAACGTTCGCCAGTCACGCTAAGAATCGGCAAGAAACGCCACTGGCTAGCCTGTTGATCTCGCTCTGGCCCCCAGACGTAGGGCGTAGAGCCAGCCTACTGTGCGACGTTCTGACCGCAGCCCGTAGGCGAAGCCGCGGAGAACGGCAACTTAATTAATTAAGCTGCGTAAGCCAGTTCAGTGTTGGCAACTGTTTTGTTTGCAGTCGATTTAGGGTGCCTGCGCCCCTGCATGCCTCCTGGCCGCAACCGTTTCCGTCGAAGCCGTGACGCCCCCATAAAACTACACCCAGCCGAGACCCCAGTTTTTGAGTCTCGGTCGGGCTCCACTCCCCGCGCCAGTTTTGGTCTGCGGTTTGCGGCAAACTTATGCGTCGTTGCAACACACTGCCGAACTTGTTCGGCTGCGCTGCCGGCTGGCTTGCTGCTTTGCGCTGCAAGCCCGAAAGGTCTATGACCGTTTCAAAGAGCTTCTCCCATCCTACATCAGGTTCGGTGTTCAGGTGGAAGCTTACGTACATCCGCTTGCTTAATACATAGATGCTACAAGTCTTATGAAGGATTCACCCGGCAGAAATCTCCGTCGGCGTCCGCTGTTCCAGAAACTCCAACTCCGGCGCGCGCTCAATCACTCCGCACTCCGCCGCCAGTTTGAAGAACAGTTCGAGTCCCTTTCTGCACTCCGTATCCAGCTGGTAGTGAATGTTCTCACGCAGATAGTTCCTGATGCTTGCCTCGCTCAGCCCCAGCTTCCCGGACCAGTTTCGCGCGACTTCCTCTACGCTCTCATCGCGCAATCCATGATCCCGCGACCGCCTGAAAATCCCTGCCAAGTCCAGCCCCGGAAGCATCTCTGCCAACGCCTGCCTCCGCACCGTCCATACGGCAAACACAAACGGCAGCCCCGTCTTTGCGCGCCACACCTCGGCCAGATCGTACGCATACAGTCCGTCCGTTTTGACCATCAGCGCCGGGTCGCCAATCAGCAACCCCGCGTCGCACCGTTCCAGCATTGGCCCCAGCACCGGAGGCATCGGCGTAAACTCGCGCTGCCCACCGAAGAACTTCGTCAGCAACACTTGCGTAAGCCCCACCGAGGTCCGCGATGACGTATCCACCGCCACCGTCCGAATCTCCTCGATCGGCTTCTTGCTCACCAGTTGAATCGACCAAACCTTGTTCAGCGCCGCAATCGCCACATCCGGCAGCACCACCAGCCCCGGAATGTACGCCGTCGTAATCACCGGGATGATGCCGATATCGGCCGTCCCTTCTCGCAGCGCCTTTGCGCACATCGAGGGTACGGTGTAGTCAATCTCAAAGTTCTCGCGAATCTCCCGCGAGGGCTCGTGTTCAAAGTCCCACATCAGCGGAACCGTATTCAGAAACGATATAGCCGAAATCTTCAATGGCCGCATAAGTCCTCTACCCGACCCACTACCATTACAGATCGTACTCTCCCGCGCAAGTCTCGCCATCTCGAGAGTCCACGCATAGTCTCCTCGCGCAAATCGCTCACAAATCCCGTGACTCACCCCATCGCCCTCCTTTACACTCGCCATCAACAAACCTTTATGTCTGAATCCGCCGTTTCCACCATCTCCTCGCACGATCGCGAGATGCTTGCTCTCGCGCTCACTCCGCAACTTGGGCCCACTCGTGTGCGTCGGCTTTTCGAGCGCATTTCCCGCACGGCAGACATCTTCCGCGCCTCGCTCACGGAACTCGAAGCCGTCGGACTTCCCGCGGCCAGTGCGCAGTCCATCGCGCTCGGCAACTCACTTCGACTCGCCGATGAAGAGTTGAAGAAGCTTTCCAAGAATGCCGGAGTGTCGCTCGTCACCTTCGGCTCGCCCCTCTATCCCGAGCATCTCGGCGAAATCTACGATCCGCCTCTTATCCTTTATGTACGCGGAGACGCTCGCGTCCTCTCTCAGGCCGGCATTGCCATCGTCGGCACGCGTCACCCCACGCCCTACGGACTCGGCATGGCCGAGCGTCTTTCCATCGACCTCGCCAACTGCGGACTCGTCATCATCAGCGGCATGGCCCGAGGCGTCGACTCCATCGCCCACAAGGGAGCTGTCGAGGCTCACAGCCGAACCGTCGCCGTCTTCGGTACCGGCGTTGACATCATCTATCCGCGCGAAAACCGCAAGCTCTCCGAGCAGATCCTTGAACTCGGTGGCGCGCTCGTCAGCGAATTTCCTCTTGGCACCGGCCCCAACCCGCACAATTTTCCTCTGCGCAATCGCATCATCAGCGGCCTTTCGCGCGGCGTTCTCGTCGTCGAAGCAGGAGAGTTCAGCGGCACCCGCATCACCTCTCGCTGCGCGCTCGAGCAGTGCAGGGAAGTCTTTGCGGTCCCCGGCAATGTCACCAATAAACAGGCATGGACGCCCAACACTCTCATCAAGCAGGGCGCCAAGCTCGTCGCCACCTGGGAAGACGTCTTCGAGGAACTTCCGAGCGACATCCGCATCCAATTACAGGAGCGCCAGTCAAAATCACCCGAGCCTCGGGCTGCATCACTGTTCGATCCTCCGCCTTCGCCGCCCGGACTTTCCGACGCGCAGCAGAAGGTCTTCGGCCAAATCAAGGCCGATGAATCGATTCACATCGACGAGTTGATTGAGCGTTTCGAGTCGCAGCTTTCGAGCTCCGAAATCTTTGCCGCCCTGTTCGAACTAGAGATGAGCGCCAAGATTCGCTGCCTTCCGGGCAAGAACTACGTTCGAGTCTTTTGACCGGGGTTTTCCGCCTGTCGGTAAAGATTTCTGATCTTCCTTAGTGGATCAATGATTTACAGAGCTTTCAGTCGCACGATTGGTGCTTTTCCGCAACTCTCGAATTTTGCCATGCGGCCTTCTTCGTGCTAGCTTACGTTCCAGTTTCCAAAGATTCAGAAGAGGTTCCATTGCCTAAAGGTTTAGTGATCGTCGAGTCCCCCGCCAAGGCTAAGACGATTCAAAAGTATCTTGGCGCCGGGTACGAAGTGGAAGCTTCTCTCGGACATATTAAAGATCTGCCCAAAAAGGGCCTCGGTGTCGACATAGATAACGACTTCTCCACCGAGTACGAAGTGATCCCGGGCAAAGAGAAAGTTGTCTCTCACCTCAAGAAGCTCGCCCGTTCCGCCGATGCCATCTACCTCGCGCCTGACCCTGATCGCGAAGGCGAAGCCATCGCCGCGCATCTCGCCGAGGAACTTGGCAGCGCCGACGGAGGCCGCAGCAAGAAGGCCCAGGCCAAGCCCGTTTACCGCGTCACCTTCAACGAAATCACCAAGAAGGCCGTACAGGAAGCCTTCTCCAAGCCGCGCGAAATCGACTGGAATCTTGTCGATGCGCAGCAGACGCGCCGCATCCTCGACCGCATCGTCGGATTCCAGGTCTCGCCCCTTCTCTGGGACAAAGTCCGCCGTGGTCTTTCCGCTGGACGAGTCCAGACCGTCGCTCTCCGCCTCATCGTCGAGCGCGAGCGCGAGATCCAGAAGTTCGAGAAGAAAGAGTACTGGACTCTCGATGCCCGCCTCCACGCCGCCAAAGCTCCAGCGTTCGATGCCCGTTTCCTTGGCGTCAATGGCGAGAAGCAGGAGATCAATAACGAGGAAGAGTCCAAGCGCATCGTCGATGCTCTTGAGGCTGCCAAGTGGGCCGTCAGTTCGGTCAAGAAGGCCGAGCGCCGTCGCAACCCGGTAGCGCCTTTCACCACCTCTAAGTTCCAGCAGGACGCCTCGCGCAAACTCGGCATGACCGTCAAGCGCGCCATGATGATCGCGCAGCGCCTCTACGAAGGCGTCGAACTCGGTCCCGAAGGCACCGTCGGCCTCATCACCTACATGCGTACCGATTCCGTCCGCGTCTCCAACGATGCATTGGCCGAGGTGCGTACGCTTATCGAGCGCGACTATGGCAAGCCCTTCATGCCCGAGTCGCCCAACGTCTATAAGACCAAGGCTCAGAACGCGCAGGAAGCGCACGAAGCCATCCGTCCCAGCTCCGTTCTTCGCACTCCCGACGATGTCGCGCCCTACCTGCAGGATGACGAACTGAAGGTTTACAAGCTCATCTGGCAGCGCTTTGTCGCCTCCCAGATGACTGCCGCCATCTTCGACCAGACCACGGTTGATATTGATGCCCAGGCGCCTGCGGCTGGCAGCGTAGCTATATCCAATTCCTCGTCGAAGGATTCGGCCAAATACAACTTCCGCGTCACAGGATCGGTCCTCAAGTTCGACGGCTTCCTCAAGGTGTACGAAGAGTCCAAGGACGCCAAGGACGACGAAGACGAGTCGCTCAAGCACAAGCTGCCGCCGCTCGAAGAAGGTCAGTCCCTGCGCCTCGAACACCTCAAGCCCGAGCAGCACTTCACCGAGCCGCCGCCTCGCTACAACGAAGCTTCGCTCGTCAAGGAACTCGAAGAGCGTGGCATCGGACGTCCTTCCACCTACGCCGCCATCCTCTCGACCATCGTCGATCGCGGCTACGTGCAGAAGACCCCTGGCCGTGGCGGAAAATTCTTCCCCACCGAGATCGGCTTCGTTGTCACCGAACTCCTGGTCGAGAACTTGAAAGACATCTTCGACTACAAGTTCACCGCGCGCATGGAAGAGGACCTCGACGAAATCGAGGACGGCAAGATCAAGTGGACCGCTGCGCTCCATGAGTTCTACGACAAGTTCGAGAGCGATCTCGAATATGCCGGCGAGCATATGGAAAACATCAAGCGCATGGAGAAGGCCACCGACCAGAAGTGCGAACGCTGCGGTGCGCCGCTCGTCCTCAAGTGGGGTAAGCACGGCTCCTTCTTCGCCTGCTCCACCTTCGACAAGAAGGATCCGAACTCCTGCACATTTACCAAGGAGAACCCCATCAACCTCACCGATCTCGGCGAGGCAGAAATCTCCTCCAACAACGAAGAAGAGTTCTGCGAAAACTGCGGACGTCCCATGGTCCTCAAGCGCGGACGCTTCGGCACGTTCATGGCCTGCACCGGCTACCCCGAGTGCAAGACCACGCGCCGCCTCGACTCCGCGCAGAAGAAGCCCGACCAGCCTCTCGAAGAGAAGTGCCCCGAGTGCGGACGCAACCTCGTCCTGCGCAATGGCCGCTTTGGCGAGTTCGTCTCCTGCTCCGGCTATCCCGAGTGCAAATACATCAAGCAGAACTTCATCGGCGTAAAATGCCCGCAGTGCAAGACAGGCGAAATCGTCGAGAAGAAAGCGCGTCGCGGCAATCTCTTCTACGGCTGCAACAATTACCCGAAGTGCGAATTTACGGCCGCGACCAAGCCCGTTGCCGAAGCCTGCCCCGAGTGCGGCAGCCCCTACCTGCTTGAGAAGGTAACGAAGGAAGGCACCTTCCTCGTCTGCCCCAATAGCAAAGGCTCCGCCAAGAAGAAAGCCACAAAGGGCAAAGCCAAGTCATCCAAGAAGACCGAAGAAGCCCCCGAAATCACCTGCGACTTCTCCAAGAAGATCGCCGAACCCCAACCCGAAACCGAGCCAACCGTCGCCTGACGGCCCGCTCCACCACCATCTGACGGTGCCCCACCCTAAACTCGTTCTTCGCGAGTTTAGGGACGGTGCCCCACCCTAAACTCGTTCTTCGCGAGTTTAGGGACGGTGCCCCACCCTAAACTCGTTCTTCGCGAGTTTAGGGTGGGGTAGTTGCTCTTTGCCTGCCTTTGCTATTGCTCTGCTGTCGCCTTTGCTCTTGCCTTTGATTTTGATTTTGATTTAGGTGTCATCCTGAGCGAAGCGAAGGACCTCGGGGTTGCTTCTGTCTTTGCTCTTGCAGTTGCTTTTGCTCTTGCCCGCGCATTTGCTCCTATGTTTTCCTTCCCAAATTCGCCGCCGCTTCTGGGTTTACATCATGTCGAGCAAAATCCGCACGCTCTACACCGGCGTCACCAGCCTCGATCGCCGAGTATTCGAACACAAACACCACCTCGTCCCAGGTTTTACCAAGAAGTACAGTTGCACCCGCCTCGTCTGGTTCGAGGAGCACTCAAGCGTCCAAGCCGCAATTGCACGTGTGAGAAGCAGATCAAAGGCTGGTTGCGATTCAAAAAGATCGAGCTTATCGAATCAGATAACTCTGAGTGGAGCGACCTCGCGAGAGAGTGGGGACAGCCGCTTGCCACGTCCGTGAACTAAGAAGTCGAACCCCTCTCTTGCTACAATCCCCCGTATGCCTTCCAAGCACTCTGAGGCGATCGTCCTCCGCACCTATCCTCTCCGCGAGGCCGACCTGCTCGTCACGCTCTTCACGCGCTCCGAAGGCAAAGTCAAAGGTGTCGCCAAATCTGCCAAGCGCTCTCAAAAGCGCTTTGGAGGCGCGCTCGAGCCGCTCACCTGCGTTCGCGCCTATTGGACAGACCGCGAAGGCAGCGAACTTGCCCGCCTCGAATCCTGCGATGTCTTGCTATCGCCTCTCTCGGCCACCATCGACTACCCGCGTTGCGTCGCTCTCTCCCACATCGCCGAAATGCTCGACGAACTCCTCCCCGACCGCGAAGCCAACGACGGCATCTTCCGCCTCGCCTGGGGAGTCCTGCAAACCCTCGAAACCGACCCCATCTGGATCCCCGTCACCTACTTCGATCTCTGGATGGTGCGCCTCATGGGCTTCCTTCCGCCGCTCGATCAGTGCATCGAGTGCGGCGATCCGCTCGCAGGACAGCCAGCATTTTTCCATGCTCTGCGCGACGGTCTTGTCTGCGCCCGCGACCGCCGCATCGCCAGTTCCGAAATGTCCATTGAGTCCCGCGAACTCGCCGCCCGCATGTTTCGCAACCCCGTCGATCACTTCGCCGAAACGCCCGTCCCCACCTCGCGTCTCGCCGACCTACGCAAGTTCCTCATGCAGATCATTAACCGCCATCTCGACCGCAAGCTCCAAACGTCGTCCCAACTCGAACGCCTCGACTAGCGCTGTCTTGTGGTGTCTTGTCGATGTGCCTTTGACTGCTACTTCGTTTTCTCCGCCTGCGACCTTGTCCCTGCCGGCACCGGCCCCTTGCCGGACGCAACTCTCACCGCCTGGTCCACCACCGCATACAGTAGTTGATCCGTGTCTGCCTTCGCCGTCTGCTTGATGTAGTTTCCCATCCGTTCTCCGGCTTCTTTCGTGTCCGGCAGTGTTATGCCTCGATTCCTCGCCGAAATCTCAGTCAGCGTCTTCACCATTTCGAAGAACTTCGATTCGTCTCTCCCGCTCAGCACCCACGCGTCATGCACGGTGCTGGTGATCAGCTGATCGGTCGTCCAGGCGGGCTTACCTTCCTGCTCGGCGGTTTGCTTTGCACGCTGATCGTTGCTCTGTGCCATTGCGCCTATGCCGCTCATCAACATCCCTGCCATCACCATGCAGCACGCGCTTCCGCGGAATACCTTCATACGCTTCGTCCTTCCTGGCTCTATCTTCGAATTCAAATCCCAATTACCGACGGCGATAGTAGTAGTCGTCGCGTTCGTTATTCTGGTGCGCTTGCCCCACGATGGCGCCAATGCCTGCTCCTGCCGCTCCACCGATCAGTGTGCCTTTCAGTCCACCGCCAATCAGCGTACCCAGCACCGCCCCGCCTGCTCCGCCAATTACTGCGCCCGTTCCCGGCCCAATGCCTCCGCGTCGATCTTCGTAGTAACGGTCATCGTAATAGCGGTCGCGATGGTGACGGTCATTTCGGTAGTAGTGGTCATGGCCGCGATCATAGCGTTCGCCGCGCGCACCATCGCGCACGCCGTCATAAAATCTTCCCCGGTCCTGTGCTTGCAGATTCAGTCCGGTTGCCATCATCACAGCAACCAGTAGCAATGCAATTCGTGCTCGTAACATCGGATCTCCTTATGGCTATTGCGCAAACGTGTTGCACGCTTCCAACTGACCTGTATCCAAGCCGCGTTTAAACCACGCCTGCCGCTGTTCCGATGACCCATGCGTAAACGACTCTGGGCTCACGCTTCTGCCCGCCATTCGCTGAATGCGGTCATCTCCAATCGCCGCTGCTGCACGGAGTGCCTGGGCAATATCGCCTTCATTCACCAGCTTTCGCTGTTCTGTCGAGTGCCCCCATACTCCCGCGTAGCAGTCGGCCTGTAATTCCAGCCTCACCGAGAGTGCATTCTGCGCACCCGGATTCTGCTCCATCGCCTGCCTCACCTTGCGTTCTGTTCCCAGCAAGTCCTGCACGTGATGGCCAATCTCATGTGCTAACACGTAAGCCTGCGCAAAGTCGCCATCGGCTCCAAACCGGCTGCGCAATTCGTCATAAAATCCCAGATCGATGTATGCCTTCTTGTCTTCGGGACAATAAAATGGCCCGCTCTGCGACTGCGCCACTCCGCATCCCGACCTTATTGCGTCTCGGAACAGCACCAGCTTCGCGTGCGAATACTGCCTGCCATGTTCCTGAAAAATTCGGTCCCACGTCTGCTGCGTATCGTCCAGCACGAACGACACAAACCTGACCTTCGGCTCCTCCGCCGGATCGTTCACCGGACGCGAAACCCTGCTTGTGTTATTCGCCGACGATCCACCCCCAATCAGCGACAGAAAGCTGCCGCGAAATACGAACGCCAGCACCAGAACCAGCAGAAATCCGCCGATTCCCAGCCGTCCCGACAGCAGCATCATCAAAGGGAACCCAAGTCCCGCGCCTGAGAATCCTCCGCCGCCACCGCCACGATCGTCTTCCAGATCACCGCTTCTACCACGATCTTCCCATTGCATCTTCTCTCCGATGCGTGGAACCCGCGCCCTTTTGTCCACCGGTCCGCCTGCAACTCAGCCCACCAACATGCCCCTGAGTGACGTTTTCAAATTCTTTCGCTCACAATTGCCTGCCTACTCTTTCGTCGTACTGCCTCAAGCATTTACAATGCTCTCCAGATCGGATCGCATTCATGACTGAACCACTGACTTTTCAGGAACTCATCCTAAAGCTGCAGGATTTCTGGGCCCGCCAGGGCTGTGTCTTACAGCAGCCGCTCGATGTCGAGGTTGGCGCCGGCACCATGTCGCCCGAAACCTTCCTTCGCGTTCTTGGCCCCAAGCCCTACCGTGTTGCTTACGTGCAGCCTTCGCGCCGTCCTGCCGATGGACGTTATGGTGAGAACCCCAATCGTCTTTACAAGCACACCCAGTTCCAGGTCATTCTCAAGGCACCGCCTGAGAACGTGCAGGAGCTCTACCTTGAATCGCTGAAAGCGATCGGTATCGACCTCGCGCGCCATGACATCAAGTTCGAAGAAGACAACTGGGAAGCTCCCACTCTTGCCGCCTGGGGTGTCGGCTGGCAGGTCATGCTCGACGGTCTCGAAATCACGCAGTTCACTTATTTCCAGCAGTGTGGCGGCATCGATCTCGATCCCATGTGCGCCGAACTCACCTATGGTCTCGAGCGCATCGCGGCCTTCCTGCAGGATGTCGAGTCCATCTACGACATCGTCTGGGTTCGCGGCCCGCAGGGGAATGTCACCTACGGAGACATTCGTCTTCCAGATGAAGAGCAGTTCTCGGTTTACAACTTCGAGAAGGCCGATGTCGAGAAGCTCTGGCAGCACCTCAACGCCTACGAAGCCGAGTGCCAGGCGCTCATCAACGAGTACGTCGCCGGAACCGCTCAGCCGCGCAAGGATTCAAAGAAGAAGGAGTCCGAGCCCACGGTGACTTCGCCAAAGTTCACGCCCGAGCAGCGCCGTCGTTTCCCGCTGCTGCCGGCCTACGACCTTTGTTTGAAGTGTTCGCATTTGTTCAACCTGCTTGATGCTCGCGGCGCCATCAGCGTCACCGAGCGTGTCGGAGTCATCCAGCGGGTCCGTAATCTTGCCGTTGGAGTTGCACGCGCCTGGGTCGATCAGCAGTCTTCCCGCGAAGTCAGCGCGACAGCTGCCAAGGTCTAGACAGGGTGGACCACGTCCGCCATCTTTTGGCGAATGTGGGAGAGCAACAAAACTGATCGCCCACATCCTTTCCGCAGTTGGGAATGTGGGAGAGCAGCAAAACTGAGGCTGTGTCGCACATAAAATTTTCCGATTCGCCGCAGCCAGCAAGCGTTTGGCCTCAAAATAGAAGGAAGCTTTCGACCTCATGTCAGATTTCCTGTTAGAAATCGGTACCGAAGAAATCCCCGCGCGCATGATCGCCTCTGCCACGGATGAGTTGCAGCGTCGCATCGGTGATCTCGTCAGCCGCGAACGCCTCTCCACCACAGAGACACCCGCATCGGAAGCCTTCGCTTCTCCGCGTCGCATCGCCGTTCTCGTGCGCGGCATTCAGGAATCGCAACCCGATGTTGCCGAGCAGGTCCTCGGACCCGCCACCGCGCATGCCTACAAGGACGGCCAGCCCACGCAGGCCGCCGCAGCGTTTGCGCGCAAGGTCGGAGTTTCGCTCGATCAGCTCACTCGCGCCACCACGCCCAAAGGCGAATACCTCGCTGCCAACGTGATCAAGAAAGGCAAGCCCGCCCTTGAGCTGCTTTCCGAACTCGTACCCAAGGAGATCTCGTCGATCTATTGGGCCAAGAATATGTACTGGCGTCCCGGCAAGCCCGAGCGTTTCGTGCGCCCTGTTCGCTGGCTGGTTGCGCTGCTTGGCTCCAAGGTCGTTCCTCTTGAATTCGGTGGCATCACCGCTGGACGCACCTCGCGCGGACATCGCATCCTTTCCTCCGCTCTCGTCGAGCTCAACACGCCTGCTGAATACGCCGAGAAACTACGCGCCGCTGGTGTTCTGCCCAGCTACGCCGAGCGCGAACACAAAATTCGCAAGGCTCTCGATGCCGTCACCCGCCAGATTCCCGGCGCGCGCTGGCGCGAAGACAAGGGCCTGCTCGACACGGTCATCAATCTCACTGAGTCGCCTTCGGTGATCCTTGGCAACTTCGATCCTGAATTCCTCGCGCTCCCCGAAGAAGTTCTCGTTACCGTGATGCGCGATCATCAGAAGTACTTCGCCATCGAGGACGCCAACGGCAAGCTTCTGCCTCACTTTCTTGCCGTTCTCAACACAGTGACTGACGCCGAAGGCGAAGCCATCGTGCGCCACGGCAATGAGCGCGTTCTGCGCGCCCGCTTCAACGATGCACGATTCTTCTGGAACACTGATCAGAAGCTCACGCTTCGCGACCGCGTGCCCATGCTCAAGAATGTCACCTTCCAGAAGGAGCTCGGCTCCTATTGCGACAAGGCGACGCGCACGCAGCACCTCGGCAGCCTGCTCTCAGCCGTAGTCACCGAGTTTCATCCCAACCATCGTCAGGGAATCGTTTACAAGGCTGCGCTCATGGCCAAGTGCGATCTCACTACTGAATTGGTGAAGGAGTTCACCGAGCTCCAGGGCATCATTGGCGGCCTCTACCTCGTGCATCAGGCCGATCGCATGGAGATCCCCGAAGCCTCCGCGCGCGCCATCGGACAGGCCATTTACGACCAGTACAAGCCCGCCTCGATGGAAGATGATGTTCCGCGCACGCTTGAGGGAGCGGTCCTCTCCATCGCCGACAAGGCCGACACCATCGCTGGCATGTTCGCGCTCGGAATGATCCCGTCCGGCTCCAAGGATCCCTTCGCGCTCCGTCGCGCTGCCAACGGCATCGTTCGCACCTTGGTCGAACACAACATGCCCATCAGCCTCAGCCACCTCATGGCCGATGCGCTGCGGCAGTACAAGGGCAGCGAAGCCGAATCGCGTTTCAACGCCGTCGCGCAATATGAACAGAACGTCGCCGCCTTCTTCCGCGAGCGCATCGAGTTCTACCTGCGCGAGGCCCGAGGCTTCGCCTACGACGTTACGAACGCCGTGCTCGCCTCCGGTGCCGACAATGTTGTGGACGCGGTTCTCCGCGCCGAGGCTGTTGCCAAGGTTCGCGGCACTGAAGACTTCGACGCCATTGCCGCGTCGGTCAAGCGCATCAAGAACATCCTGCGTCAGGCCAGCGAGGCAGGGAAGTCCCCCGCCGGAGCGTACGCGACGTTCGACATCGCGGCCGAAGCTTTCCGCGGTGACGATCCGCAAGGCGTGCTCGCCAAGCGCACCGCCGAGCTCGCTTCGACCACTGCCGAGCTCTGCAAGCAGAAGAAGTACGATGAAGCTCTCGCCGCGCTGGCCACCATTCGGCGGCCGCTCGACGAATTTTTTGACAAGGTAATGGTCATGGTGGATGACGAGGCGGTCCGAAGCTCTCGTCTCTGTCTCCTCGGTATGGTGGCATCCACATTCCAGTCCATTGCTGATTTCAGCGAAGTTGTTACAGAAAGGAAGGCTTCCTAACCGGAAGCCTTTTCTTTTGTTCCAGAGTAGTTTTTAAACCGTACTGATAGGCAGCCTGTTTTCGGGCTGCGTAGTGAAAAACGAGAAGGTAATCTCTTTAACCCTAAGAGAGTGAGGCTATGGCTACTCCCACAATTAGTGCAGTGAAGTACGTTTACTCCTTCGGCGGAGGCAAGGCCGAGGGTAATGGCAAGATGAAGGACACCCTTGGCGGCAAAGGCGCGGGTCTTGCTGAAATGACCAACGCCGGGCTCCCAGTTCCCCCGGGATTCACCATCCAGACCGAAGCTTGCCGCGAATACATGCGTGGCAAAGTCAGTGGCAACGTTGACAAGGAAATGGACGCCGCTCTTGCGCAGCTCGAGGCCCTCCAGGGACAGAAGCTCGGCGCTGGCGACAATCCGCTGCTCGTCTCCGTCCGTTCCGGCGCCAAGTTCTCCATGCCCGGCATGATGGACACGATTCTCAACCTCGGCCTCAATGACGAGAGCGTCAAGGCTCTTGCCAACCGTACTCAGAATCCCCGCTTCGCCTACGACTCTTATCGCCGCCTCATTCAGATGTTCGGCAACGTCGTGCTCGACATCGAGAAGTCGCACTTCGAAGAAGTGTTTGACGGAAAGAAGAAGCAGAAGAAGGCCAAGCTCGACACCGATCTCGACGCCAAGGCGCTTCAGGAAGTCATCGCCGACTACAAGAAGGTCGTCAAGAAGTTCGCCAAGATCGACTTCCCGCAAAACGCGCATGACCAGCTCGTCATGGCCCGCGACGCCGTGTTCCGTTCCTGGCAGAACGATCGCGCCAAGCACTATCGCCGCATGAACAACATCGACGACATGCTCGGCACGGCCGTCAACGTTCAGGCCATGGTGTTCGGCAACATGGGCGAAACCTCCGGCACCGGCGTGGGCTTCACCCGCAACCCGGCCACCGGCGCCAAGGAGTTCTACGGAGAGTTCCTGCTCAACGCGCAGGGTGAAGACGTCGTCTCCGGCGTTCGCACTCCGCAGCACATCACCGAACTTCAGAAGATCATGCCCGAGGTTTACGACCAGCTTCGTGAAATCACCTCGCGCATGGAAAAGCACTATCGCGACATGCAGGACTTCGAGTTCACCATTCAGGATGGCAAGCTCTACATGCTGCAGACCCGCAACGGCAAGCGCACAGGTCTCGCTGCTGTAAAGGTCGCCATCGACATGGTGGAAGAAGGCCTCATCACCAAGGAAGAAGCCATCTTCCGCGTCGAGCCCAACCAGCTCTATGACTTCCTCGTCCCGCGCCTCGATGAGAAGGGAAGCAAGGTCGAAGTCCTCGCCACCGGACTTCCTGCCTCTCCTGGCGCTGCCGTCGGACAGATCGTTTTCACCGCCGACGACGCCGTTGCCATCAACCAGAAGGGCAAGTTCAAGTCCATCATCCTCGTCCGTGGCGAAACCACGCCTGAAGACATTCACGGCATGGAAATCGCATCCGGCATTCTCACCTCGCGTGGCGGCATGACCTCGCACGCAGCGGTTGTCACCCGCGGCATGGGTAAGTGCTGCGTCGCCGGAGCCGGCGACATCGTAGTTGACGAGAAGAAGAAGGAAATGCGCGTTAAGGGCCAGACCTTCCGCGAAGGCGATTGGCTCTCCCTCGACGGCACCACTGGACGCGTTATCAAGGGCAAGCTCAACACCCTCGAAGCCTCCGCTGGCGACAAGGATCTCGTCAAGTTCATGTCCTGGGCTGACCCCGAGCGCAAGCTCAAGGTCCGTGCCAACGCCGACATTCCTCGCGACGCCAAGACCGCCATTGCCTTCGGCGCCGAAGGCATCGGCCTCTGCCGCACCGAGCACATGTTCTTTGCCGAGGACCGTCTGCCTCACATGCGTGCCATGATCATGGCCAACAATGAGAAGGACCGTCGCCTCGCGCTGAAGAAGTTGCTCCCCATGCAGCGCGCCGACTTTGTCGGTCTGTTCAAGGCGATGAAGGGCTTCCCGGTCACCATCCGCACCCTCGATCCGCCGCTGCACGAGTTCCTGCCCAAGCGCGAAGACCTGCTCGTTGAGATCAAGGAACTTGAACTCACCAAGCCTCGCTCGCCCAAGCTCAAGGACCTCCGCATCACCCTGGCTCGCGTCGAGGAACTGCACGAGCAGAACCCCATGCTTGGCCATCGTGGCTGCCGTCTCGGCATCACCTATCCGGAGATCACTGAGATGCAGGCGCGTGCCATCATCGAGGCCGCTCTCGTGCTCAAGAAGCAGGGAATCACCGTCATCCCCGAAATCATGATTCCTCTCACCACCGGCATTAAGGAGATGAAGAATCAGGCCGACATTGTCCACCGCATCGCCGAAGAAGTGTTCGCCGAGAAGAAGGACAAGGTCGAGTACATGGTCGGAACGATGATCGAACTTCCCCGCGCCGCGCTGGTTGCCGATCAGATCGCGCAGGAAGCCGAGTTCTTCAGCTTCGGCACCAACGACCTCACGCAGACCACCTTTGGCTTCTCGCGTGATGACATCAACAAATTCTTGCCCGAGTACACGCGTCAGGGAATCTTCAAGCAGGATCCCTTCGCCTCGCTCGATCAGGAAGGCGTTGGTCAGCTCGTCCAGCTTGCCACCGAGCGCGGCCGCAAGACTCGTCCGAACCTCAAGGTCGGCATCTGCGGCGAACACGGCGGCGAGCCCGAGTCGGTGAAGTTCTGCCACCGCGTCGGACTGAACTATGTTTCCTGCTCTCCGTTCCGCGTCCTCACTGCTCGTCTCGCAGCCGCCCAGGCCGCACTCGAGGAGAAGGGCGGTTCCGGCGGAGCCACCAAGTAACTGGTCGCCTCACGCAATACATTGGCTTTCGTCAATGTATTGCTACAAAACCAAGGGGGATGCGTCAGCATCCCCCTTCCTTTGCTCTTTCCTTGTTTGCGCTCCTGTCTCTGTTCTTGATCTTGCTTTTGTATTTGAGGTGTCTGATCTTGCCCCTGCCAAACGTACCCCATGCTGAGCGATCATCCAATCGCAGTAGGGAGAGCGGAGATGGGGAAGGGGAGACGGGCGCGGTACACGCTGGAGTACAAGCAGGAGGCGGTGCGACTGGTTGAGTCTGGCCAGAGTATCGCTTCGGCGGCGCGAAGTCTGGGTCTGATTGAGCAAACACTGTCCAACTGGGTAAAAGCGCACCGGGAGGGCAAACTCAAGGGCGCCGACCATGGCAAGGCGGTCAGCGCCGAGCAGATGGAGATTAGCCGTCTGCGGGCCGAACTGGCGCGGGTCAAGATGGAGCGCGACATCCTGGAAAAAGCGACGGCGTACTTCGCGAAAGGCCAGAAATGAAATACGCCTTCATCCAACGCCACCGGCGTGTCTGGCCGATCCGTGTGCAGTGCCGGGTACTGCGGGTGAGCGTGGCCGGCTACCATGAACACTTTGCCCGTCGACGCAACGCTCTCCGCCACCTGAGCGACGAAGCACTGCTGGTGCACATCCGCGCGGTGTATGCCGAGCATCGCGGAGCCTACGGGTGGCCGCGCATCTGGCGGCAACTGCGCGAGCAGGGCGTGCGCGTCGGCAAACAGCGGATCCAACGACTGATGCAGCAGCACGGCATTCGAGCCCGCGGCAAACGGCGCTTCCGAGTGATGACTACGAACAGCCGGCACAACCTGCCGATTGCGCCGAACCTTCTGGATCGTAACTTCGCGGCCGCCGCTCCGAACAAAGTCTGGGTTGGAGACATCACCTACATTCCAACCGACGAAGGATGGCTGTACCTGGCGGTGGTGATCGACCTGTTCAGCCGCCGTGTTGTGGGTTGGTCTCTGCGCGATCATATGCGGAGCGAACTGGTGATCGACGCTCTCGAAATGGCTTGGTTCGAGCGCTGTCCGGGCAAACACAGCGGGCTGATCTTTCATAGCGATCGGGGCTGCCAGTATGCCAGCGATGAGTTCAGTCAGCGACTGAAAGAGCATGGAATCCAAGCGTCCATGAGTCGCAAGGGCAACTGCTGGGACAACGCCGTGAGCGAAACCCTGTTTGCCTCGCTCAAAGTAGAGCGGCTGCACGGCAAACGCTTCGCCACCCATCGCCAAGCGAAAGATGAAATCCTGAACTGGCTACGGTGGTATAACCAAACCCGGTTGCACTCAGCTCTGAACTACCTCAGCCCGATTCAGTTCGAACAAACACGAACCAAAGCAGGCTATGGAAAAGCAGGAAAGCAAAAAACGCTTTCCAACTTTCCCACAGCCACGACGACTACGGGGTACGCATTCTGAGGGCAAGGTCAGTCATCCTGAGCGAAGCGAAGGACCTCGGGTTTGTTCTTGCCCTTGCTCTTGCTTTCGCCTTTGTTTTTGATGTGTCATCCTGAGGCGAAGCCGAAGGACCCTACCCCCTCGCAAGCCTCCTCCAAAAGCAAAAGCCCCACTCCTTCGAGTGGGGCTTTCTCCAACTAACTCCCTTACCACACAGTGAACGTCGATTGATCGATCCACTCGTGATATCCAACACCGCTTGCATTCACGTCCAACTGATACTGCACTCCAACCTGATTCGACCACCCAAGATACTTTGCCGAATACGTCTGGTTCAGCGTGTATGCCGTTCCATCCACCAC
The DNA here is from genome assembly GCF_059726265.1 of Koromonas soli. NCBI lineage: Bacteria > Pseudomonadati > Acidobacteriota > Terriglobia > Terriglobales > Koromonadaceae > Koromonas > Koromonas soli. The sequence continues at coordinate 1,734,971 of NZ_AP040872.1, read as the reverse complement.
CAGCGTCACAAATGTGTAGTTGTGCGTGCTTGGATCGCGTTGCATGTACCACTGAATGTGGTGCCAAACTCCCGGCGTAAACGTCTTACACGGAATTGTCGTGTGCAGCCAATCGCCGTTCGCTTCATCCCACACATCCCACTTGCCCGCAGCCAGATTGCACTGGGTACCCATCATGTAGTTGTACCCATCCAGGAATTGGAAAGCGTCAAACTCCAGCGCCTGCGCCGAAGCCGTCGAATCCACCTGCGCATAGAAGTCCCACAGGAAATTCGTCGCCCCATTCTGCGGGCCCAGCTTGTTCCACCACAGCGCGTTTGCCCACACGCCCGAGTTGAAAACCTGCATGCTGTTGCCGTCCATTGCAGGCGACGCCTGGTTCAGAGACATCGTGTACGAACCTGCTCCCGATCCGCCTGCACACGCCGGCGTATTGCACGATCCCCACACGCTCAACTGGTCTATGTTTGTGAACACCTTTGCCGTCGATGGCGGCGTAGGCAGCGGACTCGTCGGCGTCGGATTCGTGGATCCCGATCCAGACGTGGATCCCGATCCAGACGTAGATCCCGTACCCGATCCAGACGTTGATCCGGACCCCGAGCTGCTCCCTGTACCAGATGTAGACCCAGTATTCGATGTCGAGCCAGAACCGGAAGTTGAACCAGAGCTGGAGGTTGAACCGGAATTGGATGTTGAGCTTGAATTCTGTGTTGATGTCGAACTTGAATTAGAACTGGAGGAACTCGAACTGCTGGAAGTCGATTGTAAGGAGGATGTCTGCGTCTGCGGTCCAGCGGCACAGGATGCGCCGAACGCGAGAGTGAGCGCGGCGAAGAGAACGGGCAACACAGCAGTTTGCTTTGGCATACGGTGAACCTGCCCAGTCGAATGCGTAATTCACCTAACACTAAGCGTGAGTAACCACCGCGTGAATACGCAAGACCACTTACATCGTTCACCAAAGACATGTCGTGTGCTTTAACAGGTCATGTACAGCCGTAACGAGCGAGCACTTCCGCCCTGGGAATTCCGCCGTTGAACCGTTGTCTACCGACGATCGTGACCGAGTCTCCCTCAGAACTTCGCGTTATCTTGTTACTATTCCGGTTACCGAACGGCGCCACTGTGCCGCATCTTTCGGGCGCGAACTTGAACAACACTTGACGTCAGTGAAAAGCGCATTTGACGAGTGCAGGGTACAGGTATTCGCGCGCAGATATGGGATTGCACAAGCCCTCTGACCGGCTCTCAAAGCCACTCTGCTACGATGTTCACATCGCCTTATTTCGGAAAGTGCCAAGTGTCCTCGAACCCACTTGCTGTGCGCTCTGTGACCGAGCGCTTTTATCATCCTGAACTCGATATCCTTCGCTTCTTCGCCTTCTTCCTCATCTTCCTGCATCATTCGCTGCCGCACGATCCCGGCTTCTACCTCAACATGGGGATGCCCCCATTTGCCGCCACCATTCTCGCCGCTCTCGGAGCCACCGGCGCCTACGGTGTCAACGTCTTCTTCCTCCTGAGCTCCTACCTCGTCACCGAACTTCTCATCCGTGAGCGAGCCACCATCGGACACATCGACCTCCGTTCCTTCTACATTCGCCGCATCCTCCGCATGTGGCCGCTCTACATCTTCTTTCTTGCGCTTGCCTGGGCCATGCAGTGGTTCGTCCCCGGACAGCACATCGGATGGCGAGCCCTCCTTGCTTTCCTCTTTTTAGGCGGAAACTGGTGGATTGTCCTCGTAGGCTTTCCCTCGTCTGTCATCTTCCCCTTGTGGGCCGTTTCGGTCGAAGAGCAGTTCTACATCTTCTGGCCGTCCATCATGCGACGCCTCACCGAGCGCGCCATGCTCATCGCTGCAGGCGTCATGCTCGGCGTTGCCGGTGCCACACGCTGGTATCTCGGCGCGTCACACACTTGGGAATCGAAGGTGTGGTGCAACACCTTCGTTCATTTCGACTCAATTGCGCTCGGCATCATCATCGCCGTCCTTCTCGCCGGACGCGCCCCGAGCCTTCCGCGCCTCACTCGCGCGGCTCTGTTCATCGGAGGCTTCACCTGCCTCGTACTCGCCGGAAACTACTTCCGCATCAAGTCCGATCCGCTCACCATCGCACGAATCATGCTCGGCTACCCCGTCGCCGCCCTCGGTGCCGTAGCGCTCTTCATTGCCACCCTGCGTCCCCGCGCAGCTTCCGCCAAGGACGCATCTCGCGTTTGGCCCAGTTCAATCGCGGACGCATTCATCTACCTTGGCCGAATCTCCTTCGGCCTTTACGTCTTCCACATCCTCGGCCTTCTCATCAGCGAATACATCGTCCATCATCCCGAGACCAGCCTCGGGCGCTACCTCGTTCGCCTTGCCGTCGCCATGACGGTCACCATCGTTCTCGCCGCCCTCAGCTACCGCTTCCTCGAAACACCATTCCTCACCCTCAAGCAACGCTTCACCCACGTCCACTCCCGCTGATCCTGGAGCGCGCTGTGCTGCATGCGTTGGCCAAGCGCGCCGTGGTGCCCCATCTCTGCCCGTAGTTGGCAGAGGTGGGTCTGTTGTTCTTGCCATTATCCTTGGTCTTGCGGTTGCGCCTGTTCTTGTCGTTGTCGTTCTTGCAGTCGTTCTTGCCCTTGCCGTTGTTCTTCTTGTATTTGTCTTTTGTGTCATCCTGAGGCGAAGCCTAAGGACCCCAGCCGCCCTCCACGCCTTCGCCTCCGCCGCAGGTCACCAACCACCGAACCTGCGTTTCCAAGCACCCGGCCCGCAGCTTTGACACTCCACGCATGCTCTTCTTACTATTTCCTGCATGAAAACCTTGCTCGCCTTAATGCTCGGGGCCTCTCTCACCGCCTTTGCCCAGACGCAGACCTTCTCCACCTCTGCCGGAGATGTGAAGATCACCCCCCTCGTTCACGCCAGCACCCTCGTTCAGGCTGGAGGCAAAACCATCTACATCGATCCGGCCAAGCCCGCCAAACTCGCAGGACTCCCGAAGGCGGACCTCATCCTGATCACCCACATCCATCCCGATCATTTCGATCCAGAAGAAATTGCTCAGATCAGCCAGCCGGGCACTCAGATCTTTGCCCCCGCTTCCGTTGTTGAGAAGCTCCCTGCTGCTAAACCCATCGCCAACGATCAAACGAAACAATGGCAGCAGTGGACCATTGAGGCCGTTCCAGCCTACAACCTCAAGCGCGGCCCCGCCGCCGGACAACTCTTCCACCCCAAGGGACGCGACAACGGATACGTTCTCGCTTACGGAGGCAAGCGTTTCTATTTCTCCGGCGACACCGAAGGCATTCCCGAAATGCGTTCATTGAAGAATATCGATGTAGCTTTCGTCTGCATGAATCTCCCTTACACCATGCCGCCAGAGGAAGCAGCCGACGCCGTAAAGGCCTTCCACCCGAAAATCGTCATCCCGTATCACTACCGGAATTCCGACCTGAAAGTGTTTCAGCAGCACCTCGCCGGAACCGGAATCGAAGTCCGTCTCCTCGATTGGTATCCCAAATAGCGGTCGAAGGCGTGAGGAGTTACCCAACAGTAAACGCAGACCCGGCTGGTATAGGCGAGAGAGTCAATCCTCGCCTTTTTATTTGGGCTATTGTTCACCTCATAACTGGCTCCGCCCAGCCCGTAGCTCGATCGATCAACTCCAGCCCGAAACAAAAAGCCGGCTCAAGGCCGGCTGTGTAACCTCTTCTGTTCAGGAGCTATTGCACCTCTTGCAGCCTCGCGATGAGCTTCTGCGCCAGGTTCTCATCGCTCTCCGACCACAGTACGCGCCCCGTCGCATTCGTGTTCTTCTCTACCCGATGCGTAAACTCAATCAGCGCCGCAACATTCGCCTTTACCCGCAGCGCATCATCTGAACTCAGATCCACGCCTTCATGCAGAAACGGATAGTCCAACCCAAAGTCCACTAGAATGTGTCCGTTCTCTGCAAACGTACCTTCATCAAAGTCCAGTCCCTGCGCGGTGAAAACCACTTTCTCCGGACGCAGTACCCACTGCTTGCTCTCGCCATCAAGCACCCACAAATCCCAATACGCCTCCACACCGATCGCATAGTCCGCTTGCGCATATTCCTTCAGAGCTTGTGCCGCTTCCTCCGCGCTCACGCCCGGCGAGAAACTTTCCTCCAGCACCGTGGCCTCCGACCAATCCACGGGTTGCACCAGCGCGTACTGCACTCCGCTGCGTGACTCAGAAAAAGGGAAGTACTTCAACACCTCAACCAGACGAGGCAACATCATCTCCGGATCAAAGCCAGGAAACCAGAGGCTCAGGTTCAACGAATCTGCCATACACCAACCCTCTTCATATCTGCCGTATCCGCGCCAACACTGACGGCGCGTGATGTAGCGACAATTGACTGGTCCATGCTAACGTATCGCACTCATGAGCTGCGAATCGCTGTGTCGCGTGCACGCCAGCAGAAAAGAATGTTTTCTTATTTCCACAGAAGATTGCTGTTCTTGGCCTGCTCCGCTTTGACACGTCCTCCCGTGATTGCTACTATGAATCAGGTCATACACCCTGCCTAGCTGCGTCCCCGTCGTCTAGCCCGGCCTAGGACACCGCCCTTTCACGGCGATAACGCGGGTTCGAATCCCGCCGGGGACGCCAAACATTCTAAACAACCTAGTCGCATATTACAGTAGACGTCCGGAAACGCCCGTTAGCGAACTTTCGTGTGTCTCGACACGTTCTGCAACTCTTTGACTGAACGCTCTGCGTACCAGAATGGCGTATGGCACTGCGACGATGAGGTCGAAGAAGTAATGCTGACCTGATCCTAGTGTGGCGCACATCGTTAGAAACACAAACGCAACTCCCAGAATTCTTCCAGCACGCCAATGTCTGGCAAACCACGCGACTAAGAGAGCGGTTGCGAAATGAACGGAAGGAATTCCATTCGGTGGTGCAGTGATTGCAATCAGATGCGGAGCGAGCGATGGCACAGAGTCAGGAAAATGTGGAAAGGCGAAAGCTGGTCCGCAGACAGGAACAAGAAGGTAGATCGGCAGAGCAGCGAAGAGGTTCAACCCGAACGTTTTGACTAGGGCCACGGTTTCGGTTTCGCTTCTGAGCCACAGCGTTGCGGCGAACACGGTAAGCATCGCCAGCGAACATGCACCATAGGTAAACGCAAGCAGTACTTTTATCGCGAAATAATGTTCGGCAAGTCTTCCGATTACAAAGCTTGGCTGAAATCCAAGAATTCCGTCTATGCACGAGATATAAAGGTCGTACTTGTAGGGGCGCAGAGCGGATATCCACGTCACGATCGCTTGTGCGCTTAATTCCGCTGGAATCAAGACGGCTGCTGCCCCGATCAACCAATCTGTGTGCTTCTTGTCCGAAGGTACAAAGGTGTATCGCCAGAGGCAATATAGAAGTACAAGTGGCACAGCGATCATCTGTGGATACTGCGCGAAAAACAACACGCCCATCTGCTCGTACCTCGCGTAATATGCACTTTGCCACAGGAGAGGAATAAAGAACAGCGCATGTCTCTGCCGCTGAAAAATTCTTAGTTCATACCCAAAGGATCATGCAAATCAGCGATCCCGATTGGGAGCAATTCTAGTTCCATCTGATTACGCTCTGAGCCGCATGAAATCAGGCACAAACAGGTGCAGATCGCGTGTGCTCGGACTATAATCGCGGTATTGCCGGATTAGGATAACTGCCTGATTCTTGTCGGGGTTGCCCGAATTGTCTATCGATCACAGCAGAGAAGGATATGCGCAAGCGGCTGGGTACCGTTACGGAGTACTGTTGCCGATTTACGGTGCTATGGCGGTTGCAATCTGCGCTCTTGCCGGCTGGGTTTTCTTTCCGGAAAGTTTCGTGCGGATCTTTTTATCCGTTGGGTATGTAAAGCCAACTTCCGCAATCGGACTCTTCTGTCTCGCGACGTCGTTGCTGCTGATCGATCACTCACGTTGGCAGGCTCGCATTGCGTCTCGCGCGTTTGCGGTCTGCGCCGTCATAATCGGCATCCTGATTTCACTGGAACATCTCACTGGTTTCGATCTGCACATTGATGGAGTATTGTCTTTTGCCTCTGCCAATCTGCAGATTCACCGCATGTCTCCGGTCACAGCGCTGAACTTCGTTCTGCTGGGATGTTCGATTCTCCTGATCGATACATACATCTTAGGGTTCCCGCCTTCGCTCATCCTGACATGGGCTACGAGCTGTCTGTCGTTTGCCAGCCTCACGTGGTATGCCTACGACCGCAGCAGCCTGTATCGGTTGCCGATGTTCTCACAGGTTTCGCTTCCCACGGCGTTTGCGTTTCTGCTGTTGTGCCTGGCAATCATGTTCAAGCGCCCGAAGCGAGGCATTGCTGCAATTGTGCTAAGCCCGGAATTGGGAGGAAGAACTGCTCGCCGTTTGTTGCCGGCTGCGATCTTTATCCCGTTTTCAGTCAGCTTGATCATCCTGAAGATGAACCAGGCGGGAAGTTATGGCACGGCGGCGATGGTATTCCTCTTTGTTGTGGCGCCCATCGTGGTATTTGTGCCTTTAGTCCTGATCAGCGCGTCGTTGCTCGACCGGATTGAACTTGAGCGCAAACAGAGCGAAAGTGAACTGAGGATCAGTACGGAACGGTTGGCGAGTGTTGTTGGCTCAGCAATGGATGCCATCATCACGCTCGACCATAATTTAAAGATCCTTGTCTTCAATCAGGCTGCCGAGAAGATGTTTGGCTGTTCAACTTCCGATGCTATCGGCAAGCCTCTGGGTCGCTTTCTCCCCGAAAATGCCCGGGCGCATCATTCGGAAAAGATCATTCAGTTCGGGCAATCTGGAAGCACTACACACTCAATGTCCTCACCCGGAGTACTGATGGCATTGCGCGCCGATGGCGAAAAGTTTCCAATCGAGGCGACGATCTCTCACGTGCAGGTTGCGGGACAGATGCTGTATACGGTGATCCTGCGGGATATAACCGAACGCAAACACGCAGAAGAGAAGTTAAAGGAAAGCGAAACGCGATTCCGCTCCATTTACGAGCAAGCTGCCGTAGGAATCGAGCAGGTATCTTGTGATGGACGCCTGCTGATGGTGAACTCTGCCTTGTGCCGCATGCTTGGTTACAAGGAAAGAGAGTTGCTCGGCAAGAAAACCGCAGAGATCACTTACACCGACGATCTTGAACGAGAGATTGCTCTTTTTGAGACCACTGTGCGAAACGGGGGACAATCCTACGAAATTGAGAAGCGCTATCTCCATCACGACGGCTCCACTGTTTGGGTCAATGTCACTTCGTCCGTGGTAAGGGACCAGGCAGGAGAGCCGGTTTGTCGGATCTCGGTCATCCAAAACGTAACCGAGCGCAAGCGCACAGAAGAACAGTTGAAGCAAGCTCAGAAAATGGAAGCCATTGGCCGGCTCGCTGGCGGAATGGCGCACGATTTCAATACGCTGCTGAATGTGATTCTTGGCTACTCCGAGATTCTTTTATCGGAGCTTCCCCCGGGAGATATGCGTCGCGAGCGAGTGTTGCAGATTAAGAACTCCGGCACAACTGGCGCAATGCTTACGCGGCAGTTACTCGCGTTCAGTCGCAAGCAGTCGATTGCTCCGGAAGTGATGGATTTGCGCGATGTCGCCTCAAAGCTGACTCCGCTGCTCGGACGTCTGCTGAGGGACGATATTGAGCTGAATGTGAAATGCTCTGAGGAGCCATGCACGGTCAAAGTTGATCCTGGTCAGGTGCAGCAGTTGGTGCTGAACCTGGTGGCCAATGCCGGAGATGCGATGCCCAATGGCGGCCAACTCAGCATAGAGGTGAGAGCGGTAGAGATAGGGGAGGAGTACATTCAGCATCATCCCATGTTGAGTGTTGGAACCTATGCGCTGCTCGCCATCAGCGATACGGGAATAGGGATGGATCCTGACACGGTGGCCCACGTCTTCGAACCGTTCTTCACCACAAAGGAATCGGGCAAAGGCACAGGGCTAGGGCTCGCTACCGTCTATGGCATTGTGAAGCGAAATGGCGGCGATATCTGGGTCTACAGTGAGCCAGGCGTCGGCACCATTTTCAAAATCTATCTTCCGCTCTGCAGTGAGCCTGTAAAGCAACTGGATTCAGCCCATGCTGCGGGCAAGAGAATTTGCGGAGGAGAAACGATCCTGCTCGTGGAGGACTCGGCTGCGCTCCGCGAACTGACCAAGGTGATTCTTCTGCGCGATGGATACAACGTGCTGGAAGCAGAGGACGGCATCGCCGCACTGGAGATATCGGCTAAGTTCCAAGGGCAGATTCAGCTGCTGCTCAGCGACGTGGTGATGCCGCGTATGCGGGGGCCACATCTTGCGCGCCTGATACTTGCGCAACGCCCGGCGACTGCGGTGGTGTTTCTATCCGGCTATACCGAGGAAGTGATCGCCCAAGCAGATGGGGTCTCCGGCTTTACGTTGGTTGAGAAGCCCTATACGGCCGAAGTGCTGCTAAGGGCGATCCGGCAGAAACTCGATGAACGCTCTTCCCGAAGCGCCGCAAGCGCCTGACCCCTTTCCCATTCCAATTCCCAAAAACCTCTCCACAGTTTGTACTTAGCTATGTGCTGAAATGCTTTGCTTGTCCTACAATGTGAGTGCTTTTGCAAGTCACACGAAAACACTCACAGGCCCGCAGAGGTCTGACTGAAGAAGCGAGACTCGACACAATGGCAATCTTGTCTGTTCAGTCGCAGATCGTCGTTGCACCACCGCAGGGGTGCGCGCATGCTGATGCATTTCATTCGCTTCTTTTCGGGAAGTTTGAGCTTTAGGACACATTCAAAGGAAGCGGGGAACAAGCTAATGGCAACACAGATAGAGGCACCGATCACATCACGTACGCCCAGCTACGTTGGCCCTTTTATCACCGTTACCGGCCTATACTTCATCTTCGGATTTATCACGACACTTAACATGCAGTTGGTTCCGCACCTGAAATCGGTCTTCAATCTGACATGGTTGCAGGCAGCGTTGGCAACGGCTGCATTCTTTACGGCATATTTCGTTTGCTCCGCTCCAACCTCCAAACTGATCGACGCCATTGGCTACAAGAAGACGATGGTGGTTTCGCTGCTTGTGCAGGTGGTTGGCGCATTGTTGTTCCTTCCTGCGGCGAGCCTTCCAAACTTCTGGTTGTTCCTGGCTGCGGTCTTCGTTGTAGGCGGCGGTGTCGCGGCTCTGCAGACCTCGGCGAATCCCTATGTTTCAGCTCTGGGACCTGAATCCAGTGCCCCTGTCCGGCAGAATCTCGCGCAGGCCTTCAACTCGATTGGCGCAACGCTTGCGCCCATCGTGGCTGGCGCCCTGATCTTGAAGCACAATGTTGTGTTGGATGCTGCTACGTTGGCTCAGAAGACGGCCGAGGAGCAACTGGCATACAAGGTCATCATTGCGAGCACGGTCAGAACGCCTTACCTGGTGATCGCGGGAACTCTCCTGTTGCTGGCGGTGGCGGTGTCTTTTGCCAGCCTGCCGACCATTGCGGCAGCCGCGAAGGATAGCTCGCAGAAGAGCACCGATAGCATTTGGAGCTTCCGTCACACGGTATTGGCGACGATTGCCATTTTCCTTTATGTCGGAGTTGAGGTTGGCCTGTCACAGTTTATGATTGGCTACTTTGGTCTGAAAGAACTGGGTGGCCTTGCCGCGGCAACCGCAGCTGGCTTGACTGCTTACTACTGGGGTGGCGCGCTGGTTGGGCGCTTGCTCGGTTCCGCTGTGTTGACCAAGGTGAACGCAGGCTTGTTGCTTGGACTCTTCGGACTGCTTGCGGCCGGCAGCGTGGTGTTTTCGGTTTGCACCACCGGCCATATCGCGATTTGGAGCCTGTTGCTTTGTGGGTTCTTCAACTCGATCATGTTCCCCAGCATTTTCGCCTTGGGCATTGCTGGCTTGGGACCGATGACAAGCAAGGGATCGGGTTTGATCATGACGGCAGTCGTGGGCGGAGCGGTGGTTCCCGTGATTCTGGGCGGTCTGACGGACGCGTTTGGATTCCGCGCTTCTTCGATTCTGCCCGTGTTCTGCTATCTCTTCATTGCCTTCTACGGATTCGTAGGCCACAAGCCGACGAAACGGCTGGCTTAGATCGTTGGACTACAGACCGGACCCTTCCGCGTGCGGGAGGGTTTCGTTTTTGTGATTTATGACCGCTACTGACATCCAATGCTGAACCTATCGTTGTTACAATGCTTTGCAACGCATAATCCTGCCGCATAGGTTCCATAAGAATTATCGATTTCCATCCCCGCTCACAACCATCTATTTATGGTTGGGGTTGTTTGTCGATGGAAGCGTTCGCGCGCAAGGGCAAATGGTTTTCGGGAACGCGAACTGCCGAGGATCGCTGCAATCGTGGAAGCACTTCTGGAGTTCTGTTCTTCCTGGGCAAGTATGCCGGGATGAGGATTTTTGATGATACCGGGGATAGCGCAAAATCTGAAAGCCGAGTACCTCGCTGGCACAGAGCGTTTGCAGCTTCAGTTTGAGCGCACACGATCCGGGCGCGCCGTACTTCAGGGACGCACCGAGTTAGTCGATTCACTGACTTTGCAGTTGTGGCGGCATCACATCGATCCTGACCTGAATGGGCCGGCTGGGATCGCGCTGGTTGCCATCGGCGGCTATGGTCGTGGCGTGCTCGCGCCGTACTCAGATGTGGATCTGCTGTTCCTGAGCGATGGAGAAGGCCCGGCGGCGGAACGAAAAGATGCGATCCGTTCCATGTGCCAGGACCTCTGGGACATGCGTTTGCGGCTCAGTCCCACGACTCGCACGCTTGAAGATTGCGATCGTCTTCACCGCGACAATCCTGAGTTCAACATATCCCTGCTTGATTGCCGTCTGCTCGCCGGCGACTATGGATTGTTCCGGCGATTGCACGACCAGGTGATTCCGCGCTCGGTACTGCGCGATTGGCAGGAACTCGTGCTGTTGCTGGCCGAAGTGAACGAGGCGCGCCATCATGTCGCGGGCGACACGATCTTCCATCTTGAGCCGAACATCAAGGAGGCGCCTGGAGGACTGCGAGATTACAATGTGTCCTGCTGGCTGGCGCTGCTGAACGGATTTTCTCGCGCACGCGAATGGAAGAGCCCCTTTGACTACTTCCCGGCGTCCTTGCGCGATCGTGCACAAGAAGCGCGAGACTTCCTGATTTCCGTGCGTTGTTTCCTGCACTATCGCGCCGGACGCGATGATAATCAGCTTAGCTGGGAAGCGCAGCAAGCTGCTGCCGAAGCTCACGTCGGGTTCGATGGCGGTTCGGATGCCGCGGAATGGATGCGCTACTACTATCGACAGGCGCGAGTGGTCAATCGCCTGTTTACTACGATGACTGATGAAGTTGTGCCTGCCCGCTCATCGTTGTTTCAGCAATTCCAGAACTGGCGCTCGAGGCTCTCTACCGATGAGTTCTCATGCGTGAATGGGCGCATTTTCCTGCAACAGCCGTCGTCGCTGACTTCGCCGGAACACTTCTTCGACTGCTTCGAGTTCGTCGCGCAACATGGTCTCCGGCTGGCGGCCAGCACCGATATGCGCATTGAGCAGGCGCTGCCGATGATTGCTGCAAGAGAGTTGAGCGGTACACAACGCTGGGCCGAGCTGCGAGAGATTCTGATACGCCCTTATGCAGCACAGGCACTGCGCACAATGCAAGAGCTTGGCGTGTTGAGTATTTTGCTGCCGGAGTTCCGCAGCGTGGAATCGCTGGTCATCCGCGACTTCTATCATCGCTACACAGTGGATGAGCACACGTTCCGGGCCATCGAATCGATTCACGAACTACGCTCCGAGAAAGCAAAGAATGAGAAGCACACGCTGGCAAGTCTGGCCAGTGAGATCGAGCGTCTGGATCTGCTGATGCTCGCACTTTTGCTGCATGATCTCGGAAAGGCAATACCGAGCGACGACCACGTGAGCGCCAGCCTCGAGATTGCGATTAAGGTGTGCCGCAATTTCGGCCTTCCTCCAGAAGACGAAGACATGGTGTGCTTCCTGGTTGCTTATCACCTGGACATCTCCGCCGTGATGCGCCGAGACATCTTTGATCCCGAAACGATCCAGGGACTAGCAAAGCGGCTGGGCAGTCCTGAACGGTTGCGAATGTTGACGCTGCTTACGTACGCTGATATTGGCGCGGTCAACACAAACTCGTTGTCTCCGTGGAAAGCTGAGAATCTTTGGCGCGTGTATTTCATTACGGCCAATCACATGAATCGCACCGTGGACGACGATCGCTTCCATGAGGCTGGGCATGATGAGCAGGTTGCGCGCGTTCGGCTGCTGGCTCCGCAGCTTGGACGTAGGCTTCGCGATTTCCTGGAAGGATTACCGCAGCGCTATCTGCGTTTGCATTCGGCCGATGAAATCATTCGCGACGTTGAGATGGCGTCGCAGTTGAAGAATAAGCCTGTGCAGACGAACCTTAAGCGCCTTCGCGGAGACTTCGCCCTCACGGTCATTACGCACGATCGGCCCGCGTTATTCGCGACCCTTGCGGGCGTCCTGGCTGGCTGGGGAATGAACATTCTCAAGGCTGATGCATTCTCGAACGATTCGGGAGTTGTGGTGGACCGGTTTATCTTCACGGACCGTTTCCACACCCTCGAGATGAATGTGCAGGAGTGGGACCGGTTCCAGAAGAGTTTTAACGACGTTTTGAGCGGAGCCGTGCCGCTGGAGAAACTGGCAAATAAGCGGCTCGGGAGTAGCAGCAAGCCTCCCAAGGTGAAGGTCGAGACCAGTATCAACTTCGATCAGAACTCCTCGAGCCACAGCACGGTCGTTGAGGTGATTGCACAGGATCGCTCCGGTCTTCTGCACCGTATTGCTGCCGTAATCGCAGAGTGCGGGTGCAATATCGAGATCGCGCTCGTCGATACCGAAGGCGAAATGGCAATCGACACCTTCTACCTCAGGATCGGCGGAAGAAAGTTAGCCTCAGAGGAGTGCTCTCAAGTGAAGGCCGCACTCGAAATGGAACTCGACTCCTAAGCTCCGCGCGCGCACTCGTGCATCTACAGTTTTGAGCTTAGACTATCTCAGAACGGATGCGCGCCTCGAAATCCAATCACGAACCTGCCGTGTCTAGTAACAGTGACGCGATGGAACCGTTTCATCCCGCCGTTCGGCAATGGTTCGCCTCCCACTTCACATCGCCCACTCTTGCGCAGCGGCTAAGCTGGCCTGCCATTGCAAGGGGAGAATCCACACTGCTACTTGCGCCGACCGGAAGCGGTAAGACTCTGGCTGCATTTCTGTGGTGTCTTAACCGGGCTATGTTCTCGCCGCTTCCTGAGAAGGCGAAGCGCTGCCGAGTGGTTTATATCTCGCCGTTGAAGGCGCTTGCGGTCGATGTGCAACGGAACCTGCGCACTCCACTGGAAGGCATCGCCGAGGTGGCAGCGCAGCGCGGGGATTCATTTCATCGGCCTGCGGTTTTTGTTCGCACGGGTGATACTCCATCCGGAGAGCGTGCGAAGTTTCAACGCATGCCTGCTGACATTCTCATCACCACGCCCGAATCGTTGTATTTAATGCTTACCTCGAATGCGCGCGAGGCGTTGCGCTCAGTGGAGACGGTGATCGTGGATGAAATCCACGCGCTTGTGCCTACGAAGCGCGGAGCGCACCTGGCGCTCTCGCTCGAAAGGCTGGAGAAGCTCTGCGGGAGACCCCTTCAGCGGATTGGACTCTCGGCCACGCAGCGCCCGTTGCAGGAGGTTGCGCAATTTCTGGGTGGAGTGGAGCAGGTTGAGCAGCCGGCGGTGCGTGCTCAGGAAGCGTTGGATGAAAGTGTCGAGATAGATGCCTCTACTCGGTATCGTCCGGTGACGGTGCTAGATGCGAGTGCTCCGAAGCAGCTTGAACTGAGTGTAACAGTGCCGGTTGAGGACATGTCGAAGCTGGGTGAATCGGCGCTTCGGGCGAATGGAGGGAGTGCCGTTCCGGGTGGTCAATCGATCTGGACCTCCATTCATCCCGAGCTACTCGAACTTGTGCGCACACATCAGTCAACGCTTATCTTTGTCAACAGCCGTCGCCTCGCAGAACGTATCTCCGGAGCCCTCAATGACCTTGCTGGAGAAACGCTTGTGCTGGCACACCATGGCAGCGTGGCTCCGGAGCAGCGCAAGGAAATTGAAGATCGATTGAAGGAGGGGACGATCAAGGGGCTGGTCGCTACATCGTCACTTGAATTAGGAATTGACATGGGCGCAATCGACCTTGTGGTGCAGATCGAGGCGCCTCCGTCGGTAGCGAGTGGCATGCAGCGCATCGGGCGAGCAGGACATCATGTCGGCGGCACCAGCAATGGCGTGATCTTCCCAAAATTCAGAGCCGACCTGCTGGCGTGTGCCGCTGCAACACGTGCAATGCAGCAAGGCTTAGTGGAGGCCGTGCGCTATCCGCGCAATCCGCTCGATGTGCTCGCGCAGCAAGTTGTTGCGATGGTTGCGATGAATGCGGTTTCAGCGACGGATTTGTTCGACACCGTGCGGCGAGCGGCACCCTTCGCAGGGCTCTCGCGCGAATCCTTCGAGAGCATTCTCGATCTGCTTTCAGGACGATATCCGTCCGATGAATTTGCAGAGTTGCGTCCGCGTATCACGTGGGATCGCGTAAGTAACAGGCTCACTGCGCGCGAGGGTGCCCAGCGCATCGCGATCGTGAATGGTGGCACCATACCGGATCGGGGACTCTATGGGGTGTTTCTCGAAGGCGCTAACAAGCCCATCCGACTCGGGGAACTCGACGAGGAGATGGTGTTTGAGAGTAAGCCGGGCGAGGCGATCATACTCGGCGCGTCTACGTGGCGCATTGCCGAAATTACGCACGATCGGGTGCTCGTGACACCTGCTCCAGGCGAGCCAGGGAAGATGCCGTTCTGGCACGGAGACAGTATCGGACGGCCAGCGGAATTTGGAAGACACATTGGTGCACTCACGCGCGAATTGATTGCAATGCCCGCGCAAGCGGCGTTTCCGCAACTAACGGAAGAGCACGCGCTTGAGCCGAATGCAGCGGAGAACTTGTTGCGTTTCCTGCGCGATCAGCAGGTCGCAACGACCGTCGTCCCGAGTGATGAAGACATCGTGATAGAACGCTGCCGTGATGAACTAGGCGACTGGCGCATCTGTGTGCTCTCGCCTCATGGCAGCCGTGTTCATGCGCCGTGGTGCATGGCCGTAGCCGCAGAGCTGCGCGAGGAGCTTGGGATCGTCCCCGAGACGATGTGGGCTGACGATGGATTCGTAATCCGGCGTCCGGAGAGTGATCGCGCACTTGAGGCAAAGGAATTGCTGCCATCGTCAGCCGGCATTTACGACCGAGTCATGCGCCAGCTCTCGTCAACGGCATTGTTTGCGGCACGCTTTCGAGAGAATGCAGCTCGCGCTTTGCTATTGCCGAAGCGCAGGCCTGGTATTCGAACGCCATTGTGGCAGCAGCGAAAGCGTGCGGCAGACCTGCTGAATGTTGCAGCACGCTACTCGTCATTCCCCATGCTGATGGAGACGTATCGCGAATGCATTCGCGACATTTTCGATTTGGCCGCGTTGACCGATCTGCTGCGGCGGGTCGAAAGCGGTGCAGTTCGGGTAACCACTGTAGATTCCGAGAAGCCATCACCGTTCGCGGCATCGCTGCTTTTCAGTTATGTCGCCAATTACATCTACGACGGCGATGCTCCGCTGGCGGAGCGTCGTGCGCAGGCTCTCTCGATCGATCAGTCGCAGTTGCAGGATCTGCTTGGGGATGCAGACTATCGTGAGCTTCTTGATGCGAGTGTAGTGCAGGAAGTCGAAACGCGTCTGCAGTTGCTCGGAGGCGAGCACCCGGCCCGGAACGCCGATGGTATTCACGACCTGTTGTTGAGACTCGGTGACCTGAATGCCGAGGAGTTGCGCGCCCGATCTGCAAGTGATGAGGCTCTTGAGCATGTTCAGGAACTGTTGAGCTCGCAGCGTGCGCTGCTGGTGACGATTGGCGGCGAGCAGCGTTTCATTGCGATAGAGCATGCGGCGCAGTATCGCGACGCGCTGAACGTGGCATTGCCGGAGAATGTTGCGGAGACATGGCTCAAGCCACAGCCGAACGCATCCATTGAACTGCTCAGCCGCTACGCGCGCACCCATGGACCGTTCGCTGAACAGGATCTATGGCAGCGGTATCAGGTTCCGAAGCAAACAGCTGAGGCGGCACTGGCTGAGCTTGTACGCAGTGGAAGGCTGCTCGAGGGTGAGTTCCGGCCCGGTGGCGCACATCGCGAGTGGGTGCATCCGGAAGTGTTGCAGCAGCTCCGGCGCAAGACGCTGGCGAAATTGCGAAAGCAGATCGAGCCACTCGAGCCGTACGCACTTGGCGCTTTTCTGCCGCGCTGGCAAGGAATTGGCAACAAACGTCGCGGACTCGATCCGTTGCTCGACGCTATCGAGACGTTGCAGGGGGTGGCGCTTCCTCTTTCCGAGTGGGAGCGGGAGATTCTGCCAGCGCGCATCAGGGATTATGACCCGAGTGATCTCGATGCCTTAATGGCTGCGGGCGAAGTTGTGTGGGTGGGGCGCGGTCGAGTGGGAGAGCACGACGGCCGAGTGGCGCTTTACATTGCTGAAAATCTGCAAGCGCTGCTGCCACCGACTGCCTTGCAATCAGCTCCTGTTCTTGAAGGAAGAGCAAAGCTGATATGCGACTTCCTGGCGGAGCGTGGTGCTTCGTTCTTTGCAGCGATCCATGAGGCTGCAGGCGATGGATTCTCGGGCGACACAAACGA
Organism: Koromonas soli; assembly: GCF_059726265.1. NCBI lineage: Bacteria > Pseudomonadati > Acidobacteriota > Terriglobia > Terriglobales > Koromonadaceae > Koromonas > Koromonas soli. Next base: position 1,718,163 of record NZ_AP040872.1, on the reverse strand, counting down.
CGCGCTTTGGGAACTGGTGTGGCAGGGCGTGGTCACCAACGACACGTTTCATGCTCTTCGCAGGTACCTCGGGCAGGAGCGCGAAGGCCGCGCGCGAAGAACAAGCGATTCCGCGAGGCCGGGCTCTGTGGAGTTTCTGAAACAGTTTCGCGCACGCTCAAAGGGCGGAGCAATGGCCCAGGGCAGGTGGTCGCTGGTACGCTCGCGAATACCCAATGAGCCGAGCGTGACGGAGTGGAGCGCGAGCATGGCGCAGCAACTGCTGCTGCGCTATGGCTTGGTTGTGCGCGAAATGGCAGCGGCGGAAGATCTGCCAGGAGGGTTCAGTGCGTTCTATCCAGCGCTGCGGCAAATGGAAGAGCGCGGGTGGATTCGACGAGGCATGTTCATCTCCGGGCTTGGGGGATCGCAATTTGCGACAAACGCGGCAGTAGAATCGCTCCGGGCAAGACGTGCGTCTCCGAAGAAGAGGGCCGTCATGCTTGCTGCCGTGGACCCGGCGAATCCGTACGGCACATTGCTACCGTGGCCGCGCGTAAACGATGGGGCAGAGGACGGGGAACGAGAGCAGCAGGGAAGCGGAGCTCATGGCATGTCCCGAAGCAGCGGAGCAAGTGTGCTGCTGGTGGACGGTAGGCTTGTCGCTTATGTTCGACGCGGCAATCCTGCAATCAAACTGTGGCTACCGGAGTCCGATCCGGAGCGAACGGATGTGGCCAGAGTTACAGCGCAGGAGCTTGCGCGTGTTGCCATCGCGAGACAATCTCCACGCTCAGGATTGCTCATATCCGAGATCAACGGGCGACCCGCAAGTGAGCACTTTCTCGGCAGTTTTCTCGAGCAAGCCGGGTTTGCAATTACCGCACTCGGTTACCAAATGCGGCGTATAAACATTATGGTGCAGTCCGACGAAGAAGAGGATGAGCAGTCCAGCTCTGATGAGCGGCATGAGAGCGTCTGACGTTTGTGACAGTTCGTGCAATCTCGATTGAATCCCTTGGCCTGTTTTCGGAATCTTTCATAGCAGTAGCGCATGGTGGTTGCTGAGGTGCGCTGGTCGTTGTGACAAAATCCACTGGAGAATGCATGTCAACAATCTCCGCGACAAAGCTGGCGCAGTTTGGAGTGATCGGCCTTGGAGTCATGGGCCAGAATCTTGCACTTAATATCGAAGATCATGGACAGAGCGTAGCCGTATGGAATCTTGAACCGGAGTGGGTGAAACGCTTTGTTGACGCAAATGAAGGAAAGCGGATCATCGGCAACACTGATTTGGCTCAGTTCGTACGCTCGCTCGAGCGGCCTCGCCGAATGCTGATGATGATCAAGGCTGGCGATCCGGTTGACCAGATGCTTGAGCGCATTGCGCCTCTGCTTGAAGACGGCGATATTCTCATCGACGGCGGAAACTCATTCTTCAAAGACACGCAAAGACGTGAAGCAGCGATGCGAGCACGCGGCCTGAACTTTTTTGGCATGGGAGTTTCCGGCGGAGAAGAAGGCGCGCGAAATGGTCCATCTCTGATGCCCGGTGGCGACGAAAATGCCTATAAGCACGTGCAGAAAACGCTTGAGGCAATCGCAGCGAAGACTTCATCTGGCGCGTGCGTAACGTATGTCGGCGCTGATGGAGCCGGGCATTACGTCAAGATGGTGCACAACGGAATTGAGTACGGCGACATGCAATTGATCGCCGAAGCCTACGATTTGTTGCGCCATGCACTTGGGCTCTCTGCACCGGAAATCGCAGAGATTTTCGCTGAATGGAATCGCGGTCCCCTCGCATCTTACCTTATCGAAATCAGCGCGCAAATCTTGACGGCCATTGATCCCGAGACAAAGAAGCCGCTCGTCGATGTAATCCTCGACAAAGCCGGGCAGAAGGGAACAGGGAAGTGGACGGCGCAGATTGCGCTCGACCTCGGTATACCGATTCCCACGATCTCCGCGGCACTCGATGGACGCGCGCTCTCAAGCATGAAAGACGAGCGAGTCGCAGCAAGCGGACAGTACAAGCGAACTCCGGGACGCTACTCGGGCAATGCAAAGGAACTCATCAACTCAATCAGTCATGCGCTGTATGCCAGCAAGATCTGCTCTTATGCGCAAGGCATGAGCCTGATTGCAGCTGGCGCAAAGGAATGGAATTGGAAGATCAGTCTGCGCGAAATTGCCCGCATCTGGAAGGGCGGCTGCATCATCCGCGCTCTCCTGCTCGATCCCATCATGCAGGCGTTTGATCGCGATCCTTCGTTGACCAATCTGCTGCTGGATGGCGATTTCCAGGCGCGTATTACTGAGTCGCTGCCAGCGTGGCGCTCCGTGATTGGAGTCGCGTCATCGCTTGGAATCCCTGCTCCAGCATTCTCGGCATCTTTGGCGTATTTCGACGCATACACTGCCGCCAATCTTCCGCAGAATCTTACGCAGGCACAACGAGACTTTTTTGGTGCACACACTTATCAGCGAACTGATCGTCCCGAAGCAGGATTTGTGCATTCGGATTGGAACGCGCTGATCAACAGGAGCAGTCGATGACACCTGTAATCGAAGCTGAAGTTTCGCAAAAACTGCAACGCCCGGCATTGCCCGGAGCTGATCCTTGTACGCTGGTCATTTTTGGCGCCAGCGGAGATCTCACGCGCCGCAAACTGATTCCTGCGCTTTACGACCTGTGCGGCGTTGGATGCATGCACGCACGCTTCGAAGTAGTGGGCACGGGCAGAACTCAGATGACCGACGATCAATTCCGCGAGTCGATGAAAGAAGCCGCGAAGTCGTCGAAGGATGTGCGCAACTTCAATGAAGAGAAGTGGCAGAAGTTTGCGAAACGCCTGCGATATGTCGTCGGAGATCCGTCGAAGAACGAGTTCTATTCTGAACTGCGGTCTTACCTTGAAAACATGCAGCAAAACGGGTCGAGTCCGAATACGCTGTTCTACGTCTCGACTCCGGCTTCGCTGGCGGGCGAAATTGTCTCAGGTCTGCAATCTGCAGGTCTTAACCACGGTGAAAAGGGATGGTCCCGCATCATTCTCGAGAAGCCTTTTGGACGCGATCTAAAGAGTGCACGAGCTCTAAATGAGGCCGTGCTCAAGGTTTTCGACGAGAAGAACATTTATCGTATCGACCATTATCTCGGCAAAGAAACAGTTCAGAACATTTTGGTATTTCGATTTGCCAACTCGATCTTCGAGCCGGTGTGGAATCGCAACTACGTTGATTACGTGGAGATCACGGCCTCTGAGCGTCTCGGTGTTGAGGGTCGTGCCTCGTTCTACGAAGAGACAGGCGCGTTGCGCGACATGGTTGCCAATCACATGTTGCAACTCGTAGCGCTTACGGCGATGGAGCCGCCGATAGCTTTTGACGCCGATTCGGTGCGTGAACAGAAAGTGCAGGTATTTCGCAGCATCAGACCGATGTCGATCGACGAAGTCGCGGCGAACACGGTTCGGGGACAGTATGGTCCGGGACACATCGGCGGCGAAGCCGTCCCGGGCTACAGGCAGGAGCGTGGAGTGAAGCCCGACTCCGTGACCGAGACTTTCGCGGCGCTGCGGCTGAACACCGAGAACTGGCGCTGGGCCGGAGTTCCGTTCTATCTGCGCACGGGCAAGCGCCTGGCGAATAACGTTACGGAAATCAAGGTGCACTTCAAACCGACTCCGCAGGCGCTTTTCGCGGAAGCCGATCGCGGCAGCATTGGGACAAATGTGGTGAGCTTGCGTCTGCAACCTGACGAGGGGATTTCGGTGTCGTTCGGCGCCAAGCGGCCCGGCACTCACATGAGCACCGTTCCGGTAATGGCGCGATTCTCCTATGCGGATGCATTCGGCGGTAATACGCCGGTCGCCTATGAAACGCTTATACTCGATGCGATGAGAGGCGACGCTACGCTCTTCACACGTGGAGATGAAGTGGAATCGGAGTGGAAGATCATTACGCCCATTGAAGAAGCATGGGCACAGCTTCCCGCGCCAGTGTTCCCCAACTACGCGGCGGGGTCCGAAGGTCCTGCCGAAGCGAGTCAACTGCTTGAGAGTGCGGGCCATCAATGGCTCTCTATTGCCGACAATCGCAAGGAACTGGCCGATGCTGCCTAATCGATTTCACCTTCGTGGGGCGGAGATACTGGTCGGCGTCGATGTGGATGAGACTATTCGCATTGCCGCAGGGCAGTTCGCCGCCCTTATGCGAAAGACTGCCGCCGAAGGCCGAAAGGCATCGGTCGCGCTTTCCGGAGGCAGCACTCCTCGTGCCCTGTTCCAGGCCTTGGCAGCTCCGCCATTCGCCGCGCTAGTGCCTTGGAAGTCGATTCAGTTCTTCTGGGGCGATGAGCGAAACGTGCCTCCTGGGGATAAACAGAGCAATTACGGAATGGCGCGAGAACTGCTGCTTTCTCGTGTGCCCGTGGAGCCTTCCAATATCCATCGCATACCAACAGGGGACGGAACGGCCGTGGAAGCCGCCGACGTTTACGAGCGCATTCTGCGTGAAAAAGTACCTGCGATGAACGGGCTGCCCAGGTTTGATTACATGCTGCTGGGACTGGGGACGAATGGCCACACAGCATCTCTCTTTCCCGGTCGTCCGACGGTTCAGGAATCCACGCGTTTGGTGGTTGCGGATCACGTGGACGAAGTGAACTCCTGGCGTGTGACACTCACGGCTCGGGTGATCAACAACGCAACGCAAATCACGTTCCTCGTCGTCGGCGAGGATAAGGCCGGGGTCGTGAAACGTGTGATCGAAGGCGAACGTGACCCCCAGACCACTCCTGCCCAACTGATTGTGCCCGCTAATGGCGCGCTCACGTGGGTATTGGATTCCGCCGCAGCCGGACAGTTGTCGCGGCCAAAGGTGACTGCGGAACCCGCAACCACGGAGAATTAGCTAAGAATTAGCGTATGGAAAACATCAATCGGCAGAATTCCACAACTTTCCACGATTGAGCGTTTGACGTTCGGGTTCACCGCTGGTTAGAATCTTCTTGTAACTCAATGAAAGACGCGCCAGCGTCGCCATACTCCTCAGTAGCTCAATGGCAGAGCATTCGGCTGTTAACCGAAGGGTTGTAGGTTCGAGTCCTACCTGAGGAGCCATTCTTTTGTCCGCCGGTTTCGCCCATCTTGATATTCGCTATCCATTCCCGTTAAGTTCAATTACCGTTCTCAACCTCAGTCACTCACGATGTGAAGCGCAGACGCTGCAAGGTAATCATCCGCGTCGCGCGGCCTCGATAGCGGCAACATCGATCTTTTTCATCGACATCATGGCTTCGAATGCGCGTTTTGCTTCAGCGCCGCCAGCTGAAAGCGCATCTGTCAGCGCGCGTGGAGTGATCTGCCACGAGAGGCCCCAGCGATCCTTGCACCAGCCGCACGCGCTCTCCTGACCGCCATTGCTGACGATTGCGTTCCAGTAGCGGTCTGTCTCTTCCTGGGTGTCCGTTGCGATCTGGAAGGAGAAGGCCTCGCTGTGCTTGAACGCGGGGCCGCCGTTGAGTCCGAGGCATGGGATACCTATCACGGTAAACTCGACCGTTAGAACATCGCCCGCCTTGCCGTTCGGATAATCCGCGGGCGCCTTGTGGACGGCAGTTACTTCACTGCTTGGAAAGGTGGAGGCGTAAAAGCGCGCCGCATCAAGTGCGTCCTTTTCGAACCAGAGGCAAATCGTGTTCTTTGGTTTCATCCCTAGATCTCCATTTGAAATTTAAGCCAACTCTGCTTATCGACTCTGCGGCTTCAAATCTGAACAAGGTGACATTCTATTCGCCATGTAAGAAGCTCGGTGTTCACGTCGTATAAATTTTCAGATAAATCACCTCAGTTGCACGATTACATAGTGCATCGATAAGGGCGTGTTTTCAGAGGGTGTGGTGAGAACACAGCAGATCTAACGATGAGGCGCTTAAGAGGGGTGAAGCAGAAACGCAGGCAGGGAAGAACGAAAAAGCAAACGATCTTGGCCGGGCTCTTCAATCAACCCCGGCCAAGATGAAAGAGGATTTACTCGTTCGCTGAAGGGCTCTGCTCGACGGGCTTGCTGCGCAAATACTCTGCAGCTTTGGCACGCAGCATTCCGATGAGGTCCATCTTGAACTCTTTGCGATCAGAGCTCACGCGATATGCCTCGTTGGAGTAGCGTAGCGCATTGTGCGAACAGGCTTTCACACATTGACCACAGAGGCTGCAAAGAGAAAAGTCGAGATTGAACTGAGCTGGAGACTTTGAGCCCTTTTGCGGAGCCGGTCCCATCTGCACAGTCTCGCTGGTTTCCCCTTCCTTGGCGGGAATCGGGCACAAAACGTTCAAGCAACTGGAAGGGCATGCCTTGGCGCAGACACCGCAGGCAACGCACTTTGGCGTGTCCGGGGCGTCCTCCTTGCCGACAAGCTCCACGTGCCCCCGATAAGTGGACAGGTTATCCACTTCCTGTTGGGGATAGATCACGGTGATTTTGGGGGCGCAAAAAGCCCTTCCAGTAATGCCAAGGCCTACTGCCAAGCTCTTCAATCCCATCAGGACGTTGTTAACCTTTGCAAGACTCATATCATGCTCCCAGACCGGCGACCACAACGGCCAGTGCTAGATCAAGCAGGGCCAGCGGGGTCAACCATTTCCAGCTGATGTTCAAAAGCTGATCAAAACGCACACGGGGGAAGGTCCAGCGCAGCCAGATGATGAAGAACAAGATGCAGTAGATCTTCAGGAGAAACCACCAGACTCCGGGCAGGAATGGTCCGTGCCAGCCGCCCAAAAACAGTGCAGCAGCTACACCCGAGACGATCACCATGTTGGCGTATTCGGCGAGGAAGAAAATGCCAAAGCCCATGCCTGAGTATTCGGTATGAAAACCTGCCGTAAGTTCAGACTCGGCTTCAGGCAGGTCGAACGGGGCGCGGTTGGTTTCGGCTACGGCGCACACCAGGAAGATGATGAAAGCCAATGGATTCTTGAGCGCGTACCACTGCCAAGGCCAGCCGCCCTGGTGTCCGGCAATGGCATAAAGGTCCAGCGACCCGGCGCAGATGGCAACGGCCATTACCGAGAGAAGCAGCGGCACCTCGTAAGCTACTGCCTGTGCAACTGCGCGGGCGGCGCCGAGGAGACTCCACTTGCTATTGGAACTCCATCCCGCCAGGCAGAGCGAAACCACTCCGAGGCCTGAGAACGCAAGGATGAGAACCAGTCCAAGGTTTGTCGGTAACGGGTTGAACCGAGCATCGAAGGGCATAGGGAGGAAGCAGACCGTGACTGGAGCAAATGCCAGCAACGGAGCGGCCCAGAACAGCATTTTGTCGCCAGCAGCCGGAGTTACAAGCTGCTTTCCCATAAGCTTGACGGCGTCGGCCAGAGGCTGCAGCAGTCCCTGGGGCCCGACATGGAGCGGGCCGGGCCGATTCTGCACATAGCCGGCCACCTTGCGCTCCACCCACACGAGGACGAGCGCATTGAGCCCGATGAAAGCGAACATGAGCACCAGCCACAGCGCCAGACGCGCTGCCGGATGGGCGAGTAGAGAAAAGAAGGCGTTCATCGGTCGATCTCCGGAATAACGAGGTCAAGACTGCCCAGTATCGACACGGCATCGGACAGCAGGGTTCCCCGGGCTAGTTCGCAGAAAAGGCTCATGTTAGAGAATCCAGGCGCGCGCAGCTTGACCCGGTAGGGCTTGACGCCGCCGTCGGAGCGGACATGCACCAGAATCTTGCCTCGTGCGCCTTCCACGGCCATAGTGGCCTCGCCCTTCGGAGCCTTGAAGATCTTTGGCACTTTCGCCGCGACAGGGCCCTCTGGAAGATTAGTCACAGCCTGCTCGATGATGTCGCAGCTCGTCTCAAGCTCGTCAAGACGTACTCGGTACCGAGCCATTGCGTCACCTTCTTTGTAGGTGGGCACGCGGAAGTCAAAACGATCATAGACGCCGTACGGCTCGCTCTTGCGAACATCGCTCGCCACACCGGAGCCGCGCAGCACTGGGCCTGTCGCGCCGTAACGTCGCGCAACATCCACAGGGAGTTCGCCGATACCTTCGCACCGTCCGCGCAGGATCACGTTGTCCGTAACAAGATCGCGATACATCGGCAGCCGAGAGCGCAGCCGTTGCACGAAACTCATGCAACGTTCGCTGAAGTCAGTCGGCACGTCATCGTAGACTCCACCGATGGTGAAATACGAATACGTCAAGCGCGAACCAGTCACCGCTTGGAGAATGTCCAGAATGTGCTCACGGTCGTCGAAGGCGTACATCACGGGTGTAAACGCGCCCAGATCGAGCAGGTAGGCGCCCCACCATAGCAGATGGGAGCCGATGCGGTTGAGCTCGGTGACTGCAACACGGATGTACTCGGCGCGTTCGGGAACCTGGATTCCAGCCAGACGCTCTACTGCGCCGGCATAGGCCCAGTTCCAAGCCATAGCGTGCAGGTAATCCACTCGTCCCATGTTGGGCATGAACTGAATGTAGGTGCCCCGCTCAGCGATCCACTCGTGCATGCGATGGACGTAGCCGAGGATGGGTTCAGCCCGCAGGATATACTCGCCCTCAAGCTCCAGCATGATACGCAACACACCGTGAGTCGAGGGGTGCTGTGGACCCATGCTGAGAATCATCTTGTCGTCGGTGGGACCCGGTTCAAAGCGGGAAGCGGAAAGATCGCCGCGCATGGTAATGGGATCCAAGGTCTTCATGGCTACTCCTTCGCCTCGGCGACAGCCGCAGGAGGTGGTACTTCAGGCTTTGCGGGCTTTGGCGCTTCGGGTTGGGCGAGTCCGACCGCCACCAGCCAAGGTTGCGGCATAACATCCACTAGCCCCTTGCGATCCTTTTCCGCTTTCACCAGCGGATGTCCTTCGAAGTCTTCGGGCAGCAACAGATAATGCAAATTGGGATGACCGGTGAAGTCGATTCCGTAGAAGTCGAAGCACTCGCGCTCGTGCCAGTCGGCTCCGGGATAGATGGCTGAAATGCTCGGCACTTTCGGCGCGTCATGAGGCACCATCACTCGCAGCACCAGGCGATTCTTTCCCTCGAACAAACTGAAATGGTAGGTAATCTCGAAGCCTTCCTTCAGATCCGAGGCGGTGACGTCCTCCAGAAGGTAGCCTTCTTTGTCCAGGATGGCGACCGCGTCAAGAATCGTCTCCGGGGTGAGGCTAACCGAGGCCACGACACCCGTGGCGGCATAATCCATAGCCACGATGTGCGTGGCATTCGTGGCGGCGAGGAATTCGGGAATCATCGCTGGCCTCCCGCAGGTTCTGGCCACCAACGCCGCCCTGTTACCTTCTCCTGGATGTAGAAGAGACCCTCGAGAAGAGCCTCGGGCCTTGGGGGACAGCCGGGAATGTAGATGTCCACGGGAATGATGTTGTCCACGCCTGTAACCACGTTGTACTGGCCTTCGATTGCAAAGGGGCCGCCTGAGATCGCGCAGTTGCCCAAAGCTATGACAAATCGCGGAGCAGGCATCTGCTCATACAGCCGCTTGACGACAGGTGCTAGTTTCTTATTCACCGTGCCGGCCACAATCATGAGGTCGCATTGGCGAGGCGAGGGACGGAACACCTCGAAGCCAAAACGGGCCATGTCGAAGCGGGCCATGCCTACTGCCATCATTTCGATAGCGCAGCATGCAATGCCGAACGTCATGGGCCAGATGGACATAGCTCGGCAGATGTCAACAAACTTCTGAACCGCCGGTACGGCCACCAAGGGCGGTTCGACCGTACTTACGGTTTTGAGGAAACCTGAATCTTGCGGGGCCATGTGAATACTCCCTTGCGCTTGAAATACAGGACAGCGGCGGCCAACACCGCGATGAAGATAAGTAACTTGATACTCGAGCTAAAACCCTGAGGTGTGCCGTAGAAAGCCGCCACCGGAAACAGGTAGAGGATGTCCACTTCGAACGCCAGGAAGATCAGCGCGTACAAGTAGTAGTTGACGCTGAACCGTCCCCAGGCCTGTCCATGAGTGGGCACGCCGCACTCGAAGGGCTCGCCCATGGCTCCGCCCGATGCCCGGGGCGCCAAGAGCACACCGGCCATCAATGGTCCACTGGCGAATAGCAAGCCGCCCACGAAAAAGAGCAGAATTGCCGCTTGAAACCAGCTAAACACCATACGACCCTTCCTCCTTTGCCTTAGCGGTGGTGATCTGCATCACTAGATACTGTGATACTCGCTGAAGGCTTTGGTGAGCACTGATTCTAGTCACATGCTCATGTGATTCGTATCACGTTGGCGCTCAAGCAACTCTCGCCGGACGCCTTTATCTTTCGCCCGATTACGGATGCAACGCTGCTGCAGCCCTTGCAGCCAAGCCGTAAAGCGAGGCGGGGAGCATACCTACGAGCAACACGATCGCAGCCAGCACGCCACCCAAGACGAGATGGCCCCTGGATAGATTGAGCGCCGGAGCCTCGGACTCGCCAGTGTAGGCATGGCGTACCATGCCGAGATAGTAGTAAATCGAGATGGCTGTGTTGAGTACGGCCACGATCACCAGCCAGTGGTAGCCTTGGTCCCATGCGGCCGATAGCAGTAGCAGCTTACCCGTGAACCCAACCGTGGGTGGCAGGCCGACTAGTGCGAAGGCCGCAATTGCCAGAATCATGGCCAGAGCCGGCCCGCGGCGGTAGAGACCATCCAAATCATCGAGTGTCGGATTTTCACCGCATTTCGAAATCGCACACACGACATAAAAGCAGGCTAGATTCATGAGAATGTAGGCCAGGCCGTAGAAGCTGGCGGCGGCCAGTCCTGCAGCCGAACCAGCAGCCAGACCGAGCATGACATAGCCGGCGTGAGCCACCGACGAGTAGCCCAGCATGCGCTTAAGGTCGCGCTGGACGAGGGCGGCCAGATTGCCACCCGTCATGGAGAGCGCTCCAAGAACAGCGAAGAGGTTCGTCACTTCCATGCCCGGGGTGAACAGGGCGGCCAGCCGCACGAGCACTACAACAGCGCCGAGCTTTGGAATGGTGGCCACATATGCAGCGGTCTCGTTTTTCGCACCCTGATATACGTCCGGGCACCAGAAGTGGAAAGGAAATAGCGCTAACTTGTAGAAGAATCCGGCCAGAAAAAGGGTCAAGCCGATGACCGCGAGAGGCGCGTCAGCGAATCTCCAGGACGAGGAAGCCAGCACCGCAAGATACGTCGTGTGCTTGCTGGCCATGATGTAGGACAGACCGAAAAGCGAGATCGCCGTTACGGCTGCGCCGAACATGATGTACTTTATGCCGGCTTCGGCGGCGTGCCGATCTTTGCCTCGAATGGGGATCAAAGCGTAGAGGCTGTAGGCGGAAAGCTCCAGGGCCAGATAGAGCGTGATGAGCTCCACCGATGAGGCGAGCAGCATGAGTCCCCAGGCAGAAACGCCGAGCAGCATGAAAAAGTCGGGGGTGAAGTCCTGGGAATCACGTTTGCCCGCTGCGATGCCTGCCACAATCGCGAATCCAACAGAGATAGCGAGTTTGAAGAATTGCGATAGTCCGTCCAGGGTGTAAACGCCGAACAGTATCTGACCGCGCACGCCGAGCGACAGGGCAGCGATGGCCACGCCAACGATAGCCGCCCAGGGCAACCACGAGAGCACGGACCGCTTCAGGCCGCTCAGGCTGGCTACGAACAGCGCGAAGACAGTGGCGAGAAGCCACAGTTCAGGCAAAAGCTTGGTCGTGATCATGGTCACGGACGCTCCTTCTGAATTTGGTCACGACCATCCGCCACGGTGGCGGCAGGCAGGTGCAAACGTTGCGCAGCGTGTGGGTCCTCGAGGGCAAGAGCCAGGTTCTTGGTCTTCATGGTGGCAAGGACGCGTTGGATTGAAGGTTCCATGGTGTTGATAGCCAGCGATGGGGCGAGACCGATGTAGAAAACAAGAGCAGCCAGCGGAACCAGTGTCGCCCACTCGCGCACACGCAGATCCCACCACGACGGCTTGAACGAGCTGGGAGCGCCCCAGGTCACTCGCTGTAGCAGTCGCAGCATGTAGGCTGCTGCCAGCATGGCACCCGGTACTGCGGCGAAGCCGACCCAGACATTGCCTTTGAAAGCGCCGATGAGAACGAGAATCTCGCCAATGAAGCTGTTAGTGCCGGGGAATGCCAGCGACGAGAACGAGAACAGCCCTAGCAGGAACATGAACGCCGGCATGTGTTTGCCCAAGCCTTGGTTGTCCGCGATCTCGCGGCTATGGCTGCGCTCGTAGAGCAGGCCCACCATCATGAACAGGCCGCCGGTGGTGATGCCGTGGTTCAGCATTTGAAGGATCGCGCCCGAGATGCCGCTCACGCTGAACAGGAAAATGCCCAGCGTCACGAAGCCCATGTGTCCTACCGACGAGTAGGCGATGAGTTTCTTGATATCTGTTTGCCCAAGCGCTATGCAGCCGCCGTACAGGATCGAGGCGATGGAGATGGCGATCATGACCGGCGCGGCAACGACTGAAGCCGCGGGAGTCAATGGCAGACAGAATCGCAGGAAACCATAGGTGCCCATCTTCAAAAGGATGGCGGCGAGAAGCACGCTACCAGCGGCTGGAGCTTCCACGTGTGCTGCGGGCAGCCAAGTGTGGAAGGGGAACATGGGAACCTTGATGGCGAATGCCAAGGCCATCGCCAAGAAGGCCCATATCTGGAACTTGAAGGAATAGCTCTTCTCCATGAGCTCGGGGATGGAGAAGGTGCCGCCAACGTGGCGGAAAGCTACGATCGCCGCCAACAGTAATGTTGAGCCTGCGAGTGTATAGAGGAAGAACTTGATGGACGCGTAACGCCGACGCGGGCCTCCCCAAACGGCAATCAGGAGGTACATGGGAACGAGCATCGCTTCCCAGAAGACATAGAAGAGCACGAAGTCGAGGGCCGCGAATACTCCAATGCAGGCCGAGGTCATCAACAACAGGCAGAAATGGAACTCCTTCACGCGTTTGCTGATGTATGTCCACGACCCGAGCACACAAAGGGGCAGCATGAGCGCGGTCAGCAGGACCATGTACAGACTTAGACCGTCCAAACCTAAGTGGTAGGTCATGCCCAGCGCGGGGAGCCAGTCGGTCTTTTCCTCGAATTGGAAGGCGGCACCGTGGGGAGCATAGGAGAACAGCGGCACACACAGCAAGCACTCAAGAATGCCCGCCACCATGGTTATCAGGCGTATGGTCTTTTCCTGGCGCAGAAACAGCAGAACTGCGGCCGCCGCCAAGGGCAGGACGATCAGCATCGTCAGCACAGGAAAGCCGAATTGCATCGTCATGTAATCAATCCCTCAAGAGTTCGGCGAAATTACTTCACAAACCAGACAACCACGAAAATGAGCAGGCCCAAGCCCACGGTAGCCGCCAGATAGTCCTGCAACCGACCGGTCTCGGTTCGAGCAATGGCGGCGCCACCGTCTTCGCGCACCGCGCGAGCCGAGCCGTCCAACACGCCGTCAATCACCTTGCTGTCGAAGATACTGGTGCCGCGCCCGATGCCAAGTAATCCTCGCAGGCCGACGCGGGCGTAAACCTCGGTCCAGACGTTATCCACCGCCGCAGCTGGAACACTTACGAGCTTGATAAAGCCGCGGCCTATCAGTCGATACAGGAAGTCAAAATCAAGATTCCGGCTGGGATGCGGCGGGATAATTCGGCGCATGAGGTAGAACCCAAGGCCCGTGAATCCGAGCAGCAATGAGGACTGGAGCACATGCCATGGTGTGTAAGGCGTGTACTCCGTGGGGAACGGCAGCAGTTTGTAGAGCGTTCCGGGGAAGAGTCCGATGAAGAGACAGAGCAGAGAAGCAAGGCCCATGCCGAGATACATGTTCCAGGGAATGGGCTTCAACGGCATGTCGCTCTTCGGCTTGGCCCAGAATGCGAAGTAAGGGAGCTTGATGCCGACCGAAAGGAATGTGCCCACGGCCGCGAGTTCCATCGCAAGCGCAAGCCAGATGTGATGATCTTCGGCCGCGCCCGCGATTGTCATCGTCTTACTGACGAAGCCATTGAACAGCGGCATGCCCGAGATGGACACGGCGCCAACCATGTAACCGATCATGACCAGCGGCAGCCGCGTTGCGAGCCCGCCGAGTTCTGTGAGCTTAGCCGTTCCCGCCGAGTAGAGCAGACATCCGACGCCCATGAAGAGCAGGCCCTTATACAGAATGTGGGCGTAGGCGTGGGCACAGGCTCCGTCCACGGTCATCGCGGTACCAATGCCGATACCGCAGACCATGTATCCGACCTGGGACACGATGTGGTACGACAGGATGCGTCGGGCGTTGTTCTCGATGGTGGCGTAGAACACGCCATAGAGACACATGACGCAGCCGCCGATGGCGAGTAACTCGAAGCCAGCGAAGCCGCGCGCCAGGACATAGACCGCGGTCTTTGTCGTAAATGCGCTCATGAAGACCGCACCCGTGACGGTGGCTTCGGGATACGCATCAGGAAGCCATGCGTGCAGGGGCACGAACGCGGCATTCACCAGGAAACCGAGCAGGATGATGTAGTCGAAGTAGCGAGCCGCGTCGGGGGCCACGGCCGTAAATGCGAAGGTTCCAAGTGCTCCATGGCGCAGGAGCAGACCAGCGAGCAAGAAGAGTCCGCCGAAGATGTGGAACAGGAAGTAACGGAAGCCTGCAGCCGTCGAAGAAGGTGTACGGCGCAGCCACACAAGGAACACAGAGCCGATACTCATGAGTTCCCAGAAGATGAACAGCGTCAGGTAATCTCCGGCAAACACGCTGCCGAAAGCTCCAGCCACATAGAGGCAGGCCGCTATGTGCTGTGCGCGATCCTGAACGTGAAGGGCGTAGATGAATCCGATCAGAGACTGGATGGCGAAGACGTGGGCAAAGACCAGTGAGAGTGTGTCGACCCGTCCCAAATGCAATGTCTGGCCGAGATAGGAGAGAGTCGCCAAGTCGCGCGGTCCGGAGTTTGTCAACGTCAGCGAGACCACGACTGCAATTGCCATCACCGGCGGTACCAGCAGCAGCCAGCGCCAAGTCTGGTAATGGCTGTTCTTGAGGAACGCCATGATCACGGCCAAGACCAGAAAGCCAATTGCCGGATGCAGGAAGAAGTGGATGCCGAGATGCTCAAGACCGGTCATTTCGAATCCTCCTCGGGCTGAGCCAGTATGGGGTAAACAATTTTCTTGAGCACTACTACCATCACGACTGTTCCGATCAAGGCGAAGAGGGCCCAGAATCCAGGTAGCTTTTCCGCGGCGAATTCAGGCTCGTGCGGTCTGATGAGGAGGTTAAGCAACACCAGCCCCGCCAGCACGATGTAGAGCAAGGTCTTGAACGCCCCTGATCTCTCTTTAGCCGTTTCCAGCCAACTTCCTAATGCTTTAGGTTCCTGCATCGCGTTCTCCTAGAAACGGCCAAAGGCGTTCACGAGTGATGTGAAAATCTGTGGGAAGAACCCCAGCGTTACGGAGATAGCCGCCGTCAAGCACAGGGGAACGACCATCACCAGTGGAGCTTCCTTGAACTCGGAGTGATCTACACCGGGCGCTGGCGGCCGGAAGAACGCACGGTAGATCACAGGCACGAAGTAGCCAGCATTCAGCAGCGTCGATCCAAGCAAGGCCAGCAGCAGGATGTTGTTGTGAATGTCGATAGCGCCATTGGCGAGATACCACTTCGTAACGAAGCCACAAACCGGCGGCACCCCGATCATAGAGAGTGACGCAACAGCGAATGCACCGAACGTCCAAGGCAGCTTGCGTCCGAGGCCATCCATCAGCGGAATCTTCTTCAGGTGTGTTGCGACGTAGATGGCACCAGCCGCGAAGAACAGCGTTATCTTCGCAAAAGCGTGGTGTGCGATATGGAGCAGTCCGCCCTTGACACCCAGTGGAGTGAGCATACCCACACCAATGATGATGTAGGAGAGCTGGCTCACGGTGGAGTACGCCAGCCTGGCTTTCAGGTCATCTTTTGTTAGCGCGATGATCGAGGCCACCACGATGGTGAAGGCCGCCAGGTATGCCGTAATAACTCCGAGCCCCAGTCGCGCCAACAGATCCACACCGAAGACCGAGAGCATGATTCGCGAGACGGAGAACACGCCTGCCTTCACGACGGCGACCGCGTGCAGCAGTGCCGAGACCGGTGTCGGAGCCACCATGGCCGAGGGCAGCCAGTTGTGCAGAGGCATCAAAGCGGCTTTGGCGAGACCAAACAGGAACAGGAAGTAGGTGATGGTTACCAGCGTTGGATTCGCGTCCGGCGGGAAGATGCCCTTGGAAATGTCCGTAAGATTAAAGTCCAAGGTGCCGCACTGGACGTAGGTCAGGATCATGGCCGGCAGCAGGAACAGCTTGCTCGTGCCCATGAGATAAACAAGGTACTTGCGCGCGCCGAGAAAACCCTCTTCGTCCTGATGGTGGGCGACGAGAGGATAGGTGCAGACCGTGATCACCTCATAGAACAGGTAGAGCGTGACGATCGTGCCTGAGAAGGCCACACCTACTGCGCCGAAGATGGCTAGCGCGAAGCAGAAGTAATAGCGGGTCTGCGCGTGCTCGTTCAGCGAGCGCATGTAACCGATGTTGTAGCAGGTCGCGAAAAACCAGAGGAAGGTCGCGACTAGCGCGAAGATTAGCGACAGTCCATCCACGGCAAAGCGGATGGAGACACCGGGGAAGAAACTCAATAGCTGACAGGTCCAAACCGAGCCACGCAGTACTGCGGGCACCATGGAAAGAACGCTGGCAAATGAGAGAGCCGCGGCGATGAAAGAGACTGCTTCGCGCCGATTAATGTCCTTTCGGCAGAGCCACAAGACAAAAGGGGAGAGGAGGGTAATACCAAGAGGAACCAGTACGCGGGTGCTTTCGATTGTCTGAGATGCGGCCATGACTATCCCCTAAGCTCCCGGGGACTGTCACTATCGGCATTCCCAAATCGCTTTGAGACAACAAGCACAATGGCGAGGACAAGGGTGGCTTCAGCTGCGGCCAGTCCCATGACGAGGAGAGCGCCAAGCTGACCCAGAATTGCGTCGGTCGGCGTGAGCTGGGCGGCGGCCACGATAGAGAGCCCTGCACCATTGAGCATCAACTCCACTCCGATGAGCATTCCCACGAGAGTTCGGCGGGAAACCAAGGCGAAAAACCCGAGGCCAAGGAGCAGCACGGCCACGGTCTGGTAATAGAGAAGCGGATTCAATTGGCGCCTCGCTTTTCAAAGGCTAGTAGCACCGCGCCGACGATTGCGGCCAGCAGCACTACTGAAATGAGTTCGAAGGGCAGGGTGTATGCCCCGAGCAGTCCTGCGCCCAGCTCAGAAACGGAAATGTTCTTGGGCGTGTCGGCTCCACGAACTCCGTACGTGCGCAGCATGAGAATCATCAGGACGGTCGGAAAGAGAAAGGCAGGTATGGCGCGCAGGATGCCTCGCCAGCCGGGTCCCGCAGCCTCGCCACCATCGGCCGAAGCGCGGGTTAGCATGATGGCGAAGAAAATGAGTACGCTGACAGCTCCGACGTAGATCAGGATCTGCATCAGCGCGACGAACTCAGCCAGAAGCAGCAGGTACAGCCCAGCCACGCCAAACAGGGAAACGACTAGACCCACCATGGCGCGCACCAGACTACGTGACGTCACTGCAAGCCCCCCGCCGATCAGGATGATGAGGGAGTAGAGGGCAAATGCAATCGGGCCAAGAGCAGAGATATAGTTCAAACGGGCCAATCTACAGCCTCCGAACCATAAATTTGAAAGCAGGAACTCGCAATTGCCAGGTTGAGCAGCCAGGCTCTCAATTTGAATTGTTTTGAGTGAGTATCTGCTCTTTGTTATACCACACAGTTGTCTGATAGGTTTCCTAATTTGTATAGCGCCGATCAGTTTTGTTTATCAAAGTGGGATGGGCGTTGGTGCTCGCTAAGGCTTTCCTATTATTGGGTCATCACTCGCCTGTACCGCGCGTTTTCGTTTGAATTCTCCGCTCTCGAGTGACAACAAGAAGAACCTGCCGAACATCCACAATTAACACTTCGGAAGCGAGCCGAGAATTCGGTTGTGAGCGGAGGAACGCTATGTCCAAGTGCGAAGTTTGCGGTAACGAATACGATATGGCTTTTGACCTGATCGCCGCCGGTGTGCGACACACATTCGACAGCTTTGAATGCGCAATTCAGGCGATGGCACCTATTTGCGAACACTGCAAATGCCGGGTAATCGGCCATGGTGTCGATGTGGGTGGGCGTTTCTTCTGCTCTGCTCATTGCGCCCGTACGGCGACCTCAGCGGACGTTAGAGATCACGCCGCCTGAGTGGCGTTGTTCAACGAGCTTGCCGTAAAGCCGAGTTCAGAAATGCCGTCATCCGCTTCTGGTGAGATCCTGCCCAGTAGATGCGATCGCAATTAGGACAGGCAAGGAACTGCTCGTAATGTTCCCGCGTCCTCGGCTCCAGTCTCTCGAACACGACTTCCTTTGGTATTGGCCGCAGCAGAAAGTTGCACTCCAGACAGCGGCTGAAAGGAAGGGAAGCATTGCTCAGGCGAAAACGCTGCAACACCTCTATCAGTTGTTGGCTGGGTTTGTCCGATCGCACGAAGTAGCCATAAACGACTTCAGATCGTTTTAGCAGGCCGATATCTCTCGTGAGCAAAATACGCCGCTCACGATGTGAAACTTGCGCCAGTGATTTGTCTTCCGCGACATTCTCATAAAGAGAGTCGAAGCCGAGAAGCCGCAGATACCTTGCTAGCCGACCGAGGTGGGTGTCGAGAACAAAGCGATGTTCAGCAAGCGGTGGGCGCAGGGGCGCAATGGAGTTGATCTCAATCCCCGTAAACACCGGATAGACCGCAACTCGATCGCCGTCTTTCAACGCTTCTCCGAAGTGAACCGCATCGCCATTCAGCAGAATTAGTGCAACCTCCGTGTGTGGCACCCCCATTGACTCGATAACGTCCTTGACCGACGAAGACAGCTCTAACTCATAAGCAAAACTGAGGTGACGACGGTCGGCGGATAGCAGATCGTTCAGCTCGGCATAGAACCGAAACGTGGCGCGCTTTTGCCGCGAAGGATTGATTCTCATTCTCGCCCTCTAACGAGCCGATGCGATTGAATCACAACTCCCGCCGGGTGACTTTGCTTTCTATGAGGCAAACTTCCGACTCATCTGCCGACGAGAAACTTCGGGCATCTCTAAAGGGCTCGGCTGCCTTCAACAGATAGCGTCTCCGGTTCAGTCCTGGGTGTAGAGCCGGATTGGGGGAATGATGAAGAGGTCTTCTGTGCTGCAGTCAAAGCCAAAACTAGAAGCCGTCTCGCCCGAGAAGGGGAAGAGTGCGCCAGCGGGCGAGTTCGCTGCTGCCGCTGGATATTCGGAGTGCGTCAGCCTCATGGATTTCGAATCTGTGGCGCAAGAGCGCATGACGCACATGGCTTGGGAATACTTCAACAGCGGTGTTGCGGATGAAATTACGTTGCGCTGGAATCGCGAGGCGTACGACCGCGTTCGGCTGCGCCCGAGGGTGTTGGTTGATGTCTCGCAGCTTGATACTCGGACAGAGCTTCTCGGTCAGCAACTACCGCACCCAATCCTGCTCGCCCCCGCGGCCGATCAATGTATGCTGCATCCCGAGGGCGAACTGGCCACGGTGCGTGGCGCGGGCGACGCAGGATGCGTGACTGTGCTCAGTTCCTTCACGAATACCCAACTGGAGGATGTCGCCAGAGAGGCGCGCGGTCCATTGTGGTTCCAGTTGTACATGCAGCGTGATCGAGAGTTCACTCGAGATGTCGTACAGAGGGCAGAGGCGGCGGGCTGCAAGGCTCTATGTTTGACGGTGGATACTCCTGTCTTTGGTGCCCGCAATCGGCAGGCGCGCGCTGGATACGCGCTCAAGCCCGAACTCTGTCGCCCGCATCTTCCGCCTCCAGCCAAATTGGCGCAGACAGGCGAGCTTCAGGTGTTTGCCGACTGGGTTGAGCCTGCGTTGACGTGGCGCGACATCGGATGGCTGAGCTCGATCTGCAAACTGCCCGTTCTACTCAAGGGCGTCCTCAATCCCGATGATGCAGATCGCGCCGTGAAAGAAGGTGCTGCCGGAATCATTGTGTCCAATCATGGTGCGCGCAACCTCGATACCGTACCAGCTTCTGTGGACGCATTGCCCTACGTGGCCGATAAAGTCGCGGGCCGGATTGCAGTCTTGACTGATGGAGGTATTCGTCGGGGCACGGATGTGGTCAAGGCTCTGGCTCTCGGCGCAAACGCGGTACTTATCGCGCGACCTTACCTTTATGGACTCGTAGCGGCTGGATCCGAAGGCGTGAAGCGTGTCGTGCAGATTCTTCGCAATGAGTTGGAGATGGCCATGGGGCTGCTTGGAAGGCGGAGCATTGCCGAGATTGACTCTTCGGTACTTTGGGATGGCTTGCCACAGAATGCCGTGCGTCGGCAGTGAGGAATCCGCTCCCGCCGTGAGGACGGGAGCGGGACAAGACATTACGGCTTCACGTGCGTTTTGCCGGTGCTGATCGCCTTAACAGCGTTGTCTCCGGCTGCCTTGACTGGCGGGTTCAGCTTGTATTGAGGGTTGTAGATGATCTTTAGTCCGCCGTTGTTGAGGTGAGCCACGTAGCTCTGTCCACCAAGCTTTCCAGCTCTACGATTGTTGATAATCTGCCTGAGCACGCCCGTCCAGTCGTACAGCTGTGAAGCAACGACGATCTGCGGAGCCAGCGACGCCTGATTCTGCTGCGTGCCGAACCACAGAACTTTGCCGCTTGCCTTTGCTACGCCGATAGATCCAATTGCTGATTCCGATGTTCCGGTAAGAACGTCAGCGCCAGCAGCCACGTGCGTCTTCGCCGCCTGTGCCATCTGGCCCACATCGGAGAACGAGCCGGTCCAGCTCTGCGCCACACGGATCTTCGGATCGACAGAGGCCACACCCTGCACGAAGCCGGAAACGTAAGTCTTGGCGTCGCCCACATTCAAAGGTCCGGTCACACCGATTACCTTGGATTTGGTCAACTTGGCCGCCAGCACGCCGTTCACGAAACCACCTTCTTCCGCGGCTGCCGTATAGGCGTACACGTTCGGGAGGCCAAAGGTCTTCACGTCGGTACCCCAGGCAAACGTGGTGCGCGGAAATTCACGCGCGACGTCTTCTACTGAAGATTCATACAGTGAGCTGTGGGCAATGATGATGTCGTAGCCCTGGCTGGCGTAGTCTCGGATGGCTGCCGCGGCATCGGGTGTCCGGAACATGTTGTCCGAGTGCGCGAGTTTAATAGCGGACTCGCCGCCCATTTCCCTTTGCACGGCTTTCAACGCGTCCCACATGGACTGGCTGAACGCCATATCTGTGGTGGAGCTCGGCATGATCACTGCAATGCGCAGCGGTCCAGCCGCCAGGGCCGGCTTGGGGCTCACGAAAGCGACGGCCAAGGCAAGAATCGCCAGAATCGACAGGTTACGAATTTTCATCCTTTGTCATTCCTCACTGTTGGATTTGGGGTGAACTTCACTTGCTGTGCCCAGTACCGACTCCACTAGCACGCGTTCGGGAACAGTTGAAAGTAGTTGTGAATGCCCGGCCAATAACACTAAAATCTTCAGCCGGCAGCTCTAAGAAATTGTGGAGTGATGATTCAATGATACAGGAGCCTGCTCTGGCGCGCGTAGCACTTTCACTCCAAAACTCCTTTGCCTAACCTGAGAGCCAGGGCAAATCGTTGCGACCAAGCCACACCTCCGAGTGTCAAATCCTACATGGAATTCAGACAGCTAGGCAGCAGTGGATTGAAAGTGCCGGTTCTGTGCTACGGAACGGCGACGTTTGGTGGCGGAACGGAGTTCTTTCGCGCGTGGGGCGAAACCGATGTGGCAGAGGCCATCCGCCTGATTGATCTTTGCATGGAGGCAGGCGTCAATCTCTTCGACACCGCCGACGTGTACTCGCAGGGCTTGTCCGAGGAGATTCTGGGAGAGGCCATTAAGCATCTACCCCGTGAGAGCGTTTTGATTTCAACGAAAGCGACCTTCGGATTCGGCGAAGGCCCAAACAGTGCTGGTTCATCACGGTATCATCTGTTGCAGCAGGTCGAGGGAAGTCTCAAGCGACTGAAAACGGACTACATCGACATCTACCACATGCACGGTTTCGACGCGTTGACCCCAATGGAGGAGACCCTGAGTACGCTCGACACCCTCGTACGTTCAGGCAAGATTCGCTATATCGCTGCCTCAAACTTTTCTGGTTGGCATCTACAAAAATCGCTCGACATCAGCGCACATTATGGCTGGACGCGGTACGTCGCTCACCAGGTCTACTACTCACTGGTGGGACGCGATTACGAGTGGGAACTGATGCCGCAAGCTTACGAGCAAGGTCTCGGCGCTCTCGTCTGGAGCCCACTGGGTTGGGGACGCCTCACTGGAAAGTTGCGACGAGGGCAGCCCTTGCCAAAAGTAAGCCGCTTGCACGAGGCCGCAAAAGGTGGCCCCATGGTTGCAGATGAATACTTATATAAGGTAGTGGACGCGTTGGACGAGGTGGCAGCCGAGGTGGGTAAAGCGGTCCCTCAGGTCGCCCTGAACTGGCTGCTACGCAAACCCACCATTTCGAGCGTGATCATCGGAGCCAGAAACGAGCAGCAGCTTCGTGACAATCTTGCCGCAGCGAGCTTTGTACTCACTGCTGAGCAGGTTGCAAAACTCGACAGTGCTAGTGAGCCTCAGGTGGCCTATCCTTACTGGCATCAGCGGCAGTTCCGGGACAGAAATCCGTTGCCACCGTCCTACAGATAAGATTCTTAACGCTTCGGCAACCCTCGACGGTTGCCGAGGCATCTTGATGATTGAAGTACGGAAAGGCCCGGACGCTCCTTGCATCACTCTTCGGTAGTTTTGGTCCGCCGCTAACTTCCTTCCTTTGAGTTTTTCTGTACCTTTCCTTCCGAATAAGCGCCCGGGCTGTACTTTCTCCACCATCACGCCGAGTTCCGCATCCTCGTTCCTGAATGCGCTTGTTCGAGCAAGGCTCGAACCTCTTCGTCCGTCGCCTGGTTGAAGTTCCGGTAGAAGGCTCCAACTGATCCGAAATCACGCGGAGTTGCGAGGCAGATCACGTCGTCCACTTCGGCGCGAACTCGTGCACAGCTATCCGGCGCGCCTACGGGTACAGCGACGATTACACTGCGTGGTCCACATGACCGCGCTGCCTGCGCTGCTGCTAGCATTGTTGATCCGGTCGCAAGTCCGTCATCCACCAGAATTAGAGTTTTGTTACGCAAATCCGGGGCTGGACGACCCTGCCGAAAATTCGCTTCGCGCCGGAGTACTTCTGCGCCTTCGCGCGCTATCACTTGTTGAATGTATTCCTGTGCGATCGGTAGTCGCCGTATGACGATCTCATTCAGAACAATGATTCCGCCGCTCGCGAGGGCTCCCATGGCGAGTTCTTCCTGGCCCGGCACACCAAGCTTGCGCACCACCAATACATCCATTGCAATGGACAACGCTCGCGAGATCTCAAACGTCACCGGAACTCCGCCGCGAGGCAATGCAAGCAGCATCGCCTCAGTATCCGCGCGGAAACGCATCAACCGGCTTGCCAATTTTCGCCCTGCGTCAGCGCGGTCTTCAAAAAGAATGCGATCAGCGTTGTACATAGGCATGACGCCTTGATCAGGATTATCTTGTAGTGCCTGAGATGCGAACCACATCCTGCGACGATGCCGGGAGCAGCACACCCCTGAGGGTGTTTGTTGCGACAGACGAACCGCGTGTATGCTCAGTTATCTAGTTTGCCCGCAAGCGCAGGCCCTTTTCGTTTTGAGGTGATTGTGATTCCACGAATGCTGTCTGTTACCGGCGTCCAGGAATGGAACAACGGTGAACTGCGTCCCGTTAACGATTATGTAGTGGCAGAAGAGCCGCTAGAAATTCGCGTTGGTCTCAGGCCAATGAGTGTGACCATGCGCACCCCGGGACACGATCTGGAACTTGCCGTAGGATTCCTTTTCACCGAAGGACTGATCACGGGACGTTCGCAGATTGCCTCTGTTCGGAACGAAGCCGATGATCGGCAGAACGGAGCAAACCGGGTTCGCATCGATCTGGTTGCGGGAGTAGAACTCGACCATGAGGCAGGTCATCGCAACTTCTACACTGCGTCAAGCTGCGGCGTCTGTGGCAAAGCCTCAATTGATGCCGTGCGCGTGCGAAGCATGAAGCCTCCTGTCGGTGCATCTGCCGTGCGTCCCGAGGTACTGTATGGGTTGCCTGAAAAGTTGCGTGCCGCCCAGCAGGTGTTCGAGCGCACCGGAGGTTTGCATGCTGCCGGGTTGTTTACTAACGATGGCGAACTGCTCGTCATGCGCGAGGATGTAGGGCGACACAATGCCGTGGACAAGATCGTAGGATGGGCGCTCGCCAACGATAGAGTCCCACTCTCAGATACGGTGTTGATGGTGAGCGGTCGTGGCGGATTTGAAATCGTCCAGAAAGCCTTGGTTGCCGGAATTCCCGTGCTCGCGTCCGTATCCGCGCCATCTGATCTTGCCGTCAACCTCGCCCGCGAATTCGGAATGACCTTAATAGGTTTTCTTCGCGGTCAGCGGTTTGTGATCTATTCAGGAGCAGACAGGCTGCAGAAATAAGCAATAGCTGCGCGAGAATAGCAAAGCTCAGAGAAGGGAATTACAAAACAGGAAAGAGAATCGCGCTGCCGTCATCTCATCGGCAGCGCGATTCTTGTTTAACTCGAGGTTTTTTCGTTGCGATAGGACTCGGCAAGCAGGGAAACGTAGTGCGTAACTTGCTGGCCTTTTCCAAAGCGGCTAACATTGTCCGTCAACTGCATCATGCAAGCCGGGCAGCCCGTGGTGACTGTTTCCGCTCCGGTTTTGTTAGCGTCCGTAATCTTCCGTTTTGCGATCTCAGTCGAGGTTCCGAAATGTGTGAGCACGTAAGATCCGCCACTTCCGCAGCAGGCATCGGGCTTTGACATTTCCCTCAGAGTCACACCCGGGATCTGCTTCAGAATCTCGCGAGGCTCACGCGCAACCTTCATCGTCTTCTTAAGGTGGCACGAGTCGTGGTAAGTGACGCTCGCTTCGACTTTGCCCTGCGGTGGACGATACTTGATCACATCAACCAGGAAGGTTGAGATGTCGTATGTGCGTTTGCTCCAGTACTCGGCTTTGGGTCCATACACCGCGTCGCCGCTGAAAATCTCCTTGTACTCGTGTTGCCACGCGCCGCCGCACGAGCCGCAGGCTGTAATGATGTATTCGGCTCCGCTGCGCTCCATTGCGTCGAGATTTCTCTTCGCGAGTTCGCGTATGGACTCCACATCTCCATGTACGAACACCGGAATGCCGCAGCAGCACTGATCCTTCGGCACCGTGACTTCGACGTTGTTCTCCTTCATCACCGAAACTACATCCATCCCTGTATCAGGATAGAAATAGTTCATCGAGCATCCGGTGAAGAATGCCGCCTTCGTCTTGGCGTTCGCAACCGGAGTCACTTCCGGAATACGGTCGCGCAGAGGCTCTTTCGCTAACGCCGGAAGGAGTCTGTTCTCGTCAAAGCCAACGCTTTGACCGATGATGGCAAAAGGCGAGCGTGGTGCAATTGTCTGCTGCCCAGCTTTGCGAAACACCAGGCCGCTGAAGGCCGCGCCAGCCTTCATTCCGGTATCGAAGAGCGCAGGGTGTTTCAGCGTTGCGAAGATGGCCTTCTTCAGCCATGGTAATCCGTTCTTGCGAACGATTGCCGCTCGCAATGACAGGATGATGCGGTCGAAATTCACCTTGGTCGGGCAATTCTGCATGCACGACTTGCAGACCAGGCAGTTGAAGAGCATATCGATGACTTCCTGATCGTCGATCGCCAACTTGCCTTCGAGTACCGCTTCGGCCACACCTATCTTTCCGCGCGCCACACCGGCTTCGGTCTTTTCCGTGGCATACACCGGGCAAACCGCCATACAGAAGCCGCAGTGCATGCACTTTTCGAGTTCCTTCTGGATCGCCTTCAGGTCGTCGTAGATTGCCCGAAGTTCGCCTGACTGCTCAGCGGGCTGCATGGGCCACCTCTTTCGTTTCCGCCGGAACCAGCTTGCCGGGATTCAGCATATGGTGCGGGTCGAGAGCGTTTTTCATCGTCCGCATCAGGTTGAGTCCGGTGTCGCCAATCTCGTTGCCCAGATACTTCATCTTGGCGATGCCAATGCCATGCTCGCCCGACAGTGTGCCGCCAAACTTCAGCGCGGTCGCAAAGATTTCATCGACAGCCTTATGCACGCGAGACATCTCGTCCGCGTTGTTCTTGTCCGCAAGGATTGTGGGATGGAGATTGCCGTCACCCGCATGTCCGAAAGTCCCGAGCACCAGGTTGTATTTGCGACCAATCTCGGTCAGCGCCAGCAGCATGTCAGTGATGTGGCTGCGCGGAACCGTCGCGTCTTCCAACACGACAGTGTTGTTCAGCGAAGCCAGAGCAGGCAATGCGGCGCGCCGTGCAGCCCAAACCTGATCGCGTTCCGCATCGGAGTTCGCCACGCGGAGCACTCCGTTATTCTCATTCACCACTTTCACCACGGCTTCTGCTTCGCGTGCGACAACTTCCTCTGCCATTCCGTCGACTTCGATCAGCAGCACGGCTTCAGCGTCAGTTGGGAGCCCGACATGTGCGAAATCCTCAACCGTGCGGATCGTCATGTTGTCCATGATCTCGAGCGTCGCCGGAATGACCTGCGCTTTGATGATGCCGGCGACACTGTTACCAGCGTCCTTCACTGTCTTGTAGGTGGCAAGCATTGCGCGACGGAACTTCGGGGTGGGGAGCAGTTTGCAGGTGATCTCAGTGATGATTCCGAGCGTTCCCTCAGAGCCGACAAACAGGTTTGAGAAGTCATAGGCAGTAACGTTCTTGACGGTCTTACCGCCAAAGCGAACACGGTCACCATTGGCCAAAACCACTTCCATGCCCATGACGTAGTGCTTCGTCACGCCATATTTCAGGCCACGCAGTCCGCCGGAGTTCTCGGCGACCGATCCACCCATCGTGGCCGTTGTTACCGTTCCCGGGTCGGGTGGATACATCAAGCCATGCGGCGCGGCGGCATTGTTCAAGTCCTGAATGACGACGCCCGGTTGCACGGTGGCCGTAAGGTTCTCCGCATCGACTTCGATAAGTTTGTCCATCTTCTGCAGCGAAAGCACGATTCCGCGCTCGACAGGAATGGTGCCTCCGCTCAGGTTTGTCCCAGCGCCGCGCGGATAAATTGCAACTCCGTTTTCGCGCGCAAGATTCACCACTGCCTGTACTTGCTCAGTTGATGTGGGCAGCACGATTATGTCAGGAGTTCCTTTTGGCACGTCGGCCGTGGCGTCGTAGCTATAGGTGGCCAGGTTGACCTTGCTCGTAAGTACGTTGTCCTTGCCTAGAATAGAGCGGAACTTTTCGATGAGTGCATGATCCAACATAGGATTTGCCTTTCAGTTGTTCAACGTTCGCTATGCAACGTGCAATCGACTTGCGATCTTTGATCATGAGTAGCGCCAGATCGACTTGACGCTCCTCGTTTGACAAGCGTTATTCCAAGCTCTCTGCCAGGCGTTGTGCTGTGTGCTGGACTTTCACGTCCGCCCCACGCTTATCGAGCCCGCCTCTGATCTGCATCACGCAACCAGGGCAATCAATCAGCAGCAACGGTGCTCCCGTCTGCTGAATGTTGTCGAGCTTGCGATTGAGGATCGGAGCGGAAATCTCGGGCAACTTGAGCGTATAAGACCCGCCCATGCCGCAGCACATATCGCTTTCCTGCATCTCCACGAGTTCGTTTCCGGCCTGCTGCATCAGCTTGCGCGGAGCCTGCTCGGCTCGCAACGTGCGCTTCAAGTGGCACGAGTCGTGGTAGGTGAATTTCGTAGTATCGACACCGGCCTTGAACTTCAGTCTCCCTTGCTCTACGAGTTCGCTTGCCAGGGTGGAGAAGTCCTTGGTCTTGGCTGACAATTTGCGTGCGGCTTCCAGCTCTTCTGTCCGTCCTGTAGCTTCCAGATTGGCGATGAAGTCCTGCTTAAGTGCCACCGTGCAGGTAGGACAAGCGGAGACCACATACTTCACGTCATCTTCAAGCAGCGCGTGAATATTGTCCGCTGCGTTTTGCGCCGCCACTTCATATGCGCCGCTGTAACGCGCCGGAGCACCGCAGCAGGTCTGACCTTCGGGGAATATCACTTCAATCCCAGCCTTGTTCAGAACCTTCACTACTGACTCGCCCATGTCCGGATAAGCGAAGTCCACCAAGCAG
Organism: Koromonas soli; assembly: GCF_059726265.1. NCBI lineage: Bacteria > Pseudomonadati > Acidobacteriota > Terriglobia > Terriglobales > Koromonadaceae > Koromonas > Koromonas soli. The sequence continues at coordinate 1,689,853 of NZ_AP040872.1, read as the reverse complement.
CCTCCGAAGAATGCGGCCTTCTCTGAGCACTTCGGCTGCTTGATCTTCTTCATGCGGTCGCGGAAAGGCTCATCGGCAATCGTCGGTAACGACCGGAACTCGGTCATGTTGCTCAGGAACATTGGCAGATGCCGAATGAATCCTTCTTTTGCAAAAGGCTTCTGTGCGATTGAGGCGGCCCGCAACATCGTGTGGAACATGCGTCTGTTGTTCACTACGGAGAAGATCGCCTTCTGCACCATCGGCTGACCCTGCTCCACCGCAAGGCGGCGACGCAGTTCAAGGATGAGATCAGGGATGTCGATCTTGCCTGGACAAACGTCCTTGCAGTTCCCGCACTGGATACAGAGGCTCTGAATCTCATCCGACTCCTTCAGTGCGCCGAACCACGCGGTAAGAATCGTTCCGATACCGCCGGTATAGACCTTCCCGAAAACATGCCCGCCAACCAGCCGGAACACTGGACACACGTTCAGGCACGATGCACAGCGGATGCATTGCAGCGCCTGCTTAAACTGCGGATCTGCCGCCATCTCCGTCCGACGGTTGTCCATCAGGATGATGTGCAGCTCTTTCGGCGTGCCATCTGTATTCGGCACTGGTCCGCTGATGATCGACACGTAGCTCGTGAGAAGCTGAGCGGTCGCGCTCTTCGGAAGGGCCGTGAGAATCGGCGCGATGTCCTGGAAGCGCTCGATCAGCTTCTCCAACCCGATAACGGCCACATGGATCTTGGGCAGTGTGGTTGTAAGTCTCGCGTTGCCTTCGTTGGTGACGATTACGATGCTTCCGGTTTCGGCCACGGCAATGTTTGCGCCGCTGATTCCCATGTCTGCCGCAAGGAACTTCGAACGCAGCTTCCCGCGTGCAAACTTCACCAACTTTGGAATGTCTGGTTTCTGGCCGTCCTCGACCTTGTCGCTGAAGACTTCAGCGACCTCTTCCTTCGTCATGTGGATAGCGGGCATCACCATATGTGAGGGAGTCTGGCCCGCGAGCTGGATGATCCATTCGCCAAGGTCGCTCTCCTGCACTTCGATTCCTGCCTGCTCCAGGTACTTATTGAGATGAATCTCCTCCGTTGCCATCGATTTCGATTTGACGATGCTCTTTACGCCGCGTTCCTGCGCAAGGCGGAGGATGTACTCCTTCACTTCCTTTGGGCTGTTCGTGCGGAATACCTTTGTCCCGCGCGCCTCGGCGGCACGAGCAAACTTGTCTGCTAGTTCATCCAGGTGCCCGGCAGCTTCGGACTTCACGCCAGCAATCTGTGTACGCAGCGCCTCAAAATCGATACCTTCATATGCCTTTGCGCGTCCGGCGCGATAAGCGACCGAGAAGTTTCCCAGAGCTCCTGTCAGGCTGGGATTCGACAAAGCATCGAGAATCTGTTGCTTGAATTCCTGTTTCACGCCGCCACCTCCATATCGTCCACCATGACGATTACGAGCCGCTCAGGGCCATGCACGCCAATTGTCAGCACGCGTTCGATGTCAGCAGTACGGCTAGGCCCGGTGATGAACGAAAGATATGCAGACTTACGCGGATCAATGCGCGTGAGCACTGCGGGAATATCCGGGAGCAGAGCAGCCGTAGGAATGATTGCAATATGAACCAATGGAAGAGTTGACACCAGGCGGGTTTCCACCGAATCGCATGCTTGTACGAGAGTTCCGGTGTTGGCTAGCGCCCACTCCATCTCGCTGATGCCGACTTTTGCGTCAGCCGCGAGTTCGCGAGTAACAGCGAACGTCAGTCCTGGAACGGCACTTTCAAGTTTTTGCTTTTCAGATTCCTTAAGCATGGGACCTGCGGCCCACACAGCGTAGGAATGGGGCTCATCGCTTACGCCTTCCTGATGCAGGAGGCTAACGATCAATTCCATCGCCAGTTCTTTGGTCGCGACTCTTTGTACCTGTGCGCTGACGGCTTCAGCACGCATTTTGAACGATTCGAACAGTGCGGGACACTCTGCAATTGCGCTCATGGAATCCTCTGAATCGGCGGGCAGCTCTACGCCGCCCGCCGAAATCACTTGCCCGTGCACCGCAATCCCCCTTGGGGGAGAAAGGGAAATTGCGATTCTTTGCTTAGTGCACTACGAGTTGGGTGAACGGATACACGTACGCCATCATGAAGATCAGCGCACCCACCAAGGCAGCCAACGCCAGAGAGTGCAGGAAGACGTAACGCAGAATGCTGCCTTCATGCCCATACCACTGCGTTGCAGTCGAGGCGACAACGATGCTCTGCGCATCGATCATCTTGCCCATGACGCCGCCAGTCGTGTTCGCGGCAGCCATCAGCTCGGGCGAGACGCCGATCTGCTGCGCCGTGATCTTCTGTAGACTGCCGAACAGCACGTTGGACGAGGTGTCGGAACCAGTCACCGCCACGCCCATCCAGCCCAACATCGTGCCGAAGAATGGGTATAGGTGTCCTGTACGTGCGAATGCCAAGCCAAGGCACGCGTCCAGACCCGAGTAGCGTGTGAGCATGCCGATCCCGAGCATGGCCGCAATTGTCAGAAGGGAGAAGCGTACCTTCACGATTGTGTGGCCAAAGACAGACAGTATCTTTCCCAAACTCTGTCCCATGATCAGGCCGGAGATGATCGCCGCCAGCAGAATGCCGGTACCGGTGGCGCTTACCCAGTTCAAGCCGAAGATCGCGCCTTCTTTAGTTGGCTTTGGCACCACAGGCTGAACGCGTTCCACTGCATTGTGCAGCACTGTGACTTTGAACTGTGGGTTGGTGATTTCGCTTGGCTTCGTGGCCCAACTTGCCGTTGAGGTGAAAACCTTCTCCGGCGTGTTCATGTAGAGCTTTCCGGTCTGCGTACCCCAAATGAAGACAATCACGCTGAGAATGACCCAGGGAACCCATGCCTGCGTAATTTCCTTGCGGGAGTAAACCGGCTGAACATGACCCCTTTCAGCTGCGGCCTGTTCTTCTTCCTCTTGCCCTTCAAACTTCCAAATCTTCTTCGGCTTCCAGATCAGCAGGAACCCAGTGAGGCAGACCATGGACACAACCGCTGCGGTGACGTTTACCACCCAGGGGCCATGCATGTTGGATACGAGAAGCTGAGGAATTGCAAAGGTAACACCTGCGACCAGGATCGCGGGCCAGACTTCGATCATGCCTTTAAAGCCGGCAAAGGCCCAGACGAGCCAGAAGGGAACCAGGATGCAGAACGGGGTCAGGATGCGTCCCGCCATTGCCGACAGCACCACTTCGCTGAAGCCGGTAACTTTGGCAAGAGCAATAATCGGGGTGCCCAATGCACCGAAAGCAACTGGTGCCGTGTTGGCGATCAGCGACAGACCGGAAGCCTGTAGCGGACGGAAGCCAAGTCCGATGAGCAACGCTGCCGTCACTGCGACAGGAGTGCCGAACCCGGCGGCGCCTTCAAAGAATGCGCCAAAGCAGAAAGCGATCAGCAGCAACTGCAAGCGGCGATCTTTTGTGATGCCCGTCAAGCTATGCTGCAGGACCGTAAAGCGGCCCGACTCTACCGTCAACTGGTACATGAAGATGACGTTGAGAACGATCCAGCCAATAGGGAACAACCCATAGCCTGCACCGTAGACAGCGGTGGCCGCCGCGAGCCGCGCTGGCATATGAAAGCCGATGATTGCGGTAAGTAAGGCGGCGGTCAATCCAGCAAGTGCAGCATAGTGTGCCTTGACGTGACCGAAAGCGAGAGTGCCCAACAGCACCACGATTGGAATCGCGGCGATTAGAGTGGAAAGGAACCAGTGCCCTGTTGGATTGTAGTTCTGCTGCCAGGCGCTACTTAGAGCAGGTGCCCGCAGAATGATTACGGAAGCGACTACGCCCAGCACCACAACGAGTGCTGCTGCAACGTAATTCGGTTTGGGCTGAGATGGCGTGGGGGCTTTTCGAGCTGAACTTGGGGATACGGTCGTGGCGCTCAAGTAAGAACCTCCATTGCAGGCCTGTGGGGCAGGGTCCGTCCTCCAAAACCCTTTTTCCATCACTCAGGTCGCCTGACAATTGCGGAGACATTACTACACGTCAGGTTGTCAGACAAGATGAATTTATGATTGACCAAAATATTTTTTATACCTATCCTGACCGGGTTGAGCCTATGGTTTCCAAGTCATTGAATGCACTAGGTCCGGTTACCCGAGCTACCTTGAGCGAACAGGTAGCGAAGCAGTTGGCCACCCGAATCACCACCGGAGATTGGAAGGCGGGTGAGAAGCTTCCCTCCGAGGCGGAACTGTGCTCTGCGTTCAGCGTAGGTCGTTCGACGCTCCGCGAGGCACTTACTTCGTTGGCTTTCATCGGGCTTATCCGTGTTCGCGCAGGTGGCGGCAGCTACGTCGCCGAAACGCCCTCCGCCTACTTCACAACACCATGGCTAAACTCCGGACTGCTTGCGGATAAAGAAACACTGTCCGACTTTGTCGAGGCTCGCCTGATTCTCGAAGGTGAGGTTGCCGCGCTTTGTGCCGAGCGCATTACTCAGCAGGAGCTAGTGGAACTCGAGCTATTGTTGCGACGCATGAAGACCGCGATGTCAGACTCATCTGAATTCGCAAAGCTAGATCTTGCTTTCCACCTTGCAATCGGGAAGGGTGCCAAGAATGAAGCGCTCAACTCAATTCTTTGCGGGGTGCGCGAGAGGACGATGGAGTTGATTGCCAAGAGCCTGCTCGTCGAGGAGGCGATGGATACTGCTCTGCGTGGGCATTCCCGGATCGTCCAGGCAATCCGGCAGCACAGTCCTGCCAGAGCCCGCGAAGCCATGCGCCATCACCTGCAATCGTTCCAACGTGGTTATCAGGTTCTGTTTGATGGGGCGGACTCGAAAAAGACCGCTTGAAGATCAGAGTTCCCAAGAACAATAAATAGGATATCTTCAAACTTGATGAGTACTGAGATCGAGAAGCTCAGGGTGTCTCAATCGACCACCCCCAACTCGGAACCTCGCCCCGAATTACCGAAGCGATGGTCCCTGCTGTCGTTTCCTTCAGTACTGACTTGTTCCCTGGCATACCTTGTCTTCATTCTTTGTCGCCGTAATATTGCAGATCCTGATCTGTGGTGGCACTTACGCAACGCTGAGCGGCTGTTCTCAACAGGTCATCTTCCGGTTGCAGATCTCTACTCGTACACGGTTCCGGGAGCGCCTATTGTTCCGTTCGAGTGGTTGTCGGAGGTCCCCTACTACCTCGCTTACAAGTGGGGTGGGCTCAATGCAATCTTTGTGTTGGTCTTTGTACTTTGCACTGCGATAGTTCTGGGCATATTTCGCCTCAGTTATCTGCAAAGTCGCGATATTAAAAACTCATTTGTGATCTCCGTAGGCGCAGCGGTGATGGCAGCCGTATCCATCGGCGCCAGAACCCTTCTGTTCGGTTGGCTGTTCCTGGTTGCCCTACTGCTCATTCTTGAGTCCGCACGACAGGGGAACTTGCGTCGCCTCTGGATGGTTCCACTGCTTTTCTGTGCTTGGATAAACTCGCATGGTTCCTGGCCAATGGGAATCGTGGTGTTCGGCATTTTCATCGCTTCCGGATTATTGGAAGGGAAGTGGGGAAATGCTTTCGCGACGCTATGGTCACCGAAGCAACTGCGCAGTCTTTTCCTCACGGCTGGTGTAACGGTCTGTGCGCTTTTTCTGAACCCGCTCGGGTACCAACTGGTCTTCTATCCCTTCCAGGCGATGTTTGGAAAGCATGCAAGTGTCAATAGTGTGGAGGAATTTGCCTCGATCAATTTCCATACCAGTTGGGGCAAGGTCGCCATCCTCATGATCGTTGGCTGCTTGCTCATCGCGATCTTCTCGTCTATCCGTTGGCGACTGGACGAAATAGGGTTTGCGATTGTGGCGCTCTATTTCTCGCTGACGTACATTCGATTCATGTTTCTGGCTGGAATCTTACTTGCTCCGATCTTTGCAAGGCGGCTTGATCTGATGGGCCCGTACGATGCTCGGTCAGACAAGCGCTTCAACAATGCAATTGCACTCGGAGTGTTGTTTTGTTTGTTCATGGTAAGCATGCCTCGCGATTCCAATTTCGTTCGAACAGTGGATTATCCAGACGGGGCAGTCGCCTTCATGAAGGCTCACGGTATCAAGGACCGTGTCTTTCATGAATATGTCTGGGGAGGATACCTGATCTGGCATGCGCCGGAGATAAAGGTGTTTGTGGATGGCCGCTTTGATCCCTACGCTCCCAGCGGCGTCTTCAAAGATTACTGGTCGGTCGTTACAAATCAGGATTCGAGTGAGGTACTGAGCAAATATCAGGTTCAGTACGTTCTAATGCCTACCGATAGTACCCTTGCGAAATATTTGCAGAGTGAGGCGAAGTGGACTGTGCTCTACCAAGACAAGACGAGCGTTCTACTCAGGCGCCCTGTCGTTTCTCTGACTTGAATTACGTCGCTGTCCCGGAAAATTGGTTCACACTTTGCTCCGCACCTACTTTCCTTTCACGTGAACTACTCGCGCCAGCGAATCAAATATTTCCCAGATACGGCTGAATTAGGGAACTCGCGCTCCACTTGCGCAAGCATTTCCTGCGCGGGGCGAGACGAATCAAAGAACGGCTTCTGATTGATAACGACAACATTCACTTCCTTGGCTTTGAGCACGCGCAACAGATCCTCTTGCGAGACGCCGCCATCATTTCGCGTCGGATTCTGAATCCCGCTTAGGAAATAGACCTCTGGACATTCTGGGAATGCCAAGGCCTTCCCGTTCAATGCATGTCGCTGCACGAGCTCAACCATCGTGGTCGTCGTTGCCGGCCTCACCACGCGAATCCGATTCGCTCTTTCCAGAGTGAGCGGCGCGGTAGCCGGACTAGGTATGAATCCGCGATGCAGCGACGCCGGAAGCGTGAAGCGCGCTGCCGCGAACAAAATGTAAAACACGACCAATGCACTAAGCATTGACGAGCTGGCTGGCTTAGGCCACTGGGAGCTTGAGGCAACAAGAGCGAGGATCAGCAGAGGAGCGTAGTAACAGAAATAAATAGGGGCTGAAAAAGGATACTGCACAAGTCCACATAGAGCCGCCAAACTTAGAAGCAACATCAGCCGCTGCCGCACACTCGTGTCCAACTGCTGGTTGCAGCTGAGTTGTACCACCCCCGCGACCACCAGAACCGGGCCCAGCATTTCGACCGACTGAAAGGTCAGCTGCGTAATCAGCGGATGCTTTCCTGCGCCAATTAGAAGGGCTGCTCCGCATACGGAGATAACAATGGTCCCCGATCGAGCAATTTTGGGATGCGCCTGATAAGCCACTGCCAAGCCAATCAAAACCGGAATGGTGAAGATAAAGCAGACCGCCGAAGGCGGATCAAAAACAGCGAGACTACTGGCGCGTGCTACAGAGGCAGGGAATACCCCCGCAATAAACGTCTTTACGGAGCCTGTCTCAATGTAGGGAATCAGAAATACGAGCACTGGTGACAACACTCCGAGCGAAAAAGGAGTGCACATGCCGAACAGTGTTGCCAGGCGCCGGCTGCTGGTCGCCCGGGAAGCATGACTCTGAGAAATGACCGGGAGTATGGCAACCGACAGTACTGGCACTAGCAGGTTCACGATTCTCCCGCTTGAGACGAATGGGTGCACCAGCTTCACAACCGCAATGAGAAACAACGAAATCGAGACGGCAACGAAGATCACATAACTTGGGGACGAGCGTTTATCCTCTCGTCCATCTGTGCGATTGATCTCGCTTTCTCGAAACACGAAGAACAGCAGCACTCCTGCCACATAGTAGAGCCCGATAATCTTCACAAGAATAGAAATTCCACCAACGACTCCGGCAAGAAACAACCAGCCTTTATGTTTGGTCGTTATATAGCGGAACAAAGCTGCGGCCCCGAACGTAGCGAGGAAGAGGTTGTACCAGGACGGCATCGGAGTTGGATAGTTGGGAAGGCTCCAGGCAACCGACAACAACGTGAAGGCCCCGGCAACAATCGGGGATGAGAATATCGCAGCGAGATAGAAAATGACAGGCACCCAGATCGCAAATACGCAAAGCACAGCGACTCGCATTGAGACGAGGTTTGTACCAAGCACTCGAAATGCGAGCGCATGAATGTAATCTAAGCCGCCGCTATAGTTCTCTACGAAATCTCGATGAGGCAGTTCGCCATTCATGACCCGAAGAGCACTGGACGCAAGCAAGCCATCATCACCCGATATCCAGTTCGACCGTACCAGCGCTCCCGCGTATGACACGCTGATCAGTACCACAACGGCGCAAACGATGAGTTTGGCTTGCACTCTCGATTCGCTCATCGCTCCTAAATCGCTTTGGATGCCCGGTGCGTGATCTACCACTCCGCTCAAAGTTGCCCTCACATTGGTCTCGGGTTCGGTCGTCGTACTAGCTTCTCTCAACAGTTTGATTCGGCCTAATGATTACAGACCCTCCTGAAATCTGCAGGGCAGTAACTTTGGGATGTTACTTGGTCAACCGCTCCACGCTAAGCCTCTCTGACAATCGTGGGTGGTGACTTGCCCACACGCAGGAATCGGTGTACTCTCAACGCAAATTGTTGCTGCCTGATTCGGAGGGTCGATGTCTCGAGTCGATCAAGGCCTATCAGAAGATCAGGAATCCAAACAATCTCGTCAACCGTGTTCCACTAGGGCAGAAGATTCTCGATTGGTCTCCTCTATTTGGCTGATTCTTGTTGTTTGTTGCATCTCGGTAGCGCTTCGAATTGTCTGCGTGTGGCTGGCATTGTCACAATTTGACCTGCACACAATCTATGGCGGGTTTGAACCAGCGTTTGTCGGTGCTGCCCTCGCAAAAGGGCAAGGCTTCAGCTCTCTCTACGGGGTTCCAAGCGGACCCACCGCATGGCTAGCCCCCATCTATCCATTGATAGTAGCTGCGATCTTCAAAGTGTTTGGCAGTTTCTCAACTGCAGCGGCTTGCGCTCTGTTTTCGCTCAACATAGCTTGTGAGACTCTTACTGCTGCGGTGCTCTACTGGATTGGCCGACGCTGTTTCAATCCTCTAGTTGCATTTGCGGCAGCACTACTCTGGGCCCTGGATTGGAACGTCGCGCTCTATTCGGTGCGTGTTTGGGAGTCGAGTCTGTCTGCGCTTCTAGCAACGCTTTCCATTGCTTTTTACCTGCATTTACAGGAGACTCCTCCTAAGCGTCGCGATTGGGTTGTATATGGTCTGTTCTGGGGGATCGCCGCTCTCATCAATACGACTCTTGCACTGATGATGCCTCTAGCGGTCTTCGCACTCTGGCGTCAATGGAGTGGTCGATTAAAGCAAAGCTTATTGATTGCCTCCCTCATTCTTGTTTGTATGCTCACTCCTTGGACAGTCCGAAACTACATCGTCTTCCACAAACTCATCCCAATCCGCGGAAACTTCGGACCCAACCTCTGGTATGGTAATCATCCCGGTGCGACGCCGACGGACGAGACCCTAGATCCGACACAGAATACTGACGAACTTCAAGCCTATGTAAGCCTGGGTGAAGCGCAGTACGCTGCGTCACGCCAGTCTATGGCGGTGCAATACATTCGACACAACCCCGCCGAGTTTCTGCGGCTTACGAGAAATCGAATAATCTTCTACTGGTCCTCAAGATTGGGCGGCATAGGCCCTGGCCTCGCTCCTGCTATCTGGTCGATGCTGGCCTTCTCTGGGGTAGTGTTGATGTTTCGCCACAGTCCATCAAGCGCCAGCGTGTTCGCGGGCCTTCTGTTGTTATATCCGCTTCCTTATTATGTGACCTTAGCGGAACCGTTCTATCGACACCCAATTGATCCGATTATGACGCTCATGGTCGTGTATGCATGCGTCACAATCGCAGAAGCTGTCTTGCCAGCCAAGCACAGTCCTCGAACGCTGAATGAATCACCTTCCCGGTAGGGGTGCGTTCGATCGTTTACTTGTGTGTTCGCGTCCTGTCTGATACAAGTGACCCGAGTTGAATTCATGGCCGAACAGATTTCGACAACTTCTCGTGCGCTCGTTGTATCTCCATCCGCCAGCGGCCTCCCCGAGCATAGTGCGTGGACTCGCTTCGTGCTGCCGTCGATCGCTGATATCTTCTTTGCAGTGCTGCTTGGCATTCTCGCCTTTACGCCTATGAGCAATGCGCTGCTCGGGGATGCCGATACGGGGTGGCATATCCGCGCTGGCGAGTTCATTCTGTCCTCTCACTCTGTGCCAAGGACGGATTTGTTTTCATACACCAGGGCCGGGCAGCCTTGGTATGCATGGGAGTGGCTCTACGATGCGCTCATCGCAGCCGTGCATCACGTTGCCGGACTAAATGGCGTCGTATTGTTCACGGCTACCGTGATCGCATTCACTTTTTCGCTTCTTTTCATCTTCGCTTTCCGGCGTAGCGGCAACTTCGCCTTCGCTGTCGGTTCCACTTTGCTGGCGGCCGCTGCCGCGCAGATCCATATGCTCGCTCGCCCCCATGTGATGAGCTGGCTGTTCTCGGTACTATACCTGGAGATATTGTTTCGTAATGAGCAAGGCAAACGCCGTGCACTGTTTTGGCTCGCGCCGCTGATGCTGATATGGGTCAACATGCACGGCGGCTTCATAATTGGACTTTTTCTCATTGCGTTGTTCGCATGCGCAGACGTCTGGGATTACACCTGCGCCCAGCGTCCCGAAGCTCGTCAGAGGGCTACTGACCTGCTCCTTGCCTTCCTCGCGTGTGCCGCAACGACTCTGTGCACGCCTTATGGGTACAAGCTGCACATTCACATAACTCAGTACCTATCAAATAGCTTCTTGATGAACACCATCAACGAGTTTATGTCGCCGAATTTCCATGTTGATGGATTTGGCTATTTCGAAGTGTTTATCCTCGCGGCTGTTCTGTTGCTATTCTTCAAGAAACATCAGCTAAGTACGATTGACGTTCTTCTGACACTGTTCGCCATCCACGCTGGACTGTATGCCGCGAGGAACATACCTGTTTCAGCCATCTTGATGGTTATGGCAGGAGCCCACTTGTTTTCTATCTTTTCGGCGAACGATGTCACCACTCCGATCGCGCTTCCGCACGGAGTGAGTTCCGCCATAGAAGCTATCGGTGAGATTTCGAGAAACATGGGGATGATGGAGAGACGGTTCAAGGGGCATGCAGTTCCACTAGTACTACTTTGCGCGTCTCTGGTAGTTGCTATCAACGGAGGTCGTCTCTCATCTACGCAGGTCATGTCTGCGCATTTCGATCCCAAAACATTTCCAGTAAGAGCGACTGATTTCGTAGCCGAAAAAGGCATCCACGATCACCTCTTTAGCACAGATTATTGGAGCGGCTACCTTATATATCGGTTCTATCCCTCGTTGAAACTGTACTTTGACGATCGGCATGATTTCTATGGCGAAAATTACGTAAAGGATTACCTGAAGGCGAATAGCGGAAGCTGGCAATGGCGCGATCCCATCGAGAACGCTCGAATTCATTGGGTTCTCATATCCAGCAATTCAGCACTATCAAGCATTCTCAAGGAGAGCCGCGACTGGCGTGTTGAGTACGATGACGGCGTGGCCATCGTGTTCGAGAGACGTCAAGCAGTTCCGTAACGACCTCGGCAGCAATAATCCTCGACCTCTTTTAACAATCTCCTCTGCCCAATTCTAAAGTTTGTTACTCGTTATTACTTTCGAAACTACGCGATTGCACCAAAGGTATGACGAGCCCAGAGCTGTCCCAAGATGAGGGTTGACTTTCCAGAGCTTCTGCTGGATAGTTCGCGATACGCAGATTGCGTGCTGTTTGCGCATTGATTTGCGTATTACGGAGAGACCCATTCACTTATGGGGAAGCTGCTATGTGGTGGCCTTTTCTCGGCCAGACACGGTTGGTAGCACCCATCAGCTCTCCCGAGATACATGCGCCGTCTGCAAAGTTTTTCTTGGTCATTGCAACTCGAAAGCAGGAACTCTCATCTGAATTACGTAGTTCGCTTTAACCTTTCACGATCACCCTCAGGAGGAGTGAAGTGACCTCAAAATTCTTTCAGTTACTCCGAAACCTACATCGTGATGAGTCCGGCCAGGACCTGATCGAGTACGCACTGGTTGCAGCTCTCATTGCATTTGGCGCGGTCGCTGCCATGGGCACGCTGTCCAGCAACATCAACACTGCTTTTTCAGTGATCGGATCAAAAGTGAGCAGCGCTGCGGGAAGCTAGTCGCGCCTGGTAAGTTTGTCGATTCTCGTCGAAGTTTCTGGCTCGGATATCCGGGCTCAAGTTCAACCCAAACAACGCTCAAAGGAGATCTCCGAATGAAAGCAAATCTCTTGCGCATCCTTAACGCGCTGCACAATGACGAGTCCGGTCAGGACTTGATCGAATACGCCTTGGTAGCAGCCCTGATCGCATTCGGTGCTGTCGCTGCTATGACGACCCTCTCTGGCAACATCAACAAAGCATTCTCAGTTATCGGTTCGAAAGTTTCGAGCGCGGCGGGTAACTAAACTTCATCCACTGGTCGGTAGTGCGCACACGTCCGGCCATTGTTGACACGCCGCTTACGTCAGGCGTCGCAAGGTGGTTCGGAGGTTTTCCGGGGAGCGCTTTGCAGTATGGCAAGGCGCTCTTGGAGTCACCTCTAAACGATTTGAAGTCTGAATCTATACGAATTTTCTGTGAAAGTGGGCCTGGGATTCGGATGACAACTGAGCATCTATTTGTCGGATGTGCTTTGGTGGTTGCCGTGATTGGCGGTGCCATCGATGTTGCCAGTCATAAGATTCCCAATTGGCTCACATATGCCGCGATCCTCGTGGCCATCGTCGGACGATTCGCGCTGCAGGGTTGGCACGGCTTGGCAACGGCTGTGGCAGGATGTCTAGTCGGCGGTGGCATCTTCTTCTTGTTTTTCCTTATTCACGCCATGGGTGCTGGCGACGTCAAGTTGATCGCGGCGGTTTGTGCGCTCGCAGGTTCCGGGTTGTCGCTATCAATTCTGCTCGTTTCAGCTATGGCCGGCGGAGTCCTCGCACTGATGTGCGCAATCTGGCGTCGAAGGCTGCGCACGACACTTGTGAACGTGAGCGGTCTCATCAAGTTCCATGCAGTGGCGGGGGCCGAGGTTCATCCAACCCTAAATCTCTCTAATCCGGACGCGCTTCGCTTGCCTTATGGTGTTGCGATAGCGATAGGCGTTCTGTATTCAGCTGTTGGATTCTACTGCCGAGGTGGCTTATGAACTCAAAGAGAATTGCACTGGCACTTGTCCTGGCCGTAGCCATCGCGGGAGTTGTGAGCTACGCCTTCTACTCGCGTATGCGTTCCCAGCAGGCAGTCACCTGTACGACCGTGAAGGTGGTGGCAGCGACGAAGCCTTTGAGTGCAGGATCCCCGATCAGTGCTGATAGTGTGGCCCTTGTTGACTGGCCCTCCAGCATGCCGCTTACCGGCGCATACACCAAGGTCGAGGACGTGATCGGACGATCGATCATCTACCCTATTGATCAGCATCAGCCAATTCTTGAGCACGATGTTGCGCTGGCTGGATCGGGCATCGGACTAACAGTCAAGATCCCAGAAGGCATGCGAGCCGTTTCCGTGCGATCCAATGATGTAGTTGGGGTTGCCGGTTTCCTTTATCCAGGCTCACATGTTGATGTCCTTGTGACATCGAGGCTCGATAACTCTCCGAATCCAATTACTCAAACGATCCTTTCCAATGTGGAAGTTCTCGTTGCCGGCCAAAGAATCGAACCAGACCCACAGGGGAAACCAGAGACCGTTAACGTCGTAACTCTGCTTCTCAAACCGCAGGAGGGAGAGAAGTTAGTGCTTGCTTCGTCTCAAGGCACGATCCAGTTCGTATTGCGCAATGGGGCGGATCAGAAACAGACTGACGCCAAGCCGGTAAATATGGCGGATGTTATTTCTGGCTCTGCCATGAAAGCGAGTCAACCTTCGGAGAAGAAGGTTGTTGTGGTGAAGGCTCCTCCTCGGGTCGTTAAACCCGCTGTTTTCTATGAAGTGGAAACCATTGCGGGCAGTAAGAGGTCCGTTGATAAGTTTGAGTAACTGATTCCCCTAAGAGGAACTCAAAGATGCGAGCACTTCACAATGTGATTCATTCGGCAGTTGCTCTCTGTTTAATGATGCCTGCTTTCGGGATCGCACAGGCGCAAACCCCTGCTGCTCCACAAGCTCCCAACGCCGCACCTGCCGCGAAGGTCGAGACGCTGGATCAGGATCAGCAGGTCGCGCAGCCAACGTTGGCCCCCGAAACGCAGTCGCTACATATTCAAGTGGGCCGCTCCATCGTCCTGAACACCCAATCGCGTTTGCGTCGCATTGTTGTAAGCAATCCGAATGTGCTCGACACCGTTACGGTCAGCACCACACAGGTAGTTGTTACGGCCAAGGGACCAGGCAGCAGCAGTCTCGTAATGTGGGACGAGGGATCCAACGCTCGCATTCTGGACGTGTATGCCGATGTTGATGTGTCTGGATTGCGGGAGGGGATCAAATCTGCATATCCAACGCAGAACATCCGGGTCGAGGCCGAGCAGGGACGTGTGCTGGTAAGTGGTACTGCGACCAGCAAGGCCATTGCTGACGACGTCCTGCGTATGGCAACGATCTACTCTAAGGATGTTGTTGACTCCATGACCATCGATCTGCCACACGAGAAGCAGATCATGCTCAAGGTGCAATTCGCGGAAGTTGATCGAGTTAAACTGGATCAGTACGCGTTCAATATCCTCAGTACTGGTGCCGCAAACACTCCGGGTGTTATTAGTACGGGACAGTTCGGCGGGACGGCAATAAGTGGATCGATCACCGGTGTGATCGGTGGTTCGCTGAAGGGCACCACCACAAGTCTCACGCCATCGAGTCTGTTGAACGTCTTCCTGTTTCGCCCTGATCTCAATCTGGGCGCAACTATCCAGGATCTCCAATCGAAGAACGTGCTGCAGATCCTTGCAGAGCCGAACATCATGGCCCGCAGCGGGCAGCCCGCGAGATTTCTAGCAGGCGGTGAATTTCCGTTCCCCGTGGTTCAGGGCGGAACGGCCGGATCTGCGACCGCGGTTACCATTCAGTTCAAGCCATTCGGAGTTAGGCTGGAGTTTACGGGAACCATTGATGGCAATACGATTCGTCTGAAGGTATCTCCAGAAGTAAGTACGCTCGATTTCACCAATGGCGTAACAATTTCCGGATTTCAAATTCCGGCTCTCTCAACGAGGCGCGCAGAAACTGAAGTTGACCTCGTCAGCGGCCAGAGCTTCGGAATCGCCGGTTTGATTGATAAGCGGACCACGTTACAGATGAGTAGGCTTCCCGGATTTGCAGATATCCCGGTTTTGGGAAATCTGTTCAAATCAAAATCGATTAACCGGACGAACACGGAACTCCTGGTCATGGTTACGCCGGTCATCGTCGATCCTGTGAATGAATCGGCAAAGTTTGGAACTCCTCAGACACCCGAGATGGCAGTCGATAATCTGTCTCAAAAAGACTTTGATCGCACGATCAAGAAGTCCAGTCCGACCCAAGGCACGAACAACAGTAAGTAATCACGAGGTAGCGTAACGTGAGCACCATGATTCCTCAGACATCTCGCCGCACGTTGGGCATCGTGACCGTCTCCGTTGACAAGCGGACCACTGCTGGGCTACGAGAAATTGTGGATTCGCTTCCCGGCTTTGAGATTACCAGCGAGCTTGATCATTTTGCCGCGAACGATGCAGCGCTTCTGGGGGATCTGCAGCAGAGGCAGCCCGACGTTTGTGTCATGGATTTCGATAACAATCGAGAGGGAGCTGCACGTCGCGCGGAGCAGATACGGAATCTTTTTCCCACTACTGCTGTGTTTGCGCTTTCCTCTGATTCGCACCCGGATCGCATCATTGAAGCGATGCGTTCGGGGTGCTCGGAATATTTGTTAAAACCGCTTGCTCGCGAGCGGGTTGTCGAAGCACTGGTCAAGCACGAACAAAAGAAGCGTGAGCGCGCGCCTCAAGCGAAGAAGGGAAAAGTCTTCGCGTTTGTGGGCGTGAAGGGTGGCACCGGAGTAACCACTCTGGCCACTCATCTCGGTACGTTCGCTGCACAGAGCGGAATCAAGACGCTGTTGATCGACCAGCATCCAGATCTGGGCGACGTGTCCGTTTACCTCAGTATGGGTAAGCATCAGTACCACTTCTTTGAGCTCGTGCATAACATTCATCGCTTAGACGCCGAACTCCTGCAAGGTTTTGTGACCAAGCATTCTTCAGGTCTCCATGTACTGGCTGCTCCCGACTCGTTCGGAGCAGGCACCAAAGCCTCGGAGACCGCATTGGAGAACACGCTTGAGTTTCTTCGGGAAGAGTACGAGCTTGTTCTTGTTGACTGTGCCCCTGGGCTGAATGCCTACAACGTAGGGGCAATCGATCGTGCAGACGCCGTTTACCTTGTGGCATCTCCCGAACTTCCATCCATCCGAAATCTCGTCCGTTACCTTGAGCACTTGAAACGTTTCAACTGCCCGCAGGAAAAGACTCGTGTCGTCATCAATCGTTACGACAAGCGCTCAGCGATACGCCAGGATCAAATCGAGAAGACGATCCGGATGCCTGTCGCGTTGGTTGTTCCCAATTGCTATGCCGAAGTGGTGAACGCGATTAACAGTGGCTCACCCATCTCGCACACGGCGAAATCAGAGCTGGCCGTTGCACTGCGCGGCTGGCTGGAGACATTGGTCGAAAGGTCGGCACAGGTCGCGGGCAAGCAGGAACCGAAACGTTTGCTTGGGATACTTGGCCTGTAACTATCGAGGCACTGAAGAGGGAAAATGGGAACTTTTAGCGATCTCGCGAAGACCAGCGTATTGGAGTTCGATCAAGCGACCCGGCGCGACTTGAAGCCCAAGGCTTATCAGGAGATGAAGTCCGCAATTCACCGGGACCTTCTCAGTCGCATTGATCTTGAGAAGCTCAACTATCTCGACGATAACCATGCCCGCAGCCAAATACTAGCTGTCATTCAGGACCTCGTCGCCCACTCGAACACACCATTGAGCGCCTCCGAGCGAGAACGGCTCTCGCGTGAGGTTCTGGACGAGGTATTCGGCCTGGGACCACTGGAGCCTTTGCTGCAAGATCCAACCATAAGTGACATTCTCGTCAATACATATTCCAACGTGTACGTCGAACGTGGAGGATTGCTCGAAGAGACTAATGTCGCATTCAAAGACAATGTGCACTTGATGCACATCATCGACAAGATTGTGTCAGGCGTTGGCCGGCGCGTCGATGAATCGCAGCCCATGGTTGATGCTCGCCTGCCAGACGGTTCCCGCGTCAACGTGATCATCCCGCCCCTCGCGGTGGATGGTCCAATTCTGTCGATTCGCCGCTTCGGTGCGATCCCCTTGGAGATCGAGGACCTGCTTGCGAACCACACCATGACGCCGCAGATGCGGGATGTTCTGCAAGGTGCCGTAGCCGCCAGGCTCAACATTGTGATCTCCGGCGGCACCGGCTCCGGAAAAACGACTTTACTGAACGTGCTTTCCCGTTTTATCTCCGACAAAGAGCGCATCGTCACCGTGGAAGACTCGGCTGAACTTCAGGTGAAGCAGCAGCACGTAGTCCGCCTCGAGTGCCGTCCACCAAACGTCGAGGGAAGGGGAGCGGTTCATCAGCGCGAACTTGTCATCAACTGTCTTCGTATGCGTCCTGACCGCATCATCATCGGTGAGGTTCGTGGCGAAGAAGCTCTCGACATGTTGCAGGCCATGAACACGGGCCACGATGGTTCTCTCACTACCATCCACGCGAACAGTCCTCGCGACGCAATCGCGCGCATGGAGACCATGGCGTTGATGGCAAACCTGAATTTGCCAGAGAAGGCCGTCAGGCAACAGATTGCTTCTGCCATCAACATCATCGTGCAGATCTCGCGCATGAGTGACGGTAGCAGAAGAGTGACTCACCTCAGTGAGATCACCGGCATGGATCAGGATATCGTCAGTATGCAGGATGTGTACCGCTTCGAAAAACGCGGAGTTGGAATCAATGGCCGAGTGTTAGGCCGGTTCTATTCGACTGGCGTTACCCCAAGGTTTGCGGAAAAGATTGTCGCTTCCGGCATTCCCATTCCGCCCAATCTTTTCGATATGACCGTTGAAGTGTAGCGCTGCCTCGAAAGGGTTCACCGATGCTGATCCTAATGTTTTTGGTGCTCTTGGTTTCGACGTTTGTGGTTGTTCTTTTTATAACCACACCAAGCAAAAAAGAAACCGAGCTAGGAAAGCGCCTCGCCGGGCTTGATCGCGATAACTTTGACGCTCAACAGGACGTTGGTCCCGACATTCTGAAGCGCGAGGTATATAGCGACCTTCCGATCATCAATGCTCTGTTGCAGCGAATCAAGCTTGCGGCAGATATCGATGTACTCATCAAGCAGGCGAATTCCAACTGGACAGTTGGGCGCGTTGTCTTCAGCGCTCTCGCGTGCCTTGTGATTGTTGGCGTGCTTACAGGGACTTGGTTCCATAGCACCGCGTTGGGTATCGTACTGGGGTTGGTCGCCGCCAACATCCCGTACATCTCTTTGCGCGTAAAGCGTTCAGCGCGACTGAGCAAGTTTGCAACCGTCTTGCCAGACGCGATCGATCTGATGGCTCGTGCGCTTCGTGCCGGACATGCCATCACTGCTGCCATTGACATGGTTGCGCGCGAAGTGCCGGATCCTGTGGGGATGGAATTCCGTCGTGTTTATGAAGAGCAGAACTTTGGGCTACCGATCCGCGAGGCACTCATCCATCTGGCCAAGCGTGTTCCAATTCCTGACCTGCAATTCCTGGTCACTGCAATGCTGGTGCAGAAGGAAACAGGTGGCAATCTGGCCGAGGTTCTGGATAAGGCCGGTGCGGTTATCCGAGAGCGCGCTCGACTATTAGGACAACTACGTATCTACACCGCCCAGGGACGAATGACAGGCTGGATCCTCGGCCTTCTGCCATTCATCGTCTTTGTACTGATGAACCTGATGAATCCTGGCTATGCCCACATTCTGCTCAGCGACCCAATGGGACGCAAAGCTGTGTGGCTTGGGCTTGGCCTGATGGCAATAGGCGTTTACCTCATCCGCAAAATCGTTGATATCAAGGTGTAGATATGGTCGGAATGATTGTAGTGGTCGTGTTGACGTTCGTCCTCAGTCTGGCACTGTTGCTCGTACTGTTAAGCGACCGGTCCCCTCTGGCCGCCAGATTGACCGCCATTTCGGCCGAGCCGGTCGAGGCTCCAACCATACCAACCAAGTCCGGCTTGGAAGTCGCATCCCGGTTCACGCAATTCCTCACGCCGGTGCGCAAGATGGTTGGGTTGGCAAATGACACTGAGATTGCCACTCGCCTCGCGGCGGCAGGATATCGCGAGCACGGCTACGTGGACATTTTTTACACGGTGAAGTTACTTGGTCCTGTTGTTGCCGGATTGATCTCAGGGTTTCTGCTGCGCGGTGAGAATGCGATCTTGTATTTTCTGATCTTAGGCGCCCTCGGATTCCTCGGGCCGGACCTCTGGCTCACCGGTGCCGTAACTCGGCGACGGGAGCGGATAAGATTGGCCCTACCCGATGCGCTCGACCTCTTGGTGATTTGTATGGAGGCTGGACTCGGTATGGACCAGGCGTTGATCCGTATCGGTGAGGAGCTTCGTCTCAGTCACAAAGATCTAAGCGATGAGTTATTACTCATCCGCCTGGAACAACGCGCAGGAAAGCCTCGAATCGAGGCATGGCGAAACATGGCAAATCGAACGGGACTGGAAGTATTCCGTTCATTCGTTAACATGCTTGTTCAGACCGAACGGTTCGGCACGCCTCTCTCAAAATCCCTCGGCTACTTCGCGGATTCAATCAGAACGCGGCGCCGGCAGCAGGCTGAAGAATTAGCGGCGAAGACCACCGTAAAGCTTGTCTTTCCTCTGGTGTTTTTCATTTTTCCGAGTATGTTTATCGTATTGCTGGTTCCGGCGATTCTTGCGATTAGCAAGAGCTTTATGGAAAACTTTGGACACTAACGACAAGGGAGAAAAGATCCATGGATAACGTAACAATGATTCGAGTGATTTCCGGCATACTTTTCGTCATCGTGCTCTTCATCCTGATCCAGCGTCGCAAGAACCGGGTTTCGTAGGTCATTAGGAGAGTCCATTGAGCGGTCCTGTGCCTTTTCGTGTTCACAACACGAGTAGGGGAACCTGTCTTGGGGAGCAGATCGAGATCGCCGACACTAGTCGTCGACGTATGGTCGGTCTGCTCGGCCGACCCTCTCTTGAACCTGGATGTGGACTCTTTATCGTGCCGTCACAGGCCATTCACACCATTGGAATGGCATTTGCAATCGATGTAGTCTTCGTAGACAAGAATTACAGGGTGGTGGGCGTGCGCGAAGCCGTGCGCCCGCACCGTTTCTCCCGTGTGTTCTGGAGAGCACTCGGCGTTATTGAACTTCCATCCGGCACGATAGCGGCCTCGCGAACCGAAGCAGGGGACCAGTTGAGGATTGAAAAGGTATCCTCATCTAGGTGCGACTACACGAGAGAACTCGACACTGTTCAGCAGCCTTCAGCCTAGAGACTTCTTACTCCGTCCTATACCTATAACCTGAGCATCGCTGTCATCGCTGGATAACCAGCGGAGCGTCGAGATGAAAGGTTAGCGCGCGATCTGCCGCACGTTCGCTCACGGGTATTTCAACCGGTCGCGATGAAACTGCATAAGTTCGGCGATCAATGGCGATCGATGTCAAATTCAGCCCCAGATCGTTATCTACGTTTGTAACCTTCAACTGGCAAATAGCTCCGGCGGGGATGGCTGTGATGCCATTGGCCTTCACCGAATGTGCCACCCGACCCGAAACAACCGTTCCTGCTGTTAATTGGGCTAAATTCCCAGCCCTGACGATTACATCTGCTTGGCTGAGCACCAGTACTTCGTGAGCTGTGGCGGTGTTCGTGAGGGTTTGTGTGCCCGAGCCTCCCACGACTTCCAGCGCATCTCCTTTGCGCGCATGCGGACGCGCAGGCGCTTCTGGCTCCGGCGAGGCTGTGGCTCCCGACTTATTCATAGCCTCGCGAGCCTTTGCGCCGTACGTACCATTGGAAGCGATCAATAACTCATACTGCTGATTTGCCCTGCGGCGCAATGCGGCAGCTTCCGCCCCGCCGTGTTGCGAGAGATACCTTATGCGCTCGGCCAGAACCCATCTCAGTTCGTCCTGGTGCGTATCGCCAGGGTAAGATCGCACGTAGTAATCCACGGCTTTCTCAGCCTCGTCAACGACTTCCGTGGTTTCCATCCCCGCCAAATATAACTTGAGGATGTTGGCCCCTTCGGGTGCAAGAATCTTAGGCGGTGCCAAATCCACCACCGGAGCATAGGCGCGGCCATTCTTCCATGAGATGGCCATCCATCGATGGCTTGCATCGCCGTCCGCGAACCCGAATATTTCCAGCGTGGTTCCCGCTGCGAGTTCGTCCACAGTGGAAGCACTTACGCTTGGCGAATGCCGCAACGATATTGGCCGCATAGCGTAGGACTGAGCCATCGCCCGGGGCGTGACGCGGCTGTGGTTTATCTTTCCGAAATACAGTGTTCCGAGTGAGAAGACGACGATGAATGTAACGAGACTTACCGCACCAGCCCGCAACCGGCGCTGCGCCATGTTCCGTGCCCTGGGCATCTCGGGGATAATGTCGGAGGCCGCCAGGCTTGTTCGTGTTTCCCGAAGGAACGGGGTGCGGCAATAAACGCACTTCGTATGCTGGAAAGAGACCACGCGGCTGCAAGTGGGGCAGCGGCGTACCTTAGAGAGGGTGACATTGCAATCAGGACAGGTCTCGGTATCAGACGCATACTCGCCGCCGCAGATCATGCACATCGCGAGCGTATCAGTGCCATCTTTCCAGTGATCTAAGTTCGTCTCTGCACTCATAAGTCGTAGTCCCCGGCCACGGTGTAATCCTACTGTGAAGGTATAAAAATGTCTCGCCTTGCGCCTATGTTTGGTTAACTAGACCCTTGATTCCTCGGCCGAGGGTTTCAAGGTCACGAACAATCCAACTTAAGCTGAACGAGTAAGTAGTATGCCAATTGTCCGGCTTCATCCATTCTTCTCTTAGCTTGGCCCAATACGCTCCGCGATTGCTTCGACCCTGCATACTGTCTCCGCTGCTTACATTCTCCGCAACAAGAAACTCAGCCGGAGCCCTCTCAGGTAGTTCCGCTGTGCGGTTATATTTCCATTGCAATACTGCTTCTGCGATCTTCCAGTATCGTTTGGCAATTTCTGGTTGCGGTTCGCGACCGACTCGCAGCTTGAGGAAGTCATCAGGTGCGTTACTGTTGAGGGTTACCGTCGGCTGACAGGAAGCAACTGCAATGACGAGTAAGAATAACCCTACTCCTAATGGCCAGAGGCTGAACCTCCCATCAGTAGGTCGCATACCTATCCCCTTTTTAGTTCTATCTTGGAAAAGTTAGCCACACTTATTTCCCTTACAGGAGCATCGGCTGCAACGTTTTGCGCATCCTAAGAAGCAGTCCAGCTCTGGATTAGGATGCAAAAACTAACACAATAGAACGCTAGTTGCGAACTCATTTTGTTCTTATCTGCAGGTTTTTGCGTTGACTCTACTGGACAGAGTTCCTAGAATTCCCGTCACGCAGCAGCGCCGCGCGGGTTGAGGTGTTGAGGAATGAACCTACACCAGCTTTCAATTCCTTGTGGTGCGATTGATCTGGAGCCTTGCCGATGATCGTTATAACGAGATCGCGCACGTCCAAGAGAAGCGGTGGTTATAGTCTGGTCGAGACGGTCTTGGTGCTGCCGTTGTTGATCATGATCCTGCTCAATGCGATCAACTTCGGATACTACTTCCTCGTCGCACTGAATCTTTCCTCTGCCTCCAGAAGCGCGACGGAGTATGCGATCACCGGAGAAGCGACACCGGGCACGCTCCCGTTGCCACCGGTAGCGCCGCTCAGCGGTGTTGCCAATCCGTGTCCGAGTTGGAACACGAACTGCTATGTGAGCAATGCCGCAGTTGCCGATTTCAAACTGCCTTCCTCGTCCTCGAGCACAGTGCAGATCTGCAGCCCATCGTATTCCCCTGTAACTGGACCACCTGTTGATGCCAGCGGAAATCCTGTCTCGCCATGCGTCAAGGGATCTAGCAGCAGTTTTACTTCCAGTGGTAGCGCCATTGCGGATCCGAAATCCCCATCGTTTCTGCTGCAGCAGGTCGATATCTGGTATAGCTTCACTCCTCTCATTCCCGGCGACGCGTTCAATCTGGTCACTCCGTGCCCAGGCACGTGCAACTTCCATCGACAGGTCTTCATGCGTTCAATGAACTAGAGGGAACATATGCGAACACGGCATGCAGGAAAGCGAGGCAGCAAGGGAGTGGCGATCATTGAGTTCGCTATCTGCGTAACGGTCGTAGTGCTTCTCATGTTCATCATCGTTCAGTTCTCTATGACGATGTACGCCTACAACATTCTGGCCGACTCCGCGAAGGAAGGCCTGCGTTACGCGATCGTACATGGTTCCTCAAACGCCTCGCCTGCCGGTCCAACTGATGTGCTCGGTTCTGCTTCCACATGCTACACAAACAGTGGAGCGGTCTATACGCGAGTTCAGCAGTTTGCGGGCATGTCGATGCACGATGTGACAGGCATGACAGTGCAGGTCTGTTATCTCGACGGATCAAATCAACCGACCGGAAGAGTTTCTGTAAACATTTCTTACCCGCTGATTCCATATATCTCTTTGCCATGGTCAAACCCCACCGTTCATGCCTCGGCGCAGGGGTACATAGTTAATTAGGGAGGAGACAGACGATGGTCCGTATCGGCAGAATCAAAGCGCGACGATCTGAGCGCGGCCAGACATTGATCATGGTGGCGCTTGCGCTGGGACTGTTCCTTCTCGCCACTCTCGGCATCTGTGTTGACCTGGCCAATGTCTGGTTTCATCGGCAGAATGTTCAGAGCGCGGCCGACGCGGCGTGCACGGCTGGAGCGATGGATATGCTTGCCGTCGCAAATGGCGGGATGACATCCTCCTGGTGGTCCGCAACTGCGACAGGCGGCACGGTCGTAAAGTGCAGTGACACATCGCCGAACACAGGCACAAGTGTTCCATCGCCTTGCTGGTATGCAAGTAAGAATGGCTATACGAGCCCCGGACTAACCTCCGGCGCTTCTAACGACGTGACGCTCACCTTGATGTCGAGTGGTTCCACGTGGGGGGCTGTTACTGAGCCGGGCGACACCGGATTTGATCTTGCGGGTACGGCGCCTTTTCTTCAGGTGAAGGTAGTCGAACGTGTTCCTGTGTACTTTTTATCCTTGGTTGGTCCTAACACGATTGATGTTCCTGCCGTGAGTGGATGTGGTCTGCAACTGGCGAAAGCGCCCATCCCGCTCGTTATTCTCGACAAAACTCATGAGGGAACATTGAGCGGCAACGGCTCCGCAACTCTGCAAATCATTGGCGGTCCCAACCAGAGCGTCGAGGTGAACTCTACAAGCGCTCATTCGGTTTCAGGCCAGTTTGGTAAGACCACAGGTTATGGCGGCACCATCGACCTTACGATGGGAGGGCCGAAGTATAGCGGCAGTAGTTTCGGACTTTATGGCGGGCCTTTAACCGCGCCGTCGGGATTTTCCACGAACCCTCCAGGTAGATGGATGAGGGCGCAAACGATAGATGATCCGTTCTCGAAATATCCCGCGCCAGACGTGCCGTCAGCGCCGGTTGATCCAGCCGGTGTATGCCTGTCGGCCGACGTTCAGAGTGGCAAGTGCACTGTTCTCCAGCACGATCCGATGAACTACTGTCCAGACGACAAGGGATGCACAGTATATGCCCCTGGCTTGTACCCCAACGGCATTGAAGTAAAGAGTGGCACGGCAGTCTTCGTTCCTGGCATTTACTATTTGCAAAGCAGCCTCATTCTCGATTCCAACTCTGTAGTGCGAATGAGCAAAGCTGTAGGGAACAACAGCGGCGGCGTGATGTTCTACATCTCGGGCACTCCGCCGAGAACTGGTTCCTGCAAAGCAATGATCTGTGTCGATTCAAACAGCGGCAAAGCTGCTGGCGGACACACCATCGACAAATTCGATATCTACGCCGCGCAATGTCCAGGTGGAACCGCTATCGATCCGGACCTGCTTAAGAAGCTCGATTCTATCCATGCCACTTACACGAATCTGGATGGAAATCTTCTGCTCGGTCCATGCTCCCAGGGTACCGAGAGCTACAACTACGGCGATCCGTCAGGAACTGGCAAGGCTCGAGGAATGCTGTTATTCCTTGACCACTCAATTACCGGTAGCAACGCACAGGGCGCATGGAATGGTGGCGGCATGTCGTTGCTCGCCGGCAACGTTTATTTCCATTCGACTGCCTTTGACGCTGACTTCACGCTTCAGGGGAATGCTTGCTCCAGCAGCTACATCCTAGGCGAGATCGTAACCGACCGGCTCGATTTCGGCGGCACTCCTTGTATCAAGATGGTGCTGAATCCCAACGCTACATATAGCGTCCTGAAGGCTGCTCTGCTCCATTAACATCAGGATCGCAACATCGCTGCTGGGCAAACGCGCTTTGCTCAGCAGCTTCGCGATAGCTCAGTTTGAAAGCGGCAAAAGGAATTAACGTGGGAGGCGGGCCTTGTCTGTTCCAAGGATGTTCAGCACTGACCTCGGCAGAACGTCATTGCCCGCTCGCGGACTGCTTTATTCTGCGCTTGTTCATTGCCTGATTGCGTCGATTGCCCTCTACGTACCATGGGACTACTGGATGCCCACCGGGGTGCATCTTGTTTCAGCCGAGCACATGCAGCAGCATGAGGTGCTGCTCCTTCCAAACCTAGAGTCCATGGCGAGCAGTCCTGCGCCAGTGCCGCCCGGCAACGCCGGAGAAAGCTCACATAGCTCCGCCCCGGCTTCTCAAAAAGCGATAGCAGGAGTCGTATATCAGGGGCCGCAACTCATCATCTCCGCCCCGCCCCATCCTGACAATTTCATCCAGACCATCCAGCAGCCCGATCTTGCGCACAAGCTGAAACTGCCTGCGCCACTCCCCATCCCGTCTCTCGTTGCGGTCGCCCCATCCAAACCCGAGCTTGCTCCTCAACCTGCTCCGAAGCCCGTACCGCAGCCCGAGCCCACCGCGCCAGACACTCGCACGATTGAAAAGGCGGTGGCTCAACCGATCCGAGTCGCCCCGGAGCAGCCGCGAGTTGACGCCCCGAAATTGCCCCTACCCGCCAACTCGCCAGAATCGCTTCACTCACTTGCGAATGCCGCTCCCGCGCAACTGCCCAGACTTGCGCGTCCCGTGCAACCAACGAGATCCGGTAGTGATGCTCACAACGTTCTTGTAGTCAATGCGCAGCCCGTAGCTGCTCCACCTCCTCCTACAATTCCTCCCGGTGAGATATCCGGTGTCTTCATGGTTTCGCCTCAGCCAGCACTTCCGCGTCCTGGCGTTGGCAAACTCGCCAGCGGAGGCGTAGAGCCCAGCGGCGCTCCAGGCGTTGGTAGCGGAATCGGGGGCGGTGGTACGTCACTCTCCGGCAACGCCGGCACGGGAGCAAACTCGGGCACCGGCACATCAGGCGGAGACGGGAAGGGAACTCGTGCCGCTGCTGGTTCCGGCAACGGTCCCGGCCATGGAACCGGGCCGGGTAAGACTGGCAATGGTTCTGGAAACGGCGGCCTGCAAATAGCGATCAATCGTGGCGGAACTGGTTCCGGCAACGGCAACAGCCCTTTCTCTGGCATTACAATCCAAGGCGGGAGCAGCGCGTCGCGAACGAACGCAGGGACGTCGAAGCCTCCTGACCCCAAGAGGCCGTCCTCGTATGGCATCACCATCGTCGCGAACGGCGCAAGCGGCGGAGGCTTCAAGGACTTTGGCGTATTTCAGGACGAAGCTTCTTACACCGTTTATCTCGATATGAGCGGTACCGAGGCAATGACCGCGAGTTGGACGTTGCAATACGCGCTCTACACGCGTCGCTTGCCCGGATCTGCGCACATGGTTCACGTTCCGCACGGACTGCTTTCGCCCCCTTACGCGGTTACGAAATCGGTTCCACACTTTTCCGCCGAACTTGCCAGGCGAGCAGCGGGTTCGATGATTGTTGTTTTCGGAGTCGTGGATCTTGAAGGCAAGTTGCAGGACCTGCAGGTCATGCAAAGCCCCGATCCCAAGTTGAACCAAGCTTTACTAGATTCGCTCACGAAATGGACATTCCAGCCAGCCGAAATGGACGGCGCGCACGTTCCTGTAAAGTTCCTTCTTGGAATTCCCGTGAATTCCATTCCGCGCGCATGAGAATCATTCGGTGCCGGACATCTGGTAGGCTCCCAGTAACCGAGGAGACAGGATGAAGGTACATTTCAGTGGTCCTCCGCAGTATCGGGCGCTGAGCGCCGCGACCTTGTGCAGGGCCAGTGCCGATGTCACACTACGCCGAATGCGTCGTGGACCGTTGTCTCCCTGTTGGAATTTCGCTGCCGAACTCGGCACCGAGTTGTTGCGACGTCAGTTGCTCACCGCGTTTCGCATGCCCGACATCGCGCGGGCTCGGCTCTATCTTGATTCGCTGTCCATCCACTCCAGCGCGCTTTCGCGTGTCACATTCATACAGCTCTCCGAACCTCAAGTTAAGGGTGAGTGGATCACACCGCACACCCGCAAGTCCACTCAGACAATTCTGTTTCTGCACGGCGGCGGTTACGCTTTCAATCCGCACAGCTTCTACCGCAATCTGGGCTCTATGATTGCTGTCTCTTCCGGTGTTCGCACATTCGCCCTCGAATACCGCCTCACTCCCGAGCACCGTTTCCCTGCGCAACTGCAGGATGCTCTCGCAGGCTATCAGTGGTTGCTGCGCAGCGGTATTGATGCTCGCGATCTGGTCATTGTTGGTGATTCCGCTGGAGGGAATCTTACGTTGGCTCTGCTCTTGTCCTTACGGGACTCCAACCTGCCGCTACCGACACTCGCAATCTGCTTGTCACCAGCGACAGATTTCGAAGGCAAGGGAATTGGTGCTCCTGCTAGTTCTCCTTACGACTGGATCACGCAGGAGATGGCTATCGAGTGGGCTCAGTGGTTCTGCACTCCTGAGGAGCGTTGCAATCCGCTAGTGTCTCCGATCAACGCAGATTTGCGGGGACTTCCTTCCATCTACATCCAAGCCGGAGGCGCGGAGATACTCCTTCCAAGCATTCAAATATTTGTGCAGAGAGCGAAGGAGCAGGGAGCCGACGTCGTGCTGGAAACATGGCCCGAGATGAATCACGATTTTCAGGGACTTGGGTACGACGTCCCACAAAGTGCAGAGGCAATCAAGCGTATCGGCGCCGTGATTGCCTCTCATGTACCCGGAATGAAGTTACAACCCACTTCTACTTAGCTTTTGACGTCTTACCTTCGACAGCTGATTGCGAAAGCATGATGGCCTTCTCGCGCAAATCCCAGGAGAGGATTGCTTTGTGTGTCCCTTCTCTTGCCGTGCTTGTGCTCAGCCGCTTTTCTGCCACGTCAAATGTGTCTTCGGCATCCATGTGAGCTTTGTATGCTTCATCATCGGCCTGCTTGATCGTAGCCGCGAGCGCCTTCACGTCGGCACCAGTTTTCACCTTGGACTTTTCACCTGTAGCTAGTTCCTCATAGGCGGCTTTTAGTTCGGCGCCCCATGTTGCTTTAACTTTTTGGTCAAGCACGTCCAACACATGATTCGCGTCATCGGCGGCTTTGCGCACACGCTTCTTTTCCGTGAGCCATTTCATCACTGACCATCGAGCGGCCTCGGTCATGATTGCCTTGGCTTCTTCAACCTCTCGCAGATTCAGCATAAAACGAAGGGCCTCCTTAAAAAGGGGACAATAACTCACAACCCACTGATCGTCTAGTGCTTTGTTTCGTTTTCGGCAGCAAAAATGTGCTTTACCGCGAGCTGAATAGGTGTAACATTCCGAACGAATATTTAGGCCTGTGCCGGTGCGTCTGTTTGACGGGAGCGGTGAATGAGGTCTTACGATCACGGTGCGATGGGTAAGTCGTCCTCTGTCCCGGGCGTTCAACGGGACTGGCGTCCAACTTACGACTGCGATTCGTACTCTCAGTCTTCTGCTTCTCTGCGAATTACTTACATATCTGCGCACCGGTTTCCACTCGAGTACGTGAAGTCAAAATCCTCATCATGCTGTTACGGAATTTATGCCTGCAAAGAATTCTGAGCGCGGGAGATTGTCAATGAAGAGCGCAATCAAAGCTGAACGGATCCGCATTCCTCGGGACGCCGAGAATGACTACACAAACGAGATAGCAGCCACCCGGAGAGATTTCATCCAGGAACATACTGGCGCGAACCTTTCACACGTTTCCAAGTACTCGTTTGATCCTGCTATCCTTCCGGGCAACGTCGAGAACTTCACCGGAGTCGCCCAGGTTCCAATCGGCGTAGCGGGTCCACTTCTCATCAAGGGTGAGCACGCGCAGGGCGAGTTTTATGTTCCACTCGCGACCACTGAAGGTACTCTCATATCCAGTTACAACCGCGGTATGCGTCTGCTCACCGAGTGTGGTGGAGTCAAGACCACGGTTGTGGAAGATTCCATGCAGCGGGCGCCAGTCTTCAGTTTTCCGGACGCTCTTCACGCCCGTGAATTCGGAAAATGGATTGACGAGAATTTCATCGCGATAAAGCAGATTGCCGAATCAACAACAAGCGTTGGTAAGCTTCGCAATATCGATCAGTTCGCAGTAGGCCCGCTGCGCTACTTACGCTTCAACTATCAGTGCGGCGACGCGGCCGGGCAGAACATGGCAAGCAAGGCCACCTATACTGCCTGCGAGTGGATCAAGGCCAACTACTCGCAGCATCCCAAGTACTTCCTTACCGGAAACATCGATACCGACAAGAAGCACTCCTACATGAACCTCATCCTTGGTCGCGGCAAACGGGTTGTGGCCGAGGCCGTTCTGCGGAGCGAGTTCCTGCAGCAGACAATGCACATCACTGCCGGTGATCTCGCCGGCGCTCGCGACATTCAGATGGCAGGAGCTGTACTCGCCGGTTCATCGAATAACGGTGCCCACTCCGCCAACGCTCTTGCCGCATTATTCATCGCCACCGGGCAGGATGCCGCCAATGTTGCCGAGTCGCATTCCGCCATGACCTACACGCGTGTGCTCGAAAACGGTGACTTCTACTGGTCCATCACGCTGCCGTCCCTCATCGTTGCTACCTACGGTGGAGGCACGGGCTTGGCCACGCAGCGTGAGTGCCTTCAGATGCTCGGCTGTTACGGCAAGGGCAAGGTGCTCAAGTTCGCCGAAATTTGCGCTGCTGTAGTTTTGGCGGGCGAAACATCTCTGGTCTCTGCCATACTTCACGGCGATTGGGTTACCGCTCACGAAAAGTACGGACGCAATCGTCCCTAAGGAGGAGGAGGAGGAACAAACATGTTAGAGACCATTGCGAACAGTCCACTCTCCTTCATGGACGCGTTCTTCCTGTACCTGGAGCAGCCTGGAGCGCCTCTCAATGTCGCGTCCATCGCGGAGTTCGAAGGGGACATCTCCTCCGAACGCTGCATGAAGTTCGTAGAGTCCAAGCTCCCGCTGATTCCTCGATTCCTGATGCGTGTTGTCATGCCATCGTTTTTCGTTGGAACTCCGACATGGCAATACGATCAGAATTTTGATCTTCGCAATCATTTCCGCGACGTCACCCTGAAGCACGGCACAGAGGCCGAGTGGAAGGCTTTGGTTTCGGAAACTCTCAGCCGCCATCTCGATCGCAGTCATCCGTTATGGGAACTCACCATAGCTCATGGCCTCAAGTCCGGACGCACCGGCGTAATCGTCAAATTGCACCATGCACTGGTTGACGGCATAGCCGGAGTCGCCATGCTCAACGTGCTGCTCGATCCCAGCCCTGCGCCACCGACGATTCATCGCACAAGGCTCGAAGTGCCGCCACCTCCGGAGCATTCCGAGCCAGTGGCTATACTCGACAGCCTGATCAACTCCTGCTTCTCCACCGCGCAGGCATTCCTGACCGTGCATTCCGAACTGTTGCGCATGGCCGAGAAGGCCACCATGCCTACTTCAAACGGCAAAGGTGCAAAGAAGGATCACGCTGCTTCTGTGCAGGAGTCCGTCACTCCTCTGGCGCGCATCGCTCCGCTCGGAGACTTGGCTCGCCTTCTTGCCGAACTCGCCGAGCCCACTCAGAAGCTGCCGTTCAACAAGCTTAGCCACGGCCCACAGAATTTCGATTGGGCCAGGGTTTCGATGGACGAGATCATTGCCGTGAAGCAAGCCTGCGAAACCACGGTCAATGATGTTGTGCTCACGACCCTCAGCATGGCTCTCCGCCGCTATTCAGAGCTGCACAGCGTTAACGTCAAGGGCCGTAAACTTCGCCTCGTGATTCCCGTCAACGTGCGCGAGGAGAGCGACAAGGAGATGGTTGGAAACCAGATCACGTTCCTTCCCGTCGATATCCCGTGGAGCTATCGCAATCCGCGCGAATTCCTCTCTGTCGTTCAGAAGAGAGTCAAGTTCTCAAAGACCGCTCATGGCGCCGAATTGGTCGGCTTGATTGGAATGGTACTAAGCGCGCTTCCAACGGCCCTGCAGTCCATCGCCGCAAACATTCTCAGCCAGCTACCTATCAGCGTGTGCAACGCCATCTGCACCAACGTGCCCGGGCCAAGAGTTCCTCTCTACCTCATGGGCCACAGGATGGTCGCCAGCTATCCTTGTGTGCCTCGTGGCGGAGAAATGGGCATGAACTGCGCGGTGTTGAGCTACGACGGTTCGCTCTTCATTGGCTTCACTGGAGACGCCCAGTGCATTCCAGATATCGGAGTGCTCTCGAAGCTCTTTGTCGAGAGCTTCAATGAACTCCGCGATTCGGTCGGCATCCACATCGCAAAACCGAGAAAGCCTCGCATTCGCAAGAAGGTCGCTGCGCCTGAGAAGCCTCGACGCGTACGTTCTCGCCGCGCCCGCTCAGCAAGTGCAAGCGCTCCGCCGTCAGCTCCATCAGTCGAAACCTCCAAAGCGGAAGCGACTTCCGCTGAGGTCGTTCCAATCTCTGAGATCGTTCCCGCGCCGATCGAAGCACCGTCGTCCGAGAGCTTCGAGATCGCGCCCCTTGCCATGGCGACAGCAGCCGGTGACTGAGTAGTTGTGCGGAAACCGCGGTGCAATGATGATTGAAACGAAGTTGCAAGAGGACTCAAGCGAATGGCTGACCAAGTGGCATGAATCGCTGTTTGGAGTAGATCTCCTCATGCTTCATGCCACTCCGGTTTATTGGGGCATCGGTGTACCTCACGGCGACGGTTCCGCGGTCATCATGATTCCCGGGTTCATGCACAGCGACGTGTATCTCGTCGTGATGTATGCGTGGCTCAAGCGCATCGGCTACAGTCCTTACTACTCCGGAATCGATCTCAATGCTGAGTGTCCCAACCTGCTCATCCAGCGCCAACTCAACCCGCTGCTCGACGAAGCTCGTCGCGAAACAGGGAAGAAAGTTCACCTCATTGGTCACAGCCTCGGAGGCGTGATCGCACGCTCTCTGGCCACGCAGCGAACCGATGCCGTTGCTTCGCTTATTACTCTCGGTTCGCCATTTTCAGGAGCGGTTGTACATCGCAGCATTCTGCGTGAAACCGAAGCCGTTCGTCGCTTCATACAAAGTCAGCATGGCGATTGCGTTCCGCCCGAGTGCTACACCGAGCGTTGTAAATGTGATTTCATGCGAGCGCTTCGACACGGAGTTCCTGCCCGCATCTCGACCACGGCTGTTTTCACCCGCAATGATGGAGTTGTCGACTGGCGCCGCTGCCGCACAGGAGATAGCGACATAGATGTCGAGGTAGGTGGCACTCACGCCGGACTTGCTTTCAATACCAGCGTTTACACAATCATCGCAAACAGACTTTTCCAGGCGAGCCACAACCGCAACCGTTAATCAGATCCCGCCTTGTTTTGCTTCGCAGAGGTTTCCTTTTGTTTCAGCATCTCTTCCAATTCCGCCAGGCGCTTCCTTAGGAGCTCGACCTCCGCTTCCGCGTTCTCTGTCGAATCGTTGTTATCCGCTGCGGGTTCTGCCGCTTGTCCTGACGTGCTCTGCACGAAGCGCTTCATCATCGACAGCGGCGAGAGCGCTGCCGACTGCATTCCGGTCAGCCCACCCTGGATTGCGGTTTGCACCCTCTGGTAGGTGTCAAAGGCCGATTTCAGATACCACGTGATGAATTCCTGCCCGACGTGGTCCGAGGCGATCACCATTTGCCTCAGCAGCTCAAGCGGAAGCACTGCTGGTCGGTCCTTGGCTGTTTCCGTGATGATCTGGGTCAGTGTGACTCTCGTCAGGTCCTCACCTGTTTTCACATCGACAACCTGCAGCTCAGTTCCATTTCGGACCATCGTTGCAATTTCATCCAGGTTCACATACCGGCTCGTCGAAGTGTCATACAGTCTGCGGTTTCCGTACTTCTTGATGACGACCTTTTGCTCTTCCAAAAAACCACCCCTTTGTTGCACTGCAATAAAGTTTGCGGATGTATTGACACGCCGACCGGGGAATACTACCATGTCGCCAATGCTGCAGTGCAGCAAAAGGAGGTTGGTATGCGTAAAGATGCAAATGGCCCCTCCGTCGTACATGAGCGGCCTTCTTCCTTTGTGTCTCTGCTGTCTGGTTGGGTGCAGCAGGGAATTGAGAGCTTCTTCGCCACGCAACGGATTTTGGTCGACTTGGCAATGCGTCAGAACACCCAAGCCATCAAGTCCATTCGCCAAGGGATCTCTGAATCCGAAGTAGATGGCAAAGACACCCCCACCAAGATCCTCACCGAATTGGCGGTAGAAGGTACTGCCAATTACATCGAAGCACAACGCATTCTTCTCGATATGGCGCAGCAGGAAAATGAGATTGTAATGAACGGTGTTGGTGAACGTGTCGGCGATTATAGTCCGGCCATCAAGGTGACCAACGTTGTTCGCCGCAGTATCGGAACGTTCATTGAGATGCAGCAGAATTTCCTGGTTCTCGCCAGCAAGCGCACGCAGGCCATGTTGCAGCCTGATGATCGCAAGGGCAAGGACGCAAACAGCCTCATCTCGCTTGCCAATGATGCGATGGATCAGTTCATCGCCGCGCAGAAGGAATTCCTCGATGTCATCTCCGAAGAAACCATCGAGAACGAGAAGAAGGAATACATCAAGAAGTCTGAGCGTGAAGATCTGCAGAAGCTTGCTCGCGAGGCTGCTGACGCCTTCATCGACGCGCAGAAGAAACTGCTGGATCTTGCTGGACAGCAGGTCAATGTGAATTTGCAGGCTGCAACTCGCGCTCTTGATCTCCGTATGCCAATCCGCCTGATGCCTGTTGCCGACATCGCTGGCGAGAGCGTGAAGAGTTTTGTGGACGCCGAAAAGGCGCTGGTTGAATCGATGATGAAGACCCGCGCTCATGCTGCTGCCGAAGTTCCAAAAGAGCAGCCGCATAAGGCTCCGGCCCCGAAGCGTACTCGTGCTGCTGCCCGTCGTCCTCGGGCGAAGGCGCGTGCTGCGAAAGCGTAACGTTTCTTACGATTCGATGATTTAAGGAACCGGTGTGCTGGGGGTGCAGCCTGGCGCGCCGGCTTTTTGCATTGTTTTGTTCGGAGATGCGAATGCCGCGGAATTTCATGCCTTCTCGCCGTCTATAAGCATCAAAGTCCTTGGCCAAAGACTGGTGGACGTCAGTGAGTCCTGTTTACTGGCTGAGACACGAATGCACTCGGAAGCGCGGCCGAAAGTCGATTATGCAAACTCCGCTCGTAAAGCTGTTAGAGGACGAAGGTGAAGCTGATATTTCCATCTGGAAGGAAGCTCTCTTTGCCGTTGAACTCTTCCTTCTCCATGCCTCTCCCGTTTATTACGGACTAGGCATTCCTCACGGCGATGGTTCCGGTGTGGTGATTATTCCGGGCTTCCTCGGCAGCGATCATTATCTGGCGGAGCTTCGCTTTTGGATCGGCAACATTGGCTACCAGCCATACTTTTCAGGCATTACGCTCAACGCAGAGTGTCCCAATCTTCTTATCCAGCACCGTCTCAACGAAACAGTCAACAATGCCGTCAAAGCCACCGGTCGCAAGATTCATCTCATAGGCCATAGCCTGGGCGGCATCATTGCGCGCTCCATTGCTGCGCAACGTCCGGACGACATTGCGTCAGTCATAACCCTCGCCTCACCGTTCCGCGGAACCATTGCACACCGCACGATCCTCCGCGCCGCTGAGGTTGTTCGCAAGCACATTCTCACGCAGCACGGGTCCGATGTTCTGCCGCACTGCTACACTTCGCGCTGCACTTGCAATTTCCTCGACTCCCTCCGCCGTCAGGTTCCCGACTCGGTCATGGAGACCGCCATCTATACCCTTGATGATGGCGTCGTGGATCCGCGCTATTGCCGCACCGGCAACTGCGATTGCGATTTCCAGGTCCCCGGAACACACATCGGCCTTGCTTTCAACGCGTCGGTTTACAAGATTATTGCGGAGCGTTTAGCCCTCGCGTCCTCGCGTCAAAAAGCCTAGAAGCCTACTTAGATTTTTCTTTGCAGCATTCGCGCTGACCACGTACACTCTGTGAGCATTGTCTCTGGGCTGAGACTTTGCACGTGGGGTTCCGAATAGTACCGTTACTGAGGTATTAAGTGGTTTTTGCTGTTGACTTGTTGTTAACGGCTGGCTACTCTCCTGCTGCGAACTGACGTATAACAAGCTGGTTGCCACCTATGGACCGATTTCTGAGATGCCCTTCCGGAGCTCAGGCCCGGAGACAACTCAACCATCTCTTGCAGCAGGGCCCCGCAATCCTGAGGCCTCGCTGTATTCCTCCCTTATTCCCCAGCACACAACAATCAACTCGCCTGTTTTTTCTTAGCTCTTCCATAGAAAATCTCAAGGCATTTTCGAACAATACATACCTATTCGAACGAGGCATCCATGCAAAAAGCCACCAACTGCACTAAAGCTGTCGAGATGATTCCTGACGGCGCAACGCTGATGATCGGCGGCTTCCTTGGGGTCGGAACTCCCCACCGGGCCATCGAGGAACTCATCCGCCAGGGTAAGAAAGACCTTACCGTCATCGCGAATGACACCGGTCGCCCTGCTCTCGGAATCGGCAAGTTGATCGTTGCCAAGCTGGTGAAGAAAGCGATCGTCAGCCATATTGGTACGAATCCTGAGACTCAGCGGCAGATGATCGCCGGCGAACTGGAAGTCGTGCTTACTCCGCAGGGCACCCTGGCCGAGCAGATTCGTGCCGGCGGTTTTGGATTGGGCGGAGTTCTCACCGCCACCGGCATCGGAACCACCGTTGCTGAAGGCAAGCAGACCATCGAGATCAACGGCAAGCAGTACCTGGTTGAACTCCCGCTACGTGCTGATTTCGCTCTTCTTGCGGCGCATCGTTCCGACTATCGCGGCAATCTTGAGTACGCTCTGACCGCGCGTAACTTCAACTCCGTCATGGCGATGTCTGCCGACCACGTCATCGTTGAGCCTGACCACATCGTTCCCGTCGGAGTCATTCCGCCTGACGCTGTCGCAACGCCCTTCTGCTGCGTGGACTACATCATCGAGAGGTGCAATTAACATGGACGAGAAAGTACTTATCGCAAAGCGCGTCGCCCTTGAAATGAAGAGCGGCTCCCTGGTCAACCTCGGCATCGGTTTGCCGACCACGGTTGCCAATTACCTCGCTCCTGGTCTCGAGGTGTATTTCCAGTCTGAGAATGGAATCGTTGGCATGGCCCCGGCTCCTGAGCAGGGAATGGTTGACCCCGACCTCACCGATGCCGGCGGCGGTTTCGTTGGCGCAATCCCCGGCGCAGCCAGCATCGACAGTGCTCTGTCCTTTGGACTCATTCGCGGCGGCCACCTCGATGTGACTGTGCTCGGCGGCCTTGAAGTTGACGAACTCGGTCATCTCGCCAACTGGGTAGTTCCCGGCAAGATGGTGCCCGGCATGGGCGGAGCCATGGATCTGGTCAGCGGCGCGAAGAGAGTGATCGTCGCCATGACTCACACCGCCAAGGGCAAGCCCAAGATCCTCAAGCGCTGCACGCTCCCGTTGACGTCGGTCCGCCGTGTCAGCCTCATCGTGACCGAATTGGCCGTGATCGAGCCGACGGAAGCCGGTTTGGTGCTCAAGGAAATTGCTCCTGGCGTCACCGTCGAGCAAGTCGTTGCGGCCACAGAAGCCACGCTCATCATTCCTGAAAAGGTCGAGGTTATGCCTCTCGATGAGCCGACCGTTACGGCGGCAAAGGCTTAATTGAATCTTTGCCATCGAGCGATTAACCTGCTTCAGCGGCAAATGTAACGGATTCAAAGGGGAATGAAATGACTGACGTAGTTATCGTTTCCGCGGCTCGCACAGCCGTCGGAAAATTCGCTGGATCTCTGGCCAGCGTCCCCGCGCCTCAGCTTGGCGCTGTGGCCATTGGCTGCGCCCTGCAGCGTGCGGGCGTACAGCCTGAGATGGTCAGCGAAGTAATCATGGGCAATGTCTTGGCAGCCGGTCTTGGACAGAATCCTGCCCGCCAGGCCACCCTCAAAGCTGGTCTGCCCGTATCCACTCCGGCCATGACCATCAATCGCGTCTGCGGCTCCGGTCTTCAGGCCGTCATGACCGCGGCTAACGGCATCATCGCCGGTGATTCTGACATTGTTGTAGCTGGTGGTCAGGAGAACATGAGTGCCACTCCGCACCTGCTTAACGGCTCGCGTGACGGCTTCCGCATGGGAGACGCCAAGCTGGTTGACAGCATGATCGTGGATGGCCTCTGGGACGTTTACAACCAGTACCACATGGGCATTACGGCCGAGAACGTTGCCAAGGAATACGGCATCTCGCGCGAGCAGCAGGACGAGTTCTCGGTTGCGTCGCAGAACAAGGCCGAGGCAGCGCAGAAAGCCGGTAAGTTCAAGGAAGAGATTGCGGCCGTTCCGGTTCCGCAGCGTAAGGGCCCGCCGGTGAATTTCGATGCCGATGAATTCATCCGCTACGGAGCGACTATCGAAGGCATGGCAGCTCTGAAGCCTGCGTTCGACAAAGCTGGAACTGTGACCGCCGGCAATGCCAGCGGCATCAACGACGGAGCTGCTGCTTTGGTCGTCATGTCTGCCAAGCGTGCAGCCGAGCTCAATCTCAAGCCTCTGGCGCGGATTGCCTCTTACGCCGCTTCTGCCATCGATCCCAAGATCATGGGTATGGGGCCGGTTCCGGCATCCCGCCGTGCTCTCGAGCGTGCCGGCTGGAAGGTGCAAGACCTCGACCTCATGGAAATCAACGAGGCTTTTGCAGCACAGTCCTGTGCGGTTCACAAGGAGATGGGCTGGGATCTCTCCAAGGTCAACGTCAATGGCGGAGCCATCGCCATCGGACATCCCATTGGAGCTTCCGGTGCTCGCATTCTTGTCACGCTGCTCTATGAAATGAAGCGTCGCAATGCCAAGAAGGGTCTTGCTTCACTCTGCATTGGTGGCGGCATGGGCGTGGCCCTCACGGTGGAACGCGACTAAGTAGCTTTTGCATTCTCTCCAGAATGGGCCACGGTCACACGACCGAGGCCCATTTTCGTTTCAATATTGGAAAGTCCTAGCAGGTGAAGTATCGATTATCGCGAATCAAACATTACGAATTATCGGAGCGCATGGTTATGGCAAACCCCGGACCTACAAGTACCGCGAAAAAACCGGCTCCCACGAGCAGCGTCGCTGACGGAGCGCTCGTTCGCTTTGGACTAGCACTCTCCACTTGGAGCGAGCGCTGGTTCCCCGACCCCTTAGTATTTGCCCTCGCCGGAGTCGTTCTCGTATTCATCTTCGGACTCTGCATCGGCCAGAAGCCCGGCAATCTCGCCTTCCAGGGCGGCAAAGCTTTCTGGACCCTTGTCCCGTTCACCATGCAGATGGTGATGATCATCATCGGTGGCTACGTCGTCGCCACCGCACCTATCGTTAACCGCTTCATCGCCTGGATCGCAAAATTCCCCAAGAACCCGCGTAACGCCATCGCTGTTGTGGCGTTCCTCTCGATGTTGACCTCACTCATCTCGTGGGGCCTCAGCCTCATCTTCAGCGGACTCCTCGTTCGCGAACTCGCCAAGCGCATCAAGGGCATGGATATCCGTGCCGCCGGTGCCGCCGCCTACCTCGGACTAGGTGCCGTCTGGGCCTTGGGCCTCTCGTCCTCGGCAGCTATGATGATGGCCACTAAGTCTGCAATTCCTGCCGGGCTCTTGCAGATCGCTGGCGTCATTCCTTTGCGGCAGACGCTCTTCCTCTGGCAGAGCATCGCTACCGCCGTCGTACTCATCATCCTCTCGACGGTCATCGCCTACGCCTCCGCACCTCCGGCCGAGCGAGCCCGCACCGCCCAGGATTACGGCATCGATTACGAGTCCTCCGAACGCGTTCTTGAGCCGCGCACCCGTCCCGGCGAGTGGCTGGAATACAGTCCGTTGCTCAGCATCCTCGTAGCTGGCCTGCTCGCCTGGTACCTCATTACCTTCTTCAAGCAGTCGCCCACAGGCGCTCTAGCCGCGCTGGACCTCAACAACTACAACCTCATCTTCATCACCGCTGGATTGCTTCTGCACTGGCGTCCCAAGAGCTTCGTCAAAGCCGTAGCCGAATGCATTCCGGCCACCGGCGGCGTGCTGATTCAGTTCCCGTTCTACGCCGTCATTTTCGGCATGATCGTCGGCAGCGGCATTTCCGACTGGATGGCCAATCTGTTCTCGCGCGTCACCACCCACGGAACCTACCCGTTGCTGGTCGCGCTCTACTCAGCCCTCATCGGAGTCTTTGTGCCCTCCGGAGGCAGCAAGTGGGTCATCGAAGCGCCTTATGTTTTGCAGGCCGCCAACAACCTCCACGTTCACCTGGGATGGGTCGTGCAGATCTACAACGCATCCGAAGCTCTGCCCAACCTTGTGAACCCCTTCTGGATGCTTCCGCTGCTCGGAATCCTGCGCCTCAAAGCGCGTGACCTTGTCGGCTACGGCGTGCTTCAGATGATTGTCCACGTTCCCGTGGTCTTCTTCCTCTGCTGGTACTTCGCCCACGCCATCCCCTACATCCCGCCAGTGAAATAGCGGCAGAGGGAAGTGCTCTTTATAAGCGTGATGGTTCGTCGCCATCACGCTTCGCTGTTTGAGGTAAGGGTGGCATCCTGAGCCGCAGGCGGAGGAACCAAGCGCCGCTTCTTGCTCCTCTGCCGCCCCAGATTTTTCGGCCACCCAACCCTTCTTTCGAATTGCCGAGCAGGATGTACACGAGTTCGATGGCCGACATTGAATCTTGCGCCTCCTCCATCTACCATCGTTCCGAACCCGCAAGGTGCCCCCGGCATCTCTAGTTAGGATTCCCCTAGCTCAGCCACGAAAGGAAAGACTCAATGCGTGCATGGTTGATGGATTCTTATGAAGGTTATGAAAAGCTCCGTCTCGATGAGGTTCCCGACCCGCAGCCCTCGCAGGGAGAGGTGCTGATTAAGATTAAGTACGCCGCGCTCAATCCCGCCGACGCTTTTCTTGCCGTCAATCAATATCCTGCCAAGCCCAAACTTCCTCACATTCTCGGTCGCGACGGAGTCGGCGAAGTCATCGCCGTAGGCCCCGGAGTAAACGGCGTAAAAACCGGCGACACCGTCAGCATTCTTCGCGGCGATACCGGTGTCGAAAAGTGGGGAACCCTCGCCGAGAAGACCATCGTCGATGCGTCCCACGTCAACACAGTTCCGCAGGGCTGGACGCTCGAGGAGACTGCCGGCGCGCCTCTCGTCTTCCTGACCGCCTGGCAGGCTCTCACCCAGTGGAGTGATCCTGCCGCGCCGCCCGCTCCCGGCTCCGTCCTGCTTGTTACCGGAGCCTCCGGCGGCGTCGGCTCCTCTGCGGTTCTGCTCGGGAAATCTATGGGCCTCACCGTAATCGCACTTTCTCGCAGCAAGGAAAAAGGCGAGAAGCTCAAAGAACTCGGTGCCGACTTCGTCTTCGATCCGTCCGAGAAGGGAATCCGCAAGCAGATCCTTGTCGCGATTCAACCCAAGCGCGTCGATATCGTCGTGGACAGTGTTGGAGGCGCATTCTTCAACGAAGTCATTTCCATGCTTGGCTATGCTGGACGCATCAGCGTCGTTGG
Organism: Koromonas soli; assembly: GCF_059726265.1. Taxonomy (NCBI): domain Bacteria; kingdom Pseudomonadati; phylum Acidobacteriota; class Terriglobia; order Terriglobales; family Koromonadaceae; genus Koromonas; species Koromonas soli. The sequence goes on along the minus strand of NZ_AP040872.1, from coordinate 1,648,558 downwards.
TCGCAGCGGTGGCGTTGTGCCCGAATTCAACACCGCCACGCTCTTCTTTCGTCGCAACCGCATTGGCGGCGTCACCGTCTCCGACTACTCGCCCGAGCAGGCCAAGCAAGCCTTCTCGCAAATCGTCGAGCGGCTCGGAAAACTCGGCAAGCGCCCCGTTGTCGATTCCATCTATTCCTTCGAAGATGTAAAGAAAGCCTTCGCCCGCCTTGGCGAAGGCCCGATGGGTAAAGTCCTGGTCAAAGTCGGAGCCTAAAACAAAAAGGGAGAAGCCCAAAGCTTCTCCCAATCCCCTCATAGTGGGATAGCACTCATTCCCGTTGCATCACAGCCTCTTACTTTGAAGCGACCGCAGCCTCATACGGATGATCTTCCGCTCCTGCCGTCCTACGCGCCACGCCCGTTGCAATCGCAGTCTTCACTACTGCCGCTGCCACGGCCTTCGCCACGCGCCGGTCGAACACGCCCGGAATGATGTAGTCCTCCGTTAGCTCCTCTGGCTTGACCATCTCGGCAATAGCCTTGGCGGCAGCCAATTTCATTTCTTCGTTGATGTCCGTCGCACCGCAGTCCAGTGCTCCGCGGAAGATTCCCGGGAAACACAGCACATTGTTGATCTGGTTCGGATAATCCGACCGTCCCGTCGCCATAATGCGAACATACGGAGCCGCATCTTCCGGCATGACTTCCGGCGTAGGATTCGCCATAGCAAAGACAATCGGGTCCCGGTTCATCTTCGCCAGGTCTTCCGGTTCCACCGCACCCGGCCCTGAGAGTCCCAGGAACAGATCCGCACCCTCGAGCGCTTCCTTTACAGATCCCGCAAAGTTCGTCGGATTCGTGTGTTCGGCAAACCACTGCTTCATGTAGTTCAGCCCCGTGCGCCCCTTGTGAATCGCGCCCGTACGATCGAATCCGATGATGTTCTTCGCGCCCGCATTCATGATGATCTTCGAGCACGCCACGCCCGCCGCGCCTACGCCAGTCACGATGATCTTGAGATCGCCGATGTCTTTTTTCACCAGCTTCAGAGCATTCGTCAGCGCTGCCAATACCACGACGGCCGTTCCGTGCTGGTCGTCGTGAAACACCGGAATATTCAGTTCCTTCTTCAGCCGGTCTTCAATCTCAAAACACCGTGGTGCTGAAATGTCTTCCAGATTGATCCCGCCAAACCCCGGTGCCACTGCCTTCACCGTGCGAATGATCTCTTCCGTATCCTTCGTGTCGAGACAAAGAGGGAAGGCGTCCACATCGCCAAATTCCTTGAACAGCAGCGCCTTTCCTTCCATCACCGGCATCGCCGCTTCCGGACCTATATCACCCAATCCCAGCACCGCCGTTCCATCACTCACCACGGCGATCGTGTTTGCCTTGATCGTCAACTGAAACGCTTTCTCCGGATTGTCGTGGATCGCCATGCACACGCGCGCAACTCCCGGTGTATACGCCATCGAAAGATCTTCGCGCGTCAGAAGAGGAACCTTGCTGTTGATGCGGATCTTGCCTCCCATGTGCATCATCAGCGTGCGGTCTGAAACGCTCAGGACCTCCACGATGTCGAGAGACTTCAGTGCGTCAACGATCAACTCCCCATGCTTCTCATCGCGGGCCGCCAGCGTGATTTCTCGAACTTTGTGTGTCTTTGTTACGCCCTTGATATCGATCGCTCCGATATCGGCACCGAGATCGCTGATCAGTGCTGTCACCCGTCCGAGATTGCCGGGCTTGCTGCTGATCCTCAACCGAATCGTCAAGCTGTAACTTGCACTGGGTTTTGCGAGTGTGTTCACGGAAACTCCTTATGAATGCGAATATGATTTGAGCAACAAAAGGAATAAAAGCGCTCGTGATGAACTACACCGGGCACTTGACACAATGATATGCCTCTCCGCAATCCCCATTGCGTTTTCCGAACAATTTTTCCTCTCCGTCGGGTCCAAAACGATGCACCCGCATTCGTCTGCGAAGCAGCAAAACCTCGCCTCTCGTTTTCGCCGTTGTGTTCTTTACAACACGCCGCTCACTGCATCTATGCGCCACGGCAAAACAGCGAGAGAAGGGTGCCGCTGTCCCACTCGTAGTTGCTTGCGCGCTACGTAGCTGAAGGCTCGCTCTTAGCTTCGAATCAGCAGGAAATGTGTGCTCGGGATGACTTCTAAAGTTGGATGGTTGTCCGGCAGCGCTCACTCTTATCCGTGACTAGCGTCACAGAGGATTTGGAACTCCCTCTGCCAGTATCGTTTACACGCTTCGATGTTGCGAGGCCTATTGAGCAGCCCTCGCAGATTCAGCGCCTTCTTGTAGTAAGACCGATTACATGTACAGCTAGGCAGCAGGTCTCACATCTGAGAGCCGTCGCATGCCTATTTCTGGTTTGAGCTTTCATGCCCTGAACCGGACTGTGCCAACTCGGCAAAAAAACGTCACAGAGAATTTCTGGAAATTCACTATTACTTTAGGAGATTAGGTAATGGCAACAGTAGCCGTCGGCAAGTTTGGAAACAGTGAACCGAAGATCTACGCCAATAACTTGATTCACCCGAAGCCTCTTGAAGGAAAGGTGGCGCTGGTCACCGGAGGCGCTCGTGGAATCGGTCGTGCCATCGCCAGAGAGCTTGCCGCGAAGGGTGCGACTGTCGCCATCAACTATCGTTCCAGCAGCGCAGAGGCCGAAAACTTGGCTGCCGAGCTCAATGAACTCGGATCAGAAAGCCTGCTGATCAAAGGCGACGTTTCATCAAGCACCGAAGCCAAGACCGTGACAGAAGCCGTTATGGATAGTTACAAGCAGCTCGACATTCTCGTAAACAATGCTGGCATCACGCGCGATCGCACTCTGCGCAAGATGACCGACGAAGAATGGTTCGAGGTCTTGCAGACCAACCTCAACGGAACCTTCTTCTGCACGCGTGCGGCACTGCCCTCGATGATTCAGAACAAGTTTGGCCGCATCGTGAACATCGCCTCGATTGTCGGCCAGGCTGGCGCATATGGTCAGGCCAATTACGCGGCCAGCAAGGGAGCCATCATCGCGTTCACCAAGACCGTTGCTCTCGAAGTCGCACAGTTCAACATCACTGCCAACGTCATTGCGCCTGGCTACACCGCCACCGACATGGTTTCCGCGATGCCTGAGGAAGTGCTGAAGAACATCGCCTCGAAGATTCCGCTGAAGCGCCTGGGCAAACCGGAAGAAGTTGCCAAGGCCGTAGCCTTCCTGGTCGCCGACGGAAGCTACATCACCGGTCACGAACTGAACGTGAACGGCGGCGTCTTGATGTAAACCTGGAAGTCTTGTTCACGGGGCGGCCTTCTGCGCCGCCCCTGCGCTACTAACTTGTCCAACACCGCAGCAATCCACCAAACTGCAACACCACCCACCTCCGGTTCGCATTCACCGAATGTATCTAGTCGAGAGCGCCTTCTTCTGTGATGAATTTGCACGTTTCGAGAAGAGCCGATCCGAAAGACGCATTGCGTTCACAAGCGCCTGTTCTGGAAGCTGAAGTCCAACTCCACAACCAGCGGAATCTTAGGATTTATTGTGAGGGAAATACTGATTCGTGCAGGTGAGGTTCGGCGTAAGTCATTCTAAACAAATGGTGAGCGCGCTGGGACTCGAACCCATGCACTTACTTAATATTCAATGAGATAACCTGCCGCGTCTTGCGTCCTTTTACGGCATTTTTCGTTGAATACGTGTTCATTGTTCCCTTACTGTTCCCCCTTCCTAATACCATCCTAAAGAAAACCCCTGGATCAAAGCTCCCGTTCGGGAGTCTGCGGTTGTAGTGCATTGCTGAGAGCTAAAAGGCAGTGGCTTTCGTTTTTCAGGTCATTGCGGAAAGCAAAAAAAAAGCGAACAATGCTCCAAACCATGCGGAATAGAATTATCGCTCATGTACCGTTTTCCGGTGGCAACCAGCCACCAGGACCTGTGCATGATCGTCGTCAAGTTCACTCTTCTCATTGCGGCACTCGCAACGGCGCTATCGTTCAGCGCTCTTCAGAGCACCTCTGCCACTCCACAAAATCAGGCAATCGTCGATTCGGGTGGCGATCCCGCGCCGGTAGGTCGCTAGTGCAATTAGGGGGTCTCCAATGAGGCCCCCAGCACAAGGACTTGTTGAAATTGTTTGGGCATTCATGATCCTCACCGAGATTGCTCTGATTACTCGGCTCTGGATGGTTCCCGGTCGCAAGTTTTATCCCGCCTTTCGTGCCTATCTCACATTCTGCTGTGTGCGCTCTGTGATCCTGTTCGGGGTCAACTGGTTCGGGGCATACACCCTACACTTCTGGCTGTATTACTTCGGAATCATCCTTGAAATGGGCTTTGTTCTTGGTTTTCTACACGAGATGTTTCGGGAACTGTTCTGCCCGACGTGGATTTTGCCTGGCAGGTCGTACCAAGCTCTGTGCTGCTGGGTAGTTGTGTTGGGGGTAGCGTGTTCGGCTGTAGCCTACCTGTTTCCGAGCGCCTATCCCATTTGGGTCATCGCGGTTGCAAGAGAGATTGAGAGCGCTGAGACCTTCTTTTTCTGGGGTCTAATCGTGATTGTTTTTTCTGCAGCCACATGGCTCGGCGTGCCTCTCCGTAAGCGGCTACTCGGCATTGTAGCCGGGTTGGTGGTTGAGTTCGGAGCACTGGCGGCGCTTCAGCCGTTTTACATCAGTGCGCCGGCATCATTGGCGGCGAGGCTTAACTTGTTGCGGGTTGTTTCTTACTACTTGGCTCTCGTGATTTGGTGGGTCACATTCAGCCTTCCGGAACCACAGCTTGTGCCAGCCAACCTAGTTGCTAATTCACAACGTATGAACGAGCTGAAATCTAGGTTCTCCACTACGGAGACCGTGGGAGAAAAGTTTTGAAGACTTTAGTTTCACAACTTGTCGCGGTGTTCCATGTTCTGCCCGTGCAGATGACACCAGACACTTTTAGCGAGTGCAAGCTGTGCGAAATCAATCAATTCTGTGACAATGTTCTCGCCTTGTCGTATGGCGCCGGAGATGTCGAGTTTGATACTCAAGGGCGCCAGGAATTAGAATTCGTCCTGTCTGAATTGAAGCGGGATGCGTTGCTCCTAAAATCGCTCATCAGGACTACGAAGCGAAAGCAGATGTATTCCGAGGTCGTACCCAGGCTTTGCGCGCAATTATCACAGGTTTCCATTGGACTGCGCGAACTCTGCGAACTTGCTAATCCATCTCTCACTCTAGCCCTTGACGCGCTGACGTGTGACTGAGGAAATTATGAAAAGAGCAGGCCTTACTCCAGACGAATTGGAGCTGGTATCCATGCTGGAAGAGAAGATCGCGCACGCCGAGCAGAAGATCCAACAGTACAGGAAGGCTCTCGACGCAATCATAGGCGAAGTGGATCGTCGTAGACCGTGGCTGATTGCAGTTGAGAAGCTCCAACAGTCTCCGGGGCCTATGAGCATTGATGAACTCTTCCAGGCTGTGGCATCTGTGAAGGGATGGCCCGATACGGCCGTTGCGAGAGGACACTTCCAGCGCACAATCGGCAAAGCAGCTTCGAAGTTCAAAACGGTTGGCGACAAAATTGGACTTGCCGACTGGCCCGATAATCGATTCTAACCCGCTGTATTCAACCCCGTACATAACAAGCCAGTCTCCCCCAACTGGCTTTTGTAATTGATACTGTCAATTGACAGTCACTTTCCAGAACTCAGAAGGTGTCGCTCTTTACCCCCTTCAAAACCTACATGTATCCCGTTTTCGCCATGTCAGCTTCGTCGGCTGCGAGCTGCTTCATCACCGCCTCCTGCATGTACCCAGTTACGGTGCGGTTGGTGAATCGGCGGGCTCGATCGACGCGCTTCTTTAATTCTGGCGAGCAGTACATATAGATTCCGGGGCGCTTCTTTGTCTTACTAGCGTCCTTCTTTCTTGGCATGGCCCGAACACGAGAGTACCAGACGAACTGCTCGGGTGTCACAACGTATGACTATCACAGCCTTCTCCGTCCATCTCTCTTTCGATGGGGTCACCCCTGCACCACGTCCTTATCGTTCTTTCCCTTCAACCTGTCCATCAGAGCACCAAAAGCATTCGATCCTTGATTGATTCCATAAGGGACAGAGACCAGTGCGGCCATACCGCCGAGAGTCATTGGAAGGTTCGACATCCATGCCGAGACAAGAGCCGGGTCACTCAGCTTACTTACGTGGCGAAGCGCAAACGCGAGGAGGACCGCCATGAAGCCACCCATGCCAAGGAGATAAACGCGAGAAGAGCTCGGGGAACCATTGTCGGATAACAGTCCTTTCACAAATTCACGCATGCTGTTCCTCCTTACCGAACCTTGAGCAGCTCGCACCCGATCAGTACGCTGCCGCCTGTGATGAGTCCCGTTTTTGAGTCCATCTTCTGTGCAACCAATGTTCCGGCGCCCACGGAAACTCCTCCACACATCACATGACCGAGGCCTGCCTTGAGGCGCTGCCATCGCGTGCCACCCTTGGCCGTGTTCTTCCAGGCGTCGCGGTCATCCCTCACCGCACTAAGCTTCGTAGCATCGTCCGCACGGTCGGCCTTGCAGGTTTCCAGAGCCTTACTGGTTGCATCACAGGTCAGCAGCACATTAGCTGTCTCTTCGGCCTTCTGATCTGTCTCGACAACGTAGCTGGGTGCGTCCGGTAGCTTCTGCTTTGTACTCTCGGGTAAGTCTTCGCGATTCACGGTGGAGGACGAACCGCCAGCAGGAATGTAATGATCGATTACCTTCACCGCCGCCTGTGGAGTTGTCACAGCGGACTTCTGCAGCCTGATGGCTTCTTCGTACTGCTTGAGCTTAGCGTCACGGTCAGCAATATCCTTGTCGGCTTTCGCCTCCGCTGCGGCTGAAGCCTTGTCCTGTTCTTCGGCGCGGGCGCTGCTGACAGCCTGTTGCTTATCGACGACATGGAGAGCAAAAAGGCTGGATAGAATGAGCACGGTAACTACTGCCACTAACAAGACTTTCTGTTTTGCCGTCATGCGGACGTTCCTTTCTTCTTGACTGCGATCACCCGCGGATCCGCGATCTCCTCAATATGAACCAGATAGAATTTGTGGCAGTGCCCACAAGCTGCACGTCCATCGGGCAGTACCGCGAGAATGGCGTCACATTTTGGGCAGCGAATCACGCCGAAATGCCTTGCCGATAGTTCGCCTTGCCATTGACGAAGTGCGCTGTCAGAACTTGACCGCGCATAGTCGGCGCGAAGCTGATATGAACCCAAGTGCCTTCCTGAATGAGCTGGTCGAACGTCAATCCTCGTTCTGCTGCTTTCGAGACGATCTGCTGGACGATCTCCAGCGGCGTTCCGAACTCCGGACAGATGAAGTCCGCGGCGTAGCCAGTAGTGTGTGCAGATGTTGGAACACCGCGCACAGCGGAGTTAAGAGCCGGGCAGCGATAGCCAGAGTCAATATGAATTGGACCAGCCAGAATGTCGCGGACGGTCTCCAGTCCAGCGGATAGGACGCGTAGGTGCCCGATGGTTTCAGCGTCAGGCTTATTGTTGATACCGCGAGCAACAGCCGTCGAGCTGAAGGTTAACTCTTCAAGCGTGAAATGATCAGATAGAGCAGTCACGAAAGCCTCCTATTTCGCTAGAACTTGCGGAGTCTGTACTGCCAATTTCAAAATCAGATAGCCGAAAAATCCGATAACTGAGAGGGACGCGGTGATGAGCGCACCGAGCGAGAGCCTGCGGTTCGCGGCTGTGCTGGTATCCTGCGCCTGGCACCAGTCCTCGAGATGAGAGACACGCGCACGAATATCGCCGCGATCCTCCGCCTCAGACAGGCGCTCGGTCGCGAGCGTGTCCAGCTTGTCTTCCATGCGGCCCATCCGCTCATCGACCCGGCGGATAAGATCCATAGCGACTGAGAGGATTTCGGCTCCCTGAGAATTCGTAGCTTCACTCGTGGCTAGTGCTGGCATCCCGCGTCTCCTAGATCAACGCCTGAAAGGCTGCGAGCGTGTCAGAGGTGATCAAGCCCGCGGTCTGGGCCTTCGCAATGAAGGCGTTGATGAAGGTCGTACGGTCGCCAAATGTGTCTGTCACACCCGGACCCGCTCCTGCCTCGATGGCCGCAAGCTCAGCTTGCTTTGTCGTGAGTGATTGCTGGGCGTCGGTCAGTGTGGTGCTGATGACGGCCATAAGGCTGGAGGCGTTGTCGATTCTTCCTTGCAGGCTACAAATCGCCTGCTTGGCCGCCTGCCTACGCGACTCGTTCGCAAGTGCGTTTGCTGTTGTGTCATCCATTTAGGCTAATAACCTCCATCCGTGAGCACCACTTTGTTATTGTGAGATAAAACTCCGCCACTGACGTACGTGTGGCATCCGTCAACTACGAAATCCACAACTTCTGCGAGGGTAGGTGAGCCGAGTGCCTTCACTGTTCCGACCTTCGGGCCAAGAACTTGCTGTCCTGGCTTCAACAGTTGGACTGCTATCCAGCCGTCATCGGTCAACACCCTGTGATCGACGCTGAATTCAGGAGAGCGGCCATCTTCAAAAACGACCGCCATGCGTTTACGCCAGATCCTGCGCGGTCCGCGCACTGTTCCCGTTAATGGAGTTCCCGTGATGTCATCCACACCAACAACTTCAGCGCCGTCATAAAGGTCAGCCGCATGAACAATGAGGCCAGATGCGAGCGTGATCTCAACCCATGGCGCGGGACATCCGCCACCGCCGGTTCCACCCCCGCCGCCAGTTCCACCCCCGCTCGGCGTTCCACCACCACTTGCACTGAATCCAGAAGGCCATGACAGCCCATTGTTCGCCAGCGCAATACCGTCGCCAGCTACCGATGCGCTGTAGAAGCAGTTCGTTCCACTCGGCCCGTAGCAGTTGAAGAGCGTGGCCAACATCGCCGGAAACCCAGTGTTGATCTGGCTGTCGCCCATGCTGATTGTGAACATAGATTTATTGTTTGCGTCCGAGTCAGATGTCCAGTTGAAGTAGGAGCGGTCGCTAATCGGAAAATAGAAAGTGTCGATTGGAGTCAGTGTCGCAGTCGTTCCAGCGGCGCTCTGAGAGAAAAGTTGGATGCTTACATACCTAAGCGCGTCGAGATTGTCGCTCGGTTGCGTGGGCTGGATTTTCAGGTCAAAGCGGCCAGTGTAATGCGAGATATCCCATCGTTTTCGCGTGATGGTAAGGCATGCGATGTTAGGAGCTCCTCCCCTGATCGTCACGTCGACATTGCCGCGATAAGCGACACGCCCGGTCGAGGCTGAGCCATCCAGTGCCTGGTTGATACGTGGTAACAGGTAGTCGCTGAAGATCGACGATCCGAGTTGCAGATTGCCTGGCGCAACCTTAAGTGCGACGGAGCTGATGTCCATCTTTGCGCCGACAGTCGGGTTACCTCCCGACTCCGCGTAGTTACTGGTCTGGATGGCGTTTGCGTTGAGCTTCTGTGTCGTGATCGTGCCATCCACAATCACCGACGAATCAGCCATTCGGCGCAAGTATAGGCCTGTGGCGTTCGCCTGAGAGGTATTCTGACAATACACGTACACGTTGAGAGTGGCCGCATCCGTCGGAACAATGATGGTCGTGCTGTACTTGTTGAATGCCATTCCGCCGGCATATACGCCACTTGCAGCAGTGACCACGCCAGACTTGTTTCTCGTGTACCAATAGATTCCAGGCGCGCCGCCCGCTGCACTCGACACATAGATGAGAGCTTCGACATAGAACTGCTCGCCTCCTTTGACTGGAAGCGCGGTTCCGTCAACCTCGTGAAATCCGATCCCCTTCTCATATCCAGGACTACTGTTGAGGTTGTGTGAAAACCCTGTTGGGGAGCCGCTATCAACCTGACCCCATCTGTACTGGTCATATTGGCCATTTGACCTATATCCAGAAGGGGGCGGAGTTCCATTAGGATTTGCGAAGAGGTTGTCGAAGTTTATGACCGTTAGTTGGGAGGCCACGACTTGACCAAATAGCCCCGTGGTGGCTACCAGCACGTCATTCCACACTGTCCCTGCGGTGTTGACCTGCACGGTGCGATTGTCCGACGTGATCGCATAGTATCCCGCCGGGTAGCTGCTGGAAGGCAGCGCTGGCTTCGACGCGTAAGCCCAGTCAACTTGATGAGGTTGGCTTACTAAAATCGCAGCATTAGTCTTGTTGGTCGCATCGGTAGCGGCTGCACTGATCGCTGCCGATTGCGCGGCTGCAGCCTGCTGCGCAGCGATGGAGTTCTGTAGCGCCGTGCGCGCCGTCGCGATATTTGCCCACAGGTTTGTGAGCGAGGTCTGCACGTTGGCCGAAGGCCCGAACGTGTTTCCATCCGGCCAGATGGAAGCCCAGTTCGATGGAGCGCCAGCGTTGACGAGTCCAGCGGAAAGCGCGGTGATGGCATTGTCGTACGCGGTGTGGCTCACACTCGAGCTGTTTGCTTGTGCATCGAGCGAGGTCTGTGTGGCCAGCTCGGAATTCCACTGCTGCAGAAGCGCGATCTTGTCGCCATTTGTCAGGTACGAAGCAGAGTTGATCTGATCGAGTCCGGACTGTGGAGCAATAGGCGTAGAGACCGGACTTAGGCTTCCGCCCGAAGTTGTCACTGTCCACTTAGAATCATGCATAGACGGCCCTCACGGCTGCGTTGATCGTGGTCAGCGAGGCGTTTGGCGTGACGGCTATCACCAGGCGACGGTCTGTTGCTTCCGCTCGCACCGGTGCGAAGAGATAGTTGGCCGTGTTCGTTGCATCGGTGCCCGAGAAAGCCACGACGTCGAAGCCTTGCGGCGTCGGAGCATTCGCCGGGAAGGTCCAGTTGATGTCGAGCCAGACCTTCTGCAGCGCCGTTGGCGCACCAGCGTTGTACGAAATCGAATCACTCCAGTCATTGGCTGCCTGTCTCATCAGTTTGGCCTCGCTGTGCTCACAGCCAGTGTCACACTCGTAGGCTGCGGATAGAGCACGCCGGCGGGCGTGAACGTGTACACCGGAACGGTGCTGATGTCCTGATAGCCGGACTGATTGACGTTGAAGCTCACCAGCTTGATATAGAGCGTCACACCAGCAAGGCTCGGAGAGTAGGGAAGCTTGAAGATTGCCGAGTCGAGGAGCATGAAGCGTGCTCCGGAACTGTGCGCCGCGATGGTTGTTCCAAAACCACCGCGGCGTAGCGACGTCAGGTTGTAGGCGTTCGCCGCGGTCAGCGTGGCGGTCTGGAAAGAGACGATCTCGTTATCCACAATACAAGCCGTTGCGAAGGAATCACGCCCGGCTGAGTTTGTGCCGCTCAGCGTTCCATTGCTCGCCGCCAGATTTACGGACAGCGTGTTGGTAGTGTCAGGATCGCTTCCAGCGGGGAGGGACACCGAGAGTACACCAGTCTTCGCGGGAAGTGTGACCGAACCAACGCGCTGGAAACTCGCCCCGCTGTCGCTGCTCACCCACACGTCGCATCCACCCCAGAGGTTCGGAGTGCCACTGGTGCCGAGCCAGATTTCAGGGCCGCCAGATTGGGTCATAAAGACGGGTGGCTCGAAGATAACCGGAGCGTTTGCATTGGGAGCTGTCTGTCCCGTGTTTGGGATGACTCCGGATGGAATCTGTGTGCTGTAAAGCGTGGCCGCACCGATGCCAAACGGCCACTCCTCAGCCGTGATCGTCAGACCATCTTCCTCACTGCTTTCGTCCGGCATTTCAACGGAGATAATGCGAACGATCTTCTTGTTCAGTCCGGTGATCGGGTCAGAGAGAGTCACGAGGTCCATCGGCTCAAGCAGCATGTATTTCCAGCCGACTTTGAAGGTGTAAGTGTTGCGGACGTACACGTTACGCTGCGCGAGGATCTTGCTGATCTGCAGCGCGTGGCTGCTGCGCGTAATCATGTGCAAGGTGACAGCCGAGTCCTGCTTCATCCCGTTGATGGAGACGTCGGCAGCTTCTGGATCGAGTGCTGGAACAACGTTATAGGAGTCTTGCCGATCCCAATATTCCACAGGGATACAGTGAAGACAGAACGGCAGCGGTTCCAGTTCGGCAGCGTAGAGCGCAAACCACGCACTTCGGGGCCGGACGTTTGGGTGTATCGGTATCGTGATCAAGCAGGGAAGCACCGTTCGGTTCCAGTGGGCACAGTGCTCGAACTGAAATCGAAATCACAAGCTCTGCGCGCCGCTGATGGTCTGCGGCTCGTAGCCAACCCGGACGTAGCGGCATCGCGTCCGGTCACGTTTGGAGCGTTGCTTGATCGGTATGTAGCAGAGGAGATGTCGAGCAGGTTCTCCACATCGGACTCCTATGGCTCGTACATTCGCAAGCATATCCGCCCGAAGTGGAGCGGCTATGATTTGCGAGAGGTCAAAGCATTCGCAGTTGAGCAGTGGCTCAAGGCTCTCAAGCTGGCTCCGAAAAGCAAAGGGCACATCAAGACGATCATGCGAAATGTCTTTAATTGCGCGATGCGTTGGGAGTTTCTCCCCGTCGGGGCTAACCCGATGAAGCTGGTGCGCGTCCACGATGTCTCAAAGCGGCGGAAGAAAGCAGCGGTGCTGACAGCCGAACAAGCATGGACGCTCATCGATCACATCGAGCGGGAACCATTTCGCACGACCGCCAAGCTTGCGCTCTGTCTGGGACTAGAACCTTCGGTCCTGTTCGGGCTCAAGTGGGGAGATGTAGACTTTGCTACCGAAACATTAAAGATTCAGCGGGGAATTGTTCGAAATCACGTAGGCGGCGCGAAGAACGCTTTCCGCGAGGCCCCGCTGCCAGTGCACGAAAAGTTGCTGGATCTGCTTCGTGACTGGAGAAGCAACACGCCTTACCGGAGCGACGGAGATTGGATCTTCGCCAGCCCATATTTCAACGGGAGACATCCCTACAGCCCGCGCCACGTAGCTGAAGATCACCTGTGGCCGGCGGCCAAAGCGTCAGGACTTGGTGAGAAGATCGGGTGGCAGACGTTCCGGCGTACCTACTCGAGCTTACTCAGGCAACTTGGCGTGGATGTGAAGGTGCAGCAGGAATTGATGAGGCACGCAGATATCGGAACGACCTTGAACCTGTACAGCGATTCTTACTCGTCTGATATGCGCGCCGCGCACGCGATGGTAGTCAGGGAAGTATTGGGGGTACATTAGTGTTCCCTAGTGTACCCTTGGAAGTTCAGTAAGTGGCGTAGATGCAACACATACATGGTGAGCGCGCTGGGACTCGAACCCAGGACCCACGCCTTAAAAGGGCGTTGCTCTACCAACTGAGCTACGCGCCCACGCAAGTCTAGCGTAACACAAACCCCGCCTATTCCCGCAATGTGCCACTCTGCTTTTGCTCTGCGCGGCACTGGTTTCTGCCCTCAAGTGGCAGGGCATTTGCAATCTATCCATGGACTACAGACCGATTCTTTTCTGCAAGAAAACTGCGCGGACATTTGCGACGGGTTTCTGCTGCCTATGGCCGCATTGAGGGGGATGTCTATGGCTGTACCATGCTGGTATTCCGACTCTAAAACGCTGATAATAAAAGGCGCAAGTCCAGAAGCTATGAAGATTTTTGGCTACACTCCCGAGGAATTTATTGGAATGGACTCCATGCACTTGCTTGCCGCGTCCGACGTCAAAAGGATGTCCGCTATTCGCAAGGAGGAAAAGTGGGGAGATATGGGAACTTTTACATTGGTTCGCAAAGACGGCAGCTTGTTTCAAGCCGATCTTCGTTGGCATCAGGGGGAATATCGCGGCACTCGCTGCGATTGCGTTCTCATCGCCGGAGCCGCCAAAGATTTCGACATACTGCCTGAGGACGAGTGCGAATGCAACCCGCCGACAACGTGATATCCGCAGTATTGCTTGCAAAACGAAGGCGCCCCGCGAGGCGCCTTATTCCTTCCTATTTCTCTTGTATTTAAGCTTTCGATTTAAACAGTAATGCCCCCAGCAACAGTGCCACTGTTGCGAGCAGCCACTCGATCCGCCATGTCTGCACTGCCTGCCATTCCGCGATGGTCGAAGTGTTGTACACCAGCCCGGTCATTACCGCTGCCAACATAAAAAGCGCAGCGACCGCCACCAGCACCAGGGAAGTGCTCGATAATCCGGACTCTTTCCGGATTCGCTCAATATCAAGCCACTCCATCACCATGTTGCGCCTGTTTGCGTGAAGATCGTCCTCGCGCCCCAGTCCGCAAACATGGCAGAAGCGGGCTCCCGGCGCATACTTAGTGCCGCACGTCGAGCAGAATGCCTCCGCGCCCTGCATTTGAAAACCGTGTGTCTGGAACTGACTGCCCGGAGTTGGCGCAGGGCGCCAATATTCCTGTGACAGCTCCTTCGATAAATCGGCCATGCCCTTCTCCCTTTTCTCTGGGAGCTTGCAAACCGTTCGCCAAACCGATTCACCGCGATTTACGGGCATGGAGCAGGTTCGCTGCCATGCCGGATGTGAATAAATTACCTGACCCATGAACAACTGCTACCCGGCTACTTGCGCGACGGCATGGCAACAACGTTGCCGAAATTCACAGGCTCAGCCCAAACAGATAGCAACAACAGCTCAGCGTGGGTAAGTTCCAGAACTTCCGGACGTGGATGTTCTTCGTTAAAGACGTGTTTGTCGAGTATCTCGTGTAGGGCCTCTAAAGAAATGCACAGTGTGTGCGCGGCCTCAGCTTCGCTGTAGTACTGCTTGATCGGTTTTTTTAGTGTCAGCATTGAGTGGCGTCCTTGCGCTTCTTGGGACAATTCTTTGTACCGTGCCGCGCCACCCACTCATATTAGGTAAATTCCTCAAACGTACACACTCCAGCTACTTACAGACGTAACTCTGGTACCCAAAGCTCCCTCATTCTTCCTTGCATTTATTCCTGTGCTTGCCCTTCTCATAAATGCCGTGCCGCAACTCCCGGGGTGCCTGTAGATGATCAAGAGGTTGTACCCGGATCGGAGCGACTAATCTGCGCAGCATAGCCATGGTGCTTGGTGCCCCATCTCTGCCATCCTTTGGCAGAGACGGGTGTTTTGCCTTTGCTTTTGTATTTGAACCTTCCGGCGGCCCATGTATGCCTTCTGTTTAATATGTGGGCTAGCACGAACGCTGCTTAAACTCGCGCTCTTTGCGAGGTTAGGGCGGGGTAGTTGCTTTGCTATTCGTTCGTCATCCTGAGCCTTTAGGCGAAGGACCCCAGCGCCCTGTATCGCTCCTCTGCTGCTCCATGTCACCTACCGTGCTCTCCGCCTATTCTCTCTGCACCAGCAATGTCGGCAAATCCGCCACCGAAGCCAGCAGCGCGTGCTGAGGTTCTCCTATCAGCCTTTCCCGCCGATACTGGCCCGTCAGCACTCCCACATTCAGCGCCACGCCAGCATTTGCTGCTGATTGCAGATCCAGCGGCGTATCCCCGACGTTCAGCACCTCGTGTACCGAACGGCACCTACACCGCTCCATCGCTCGGAAGATCAGATACGGAGCAGGCCTCCCCACCTCGACTTCATCGCTCGAAATCATCGCTCCAAACCACTCCTGCCACCCTAGCCGTCGCACAACCATCTCCAGCGTCGTCCGGCCAAATCCAGTTGTGAGCGCCAGTTGCATTCCACGCTTGCGCAGGGAATCGAACACTTCCTCCGCGCCCGCGATCGGCGCCAGCAGTTCTTCATAGCGAGTGTTCACCATGCGAGCGAAATCCGCATACACTGCCTCGACCGCGGCTTCATCCAGCGGTTCGTGTCGCTTGCGCCAGCCAAAGAAGCGAATCACCTCGCGCTTCGATGCGCCCTTGAACTCCATCAGTTCTTCGCTTTGCACACCAATTCCGTGCGCCGCCAGCGCATCCACCAGCGAAGACACCACCTCTCCGTGATCCTCGATCACGGTCCCTGCCACATCAAAGATTGCCAGCTTAAGTTCGTGCATAAAGAAAGGGAGGTGCGCACATCGAGTCATGCACCTCCCTTCAGCTTACCGCAAAATCGCTACGCCATGTCACGATGCTCCAGCAGCTTCTGCGTCGCAAACGGAATCGCCAGCGCCACCAGCAGCCAGAGCGCCACCACCTCACAGAAGAACGGTGTCACACCCGAAACTCTCAGAATGTCTATTAATTTGTCGAACCACCACTGAGGAGTTTGCAATCCAAAGTGACTCCGCAGCAGCGTTTGCACGGTCGTGTAAATACCATAGACGATCAATGCAAAAATGCTTCCACGCGTTGCGCCCTTCAGCACCACTCCTCCAAACTGTGCAAGTCCAAAGAGCATCAGGTTCACTGGTGCCGCAGCCAACACCACAGCGAACATTCGTGCATCCAAAACCCACCGCGCGCGCACATAGCAGTAGACAGCCGAGATAATCAGCGGAATCAGCATCACGCATGCAATGGCGATGACGCCGCTCAGCCAATTTGTCCACATCAGCCATCGCCGCCTCTTTGGACGCGTAAACAGAAATTCCGTAGTCCTGCTGTCGTATTCCGTTGCGATGCCTGCCGTGCTGACGCTGAATAGTGCCGCGATCCAGCCACTCAGCAAAATGAGTCCTGCGTTTATATCTTGCAGTCCATGCTTCATCTGCGACATGTGCTGCAGTCTAGGTTGCGGTGCTCCGTTCGAGTAGTACCTGCCGGCAATCACCAGCGAGTCCATCCAGCAAACGAAGAGAGCGAAGAGCAAGATCATTCCCAGCGCAAACTTCCCATACTCATGCCAGCACTTCCATCGATACATTTCTGGTCTCCTTTCTTACCAGAGCCAGAAACACCTCGCGCAGGCTCATTGGTTTCACTTCCAGCACCGCCGCACCCTGATGCTTCAATTCCTCAGCAAACGCCTCTCCTCCGCGAGCCAACACGTACTTTTTGAAGTCTCCCTCGCTCAGCACGGATACAACATCGCCAGCCTTATCCGGCAGCCCATTTCCGCTTGCGATCACCATCCGATAGTTCTCGCGAATGTCATCCAGCCGCGCTTCGAGCAGCATCTTTCCGTTATCAATGATCCCTACCCAATCCGCTACCTGCTCCACTTCTGCCAGATCGTGCGACGAAAAGAAAACCGAGCGCCCTTCGCTCACGTGATCCTGCACCAGCGTCCGCAGTACTTCGTCCAAATACACCGGGTCGAGTCCCGATGTCGGCTCATCCAGAATCATCAACTCCGCCCTCTGCGCCAGCGCTAGCAGCAGAGAAACCTTCGTCCGGTTTCCCTTCGAGAGTTTCTTAATCCGCCGCTCCATCGGAATGTCCAGCATCTCCGTATATTGACGCGCCGCCTCATCCGACCACGTTTTGTAGAAGCCGCGATTGAACTTCACCATCTTTGCCGGAGTCATCCAGTCATACAGAGGTTTGTTTTCCCCCACGTACGCCGTCCGCTCAAGGATCTCGACATTGTCCGGATGAACCTTCTCGCCCAGCACTGTCGCCGTTCCCGCCGTTGCCCGCGCCAGCCCAAGCAGAATTTTGATCGCCGTAGTTTTTCCCGCGCCATTGCGTCCCAAAAATCCATATACAGAACCTGCTGGCGCATGTACGTCCACCCCGTCGAGCGCGTTTACGTCCCCATAGCGCTTCACGAGCCCTTCGCTTTTAATCGCCCACTCGTTCATGGTTTTTCCCCAGTTCTGCAAATTCTTCCTTCAACATCTCCAGGCAATCGCGCTCCGAGAAACGCAATTGCACGCACTCCACCGCAAGATGCCGAGCCAACGGTCGCAGCCGTTTTATCTTCTCGCTCTTCAGCAACCCCGGCTTTGCATCTGCGATATACGTACCGCCGCCGGGAACGCTGCGTGTAATGCCCTCACGTTCCAACTCCTGGTACGCTCGGGCAATTGTGTTTGGATTAATCCGAAGGTCTGCCGCGAGCTTGCGCACTGAGGGCAGAGAATCCCCAGCCATCGCCGCACCTGAAGCCACGGCATTCTTCACTTGTCCCACGATCTGCTGGTATATCGGAACTCCCGAAGACGCGTTAACGTGTAGCAGCATGACTGTACTAATACAACAGTACAGTACATAGGTCAAGACGAATCTTCGTCACACGTTTGCACCATCCCTGTTCACGCCTGCAACTTTGAAAAAAATAGTTGCGCCCTCATCCATCTGGGGGATGGATAACCGCGAAATACAAGCGCATTATGTGTGGCCGGGCTCCCTCCTGCCGAGGTCTGTGTCACCCCCTGTTCGCAGGCCTGAACATTCACGCTCGCTCATTCCTTTGGAGACAAACCATGCAGCGAAGCTCAATGCGCGCACTCACCACCATGGCCCTTTTGATCACGGCAGCTCTGTCCTCCTGGGCCCAGAGCGCCGCGAGCGCCAACCATCTACCCCCGGCAGGCCTCAGGAGGCCCGCTGGTGTGCCGGCCGAATACGTTGTTACCCCCGCAGGCTATTTCCATCCCTCATGCGTCAGAGTTCTTCAGTCTGGCGACACTCTGCTGAGAGATGGTCGTGTAAAGCATTCAGATGGACGAGCAGAAGAGAGCGCCGCGGCTTGCATCTACCCTCGTTACAGCCACTCTGGCAAACGCATCCCGAGTGGTCCGGCCGCTTCGGCTTCGGCGCAGCCCGAAGTGAATGGCTGGCTCGAGAATGCCAATGTATTCACTGGATCTCTCAATCAGGCGTACGGTGCGTTGATTGCAAGCTGGACCGTACCTCCAAACCCCGCCACGGACGAGGGACAGGTCTTGTTTTTCTTCCCTGGTCTTGAGGACATAGCCAACACACAGAGCATTCTTCAGCCTGTGCTGCAGTGGTGGCTCGGCGAGTGGACCGTAGCCAATTGGAACTGTTGCCTCGCCAACACCATCAACACCAGTCCGTTCATCCGCGTCACGGCCGGCGACCGGATACTTTCCTCCATCACCAACAACTGCTCGCCTGGAACGTTATCCTGTCCGACTTGGAACATAGTCAGCATCGACACCGCGACGCGGCAAACCACAGCCCTGAGCAACACTCCCAGTGATGGACAGATGTTCAACTGGGCTTTCGGAGGAGTGCTCGAACCTTACTATGTCGAACTCTGCACCGACTTCCCGGCAAATACGCAGCTTACCTTCAGCAACGTCATGCTATTCGATCAGAACTTGCATCTGGTCGCGCGGCCGAAATGGCACACAACGTATAACACTGCAGCCACTCCACAATGCGGATACGGAGTAAGGGCAACTCCACACCAGATCACCTTGACTTACTGATCGGCTTGGCACACTGGAATCAGAGGCTGTCGCTTGCGGCGGCCTCTTGCTTCAGACTCTGGCGAACTCAAGTTTTGTTCCGCTGCAAACTTCGCCGAATTCTTCGTTCACCTGCATGCATCCATACGGCAATGAGATCGCCTTGCGACGAAGCTGTCATCCGTTCTGCTCTCGCCGAGTCTCCTTGCGCCACGAATGCGAGGCGTTGTGTTCTTATCGCAACCATTCTTGCCTCCAGCATGGCGTTCATCGACGGCACTGTGGTCAACGTTGCGTTGCCTGCCATTCAGGCCACCTACAACGCCACCGTGCTGGATGTGCAATGGGTCGTCGAATCCTACGGACTCTTTCTGAGCGCCCTGATTCTCATCGGTGGATCGCTCGGCGATTTATTCGGGCGGCGACTGGTGTTCGTCTCCGGAGTGGTCATCTTTGCGCTTGCCTCCGCCGCATGTGGGTTCGCAACAAGCATCCATCTACTCATCGCTGCCAGGATCGTTCAAGGAATCGGCGCGGCGCTTCTCGTTCCCGGCAGTCTCGCCATCATCAGCGCATCTTTTGACGAGAAGAGTCGCGGGCGTGCCATCGGAACATGGTCTGGCTTCACCGCGATCACCACTGCCCTAGGCCCTGTTCTCGGCGGATGGCTCATCCAGAAAGCCTCATGGCGTTGGGCTTTCTTCATCAATCTGCCATTGGCCGCAGCCGTAGTCGTGCTTTCGCTCTGGCGTATTCCCGAGAGCCGCAATCCCGCCGCGCAACGCATCGACTGGGCCGGAACTCTTCTTGTTAGTCTCGGCCTCAGCGGACTCGTTTATGGCGCGATCGAATCCGCTGGCGGTGGCTGGCGTCGTCCAACTGTTCTTGCCAGCGCAGTCCTTGGCGCCATATCTTTAGCCGCATTCTGGCTATTGGAGAAGCGTGTCGCCGCTCCCGTAATTCCTCGCAACATTTTTAATTCGCGTACCTTCACCGGCGCCAACCTCCTTACGCTATTTCTCTACTCGGCGATTGGAATCTTCTTCTTCCTCTTTCCCTTGAATCTCATCCAGGTGCAGCGATACTCAGCGACTGCCACCGGAGCAGCGGTACTTCCTTTCGTCCTTCTCATGTTCGCTCTTTCACGTTGGTCCGGCGGACTAATCGTCACCTACGGCGCGCGTTATCCATTGATCGTGGGGCCTCTCATCGCCGCCCTTGGCTTTCTCCTCTTCGCCGCGCCCTCCATCGACACTAGCTATTGGAGATCGTTTTTCCCCGCAGTGCTTGTGTTGGGCTTCGGTATGGCGGTCACCGTCGCTCCACTCACCACCGTTGTCATGACCGCCGTGAGCGCCGACCAGGTCGGAGTAGCATCCGGCATCAACAACGCCGTTGCTCGCGTAGCAGGCGTTCTGTCCATCGCAGTGCTTGGAATCGTGATGGTGAGCGCGTTCAGTTCGCATATGAATCGCAGCATGTCGCATCTCTCGCTGCCCGCCATCGTTGTACAGCAGATTCAAGCCGAGGAGATCAAACTCGCGGGCTTGCAGGTTCCCGCTTCGCTTGACCACGACGCCCAATCATCAATTCAGGACATTGTGAAACGGTCCTTTGTTTTCGGCTTTCGCTTGATCATGTTCATTTGTGCCGGGCTTGCATTCGCAAGTTCTGTCACTGCGTGGCACACGATTCCAAAGCCGAATCGCAGAGCGTGAACTCGCGAGTTCCAGCATTCAGCTACACACAGAGCGATTCATTGCGACGCACCGTAAACGACGTGTGTCCCTCCCGCCTGGGTCGCCGAAGCCTGTTCAATCGATGTAACATCTATGGATTAGAGGAACGACCATGGAACAATTTGATGTACTCATAATTGGCGCTGGACCTACCGGGCTTGCGTGTGCCATCGAGGCACGGCGGGCTGGCTACACTGCCGTTGCTCTCGATAAGGGATGCCTGTGCAACTCGATCTACAACTATCCGACCAACATGACGTTCTTCACCACGCCGGAGCTTCTCGAAATCGGCGACATCCCGTTCGTCAGTGCACAGCAAAAACCCTCGCGTCTTGAGGCGCTCGAATACTATCGCAAGGTTGCCGAGTTCTATCGGCTTCAGGTGCGCCAGTACCACACCGTCACGCGCATCGAGGGAGCTGACGGCGCATTCCTTGTACATTGCACCGATGCGCTTTCGCGCCCTGTCGAGTTCCTTGCCCGCAAACTCGTGGTAGCGTCCGGTTATTACGACCTGCCCAACCGCATGGGAATACCAGGCGAAGAGCTTCCCAAGGTCACGCACTATTATCGCGAGCCTCATCCGTTTTACGATTCCGATGTCGTTGTCGTCGGGGCGAAGAACTCTGCCGCCATCGCCGCGCTTGAACTGTGGCGTCATGGCGCGCGCGTTACTCTCATACACCGCGGTCCCGCCATCTCCGGCAACGTAAAGTATTGGATCAAGCCTGACATCGAGAACCGCATCAAGAATCACGAGATCGCCGCTTACTTCAATACGTCTATCCGTGAGATCACTCCTGACTTGATCCTGCTCGCAACGCCCACTGGCGAAGTGCGGCTGAAGAACGATTTCGTCCTCGCCATGACCGGCTATCATCCCGACTTCAGCTTCCTTCGTGCGCTCGGAGTGCAGCTTTCCGACCAGCCATCCTCGAAGCCTGTTGTCGAGCCCAAGACGCTCGAAAGCAACGTTCGCGGAATTTACCTTGCGGGAGTGATCATCGCCGGTATGAACACCAACGAAATTTTCATTGAGAACGGCCGCTTCCACGGCCGCCAGATCGCCGACGACCTCAGCCGCAAACTTGGCGAACCCACGATGGAGCCATTCATCCCCGAAACTGGACGCCGCCCCGAAACCGCCGTCGCTCCTCCCACTCACCTCCGCAACGCCGAGTAGCCCGCGCCTAAAATAAACGGCCCGCATCCCAATGCGGGCCTCACTCTTCCCCTGTTCTTGCTCCTGCCTTTGCTGTGAACGTGTCATCCTGAGCGCAGCGAAGGATCCCAGCGCCCTACCATTCTCCACCTCCGCTTGAGGTCACCAATCACCAACCCGGTAGATGCCTTTGCTGTTGATCTTTCCTTTGCTTTTTGCGGTGTCATCCTGAGCGCAGCGAAGAACCTCGGGGTTGCCCTTGCTCTTGCCTTTGTGTTGAGATATCAGCCCTTACCCCAACTTCACCGCATCCCCCGTCTGCTTCGAGACCAACCGCGACATCACCATCATCAGCGGCTCTCCCGAATCCTTCAGCACGAAGTCCGCGTACGACTCGCTCCAATCCAGCTTGAAGCTCGTTGACAATGCTGAAATCCATATCTGCCGCGCCGCCGAGTTCGGCGAAATGACGAATGTTCCCGGCGGTTCCTCGAAGTTCAAATGCAGTGCTCCGCCGCGTTCTTCCACCTCGAAGCCGCTTGCTTCCTCCACATCGTAGAGGGCGCGCTTCAACTGTTCCATTGCTTGCTCAGCATGGGTCTGAAAAGTCTTTTCGTCCATAGCCGAAAATAATACGTCAGAAACGGCTGCTCAGCCCCTGCACGCGTGGGTGCCACCCTCAACGTTCGTTCCTTCCTCGTAATCGTTCCATGTTTCGATCATCAGGAAGGGAAGTGGTCTGCTCGAGTCGTAGTAGCGCCGGAACATCTGCAGTGACTCCTCCAACGTCCTCCCACAACGCGGGTCCATATGCCGGTTACGGCTCCACGAAGCCCTCGAGTCATTGAATCCGGGCCACGCTCCGCCGACCGCCAGCTTATGGGGGTAATTCCTCGTCATCGTCGAGTAGAAATAGTCGAGATACTCGCGTCCCCAGTTGCTCCCATCGCGTTGCCACCCCGACCTACCCGGCTGCACCCACGCGTAGAAGCCATCAAAAGCGTTCGCCCACTTCGCCACCGGGTCCTTGTAAATCAGCAGGGGCCTTTCTTCCCAGGTGTCCACCACCTGCCGCACGCGATTCCAGTCCGCACTACAGCCCTTCGGGAAAATGAAAATCACCGGCTGCCCGTTGTACCGTAGATACGACGAATTCGGAACCCTTGCCCCCTGCGCAATGTACTGGTGATACGCGTAGTTCAGGTCGTCCAGGATCACTTCAGTCGCATTCGCCGGATCGCTGTCATTCTCGTCATACATCAGTGCGACCTTGAAGCCGTCCGGGTCCGAGTTCGCAATCTGCTGCAGCAGGGAATAGGAATTGTCCTCAAACCTGTGCTGCCTCCCGTACCAGTTCACCACGAAGCCTGCGATCCCAAGCTGCTTGGCCTCGTTGATCTGCCTCTCCAGCACTGTCCGGTCCTGCGAAGAGTAGCCTACGTTGATGTGGCCCGTTGCTCCGAACCACGGCTGATAGGCAGCCAGCATCATCGGCTGCCGCGACGACGACCCAGGGCTCTGAGCTCGTAGCGAGTGCTTATAATCGGTATGGCTACAGCCCTGGCATACGGCCATCAAAGCCGCCAGCCCCGACGCAATCATGAAGTTTTTTGCACTTTTTAGTAGCATATCCATCGACATTCAAAGGGTGTGGCGCAAGTACGATTAGATGAGTGGATGCGCAGCAGTGTTGGTTTCGCGAACTCGCCCGCCCCGAGCTAGTCTTCCTGGATAAGGGTTTAGATTTGTAAAGGACATCTTTAACCGCGTCAGAACACCATCTCTCCCTCTATAATTGGGAGTCTTGCAGCGCGGCTCTAAGTTCCTGCATCGAAGAGGGTACATGACGGACACCAAGGCAAAGCCTCGTGTGCTGGTTGTCGACGATGAACACGTCATCGCCGATACGCTAGCGATCATTCTTAACCAGGCAGGATTCAATGCTTCCGCGGTCTATACCGGAAACGATGCTGTAGATTTTGCCCGCGACAACAAACCCGATCTCATCATCAGCGATGTCATCATGCCTGACATGAACGGCATCGAAGCCGCCATCCACATCCGCGGATTCCTGCCTACCTGCAAAATTCTTCTTTTCTCTGGACAGGCTGCCACCGCCGACCTCCTCGAAAACGCCCGCGCCCGTGGCCACGAGTTCGAAATCCTGGCCAAGCCCGTCCATCCGCAAGATTTGCTTGCCAAACTCCGAGGCTGATCCTCATTCAGCCCGCAATAATAAAGCCCCGCGCTGAGCGGGGCTAAGTTTTGCTTCAATTCCTGCTTACATCTCGCGACGACCTTCCAAAGCTCTCTGCAGCGTCACTTCGTCGGCATATTCGATATCGCTTCCCGCCGGAATCCCTGTTGCGATCCTCGTGACCTTCACTCCCGTCGGCTTCAACTGCTTAGCCAGATACACGGCCGTCGCCTCGCCCTCCACCGTGGGATTCGTCGCCAGAATCACCTCATCCAGTTCGCCGCCTTCTGCCCGACGCATCAGGTTCGTGATCCTCAAATGCTCCGGCCCCACGCCATGGATGGGCGACAGCGTTCCGTGCAGCACATGATAAGCGCCGTTATAGCTGTGCCCCTTTTCCACCGCCGCAATGTTCGTAGGCTCCTCCACCACGCATACTGTCCGCAGATTGCGCGTCGGATTCGAGCAGTACACACAGGGGTCCACGTCCGTGATGTTGTTGCAAATGGAGCACAGTCTCAGTGACGCTTTGATTTCGCGAATGGCATCGGCCAGCAGCTCAGCATCTTCGTCCGAGCTACGCAGAATATGGAATGCATAGCGCTGTGCGCTTTTACTGCCCACCCCGGGCAATTTTTTCAGTTCATCGATCAATCGAGCCATCGGCTCGGCAAACTTGGCCATGACTTACATCGATCTCCACGATCGCCCAACATTTAATGACCCTCATATGCCTTGCTTTGGCATATCCGGGGTAAGACAAACGTCCCGCTCTTGCTTGGTGCCCCACCTCTGCCATCCTTTGGCAGAGGTGGGTGTATTCGTCGGAACTACGCACCTAGCTCGCTAGAACAGCCCCGGCGGCAGCCCCATTCCCCCTAGCAAGCCTCCAAGCTGCGATTGCATAGAGGCGTCCACCTTGCGTGCTGCTTCGTTCACTGCGGCCATCACCAGGTCCTGCAGCATCTCGACATCGCTTGCCGCATCTTTGTCGATCTTCACCGAGAGTACCTGCTTTTCGCCGTTCATCTTCACCACTACGGCGCCGCCTCCAGCAGATGCCTCCACCTGGGTTTCGCGCATCTTCTGCTGCATCTGCTGCTGCATTTCCTGTGCGCGCGACATCATCTCCTGAATCTGTTTCGGATCCATCAACGTCACCTTTCTGAGCGGTCCATAACGATGCGAATTTCTGCTCCAAACTTTTCCATCATGCGCTTCACCACTGGTTCTTCCAGTGCGCGCGTCTTGATGTTTTCCGAGCTGCCTGCCCTCATCGTGCTCGTCTTCTTCGGACGATTTTCCTCCGTCGCCGCTGTGCCGGTCACCAGCCTGACTTTTACGGGACGCCCTGCCACCCTGCTCGCGGCCTGATTTGCCAGCCGTTCCTGATCCTTGCCGTAGCTCAAGTCAATCATTCCCGCCGACATCTCGACCGAAACCGTGACTACGTTCCCGTCTGCCGCCCACGCACCTTCTTCGAGCGCGGCATTCAACATCTGCGAGCCGCCCTTTTCCATTGCCTGCAACACGGCATCGCGCACGGCGTCAGCATCCAGGGCTGAGCTCTCGTTCGTGCTTGCCGCGCGTTCCATCCGTGGAGCCACTGCCAGCGCTCCTCCATTGTCAAATGCCATGCTCGCCGGAGCCGCCGAAACCGCCTGTGGCCCCATCGCCGGAGGCCTCCCGCCAAACGCTATCGGCGGGCGCTGAAATCCCGTTGTTGCGTTGGAGGTCTGCGCCGTACTAAATGGAGTGCTTGAAGCAGGACCCTGTTCCGCCGACATCTCTTCTCGAGCTTTTCTCGCCTTGTCTGCCTCAAACGGTGATGGTTTCGACGCTGGCTGTCCAAACGGAGATCCCCCTCCGCCCATCGGAGGCACCCCCGGAGGGCGCGGCGCAAAACTCGGCGGTGGCGCCGCAGGGCGCCCGCTCGGAGGAGCCGTAGCAGGCGCAGCCGATCTCGCTGCCGGAGCGCTTGGCCGTGCCGCGGTGGAAGTGCTTGCCGCGGCTGGTTCCGTCAGGTTCACCGAACTCAGCAACTGCTCCAGCGGCAGCAACCGCTGCGCATGAACCATCTTCAGCAGTCCAAGCTCCAGGTGAAACCTTTGCTCCTGCTTATAGCTCACGTCGCCGTGGGTTCTGAGCATGATCTGCAGGAATCGCGTCAGCTCTTCTTCCGAAAACTTCCCGGCCACCTTCCCCACGCGGCTCTTCTCATCCGTGCTGATCTGCAGTATCGGGCTCTCCGTTCCCGCAACCTTCACCACCAGGGCATTTCGCAGGAATCGTACTGTCTGCCGCGCAAAATGCGTTGCGCTCTGGCCTTCCACCATCAGCTTGTCAACAATCCGCAGCACCTCTTCGCTGGAATTCTCATGCACCGCGTTCATCACGCGTTCCAGCACCTCGGTCGAGACGTTTCCGATCAACCCGCGCACCAGCTCTGCCGTCAGCACGTCGCCGCAGCATGAGATCGCCTGGTCCATTATGCTCAGGGCGTCGCGCATCGATCCATCGCCCGCCTCTGCCAGCAGCGCCAGAGCTTCTTCATCGACCTTCAGATTCTCTGTCTTGCTGATCTCGCGAAGATGATCGACGATTTCGTCATACTTCACCGCGTGAAAGCTGAAGTGCTGGCACCTCGACCGGATCGTCTGCGGAATATCTTCCGGCTGCGTCGTCGCCATCATGAAAACCACCCACGATGGCGGCTCTTCCAAGGTCTTTAGCAGGGCATTAAAAGCCGCATCGGTCACCTGGTGAGCTTCGTCGAGAATAAAGATCCTGTACCGGTCGCGCGCTGGTTCCGCCGTTGCTGTTGCAATCAGCCCGCGCACTTCTTCAATGCCGCGATTCGTGGCGGCGTCGATCTCGATCACGTCCATCGCGCCTACCGACCCCTCGCGAATCTCCCGGCACGAGTCGCACACGCCGCAAGGCTCCGCCACGGGACGGTCGCTCGATTGGCAGTTCAGGGCCATTGCCAGAATTCGGGCAATCGTCGTTTTACCTATCCCGCGATGTCCGCTGAAAATGTAGCCGTGGGCAATGCGCTGTTGCTCCAGTGCATTCTTCAGAGTGCGGACGACATGATCCTGTCCGATCACATCAGCAAACTTCTGGGGACGGTATTTGCGCGCCAGGACTGTATAGCTCATGAGAGATTCCAATTATATCGAAGCTTCGCCCCCGCCCTCGCCTTTGCTTTTGGTCCCAATCCCGTATCCACTCCCAGTCTTGATCTTGCACCTGCTTCCGATCTGGACATTGCACTGCTTCTGATCTTGATCTTGCACTGTTTTCGACCTTGTATTTGTCTATATTCTCTGGAGTTGTTTGGGGTGTCATCCTGAGCGCAGCGAAGGGTCCCAGCGCCCTAACAATCTCCACCGCCGCTTCAGGTCACCAACCACCAATCCGGGTGCCCATCCAAAAACTCGCGCTTTTTGCGAGTTTAGGGTGGGGCAGTTAACTTTGCTGTTGATGTAAAGTTTGCATTTGAATTTGTTTTTGCCTTTGCTTTTGCTTTTAGAGGTGTCATCCTGAGCGCAGCGAAGGACCTCGGGGTTGCTCTTGCCTTTGTTCTTGCCCTTGTCTTTGTCTTTGCCTTTGCTCTTGTCTGCGCCCTTGCTCTTGCCTTTCTCGCGTTTAGTGTCATCCTGAGCGCAGCGAAGGACCCCCTACCGCCACTTCCATCCCCTCAGGCACAGACCTGCTTTTTTGCACCCTACCCTTCACGTCTCAAATCGAATCTTACCGGGGGTATACGTTGCCCAGAATAGAAGGAGTCAATCCCGACAAAACCTCATTCCTCATGAGGCAGGTCTTCAAGAAGGTGCGCAGGATGCTCGGCCGCGACCTCACTCCACAGAAGATTCAGGCACGGGTGCCGCGCGTCTTCTGGGTCAACGTTCTCATGGAGTTTCTGCTTGGGCAGAAGGCGAGAGTCCCGCAGCGTCCACGCTCGCTGATACTGCTCCGGACCGCGGTGCGTGTTGGTTGCCCGTTTTGAATCGACGCTAATTCTGCCGGTGGCAGAATGGCCGGGCTCAGCGACGATGAAATCACCGCGATTCGCGAGAACCGTCTCGATGGTTTTTTACCCCTGGAGACAGCGTTGCTCCGCATGACCGACTCTATGGCTGAAACGCCGTCCAACGTGAGCGAGGAACTCTATGCCGAATTGCGGCGGCATTTTTCTGAAGACGAACTGATCGAATTCGCGGCCACCGCGGCACAAGAGAACTACCGTGCCCGATATAACCGTGTCTTCGATGTCGGAAGCGACGGCCTTTATCGAAAGGGCGTGCGGTTCAAGCATCATTGACCGCCTCTCCTCATCGCCACCCTCATCGGAGCCCCACCTCTGCCCGCTTTTGGCAGAGGTGGGGCTTTTCGAAGACACGAACGACCTTTACTTTCCTTGGCCTTTCCCTTTGAATGTTCTCCACCAGGAGACTCCATGGAGACCCTCAGTTCCCGCGTCGTGTATCGCAACCGGTGGATGACCGTCCGCGAAGATCAGATCCGCCGATCCGACGGTTCCAACGGCATCTACGGGGTGGTTGAAAAGCCCGACTGCGCCATGGTCATTCCCATCGAGAACGGACGTGTTCACATGGTTCAGCAGTTCAAGTATCCCGCTGGCGAGCGCTTCTGGGAGTTTCCTCAAGGCACCTGGGAGCAGGCGTCGAACTATAGCATCGAGGACCTCGCGCGCGGCGAACTCCGCGAGGAGACAGGACTCATCGCGGGAAGCCTCGATTTCCTGGCTCGCATTCACGTTGCTTACGGATTCCTAAGCCAACCCATGCACGTCTTTGTAGCCACCCAGCTCACTCAACTCGATGCCCAGCCCGAGCATGAAGAGCAGGACATCGTCCGTGGCTTGTTCACTTGGGATGACTTTTATCGGATGGTAAACGTAGGACAGATCGCTGACGCACAAACCCTCGCAGCTCTCTCATTGCTCCGCCTTAAGTGCCCCGAGTTGGCCGGAGACCCATGCTCAAAGTAAGTCTGTTTCTCCACTTGTTACAGGGTTACCTTACTTTGGAACATCACACTTGTGAGTGGGGCTAGTGCTTTATACCGAGTTATTTCTTGCTACACTATGTACATGGCGAATCAGGGAATTACTGCTGCGGTAAATCAGTTGAAGCAGGAGCACATCCGGCTTTGTAAAGAGTTGGCGAGAGTGGACGAGGCCTTATCTGTTTTAGGAAGTGTCGAAGAACTCGAGCAAGCGCCCGCCAAGCGAGGCAGAAAACCTGGCGTAGCCGCGAAAGCGCCCAAACGCAAGATATCCGCTGCGGCTCGCAAGAAGATGTCCGAAGCTGCCCGCGCTCGCTGGGCCGCTCGCAAAAAAGAAAAGCCTGCCGAAAAGTAACCCAATCCTTATAACCTCTGGCTCCTCGCATATGTGGGGAGCCACACCGATCCACTCCGGCGTTTAGCTTCGACTTTATTTTTGGGTGTCATCCTGAGCGCAGCGAAGGTTCCATCACCGCTCAAATATCAACTTCCGCCCAAAGACTTTTCGTCCGCAACTCTCGCTCTGGCTTGTTCGCATGCGTCTTCTGGCAGCAAACACACCTACCGCTTCTTCTTCCGATCCGCCCTCTTTCTCTTCGCCAACTCCTTCGGCCCATACATAGTTCCGCGACACTGTTTCGCGCCGCAGGTGCACGGCGCGTCTCCCTCACCATCGTAGAGGTAGTAGTCATACACCAACTCTTCACCAGGTTCGATGTCTCGCGTCGCACGTATCCACACGCGCTCGTCCTCATCCTCTTCTGTTTCGCAGTTCGGCGCGCAGGAGTGGTTCAAATACATCGCCATTCCGTACCCATCGACTACATAGGTCCCATCCCCAACGCCGAACAGGTAGGTATAAGGACGCTCGTTATAGAGATGGTCGGCGTCGTCGTGTTTCATACGAGTGCCTGTGTACTCCACCACCAGGGTCCCTTTTGGAATACGATCGAGCGTGAACACTCCGGCGGCATGAATAGAAGAAGAGCGAACAATGAGGCGCATGATGTCGAATTGTAAACGTTGTCACAGAAGTGAAAAAATCCAGGCGACCCTCTTTAAGGTGTTCGCCTCAGTTGAACCTCAAGCCGGTGACCGTGTTATAGCCGAAAAGCATTGCCAACCCAGTAATCCGTTGCCCTTTTGTATTCACCGACTGGTCAATCTTCGCCTCTGTCACCCTGCTGTTTACCGGTTTATATCCGACGGTTGCCCTGGGAGTTAACCTATCGCGCTTGCCCCGCCTTCACTGTCCGGCTGTCTCTTAAACAGCCGATCGCCGCAAAAATCTTGAACAGCCACCCGAATATCAGTTCTTCCACCACGACCGCCAGCCCAATCGAGAGCATCAGAGCCGCCACAGCCATCACCAGCGTCATTGTCCGTTCCATATCCTCCTCCTCTACTGACCTACATGAGCCGCAGGTTCCGCTGCCGCGGCCATCACCAACGGCTTGCTCTGTTCTGTCGCGGTTCCAAGCAACTCCGCTGTCTGCTCATCGCGCTCGCCGCGAATCTCCACCGCATCTCCAGGCCGCACCAACTCAAAGAATTCCTCAAGATCCTTCTTCGCCATACGAATGCATCCATGCGACGCGCTCTTGCCAATCGATTGCGGCGCATTCGTCCCATGAATCCCGTAGCCTTTTTCATTGAGTCCAATCCACCGAGTGCCTACTGGGTTCTGCGGCCCTGGCTCGACTTTCTTTCCCTTGTGGTAGTACGTGGGATTCGTCACCCTCGTCACAACCTTGAAACTCCCCGTCGGACTCGGCGTCTCACTGCGTCCTGTTGCGACCACATACACCTTCTTAACCTTGCCTTCTTCCACTAAAACCAATTTGTGATCCGGGACGCTGACCACAATGCGTCGCGTCTGCGCTATTGAAGGAGACATCAGTGCAATCCAAACCAACGCCTGTGCAGTCGCCCGATTGCTGAGGTTGTGAAGTTCGAGAGCTTTCATTGCCGTGCCTTTCGTCGGTTACGCACTCGACAAGTGCATGCCCCCAACCACACCGATGGATATTGAAAACAGGGAAGTTAGCGGCGATTGATGGACCGCGCCTGTGGGTGGCGAGACACGACTTGTGTGCATGGTGACACGAAAGTGCCCATCATTTTGCGGGGCAACGTAAACGATGGAAGCGAAGCGATTTAGATGGCAGCTATTTCGATCCAATCCGTTCCGAAACCCGCTCTTATAGCGCTATCGTGTGACAAAGGTCACGACATCAAGTGATAGAAATCAGTGCTCACATGGGGGTGAGACGAGTATCACAATTTGTAGTGAGAGGAATCACTGCCTGGTGAGGCGTAATGAAAGATAAACAGAGCGCTGAATACACAGTATACGTGTATCCCGCCGGGCCTTCCCGACGGCATGGACCAGACTGTACCCGGTGCATGCTCGTTCGGCCGGAAGTACTGATGCAGGCAAATGTCACCGCACAGGAAATGACATGGCAAAAGATGCTATCAAAAAGGAAACAATAGCCCAGAGTTTGAAAAACGCGGGCTACTCACGTCGAGACTTCTTGCAGCTTTGTACTACTCTCGTGGCAACTGCTCCTATGGGATTGGCTCTTACTGAGAAGTCCACCCCAGCGGAAGTCGCCAAGGCTGTAGGAAAAGCCAAGAAACCCTCTGTCGTATGGCTTCACTTCCAAGACTGCACCGGGTGCTCTGAGACGCTTCTTCGCACAACGAAGCCCGACGTTGCAGACCTCATCATTAACGTTATTTCTCTCGACTATCACGAGACTCTCATGGTTGCCTGCGGACAGCAGGCCGAAGACGCCCTGAAGTCGGCCGTCTCCGAGAACGCCGGCAAGTTCGTGCTCGTCGTTGAAGGCGCGATCCCGACCAAAGAGCAGGGCAATTACATGAAGCTCGGTGGCCGCCCGGCGCTCGAAGTTCTCAAGGAAGTGGGTTCCAAGGCTGCGGCAATCATTGCGATGGGTTCATGCGCGTCGTGGGGCGGAGTTCCTTCGGCCGATCCGAATCCGACTGGTGCGACTGGCGTTGACTCGATCATCACCGACAAGCCGATCGTCAACATTCCTGGCTGCCCGCCGAATCCTTACTCACTCCTGGGCGTCGTGCTTGAATTTGCGGTTATGGGCAAGCTCCCTGGCCTTGACGAATTGAAGCGTCCCAAGTTTGCTTTCGACCGCCTGATTCACGATCACTGCCCGCGTCGCGCACACTTCGACGCCGGACGTTTTGCTTCGCAGTTTGGTGACGCCGGACATCGTGAGGGCTACTGCCTCTTCAAACTGGGATGCAAGGGCCCCGTCACGCACGCCGGTTGTTCGACTCGCCACTTCAATGAAGTCGTTGACGCATGGCCGATCGGAATTGGCGCTCCCTGCTTTGGCTGCACCGAGAAGTCTGTTGGTTTCCGCATTCCCGCCTTCGACCGTGTGGATGTTCACCTTGCTACTCCGCCTGACACGTATGCTCCCATCTCTGGTTCCATCGGCAAGTTTGGTGCCGCTGCTGCCGGACTGGTTGGTATCGCAGCGGGTGCTCTGGGTGGCGCGACCTGGGCTGCTTCGCAGAAGCTTCAGAGCAGCGAGGAAGCAATTGCCGAGGAACGGAAGACGACGCCCGTCGGAGGGAAGTAGCCATGGCAATGACACGCCGCGAGGCTGTAAAAAATCTCGCCAAGGGCAGTCTGCCGATTCTTGCGGCAGGTTGCGTGTCCACCGCCCTTCCAGAGGTTGCCCACGCTGAAGAAGCTCCGATGCCGAAAGGAGCACTAGGTCTGCTGTATGATGCGACCCGGTGCGTTGGATGTAAATCGTGTATGGTTGCGTGTTCTCAGGCGAATGATCTGAAGCCCGACACCCGCATCGATGGAATCCATCAGGCTCCTCCCGAGCTCAACTACTTCACAAAGAACATTATCAAGCTGTACCGTACGGCCGACGGTTCGGATCACTCGTACTTCAAGCAGCAGTGCATGCACTGCGCTGATCCGGCCTGCGTGTCGGCCTGCATGTTCGGTGGCCTCCGCAAGGATGAAAACAATGGCATCGTCTGGTGGTTAGGCTCCAAGTGCGTTGGCTGCCGATACTGCGAGGTCGCTTGCCCCTTCAACGTCCCTACGTTCCAATGGGATGGTTTCAATCCAAAAATCGTCAAGTGCGAACTTTGCCGAAGCCGCATTGCTGAAGGCAAAGAACCTGGATGCACCAGCGTCTGCCCGACCGAGGCGGTCATTTACGGAAAGCGTGAAGACCTGCTGAAGGAAGCCAAGCGCCGCATCGCCGCAAATCCTGGCCGTTACTTTGAAAACAAGGTTTACGG
Organism: Koromonas soli; assembly: GCF_059726265.1. NCBI lineage: Bacteria > Pseudomonadati > Acidobacteriota > Terriglobia > Terriglobales > Koromonadaceae > Koromonas > Koromonas soli. The sequence continues at coordinate 1,614,940 of NZ_AP040872.1, read as the reverse complement.
CGAGACTGAAGGCGGCGGTACGCAGGTTTTGTACTTGTCGCGCGTGGGTTTCGACAAACTCGGATTGCCTGAGCTTGGCGAAGAGTCGGTGCCTGAGCGCTTGAAGTACCAGCACAAGATTTACAAGTGGCTGGCTCTGCCAATCGCTCTTTATGCTGGCATGGTCGCATTCGCCGGTAAGAACTTCAAGCACCACTCCCATCACTTGGTCGAAGAGCAGAAGAAGACCGGATTGAGGCCACAACTATGACACGCTGGGAGAGAAGTGTTCCTGTCTATGGTGTCCCCGTGCTCAACCGCGGATTCTGGGGGCTGCTGGTCGTAATCGCGATCGGCTTGATCTTCACCGCGATCCGCGAAGTAGTGGGCATCGGTACTGGATCCGGCCTGACTATGTCGGGCATGTCTGATCCCTACGCGTGGGGTCTTTGGAAAACCTTTAACGTAATGGTCCTGACTGGCCTTGGCTCCGGTGGTTTCGCCGTGGGCATTGCCGCATGGATCTTCAATCGCACCAAGTTGCATTCGGTGATGCGCGTTGCGCTGCTTACCAGCTTCCTCGCATATGCCACCGGTCTTTGCATGCTTGGCGTTGACGTGGGCCGTCCCTGGAACTTCTATTGGGTCGTGATGCCCTGGCACTGGAACCTGAAGTCTCCTCTGCTGGAAATCGCGGTTTGCATGTCTCTCTATGCATCCGTGCCCTTGTTCCTGGAAAACCTGCCGCCGCTGTTTGAGTACGTCGTTTACGAGTTCCCCAAATGGCGCGGTATCGCGGAGTTCTGCGAAAAAGCCATGGCGAAGGTTTATCCCTTCATCATCGGCCTCGCCTACATCCTGCCCATCATGCACCAGTCTTCGCTGGGCGCACTGATGCTGCTGGGTGGCGATCGCGTTCGTCCGCTGTGGCAAACGCCGTTCCTACCCCTGATTTACGTTTGGGCAGCGGCGTTCCTGGGATACAACTGCGTTGTGCTTTGCCTCCTGCTTGCCAAGGTCGCGTGGAAGCGCGCTCTCGACATGGAGGTCATGGCCGAGTTGAACAAGCTGACCGTCTGGATTGTGTACGCTTGGACCGCATTCCGCTTCCTAGACATCCTGGTTCGCGGAGCGTTCAAGTATCTGTTCATTGACGGCGTTTACTCTCTGCTGTTCTGGCTCGAAACGGCGCTGATTCTTGGCTCCGTATACGTGCTGAGCACGGAGAAGGGCAAGAAACTTCAGACCATGTTCCTGGCGCACGCAGTTTGCGCTCTTGGCGGCATGATCTATCGCTTCAGCCCGACGACTCTGGCCTTCCAGGCCAAGACCGGCGCGTTCTATTTCCCGTCTGCCATCGAGTTCCTCGTCTGCGTAGGCTTCATTGCCATCGCTGCACTCGGCTATCTGGTCGCGGTAAAGAAACTGGCGATTCTGCCCGGTTCCAATGCCGACTGGCTTAAGATGGCTGAATACGAGGAGCAGGTTAAACCCGGAATCCAGTTGACTGGCTACGCACCAGTGGAACACTAATCCACGACACCGACTAGAAGGTTTCAAACATGGCGAAACGTATAACGATTGACCCCATCAGCAGGATTGAAGGACACCTCCGCGTCGACGTGGAAGTGGAGAATGGCTCGGTTTCTAATTCCTGGGCCTCCTGCACAATGTGGCGCGGCATTGAAAACATCCTCAAGGGCCGCGATCCTCGCGAAGCTTGGCTGTTCACACAGCGCTTCTGCGGCGTGTGCACCACGGTGCACGCAATGGCCTCCGTCCGTTCGGTGGAAAATGCTCTGAATCTCGAGATTCCTCTGAACGCTCAGTACATCCGCAACCTGATTCTTATCAATCACGGATTGCACGATCACATCGTGCACTTCTATCATCTGTCGGCCCTGGACTTCGTTGACATCCTGAAGATCCCGGCAGCTGACCCAGCTAAGACCAGCGCTCTCGCCGAGAGCCTCACCAATTGGGGTGGAAACTCCAAGAAGGCGATGGCTGCCGCGCAGGATAAGGTCAAGGCTGTTGCCGCCAGCGGTCAGCTGGGCATCTTTACCAATGGCTACTGGGGACACCCGGCCATGAAGCTGAGCCCCGAGGTCAACCTGCTCGCGTTCGCGCACTATGTCCAGGCGCTCGAATATCAGCGCAAGGCCGTGCAGGCAGTGGCGATCCTCGGCTCCAAGAGCCCGCACATCCAGAACCTCACCGTGGGCGGCGTTTCGAACGCCATCAACCTTGACAGCCTTGCGACCCTCAACATGGATCGCCTGGTGATGATCAAGAAGCTGATGGACGAAGTGAAGCCGTTCATCGAGCAGGTATATCTGCCTGACGTGTGCGCCATTGCCGGCATGTACGCCGACTGGTTCAACTACGGCGCCGGTGTCACCAACTACCTGGCATCGCCGGACCTGCCTCTTGACGGCAAGAGCACCAAGTTCGACCTCGTCGGCGGATACATCATGGACGGCAACCTGTCCAGCGTTCATCGTTTCAACGGCTTCAACGACAAGGCATTTGTCGATGGAGTCACGGAAGAGACGAAGCACGCATGGTACAAGGGCGAAGATCCTCTCCATCCATGGAAGGGTGTCACCGATCCGGAATACACGGATTGGCAGGCCGAAGGCAAGTATTCCTGGGTCAAGGCGCCTCGCTTCCAGGGACGTCCGATGCAGGTTGGTCCGCTGGCCCAGGTTCTCGTCGGCTATGCTTCGGGCGATCCGCTCACCCGCAAGCACACGGACAAGGCACTGGATCTCATCTCGAGCGTCGCTGGCCGCCGCATTGGCGTAGCGCAGTTACAGTCCACGATGGGCCGCCACGTTGCCCGCGCCATCCGCGCCTCCATGCTGGCCGAACTCGGAGAGAAGCACTGGCAGTTGCTGGTTGACAATATCGCGAAGGGCGACGTTGCCATCCACAATGAGCCAAAGTTCCCCTCTGGCGAGATCGAAGGCGTTGGTGTGCACGAAGCTCCGCGCGGTTTGCTATCGCACTGGTCGGTGATCAAGGGCGGTAAGCTGGTCAACTACCAGGCTGTCGTACCTTCCACCTGGAACGGCTCTCCTCGCGACGCAAAGGGACAGCATGGCCCATATGAGGCCTCGCTGCTCAAGAACCCGATCGCTGATCCGGTTCGTCCGCTGGAAGCCATCCGTACCATTCACTCGTTCGATCCTTGCATGGCGTGCGCTTGCCACACCTTCGACCCCGAAGGCAAGGCAATCGCGACGGTAAAGGTGCTGTAACCACATGAAGAAGATCAAGATCTGCGGCGTCGGCAGTGTCCTGCTTGGCGATGATGCGGTGGGACCCTATACGGCACGTTGGATCGCGGCCAATTACGAGTTTGGGGAAGGTGTCGAGGTCGAAGACCTCGGCACCCCCGGCCTCGATTTGATCGCGTATATGACCGGAATCGATGTGCTGATCCTGATCGACTCGGTGGATAACAGCGCCTCGGCTGGCACAGTGACCGTCTATGACAAGGCGGAAATCACTCGCCAGCGGCCGGCAATCCGGCTTGACCCCCATTCACCTGCAATCACAGAATCAATCTTTGTCGCAGAACTTGCTGGGGACGGCCCCGAAGATGTGTATCTGATCGGCATAACCGGAGAACAACTCGAGGTTGGAGCTCCTCTCAGCGACTCCGTTCGCAACGCAGTTCCGCTGACGGTGGAGAAGGTCCTGGAACGCGTGGCTCTGCATGGAGGCACGTTCAAGAAGCGGGAAACTGCTGAAGACCTGCAGATTTGGTGGGAAGACACGACGATGAGTGCGACTGCATAAGAGTTTTGTAGGAACTTCTATGTTCCCGAGTGGCCGACCGACATGGGGCGGCCACTTTTTTATTGTGTCTCGGTCAAGTCTCGTTCTGTGGCGATGGCCAGGGAATCCGGAGTGAGTCGATCGACTCGTCGCAATGCAGGGAAGAACCAACTCCACAGAGCGACAACCAGCAGAGTGCCAATCCCCCCGGCAACGACGGCCGGAACCGCCCCCATCCACTGCGCAGTAATTCCGCTCTCAAATTGACCGAACTCGTTCGACGCTCCGATGAACAGCATGTTCACGGCACTCACACGTCCACGCATCTCGTCTGGCGTGGCGAGCTGAACCACGGTGGAGCGCACGATCACAGATACCATATCGGCCGATCCGACCATGAGCAGGGCCAACATCGACAAGTATAAATTTCGAGAGAGGCCGAACAAGACAGTCGCTCCCCCGAACGCCGCAACGCAGCACAGCATCTTTACGCCTGCTCGCCGCCGTAACGGACGATATGCAAGAGCGATGGCCATGATCGCTGCCCCGATTCCGGGTGAGGCACGCAAGAGCCCCAAACCGCGCGGGCCCGCATTTAAAACCTCGCGCGCAAACACCGGCAGCAGCGCAACGGCTCCTCCTAGCAGTACGGCGAAAAGATCCAATGTTGTGGTGCCGAGGATGAGCTTGTTGCGCACTACATAGCGGAAACCCGCCAGAACTGCGTTCCAGTCGCGTCCCTGACTGATCTGCTGCACACCCTTGATGTTGATTGCGAACGTCAGAACAACCGCGCCCGCGAGAGCCGATGCGGCTATCACGTACACCATGACAGGGCTGCCACGGAGCGCATAGCAGACGCCGCCGATCACCGGTCCGAGGATGGTGGCAGTATTGAAAATCGATGATCCCCAGGCCGCAGCATTGGGAAACACTTCGGCAGGCACCAGCAGAGGAGAGAACGCCTGTCCTGCGGGCCCGTTGAAGACTCGCACGAAGCCCATTGCGACGAGAACGACATACACCGGGGCGACGCTATGAACCCCGCGCAAGGTAATCATGAGCAAAGCGATCGAGCAGAGGGCGAAGCTTGAGTAGCAGGCGAGTAGGACACGACGGCGATCAAACCGATCCGCCACGTGGCCGCCTGCCAGAAAGAACAGTAATCCGGGAAGGAACTGCGCCAGTCCCACCAATCCTAGATCGAGCGGTCTGCGCGTGATCTCATAGACCTGCCAGCCCACGGCAACGGATTGCATCTCAAGGCCCGCGACGACCAAGAAGCGAGCTGCCTGAAACAGTCTGAAATTGGGATAGTGGAATGCGGCCCCTGCCGCACGATGTTCGACGCCGACTGCAGTCATGACTGCTTCTACTTTGACACATTGAAGGCGTGTGCGCGAAATCGACGACCGACTGCGACGCTTCGAATCTCACATGCTCTCGGAACGCTTGTTGGATGCCATAATATGCGTATGCCTCCAACTATCAAGCCGCAGTCGCTCGCATCCGCTGTCCTGCGTTGGCAGCGTGACTCGGTTCGCGTGCGAGGCGTCATTGGCTCGATCAAGTATTTGGCCACCCAATTCATCGAGTGCGTCAGGGACTCTATGCCGCAGCGACGTCGTAGCCGTTTTGGCGATATCGATTACGATTGCGACCATGCGGTTGATACAACGTGGGCGAGATTGCCAATCTCGGTGAGACTGCGCGAAGTCTTCAGCGAGCGGCTCTATCAGCCTACTGTCGAGCAGGAATTCAACGCGATCATGCTGCATCTGGCGACTGTCGATCTCGAGTCGTACACGTTCATCGACCTCGGATCGGGCAAAGGAAGAGTCCTACTGATGGCTTCCATGTATCCGTTTGCGCGGATTGTCGGGGTTGAGGTTCAGCCCGAACTCGACGCCATTGCACGCGAGAATATCGCGCGATTTCAAGAACCGGGGCAGCAATGCCATAACATTGAGACGGTGTGCGCCGATGCCAGGGAGTACGAGTTTCCCTTAACGGACATCGTGCTGTACCTGTTCAATCCCTTCCCCGATTACGTTTTGCGTGAGGTTCTGCGGAATCTCACGAGCTCGGCGCGGCAAGAACCACGCTCAATCCTGGTGCTTTACAACGCTCCTTTCGAACAGCAGGAGTTTGCGTCCTTTCCTGAACTCCGCCGTTTGTACGAGGACGCACAATATCAGCTCTATCGCGTTGAACTAGGCTGATTCCGATTGGCGCTGGTTCCTCGTAACTCACATGTAGTCTGCGAATTACAAGGCATTTTGTAAGGATTGGGCGAACAGGGCCGGTGGCAAACTTTCGAGTGTGCGGTAGATCACTGAAATGTGATGCCGTCACAATTGTGTGTGATGGGTGTACTTCCTTTAGGTGCATTGTAAACCGTACAAGCTTAGGCGAGGCATGTGTGTGTCCGGGGCATGTTGCAAGCTGGATGCAACGTAAAACCGGTTCATCGTGCAGATGTGAAAGTGCGGCAATTCATAACAGAAGCCGCCCCATTCGGGCCTGTGTCTAGCCCGAAGAGTGACACAGGGGGAACCAGTGCTTACACCGTACGGTCTGGACATAATCGAGAGCTGCCTCACCTGCAAGATGAGGGCAGATCAAATTTTCTGCGATTTGCCTGACGCCGCGCTCCAATCCTTCGAACAAATTAAATATGCGACCGCTTATCCCAAGGGTGCGATTCTTTTTGTGGAAGGCCAGGCGCCGCGAGGCATATTCGTACTCTGCAAAGGGCGTGTAAAGCTGTCCATCTGCTCGACGGACGGTAAAACTCTTATCCTCAAAATCGCTGAAGCGGGAGAAGTTCTTGGCCTCAGTGCATCCGTCAGCGGCAAGCCTTACGAGTTGACTGCTGAGACCATTGACCCCTGCCAAATCAATTTCGTGAAGCGTGAGGACTTTCTGCGACTCCTCAAGGAGCACTCGGAAGCATGCCTAAGAGTCGCAGAGCAACTGAGCGAGAAGTACAATGCGGCGTGTCGCGAGATCCGGTCTTTGGGCCTATCGCACTCTGCGGCAGAAAAACTCGCGAAGCTCCTTCTGGAATGGGCTTCAAAGAACGGCGAAGGTGCTAAGCAGGAACCGCGCATCAAGCTGGCATTGACTCACGAAGAGATCGCTCAAATGATTGGCACCTCACGCGAGACGGTCACAAGATTGTTCGCTGAGATGAAGAAGCGGCAGATAGTGCAATCAAAAGGTTCCACTTTGGTAATCAGAAACAAAGCAGCACTCAAGGCGTTGTCGACTGCTTAGATCCGTTTACAGTAAGCATTCATACACGGTCCGGCCCTCAGCCGGACCATTCTTTTCTTGCTTGTACTGCTTCGTGCTGTGTTCGTTGACGCTGAATCCCGGTTGCCTGGTTGGAGGCCCTGTGGCGGGACTCACGATATGGGGTGACTCGAATCACAGCTTGCAAATGGCATAAAAGATACAACCCTTCCATGGAGAGTGATATGCAGTCTAGCTGCACACAATGCGCATTCCGCACGGATCGCCCCTTCTGCGACATGGCGGCGGACGCTATCAGCAGCTTTGATGGGATCAAGGAGCAGAGCCAGCTAGTAAAGGGCGCGCTGTTGTTTTCCGAGGGTCGTCCATCGCGTGGAGCCTATGTTCTTTGCGAGGGCCGAGCCAAACTCTCCATCTGTTCGGAGAGTGGCAAGCGCCTGTTGCTTCGCGTGGCCGGTCCTGGGGAAGTTCTAGGATTGGGCGCCACGTTGAGCGGCGATGCCTATGAGGTCACAGCCGAGTTGCTGGATTCCGCCAAAGTGTCATTTATCAAGCGCAAAGATCTGGTGAAATTCCTGCGCGAGAACCCAATGGTTTGCATGGAGGTGGTACGCAGCCTCAGCGACGATCTGCACGGCGCCTATGAGCGCGTGCGGTCCATCGGATTGACGCGTGCGCGCCGAACTCGCACGCAGCGCACCAGACCAATTGCGTCCTAATCGGTAAATTCTCACGTGCAAAAGAGAGGGCCGCCCCAAGCGGCCCTTTGCACGTACCGGCAAATTGCCCCTGAGCTCAATCACTTTGATTCCTCAAAACTCTTGCATTTTGCGTCACTCTGGCTCGATGATGCTTACAACGTCGTAACGGGGATTCATCTAGAAACACACAATCCTTCAGGAGTGTCCTGAATGCCATTGCAGGTGTTTGATTCCGCGCGAAAAGAACGTCCTCCCCCAACATTTGCGTTACAGAAACGCTGCTCGTACGATGTCGCAGCCACTCTCATGTGATCTAAGTCACGGGAATTCGTGAGTACACTCACTGCCCCCGGTGCGCTGCGGATGCGAAAACCATAAAGTCCTGAAAAAGCGAAGAGCAGTGTACCTGAGTCTTTTTGCTGCCTTCAGGATGTTCCTTATCAGTATCAGGGAGAATCAATGAAAAAGTTCTTTGCAGTCGCGATCGTTGCCACGATGGCTATGCCTCTCTTTGCCGCCGATGGTGCCGCCGTGTATAAGGCGAAGTGCGCTGGATGTCACGGCGCTGATGGATCAAAGTCGATTCCCGCCATGGGCGTGAAGCCGTTGAATACGCCGGAGGTCAAGGGGAAGTCTGAGGCACAGCTTGCCGCGGTAGTGACGAAGGGGCAGGGAAAGATGAAGCCTCAGAACGTGAGCGAAGACGAAGCAAAGGCTGTTGCAGCGTTCGTGAAGTCTCTTAAGTAGGAAACTGGAAGTTTTGTTTCATTGGGCTGCCCGGACCAACGTTCGGGCAGCTACTTGAGTTGCTTATGCTGAACTCGAAGGTGAAGGGCTTGTGAAGAATTTAAGACTTGTCTGGATTATGTGCCTGGTGTTTGTCTGCGCCGGGTTTGCATACGCTGGAACCGGTGCTGCGGCGCAGTCAAAGCCAACCAACGATGATTGTCTCGCGTGTCATAGCGATGCATCGATGGTCAATGGCAAGGCTGTGCATGGGGATGCGTTTAAGGCGTCCATCCACGGCTCCATGTTCTCCTGCGTTGACTGCCACACCGATATCAAGGCCCTTCCGCACGATGCGGGTCTTGCAAAACCCACCTGCACTACCTGCCATGCCGATCAGCAGAAGATGTTTGACAACGGTGTGCACGGGAAGGCGCTGGCTGCCGGCAACGCTAAAGCTGCAAATTGCGAAAGCTGCCACGGCAATATTCATGAGATCCTACCGGCCAGCGATCCCAAGTCCCGTTCAGCCAAGGTCAACATTCCGAAGATGTGCGGCTCGTGCCACTCCCAGTCGATGCCAGGGATGGCCGGCAAGCCTGCTCTTGCATATCAGGAGTCGGTTCACGGAAAACTCATAGCTGCCGGAAACGAAAAAGCGGCAGTCTGCTCTGATTGCCACGACGCGCATGATGTCCGCCGCGCTGGCGACTTCACTTCGCCAATCTTCCGCGCGAACGTTCCCAAGACCTGCGCCAAGTGCCACAGCGGCGAGCAGGCGCAGTTTGCGAACAGCATCCACGGCAAGTCTCTCGCGGCCGGCAACACTCATGCCCCGGTTTGCATTGATTGCCACGGTGTTCACACCATCAAGGCGACCAAGGATCAGTTGTCGTCCGTATCCAGCAAGAATCAGGGTGACGTAGCGTGTGCGCAGTGCCACAACAATGTGCGCATGACGCAGGAATTCGGTATCCCGGGTGGCCGCACGGACAGCTACAACGCCAGCTATCACGGTATGGCGAACGCAGTGGGTTCGAAGAACACTGCTAGCTGCTCTTCCTGCCATGGCTCGCACGGCATTCTGCCGTCCAGCGATCCTCAATCGAAGACCAACCCTGCAAACCTCGTCACGACTTGCGGTCAGTGCCATCCTGGAGCGAACGCGAATTTCGCGAAGGGTCAGGTTCACCTGGATCCTGTTGCTGCCGCTAAGGCTGATTTCGGCGTCAAGGTCAATACCTGGGTTCGCAATGCTTATATCCTGATGATCATCGGTGTCATCGGCTTCATGCTGCTGCACAACATGATGATCTTCGTTCGCAAGCTGGCCGATCGCCGCAAGCATCCTGCACATCATGCGAGCGGTCCTCGCGTAGTTGTGCGCATGACGAAGAACCAGCGAATTCAGCATTTCCTGCTGTTCGTGTCGTTCTTTACCCTGGTGATCACCGGATTCGCTCTTAAGTATCCGGGTGCGGCCACGCGTTTCATGTTCGTCAATGAAATTGGTCGCAGCTACGTTCACCGCTTTGCTGGCGCACTGATGATCGTCGTCAGCCTGTACCACGTCATCTATCTGGCTTTCTACCGTGAGGGCCGTCGCATGTTGATTGACATGCTGCCGGAACTCAAGGATGCGACGGATATGGTGGACGTCTTCGCCTACTATCTCGGATTCTCTGATAAGAAGCCGCAGTTCAAGCGCTTCAATTACGCTGAGAAAATGGAATACTGGGCACTGGTTTGGGGCACGTTCGTGATGGCGCTTACCGGCGTGGCGGCCTGGTTCAAGGTCATCTTCGCCAGCTTCGTACCGCGCTGGTGGATCGACGTGGCCATTACCGTCCACTTCTATGAAGCGATTCTAGCTACTTTGGCAATCATCGTATGGCACTTCTACCAGGTCATACTCGATCCCGACACCTACCCGGTGAACTATGCGTTCCTCGATGGAAAGATGTCGCTCGAGCATTATCAGGAAGAGCACGGGCTCGATTCAGCAACCCTGGCTGAGTATTCAGGCGAAGCTGGAGACAAAGCCAAAACCCATCACGTAGTGACAAAGTAGTGTGGCAGTGCACGGCAGCAGGTTATGCCTGCTGCCGTGCTGTTAGCGCCAAGTCTGCAAGATAGGACAGCGTTGTATTGCCGCACTACCGTTGCAGGAGATTCGAATGACCGACCCCGGGCCGAACACGCCCAAAGACCCTCAGCACGAGGGTTTCTCTTACAGGTCCCTGGCGAAGAACTACATCAGCCTTTCCGGACTTGCATTGGCCTTTATTGCTCTGGCCAATATCATCGTTTTGTTCCTGATCGACATCACGTCGGCTCAGGCTGCTCCCTACGTGGGGATCCTGGCATACATGGTGTTGCCGGGCTTTCTCGTTCTTGGGTTGCTCATTGCCGCGCTGGGAATCTGGCGCGAACGCAATCGACGACTGCAAGCGGTACACGGCACAGCGGGACTGCCTACCATAGATTTGAACCAGCCCGGGCAGCGCAGCCGCCTGATTACGTTTGTGAGCTTTGTTGTCGTCTTCATGATGCTGAGCGCTGTTGGAAGCTACCGGGCGTATGAGTTCACAGACTCGACGACGTTCTGCGGTGAGCTTTGCCACACTGTGATGCATCCTGAGCACACGGCTCATGCCCACTCGGCGCATGCGCGCGTGAGCTGCGTGGAGTGCCACGTCGGCTCCGGTGCAAGCTGGTATGTGAAATCGAAGATGTCAGGTATGCGCCAGGTGTTCAAGACCGCGCTCGGCACCTATCCTCATCCCATTGAGACGCCTGTTGCCAACCTCCGCCCTGCCTCGCAGACATGCGAGCAGTGCCACTGGCCGCGCCGATTCTGGGGAGCACAGCTGAAAGTCTTCAACCACTTCGCATCCGACGAGACCAACAGTCCTCGACAGGTCCGCTTGCTGATCAAGACCGGCGGCGGAGAACCGAGCGCTGGCGAATCTGCCGGTATTCACTGGCACATGAACATCGCCAACAAGATCGAGTACAAGAGCGATCCGAAGCGCCAGAACATCTCGTGGGTGCGACTGACTGACCCGAATGGCAAGGTCACCGAGTACACTGCGGCTGGAGCTGACGCGGCTTCGTTCGGCAAACTCGAGCAGCGCCGTATGGATTGCATCGACTGCCACAATCGTCCTACGCACGTCTACACGCCGCCGGACCGCGCAGTCGATCAGGCCTTGGCGTCGCAGCGCATAAACCCCAGCCTGCCTTTTGCGAAGCAGCAGGGAGTCCAGGTGCTGACCGCGCAGTACAAGACCAACGCGGAGGCAATGAATGCCATCGCTCAGCAGATCCCGGCCTTCTACAAAGAGAAGTATCCGCAGATTGCGAGCGCGCGTTCTGGCGATGTCCAGAATATGGTTCTGGAACTCCAGCGCATCTTCCGCAACAACATCTTCCCGGAGATGAAGGTTGATTGGCGCACGCATCCGGACAACGTAGGCCATTACTACTTCAATGGCTGCTTCCGCTGCCATGACGGTAACCACACCAGCAAGGATGGCAAGGTGATCACGAAAGACTGCAACTCGTGCCACACCGTGCTCAACCAGGAGGAAGGCGTGCTTCCCGCGGCGGTGGTGAACACTGCAATGACGTTCAAGCACCCGGTGGACCTGGGCGACTTGACCGCCGTGAATTGCTCCGATTGCCACAATGGAGGCGTTGCACCGTAGTCTTCAAGCAACTCTCGCCCGGCAGATCAGCTCTGTCGGGCTTTTTTTCGGGCTAAAAGCGAAGAGTGACGTGTATCACAACGGTACTGTGACAAGAGTCATGGCCCTGTGTTTATCCAGCCTCGTATCTTTAAGTTGCAATCAGACGATAGATTGCTGTCAGGAGACTTCATGAACGCGAGCCCTCATACCGGCGCCGGAAAACATCTGCCGCGCCTCATTTTTTGGGAAGTCACAAAAGGCTGTAACCTCCGCTGCGTGCATTGCCGCGCCACCGCTACCGAGCTTGCGTCTCCTTCCGACCTCCCCACCGACAAAGCACTCAACATCATCGACCAGATTGCTGAATTTGCGAACCCTATCCTGGTACTGTCAGGCGGCGAGCCCCTTTATCGTCCGGATATCTTCCAACTCGCACGGTATGCGACGGACAAGGGCCTCCGCGTAGCGTTGGCCACCAATGGCACGCTGGTTACGAAGGAAATCGCGCAGAAGGTTGTTGATGCTGGCGTGAAGCGCGTATCTATTTCGCTCGACGGTGCCAACGCTGTAACGCACGACAGTTTCCGCAAGATTCCCGGAGCTTTCGATGCTGCGGTCTACGGCTTTAAGAACCTGAAGGCATTGGGCATGCCAGTGCAGATCAACATGACGATCGCCAAGCACAATGCAAGCGAGTTGCCCGCCGTTCTGAATATGGTGCGTGGTCTTGGCGCCGACGCACTGCACACCTTCCTGCTCGTTCCGGTGGGTTGCGGTGTGGATATCGCTGACTCGCAGATGGTTTCTCCCGAAGAGTACGAGAAGATTCTCAACTGGTTCTATGACCAGGCGGCCGTGGGCGACATCGAGTTGAAGGCCACCTGTGCCCCGCATTATTTCCGCGTAGTGCGCCAGCGTCGCGCGGCGGAGCGTAAGGAAGAGGGCTACGGTGTAGTTGCTGCGGCTGCACCCGCACCCGCCATCGGCGCAACCGAAATGACAATGCCCGGTTCCACGGGAATCGCTTTCAAAACCGACTATGAAAAGTTCGGCAAGAGCGGCATCCGTCATGACGGAATGCCACATCCGCACGGACATCCTGGCGGCGATCCCAATGCGATGAATGCCATGACGAAGGGATGCCTCGCGGGTACGGGCGTCTGCTTCATTTCGTTCGAGGGTGAAATCTATCCTTGCGGATACCTGCCTGCAGTCGCTGGCGATCTACGCAAGCAGCCATTTTCGGAGATTTGGAACGACTCGGCTGTGTTCGCGGACCTTCGCGATACTAATAAGCTGGAAGGGAAGTGCGGCTGCTGCGAGTTCCGCAACGTCTGCATGGGCTGCCGCGCTCGCGCATTTGCTGCCACCGGAAACTACATGGCTTCCGAGCCCTTCTGCGTGTACCAGCCGAAGGCAATGGCAAGCAAGGAATAGAGTCAAGACCGACTGTTAAAACGAACGGCGCGGATGATCTCCGCGCCGTTTCTCTTGCCTAAACGAGGTTAGTTTGAGGGTACAGTCACATCTCCGCCGGTGGGTTTTAGGCCGAAGTTCACCCATTTCACGAGTCCGGTAAACGCGTTGTAAACTTCCGCTGCCTGGAACTCGCAGTGTCCAAAGCGGTTCACCGACTGTTGCACGAGCAGGTTGTCGCGATGTTGCTGCGACACGAGCAGGAGGTACGCCTGTTCATGCCAGAAAGGAACAAGCGGATCGCGTGTGGTGTGTAGGGTTACCGCCGGAATGCTGATCTTGCCACTGGGTTGATAGTAGCGGAACAGGTACTCGAATCCTTCCACGGTACCGGACACCCGCTCCACTCCCGCGTTCAGCGCCTTATCGTTGAGCGAGCCGGTGTACCAGAAGGATCGATTGTCATATGGACTAGCCATGTGTGTTCGGTTCAGCAAATCGTTCACATACCGCACATCAAAGCCAAGCACCTCGATAAGTCCGGTCAGGATTTCTTCCGGCGATGCAGCCTCAAGCCGCAGCACGGTCGCAAGTTGCACCGTGGGTGGAATTGGGCTGGCAATTGTCGGAGTGAGGCCGTTCAGCAACGCCACGGCCACATTGAATCCGACATTTCCGGGAGTGAACGGATCGTAGGTTTGCAGAGCTGTGTGCAGCAGCGTTCCGGGAATCACTCCAGGAAAGAAGTAGTCGAAGAGGACGCGGGCGTTTCCGACATACTCTACTTCCAGCGGGCTGCCACCCAGTAGACCGCACATCGGCAGCACACCTGCATATTTATGAGGGAAGCGCTCGGCCAGATCGATCACAACTCCACCGCCGAGCGATACACCGACAAGGAAGGTCTTGGTGGGCTTGCCAAACAGGTCGGTGAACGTGCCTAGAAGGTGATCGGTGTCGAGTGCGCCTTCCTTGATGGCGAAGCCGTTTGCCGCAAAGCTGGAATATCCAACAGCAAACCCCTGTGCGACGAGAGCGTCGCGAAATTCGGTGAATCCGCTGTCCTGGGGCAGCGCAAGCGGTTCTTGAGGGTCAACAATGCCGTGCGCGTAAAGCACGAGTTGGTGATTCCAGGTCGACGGCTTGACGATCTGGTACAACGAGCCATCGTCGGCTGTTCCGCTGACGACCTGCTGCGCACTGGCGCCTACAACCACCATACAGAGCAGGCAGATCAGGACAGGCAATCGCATCCTTGAGCGAAGATTCATTCGATCCTCCATCGGGAGCTTCGACTCTGCAAGTGGAATGGCCAGTGCAGGGTCGGCGGATTGGGCCATGATGTAGGAAGTGAGACTCTGCAGAAAGGATGGCTGTGTAATTAGAGAACTTATCCCGAATTGGAAGGGAAGGCGGGTGCGCCCCCTCAAACAAGGCGCACCCAAGCCATTTGCTAAGTCACTACCGGGCAGCTTGTGCCGGCTTTTCGAACAGCTTCGGATCGATCGCCGGATTAACCTCCATCGAATTCAAGCTCATCTTGGCTACTGGTTGACCACCGTTCTCGACCTCGTAACGAGTCGGGTACTCCAGTCCGTCGAAGTTCTTCCAATCAAAGTACTTCATCGTGGTAGTAGTCGGACCGGACTGGCCTACTTCGGAGAATTGTTCTTGCAGTAGCTTTCCATCCGGCGCAATCCACCACTGCGATTTAGCACCGTCGGCATTCACGTCCACGACAGTTGCTTCGGTGTCCCCGACCTTCTCCTTGCCGCTTACCGCAAATGAATACTTCGGATCGTTTGCGTGCTGCAGAACGTTAACGAAGTCGCGCTTCAGGGAGTCGGTCTCAGAACTGCGCTGACTCGGCGGAAGATCGCGTACCTGCGCGCCCAAAGCCATGAAGGCTGCGGAAGGAGTGACGATGCGCACCAATTCTCCCTGCGGCAGGCTCATTTTTTGCGCCTGCTTGTCGGGATAGACGATGCTCTGATCGACTTTCACTTCCATGCCCTGCTGCATCAGCGAGATCGTCTGGTGCAGCGTCTTGATTGCGTTTATGCGGCTCGCTCCACCCAATGCGTCCACCAGTTTGGAAATGGCGGCTTTGCCGTCCGCAGTGTTGCCCGGCGTCTTCACCGCGCCGCTTTTCACCTCTGGCGCAGGAATCGTGATATCGATTGGGGTCACAGGGCCAAGTGCAGCAAGCTGCTTCTGGAACTCGCCGCTGTTGCCGACGACCAGAACCTTGAGGTCCTCTTTGTGCACGTACTTGTTGGCGACGCGCAGAACGTCAGCAGCGGTAACTTTCTCTACTCCGATTCTGTACTGTTCGAGAAAATCTTTCGGGTAACCGTAAAACTCATACGTCTGCTGCTCGCGAAGGACTTTGGCGGGAGTGTCGAAATTGAAAATGAAGGAGTTCAGGATCGCGTCCTTTGCGCGTTTTAATTCCAGTTCGCTAGGCGCCTCCTTCTTCAGCAGATCGACTTGTTCCCAGAGCCCTCGGATTGCTTCAGACGTAGTTTCGGTCTTTGTGCCGATCTCAAGTACGGTGAGCCCGGGATGGTCCCACGAGCTTCCAACGCCGCCGCCCACAGAGTAAGCAAGACCCGCCTTGGTGCGCAGATTACTGAATAGTCTCGACGAGAAACCTCCGCCGAAAATTTCGTTCATCACCTGCAGCGCAAAGTAGTCGGGGTTCTTGCGCACGATGCCCATCCCGATCATGCGGACCTCGCTCTGATTCACATCGCTCTTATCGACGACGTAAATGCCAGGTTTCGCAGGATCGATTGCTACTTTGGGATCCTGCACCTTCTCGCTTTTGGGCCAGTCGCCGAAGGATTTGCGCAGTGTTGCTTCCATCTCCTTCGAATCGAAATCGCCGACCAGGCCGAGGATGATGTTGTTGGGAGACGTGTGCTGCTTGTGCCACTGCACAAGGTCTTCGCGCGTCACGGCGGCTACCGTGGCATATTCAGGAACACGCGCATAGGCGCTCTGCTTGCCATAGCCGAGGATGTCCTGCTGCATGGCCGCGATGTCATCCGTCTCGTCATTGCGGCGAGAGATGCTGCTGTTCATCTGCTTCTTTGCCAGCGCCAGTTTGTCTTCGCGGAATGCCGGATTGCGAAGGAGATCCACGAAGATTCCGAGTACATCGTTGAAGTCAGCTTTCAAACAGTTGAAGCTGATCGACGTGTTTTCTTCCGTGCCGCTGGTTTCAACCTTGGCAGCGCGAGCTTCGAGAAAATCATCAAGCTGATCACCTGAAAGTTTGGTGGTTCCACCTGTTCTCCACGTCGCACCGTAGATCTCGACTAGTCCAGTCTTTTCTGCCGGCTCAGAAGAATTTCCACCGCGCACCAATGCAGACCCCGAAATCAGCGGCAGTTCATGGTTTTCCGTAAGGAAAATGATCATGCCATTTGAGAGAACCACACGCCTCGGTTCCTTGGGTTGGAAAGGCGGCAGAGGAGGAATCGCAATCTGTTTCCAGTTTGTCGCAACTCCAGGCGTAGTCGCCGGAGCCGCTTTCGGCGCGGTTTCATGTTTGGCGGCGTCGTTCTTTGTCGGTTCCTGCGCATGCAGGGAACCGAGCAGCAGGGTGGCACTGATCAAAACTGTGAGCGATCTCGTCTTCATTGCATGCCTCCCTTGGCGGCGCCCTTGTTCTCGAGAATTCCCACAGTGCGATTCGTGTTCACGAACACCTCATTGGCTACGCGCTTCACATCTTCGTTCGTCACTGCATCAATCTTGTCAATGCGACGGAACAACTCGCGCCAGTCTCCGTATTTCAATTGATTCTCGGCGAGGTTAATCGCGAGTCCCTGATTGTTTGCAAGGCTGCGCAGCAGAGAAGCCTTGGAACGTGTCTTCACCATCTTCAACTCTTCAGGAGTCACTCCGTCGCGTTTCAATTTGTCGATCTCATCATGAATCGCGTCAGCCATCTCCGTTGCGGTATGGTCCTGGGAAGGCACCGCATAGAACGCGTAAAGATTACGGTACTTATCTCCGGGGAATCCGCTGAAGCCTGCAGCGGCGACAGCAACTTTCTTGTCTCTTACCAGCGAACGATAAAGTCGTGACGTGCGACCCTCGCTCATCACGCTGCTGATGACTGAATACACTGGATCATCCTTGTCGCGGAAGTTCGGCCGCTGATATCCCTCAACATAGAACGGCTGCGAAGGATCGTGGAGCAGCACGGTGCGCTCGGAATTCTGCTTGGTTTGCGCTGTGACGTATTCCTCGGGCTTGGGCCCAGAAGGAATGCGTCCGAAATAGCGCTCCACAACGGAGAAGGTCTTATCGGCATCGAGGTCACCCACGACGGCGACGATCATGTTGCTAGGCACGTAGTAAGTCTTGAAGAAGTTTTGCGCATCGGTGGCAGAGAAATGCTGAAGGTCGCTCATGTATCCAATGCCAGGTCGGTTATATGGACTGCCGTCATAGGCAGTAGAGAGGAACTGCTCGACAAGCCTTCCTGTGGGCGACGAATCGGTGCGCATTCTGCGCTCCTCCATTACGACGTCGCGCTCCTTGTAGAACTCGCGCATGACTGGGTGCAGGAAGCGCTCCGACTCAAGATAGGCCCACAACTCAAGGCGATTTGCCGGGAGAGAGTAGAAGTATTGTGTGCTGTCGAGACCGGTCGAGGCGTTGAGTCCCACGCCTCCGTTGCGCTCGATAATTTCGCCGAACTCGTTTTTGACGACGTACTGGTCGGCGTCCTGGCGCGCTTTCTCCCACACGGCTTTCAACTCGGCTACTTTCTTCTCGTCATAGTTCACAACGCGATTTCGTTCGCGGTCGTAATCGGCATAAGCCTGCTCAACCTTCTCCAATGCTGTTTTCTCTGCAACGAAGTTGGTGGTGCCGATATTGTCCGTGCCCTTGAAGGCCATGTGTTCCATCATGTGCGCCAGCCCCGTCTTGCCCATGGGATCTTGAGCATCGCCAGCATCCACGATGGTGAAGAAAGAGAAGACGGGCGCCTCCGGCCGATGCAACAGCAACACCGTCAGTCCGTTGGGAAGAGTCTTTACGTGAACTCGTTTCTCAAACGACGCGAGATCCTGCGCGAGCGCTGTCTGCATTGCGCAGAACAGAACCAGCAAAGGAAGGTAGGCCTTCAGCCGTATCATCGTGCCTCCGCGGAAGCCTCGTAGCTTCCGAATTCACGAGTTTACAGCCCGGTCACAGATGCTGTCGAACGTACGCTCTGGACGCGGTTTTCGCTATACCTCGAAGATGCGGTAGGGCGTAGTGATTCCCGTGGCCTGCAGTATGGGAAGCGCTACGTTATGTACAGGAGTTCCGCCAGTTGTCTTTCCGTCAGGCGAGCCATGGTGGGCATGTCCATGGAATACGATGTTCGCGCCATGGCGGTCGACTACTTCAGAGAGACGCGAATTTCCGAGATAAGGATAAATCTCTACAGGCTCGCCCTTGACGGTGTCGCCAATCGGAGCATAGTGCAGCACGACAACGCGCTTTTGGGTTCGCAGTTGCGACATTGCGCGCTCGAGTTTCAGCGCCTCGTCAATTGACGACTGAACGAAAGCCTTTACCTCGGCTTCACCAAAAGCGGTGAGAATGCCGCGTCCAAAGCCTCCGAGGAACCCCTTGGTCCCTGCGAACCCTACGCCGTCGCGCTCGTAGCCGCTACCATCGAGGATCTTGATGCCCTCGGCGGCCATCATTTTCATGAGTTCTTCCTGCTGGCCGCTCTCGTAGTCGTGATTGCCAAGTACGGCGACGATGGGCACGCGCAGTCGTACGAGCATGGTGAGCAGAGAATCCATTTCGGACGGTTTGCCGTAGTTGGTGAGATCGCCAGCAATCACGAGCATGTCTGCGTCATCACGCACGCGCAACATCTGCTCGCGGATTTTGTCGTAAGTTTGTGGACTGTAGTGAAGATCTGCGACAGCTGCAATCCTCATTCAACTCCCTCGCGTCTGTGTTATTGTCCGCGCTCTTCACGCATGCGGTCGTTCAGATTCGCCATGCCCCACTCCTTCACATCGATGGCAAACATCTTGTCGTCGATGAGACTTCCGCGGAATGGCGCGCGTGAGTTGGGGTGATCAAGTTCATTGCGCAAGCGGGAGAGCAGGTCATTCCAGAGTGCTCGCGGAACATAGCTGGAGTGAGCCGGATAAATGTATTGATAGAGCACAAGCGCCCAGAGCAGCACCATCCAGTGCTCACCTGCGAGTTGCAGAATGCGGCCCCAATCGAGATTGCCTGCAGTGCCGTGAATGACGTGAACAATGTCGGCTCCGTCGAATCGCTCGCGCCGAGTTACAAAGAGCTTGGACGCAATCAGTTCCTCGGCGGCTAGAACTTTCACGGGCAATCCGAGCACGTCAGCCACGCTGGCGCGCGTGATCCAATCAGGTTTTACGATAATGACAGCGTTGCTCATGCCGGTGATGAGATCCACGAAGTAGTCGCCACGCCGGGCCTTGCAGAGCCACACGGGATCGCATACTTCAGTTGCGAGGCCTTCGGCAGCAAGCGTATCGAGAGCGCGAGGAACATCTTCCTGCGCGATGAATAGATCGAGATCCTTGGTGTCACGCCATATGCCGGTGTGCTCGTGCAGAGCAAATGCGCCACTCACGGCGAATGGAATCTTGCGCTTGATAAAGAGGGTGAGCACCTCGATGAACATCTGGCGCTGCTCCGGAGCGAATTCTGGAGGAGTGGAGCTGCTCACCGGCAGTGCTTTTTCGCCCTCAGCCATGAGCCATTTGATGTTCAAGAGGGCGAACGTGTTGTGGTTCAGAGACAGGAAAGACGGGACTGATTGGGAACGGGGTCACCGTGGCCTATTGCTTTGGTGGTAAATGCGATTGAGGTGATCTGGAGCATTGACTGTTCGATTAGCCAAGGTGGTTCGACGGTGTCGAATCCGGTAATCGATGCAGAGTTAATAGAGGGAAGGCTCTCCGGCGGGACGGGTTTTCCAGCGGCGATGCACCCACAACCACTGGTCAGGATGGGCACGTACGGCTTTCTCGATGGCGGCAGTGTAGCTTTGGGTGTTGGCGATGGCATCGGCTTCATCGTTCCCGGTGCAGACCGTCGGAATGGCTGGCTCGAAGCGGATGCGGTACTTGCCCAATGACTCGTCCCATATGGTGAAGGCAGGAAGGACGGCGGCGCCGGTGCGCATGGCGACGCGAGCGATGCCTCCGGCAGTGCAGGCGGGCACGCCGAAGTAGTTGACGAAGACTCCCTGGGGCGGCGTCATGTTGGTATCCATGAGAGCGCCGACAGTTTCGCCGCGCTTCATGGCGACGAGCAAGCCGCGGGCGTACTCATCTTTGTCATGTGTTTTGTTGCCGTGCAAAGTGCGAAGTTGGCGAACCCAGCGGTCAAGCAGGGGATTGTCGAGATTGCGCACGACGATGTTCAGCCAGTGTCCGTGCATGGAGTGGACGAAGGAGCCTATCTCCCATCCGCCGAGGTGAGCGGTCATGAAGAGGATGCCCTTGCCTCGATCGCGAGCGGCGATGTAGTTCTCAAGACCGTCGTAGATGGCGATGCGGTCGACGGTGTCGAGCGTGTAATCAGGGAACTTGGGTACTTCGGATAAAAGGCGTCCGAGCGAGTGGTAAACGCCTTTGAGGATTTGCTCGCGCTCGGCGATGGATTTCTCGGGGAAGGCGAGTTCGAGGTTGCGCATGCCTACTCGGCGCAGACGCGGGTGAGCGTGATAGACCAGCATGGCAATTGCGCGCGCAAAGGCACGCGCCACCGGACGCGGCGACCATCGCAGCGTCTGTGCGATGAGCCACACAGGAAGGAACTCCAACCAATAGCGCATGAGTAGAAGCTGAACGTATCAAATTGCGAGTTGCATGGTCAATGGGAGGCGGGCACAAGCAAAAACCCCACTCAAGCAAAGGAGCTTGAGTGGGGCGCATGTGGAGCTTGGGTTGGTTTGGCTATTTCTTTACGGCGATGGTGGTGCCAGCGTACTTGATGAGGGTGTCGCGCCAGGGGGCGGCTTCCTTCGGCGATTCAACGTTGCCGGTGAGTATGGTTCTGAAGGGGATCATGCGGCCGTAGAAGTCGCGGGTGTCATCGCGATGTTGCGTGATGACGGCTCCGTTGAGCGAGATGCCGGCGAAGACGCCGCGGGTGCGGGAATAGGTGAGGACCTCGGCGCGCATCTTCCAGTCCGTGGATGCATCGGCGTGACGGCCCACTGGACCGGCAGCGACGCTGGCATCGGCTCCGAGCTTGAATTTGCTTTGCAGCAGGTTGTTCATGCCCTGGTCATTCATGATGAGCATGATGATGTCGGCAGCCTGGCCACCGATCTGGAATCCGAAGCTTCCGCCGCGGACGGAGAAGAACGCCGGAGCGCTCCAGCCTTTATCAGTGCGGCAGCTTGCGACGCCCTTGCCATAGGCTCCCCCTACACCAAAAGCCGCCTTTAACATGCTGGGAATGACGGCAACGCATTTAGCGCTGGAGAAGACTTCCTCGGGTACACCCTTGTCAGGCGCGGCCATGATTTCCTTGATGACGTCGGCGCCGGTTTGCAGACGCTCAACGTCGTCGGCGCGATCACCGGCCAATGCCGCGGTGGTGGACAGAAGCACAACGATTGCAATCAGGATCTTATTCAATGAAGTTTCCTTCCGGTCGGTGAAGTGAGTCCCTGAAAGATCATAACGCGGGAGAGAGAGGAAAGTTCCGGTGGGAAACTGAAGAGATAAGGGGTGGAGGTTGGTGACCTGGGGCGGTGGTGTTGAGGGTGGGGGCCTTCGCTGCGCTCAGGACGACACCTCAGGAGCAACAGCAACACCAAGTAGAGCAGCAACAGCAAGTGCAACCCCGAGGTCCTTCGCTTCGCTCAGGATGACACCCGAAATTCAGAAACAAAAACAAGAGCAAGACTGCGAGGGAGGGGGCTGAAGCAGAAGAGAATCCCCACATCCGAGGATGTGGGGCGAGATTGATATGTGTCTATCTGCTTGAAACCAGAGAATGGGTGATGGCGTGGACGGAGAGGGCAATGCGATTTTGCACGCCGACTTTGCGCATGAGTTTGGCAACGTGCGCTTTTACCGTGCGCTCCTCGATTCCTAGGGCGGCTCCGATTTCTTTGTTGGATCGGCCAGCAACGAGGAGTTCGAGGACTTCCTTTTCGCGGTCGGTGAAGGTGACGCGGCCGGCAGGGAAGATGCGCCCGGGGGAGGACGTGACCCGCTCGATGAAGGTTGAGAGGACCCGTCGAGGAGCCCAGACGGAACCCTGGTTGACGATGCGGATGGCCATTGCGAATTCGTTGGGGCTGGCGGCCTCATCGACGTAACCCTTGGCTCCGGCGGCAAGGGCTTTCAGGATCATCTCGTCGTCGGCACCGGCACCGGTGACGATGATGCGAAGGTCGGGACGCTGGGCCTTGAGTCCGGCCATGACGTCAAAGAGATTCTGATTGCCACGGCTGCCGAGCAGGATGAGGTCGGCGTCAAGTTTGTTCAGGACGTCGCTAGCGGAGGCGGAGACGAGTTCCATGTCCGGCTCCATATCAAACAGTGCCCGGAAGCCGATGAAACGAAGCGGGTCGCTCTCGACGACCGCAATTTTGATCTTATTTGCAGACGTCGAGGCGGAGTTTTCAGATTCAGTCATTTCCGCACCTCTCCTCTTGGCCGGGGCGGAGCCCGACGCAGCATGCTTGGTTCCCGAAGCGTTCACCATGAAGTAAGGATACTCAGCTTTTCGGGAAAAAACAGACAAATTGAACCTTCGACATTGTACGCAGGGACACGTCCGAAAAGCGAGGCCGCGCGGAGATGAGGCGAATTAGGACCATGGCGACGTGAACGCACCGAATGGTGGCGCTGCGGAGAGGTCTGAATGGGCCTGAGAAACCTCCTTAGGTGTATGGGGTCGAACTTGGGGCGGACGCTAACTGGATTGCAGCAGGTGATTGAAAACTCGCGAGTAATGAATGTAGGTGGCGGAAACGAAGGGCTGTTGTACTAAGGAGAATCTCATCAGGTTACTAAGTGCAACTGTGCATTCCCGCTCTGTCGGGCGTAGGGCAGAATCTTTCCATACCTGAACGAAGCTTTTGAACCGAGCTCTGAACCGTGCAGGAAAGTAAGCCACGGGGAGGGTGGGGTTCAAGGAAAGACTGGCCGGAGACGAATCGGTCTGCCGGTGGTCTGTCGTATTCGTACGAAGGCGTTCAGAGTCCCCTTGGTTTGCAGGAGACATGACGAGCCGCCACTTACTCGCCGGAATTTTGCTACTAGCAGTTTTGCCGACAGCGCAGGTTGCAGCGCAGGCGCAAAGCCATTCGCGTGAAATCGAAGCTCTTGAACTGCAGTTCCTGTCCACGAAAAATCCTGAACAGCGCAAGACACTCGTAAGCCAATTGAAAGAGCTCTCCGCTCAGGGCAAGTGCTTCGCAGCGGAAGACGCGAGGGCGCTGAATGCAGCGATTTCCGCGATGCTGCCTGCTGCGGATACGGCCGAAGAAGCAGACGAGCTGTTGCGCATCGGTTCGCTGAACCCAGCGGGTGTGCTGCGCCAGATGAGTGGAAGCGACCTCCAGAAAGATGCAGCGTTCTTCATGAATCCGCGACGCGCGGCGATGGCGGCGAAGCGCGCGAACGGCGATGTGGAAATGCTGGCAGATATCCACATAGATCGACTGCGCAAGGACAGCCTGGGTCGCAATGGATTGACGACCGGGCACGTGCAGCAGATATGGCGAATCAACACGGCGCAGGGAGCGCGAAGCTTCTCGCCGAGGTCGATTATGTATGCGTCGATGAGCGAAATGCTCGACGTGTTGCATGCGCGGGTGCTGAAGCAGGATGGACGCGAAGTGATGGCTTCGATTTCGGCAGATCAGCCGGTGATCGAGCGCGGTACATCGATGTATTTCGATTCACGCTCGCGCGATCTGCACTTCTCGCAACTGGAACCAGGCGATGTGGTCGAAGTCGAATACAATTTGCTCCCCGCGACGGATGTGAATCCGTGGGCAGGATATTATGCGCGGCTGGATATGTTCCGCGATTCCTTCCCGACTAGGCTGCGCAGGCGAGTGGTGATTTCTCCGAGCGACATGAAGCTTTATGCCGTCGAGCATGGAGTGAAATCGGCTTCGGTGAAGCAGAGCGGCGGCGAAACGACGCGCGTGTGGGAGATGCGAGATATCACGGCGCAGCCGTTTGAGGCACTATCCCCGGGCGGTACGGCGTCGGCACCTTATCTGCATGTGTCGAGCATCGGCACAATGGATGAGTTCGGCAAGTGGTACAGCGGGCTGCTGGAGCCAAGCCTGAAGCTGGACGGCAAGATGCTCGCCGCGGCAGAAGAGATTCGCAGTCGCGACTTGAGCTTGCAAGGCAAGGTACAGGCGGTTTACGAGACGGTACAGCGCAGCACGAAGTACATAGCCTTTGAGTTTGGCGTGCACAGCTACCAGCCTTATCCGGTTTCCACCGTGGGAAGGCGCGGATTTGGCGATTGCAAAGACAAGGCGGCGATGATCGTGGCGCTGCTGCGGGCGGTAGGCGTTCCGGCAGAGTTTGCAATGGTGAGGACGCGCTCGGCAGGCGACGTGGCGGCGAATGCATACTCGGTACAGTTGTTCAATCACGCGGTAGCGTATGTGCCTTCGCTGGGACTGTATTTGGATGGGACGGCGGAGTGGGCCGCGCTGGGCGAGTTGCCGGGAGACGATCAAGGCGCGCTGGCGATTACGGTGGACGACCAAGGTAAGGCGACGCGGCGGACGGTGCCGTTTTCCCTGCCGGAGTCAAACCGCGTGAGCCGCGAGGTTCGGGCCCGGGTGGACAAGGCCGGGCGGGTTGAGTTTGAGTCGCAGACCAAGTTTGAGGGATACTTTGCAGCAGAGCAGCGGCGGAATTCGGAGTCGAGCGACCTGGCTGGAAATTATCGCGCTACGCTCGCGCAGTTTTATCCCACGGTGAAGATTGCTCATGCGGTAGCCGAAGGAACGGCGCGGGCTTCGCATGCGGTGGACCTGAAGATCGAAGGCTCGATCGACGCGGCGCAGGGCGATCACGAAGTAACGCTGCGGAGTTCGCTGAACACGGCGGGGATGACGAGAAAGTATGCGCCAGAACGGATTCGCTTGAACCCGGTGCTGGTGCCGGTGACGCCGAGCGAGCATGAAGTTTTTGATTACGAACTGCCGGAGGGCGCGGAGGCGGTGCTGCCGGTGAACACGAAATTTCAGACAGCTTTCGGCAAGGTGGAAGTGAGCTATGTGCGGAATGGTCGCAAACTGCGGGTAGAGACCTATACGGAGCTGGAACCGCTGACGGTGAAGACGCAGGATTATGCGGCATTTCGCGCGTTCTGCAAGTCGGCTGATGAGGCTCTGCAGCGCGAAGTCAGGATTAAACTGCCATGAAGATGAAACTCTGGATCGCAACAGCCGCGCTTTTTGCAGTGAGCTCCGTTGTGGGCGCTCAGGCTCAGGAGCAGGATGAGCGGATGAGCGAGGCGGTTCAACTGGAGAAGTCGCGCGATGCCGGATTGCTGACGGACTGGCACTTGAGCGGCCGATATGGGCGCGAGGGAACGAACTTCTCGCGGCAGTTTGCACCAGAGAAAGAAGCAGCGAAGCTGACGCAGAAGGGCGCGCACAGACGTTTCGAACGGCAGAGGTATGAACTCGTATTTGCCGATGGAACCTTTACGCTGCCAAAGGAAGTAAAAGCGGAGGGTGGCGTGTTCTATGCGGTTTCGAGCACGTACCTGACGAGCGGCGGCGATTGGAATGTGTATCTGGAGAGCGGCGCGGAAGCAGTGGTGTTCGTTGATGGACGCAGGGCGGTGGCGCGAGGACAGAGCGCAAATGGTGCGCTGCGCGCCAAGGTTCACGTGGAGAGCGGATATCACTTGGTGATGGTGAAGTTCACCGCAAAGGCAGCACCGTTCCGGGTGGCGATCTTGCCGCCGAATTCGGGGTCAAGACGGAAGAACAACACTCCATATTTGCAGGCTTCTCCGGCTTCGGAAGACATGATGGCCAAGGCGGGGTGGAACACGGTCGGCGAGTAGGGTTTGGCGTGAGCTGGGGCTACGGTGGTAGGTGACCTGGAGCGGATGCGAAGGCTGGGACTGAGCTGGGATTCTTCGCTGCGCTCAGAATGACACACTGAAAAACCAAGTTCAAATCTAAAATCTAAAGACTCACCTCTGCCGAAGGATGGCAGAGGTGGGTCACCAAGGTTTCGTCTCATACCATGAGTTCAACACGTCAGTCGCTGTATTCGTGGCGGAACTGCTGGTAGGCGGCGACGCTGCGGCGCTCGGCGTCTTCGGCAAACCGCTCGGAGAGGCGGCTGAGGGTAGCGAAGATCTGCGTGGCCCGATTGATGTAGTCGGGGGCGTTCTCCCAGATGGATTCGAAGTGCTCGGGGTATTCACTGGCGAGCAGGGCGAGGCCTCCGGCGATGGATGCAATGCCGACGTTACGGCGCCCGGTGAGGGCCAGCAGGGTTCCGGCTCCAACGGCACTGCAAACCACGACTTTCTTCCAATTCTGCATAATCTCCTCCGCCGGAAAAAGACCGGCTCATCAATCTGACACGATTCCCGAACTTAGACTGCGAAAGCCCGATGACTGTTGCTTGCCGTGGCAAGTCCGGGAAAGAGACGTCAAGTCGTTTCAGCACCTAGTAAACGTTTGCTTCAGGCGCTTCGTCGGGAGCGTGCACCGGCGCGCTTACTGGTGGATCGCACCGGCTTGCGAACGGGAGAGGCGGCGCTGGCAGCCGGAGACGTACCTTCGAGCACAGAGAACTCGGGAAGCTGCTGGTGCATGGTAAGGACACGGCTGAAAAGATCGCCATGACGATCCACGCGCTCAAGCACCTGAGCAGAGGTGAAGCGAAGATCGTCTGGATTGCCGGATTCGAGGCATCGGGTGACTTCGGCCCAGGTGACGGGCGTGGAAACGGTCGGGTAGGGGCGAGCTCGGAGTGAATAGACGTTAACCGTGGTCTTGTGCTCGTCGTTCTGGCTCCAGTCCACGAGGACTTTGCCGGGGCGCAGGGACTTCTTCATGTCGCTGACGACGAGGTCGGGATGCTTACGCTCGAGCTTAATGGCGAGTTCGTGGGCGAAGGGCTTGGTTTCGTTGTAGGTTGCGCCGGAGTTGAGCGGAACGTAGATCTGCAGTCCCTTGGAGCCGGAGGTCTTGGCGAAGCTGCGGAGACCGAAGCGGGAGAAGGCATCGCGAACCCGGAGTCCGACCTGGCAGCACTGGACGATGTTTGCAGGCTCGCCGGGGTCGAGGTCGAAGACGATGAAGGACGGATGCGGCATGGCGGATGCCACGGAAAGCGAGGTGTGCAGCTCCAGAGAAGCAAGGTTCGCCGCCCAGACGAGAGTAGGGAGGTTCTCGGCGACGCAATAGTCCATCCATCGATGGTTACCTTCGCTCCAGATGGGAGCGGTGGGTACCCACTCAGGACGATGCCGGGGGCAGTTCTTTTCGTAGAAGAACATGCCGGAGACGCCATTGGGGTAGCGCTTGAGAGTGAGCGGGCGCCCAGCAAGATGAGGCAGAATAAATGGCGCGACGCGAACGTAATAATCGATGACCTGCCCCTTGGTGAAACCAGCCTCGGGGTAGAGGACTTTATCGAGATTGCTGAGCGAAAGACGTCGGCCCTCGATGGCGACAATGGATTCGCGGCGTGGCATGCGGAGGTTAGATGCAGCAGAAAGCACTCCGCGAAGAAAGTCTCGGTAGAGAATGTTAGGAAGTGGTACAACGGACGCATGAAATCAATCGAATTGGCAAAGCGGATTGGCGCGGTGTGCGAAGGCGGCGACGTTGAGCTGGTCCAAGTGTCGAGCTTCGGCACAGCGACCGCGCAGAGCGTGGTTTTTGTGGAGCAGGCGCGGTTTCTGGAAGCAGCTCTGGCTTCGGCGGCTGGAGCGGTGATCGTAGCGGCAGACGCAGAGATCGCCGATGTGCGCGGTAAGGCCTTGCTGCGAGCGCGGCATCCGCGGCTGGGGTTCGCGTTGGCGGCCGAGGAATTGAGGCGGTCGGCGGCTTGTGAAGGAGGATTGGATGCTTCGGCCATAGTAGATCCTTCGGCAGAGGTGCATCCGACGGCATGCATTGACGAGCTGGCCGTGGTGGGCGCGGGAGCGAAGATCGGCGCAAGGGCGCATATCGGTCCGGGATCGGTGATCGGTGCAGGAGTCGTGATCGGCGAGGACTGCAATTTGGTGGCGCGAGTGACGGTTTATTCCGGGACGACAATGGGCGACCGCGTGATTGTGCAGGCAGGGGCGGTGCTGGGAGGCGATGGATTTGGATTTGTACCAGACCCGGCGACAGGGAAGTATCACAAATTTCCACAGATTGGGCGGCTGGAGATTGGGAACGATGTGGAGATCGGAGCCAACACGACGGTCGATAAGGGAGCTCTGGACGCCACGGTGATTGAGGACGGAGTGAAGCTCGACAACCTGGTGCAGGTGGGACATAACGTTCGCATCGGCAAGAATGTGGTGGTGGCTTCGCAGACGGGGATTAGTGGGAGTTCGGTGCTGGAGGACGGAGTTATCGTCGGCGGGCAGGTGGGGATTGCCGATCATGTGCGGATCGAGCAGGGAGTGATTCTGGGAGCGCAGAGCGGGGTTCCGAGCAAGAAGGTAGTGAGAGGGAAAGGCGTGGTGTTCTGGGGCACTCCTGCGCGGCCGATCGCGGAGTATTTGAAGGAATTGGCGACGTTAGGGAAGTTGACGAGGAAGAAAAAGTAGGGGTGGTAGGTGACCTGGGACGGCGCAGGTGTAGGTACCATAGAAACAAGAGCAACGGCAAGAGCAACTACCCCACCCTGAACTCGCGGGCGAGTTTAAAGGTGGGGCACCGGTGAGCTTAGGGTGGGGCGGTGCGTTCTTATGAGGGTTGGATGGAGGGGACTTCCGCTTCGGTCGGTTTGAGGCGGATGCTGCCACCTTCCATCGCGATACGGGCGACGCTCACGTTGAGCATGGCTGCCGAGAGGCTATGGAAGAACATTTCCGCGATGCGGATGAGCGAGGTGGCTTCGGACTCGTTGTAGCCAAGTTTGTCGAGGTCCTCGGATGTGAACTGGACGGGGCCGGGGACTTCCTTGACGACCTGACGAGCGTCCTCAAGCAGTGCGTTTTCGCTCTCCTGGAAAAGCTCGGAAACGGTGAGGGGTTTCACTGCGGCCCAGTAGAGTTGCAGGAAATCGGGCCAGCGCGCAAAAGCACGATATACGGTGTGCACGACGTCGGCATCGGTCGCGTTACGGATGTCAGCAAAAATGCCTTTCACGACAGGGCCAGCTGAATCTTCATCCACCAGCACGATACGGCCGTGAGGCTTTGGGCGAGGGGCCGGTGTCATCGGAATGTCAGCGCTTCCAGCGGGGCCAATGAACGACTCGTAGAGTACCGACGACAGCAGAAGACTGATAGGCACGGAGTAGCAGAAGAAATTGATGCAGTTCTTCAACTCCTCGCGGGCGCCGAGACTGAACTCCTGACGGGCGACCTCGCTCTTGAGGTCGGGCACTTCGAATGCGGAATGGACGCGTGAATAGCTGTCGGCGCGCAGGCGATGAGCGCAATCAAAAAAAGCCTGCGACTGCACGATGGGGCGAACGGTCGTCCAGAAGCTTTCCAGGAAACGCGGCTGGGTGCCGAGAAATTGGAAAAAGCTGCTGATGTGGGGAACGCCGAAGACGCTTTGAACGTCGCGGTAGATTTCCAGAACGCGGCCAGTTGCCTGGGAGAGCGGGAGTAACTGAACAGCCTGTCCTTTTTTCCAGCCCATAGGTCAATTGAGATGATAAATCCCTGCTACTCAGATTCACAAATTGGCGACCGAAAATATGTCGTCTTCACGAGTGGGAAGAGTCGGGGAACAGGCCTGGGTTGGCCCTTGGCGTGAGTCATGTCATTATTACGAGCTTATGCACGACTTCCAGGTTCTTTTTGATCATGGCGAACGCTCGGAATTGCTGGATCCGGGGATGGCACTGTACGGCAAGCTGGGATTCCCCCATCCGGGCGAGAGGCCGTGGATCTATGCAAACTTTGTGCAGACGTTGGACGGCATCGTCTCACTGTTGGGAGATGAGGCGGGAGGGGCGGATATTTCGGAGTCGGCAGAAGACCGCTGGCTGATGGATTTGCTACGGGCTCACGCAGACGCGGTGATACTTGGGATGGGGACACTGCGAGAAGAGCAGAGGATGGGACGTCCGCGGCCGAGGGGGCCGGTGTTCCGCATTATGGACCCAGCGATGCAGGAGCTCAGGACGAAGCTGCGCAGAGGGCGTGAACGCAATGTGCTGGTGACAGCGCGAGCAGATTTCAGGATGAGCGACTACGCGGTGTTCGATGGAGAGTTGCTGGATGTGACGCTAGTGACTACCCAAGAGGGGGCGCGGAGGCTGGAGCCGCAGTTGGCGGAGCATCCGAAGGTGGATGTGGTTGTGGTGGGTGGCGGAGACGAAGCTCGGGTAGATCTGCGGAGAGCCGTCGAGGTGCTACAGGAGCGGTATGGAATTCGGTATCTGCTGTGCGAGGGCGGCCCGGCGCTGTACTCGGGAATGCTGAAGGCTGGGCTGATCGATGAGAAGTTTGTGACGATTTCGCCGATCGAAGTGGGGCAGGCTTGCGAATATGGGACGAGGCCGACGGTGTTGCCGAACGTGGGATTCACGAAGCAGGACGCGGTGCGATGGGAGTGGCTGAGTTGCAGGAAGGTCGGCGATTATCAGTTCCACAGATTCCGTCGCAAGCATTTGTTAGACTCTGAATCGTGAAGGGTATTCATAAGAACGCCTGGCTATTAGCAGTAGGTTCCGGGCTGCTACAAATCTTGATATTTCCTCGACCGAATTTGTACTGGTTGTGCTGGATCGCTCTGGCACCGCTGTTCTATGCGCTGCTGCGGGCACGAGAGGGCGACGCGACGGAGCTGCTGAACGAGGAAAGCGACTCGTTTCTGGTTCCAGCACGGGCGCGGCAGGGATTCCTGCTGGGATGGGCGTCGGGCACGGTCTTCTATTTTGGAACGTGCTACTGGGTTTATTCGGTGATGCACATCCATGGCGGACTCCCGCCGGTGGTATCGTTTCTGCTCCTGATTCTGTTCTCGCTGTATATCGGACTCCATCACGGAGTCTTTGGCGTTTTGGTGGCAGTGGCGGGACGGTCCAGAGTGGGGTTCAGCAGGAAGGCACTGGTGCTGGCTCCTTTCCTGTGGGTCGCGGTGGAACTGCTGAGATCTTATCTGGTGAGTTTTCCGTGGATGCTGCTGGGAACGGCGCAGATTGACAATCTGCCGCTGGCGAAGCTGGCCAGCGTGACGGGCGTGTATGGATTGTCATTTGAAATCGCGCTGGTGAACACGGTTTTTGCCGCGGCAATGCTGGTGAACAAGAAACGCCGCATGGCAACGCTGATTGCGGCTCTGGCGGGAGCCGTGGCTCTGCAATCAACGGTGCTGGTGAAGGCGGCCCCGAGCGCGGTAGAGGCTCACGCTACTCTGGTGCAGCAGAATGTGCCAATCGAAAGGCAATGGACGTTTGAAGGATACAAAGCGCTGACGGATGAATTGAGCGCGATGAGCATGGCTCCGTCGGCGGCGAAGGACCCGAGCATTGCGCCTTTGATTGTATGGCCGGAATCTCCAGCACCGTTTGAGACTGACGACCAGGTGTTTCCAGAGGCGACCTCGGCGTTGGCTAGAAGGCAGCAGTCCTGGCTGCTGGCGGGATCGCTAGCGGTACAGTCGCCACCAAAGCCGGGTGAACCAGAACAGTTCTATAACTCGGCGGAGCTGGTTTCGCCTGCTGGAATGGCGGTTCAAAGATATGACAAGGTTCACCTCGTTCCGTGGGGAGAGTACGTTCCGTTCTCGTGGGCTTTTGGATTTGCGAAGGCACTGACACATGAAGTGGGGGCGTTCTCGGCTTCGAGCAGCGGGAGAGCGCCGCTGGATGTGGGCGGGCACAAGTACGGGACCTTTATTTGTTATGAGTCGGTGTTTCCGCATGAGGTAAGGCAGTTTGCGGTGCACGGGGCAGAGGTGTTTGTGAACATCTCGAACGACGGGTGGTTCGGTGAGTCGGGAGCTCCGTGGCAGCACTTGAATATGGCCCGAATGAGGGCGGTGGAGAATCATCGCTGGCTACTGCGCTCAACGAATACGGGAGTGACTTCGGCGATCGATCCGCTGGGACGGGTGGTTGCCGAGGTTCCGCGAAACAAGAGAGTGGCGCTTGATGCGCCTTATGGGTTGGAGGCGGAGACGACGTTCTACACGCGCTATGGCGATTGGTTCCCGGCGCTGTGTGCCATAATTTCAATCACCGGATTGCTGTGGCGCGACCGCACGGGTGCGCACATGACGCATCCATTGCCTGTGTAGGAGCAGGATTTCAGATGATCGATCAACAATTGGAACAAGAATTTTCAGCTCTGCGGGGCAAGGTGCGCGAGCTACAGGAGTATCTTTGACTCGCCTAAGCTGAAGGCTGAGCTGGAGAAAGTAGAAGAGCAGGTCGCAAATCCGAATCTCTGGAACGATTCCGAAAATTCACAGAAGGTAATGCGCGAGCGCAAGCGGCTGGAAGATGCATTGGCTACCGACAGCGAGCTGGGGCGGCGCGTGGAGGATATCTCCGCTTATTTTGAGCTGGCCAGCGAAGGCGAGCAGGTAGATGAAGACATCTCGCGGGAGATGGGCGGGCTGCGAGAGATGGTGGAAAGGCTCGAAACTCAGACTCTGCTGAGCGGTGAGCTGGACCGCAGCAATGCCATTATCACGATTCATCCGGGAGCCGGCGGAACGGAGTCGCAGGATTGGGCCGAAATGCTGCTCAGGATGTTCCTGCGGTGGTGTGAACGCAAGAACTTTGCAACCGTGATCAACGATCTGCAACCTGGTGATGAAGCTGGGATCAAGTCGGTGACGGCGAGCGTTACGGGCGAGTTCGCGTATGGGATGCTGACGAGCGAGATCGGCGTGCACCGTCTGGTGAGGATTTCGCCGTTCGATTCGCAGGCGAGGCGGCATACGTCGTTTGCGAGTGTGTATGTGTCGCCGGAAATCGACGACAACATTGAAGTGGTGATCAAGCCGGAAGACATAAGGATCGATACATATCGATCTGGCGGCAAGGGCGGACAGCACGTGAACACGACGGACTCGGCGGTGCGCATTACGCACTTTCCGACGGGAATCGTGGTCGCTTGCCAGAACGAGCGCTCGCAGCACAGCAACAGGGAACGCGCGTTCAAGATGCTGCGTTCGCGGATTTACGAATTTGAGTTGGAAAAGAAGAGGGCAGCGAGCAAGAAGGTGGAGGATTCGAAGCTGGATATCGACTTCGGATCGCAGATCCGTTCGTATGTTTTGCAGCCATATCGGATGGTGAAGGATCACCGGACAAAGCTGGAAGTGGGCGACGTGGACCGCGTGCTGGATGGGGATATCGACCCATTCATTCGCGCCTACCTGCTAATGCGGAGAGCTGAGCAGAGGTAAGACGATGGGAAAGCAGCAACCGGTTCTCGAATCACGCAAGCAGTTGAAAGCGCCGCTCAGCGAGCGATTTGACGAGGCGTTGATGCTGGCCTCGTCGTTGCACCGTCGGCAGGCGCGAAAGGCAAGCGGTGTGCCCTATGTCTCGCACCTCCTTTCGGTGGCTTCGCTGGTGCTTGAGGACGGAGGCAGCGAGGATATGGCCATCGCAGCCTTGCTGCACGATGCCGCAGAAGACCAAGGCGGCGAGGAAACACTGGTGATCATTGCGGAAGCTTTCGGTGATCACGTGGCGCGCTGGGTGCGGCAGGCGAGCGATACTTTTGTGCTTCCGAAGCCGGAATGGGAGGCACGCAAGCAGCAGCATCTGGAAGAGATTCCACGGGCGGATCGCGAGGCGCGATTGATTATGCTGGCCGACAAGGTTCACAACGCACGGTCGATTGTTGCCGACCACGCGAGGGTGGGAACGGCGGTGTGGGAGCGATTTAGCGCACCGAAAGAGCGGATGGTCTGGTATTACGAGTCGCTGCTGGATGTCTTCGATCGCTCGCTCTCTCCGGTGTTGTATGACACGCTTGCGGAGTGCGTGCGGCAGATCAAGGAGCTGAACTGAAATGGCGCGGCTATTGGACCTGATCCGCGAGGGTACGGCTCCGGCTTCCATGGTGAGACGGGCAGCGCAAGGCAGGTTGTCGGTTGCGCCGGAAGAGGCCGTGGAACTGCTCGTAATGCTGGCGGGAGACCGCGAGGTTGGAGTTGAGGCGGAGCAGACGCTGGCGAGTTGGGATGAAGCCTCACTAGCCGAGGCCTGTAGGCACGCGACCTCGCCCGAGGTGCTGAAGTATCTGATGCAAAACTGCATACAACGCGATGGAGTGCTGCGCGCGCTTTGCGACAATCCGGCGTTGCCGATGAGCATGCTGGAGTCGCTGGCGTCGCGGGCCGATGGAGCGATGCTGCGAGAGATGCTCGGAAGCTCGCGCGTGCAGGGATCAGGGCGGCTGCTGAAGCTGATGGAAGCGAATCCGGCAGCAGAGGTGATGCGCGGAGAGCTGACGCATCGCGCGGAGGCGGCGGAAGAAACCGAGGCCGAGCATGCTACCGCCGAGTTCCTGGTACGGAACGCGGAAGAGGTGGCACGGACGGACCTGCAACCGTTTGAACTAGTTGCGGCGAGCGACGGCGAGGAAGACGCGCTGGACAACGCGCTGCAAAGCGCAAAAAAAGGCGAGAAGCCGGCTAACGAAGAAGACGTCAAGAAGCTCTCGATGTACCAGAAGGTCGCACGCATGCGTGTGGGCGAGAGGATCAAGTTGGCGATGCGCGGCAACCGCGAAGAGCGTATGTTGCTGATTCGAGACCGATCGAAGCTGGTGGCGATCGCGGTGCTTGAGTCACCTAAGGTGAACGAGTCGGAGATGGAAGCTTTTGCGGCAATGAAGAATATCCAGGAGTCAGTGCTGCGGGCAATCTCGAAGAAGCGAAACTACATCAAGAATTACAGTGTTTTGCGAGCGCTGGTGAATAATCCTAAGACGCCGCTAGATGTGGCGATGCCGTTTATCGCGCATTTACAGGTTAAGGACCAGCGGGCGCTTTCGGTTAACAAAAACGTGAACGAGACGCTGCGCAAGATGGCACTCAGGATCTCTCGACAGAACACGGAAAAGAAGAAGCCAACCTAGAGCAACAGGGGAGCGAAGCACGTGGCAGATCGCATTGAAGACGTTCTTAAGAAAGCGAAGACCATCGCTGTTGTGGGGCTGACGGATAATCCGAGCCGGGCAAGTTACGGTGTTTCGAGTTATATGCAGGGCCAGGGATACAGGGTCATTCCGGTAAACCCGAACGTGCAGGAAGTGATGGGCGAGAAGTCGTATCCGACGCTGACGGAAGCGGCGAAAGCCGAAAAGATCGATATTGTCGATGTGTTCCGGCGTCCGGAAGCGGTCCCTGAGATTGTGGATGAAGTGCTTCAGTTGAATCTGCCGGTGCTATGGCTACAGGAAGGTGTCGTACACGAAGAAGCGGCAGAAAAGGCCCGAAAAGCCGGAGTCACGGTGGTGATGGATCGATGCATATTCAAGGAGCATCGTAAGCTGGCCGCGTAATCGGACTTGTCCTGATTCCCAGCTCTGCCAAAAGAGGGCGGATGTGGGCCACCGAATTTCAAATGCCCTGCCAGGAACTCCCGGCGGGGCATTTTTATGTCAGAGCATTGTAAATTCGCGGTATTGTGTTGCGAAGCAGAGTAACCATCGTCGCTTGTGTCACATCCAAGCTTGTTACGGATGAGCATGTCGCGCAGAAACGGGTTCGCATGCGGTGAAGGCGTGGAGGCGCAAGTTTATCCGATGATGGAAAAAAGAGGGTCACCATGTCCCGCGAGAAGATTTCCGGGTGCAGGACCGCACGCACCACAGTGCGGTTGGGGGTGAGCAGCGAGCGGTTCCGCGATGAGCGGATGAGAATGCTCACGGTTCGTCTTTCACTTCTCCTTGTCATGCTGGCAGTGACGGTTCCGGCAGGTTATGCGCAGGACGCAACCCCTGCTGACGTTCAATCGGCGTCTGCATCCACACAACAAGCGGCGACTCAAACAGCTCAACCCGCACCACAAGTCCAAAACGCAACCCCGGCGGCGGAGAGTAGCAGTTCTGCGCCCGCACAGGAGAGCTCTGCAAAATCAGCAGCGCAGGACAGCGCGGCTGTACCGGACGCTACGGCGCAAAGCGGGCAGGTGAAAGAAGGAGAGTCGGAGGCGAAGAAGCAGGAGGGCGAGGCTGCGGCGCCCGTGGTGTTGCCGCCGTCAATGGCGAGCCGGGGCAAGATTCCGACGGAGACGAACTACGACGAAGTGCATGTGAAGCCGATGGTGAAGTCGGAGGAAGCTGCGAAGTTCGATCCGAATTCGACGGCTGCAGCGGAGTCGGCGATGGACCCGTCGCTGAAAACGCACACGAAGCCGATCAGGGTGGATGTGGACCTGGTGCTGGTTCCGGTTACGATCACCGATCCGATGAACAGGCTAGTGACAGGGTTGGAGAAGGAAAACTTTGTACTGCTGGATAACGGAGAAAAGCAGAAGATTCAGCATTTCTCGAGCGAAGACGCGCCTATTTCGCTTGGCGTGATTTTTGACATGAGCGGTTCGATGTCAAACAAGTTGGAGAAGGCGCGCGACGCGGTGGTGGAGTTCTTCAAGACGGCGAATCCGGAAGACGAGTTCTTCATGATCGCCTTCAATGACAAGCCCACATTAATTTGCGACTTCACGAACAGCGTGGAGCAGGTGCAATCTCAGCTGGTGTATACGGTGCCGAAGGGAAGGACGGCGCTGCTGGATGCCATTTATCTGGGAATGGCAAAAATGCGCCAGGCTAAGCACCAAAAGAAGGCGCTGCTTATCATTTCCGATGGAGGCGATAATCGCAGCCGCTACACGGAGAACGAAATCAAGTCGATGGTCAAGGAATCCGATGTACAGATATATGCGATTGGAATATTCGACTCGTCTCCACGCAGCGATGAGGAACGGTTTGGGCCGCAATTGCTGGCCGAAGTAACGGATGTGACCGGAGGACGCACGTTTACGGTGGATAATCCGAACGAATTGACGGACGTGGCAACGAAGATAGGAGTAGAGCTGCGCAACCAATATGTACTCGGATACCGTCCAACAAAAGCGACTCACGATGGCAAGTGGCGCAAATTGAAGGTGAAATTAAATACTCCAAAGGGATTGCCACAGCTCTCGGTATATGCAAAGACGGGGTACTATGCTCCAAGTGAGTAGCGGAAGACGTAGCAGAATTGAATGGCTGGCAGTTCTTGTGCTGCTCTGCGGTGTGCTGGGCAGCATTGCTATTGCGCAGAGTACGAGCGGACAGCGAAGGCAGCAAGGAGCGCCAGCGCCGCAAGGGCAGAGCAGTGACGACATTTTGCTGCCGCCCGAGGGTGAAAATCCGGACAGAACACCTCCTCCAGTGTATTCACAGCCGGGTGCGGCAAAGCCCGCAGCAGGGCAGACTGCGGCACCGCAACCGCCGAACCAGCCGGGCGACACAGTGAACGTTCCGCAGGCACAGGGGCGCGAGGCGGAGCGCAGCGCAGGCGGTGGATTCGTCTTTAGAACCGACGTACAGGAAGTGACGCTGCACGCAACGGTGGTGGATGACAGGCAGCGTCCGGTGACGACGCTGGATCGCAGCGCTTTCCAAGTGTATGAGGATGGGCGGCCACAGAGGGTGACGTCGTTCCGGCGCGAGGATATTCCTGTGGCGCTGGGGATTGTGATCGATAACTCGGGGTCGATGCGCGAGAAGCGCCCGAGCGTGAATGCAGCGGCACTGAACCTTGTGCGGTCAAGCAATCCGCAGGATCAAGTTTTCGTGGTGAATTTCAATAATGAGTACTACCTGGATCAGGACTACACGGGGAGCATTCCGCTGCTGCATGATGCGCTGGAACGGATTGAGTCGCGGGGCGGGACGGCGCTGTATGACGCAGTGGTGGCGACGGCCGATCACCTGATGAAATCGGCTAAGTTGCAGAAGAAGATCATCCTGGTTGTGACGGACGGCGAAGATAATGCCAGCCGGGACACGCTGGAGCAAGCGGTAAGGGCGATTGCGGTGGACGGCGGTCCCACGGTGTATTGCATTGGTTTGATGGGGCGCGAACCTGAGAAGAAGGCGCGACGGGCTCTGCGGATACTTTCGGAACAGACCGGAGGAGTGGCGTTTTTCCCGACGGATGTGAACGAGGTGGAGACAATCTCGCAGCAGATCGCGCACGACATCCGCAACCAGTACACGATTGGGTATAAGCCTACAACGCCGAAGAACGCAGGTGGCTATCGGCAGGTTCGGGTGGACGCCGTGGCTCGCGGGTATCGCAGATTGCAGGTACGGACGCGCAGTGGATA
Source organism: Koromonas soli (assembly GCF_059726265.1). Classification (NCBI taxonomy): domain Bacteria; kingdom Pseudomonadati; phylum Acidobacteriota; class Terriglobia; order Terriglobales; family Koromonadaceae; genus Koromonas; species Koromonas soli. Next base: position 1,575,871 of record NZ_AP040872.1, on the reverse strand, counting down.
CTATCCGGCGAGCGAGAGGGCAGCGGCAACGAGCAGCCGGTAAGGGCGCGGTGTTGGTCGTGGTCAGGTTGGGGACTCGGGGTTGAGGTAGGTGACCTGGAACGGCATCGTAGGTTGGGCGGCCCTGGGATCCTTTGCTGCGCTCAGGATGACACCAGAATGAAAGATAAGAACAAAAGCAAGATCAACACCTAGTCGAAGCAAGATCAAGATCAACATCGAAGCAAAAGTTGTTTGGAAAGGCTCTCACTGAGAGCCTTTTTCTGTTGCGGTGCGGAAGGTAAGCCTTTAGCCTGAATGGTTCGTTAAACCAGAAATAGGACTCTCGGATGAAATGCTCGATGCGAGTAGTGGATAGCGTACTGGATCTGATTGGTTCGACCCCGATGTTGCGGTTGAAGAAAGTTGTGCCGGAGGATGCAGCAGAAGTTTGGGTCAAGCTGGAGGCGTTCAATCCGGGATTCAGTATCAAGGACCGGGCGGCACTGGGAATGGTAGAAGAGGCGGAACGGGACGGCATCCTGAAGCCGGGGGACACGATTGTGGAGGCCACGGCGGGAAACACGGGAGTGGGACTGGCGCTGGTCGGGGTGCAGAAGGGCTACAAGGTAGTGTTCTTTGTGCCGGAGAAGTTCTCCAAGGAAAAAGTGATGCTGATGGAGTGCTTCGGGGCGAAGGTGTATCGGACTCCTACGGACGAAGGTATGGAGGGAGCGATCGCGAAGGCACAGAAACTGGTAGCCGAGAATGATCACTACTGGTTCGCGGCGCAGTTCTCGAACCAGGGGAATCCCAGGATTCATCACGACACTACAGGGCGCGAGATTTGGGAGCAGACGGAGGGGCGGATCGACGCGTTCGTCTGCGGAGCGGGGACGGCGGGGACGTTTACGGGCGTGGCGCGGTATCTGAAGGAGCAGGACCCGAAGGTGGTGGCAATCCTGAGCGACACGCAGAACTCGATGTACAGTGGGCAAACGCCGGGGCCTCACGATGTCGAGGGAATCGGAGCGAGCTTCATTCCAGAGACCTTTGACAGGACGGTGTGCGATGGCACGGTGATTGTGACCGACGCTGAGGCGTTTGCGATGGTGAACCGGCTGGCGGTGGAGGAAGGCGTGCTCGGAGGCTCGAGCAGCGGCGCGAATGTGTGTGGCGCGATACAGGTTGCGAAGCGGCTGGGCAAGGGCAAGCGCGTGGTGACGCTCATTCCGGATTCGGCGGAACGGTATCTTTCGAAGGACATTTTTAACTACAAAGGCGCGGTGGATCCTGAGCCGCAGGAAGTGTCGGATTAGGCGATGACGAAAGAACGCAAGGGATTTGCGACGCGGGCGATTCACGATGGGCAGGAGCCGGAGGCTCTGACGGGCGCGGTGGGCGTGCCGATCTATGCAACTTCGACGTATCAGCAGGATGAGTTGGGAAAACCGCGACTCGGGTATGAATACTCGAGGGTTTCAAACCCAACGAGGGACAGGCTGGAGGCAAATCTGGCGTCGCTTGAGGGCGGCGTGGCGGCGCGCGTCTTCGCCAGCGGCATGGCAGCGGTGACGGCACTGTGCCAGATGATGAAGGCGGGCGATCACGTAGTGGCCGGAGACAATTTGTATGGCGGCACGCCGAGATTCTTCAATCAGGTGATGGCAAAGTTCGGCATTGGATTTTCATATGTCGATACAAGGAATCCGGAGAATGTGGCGAAGGCGATGAAGGGGAATACGCGGTTTGTGTTCCTGGAGACGCCGACGAACCCACTGATGTCGCTGACCGACATTGCAGCCGTGAGCGAGGTGGCGCACAAGGGTGGGGCTGAAGTGATTGTCGATAATACGTTCATGTCGCCTTACTTTCAGCGTCCGCTGGAGCTGGGTGCGGATATGGTGTTGCACTCGACGACCAAGTTTTTGAATGGGCACAGCGATGGGCTGGGCGGCGTGATTGTGTGTTCGAAGCCGCAGCAGGCGGAGGATCTTGCCTTTATACAGAAGGCTTCGGGGGCGATTATGTCTCCGTTTGAAAGCTGGTTGATTTTGCGCGGAGTGAAGACGCTGGCGATCAGGATGAAGCAGCATGACGCGAATGGGCGCGCGGTGGCTGAGTTCTTGCAGAAGCATCCGAAGGTGAAGAAGGTGTTTTATCCGGGGCTGAAAGAGCATCCACAGCACGAGCTGGCGAAGCGGCAAATGAAGGGCTTCGGGTCGATGATTATGTTTGAGACCGGGTCTCTGGAGAATGCGAAGAAGCTGCTGAAGGCGGTGAAGCTGTGCGTGCTGGGTGAATCGCTGGGAGGCGTGGAGTCGCTGATATCGCATCCGGCGACGATGACGCATGCGGCGCTGGGCGAGGAAGGAAGAGCAAAGATCGGGCTGACGGATGGGATGGTGAGGGTTTCCGTGGGGATAGAGGAAGTGGAAGACATTGTGGCGGATCTGGAGCAGGCGTTGGGAGCGATGTAAGTTCGCGTACATGGTTCTGGCAGGTTTCCTGGGGCGGTGGTGGAGATGCAGTGGCCTGCTGGGATTCTTCGCTGCGCTCAGAATGACACCCTAAAACCAAGAACAAGACTAAGAGCAAGAGCAACCCCGGGGTCCTTCGCTTCGCTCAGGATGACACCTCAAGAACAAAAACAAACAAGAGCAAAAACAAAGGCAAAAGCAAGAGCGACTGCGAGGCGGGGTAGCACGCAAGGTGGCGATGGGTGTGGGCGGGACGGAGTGGAATGCGGCGGCTTATGACGAGCTCTCGGATCCGATGTTCGAGTGGGGCATGGCCGTGCTCAATACCGTGGAGCTGAAGGGCATGGAGCGCGTGCTCGATGCGGGGTGCGGAAGCGGGAGGCTGACGGAAGAACTTTTGCGGAGATTGCCGCAGGGTGAAGTAGTAGCACTGGATTCATCGCCGAAGATGCTGGAGCAGGCACGGCAGAAGTTGAGCAGATTTGGGGAGCGGGTCGAATTTGTGGAGGCGAGTTTGCAGGAGTTTGCGCTCGACAGGAAGGTGGATGGGGTTTTCAGCAATGCCGTGTTTCACTGGGTGCCGGCTCATGCGGCGATGTTCCGCTCGCTGCACGGGGCGTTGAAACGGGGTGGGTGGCTGGTCGCACAGTTTGGTGGCGTGGGGAATCTGGCGAAGATCTATGGGCGGGCACATGCGGCGGCGGAGTTGCCGAGGTTTCGGGAGTATCTAAGCGGCGAGAGGGAATCGGCGCATTTCGAGGACGTGGAGAGTACGCGGGAGCGAATGCTGGCCGCCGGATTCAAGGTAGATGATGCGAAGCTGCACACGGTGGTGCCGAGGTTTGAGCGCAAGGAGCGGTATGAGGCATTTCTGCAGACGGTGGTGATGAGAGAGGCCGTGGCGAAGCTGCCTGAGGGGATTAGAGGCGAGTTCCTGGCGGAGGTTTCGGGCAGGACTTGGCGTGATGAGGCTGAATACTCGCTGGATTATGTGCGGCTGACGGTGCGAGCGCGTGCATAAACAAGCCTAGTGGACCTGCTGGTTCGGGCAGAGCGCCTGTCGCTCGGAATCGATGTGGCCATCGAGCAGGTGATCAAGAAGATAAAGCAGGTCGATGACGGCGGAGGGATCCGAAGCGTTCTTTTCGCGAAGGAAGTCATGGATTGCTGCGAGGTCCTGCTGGTGTTTACGGCAACGTTCATCGTATTGGGGAGAGTTTAGCTGGCGCAGCGTTTTCTCTTCTTCGGCGAAATGGTCGCGAACGAGAGAGGCGAGTCGGGGCATGATGTCAGCGGCAACAACGCGGCCACGTCCCTGGGCCATGGCGGAACTCAATAGGTTAAGCATGTTGTAGAGCTCGACGTGCTGGCGGTCGATGGCAGGGATGCCGAGATTGCAAGAGTCATTCCACTGAATGAGCATGTGAGTCCTCGCTGTGGAATGAAACGGACGATAAGCAGGGACTCTTGAATTAAAACCCTCTTATTTGCGAACGGAGGCGGCGATCCAGTCGAGGTAGGATGCGGAGCCGTCTTCAATGTTGAACGAGATTAGCTCGGGTACATCGTAGGAGTGCAGTTCGCGGATAGCAGCCTGCACAGCAGGAAACTGCGCTTCGGTGGACTTGATGAAAAGCAGGAACTCTTCGGCGCGTTCGACGTCACCCTGCCACCGATAAGTGGATGAGATAGGCCCGAGGATGTTGACGCAGGCGGCGAGACGGCGGGAGACAAGTTCGGAGGCGATGGTGTCGGCTTCATTGCGTGAGGATGCGGTCGTGAGCATGAGGCGTTTGTTGGTCATTCGAGTGCTCCCGTGGTGAGCAGCAATACGCTACCGAAGTGCAAGCTTGCGGGCAAGTGTATTTGAGCAGGAATCAGGCGCCGGAGGCGTAGTGCGCTGATAGAATCGACGTTTGGATCAAAGGTTGAGTTCGAATTAGAGCGGTATAGATCATTTTCGGAGAACGAATACATGGCTACGCAGATCAAGTTCGGGACGTCGGGCTGGCGAGCAGTGATTGCCGATGAGTTCACGGTGGCAAACGTGAAGCGCGCGGTGACGGGCATTGCGCGGTATGTGGCAGGGACCGGCAAGGCTGATCCGAAGTTGGTTGTGGGGCGTGATCCACGGTACATGGGCGAGACCTTCGTAGATATCGCAGCGACGATTCTGGAGAGCTATGGAATTACTCCGCTGGTGATCGCAGAGCCGGCACCGACGCCGGCGATTGCATGGGAAGTGATGCGGCAAAAGACGGATGGCGCGATCAACTTTACGGCGTCGCATAATCCGGCCGAGTACAACGGCATCAAGTTCTCGACTCCGGACGGAGCTCCAGCCTTGCCGGAATTCACGAAGCAGATTGAAGCGGCAGTACTGAAGGCGGATGAGGATGGGGGGGCGCCTCCGGATGGTGCGAAGAAGGCGCAGCGGCAGTCGATCGAGGTGAAGTCGCACTACCTGAAACGGCTGAAGGAGCTTGTGGACTTCGAGGCAATCAAGGATCGCAGGCTGAAGGTGGCATTTGATCCGATGTGGGGTGCTTCGCGTGGCTATAGCAACGAGGTGCTGACGGAAGAGGGCATCGAGTGTGCGGTGGTGCATGACACGCGCGACGTGCTGTTTGGCGGGCACGCTCCGGAGCCGGATGGCGAACTGCTGGATGAGTTGCGCCACAAGATGAAGGAGACCGGAGCAAAGATAGGAATCGCGTGCGATGGCGATGCAGACCGATTCGGCATTGTGGATGAGGATGGGACTTATATCGCGCCGAACTATGTGATCGCACTGCTGTTTGATTATCTGGTGGAGACGCGCGGGTGGAAGAATGGCGTGGCGAAGAGCGTGGCTACGACGAACCTGATCAACGCAGTGGCTGAGCATTACAAGGTGCCGTTGTACGAAACGCCGGTGGGGTTCAAGTACATTGGCGAGCTGATCAAGCAGGACAAGATTGCGATTGGCGGCGAAGAGAGCGCAGGGCTGACGATCAGAAACCATGTTCCGGAGAAAGACGGCGTGCTCGCGGGATTGCTGATGTGCGAAATGGTGGCGAAGCGCGGCAAGAGTCTTGGTGCACTATTGCAAGAGCTGTTTGGCAAAGTTGGTTCCTATTATCCGGAAAGACAGAACTTTCGCTTGACGGACGCAGCTAAAACGAAGTTCACTACGAAGTTGGAGACCAATCCGACGGATTTTGCAGGACGCAAAGTTGCGCAGGTCGTGCGGACGGATGGTCTGAAGCTGGTGCTGGATGACGGCTCGTGGGTGTGCTATCGCGTGAGCGGTACGGAACCGGTGGTGAGGGCCTACACGGAAGCTCGGAGCGCAGAAGACCTGGCGAAGCTGAGCGCGGCGGCCAAGCACTGGGTAAACGATTAGTTGCAGTAGAGAGGACTTCGATTCGGTGAACTGGTTTCGAGAGTTCGTGGAAAAGCTGGTACAGCGGCGCAGACTGCTGGCCAGCGCTGCATTTGCACTGATTGCTATTGGGTTATGTGCGCATGTGCTGCTTGGTAATAACGGCTGGGTGGCGTATCGCCAGAAGAAGGCGGAGTATCAGAAACTGCAGCAGGAAGTGCAGCGTTTGGACGAGCAGAACCAGAAGCTGGACTCGGAGATCAGGCAGCTCAAGAACGATCCGAAAGCGATTGAAAAGGAAGCCCGCGAACAGCTACGGTATGCGAAGCCGGGCGAAGTGATCTATTTGCTGCCGGAGCAGGGCGGGCAGAAGACGGCGCAGACTCCTCAGCCGACGCAGTCGGCACATAAGTAAGCACTCGAACAATCCCCGATTACTTTCCCACATCGAAGCTGGATTCCCACATTCGCCAAAGGATGGCGGATGTGGACCACCCGCGAGCTAGACATATTTGCAGCGAGAGGCGAGGAGGCCGGTTGCGGCGGTGAGATCGATATCCGCGACCAGGAGGCCTTCTTTGCCATATGGCTGATAGCTGAGCAGCGTTCCATCGGGCCGGACTACGGCGGAGGTGGTGGGCGAGCCTTCGCTTGCGTAGTTTACGGTCGCGAAGTAGATGGTGTTTTCGGCGGCGCGGCAAAGAGCGGCTTTTTCGTGGAAGGTATTGGCGGGCTCGGCGAAGCTGGTGGGGCGATAGCTGCCGGGTTCGGCTTCGTGGAGATGCGGGTGGAATACGAGCTGCGCGCCGTGGCAGGCGGCGTACCGCACTGTCTCGGGATAGCGCCAGCCTTCGTGGCAGATGGCGACGCCGAAGGTGAGCGGGCCGCAATGGAAGACGTGGCGCGCGGTTCCGGGGGAGTAGAGGTTGTCCTCGGAGGGATCGAGCTGAACCTTATCTTGAAAGCCAGCGTTGGTGCCATCGGGATTGATGAAGAGGGCTGTGGGGATCAGGGCCTTTTCGGCGATGCGTTCGGTGCCGAGTATGACGCCGATGTGCGACTGACGGGCGGCGGCCGAGATTGTGCTCCAGGCACGCTGGAGGAAGTCTTCGTCGGGTGGGGGGACGGACTTGCCGATGCGGTATCCGGGGACGTAGCACTCGGGGAAGCAGACAATGGAGGCGCGCTCACGGGCGGCCTGCGAGATGGCCGAGGTTGCGCGGGAAACGGAGTCTTCAGGAGAGCTGGGGAAGCGAAGATTGGCGAGCGCAATGCGGACGATGGTCATGACCCATACATGGTAGCTGGGATGAAGATTTGGTAACAGGCGAGATCGAGAAAAGTGGGAGTGGCAGCTGGATGCACAGCGCGCAGGACGACTCGTTTTGGGCTGTTTATTTGAAGTTGAAGTATTGTTTCAGGTTCAGGATGGGTTTCTCGAAGCGATACCACATGAGGGCCGCGAAGCCGATGGAGGTGGCGAGGCGGATGGCGATGATGGCCATGCTGCCGGGGACTCCGAAGCGGTCGAGTGGGAGATCGACATAGCCGCCAATGACCGAAAAGACAAGGATGTGGGTGACGTAGAGGCCGTAGCTGATCTTTCCGATGAAGATCAGTGGAGGGTAGTTGAGGGCGCGGGAATAGAGATTGGGTCGGGGGCTGGCTTGTCCGAGAAGAGCGGCGAGGAGCATGCCTCCAAAGCCGAGAGCAAGAAGAGTGTCGGTGAAGGCGGAGCCGTGGTGGAGCATGAGCGAGACTCCGGAAGCTCCGGCAGCGAGTGCAAAGCGGGCGATCCAGCGCCAGGCCGCGAGGGAGACGTCGAAAGTGCGCAGGGAGATGGCGATGAGCGAGCCGACGGCGAGTCCGTCGAGGTGCGTGAGGGTGTGAGTCGCGGTGAAGCGATCGCCAAAGTAGAAGCGCACGAGCGGCGAGGTGGCGAGCATCCCGATGGCGGCGAAGACGAGCCAGCGCGAGGGCAGACGGCGGGCGATTGGCGTCCAGAAAACGTAAAACTGCTGCTCGATGGCGAGGCTCCAGGTGGGGCCGATGGCTCCGGGCAGAGATGTGTGCCAGAGATTCTGGACGAAAAAAAGAAGGACGAGCCAGGGCGCGGCAGCGATGTCATGAAACATTGCGCGCGGGCCCTTGAAGACGAGCGGAAAAAATCCGTAGTAGAGCGCGAGCAGGAGCCAGTAAACAGGCCAGATGCGAAGGAATCGTCGGGCAAAAAAGTTCTGATAGAAGCTAGGCGAGTCACTGGCGTCGAGGATGATGCCGGTGATGAGAAATCCGGAGAGAACAAAAAAGAGGCTAACACCGCACCATCCCCAGACAATGAATGGTTCGAAGATGGTGCCGTGAAAGCGTGGATGGCAGTGGTAGAGGACCACGGCGAGAATGGCGAGGCCGCGGAGTCCGTCAAAAGCCGGAATGAAAGCGGGCAGCCACGAGGGGCGCGGCGACGAGGGCCTGGGGCCTGCGGCACCGGCGGCGGCCGTGACTGCCGATACCACTAGCGCGAAATTCCTTCCGTGGGCGAGCTGGCCGAGGCGTATAGCTTGCGGGGCATGCGTCCGGCGAGATAGCCCTCGCGTCCAGCAATGACGGCGTGCTTCATAGCAGAGGCCATGAGGACAGGGTCGCTGGCTGCGGCGATTCCGGTGTTCATCAACACGGCGTCGAAGCCGAGTTCGAGAGCCAGGGCAGCGTCGGAAGGCACGCCGACTCCGGCATCCACAATGAGCGGAACGGAGGTTATGAGTTCGCGGAGGATGCGCAGATTTGCGACGTTCTGGATGCCAAGGCCGCTGCCGATGGGCGCGCCGAGAGGCATGACGACGGAGGCTCCAGCATCGAGGAGGCGGAGCGCAACTACGGGATCGTCTGAGGTATAGGGGAGAACGGTAAAGCCTTCCTTCACCAAGACGCGGGTGGCTTCGATGGTGGCGGCGACGTCGGGATAAAGCGTCTTTTGATCGCCGATGACCTCGATCTTGACCCAGTCGCTCAGGCCGACTTCGCGGCCGAGGCGGGCGACGCGGATGGCTTCATCGGCGGTGTAGCATCCGGCAGTGTTGGGCAGGAGAAAGTACTTCTTCGAGTCGATGTAGTCGAGCAGCGATTCCTTGCTGCGGTCGAGATTGACGCGGCGGACGGCAACAGTCACCATTTCGGCGCCGCTGGCTTCGAGGGCGGCGGCGGTCTGTGGGCCGTCTTTGTACTTTCCAGTGCCTACGATGAGCCGAGATTGAAAAGCTTTCCCTGCAATTACGAGCGAGTCCATGCAGATATTTTAAATGTTTTCAGCGGGAAAACTTCTCAAATACTGCGGAGGGAACGGGAAAACATAGATTCACGATTTCGAATGCAACAGTGACAGTACCCGCAGTTGACGTCATGGGAGGAATGCAGAGTTGGAAAAGCCAACTCTGGTCCACAACCCTGGGCCGCCCTGTTGCTAGGCGGTCCGGGCGATGTCGGCAGGGGCGGCGTCGGCGTAGAGCTTTTCGATCTGGTCCTTATAACGGGCCTCGACGTGGCGACGTCGCAGTTTGAGCGTGGGAGTCAGAGTGCCGTTTTCAATACTGAGTTCCTCGGGGATCACGAGAACCTTTTTCAGGCGCTCGTATTTGGCGAGGTTATGGTTGACCTTCTCGACGATGCCTTCGTAGAGCGATTGGACACGGGGGTCGGAGACAAGTTCGGCGCGGTTATGGAAGGCGATGGCGCTTTCCTTGGCCCAATCCTCGAGAGCAGCGAAAGCGGGGGCGATGACGACGGCAGGGAAGCGGCGACGGTCTCCGATGATGGCCGCTTCGGCGATGAAGCGGTTGGACTTGAGCGAGTTCTCGATGGGCTGCGGGGCGATGAACTTGCCGCCGGAGGTTTTGATCAGATCCTTCTTGCGGTCTGTGATGGAGAGGAAGCCGTCGGGATCGAGGTGGCCGATGTCTCCGGTTTTGAACCAGTCGCCTTCGAAGGCGGCAACGGATTCTTCGGGCATGTTCCAGTAGCCTTTGAACACGCTGGGGCCGCGCACGAGCAGTTCGCCGTCGTCGGCGATACGGACCTCGATGTTGGAAAGAGGTCGGCCAACGGTGCCGATGCGGTGGGCACGAGGCGAATTGACGGCGATGACTGGCGAAGTTTCGGTGAGGCCGTAGCCTTCGTGGATGAGGATGCCGAGGTGGGCGTACCACTCGGCGAGTTCACGGCCAAGCGGAGCACCGCCGGAGATGAAGATGCGTACCTTTCCGCCCATGGCTTCGCGAACCTTGGAAAACATGATGCGGTTGGCAAGCTTCCAGTTAATGGACGACGGGATCTTGCAGGAAAGAATGGTCTGGACGTTGGCGCGGCCGACGGACATGGCCCAGCGATAGACTGTCTTCTTGAATCCCATGGCGACGCTGCGCTGCACCTGGTTGTGAATCTTTTCGTAAACGCGCGGGACGGCGACGAAGATGGTGGGGTGCAGTTGACGGATGATGCGCGGAAGATCGTCGAAATTTGGACAGTAGGCGATGGTGACTCCGCGATACAGCACAGCGAAGTCAACATGGCGCGCAGTAATGTGCGAGAGCGGCAGGAAGCTGACGGCAAGGTCGGAGTTCATCCTGAAATCGAATTCCTGCAGCGAAACCGAAATGTTGGAGGCGATGTTGCCGTGGGAGAGCATCGCTCCCTTGGGGACGCCGGTGGTGCCGCTGGTGTAGATGAGGGTGGCGAGATCTTCGGGACGAATGGAGCGGGCAAGAGCGTCGAGTTCGGGGACGCGCTGGCGAGGGCCGGATTCCATGGTGGCGGACATGGAAAGCGCTCCGGATTCCGGAGTCGGATCATCCATCAAAAAGACGGTATCAATGCTGGTTTCCGCCTGAATGGAACGCAGCTTGGCCAATTGAGCTTCGGTGGAGACGAAAGCGGTTCGGGCGCCGGAGTGGTGCAAGAGAAAGGCGATCTGTTCGCCGGTGAGCGTAGCGTAGATGGGAACGGTGACGGCACCCAGCAGCAGAATGGCAAAGTCGGCGATGGCCCACTCGGGACGGTTCTCCGACAGGATGGCGACGCGGTCGCCAGGGCCGATGCCGTGATTGCGCAGAGCCTGGAGAACGCCCATCACACGCTGATAGAGCTCAGCGGAGGAGATGGGGTGCCATGCGGAGTCGCGCTCGTACAGCATGACTCGCGGCTGATCGCGGTCCACGATCTCGAAGAAGATATCGGCCAGAGTGCTTGGTGTCGGTTGAGCGGTCATCGCGGTCCCCTTCGGAAGCTCACGGCTACGAGGAGCTTACGTTTTGCATGCCAAGTAAGATGATGTCTGCAACGGAATCGGCTACTTCGGACAATTGATAAAAGTGGTCATCAAGCACCCAGGACGTGACCATCTCGTCGAGGGCTCCAAAAAAGCAATTGGCGGCGATTTTCTCGCGCAGGTTAGGGCGAAAGACGCCTTGAAGTTGGCCTTCGCGAATGACCTCGCGGACGAGGCCGAGGTATTCCACCATGTGCTGGTGAGAGAAGGGCTCGAGGAAACGGGCACTCTGCCGTAGCTCCATCTGGAATACGACGGCGAGATCACGATTGGAGCCTAGCGCCTCAAGATGCAGCCGGGCGAGGCGTCGAAGCTTCGCGGCGGGCGAGGGAATGGCTTCAAGTTCGGTTCGAGCGCGGCTCATGAAAGCATCAAATGCGGTATTGATGGCCGTCATGAGCAACTCTTCTTTATTACGGAAATAGAGATAAATGGTGCCGTCGGCTACCGACGCGCGCTCGGCGACGTCGGATACGCGAGCAGTGTGGAATCCCTTTTCGGCAAAGACTGAGACGGCAGCGTCGAGGATGCGCTGGTATTTGTCGCCTACGATGCGGGGCCTGTCAGCGAGTTTAAGTTGCGGTCGCTTCGGAGCTTTCATGGCTGTTTTCTTTGATGCTGAAACAGCGCGGAAAAGGGTATCACGATTTGTTCACCAACCGTAAGCACTGTTCTGTTACGAAGATAGATTCCGTAAAAAGAGAACAGGGGGAGGGCGCCCGAGAGGACGGTTCGGGTAACCCGAGCAGAGACGTGCTCATCCAAGAAAAATCGCGTAGATTTCGGTTTCGAAAGGAAGGATTGAGAGTACCTGGATCGCGCGTTGCCCAACTGGAGGAACCGGCTGGGCTTTTTGCTGGAACGGCTCGTCAGAAGCCGATCAACGGCGGGAAAGGAAACACTGTTCAGACATGGCATCGCGCTCAGATCCTACCTGGTACAAAGACGCAATCATCTACGAAACCCACGTTAGAGCCTTCTACGATAGCGTGACCGACGGAATTGGCGATTTCGGCGGATTGACGCAAAAGCTGGACTACCTGGAAGACCTCGGAGTGACGGCACTGTGGCTGCTACCGTTCTGCCCCTCGCCGCTGCGCGACGATGGCTATGACATTTCAAACTACAACGACGTTAATCCCTCGTACGGAACGCTGCGTGACTTTCACCGCTTTCTGAAGGAAGCGCATAGGCGTGGGCTGAGGGTCATCACCGAACTGGTGTTGAACCATACCAGCGATCAGCATGAGTGGTTCCAGCGCTCGCGACGGGCGCCAAAAGGCAGCCGCTGGCGAAACTTCTATGTGTGGAGCGACACGCCGGAGAAGTACGCGGAAGCCCGAATCATCTTCAAGGATTTCGAAGCGTCGAACTGGACGTGGGATCCGGTTGCGAAGTCGTATTACTGGCACCGGTTCTACTCGCACCAGCCGGACTTGAACTGGGACAATCCAGAAGTAAAACAGGCGATGCTTGCGGCAATGGACTTCTGGTTTGACATGGGAGTGGATGGGCTGCGGCTGGACGCAGTGCCGTATCTTTTTGAACGCGAAGGCACCAGTTGCGAGAACCTGCCGGAGACGCATGCGGCGCTACGCGAGGTGCGGGCGCATGTGGAAGAACGCTATCACGACAAGATGCTCCTGGCAGAGGCGAACCAGTGGCCGGAGGATTCGGTGGAGTATTTCGGGAAGGGAGATGAATGCCACATGGCATTCAACTTCCCGGTGATGCCACGGATGTTCATGTCGCTGCAGATGGAAGATCGGCATCCGCTGACGGACATTATGAAGCTGACGCCCGCGATTCCTCCGAATTGCCAGTGGGCGCTGTTCTTGCGCAATCATGATGAGTTGACGCTGGAGATGGTGACGGACGAAGAACGCGACTATATGTACCGGACGTACGCGCACGACCGTCAGATGAGAATTAATCTCGGGATTCGGCGCAGGCTTGCTCCGCTGCTTGAGAATGATCGGCGAAAGATTGAGCTGATGAATGCACTGCTGTTTTCGCTGCCGGGGACACCGATCCTGTACTACGGGGACGAGATCGGGATGGGTGACAACGTTTACCTGGGCGACCGCAATGGCGTGCGTACGCCAATGCAGTGGAGCGCGGATCGCAACGCAGGATTTTCGAGGGCGAACCCGCAGCGGCTGTACCTTCCGGTGAACATCGACCCCGAGTATCACTACGAAGCGGTGAACGTGGAGACGCAGCAGCGGAATCCACATTCGTTGCTGTGGTGGATGAAGCGATCGATTGCGCAGAGAAAGCAGTTCAAGGCATTTGGAAGAGGTTTGCTGGAGTTCTTATATCCGGCAAACCGCAAGGTGCTGGCTTTCTTCCGGCAGTATGAGGATGAGCGCATCCTGGTGGTGGCGAACCTGTCGCGATTCAGCCAGGGGGTGGAACTGGACCTGAGCAAGTATCACGGCTCGACGCTGATGGAAATTTTTGGAGTGAGCCGATTCCCGGCAATTGGGGACCAGCCGTACTTTCTATCGCTGGCGCCGTACTCGTTCTACTGGTTCAAGATGGTGCCGAAGGAGGTCGGCGACGAACTCGTTTCGGAGGGAGACGGAAAGGTTGCGACGTTGCTGCTGGACTCTCATGCGGATGTGTGGGACGAAGCGACGCTGGAGAGGATGTCTCGCATTTTGCCAAGGCTGTTGCGCAAACGACGGTGGTTTCTGGGACGCCATAAAACGATCACGCAGGTTGCGGTGGAAGAGGTGATTCCGCTGCGCAGAACCGATGTCGTGATCATGGTGATCAAGGTGGAGTATCGCGACGGTGAGGACGAAAGATATGTCGCGCCGATTGCGATGGCCAGAGGAGAGCAGGCGGAAAAGATTCTGCACGATCATCCAGACGCGATCCTTGCACGGCTGGAGTTTGCCGATCAGAGTTGGAGCCTGCTGTACAGTGCGCTGCTGGAAAGAAGTTTCAGCGACGCTTTGCTGACGGCGGTGCTGAAGCGCAGCAAGTTCAAGGGAATGCATGGAGAGTTGGTGGCGGGGCATACGAAGGCATTCCGAGAAGCGTGGTCGCTGGTGCGATCGAACCGCGAACCGCAGGTGCTTAAGCAGGACTCGCACAATACGTTCGTCAATCTGGGTGAAGACTTTGTGCTGAAACTGTATCGCTCGGTGGAGTCGGGGGTGAACCCGGATCGCGAAGTTGAAGAGTTCCTTACAGACAAGACCAGCTTCTCACATATGCCAAGAGCATTGGGGTGGATTGATTACTGCGTGCGCGCGGACGATGAAGAACAGCGGACGACATTGGGGTTGTTGACCAGCTACGTACGGAACGCAACGCTCGGATGGCAGTATGCGATCGATCACTTGAGCTTGTACTTCGAACGCGCATTGGCGCTGAATGGCGAAGACTCACGAGTTAAGGAACTGGTGGACGATAGTCCACTTACGCTGCAGCAACACAAGATGTCGCCGCTGGCGGCGGAGCTACTGGGAAGCTTCGACAACATGGTGCACCTGCTGGGTATTCGCACGGCAGAAATGCATGCCGCATTGTGCAGCCATCCGGAGGTGCAGGACTTTGCTCCGGAGCCATTCACGGATTTCTATCGGCATGGGCTGTATCACGGAATGCTCGGGCTAATGGGACGCTCACTTGAAGGATTGAGAACGAGGCTGAGTTCACTTCCGGAAGATGTACGTGCGGGAGCGGAACAGCTGATAGCGAGCGAGACGGAGATCCGCAACGGATTACTGCCGCTACGCGATCAACGCATTTCGGGCGCGAGGATTCGCATTCACGGGGACTATCAGCTCGGGAACCTGATGTTCACGGGCAACGACGTGATCATTCGAAATTTCGACGGGCCAGCGGGAAGACCGCTGAGCGAGCGACGCATCAAGCGTTCGGCATTACGCGACGTGGCAAGCATGATTCGATCGCTGCATTACGCGGCTCACGCAGTGTCGTTTGGGTATGTGCCGGGCATTGTGAAAGGACGCGACCAGGAGGAGCGAATCGATCGATGGGCAGAGCACTGGCACCGCTGGGTTTCAGGGATGTTCCTGCAAGGTTATCTGCAGACGTCGCAGGACGCGGAATTCCTGCCTAGGACGGATATAGAAAAGCAGATACTGCTGAGGGCTCACCTGATCGAGAAAGCACTGCTGGAGATTTCATTTGAGCTGGAGTACAGGCCAGACTGGGTTGGAATTCCGGTGCATGGATTGATAGCACTGCTCAAGTGGTAGAGCGGTGACCTGGTGACGAGGGCTTGCCATCGAGGCAGGCCCTTCTTTTGTGCCTGCAAAATGGAATGCTGCAAACAGCTTTTCGCAATGCTCAAGGTCCAGGCGAGATTTGCCGATAAGGCCCTCAGGATTGGTCTGGATGCTGCAGAGGAACTTTTTCGGAGCTTGAGCGATCGACGCTGGCGCATGGGGTCTCCTGTGTTTGAAGTGGCTTGCGATCGCAACTGGTCGACGAGTCGATGCGAGGAGTGGAACAAGAGATGAAGAATGCCATGAACAGGGAAGAGTAAACGATGTTCATCATCATTGGCATTGTCGTGGTGTTTGGGTCAATCGTAGGTGGGTATCTTCTAGAGCATGGCAACATCAAGGTTCTGTTGCAACCGGCGGAACTCCTGATCATTGGAGGCGCGGCGGTGGGGACGTTGCTGATTGCGAATCCGATGCATGTGCTGAAGAAGATTATTGCGGGAGTGTTGGGAACGCTGAAGGGCTCGCACTTCGATCAGGGGTTTTATCTGGAAACTTTGAAGATGTGCTACGAACTGCTGAATAAGGCGCGGAAGGAGGGACTGCTCGCAATTGAATCGGACATCGAAGAGCCAGATAAGAGCCAGGTGTTTACGAAATATCCGAAGTTTTTGAATGATCATCACACGCGGGATTTTGTTTGCGATACGCTGAGAATGGCGGTGACGGGCGGTATCGATCCATTTGACCTGGATCAGATGATGGACCTCGACATGGAGGTGACGCACAGGGAGCAGAGCGCGCCAATTTCGGCTC
The DNA here is from genome assembly GCF_059726265.1 of Koromonas soli. Taxonomy (NCBI): domain Bacteria; kingdom Pseudomonadati; phylum Acidobacteriota; class Terriglobia; order Terriglobales; family Koromonadaceae; genus Koromonas; species Koromonas soli. The sequence continues at coordinate 1,559,704 of NZ_AP040872.1, read as the reverse complement.
TGAGCACGATTGCGGACTCGTTGCCGGGCCTGGGAATCGTCGCGGCCGTGCTGGGAGTGGTGGTGACGATGGGAGCTCTGGGTGGGCCTCCGGAAGAAATTGGTCACAAGGTGGCTGCGGCGCTGGTCGGAACTTTCCTGGGTATTCTGCTGTGCTATGGGCTGGTGGGACCACTCTCGTCGAACATGGCAAAGATGGCTGACGAGGAGCACGCGTACGAGTACGTGCTGCGGGTCGTGCTGATTTCGTTTATCAAGGGCGCGGCGCCGATACAGGCTTTGGAATTTGGCAGGAGAGCGATCCCAGGCAATGTGAGGCCGAGCTTCAATGAGATGGAGAAATCGTGCAAGGGCGGCGGAGCGCCTGCGGCTGCTGCTGGAGCTTAAGACGTGCCGAACGGACCAATCATCATCAAGAAAGTCGCGAGGCATGGCGTCCACCATGGAGGAGCATGGAAGGTGGCTTACGCTGATTTCGTAACGGCGATGATGGCGCTGTTCATTGTGCTGTGGCTGATGAATTCGAACAAGCAGGTGCAGCAGGCTGTGGGAGGGTACTTCAAGGATCCTACGGCAGCGGCCAAGCAGGTCGGCAGTGCAATGGATGGCTCAGGGCAGAACCTTGAACTGAAGAAAGACGACATGAAAAAGATCAAGGAAGCGCTGGAGTCGCAGATCAAGTCATTGCCGGATTTCGAAAAACTGAAGAAGCACATCGATATTACGATTACCTCAGAAGGCTTGCGGATTGAAATGACGGAGGATGAGAAGGGGACGTTCTTCGAACTGGGAAGTGCTGTGCCGAGCGCGAGCGGGAGGGAGTTGCTGGTTATGCTGGCGGAAGAAGTCGGCAAACTGCCAAATCATGTGTCCGTCGAGGGGCATACGGATTCGCGGCCGTATTCGGGCGGGTTGAGCGGGTATAGCAATTGGGAACTCTCGGTCGATCGCGCCAATGCGGCGCGGAAGATCATGCAAAGCTCGGGGCTCGCGGCTCAACAGGTTTCGCAGGTGCGCGGATTCGCCGACCAGAGACCACGGCTGAAAGACAATCCCGAAGACGCTTCAAACCGCAGGATTTCGCTGATTGTGGAGTATCTAAAAAAGCCGGGACCGGAGAACGTTGACAGTGCACAGGAGACGGCTCAGGGAACTGCGCCAGAGAAGCCCGAGGCAGGCAGGAAAGCCGGAGAGTAACGAATCGGAATTAGAAAGAACAAGGCCCTGATTTCTCAGAGCCTTGTTCCAATTTGCAATGAAGTCAGATCTAAAACGGAATGTCGTCGTCGGTGATTTCGGTGCCGCGAGAAGGTGCGGTGTCGAAGTCGCTGGAGCCGCTCTGGTCGAAATCGTTGCTGCGCGATGCGCCACGGTATCCACCGCCGCTATCGTCGCTGCCGCGCCCGCCGCCTAGCAGAACGAGATCGCTGGCTACAACTTCGGTCGTATAACGCTTCTGGCCTTGTTTATCTTCCCAGGATCGGGTTTGCAGGCGGCCCTCGATATAAACGGTGCGGCCCTTCTTCAGATATTCGCCAGCGATCTCAGCGAGGCGCGCCCAGAGTACGACGTTGTGCCATTCTGTCTTGTCCTGCCATTCGCCGGACTTGTCCTTGAAGCGTTCGTTTGTGGCGATGGTCATGCTGGCGACTGCGGTGCCGCTGCTGGTGTGTTTGACTTCCGGATCCTTGCCAAGGTTCCCTACGAGAATCACCTTGTTTACGCTCTTAGCCATGATTGCCTCTTCTCTCTCTCTGTCTGTCGGATGCCATTTCCCTTTGGCGATAACGCCAATATTGTTTGAGCAAGAATTCTCTCAGGAATCTATCGCATCCGACTTTCCCTTCCCTAGAATTCCATTCTTCGTTCCGTAAGTATAAAGCCTCCCCGGCGGATCGGCAGGAGGACATTTCTGCGCCACGCACAGTCAAGCGTAACCTCCTCTGATTGTACTGAGTTGCAGCGATTCTGCTGTGATTTCAGAAATGAATGGAGCTGGGCTGTCGGGAGGGTGGCAGGGAAATACATCAGCGAACCGGGCCAAGTGTGCGCTCGGACGCGGTTCGCTGCAGGTTCCTTATAGCAGAGGAGAATTCTTAGGGGGCGAGCACGGGATCGCTGTTCACAATTTGTGGCTCGTAAGAGAACACCTCACGGCTGGACGGGTCGACGTTGACCTTGAGCCAATTCACGTCGCCGAGATTGGGTTGGTGGTCGCCGAAGGTTTCGACGCGCGTGAAGTTGGTCACGCGTTTGCCCGTGCTGTCCAACAGCGGCTTGTCAATGCGGAAGTAGTGCGAGTCGCCGTGCACATAGGCAACGGGCTTGGCGAACGCGATCACCTGGGCGCGAAGCGCGACTAAAAAGTCATGGAATCCGTCGGTGAGCTTTTGCGCATCGTCTTCGACGAGGGTGTTGGCGTTTCGCGTCGGTGCACGGGTGGCGTCCGTATCATCAAAGCCGGGATCTGCCTGCGTAATGAACATCACGGCTACACAATTCTGCTCGACGGCCCTGGCAAATGTGTCCTTCATCCATTGGATGTCCGCCGCGTTGCGGACAGCGTATTCCACAGGATCCGGGTAGTCGTCGCATAGATTGTTGCAGGAGCCCTGAATGTTGATCGTTGCGTACATCACCCTTCCAACAATCCAGCGGCGGTTTTCGACACAAGGAACGTCGGTATAGGTGGCAGTCTGCGTTTTGGTGACGTCGCTAGAAGGGCCTAGATTGCCATTGGTGCTTCCGAAGCCCTTGCACAGCGGTGTTGCCTGAACCTCTTGGAGGAAATGGGTTTGGCCTAGTGTGTAGGGCGTGTTGAAGAATAATGCGCGCTCGGCATCGAGCTCCTGGAGAGAGTTCCTTCCGTCTATGCCGAGGCTCTTGCGATCGCAATCGGTCCAGTCGTTGTCGCCTGGTGTGAAGATGGCGGGAGCATGGAGGCTATCGAAGTATGAGAGACCCCGGGCATAAATGCTGCCATCGGCACAGTTCGGCGACCCACTGCCTTGGCGCAGATCACCGTCATGGGCGGTGAAGGCGAGATCTTGCGAGTTCATGTCGCCAATCAGCTTCGGGATAACAGCGGCCTGTTCGGCGGAATAAGGCAGGTCACCCCAGAGACCGATTGCGTAGCGGCGGTTGCTCTGCTGGTTAACCCCATATGGGTATTCCTTGTTCTTGCCAGTGGCGTTGCTGATCCCATTCTCTGCGTTGAGCGCGCTGATGGCCGTTGAGCGCGCTGATGGCCAAGGTGATAAACGCAAGTACGACAGCTGACATGACGAACTTGCGGAATGGTTGGAGCACAGTCGAAAGCTGACCCATTTGTTACCTCCACGGTGAAAATCACGGTTCAGAGCTATTGGCAATAGGAGTAAAACTCAGCGGATATCGCTGCAACGCTAACTCATCGAAGACACGGACACGATTTATCGGCGGCAACTCTAGATTTGATGTTGTGGTTTGTTAAGGCCAGGTAAAAAGCTCAAACAGATTTGATAACGTTCAGCCAGAAGATTGAGGCAGGTGTTTCGGGAAGATGGGCTATGACAAGATTGCGGGGAAACGGGTGATCAAATCGGCGCGAAGGTATGGTTTCAGAGTCGCAGCCTCATGCTTTCGTCTCGTGCGCGTCGATTTCATAGCGGCGACGATGGTGTGTGAATGTTGTCCCTTCGGCGGGAAGAAATACCCAGAGGCATGTGCCCGAATTGCCGTCATGGCGAGAGCTCCAGGCGCGCATTGTGCCGCCGACTCGGTTCACGATGCCCTTGCAGACCCACAGCCCAAGACCTGTTCCTTTGTCCCCTTTAGTGGTGAAGAAAGGCTCAAAGATTCGCGCACGGTGTTGAGGGTCAATACCCCTGCCGTTGTCGGCGACGGAGATGCAATACCCGCAACGATTATGAAGTTCGCAAAGCCAAGGTGGGGCCGAGTACAAGTGAACGGTGATCTGTCCGCCGACGGGTGTAGCGTCGAGAGCATTGAGCACCAGGTTGGTTATGACTTGAACGATTTCGCCTTTGAAGCCTACAAATGGCGCGTCTGTCTCGGTGCGAAGGTTAACAACGGTTCCTTGTTTTTCAGCCTGTGGACGATAGAACTCCAATACGTCTTTGAGCACAGCACTGAGCTTGAACTCTGTAGGCCGATTGCTATCGCGATGGAACTTGAGCATCTGGGTGGCAATGCGACTAAGTCCCTTTACCTGATCTTGCAGCATGGAGGCATATTTCTGCGCCTCGGGGGAGGTCTGCAGCGGAGCAAGCAAGTACATCAGGTTTGTGATTGCAGCTAGTGGGTTGTTGATCTCATGGGCCATGGTCGCGGCGAGTCTCGCGGTTGCAGATAACTTCTCGCTGTCAAGAAGCGCCCGTTGCGCGCGCAGCAGATCTTTTTCTACCTGCTTGCGTTCTGCAACCTCCTCTCTCAGCAGTTCGGTGGAATTGCGCAGTTCGGCGGTGCGTTCCTGAACCTTGAATTCCAGTTTCTGGTTGAGTGCCTCGGCTTGGTCTTTTGCGATCTGAAGATCTTCCAACAGGTCACGATTCTCGAACTGCAATCGGAGCGATGAAAGGATTGTGTGATAAATCCTCCGCGTGGTGATGATGGTGGCAATTGTGAACACGCCTGTCAGCAATCCCATGGCAACGTGTGTCTCATCGCCTTGCAGGATGAGACGCAAAGTGGGACCGAGGCCCGCAGGAATCAAAAATGTCAGGAATGCCTCAGGCCTGGACGCAAGCAGAGATGAGCCACCAAGCATCACTCCGCCTAGAACGAAAACAAGGAAGACCTGATGGCTGAGGTGCCCTCGCGGAAACAAGAGAACCGCTGCTCCACCCCATCCCACGCCCGCCGCAGTGCTGCCGACAGCAAACGCCGAAAGCCACACTGTATTGTTGATGTGGGTTGCAGAACGAATCAAATACCGTCGTACGAGTGCGTGCCTTGCCACCCATACCAAGATCATGTAAAGCCACCACGCGAGGATTGCGAAGTGCGGCACGACTGGCCACTGAAGCACACTCAGAATTGTCGCAGCAATGATTGAGGTTCCAGCCGCGAGATTTGAATTTGCATATAACAGTGCGATTTGCGCAGACAGGATGTCGCTTGTCCTGCTGCCAACTTGCTGGACCTCTGCCGATCGATTTGTCGACTCGCCCGGGGCCATGAATGTCACTCTCGCGTGAAGCTTACGATGTCATGCGCAAGGAGCTTAGCCTATTTGTGACATCTCGATATCGTCAGAACAACTGAGAACATCTCGGACAACTCTGACCAATTCGTCAGGCGTGAAAGGTTTCTCCAGAACCGTGGCGTCATTGTTCATCGCACTCTCATCCGCATACCCCGTTACGTAAAGCACCTTCATTCGGGACCGCTGTTGTCGCAGACGGCTTGCTACCTCGCGCCCCTGCATTCCTGGCATGATCATGTCGGTAATTAGGAGGTGTATTGTTCGCGAATACGAGGAAGCGAGCTCAAGAGCTGACATGCCGTTTTCTGCTTCGATGATCTTGTAGCCTTGCGCCTCCAGCAGTTGCTTAGTCAATCTGCGAACACTCTCGTCATCCTCAACGAGCAGGATCGTTTCGGATTCTGTGTTCTGAGATCGTACCTCGGCAGGTTGCTCGACTGCGGCCGCGGAATTGTGAGTCGCCGGGAAATAGATCTTGAACGTAGTGCCTGCCCCGATTTCGCTATCTACTGAAATGTGCCCATTGCTCTGCCGCACGATTCTTGAGACTGTCGCCAGGCCAATCCCCGTCCCTCTTCCGGGATCTTTCGTGGTAAAGAAAGGTTCGAAGATTCTCGCCTGAGTCTTCATATCCATGCCTTGACCGCTATCGGCCACTGTCATTACGGCATATGTTCCCGGGGAGACGTCGACGCCTATCGCGCGGTCTTCCGCGATGTCCACGCGATCGGTGGAGATGCTCAGCGTTCCTCCTTTCGGCATCGCGTCGCGCGCGTTTACCGCGAGGTTCATGATGATCTGCTCAATTTCGCCCGCATCAGCCGTAACGCAAGGCACATCACGCCCAGGATTGATCCGCAGTTCCACATCCTCGCCGATTAGACGTCGCAACATTTCACCTATTCCCGCGATAATGTCATTCAAGTCGCGAGGTTGCGGTTGCACTACCTGTTTTCGGCTGAAGGCCAGCAACTGTCGAGTGAGTAAGGTGGCTTTTTCAGCGGCTTTGCGAATCTCAGTAATGCTCTGACTCGATTCAGGAGTGATGGCGCTCTGCAGCAAGTAGGCATGGCCGATGATTACATTCAGAATATTGTTAAAGTCATGCGCCACTCCTCCTGCCAGTCTCCCCACTGCTTCCATCTTCTGCGACTGCCGTAGTTGTTCTTCACCCCTCTTGCGATTAGTGATGTCCTGAGATGTTCCGAGCACTGTACGCACCCTGCCCTCTGTGTCGCGAAGCGGAATGAAAGAAGACAGAAAAGCCCGGGGCTCGCCACGCACATCAGCAGTGGCAAATTCGAATTCACAAGATTCTCCGACAAAAGCACGATCCAGCAACGCTGCCACCCTGGGGCGGTCTTCAACAGAAACCAGGTTCAGAGCAGACATCCCACACACGTCCCTTGCCTCTGACCCGCCGAGCAATTTCAGACCGGCAGGATTGATGCTTATCAATCTTCTCTGCAGATCAATCTCATGAATGCAAAGCGGAGCGTTGTCCACCAGCACCCGGTACCGCTCTTCGCTGCAGCGCAAACGGTCCACCGCCCGCTTGTGACGGATTGCCCACCCAAGTTGGGCAGCAACCGTCGCGATGAGCACCGTCATTTCGTCATCCTGATCGCGTTTCTCAGGAAGAAAGAACTCAAGCACGGCTACTACTTCACCTTCAACAAGCGCTGGAACTCCGAGTGCCGTTTTGACGCCAGCGGTCCTGCTGACGGCGAATCGAGGGAAACTCGTCTCTTGACTCAGATCGGTGATCCAGAGAGGGGACCGAAGAGACCAGACACGACCGGGGAGTCCCTTTCCAGGCTGAAAAGTGATGCCAGCACTGGTATTTATGAATTCCTCGAATTTGCCGTTCTCCTTGTTGACCCAGAGCGCATGACGCTCAAGCACAGTTCCTGCCTCGTTAGGGAGCCACGCCTGAGCCAGGCTCCACCCGGTCTCCTCGCATACAAGACGCAGCATCGCTGTGCACGCGGATGAAACATCGTGAGCAAACCCAATCTCGATGAGTGCAGCCTGCAAAAGGCCCATCTCTTCTCTGTTTACGTGGATAGGTAACCGGTTTGCCATATCTTGGTGATGCATCAACGCGTTCCCCGATTCAGGCGGGATCAATTGGAGGCTTGAAGAGTGAGAACTATTCAGGCGCCGCACAACTCGTACTAATAGCGGGTTGTTGCACAAACATGCAGGTCTAAGATGCAATATCCGTCAGCCGAATTGGCTGAGCACTTCACATTGGTTGCAATCCAGAGTGCCTGCGCCGAGCAGCAGTTTCGAATTTGGCAATCGAAAAGGATGGCTGGAGTGCGTCCTGCCGTAGCGGTTGGAGCGTGTATACCGTGGGTGGCCGCTCAGTTGGCCCGGTCGGAAGAGGGGCTCGGCACGGAGGTACGGCGCACGGAAGGTGCTCTGTGGAGGACTCGCAGCATGATGACTCCGCCCAGGAAAATGAGGGCTGAGATGGCAGCCAGAGCGTAGATTTGGCCATAGTTGTGCCGCTCGAATTCTTCGAGTGCTACGGTGAGCAGCCAAAGCTGAATTCCCATAAGCAAAATGCCGATGGCCAGCGCGGCTCCGACTAGGCTGCTTTCACCGGGCGGAGGCGAAACTTGCCTGCGAGCTTCTCGTCCCGAAGAATTGTTGCGACGAGTAAGTCCACTCACTGTTCGACTCCGATTGCGTAGAGACGCGTGCCGTCGGACTGGAGTTTGACCTTGGGCAATGGACGAACGGGTGGCCCCGCTACGGGTTGACCAGTCGTAGGATCAAACACGCCTTCATGGCAGGGACAGTAAAGCCGGTTTCGATCTTTCTGGTAATAGACAGAACAGGAAAGGTGTGTGCAGGTTTGGCTATAGGCAACAAACCGCCCATCATTGAGATGCAGAAGCACAGCTTGGTCCTGTGGGCCGGGATAATGGAAGTACACCGCTTCGCCCTGTGGCACTTCTGCAATGGAGGCGATTGCCTGCTGGCTGGTTTCTGGGGACCGATGAAGACGTCCAAGTAGGGCGAGCAGGGCAGTGCCAAAGAACAGAGTGCCGGAGGTGTAAACGGCAAACTTCAGCAGCTCTCTACGGGACACAAGTTCATCGGAGTCCCAATGGTAAGGAAACTGCGACGGCCATTGTGCTTGTTGTGTGCTGTCATGCTCTGGTTGCTGCTGCTCGACTGGTTTCATGTTGTCTAGACTACCCACGGCTCTTCCTCCTCAGCACCTGCACCGGAAATTCGAACGCCCTCGGCCTCAGGCGTGACTTGCAGGTTCGTCGCTGGCGCTGGCAGAACGTGATAGACACGCGTGCGAACCTCCTGAGTTCCAAACTCTGTTCGACGAAGTGCTGTTCCGTTTCGTTCGTTCGCAAATTGCTCGTAGGTTCCATACCAGAGCGCATCCGTGGGACAGGCTTGCGCGCACCAGGGCTGTAGTCCCTGCGATGTGCGGTCGTAGCAGAGATTGCATTTCTTCATCAGCCTCGCAGATAGATCAATTTTTGGAACACCGAAGGGACATGCGTAAACACAGTTGCGACACGCGATGCAACGCGACGTGTCAGCTTGCTGCACGACTCCGTCTGGAGTTATGAGGATGGCCATGACGGGGCAGACCTGCGCGCACGGAGCGACGGGGTCTTCACAATGCATGCAGACCGTGGGTTGAGTTGCGACACTGAAGGCACGATCAATGAAGTCAACCATGACCATGCTTTCTCCTTTGTGAGAGTCGCATTCACGACACGCCGCTTCGCAGGCTCGACAGCCAATGCATCGCGACGGATCGACGAACAGAGTATCGATTGGCATTGTTGGCTAGAATTCCTTTCCCTGCTTCTCGGGCGGCGATTTGGTCTCCCCGACGGAATATGGAAACATCCTCGGAGCATTCTCTGCGGTGAAGTTCTCGGTGGCGTGCTGCGCAGTTGTCGGGATCGACGAGCCAATTGGTTCCACGGTAGCTGCGCACGCCTTGTATTCCGGTATCTTCACAGTCGGATCAACGGCGGGATTTGTAAGCTGGTTCACCGCCTGCTTGTGGCCGTAGTGGAAAGGGATGAACAACGTATCGGGCCGAATGGTGGGTGCTACGACCGCTTTGAGTTCCATGGATCCTCGCGGAGTTCGCACGCGAACACGGCTATCGTGCGCGATGCCTAGTTTTTCCGCTGCCTTGGGATGAATCTCCACCCACGGCTCGGGAGCTTGATCATTCAGGAAACCCAGGCGACGTGTCTGGTTTCCGCTGAGGTAGTGATAGACGACTCGACCGGTAGTGAGTCGGAAGGGAAACGCCTCGCTGGGTTCTTCGGCAGCGGGGCGGTACTCGATAGGATGGAATCGCGCTAAGCCATCCTTGTGCGCAAAGCGCTCAGCAAACAGTCGCGGAATCCCCGGATCGTCGTCGCTTTTGCATGGCCAGAAGACGCCGTTCTGCTGGTCGATTTTCTCCCAGGTGATGCCGGAGTAGTCGGCGACACCGCCTTTGGATGCGCGACGGATTTCATCAAAGATCTCGCGACTCGAGTTGTAATCGAAGAACTGGCCGCGCCCCATGCGGCGTGCCAACTCTGAAACGATCTCCCAATCGCGAAGCGCCTCGTCCGGAGGGGCGGCAGCGCGGTTGATCTTGACGACGCGACCCTCAAGGTTGGTGGTCGTTCCTTCATCCTCACACCACACAGAGCCGGGAAGAACAACGTCGGCGCGCTCAGCAGTCTCGGACAAGAAGAAGTCGATGACAATCAGGGGATCCAGGTTATCGAGTGCTTTTGCGACAACAGCATTGTCTGGGAGACTGACCATGAGATTCGAGCAAACAATGAGGCAACTCTTGATTTCGCCTGTGGCCATCAGCTTCACCATCTCGGTTGCGGCCGCGCCTTCGCCGGGGATTTCGGATTCGGGGATTCCCCAGATCTTCGCAATTTCCTCGCGTTCTGCGAGAACGTCAATGTGGCGATAGCCCGGCAGTTGGTTAGCCTTCTGTCCGTGCTCTCTTCCACCTTGGCCGTTGCCCTGGCCGGTGATCATCATCACGCCGCCGCCTACTTTTCCTACTTGTCCACGTGCCAGCGAGAGATTGATACATGCAAGGCAGTTGTCCACGCCGTGCGTGCTATGTTCGATTCCGCGGGCATGCATGACGATGGAGCGTGGCGCACGTCCGAATATCTCGGCTGCCGCTATGATTCGCTTTGCTGGGACGCCTGCGATTCGTTCGGCGACCTCAGGCGTGAACGGCTCGATCACCTGCTTTACTTTGTCCCAATCTCGGGTGCGGTTCGCGATGTACTCCTCATCGATGAGTCCTTCTGCGACGATGTGGCGAAGCATTGCATTCAGTATGGCAACATCTGTTCCGGGACGTAATGGCAACCAGAGGTCGGCGGTGCGAGCGGTCGGAGTTTCACGGGGATCCATGACGATGAGCTTTGCCCCATTGTCCCGGGCTCGCCAAAGCCATTGCATCATCACTGGGAAACACTCGGCAACATTGGAGCCGGCGACGAGAATGCAGTTGGTGAGTGCAATATCTGGCATCGGAATTGGTGAGCGATCGAGTCCGAACGCCTTCGCGTATGAGACTCCTGCTGAAGACATGCAGAGCCGCCCGTTGTAATCGATATGTCGTGTACCCAGGCCTACGCGGGCGAATTTCCCCATGAGATAGCACTTCTCATTCGTCATGGACGAGCCGCTGTAAACGGCAAGGCAGTCTTTTCCGTACTGCTCCTGCAGTTGCTTCCAACGTTGGACAATGTATTCGTACGCTTCATCCCAACTGGCGCGTTCAAGTTTGCCGCCTTTGCCGCCACGACGAATCATGGGGTGGCGAAGGCGATCTGGATGGTTCACCTGTTGATAAGCGACAACACCCTTTGGACACAATGCTCCGCGATTGTGAGGATAGTCTCGTGGCTCAACACCGGTGACCTGTCCATTGGCTACGCGAAGATACATGCCACACTGCACGCCGCAGAAACAGCAGTGAGTAGGTACCAGTGTTTCGGGAAGCTCATCGGACTTGGCCCAGCCACTCGGCGGTTTGCCTGTGGACTGAAAGTCGTAATTCGGTTCCCGTTGCGGATCAAAAGTATCTTTGTTGACCGTCATTGCTACACGAACTTTCTTCCGACTGAGTTGTAGTACGACTGACCACGCACGAGTCGCTTGCAGGTTGGGCAGAAGTCCTGAAGGACACTGTCATCCGCCAATTGATATCGCTGGCCGAGTTCGCCGAGAGTGGCCTTGAGGTCTTCGATAAATTGCTTCGAAGGAAGCTCTCTGCCGCACCTGCGACAACCGACCGTGTGCGCGTCATCTCTTTCGCTCTCCGCAAGGCCCTGATTCACAGTCTGGTACAAGGTCACGCCGACGCTGGCAGGGCGCTGAATGACGTGGAAGAACTTTCCGAACGGAATCGAAAGGAGCCACGCGACGACAATCACCTGATGTGTGAGCGAAATGAACCAGTAGTAGCGCCCTTGCCACCAAGTGGATGATGCAGTCAAAGCAAGTCCGGTGACAGCGATTGCGAACAGCAGAACGAGCGGCACGAGATCGAAGCCGAGGCGTTGTGTCGTTCGCAATCCGACATCCTCAAGACGGCGCTTGAGCGCGATGCCGAGACCAACCATGAGTATGATGGCGGTGATATCGAGACCGTGGAAGAGCATGAATCCGATAGGACCCTCTATGGCGAAGCGGAACATCGGGAAGCCGCACATCCAGAGCTGATATCGATCGGAGCCAACCAAGGTGAATCGCATCCAGCCAAACGTGAGCGGAAATGTAATGAAGCACGAGAGTACGACGCCCCAGGAGATACACATGTGCATCAGCCAGCGTTCAAAGCTCCGATGCAACAGGAAAGTCTGCCCGAAGATGTCGCGCCATGATGTGAGCGGCACGAGCAAAGTGTATCTACGAAAGTTTTGCCACGAGAAGAAGTTGAGCCAACCTGCGCGGAAATATCGCCAGGTGGGAGGACGTGTAATCCACACACAGTAGCGATACACGATGGCAGCGGTGGCAAAGATGGTGGCCACAGCGTAGCCAATTAGGGCAGGATCGAAGTCCCGGAATCCGCGCGAACCGAGATAGATCAGCGCGAGAAGCACGAGAGCCGATAAGATTGCGAACGCTGCTGGCCCCTTACTGCGCACACTTCACCCGTTGGCGTTGCATGTATCTCGGCTTTGATGTGCTGACTGGGCGCAGAGTGCACCGAGAGTTAAAATTCGCAGCCGATTTCCGGCGGCTGAAGGTGCAGCATCTAAAGTCCGCATGCCTGAGAGAACGTCTCCGTCTGTTCAGCTGACACTCGGCACGGGCGCCTTTGCATTGTGCTTTGCTGTATTTGGCACGATGTCGGCGATGATGCCAATCATCAGCAAGCAAATGCACTTAACGTCCGTACAGAAAAGCATTGCTGTGGCGATCCCGGTGCTGCTTGGAAGTTTGGGGCGCATTCCGCTTGGGATGCTGACAGACAGGTACGGGGGCCGCATCGTTTTTACAGTCGTGATGCTCGCCTCAGCGATTCCAGCGTTCCTGATGGGCGGCGTGAAGGATTACACGCATCTGCTCGCGTACGGTTTTCTTATCGGAATTGGGCTCGCAAGTTTTTCGGTTGGCGTTGCGTTTGTGAGCGGATGGTTTGCGGCAGAGAAGCAGGGCTCCGCGCTTGGGATCTATGGGGCGGGCAATATTGGCCAGTCTCTCGCAGCATTTGGAGCTCCTTTCATAGCGAAGGCTTACGGGGTGAAGTGGGGATTCTGGCTGTTTGGAATCCTGCTATGTGTGTGGATGGTGATTTTCTATGCGAGCGCACGTAACGCGCCAAGGCGCGCTGCTGCAAAGTCATTCTCTGAGATGTTGCGCCCATTGGGAGATGCCCGTAGCTGGATCTTGAGCCTGTACTACTTTTTGACGTTCGGCGGCTTCGTAGCAATGTCGATTTACCTGCCGATTTTCCTGACAGAAATGTACAAGCTGACCCCGCAGGATGCCGGATTCCGTACAGCAGGATTCGTTGTGCTTGCGACGGCCATGCGTCCGATTGGAGGCATTCTGTCCGACAGAGTCGGTGGTGCAACCGTATTGCGCTACGTGTTTCCGCTCACGGCTATTGCCGCGTTGCTGTTGGCAATTCCGAACATCATCTGGTTCACGTTGGGCGCACTGAGTATGGCTGCTGCAATCGGATTTGGCAATGGAGCCGTGTTCAAGCTTGTTCCCGAGTACTTTCCTAAATCCGTGGGAAGCGTAACAGGACTGGTGGGAGCGGCTGGCGGATTGGGAGGCTTCTTCCCGCCGCTTTTGCTGGGTGCAATTGAGCAACGTACCGGCACGTTCACGCTCGGGTTCGTGCTGCTCGCGGGCTTCTGCGTGATATGTCTGCTCGTGCTGATGTTTGGAGCTAGAGCGAGAGTCGTAAGAGCTGTTTAAAAGAGAAGCAGCCCGGGAAAATGCTCAGGGCTGCTTCCGTGAACGGGAATGCGTTAGTTAGTGATTTCGAAGTTGGCGTGCAGAGTGGCTTTGGAATCTTCGCCCGCCCATAGGTCGAAGTGTTCTGTTTCAACAACCCAACTCTTCGTTTCGGGACTCCAGAACTTCAGCTCGTCTTTGCCGAGCTTGAAAGTTATGGTCTTGTTCTCGCCGGGGGTAAGGGAGACACGCTGGAAACCCTTAAGCTGCCGGACCGGGCGCGAAGCTGATCCGGCGCGCTGGTGAAGATAGAGCTGTACGACTTCATCTCCAGCTACGTTGCCCTTGTTCCTGACGTCGACGGAAACCTGCAACGTTTCGCTGGTTTTGATGGAGGGCTTGCTCAGCTTGAGGTTGGCGAACTCAAAGCTGGTATAGCTGAGGCCGTAGCCGAAGGGATAGAGCGGAGCAGTGGATTCGTCCCAATAGAACGAGCGATATTGGGAAGCTGTCTCGGGTAATTGCGTGAGGTTCTTGGAATAGTGCATCGGGAGCTGGCCGACCGTGCGAGGCCAGGATACGGGCAGCTTGCCTGCGGGGTTTACATCGCCGAACAAGACATCGGCAATGGCGTTGCCGCCTTCGGTGCCGGGGAACCAGGCGTTGAGAATTGCGGGAACATGCTCGGAAGCCCAGGTGATATCGAGAGGACGTCCGGCGATAACCACGAGAACGACGGGCTTTCCGGTAGCAACAACAGCTTCGAGTAACTGTTGCTGGTTGCCGGGGAGAGACAAGCTGGCGCGGGATGCGGCCTCGCCACTCATGTACGGCTTCTCGCCGACGACGACAATGGCTAGGTCTGATCTCTGAGCGAGGGCAACAGCTTCGTCCTGCATCTTCTTGATGTCAGCATCCACGAGGCGCGGTTCTTCGGGCTTGCCATCGAAAAGCTCGAAGACCTGCTGGTACTTGCGCTGCATGTCTCCGCCCTTAGCGTATTCGATGTGAGCGCCTGGAAGCTTGGCCTTGAGGCCTTCGAGGACGGTAACACCGGGAGCGCAGCCGTTGACGGTCCAGGAGCCAAGCATGTCTTTGGCAGCGTTGGCCATGGGACCAACAACGGCGACGGAGCGGATGTCCTTCTTCAGAGGAAGAGTGTTGTTTGCGTTGCGCAGCAGTACCATCGACCGCTGGGCGGCATCACGGGTGGCTTTGCGGTGCTCGGGATCGTTAAGGATCGACTTCATGTTCGCAAGATCACCGTACGGGTGCTCGAAGAGACCCATTCGCACCTTGATGGCGAGGACATTGCGCACAGAGTCATCGATGACGGACATGGGGAGCTTGCCGCTTTGCACGAGCTTCTCGAGGTTTCGCAGATAGGTCTGCGAGCCCATGTCCATGTCCACGCCAGCGAGGAGACCGCGGTACGCGGCATCCTGATCGTCACGGGCATAGCCGTGGGCGACGAGGCTGAAGACGGCGAACGCATCACTGATGACGAATCCCTTGAAGCCCATGTCTTGACGAAGCACGTCGTGCAGCAGCCAGCGATTGCCGCTGGCAGGGACATCATTGAGATCCATGTACGCGCTCATCACGGTGCCTACGCCTGCATCGATGGCGGACTGGAAGGGAGGCAGATAGACGTTGCGGAACTGCATCTCGGGAATGTACACGCCGTCGTAGTCGCGACCACCTTCGGCAGCGCCATATCCGGCAAAGTGCTTTACGCTGGCGACGACATGGTTGGGAGAGCCGAGTTGCGGGCCTTGAAAGCCGAGCACCTGAGCACGCGCCATGGCGGCTCCGAGATATGGATCCTCTCCGGCACCCTCGATCATGCGGCCCCAGCGCGCATCAAGTGCGATATCGACCATGGGGCCGAAACTCCAGTTGACTCCGGCTGCCGCAGCCTCGCGGGCAGCAATGGACTGAGCTTTCTCGACCAGAGCCGGATCCCAGGAAGCGGCCATGCCGAGAGGATTAGGAAAGGTGTTGTTATAACCATGAATGACATCGTATCCGAAGAGAAGTGGAATCTTGAGACGACTTTCCTCGACGGCAACCTTTTGCAGCTTATGAATGTACGCTGAGTCCACTGTCCATAGGACTGAGCCGGCCTCCCCGGCGCGGATGTGGTCTTCTGGTTTGCCGAAATCACCACTGTCGCCGGCCCCTAGCTGTGTAAGTTGCCCGATCTTTTCGCGCAAGGTCAGCTGCTTAAGCAGTGCTTCTACGCGGGCGTTTACATCTTTGTCGCTGAGTGGGGTTGCAGGCTGTGACTGGGCCAGAAGTGAGGTAGAGATGTAAGAAAGAAGTAGGATGATGAGGTGTGTAGTACGTAACAAAGCAGTTGAACGAGGGTTCGCCATCGCAGCTCCAAGGCAAGGGATTGCGCGCAAAATTTGCGTCGATGATTACGTCCCCTGAATTAAATCACATCGAGAGCTGGATTCGAATGTTAAGAATGGTCATTTGGGGCGGGGCTGAAGGCATCTGCCTGAATGTAGAAGTGAGGCGAATCAATTCGAAGCAAGCACGTGAGCATCTAAATCAGTGTCGGCGACTAGTGCATGATCGCTTGATAATGTTTTGAAGAATTGCGAATGGAAAGGGATCAGCAAGATGAAGAAGACTCGGCGCGAATTCTTGGAGATTGCAACCGCAACAGTGGCAGCCGCGACGTTGGACCGGAGTGCCTGGGGTGCGGAAATAAAGAGTGGAATGCCGTATCGCACGCTAGGGCGAACGGGTGAGCGTGTTTCGCTTATCGGCATTGGCGGGTATCACCTCGGAAAGTCCGATCTACCTGTGCAGGAAAGCATACGAATTGTTCATCGCGCGCTGGATGAAGGGATCAACTTTTTCGACAACTGCTGGGATTACAACGGAGGAGAGAGCGAGATCAGATTAGGGCGCGCGCTTCATGAAAGCAGCTATCGAAGCAAAGCATTCCTGATGACGAAGATTGACGGACGCGATAAGACAACAGCGATGAATCAGCTGAATGAGTCGTTGAAGCGTCTGCAAACGGACCATATCGATCTACTGCAGTTTCACGAGGTGATTCGAGAGAATGATCCTGACCGGATATTTGCACCAGGTGGTGGCATGGAGGCTGTTGTCCAGGCACAAAAGGCCGGGAAGGTGCGGTACATCGGCTTTACGGGGCACAAGAGTCCAGATGTGCATTTGAAAATGTTATCGACGGCGGATGCTCACAAATTCGTGTTCGACGCGGTGCAGATGCCGCTGAACGTGATGGATCATCACTTCAACAGCTTCGAAGCGAAGGTGCTTCCAGTGTTGCGCCAGAAAGATATCGGCGTGCTTGGAATGAAATCGATGGGCGATAGCATGATTCTGCAGAGCAAGACTGTGACCCCGGTCGAGTGCCTGCACTATGCAATGAATCTTCCAACCAGCGTCGTTATCACGGGCTGCGACTCTATGGCGATTTTGCAGCAGGCTCTGGATGCCGCACGAGGATTCAAGCCCATGGCGGAGAAAGAGGTTGCGGCCCTGCTCGCCAAAACAGCGAAGGCCGCCCGCTCGGGAGAGTACGAGGCTTATAAGACAACGCACCACTTCGATGGCACCTATCAAAACCCGCAATGGTTGGGATAGTTGTAGTCACACCGCAGGAGTGACGTGCCGCTGGATTAGTTGGTCCGCAACTTCCCTCAGATCTGCACCTATGTACTGTGGTGTTGCAGCGAGCGGGAAGAGAACCTTTCCGGGGCGGGCGACAAATGCAGCAGACCAGCCTGCGTTCATTGCGCCCATCACATCCCACGCATGTGCGGCAACCAGACATGCATCGCTGTGCAGGACATTCAAACGCTGCGCGGCTCGCTCATACACGGTGCGATGAGGTTTGAAGCGCTTGACCTCTTCGACAGAAATACTCTGCTCGAAGAACTCGGAGAGTCCTGAATTCTTTAGTTGCGCCTGGATCATGGCAGGACTGGAATTCGTCAGAGCGGCCAATCTGAATCCAGCGCCTTGCAAGTCGGTCAGCGCTTTTCGCACCTCTGGATGCGGAGGCAAGGACTGCATTCCTTGGCTAACGCGCGCCTCGTCTTCGGAAGAGAGCTGGACGTTTCGTGACTTAGCAAGCATTTGCAAAGCGGCTTTGCCGAGCACGCCAAAATCTGAGTACTTCTCCACTACAGTTGTAATCAACGAATACTGAAGAACAAGACTGAACCATTCCTTCAATGCGGCGTCGTCACCGAAGAGTCTGACGAACTCGGGCTGCAGGCCCGCCAGGTTCAGCAAAGTCTCATTGACATCGAACACAAGTACCTTTGGCTTCATGTTGCTCACCCTTGTGCGATCTGGATGATTGCCGAAAGAACACGAGTTCCCATAGGCCGTCCGGTATTGAATGCTGCCTCGAGAGAATGTACAGATTGCCGTCGCTTGCCCGTACTTTGAAGAACGACTTGTCAGGGCCGTACCACTGATCGATCAGCTCTTCGATCAGGTATTCATGCGCGTCGAGGCGAAAGCGTATGGGGCGCTCGTCGGCTTTTCTTCCTTCGTAACACGACCCTTGCAGCTTCATCTCAGTTCCGTAACTGGATTAGGGATGTGAATCTCCGGTGAGCAGGATTACTTTTCCTACTCCGCCTTTCTCGGCTAGAACCTGTCCTTCGGCGGCTTTTTCGAGTGGCAACCGCCGACCGATCGGCAGCACAAACTTGCCATCGCGCAGGTCATCCGCAAACTCCCGCACCTTGGAGGGATCTGACTGCGCAAAGACGCGCTTGATTGTGACGCCTGGATTCAATGTCGAACTGTTGTCGGGGACGAAGGACGCATATCCAAACGAGCCGCCTTCTTTTACCTTGACGATAAGCTTGGTCGCAAGCTCTCCACCAACCGTGTCGGCGATGGCATCGAGTGGCTCGATGTTCTGGAGTGCATCGTCATCGTTGAGCGCCACAATCTCAGCCGCTCCCAGCGTGCGTGCATCGTCGAATTGCTCTTTGCGGACACCGGCAATTACTCGCGCACCCATCTTCTTGGCCGTGTGCACAGCCGCACGACCCACGCTGCCAACGGCGCCTGTAACGAGAATCGTTTGCCCGCTGCGGAGATTTGTTGCGCGGCGCACGAGTTGATCCCCGGTAAGGGAGATCAGCGGAATGGCGGCAGCATCCGTGAGGTCCAACCCATCTGGCAGATGAGTAACGGAGTCCTCAGGAACGGCGACCAACTCGGCATACGTTCGATTGGTGAACGCGAGAACGCGGTCTCCGGGTTTGAAACTTCTTACGCTGGAGCCGACAGCCCGAACGATACCGCTAACATCGCGACCAAGAATTGCCGGAAATGTAAGCGGAAAATCCTTTTGGCGCGCACCTGAGCGAACCTTCCAGTCGATTGGATTCACGCTTGCGGCGGAGGCCGCGATAAGAACGGTATCGCTCCTTACCTCCGGGTCGGGGAAATCAGTTTCATAGTGCAACTTTTCGGGACCGCCGTACTCGCGCAAGACAACAGCTTTCATTGCTTTCTCCCCAGTGCATCTCCAGATCGGCAATTGGTATGTTCATTGGATGCGCTCAGCCTCCGATCGACCCAAGCTGCGATGCTGAGTCACCAAATTGAGAGTGATGGCAACGTCACGGTGCGGAGCAACATCTTCGCCACTATGAATGGCGAACCACGGACTCGTGAAACACAGGAAGACGAAAACGCTGCAAAGGGGGCGGTTGAGGCCTATCGTCCCGAGGATGCTTCCGATAGCAATGTAGCTGAACCGGAGTTGCAGCTGGACCATCGTTTTCAGGACCCGCTAAACAAATCAAATGATGCTGGCATGGCTGAAACAGGGCAGACACCGGAGTACAGTATGGAAAAGCAGAGCGAGAATGAGCTCCGAAAAGACACTGGAGAGATCAACCGCAATCGCGACGAGGACGCAAACGCAGAAGCGGATATGCAGGATCAGGATCCTGGTGACCGTCAACGGAGAAATCAACAAAGTGAGGACGACCCGCTGGCGGCTTAGGCCGCCAACAGCGTTTGTAACCCACCAGTGACTTTCGCCGGCGCCTTTACCTGTTCCATGGTGCAACTCTCAGGGCGCTTTTCCGGGCGCCAGCGAAGGAACTTGGTTCCATGTCTGAATCGGCCGCCTGAAAAATGATCGTAGCTGACTTCAGCAACGAGCTTCGGCTTTAAGCGCTCCCATTGGCCTGTTCGCTCCGTGCTCCATCGACTCGGCCCTCCAGGGGCATTGCCGGTGAAACCAGCGCCACCGAGGTATGGATTGAGGATGTCGATGAGTTCAGTGCGTTGTTCCTTGTTGAAGCTGGAAGTGAAGCCGACATGATGCAGCAGACCGTCAGATCCGTAGAGCCCTAACAGGAGTGAGCCAACTCCGCCGCCCTTGGACGCGAAACGAAATCCTCCGACGACACAGTCTGCAGATCGTATGCGTTTGATCTTCAGCATGGCGCGCTCGCCTGATGTGTACGGCTCGTTACGAAGTTTCGCAATCACGCCGTCGCATCCTGTAACGGCGAGATCGGAGAACCAGCGGCGAGCCAGGGATAACTCGCGGGTGCAGGCAGAAAGTTTGAGCAATGGCGAGTTGCCGAATCGCGCGATGAACTGCTCCAGATGCAGACGTCTCTCGTGCAGTGGTGTGTCGAGGAATGAGCGGCCATCAGCATCGACCAGCAAATCGAAGACAAGGAAGCTGCACGGAGTTTCTCGCGAGAGCTTATCAATACGGCTTTTTGCGGGGTGAATTCGCATCAATAAGTCGTCAAACGAGAGATGCTCATTGCGAAAGATCACGATCTCTCCATCCAGTATGAAGCGCCTTGCCTTCAGGCCTCGAAGTGCATCGACCAGCTCAGGAAAATAACGGGAGAGCGGCTGGCCTGACTTCGATTGCAATACGATCAGGTCTTCATCGCGGAATGCGAGGCAACGAAAGCCGTCCCACTTGGGCTCGTACTGCCACTCTGATCCGGAGGGAATGGAGTCTACAGACTTGGCCTCCATGGGTGCGAATGGCGCCTGAATCGGTAGATGAAGCTGCGGGAAACTGGCTTCCAGATGTTCGGCTGGAACGACGCCGTCCTCTATGGTGTGAGATTTCTCTGCGATGGATACTTTGCGTGACCGTAGCATGAGGGATTGGATGCTGGTGGAACCTACGGCCTCGCATCTAACCGAGCTCACTCATGGCTAAGAAGTCTAATACTGCGAAGAAAGAACTGAACGTTGACTGGTCGCGTTTGCATCGTGAAGCTGCCGACCGCTTTGGCGTGAATAGCTTTCGTCCTGGTCAGCGTGAGGCGATCGAAGCTGTTTTGAATGGCCGCGATGCGTTCGTAATTATGCCCACGGGCGCAGGAAAGTCGCTGACATATCAGCTTCCTGCCTTGTTGATGCCAATGGCCACCGTTGTAGTGTCTCCCTTAATAGCGCTTATGCAGGATCAGCAAGAGAAGGCTGAAGCCGCAGAAATCGATGCAGCTACTCTAAATTCCACGCTGACGAAAACAGAGACGAAAGAGGCCATCGAAGAAATTAGGGCCAATGAGCATCAGCTCATATACATGACGCCGGAACGGTTGGAGAATCCTGACTACCTGCAACTTCTGCGTAGTACCGGGGTATCGCTGTTTGTGGTCGATGAAGCTCATTGCATTTCGCAGTGGGGACATGATTTTCGCCCTGCATACCTCGGCTTGCGACATGCGATTCAGACGTTGGGACATCCTCCAGTGCTGGCCCTTACCGCAACAGCACCGCCGGATGTAGCCGATGACATTCTGAAGCAACTCGGGCTAGAGCACGCGGTTACTGTGAATACCGGACTTGAACGTCCGAACCTGTTTCTCGAGGTATTCCGAACGGTAAAACGGTGAAGCAAAGCGGGCGAGAGTGCGAGACATTATTGTAGGAGTTGAAGGCGTCGGGATTGTTTACACGGCTACCGTACGGCTGGCAAACGAACTGCACAAGTGGCTGAAAGAAGAAGGAATCAATGCTGGTCTATATCACGGCAAGTGCAAGGTGAGAGAGCGCCAGGAAACGCAGCAGCGCTTTATGAATGATGAACTAAAAGTAATCGTCGCGACCAAAGCCTTTGGTCTTGGCATTGATAAGAGCAACATTCGCTTTGTGGTGCATTACAACTTTCCTGATTCGCTCGAAAGCTATTATCAGGAAGCGGGACGGGCCGGGAGAGATGGTGAGGAGGCGCAATGCGCGCTGCTGTATAGATTGGAGGATCGACGGATACAGGGCTATTTTCTCGGCGGCAAATATCCGCGTCGTGAGCACTCGCTCAAGGTGTACGAAGCGCTGCTGGCACTGGCAAACCAGAAACCCGCAGTAATCAACATTCACGATCTAATAACCGCATCGGGGCTTCCGCAGCGCAAGGTGAAGGTGATTGTGTCGCAACTCGAGGCGAGCGGAATTGTCACACGTAAGGCCAGGCACATCGTGAGAAAGCGAGAGTTTTCGGATAGCCAGGAATTCGACCAGTTTCTAAGCGAGTACGAACGGTTGACACAATCAGACCGCGATCGCCTGAGAGCGATGATGAACTACGCCGAGACAGCGCGATGCCGCACGGAGTTCCTGAAGGAGTACTTTCTCGGAAACGACGGGAGGGAAACGGCCCAGTGCTGGCATTGCGACAATTGCAAAGCTGGAGTTTTCTCTTCACGAGTGTTCGACAGCACGGCGACCCCGCAGCCACAAGTGGGCGAGCACTGCGCAGTAGCGTTCGACTCGGCGCAGCCGTTTACGCGCTCTGCGTTAAGGCCGGTTGCGAGTTCACAGGTTAAAGCGTTCAACATCGGTGAACAAGTGCGCCACAAAAAGTTCGGAGCCGGGAAGGTGCTGGAAATCAATGGACGCAATGTGACTGTCCGTTTCTCTCCAGGCGCGAAGCAGGTGCGGGGCGAGTTCCTAGAGAGAGCTGCTTGAGGCGAATGCTACGCGCGTCGCGAAACGATGGGATCGGAGCCGTGGAAGGCGGGAACGGACAGCAGACAGTTTGCGGAACTCACTAATTGCACTCCGGCTGGTAGCGGCTCGCCAAAGCTGGAGATAGCGTCGCTTCGATCGGGAGCGACGTACTTTTGTAGCGGCAGAAGTTCTTCTTCCGGGGTAGCCAACTCTCGCAGATAAGAGATCGCTCTGTCACGGGTGGGTGCATCGATATCGCGCGAAAAATCCTCGGTGATGCGCGCCATGGAAATTACGGCGCTCACGAATGCCTTGTTTGAGAGCGACAATCGAAGCAGGGCGTCCAACCACTCGACAACATTAGTGGGGGGAACCACTGAATGCAGCGATCCGTAGAGGGGCACGCGGGCAGCAACGCGCCCCAGAGCCCAAAGCCAGATTGTGTCTTCGTTGTTCTTGTCTATTCTCGAAAGGAGTTCTTTGCCGAGTGCGAGTCGGGTGCGAGCAGGGAGGTGCTCCAAACTGGCTAGCAAACGCCAATGTTCGTAGTCGAGTTGCCGGTTGCGCCGAGCAGCTTTCCTTGCGTCTTGTTGGTTCGTCAATTGTCGATACAGCGCTTGTTGGACACTGGCGTTGAGTCCTCCTGTTACTCTGCGTAGTAATGATAGGCATTCTATTTGGCATTGCAGGTCGTTGCTGAAATTGGGTTTGCTCGTGTAAAGAGCTTTGACCGCATCTATACGCGATGTGTCGCCATCCACGCCAAAGCCAGGTTTCAGGCACAAGCCGGCCAAATTCATCCAGCGAAACTCGTGGCGAGGAGACTTCGTGCGTCCGTCAGAGTTGTTGAGCAGTACATCGCCGAGTTTGCGAAGAACCGCAGCAGACCACGAATCTCTCTTGCTCCCGAGAACGGCTTCCAACTGGCTCATGAGAGCGACCGGGTCGCCGTCGCCGGAGTGGCCGAAGACATTCTCGATCAACTTAGTGGCAGATTCGACTGCTGCATCAGAAGGTGGATCGATCGACGTTGTAGATCGGGCCTCTCGGGGATGTTGCAATTCCTCGGCGGAATCCTCTCCGCGTAGTTCGAACTGCAAACGCCATCGGTGGGAGGTGTCCAGCGACTCGCACCAAAGTTCGAGCGTGCCAACTTCAGTGAGACTGGCTCGGAGGCGCACAGCCAGACGAATCTCCCGCAACTTCTTGCCATAGCGCAGAAGCGAAACGAGCGGCGCGTGACGATGCACATCGTCTTCGCTCAGCAAGACCGTCTCGCCATGGGCACTATGTCGTGTGAGTGAACTGTAAAGAGTGAAAGATACGGGACGGTTTGCTAACACAGAGAATTGACGGTCAAGCGCTGGCAGAGAGGTGCCCGCTTCAACTCCGGCCGGAAGCACACAGATACCAACGAGGCCATCAGTGCTCTCCAATCCGATGTAGTAACTTCTTGCACTCCCGACGCGAATACGATGCCCGGCGCCCCTGCGCACGCTCCCGTAATATGCGGCACCGCGCGCCACAGCACTCTCTGCGTCAGGGCTGTCAAGGATCGTCAGGTTCCAACTCGGGTCGGATGCGCGAAACCAATGCGACAGCGCATCAACAATTCGTGTCCGTGCAGCGTGAGGAATGCAGAATCCACCATTGAAGAGCACCGCATCGGGACGAACCATGTTGCCTTGGGATGATGTCGTCATGGCGACGGCAGCCTGCGAGAGGAATGCAGCAAGATGTTTCGTGATGGCCGGGTCGCTTGCGTAAGGCAATGCGATCTCGCGAAGGCCAATGGTGCGGCTCTGTCGGGGCTTCTCCTGCGGCGAGACGATGGGGAGAAAACCGTCGAGCAGAATTTGCAGGACGTCATCTCGAGTCAGATCGACGGTGAGCGCCTGTCCGATAATGGAACTGCCGCTTCCGAGAATTGTGATCGGCAGGCTGACTGGCGCGCTGTTATCGAGCAGGCGCTCTTTGGCCGAGGAGCAAACGCCCCGTAGTGCATAGCGCTGGCGCATGGTGAGTTTCGTGCCTGCAAGTTTCTGCTCGACGTGCTTGGCGAGAGCTAAATCAAGATTGTCTCCGCCGAGTAATAAATGTTCTCCAATGGCGGTTCTCTCAAACCGCAACTCTCCATCTAGGTCGTAGGCGCGCACGAGGCTGAGGTCTGTTGTGCCTCCGCCAATGTCGCAAATTAGGACGAGATCGCCATCTTTGAGATTGGTTTCTTTCGGCGCGGAGGAAGTAGCGCCTTGCACAGCAGTGTGTTTCTCCATCCACGAATAGAACGCAGCGATGGGTTCTTCGAGAAGCGTGAGATGAATGATCCCGGCCGCGCGAGCGGCTTCCACCGTAAGCTCGCGTGCTTCTTCGTCAAAGGATGCGGGGACGGTGAGGACCACTTCCTGCTGTTCAAAGCGCTCTGCCGCATCGCGACCCATTGCGCCATTCCATGCATCGCGCAGGTGCATGAGATACCGGGTCGAAGCCTCTACAGGAGAGATCATTGGCTGAGGAGGCTCAGCTTGCGAGGGCAATATCTTGGCTCTTCGGCTGACGCCGGAAGTGGATAGCCACGACTTTGCAGAGGATACCTGACGACCTGGGACGAGGGCGCCCTGTTCGCGGGCGAGCAAGCCTGTGACCATGGGCGGGACTTCATCCCAAGTAGCGCTTACTGCGCCCGTCGAAAGCTCCTCCTTGGTAGGGAAGTAAAGAAAGGAAGGAAGTGAGGGGAGCGCGCGAACTTCGCCTTGCGCTACTAATTGCGGAATCCGAAACACATGAACGCGCTGTGGGGTCTCGTCGCTTTCATGTGTGTCGATGTATGCGAGAACAGAATTGGTGGTTCCCAGATCGATGCCGATGAGATAACGCGAAGCCATCGCCGGATCACCCTGTAGCTTTCTCGCGAATGTTGAGTTCCAGTTTCCAGCGTTGATTGCCGTCGCGAGATACACACCAAACTTCGAGGGTTCCCAGTTCGTTCACCCGAGTCTCGAGGCGGACTGGGACAACTGTTCCTTGTTGTCCGTCAAGGCGAAGAGTTACCTCCATGGGGCTCAACTCCTCAAGTTCATCTGCCCAGTCCTCCAGGAGGCTCCCGACTTGATCCTGCTTTCGGATACTGGAAGTGAGAAAACGAAACTCTGCTGGCTCGCCCACGACCAGACCAAATACTCTGTTCGGAATGGTAGCCTCGGTGCCTTCCTCCATTCCGAATGGAACAACGCAAAGCGCTTTCAGAGGAGCTTCCATGCCGGGGATGGCAGGCATGGCGCTTTCAATTCCGATGTAGTAAGTGCGCGAGGCTCCGCTTCGAATGCGAACGCCACGGCCTCGACGCGCCCTGCCGTAGTAGGCGGCGCCTCGTGCAACGGCATGCTCCAGGTCGGGGCCTTGTAGTATGTGCTCGGGTTCGAGCGCATTGAAACCCTCCTGCTGCAACCATGTATTCAGGACTTCAATCACACGGGTGCGAAGAGTTGGTGCCTTCATCACGCCGCCGTTGAAGAGCAGATGCGTGGGGCAGGCGAGTCCACTGGGGCCGCGACGAATCTGTTGAGCTTCGGGACTGTTGCGCGCCTGTTCGGACAAGAAGCGTGCCAGATGCTTTGTAATTGCGGCGTCGGCGGCGTACGGCAATCCGAGTTCCTGAAAGCCTACTCGCCGCTGACGCATAGGCATTTCGTTACTCGCGATGCGGGGAAAAAAGCCCTCAATGAGTACCTGATTCAGATCGGCGCGCGCAAGTTCAGTCTTGATGGTTCCGCCGATCAGTTTCGTTCCTTTGCCAAGCAGCGTGATGGGATAGCTCTGAAGGTCCGGCGATTCGAACAGCTTTTCTTTCGCTATGCGGCTTTGGTGCCACAGCGCGTGTAGTTGCCAATTGTCAATTTTGTATCCCGATTCGGTCAGACGTTGCTGCAACACTCGGGCGAGCATCAGGTCCATGTTGTCGCCGCCGAGCAGGATGTGATCGCCAACGGCAACGCGCTTCAGTACCAGTTCTTCAACGTCTTCTGAAACGAGAATGAGGCTGAAGTCAGTAGTCCCGCCGCCGATATCACAGACGAGAACCAGATCGCCGGACTTGATTTGATCGCGCCAACTCTCACCCTGGCTCTCGAGCCACGCATAAAAGGCCGCCTGGGGCTCTTCGAGCAATGTGACCTGATGATATCCAGCCTGCTCCGCGGCACGACGTGTCAACTCGCGAGCTTCTTCGTCGAAGGAGGCAGGGACAGTCAGCAGCACATCTTGTTCCGATAAAGGCGCACCGTTTGCAATGTCACCGTGGTCCCAGATGGTGTGGAGATACTGCAGATACTGTGAGGATGCGTCAACGGGAGATAACTTGGGAACTTCGTCCGGGGCCTGCCATGGAAGAATGGGCGCAGCACGATCAACGCCTGCGTACGATAGCCAAGACTTGGCGGAGGCTACGAGACGATTGGGACTTTCTGCGCCACGCTTGCGGGCTAGCTCACCAATGACAACTGTGGGCTCAGCCTGCCAGGGTAGTGTGAGGCTGCCTTGAGGAAAGTCGAATTCACCGGGGATGTATAGGAATGAGGGCAAGAGAGTGCGATCCGCAACTTCGTTGGGATTCACAAGCTGCGGAATAGCATGAACGCTAATCGCGTTTTCTTCATCCGATGCACTGCAAAATGCTAAGGCTGAGTTCGTAGTGCCAAGATCGATGCCTACGATGTATTTGGCAGTCACTTACATCTCCCTTTTGCCAAAATTGTCGGTTACGGAAACTACTGCACTTCGACCTCTGCCGGTGCGACAATCATGCGACCCGATTCCTGCGGCAGTTGTGGAAGATGTACCTCTTTCACGCGCCAGCCTTTATGACGAAGGAAGCCGCGAACCGGAGGCTTGCCTGTAACGTTTCCGATAAGTTTGATGGTGGCAGCATCAAAGCTGGACTCAAGGGAGACAGGTTGGTCTTCTTCCGAATTGAGAATCGGCTCAAGCTTCACGTACTGATCCAGCACTTGCCGGCAGGTTTCGTGGATACTCCGAACAGCAGCTCCGAGTTGGGCATCCGGATAAGGAGAGATGTCTTCGCTAAGAAAATCGATAAGACGTCCGTCGCGCTGGAATAGGCCCAGAATCTGAACAGCGCGGTCATACTCTCGATCCGCAGGAGCGTGGACCTGTGTGTAGGAAAGTACGGTGGGGGTTGGAGCCGTTTCTGTTGCTGGTGTGCGGGGCTTGCAGAGTTGCTCCGCAATATCTGTAGGAATTTCGCCATCAAACAGGATTGAGAAAAAACACCGAAACGCGAAACTTACTCGCTCCCAGCCGGTCATAATGACTCCGCAATAGAATTGCGCGCTACAGCGAGCGCGCCAAGTCTGGAGATGATACGCGCTGATCGCAGCCACGATCAACTTTGCTCGCACGACTAGAGCTGCTGCGTTCAGTTGTTGGGGTTGATGAACGTCTTTATCTCTGGAGCTGGCTTTCTTCCAGCTCCTCCAAACAGACCATAGACAACAATATGCGCTGGCCCAGTCTGGACGGCTGCGGGATATCCGGTCTCGGGCGCAAAGGTTGCCATATACACCTTTCCGTTGGCTATTGTCGGCGGGCAGTACTTCGCAAAGTTTCCCAACCGATCGGAGGCATTCATCTCGCTATTCCAGAGCTCGTCGCGCACGTTGGAAGCATCAAAGGCGCGCAGGACGCCGGGCACATTCTGCCGGTTTGCGTTGTCGTTGATTGGCATGGACGACCAGAGTACCGCCGTTCCAGCTTGACTACGATTGGAAGATAGCGATAGGGAACCACCTGGCATGGACGTAAGCATTCCTGCGGTGGGCAAGGGGGCAGAGATGTGACTCTCGCCATTGGGGACGAACATGCCATTCACGAGCTTGTAAGCTTTCAAGCTCTCCATCTCGGGCCAGATGTAAAAGCGAAGGCCATCCTGAGCTGGCCAGATTACCGGAGCTCCGTGCAGGTGGTGGTAGCAACCAGCGCAAGAGGGAAGTGGATTTGTCGGTAATACAGTCGCCTGTATTTCCTGCACGACATTTGCCACTTCCGCGCTGCTGGTGGAACTGATCTTGCCGAGGTGATCCGTGTGTAAGAGGTAGAGCTTGCCTTCTTTGCCGCCAGCGACCAACGTGTTATTGGAAAGCAGCACTGCTCCACCTGATCCAACATCGAGATCCTCATTGTCCAATTTCTCGTGATTCCATGGGGTGAACCAATCGAGGATTTGCAGATCTGAATTGAGTTTCAGGATGGAATCACTGAAATTGTGCTGCCCATCCCACGCACCATCCCCGGTAGTGAAATAGATTGCGCCGTTGCCGTCAGCAGCGAGACCTACTCCAGATTGCCAGACTCCGCCTCTGTTCCACTCGTACGTCTCTCGCTCCGCATCGTCAAGAGTATCCTCCTGCTCGTGGGCGGGTGTCGTGCAGAAGATGAGAGCCTTCTGCTTGAAATCGGCCGCAGTGTAACGAAAGATCCAGCCGTGAAATGGGCCGGCATCTCCATGTGAGCCGAACGCCACGTAGATGTAGCCATTGAGCAGCAATAGTCCCGGACGGTTGAGTTGAATAAAGGGATCGAATGTTATCAGGCCGTTCCGCGCATCGATTGCTGTACCAGGAACGCTGCCCTCAATTTCTGCTGGAGCTTGCAGTGGCGATCCTGTGCGAATGTCGAGAGCGTGCAAACGATGGTGGTACGACGGGCGGCTCGCCGGGCCTTCCTTGGTCTTTGCAACCACAAACAGGACTCCAGTGCGTCGGTCGATGACTGGCGTGGATGTGATTCCGATGTCGGGATACAGGTCCTTATAGTCCCAACTGTTTCCCATCTGAAGCGCACCGCGACCGAAGATTGTAATATCGAGCGCCGGCACGGAGGGCCCGAGATTTCGAGCCCAGATTTGCTCCCCGGTGTGAGCGTCAACCGCGTAAACGTTATTCTTTTCGGTTGCAATGTAGAGAACGTCGCGAATGGCTCCATTCCTCAACTTCAAGTCGGCGACTATCAAAGGCTGTGCAAAGACATTGCCTTCGACCGCGATGGAGAATAACTTGCCAAAGGTATTCGACCTGGCGTCCACATTGCGGACGTTCAGGACGCGCTCGGAAGTGTTTGCCGCCGAACGAGCGTTGTCGTTCCGTTGAGTCAGGACGCTCACCTTGTGGGAGTGCTCAAGCGGGGGCTTAGGATTAGCAAAAATGCATGCGGCGAATAAACACACACATGAAACTGCCATGGATTTCGCGAAATGCCGCCCAGATAACTTGTCGGTCTGCCGTTTCAAGCCCTTGCGCTCCACACGCCACGGATTCGGAGAATCCCGCTACTTTGCTCTGATGTCGTGAAGACGCTCTATGCTGCTCAGGCTATGCATTTAGCAATCAACACAGCCCATGGTGGCTCATAAGGATCAGGCGACCGGGACTATACTGAACGGTCACTGTAGGCGAAGACGCTGTCAACAATGGCGGTTCGTGATCAAATGCACAGTAGAGGCTGAAATGGTAAGACAGATTGGACGGATGGCGCTCTATCTCTTTCTCGGGCTCGTGCTGTTCTACGCAGCGGATTGGATCATTTTCGAGATACGTGTATCACGGGGCGAGGGAATCGCAAAGGTTCAGGTGGAGCAGTACCTTCGGATGCAACTCAAGGGAAATAAGGCTGAGTACGATTATCTTGGCACTACGGAGCAGAGTTGTTCGCGTACTGCATTGCCGCAATATGCTCAGTCGGTCCTGAATCCGCCATGCTGGTGGCTGGAGCGTCATAAACAGCGCTGGCAGTAGTCGCATCATGTTCTTGAGAAGAACTGCTAGCCCGTGTTGCGAAGAAACTGGTCACAGAACGATCAATCTGTAAAAGTGCTCCGCGATAGTCGTTGGTCTTGAGCAAAAACTTTACCTAATTGTTGTAGCCGAGCGACTCAAAGCATCGTCTATTTGTACAAGCAATGCTGCTTGCACGTGCGGTCATTCATTCGGAACGCGCTCTGAAATATGACGATTTGGTTTGCTCTCGCTATGGTGATCGTCGGTGGACAGATCACGTTTGCCGTGCTCTTTTTTATCTGCAAGGAGGGTGAGGATGTACACCCTTCGTATCGCGAGGCGAAGCCTCCGAGCTCGAAGAAGGTGCTTTGCTGCTCCAATCGCGAAAATGAAAGCAAGAGACGCGCCGCTGGTTGAACGACACTACATCTGCTTCAGCAGTGAGAGCCAACGACGCCAGGCTTGATCGTGAGCTGTCTTGTTGGCCTCAGTCGTGTTGGACGGATCCTCGCCGGCACGCATGAATCCGTGTCCTGCGCCGTCATAGACGTGGAAATCAAATACCTTTCCGGCTTTATTCATCGCAACCTGAGTGTCAGGTAGAGTGGCGTCGATGCGACTGTCGTTTCCTGCATAAAAGCCGTAGACCGGAGCGGCGATCGTAGTGACGCCGTCAGGAGGGGGACCGTAGAAGACAAAGGCAGCTTTCAGATCAGCACGTGAAGTAGCGAAGCGAAACGCGGTTCCACCGCCCCAGCAGAACCCGGCCGCTGCCAGCTTCCCATTCACTGCAGGTACTTTCAGAATGTAGTTGGCCACGGCATTCAAATCATCCGTTACGCTCTTTGGGTTCAAGTCGGAAACAGCCTTCATGCTGTCCTGAGTACTCTGGAAGGCTTCGCTGCCTTTTCCACCAGGTCCAAATCCGGAGAGGAGGTCGGGGGCTATTGCCACGTATCCTTCGGACGCGAGCCTGTCGGCTACGCTGCGCACCCAGTCCGTCAACCCAAAGATCTCGTGGATCACAATCACCGCAGGCGCCTTGCTTTTAACTTCGGGATAGACGACAAAAGCTCGAATGGAACGATCACCACGCGAAATCTGCACCCACTCCTGATGGCGTGGCGATTTCTCCAGTGACGCTTTGGCCCAATCCTGCGAGTAGGCGAGTGGACGAAGTAGAAACAGCGCGATCAGAAGTACTAGTCGGGTCTTCATGTCTAGTGCTTTACCGTAAGTCGATATTCGATCTTGTCGTACTCAGCTTTACTCATGACGTGCCGATCGAGAAGCTCGGATACTCGCGAGTACGGGCGATGAGAAATGATACTTTCGGCCAGACGCTGATTTACACCAGGCAGCGATTGTAGTTCCTCTCTGCTTGCGGTATTCAAGTCAGCTGGCTTGTCTCGCGTCCAGCCTTCGCGGATACCTTGAGCTATCGCCTTTGTATCGCGCTTGATCTGTGCAGTTGCATCGGCTGCTTTTTCACGCACTGCGGCCGGGTTGTCGGCTTTAGGTGTGCAAGCCACGGCGGGGATCAACATAAGCAGTGACGATATACAGACGGTGCAGTGGCGCTTATTGCACAGGAGACTCGATTGAAATAGAGTGAGCCATCTCCCGGGGGCACGATCGTGGCGGCGCCCAGAAGATGGCTCGATCGTGCTGTTGCCGATCATGCTGCTCGACGGATGTTGGAATCTTTATCAGTCGGGAACTTTGTGCTGCGCCTTCCCGTGACCATGCGAATGATCCAGGTGAGAATCACGGCGCCCGCGATCGCTACCAGGATTGTGTAGATCATCCCACCCTGGCCCGCAAATCCCAGACTCCTCATAATGAACCCGCCGACAAGCGCTCCGACGATGCCCACAATGATGTCCATGATCACGCCGTATCCGGAGCCTTGCATGAGCTTGCCGGTAGCCCATCCAGCAATCAAGCCCACGATAATCCAAGACAGTATTCCCATAGTTTTCCCCCTTTGGGTTGTAGGATGCGAAGCGATGAAACTGGATGCTTGATCCGACCATCTGAACGTAAGCTCTATGCAGACTTCGAGATCTGTCGTGAGCAGCTAGTGGAATGGTGAGGTGAATGGCAAAGCTGTTATTAAGCGATATTGATGGCACTCTCGTGGACAGCAACACACTCCATGCGGAGGCGTGGCGAAGATCTTTCGAGAATTTCGGTATTCAGGTCGGAATGGATGAAATATGGCGGCAGATTGGAAAGGGCGGAGATCAATTGATTCCTGTATTTATTTCTGAAGCTGAACGGGATCGAATAGAGAAGCCGCTGCAGGAATTTCGAAAACAGATCTTCCACAAAGATTACATGCCTCGGATCGTGCCCTTCGTACACGCGCGTGAACTGCTGGTGCGGGTGCGGAAGCAGGGCCTGAAGATTGCTTTGGCTACTTCTTCGGATCCGGAAGATCTGGCTGTTTACAAGAAGATAGTGGGCATGGATGATCTCATTGAAGAAGAATCGTCAAAGGGTGACGCCAAGAATTCGAAGCCGGAGCCGGATATTTTCGCCGCAGCACTGCACAAGGTAGGAGTGCCGCCAGAGACGGCCATCGCTTTGGGTGACACACCGTATGACGCAGATGCTGCCGGAAAACTTGGCATTCCGGTGATTGGCCTGACGTGCGGCGGTTGGAAGCGAGACGATCTTATGCAGGCTGGGTGCGTGGAAGTGTACCGTGATCCGGATGACCTTTTGCGCCACTTCGATAGATCGCTCCTCGCAAAGTGAGCACTGCAAGTTGCGACCGTTTGTCTGTCGGCGGCTAAGTAGATGAGCCAAAAAGCTTGCGAAACAGTGGCGCTCCCCATGTTCCGATTGCAAGAAGTGACCCGAACAGAATGACGGCGTCAATGCTCTCTCGCCCTTGACGAGACCAATAAGCTGCCGCATCCAGATTGAGCCAGAGCGCGAACTCATCCAGTGTCAGGGCGGCTCCTATGCCATACGTCAATGCCAGCAAGCGGCTCAGGAGAATGGAGACCGGATCGTCGCTGACGCCAACATCCGCAATCTCTGCGTAACCTGCGATGAGCAGCAGGAAAATTCCCCAAACAAGATGATGAATGTGCCTGCCACCCATCTCGACATAGCCGAATGGCCCGATGTGGTGAGTGATGGAGGCCACAAGTAGTCGTACTGCCAGGAAGGTTATGAAGAAGCTAATCGAGGCCAGAAATAGTCGCCTTTGGGGCCGATCCGGGATTTGCTGGTGAATTAGCAAGCCTAGTTTTGTAAGGTGAAGAACGAGCAAGATGACACTCGTGGAGACAGCAGCAAAGATCAGTAGTATGTAAGACCCTGCAATGTGCATGCGAAGAAGATCCTCCCTGTACTGATGCGACTGAGTTCTGCGTCGTAAAACATTCATGTCAGGAGCAGGTATTTGCGATCTGAGTGCCGCTCAGGGGCCTGAAACAGTATCCAAAGAGGAATGAGCGAATCCACGGACGTGTTGATCATCGGAGCCGGAGTTGCTGGCCTGAGCGCAGCGCGGTTACTGGCTGAGTCTGGCGTGCGTGTCACCTTGTTGGAAGCACGAAATCGGATTGGAGGTCGTATCTGGACAATCGAATCAGAGTCGGGTGCAAAGGTCGAACTTGGCGCTGAATTCGTTCATGGCCGCCCGAAGGAGATCCTGGATCTTGCAGCTTCTGGCAATCTTGAGCTGCAGGAGTTCGATGCGAGTCCGTGGGTACAGACAGATAGCGGGCTACAACGCTGCGATGATTTCTTCGAACACACGCAAAATGTTCTCGATCGCATGAACGAGCATGAACCAGATCGCTCATTTGCAAACTTCCTGGAGGAGAATGAAGCGGATAGCGAAGAAGCGAAGTTATGGGGCCTGGAGTACGTGGAGGGATTTCATGGCGCGTTAGCCGAGCGCATAAGCGTTCACTCGCTCATTCGCGGCATGCGGGCGGAAGAACAAGCAGAGGGTGATCGCACGTATCGCATTCCGAATGGATATAGGGCATTACTCGACGTGATTGTCGGCGCGTTTGCTCCAGGTCTGGTGGATTGTGAGCTGAGCACTGTGGTGGATGTTGTGCGATGGGAGAAGCATCGGGTGAGAGTGTACGCGCAGAAAGGTGGACGGCGTGTCGAATACTCTGCTCCCTTCGCTATCATCACGTTGCCACTTGGAGTCTTGCAAGCGGCTCACAATAGTCCCGGTGCGGTGCAATTCGAGCCTGCGCTGGTCGAAAAATCGTCAGCCCTGCTTTCACTTTATATGGGCCAAGTAATCCGGGTGTCGCTGATCTTTGACCGGCCATGGTGGGAACAAATCGACATTGATGGATATAGTAAGGCAGCTTTGCGCGACTTAGGTTTTGTCTTCTCGCACCAGGAGTGGTTTCCGACGTGGTGGACGCGGTCGTTTTCGGCGCCGATACTCACAGGTTGGGCTGCGTCGCGCCGCGGAGAACGCTTGAGCGGACGGTCGGATGAGTTTGTTCGCACTCACGCCATTTCATCCCTATCCGAGTTGTTCGGGGTCCCCAAGCAAACTCTGGGTGAGCATCTACGCAGTTGTCACGTTCATGATTGGCAGTCTGATCCGTATGCGCGTGGGTCGTACAGCTATGTCGGAGTGGGAGGGGAGAATGCGCAAAGCGTGCTGGCGCAATCACTCATGGACACGCTGTTCTTTGCAGGGGAAGCCACCAATAGCGATGGCCATCATGCGACCGTTCATGGTGCCATCGCGACTGGACGAAGGGCGGCCCGTGAAATATTGATTCACAAAACCTAGGAGCGGATGAGAGTCGATTCATGCTCGCCAAAGATGGTAGAGCAGGTAGTAGATTACGACTCCGGTAACGGACACGTAAAGCCAGAGCCAATAGGTAAGAGGCGCTATCCTCACGTGCTTTGCATACTGACTTTTCAGACCGCGAACCATGCTCATCAGAATGAGGGGGACGATCACAACGGCCAGAATAGTGTGGCTGGTAAGCAAGGTGAAGTACACCGGACGCCTCCAACCTTGTCCAGCGAAGTGCAATACTCCTGCGTGCGCGTGATAGTACAAGTAGCAGATGAGAAAGAGAACTGAAGTGAAGAAAGCCGCAAGCATCGTTCGCTTGTGAGCGGTGACTCTACGGTGGTCGATGAATTGCCGTGCAGTGACCAGCAGGACGGCGGCTGCTCCATTGAGTGTTGCGTTAATTGCAGGGAAATAAGACAGGGCTGACGCTTCCATTGCGAATCCTCAGGCGGCGGGTTTGGTGCTGCGCCGGTTTGCAACAACAAATGCTAATGCGAACATGATAACGGTGAAAACGGTCAGTACAACAAGGCATTGACTCAAAGGGAAATCACTTGAAGCTGAGGCAGGGAACAGCAGGTTGCGAAGAGCTTCGGTTCCGTAAGTCAGGGGATTGATCCGCATCAGAAATGCCATCCAGCGAGAGGCGGAACTGACAGGGAAGAGCGAACCCGAGAGCAGCCAGAGCGGTATGAGAAACAGATTGATGATGGCATGAAACCCAGAAGTCGAGTCCATGGGCCATGCAATGATGAATCCCAGTGCGGTCAGCGAGAACGAAACCAGGAAGATATCCAGCACAATCAGTACTAGCTGTGCGATTGTGAAGTGGATTCCTAGAATCGGAGCAAGGACGAGGAAGAGAAGCCCTTGCAGTGTTGCCAGCGTTGTTCCCCCGAGAACCTTGCCAAGCACAATGACGGAGCGGTGCACTGGTGCGACAAGCACTGATAAAAGGAATCCCTCGTTGCGGTCCTCGATCAGCGACATCATGGCGAAGATCGATGTGAAGAGCACGATCATCATCAGTGCTCCCGGGAAAAAGAAGTCGAGATAGTTCTGCCCGGTGCCGGTGCTAGGGTTCCGGAACGAGTTTCCAAACCCTGCGCCAATTACGATCCAGAAAAGCAGTGGAGATGCGATGACTCCGACTACTCGGCTCAGGTTTCGATAGAAGCGAACCACTTCGCGACGCCACAGCGACAGCGCAGGCATGAGGCTGAATGTGGTTCCGATGATTGTGCCGGGTTCCGTCGAGGACGGTTTCGAAGTTGCTTGAGTGGCCAAATTCAATCCTTCAGTGCTTCTTGTTTTTGCTTGCGGCGGAGCGCTGTTCAAGAGCCTGGGCGTCCTCGTTCCAGAAGCGGTGCCCGGTGCGCCGGATAAATACATCTTCAAGCGTTGGCTTGCTGACGCTTACGGACTCAATCTCGCCTGGAAAGGACTCGACTACATCGGTTACGAAGCGATGTCCGGCTGAGCGCTCGATTCGTAACCGACCATCGTCGAGTACCACTGCGTCCACACCAAAACGCGCCGTAATGGAAGCCGCAAGCCGCTGAGGGTCGTGGGCATCGAGCAAGATGACATCGCCGCCAATTTCGCTCTTGAGTTGAGCCGGCGTGCCAAGTCCGACGAGATTGCCGTGACTCAGAATCGCGAGCCGATCGCACTTCTCGGCCTCCTCCATTAAATGCGTCGTGACGAGGATGCTTACACCCTCCTGATCACGCAATATTTGAAGGTATTGCCAAAGATCGCGACGTGCACCGGGGTCTAATCCCGTGGTTGGCTCATCGAGTAGTAGCACCTGCGGATGATGCAACAGCCCCTTCGCTAATTCCAACCGGCGTTGCATGCCGCCGGAGAACGATTCTGCGCGATCCTTGGCGCGGTCGGTCAGGGAAACTCGCTCCAACATCTCTGTCACGCGCTTCTTGAGGGGACCTCCGGTAATTCCGTAGAGATGGCCGACATGGATCAGGTTCTCTTCGGCGGAGAGTTTGATGTCAATGCTGCGCGACTGGAAGACGACTCCGATCTGCCTGCGTACTCCGCTCGGGTCCAGGGCAACATCGTGTCCCAGGATCAAGGCGCGCCCTGCGGTCGGCAACATTAAAGTCGAAAGAATCCGAAACATGGTGGTTTTGCCGCTGCCGTTGGGGCCGAGCAAGCCAAAGATCTCGGCGCGCTGCACACCAAACGAGACGCCATTTAACGCTACGCGATCGCCGTATTGGTGTCGCAACGCCTCGATCCGAATGACGGCTTGAGACTCGGAGCTGGATGTCGGGTCGAATTCTTGTACTTGCATCCTGGTGGTCAAAGCAAAAAACCTCTCCAGTAAGCTTCAGATTTAGGCAGCGCTATTCAGTACCATCAGGGCAAACAGTAACGGAAGATATGTGACACTCGCCTTCAGTAGTGCACGCGCAAGAATCTTCGACCGTTGGGTTGAGGGAGGCAGGCACTCTCTCCATATCCTCGCGCAGAAATAGAACAAGCTCAGGCCGAGAATCGCAGCACCGACTAAGTACAGCAATCCAGCCATTCCAAGCATGGTTGGGGCCAGCGTTGTTGGCAACAGGGCAGCGCCATACATCAGAATCTGGCGGGCGGTGGAGCGACCATCACTCTCCACTACAGGAAGCATGCGGATGCCCGCCCGGGCATAGTCGTCGCGATAGAGCAACGCGATGGAGTGAAAATGTGGGAACTGCCAGAAGAAGACAATCGCAAACAGAACAAAAGCTTCGAACTCAAGCTGCCCACGTGCTGCAGTCCAGCCCAGCACTCCGGGCATAGCTCCAGGAAATGCTCCGACGAAGGTACAGAGCGGGCTGATCTTCTTGAGCGGCGTGTACATCATCAAGTAGCAGGCCGCGGTCAGCAAGGTCAGCACTGCCGTGAGGAGATTCAACTTTAGGCAGAGCACAACTGTGCCGCCTATGGTTAACGTCGCCCAGACCGCCAGTGCGTGGGCGAGCGTCATGGACTGCTTCACGAGCGGGCGCAGTGCTGTCCGACGCATCAAGGCGTCCGTCTTGCGTTCAATGATCTCGTTCATGCAAGCGGTGCCGGCGGAGATCATACCGATGCCGGCAAGCGCCCAGATGAGCTTCATGCCGAGAACGGGCATCCCTGCCTTGTGTTGGCCGAAGTAGAAGCCGCACCAAGCCGTGATTACAACGAGGGTGGTCACCCGAATCTTGGTGAGTTGTGCGTAATCTCGGACAAGGTCCACGACGCCGCGCTTCGGGATGGCCAATGCTTCAATGGGTGCTGTCGTCATGCTTGGGCCGTTCTGCGTGCTGAGGTTACGTCCGCTGCCGCGTCACTGCGCTGCGGAGCAAGGTGTCGATGGACCTGTATCGCTAAAATCACGGTAGTTACCAGAAGCAGAGCCCCACATGCCACGTGCGCAACCGTGAACCCAACGACACTCAGGAGTGGGGCAGCAGCATTCTGACTCCAGAGTACGCGCGCCATGTAGCTTGCAAGGCCAAGCAGGATCTGGATTGCGAGCAGGACCAGCAGCGTGGTCGCAGGTGCGCTTAACTGTTGGATGTGCCGATAGCGTTTCAAGGTCACGTATCCGCACCAGTTCACGAGCACGAACACGAGGCATGCACCGATGAGATGCGGGAGCAAGCGGATTCCCGAGTGCCTGAATGCCGCGCCCATGATTAACTGCAACCAAACGGCGCCAACGGTCACAAGCGACAGAGCAGTCAACTGCAGCCCAGTGCCGGACTCGTCAAGTCTGTGAGGCTGCTCAACCCAGCTCTTGCTCGTGAAGAATGCAATGCTCACCATGATGCAGAAGAACGTTTGTCCCAAAGTGGCATGGGCAGTCGAAATTGCAGGGGGTAAATAGAACAACACCGTGAGGCCGCCGAGCACCCCTTGGGCAATTACCGTGCCGAGAGCGCTCCAGCCCAGAATCCGCATCCATCGGCGCTTGTCCACCTTCTGAGTCCAGACAGCGACTCCGATTGTGAGCAGACCGATAAATTCGGCGAGCATGCGGTGGCCATGCTCAAACTTGACCCCGCCGACGAGTGGCGGAATTCGATAGAGCGAACCGAACGAAGTAGGCCAATCTGGAACCGAGAGGCCAGCATCATTGCTCGTCACCAGGGCTCCGGCGACAATCAGCAGGAAGACACAGGATGCCGCGAATACCGTGAAGCGATGATGCGCGCGATTGTATGGGGTGCTTTGTGGCATGGAGTTTGAGTGATGGATGCGGAGGACAGGGCCGGAATACTTCGGCCCTGTCCTCCGGCGTTCCATTCTAACTGCACAAGAATAAAGATGATAATTCAACGGCTAACGATGCAGGCTGTCACTGTTATGGCAACAATTTCCAGTAATCCGTCTATTTTCGGAGCTAGACCGGGTTGGTCTCCTTGGCAGCCTGTTCGCGCCAGACAGTGCCTTCCATGGCTTCGATTACAGCATCGGCGAACTGTGATGTACTGGCAGTGCCGCCCATGTCGCGCGTAATGTGCTTGCCCTCGCGATAGACCGCGTGCACGGCATATTTAACCTTGTTTGCGGCATCCTGCTCGCCAAGGTGACGTAACATCAGAATGCCTGAGCGGATCACCGCAGTGGGGTTGGCAATGCCCTTGCCAGCGATGTCGGGAGCCGATCCATGCACCGCCTCGAAGATGGCGCAGTGTTCGCCAAAGTTAGCTCCTGGCACCAGTCCCAGTCCGCCGACGAAAGCTGCGCATAAGTCGCTCACGATGTCGCCGTAGAGGTTCTCCAGCAGGAGCATGTCGTACTGATAAGGGTTTGTGACAAGCTGCATACAAGTATTGTCGATGATGTGTTCGCCGTAGGAAATCTCCGGGTACTCCCGTGAGATGTTCCGCGAACAGCGAATGAACAATCCATCCGACATCTTCATGATGTTGGCTTTGTGAATGGCGTGAATCTTCTTTCGCCCGAACTTCCGGGCATATTCAAAGGCCCAGCGGGCAATTCGGGTGGATGCCTTCTCGGTGATGATCTTGAGGCTCTCGACTACTCCGGGAACGACTTCGTGCTCAATGCCGGAGTAGAGTCCCTCCGTATTCTCTCGAATGATGATGAGATCGACGCCCGGATATCGTGTGCTGACGCCGGGAAGATTTCGGATCGGACGAAAATTGCAGAAGAGTTCGAACTGCTTGCGCAATTGTACGTTGATGCTGCTGAATCCGCCGCCAATGGGCGTGGTTACCGGGCCTTTGAGCGCTACACATGTGCGTTCGATCGATTCCGTCAGCTCTTTGGGGATGTACTCGTGGTATTTCTCGTAGGCGTCCTTTCCTGCCGAGAAGCTCTCCCATTCAAACTGAATTCCGGTGGCCTCAATTATGCGAACCGCTGCTGCTGTGACCTCGGGGCCGATGCCATCGCCTGGAATCAAAGTAACTTTATGAGCCATTCACTCTCACCTGGAGCAATTTTCGCGAAAATTCGAAGCTACTTTTGTTTTCCCTGATCCGCAGCCATCAACGCCGCTTTTGCCTCGCGCACGTCTTTGGAGCGAAGCAGATCCTGCAACTCCGACATGAATTCATGTACGTCTTTGAAATCCAGGTAGACGCTGGCAAATCGCACGTAAGCGACCTTATCCAGAGTGCGCAGGCGGTTCATGATCAACTCGCCTAGTTCGCCAGTTCGGCGTTCACGCTCAGGCGAGTCAATCACGAAGCTTTCGGCCTCGTTCACAATCTGTTCCAGCTTGCTTATGGGGACAGGGCGCTTTTCGCAGGCACGGAGCAGGCCGCTCAACACCTTTTGCCGTTCAAACTTCTCTCGACGCCCATCCTTCTTGACCACCATGTAGGGGATTTCGTCGATCCGTTCATAGGTGGTAAAGCGCTTCTCGCAGCGCAGACATTCGCGCCGGCGGCGAATGGATTCGCCTTCCTTGCTTTCGCGCGAATCAACTACCTTGTCTTGATCAAATCCGCAAAAAGGACACTTCATCTTGGTCTTGCCCCAACGGTTGGGCCGCAAAGCCTTTCTAGCAGCAAAATCGCCCAAAACTGCAACAGCGGGATTGTATCAGCAGCAGGGCTATCTGGGTGCTTTCGTTGTGCCTGCCTCGACCTCTTCTTCCTCATGGGTGCTTTCTTCGGAAAGCCTGATGAAGGATATCTTCTCGA
This sequence comes from Koromonas soli, assembly GCF_059726265.1. Classification (NCBI taxonomy): domain Bacteria; kingdom Pseudomonadati; phylum Acidobacteriota; class Terriglobia; order Terriglobales; family Koromonadaceae; genus Koromonas; species Koromonas soli. Next base: position 1,518,332 of record NZ_AP040872.1, on the reverse strand, counting down.
AACGGGCCAATAGAAGTCCTGCCGGAATGACCGACATGAAAGTCACCAGCCAGAGCATGATTCCGCAGCTAACGGCAAGTTCGCGGGTAATGTTGTACGGTTCGCTGCTGAAGAGGCTGGATTGTAAAACTCCAATAACCGCCAGTTGCGACCCTCCAACACCACCTGGAAGCTGAACCACGGAGCCTAGCATGCTGGAACCCATAACGAGCAGGACATCCTCGAGTTTCATGGTGTTCATGCGCGCCACGCGCTCGATTCCGTCTCCAGCGGTCACTACCGGAATCTGCGGGTAGGCATGCAAGACCTCGATGTATGCTCCGGCGATCATAAGCCACATGCACAGCGAGACTACGACCAGCAGGACGAATGACTTCGTGTCGTGAATCGTGTTGAAGCCTTCTTTGAAGGACTGAAGCCTTGTCCGAAGCGCGGTTGCGGCTTGCCCCGAGGCCTTGCGCAACAGCATGAAGGCGATTACGAGAACGATGCATGAGGCCAGCAGTAGAGGCAATTTGTGACTCGCGTTACGCGCTGCTGCATGGATACCATTCTGGATTGCTTGAAGTAGAACTTGCGCAAGCGTACCGCCCTTCAGCGCGAGGAAGGTTCCCATGAGCACGGCGACAGCGCCGAGGTCAAAGAAGCGCTCCACGGTCCAAACGGCAAGCTGCGAGGTGAAGGTGAGTCTTTCCTTCCGCGCAATGAGGTAGGGGCGCGCAAACTCTCCGGCTCGGCCAAAGAGGCCCAGTGCGGCGAAACCGATGATCTGGGGCGCTACAAGGCGGCGAAAGCTGGTGGGCGCGGTCGGTTTCAGGAAAATGGCCCAGCGGATGGCCCGCATGATGTATGCAAGGTAGATGAGTGCTACACCCGCGCCAATGTGCCACAGGCTCACGCCCCCGGTGTACTGACGAAACTTGGCCCAGTCGAATGAACGCCACGAACGAAACTGAAAGTAAACAAGAACCGCCAAAATTGCCGCAACAATAACCAATGAAAACAACTGTTTTTTCTTCATAGGGAAGAACTGGCCGGAGCTTTACGGGAGCCTTTCAAACGTAGATGGTTCGACCGAATGCTGCGGCAGCAAGGACACAAAGCTAACCCGCATGGATTCGCGTGACGCTCTTATTGTACTAGAGGGGGAGGAAACAAACCCAAAGCAAACAATCCCTTACGGATTCATTTTCGCTTGATTTCTCCTGGCCTGCGCCGATGCGGTGTGGGTCTTTGTCGCGGCAGTCCTGGTCCGAACACTTCGCTTGCTTTTGTTGTAGTCGTGAACCACGCTTTGCACGTACCGCTGAGTCTCCCGGTAGGGAGGAACGCCCTTGTAGCGGTCCACGGCTGCGGGGCCTGCATTGTAGGCGGCAAGGGCTTTGATCGCGTCTCCGTCGTAACGCTCGAATAGTTCGCGAAGGTACTGGGTTCCGCCGCGAACGTTCTGCTCTGGACTGAAACTGTCGGCGACGCCCAGTTTCATTGCTGTTGCCGGCATGAGCTGCATCAAGCCCCGCGCTCCCGCACGCGAAACCGCCTTCGCGTTTCCTGAACTCTCATGTTTGATCACGCTGCCGATGAAATCGGCGTCCACACCATGCTTGTCGGAAGCCTCTTTCACGATCTGCTGCGTGCTCTTTGCAGGCTCTGGAGCGATGGTCGGCTTGGGGTCGGGCTCGGTGGAGTAAGTCTCGACCTCATCTGAGGGTACGTCGATAAAGCTCGTCTTTCCGTCATCGATGTATAGACGAACAAAACCCTCGTGGCTCTCCCGGGTGCGATGCCGAATCGCGAGGCCGTTGCGCAACTCGGCTACTTCGACGGCATACAAACCGGTCGTAAGCAGCAGAGCTACAGCGCACAGGCGCAAGGCTTTCATGCGTTAATTGACACCTTTCAGGACGGCTTCGATGGCGTTGGCCACACCGTGCTCGTTGTTGTTCAACGTAGTCTTCCAGCCGCGGTCGCGGAGTTCCTCGCTGGCGTTTCCCATGATATAGGCGTGCCCTGCAAATTCAAGCATTTCGATGTCGTTGTAGTTATCGCCTATGGCCATTACTTCGCTCCGGTCGTAACCCTTGAACTCTGCCCAGCGCTTGAGTGCCGCACCCTTTGTGCAGCCTTTGTTCAGGATGTCCACGATACAGAGATCGCGCTCGTCGTACTGAGTTTTCAGGGCGGTAATGCGGGTCAGCAATGTTGGATTCTGCTTGAGCTGCCTTTGTGCCTCGTTCATCCGGGCGACTGTGCCGCAAAACATTGCCTGGATGGGGTCGGTTTTGATTCCGCTCTCGATTGGATGCACCACCCGGATGAATTGGCGGTTCTTTTCAATCCATCTCTGGATGGATAAGTTCAGCTCGTCTAATGTCTCGAGCAGGAGGGATCCGTGTTCGTTCTCATCGAAGGTAATCACCAGGTTGCGGCGAAAATCTGACATCCGCGCGACCAAGTCCAGGGTTGCTCCCAGCGCAAGGGGATCGCGATGGAAAAGAGTGCCATCGCTTGTCTTTGTCACCGCGCCATTGGAACTGATTAGTGTGGTCTCAAATCCCAAGGCTTTTGCCACGGGGAGAGCAAAAGTGTGTCTTCTCCCGGTCGCTAGCAGAATTTCAACCCCCAAGGAGTGGGCCTTGTTCAGCATGGCGAGGTTGCGCGCGCTCACCTGAAAATTGGAGTCGAGCAGTGTTCCGTCGATGTCAATGGCGATCAGGCGAACGGGCATTATGGAGATTTTACAACTTCTACTCTCCTACTCTGGATGCTAGGATGCTTTCAATGCTATCTCGATATTTGTCCTGGGGCGTTTTCGGCATTGTGCTGATGGCTTTGGCGCTGGTTCATTTTGCGCGGCGCCAGCCAAGCTTTTATTGGCTTTATCTCATCATCTTTCTTGGTCCCCTTGGTGCCCTAATCTATCTGGCCGTGGAAGGCCTGCCCGAACTGTTTGATCCCGGTGCGTTTCGCTTTTTGGAGCGCGGACGCCGCTTACGAGAGGTCGAGGCGGCCATTCGGCACAATCCATCGGCTGGAAATTACGAGGAACTCGGGCTGTTGCGTCTGGATAAAGGCGACTGGGTTGGTGCGCGCGAATGTTTTGACAAGGCTCTGGCGCAGCGGACCGACTCGCTGGACCCCTTCTATCGCCGCGGACTTGCGGAGATAGAACTTGGGGATTTCGCCTCCGCACGCAACGATCTTGAACGCGTGGTCGCCGCCGACCCCGGATACGACTTCCAGCGCGCGGCCGGACTGCTTGCCTATGCCTTATGGAAGACCGGCGATCTCGAGCGTGCACAGCGCCTCTTTGAGCAGGTGCTTCGGACTTCAACGCTCACCGAAACGCAGCTCCACTATGCCGAATTCCTAGCCGAAATCGACCGCAAGGATGAAGCAAAACGGCAGGCACAGAGAATCAAGGAAAAGCGATCCATCATGCCCGGATTCCAGCGCAGGCGAGAGCGCAAGCTGTTTCGCGAAAACAGTGCTCTTCTTCGCAAGCTGTAAGCGGCTGTTCTTCTTCACCCTGCCTTGGCGTTATCATTCCAACTTACGGACATGACTGAACGCCTTTATTACCAGAACTCGTTCCTCTATGATTTTCGCGCTTCTTTGCAGGGCGTTCGCGATCTTGCGGACGGCGGTCGCGCGCTTGTACTCGACCGCACCGCGTTTTACGCAACCAGCGGTGGACAGCCGTTCGATACAGGATGGATCGACTTTGTTTCCGTGGACAGCGAAAAGCCAAGTCCCTCGTTGCCAAAGGTACGCGTCGCCGAAGTGCTCGAAGATGAGGCGGATGGCACCGTGCTACATATCGTCGAAGGGCTCGAATCAATGCCCGAGCTGCCAGTTAGCATTCGAGGCTTTATCGACGTGGAACGCCGCCAAGACCACATGCAGCAGCACTCGGGACAGCATGTGCTCTCGGCTGTTTTCCTCAAGCTGTTCAATGCGCCCACTTTGAGTTTCCACATGGGTGCCGAGACGAGCACGATTGATCTCGATGTGAAGAGCCTGAGTGCCGCACAGCTTGAGCAGGCTGAGAGACAGACGAACCAAGTTGTGTGGGAAGACCGCCAGGTGCTGATGCATGAGGCCACTCCAGAACAGGCTCGCAAAGCAGGCGTGCGAAAGATTCCTGAGGCTGCGCGTGACACGCTGCGCCTGATCGAGGTACGCGGTATTGACCTGTGTGCCTGTGGCGGAACGCATGTCATCACGACCGGGCAAATCGGCAACATTCAGTTACGCAAGGTGGAAAAGGTGAAGCAGGGAATTCGCGTCGAGTTCGTGTGCGGGAGCCGTGCGCTCAAGGTTGCGCGCAGAGACTTCGAGATACTTACGGAAACCGGCGCGCTGTATTCCTCCCATATCTGGGAAGTTCCGGCCCAAACCACGAAGGTTCTCGATTCGATCAAGAGCGCGCAAAAGCAGCAACAAGCGTTGCTCGCTGAAATCGCCGAACTCAGAGCGGTGCAAACTCTCTTGCGTACACAGGTCGATAACGGACGCAAGATTGTGTCTGAGTACTTGTCAGATCGCGACATGGGGTTCGCCAAGCTGTATGCACAGAAACTGGTCGCCTCAGAACCGAATGTACTCGCACTGATTGGTGCAGGGCAGGGAACGCCGGCGCTCGTGTTTGCGCAATCTCCCGGCGGGACGTTCGATGCGGGAGCGCAACTCAAGGCAATAGTGACGTCGGCTGGAGGTCGAGGCGGTGGCACGCGAGACCTTGCACAGGGTGGCGTACCCTCGGCGGAGCTTATCCCCGAACTTCTCGAGCGTGCCGCGCAATCCGCTCGCAAACTGGACGGCGTGCAGTCCGGAAGATCCGATGATTGAGCAGCCCATCATTCTCATCACGCTCCTCATCCAACTCGGCGTTTCGGCCGCGGTGAGCAGCGTACTCGCGCGTTCCAGGCGGTTCCGCGTTCTGCTGTTTCACGAGGACCGCGACATTTGGGAACGGCTTGAGATGGTGCTGTTCATTGGCGGGCCCTTCATGCTGGGCGTGCTAGTGCGTGGCACTGTGAAGAACTTTCTCGCCGCGGACGTTTCGTTTGAGGCCGCCATCCTGCTGGGCGTGATCGCTGGCAGGACCGCTGGTGTCTGTGGTGGGATTCTTGTCTCGTTGCCATATCTGCTGATGCACCAGTACATGAACCTGCCACTGAATACCATTGCAGGCCTCAGTGCTGGATTTCTCCGCGATCTGGCGAAGGATCGCGAAGCCATCTGGTCCTTCAGCCCGCTCTTCGACCTGAGTATCTATCGGTGGATTCGACGAAGCATCGCCAAGGCCTTCATCGACTGGCAGACGTCATTCTTCTTCATGATTCTTGCTCTGCAGTTCCTGCGCTTTGAAACCAAGGAACTGTTCCCGAGTTACACATGGGCTCTTGATTCGCCGAACTGGCTGGTGCGCTGCGCCATATACATCACCACGGTGATGACGGTCGCAATCGCACTCAAGGTGCTGAACAACACGCGAATCGAGATGAAGCTGGAAGAGCAGGAGCGCCTCTTGCTGCAGGCACGGATGCAGGCTCTGCAAAGCCAGATCAATCCGCACTTCCTGTTCAACACCTTGAACTCTGTCGCCTCACTCGTACGCTTTGACCCGGACACCGCGCGCGAGATGATTCTGAAACTGTCGAAGATTCTGCGGCGCCTGCTTAAGAAGGGCGACTCCTTCGTCGAGCTTCGCGAAGAACTAGAGTTCATCGACGACTATCTGGACATCGAGGTGATTCGGTTTGGTAGAGACAAGCTGAAAGTCGTGAAGGAACTAGACCCAGTGAGCCTCGACATCGTCGTCCCGAGCATGCTCATTCAGCCGATCGTCGAGAACTCGATTAAGCACGGCATCTCTCCGAAAATCACCGGAGGAACAATCTATCTGCGCAGCCGCATCCTGGAAGGCGTGCTGGTAATCGAGGTCGAGGACGATGGCGTAGGGATTGTGGAACTTGGTTCCGACGAGAGCGAGTGGAATACTCCGCAGCACGGCACCGGCATTGGAATGGCGAACGTTCGCGAGCGGTTGAATGTGCTCTTCAGTGACGCGGCACGGGTTGAAATGGAAAGTCGAACGGGTGCTGGAACTGTCGTCCGCATCGTTCTCCCGATTCCTCGCATGGGCGAGATGGACGGTATCAATTACGACCTTCGGTCCAACACTCCGCAGTAGGGTTGTTGGGGAATCACTGTCCGCCCTTCAGCATGTCCTGGTACAGCGTTTCGTACTGCGGAATGATCTTCGTGGTGCAGAAGTTTGCTTGCGCTTTCTTCCGCGCCGCTTTTCGGATGCGCTCGAGTAGCGCATCATCGCCCAGAACCTCCAGTGCGCATTCGGCCATGGTGTCCACGTCTCCGGGGGAAGCCATGAAGCCATCCACGCCATGGGTGATGACCTCGGGCACGCCTCCAACACGCGACGCGACAGGAACAACTTCGCAGGCCATTGCCTCCAATGCGGCCAATCCGAATGATTCCATTTCGCTGGGCAGCAACATCACATCCGCAACAGCAAGCTTCTCGTGGATCATGTCCTGCTTGCCCAGGAAGTGAATCTTCTTGTGAATACCTTTCTCGCAGGCTAGGCGTTCTGCCGCCCGCCGATCCGGTCCATCGCCCATCATCATCAACCGAGCGGGGATTTTCTTCTGCACGCGATCGAAGATCTCAATCACGTCCGTGACCCGCTTTACTGGGCGAAAGTTCGAGAGATGCACAAGCAAGCGCTCCTCCGGGTTGGCGTATTCTGAGCGGCGCTCGGCGGCTTCGTCCGTTCTGCGATACAGATCGCAGTTCACGAAGTTGTGTATCACGTGAATGGGTTTCGTGATGGAGAACTTCTCGATCGTTGACTGTTTCAGGTCGCTGGAGATCGCCGTCACCGCATCACTCTGTTCGATGGAGAACCGTGTAATGGGCAGGTATGAGCGATCGAGTCCCACCAGCGTGATGTCCGTTCCATGCAGCGTTGTCACATATGGCAAGCGCCTGGGCTGGCGCACGTGGTCTTGACTGAGCATCTGCCTGGCGAGCATCGCCGACACCGAATGCGGGATGGCGTAATGCACGTGCAGCAGGTCGAGGTCGTAGATCTCTGCAACCTCGGCCATGCGTGTTGCTAGAGCCAGATCGTAAGGCGGATACTCGAACAGCGGATATTGCGAAACTTCCACTTCGTGAAAGTGAATGTGAGGGTGGGGTTCCGTTAACCGGATCGGCTGGGAGTACGAGATGAAATGAATCTCGTGCCCGCGGTTGGCAAGTTCGATTCCAAGTTCGGTCGCAACGACACCGCTGCCGCCGTAAGTCGGGTAACAGGTAATGCCGATTCGCATTGCGGAAATCTCTAGTCTTTCTGGCCTTGAACTCCGGCCGTTGTTGCAGAACGGGGCGCATCAAGATGAAACGAGATCAGCTCAATTCCATACTGCTGCAGCAGCTCACTGGGCGTAATCGCAATCAGTGCTTGCTTCTCGACCTCGCGTGACGCGCGCAACTTCGTGCGCACGCCGTTCAGTTCTGTGTCGTTGTACCCGGGATGGCATACCAGCTCCCATGTTCCTCGCGGCATCCGGATGAGCATTGCTCGCAAACTCGCGTCATCCAGAGCTCCTGTCGCCGTCACGCCGAGAGCACCATCCGTAGTCGTGAATCCTGCTCGCTCGACCGTTGTTCTCCAGCGCTTCTGCAGAGCTGCGCGCAGGCCGGCAGTTTGTGCCTTGCGCACCAGCGTCGTGCGATTTGCAAGCGCTTGGCTCAGACTGACCGCGGCCGGGCACTCAAACGGATTGCGTACGTTCTGAATGCCGTGAGCGGATGCTGCTTTCAGTACTGGCCTAAGTATGGAGGGGAACATATGAGTGTGCTTGTGGGAGTCGAAATGAGAAATCGGCAGCCCTGATCTCACCACACGCGCGATTTGTGCAGACGCTTCAGCTTCTACTTCTTCCTCGCGAAAACGTCCTCGTGCAACTGCTCCCAAGATCTCGCCGATGGAGTGGTAAAACCGATTCGTTCCCGGAGCGAGCAGTGAGCGAACATCGCTCGGGGGCAGCAACGGTTCGCCATCAACCAGGACAACGTGGCAGCCGACGCTGAGTCCCGGCATGCTCAAGCCTTTGGCGACCGCCTCATTGAACTGCGCGGAGGTAGCCATCAACGTTGTTGATGACACAATCCCACGTTCATGACATTCGACGATCGCACGATTCACTCCATGCGTAAGGCCGAAGTCATCGGCGTTCACAATCAGCCGTTTCATTTGGAAAGTGTAGCAGGCAGGATGGAACGAAGCTATTGGGGGACAGCTTTGTGAAAGAGCGCCAAACTCCCGTTAGGCACTCCTCAGAGATTCCTCATTGTCGTTCTCGCCCAGAAATAGTTTGATTTTGTCGAGAAGAGCAGGGAATAGATCCTGCTTCTCAAGCCAGGCGTCAACCTCGCCGCTATTCTCAACCGGAGGATAGCCGGTCACAATAATTACAGGGGTGTCGGGTGCCTTCTGCCTCACCAGTTTAGCCAGCTCCAGACCGTTCATACCTTCCATCCGATAGTCCGTAACCAGCATGTCAAACTTCTCGCGATCAAACTTTGCCAATGCATCGTTTGCGTTGTAGGCGTACTCCGCGCGATATCCCTGCATCTGAAGAATTTCGCAGCTTAACCGCGCCAGAACTTCGTGATCATCTACAAATAATATGGCTTTCATATGTCACCGCGCCCAGAAACCGTGGAAGGACAGAGCTTTGACTACTTCTAACTCGTATGAGTATGATTCCAATGCTCCTATGTAGGATGCCTGTGCTATACGACCGTTTTCCACAGTACAGTTTGACCGAAGCCTCTTCGTTTCATATACTCAATTTGCGAGTTGGTTCCGAAGAGGGCCGCCCCCAAGACCGGGTGACAACGGTTTGGGAGCCGAGTAAGGGCGGTTAGCTCAGCTGGTTAGAGCGCCTGCCTTACAAGCAGGATGTCGGGGGTTCGAGTCCCTCACTGCCCACCACTCCTGGCCTTTCCGGGGATGGTTCGCCGACCTAAATGGTCGAGTAGTATCCGCGTACAACGCGGGGTCGTAGTTCAGTTGGTTAGAACGCTGCCCTGTCACGGCAGAGGCCGCGGGTTCGAGTCCCGTCGACCCCGCCATATAACTTAAGAGTTTTATGGCTTAGATACCCCCGAATGGGGGTTTTCTATTTTGTAAGCAATCGTACGCATCAAAAAAAGCGCGCCGGAGAGGCGCGCTTACTGTTTTCTTGAGGCTTATTGTTTCAGAGATTTCACGTACGAAATAATCTGCCAGAGTTGCTGGTCGGGCAATTTTGACCAGGAAGGCATTCCTTTCCGCAGGCTCCCATTCACCAGCAACCAATGCAAATCGCCGGGCGTGGCATCGTGCTGAACCCGGTCGGTGAGCAGGGAAGGCCGCTTCCCCTTTCCATTTGCATCTTCGCCGTGACACTTCGCGCAGTGATCCTCATAAAGCAGTTGGCCCGCAGCTCGTGCGTCGGGACTGGAGGCAAAAGGATTTTCTCTTCCGTGTTCACGCGCCGGAACCCGGTCAATCCACAAGGTCGAAGCCAAAAGCAGGGTAGGAGCGCCAAGTGCGAGTAGAAGCAAGATAGGTTTAAAGCTGGTCTTCGGCTTCATCGGGCACCCTTGCGAAATGCGCTCAGAATCTGGGGGATCTCGTATGCAACGCCGAAGCGGTACAGTCGTGGCACGCTGTAGCTGTTGAGACCAAAGTTTGGCGAAAATGTGAACGTGGTGCCATTAGGAGAAGTCCAATTGATGGAGGGGCCAAGGTATTGCGAGGTCAATCGGGTGCCGAAGGAATATCGGTCACCGAGCCCTCCGTACATCTCTACGCCTGCGGCAAACTTTTCGCCGCAGAACGCACACTTTCTCGCGCTTGCCCTGAGGCGCAGCGGACGACTGGCGGCGATTGAATAGCCAAACTCCCAGGGTTCGTTGGACAGATTCTTTTCGGCAATGATGTTCTCACTGAGGTTCCATCCCCTGAAATTGCTCGACAGGATCAATTTCAATTCGATTTCGCGTTCTTTTTCGGCTCGAGCCTCGGCGTTGCGGTCTGCGAAGTCGGGTTGGCCATCGTGGCCAACTACTTCGCGCATGGTTTTATCTGCACTGATGTTTTCGAACTCCACGTAAAGCACTGGATTGATCCAGTGTTCGCGCATCAGGGGACGGAAACGATTCTCGAATTTGTATCCGGTGAAGATCGTGCTGTCGTGCAATGTGGACTGTCCGTCGAGATAGAACTCACTCGTCCACCAGCCTGTCACTCCGTATTCAAACTCCATGTTGGCAGCCGTGAATCGATTCGCAAGATCAGGCTTGCCGGTAACACCTTTGAATTCGATCTCCAGGTTTCCCGGTTCTTCCATGTCATGCGTGTACGTTATGAAGTACGGACGCTCCTGCGCGACCGCGCAGGTTGCCAGGATGAATAGAATTACGGTGATAGTAACGGAACGGAACGCCCAGGCATTCCGCGATTGTGAAACAGCTAAACTCACCACAGTCCTCCCCAACCCTACTGAGTAGGGTAAAGCCTCAAATGAAAATGAAAAGCAAATTCAACAAGCTAAGCAGAATCATAGCAAACCGGGGATGGTGACAAACTTCCTGATATGTAAAACTTTTGTCTTTTGCCTCTATCTCGAAGATGGGTGCCTTCAATGCAACGCGTGCATGCGAGCTATTCGCGTGACAGGCGTTTGCCAAGAACATCCTCCACATCCTTTACTTTCCCTTCGAGCCTCCCGGATGCTCCCTTGCGGTCATCAAGAGTGATATGGGTCAAGACTCGCGGCGCTAGTTCGCGAACCCGATGATGACAGCGGAGGATAACCTCCAATACCGCCGTTTCTTCTCCTTCGACCGTCGTTTGCATCGCGCCTGCTTTGTAGGGAAGTCCGGAACTGTCCACGATCGCCAACGCTTCCGCGACAATATCCTTGACCCCTTCGCTCACTCCCATCGGAACGACCGAAAAACTCGCCAGCATGTGAACCTCCTTTCCAATTTGGGTATTCTACAGCGGGCTATAAAGAGAAGCGCCGCGTGCATGACGCGGCGCAATGACTTGCAAAAGCAGTAGCCCTATTTTCCTTCAGTGAGCAATGCATTCACCTTTGACATCACCTTGAAAGCGTCGGCAACGTAGACCACGTCTGCTTTGCCGCGAGCCCAGCCACAGTTCGGATCGAGACTGATAGCGCGGCGCTCGTTGACAAAACGCCATCCCACGACGTGCGGCTCTTCACCATGGCAGCAGGTCGCCAGTCCCTTTGGGTGGCGAGGTGTTGCACCCGTTTGTCCGATCTGGTTCATATGGCTCATGAATGTCAGCGCCTGCTGGCCTTCGCCCGTCTGGTCCGCCAGTGACTTACTACTTCCCAAGGATGCGTCCGTCGAATGCAGGAAGCCCAGGATCAGCTTTTCGGCGTCTTGCGCATGAACCTGTCCGTCTGCCTGTTTCTTGGTCCAGCCGGCGCCGGCGACAAAAAGCACCTTTGCTCCAGGCCGAATTGTCTGCTCATCCTGAGTGGGTGCCTGTAAGCCAACGACATTCGTTCTAAGTGGGGGAAGGTTGACTGTTACTTCTTCAGGCTGGACTGATCTGCCTTTTGCTGTCCAGGCTTCCTGTGTGCCGCTCTCAAGCAGCAGAACCCAGGGGCGGCTCTCGCGCTGCAATACAGCCTCAATACGTTGGCGATAGAACCACCGCGTGGCCTGCAGCGCGTCACCCTTATGCAGGGAGGTGATGTGCGTGTCGGCAAAACCTCCAAGCCGATATGCGACCCCTGGCATCACGCGAGCAAGCCGCGAGTTCTCAGGGGTGAGAATGATGGTAGCGCCACTAGCGCGGCAAATAGCCTCACAAGCAGCTGCATCACTTGCGTATCTCGGTTGTGCAAACTCTTCGCCCGAAACTGCTAGAACTCGGCTCGCCGCGCCAGCTAACGCCTGCGCAGCCACAGTCGTATTTGCACCGAGAACTCCGATGCTTAACTGCGCCTGGATGGCGGCGGCAAGCTCCACACCAGCATTCACGCACTCAAGCGATGCCTTGGTCAGGTCGGCGCCTGCTTCATCTACATGTGTCAATACAAGAATGTTTTCCATGATTACTCCGCAATCCATTCCACGATCTCGCGAGCGATCTCGTCTTCGGGCATATCCTTCACGAGGCGCGTTTCACGGCGCTGCTTAGGCAAACTCACCGAGGCGTAGGCCAGGCCGTTCGAGTCCAGCTTCACACTCTTCGCCTTCTGCAACGCGGGCATAATACCGCGCATATTTGCCATGCCCACCTGAGGATTGTTGCGAGGTTCAGGCAGGCTTCCCGTCGCCCATCCCAGCACTGCGGGGGCTCCCGCACAGGCCGAGACCTGATGTTTACCGCCCTCAACGCGCTCAAGTACTTCGAAAGAGCCGTCAGCTTTCACGGTAATCTGGTCAACCCCTTGAAACTGATCGATGATGGAGAGCCGCTCACCGAGCACCTGCATAGTGACGGAGGCCCCGCGAGTAGCCGATTCCCAACCGCCGAAAATCAGCAGGCGTTCGCGGTCGAGTCCGGGGATCGCCGTGATGGCTTCGGCTAGCGCAGCTGCAGTGGCATGCGCATCTGTGAAACCACCGAGCGGCCCGTCCACGGCCACAAGTTCAAACGGGACCTTCTGCGCCACCGTCATCATCACTTGTTGGAGTTTGGCCTTGGGACCGAGACTTACGAGCCAGACTTTGCTGCCAACATGCTTCGCTGCAAGATTAGCTGCTTCGTAAAGAGCGGAAGCTGCCCACGGATCTAACACTGCAGGCAGCATCATCTCGTTTTTCAATGCGGGACCATTTGTTCCGACCGCAGGTTCCAAGGTTTGCAAGGGATCTGGAACGATGCTTGCGCAGACCACAATTTGAAAACTATTTGCCATGAGTTTTAATTCCTAATTCCTAAATGAATGCTTGAAGACTTGACCGTTGACTCAGTTCTCCGCGGAATGAAATCCGCCGGCGCCTGCACGAAAGTCGATGTTTGAATGTTCTCCGTCAGGCGATTGCATGCAGTTCCAAAGGCATGCTCCGCAGTGCACGCACTTTTCGCGATCGAATGCAGGAACCGCACCTTCACCATGCGTGATTGCCTGACCCGAACACATGGAAATACATGTTCGCTCCTGGCAACGTTCGCAGAGGCTCGAGTCGCGAAAGATCACATGATCGCCGAACCCCGGAGCGGCCTGCACTTTACCTCCCATCAGCAATGCATCTTGATGGGAGACGAGCAGCTTGCCATCGCACTGGATCTGCGGCCAGCCGCAGGCGTCCATGATGGCATCGCTCAGGAGTGGACCGCCGGAGGATGCAGCTTTTGCCGAGTTCTGCAAGGCGTTTACATGAAGACGATCGGAGTAAAAGCGTTGAAGTGATTCAATCTGCTTGTGTGTAGGTCGAATATTCGCTCCGAGCGACAACTTTCCATCCGTCAAACCCGCCAGCGCCATTCCCACGAGTCCGCGGATTACGCCCTGGTGAAAACCATTGCGCGCGTCTTTCGCCGCTTGCGTACCTTGCTCGACAAAGCTGTTTCGTCGACGTCGAATGTACGTGGTTTGTAGGTTCTCGCGTGAGAACGGCTTGCCAGCCCGTAATAGTTCCGCAACGGATTCCGCCAGTTGCACCCCAGTAGCCCAAGCCTCGTCCACTCCGGAACCGGTCAGCATATTCGTGCTGCCCGACCCTTCGCCGATGCGTGCGTAGCCATCGCCTGCAAGAAATGGCTCACCGTTCGCGCCTGACTCCTGCAAGGACTTCGCGCCCCACGAACGCATCGTGCCGCCTTCGAGATAGCGCCACAGATATGGGTGCTGCATGAAGTGCTGAAGATATCGGTAGGAGCTGCGCGTTGGATTTGCAAGCCAGGATGGTACAAAGATTCCGACCGAAGCCAGATTGTCCGGATGAACGTAGAAGAATCCGAAGATCTCTGGTTCGGGGAAGCCGAAGGTGTGGAAGACGGTGCCAGGTTGGAGGGGGGTACCCTGGGGTAGCTCTACCACCATCTTCATGCCCAAGGCCCACTCGCACTGGTGGTGGCCCGGTGGCATGCCGAGGGTCTGGTCGATACTGCGGCCTACAGAGCCAACCGGGCCGTCGGCGACGACGGTGAGGGCGGCGTAGACGTCCATGCCGGGCATGTAACCGGGCTCCGGCGTGCCATGGCGATCTACGCCTTGGTCAGGCAACCGGACGCCCTTGACGGATTCACCCTCGAACAGGGCCGTGCTGACCGGGGTCCCTGGCCATATCTGGGCGACACCGCCGGCCATCAACTGGCCTCCGACCCATTGGTTGAACTGTCCGATGGACATCACCAGGCCGCCATGCTTCTGCAGGAAGGCCGGAGTATAGGGCAGGTCGAGCGCTTGGTGCTCGACTGGGAGCAGGGAACTGAGTGCTCGTATCGCAGCATCTCCTGCCCGTAGAGCCCATGAGCGGCGGCTGGCACCGATGGGGTCGAGAAGGTATAGAACCTTCTCCTCCTTCACTGGCACCATCATCGGGACCTCCGATGGGTTGAGGTCGGGGAAGCTGGCGCGAATGGCCGAGCCACGGGTCACGACTCCGCTGACTCCGGCGGCGATGTCGTCGGCCCGCTCGTAGCAGAGCACCTGCAGGGGCATTCCGGGGCAGGTCTTGCTCTCCAGCGCGGGATCGCCGGTATTGGCGGCAATCTCACGGCTCAGAGTAGTGAGGAAGCCGCCCATTGCCGGACCGAATCCGACACAGGCGATATCCACGTCCATCTGGGGCCGTGCGGTCGTCTCCTCGGAAGTGTCAGGTTGCATGGTTATGTCGCTCATGCGGGGTAATCCTGCGCTTCAGGGATCATCACCTTGGATACAGTCTCGGCGGCGCGATCCTTAGCCAGTCGGGAGCCGGTGAGGCATGTAGCCAGCTTATTCTGGAGGCGGAGGAAGTCCACCGAACCGACACATCCGGCGCACGGGCCAGCCTTTATCGGGTGGACACCACTGGAGACTACGTCAGTGGCGCAGGCGGCGAGTCCCGGAATGAGGCCCTCCAACTCGTCTAGCTCGTCACTCTGGAAGCATGCCTTGTGTCCTTCTGCGTCCCAGGCTGGATGGCGGTTGTAGCCGTAAACCAGCTCGGCACAGATACGGGAGACTTCACCAGAGGCGCGAGCTGCCTGCACGTGGCAGAGATCGGACAGGAACTGGAGCGTGGCGGGCAGTCCTTCGGATACCGAGGCATCGCTTGAGCCGCAGGCCTCTAAGGCCTGCACGTCGAGGATCTGGCAGCGTGAGGCCAATAGCCAGCACAGGGCGTCGGCGAGGGCGAAGGTTACGCCTTGACGCTGTCCGTGGTAGAGCTTGTCGCCGTTGGCGTCCTTGGAGTGGAGCGTGTAGTTGAGTGTCCAGAGCCACATGGTCATGGCCGTTGCCAAGGTGCAGGCGCCAGTGCCGGGGCGCTCGGAGGCGATGCCGCGCATATCCTTGATCCAGCGGCGGAACTGAGCCAGGAAGAGCTCGCTGGTCATGGTGATGGTCAACTGACGGCGCTGTACGGCCTCGGGGCCCTCGTAGGTGGCCTCCAGTTGGGCGTCCATCCACTTGTTGGCCAGGAAGCCGGGGCAGTCCTCGGTGATGCCGTAGCCGCCCATGAGGCTCACGGCTTCGCGCATCATGATGGCGCCTTGCCCAGTATTCCAGAGCTTAGTGGCGGGGCAGAGCACGTTAGCCGCGGCGTCAATCAAGGAGTATTGCACCAGAGGATCGGCTTCCAACTCGGCGCGACGCTCGGGTGAGATGTGGTTGGCCATCAGTTCCAGGGCGCGTGCCTCGGTCTCACGTAGCGCCTTGATCTCAGCACGTCCTCCCTGAACACCGCGCTCGAGCAGGATCTGGGTCTTCTGCTTCTCGAGGGGGTCTAGCTCATCGAACAGGCGGGCGGCGGCAAAGCCGAGGGAGGCGCTTGCCTCGCCCGAGGCCCAAACGTCCACGAGGCGCTGTAATGCGTCCTCGCGCTGCTGGATGCCTAACTCATAGCGCAGACTGCCTTCCTTGATGGACTCGGCGCCACGGAAGCGGGTGCGCTGGTAGCGGATGACCGGCTCAACGGCGGAGAGCAGCTTGGCCGAGGTCATGAGGCCGACGGTGACGCGGGTGCGGCGGAACACGGCCTCGATAACTTCGCTGTGGGTGTAGTTCGGTACGATCTGGCCGTCCTTGATCGTGTAGCCGCCGACGATGCGGCTGGCCGGAACCTTGAGGCTGAAGATGGGGTCGCCGGTGGAAGAGAGCTGGTGAACCAACTTCTTGGTGGGCGTGCCGCGATCGAACGTGCCTTCGTCGCCTTCCTCGAGGATGACGACGCAACTGCCCTTGATGCGCTCGTCGCCGGACTCAACGGCTGTGGTGGCGAAGTCGGCGCAGGCGATGTTGGTGATGAAGCGTCCGCGCTTCTCGATCTGCAACATCGGTTCCTCGCCGGGATTCCACTCGGCAATGCGCATGCGGCCGCTGAGCAGGCCGGTATCGACGCCGACGTAAGGAATGGGCTCGGTGAGGGCGAAGGCTCCGCGCATGGTCTTGCGGTCTTCGCCGGGCTGCGGAGGCGCGGCGAGCGCCATGTAGTGCGCCTTCTGCTCTTCGGTACCGCGCTCGTGGATGGGCGCGAGGGCCAGAAAGCCAGCGAGGCTTGCGGTGGCAGCACCGCCGTCAACCCAGGCAAGCTCGAAGGCAGCGAGGGCAAGCGCAAGGTTCTTGGGGCCGCTGATGAATCCGCCTTCTTCTGGTTCCATGAACGCAGCGGTGATGCCTGCGTTATCGAAGGCGACCATCATGTCATTCTTGGCCGGAGTCCATTCGTGGGTGTTGCGCTCGCCGGAGGCGACCATGCGTGCGACAGGTCCGCGCGCAACGGCGCGAGCCGACTGCACAAGCATTTGTAGGTCGAATCGGTCTGCAAATCGCCACAGGATCTGGCGAACCGCATCTCCGGGAAGAGTGAGCATCGCGCCCACTTGAGGAACGGTAGTTGTGCCCATTTATAAGTCCTTTCGAGGAAGAAACATTCTCTTTTAGGAGCAAACAACAGGGCTGTGACGTATGTCAGTCGGGAAGGTGATATGCGGCGGAGGCAGAAGTCGAAACGGAGGCCCGAATGGTGATCGCTGAATTCCGGAGAGCTGGCACGGGTAGAAGCGAAACACCGTACCCCCTCCCCCTATATATCTCGCTAAAAATTCGGAAACAAAGGAGTTAATTGGGGCCAAATGGAAAGAGCTTTCTTGATCTATTTCCAGAATAGCAGAGCGAAGGGGTATTCCCATCGGCGGCAGGATAACGGTATGTGGCGTGTTATCAGAACGTTATGAAGAAAAGTGTACGGAAGGGGGTTGACAGGGTAGGAAGGCGGGGCAAAAAGTGTCGATTTCGGACCGTAAAACGCGCGAATGAGTGGCGAGAAGAGCGATATTTTGAGCGGGAAATTGACTGCAAGGTACAGGGGAGAACGGAGAGTGTTTTGCACAAAGTAAATGGCACACCAGGCCGACGCCTTCAACGCTCGAACTGGGCGCAGGTGAGTCGCGGGCTCTCTTGCATCGGCCGACGTCGAGCGCACGACCCTCGATGGCCACTTGAGACGTCAAACTATCTTGACATGTCGATTTCCGAACAGCCAAGTCAGGCTGGCCTCGTCCGCACGCCAGCCCGGATCGCTACTGTTCCTCCTTGTACTTCAAGACGGGATGGGTCTTTGGTGCACCGGCGATAGGTCTCCCAGCCGTCCGTGCTTTGTTCCTTGAGTTCATCCTCGCTGACCACTACATAGTGCGGATCCTTCGTGATGAAGTTTTTTCTGCGCCCTCATTTGTAGGGTCGCCGCAGCCGCCGGGACCGCAGAATACGATTGAGTACCTTCCGTCTGTACCTGAGTCGTACTGGCGAAGAGGAGAGTTTTGGGCACGAAGGGACGCAAAGAATAAGGGAGCGAAGATTTCCGCTCCCTTTTGAGTTATTCGAGGACGTAGATGTTATGGCTCTCGCAAATTTCGTTGAGAATCTTGGGCCAGACGCTGACGGTGACTTCTCCGAGGTGCGCCTTGCGAAGCAGTAGCATCATGGTGCGGCTCTGGCCGATGCCTCCACCGATGGAAAGCGGAAGCTCGTTGTTCACGATTCCGCGGTGGTAGGGGAAGGACAGGAAGCTGAGCTGATCGGTGATGGTGAGCTGGTGTTTGAGGGTTTCGGCGTTCACGCGAATGCCCATGGATGACAGTTCGTGACGGCGACCAGTGACCGGGTTCCAGACGAGAATGTCGCCGTTGAGTCCGTGGGCGGGTTTGCCGTTGGGCATGGTGGTGGGGGTGACCCAGTCGTCGTAGTCGGCGGCGCGCATCTCGTGCGGGTAGCCATCCTGCAGAGGCCAGCCGATTCCGATGAGGAAAACGGCAGGGTGCTTCTGGAGCAAGAGTGTCTCGCGCTGCTTGCGAGGCAGGTGGGGATACATGGAGAGCAATTCTTCGGCGTGGATGAACTCGATCTCTTCAGGGAGATTGGGGTAGGCGGGTTGCGCCAGTGCAGGGAAGCGCTCCTGGGCAAAACGCTGCGCACCGACAATCACCTTCCAGATGGAGCGCACGATGGACTTGAGGAATCCAAGATTGCGGTCCTCGGGACGGATGACACGCTCCCAATCCCACTGATCGACGTAGCAGCTATGGTCGTGGTCGAGGAAGTAGTCCTTACGCACGGCGCGCATGTCGGTGCATAGGCCTTCGCCGGGATGGCAGCCAAACTCGGCAAGCGCCATCCTCTTCCATTTTGTAGCGGCCTGGACGATCTGCGCGTGAACGGGGTGCTCATTATTGTCGTTGGAGACGTGGAACTGAATGGGGGAACGTGAACCGTCACGATCCAGAAAATCGTTGATGCCGCTTGAAGAGTCCACGATGAGCGGGACGGCGCTCATGAAGAGATTGAGCTCGCGGCAGAGATTGTCCTCGATGTAGCGTTTGACTTCGAAGATGGCTTTCTGTGTGTCGCGAGGTGAGAGTAGGGGGATGTAGTCTTTGGGCAGGATGCGCTCGATGTCGGTGTAGTTCCCAATGCCTGGTCCGGCAAGGTCCGCACGCTTGTCCGCTACTGTGGTCGCCATAACGGTCTCCTTTCAGAAAGTCCGCGAGACGATGAACAACAGGGAACGGCGTCAATCAAGAAAACGCGGCAAATACGAGAACACGGGGGATGGCGGGCCGTCTGTATCAGGCGTCACCGGGCGGTGTGCGTAGAAAATCCCGCGCAAAGTGGCTAGCGGAGGGGGTTGGGGCCGATGGAGAACGTGAAGTGCTGGTACTTGTACTGCACCACCACAACGACAATGAGCATGATGAAGAAGATGGCCGCTACTAGGCCGAATCGCTCCCACTTGTAGGCATCCATGCGTGAGTCATTGTCTGCGACGGATACGACATCGTTTGGGAGCCCCGGTGCCTTCTCGGCATTCTTCATGAGCGCAGTGTAGCAGGAACTCTGGTATCGACCTAGGTCAACCGTTGTTCCACGGCAGTACTTTCGTACTCGCGCGAGGCTCTCGGGCCCTAGAAGGTAACAGCCGTGGCACGCTGGGCGGCCTGGATGAAACTCGATTTCCAATCGGGGCCGGAGAGTTTTTGGGCCAGAGCGACGGCAATGTGCAAGGGTTGGACGCCCAGATGGCGGCTGCGTCCGAGGCCCTGGACGCAGGCAGGGCAATTGGTGAGCACGGCAGCTTTGGCTCCCTCGGGAATGGCTTCGCGGAAGGCTTCCTGCTTGCGATGGAGCATGGAATCGGTGATGTCCGGCCGGGAGAGGGAAAGAGTGCCTGCCTCGGAACAGCAGTGGGGGACTGCCTGCACTTGGCCGAAGGCGCCAAGGTTTTCGAGTACGGTGAGCGCTTTGTTGTCGAGCGAGTCGTGACAGGGCGCGTGGTAGAGATAGCCGGTCGATGCGGATGAAGTCTGGACCTTCAGACCGCGTTCAAGGAGGTAGGCAGAGATATCGACCACGCGACCGAAAAGCTGCGCGGTATCGGTGTGACCGAGTCCTTCGCGGCAGGTGCCGCAGGTGATGACGCAGGCGTCGAAGTCGAGGTACGCAAACATCTCGCGAATCTGGCTGAAGAGGATGGTGTTGCGCAGAACGGTTCCGGAGTGGAGATCGGATTTTGCGTTGACGTGAGCAGGGAATCCGCAACAGAGAAATGGCGGCGGAAGCACGACACGGGTGCCGGTCTGGAGCAGCAGGTGGATGGCGGCCATTGAGATGTCGGAATGCAGACGCTCGGAGCCGCATCCGGGGAAGTAGAAGACAGTTTTCTGCTCCTCGGAGGTGGAGTGAGTTGCGGGCTCGAAGATGAGTGCCTGGTCGGCTTCGCAGGAGGGCAGGACATCGCGAAGTGTTTCCGACGGGACCGGGGCTACAGACGAACGCAGGAGGCGCAGAGGATAGATCTGCGATGCGGCTTCGGAGTGCTGGAGAGGAGCGGTTAGTTTGCTGCCGATGCGCTGGGCAGCTCCGCCGATCTGGACGACAGCGGTGCGGAAGACGGAGTTGAGCGCAGGGGAACGGCTGTCGAGGTACTTTAGCGTGAGCTGCGTGGCGAGAGGTGTGTGCTTGTATCCCCAACTGGAGAGGATTTCGCGCTCGAGCACGGAGACCTCGCCGGTGTCGATATCAACCGGGCAAGGGGTGAGGCATTTGTGGCAGATGGTGCAATGATCGGCAACTTCCTCGAGCCAGCGCAGGAGTTCGAAGTGAGTGGAACGCTCGCGCTGGGCGTCATAGAGCAGGGCTTCGATGAGGGAGCCGATGGCGAGGTTCTTATTGCGAGGGTGATAGAACATGCCGCGGGCCGGGTGATACACACAGCAATCCACCTTGCATTTGCCGCAGCGGACGCAATGAGCGATCTTGCGCGAGAGCTCCTGGAGCTGGCCGTGTTGCAGGATGCGGGCTTCGAGTTCGAGCAGGTTGAAGGACGGGGTGAAGATGTGTCCGAGCGCCTGGTAATCCTCGAGCTTGCCGGGATTCATAAGTCCGTCGGGATCGACCTGGCGGCGGTAGGCTGAGAGCTCGGCGATGCGCTCGGGTTCCAGATACTTGAGCTTCGTGAGGCCGATGCCGTGTTCGCCGGAGACGACGCCTCCGAGAGAGATGACCTTCTCCATGACGCGGTCGATGACGTGATCGGCACGCTCGAGCATGGGGCGGTCGTTGGAGAGCACGGGAACATTGACGTGAACGTTTCCGTCACCGGCATGCATGTGGGTGGCGAGAACGATGCGGCGGTCGCGCACTTCCTGGAAAGCTCGGTCGAGAGATTCCAGGACCGCGGGATAGCCTCGGACAAGCTTGTCGAGTCCGTGGCGGAACTCTTGAAGATGAGTGAGGCTGCGGAGCGTGCGTGAGTCGAGATGCTGGACTTCCGCGGTGAACTCGGCGCAGAGAGCGATGGCGGCGGGAATTTTGGCGGCGATCTGGTCGCGGTCGTCGCGGTCGTGGGCTCCGTTGAAGATTTCGAGAGCGCGCTGGGCGAAGCGCGTTTGGGTATGGCGCTCTTCTTCAATATTGAGGTCGTTGATGAAGCGCGCGAACTCGGCGAGAGTGTCGAGCGGGAGGACGATGTCCTCGTTCATCTTGAAAGCGTTGGTGCGGCGGGCGATGGCACCGAGTTTCTTGCGGTCCGCCCAGAAGCGCTTGGCCTCCACAGGGTCGGCGGCGACAAACATGAGCGTGTTGGGGTGACGCTCGAGGAGCGTGCGGATGCGCTCAACGCCGATAGAGGCCTGCTCTGGGGAGTTGCCGGCGATATCGATCAGTAGCGCGGCCTTCGGAGTTTCGGCGCGAGGCGCTTTCACCTTGTAGTTGATGGCGCGAATGTATTCGTCATCGAAATGCTCGAGGGCGAGCAGGGCTTCTGTGTTTTCGGTGGGCAAGGGGAAGTCGCGCGAGAGTTCGAGAATGACGCGGCTGGCTTCGTCGAAATCGGGGCCGAAGAACTCGAGACAGATCGTCTTCTTGGCTGCGTAGGCGGGGTAGAGGATGAAGACGGCCGAGGTGATGATGCCGTCGGTGCCTTCCTTTTGCAGGCCGGGGAGTCCGCCCAGAGCTTTGTTGGTGATGTCCTTCCAGAGGCCATTCTTACGGATCTCGGTGCCGCGCAGGGAAATGCGACGGATGGGGGTGCCATCGGCCTGGAGGACGTCGAAGATCACGGTGTCCTGCGGGAGGATCTTGCGGAGCTGGTGATTGGCGCGGCGGATGATCCAGTTCTCACCGGAGGGCATGGCCATGCGCCACTCGATCAGGTTGTCGATGCAGGTGCCCCAGCGAACGGCAAGATTGCCTCCGGCGTTCTCAGCGATGTTGCCGCCGATGGTGCAGGCCCAGGAACTGGTGGGGTCGGTGGCAAAGACAAGGCCGTGCTCTGCCGCATGCTCCATCGCTTTTTCGGTGATCACTCCGGCTTCGACTTCCATAACGGAAGCGCTGCTGGAATTGCCGTCAGCGAGATGGAACTCCCGCTGGGTGATGGTGCGGATGTGATTCAGCTTTTCGGTGTTGATGACAACACAGTTGGGGCGCAACGGAACAGCCCCGCCGGTGAGTCCGGTTCCGGCACCTCGCGGAACAACTTTCAGTTGGAGGCCAGCGATAGCCTGGAGTAGCGGCGCAATGGTGTTTTCATCATCGGGAGTGACAACGGCGAGCGGCAGGTGAAGCCGCCAGTCGGTTGCGTCGGTGGCATGCGAGACGAGCGTGAAAGGATCGAAGAGGACGTTTTGCGCGCCAATGATCGGGGCCAGTTCGCGGCGGATACGGTCGCGAACTTCAGGCGTGCGATGAACTTCGTCGCGGAAAGAGTCGATGAGCGCATGGCAGTGCCGAAGCACGTTCAGGACGCGGGTGTCTCCTTCGGCCTTGGAAGCGATGGTCTCGAGATCGCGAGCGGCGTTGTCGAAAAAGCGCTTGCGGCGCGGAGCCGAGGTGACCAGTTCCTCGAACAGATAGGGATTGCGGCGATGGATGAGAATCTCGCCGAGAAGGCGCATGAGAATGCGAGCGGAGCGTCCGGTGACGCGCACGCTACGAAGATCGTCGAGGGTGCGAACGATCTCTTCGCCGAGCAGGAAGGAGACAGCCTGACGGTCGCCGGCGGAGGTGTAGTTGTAGGGAATCTCGCGCGGCCGGGACAGGGCCGTTTCCACTGTGCTGGAGTGATGCGCCATGGTTCAGAGTAGCAAAAGTGAAGGGCGGCGGTGAAGCAGCAACGACCGTGTAAGGCGAGTATGTCAGGCGCGTAGGTGACTCAGCTCATTCTTCCAAAGGCAGCGGCAGACAGCCGAGAGTGCCTTTCCGGCATCTCTCTCATGGCCGTCTTCTCACAATTTGGAGGTTCATATGTCGGACAGGATTATCGCTGTTGTGGGCGCAACAGGCTCCCAGGGCGGAGGGTTGGCTCGCGCGATACTCAATGGACGCGGTAAAGGGTTTGCAGTGCGGGCCATTACGCGGAAGGCGGATTCAAAAAAGGGGAAGGAACTCGCCGCTGCGGGCGCAGAAGTGGTGAGCGCCGACCTGGATAACGAAGAAAGCTTAAAACGCGAATTCGACGGCGCTTACGGCGCGTTCTGCGTAACGAATTACTGGGAACATTTCTCGCCGGAGAAGGAACTGGCACAGGCGCAGAATCTGGCTCGAGCGGCGAAGAGTGAGGACGTGGCTCATGTGATCTGGTCCACGCTGGAAGACACGCGGAAGTGGGTCCGTCTGAATGATCAGCGCATGCCGACGCTGATGGGCAAGTACAAGGTTCCTCACTTTGACGCGAAGGGTGAGGCAGATCAATTCTTCGCCGATGCGGGCGTGCGAACGACGTTTTTGCTGACCTCGTTCTACTGGGATAATTTCATAGGCTTCGGCATGGGTCCGAAGAAGGGGCCGGATGGGCAATTGGCGCTAACGCTGCCGATGGGAGACCGCAAGCTTCCAGGGATTGCCGCCGAGGATATTGGGAAGTGCGCGTATGGGATCTTCCAGCGCGGGGACGATTGCATTGGAAAGAAGGTAGGAATCGCAGGGGAACTTCTGACGGGCCAGGAGATGGCGGCGCGATTCACGCAGGCACTCGGAGTTCCGGTGCACTACAACGATGTTCCGCCAGAGGTGTATCGCAGCTTCGGGTTTCCGGGTGCCGACGACCTGGGCAACATATTCCAGTTCAAGTGTGACTTCAACGAATACTTCTGTGGGGTTCGCAATGTGGAGCGAGCACGAGAACTGAATCCCGAACTTCAGGATTTTGAAATGTGGCTAAAGGTAAACAAGAGCAGGATTCCGCTTGAGTCGGGACAAGGTGAAGCAATTGCCTAAACGCAGAAATGCCCGGAGATAATCCCCGGGCATCTCTGTGAGCTTGAGCTCTTACAGAACGGTAACGTTCTCTGCCTGAAAGCCCTTGGGGCCCTTCACGACATTGAACTGAACCGCCTGGCCTTCCTGAAGGCTGCGGAAGCCGTTCGACTGAATCGCGGAGAAGTGGACGAAAACGTCCTCTCCGTTCTGGCGGCTGATGAATCCAAATCCCTTTGCGTCGTTAAACCACTTCACTGTTCCTTGTTCCACTGTGTTGTACCTTTTTCTTTTGTATTGAAATTTCCTGCTGAGAAGATCGGATGCTACTGAGGTGGAACGCGGAAGGGTTGTTCGGCGGTACCAGCTCAAAATCGCGTCGTTCAAACTTAGCCGAGATTTCGATTGGCTTTAGTATATCTAACTTCGAAAGAAACGCAAGCCTAAAGTTTTGCCCTGAGATAATGAAAATGCGCGTGAAATCTGAATTCCACGCGCATCAAGGACAATTCGATTTTTTCTAAGTAAAACCAACTACTACAGGCGGAAGAAGTCGAGGATTGCCTTCTTCATGACATCTCCACCAACATCGCTGATCGACTTGGTGAGAGGAATGTCCTTGGGGCAAACCTCGACGCAATTCTGCGCGTAGCCGCATTCCTGGATGCCACCGTCACCCATCAGGGCGTCAAGGCGCTCGTCCTTTAGAACCTTGCCGGTGGGATGCATGTTGAACAACCGCGCCTGCGCAATGGTCGCCGCGCCGACGAAACCGGTGCTCTCGTTGAACTGCGGGCAGGCCTCCATGCAGCAGCAGCAGCTCATACATTGCGAGAGCTGGTACGCCTGTTCCTGCACCTGGGGCATGATGCGCGGACCATCGCCGAGAGCATAGGTGCCATCGATGGGCACCCAGGCTTTTACGGCCTTGAGGTTCTCGAAGAGCACCGAGCGATCCACAACGAGATCGCGGATGACAGGGAACTTCGAGAACGGCTCGATGGTGATGGGATGTTCGAGATTGTCAACCAATGCCGAGCAGGCCATGCGGGCGCGGCCATTGATGAGCATGGCACAGGAACCGCAGACCTCTTCGAGGCAATTGGAATCGTAGTTGATTGGGGTCGTGGCTTTGCCATCGCGCGTCACAGGATTGAGCGCGACCTCCATGAACAACGAGATCACGTTCAAGCCAGGCTTCCAGGCCAGTTCGAACTCTTCCCAGAAGGGCTCGCTGGTTGCATTTATCTGACGCTTGATCTTGAAAAGTACGCTCTTATTCGCCATGAGTTTGTAAATCCTCTGGCTCCCGCTTCCAAGGCAGGGAGCCTAGCTCGTTGCTACTTGGTGTCGTAACGCCGTGGGCGCGGCTTAATCAGCGAAACATCGACCGGTTCCCATTCAAAGCGCGGCTCGTCAGCATCGGGAGCAAAGAACGCCTTGGTGGTCTTCAGGAAGTTCGCATCATCACGCTCAGGGAAGTCCGGCTTGTAGTGCGATCCGCGCGATTCATTGCGCAGGAAGGCACCCTGGGTGATGACACGAGCCAACTGCAGCATGTTATATAGCTGCCGGGTGAACATAAACGACTGGTTGGACCACATCGTCTTGTCGCTGAGGTTGACGTTACGATAGCGCTCAAGCAGCTCTACCAGCTTGGCATCAGTCTCCTGCAACTTGTTGTTGTAGCGCGAAACGGTTACGTTGCGCGACATCTCGTCGCCGAGCTCACGCCATAGCTTGAACGGATTTTCCGTGCCCGGGTTATTGATGAGCAGATTGTTGGCTTCGACTTGCCGCTTCCGCTCATTTTCAAACGCAGCGGCACCATCGCCCGAAGCTGCGCCATTCTTGGCGTACTTTGTCGCGTTGGGACCGGCGACGAATCCGGCATAGATGCAGCTCAGCAGGGAATTGGCACCGAGACGATTGGCTCCGTGAATGGAGTAGTCGCACTCGCCCACGGCGTAGAGGCCGGGGATGTTGGTCATCTGGTCGTTGTCAACCCAGAGGCCGCCCATGGTGTAGTGCATGCCCGGGAAAATCTTCATCGGCACCTTGCGCGGGTCATCGCCGACGAACTTCTCGTAAATCTCGAGAATGCCGCCGAGCTTGCGATCGAGGGTGGCACTGTCAATGTGAGACAGGTCGAGATAAACCATCGGCTGGCCGTTGATGCCGAGATGATGCTCGTGCACCACCTTGTGAATGGCGCGCGTGGCAACGTCACGAGGAACGAGGTTGCCGTACTTGGGATACCACTCCTCGAGGAAGTACCAGCGGTCGGCCTCGGGAACGTCCTTTCCCTGGCGGGTTTCGTTGGGATTCTTGGGAACCCAGACGCGTCCACCTTCACCGCGAGCTGACTCGGACATGAGACGGAGCTTGTCTTCGCCCGGAATCGAGGTGGGGTGAACCTGGATCATTTCACCATTGGCGTAGGCCGCACCCTGCTGATAAAGAGCGCCCTGTGCAGAGCCGGTGCATACGACAGAGTTGGTCGATTTGCCGAAGATGGCTCCGATGCCGCCGGTGGCCATGATGACGGCGTCGGCGGGGAATGTAACTACGTCCATCGAGCGCAGATCCATGGCGCAAATACCACGGCAAACACCCTGAGGATCGACGACGGCCGAGAGGAACTCCCAGTACTCGTACTTCTTGACCTTGCCTTCGGACTCGTAGCGTCGCACCTGCTCATCGAGAGCATAGAGAAGCTGCTGCCCGGTGGTGGCTCCGGCAAACGCCGTGCGATGGAAGAGCGTGCCGCCGAAACGGCGGAAGTCGAGGAGGCCTTCGGGAGTGCGGTTGAAGGGCACGCCCATACGGTCGAGAAGATCGATGATGCCGGGGCCCATTTCGCACATGGCTTTGACGGGCGCCTGGTTGGCGAGGAAGTCGCCACCGTAAACAGTGTCATCGAAGTGCGACCAGGTGGAATCGCCCTCGCCCTTGAGATTCTTGGCGGCGTTGATGCCGCCTTGCGCGCATACGGAGTGCGAACGCTTTACCGGAACGAGCGAGAACAGATCAACGTGACCGCCCGATTCCGCAACTTTGATTGCAGCGGAGAGTCCTGCCAGTCCGCCGCCAACGATGATGATCTTAGGAGTCGTTGTTGCCATAGATTTTCTCTTCGGCCTCGCCTAGCTTGCCTGTCTGCTGCTGGGAAGATACTGGGGGACGATGACGCTTTGCTCCTGAGTGCTCTCAGCGGGGCGATCCCATGCCGGATTGCGCTGCTGGGTCGGGAACTTGGCTACGAAAGCGTAGATGGTAATCAGTCCGATCACGATGAGCAGGACGGAGAGACCAACTCCGGCGGCCTGCGCGCGCTTCTGAGCCTTGGCTCCGGTGATGAGCCCCCACTTCGCGGCAAACAGGAAGAGTCCATAACCGAAATGCCACGAAGCGGCGACTACGCCGACGACATAGACGGCCAAGGCTAATGGATGCGAGAGCTCGTTTTGTACCTTCCAAAACGAGGCGTCGTAGTGATCTACGAGGTGAACTCCGGCGAAACGCATGTACCAGATGTGGTAACCGACATAAAGGAAAACGAGAATGCCGGAGTAGCGCTGCAACGTGTACATCCAGTTTCCGGCCCAGGGGTAGTCGATCACATTATTCTCGCCACGCCACCAGATGTAGATACCGTAGAGGGCATGGAACGCCAGCGGAACAAAGATTCCGAAGATCTCAAGCCATAAGCGGAAGGGCAGGCCGGTGAGGAACTTTACCTGTGAGTTGTAAGCGGCGACACCATTGGTCGCCTCGGCGTTTGAAATGAAATGTTCGAGCAAGAAAAGGCCAACAGGCACGATGCCTGTCAGCGATTGAAGACGACGCCACAGGAAAGAATGCCCGACGCCAGCCCGCAAGGGCGGAACACCCCGGCGCAGGGTAGTGCTAGTAGTTGTGGGAGCGGTAGAAGCCACATTATCTCCTTAGACCCCGGTAGGTAACGAGAACTAAAAACTATAGTTTCGCGCTGAAGTTGAGTCAACCATGCCTCAGATTCAACAGCGAAGCAAGAGTAAAGTTTTTGACCGAGGTGCCGGGCGGGAATGTCAATGGAGGCGGAGGGGAGCCGATTTCGAGTTTCGCAGGCGAAAGACAAGTTCAGAGAGCGTGGGCAGGGTTTCTCGGAACGCGATAGAATACTTTCATCGACGCACAGGCTCAGCGTAACGCATTGCGTGCGCACCTCCTTTGTCCTGTGGCCAAGATCAACAAATAAGCGATTAGCGGAGAAGCAAATGGACACGAATGGCAACGGGCTGCGGTTAAAGATCGGCCTCGCGGAAATGCTCAAGGGTGGCGTGATCATGGATGTCATGAGCGCGGAACAGGCGGAGATCGCCGAAAAAGCCGGAGCGGCCGCGGTAATGGCGCTGGAGCGTGTCCCGGCAATGATCAGAGCCGAAGGCGGAGTGGCTCGCATGGCATCGCCAAAGACCATTAAAGAAGTGATGAAAACGGTGAACATTCCCGTGATGGCGAAGGCGCGCATCGGCCACTTTGCGGAAGCTCAGATACTGCAGGAACTCGGCGTGGACTACATAGACGAGTCCGAAGTGCTGACACCTGCCGATGAAGAGAATCATATCGACAAACACGCGTTCAAGACTCCGTTTGTGTGTGGCGCGCGCAACTTGGGCGAGGCTTTGCGCCGCATTGCGGAAGGCGCGGCCATGATCCGCACCAAGGGCGAAGCGGGTACGGGAGACGTCGTTCACGCGGTCAAGCATATGCGCCAGATCGTCAAAGAGATGAAGCAGCTCACCGTGATGGATGAGCAGGAACTCTACCTGGCGGCGAAGACGCATCAGGCTCCTTACGAGTTAGTGCGCATGGTGGCAAAGGCTGGGAAGCTTCCGGTGCCGAATTTCAGCGCGGGCGGAATTGCGACCCCGGCAGACGCTTCGCTCGTTATGCAATTGGGCGCAGAAGCGGTGTTCGTGGGCAGCGGCATCTTTATGAAGCAGGGAGCAACGCCGCTGGATCTGAAAGACCCCAAGGAACGCGCGGAAGCTGAGTCGAGGGCAAAGGCCATCGTGATCGCCACCACTCACTACAAGGATCCGAAGGTGCTGGCCGAAGTGAGCGAACAAATGACGGGATCGATGAAGGGCCTGGCTGTGGCCGGAATCCCTGAAGCCGAGATGCTGCAAACGCGCGGCTGGTAAGAGTCTCTCCCGTATTCGCTAGATGATGCGGGGTGATAGTTCTGCTTACCCACATTCGCCGAAAGAGAGCGTATGTGGGCCACCAACTGGAGGGCGCAGCTTGCGGGCTGCGCTTCTTCTTTTTGCGGTAGAGTAAAAGAACAATGCTGAAGATTGGAATACTTGCCCTGCAAGGGGATTTTGAGGCGCACAGTCGGCGCATATCGGAGCTGGGCGCGGAACCGATACTGGTGCGGAAGCCAGAGCAACTCGAAGAAATCGATGGCCTGATTATTCCGGGCGGCGAGTCATCGGTGTTCTTGAATCTGCTTGGCGAGGAAGGCTTTCAGAAACTCGCTAACTTCGTGATGAACAAGCCTGCGTTTGGGACTTGCGCGGGTTGCATTCTGCTGGCGAAAGAGATCGAGAATCCGTCGCAAAAGGGAATCGGAGCGCTCGATATCACGGTGCGGCGCAACGCTTACGGACGGCAGATTGATTCGACGATCGTGGAGGGCGCAAGCAAACTCGCTGGCGGAGCACTTGAGCAGGTTTATATCAGGGCGCCGCGGATTGAGCGCGTGGGCGAGGCCGTGGAAGTTCTGGCCGAACGCGACGGCTACCCGGTGCTGATCAGGCAGGGGAGATTGATCGCCGCGACTTTTCATCCCGAGCTGAGCGATGATCCGCGAGTGCATGCGGAATTCCTGAAAGTCGTTGAGCAGAACAAAAAAGCACAGTCATGAGTGCAGAAACATCGAAGGGCAAATATTGCGGCCTGTGACCCGCGGAGCCACTAGATATCCGGCTTTGCGTAACGAGTGACGCTGTGCGTAGTGGGCGTTTTTGCACTGTCAACTTAAACATGGTATTTTGATGTAGTTACAACAATGAATAAGTAGAAGCAGGAGCGCGTCAGTTCCCAGTGTTAGCACGAGAGCAGAAAACCAACATCATCGAAAAGTACAAGACCCACACCAATGACACCGGCAGCCCCGAAGTACAGATTGCCCTTCTTAGCGAGCGCATCGGTCAGTTGAACGAGCACTTCCGCACGCACAAGAAGGATCACGCATCGCGTCGCGGCCTCCTGATGATGGTCAGCAAGCGTCGTAGCTTGCTCGATTATCTGAAGAAGTACGACACCGAGCGCTACAAGGCTGTGATTCAGAAGGTGGGTATCCGCAAGTAAACTTTCGCCTGAGACCGGCTTCAATGGCCGGTTTTTGCGTGTAATCCGCTGTACGTATTCGCGTAAACGGTGCGTACAGCGCACTCCCAATTTGTCGCATTGGAGCACGATGTCGTGCTACGTGGGGAGTGATTGGCGAAATCGTTGCGGCTGGAACTGTTCCTCTTCGCATTCTTACTGCGACTTGTCGCGTACTGCTCGCGCTTGTTGCGGTGGAGTGCTCCTATCGTGGACGCGCCCCTTGGCGAAAGGATTCAATGAAACAAGAAACAAGCGTTATCCTCTCCGGCAACAAAACCATTTCATTTGAGACAGGTCACTGGGCCAAGCAGGCTCACGGATCGTGCGTTGTCCGGATCGGCGAGACCGTAGTTCTCGCGACGGCCTGCGCGAACACAGAGCCTCGCGCCGGAATCGACTTCTTCCCCTTGACGGTGGACTACCGCGAATACACGTATGCTGGCGGCCGCATTCCTGGCGGCTTTATCAAGCGTGAAGGACGCCCGAGCGAGCGCGAAATTCTGACGAGCCGCCAGATTGACCGTCCAATTCGCCCTCTGTTCCCCGATGGCTTCCGCTGCGAAACGCAGGTCATCGCTTTTGTTCTGTCGGCTGATACCGAAAATGATCCGGACGTTGCTGGAATCAACGGCGCTTCGGTCGCACTGACGATTTCCGATATTCCGTTTGCCGGTCCGGTTGGCGCTGTGCGCGTGGGCCTGGTGAACGATCAGTTCGTGATCAATCCTACCTACAACGAACAGCGCGAGAGCAAGCTGAACATCATGGTGGTGGGAACCGCTGAAGGCATCGTGATGATCGAAGCGGGCGCGAACGAAGTGGACGAAGAGCGCGTGGTGGATGCTATCGAATTCGCCCACGCCGAGATTAAGAAGATCTGCGCTACGATCAGCGAGTTTGCGCAGAAGATTGGAAAGCCGAAGCGTGCGTTCGAGGCTCCGGTGATCGATCAGGAATACCTGAACAGCATTCGTTCGAAGGTCGGCGAGGCGCTGGCAGATGCTGTGAATACCGAGAAGTATCCAAAGCTTGAAAGCTACGCCAAAATCAAGGCGCTGAAAGATGGTCTGAAGGCTGAAATTCCGGAAGACCAACCGGAAGAGCGTACGAAGGCTGGCAAGTACTTCGATATTCTGCGCGAGATTGTGTTCCGCGAGCAGGTGACGAAGGACCGCCGCCGTCCTGATGGCCGTGCATTCGATCAGATTCGCCCGATCTGGACCGAAGTGGGCGTGCTGTCGCGCACTCACGGCTCAGCGGTATTTACGCGCGGCGAGACCCAGGCGCTGGTTACGACCACGCTGGGCACGAGCGATGACATGCAGCGTTTGGAAC
This sequence comes from Koromonas soli, assembly GCF_059726265.1. Classification (NCBI taxonomy): domain Bacteria; kingdom Pseudomonadati; phylum Acidobacteriota; class Terriglobia; order Terriglobales; family Koromonadaceae; genus Koromonas; species Koromonas soli. The sequence continues at coordinate 1,486,143 of NZ_AP040872.1, read as the reverse complement.
GCTTCGAAGGCGAGACCAAGAAGCGCTTCATGTTGCACTACAATTTCCCGCCGTTCTCGGTGGGCGAAGTTGGATTCCTGCGCGGAGCGGGCCGCCGCGAGATTGGCCACGGAGCGTTGGCCGAGCGCGCACTGACCGCCGTACTGCCGAGCGAAGATGATTTTCCCTACGCGATGCGCGTGGTGAGCGACATTCTTGAGTCGAACGGTTCGTCTTCGATGGCGACCGTGTGCGGTGGATCGCTGAGCTTGATGGATGCCGGCGTGCCGCTGCGCGCTCCGGTTGCAGGCGTCGCGATGGGACTGGTGAAGGAAGGCGAGGATTACGCCATCCTGACGGACATCGCAGGCGCGGAAGACCACTACGGCGATATGGACTTCAAGGTGGCCGGAACGAGCGAGGGCATTACCGCTCTGCAGATGGACATCAAGATCATGGGCATCACGCCGCAGATCATGCGTGAAGCGCTGGCCCAGGCCAAGCGTGGACGCCTGTTCATCCTGGACAGAATGTCTGAGTCCATTGTTTCGGGCCGCGAGACTGTGAGCACTCACGCTCCGCGGTTCTACACGCTGCAGATTCCGACGGACAAGATTCGCGACCTGATTGGACCGGGCGGAAAGGTGATTCGCGGCATCGTGGATGCCACCGGCGTGAAGATCGACGTGGAAGACAGCGGGCAGGTTCGCGTGGCTTCGAGTGACTCTGTTGCGGCCGAGAAAGCTTTGCAGATGATCAACGACATCACGGCTGTGCCGGAAGTTGGCCGGACGTATCTGGGCACGGTCACGCGGTTGGCCGAGTTCGGAGCGTTTGTTGAGATCATCCCGGGCACTGACGGTCTGTTGCACATCAGCGAAGTGGCTGAGCACCGCATTAAAGACATTAAGGACGAACTGAAGGAAGGCGACCAGGTGCTGGTGAAAGTGCTGGCCGTCGAAGGTAATCGCATCAAGCTGTCGCGCAAGGCAATTCTGAAAGAGCAGCGCGCGAAGTTGGAAGCACAGGGTGGTGGAGTTAGTCCCGCTCCGGAAGTAGCGGCAGCACCCGCGCCTGAGCGCTCGCTGGAAGGTTCGGCAGTGACCTTCGAGGGAGGCTTTGAAGAAGGGGAAGAGGAGAGCGACGAGAACTTCAATCGGGAAGACACTCCGAATGAAGCTCCGACGCATGCAGTAGCGGGCGGAAAACCGGCGGGAGCCGGAGATCCACGCCGCCGCCGCCGTCGTGGTCCTCGCGGGCCCCGCGGTCCCCGTCAGTAAGGAAGTTGGTTTGTAAGGAGGCCACGGTTCGATGCCGTGGCCTTTTTGCGGTGTACAATCCTGCGAAGCTCCTGATGCGAGGTGTAAATGCTGGAATCGCTTCCGTTTCTGGAGAGAACGTTGCAGGCCACTCCTGCAGATACGGTGGGCACTGTGTTGGTTCGCCTGGCGGTCGCCGCCGTGCTGGGCGGTGCAATCGGGCTCGAGCGAGAGGTGAAGCATCGGCCAGCAGGACTGCGCACCAACATGTTCATGTGCTTCGGCTCGGCAATGTTTACCATTCTGTCTTCGTTGCTGGCCGGAAGCGGGCAGGATCAGACGCGAATTGCGGCTCAGATCATTGCAGGCATTGGATTCATTGGTGCAGGTTCGATTCTGCATCATCGAGCGGGTGTGCAGGGTGTAACGACGGCGGCGACGATCTTCGTTGTAGCTGCGATTGGGATGTGCGCAGGTGCAGGGCTGATGTTTCCAGCTGCGATGGCGACAGTGCTTGTCATCTTCGGGCTGCTGATTCTGGGAATCCTGGAGAAGAGGGTATTCGTGCGACCGTATCCGGCTACGTACAGAGTAGAGGCGATGGACACGGATGAACTCTATCGGCTGGTGAATCAGGGACGTGCGGATAATGCCAGCAGGATTGAACAACTAAAGATGTCACACGACCGTACGTTAGCTCAGGTTGATTCACGCTGGAGGCACAGCCGAAGACGCACGCCGATTTAGAGAAGACGCTGCGGGATGGCTTCGCCAGCCGCAAGATTATTTCATTCAGTTCAAGCGAACGGGAGTAAGCATTGCAGAGGGGAACTGGAGTTCCATTCGTCAAAGCAAGCGCGTACGGGAACGATTTCCTGATCGTGCGCAAAGAATTGCAGGGAGAAGACGCAGCTGCGCTGACTCGGGCAATTTGCGACCGTCACAATGGCGTGGGTGCAGATGGCGTGGAGTGGTTGAGCGACGAGCAAGGTCATGACGCGCGTATTCATCTGATTAACGCGGATGGCTCGTTTGCGGAACTATCGGGAAATGGCACGCGGTGCGTTGCGGCTCACCTGGTTGCAAGCGGGGGCGCAAACGATCTGCTGATCGCCACTGATGCGGGTTCGAAACGCTGCAAGCTCACTGGGCAGAGCGGGAATAAGTATGACTTCCTGACCGACATGGGATCGCCGAAGGTAGAGCAGCCATTTCGTGTTGACGCTGGCAACGCTCGTTATGAGGGTGTGCCTGTGTCGATGGGGAATCCGCACTTTGTGATTTTCGTCGAGGAGTTTCCGGCGGAATGGCAGAAGGATTCGCAGGCGATTCAGGCCCGCTCAGATTTGTTTCCCGAGGGCGTGAACGTGGAGTGGGTGCAGGTGAAGAGCGCCGGGAAGATCGCTATTCGCATTTACGAGCGTGGCGCGGGCGAGACCCAGTCGTCGGGTACCGGGAGCTCGGCTACGGCTTCGGCGGCCATCGCAATGCGGGGAGCTTCGGAGAACTTGATGGTGGTTGCCCCCGGAGGCGCACAGCGCGTGCAGTGGAAATCGGGCAGTTCGCTGATGCTGGAAGGGTCGGCGATTCTAATCTGCTCGGGAGAATACTTCCTGTAGCGGTTTTCGTTTAACATCATGGCATGAAGTCAGAGCCCATTCAGTTTGGCAATCGTCCTGCCGTATTGCGGAAGCTGCGCAAGATTGGCGTAGTGAGCGCGGCGAGTTGTGTGGATGGCGATGCGCTGAAAACAGGTGCGGCAGAGTTAAGTGCTGCGCTCGGGGTCGAGGTTGAGATCTCTCCGATAGCGCTGGAACGCGACGGCGATTTTGCCGGTGCTCATGGAGCGCGAGCGGCAGCGCTGATGGAGATGTGGCGGCGCGATGACGTGGATGCGATTGTCTGCTCCAGGGGCGGATATGGATCGAATTATCTGCTGCCACTGCTGGACTTCGAATTTCTTAAACAGAAGCCAAAGCCGTTTGTAGGGTATAGCGACAACACGTCATTATTGCTCGCATTGGATCGCGCTGGCATCGTCTCCTTCCATGGGCCGATGGTGGCCAGCGATTTTGCGTGCGGCCGCGCTGATGTGGCTTCGTTCGGCGCGGCTTTGCGCGGTGAGGCGCTTGGGTTTGAATTTGCAGTGGGCTCGGGCGTGAGCACGATCGTAAGCGGAACCGCCGAGGGAAAGATTATCGGTGGGTGTCTGTCGGTTGTAGTGGCTTCGCTGGGAACACCGTGGGAAATCGATACTGAGGGAAAGATACTCTTTCTGGAAGATGTGAACGAGAAGCCGTATCGCATCGATCGAATGCTGATGCAGCTTTCACTGGCTGGGAAATTGAAAGGCGTCCGCGGATTTGTGTTCGGCGAGATGCTGAAGTGTTCTTCGGGTTGCGCGGAGGACGAGTCGGTACGCGAGGTGGTCGAGCACATCGTTGCACCTCTGCGGGTGCCAGTGGTGTTTGGCGTTCCGTCAGGGCACGTCGAGGCAAGGAATCTCACAATGCCGTTTGGTGTGCCGTCGATGCTGGAGAGCTCCGAGCGTGGTGCGCGGTTGCGGGTAGAGGCGTCTTCGCAGCTCGAAGCGACAGTTGGAAATTTATAAGGATTAGTGGCATTGATGAAAGCTCGCTCGATTCACTTGATTGGAATTTGCGGCACGGCGATGGCGTCACTGGCGGGGATGCTGAAAGCACGTGGGCTCGATGTGCGCGGCTCGGACGCGGCAGCATATCCGCCGATGTCAACGTTCCTGGAGTCGCTGGGAATTCCCGTAATGCAGCCGTTTGCAGAGGAGAATCTGACGCCGGCTCCGGATGTCGTAGTTGTAGGGAACGCGATTTCGCGTGGCAATCCTGAATTGGAGTATCTGCTGGATCAGCGACTGCCGTTTGTGTCGATGCCTGAGGTGATTCATCAGGAGTTTATTCGCGGACACAATTCGCTGGTGATTGCCGGAACGCATGGCAAGACCACTACGACGAGTATGACCGCGTGGATATTCGAATATGCTGGGCGCAATCCGTCGTTTCTAGTGGGAGGGATTGCGGAGAATTTCGGCTCCAGCTTTGCGGTGACGGACGGCAAGGAATTCATCATCGAAGGCGATGAATACGATACGGCGTTCTTCGACAAGGGGCCGAAGTTCCTGCATTACTTTCCGGATGCGGTGATTCTGACATCGGTTGAGTTTGACCACGCCGACATATATCGCGACCTCGAGGCGGTGAAGTTCGCATTCAAACGGCTGGTGAACCTTGTGCCGCGGCGCGGGAAAGTGATCGCCTGGGACGGAAGCGCGAATGTTTCGGAGTGCGTGGAGCGCGCGTTCTGTCCGGTAGAACGTTATGGCTTTGGCGCGGACTCGTACTGGCACATCAGCAACGTGAACTATGGAGCGAGCAGCACGAAGTGGACGGTACATCGCGGAGACGAACACTTCGCGGATTTTGAGTTTGCACTGGCGGGTGAGTACAACGTGCTGAACGCAACAGCGGCAGCGGCACTGTCATATTCGTATGGCATTCCAGCAGAGACCATCGCGGGAGCGCTGCGCGGGTTCCGGAGTGTGAAGCGGCGGCTGGAGGTGCGCGCGGAGATTGACGGCATTACGGTGATTGACGATTTCGCGCATCATCCAACGGCGATTGCAGCTACGTTGAGAGCGCTGCGAGACCGCTATGCAGGCCGCAAGCTATGGGCAATTCTGGAGCCGCGCTCGAACACGCTACGGCGGAATGTCTTTCAGCATGAGTTGGTGGGGAGCCTGTCGCAGGCGGATCAGGTTGTGATCGCCAGTGTGTTTTTCAAGACTACTGACGCGCTCAAGCCGGAAGAGCGACTCGACGTTGATGCTGTGGTCGGCGAGCTGAAGGCGCGTGGAGTGATGGCACGGCAGCTGCCGGATGTGGACGCAATCGTGCGCGAGGTGGCGCCAGAGCTGGCGTCCGGAGATGTCGTCGCCATTCTTTCCAATGGTGGTTTTGGCGGAATTTACGAGAAGTTGCCGGCGGCGCTGCAGGTGCAGTCAAGGTGACGATGCTAGCAAGACGTGGACTACTGATCGCAGCTCTCACAGTGCTGGCGGGTTCGCTCGCAGCACAGGATTCTCCTTACTGGTGCCCGGCACAGGGCGTAGCGTATGGCGTTTCGCTGAAGCGGACGAGCGAGCACATGGTGCATGTGGACGCAGTGGCGCATCAACCAGTCGGACAATTCCAGCTTCCTGTGTGGAATGCGCTGTACCAGGTTCGCGATTTCGCGGTGAACGTGAATCATGTAAGAGCATACGAGGGCGTTCCGGAGTGGATGTGTGACCGCTGCGATACGAAAGACGCACGTGCAGAGAAATCAGACAAGACGACCTGGAAGCTGACGACCTCTGGCAACCATCCCTGCGTGACTTTCAGTTATGACGTGCTAACGAATGATGAAGGAACGTTTGGAGCGGCGCTTGATGCGCAGCATGGTTTCTTTAACTGGGCGCAGGTGCTGGTGTATCGACCCGAAGATCGCGCGGCTCCGGTATCGATTCGGCTGATGGATCTTCCTTCCGGGTGGAGACTGCATGACGGTGGTGTGCTGGGAGCACGAACCGGCGACGAACTCGCCAATGCTGCGACCGCGCCGAAATACGACCGGCTGGTGGATTCACCGGTGATGGTGGGGAAGTTGTACGAGAGCGGATTTGAGCAGGGTGGTGCGAAGTACGAGATTGTGGTGGATTCGCCAGATGTCGATCTTGCTGCTCTTCGCGTGATGCTGAAGAAGATTACTGCGGCGGGCGTGGACTGGATGCAGGACCGTCCGTATGACCAGTACACTTTTCTCTACATGGTGGCTCATGGTTCGGGGAGCGGCGGCATGGAGCACGCCTACTCAACCGCAATCGATGTGGCTGGCGACCGCATGAAACAGGACGTGACCAGCGCGGCCGGGGTTTCGGCGCACGAGTTTTTTCATCTCTGGAACGTGAAGCGAATCAGACCGCAGTCGCTGGAGCCGATCGACTACACGAAAGAACAGTACACGCGGGCATTGTGGTTCAGCGAGGGCATGACGAGCACAGCGGCAGATATTCTGCTGGTCCGCGCTGGGTTGCAGGACGAGAAGCGAGCACTGACGCATTTGGCGGGAGTAATTGGAACGTTGCAGGCTCGCAGCGCACGGCTGACACAATCGGCGGAGGAGTCGAGCCTGGATACGTGGTTCGATGTGTATGCCGCATATCATCGTCCTGACCGCAGCATCTCTTATTACACGAAGGGCGAGATACTTGGTTTCCTGATTGATCTTGAGATGCGCAGGCTGACCAATGGGCGGCGTTGCTTACGTGACCTGTTCCAGTACATGAATCAGCGCTACGCGAAGCCGGGAACGTACTTCGACGATTCGGAAGGCGTGCGGCTGGCACTGGAGGTTTTGACGGGAAGTGACTTCAGGGATTTCTTTGGAAAATATATCTCAGGCACGGACGAACTTCCGTATCAGCAGGCATTCGCTTACGTGGGACTGAACCTCGGCCATCGGCAAGGCGAGCAGCCTTATGTGGGATTCACGAGTTCACGTGGGCTGGGGCGGCCAACGACGATTACGCGTGTCGATGAGAATTCGGCTGCGGGGCGGATGCATTTGGCCGTCGGAGATGCGATCATGGAGGCGGATGGCGTTGAAGTCACGGGCGACTTCAACCAGGTACTCCAAAAGCGCGAGCCGAAGAAGCCGGTTCATCTGAAGGTGAGAGCAGCTTCGGGAGAAGTAAGAGAGCTTGACTTGCCTGTAAGCACAAAGAAGATCGACGAATATCAATTTGAGGATTTGCCGAATCTCTCGCAGCAGATTAGGAGCCGCCGTACGGCATTCCTGCGCGGTGAAGCGGACGCGGGAGTGGCGCAGTGATCCGTTTGTTTTTTTGTGTCTTGTGCTGGGTCGTGCTGGCGATAGTAGCAGCGCTGATTGGATTTCCGGCGCTGTATATCACCGGGCGAATCGACGTGCTCTGGAATATCTCGCTGTGGGCGGCGACGACTGGTTATCGTCTGGCGGGGATAGGAGTGCGCACGGAGGGTATGGAGCGGCTGGAAGATCGCGCCTATCTTTTCATGGCAAACCATGTTTCGAACCTGGACCCTCCGATTATTACGCGGGCGCTGAACCGGCGAATCTCAATCATTGCAAAGCAGGAACTCTTCAAGATTCCGCTGTTTGGGCGGGGGATGCGGGCTGCGAATTTCGTCGCAGTGGATAGGGCAAGCCGAAAGTCGGCGATCGAAGGCGTTCGTGGCGCGGCACGCGTACTGCAATCGGGCACGCCGATGCTGGTGTTTCCGGAGGGCACTCGTTCACGTGATGGGCGCTTGCTGCCATTCAAAAAAGGACCGTTTCACCTTGCGATGGAGGCAGGCGTTCCGGTAGTGCCAATCACCATTGTCGGCAGTCACGAGGCGTGGCCGAAGGGGGCGATGGTGATGCGCAAAGGCGAGGTCACAGTCAAGATACACCAGCCGGTTGACCCGCATCTGTTTGCGAGCAAAGAAGAACTGCTTGCGGCTGTTCGGGCGTCAATCTACAGCGGGCTTCCAGAACAGTATCGCGACTCGACTACGGTCGAACCCGCCTCTCACTGATCGACATGCCGACACCGACCTCAAACGCAACCTCGGTAGGACACTTGGAGCCGAGGTCGTAGGCGCTGGAGTATTTGCGGCCAGTCTCGTCTTCGAAAGCAATGTTGAACTTGCAGGGCGCGCCGAGCACTACCATGTGGCGATGTGTCTGCTCGTTACGCAGTTCGGGCAGCCCAAAGATGCCAGTGGGGTGCTTGATCTCGACGTTCTGCATGGTATGGCCGGAGTGATTGAAAATATCCACATACATCACCGGCTTGGAATAGTTGCACCCAGCGGAAAACAGCGCCATCGACGAGAGACAGCCGAGAACCACGCGAGCAGCACTCTTCATGGCTGACATTCTACGCTGGAAAGCGGCGAATCTGCACGCCACCAGCGTGCTTACTTTCTCTCAATTAGCCGCGCACTGAGGACGACACCATCGCGCCCGTCATGCAACTTGATGGGGAAGACCAGCACGTTCCACTGCCAGTGCTGCGACTCGGCAGGGAGGTGGGGCATGGCTCGGTTGTTGCGGCGGTCGATGTAGGTTTCGCGGGTGTCGGCAACGGTGCGGATGATTTCTCCCCACTCGTCGCGCATTTCGGGAAAATGGTCGAAGATGTTGCGGCCGACGTACCATCCACGGCGCTGGTGACTGAGGGCGGCAAAATAGTCATTGACGTATTGCCAGTTGCCCTCGCGATCGAGAATCTCGATGACCATGTCGTCGCCCATGGCCAGGATGATGCGCGAATAGTAAAAGTCACGCGAATCAACCACGACAGGACGCCCACGGCGCTTGGCTTCGAAGCTGCGAAGGGCCTGCACCAATTCTTCGACGGAACTGTTGCCTTTGAGCAGATGCATGTCCGCAATGCCGCCGAACTTGCGCTCGAGCGTCGCGGAAAGAATGATGATGGGCACTTCGGGGCGCTTGACGCGAAGGGAATTAGCGACCTCGGTACCAAATTTGCCCGCGCCGAGGTGGTAGTCGAGGACAGCGATGTCGATGTCGTTCAGCTTGGTTTCAGCTTCTTCGATCGAAATTGCGGTAACGACTTTGTAGCCCTTCTGCCGAAGAATGGTGGAGCGCAACAGCAGGTTCTCTTCGCGATCATCCAGGAGCAACACGCAAATCGGTTTCTGATCTTCGGACTTGCCACCTTCTACCAGTTCGAACTGCTTCGATTCATCCATCCGCTGTCTCCACCTTTTCGAACCTGTTGATATCGGATGCAAACTAGAACTTTGGGGCACAAATTGCGCTATTCGGTACCGCGACTTAACTTTCGGAGCGCCTTAGCGAGCTCGGGAAGCTTGTTGAATACTGCGACGGCCCGCAACCATTGACGATTTTCAATCGCCGGATAGCCGCTGACCATGGTTCCCGGCGCGACGTCGTGGGGAATACCGGTTTGCGCCGTGGCGATGGCGCCATCTCCTATAGTCAGATGTCCGGCAACACCTACCTGACCCGCCAGAATTACATTGTCTCCTACGTGAGAGGAGCCACCGAGTCCCACCTGCGAGCAGAGCATGGTGTGTTCGCCAACTTTGCAGCCGTGACCAACTTGCACCAGGTTGTCTATCTTCGTGTCGGCTGCCACGCTGGTGACACCGATGCTGGCGCGGTCCACGCACGAGTTTGCCTGCACTTCAACGCGGTTGGCAAGGCGAGTGGTGCCGGACTGCACGATCTTGTGCCATCCGCGGGCGCCATCCCGGGCGAAGCCGAAACCGTCGGCTCCAATCACAACTCCATTCTGGAGCGTGACATCGTCGCCTAACTCGCAGAATTCGCGAACCTGAACATGGGAATGCGCGAAGAACCGGTTGCCGACTTTCACTCCGCGGTAGATGACGACATGCGCCAGTAGCACGGCATTCTCGCCGATGACCACATCAGCGTCGATGACGACATAAGGACCAATATGAGTCCCCGCTGCGATTTTGGCTGAAGGGTCGATGACGGCAGTGGGGTGAATACCCGGAGAGTATCTAGGTGGCTGGTAGAAGAACTCGAGCGCGCGTGCGAACGCCAGGTAGGGATTAGCGATGCGCAATACCGGATGCTGCGAAGCAGGGAAGTCGGGTGGCACGAGAATCGCGGCAGCCTTGGTGGTGTTCGCCATCGGAGTGTACTTGGGGTTGGAGATGAAGGTAATTTGCTGGGGGCCAGCTTCTTCGATTCCGGCGACACCGGTGATCTCAACTTCAGGCGAGGCGTTTTCAAGGGTTGCGCCCAGGCGCTGGGCAATATCTGACAGTTTCATCTTGGGTCTAGCCTACAGGAGCAGCACCTCAGAAGTCAGCAGAAACAAAACGCTACTCGGTTGGAGCCTCGGTGAAAAGAAGCGGAGTTTGCTGTTCCGGCTCCGGTTGCCGACGTTTACGGGCAGCTGAGCCAATCACGGCTAATACGGTGATTTCGGAGAGTGCGGAACGCGGAACAAAGATTCGCTGGATGTTGCCGCGTGTGTCTGGAGGATTAAGGAAGTAGCCTTCAGCGCGTACCTGGGTGAGATCGTTGGGCATGAGACCCTCAAGCGTCTCAGCGTCGCGGAAACGCAGGCGGATCCAGAGCCCTTCGATGCGAGGCCGAGTGGTGAACGTCTTGCGCTGCAAAGAGTTGGCGTCGGCAAAGTCGCGGACGAAGTACACTCCCTTGATCTCGTTGAGATCGATGAGAACAACGTTTCCGGCGGTGTTGAGCAGCTCGAACTTTTGCCCGACAAGAAAGTCTTCGGACGCAACGTAGCCTTGTACGCTGTCGCGGTCCACCTTGCGGACGATGACCTTCTTGTGCGTGGACGCCATCTTCTTAGATACCAATTCTCAGAGAGAGTACCTAATCCTCGATTGATTGTCGCACTCCCTTGGTTCAGGAGGAAACAAAATCCACCGAAGAGGTAATTGAAGAGTTACCGTGGAACGCCTTAGTTTCATATTCACTAGAATATCAACAGCCGTCTGGCATTCAGAGTAGCCAAGCGTATCGCGCTTGTGATATTGTCTGGAGTTTGTAGCGGGAATGTTGCAGTTCGCTGTAAGTAGCTTGCCGTGAACGAGTTAATGACTGGATGTTTTGGGTCACAGAATTCTTAATTGTTTCAAGTGTTTTTGTAACTCTGTGCATTTAAGTATCTGATAGCAGTGCGTTAAACACCATGGCCGATTACATCTACACAATGGAGAGCCGGCTGACCCCCGACCAGTTGCGGACGGTCAACACGGTTCAGCAGATAGCCCGGTCTCACGGCATGAATGTGTATTTGACCGGAGGGGCGACCCGCGACATCCTCACTGGATTCACCATCCGCGACCTTGATCTTACAGTTCAGGGGAATCCACTAGAACTCAAGAAGGACTTGGAAGAAGCAGGGGCGATTATCGACATGGTCGATAACACGTTCAGGATGCTGCATGCCGTCTTCCAGGGGACTCCTGTGGAGATTGCGATGGCGCGGTCAGAGGTGTTTGACAAGCCCGGCAAACCGCCAGCCATCACACCTGCGACGATCAATGAGGACTTAAAGCGACGCGATTTCACCTTTAACGCCATGGCGTTGTCGCTGAATGACGGCTCCAGAGGCTTGCTGCTCGACCCGTTCAATGGCGCTGCCGACATCGAAGCACGGCTGATTCGAGTGCTGCACAGCTACTCGTTCCTGGAAGACCCTTCGCGATTGATTCGCGCGACACGTTTTGCCGCCCGTTTTGGCTGGGAACTGGAAGAGCGAACCCGCGCACGTTACGAGTCTGCCAAAGAAGGTGAGTATATTCAGTACCTTGGGCAACGTGCAATCGGATACGAAATCGAGCAGATTGCACACGAAGAGAGCCCGGTGGCCGTTATGTACGCGCTGGAGCGCGAGGGCTGGCTGAAGGTTCTGTGCTCGAAGTGGACGGCCGCTAAGGCAGACGATCCTGAACTGGCAAAGCTGCTAAAAACGCGCGCCACTATGGCGGATTTCAATATCAATGTGGATGCGGCTCCAGCAGTAATGCACTTTCTGACGCACAGGCTCGGGCATGATGAGATTGCCGAGATCCAGAAACTGATTCCACACCGTGAGTTTGTGGAATCGTGGAAGCGGCTGGACAGCGATGCTAAGGAACTCTCGAAGAAGTTGCTGTCGAAGGAAGCTGCGTCAAATTCAGGGGCCTGGAAGACTCTGGCTGAGGCAAAGCCTGAGGCGCTGCTGTATCTTGACGTGACCGGCAAGAACAAGACGGTTGACGACAAGATCAAGAACTTCTTTGGAAAGTGGCGTCAACTGCAGGAAAAGATTCCTGTAACAGAGATGGCGTCACTGCGGATTACTCCGCAGTTGCCGGAATATCAGCAGATTTGTCAGGAAGCTTTCATGCTGATCCTAGATGGAAAGCTGCGTTCCGAAACCGAAATCATGAAGTTTCTGGCTCCTTATGAGCCACCTCCTCCGCCACCGCCTCCGACGCCGGTGCGCCGGGGAAGGGCTGCAGCGAAGAAAGCCGCGGCGGGGGCAGCAGTAAAAGTTCCTGCAACTCCTCCGGCGGCCGTTGCCGAGGCGCCAGCTCCCGCCGAAAAGGCTGTAGAGGAGAAGCATCCGGCAGAGAAGCAGGTTGCGGCTGCGGCAGCAGCGAACGCCGGAAGTAAGGCATCCGCGCAGAAGAAAGTTGCGGTTGTGGAGAAGAAGCCTGTGAAGCAGGCAGCCCCGCCAGCCAAGAAAGTCACGATGGCGGCCCCAGCAAAGAAGTCCGCAAAAGTTGCGAAGCCAGAGCCGAAAGCTCCAGTCAAGCAGGTTGCGAAAGGGAAGCCGCTACCAGTGGTAAAAAAATCTGCCAAGCCGGTGAAGAAAGTCGCGGCTAAAGGAAAACCTGTCGCGAAATCGGCTAAACCGTTGGCGAAGGTTGCGCATAAGAAAGTAGCCGCGAAGGCTGTGCCGAAATCAAAGCCCGTGGCGAAGAAGATCGCCAAGCCTGTGAAGAAGGTGGCGGTAAAGAAATTGGCGAAGAAACGGTAGTTCTAAGATCAGTTCCGGAACCCAGAGTTGGAAAAACGCCAACTCTGGGCCACCCTGTTGTACTTGCTTCTGCGTGTGTCGGCGAGCGTGATGATTTCAAGCAAACGAAGAGGCCCCCAATAAGGGGCCTCCTTGAAGTTATTGGATACTCTTTCGCTATTTCGAGGGCTTGTCTTCGGAGGTGGTGCCGGCGGCTTCGACGTCATCCTGATGACATTGACATTTGGTCATGATGGCGGAATGAAGGCGGGTTCGAAGTTCGTCAGGCAGTTCGTAGAGCTTGGAATCCCGATAGATTTCGATCGTGCTCTTGGTTGTATTGCAGACGACGTAACAGTTATGGCACCACTGTAAGTGTTCCTCGAGTTCAGCCTTGGTTCGTGAGTCCATGGTGTTGTCGAGATAGTCAGTCAGCTCTTTGAGGAAATCAGAGCATTTCACGGTCGGGTGTCTCCATCGCGTCGTTTGAAATACTTGTTGAGACGCTCACGCAATTGCAGACGCGCGCGAAGCAATCTCGACTTCACAGCCGGGACGCTCAAATCGAGAGCAGATGCCGTCTCTTCGGTTGAGAGCCCTTCCACATCACGCAGGACGAACACCGTTCGAAAACTGGGGGGCAATCCTTGAATTGTCTTACTAAGAATTTCCTTCAGTTCCGCCTGCGTGTACTGCTGTTCGGGATTCGGAGACCAATCCGCGATCTCACGCGGCATGGAATCCTCTTCCGTCTTTACATCTTCGTCGATCGAAACCATCCGCTCCGGGCGTCGCCGCCTGAGTCTCATGAGGGCTTCGTTCACCGCAATTCGCACCAGCCAGGTGTAGAACTTCGACTGCCCCTGGAACTGGCCAAGGTTCTGGTACGCCTTCAGAAACGCGTCCTGGACTACGTCCTCAGCATCCTCACGATTTTGAGTGATGTGCTGAGCGATGCGGAATACGTTCCGATCGTACCGCCGTACAAGCGATTCAAAGGCACCGATGTCGCCAGAGCGAGCAGCTTCAACGAGGGTGCTTTCTTCGCTCGGTGGTTCTCCTACTTTGTTTTCGATGGCTTCCATTCGTTCGTCGATTCAGAAATTCCGCGTTTAAATATGCTGCGTGGCTCATTGTATAAGGTGCGGGAGCAGATGACAAAGCGTGAGTTGCAGAGGACGTAGCCCTTGAGATTCCGGGCTCATGCTGAAGTTGAGGCCAGCACATTGACATGGCCCAGGTGGGCCACCATAATCCGAGCAGAGCTCATTTACCCATATTTTGCCGGGAGAGACCCCCGAACGACGCCATGGAAAACGACCTGATCCGCGAGATTGCCACAAAGGCCTGCCGCGAGGCGCTACAGGACTATTTAGAAGAGCTCGCGGAGGATGTCGCGCGGCGGATGAGATCCGCATTGGAAAGTGGCACTCCTCAGCAAAGTGATCGGTCAGGCGAGTTGCGTGACGGAACAGCCCTGATTTCCAGAGCCCGCACACAGACCGAGGCACTGGAGGCGTTGCTCGCAGCAAGTTCGAAGATCATGTCCGGGTGCGGTCTTTTGATTCTTCGAGGAGCACAGGCGGTAGGTTGGAATTGTCATGGGCTTGCGAGCGCGGAGGAGTTCCGACAAGTAACGATTGACCCCGCTCACGGGCCTGTGGCGAAGGTTATGGCTTCGGGAGCAGCGGTAGTGGCAAATGCTTCGGAATTCGAGCCGTCATTTTCGCAGAGGCTTCGATTGGGCAGCGGCGCACGGGTGCTGCTTGTTCCTGTATCTCTGAAGGAAAGGATTGCAGCAATACTGCTGGGCGTTTCGGAACGTAGCGAGGATGTCGCGAAGCTGGAAGTACTGGCGCAGGTCGCGCAACTTACTCTGGATCTGTTGGTGTATCGAAAAGCTTCACCGGCGGGAGCGCCGCCCCATCCTCAGGCGGAAGCTGCGCGGGCACCCGAGCCGCAGGTGGCAACGGCACAGCAGCAGAATGCTTCGTATGCAGCAGGGGAGGGACAGGATTCTCCTGGAATGCACGGCGTGAGGCATGCAAGTGCTTACGCGACGCCCAATACACTATCAGCAGCGGGCGGCGAAAGTGAAAGGGTGGCGGCGGTTGCCGCGACGCCTGCGCTGGATGAGGCTCACGAGAAAGCGCGGCGATTTGCGAAATTGCTGGTGGACGAAATCAAGTTGTACAACCAGAACAAAGTCGCAGAGGGACGCGCACGAGGCGATCTCTACAGCAGGCTGCACGAGGATATCGAAAAGAGCCGTGCCGCTTATCAAAAACGCTACGGTGAATCCGTGAGAGATGTTGATTTCTTCACTCAGGAGCTCATAAGAATCCTTGCGGATAACAACCGAGCGGTCATGGGACCAGGTTTTCCGGGGTAAACTGAATTAGCGGTCATGCTTAAAAAGTCTCGTTCTATCGCAATACTCCTCCTGACGCTTACCACCTTGGCTGCGGCGCGCCCCGCCGCGGATGCGACAAAATCCTCAACGCACAAGACCCAGGCACAGACGAAGAGCGCTAAAAAGAAGAGCGCTGCGAAGAGCTCTGCCGCAAAGAGTTCTTCCTCGGCCAAGGGGGCTGCCGGAAAGACTGCCACGAGCAAGAAGGCGGGAAAAGGACGCGTCACTGCAGCGGCTTCGAAGTCAAAGAAGGTTTCACCGGCGAAGATGCGTCGCATGACGCGGGCATTCGTGGCGTCTGCCGACCTGAAGGTGATGGCGCGTCAACTGGTGGAGAACCGCACGCCAACCGCATACGCGGGCGTGGAGGGTTACGCGCGTCGGCATGCCGGGACCGATGCAGGAGCGTTGGCGTGGCTGGCCGTGGGATACGCCCACGTTCTGGATCAGCAGTATCCGCAGGCAATCACCGCGTTGGACAAGGCGAAACCGCATATTGGAGAGCTGCACGATTATGTGCGGTATCTGGAAGCTATTTCCTATGGGGGACAAGGCGACAGCGCCAAGGTGCTGGATGCTCTGAAGAACTTCGAGCAGGATTCTCCGGAATCGATCTTTCTGAAGGACGTAGTAGATGTCTATGCGTCGTCGCTGATGGCGCAAGGTAAAACGCAGGAGGCGATTACTTACCTTGAGGCGCATCGCGAACCGACGCGCGCCTCGGTAGAGCTTGCGTTGGGCAAGGCATACATGCACACGGAGCATCCCGAAAAGGGGATGCAGATATTGAAGCACCTGTACTTCACGATGCCGGCGAGCGCGGAGGCCACACAGGCTGCGGCGCAACTGACTACGGCGGGATCGGCGCTGGAAGGAACGTACACCGAGGAAAAGACGCGAGCCGATTTGCTGGCAAAGGCCGGACGGTGGGCCGATGCTGCGCGCGAGTATCGCCAGTTGGAGGAAAAGGCTCCGCTGAATGAGATTCCTGGCATCCAGGTGGCGCTGGCGGCGACGTTGCGGCACATCGATATCAAGGAAGGGCAGCAACTGCTGGAGCAGTTGAATGCAACGGGAGAGGCGAACGCGCAACGGCTGTACCTGATGGGGGAGATTGCTCGCAGCCAAAACAACGAGAGCGCGGTGGTGCAGAACCTGCAACGTATGAGGCAGGAAGCTAGCTCAAGTCCGTGGCTGGAGCAGGCACTGCTGTCGGCAGGGAACATGTACCTGCTGCAGAAGAACTACGACCGAGCAATTGATCTGTTCCGCGAGATGCAGCAGCGGTTCCCGTCGAGTTCTCGGGCGAGCTATGCGCACTGGAAGGCAGCGTGGCTGACTTACCGTCAGGGACGGACGGAGAACGCCAAGAAAGATTTCGAAGATCAGGTTGCGTATTATCCCGAACGCACCGAGGTGCCGGCTGCGTTGTACTGGCGCGCGCGAATTGCCGAAGATGAGCATGATTACGCGATGGCTCGGGCGTGGTATTCGAAGCTGGGTGAACGCTATCGGAATTACTACTACGGCTACCTCGGCCGAGAGCGGCTGGAGAAGCTTCCGGCGGCAGTGCAGAACGTAGCGCTGACGGAAGATGCGCGGCTCGCGAAGATTCCCGTGGTGAAGGTGCCGGGGCCCGAAGCGCTGGAATTGGAGCCTCCGCCGAACCAGTTGAGGGCTGAAAAGAGCAAGCTGCTGCTGAATGCGGGACTGAATGAGTTTGCGATTCGCGAACTGCAGGCCGAACAAGGTGGGCAGGGAGCGCGGTGGGCAACTCTGCAAATTGCGCGTATTTACCAGGACGGCGGACAAAGCCATCGCGCACTGCAGTTCCTGAAGAAGTCGCTACCGGGGTATTACTCTGTGGACTTGGCGGACCTGCCGCGGGCTTACTGGGAAATTTTGTTCCCGCGTCCGTACTGGACGGACTTGCAGAAGAACGCGTTGGCGAATTCGCTGGACCCGTATCTGGTGGCATCGCTGATAAGGCAGGAGAGCGAGTTCAATCCGGGAGCGGTATCAAATGCGAAAGCGTATGGCTTGATGCAACTGCTGGCCCAAGTGGGCAAGGGCGAAGCAAAAGCCGCACGGATCAAGCACTTCTCAACTGCTTCGCTGCTGGTACCGACGGTGAATATTCAGCTTGGGACGCGCTACTTCAAGGAGATGGTGACGCAATACCACGGGCAGGTAGAGTACGCGCTCGCAGCATATAACGCAGGCTCAAATCGCGTGGACGACTGGCTGCAGGCGGGACACTATCGCGATGTGCCGGAATTCGTAGAATCGATTCCGTTCACCGAGACACGCGAATATGTGCAGGCGATTGTGCGCAACGCGAAAGTGTACGAGCGCTTGTATCCTACAACTGCCGGGGCAATCAAGGTTTCTCAATAGGTCTAGAAAAGAGCACGGTTGAATGTCGTGCTCTTCTCTCACGGAACTTATCTCGCGGGAACGAATACTATGTCACGGTAGTAATTGCTGTTTTCCCATGTGTTGGTGGGCATGGTTCCCATTGAGGAAGTCCAGACGCCACTCCCGACATAGGTGTGGAGATTGCCGTTCGAGATTGGGCTGGAAAAGCCGTTGTTCTCGCCAGCGTAATACTGATCACTACTGTTCGATATCGAAACGATGTAGTCGATATTCGCGGATATCGTGAGCGGCGTGGGAAGCGAGAAGGTCTTCCATTCCGATACGCCGGAGGCGATGTTCCACGTGTAGGGCCCGGCTAAGAGCGCTCCGTTGCTGGCTTGCCAGATCCGTACGGTATGATTTCCACCTTCAGCAGGAGCCGTGAACAACCGCACCATCGTGACTTGCCCAGGAATATCAGCCCAGAACTTAGTGCCAAGCTCATAAGGCGAATCGTTCTCGAAGGTGCCGGGGACCTGCCAAGTGAAGATTGACTGCCCCGAGGCAGTGCCGCTGTTTGCTGCCGCTTCTTTTTCGATCAGCTGGAAGATGGCCTTGGCGTTTTGGTATCGCGTTTGCACTGCGCTGAGACTAGTGGCGAAGAACGAATTCCAAGCGCCGCCGGGCGAGGTCTTCTGCAGCAGGTTATCCATCCAATCGACGAAATACTGAGCATCAACGGCACTCGCGCGCACGGGCGCAGCGTTCACGGTTACAAATATGGCTGCGGTGTGCACGACATGTCCTTTAGTGTCCATCCTGCGCGCAGCTAACCATCCGCTTGCTGAAATATCGACTGTGGCATTGAGGTTGGCAGGAACACCAGCATTCACCGCGCCTTGGGTGCTGGCCACGACAACTCCGTTTTTCACCAACTGAATCGTGCCAGTGTAGCTTTGGTTCGCAGTCCACTGAATTGCTACCTGGACATTGCCGGCCGCAGGCAATTTGATTTCATCACCCGGCGTAGCAATTCCGTTCACGGTGAGGCTAAGAAACTCGTTATGTCCGTTGCGGGAAACAACGGTCCTGCCTCTGGCTATACCGAGGATCCAGTTGCGGTAAGACATATCGCCGGAAACCTGAACGTAGGTAAGCAAAGACCCGAGTGACGCACCGGAGTTGCAGGGATAGTCGGTGCCAGCAGCGAAGCCGGGACGGAAGCCGGTATTCAGCAGCCGATAGTATGCCTGAATAGCATTCTCCGGATACATGTTTCCGCCGGTATAAGTGACGTCATCAACATCTTCGGAAATGAAGTCAGCCGATCCTAACGCGACCTCAACGGGGTATTCGATTGGAGTGCAGCAGGTGAGTGTTTGCGGAATGGTCCCGTCTAGGTACTGCATGTGAGCAAAGCCGGCGATGCCATTTTGCCGGTGTGCCCAGTCGATGATCGGATACGTTGATTCGTCCCACATCTGCTGAGCATCAGAGAGTCCGAGCGCAACGATGTGTCCACCTAGCGCCTGGTGAGGGTATTGGCTGTAAAGGGCGTCCCAATGCCATTCGGCATCCCAGTGAAGAATTCGTCCGGGCGTTGAGATGGGGTCATCCACCCCATTCACGAGCGGCAGATCTGTTGTTGCGTTTTGAACCTCACCGTTGCCCATATCAGCGAGAAGAGAAATTACGGACAAGTTCTGGGGGGACATTCGGTTATACATGGCCGAGACAGTTTCCGGCGATCCGCCACAACTGCGGTGAACATGCATGTCTCCCGCGTACCAGCCTGAGGGTTCGGGACCTGACGCCTGAAGCGTGATGACCACAGACGCCATCATGCTGACAGATACATTTCCGGCCGCATCCTTGGCCCAAGCGTAGAGAGCTTTACTCCCGGCGCTTGCAAATGTGTAGGAGGTGGGGGGCTGGGTGGACCATCCGTTGGACGATGCGGTGGGCGCGGCAGAAGATTCGGTTACGGCATAGCCGGTTACACCGATGTTGTCAGATGCAGTGAAGCTACTGATCGCCACAGTGAGTGAAGAAGCGGTGGATGGGATAGAAAAGGCGGTGAGTACAGGCGGAACGGTATCCGCCAGAGTTATCACCGTTGACGCGGACTTGCTGACCGATACGTTTCCTGCGGCATCCTTGGCCCAGGCGTAAAGGGTCTTGCTGCCCTCGGTAGAGAACGTGTACGCGGTTGGAGCGCTGACGGTCCATGCAGAATTTGTCGTTGAGGGAACGGTTGAGGTCTCGGTTATCAGATATCCGTTGACGCCGAAGTTATCAGAGGCGGTGAAACGCGAAATGGAGATGGTGAGGTTAGCACTCGTCGTTGGCACAGTGAAGGAAGTCACGACCGGTGGAGTAGTGTCTGGAAGTGTTATGACGACCGTTGCGGATTTCTTGGATGAAAGGTTTCCGGCGGCATCCTTGGCCCAAGCGTAGAGCGTTCTAGTCCCAGCGCTTGCAAAAGTGTGAGAGGTAGGAGGCGCAGAAGACCATCCATTTGCGGACGCGGAAGGCGCAGTCTGAGTTTCAGTCACAGAATAGCCGGCCACTCCGATATTGTCCGTGGCAGTAAAATTGAGAATAGGCACATTGAGCGTTGTAGAGGTTGCCGGGAGCGAGAAAGCAGTTACGGTAGGAGCTGATCGGTCGCCCTTGACAGGATTGCCGACTGCGTTTGCGCTTAAGCAGAAGAATACAAGGACGAAGGTGAGCGCTGCAGATAATGAGAGTCTATTCAAAGATCCCTGAGTCGGACGACGTTTCATCGCATTACCTCCTCAGCATTCAGCCAATCGATGTCGTAGAAGTGCGCGTCTCAGCCCGAAAACGAAGGGCATAATGTTTGCACCTTTGAGGAGAGATGGCGGGGACGGCTGGCGGTAAATTGCGAGACTTCCCGAACTGGGATGGCAGAAACCTTAGAGATGTTCGCAGTCCCGAAGATCGGGACAAAGGCGACGGGGCGGAGTTATCGTGATCGAGGCCAGAGCCAGGCGGCACCGCGCACTCCGCTGGAGTCTCCGTGCACGGCGCGGACGATGGGCGTTCCGAGGTCGGCGGAGAAGGTGTAGCAGCTGAGTAGTGCGGGAACGGCGGTGTAGAGACTGGGGACGTTGGAGAGACCGCCCGCGAGGACGATGACGTCGGGGTCAAGGACGTCAATGACAGTAGCTAGGCTGCGTGCAAGTCGGTCGTGATAGAGGTCGAGGCATTCGCGTG
Organism: Koromonas soli; assembly: GCF_059726265.1. Lineage (NCBI taxonomy): Bacteria > Pseudomonadati > Acidobacteriota > Terriglobia > Terriglobales > Koromonadaceae > Koromonas > Koromonas soli. The sequence goes on along the minus strand of NZ_AP040872.1, from coordinate 1,465,292 downwards.
CGACAGGATCGCCGGATTCGGCAAGTGCGGCTATGTCGATTGCGGGCGTCTCCTGAGTGGTGCGGGTCAGGTAGTCGCGGGTGAGGCCCGGTCCGGACACGAAGGTTTCGATGCACCCGTGCTTGCCGCAATACCAGGTAGTTCTGCCTCATTGGGCCACGGAAGAGGGTTATGTCCCCACTCTCCGGCGACGCGGTTCCGACCGACGTGGACTTGATGATCCACCACGAGCCCACCGCCGACACCGGTGCCGAGAATCACGCCAAAGACGACGTGGGCGCCTGCCGCTGCTCCATCAACAGCCTCGGATAAAACCATGCAGTTGGCATCGTTCTGCATGCGAATGGGGCGTTGCAGACGCGTTTCAAGATCGCAGTCGAGAGGCTTGCCATTCAGGGCCGTGCTGTTGGAGTTCTTCAGCAGACCGGTGGCGGGCGAGATGGCTCCGGGTGTGGCAACGCCTACGGTGCCGGATTGACCTGTTGTATTCTCCGCGAGTTCAACCAAGCCAGCGATGGCCTCAACGATGGCGGCGTAGTCTCCGGCAGGAGTGGGGACGCGGTGGCGAAGGAGCGTTGAGCCTGAATCGTCGAGTGCGATTACTTCTATTTTTGTACCGCCAAGATCGATGCCGATTTGCATAGGGTCGCCGGTCCGTTTTAACTCGCGGTCTTAGGGCCGAAGAGTAGGTCGAAGAACAGGAGCGTGGCACCACAGACGATTGCACTGTCCGCCATGTTGAAGTCAGGCCACATGTGATTGCCGATGTAGAAGTGCAGGAAGTCCGTTACACGGCCAAACAGGATACGGTCGTAGAGGTTTCCGATGGCGCCGCCGAGAATGAGCGCGAGAGCCAGCCCGGTGGCGGTGAATTTGGCGGCAGACTTCCAGAGCAGGTAGCAAACAACAATCATTGCAACCGAGGAAAAGCCAACCAGCAAGGGGACGCGCACTCGGGGCGACCAGTCAGCAAAGAGGCTGAAAGCGGCTCCGGTGTTCTCGACGTGCGTGATGGAGAAGAAGTTCGGAATGACCTGCACATTGCCGAAATTTAACTCGACGCGGTGGGCGACAATGATTTTGGTGAGGCGGTCGATGATGATTACGACCGCCGCCACGCTGAGATAGAACAATCGCAGACTTGCACGCGACATTATGCGTTGGTGCTCCCGGACGCACTACTTTCGGCCTGTTCGCGTTCGATGATGGCCACGTTGGCACTGCAACGTTCACAGATGGTGGGGTACTTCTTATCCTCACCGACGTGGATCGAGTAGTTCCAGCAGCGTTCGCACTTTTCTCCTAGAGCCTTGCCCACTTCGAAGGCGAGCTCGGACTTCTTTTCGCCGGCCTTGAGTTCAACTTGAGATACGACAAACAGGGCGGGCAGTTTGTCGGAGTATTGCGCGAGGCGTTTGTAATCATCGCCCGAGGCGGTGATTGCGACGCGAGCTTCGAGATTGGCCTTGATCGTCTTGTTGTTGCGCAGTTCCTCGAGATGACGAAGAGCCTGCTCACGCACGGAGAACAGGAAATTCCAGTCGTCGCGAACCTGAGCGGCCTGTTCGCGATCGCGGATCTGGCCGGTGATGTCGGACGCGTTTGGAAGCAGCGAAAGGTGCACGCTTTCAGGACGCGAGAGCAACTTCGGCATGAAGGTCCAGGCTTCATCGGCAGTGAAGCTGAGGATGGGAGCGATGAGTCGCAGTAGCGCCTCACCGATGCGCCATAGGGCGGTCTGCGCTGACTTGCGCTCGCGCGAGCTGCGCGGGAACGTGTAAAGGCGATCCTTGAGAATGTCAAAGTACTGCGCGCTGAGATCTACGGCGAAGAATTCGTTGAGGCGTTGGTAGATGCGATGGAACAGCATCTGGTCGTACCAGCCACGAACCTCGCCGGCAACGTCGGCGGTGCGCAAAAGCATGTACTGATCGAGCGGCTCCATCTGCTCGAACGCAATCGCATCCTGAGTGGGCGAGAAGCCGTGCAGGTTGCCGAGGATGTAGCGGAAGGTGTTGCGGATCTTGCGATAATTTTCCGCGACTCGGTTCATCAGGTTTTCGCTGGCGCGCACGTCTTCGCGGAAGTCCACGGAAGCGACCCAGAAGCGAACGATATCGCCACCCATGCGCTTGGCGATATCGACCGGGTCAACCGTGTTGCCAAGCGATTTCGACATGGCGCGCCCGTTTTCGTCGAGTGTCCAGCCATTGGTGGCTACGGCCTTGTATGGCGACTCGCCATTGAGTCCGATGGAACAGAGCAGGGATGAGTGGAACCACCCGCGGTACTGGTCGCCACCCTCGAGATACATGTCAGCGGGCTTCCAGGAACCGAAGATGCGCGGAAGGACGGAAGCTTGCGAAGCTCCGGACTCGAACCAGACGTCGATGATGTCCATCTCCTTGCGGAATGCGGTGCCGCCACAGGAGGCGCACTTGGTTCCGGCGGGGACAATTTCAGACGCGGGATGCGCGTACCAGGCATCCGCCCCCTCGCGCTCGAACAACTTGACGACGGCGCGATTGGTGGCGGGGTCCTCGTGCAACTTGCCGCAGGATTCGCAGAAGAAGACAGCGATGGGCACGCCCCAGATGCGTTGGCGTGAAATGCACCAGTCGGGACGCGTGGCAACCATGTTGGCAATGCGCTCCTCACCCCAGGCAGGATCCCACTTGACGCCTGCAATGGCCTTGAGAGCTTCGCTGCGCAGGGTGCCGTCGTTGATCTTGCCTTCCATGGAGATGAACCATTGCTCGGTAGCGCGGAAGATGACAGGCTTGTGACAGCGCCAGCAGTGCGGGTAGGAGTGTTCGATGTTTTCACGCCCGAGGAGCACGCCGCGAGACTTGAGCAACTCGATAATGGGCTCGTTGGCGGCAAAGACCTTTAAGCCGTCGTATTCGGGAAGTCCATCGAACAGGTGACCGCCTGCATCGACGTGCGTGGTGGGATCGAGTCCGTACTTGACGCCGGTGTAGAAGTCATCAGCACCATGCGAAGGCGCCGTGTGAACGGCGCCGGTGCCGGTGTCCATGGTGACGTAGTCAGCAAGCACTCCGAGGACGTCGCGATCGAGGAACGGATGGGCAAAAATGGCGCGTTCAAGCTTCTCGCCGGGGAAGCGCGCGACGATTTTCATGCCCGCAGTGTCAAGGCCCAGCTTCGGCAGAACGGTCGCGACCAATTCGGTAGCAAGGATGTACACCTGCCCGGTGGCGATATCTTCGAGCGCCTGGTACTCGGCGCGAGGGTGGAAGGCCACGGCCAGCGAGGCGGGCAGCGTCCAGGGAGTGGTCGTCCAGATGATTGTGCTGACCTTGCCAGCGTAAGCGGCTAGCTCGGGCGCTATGGCCGCTGGATCGCTCTTGAGCGCGTATTTGACATAAACGCTGGGGCTGGTGTGATTGGCGTATTCGACCTCGGCTTCGGCTAGCGCGGTGCGATCGTTAATGCACCAGTACACGGGCTTGAGACCTTTGTACACCAGGCCCTTCTCGAAGAAGGCGTAGAAGTTCTCAATGACGCGGGCTTCGTACTCCTTGTTCATCGTGGAGTACGGCTCGTCGAAGTCCCCCAGGACGCCGATGCGCTGGAACTGATCGCTCTGAGTTTTTACCCATTTTTCGGCGTACTTGCGGCAGGCATTCCGAACCTCAAGCGGGTCCATCTCGAGCTTCTTGCGGCCGAGAGCTTCATCTACTTTGATCTCGATGGGCAGGCCGTGGCAGTCCCAGCCGGGGATGTAGGGCGAATCAAGCCCAGCCATGGTGCGGGACTTGACAATAAAATCCTTGAGGCACTTGTTCAGCGCGTGGCCGAGGTGAATGGCTCCGTTGGCGTAGGGTGGGCCGTCGTGCAAAACGTAAGTAGGAGCGCCGGTTCGCGCCTTTCTGATCAGGTCGTAAATACGAATCTTCTGCCAGTGATCGAGCATCTTAGGCTCATTCTGTGGCAGGTTCGCCTTCATGGGGAATTCGGTACTGGGCAGATTTACGGTTGCCTTTAGTTCCACTCGGGTCTATGTCTCCGATCAGCAAGTCAGCGGGAGGTTGCTCCGCCTCTAGAAAGTGCTTGAATTTCTTATTATAAGCCGAGATTCGGATGCGAGTGGGGCAGGGCAACAGTGGAAGTAAGCGTGGAGATGCTTATTCCACTGTGAATACTTTGAGAAGACGTGAAAGCTGGACATTCGTTAGAGGGCATTGAGGCATCTCATTAGGTGAATGTGTGGGTGCTCCTTGGCCCGGCCAGATTGTGGGGATCTGAGTTCCGGGAACCATAGTTAGTAAGCTGCACAATACAACTTGTCGGACGTAAGCGCGTATCACAGGTAGTACAAATTCGGCTCACGTAAGCGAGAGCCGTGGCGCAAAAATCATTGCACGGATCCCGTGGGGGGAGTCCGAGCAAACGAATTGCGACACGGATGGGAGCTGAAGTAGCCCGAGGGTGAGGGGCGAGTCAATGCAGAACCGAATGAATGATGGACAAATGCCAAAGAAGGACGAGCCAGAACTGAATCTGCTGATGCGGGAGGATCTCAATCCACCGCTATGGAAGTCTCTGGCTGAGAGCGTTCGGGAGCGCCTGTTTCCGAAAAAGCTCCCACCTCTGCAACTGACTTCTCGCCCGGTGAAGGTCAACGACATCTGGGGCGAGTATAACTATCGCAAGAAGAGCGCATCGGTTTCACTCATCATTCACGGCGCGGTGCTGGCGACGGTGATTGTGCTGTCGATTAAAGGCGCCAAGGTGATGATGAAGCCGCAGGAGCACGTAACGCTGGTCGCACCGGACGTTAGCGAATACATGCCGCTCTCGCAAAAGAAGATTGACCAGATCGGCGGCGGTGGCGGCGGCGGCGATCATGACAAACTCGTCGCACCAAAAGGCAAGCTGCCAAAATTCTCGATGCAGCAGATTACGCCTCCTGCAATCGTGGTGCGCAACGACAATCCGAAGCTTGCAGTGGAGCCAACGGTGGTCGTGCCTCCGCAGGTGAAGATGGCTTCGGCAGCCGCGTTGAACCTCGGCGATCCGAAATCGGTTCTCCCGTCGGGTCCGGCGTCGAATGGCACCGGCATGGGCGGCGGTATCGGTTCTGGTAGCGGAGGCGGCATTGGAAGCGGTACCGGGCCAGGCGTTGGTCCGGGACGTGGCGGCGGACTCGGTGGCGGCATCTTCCGCGTAGGCGGAGGCGTGAGCGCGCCTCGCGTACTTGAAAAACCGGACCCGGACTACAGTGAGGAAGCTCGCAAGGCAAAGTACCAGGGAACGGTGGTGCTGTGGCTGATCGTTGACTCAAACGGTAAGCCGCGCGATGTAAAGGTAGCGCGCAGCCTTGGAATGGGACTCGATCAGAAGGCAATGGAAGCGGTTCGTCAGTGGAAGTTCCAGCCCGCGATGAAGGATGGGACTCCTGTGGCGGTGCAAATCAACGTGGAAGTGAACTTCCGCCTGTACTAGCGTGCTGGGGCGGTCGCCCCAGAGAAATTTCGCTGAAAGGGAAAGAGAGAGGAACATTCCTCTCTCTTTTTCTTTGCAACAATGATTTCGCACGCCGCTCGCGTGATATCAAGTAAGTAGTGGAATTATCAGTTTGGTCGGGAGTTGTCTCGCGAGATGCCCGGCGAGAAACAGAACGTGCAAATGAACGAAGAGACGGCCACATGCTCGATTTGCAAGCAGCCTCTGAGCGCTGATGGCCGCTGTCCGCATTGCGACGAAGATGCGCACGTCTGGACGATCCACGACTGGCGCCCCCTGCTGACGCTTGCGCTGATCACTGTACTAGGATTCTCATTCACCAGCCTCGTTGTGACCACTTTCAAGGACAAGCAAAACGCGCTCGCCTCCGAATATCACGCCGCTGGAGTTCGGGCGATGGAGGCGAAACGCACGGTCGAAGCGGTGGATGACTTCGAAACCGCGCTCGTGTATTCGCACGACAACTTTGAGTATCGACTGCGACTTACCGACGCGCTGGTGGCGGCTGGCGGAACGGGCGAGGCCTTGGGGCAGTTGCATACATTCTGGGAACAGAGGCCGGGAGATGCGCAGATCAATCTGCAGTTGGCGAGGCTGGAAGCCAGGCGCAACCACGTAGACGATACGTTGCGTTACTACCAGAACGCTATCGAGGGAGTATGGCCCGCGGGAACAGATCCGGTTCCTAAGCGCATTGGCGTGCGCTTCGAGGTGGCGGACTATCTTGTAAAGCAGGGCCGCCACGACGAGGCTACTGCGGCTTTGATGGCGCTCGCGGCGGTGTTGCCCGCTGGGGCGCCAGAGCATCTGCGACTCGCGGAATTGTTCATGGATAACGGCGATGCTGCGCACGCTCTGAATACGTATCAACTGATGTTGAACCAGCACAAGCAGCGGAATCCTGCTGCAGTGATGGGAGCTGCAAAAGCGAGCTATGCAATAGGGAACTACTTGCTGGCGCGACACTATCTGGAAGAAGTGAAGCCGCCCACAGCGGATTCGCGGTCGCTCCTAAGGCAACTGGATCGCATGGAGGTGCTGGATCCCTTTGCGGAGAATGTGAGCCCGAGAATTCGATCGGAGAGGACGATCGCTGTCTTCCGGATTGCAATTGACCGCCTTGCGGCCTGCGGGGTCCCGTTTGCTCAATCGATGAGTCACACGCCGACAAATGCCACTCCGAAGGACCCTGCGCAATGGAGCGGCTTTGCGAAGTGGGCAGAGCAAATCGATCCGTGGATGTCGGAGAAAAAGCTTCGCGGTCGAGACGACGTCATCGAAAGCACAATGCGATTTGCATTCCAAGCAGAAACCGCGGCGCAGAAGGCCTGCGGAACCCCGACTCTGAACGACGAGGCTTTGTTGTTGCTGGCCCGTGAGCGAATGGGGGCTAGCGAATGAAGCCGCGTAGCGACCGAATTCGAGAATCGCTGCTGGAGAAAATGGCGACTCCGGTGCGCAGGAAATACTTCGAGACGCTGCGCCGGATGCTGGGTTCCTCGGGGCTGATCTCGATTCGCGAGGAACAGTTCTTCCTGGTTCTGGCGATAGCCATTGGCGTTCTGGCCGGCTTCAGCGTGGTGATCTTCAGGGTTGCGATTGCGACGGCGCGGCTATGGCTGCTTGGCAGCTCCATGCATCCAAGCGCGCCGCGAGTCGTGCTGGTGCCGGCGATCACAGGTGTTGTGATAGCGGCGATGGTGATTCACTTCTTTCCGCGTGTGCGAGGAAGTGGAGTCAACCAGACCAAGGGCGCGCTGTATATCTACGACGGATATATCGGAGCAGACACCGTCATCGGGAAATTTGTACTGAGTGCGCTCGCTATTGGCAGCGGCCAGTCGCTGGGTCCCGAAGATCCATCACTGCAAATCGGCGCAGGGTTGGCCTCGGCACTGGGACGATGGCTGAAGCTCTCGAAGGAGCGACTGCGGTTAGTAGCTCCGGTGGGAGCCGCGGCAGGCGTGGCGGCGGCGTTCAATGCACCGATCACTGCTGTGCTGTTCGTCATCGAGGAAGTGATTGGGCGATGGAGCGCAGGCACTCTCGGCGCGGTCGTTCTGTCCGCCATCTCGAGCGTGGTGGTGGAGCGCTGGTTCATGGGCGACGAGCCGCTGTTCCGGGTGCCTCAATACCATCTGGATCATCCGGGCGAGCTGCTGGCGTATGCTGTGCTCGGCATTGTGGGTGGCGTGGCTTCGCTGGTCTTCGTGAAGGTGATCAAGAACCTGCGGCCACGATTGCGACGGCTGCCAAGCTGGTCGCAATATCTGCAGCCCGGAGTGGCAGGGCTGCTCATCGGCTTCATTGCGATCTGGTTTCCGCAGGTGATGGGCGCCGGATATGAGTGGATCGATCTCGCGATGCACAACCGCTTCTCGTGGCAAGTGCTGGGGATCATCGCCGGATTGAAACTGATCTCGACGGCCTTGAGCTTCGCAACGGGAACTCCGGGTGGATTGTTTGCTCCTGTGCTGTTTTTGGGCGCAATGCTGGGTGGGTCGGTTGCAATGCTGGAGCAGCAGTTGTTTCCAGCGTTGACGGTGCCAGTGGGAGCTTACGCACTGGTGGGAATGGGAGCGCTGTTCGCCGGAATTTTGCGGGCTCCGATGACCTCGGTGTTCATGATTCTCGAGGTCAGTGGCAATTACTCGATCATTCTTCCGGTCATCATCTGCAATACGATTTCGTACTTGATTTCGCGCGGATTCCAGGAGATTCCTCTCTTCGACCTGCTGTCGCGGCAGGATGGACTCGATCTTCCTTCGCTGGAAGAAGAACGAGAGCAATCGATTCTGCGGATCGAGGACGCCATGCATCCCACGATGGGGAGGGCACTCCTGGGTGACGAGACAATCTCTTCAGCACGAGCCATCGCCTTGAGCACGCAGGAGGCGAACTTCCTTGTGTCGCTGGGCGAAGGCCGTTGGAGCGTAGTTGCGCGCGAACAGTTGATGGACCCGACGTGCGACGAGGGAGCGTGCGTGCGAGTGTTGGTAAAAGCTCGTGTACCTCGTCTGTATCAGGATCAGTCACTGGATGTCGCATTGCGGTTCATGAAGGACCGTCCGATGCTGCCGGTTGTGCATCGGGGCAACACCGATCTGCTGGTCGGAGTTGTCGGCCTTGAAGACATCCTGCGGGCGTACCGCAAAGCAGGCTTGGCCGAACCCGAGACTGCAGAAGTTTCCTGAGATCAGCGAACCCAGCCGCGTTTTGTCGCTTCCAATGAGCAGAGCTGCACGTGATGGGAGAGACCTTTGCTGAAGCTGGAAACTTTGCGTACCGCCCAAGAACTCGATCGGCTGAAATCGCGATGGGAACATCTTGCCAAGCAGCCGGAATTCACTTTGTTTCAGGGATATGAGCTGAACAGGCGTGCAGCGGAGTGGTTCTCCGCGCGTGAAACTCCGAACGTGGTAGTGGCGGAGAGCGACTCCGGGCTCGCGATCATTCCAGCGGTACGTCGAAAAAGGGAACTGGGCTTCATCGGCGAAACGCTCTTCGATTATCGCGATGTTCTGAGCGCGGGAGATCCTGCGGTGCTGGATGCAGCCTGGCGCGAACTGGCGCTGCTGAAAGTTTCACTACAAATCACAGCATTGAGAGGAGACGCAGCCAGGAGGCGCTGGCAGGCTCTTCCTACTTCAGATTTTTGCAACGCCCCAATTGTGCGCAGAGCGGATATCAACCCTGCGGAATTCGTCACCGAGCATAAGAAAGCCGCCAAGGCCAGCCGAAGGATTGTGCGAGAAGGGCTGCGGCTGGTACGCAGGGAGAGCGGGCTGCGCGGGGTGGCGGAATGGCTCTATCGCCGCAAAGCCGAATGGAACGGAACCAGCGAGAACCTGTTCCAGGACAGGCAGAGACAAAACTTCATGTTAAGCATTGTCTGTGATCGCGTACTCGATACAACCGTTTTGACTTACGAGACGCGCGACGACGAAATCGCCGCAGCATTGGTGACTTTTCGTCATAGCACGACGCGGCATCTCTATACGATTCACCATGATGCGCGTTGGGAGAGATTCTCGCCGGGACAGGTCATCATCTTTGAGGCGGCGCGGCATTCGCTCGAAGAGGGTTTGGATACCGATTTCATGACCGGAGAGTATCCGTACAAGAATCGGCTCGCGACGGCCATGGTTCCTCTATATAGGGTGGCGGCGACGGCAGATCAGATGGCATCATGGAATGGAGCGCTGGGGTTAGTGCTCCCGGCGGCATGAATGGAGACATAGTGGCTGATCCAGCGCAGCAGTTAAGAGCGCTTTACATGGCAGGATTCGAGATTGAAACGTTTGAGCGGTTCCCAAACACAGTTGGACTGATGAAGGGAAGCTGCATCGCCTTGGTGCAGCCTTTGCCAAATGGACTAAAGCTGATCGGCCAGCCGGGGTGGCATATGGGCGAGGTGCTCGGAGTTTTGGTCGAAAAAGGTGGCAAAAAGGTTTTCCAAGCCAAGAATGAACTAATCGAAGCCACTCAGGAACGCTTGGATGAATTGGAACACTTCCGGCGCGAGTTGGAAACTTTGATGGCTCCGCAAGCTTGAAACAGCGGTGCGCGCCTCAATGGCCGCGCACCGTGTCCCGCCGCTGTTACTGTTGAGGCTGAACAGCCCCGTATCCGTCCTGATATCCCTGTGTGTAAGCCTGACGATAGAGCTGCTTGTAATGATCCTTGTCGCCAAAGTCCGAGGACCAGCCATGATCGCCATTCTTATACATGTCGCTGTCCGTTGGCTTGAAAGAGTGTCCATGGTCACGATCCTTGCGTCCAGCAGCCATGCCGTCGTCAAATCCAAAGCGGGCGGGACCAGGAACTGTGCTGTCAACGGCACTCGCCATGGCAGAACCGCTGGTTCTGGCGGCAGCCGCAGAAGTGCTTCCTACGGGCACGCTGGCGTAACCGGCGTTGTAGCCTTCACGATAGGCGCGACGAGCTCCCTCTGTGGTCCACTTATCACCGGGTTGATCGCTGCGGGGAACTCCGCTGCCTGCATCGGCCTGTCCGTGGTTGAACCCGTTCTGATAGGCATCCCCAAGCTGATCTGAAGCCAGTACCGGAGTGCCAATTTGCGTCTGAGGACTGGAATACGCCGGAAGCGCAAGGCAGAGCAACACTGCTGCGCTGAATGGAGCTAGGAACCGACGGCTGAAGATTCTCATAATCTGTCTCCCGAAGAACCAAGGCCAAAAGCGTTCCATGACGACAAACGTCGCTCTTACCCAATGGGCTGGCCTGGCTGTAGATCTACAGTTGGGATGCCAATCGTTTGTAACGTGTAACCCGAGGGCCGAAACAACCAGAAGCGCTGATGGATGGCCTGCGGAAAATTCAAGGAGTTGACCTGGCCACTGCCGCCGGATGAGCATGTTAGTAGATGGAACGAAATGGATTGATAGTGATCGACAAGCCCGCAGGGTGGACGTCGCACGATGTCGTGGGACGCCTGCGCCGGATTCTAGGTGAGAAGAGCATTGGGCATCTGGGGACGCTGGATCCGATGGCGACGGGGTTGCTGCCTCTGGTCTTGGGAAAATGGACTCGCATTGCGCAGTTTTATGGCGGCGCTGAAAAGACCTACACCGGGCGAATCAGGTTCGGCTTCGCCACTACTACCTACGACGCAGAAGGAGAACCCACAAGCGCGGAATGCGATGTCTCAGGGCTCATGCTGGACACCATCAAGGAAGCAGCGAGAGGGTTCGTTGGCACGATCCAGCAGGCGCCGCCGCCGTTTTCGGCAAAAAAGATTGGCGGAGTGCCAGCGTACAAACTCGCTCGGCAACAGAAATCAGTCGAGCTGAAACCGGTGGGGATAACGGTGCGCAGGTTCTCGCTAGACGATTGGGATGGACAAAGCGTGGCGTTCGAGGTGGAAGTTTCATCCGGAACGTACATCCGGTCCATCGCACACGAACTGGGAGCGGCAATCGGCGTTGGGGCTCATTTGTCGTTGTTGCGACGGACGAGGTTTGCGGAATTCGCAGAGGCGGATGCGCGAACGCTGGAGGATATCGAAGCGGCAGGAGCGGAGGCGGAAAAACTCTTCGTCCATCCGAGACGAGTGTTGGCTGCGTTACCGTCAGTTACTGCGATGCCGGAGACGGTTAGCTATCTGCGAAACGGACGAGCCGTGAACCTGCCGGAATTCTCAGATGCTCCGTTGGTAAAAGTGTTCGCGGGGCAGGTGCAGTTACTCGCGATATGTCAGCGCATCGCTGGAACGCTCTTCAAGCCGAAGGTCGTGTTGTGGGGAAGTAATGAATCCCTGCAGTGACAAAAAGAGGAAGAAGAGCCTGAGAGGGATGCGGCTACATCGTTGAAAGTGTGCGATTTATGTCGGAAGTCGAATAAGTTGGCACCATCCGAAATAACGTGAGCCGAAGTCGCTGGCACTGCTGAGTCGAATATCTTGGCATCATCCGTTGAAAAGCGCGCAAATGCTGGCACCATCCGCAACCGTCTGAACTTTATGGCTGCGCGGTTTGCGCTACGTCGATCCTCTTGAAGGGAATGGCACCGTCTGCGGCAAGTCTCGATCGGGCCTCCTCGGCGTACCTGTGAGCGAATGCCTCCCGCTCGTCTTTAGGCCGCGACCAGTACGACTGCACCAAGTCACCATAGTCCTTCCCTCCCTCAGAAGGTCGTTCAACGTGATCCTGCCAATCAACCCAGTGTCCGATTTCGTGTAGAAGAGTTCTGTACAGTTGTGTTGATCTCGCTGACTCTGGACTGCTAATGATCTCGAAGCAGTTACCGATGTCCCGCACCGAATGACCATCCTGCCGTAGTCGCTCAAGTTCCAGTGCGTCTGAGGGGGTGAGCGACTTGCTCCAGTGCCATCTCGCGCCAACGTTTACCGCCTCCAGAAGCACAGCCGTGCCGGAGTACAGGTTTCTCTTGCCAGGATGCCCGACGTCAGCGGAGAACGCGATACGGCCCCAAGAAGGACTCAAGATCAGTTGCTTCCTAGTGGATTGGCGGAAGATAAAGGTTTCCAATCCTATCCAATGTTCGTCTGGGATTCTACGCAGCACTTCACAAACGTCACCCACGCTGACGGGATATATGAAACTTGGTCGGGTCTTCTCAAGTATGAAGAGCAAGTCGCGACCATTGACTGCGCGGCGCACAAATTCCGCCTCACCTAACTGCTCCCACCAAACACGCTCTGCATTGCAGATGGACGGGACGACCATGCGATTGTTTCGACCGTGTCCCTGCTTTGCCGTGCCGATGTTGCGATTTCTTCGGGTTGCGTCGAATCCACGCCTTATAGCCATAAGACTCGCGATTGGGGATGACCTATGGTACAACCTTCAGCTTGGAACTAAAGCCCGACAATCCGCTACTTTCTGAACTGATTCGGTTCGTACCGATGACGAGCAGAAGGCGCGGACGGTTTGAGAACCGACGCTTTCACAACCTAGAGGCGGTGGCCGCCGATTTGAAAGAGATCTTCGATATTGACATCCTCGAGGGCTTATCCGCAGGAGATGTCGAGTTTGCCAAACTCATGTTCCATCCCGGCATGTGTGCGAACATAAGGGTGGCGAAGCGGACGAGAAGTACATCGAGGACAGCGGTGATACATCTGTCCGCCCCAAACAGGCGTTGCGGGAAACACAAGAGTCCGCGCACCGCACCGCCACATTGATATTGCGAATGGCGACAAACCTTCAACGTGGATTTCACGAGTTAATCCCGCCAGAAGAAGGCCCCATCCGTCGGGCGCTTAAAACGGCGATATTCGAGGCCGAAGGGAACCCGCGCGAGACCGGTGCCAGGATATTCGAGTAGGTGCCAAGATATGCGATTTCCGACAATTTATCGGTTCACGAGAAGGTGACATCCACTTGCTCCATGTTTAACAGAATACACATTATCGGACGTACTATCTCAAGAGCTCAGAACACTGCTCTCGCCTATCCTGTGGGCATTTTTAAGATCAATAGGAAGACGGAGGTCTTGCGTAAATGAGATTACCCAGCCCGGTTGCCGTGCTCGCCATTTCTCTGGCGGGCTCGGCTCTTGCCCATTAGTTTGTGAAAAGCAACGACTCCCCGCGTGTATGATGTTAGTTTCTGAGAAGGCGCAAGTAGCTGCCCTTCGGTTCGCATGTCCGCATCAAACTCCCAAGTAGCAGTTTGCAAGTTGAGGAACGATGTTTCCACTGAAAGACGATACGCCGAGGCTCTCCACGCCGCTGGTCAACTCCTTTCTGATCGCAGCGTGTGTGCTGGTCTTTTTCTTTCAGATTTCGCTTGATTCGCGTTCCCAGGTAGATTTCATTCGGACCTTTGCCTTGATTCCAGCACGGTTGTTTGCTGCGCTCCAGGGGGTTCCGATGCAGGGCCACCCGCACGGCTATGCGCTCTCGCCGGGATATGCATTCCTGCCGGTTCTGACCAGCATGTTCATGCATGGGGGATGGCTCCACCTAATCTTTAACATGTGGTTTCTGTGGGTGTTCGGGAAAAACCTTGAAGATGCACTTGGACATTTCGGGTACTTGGTTTTCTACCTGGCATGCGGGTTTCTAGCCGCCCTCACGCAGACGGCTCTGAACTTCTACTCATCCGTCCCTATGCTGGGCGCCAGCGGGGCGATTGCTGGAGTGATGGGCGGGTATTTTGTCCTATATCCTCGCGCACGGGTTTTGATGCTGGTGCCGTTTCTGTTCGTGTTTTTCCTGTGGCTTCCGGCATGGCTGGTTCTGAGCTACTGGTTCGTGATGCAGTTCCTGAGCGGAGTGGGAAGCGTGCTGGTCGGTCCGACCGGAGGAGGCGTGGCTTTCTGGGCTCACGTGGGGGGATTTGTGGCTGGCGTTTTCCTGGTACGACTCTTCCCTGTCCGGACGCGGCGTTATCGTTACGACTGGTAGCTGGAACTAATCGCGCAGGTCAGGCATCGCACAGGAGGAGCGGTAACTCAAACTGAGGAACCAAATCCCCGAGGTGTCCACAATGACTGACCCCAGAGAATTCTGCGACTCCCCGTTCGTGTACGCCCGAGCCGAACCCGACGAAGAATATGATGGACCGAAGCCAGATAAGTTCGATCCAGACCTGGTTGACGAGGATGAAACCGACCTCTACGACGAAGAAGAGTTAGACGAGGACGAGGTCTAGCCTCATTTCACTGGAAATAAGAAGGCCCCACACATACAAACATGGCGTGGGGCCTTTTGTGTGTCGGCGAATCGTTTTGAGGCCTGCTATGGCATTCAGAGGCCGTTGGACTTCTGCCGGACGAGCGAGAGGAACTCGTTGCGAGTAGTTTCGTGTTGCCGGAAGACTCCGAGCATGGCTGAAGTGACGGCGGCAGAGTGCTGCTTTTCGACGCCGCGCATCATCATGCACAGATGGCGGGCTTCAATGACGACGCCGACACCCTGCGGCTGAATGGTTTCCTGTACGGCTTCGGCCAACTGCGTGGTCAGTCGCTCCTGCACCTGTAGGCGACGCGCGAAGACCTCGACAAGGCGCGGAAGCTTACTCAGCCCGATGACCTTCCCTTGCGGAATGTAGGCGATGTGCACCTTGCCGAAGAATGGAAGCATGTGGTGCTCGCACATGCTGAACATCTCGATGTCCTTGACGATCACCATCTCGTCGTAATCGACCGTAAACAACGCGCCGTTGAGGACGTCTGCAGGCTTCTTGCTATAGCCGCTGGTGAGGAACTGCATGGACTTCACTACGCGGGCAGGCGTTGCCAGCAGTCCTTCGCGTGTGGGATCGTCGCCCACGCGGGAGATCATTTCGCGCACGAGGTCCTCGAAACTGGCCTGCTGCAGCGCGCTGAGTTCGTGTTCTTGTGTTTGACTCATCGGATTATCGAAAGATACTGCTTTCATTATCTCTCTTTCTTAAGTCGAGCGTCTTGCTAGCGCCTGAGCGCGGCGACTCCCGCGTATTCGAAGGAATTGTTTGCAGTCTCTTCGACGCGAACACTTTCAAGATGAGCCGGAAGCGCGATCTGGCTCAGAATCTGCTGGATGCAGATGGTGAGGTTCTCAGTGGTCGGAACGGCTGCGCGGAACTCCTGCAGATTGTTGAGGTTCTGGTGATCGAAGCGACTCAGTACCTCACGTTGAACGGCTGCATCGAGCAGGGCCAAGTCGCAGACCATTCCGGTTTCGGGTGCAATCAGGCCGCTGACGGTGACTTCGAGATAGTAAGTGTGACCGTGGCCATGGGGATTATTGCACTTGCCGTAGGTTTCGCGATTCTCGAGGTCAGATAAGGCCGAATGATGCAGTCGATGCGAGGCCGAGAACGGGTAGCGACGAGTGAGATAGACCTTCATCGTCATTCCCCGTAATAGTCCACGAAAAGGTCGGGAAGTTCATAGAGGCGCACTCGATGCAGCTTTACGGAACCGAGCTTTGCGTGAAGGCGATTCCAGACGGCGACGGCAATGTTTTCGGTAGTGGGCTGGGCGTGGGAGAACTCCGGGACTTCCTTGTTGAGGTGTCGATGGTCGAGATGTTCGAGGACCTCGCGATTGAGGATGTCCTTGAGCAGTTTGAGATCAATGACGAAACCGGTGACGGAATCCACCTCTCCGGCGACTGTGACCTCGAGCGTGTAGTTGTGTCCGTGCCCGTTGAGATTGGCACATTTGCCGAAGACACGCTCATTCTCCTGCAGAGTCCACTCCGGGTTGTGGTAGTAGTGCGCCGCCGAGAACTCGGCCTTTCGGGTGAGATAAATCATTGCAGCTCCCTGATTTTCGGGCGAAATCATTGTACGGCTACTTTGAATTGGATGCCTTGGAGCGGCGGGAAGCTCCAGTTGTGCTGTAGTCACGTCCCCGCCAACTGACAGTTCCCTTCGCATGCGCCTCTGCTGACTGGCGCAGCAAGCCCGCAAACAGAGGCAGGCCCAAAATGGAGGCGAGCGTATTCCAGAGTGGAAAATGGGCACGCGCTACACGCCCATAGAAGGCAGCAAAGTTGACGATGGCGAAGAACCAGAATAGCGCGATCATCACCGGCCAGAACCAGTCGCCGGCAAGTTGCCGTCGTGAGGCGTAGAACGTGGTCCACATGATGGCGAGAAAAAGTGATAGCAGAAGGCGGATGAATTCTCCGGAGCGCTTCTTTGCGAGCTCGCCAGCATTGGGAAAGAGGATGGCAAGGTTTTTGATCCAGCCGATCCGAAGGTCGTCCCACGAGTTGTACATGCGCGTTCGTACGGCTTCGCCTGCGTGGCGGAAGCGGATCTTCAAACCATGCTGCTTGTAAAGGCGAGCGAGGGCAACGTCGTCGAGCAATTCGGTTGCGACAGAGGTGAATCCGCCTATTTTGGCTTGGGCGGTTCGGCGGACAAGCAGATATTGACCATTGGCAGCGGCATCGGGCAGAGACGGATCGCTGACCCGCCGAGGACTGTAGCGCAGGGCCAATTCGCCAAAAATGAGCGGCATGACAAGTTGCTGCCGAACTCCCGTGAGTATTTGCCCAGGTGAATACGAGAGCAGGTCGGCACTCTGCTCCTCGGCTTCGCATACGGCCGCGGAGAGAGAGCCTTCGTGGTGTTCAGTGTCGGCATCGGTGAACAGGAACCACTGGCCTCTTGCAACCCGCTCCCCGGCAACAAGAGCGTTCGTCTTGCCCGTCCAGCCGTCAGGTAGAGCCGACGTATCCAGGACGTGGACGTCCAATAGGAATTCGTTGAGTGCAATGTAGGGGCACTGCCGTACACGCGTGAAGGTCTCGGCGATGTTGCGGGTGCGGTCGGTGGAACCGTCATCGACCACGATGATCTCGAAGGGGATACCCTTTTGCACGACCAAAGAGCGGAGGCAGCGCTCCAGATTCGCCTCTTCGTTGCGAGCCGGAATGATCACGGAGACCTTCGGACCGGGCTTAGGCGAAATGGCGGAGTCCATAAATGTTTACTTCCGGTTTATTATAAGTGACGTGAAATTCAGCAAACGATTCGCAATTTTCGTCCTGGGATTGGGACTGATGCTCGACATTGCTTCGTGCCGCAGTTCGGAGCCCTCAAAGATTGGGTCCGTGGCACCGGACTTTACGGTGACCGATGGCCAAAAAACGGTACAGCTTAGCCAGTTCCGCGGCAAGCCTGTGCTGCTCAATTTCTGGGCGACGTGGTGCCCGCCGTGTGTCCAGGAAGTTCCTGCGCTGGTCGCGCTACAGCAGAAGATGGGCGACAAAGTTACGATTCTGGCGGTAAGCATGGACGTGGACGAAGATGCCTACAAGAACTTCACCACGAAGAGGATGCCGGGCCTGCTGACTGTGCGCGATCCCGATCACAAGTCGAGCTCTCTCTATGGGACGTATGCGTATCCCGAGAGCTTCCTGATCGGTAGAGACGGAAAGATCCAGCGGAAATTCATCGGCGCGGTGGAGTGGAACTCGCCGGAGATGATCGAGTATTTCAGCAAGCTGTAAGGGCGAGAAGATTGGAAGATAGAAAGGCGCGGTTTGATCCGCGCCTTTTGCTATTGCAGGAAGAAGTGGTCAATTCTTCTGCGCGCCGGATGCGAGCGCACTGTGCACTGGCCCGTCCACTATGGCCTGCTCTACTCGATAACCACGCGCCTTGAGTTGGTTGACAATGCCTTCGCTGCCGACCACGTGGGCCGCGCCGACAACCATGAAACATGAATCCGAGGACTGGAGGCATTTCTCCAAGCGATCGGTCATATGCGGATTGCGATCTTCGCGAAGACGCCGCGACAGCTTCTTCTCGCCCGCGTTTTCGCGACTCAGGAGTTCATCCAGCTTATCGGCGGAGCCTTGGCTCCAGACGCTGGAGATTTTCGCAGCCATTCCGCTGGAATTTCCGGCCTCTTTAATTGAGGAAAGCAAGAACGCATCGGCCTCCTTGTCAGTCACTTCGGAGGCGAGCAGGTTCAACTGCCACGAGGCGTCCTCCAATTCTTCAATGCGCTTGCCGCTCGCTTTCTGAAGAAAATACATATCGACACCAGCCTTGGGATCGAGTCCGGAGCGAAGCATCGGGAGCATCGAAACGGTAACTCCAACCGCCCATGGCCGGAAGCGTGCGAGAAACTCCAGGGGCATTCCATAGGGGACAAGGAAGGTGGCAAGCTTTTCGCGTGTTTCCGGCGCGATGTGCTTGAACAGGTCATCTCCATCAGGGTAAATGGCGGTTGTTGCCATCATTTGCTGCATCTTCTGCGGATCGATCTTGGTCATGTCCACCTCCACGATCAGTACGGAGGCCGCGTTGAACGCGTTCTCGACCACTGTGGGCAGCGGATACATTGACTTCTCACCAACGTGAACGGAGCCGACGATGTAAGCGCTATTCGTCTTCGACGATATCTTCCACATCATGAACGGAGCGCCCGGCGTGTAAGGGCTGGACTGTGCGGACGCCGCAATAGAAACGAGCACGCAAACAAATACAAGAATGATTGAGCGTGCTGAAATCGAGCGCTTCATAACATCCCTTCTATGAAGTGTGAGTCTAGCATTTGTGAGTTGGATGTATACCTCTCAATGTTTTCGCAATCAAAACGCCATCCGAGAAATAGACCGGATGGCGTGAGATCTGCTTCAGCGGTGGCTAGAGCTTGATCTGCCGCAAGCGCAACGCATTGCTGATAACCGACACGGAGCTGAAACTCATGGCGGCGGCAGCGAAGACCGGATGCAACATCCAGCCCGTCACGGGATAGAGGATGCCGGCTGCTAGTGGTACGCCCAGCGCATTGTAGATGAAGGCGAAGAACAGGTTCTGCCGGATGTTGCGCATGGTCGCCTGGCTCAGGCGGCGCGCACGCAGGATTCCGCGCAGATCACCCCGCAACAGCGTGATGCCGGAGGTTTGCATGGCAATATCGGTGCCGGTGCTCATGGCAATTCCAACATTTGCCTGAGCAAGCGCAGGTGCATCGTTGATGCCGTCTCCGGCCATGGCGACGACTCTTCCCTGCTTTTGCAGGCGTTGGATGACCTCAGCCTTGCGCTCCGGAAGCACCTCGGCTTCGAACTCGCGGATGCCTAACTTGCGCGCGATGGCTTCGGCCGTCGTGTGGCTGTCACCTGTAAGCATGACCACATGCAGGCCTTCGCGTGTGAGGTCTTCGAGTGCGATCGCGGACGTGGGCTTGAGCGGATCGGACACTCCGAAAAGGCCGACCAGCACACGATCAGAAGACAGGTAGAGCACCGTCTGCCCATTATTACGCATGGCTTCGGCACGGGAGGCAGCCTCTGGAGAGATGGTCACGCCCAGTTCCTGCATAAGCGTGATGTTCCCAATCGCGATGTAGCGTGCATCGACATCGCCAAGGACACCGCGCCCGGGCCGCGACTCGAAGCGCTCGACACGATGCGGGCGGAGCTGCGCGGCTTCCGCGGCATGAACAATGGCCGCTCCGAGAGGATGCTCACTCATGCTCTCGATACTGGAAGCCCACTGAACGAGGTCTTCTTCATTGTTGTGGCGAGTGAGAACAACGACCGACTCGAGCGTGGGACGGCCCTGAGTAAGCGTGCCCGTCTTGTCGACTACGATGGTGTTGACGCGCTCCATAGCTTCCAATGCTTCGGCGTTCTTAACGAGCACGCCGGCACGGGCGCCACGTCCGGTGCCGACCATGATCGCCATTGGCGTGGCAAGTCCAAGCGCGCAAGGGCAGGCGATGATGAGCACCGCTACGGCGTTCACCAGCGCATGCGGCAATGCGGGAGCGGGGCCGAAGGCAAGCCAGGCGATGAACGTGATGAGAGAAATGGCAACAACGACAGGGACAAACACAGCCGAAACCTTGTCGGCCAGCCGCTGAATCGGAGCGCGGCTTCGTTGTGCTTCGCTGACAAGCTTTACAATTTGCGCCAGCACGGTTTCGCTGCCGACGTGCTCGGCGCGCATCAGGATGGAGCCATTACCGTTGACACTCGCTCCTATGACACTATCGCCCACATTCTTCTCGACGGGTAGCGATTCGCCGGTGACGAGCGATTCATCCACAATGGTGCGCCCGTCTAGCACGCGTCCATCGACAGGAATTTTCTCGCCGGGGCGTACTCGAAGCGACTGACCGACGGTGACCTGATCGAGTGGGATGTCGTGCTCGCGTCCATCGGACTCGACAACACGGGCCATCTTGGGCGAGAGATCGAGCAGCGCACGAATGGCACTGGAAGTTCGTCCACGCGCACGCAGTTCCATCACCTGACCGACGAGCACGAGGATGATGATGGCAGCGGCTGACTCGAAATACACGGCAGGCTGCGAATGATGCGCCTGGTGCGGAAACATCTCGGGCCAGAATGTTGCGATGGCGCTGTAGAAGTAGCTCGCGCCTACGCCGATTCCGATCAGGGTAAACATGTTGGGGCTGCGGAATTTGATGGAGGCGATTGCACGCTGGAAAAACGGCAGTCCTCCCCAAAGCACAACCGGAGAAGCCAACAGTAGTTGCACCCACGCGACTTTATTTTCGTTGAGCGCATGCTGAAGCGGCGTCGCCATGTGCAGCATTGCAAGCACGAGCAGAGGCACTCCGAAGGCGATGCTCACCCGCAAGCGGCGAGTCATGTCCAACATCTCGGGGTTGGGAGTATCGACACCGGTCACCGTGCGCGGTTCTAGATCCATGCCACACTTGGGGCACTGGCCGGGGTGGTCTTGAACGACCTCTGGATGCATGGGGCAGACGTACTCGGTGGTGGATGTCGGCTGCAGAGTTTCCGGCTCGAGAGCCATGCCGCAGGAGGGACATGCGGCTGGTACCGGCGACCGCACCTCGGGACACATTGGGCAAATGTATGCGGTGGCTTCCTGCTGCTTCTTCGGCCCGGGCGCAGCGGCGATGGTGGCCGTGGCAAATGCCGGTGCGGCGGTCTGCGATGCCGGACGGATTCCGCCGAGCATGATGTCGGGCGGGTTCCCTGATCCCTTCATGGGGCCGAGATTGATATGCGAGAGATCGGATTTGGGGGCGAGATACTTCTCCGGATCAGAGCGGAAACGTTCGTTGCACTTCGGATTGCAGAAGAAGTATTCGGTGCCGTTATATACGTAGGAGCCACCGCGAGGAGAGGCTGTGTCCACCATCATCCCGCATACTGGATCTTTCGCTTTCGTCTGCGGCTGAGATGGATTGCCGCTCGGGGTAACAGGACGGGGCACGTCGGAGGATGCTCTCATTGCTCCAAGATTGATTTGGGCGAGACTGAATGCGGGCTTCGCAAGGAACTTCTCAGGCTCTGACCGGAAGCGTTCATTGCACCTCGGATTACAGAAAAAATACTCGGTGCCGTTATAGACGTAAGAGCCACCGCGAGGAGAGGTGGTATCCACCGTCATCCCGCATACCGGGTCTTTTGCATGAATGTCGTGCAAGGATAAATTCCCTTTCAGTACGCGCGTAAGGACCGGAATTGGAGCCAATACACGGCGCTACTCACTGAATGTATGATAGATCGTAAGCACACCAGACGAATATCGTCTGGCAAAGATGCCGAGGAATCAGGATGACCAACGTCGAAGTCAACTATAGCTATGGGATGTCGCCCGATGAGGCAGTGATGCGGGGTATTGACACCATCCGCGAGGTGTATGGGATTCGTCGTTTGAAGTTCAATGAGGAAGCGCGAACCGTCTGCGTGGAATACGATGCGACGCGCTTGAATCCAGCTACCATCGCGAACCTGCTGCGTCGTTCCGGGCTGGATTTGAAGTATCCCTCGTAGCAATTAGAAAGGGCCCTGCCTGAAACGTTGGCAAGGGCCCTTTCATGCGCCACTTCGTCTTGCCTTCTGTAATTGCACGCCCCATGCCAAACCCTGCTGCGCCCAAAATGAATGGCTTAGAGCCGGTCGTACAACTCCTGGCCGGAAAACTTTGCCCGGTTGCGTAGATTCGACATACCCGGACTACAGATTCGCGAGCCAGACAACTCTGAAAGGTTATCCACAGAGCGGGGGCCCTGCAGGTTGCGAAGGCAGCTAAGGTATTGTTATATTGAGTTTGGTCGTTGGCAACAACGACGCAGCCAAACAGGATGCGCCCTTAGCTCAGCTGGATAGAGCGACTGACTACGAATCAGTAGGCCGGGAGTTCGAATCTCTCAGGGCGCACCATTTAAGTTTGCTTAGGCCCGCGAGGGCCTTTTCGCTTTTGCGAAGAAAATCACCCGAAGAGGGTTTGGATTCAAATCGAAATGAAGGTTTTGATCGCGACGTCGAACAAAGGTAAGCTGCGTGATTTTGCAGGAGCAACGTCCGTCTATGGAATCGTGGTGGAAGCGCTGGCGAACCTCGACAACATTCCCGAACCGATCGAGGACGGCCTTACGTTTGAGGAGAATGCTCGGAAGAAGGCCGAATACTACAGCCGGTTTGCACCCGGTGAACTGGTGCTGGCCGACGATTCAGGACTCGCAGTCGATGCTCTGAAGGGCGAACCGGGGGTACATTCAGCGCGTTACGCTGCTTTGGCTGGCGGTTCCGGTCCTGAAGAACTCGATGGCAACAGCAAGGACGAGGCAAACAATGCCCGCCTGCTGCGCGAACTGGATGCAGTGTCCGACGGAGATCGCAGCGGACGATTCGTATGCGTGATCTCTGCCGCGCGGGACGGGCACGAGGTGCAACATTTCCGGGGCGAAGCTGAAGGTGTCATCCTGCGCGAGCCCCGAGGCCACATGGGATTCGGCTATGACCCGCTGTTCTACTTCCCTTCCATTGGGAAGACGTTTGCGGAACTCTCGCCAGATGAGAAATCGCACTACAGCCATCGAGGAGCTGCGCTGCGAACTTTCCTCGAGTGGGCACGACAGCCGCAGAATTAGCCCTGCCGCGCTTGAGTGCGTTCCCTTTCCAATTCGCGCGCAAACATTTTGCTCGCATCGATCACGATGAAGGTTCCGCGGCTGCGCGCCAGAACAGCGCCGTTTGAATCGCGGATCTCTCCTGTGTTATGGAGTTCACGCCCTTCTTCGCGAAGGTTGCGCCCCTCGGCTACGAGAGGAACATCGAGCGGAACTGGACGGAAATATTCCACCTCCATGCGACGCGTGAGTGCGACCTTGCGCTTCAGCTTATTTGCTTTGCCCATCGCCTCGTCGAGAATCGTGGCAATAATGCCGCCGTGCGCATGGCCGGGAGGCCCGACAAATCTGCTGTCGAGTTGGAACTCGCAAAGATAGCTCTGGCCATCAGGCGCCAGCGCAAACTTTAGCTGGAGGCCATCGGGATTACCTGGGCCGCAGCCAAAGCATCCATCTCGCTGCCAGGTTACCGTGGGTACGTCGTGATCATGGGCGTTCATCTCTTGCGTCAAGCTCCGCGATCAGAGTGTAACAATTCGATTCAGCGCAGACGAGTTTGGATTCTGATCCAGTAATCACTGAGGAAAACTGTCCGGGGCTGAATTTATTTTCAGCGGCGGGAGCCTTTTTCAGCATCTAGGAAGGAGATGGCTGGCATGGTTTCGCGCTCTTCAAACAAGCCCGTTCCCGGTGGCGGCAATCGGGGTCCGTTTCCTCCTGAGCCTTCTGGTGGTGGAGGCGGCGGTGGCGGTCGCGGCGACGGTGATGGTTTCCATGGTTTCAGGCAGCAACTGAAGCGTTACAGACTCGGGTTGCTGTTCACGATCGCCTCGATCGTGATGTTATTTATCTCGTTTACCACCCTTTTCGTGGCGCGCCGGGGTGCGGGAAAATTCGATCCGCTGACCGGAGGTTTCCAGAGCGATTGGAATCCCGTGTCGCTCCCGATGAAGATTTTATTGATCAACACCGCTGTGTTGCTGCTGAGCAGCTTCGCAGTGGAAATCGCGAGACGAGCGGCACGGATTGAATCCATCCTGGTGCCTATGAGCACCATCCCCGGCGTCCAACCCATCAAGCAAACATCGCTGATGTGGGTTTGGGGTACGACGGCGGCGGGGTTCCTCTTCCTCGTCGGCCAATATGTTGCATGGCAGACGCTGCATACACACGGAGCATTTCTTGACAGTGGGCCGGCGAGCACATTCTTCTTCCTGCTCACGGGGACGCACGCTCTGCACTTGACGGCCGGCTTGGCTGTTCTGCTGTACGCGTGTCTCGCCTCGGGACCGCGCCATTCTCTTGAACGACGATGCATCACGCTGGACGTGACCGCGTGGTACTGGCACTTCATGACCGCTATGTGGATGTACGTATTGCTGGTTCTGAAACTGATGGATTAAGACTTGGGCGCGGAATTTGGAGCGGCTGCAAGGCGCGAACTATAATAGTGAGATTCGGTATACGGCGGATTGCGACTATGGGATGTGTCGTCGCATTCGGCACGACGGACCGTTCCCACTATGTCCAAGGAAGCAATCGTAGTCCGCGGTGCGCGGGTTCATAATCTCAAGAACATCGACTTCGATATTCCCCACAACTGCCTTACGGTTGTGACCGGAGTGTCCGGAAGCGGCAAGTCTTCGCTCGCATTCGATACGATCTATGCCGAGGGACAGCGGCGTTACGTCGAGTCCCTCTCGGCTTACGCACGCCAGTTCCTGGAACGGATCGAGAAGCCAGAGGCCGACCTGATTGATGGCATCGCGCCCGCAGTGGCGATCCGCCAGAAAAACCAGACACGCAATCCTCGTTCTACGGTCGCGACCGCGACAGAGATCTACGACTACCTGCGCCTGCTCTTTGCCCGAATCGGAAGGACTTTTTGTCCGCAGTGTGGGCAAGAGGTAAAGAACGACACGGTGGATGAGGTCGCAGATCGCATTCTCGCACTGGGTGATGGCGCTCGCATTCAAGCGCTCTTTCCACTGCTGCAAATGGCACCGAAGAAGCCAGAAGAGGGCGAGAAGAAAACTCGCGGCAGAAAGAAGAAACAGCCGGAAGTCGATCCGATTGCGGGTCTCAAAGAGAGATTGTTCGAGTTGAGGAAGCGCGGCTTCAACCGCCTGTTCCAGAATGGCGAGGTCTTTGAATTTTCAACTCCAGAGTCGCTGCTGGATATTGATTTCAGCAAGCCGGTGTACATTCTGCTGGATCGTATCGTGGTCGATGCTGAATCCCGCTCGCGCATTGTAGATGCCATCGAAAGCGGATACCGCGAGGCTGGCGAGGTCATCTTCGAGACCGCACCGAGCGAGGGCGAGCCTCAGAGAATGCGGTTCTCGCAGCGTTTCGAGTGCAAGGACTGTCATCTGCGGTTCGAGCATCCCGAGCCTAGGCTGTTCTCGTTCAACAACCCTTTCGGCGCCTGTCCTCGTTGCCAGGGATTTGGAAACACCATCGACTTCGACATGGAACTAGTGATTCCAGACAAGTCGAAGACACTGGCCGAAGGCGCGGTAGAGCCCTGGACGAAGCCGAAGTATCGGCCTCTAGGCACTGAGTTGCGCCGGGTAGCGCGTGCGGCCGGGATTCCTCTGGACGTGCCCTGGTCGAATCTTCGCAAGGATCAGCAGAGGTTCATTCTCGAAGGAGATGGAACCTGGTACGGCGTCCGCGGCTTCTTCGAGATGCTGGAAAAGAAGAAGTACAAGCTGCATGTGCGCGTGTTTCTCAGCCGATATCGTGGTTACTCTCTTTGCGGCGAGTGCGGAGGGGCGAGACTGCGAAAGGATGCGCGCTTGGTAAAGATCGGAGGGCTGGACATTTGCCAGGTGTGCTGCAAAACGGTCGAGGAAGCAGCGCGATTCTTTGAGGAGCTAAAGCTTACCCGCGAAGAGTCCGACATAGGCGGCAAACTGCTTGAGGAGATCCGCGACCGGCTGCGTTTCCTGAACGAAGTTGGGCTTGAGTACTTGACGCTGGATCGCCTGTCCTCAACGCTAAGCGGAGGCGAGGCCCAGAGGATTCAACTCGCGACTTCGCTTGGCTCACGCCTCGTTGGCACACTGTACGTGCTGGATGAGCCTTCCATCGGTCTGCACAGCCGCGATACGGCGCGCCTGGTTCACATTCTCAAAAGCCTGCGCGACCTCGGAAACACGATCCTGGTGGTGGAGCACGACCCCGAGGTGATGACGGCGGCCGATGAAATTCTCGACCTCGGGCCGGGAGCGGGCGAGCATGGCGGAAGGCTCATCGCGAACGGCAGCTATGAACATATTCTGGCCAACCACAAGTCGCTCACCGGCAGATATCTGAGTGGCGATTTGCAGATACAGATTCCTCAGCAGCGCAGGCAGCGCGGCAAGCAAGCACTGCATTTGCGTGATGCTCGCGGACACAACCTGAAGGGGGTGGATGTGACGATCCCGCTCAACATGCTGGTGGCTATCACAGGCGTCTCGGGATCGGGAAAGAGCACGCTCGTACACGATGTGCTCTATCAGCGCCTGGCTGAGATGAAACGGCAGCCGACGGGCACTCCAAGTGAAGGCGCGGGTGCGGAACTCGATGGCGAGCAGTGGGTCGACGGCGTGCAATTGGTGGATCAGTCACCAATTGGGCGCACTCCACGTTCGAATCCGGTTACCTACATCAAAGCATTTGATCCCATTCGAGAGCTCTTTGCTTCCCTGCCCGAATCGGTGAAGCATGGCTACACGGCAGGACACTTTTCGTTCAACATTCCGGGGGGACGCTGCGAAACCTGCTCGGGCGATGGAACGGTCACGGTCGAGATGCAGTTCCTGGCAGACGTAGAGCTAATCTGCGAAGACTGCAAAGGCACGCGCTATAAGCCGGAAATACTTGCCATCAAGTACCGCGGAAAGAACATACACGAAGTCTTGAACCTGACGGTGAAAGAGGCGCTCGGGTTCTTCAGCGGCGTGCCGAAGCTGATGGACAAGTTGCGTGTTCTGGAGGAAGTGGGACTTGGATACCTGCGCCTGGGGCAGTCGGCCACCACACTGAGCGGCGGCGAAGCGCAACGAATGAAGCTGGCGGCCCATCTGCAACCACAGTCGCGCGACACTCTGCATAAGAATCCTGACGGCACTACGGCCAAGCGGAAATCGCACACGTTATACATATTCGACGAACCTACGACTGGGCTACATTTCGACGATGTAAGCAAGCTGCTGGCCGCATTCAAGAAGCTGATCGACGCCGGCGGTTCGATTATCGTGATCGAACACAATCTTGACGTCATCAAAGTCGCGGATTGGGTGATCGATCTCGGACCCGAAGGTGGCGAGCGAGGCGGAGAGATTGTGGCAACCGGAACACCGGAAGAGATTGCGGCCAATCCCCGCTCCTATACCGGACAGTGGCTGCGCAAGGTGCTTCCCTTGCCGGCGGTGATGTCGTGAGAAGGCGGGTTGCGGTTGCCGCAGCGACTTTGCTGATTGCCACTTCCCTGTTCGCGCAAAAGGCGCAGCACAGCGGCACGAAAGAGGCTGCTCCCATCGTTCAGGCCGAGGCCGCGATGGACCAGCAGCGATGGCCCGAAGCAGAGGCAGTCTTGAGGAAGTTGGTAGCGGCCAATCCCAAAGACGCCCGCGCATGGTTTGACCTTGGCTACGTCATGCACGCCCAGCAAAACTACTCTGAGGCGATTGCTGCCTATCGAGGTGCTGTAGCAGCCCAGCCTGATAGTTTCGAATGCAATCTGAACCTTGGGCTTATGCTGGCACACGAAAAGCAGCCGGATGCATCTAAGTACCTGGAGGCGGCAACACACTTGAAGCCCACAGGCGAGCATCCTCAGCAATCGCTTTCGCGCGCATGGTCCGCGCTGGCGGAGTTGCAGGCGGCGAAGTCTCCTCAGAGCGCATTGGATTCCTGGTCGCATGCTCTTCAACTTGCGCCAAACAACGTTCAGATACGTTTGGAGTATGGCTCCGCCCTCGAGAAGGCTGGCGACAATGCGGGAGCTGAGCGGGAATTTCGCAAGGCAGAGGAACTGGCTCCCGACTCGATGGAGCCTGTCGCGGCACTGTCAAACCTGTTTATGCGTACGCAGCGCTTGGCTCAGGCGGAAGAGAGCTTGAGAAAACTTGCTGCGCGAACACCTCAGGACGAGGCGACGCACCTTCAACTTGGACGCGTGCTCAGTGCGGAAAAGAAAGACTCAGAGGCCGCGGCTGAATTGCAGAAGGCCGTCGTGCTTCGGCCCGACGATTGGGATGCGGTGCGGGAACTTGCCTTCGTTCAGGAGCGCGCAAAGGACTGGACTGCCGCAGAAAAGAATTACCGCGCTCTGCTCGCTCATTTTCCAAACGACCCGGAGGTACACAATGGGCTCGGGTCGGTGCTGCTGAGGCAGTTGAAATATGCAGAGGCAGAGAACGAGTTTCTGATCTGTATTCGCCTGAAACCGAACTGGGGCGAAGCCTATGGACAACTGGCGCTGGCGGCTTCGGGCAACAAGAACTATCCGCTAGCAATCAAGGCGCTGGATCAGCGCGGCAAGTTTTTACCAGAACTGCCGAGCAGCTACTTTCTTCGCGCGACTTGCTATGACCACTTAAAGCAATTCGACCAGGCGGTCGAGAACTACAAGGCTTTTCTGGCAGCATCCAACGGGCAGTTCCCGGACGACGAATGGAAGGCCCGGCATCGGCTGGTTGCGATTGAGCCCGAAGCAAAAAGGAAGAAATGAACGCGGCACTACGTCCGACAACTCATCTGCTTGTCGCCCTGTCGATAGCAGTCTTTGTTGCGGCGACCTATGCGCAAGCGCAGAGCACCGCGGAGCTACAGCAGCGGGCCGACGCTGCGCACGGGGCTGATTGCGCGCACCTGAGCTTACAGGCAGCCTGGCACCTGCTGGAAGATGCAAACCACCAATTCGAGGTGGGAAGTCTCAAAGCCGCCCACGAAGGCATTGACGCCGCAGTTCGCTATGCGACACGCGCTGTTGACTGTTCTCTGGAGACTCGCAAGGCTGAGAAGAGCACAGAAATCGAGCTTCGCAAGCTGATTCGCCGAATGAAGGACGTGTTGCAGACGTTGGACTCTGAAGACCGTCCCCACCTTTCGCGATCCATCGAAGAGCTAGAGAAACAGCGCGACCGCGTGTTGCGCGGACTGTTTGGCGCGGCCGCCTCTGGCGGAACGACGGAGAAGAAGCCATGAAGATAGTGACAGTCGTTCTATTGTGCATATGTCTAGGCGCGCAGGCTCAGGTTCGTCGCGACCCGCTGAATTCCCGCGAAATTGAACAGATGCGTGACACGGCGCAGGATCCCAAAAAGCGGATTGAGCTGCTTTTGTCTTTTTCGCGCGAGCGAATGCTTGCAGTAGAGCGCTTGCGCAGCAGCACGAAGCCCGGAGTTGACGATGACGGTCGGGTGGCCGATCTGCTCGGCGATCTTGCGGTGCTCATCGATGAACTGGATAACAATCTGTCCATGTACAACGGGCATAGCGAGGATCTGCGCCGTCCGTTGCACCACGTAATCTCGACGGAGGAGGAGATGCAGCGCAAGTTAGAGGCTATCTCGCAAAACGCCTCCCCGCTGCAAAAGCGCCGGATCGCCGCTGCGGTAGAAGATGCAACAGATTCGCTTAAGACCAGCACCGAGAGCGCTAAGGCCATGCTCGCCGACCAGATCGAGAAGAAAGGTGAAGAGAAGAACAAAGAAAAGCTCGACCGTGAGGATGCGAAGC
This sequence comes from Koromonas soli, assembly GCF_059726265.1. NCBI lineage: Bacteria > Pseudomonadati > Acidobacteriota > Terriglobia > Terriglobales > Koromonadaceae > Koromonas > Koromonas soli. Next base: position 1,435,271 of record NZ_AP040872.1, on the reverse strand, counting down.
AGCAACAGCCGCCTCCGTCGAGCGACGCCGAACGTCACCTGCCGCCCGACTATACAGGAATGGGCGGCGCTGGCCGGAGGCAGGGGCCGCACTAAAACAATCTGCGTAATTCACAGTAGTGAGGCCGAGCTGCGCATCTGGTAATCTGGACTGGCTTTGAAGGAATCGTTGCTGCCACTACTGCATGAGACGTACCGGGAACTCCGGCCACGCGCGCCTATCCCTGAATTTGACCTGCAGTTCTACCCGTTTGCGAATATCAACAACACGATTCGTCTCGCGGATGGGCGGTTGAAGGTGCGGCTTTCGGACCTGCTGGAAGGTGCGCCGGAGCCGGTGTTGAGGGCCATTGTGCACATCCTCCTGGCCAAGATCTATCGCAAACCTATCGATGCAGCACACACCTCGCGTTATCGCCGATACATAAGCTCGCACAACATGATGGAGAAGGCACAACAGGTGCGGCAATTGCGCGGGCGCAAGCGCCTGGAATCCGCACAGGGCCGCTATTACGATCTGGACGAGGTTTTCGAGTCGCTGAACACGCAATTCTTCTTTGGGCTGCTAGGGCGACCTCAGATGAGCTGGAGTGCGGAGAAAGCGCGCCATCTGCTTGGGCATTACGATCCGGCACATAATGCCATTATCATCAGCAAGGTGTTCGATCAGGCGCGCGTTCCACGATTCGCGGTGGAGTACATCGTTTATCATGAAATGCTTCATCTGAAACATCCCGTGCGCATGCGTGGCAGCCGGCGCTGCGTTCACGGCAAGGAATTTCGCGCGGACGAGGCAGCCTTTCCTCACATCGAGGAAGCAAAGCTCTTCCTGAAAACGCTATGAAACTAGGTGCGGTAGCGACCCAGATCGTCGTCGCTTAGCCCTTCGAGCCAACGGCGTAGATCGTCTCCGGTGATTCGCCCTGTAGAACCGGTTGCGATTCGCGAACTCTGAAGCACGTCCTCATCGACGTAAATAGGGCAATCGGTGCGCATTGCAAGCGCGATAGCATCGGAAGGGCGCGAGTCGATCATGATGGGCTCGCCGTCGCGTGTCGCCCATATCACGGCATAAAACGTATCGTTGCGAAGCTCGGTGACGACCACGCGCTCAATCTTTGCTCCCAGACCGGTGATGGCGTTCTTGAGCAGATCGTGCGTCATTGGGCGCGGAGGCGAAACCTTTTCGATCTCCAGCGCGATGGCGTTGGCCTCAAACACTCCAACCCAGATCGGCAGTACGGAATCACTGTTGACGTCCTTGAGAACGATGATGGGCATGTTGGTTGTGGGATCCAACATGAGTCCGCGAATTCTCATTTCGACTTCCACTTGATCCTCCCTGTACCGATAAGCTCTCGGGGTCAGACGATCCTGAAGAGCGGTCGAGAAACCGGCACCTCTACTGCTGAAACCATCTCGCCTACCAGACTATTAGGATGCGCGCGAACGACTCGCACCTCGGCGTAACTGCCAACGCCGGGCTTCGCCATGCCGTCGGGAACCGTGAAATTCAGAGTCTTGTTCTGCGACGTACGCCCGGTCACCTGGTTGCGCGCGGGTTGGAAGCCTTCAACCATCACCTCGAGCACTTCGCCTACATGCCCGGCGTAGTTCTTGCGCTGTATCTCGCGCTGGCGATCGTTGAGAATCGCGAGGCGCTGTGTCTTCTCCTCTTCAGGTATCGCATTCTGCATGGAGATCGCTGGAGTGTTCGGGCGAGGCGAATACTTAAAGCTAAAGATGCCGTCATATTGCACTTCGTCCAGTAATGTAACCGTCTGCTCGAAATCCTGCGGAGTTTCGCCCGGAAAGCCGACGATGATGTCGGTAGTGATCGAAATCTTCTTATTCTTTGCAGAATGTATCCACGCGATACGCTCCAAGTACTGCTCGCGTGTATATTCGCGAGCCATGGCGGAGAGCACATTGCTCGAACCACTCTGTACTGGCAGATGGACGTGATCGCACAGGGTCGGAACCGAGTCGATAGCCTCAACAATCTGTCGCGTGAAATGCCGGGGGTGAGACGTGGTGAAGCGTACACGGCGAATCCCGGGAACCTGCCCAACCTCTGCCAGCAATTCCGCAAAATTAAAGCGCCCGAGCGGATCACGATAGGAATTCACGTTTTGCCCGAGTAGCTGAATCTCTGTAAGCCCGCTGTCCACAATGCGACGTGCTTCTTCCAGCACGGAATCAGAGGTGCGGCTGCGCTCGCGTCCTCGCGTGTATGGCACGACGCAGTAGGCGCAGAACTTATCGCAGCCCTCGATAATCGTGATGTACCCACGATGAGGATTGGTGCGTGCTGTGAAATCCGTCTCGAAGGTTTCTTCCGTGTTGCGGTCATCGAGGCCAGTCGCGCGCTCGCCATGCTCGATCTGCAGCAGCATCTCGGGAAGATTGCGATAGCTGGCCGATCCCGCTACAAGGGACACGTGGGGTGCACGTTCGAAAATGCGCTCGCCCTCTTGCTGGGCGACACAGCCAATGACTGCGAACTTCTTGCCTGCCTTTTGCAGTTGCTTGAAGTCGGCCAGACGATGGAAAACCTTCTGTTCCGCTTTGTCTCGAATGGAGCAGGTGTTGTAGAAGATCAGGTCGGCCTCTTCGACGGATTGCACCTGCCGGTATCCCTGCGACACCAGGGACCCCGCGACCTTCTCCGAGTCATGAAAGTTCATCTGGCACCCGAAGGTCTCGATGAAGAATGTCTTTTGCTGTTCGGAACTCACGCCCACAATCCTTCGAATGTTGTTGCTATGGCACGGCATCGCTGTGCCCTTTCGGCCATTATCGCAGATTCAAGTCAAAACGCTCGACAGGCTAAGAAGAGAGCGGCAGTATGGAACCTGTGCATAACCGAAGTTGACGAAAGCTCTTTGAGTATCTATCATCAAAAACGTTGTTGATAGTCTCAAAAGACTTTTTGAGTTGCCCCCTCGTTCAATGGTAGGACATCTGCCTCTGGAGCAGGTTATCGGGGTTCGAATCCCTGGGGGGCAGCCAACAGCAACTCTTCCCTTCTCCTCTCTTCAGTGAACCCAACATAAGCTCTCTTCTAGTGCTTCGGAACGTATAGTCGCGCGCATCGTACTTGTTGATGCGAGCGGCTATTCCGAATGACACACAGATGTGAGATTCGCATTGGCACGTCAGGTTGGCACTACAAGCACTGGGTCGGACGTTTTTACCCGGAGCGTTGCTCGTCCGCAGCAATGCTGGAGTTCTATCTAAAGTACTTTGATACGGTCGAGATCAACAATAGCTTTTACAAGCTGCCAAATATTGAGACCTTCCGATCTTGGGAAGCTGCCACTCCTTTGAATTTCCGCTTTGCAGTAAAGGCCAGCCGCTTCATTACTCACAACAAAAAGCTCAAAGACCCAGAACACGCACTGAACAATCTCCTGCCCAGGGCTGAGGTGCTGGGAGCAAAGCTTGGGCCCGTTTTGTTTCAACTCCCGCCAAAATGGCAGATAAACGCCGAGCGCCTGGAACAGTTCCTTACGGCGCTTCCTCCGTATCATCGATATGCATTTGAGTTCCGCGAGACGAGTTGGAACACGCAGCCGATTTACGATCTGCTGCGGAATTTCAACGCAGCTTATTGTGTGTACGAACTTGGCGGATATCACTCTCCTATCATGGTCACCGCGGATTGGGCTTACGTTCGGCTGCATGGTCCCGGCGGAAAATACCAGGGGAGCTACTCCAGCGAGAAGCTTGAGCAATGGGCCATGTGGATTGCCGAGTGGAGTCAGGAACTCAAGGCTGTGTACGTGTATTTTGACAATGATGATTCAGCATACGCTGCCGCGAATGCATTGGAGTTGAAGCGCATGGTTGGCGAGCGTCGGACTGCTTCGCGCACACCCAGCGCAGCCTGACTTCTTTCATATCGCTCGCCGCCGCGCGGTCATCCTGCCCTGGGCGCCTTTCATCTGAACGAAAAGAATTCTGATGCGGGCGAGGTAGTTACATCGTAGTTACATCGCTAGGCGGTGGCACAACGGCAGCATAGTTGGGAAGCCGGGTGCGGCGCTCTACGCAGCTTCTGCCTGACGCAGGAGCTGCGCTACTTTCTTCAAATCCGCCGTGAGCATATCCATCATTTCGCCCCGTGCTTTCTCGTCCGGAGCGCGCAGGATAGCCGAGGGATGCAGAGTCGCCATGGTGTGTACGGCCATCGGCGACTGGACCCACTCGCCGCGCTGCTGCGTCACGCGAAACTTGTTGCCAAGCAATCCCTGTGCGGCGGTGGCGCCGAGTAGCACAACCACCTGCGGTTTGACGACGGCCATCTCCGCTTCGAGCCACGGACGGCAGGCAGTTATCTCAAGCTGGTTGGGCTTCTTGTGAATGCGCAGTTTGCCGCGCGGCTCCCACTTGAAGTGCTTCACCATGTTCGTTACATACACATCATTTCGATCGATTCCTGCCGCCTCGAGAGCTCGATCAAGCACGGCTCCAGCGGGCCCGACGAACGGCTTGCCTTGCAGGTCCTCTTTGTCTCCTGGTTGCTCCCCGACGAACATCACATGAGCGAGGCGGCTACCTTCTCCGAACACAGTCTGGGTTCCGGTCTTCCAAAGATCGCATGCGCGGCACCCGGCCGCTGCGTCGCGCAGTGTATTCAGTGTCGGATTAGGCGGGATGAGTGGCGCTGCCGTACTTTGAGGTACTCGAGGCATGTGATTGAGATGCGGTCAACATGCGGGCAGCTGTTCACCGGCTATCGGAACCACAACGACCAGACCACATCCACCAGAGTGTGCGTCGTGCTCGAGGCGAGCAATTGACGCTGCTCGCGCCATGCTCGTCCGTAAAACACACCTGCAATGGTGGCCAGAATGACATAACGCCAGTTGAAGAGCGCGCCTTTATTGAAATGCGCTAGCCCAAACAGTACGCTGGCAAGCGCGAGCGCGCCAAGGCGCCCGACCCGCGGCTCCAACAAATTTTGTAGAATGCCGCGAAAGAAGACTTCCTCCGGGACTGCGGTCAACAGAAACGTGACCAGCAGGCCTACCGCCATATGAGCAACGGAGTGTACACGCGGATGAAAGCTGATGAAGTGAAGTGCGAAGCCGATGCCCAAGGCAAACGGCATGAACAAAAGCCATTCGCGAGCCGCAATTCTGAATGCGCTCGTCTCCGGCCGGAACGAGTATCCAGTCCCTTCCACTCCCCTCACCACGAGAAAAGCGTACAGCGCGATGTCGCACAGATAGAGCTTCGGAAGGCTGCCCAGTCCGGGATGCGCCCACGCTCCGCTAAAAACCCTCAACTCGAGCAGCAGAGCCAATGCGAGAAGCACGACGACGTCTTGCCAGTAGAGCTTTTGTATTTTGGGTGCCAGAGCGAGAATTGCGCTGAGAGCCACCGGAGTCAATGCCAGGGCTAGCGCAAATTGCCACTGAGATTCTCCGAGCGGCATCGCATATAGCAGGTATGGAATGACGCTCACAACCGGGGCAGCCACCCGCATCCAGGTAGCAGGCAGTGCCAAACGTAGCCACGGGGCGGCTCCGAAAGCAAAGAACCAAAGTGGAGCGAGCAGCAGCGCAAATCCCGCAAAGGCCGGAACCAGTGGAACCGACAAAGAGCGCGCCCACGGCAACGTTTGCAACTCGAGCCAGAATGCAACGAGTAACAAGGCAAAGGCCGTGGGTACAAGTGTACGGCGAAGCGAGGTGGGCAGCGTTTCGTTCACACACCCTCCGGCAATGAAACTGCTCAGAGTAGGATGATGGAACGGTCAGGCTCGTCCAGCAAATTCTCGAGTTTCGGTCGAAACTTTCACCTTTTCGCCTGTCTTGATGAACGGTGGAACACGAATTTCAATGCCCGTCTCAAGTGTTGCAGGCTTGGTCACAACACCGCTCGATGTGTCGCCCCGGGAGCCCGGCTCGGTATAAGTCACTTCCAATTCCACGTGCGGCGGCAACTGCATTCCGATCGGGTTGCCGTTGTACTTCATCAACTCGATCATTGCGCCCTCGACAAGGAAGTCGAGCGCATCGCCCATCATGTCCTCCGAAAGAGTGATGGTCTCGTAGCTCTCCTGATCGAGGAAGTGCGATCCATCTCCATCGCTGTAAAGGTAGGAGGCCTGTACGGTCTGCAGGTCGGGATCTTTGAACTTATCGCTTGCCTTGAACGTTCTATCGAACACGGCGCGGGTAATTAGGTTGCGCATCTTGAGGCGAACCAAGGTTTGGGCTCCGCGCGCAGAAGGCGTATTCACTTCCGCATCCAGGCAGAGATAAGGAGTGTTTTCAAATTCGAAGAACATCTTGCGCTTTACATCGATGGCGTCAATCAGTGCAGCCATAATCCCTCAATCACTGGCCGAACGGGAGTCACCTCCGCTCCGGCTCTCGTTGTAAGTAGTGCAACGATCTCTAGGATATCAGCTACGCAGCCACCACGAGCTCAGCCAGTTTCAGCGAGTGGACAAAGACGGCTCATAGAGCTTCAAGCAATCGCTCGCGGCTTATAAACTCTCGTGCGATCAGGCTAACGTCTCTCTTCTCGCCATCCGCAGCGTAGTTCATCTTGCGCATCTGCCCAGCGCTGATCTTTCCCGCCAGCCGCGAGAGAACCTGCAACAGTTGCGAATGTTCTTGCAGCGACGATGGCCTGACAATGGGCACAGCATCGTAGGGAGAAAAATACCGGCGATCATCCTCAAGCACTTTGAGCGAGAGCACGTCGATCAAGCCGTCGGTATTCGCACCGACGATTACGTCCACTCTCTTGGCCTGAATCGCACGGTAGAGCAAGCCCAGATCCATGACCCGGGGCGCTTCGGCAAATTGCAATCCGTAGGTGCTCGCCAGCCCTTTGAAACCATCCTGACGTTCGAGGAATTCGTAACCAACTCCGAGCCGCAACTGCGGAGCAACCTTTGCAAGCTGCGATAGCGTGGACACTCCGAGATGCTGCGCATCCTCGCCCCGCATGATGATCGCAAAGCTGTTGTTGAACCCTAGTGGCTCGGCCACTTGCAGGTTGAATCGGCGGGAATACTCTCGTCGCACTTGCTCGAGCGCAGCTTGATGGTCCTTTACCGGCGGTTGCTTGAGAATTGCTCCCAGCGCGGTCCCGGTGTATTCAATGTAGGTATCAATACGTCCTGCAAGGATCGCCTGTTGACAGATGTATGTGCCTGCGAGATAGAACCTGCGTTCAACTGGGATGCTGGAGCTCCGCTCCAGCACTTGCGCAATGAGTTCTCCCAGGATCAGTTGCTCGGTGAAGTTCTTCGTGCCTATCGCGATCTGCCGCGTTCGGGAGACGCACCCCGACATGGTCATAGCAATCAGACCAGCGGTGAATGTACGCCGATCCATTGTCAGTGAATCCTGCGCTGCACGAGCCTTTGCAGCAGCCCCAGCGCGAAGTCAGCAACCAGAGCCATGAGCGCGGCCGGAACAGCCCCAGCGAGTATCACATGCGTATCCACCATGGCGAGGCCGCGAAATATGAACTCGCCCAAACCTCCCGCGCCGATTGCAGCAGCAATGGTTGCGACGCCTATGGTGATGACGGTAGCGACGCGCACTCCGGTCAGAATCACTGGAGTCGCCAAGGGCAATTCAACGTGCCACAGCAGTTCCCCTGAGGTCATACCAACGGCGGCGGCGGCTTCTCGCACCGGAGCATCTACCCCCGTGATTCCGACATATGTGTTGCGAACCACCGGCAGCAGCGCGTAGAGAACGAGCGCGAGCACCGTCAAACGACTCGCGCGAACTCCCAGCCAGGGCAATGGGAGCAATAGCCCAAATAGCGCGAGGCTGGGGATTGTCTGGATGACATTGGTTAAGCCAAGCACCACCGCCCGCAATCGCGGCTGCCTCGTGAGCAGGATGCCGAGTGGCACACCAACCGCAATCGCCAACGTCATGGAAACCACCACGAGCCACAGGTGCTCGACCGTGAGGGTTGCGATTTCACGATGATGGTTGCGCAGAAATTCAAGCACGTTTATTTACCTTCGAACCTGGATCTGCTGTGCCGTCCTGAATGCCTCGAGATACGGCTTCACACGGTCGTTATCTGAATCCACAAACTCCGCGGGCGTATATACGCCAACCAGCGTGCCCGCCTCCATCAGAGCGATCCGAGAGCCGAGCAGCAATGCCTCGCCTACATCGTGGGTTACGAACACGATGGTCTTCGCTAGTCGTGTCTGTAACGACTTGAACTCGCGCTGAATCTCCGAACGAGTGATTGGATCGAGTGCGCCGAAAGGTTCATCCATCAGCAGAATCGCCGGATCGGCTGCCAAGGCCCGAGCCAGACCTACGCGCTGGCGTTGACCTCCCGACAACTCATCTGGATAACGTCGTGCGAATTCACCTGCAGGCAGCCCGACAACCTGTAGCACCTCGGCCACCCTTGCGGCGATGCGTTGCCCATCCCATCCTTCGAGCCTCGGGACAATGGCGACATTCTGTTCCACCGTGTAGTGCGGAAAGAGGCCAACATCTTGGATGGCGTAACCAATGCGACGGCGCAGCTTGATCGCATCCCATCGCGTCGTCGCAGTCCCTTCTACACGCACTTCGCCGGATGTCGGCGACAGCAACCGGTTGATGAGCTTCAGAGATGTAGTCTTGCCCGAGCCGCTTCTTCCCAGCAGCATCAAGCTTTCACCGGAATGAATGGAAAGGTTCAGGTTCTCGAGGAGTTCGCGCCCGGAATCCACGCGATAGTGCACGTTGATGAACTCCACCACGGGTTCAGCGCGCTCGCTCATTGACAGTAAACGAAAGGCCGCGATGCTCTACGGCAATGCGGCCCGGATATTGCTCTGCGTACGAAAACTACTCGCCTACATTAAGAGCGCGTTTAAAGGAGCCACGCTCATTCGCGATTTTCTCCTGCAACAAGGTAATTGCGTAAATAAGTTGCTCTGGACGCGGTGGGCAGCCGGGAACGTACACGTCCACCGGTATCCACTGATTGACGCCCTGCACGATCGCATAGTTCTGAAACACACCGCCCGACGTAGCGCACGCGCCCATCGAGATGACCCATTTCGGCTCGGGCATCTGCATGTAGAGCTGGCGGATCACCGGCGCCATCTTCTGCGAGACGCGACCCGCGATGATCATCAGGTCCGATTGACGCGGCGAAGGACGAAACACCTCGGCACCGAATCGCGCGATATCAAATCTCGACGCTCCCATAGCCATCATCTCGATAGCGCAGCAGGCGAGGCCGAAAGTCATTGGCCAGATTGAGTTCTTGCGGACCCAGTTCACGGCTGAGTCAAGCGTCGTGAGGATGAGGCCTTCCTGCTCGTGGCTGCCGCCATAAGTCACCTGCGCAATGCGCGCGGGACTCTGTGGATCACCGGCCAGGGCCTGGAAGCGCTCGATTCCCGTAGTATTCTTTTCCATCAGTCCCCCACTGAACTGGCAATTGTAACAACGGACAGGGTTAAGCGCCACTCCTGAGCTCACCCGTAAACGCTACTAGCCTCCCGCGTCGGCTCCTGCTACCTTAGGGCTATGCACAGCCCGGGTGTTTGCGGCGTAATCTTGGCCTCTGACCATATAGACGCGAATAACGCACAGACGACTCTCTCTGCCGTCGCGGGGTTGATCGATGCGCTCACGGCTGATACGGATATGGTGGTGGTGGCTGCCGCATGCGGAGCAGAAGCCCTCGAGCCACTTGCCTGGGCTCGCGCAGCGTACTTCCTTCAACTTCCGGCAGAGGCGAGCGCTGCCGATGCTCTGCGCGCCGCCTTGCAAGAAGTCTTGAGCCGCGGCCGTGATGCAGCTTTGGTCACTTCCCACTCGAATGCCAATCTCACAGCGGAGATGGTGCGGAGAATGATCGCCGCTTACAGTGCAGCGGGAGACGAAGTCTGGGCGGTGCTGCCTGATTCCGCCACTCTGGAAGGCAGGCCAATGCTGGTTGGGCGCAGCATGATCGAGGCTTTTCTTCGCTCCCGGAGCTGGAGCTCTGCCGAAGAGATACTCGCAGCCAATCGCGAGCATCTTCTGTATCTTGCCGCCGAAGTCACGGGTGCAGCTCTGCCTTCAAAATAGCTTTCCTAATGGCCCAAAGTTCAAGTCAGGAGTTTTCGTTTGAGTCATAGCTCTGCCAGCCGTAGTTCCTTTCAATTTGTGCAACAGGTTCTTGAGACACGTCCGGCAATTGCGGTCTTTGACTGCGATGGCACCCTGTGGGCAGGTGATTCAGGTTCGGAGTTCTTCTACTGGGAGATCGAAAGTGGCTATATTCCCCCAGAGGTTGTTCCTGCCATTAAGCAACGCTACAACGAATATCTCGCCGGACGCGTCGATGAACTTTCAATTTGCGGCGAGATGATCCAGATCAACAAGGGCGTGTTGCTCGAAAAACTGCACCAAGGCGCGCGCGATTTCTTCCGCAGCGCGTTCGCTTCGCGAATATTCCCCGAAATGCAGGAGCTGACACACAAACTCGCGGCACAAGGTTGCGAGGTGTGGGCGGTTTCGAGCACCAATAACTGGGTGGTCGAGGCAGGTGCCGAAGTATTCGGCATACCCGCTGAGCGGGTGCTCGCCGCCACGCTCGCCGTCCAAGAGGGACGGATCACGGACCGCCTTCTGCGCGTTCCGACCGACGAGTTAAAGCAGGCCGCCATCGAAGAGGTGATTGCACGTCCGGTGGACGCCGTTTTCGGAAACTCAATGCACGATTTTGCAATGCTCGAGAAGGCCAAGACACCCTACGCAATTCATCCCAATCCTGACCTCGAGGCAAAGGCGCTGGAGCTAGGTTGGAATATATATTGGCCACAGAAGCCGCTATAGTCGCTATTACTAGCACCTCGGGGCCGCGGGAGGCGGCCTTTCCATATGCGCATAGTTTCCTTGCAACCGAGCATCACGGTGACGCTCGCAGGATTGGGAGCCCTCGATCAGGTGGTCGCCTGCACTCGCTACTGCAAAGACGTGTGTCCCGAGATTGTGAAGGGCCAGCAGGTCGTCATCGAGGATTCGTGGTCGGCCAACACAGAGCAAATCATGGCGGCTCATCCCGACGTGGTGATCGCCTCTGTACCCTATCGCCTGGAGTCGCTTGCAGCCATCCTGCGTGCGGGGGTACGCGTGATTGCGTTGGCTCCGAAATCGCTGGCCGATGTTTATGGCGACATCCGCGTGCTCGCCGCAATCGTGGATCAGTATGTCGCCGGTGAAAAACTGATCAGCGGGCTTCAGGATGAAATTGCGCAGACACGCGAAGCGACGGGTGGACGTCCGGTGCAACGCGTTTTCTGCGAGGAATGGGGCAAGCCCTTGATTGCATCGCAGCGATGGGTCGCCGAATTGGTCGCCGCCGCTGGGGGTGTGGCCATCGGAGCGCCCGGCGAGCAGATTACGGCAGCCGCAGTCGCCACTCAAAACCCCGACGTTGTCCTCGCCGCCTGGTGCGGTGCAGGAGATCGCGTTCCGCTGCAAAAGCTGGCACTTCGCGATGGGTGGATTGGCATCCCTGCCGTGCGGCATCGCCGAATCTACTGCGTAGCAGATGAGTTGTTTAACACGCCCGCCCACACGTTGATCGGAGGATTGCGCGCCATTCGCTGGGCGCTGCACCCCGATCTCTATAGCCGCCCGATGGGAATTCGCACGCTTGATGACGGAGTGAAAGTTGCCTGAGAGCCTTCTGCTGAAACAGGTCGTGGCCGGAGTTCTAGTCCGCGGCGAACAATTGCTCATTTGCCAACGTCGAGACGATCAGCCGTTCGCTCTGCAATGGGAGTTTCCGGGCGGCAAAGTCGAAGCCGGTGAAGACTTCGCCAGCGCTCTCTCGCGTGAGTTGCGCGAGGAACTTGCGATCGAAGCAGTCATAGGTCCTGAGATCGCCACCGTTCGCCATCAGTACGCCGAGGGACTCGGTGTCGAGTTGCACTTCTTCGTGGTCAGGCAATTCACGGGCAAAATACGGAACCAGATCTTCCGAGAAGTGCGATGGGAGCATCGCTCTGCGCTCGAAGCCGAAAGCTTTCTCGAAGCGGACCGAGCCATTGTCGCGCAGATTCGAGCAGGCAAGCTGGCCTGATCTGGCGATCCTTCTTACTGATTGTTACCTGTGAAGAGCGTTACGGCTGTCAGGACGATCATGATGATGGTCGTGACCCATGCCACTATATTGAAGAATCGCGAGTTGGTATAGCGCCCCATCAACTCACGTTTGTTTATCAGCAACAACATTGCGACCAGCACAAACGGCAAGACGGCGCCATTCACCGCCTGCGATAAGATCGTGATCTTCACCAGCGGCAGGTTGGGCCATAGAATGACGGCTGCCCCGGCGACAATCAGTCCGGTATAGAGCCAATAGAAGAATGGCGCCTCACTAAATTTCTTGTCGAGTCCAGATTCGAATCCCAAGCCTTCGCACACCGCATACGCCGTTGAGATCGGCAGAATTGACGCGGCAAACAGCGAAGCATTGAACAGTCCAACGGAAAAGAGAATGTATGCGTAGTTCCCTGCCAGTGGCCGTAGTGACTGCGCTGCTTCGGAGGCGTCATTGATCTTGTAATGTCCGTGTACGAAGAGCGTTGCGGCGCAGGCGACCACAATGAACCACGCCACCACGTCCGTAAAGACGCACCCTACGATAACGTCCAAACGCGAGGCGCTGTACTGCTTTTCCGTGACTCCCTTCTCTACGATCGAAGACTGCAGATAGAATTGCATCCACGGAGCGATGGTCGTACCCACCACCGCAATAATCATGTAGAGATAGTTATTGTCGCGGAACAGATGCAGCGAGGGCGGCATGACTGTGGCAAGTCCAGCGGCTTTCCAGTCAGGATGGGCAAGAACGCCCGCAACGATATATGCCAGGTAGATGAATGAGGCGACTAGGAACACCTTCTCCATCGCCTTATAACTGCCCTTCACCACCATGCCCCACACCAGCGCGGCACAAAGCGGCACACTCACCCAAACAGGAATTCCAAACAGCGCAAGACTGCTCGCAATGCCCGCGAACTCAGCCATCACATTGCCGAAATTGGTGATAACCAATCCGACCATGAGGAAGAAAGTTATGCGGAAGCCGAACTCTTCGCGAATGAGATCGCTGAGGCCCTTGCCGGTCACGGCACCCATGCGGGCCGTCATTTCTTGAACGACGATGAGCGCCAGGGTCATAGGAATCATGACCCAGAGGAGTCCGTAGCCAGATCCTGCACCGGCCTGTGAGTACGTCCAGATGCCGCCAGCGTCGTTATCGACGTTTGCGGTGATGAAGCCCGGGCCGACAACGGCCAGGAACATCATAAGTCGGACTCTCCACAGCTTCATCTTCGACATTCACTCAACCGGGTTGGGAAGGAATTTACATCGGAATTGCCAGCATAAATTGCATGGAGGGGAAAGCTCAAGGCGGGGAGGTGGAAATGTAGCAATTTCGCAGGAAATTACCACAACGATCAGCGTTACAACTGCGATCGAAGCATCGATATCACATCATCGGCCGTGATCACGCCCGTCAACGAACCGTTCTCATCCACAACCGGCAGTGTCAGCAGGTTGTATTTGTCGAATATCTCAGCCACCTCTCGCTCATCGGCCTCGGGCGAACACGAGATCAGTGGATCGAGGGTGAGTTCCGATAGTGGCTTCTCGGCGGGAGAAACAATCAGATTCGCCAGCGGTACCGCACCAAGCAGCTTTTCGTTTTCACCCACGAGGAAGATGGTGCTAACGCTTTCGAGTCCGCCATCAAACTTCTTCAGCATGTCGATCGCATCATGCACGCGCGCCGTCGGAGCAAGTGCCATGTAGTCGGTCGTCATGCGGCCAGCGGCTGTGTCTTCTTCGAACTCCAGCAGCTCTTCGACCTCTTGGCGCTCTTCGGGCTCCATTTCCTGCAGAATCGCGTCCGAGCGTTCTTCTGTCAGGTCGGCCAACAGGTCGGCGGCTGCGTCGGGATCCATCTCCTCGACGATGTCGGCAGCGCGCTCAGACTCCATCGAGTTGAGGATTGACACCTGAAGCTTCGGATCAATTTCTTCCAGCGCTTGCGCGGCGACGTCCTCGTCCAGTGTCTGGAAGACGGCATCGCGCTCGGCAGGAGACAGCTCTTCGATGATGTCGGCAATATCAGCCGGATGCAGACGCGCCACGCGCTCTGACGAGATCTTCAGCCGCACACGCCTCGCGGGATCGGTTTCGATCAGGTTGACGAATTCCCACGGAATGTTACGTGCAGGGATTCGTTGCAACCATGTTGAAAGCGTGTGGCGAGGAATTACTCCCTTCAGCAGACGTCGAATTGCGCCACGTGCCCCGGCGTCGACGAATGCGATGCGCAGATGCAGTCCGAGTTGCGAACTCAGCGGCTCGCGGTCAAGCGACAGCTCGATATCGTTAACTCGCACCACCTTGCGCCCGTGGATATCGATGATCTGCTGATCGAGCAGATCGCGTTCCAGCAGGAGCATCCCTTCACCGCTTGAATACTTCGGAAGCTCTTCCGTATGCGCAGCCGTATGCACTCCGCCATTGACGGTGCGCAACAGGTCTGTGCCGAGGAGCCGATCGCCTTTGGCTGTTCGCACGACCAGCGCAGAGATGCGCGTCGGATCCTCCTGGGGAACAAGCGCGACTTCGCGCACGCGTCCCAGCCTGCCTGCGTCCGAGTCATAGACGGGCAGTCCCAACAGGTCCGATAGTGCAAGCACAGGCATCGCTCCAGCATAACCCGGGATTGCATTGGCAACAAACCCAAACCTCTCCTTGGGCTACAATCCTCTGTGTATGGCACGCACATCATTGGACCTGCGCACGCTGGCCGGGCAGTTGTTGACCTTCGGCTTTGACGGAACAGAAGTCTCACCGGCTCTCCGTGCCGCCCTGAAGAACTACAAACCTGGCGGAATCATCCTATTTGCCCGCAATATTGAATCCCCACGACAAACCCATTCCCTGCTCAAGGCCGCGCAGAAGGAGTCCGAGCTGCCTTTGTTCCGCTGTGTGGACATGGAGGGAGGCACCGTCGATCGCCTCAAGAATGTCATTGGCCCAGCACCGAGCGTCCAGGACGTCTGGCAGGCGAACCTCAAGCCCTATTTCCGTGAGCACGGCCATCTGATCGGTGCCGAAGTAAGCGCCCTGGGCTTCAACGTTGATTTCGCTCCCGTGCTGGACCTGCGTTTCGATGTCTCTCTGAACGTGATGGGCTCGCGCACTGTCTCGCAGGATCCCATACAGACAGTCACCTACGCCAGCGAGTTTCTCCGTGGCTTAAAGGATGTGGATGTAGCTGGATGCGGAAAGCACTTCCCCGGTCTGGGAGAAGGCAATCTCGACTCGCACCACGGGCTTCCCGTCGTTCGCAAGAGTTGGAAGGCGCTTTGGGCTGAGGATCTCGTTCCCTATCGCACACTGGCCCGCCAACTGCCCTTCGTCATGGTGGCTCACTGCGCGTTCCCCGAAGTCACGGGAGAGGCCGTGCCTGCTTCGATCTCCAAGAAGTGGATCGCGGATGTTTTGCGCAAGAAGATCGGCTACACCGGGCTCGTGGTCTCCGACGATCTTGAGATGGGCGGCGTGTTGAAGGTCGCTACCATCGAAGAGGCCACCGTGCAGACAATCAACGCGGGAGCAGACATGTATCTCGTGTGCCACAACGAGGAGCTGGTGGAGCGAGCCTTCGAAGCCATCCTCAAGGAGGCCGAGCGCAGTTCGCGTTTCCGCACCAAGGTTGAGACGGCTGCCAAGCGCATTCTCCTGGCTAAGAAACGGTGGCCCGCTCTGACCAAGAAGATGCCCGCTCCCCCAAGCGAAACCACGGTAAATCGCCTGCGGCAAAAACTCTGGAAGTTCAGCGAGGAAATTCGCCTGACCACAAACGCCGTTTAAGCGCGGCAGAAAATTCGGGCGGCCTTGGTAGGCCGCCCGGTCAGGCAGTAGTGCAGTTATAAAAACTCTATGGGAGAAACATTTTCAAGCTCGCGATGGAGCCGCCAGCCTTCTGAATCTCTGAAACCGTCACCGTCGATGGCTCTAAGCCCTGCTTCTCTAAAACTCGCTGCAGGCGATTATTCATCCACGGGGCTATGTAGTATCCATTCACCGACACGCCATTGCAAATGAAATGCATGGCTTCCTCGCGAGTCACTTCGAAGAGCTGCGCCCGGTTTCGAAGCCGCACCAGAGTCTCGGGTGCAAACGCTCCAGGATAGATCAGAAGCGAGTCCGGCGCGAGTGGTGCCAGACACATGTTCAGATGGAAAAAGTAGGGGTCCACCAATTCCAGCTTTCGCACTCCAAAACCCATCGGCTCCATCATTGCCGCAAACTGATCGACTGCCGCCGAAGTGGAGCGATGACCGTAACCCGCCCAAACGAACTCCCAGTCTGTGTTCCAGACGAGATCCCCCGCACCCTCCAGAACCTCCCCGTCGCTCAGTTCAAGGTCGATGATGCGGTAGCCATGCTTCGCATACCAGCGCTCGAAGATCTCTACTTCCGCACGCCTTTTGCTGTGCAGTAAACGCGACGGAACGGCAAAGGATCGCTCTTCGCGGTCGATTCCGACGAACGCCTGGGTTGCCGTGAAACACATGTCCTCGAGTACAGGATTAGCATCCACCAGAACAATTTGCAGCCCCGCACGCCTGAAGGCACTGCACAAGTTTTTCCATTGCTCGACTGCGAGAGACGGATCGATGCTGGCGCTGCTGCGGGAAAGAGGGCTTCTTCCCTCCACGACCGCCAGGAAATCGGGTCGCGTCATCAGCACGTCGCTGATCTGGCGAGTCAGGCTGGGAGCCTGATATTCCTGACCAATCTCGGGTATCCCTTTTCTTTGCAGCACCCTATAGCTCCTGGCTACTACCCGGACGGGCACTTTAAGCCTAGGACCCAAACTGATGGACATGTCCGGTTGCGTGAGGATGGTAGCTGCTTCCCGAGCGGAACTCGGTGAGGAAAATCACACGAGATTGTGTGGTTCACGTTTCTTTACATACGACTTATTGAAACGATACGTTCAGTTCCGTTTTCCAAATTGAAGTCTCGGATTGCTTCTGTCCGAGCTATTCGGTTGCTGTCTTCGATGTGATTGGGGCAGAAACCGGAGCGCTTTTTGTCGATGCGGTATTGCCGTGAACAACGGGCAGTTTAATGAGAATTTCCATTCCGTGCGGCTGGACATTTCTAGCGTCTACGGAACCGCCGTGGAATTTGACCGCCCTGCTCACGATGGAAAGTCCTAGTCCGCTACCGCCGGTAGTTGCATTGCGCGCGTCGTCCACGCGATAGAATGGATCGAACAACTTCGGCAACGCTGCTTCCGGCACGCCAGGGCCGTTATCGAGTATTGAGATGCGCGCCAGTCCATCGCCCGCCGTTGCCGTAACCTGAACGCACCCCTCCACGCCTGAGTAGAAGATCGCATTGCGCAGTACGTTTTCAAACGCGCTCCGCAACATGTTCTCTTCACCGACGACCGTCACTTCGCTCCAGTTTTCATCGTAAAGAATGCCTACCTGAGACTGGCTAGCTTCAAATCGTGCATCTTCTACGGCCTCTGCAATCACCCTGTTCAGCGAAACCGGCTCCGAGGCAGGCTTCAACTGTCCGCTATCCAGGCGGGCAACCGTCAGGATCTGTTCAATCATTTCGTTCAGTCGAAGCAGCTCGACTTCGATGCGGTCCAGCAACTCCTTACGCTCATTGTCGGGGGCCATGGCCACCAACGAGAGTGCAACTCGAATGCGAGAGATTGGAGATCGTAAATCATGCGACGCTCCCATCAACATTCGTCTGTTGCTCTCTACCAGATTTCGAATTTCCGTGGCCATGCTGTCGAAGTCAATCACCAGGTCGGCTATTTCATCGCGACGTGTGCTGTCGGAAAGCCCTGCCCGGGCTTCGAGATTGCCGCCCGCGATTGCATGTGCAGCATCGCGCAACCGCACAATGGGCTTCGTTATGTACTGCGCCAGAACTGCGCACAGCAGCGATGTCAGAAGCGATGTCAGAAGGATCACCACCAGTACGCTGCCCGGCAGTGAGCGCAGCAATGGGGGGAAGAAGAACTCGCCCGCAAACACAAACACGCGGCCCTTGGAGTCAGTCAGCTTTTCGACAATGAACGTGCCCTGGCGCGCGCGAGAGATTCCCGAATTCTGCAGTGCGCGCTGGATAGCATCATGTGCATCCTCTGGCTGCCACAGCCCGCTCAGTTCGTTTAGTTTGTCATCGTAAAGCCAGTAGGCCGAACGCCTTTCCAGCGCAATTCCCTGCAGGAGTTCGCGAAGCCCATCCTGACCGCGCGTGGCATAACGCCAGGTCGCATAGCGGGCCAGCACAGGAACAGCACGACGCTCCGGCTGTATCCACCAGGGTCGGTCGGGGCCAAAACTGGCGTGGATGCGATAGGCGAGAAACAGCATGATGCACGTCTGCAATATCCAGAAGGGGAGGAATATCTTCCAGAAGAGACGGCTTTTCACGAGGCCACCTTTGCCGAGAGTGCGTAGAAATATCCAATGCCGCGCACGGGCCGGATACGCTCTTCTCCATCCGGCACGCAGCCGAGCTTCTTGCGCAACCGGCTCACGTGTACATCCACGCTGCGATCAAAAGCACTTAGTGGTCGTCCAAGCGCGGCTTGCGCCAGTTCTTCGCGCGTCACCACCATTCCTGCGCGGCGCAGCAACAACTCGAGCATGTTGAATTCAGCGCCCGTCAAGTCCACAGGAACGCCATTACATACCGCCGTACGCGACAGCAGCGAAAGCGAAATATCGCCCACCGTCAGCGATTCGTCTCCCTGGTCGTCGTTGTGAGCCTCGAGCGCACGGCGAAGCACGGCGCGAATGCGCGCGACAAGCTCGCGGGGATCAAAGGGCTTTGGAACGTAATCATCGGCTCCGATTTCAAGCCCAAGAATGCGATCGACGGCCTCCCCTCTTGCGGTGAGCAGAATCACCGGTATTCGCGATTGAGTACGCAACGACTTCAGCAGCTCAAATCCCGACCCGCCTGGAAGCATCACATCTAGGATCACCACATCGTATTCACCGCTCAGCGCTGCTTCCAGTCCTGACTTATGATCGTAAACGGCAAATACCTGGAAGCCTTCGTTTTGAAGAAACCGCTGCAGCAGTGAGACTAACCCCTGATCGTCATCGACAATGAGCACTCGACTCATGTCATCCATTCTGCGCGAGAGCCGTGGGAATGGCTGTGAAGAACTGTTACGAGTTGATCCGTCGCGGTTCACAAAAGTTTACGTTCCTTCACTGAGTCTTTACTCGCGCCAAGGGCTCTAGGGGTTCATGCTAATGAGGACGAAAAGTGCGACACTGGCCGTATTACCTTTCGCAAACTTAGCCCGGAGGCAAGATGAAGTTCCGCACCACTGTTTTCCTATCGATTTTATCGCTTTTCACCGTGACCGCCTGTAATAAGTCTTCCAGCAGTGGGAAGCAGGCTGGAGCGGGAGGTCCAGGGCGAAATGGGGCAGGCGCGCCGGTTCCGGTGAGCGTCGCTCCAGTGTTGCGTCAGGATGTGCCCATCATTCTCAACGGCCTTGGAACCGTACAGGCCTACAACACGGTGACCCTCAAGACCCGTGTTGACGGGCAGATCATGTCGGTTAATTTCCGTGAGGGTCAGGATGTGCGCAAGGGCCAACTGCTCGCGGTCATCGACCCGCGCCCATATCAGGTCGCTCTCGAGCAGGCGAAAGCGAATTTGGCTCGCGATCAGGCCCAATTGAACACCGCTAAGGCCAATCTCGCACGCTCCAAAGCATTGCTCTCCGCCGGAGTGGTCGCGCAGCAGGATTTCGATACCCAACAGGCCTCCGCAGGCCAGTTTGAAGGCACGGTGCAGGCGGATCAGGCAGCCATCGAGAACGCCAAGCTGAACCTGACTTATACCCGAATCATTTCGCCGATCGACGGTCGTGTGGGGCTTCGCCTCATTGATCCCGGCAACATGGTGCACGCATCCGACGCCAATGGAATGCTCGTCGTAACCCAGATGAGGCCGATCTCGGCTGTGTTCACCATTCCCGAGGACCAACTGCCTTCCGTTCTCGCCCAGAGCCGCAAGGGAACGCTCAAGGTTGAGGCCTACAGCCGGGACGACCAAAATCTGCTCGCCGCCGGTCGCCTTGAGACGGTTGACAACCAAATCGACGTAACCACCGGCACCGCTAAGCTAAAAGCCGTGTTCGACAACAAAGACGGCGCCCTGTGGCCCAATCAGTTTGTGAATATTCACATGCAGCTCTCAACCGCAAAGGACGCACTGGTCATCCCAATGGCGGCAATTCAGCGCGGACCTGACGGAAGCCTTGCATACATCGTTGGCGCCGACAATAAAGTGACGATCCAGCCCGTGACGATTGCCCTCACGCAAGGAAACATCGCCCTGATCGCCACCGGTTTGCAGGAAGGACAGCAGGTAGTCACCGAGGGACAAGACAAGCTACAGGCCGGAAGCACAGTAACGCCAAGAAATCCCGGAGCACCTAAGGGCAGTTCCCCGGCCAATGCCATGCAGCAACCGCCCCAGGCCAAGCACCGTCCCAACAGTGAACCGGTAGCGGAAACAGCTCCGAAACCTACTCGCACCGCCGAGAACTTGGGAGGCAATCGATGACGTTGTCACGGCCGTTCATTCTGCGGCCGATTGCCACCTCCCTGTTGATGATCGGTCTGCTCCTGGTTGGCATCGTCGCTTATAAGCAGTTGCCAATCTCGGCATTGCCGCAGGTTGACTATCCAACGATCCAGATTGCGACGTTCTACCCCGGCGCGAGCCCCGACGTGGTGGGCTCCAGCATCACTGCGCCTTTGGAGCGCCAGTTCGGACAGCTTCCCGGCCTGAGCCAGATGACCTCAAGCAGCACATTTGGCAGCTCGGTCATCACCCTTCAATTCAACCTCGATGAAAACATCGACGTCGCCGAGCAGGAAGTGCAGGCCGCGATCAATTCTGCTGGCACATACCTTCCAACCGATCTGCCTAACCCGCCGATTTACAACAAGGTAAATCCGGCAGACCCGCCGATCCTGACGCTCGCGCTCAGCTCTGACAGTTTGCCGCTGTCCAAGGTTCAAGACCTCGCGGACACCTCATTTGCGCAGAAGATCTCACAACTTCCGGGCGTCGGTCTGGTTTCATTGAGCGGCGGGCAGAAGCCTGCCGTGCGCATTCAGGCGAACCCGACGGCGCTAGCGTCTTACGGCATCAGCCTCGAACAGCTACGCACCGTTCTGGGCCAGGTCAACGTAGATCGCGCTAAGGGACAGCTCGACGGTACGCGCCAGACTTACACCATCAATTCTAACGACCAGCTCTACAGTGCCGATCAGTATCGGGATGTCGTAATCGCCTACAAGAACGGTGCCCCGGTTCGCTTGAGCGATATTGCACAGGTCATTGATGGCGTTGAGAACACAGGCCAGGCCGCGTGGATGAACACCACTCCCGCGGTAATCATGAACATCCAGCGCCAGCCCGGCGCAAACACAATCAAGGTCGTGGACAGCATCAAGCTCCTGCTTCCCCGACTACAATCTG
Source organism: Koromonas soli (assembly GCF_059726265.1). NCBI lineage: Bacteria > Pseudomonadati > Acidobacteriota > Terriglobia > Terriglobales > Koromonadaceae > Koromonas > Koromonas soli. The sequence goes on along the minus strand of NZ_AP040872.1, from coordinate 1,413,691 downwards.
CCCTCCCGGCCTCCGTCAAGGTTCAGGTGCTCACGGATCGCACTGAGACGATCCGCGCCTCGGTACGCGACGTGCAGTTCTCCATGATTCTGACTATCGCGCTGGTCGTGATGGTCATCTTCCTGTTCCTGCGCACGCTTTCGGCGACGATCATCCCCAGCATCGCCGTGCCGCTGTCAATTGTTGGCACCTTCGGAGTGATGTACCTGCTCGGCTATTCGCTCGACAACCTGTCGCTCATGGCATTGACCATCTCGACCGGATTTGTCGTGGACGATGCCATCGTGATGATCGAGAACATCGATCGTTACATCGAACAGGGCTTGCCACCCATGGAAGCCGCTCTACGCGGCGCGGGACAAATCGGCTTCACGATTCTGTCCCTTACGGTCTCGCTCATCGCCGTCTTGATTCCTCTGCTCTTCATGGGAGACATCGTCGGACGCCTCTTCCGCGAATTTGCTGTCACCTTGAGCGTCGCTATCCTGATGTCGGCCTTCATCTCGCTCACCTTGACGCCCATGATGTGCTCGCTCTTGCTCAGGCAGAAAAAGAACGAAAATCACGGCCGCATGTACGAGTGGAGCGAGAATGCGTTCAACAGGACGATTGCGTTCTATGGCCGCACGCTGCAATGGGTACTGCGCCATCAGACCGCAACGCTGGTGGTCACCGTTGCAACACTTGCATTGACCTTCGTACTCGCATATACGGTGCCCAAGGGCTTCTTCCCTGTGCAGGACACGGGCGTCATCCTCGGCATCTCAGAGGCACCGCAGTCGGTGTCTTTCGATGCAATGTCGCGTCTGCAACAACAGCTCGCGAAGGATATCCTGCAGGATCCTGACGTTGAGAGCCTGTCGTCGTTCATCGGCATCGATGGCACAAACTCGACAGCCAACTCTGGCCGTATTCAGATCAATCTCAAGGCGCGCGACCAACGCAAGTCCACCGCATCGGAAATCATCACCCATTTGCAGAATCGTGTTGCGTCCGTCTCGGGCATCACGCTCTATATGCAGCCCGTGCAAGATCTCACGGTCGAAGATCGCGTCAGCCGCACCCAGTATCAGTACTCGCTGGAGTCGGCAGACGCTCGTGATTTAGCGGAGTGGACTGGCAAGCTTGTTGCCAAGCTCAAGACAGTGCCCGCGATGCGCGACGTCGCCACTGACCAGATGAACGCTGGCCTTGCTGCAAATCTCGTCATCGATCGTGATTCCGCATCACGGCTCGGCGTCGATATGGCATCCATTGACAACACGCTGTACGACGCCTTCGGACAGCGTCAGGTGTCAACGATATTCACGCAACTGAATCAGTATCACGTCATCCTTGAGGTTGATCCGCGCTTCAGCGATGACCCCGATGCCTTGAAGCAAATATACGTCGCGTCCGCAACCGGGCAGATGGTACCACTCGGTTCCTTCGCTCATTTCGAGACCGCTCCGGCGTCGCTTGCCTCCAACCACCAGGGACAATTCCCTGCCGTCACATTGTCCTTCAACGTTGCCGACGGTGTCTCGCTCGGCCAGGCCGTTCAGGATCTCAAGCGCGCCGAAGCCGAAATAGGAATGCCTCCGAGCGTGATTGGCAGTTTCCAGGGCACGGCAAAGGCGTTCCAGGGCTCTCTGGCAAACGAAGGCTGGCTGATCCTTGCTGCAATCGTGACGGTATATATCGTGCTCGGCGTGCTGTACGAGAGCTACATCCATCCAGTCACGATTCTTTCGACGCTGCCCTCAGCCGGCGTAGGCGCCATCCTCGCGCTCTACCTGCTGCGCATGGATCTCAGTGTCATCAGTCTGATAGGCATCATCCTGTTGATTGGCATCGTCAAGAAGAACGCCATCATGATGATCGACTTCGCGCTCGATGCTGAGCGCAATGAAGGCAAGTCGCCTCACGACTCGATCTATGAGGCCTGCCTCCTGCGTTTCCGCCCCATCATGATGACCACCATGGCAGCGCTCTTCGGCGCCGTGCCGCTTGCTTTTGGCTCCGGCACCGGATCCGAGTTACGCCGCCCGCTCGGTGTCACGATCATCGGCGGACTGCTCTTCAGCCAAATACTTACGCTCTACACCACACCTGTCGTGTACCTGTGGTTTGAGCGCCTGAGCTCGGCGCTCAAGCGCGGCAGAGCGAGAGTCAACAATGAAGTCGCCGCTCCTGCGGCTCGCTTGAGCACTTCGGAAGGGCAGCAATGAGCAGTATCAGTCAACCGTTCATCAAACGGCCCATTGCGACTACGCTGCTGACGATTGCCCTGCTGCTTGCAGGCGGACTCGCCTACTTCCAGCTTCCGGTGTCGTCGTTACCGCAGGTGGATTTCCCTGTGATTTCGGTAGGCGCTGCCCTGCCTGGCGCAAGCCCTGAAACCATGGCGTCATCCGTAGCGACCCCGCTCGAGCGGCAGTTTGGCCGGATTGCTGGCGTCAATCAAATGACATCGGCAAGCCAGCAGGGCTCCACCAACATCACCCTGCAGTTCGACTTGAACCGCGACATCAATGCGGCGGCTCGCGACGTACAGGCCGCGATCAATGCAGCACGCAGCCAGTTGCCAGCCAACCTCCCAAGCAATCCAAGCTACCGCAAGGTCAACCCTGCCGACGCGCCGATTCTCATCCTTGGACTGCAATCCGACGCGCTCACCCTCGACCGCCTATACGACATTTGCGATTCGATCCTTTCGCAGAAGCTCGCACAAGTCGAAGGCGTGGGACAGGTGTTCGTCGGTGGCTCATCCACGCCTGCGGTTCGCATTGAGGCCAATCCGCTGCTGCTGAATAATCTCGGCGTCGGACTCGATCAGGTGCGCACCGCGGTTGCCAATCAAAATGCGAACCGGCCCAAAGGCCAAGTCTCTGACCCGCAACATACCTGGTCAATTGCCGCAAATGATCAAATTTCCAAAGCCGCGCAATATCGCCCGATCATCGTCGCGTACAAGAACGGCGCGCCCGTTCGCCTCGGCGATGTAGCTGACGTACAGGACTCGGTTCAAGACACCCACAACGCCGGCAACATGAACGGTAAGCCCGCCGTGATGCTCATCGTATTCCGCCAACCAGGGGCGAACATCATCGCCACGGTCGACCGTGTTAAAGCATTGCTGCCACAGCTAAGCGCTTCGATCCCCGCCTCGGCGCACCTCAAAGTGATGCTCGATCGCACCACGACCATTCGCGCTTCGGTTCACGACGTCGAGTACACGCTGATGATTTCCGTCGCGCTCGTCGTGATGGTAGTGTTCCTGTTTCTGCGAAACCTGCGCGCCACCTTCATCCCCAGCATCGTCGTGCCACTCTCGATTGTGGGCACCTTCGGAGTGATGTACCTGTTCCACTACTCGCTCGATAACCTGTCGCTGATGGCCCTTACCATCTCGACCGGCTTCGTCGTGGATGACGCCATCGTTGTCATCGAGAACATAATGCGTCATGTCGAGGATGGGATGACTCCGCTTGAGGCATCGCTGAAAGGCGCGAAGGAAATCGGCTTCACGGTTATCACCATTAGCCTGTCGCTGATTGCTGTCTTCATCCCCATTCTGCTCATGGGAGGAATCGTCGGACGCCTATTCCATGAGTTCGCCGTAACGCTTTCAGCCGCGATCCTTGTGTCTCTCGTGGTCTCGCTAACCACTTCTCCCATGCTCTGCGCGCGGCTTCTGCGTACCAGGCAGGAAGAGTCGCATGGAGCGATGTACCGCTGGAGCGAGCGCGTATTCCAAGCAATGAATCGCGGTTATGGCCGCTCACTTCGCTTCGTACTGCGCCATCGCCAATGGACGCTTGCCACGCTGATGATCACGATCGCGCTTAACATTTACTTGTTCATCATCGTGCCCAAGGGGTTCTTCCCTCAGCAGGACACCGGACGCATCGGCGGCGGCGTACAAGCGCAGCAGGACATCTCCTTCACGGCTCTGCACGACAAGATGGACGCATACGTGTCCATCATTCGTAAGGACCCAGCGGTCGAGAACATCATCAGCTTTGCCGGAAGCTCTACGTCCGCGAACAATTCCGGACGCATGTTCATGACGCTCAAGCCGCTCGACCAGCGAAACCACGTCACCAGCGATCAGATCATTGGCCGGCTCCGACCGAAGCTCGCGCAGGTACCGGGGGCGTCGCTGTTTCTGCAATCCGCACAGGAACTCCAGATCGGCGGACGCCAAGCGAACGCGCAATACCAGTACACGCTTCAGAGCGATAACCTTGCGCAGCTGAACGAGTGGGCTCCTCGGCTGCTGGAAAAGTTCAAGACCCTGCCGCAGTTGAAGGAAGTCAACAGCGACCAGCAGATTCACGGCCTCGAAATGGACGTGACCGTGGACCGCGATGCTGCCGCGCGCCTCGGCGTCACCTCCGATCAGGTTGATAACGCCCTCTATCAGGCATTTGGCCAGGCAATCATCTCCACCATCTACCGCCCACTCAACCAGTACCGCGTTGTAATGGAGATGGATCCGCGGCTAAACCATTCGCCGGACGTGCTGCAAACCGTTCGCGTGAAATCGCACACTGGAGCGACCGTACCCTTGGCTGCTTTCGCCAAGTTCGGACCGTCGAGCACGCCCCTGAGTGTGAATCACCAGGGACTCTTCCCTGCCATCACGTTGTCCTTTAACCTCGCCGAGGGAGTCTCTTTGGGCGAGGCGACCCACATCATCGATCAGGCGCAACGCGAGATCGGCATGCCGTCAGCGATTCATGGCAGCTTTCAAGGAACAGCCGCCGCGTTCCAAGATTCGCTCAAGAATGAAAAATGGCTCATTCTTGCAGCGCTCGTCTCTGTGTATCTCGTGCTCGGAATCCTCTACGAGAGCCTGATTCATCCGCTGACGATCATCTCGACTCTGCCTTCGGCTGGTGTCGGCGCCATTCTCGCACTCATGCTCTTCCACACCGACCTCAGTGTGATCGCCATCATCGGTGTGATTCTGCTCATCGGCATCGTGAAGAAGAACGCCATCATGATGATCGACTTTGCTCTCGATCAGGAGCGCAACCACGGCAAGAACAGCGAAGACGCCATTTTCCAGGCTTGCATCATGCGCTTCCGTCCCATCATGATGACCACCATGGCGGCCATGCTCGGAGCGGTTCCTCTGGCACTCGGCACCGGAACGGGCTCCGAACTGCGGAGGCCGCTCGGAATCGCAATCGTCGGTGGATTGCTCTTCAGCCAGTTACTGACGCTCTATACCACTCCAGTCGTGTACCTCTATCTCGATAAGCTCCAACTGTGGCTTCAGAGCAAGAAGATCGGTAATCGCACAGCAGAACCAATCGCGACTCCTGCCAACTAGACTGAGACGTGGAGGCACTCCTACGGCATCACGCCGAAGGAATCCGCCTCCACACTGCCCTTTAGCCGCGAGTCGTAGACAGAACCCTCAATGACCGCTCACGCCCGCCATTGAGATGAACTGATAGAGAGCTGTTCTTCACTGCAAATAAATGGGGCAGCCGAAGCCGCCCCAAACTACGTGCTTTTGCGAGAACGCTAGAACGAGAACGTCGCCTGAAGATCGAACCGCCGGTTCGCTGTTCCCGCGGAGAAGGGACCTCCTGCCAAGCTGGTCGAGTGTCCAAACGAGGTGGAGTTCAGGGTCCCGACTGGCAGTCCTGGATTCCATGTGTTGAACAGATTGCGTGCCATGGCCGTGATCGTTAGGTTGAAACGCCGCGACGTGTTCGCGTCTGCAAAGATCGAACCGATCCCACGCCCCGGGCCTCCGAATCCGCCGCCTTGCCCACCACGTCCCTGACCGCCGCCGCGGCTTCCCTGCGATTGCGATTGCCCTGCTGCTTTGTTTGTCTCCGGGCCGAAGCCAAACGTTTTCGAAGCCCTCAGATTGACAGTCACGTTCGCCGGTCCGCGTCCATAGTTAATAGGAATTCGCGGAGCTTTGGAGTTTGGATCGACATCGAATTTCCCGTACTTCACGTAATCAGGATTGCTCGCTGCTGTCGCAAATGCCGGGCGGTCGTTGTAGAAGGTATCTCCATTCACGTCCTCGCCGATTCCGATGTTGTACGGAATGCCCGAGTTCGCCAGGATGAAGGGGCTGAAGCGAATGCCGTGTGCAAGCGTAAGCGATCCACTCAGGAACAACCGGTTGCGAACGTCATATGGCGCGCGGCCATAATCCTGATGCAGGTTGAACTGGTTTGACGGGTTACCGTTATTGTTGGTGTTGGCGTATCCAAATGCGTAGAAGCTCATAATGCTGACCTTCTGCGATACCCGGAACTGCACGTTGGTGATCAACTGGTTCTGCTTGTAGATCGCCTCAGACGTGTATTGATAGATGTTCTGATCGCCATAATCGACGGCGAGGGCGCGCTGCCCATCCGGAAGCGGGGCGTTGATGTTTTCCGTGATGAACTGGTGCAGGGCGCGCGAGTTCAGATACGTCAACGATACCGTGCCGTACTTGCCCATCTGCTGTTCCAGGCTCACCGCCGTCTGCATGTTGTACGGAGTGCGTAGCCTCGGGCTGATCTTATACAGGCCCTGCGATGCCACAGACGCGTTGATCTGAGGACAGTCGCTTGCCAGCGTCGGCTCCGGTGCACACTGTACGTTCGTGTAGGTGTACTGCTGCTCGATGACGCCGTTAAAGCGCTGCGCCTGCATCACCAGGTCCGAGCCAAAACGGTCATAGAAGATGCCGTACCCTACCCGCAGCACGGTCTTCGGTGCGCTCTTCGCACTGCCCAGACCCCACGACAACCCGATGCGCGGCGCGAAGTCTCCCTTATCGCTGATGCCGCTCTGAGTCTCGAAACGCAATCCATAACTCAAGGTCAGGTTCGGACGCAGCTTCCAGTCGTCTTCAGCATAGAGACCAGCATCGGCCCATGAAACCCGCGCGAGCGGGTTTCCCTGCGTAATCGTGAACTGCGAAGCCAAACCATTTTTGTAGTCGGCAAGACTGTCAAAGGTAAGCGTTCCGTTATAGTTCGAGTCCGCCTGATTCGTATCCTGCGTCACGCGGAGCCGTCCACCGAACTTCACGAAGTGCTTGCCCTTCGACCATGACGTGTAGTTCTGCAACTCATAGCGGTTCGCGTGATCCCAGCTCTGTCCGACCGTGTTGCCGCCGCCTGTGAATTCGTTCGTCACGTTGATGGCTAGCAGTCCGGGCAGATTCGCTTTCTGCTCGTTGGTGTCGCGAATGAACTGGAACCGCGTCTCATTGATCATGTTCGAGCTGAGCACTTGTGTGTCGCTCACCTGAAACTGATGTTGAGTCTGGCTGTTGCGGTAACCACGGCTCTCAAGCGCAAATCCACCTATACCATGATTTTGTTCATCATTCTGCATGAACTGGTATCGAGTCGTGAGCGTGTTTCCAGGAGTTATCTGCCAATCGAAGCGCGGACTGAAATTCGTGCGCGCTCGCGGCGTCAGCACCGCTTTCGAGTAGGAAGTTTCACTTCCATCCTGAAGAACCGTCGCGACAATTGGCGATGTCTCGTCAATATTGCGGTGCTCAAGGTTCACGAAAGCCGAAGTCGTCTTCGTGATCGAGCCACCAACGCTTCCGGAATAGATCACAGAGTGATAATCCGGAATGCTGCTGTAAATATATGGATTACGGGAATTGAACACCTTGTCGTTCCCGTTCACCATCATTTGGCCGTGCCACTTGTCCGTGCCGGGCTTGGTAAACACTTCCACTCGTCCAAAACCTGGACGGTCATACTGTGACGAAAACGGATTCTGGTTGATGCGGATTTCGCGGATGGAAGACTTCGGAGGCAGCGTCCCATTGGAGAAACCGTCGATGTAGATTTGTCCTCCGTTTGGACCTGCTGAAGGACCGGCCAATGCGAGAAGATCCTGCTCAAGTTGGTCGGGATCATCCGACAGAGCATCAAGATCCTTTTCCTTCAGAACCGTCGAGTTCGCATTGTTTGCCGGACTCAGATCGACCGTTGTGCTCTCGCTCTGTACAGTGACCTGTTCCTGCTTTACGGCGATTCCGAGCGCGATATCCAGCTGCTGCGACGCTCCGGCTGGAATGATCACGTTCGGCATTGAGTAGGCTGAAAAGCCGCCTGCCATCGCGTTAACATTCACGTTGCCCGCAGGCACGCCTTCCACCGAATAATTTCCCTGCTTGTCGCTCACGGCCTTTTGTGTCTGGCCATCCGCCGTAGTGACCGTTACCGATGCGCCCACTACTACGGCGCCCGAAGGATCGGTAACCTGCCCATGCAAACTTCCACGCTTGTTCACGGTCTGGGCAAAAGTAACCGTAGCCAGAATGCCAACTAAAATTAAGAACGCAATTCGTCTACAAGTACTCAATTTCGTACTCTCCAGAAATACCAACTCGTAAGATTTCTTGACTGCTATCTACTGCTCGCCGCCCGGCGCGCCTGCTAGGGACCACGGCGTTAGGAATGACTGCACGCCACTCCCCGCGGGAGCAGCCGTAAGAATCGGTTCAACACCGTCCAGCAGAGTAACTGCCGTAGGCGGTTGTGTCGCAGACCCCTGTGTGCTCAGAATCATCACGGCCTCGCCCTTCTGCAGGTCTGCAAGTGTCGCCGCAGGCAGCTTTCCCAACAACTGGTTCAGGTCTCCACCTCGCGAGTGATCGCCATTTGCGGCTCCAGCGGCAGGGGCTGCGGGTGCTGTGCTCTGCGACACTGGACGCGCCGCTGCACCGCCCTTCATGCGCATGGCCAGCCCCATAGCGGCCTGAGGTGGCAGCTTCTTCATCTGCGAGTCGGCGGTTATCTTCACTACAACAGGCTTCTTTGTCGCGAGATCTTGAACCGTGATTGTGTTCTGCGCTGCATCGACGGTAGTTATCAGCCCGGCAATGTTGCGGAACGTCCCCGCGACGATCTCTTCCGCGACCACCTGCGTGCCGTCGCTATTCTTGTTCCCTCTTGCGCGAACCTGATCTCCGGGATGAATATCGTTGATCGTCGCTGCCGTCGCGTCCTCCCATTTCACGGAGGCTGGAGAGTAGTGTTTGAAGGTGGTCTTCGCAGTGGTTACAACCGTCAGAGTTTTTGCTTCGCCGCCGTTCGGAATCGAGATTTCGAAGGTTTGTGCGGCAGCGTCAACCTGCTTCACCACTCCTCCGACGCTGCGTTTCTGCCAATCCAGCAGTTCTTGCTGTCTCTGTTGCGCAATGTCCTGCTGCTTCATCACGATCACTGCCGCAGCCTCGAGCGTCACGCCATCGGCAGCCAGCTTGCCTCTGACCAATACGCGATCGCCTACTTGCAAATCCGTGGCCTGAATCTGTGCCGCGCTCTTCAGATCCGTCTGCCCAGGGGCAAGCCGCAACAGGCGGGCATTCGCCGCAATCTTTACGCCGACCTCACTTCCCTGATCTGTTGCCAGCGTCAGCTCCGTGCCGGAGATCTTGCGAATCGAGCCAAGCTGCTTCGCTCCAGCCGTGGCCGCCGGGGCACCTTGTGCAAAAACAGAACCTAACCAGAAACTGAGGAATAGCAGAAGAGCAAAACCCTGCAACATGTTCTTCTTCATTGCAACACTCCACATATGAGGCCTAAGAAGCTTCTGATTCCAGAATACAATCTAGTTCTTTGTACCTCATACCTTAGTTCCTGAATGTTGCGATTTGTTTCAATCGGCAACTTTCTTATTACAAACTGCTGACAGCACTCCAGATTCCTGCCTCGGAACAAACATTCCGCTCCCGAGTGACATCTTACGGACCGTGACCCGGCAAGGAATGAGCCACCTGGTTCGATACTGTGCGCTGACGTGCATCGTGCTGGTCTTAGGCGCTCAACTTATGAAGATCGAGGCGGCTGAGCCACAACAGTCGGCTCCACCGCCTGCGCAGAAAGGCGAGACCAGCACCAGGGTTCCTGCCAGCACTCCCCCTGAGTTGCAGTCGATGATGCAGGCCTATGGCGGCCAAACGGTCTCCTCCGTCGAAATCGCTGGGCGTCCCGACCTCGACGACAAGGATTTCGAGTCATTGTTTGCGCAGAAAGCAGGTGCGCCGTTCGACCGCGACAAGGTCATGAGCACGCTCGAAGCGGTAAAAGCCACCGGCAAGTTTCAGGATGTGCAACTGGGCATCGTGCCTGACATCCAGGGTGTGCGCGTGCTGCTGATCGTGCAACCGGGCCTATACTTCGGCATGTACGAATTCCCCGGTTCCGGCCGATTCCCATACTCGCGACTGCTGCAGGTCGCCGACTATCCTCCAGAAGGCCCCTACAATCGCCGGGATATTGCACATGCCTCCGACGCGCTGACCAAGTTCTTTCAGCAGACCGGATTCTTTACCGCCAAAGTCAACCCCAAGATCAGCACCGATCCAGGGCACGGCATCGTGAATGTCACCTTCAACATCACCCTTGGCAAAAGAGCCCGCTTCGGCAAAGTCGATCTCCAGGGAGCCTCGCCGGAACACACCGCACAGTTGCAATCCAAACTCAAGGGCGTAATGGCAAGACTCCGCTCATCCGCCATTCGCCCGGGCAAGCCCTACTCGCTCAAGACCGTCCAGAACGCCACGCAGTACATGCAGAACGCTCTGATGAAGGAGAATCACCTCGGGGCCGAGGTGCAACTGATTGGTGCCGAATACGACCCCGCGACGAACCGCGCCAACGTCAGCTTTCATCTCTCCGAAGGTCCGATCGTTCACGTCAAGGTCCAGGGCGCGCACGTGTGGAAGTCAACGCAGCGCAAGCTGATTCCTATCTATCAGCATGTGGGCCTCGATGATGAGTTGGTGCAGGAAGGTCGCCGCAATCTCGTTTCGCACTTCCAGTCGAGGGGCTACTTCGAGGCAAAGGTCGACACCTCGATAGACAAAAAGTCCGATGGCGAAACCATTCTTTACAAGGTAACCAAGGGCCCTCGGCACAAGGTGGCCAGTGTTTCCATCGCCGGCAATCAAGTACTCGGCGATGACCAGTTGCTCAGCCACGTCGGCGTGAAGAAGGGAGGTCTTCTCTCCCACGGCACATACAGCGAAAAGATCCTGCGCTCCAGTATCCAGAACCTCACCGCCACCTACAAAGCCGAGGGCTTCAGCGATGTGAAGGTCACTCCGCGAGTTGAGGGCAAAGGCGGCAACATCGACGTCACCTTCGACGTTCAGGAAGGACAGCGCGATGTTGTTCGCGAGCTGCGCGTTGTAGGCAATGACACCATGCCCCTCGCCCAACTCGTACCCAAAGGCCTTCGACTCACGACGGGTGGATTCTATTCGCTCAATAAGGCGGACGAGGATCGCAAGAACATCAGCGTTAAATATCTGGAGAGCGGTTATCTCACTGCCACTTTTCGGCAGCGCATCGAGCAGGAAGGCTCCGATAAGCACAGTCTCGTGGTGACCTACGAAATTCACGAAGGCCCCAAGGTCGTCACCTCCAGCGTCATCACGCTCGGGCGTCAGCACACTCGCCAGGAACTGATCGACCGCAATGCCAAATTCAAAATCGGCGAGCCGCTCAGCCGGGGCAACATGCTCGCATCCGAGTCGCGGCTATATTCCTCCGCCGGAATCTTCGATTGGGCCGAGGTGCGTCCCCGCCGTCAGATCACGACGCAAACTCAGGAGGACATCCTCGTCAAGGTGCACGAGGCGCGCCGCCACTCGCTCACCTATGGCTTCGGCTTTGAGGTCATCAATCGCGGCGGCAGTGTTCCGAGCGGAACAGTAGCGGTTCCGGGCCTGCCCCCGGTTGGCCTGGGCTCTGACTTCACCACTAGCCAGAAAACGTTCTGGGGACCGCGCGGCTCTGCCGAGCTCACGTTGCGCAATGTCCGCGGCAAAGCCGAAACCCTCACCGTCGGCACACTTGCCGGAAGGCTCGTGCAGCGTGTTACTGCCGACTTTCAGGACCCCAACTTCCGCGGCACTGCTTTCGCCAGCAACCTGAGCGCAAGCTTCGAACACAATAGTGAGAACCCCATCTACACCGATCGTATCGAGCAGGTCGGGTTCCAGTTGCAGAAGCCTTTAAACCAAAAGAAAACTCAGAACCTATTTTTGCGCTACAGCTTCAGTGAAACGCAGGTCACCAATCTGATCATTCCTGACCTCATTCCCGAGCAGAGCGGCGATCGCGATGTACGTCTTTCCACGTTATCGGCGACCTACTCGCGTGACACTCGCGACAACACGCTTGATGCGCATCGTGGCGTGTTTCATAGCCTCGAACTCGATCTGAATCCCGAGGCACTCGGTTCCAGCGTGAGCTTCGTCAAGCTTCTCGGGCAGAGCGCGTTCTACACCAATCTGAAACAGTCCGGCGTCATTTGGGCCAACAGCGTACGTCTAGGGTTCGACAGCGCCTTTGCCAGCAGTCACGTGCCGCTCTCGCAACTGTTCTTCTCTGGTGGCGGCAGCAGCATCCGTGGTTTCCCATTGAACGGAGCAGGTCCGCAGCGTCCAGTTCAGGTGTGCAGTTCAGGCAGTTCCACCAATTGCACTCAGATCAGCGTTCCGCAGGGCGGGCGGCAACTCTTCATCGTCAACTCCGAGTTCCGCATCCCCGTGCCAATTCGTAAAGGACTCGGCGTAGTGGCCTTCTACGATGGCGGCAACGTATTCCGCACCATCGGCTTCCACGGTCAGTACACCAATACGATTGGCGGCGGCTTCCGCTACGCTACGCCCGTCGGTCCTGTGCGCATCGACATCGGCCACAACTTGAACTCACCGCCGGGCATCAGCTCTTTGCAGTACTTCATAACCTTGGGGCAGGCATTTTGAGCGCACTTCCAAACATTCCTCCGGAGCAAACCTCGCCAGGCCTCGTGCACGGACGCCCACCTCGTCCCGTTTGGCAGCGCGTTGTTCTATGGACAGCAGGAGTACTTGCCGGCGTCGTTGCCCTGCTTGTCGTTGCCGTTGCTGTTGCATCGCATAGCCAGCGCGTGCACGACTACGTCCTCAACAAAGCGCGCCAGAGCGCGACCGAATCACTCGGCGTTCCTGTCGAACTTCAGAATTACGCCCTGCACTTCAGCGGCATCAGTCCCACTCTCGACATCTATGGCCTCGTCGTGCACGGAGCCGCGCCTTATGCCAATCCTCCTCTTCTCCAGGCGCAGCAGGCACGAGTGGGGGTCCGCATAGTTTCTCTGCTCAGCCGCAAGTGGTACTTGAGTGAGATCACGATTCATAATCCGGTCGTGCAGCTTCGGGTCGATGCCAACGGCAACACCAATCTGCCGAAATCGAAGCAGAGCAGTTCGCAGTCTAATGGCGTTCAGCCACTCTTCGATCTCGCCATCAGGCACGCGTCTCTCGATCAGGGTGAAATCTACTACAACGATCGCAAGAGCTCGCTGGATGCAGACATTCGCGACCTCGGATTTACAGCGGGCTACAATCCCCCTCGCAACACCTACGCAGGCCAGCTGGCATACAGCGATGGACACCTAAAGAGCGGAGCATACGAGCCCATCCCTCACGCTCTCTCTGCCGACTTCGAGATGACCCCGACTCACCTCGACCTTCGCAAAGCTCAGCTCCAAAGCGGTGCTTCCCTCATTGCGTTTACAGCCACCGTCGATGATTTCAGCAATCCGCAGGTCAAGGCTAATTACTACGCTTCTCTGAACGCAACCGAGCTGGGTAAGGAACTGCGTAATGCCAGCCTGCCATTGGGCGCTTTGCAACTCGACGGTCACGCCGAGTATGCGGCCAAGCCGGGCCAAGCGCCTCTCGATGCCGCCATTTTCAATGGCACTCTGCGCAGTGATCGCCTTGAAGTCGCGACCCAATCCGGTCGTGCCGACATTCGCAACATCCGCGGCACCTACTCGCTAGCCAACGGCAACGCCGAGATTCGCTCACTCAGTGCATCCCTTCTCGGAGGCTCCGTCGATGCCCATGCAACCGTGCGCAACCTTGCCGGAGAGCAAGTCGGAGCGGCACATCTCAACTTGAATGGCATCTCGCTCGCCGCTCTCAAGAATCTTGCGGGCGCGTCCTCTGCCAACAACGTCACCCTTTCCGGAACGCTACAAGGTACAAGCGACGCATCCTGGAAAGGCTCCATAACCAACTTGCTCGCCAACGCGGACGCAACCGTGAACGCCGCGGCGGGTTCGACTCAATCTTCAGCCATCGTACCTATCGAGGGCGCAATCCACGCCACTTTCCGCAACAGCGATCAGCAGCTCACCCTTCGCCAGAGTCACCTACGTACGCCGCAAACAACTCTCACGCTTGATGGCACCACCGGCAAGACATCGCAGATGAACATCGCCCTGAACGCGGCCGACCTGCATGAGTTGGAGTCCATTGCAGCGATCTTTAGCAAGCCTTCCCAGCCTTTCGGCCTATACGGCATGGCAAAATTCAATGGCACGCTTTCTGGCCCCACTTCCGCGCCGAGACTCGCGGGCGACCTCACTGGAGCCAACCTCCGCGTGCGCGGAACCGAATGGCGACTCCTGCGTGTTCATCTGAATGCCAGCCCTTCGCTCGCCGAAATCCAAAGTGGCCAACTTGTTCCTGTGCCCGCCGAAGGCGCGCCCCAGGGAAACATCGCCTTCAGTGGACGTGCGCAGTTAAATAAGTGGAGCTTCGATCCGAAGAGTCCCTTCCAGCTCTCACTCAACGCACAGCATCTCGACGCCGGACAACTCGCCCGCGTAGCTGGCTCTACCACCCCGATTGGCGGCACGCTCGATGCTAATGTCCAAGTTCATGGAACCGAGCTCAACCCAATCGGACAAGGTAACCTTCAGCTAACCCGCGCCACCATCTCCGGAGAGCCTATCCCGTCCGCGACCGCCCGTTTCAATGGCGATGGCAATGCTGCGCACGCAACGCTCAACGTGACCATGCCCGCAGGAGTCACCTCTGGACAGTTGACCTACTATCCCAAACAACGCGGATACGAAGTGCAAGTTGAGTCGCGCAATTTCAAGCTCGATCAGTTGCAGACCGTCAAAGCTCGCAATCTTTCTATCACGGGAGTGATGAACCTCGTTGCCAGCGGACGCGGTACCCTCGACGACCCTCAGCTCAACGCCGGCCTTGAGATTCCGCAACTGCAAGCCAAGGGACAGACGATCAGCAACATCGCCCTGCGCGCAGACGTTGCAAAGCATCTGGCAAACATCACCTTGGACTCGCGTGCGATCAACGCCAACATTCATGGACAGGCGCGTGTTCAGCTCACGGGCGATTACAACACCGACGCAGTGCTGGACACTCAACCGATTCCCCTGCAGCCGCTGGTCGCCACCTATTCGCCTTCGCAGGCCCAAAACATTTCGGGACAGACTGAACTCCATGCCACTTTACGCGGCCCGTTGAAACGTAAAGAGGCGATTGAAGCTCACATCGTCATCCCCAACCTCAGTGTGCTCTATCAGGACTCGATCCAACTCGCGTCTGCCGGTCCCATTCGCGCCGACTACGTCAATGGGATCCTGACACTCCAGCGTTCCGGCATTCGCGGCACAGGCACCGACCTGCAGTTCCAGGGCTCGGTTCCGGTACTCGACCGTACGAAGCCAGTGGCGTTGCTGCTACTTGGCTCTGTTGACCTCAAACTTGCGCAGATCTTCGATCCTGACGTAACGAGTTCGGGCCAACTTCGTTTCAACATCAACTCCTACGGCGCACGTACCGATCCCAACGTGCAAGGAACAGTTCAGGTCGTAAACGCAGCGTTCTCCACCGCCGATGCTCCGGTTGGGCTCTCCAATGGAAATGGAACGCTGGAACTCACGCGCGACCGCCTCAACATCTCTCGCTTTGAGGGTGTAGTTGGCGGTGGCAAGGTCACTGCGCGCGGCGGCGTCGTCTATCATCCTTCGTTGCAATTTGACCTTGCACTTGCCGGACAAGGCATTCGCCTTCTCTACCCTGACGGTGTTCGCGAAGGGATGAGCACAAACCTGACGCTCACAGGAACTCCGGATCAGGCATCCTTACGCGGCCAAGTCAACGTGGATCAGCTATCCTTCACGCCGGACTTCGATATCTCGAATCTCATGTCTCTGGGCAATGAAGTCGAGGCTCCACCCGCTCGCGGATTCGCCACCAATCTTGCTCTCAACGTCGCCGTGCGCTCCACGCAGAACGTAAACCTCGTCAGCCGCACAATAAGCGTCAATGGTTCGGCAAATCTCACCGTCACCGGAACCGCAGCCGAGCCGGTCATTCTCGGCCGCATCAATCTCACTGGCGGCGACCTTATCTTCAAGGGAAATCGCTACGTATTGCAAAGCGGTGTGATCGACTTCATCAATCCCGTGCGCACCGAGCCTAACCTGAACGTCAACATCACCGCGACCGTGCAGCAGTACAACATCGGAATGCGATTTGAAGGACCGCTCGAGAGTCTGCGTACCAGCTACACTTCCGACCCAGCTCTGCCCCCTGCGGATATCATCAATCTCATCGCCTTCGGCAAGACGCAGGAGGAGGCTAACGCCACCGCGACTCCGACCAATCAGACTGCGGAACAAAGCATCGCTTCCGCCGTCAGCGGGCAGGTAACGAGCCGTGTCGAAAAGATCGCCGGCATCTCGCATCTTTCGGTTGATCCCACGCTCGGCAACAATCAGCAGAATGCTGGAGCGACCATCACGATGCAGCAGCGCGTTACCAGCAAGATTTTCGTTACGTTCTCAACAGACGTAACGAGTACGCAGCGTCAGGTCATCCAGCTTCAGTATCAGGCCACGCCGCGTGTTGCGGTAAGCGGAACTCGGGATCAGAATGGCGGCTTCGGCTTCGATACCAGAATCACGCGCGAGTGGTAAACTAGACCTTCATACCACTCCGCGCTTTTCCGCTTTCCTCACCCCTGCTTTCGCTTATGCCCCCTATCAAAACTTTCAATGCCTCTGGAATTTGTTTTGAATTGTAGCTGTTCAGTTCTGCCGTTAACCTATACGTGAATTGCTAAGGCTTCCCCCCACAACTTCCGAGGAGATTCATGCCGAACGAACTGCGCAACTTTTTGACGCTCACTTACGACGAACTGGAAGAACTCAATCTTAAAGCTAAGGAGCAGCGCAAATCCCGCGTTGCAATTGACAAGATTCAGGAAGAGCGGATCAAGTATCTCACTGACGAGAAGCGCATCAAGGCTGTCACCGTGATGTTCAGCGACCTCGAAGGCCGCCTGCACCTGCTTGACTACGACAAGAAGTTCCTGATCAAGAGCTTCGACAACCTCACCTTTGACGGTTCTTCGATTCGCGGCTTTACAGCTCAGCACGAGAGCGATCTTCGCCTCGGGCTCGATTGGTCTTCGTTCTACTGGGTTCCGTCTGATGTCTTTGGCGACGGCAAGGTGATGGTCTTTGGTGAAGTCATCGACAAGCAGGGCTCTCCCTACTCTGGTGACATTCGCGGCGTGCTCAAGAGCTATGCGACCGACCAGTTCAAAAAGAACGATTACACTCTGAACGCCGCCAACGAAATCGAGGGCTTCCTCTTCAATGGTCGCGAAGCCGAGCAGCTGTTCTACAAGACTGGAAAATTTGAGTACGTCGATGCTGGCGGTTACTACCACTCACTGCCTGGCGATCCGCTGCGCCGCTTCATCGACACCGCTGCTGAAGTACAGCGCGCCATGGGCTTCCAGAACGAGAAGGATCACCCGGAAGTCGCTCCGTCGCAATTCGAAATCAATTACAGCTACGGTGATGTAGTTGCTGCCGCCGACCAGATCCAGCTCTACAAGCTCATCTGCCGTCAGGTCGCCAACAACATGGGACTTACCGCTAGCTTCCTGCCCAAGCCCGTCGTAGGCGTAAACGGCAGCGGCATGCACACCAACGTTTCCGTCAGCAAGGGAGGCAAGAACATCTTCTGGGACGCGAATGGCCTGGAAAAGATCAGCTCCTTCGCCTGGGAATTCGTTGACCGCATCCTGACCGCTGGAAACGACATCTGCCTTGTGCTCAACCCCAGCGTCAATGCCTACCGCCGTCTCGATCCGCATTTCGAAGCTCCGAACCAGCTCAAGGCTTCGGCTGTCGATCGCGGTTCCATGGTTCGCATTCCGATCGGCAACGAAAAGAGCGCTCGCGTTGAAGTTCGCGCCGTCGCTCCCGACGCCAACCCGTACATGGTGCTGTTCTCGATCTTCAAGACTGGCCTTGACGGCGAGATCGCGAAGATTGACAACCTGCGCCAGGCGCACCGCTATCTGCCGGACAACATCTACACGGCTATCGATAACTTCCGCGCCTCTGAGTGGATCGGCAAGCTCTACGGAGAAGACGTGAAGGAGCGCTACGCGGAACTGAAGCAGAACTCCGCTGACCGTTGCCCGCGCCTCCTCGGAACCATCGTCAAGAGTGCCGAAGTTCAGTTCCACCATGCGGTTTACAACCAGTTCCTGTGGAACGAGTTCTAAACCACCTCGGGTTAAGCTTCACCAAGACAGAAAAGGCCTCGGCGCAATGCCGGGGCTTTTTTCTGTGCTCATCACTCGATGTTGCCTAAGCTTCCTCTTTGCCAAACTCGGTTTTCTCACCCAAACTGCTCAGGTAAGCAGCCATCATAGCTTTGCAGCCCTTATGGCATCGCACGCACACTCGAAGACCGCATGGAAGCTTTCCCCGTTTTCGTGGACGCTCTGTTACGACGGATAGACCCTGCTGCACCGGATGCTCTTCACTGAGTTTGCTCATGGATCGAGGCTAAGCGCAGCAGTGCACGTGGTCTATGACCGAAATCACAGGCTGCCTCCGTTTTTTCGGTCTTCCGGGGGCAGGATGATCCCCTCGCCTTTCTCCGCGAACTGCTGCTCTCCCGTGGCACGTTCCTTGTTCGGCGCTCCGCGATAGGCGTAGATGATGGCCAGCAGCGGCGGAGCCAGCAGCACTCCCCAGAATGGAAAGATCATACCCAGCAGGATAGGGCAAAAGAGTGAGGCCCAGAAAGGCACTCGATTTTGCCTGCGCATCAGGTAGGGCTGGAGTATCAGGCCATCTATCACCGCGATCGCCGCATATGCTCCCAGGAACCAAAACCAGCGTGTGAGCGGAGCTCCGCTAAAGAGCATTGCGATTGCGGGCCCCAGCAACGACAGTATCGGACCAAAGTGAGGAATGAACTGAAAACCCCCAGCCAGAAGCGCCCAAAACGGAGCCCACGGTACCCTGAGCGCCCATAACACAGCCAGCCACAAGCCTGCCACGATCAGCGAGTCATAGAATTGCGCTCGCAGCCAGTTTCGCAGCGCATTCAGTGTCAGGGTTGCATGATGCTGAAACTGCATCGTCGTTTACTCGTTCTCTCTCAATGCCGTGCTACACAATGCTACACTTGTTATAAGACTCCCGGATTGCGAGCGTGAAATGAAGTTTGGCGTCATTATCTTTCCCGGCAGCAACTGTGACCATGATGCATATTGGGCTTTCAAGGAAGTTTGCGGCCAGCCTGCAACCATGCTGTGGCACGATTCCCAGGATCTCGAGAATTCCGATGTCATCGTCGTTCCCGGCGGCTTCTCGTATGGTGATTACCTGCGTACCGGCGCGATCGCTCGCTTCTCGCCCATCATGCAATCCGTAAAGCGCTTTGCCGACTCGGGTGGTTTGGTAATCGGCATCTGCAATGGCTTTCAGATACTCTGTGAGGCACATCTGCTCCCCGGAGTCCTGCTCCGCAACAAGACTTTGAAGTACATCTGCAAACCCGTCCACCTGCGCGTTGAGAACACGTCAACGCCGTTCACTCAAGGTCTGACCAAGGGCGAAGTGCTCGAGATTCCTATCGGCCACGGCGATGGAAACTACTTTTGCGACGAGCCCACACTTCAGCAGTTACATAAGAACGAGCAGATCATCTTCCGCTACTCCACACCCCCAGGTGAGATCACAGAGGCAGCCAATCCCAATGGTTCTCTCGAGAATATTGCGGGCGTCTGCAACGAAGGCCGCAACGTGCTCGGCATGATGCCGCATCCCGAGCGCGCCAGTGAAGATGTTCTCGGCATGAAGGACGGCCTCCGCCTGCTTCGTTCCCTCGTGGAGAGTGCCGCTGTATCCCGGTAATTATGCAAACGCGCAACTCACGACGTCGCCCAACTCGTCAGAACCTCAGTGAAGCTGAGCTCTTGCGTGGCGAACGCGAGCTGCTTCCAATCGTGAACAATTGGCTTCTCCGCGCCAGCGAGAAAGCTGGTGCTCACCTTGCTTGCCGCCCCGGCTGCTCCCAGTGCTGTATCGGAGTTTTCGCCATTGACCGGCTTGATGCGTTTCGCCTTCAACGCGGATTAAGCGAACTCGCCGACCGCGACTTCGAACGCGCGGAGCGAATCGTGCAGCGTGCAGCCGACTCTCTGGAGCGCACAGTGGATTTCTTTCCCGGCGAAGTCGAGACCGGGATCCTCGATGACTCTGCTGAAGCAGAGGAGGTCTTTGAGGACTTCGCCAATGACGAGCCCTGCCCTGCTCTCGATCCTCAGACTGGCCTTTGCGATCTCTACGCGCATCGCCCCATGACCTGCCGCATCTACGGACCTCCCGTGCGCACTGAGGGCGGACTCGGTGTCTGCGAACTCTGCTTTACCGAAGCCAGCCCTGAAGAGATCATTGCTGCCGAGCTTCCGTTGAACTTCGAAGAGAAGGAAACCGCTCTCAATCGTCAGTTGGAGCAGGTCGTCGGAAAGGGCAAAACGATCGTAGCTTTTGCCCTGCTGGGTGCCTAGCGCAGCACCCCTAGTGCCATCTCGCCGTTAACAAACATCATCCGACCTATTGCAACGAACCTTTTCGTTCAGGGAGGAATGATGAAACTATTAGCTGCAACTGCGCTCAGCGTGGCGCTGATGTTTGGCACGATTGCCTGTTCCAACAAGTCTGCTCCGGAGAAAGCCGCATCGGCCAACAAACTGGATGATTCCCAGATCAAGAACAACCTGAAGCAGGCCAATCTCAGCGACGTCAAAGTTGACGTAAACAATGACAAAAAAGTAGTGACTCTCACCGGTGACGTGAAGAACGACTCGGCCAAGCAGCAGGCTGAAGACATCGCTCGCTCCAACGCCAGCGGCTATGTCGTCGCCAACGAGATCGGTGTTCGCCCTGACAACAACACCACTGCCAAGAAGGTGGATGCGAAGACCGATGATGCAATCAAGGATCACTGGAAGGCCCTTGAAGCCCAGAATAACTGGGGCAACCAGCACATCCGCACCAGCGTAAAGAACGGCGTGCTCACCTTGAAGGGTGATGTGGACACGCCCGCGCAGCGCGAAACTATCGAGCGCTCGGCTGCTCACATTCCCGACGTCCAGCAGGTCGTCAACGAACTTAACGTGAAAAACGCCAGCCGCTAAGCACAGAAAAGAGGCCGGACAGCTCCGGCCTCTTATAACTTCGAGTGCACCCTGCTCACTTCTGAAAAGCTTCCTTATTCACCACGTAAGGCATTTTCGCGTACTCGCTTCCCTCCAGCATATCGATCAGTCCCTGCACGCAGCGGCCGGCCATACCCACGTTCGGGTCTGGATCCAGCCTCGTAGCCACTCCACCACTGGCGAAGTGATGGAACAACCTGCAGCGATCCTCGATTGCTGGGTCTCGTAACGGTGAGTCGGCAGGCAGCGGCTCGCTCTCAAACACATCCAGCGCTGCTCCGGCAATCCAGCCCTCACGCAGAGCCTTTGCCAGTGCCTGTTCATCCACCACCGGGCCTCGCGAGGTATTCACCAGGTAGGCGCTCTTCTTCATCTCGCGCAGAGTGCATTCGTTGATCATGTGAAAGGTTGGCACTTTCGCATCGCCTTCACGCAGCAGAGGCACGTGCAGGCTCACATAATCGGCCTCGCGCAGACACTCATCCAGCTCTGCATAGCGAATCCAGTTCTTCCGTCGCGAGAGGCCCGATTCATGCTTCAGGTCCATTACCTTTTGCATCGACGCCACAAACTTCTCATTGCGATACTCGGCGTCATAGCAGAGCACGTTCATCTCAAATCCCGAGCACTTGGCGATCATCGCCTGCCCGATTCTCCCCGTACCGATCACCGCAATCGTTTTCCCGGTGACTTCATCGCCCAAAAACGGCAGGTACGGATGCCAGAATCCCCAGCGGTTTTCTCTTACTAGTCGCTCGCTCGGCCACAGTTTTCGTGACACTGCCAGCACGATTGCGAACGCAAATTCTGCTGTTGCGTCCGTGAGCACCTCGCTTGTATTCGTAAACGGAATCTTGTGGCGGTTTGCTTCAGTGCGATCGATGTTGTCGAATCCTACGGCAAGTTGAGCGATTCCCTTCAACTTCCCTTTGCCTGCCTCGAAAACCTCACCATCGATTTTGTCGCGTAGCGTTGTAATCAGTCCGTCAATTCCGCTCCGCAACTTCTCCACAATCAATTCATGTGCCGGAGCCTCCGGTCCCGGATAAACTTCAACTTCATAGCCCCGTTTACGCAAAAGCTCGAGGCTGGGCCCGATATCGCAAGTGGCAAACACCCGAAACTTTCTTTCCACGTTCATTCTCTTTCTGCAGCTTGGAATTATGAAGATTGCAAAAGAGCCCGCTCGTAAGCGGGCTCCATGCATTACATCACAAACCTACGTAACATTCTTCGCCGCCCACGCTTCCACGCGATCCAGCGCCTTCTTGATGTTCTCCAGCGAGTTCGCAATCGAGAAGCGCAGATACCCCTCGCCGAATGCTCCGAACGAGGTTCCGGACAGCACCGCCACGCCAGCCTCTTCCAGCAATGCATCCGCCAGCGGCTTCGATTTCCATCCCGTGCCGGTGATGTTGGGGAACATGTAGAACGCCCCTTTTGGTACGCGACAACTGAACCCCTTGATGCCGTTGATGCGCTCGGCGAAATAATCGCGCCGCCTCTTGAACTCCGCATTCATCACGGCGACTGACTCCTGCGGCCCCGTGATCGCCTCAACACCGGCCACTTGCGTAAAGCTCGCCGTGCACGAGTTGGAGTTCGTCATCAAACGTGCAATCTGCTGCGCGAGATCAACCCGCATCACGCCATATCCCATGCGCCATCCAGTCATGGCATAGGTCTTGCTGAATCCGTCCAGCAGTACCACGCGATCGCGCAAATCATCGTAGCTGAACAGCGAATGGTGGTCGCCTTCAAAGATCAACCGCGAGTAAATCTCATCGCTCAGCACCATCACATCGTGCCCGGCAATAATCTTCGCAATCTCCTCGATATCTTCCTTGGTGAGCACGCCGCCTGTCGGGTTCTGCGGAGAGTTCAGGATGATCAGCTTCGTGCGTTCGTTGATCAGCTTCTTCAGCTCTTTCGTATCGAGCCTGAAATCCATCTCCTCGCGCAGTTGAATCGGCACTGGCTTGCCACCCAGGAACTCAATCATTGACTCATAGATCGGGAAGCCAGGATTTGGATAGATCACCTCATCCCCTTCATCCACCAGCGCCATCAGCGTAAAGAAAATGATCGGCTTACCGCCCGGCACTACCACCACTTCTTCAGGAGTTACCTTCGTATGCCGTGTCTTGCCAATCTCATCAGCAATCACCTTGCGCAGATCAGGAAGTCCAGCACTCGGCCCGTAGTGGGTCATGCCATTGTGCAGCGCATCCACTGCGGCTTCCACGATGTTCGCCGGCGTATCAAAATCGGGTTCACCAATCTCCAGATGCACGATATCCCGACCTTTCGCTTCCAGAGCCCGAGCCTTTGCCAAAACTTCAAAGGCAGTTTCAGTGCCCAGGCGCGACATGCGCTGGGCCAGACGTAGTTCAGTATGGATAGCTTTGCTCATCACGAGCCTCCTGTACCCCACCCGCCGACAATTGCTCCCGCGGGAGCCTCGGCGCACTAAGACCGGGGGTATTCTATCCCGCCCTAAGCACCTGCACCACCACAAAAAGAAAGAGCCTGCTCATGAGCAGGCTCCCTCAAAATATGAAAATTCTAGCCGTGGATTTCGCTCTCTTCGCCGGTCTCCGAGCGGATCACTTTCGCCACGCGATACGGCTGTCCTGAGTGCGGCTCATGGAAGTGGCGCACCTGCAGTTCTCCGAGCAAACCCAGTGCCAGCATTTGCACGCCGGCTACCAGCATCACTGCTCCGAAAACAAGCATCGGTCCATGCTCGTCCATCACGTTCAGGTGCCGCACGACTTTTTCGAACATCATCCAAAGCGCGACGAGCATACCTGTTCCAATACCCGCCATTCCAATGCCGCCAAAAAAATGCAAAGGCCGCATCATGTACTTCAGCAGGAACCGTATCGTGATCAGATCGAAGAACACGCGAATCGTTCGCGAAATACCATAGTGCGATGTTCCGCCCTCGCGCTCGATGTTCGTGATGGGAACCTCACACACCTTCGCGCCGTACCACGAAGCCAGCGCCGGTATAAATCTGTGTAGTCCCTCGCCATACAGCGGAATCTCTTCGATCAACTCGCGCGTGTAAGCCTTGTAGGTCGTCCCGAAGTCGTGCAGATCCACGCCGCTTAGCTTTGCCATGGTCCAGTTCGCGCAACGCGAAGGAATGCGCCGCAGCCACAGGTTGTCGACACGCTTCTCGCGCCAACCGCTGACGATATCGTAGCCCTCTTTGAGCTTGGCGATGAATTTCGGAATTTCCGCGGGATCATGCTGCATATCGCCATCCATGGCGATCACATACTCACCCTGCGCATGGTCGAAACCTGCTGCCAGCGCGGAGGTCTGTCCAAAATTGCGGCGCAGCTTTACTACCACGACGCGGCTATCGACGGCTGCAATCTGCACCAGCAGCGGGAACGTGGCATCGCGTGAGCCATCGTCCACAAACACCATCTCAAACGGTTCGCCAACCTGCTCCATCACCGCCTTCAGACGGTCGTAGAGTTCGGTGACACTATCCTGCTCATTGTGGAAGGGGACAACTATCGAGTACTTAGGCACACTATGATTATATCCCGAACACGAACGAATCTCAGGGCATAGCAGGATTCGCCATTCGCAATATTGGTCAGTACCTGCAGTAACCTCTCCGGGCAGAACTGCCGTCGCCGACCAGCCTCATTTCACAACCAGTGTCACAGATACGCTGCTGGTGATCGTTTTTGCCGAGTTCGTTCCCTTCACTGTCAGCTTGAAAGTTCCCTTTGCCGAAGTCCTCGTCCCCACAGACATCTGCGTGCTTCCCGACGTAGTCACCGAAGTCGGCGAGAATGACACCGTAGCGCCCGAGGGTAAGCCGGAAACGCTGAACGTCACCGCCCCCGTGTAGCCATTCTGTGGCGAAACAGTGATGCTGTACGTTGCCGTCGTTCCTTTCGGCACGGTCCTCGAAGTAGGCGACGCGCTTAGCACAAACTTTGGAGCCAGATACGTGTATGCCGAGTTCAGCACTCCGCCGCTTCCGTCCTGATTGCTCACCGCCACACTCACCGTTCCTGCTGCATGCGCCGGAGTGATCACCGAGATTGCCGTAGAGGAACTGCTCGTCACTATCGCCGCAACTCCGTCGAATGTAACAACTGCCCCCGACTGGAACCCCGTCCCGCTGATTGTTACCGCCGTCCCACCATTCGTGGTGCCAGAGTTCGGAGACACACCAGTCACCGTCACCGTGTTTTGCGTGTAGCCAACGGCGTTCGACATCTTGTTTGTAATTGACGCCTGCCCGACTGCCTCCACATAGAAGGTCTGTCCCGATTTCGCAGAAATCGAGCTCAGCGGAACTCCGTGCGTGCCGGCCGGTACCGTTGCCACAAATGACAGGTTCTGCCCGTCGCTCGTGACATAGACCTCGTAATGATCAACAGTGTTCTCATTCCCTGCGCTCGAAAACGTAGGCGTCCAGTTCAGGTTCGTTCCGTCCGTGCTCGCCTGCAAACTCAGGCAGTTGTCGATTCCCGTCTCGATTTCCGTTCCTTCGTCGTAATCGTTCCAGGTAACGAGTTGCATGAATGGCAACTGCTTTGACGCGCCATAATCTCCGTTATGAGTCATCTCGGAAAATGTCTGCAGCCACGTGAGGCCGCACTGCTGGCCCGCGATATTGACCGTAGGCTTCCACGGCGCAAGTGTATTGTCGAACCCCTTCCACGCCGCGCCCCAGGGTTGCAGAAATGGATACTTCACAGCCGTGTCATAGAAATTATCGAGATAAATCAGACCGAAAGGATCATTCGAGCCATACCGGTTGAACCACGCAAATCCTCCATCACTCTCGACATGCGTGAATGCACCGGCATTGCGGAAAATAAACCAAACCAGCGGAGATCCTGTTGTGTACCCGTTGATATGCTGCCGCAGCGAGTGATAGATCGTGTTCCAATCCGGCGACGGATTCGTAAAGCACTCCTCGCAGATAAAGAAGAACACCACCGGGCGCCCTAGCGCGGACGGAGACATATTTGCATCCACGCGCAGATACGCCGGGCTTGGGAAGTAATTCGCGTTCATGTAATCAAAGTCACCTTCAAGTGCATTCAGAATGCAACTCGTCTGGCTCACGCCCCCACCGTTATACGGACACGTACGCGCCACCGATCCCTGATCTTCGGTGATCGCAAACTGCATATTGCACGTCCCGCCGGAGCAGCGTGATTCCAGTTCGCTACGCACAAGTTGCGTCGTGCTTTCCTCAATGGTCTTGTACGGCCCATACCAATCCACAATCGGCCCATTGATTCCGCGTGCCTGCATGTCGTCCATCTGCGCCTTCACCGTTGCGGCGTCGTTCGAGTTATAACCCACCTGTACATGACCATTGCACACGGTGCCCGCGCCTGTTGCCGTGGATCCCGGCTGCATGCAGAACCATGGCTGGAAGGCTGCGTAAATCGCGGTGTTCGCACCGCCGTACTCCAGCGCGTGCATATCCGCATGACTTACCTTTCCAGGTACGCTATTGAATGTCCCGCTCGAACTATCCGACATTCCGCTGAATGCACCGGCACAATATCCACCCACTGCCGTGCACGCCGAGGTATTGTTACCAGTCTCAGCCTGGAGCGTGGTTTGCCCCGTGCCTGGCGAAGACAACAACACAACCACGATCAAGGCCAAACCGCATAACCTGAACATGAAACCAGCACCTCTGTCGGAGTGAAAGTCTTGGAATAGTACAACGCCCAACAGCCGACCGGGTGCTCGCACCAGAAAATCTTGTCTTAATCCGTATCACCGCTGGCCGCTTCACGTGCCTGTCAGCGCCGATGTTAAAACGCACTCGTGCAGCAACTCTGTCTTACTTGCCTCAACATCTCTGCTCAGTTCGTTTACGATTTCTCAATGCTACTTTTCCGCTCTGCATGCCTCACGCTGTTTCTCACCGTGAATCTCTTCGCGCAAACCGGCCCCGCTCAGCACAGCGCGTTAATAATCGCGCGAACAACTCGCCCTCATGGCCATGGCCGACTCCACTCTGCCCGGCCGCACCTGGCGTCCATTGGAAGACACCGCCACCGCGGCGCAACTGCTCTACGACGCTCACCGCGAATTCAGCAACTACCGTCGCGGGCCCGACTTTTATAACGAGGGCGCGCTCATCTGGCTAGAGATCGACACCATCATTCGCCAGCAGAGCGCTGGCAAGCGTTCCATCGATGACTTCGCGCGACTGTTCTTCGGAGGCCAGAATCGCGGCCCCGAACTCAGCACCTACACCTTCGACGATGTAGTGAACTCATTGAACCAGGTGCAGCCGTACGATTGGCGCACCTTTCTCACCAAGCGCATCGTCGATGTCGCGCCCAATCCTCCTCTCGCCGGAATCTTCAACAGCGGATGGAAGCTCATCTACAACGATCAGCCCAACTTAATCGAAAAACTTCAGCACAGCGCAACTTTTAACGCCGCCGCCTCGATCGGCCTTCTCCTCTCGAAGGACGGCATCGTTTCCGACGCCATTGAAGGGGGCATCGCCTCCCAACATGGCGTCGGCCCCGGAATGCGCATCATCGCCGTGAATTCGCGCAAGTATACGAGCGAAGTCCTCCTCGCCGCAATTCGCGAAGCACAACATTCACACACGCCGATTGAATTGTTAGTGGAGAACACCGACTACTACCGAACCGTCTCGCTCGAATACTACGATGGCCAACGTCACCCACATCTTGTTCGCGATGAGAGCAAGCCTGACCTGCTGAGCGACATTCTTAAGCCCCGCGCCACATCCACCGCGAAGCACTAACAAGTGCGTCCCACTCCGGCCACTTCTTCATGCCGGGTGGGACGCTCCACTGCGCTAGTCGTTATGCAACTGATACAGCGCTGTTCTGCCGAGGATGAATAACGTCTTTCCATCCTTGCCGCCGAATGCCACCTGAATCGGTCTCTCCGGCACCTCGATTGTTCGGATGCGCTGCCCCGCAGGATTATGAACGTACACCTGGCCTGCGACCAGATACACGTTGCCGTCCGCATCCGTTGTGACGCTCTCACCGCCGTCGTTGGCCAACAACTTCAGATTCGACATCGTGCCGTCCTCTGCGACATCGGCCTTCCAAGTCATTTCTTCCGATTCGCTTGTGAAGTAGAACGGCTTTCCCGCCCGTGCTGGTTGCAGTGCAAACGCCCGCAGCACATCGCTGCTCTTCACTCCCCAACTCGTCGCGCCTGTCACAAAACCTTCCGTTGCAGAGATGAACGTCGTTCCATCCGGCGAGACATACTGGCGAGTCCTCGCCAGTGGTGCACCCTCGTCATTCCGCTGCAATAGCCATTCCCCGCTCGGAAGCACCGCAGTGGCACCAGGCCTCGGCACCGCTGACTCAGCTTGCAGGAAACTGATCTCGCTTCCAGCTTCCTCCGGCTTAAACGTGTACACCACGCCCGTTCCTGCCGACGACACCACCATCAAATTCCCCGCCCTATCGAAGGCCAGGTTCATCGGGTCGAGCGGCGCATCGCGAACAATCGTCAACTGCTTCCCTTTCGCATCCCAGCGATAAATGCGCTGCCACTTCGCATCCACGAAGTAGAAATCTCCATTCGGAGCCACTGCTCCACCCGATGCGTTGTAGAAGCCACTCGCAAGCTTCTCAAGATGTGCGCCTGCCGTCTGCGAGAGGCGTTCCTCACCGCGAATCACCAACGAAGCAAAGTCTCGCTTTCGCACCTCCGCACCGGAAGTCTGGTCATACACCGCGTCGTCAAACGACACTTTGCTATTGCTGTCGCAATGCACATTCAGGATTCTTATATCGTGCGAGTTCGAAACCTTCACGCCCCAAGCAAACGGCTGAAACGAACTGATCACGCGATACATGTGGAGGTTCGCAACTGTGATGTTCTTCGCGTTATCGATTTCGAGTGGCAGCGCAAATCCGCTCTCGCCGCGCTCCTCCTCCGTCTGCAATGCATAGATCTTCCAGTTGGAAACATTTCGCAACTGCACTTCATTGCGCACGTGGTGCTCGCTTGAAATCTCATACATGCGACCTTCCGTCGTCGTATTCGAAACCAGCACTCCTGCCTGCGCAAACGTAGAGGGCGTCCAAATATCGAAGAACGTTCCGCCGCCACCGTTCGTAACCCATAGGCTTGGATACTGCCCATCCCATCGCCTCGTGAGGTCGGGGTCTGCCGTGTGATTGTTGTTATAGGGATTCCCGCCGCTGCCGTGACCACCGAGGAATCGCACATCGTTCATCAGCGAATTCGCTCCCGCCATCCACTTCACGCCGACTGCGCGCGGATTGATTGCGTTCGTGTTCACGCCAATGCTAACCACCACATTCGTCCCGCCGCTCGGAGCCTCAATCACCGGCTTCGGATTCCCAACTCCCTGAAAGGCTGCTGTGCGATCCAACAGTGTTATGCGCGTCGCACTCGGATGCATGCCAATCAGCACTGTGTCTGTTCGCAAAGTCACCGTGTCGCTCACCACGTAGTCGCCCATCGGGACGTAGATCGCCTTGTGCTTTGCAATCGCCTCACGAAACACGGCCGTGTCATCCGTTACGCCATCGCCCTTTGCTCCAAGATCGCGAACATTCACCCAAGACGACATCGCAGGCAACGGAATCAGATCCGATTTCGCCTCTTGCGGCATCTTCCCAAGCGGCGCAGCCGCAAACGAACTGCTCACCTCGGGCAGATCGCGCATGCTCTTGAATGTGAGTCCGTGCGAGAACGCGCTCATGCGATAAATCTCTCCCGGCGCGCTGAATCTCTTCCCGCTTTCACGCAACACAGCAAACACGGGAGTCTTGCGGCACACCACATCTTCCATGTTGATCTGCGTCACCGGATTCTGCTCACGGCTAATGATCACCCCTGCGCGGCTCACATCATCCATCACCGCGTCTTTAATCCAAAGCTGATCGGAGTACCCATCGTCAATCGAAATTGCCACAGGCAATTTTGCAAAGTGCGGACGAATCAGTGTCAGTCCTGCTTCTGTCTCGCGAATCGCCGCCTCGCTCTGTCCTTCGAACCACGTATCCACCGCCGTCGTCTGCCATCCCGGCGAAGGCTTGCGCGTCCAGATTCCGTACTGCCCGCCGTAGAACCGCAGGTCCTCCAGCGCATTCCCCGTGTTGTGAATGCCCGCTATTCCCGAGCGCAACCGGAAATCCATATGAGCCAGGAAGCAGTGCTGCGCATATGTTCCGCGCACTCCCACCGCGCCAGGATTCCCCGCCGCAATCTCGATATCGATATTCGACATTGCCGAATAGAATGTACCCGGCGTCGCGTCCGGCGGTCGTTCACCGTCCTTCAATCTCTCCGGTCGCCGGCCCGCGAAGTACACCATGTAATTTTCGTGTTCCTTGTCCTGGTATCCCGGAGTATTCTCCGCCAGCACAAACACAGGCCGCTTCTCTCCATACCCAATCAAGCGGATTGATGGCCAGACATAGATTGTCTTCGTGATTCGATATCGACCCTCGGGAATGAAGACCACTCCGGCGCGAGTCGTCTCCTGCACCTTATCGATGGCCTTCTGAATTGCGTCAGACGCATCTGCTGTTCCGTCTGCCCTCGCCCCGAACTGCTCAGGCGTTAGATAAATAGCTTTCGGATCGTTTGGGCGAGCGGTGTAGTAAGAACCTGCCCACGCGCACACCGGTAGCGAGAGGATGAGTATCAGTGCAAATATTCGTGTCCGCATAATTTGCAGAAATCTTACCACTCGTGAGTCTCACAATCTCACATCGTCCGCCGAAAGCGCATCGTACCCTGTATCCTCACATGAGAATCGAAGACTATGCCCTCATCGGCGACTGTGAATCCGCAGCATTGGTCGGACGCAACGGATCCATCGACTGGCTCTGCTGGCCATATTTTTCATCCGGGGCTTGTTTCGCCAGCCTTCTCGGGACAAAAAAGAACGGGTACTGGTTGCTGGCTCCCCGGGACAGCATCGTTCGCTCAACGCGCTGCTATCAATCGCACACACTAATCCTCGAGACCACGCACGAAACCGCCGATGGTGTCGTCTCCGTCATCGACTTCATGCCGCCTCATCACAAGCACTCACGCCTAGTCCGCATTGTTAAATGCGTCCTAGGCCGCGTCGCCATGCGCAGCGAGTTCGCCATTCGCTTCAACTACGGAAATGCAGTCCCATGGGTCACGCGCACTCCTTCCGGCATTCGAGCCGTTGCAGGCCCCGATGCTGTCATCCTCGACACAACCGCCCCACTCAAGGGAGAGGATCTTAAAACCATCAGCGAATTCGAAGTTCAAGCCGAAGAATCCGTCTCATTTGTCCTCACCTGCCTAACCTACGGCGACTATCGCGACGAAGACCCACCACACCCCTTCGACCCTGATCAGGCTCATCAGCAGACCCGCGATTTCTGGGAGCAATGGACATCCACCTGCAGCTACAACGGCAAGTATCGAGAGACTGTTTTGCGTTCTCTCATCACGCTCAAGGCGCTCACCTTCCGCCCCACCGGCGGCGTCATCGCTTCCCCTACCACCTCACTGCCCGAGAATCTAGGCGGTGTACGTAACTGGGACTATCGCTATTGCTGGCTGCGCGACGCTACCTTCACCCTGCTCGCGCTCATGAATGGGGGTTACTACGACGAGGCGAGTGACTGGATGCATTGGCTTCGCCGCACCGTCGCCGGAAGCCCCGACCGCGTGCAGATCATGTACGGCATTGCTGGCGAGCGCATGCTCACCGAACGCGCCATCCCCTGGCTCTGCGGCTACGAGAACTCTTATCCCGTACGCGTCGGCAACGCCGCTTCCGAGCAGCTCCAGCTCGATATTTACGGCGAGGTACTCGATGCCTCTTATTGGAGCTACAGCAAACTCGGGCACGTTGCTGCCGACGAGTTCCATCTCCTTAGCCTTCTTGTCGAGCATCTTGAAACCATCTGGGAGAAGCCTGATCAGGGCATATGGGAAGTCCGTGGCGGTCCGCAGCATTTCACATATTCCAAGGTGATGGCATGGGTAGCTTTCGATCGTGCCTTAAAAATCGCAGCCATCTGCAAAATGCAGGCTCCCACCGAGCGCTGGGAGAAAGTCCGTGACACCATTCACCGCCAGATTTGCGACCGCGCCTTCAACCACAAGTTGAATACCTTCGTGCAGTCCTACGACTCCGACCAACTCGACGCCTCGCTGCTGCTCATGACTCTCGTCGGCTTCCTTCCTCCAGAAGACCCTCGCATCCGCAGCACAGTTCAGGCCATCGAGCGCCATCTCATGCAGGATGGCCTCGTGCTTCGCTACGACACATCGCGCACCGACGACGGACTACCCGGCTCGGAAGGCAAGTTTCTCGCCTGCAGTTTCTGGCTCGTCGCCAACCTCCACCTCGTCGGACGCCAGCAAGACGCCATCCAGCTCTTCGAGCGGCTGCTCTCATTGACGAACGATGTAGGACTACTCGCCGAAGAATACGACACTGCCAGACACCGGCTTGTCGGCAATTTCCCGCAGGCTCTCTCGCACATCTCCTTGGTCGGAGTCGCATCCCTGCTTACCCATCCCGAGCGACCACAACGCCACCACGCCGGCCACACCAACGCAAGCCATCGCAAATCATGATTCGAGGAACCAGGGTGAAAGGTGGTGGAAGGTGGCCCAGAGTCGGCGTCTTTCCGACTCTGGGTAGGCTCTCACAACAAAAGCCGCCACTTACGGGCGGCTCTAAGAACTCTGGTAGCCCCGGGCAGATTCGAACTGCCGACCTCCGGTTTAGGAAACCGCTGCTCTATCCAGCTGAGCTACGGGGCCACGAAGATTCGTGTGCCGGGCGGCACACCTTCAGCTCGTATTCTAGCAATGTTGGGGAGTAGCTGTCGCTGCGGAAAATTCAGACATGCCGCCCCACACCGCGCCTCTGCAGAACGATGTGGGGGCCGAATCGAACCTATATTGTGCGAGAGGCGATCGTCGAATCCTTCGGAGTCGCCACGACGTCATCTGGCGACTTGTCCTCATCTTTGTCTTTTTCCTGATCGTCCACTTCCGACGCGTGATGAGCGATCACCTCCACGCGCGACGCGGTCCACTCGCCGCTCTTCGCATCCACCAGTGCTGTCACGCGTACCTCTGTGCCGGGGACCAGCGATTTCCTTGCTGGTTGCAGCCTGTCGCCCGAGGGCACATTTGAGTCGTACACAACGGCAGCCCGCGCCAGGATTACGCGGCGCACGTTTCCATCGCGCCCCATCAGGTAGATCGTCCCACTCGAACGCTCTCCCCGCGGCGGGCGCACTACTTCGCCCCGGAAGCTTCCTTGTGCTCCAGCCCACATTCCAGGAGCGAGCAACATGACCCAGACGAACGAAATAAGCGCCAGACGTAATCCTTTTCGCCTCATTCCTCATACGATGCTGCCGTCCGAAATCCGGTGCGCCATTTTGCTGCAAATTCCACAGTAGCTCGCGCGATTCATTCAGCAGCACTCAATCCTGCTCTGCGATCTGAAGCTTCTCTGTTCCTGTATCATCCATTAGGTTATGAACCTGTTCGACTCGATTCAAATTCGCGATATCCATTTCCGCAATCGTGTTGCCGTCTCACCCATGTGCGAGTACTCCAGTGAAGACGGTTTCGCCAACGACTGGCATCTTGTTCACCTCGGCACCCGCGCCGTTGGAGGCGCCGGAACGGTCATCACCGAAGCCAACGCCGTACTCCCCGAAGGCCGCATCAGTCCTGCCGATCTCGGTATCTGGAAAGATGAACACATCGAGGGACTCGCGCGCATCGTTCACTTTCTGCACAAGCACGGCTCCGTAGCCGGAACACAGCTTGCCCATGCCGGATTCAAGGCCTCCACCGACGTCCCTTGGCACAACCAAGGTAAGCCGGTTCCGGTCGCAGAAGGCGGATGGCGGCCAACTTATTCATCCACCAATAAGCCTTTCAGCCCTGAATCCATCCAGCCAGAGGAACTCACCATCGAAGGCATCGCACGCGTGACCCGAGCCTTTGCCGACGCCGCCGTACGTACACTCGACGCCGGATTCGATCTCATCGAGATTCACGGCGCACATGGCTACCTCATCCACGAGTTCCTCTCGCCACTCGTCAATTCGCGCACCGATCAATACGGCGGTACCTTTGAGAACCGCACTCGCATCCTGCGCGAAGTCGTCGAAGCCGTCCGTAAAGTGTGGCCCGAACGCCTGCCTCTCTGGTTGCGCATCTCCTGCTCTGATTGGACTAAGGGAGGCTGGACCATCGAAGACTCCATCGCGCTCGCCCGCCAGGTGAAGCCGCTTGGCGTCGATCTCATCGACTGCTCTTCTGGAGGCATCGTACCCACCGCCAAGATTCCGCTCGGCCCCGGCTACCAGACGCCATTTGCCGAGCGTGTTCGCCGCGAAGCAGGCATTCTCACCGGAGCTGTCGGCATGATCACATCTCCCGAGCAGGCGCAGCACATCGTAGCCACGGGACAGGCCGACTTCGTACTGCTTGCACGCGAGCTCCTGCGCAATCCCTACTGGCCGCTTCACGCAGCACACGTCCTCAAGCAGGATGCTCAATGGCCCAACCAGTACCTGCGCGCCCGCTTCTAGGATCACGTCTTTAACGCAAAACAAAAAACCACGTCACCTTCGAGGTGACGTGGTTTTCTTTTCCATTTCTACGCTGTTGCTTCAAATCGGCTGCCTAGGTTCGCGCCCGCCTTTTGGCGGACAACTTGGAGATACGTCAGCGTCCTACCAGGTGTTGTACGCTGTTCCTTCCGTTGAGTTCGCGCTGCTTCCGCTATGCACATCGACAATACCTGGCTCGGTCTGGTCGATAGCCATCAACGAATCCTCCTGCACCGGAACCCATGTTTCCGTCGAGTTCGTCATTGGATCCTTCGGCACCGACTTGATATACCCAGCCTGCACCAGGTCCTGCAGTGACTGTGGCGCTTTCTGCTTGTCCAGCGTGTATTGATCGATGCTGCTCCGCAACGTGAACAGGTCATTGCGCAGCACTGCTTCGCGTGCCCGCCACACCGAGTGCTGGTAACTCCCCACAGCAATCGAAGCCAGGATGCTGATGATCGCGATTACGATGATCAACTCGATCAGCGTGAATCCCGCCGTCCTCCCGTGTTTCGATTGCCTGATCTTCATTCGCATTCTCTCGCCTTACCAGTCCGAGTACTTCGTGCCGTCCAGGGCAGTGTCTCTCGATTTCGTGTACACATCAAACACCGACTGCCCGCCCCATGAGTCCGATGTTGGATCGTCCTGCATTGAGCGCATTCCCCATTCCGTGCTGTGCGTCATCGGGTCCATTGGGATGTGGCGCAGGAACTTCACAGTTTTCCCGCCCACGTCCACGCCCTTCACCAGCGTTTCCAAATCCGGCGGATACCCTTCGCTGCCCAGCTTCACCTGGAACGCTCCTCGGTCGGCCGCGTCTTTATAACGATCAATCGCGTCCCGCATTTGCCACAACGCCGCGCGCAATTCCTTTTCCCGCTCGCGTTTCACCACCGTGCGGGATATCGGCAGCACCATCGTCGCAAGGATCGACATAATCGCAATTGCCACGATCAATTCGACCAAAGTCATTCCGCGCTGCCGACGACTGAACATTATTTCTCCTACCGCACGTTGATGATTGCCTGCGAGCCGCTGGCTTCAATCGCGCCCATATTCGGATCTCGCAATGTGGACTTCCCTACCGTCAGCGTTCCCTGCCCAGCTGCCTTCGCCACAAATGTCAGCGTAAACAGCGGCCCTGACGGAGTGATTCCATTCGACCCCGGCGGCCTCATCAGCGAAACCTGTAATGTTCCCTTTTCGGCATCGTCTCGATGCACCAGGGCCACCGCAGCTCCGTCCTTTGACAAAGCTCCCGCATTTGAGACGTTCACAAACTGCAGCACCTTCGGGTCGTAGCTGATTTGCACCGGAACGGTAAACACATTTTGCCCGCCATTCAACGTCACATTCACCGCAAACGTCCCGCCCGCTGGCTGGTTCACAATCGGCGGGTCGAGACTGAGCACCGGACCTACATTCGCCGCTCTTGAGAGAGCCACATTGGCCGCCGCTGGTATTGCTGATCCTGCCGCAGGAGCATTCGCCCCCATCGGAACACTGGCAGCCACCTGCGGAGTCTCTCCTCCCGGCCTTGGCGTCACGACAGAGGTCGGCGTTCCGCTCGGCACTGGAGTCGGCGCAGGAGGCGCCACTGCCGGAGCCTTCGACGTACGGTGCACCTCGACCACGTTCTGCGTGCCGATATCCACCGGCCTGATGTTCAGGTCCTCAACATCGATCCGTCTTACCACGTGCGGCATCAACGCAAATACCGTCTCGTTGTCGGTTTTCTGCCTTTGTCCCTGTCCAAACAGGTACTTCAGGATCGGGATCTGCGAAACCCACGGTAGGCCGCTCATGTTCTGCACATCGTCGTGCTCCAAGATGCCGCCAATCAGGTTTACTTCGCCATCCCGCATGCGCATTTCATGGTCAATCTTCCGCTGCCCAATTACTGGCTCCGTCAATCCGCCAATGTTCTGGTAGCTGTCGATGGCCGAAACTTCGATTGCCAGCTTCATGCTGACTTCGCCGTTGCTGTGGATGTGCGGCGTCATCTCGATGTTCACGCCCACGTCCTGATATTGGAACTGCGTCTGCGTCAGCGCCGTCGCCGTCAACGTGGAGCTCGACGTACCCACCGCAATCGGCACGCGTTGGCCAATCTTCAACGTGGCTTTCTGCCCATCCACCGACCTCATCTGTGGACGCTGAATCACCTTCGTGTTGCTGTCCGTCATCAAGAACGCGACGCTTGAGGATGGAATCGATATCGCAAAATCCCGCGCCGTAAGGCTAGAAAGATCATTCAACGTTAGGCCGGAACTAGATGTGCTCGTCGTCGTACCAGTAGTGGTCGTTGTCCCCGTCGTCGTTGTTCCGCTTGTAACCGAAGGACTCTGGAACGTGATCGTCGGATTCGTCGTACCACCCTGGAACGGATACTGGATACCAAGCTGTTTCAGCTTGTTCTTACTGACCTGCATTACGACAATGTCAACCACTACCTCGGACTTCGCCTTGTCCAGGTTGTTGATCAACAGCTCGGCCAGCGCCACTTGGTCCGGAGTTCCGCGCATCACGATAATGTTCTGCGACGGAAACTGCTGCACGCGTTCCACGCGCAGGATCGTGCGGATCAGGTTCGCCACGTCCTGCAATTCAGCGACGGTCGAGAAGTTGTTCAGGTAGAACGTGCGCAGCACCTGCTGCTCAATGTCATTGCGCTTCTGCTGCGTATCCTGAGCCACGTAGATCGTGTTCGGCGTCACCGGACGCCAGAAGGTTCTCGATTGCAGCGCGACGACCTTCAGTGCCTCATCCAGCGCAACCGATGTCAGATCGACGCGAATTCGGCGCGACACATAATCCGGATCGAACAGCACATTGATGCCCGCCAGCTTGCCAATCGTCTCATAGACCGTCTTTGAATCTTCAGCCAGCTTCAGCGTCAGTGGAGTCTGCGAAATCGGGGCCAGTTGTACCGGCCCCCCCACGTTTGACGCCATATCGCTCAACCCTTCCTGGGGAGCGCGCGACGTCGGTGCGTTAGGTTGTTGCGCCTTGTCGATCAGTCTCTGCGTGCGCTTGATTTCCTGCTGTGCGATGCCGCTCGACGGGTCGATCGAGATCGCCAACTGGAATTCCTTCATCGCTTCTTCCAGTTTGCCGGAGTCGCGCAGCATCTGCCCTTTGTGCACGTGTGACGCCGCCGCCAGAAACTTCGTGCGCTCGTACGACGAGCGCAATTGCACGTCTTCCGGATGCAGGTCGTAGGCCTGCTTGAAATACTGATAAGCCTCTTCGTACTGCTGCCGTGCTTCGGCTTGCTGTCCTTTGGAGTAGAGCGATTTCGCCTTGTCGGCAACTGCAGGAAGCGTAGAAATGATGGCTACCAGCAGGACCAGGCAACCGCATTGGAACCGTTTCATCGCAATCCTTTAAGAACGGGATTTCCCTCCGCGGGCAGCGCCCTGAAGGTGGCCCGCGTCAGCGGGCAAAACTCTTTCTTCACCGGGCCGATTATAGCATCGGAGTACATTGCAATCGCCCTGCTCTCCGAACACGCTGTGTTAGGATACAGAATTCGCAACCGAGCGCAAGTGCGCTCCGAATTGAGACATTTGCTTCCAATTAGCAGGATCCCAGCATGGCCCGCAATCAAACGCAATTAACGCAGCCCAACAAGCCGAAGAATGTCAAACGCGATCCGGTCGCCAGCGGCGAACGCGATGCCTGCGTCAACCGTGCCGCCGGACATGACTACTTCCTTCTCGAACGCTACGAAGCTGGCATCGCCTTGCGCGGAACCGAAGTCAAATCCATCCGCGCCGGTCAAGCCAATCTCAAGGACTCCTACGGGCTCGTGAAGGACGGAGAGCTTTTTCTCCTCAACGCCCACATCGGCCCCTATGCGCCCGGAGCCCAGTTCAATCACGACTCTCTGCGCACCCGCAAGCTTCTGGTGCATCGCGTCCAATTGCTCAAGCTGCACGCCAGCATCCAGCAAAAGGGACTGACACTCATCCCCACACGCATGTATTTCAAGAACGGCCGTGTCAAAGTCGAGATCGCCGTTGCCAAAGGCAAACAACTCTGGGATAAGCGCGAAACCGAACGTCGCCGCACCGCCGACAAAGAAGCTCGCGACGCCATCACCCGCAGCCGAAAACAATAACCGGCGCCCACATCGCCGAGATTCAGAATGGTGGCTCACATCCAATCTTTTGGCGAATGTGGGAGCAGGCGAATCTGAGAATCGGCATTCATTGAATTACACAAGCTCGCGTCTCAAAAGAATCCTGTTAGAGAGGTTCAAATGAAGATCGTATTGTCCTCTACCGCTCCTTCCGCCATCCAAACCGAACTTCTTGTCCTTGCCGTTGCCGACAAAGGCGATAAGACTCCTGCACCGGAACTCCTGACGACCGATTCCAAACTGCAGACCCTCGTCGCGCCGCTCATCTCCGCCTCCGACATCACTGGCAAGTTCATGGAAACCGTCTGGCTGCTCGCCCCCACCGGCGTATCCGCCAAGCGCATTCTGTTCGTCGGCGGAGGCAAGCGCGAAAAGCTTTGCACCACCGAACTTCGAAAGCTCGCCGGAACCGCTGCCCGCGCCGCCAAGGCCAAGAACATCAAGTCTCTCGCGCTCGTCCTTCCAGAACTCGTTGAGATCCCCGCTGCGGCCCAGTCGGCTGCAGAGGGCCTCATCACGGGAAACTTTGACGTGGACACCTATCGCAGCGACCGCAAAGATCAGCAGCTCACCGACGTCACGCTCGCCATCCCCGGCTCAGCCGACGAAAAGGCCACTGCGCGGGCCGTCACCGAAGGCACCATCCTCGCCGAATCGCAGAACCTCACGCGCAGCCTCGCCCTCGAGCCTAGCAATCTGATGACGCCCTCCATCCTCGCCGACCGTGCGAAGGCCATGTGCGCTGAAACCGGCCTCGCCTGCGAGGTCTATGGCCCCGACAAGCTCCGCGAACTCAAGATGGGTGCTTTCCTCAGCGTCTCGCAGGGTGCAGGAGAAGAGCCGCGCATGGTCGTCATGCGTTACGAGCCTGCCAACGCGCCCGCCTCGCCCGTTCTCGGACTGGTGGGCAAAGGGATCACCTTCGACACCGGCGGCATCAGCATCAAGCCCTCCGACGGCATGGAGAAGATGAAGTACGACATGTGCGGCGCCGCCACCATGATCGGAGCCATGCGCGCCATCGCCTTGCTCAAGCCCAACGTGCGCGTCATCGCCATCCTCTGCGCCACCGAAAACATGCCTGACGGTAAGGCGCAGAAGCCCGGAGACGTGCAGTTCGCCATGAACGGCAAGTCCATTGAGGTCATCAACACCGACGCCGAGGGGCGCCTCGTTCTCGCCGACGGCCTTTGCTACGCCCGCCAGCTCGGAGCCACGCACCTCATCGACGCCGCCACTCTTACCGGAGCCGTCGTCGTCGCCCTCGGATATCACAATGTCGGCATCTTCACCAACAACGACGATTTTGCCGACGATTTCATCGATTCGACCATTCGCGCCGGAGAAAAGATGTGGCGTCTCCCTGTCGATCAGGATTACTTCGACCACATCCGCTCCGAGATCGCAGACATCAAGAACACCGGCGGTCGTTACGGCGGAGCCATCACTGCTGCGATGTTCCTCAAAGAGTTTGTCGAAGACAAGCCCTGGCTGCACCTCGACATCGCAGGCACTGCTTGGCTCGAAGAGAACAAATCCTGGATGCCGAAAGGCCCAAGCGGTGTCGCCGTCCGCTCCCTCGTGGACTTCGCCCGCCACTTCGCTCCCACAAGTAAGTAGTTTCTGCAGAAAACAGGGGCACGGCTTTCCACCGTACCCCTGCAACCTGCTCGCTTCTTAGAGGGTGTCCTGTAGAGGGTGTCATCCTGAGCGAAGCGAAGGATCCCAGCATCGCTCAAATATCGCCAACCTTCGATCGACCCTGCACGGTGGCCCAGAGTTGGCGACTTTCCAACTCTGGGTAGCCACTCCGATAGCAGCCAATACCGGGCACCACCAACCCCCGCCTACATCACCGCCGGAGCCGGAATTCCCATCACCGCCATTGTCGCAATCAGCTCTCTTCTCACCACCGCTGCAGTCGCCAGCAGCAGTTCCTTCCTCGTCGCGTCTTCCTCAGTCAGGATGTGATGCTTGTGGTAGAAGTTGTTGAACTGCTGCGCCAACTGGAAAGCATGTTTCGTCAGCGCTGCCGGTTCTGTCGAAGCAATGCACTGCTCGATAATCTTCGAGGTCTGCCCTGCCGTGAGCCACAGCGACCACAGGTCGTCATTCCCGTCGAACGCACCCGGCGCAATCTTCGCCTTCAGCGCGTCATCCGGCACCAAGCCGCCCTTGCGGAAGATGTTCGATGCCCTCACCACCGCATACTGCACATACGGCCCAGTCTCACCCTCAAATGACAGCGCCTCGCGGAAGTCGAATGCAATCACCGACTGCTTCGTGAACTTGAGCATGAAGTAGCGCAGCGCTCCGATTGCAATCTGAGTCGCAATCTCCGCGCGCTCCGCGTCATCCAGCTCCGGATGCCGCGTATCCACCTCGGTCTTAGCTGCCTCGATCAACTTGTCCAGCAGATCGTCCGCCTTCACGCCAAAGCCCTTGCGTCCCGAAACCTCGATATAGCTGCGCTGCTGGTCTTCTTCCGAAACCGTGTATCCCAACTCCATCGCGCAGCGCGGAGTCAGCGCCACCATCTCGTAGCTGAAATGCGTATAGCGTGTTGCCTCGTCTTCGTGCCCCATCAGCAGAATTGCCTGCTTCACTGTTTCCTGAGGATCGCTCTGCCGCGCGTCGATCACGTTGTAAATCGCGTCCACGCCCCCAAAATGCGGGGCTCCCGGCTCCGACTCCTTCGGGTCGCACGAGATCCACACCGAGCGCCCGTCTTTGTATTGGTAGAACTTGCGATACCCAAAATCCAGCCCCAGCAGCCCGAACTTCCACATGTGGTACGCAATATCCTTGCCCACATACCCCACCGTGCCATTCGAGCGCACAATCACCTTCGCGTCTTCGTCCGGACCGTCGCTTTCCGAATCGGCCTTCACTACTCCGGGACGCGTCATCACCCAGCACCCTTTGTTCTTGCCGCGCTCCTCGAAGTAGATGACTTTCTTTTCCTTCAACAGCTCAAACGCTCTCGCCCAGAAGTGCAAATGCAGTATGTCGCTTTCCTGCGGCAGAAAATCGTATTCAATGTCGAGTCGCTGCATCGTCTCCAGATGCCGTCTCAGCACAGCCATCGAGATCGTCTGTGCGATTTCCGCCGTCTCGTTACCGCCCACTTCCAAGGCGTGCAGTGTCTCTCGCCGCACTTCCATCCGCGCTTTGTCTTCCTCGTACCACGCCGAAACCTTCGCATACAGGTCCCAGCAGTAGTAATCAAAACGGTCGTTCTTCGCGATCAACTCCGCAATCTGCTCTTTCGAAATCTTCGCTACGTGCTGGAATCCAACCACAACATCGGCTACCTGCACACCTGTGTTGTCGATGTAGTTCTGCACATCGACCTTGTATCCCGCCGCGCGCAATAACCGCACCAGCGTGTCTCCCAGAATCGAGTTCCGCAAGTGTCCGATATGCGCAGCCTTGTTGGGATTGATCGACGTGTGCTCCACCAGCACCTTGCCTCGAACTGCCTCGGTCGCCACCGCTGCCATTGCCTCACCCGGCTCTGGAGCCGCCAGCGTAGCTGCAGCCGTATCCGTCTTCGTCAGCGGCTCCGCAGCCGCTGCGTCCGATGCAACAGCTGCCACTGGCTCCGTCGCGGCCTTCCCTCCGCCGTTCACGGGAGCAGGTTCATCCTCGCCGCCCAGCATCAGTGCCGCCGCGCTAGTTCGGTCGAGCCGTGCGTTGATGTAACCTCCGCCAGCGACCTCGAATTTCGCGAAGCCTTCCAGCAGCGGCATCTCCGCCACGATTTCTTCGGCGATCTTCCTCGGAGCCTTGCGCAACGTCCTCGCCAGCTCAAACGAGACCGGCAGCGCAAATTCGCCAAACTCGATCTTCGGCGGCTGCTCCACCACAATGTTGGCCAGCACAATGTTGTATTTCTGGTTCAGGAAGTCGCGAACATGCGCAATCAGGCGGTTCTGCAATGAGAGATACACAGCATTCCTTACATGCCAAAGGCAGCCAACAGGCTACCTTGGAGAGTAGTTATAACTTGATTGTAAGGGATGCTAACTTTCCGTGCTGCCCAGCCGGATCCTCTACCGCGTCAGCTACGATGTAAGCCGCAATTCATGCGGCCTTCGGCATCGTTGCCCGTTTTCCAAATGGCAGAAAGACCGAGAAGCACGTTCCCGACCGCCCCGGCAACGTCGAACTGTGGATTCGCATGCGCCCGCCATGCTTCTGCACAATCGCTCTCGAAACCCAAAGCCCAATGCCTGTCCCATGCTCGCCCTTTGTCGTGTAGAAAGCCTGGAACAATTGCGACCTGTGCTCCGGCGGGATTCCCGGCCCGTTGTCGCATACGCTCACCCGAATGCCTTCTTCTCCCGTGTCCCAGCGATGCGCGCACCGTACGCTCACCGAGAGCTTGTCGCCCTTGCTCTGCAACGCGTCCATGGCGTTCACTATCAAGTTTGAGAACACCTGCCGCAGCTCCCCCGGCGAGCCCATCACGTTACCGTCAAACTTGTACTTCCTCGTGAGATCAATCCCCAGCGTCTTCGTCCTGCCCTGATACAGTGTAAGCACGTTATCCAGCAGCTTCGTGACCTGTACCGATTCTTTGCTGTCCGTCGCTCCGCGTTGCATTCCCAGCGTAAGCTTCGCAATCTCCGAGACGCGCTTCAGCTCTTCATACGCGATATCGACATACTTGCGCGCCTCTGGGCTCAGCTCCACGACATTGCGCAGCAGGTAGAGAATGTTCCCTATCGCTTCCAGCGGATTGTTAATCTCGTGCGCCACGGTTGCGGCCATGCGTCCGGCCAGCGCCAGCTTCTCTGCTTT
Organism: Koromonas soli; assembly: GCF_059726265.1. NCBI lineage: Bacteria > Pseudomonadati > Acidobacteriota > Terriglobia > Terriglobales > Koromonadaceae > Koromonas > Koromonas soli. Next base: position 1,369,781 of record NZ_AP040872.1, on the reverse strand, counting down.
TTGCAACGCCTCCTGCGCCCGCTTCTGGTCCGTGATGTCCCTGGCAATCGTTGAGGCGCCCACCAGTCGTCCTTTTGCGTCGCGGATCGGCGAGATCGTCAGCGCAACATCCAGATGGCGTCCATCCTTGGTGACGCGCACGGTTTCGAAGTGATAGATTCGCTCTCCGCGTTTGAGCCTGCTCAGGATATGGTTGATCTCATTCGGGCGGTCCGGCGGCAGCAGGAGTGTCACTGACTTACCGACGACTTCCTCGCGCATATACCCATACATCAGCTCCGCCGCACGGTTCCAGCTCGTGATGATGCCCCCCAGAGTCTTGCTCAGGATCGCATCCGACGAATCTTCGACGATGGCCGACAGCAATGCCGCCGGCGGAAGAGCCTTTGCCGTTTCTGCCGCAACGGGGTCGTGCCCGTTCCCGCTCTTCGGTATTTGTCCAAGAAGCTGGTCCAGAGTATGTATCAATGTTTCAGGCCCCTCGCCTTTTCCAATAAAGTGATCTGCGTAAGTCAGCGCTTCCTCAAAATTCGTAGTTCCTGACAATGACACCACCGGAACGTGCGGTTTCAGCCGTTTCATTGCCGCCACCATCCCGGCAGCTGTCGTCCGTCCAAGCAAATGATCTGTGACCACCACATCGACGTCATGTAACCGGAACAACTCCATTGCGTCGTCGCCATTGGTCGCAATCAGAGGCTTGAATCCAGCGCTTTGCAGCACCAGTTCTCGCAAACGCAGGCCCGAAAGCTCATCATCTATCAGTAATACCGTGCGCCTCTCGCGCTCAGTTCCTACCATGCCGCTCCACCTGTATTTCGATTTCTGAAGGAACGCTTCTCACGACTCCGTGACCATCGGCGGGAACTCTATCCGGCAGCCTCGTCAAAGTGTTTCCTTGTACCGCAGCCGAGCAGCTTGAACGCAAGACTACGTCGCTTCCAACGAAGCGCTATTTAATTAGCTGATGTGATGCTATTTGAGCTTTCCACGGCAGCCTCCTATTCAGCTCTGGCCTGCTCTCAAGTTGCGATTGCAATATCAGGAACTCTCTATCCCCATTCTGTGATGCTGTTCTCCCCTCTTCAGCGGGTTTGACCCAATCCCTCTCGCCTCCTATATTTGAAGTTCGGGCCAAAAAGCCCAATGGACTCCTAATGCGCATTGCCTACCTTGACTGTTTCTCTGGAATCAGTGGCGATATGTTTCTCGGCGCAGCCGTCGATGCCGGCGTTCCACTTGAGAAACTGCAAGCGGTCGCCCGAAATCTCGGACTCGATACCGATATCGTCTCGCATCGCGTTCAACGCAGCGGCATTGCCGCCGTCAAGATCGATGTTCTGATCCATGGTCGCCCCGACCAACCTGCCGACCTCGATCACTCACATTCACACGAGCACGAGCATTCGCACCCTCATACCCATCCGCACGAGCACCAGCATGCGCACGATCATGATCACCCACACGATCACGACTCTAAGCCGCACATTCATCGAGGTTTAAAGGAGATCCGCACCGTTATCGCCGAGGCCGCGGTCGCCCCTGCAGCCAAAGCCTTTGCCGTTCGCGCTTTCGAACTCCTGGCTCAGGCCGAGGGGAAGATTCATAACAAACATCCCGAGCTCATCCACTTCCACGAGGTAGGCTCCGAAGACGCCATCGTGGACATTCTCTGCGCTGCGGTCGCCATTGAGACCCTTGCCGTCGATCGCTGGTACTGCTCTGCCCTCAACGTTGGCGGAGGCACCGTCAAGTGCGCTCATGGAGTTCTTCCCGTCCCCGCACCCGCCACGGCTGAGCTCCTGCAAGGTGCGCCTGTCTTCTCTTCCGGAATCCAGAAGGAGCTGCTCACGCCCACCGGCGCCGCCATCCTGTGCGCCCTTGACGTTCGTTATGAGCCGCTGCCGCCCATGACCATCTCCTCCACCGGATACGGTGCCGGAGGCCGTGAACTTCCCGACACCGCCAACGTCGTCCGCCTCCTGGTAGGAGAGTCTGCCGCCATTGCGAGTTCCGGCTCCGCAACTCACCTTGCCCACACGGCTGCCGACACCGTCACCGTCCTTGAGGCGAACATCGACGACATGAATCCGCAGCTTTTCTCTTACGTACAGCAGAAGCTGCTTTCCGCTGGCGCGCTCGATGCATTCGGCATCCCTGTGCAGATGAAGAAAGGCCGTCCCGGCATTCTGATGACCGTCCTTGCCTCACCCGCCGATGCCGACCGCCTCACTCGCATCCTGCTCACCGAGACCACTACGTTGGGCGTGCGTATGCGCACCGAGCGGCGTTCGATACTCGACCGCGAGCACGTCACCGTGCAGTCTGCCTGGGGCCCCATCCGCGTCAAGCTGGGCCGCCTCGAAGGCGAAGTCGTAAACTGCGCGCCCGAGTTTGAAGATTGCCGCACCATCGCCGAAGCAGCCGGAGTGCCGCTCAAAACCGTGCTTCAGGAGGCCATGCGTCTTTATCTCGCCTCCGAAAGCGGCGCAGCTCACGTTCACACCGGCAGCGCGCCTTCCGGCGATGCCCCTAAAAGTATTTTGTCCTGATCGAGAGATTCGTATGAGCGAACAACGCAAGAAGTTCTACATAACCACGCCGATCTATTACGTGAATGCCCGTCCCCATATCGGCCACACATACACGACTGTTGTCTGCGACGCCATAGCCCGTCGCCAGCGCATGCTCGGCAACGACACCCTGTTCCTCACCGGAACCGACGAGCACGGCCAGAAAATCGAGCGCTCCGCCGCCGCTGCCGGGGTCACGCCCCAGCAGCTCACCGATGAAGTCAGCGGCGAGTTCCGCGGCCTCTGGGACCGCATGAACATCAGCTACGACAAGTTCATTCGCACCACCAGCGCCGAACACAAGCGCGGCGTGCAGGCCATGTTCAAGCTGCTCAAGGATCGCGGATACATCTACAAGGGCTCCTACACCGGCCAGTACTGCGTTTTCGACGAGCTCTACGCCGACGACAACACCCCCGGCACGCCCTGCCCCGTCTGCGGACGCATCACCGAAACCGTGCAGGAGGAGAACTACTTCTTCAAGCTCTCCGCCATGCAGGAACCTCTACTCAAGCTCTACGAAGAGCACCCGAACCTCATCTACCCCGAAACGCGCCGCAACGAAGTCGTCGCCTTCGTCAAGAGCGGCCTGCGCGACCTTTCCATCTCGCGCACCACATTTACCTGGGGCATCCCGGTTCCCGACGATCCTTCGCACGTCATCTACGTCTGGCTCGATGCACTCTGCAACTACGCCACCGCCGTCGGCTTCGGCTCGCCCGATGCTGCTGACCAGCAGCGTTACCAGCATTATTGGCCTGCCGACGTTCACATGATCGGCAAGGAGATCGTGCGTTTCCACTGCGTCTATTGGCCAGCGTTCCTGCTCGCCGCCGAGCTCCCACTGCCCAAGCAGATCGTCGCTCACGGCTGGCTTCTCTTTGAAGAGAGCAAGATGTCGAAGTCGCGAGGCAACATCGTGCGCAGCGAGACCATCCTCGATGTCCTCGGTGCCGATGCTCTTCGCTATTTCCTCTTCCGCGAAATCGTTTTCGGCCAGGACGGCTCGTTCTCCTTCGATGCCCTCGTCCAGCGCTTCAACAGCGATCTCGCCAACGGCCTTGGGAACCTCGCCAGCCGTACCTTGTCCATGATCAGCCGCTATTTCGGAGGCGAAATTCCCTACCCCAGCGCCACCATCGGACACACGCCCGCCGAAGCCGCCATCAGCAAGCTCGCCGAAGAAACCATCGCCGAGTACAACCGCCTCTTCGATGCTTTCCAGTTCTCTCGCACGCTAGAGACGCTCTGGTCGCTCCTCAGCGCCGTCGATAAGTACATTGTGGAATCGCAGCCCTGGGCCATCGCCGAAAAAGAAGATCGCGACTCGCGCACGCGCCTTGCGACCATTCTCTACACCTCTGCCGAAGCACTGCGCATCATTACCGCCCTGGCTCACCCCATCATCCCCGAGTCCACTGCCAAGATCTTCACCCAGCTCGGGCTCGCCGACATTGCCAAGACCGATCTCGGCAAAGTGAAGTGGGGTCAACTAAACGTAGGCACCCGCCTCGGCAAGATCGAACCCGTTTTCCCACGCGCCGACAAGAGCGCGATCGAAAGGATGCAACAAATGGAAGAAGAACGTAAGAGCGCCACAGCCAACACTGCGGCGCCTGCAACTGCGGCTCCGGCCCCTGTTCCCCAGGCTGCTCCTGCCACCGTGGCGCCCGCTGCCGCGCCTGCGCCTGCTCCGGCCAACAGCTTTATCGGTATCGAAGACTTCATGAAGGTCGAGCTCCGCGTCGGCACCGTCCTCACCGCAGAAAAGGTTGAGAAGGCCGACAAGCTCCTTCGCCTCACCGTTGATATCGGCACCGAAGTCCGCCAGATCGTCGCCGGAATCGCCAAGGTGTACGCCCCCGAAGACCTGCCCGGACGCAAGGTCGTCATCGTCGCCAACCTAGCTCCGCGCAAGCTTCGTGGCATTGAGTCTCAGGGCATGATCGTCGCCGCCTCTCTTGGCGAAGACGGTCTCCCCGCCCTCGTCAGCGTTCCGCCCGAAACCCCCAACGGTGCGCGCCTCAAGTAGATGTTCTGCAAATGAAATCCGGTCTGCGCCAACCCGCAGACCGGACCAATCCTCACGTTAAGCCCCCTGGTTTATCCGTTAATACTCTCGTCTTGGTTCGCAACCCCCTGAGGAATGTCCGATCTTTCCCCGAACCTCAGCAGAAATCACCTCCCTATGTAGTATCGTCACTTTGAATTTCTAATTCCCATTTCTTGCACAAAGAGAATGCTGACTACATATTTCACTCGCCGCAACATACTCATATTCTCCGGCGCTGCACTCCTCATCGCACTGTTCGCCATTCAACTGCTCACCTCCACCGCCCAGCAATCCATCACCTGGGACGAAGACGATCACATCTACGCTGGATACATGTCATGGAAGCATGCTGATTTCGGACTCAACCCCGAGCATCCGCCGCTTCTCAAACTCGTAGCAACCCTGCCCATCCTGCGCATGCCCTTGCACGTACCCGAACTCCAGAACCACAACTTCAAGCAGGAAGCATTTCTCGGCGGCAAGGACTTCCTCTTCAAGAATGACGCCGATGCCATTCTCCTCCGCACCCGAACCGCGGCATCCATATTCGCCATCTCTCTGCTCATCGTCGCGTTCATTGCCGCCAACGAAATGTTCGGCCTTGCCGCTGCCTTCCTCGCGCTTCTACTCCTCGCCTTCGATCCCAACTTCCTCGCCTTCGGAGCCATGGTCGCCACCGACACCGCACTCTCGTGCACGCTCTTCGCAACCATCTACGCCTTATATCGATATGTGAAGCAGCCCACGATACCCCGCCTCATCTTCACAGGCCTCATCGCCGGACTTGCTCTCGCCACCAAGCACAGCGCCATCCTCCTGCTCCCGATGGTGCTCATCCTTCTGCTTTTCGAGCTTCTCCGCGCGCGACAAGATCACAAGCTCCGCCCAACGGCCGCGCGCCTCGCATCCGCACTGGCCGTCATGAGCGCAATTGCCATCGTCGTCCTCTGGGCTACCTACGGATTCCGCTACTCCGCACGTCCCGCAGGATTGCATCTCAACCCCACCTTCGCCAGCTACGTTCCCATTCTCTCCCGCGCCCGTGAAGTCTCAATCCTGTCCTTCATCGCTCGCTGGCACCTCTTTCCCGAATCGTACCTGTACGGTCTCGTGGACGTGCGCTTCATGTCCGACTTTTACCAGACATATCTTCTTGGCAACGCCTATCCCCACGGTGTCTGGTACTACTTCCCCATCGTCATCCTCATCAAGACGACCATTGGACTCCTCGGCCTTTTCATCCTGACCTTCGCCGCCGTCGGCCTTCGTAAACTGCGCATCTCGCGCGAAGTACTCTTCCTCGCCGTTCCACCCACCATCTATCTGCTCGTCGCGATGAGTTCCGGAATGAACATCGGCATGCGCCACATCCTTCCGATGTATCCATTTCTCATCGTGCTCGCCGCCGCAGCCGCCTGCGCCCTCGTTCGCCAACACAAGGCATGGGCCTACGCCGTCGGAGTCTTGGTCCTCCTGCACGTCACTTCTTCCTTGCGCGTCTATCCCAACTACATCCCCTACGCAAACGAACTCTGGGGAGGCCCCTCGCAAACCTACCGCCTCTTAAGCGATTCCAACGCCGACTGGGGACAGCAGCTCAAATCCACCAGCCAATATCTCGTCAACAACCGCATCAAGGACTGCTGGTTTGTCTATTTCGCTGCCGGAGTCGTCGATCCCAGCTACTACGGAATTCCTTGCAAGCCTCTTCCCACGGCCAACACCTTCTGGCTCAATCAGCAAATCGAAGTTCCACCCGCAATCGACGGCCCTGTCCTCATCAGTGCTGGGAACCTCTCCGGATTCGAGTTCGGCCCCGGCCCCACGCTCAATCCCTACCATGACTTCATCCAGCGACAGCCTAAAACGGTCATCAACCACGCCGTCTTCGTTTACGACGGCCACTTCGAACTCCCCCTTGCCGCCGCTCTCGTCCACACGCAGAAAGTCGGCTCACTTATGTCTGAGAGGAGATTCGACCAAGCTCTCCGCGAAGCACAGGAAGCCGTTCGCCTCGCCCCCAACGCCGTAACTCCGCACGCCACCCTCGGCGACGTCCTCTCAGCTCTCCACCGCGATACCGAAGCCCGCACCGAATACCAAACTGCTCTCCGCCTCGCGAAAACCATCGAACCCGACTTCCAAGCCGGCTGGATCTCCACCCTCGAACAAAAGCTCCATCGAATCTGATCGACGCTCGTGCTGCCCTAAACCGTTTGGTGCCACCTTTGCATGGTGCCCCACCTCTGCCAGTCTCTGGCAGAGGTGGGTGTTTTGCTCCTGCCGTTGCTCGCCTTTGCTCTTGGTCTTATGTTTTTTGTGTCATCCTGAGCCGCAGGCGAAGGACCCCCTACGCCTCAACTTCACTTCCACTGAAGTATCATCCTCATATGTACCTCGACTCCCACGCCCACCTCGACGGCTCCCAGTTTGCCACCGACCGCGAAGCCACCATCCAGCGCGCCTACGACTCCGGTATCCGCGCTCTTCTCGCCGTTGGAAACGGAGAAGGTCCCGACGCCATTGCCTACGCCATTCCTTTTGCCGAAAAGTACCCGTGGATCTACGCCTCACTCGGCGTCCATCCACACGAAGCCCGTCTGCTCACCCCCGAGCACCTCTCCACCATGGAGCGTCTCGCCCATCACGCAAAGGTCATCGCCATCGGCGAAATCGGACTTGACTACTGGTACGACTACTCGCCTCGTGACGTTCAGCAAAAGGTGTTCCGCCAACAGCTCGAGCTAGCTGCTGCCGTAAAGCTCCCGATCCTCATTCACTGCCGGCCCAGCGCCAACAGCGATAATGCCTGGGACGACCTGCTCTCCATCCTTCGCGAGCAATGGGCTGCCACCGGACTCGGCGGCGTCATGCACTGCTTTACCGGGAACCTCTCCCAGGCTCAGGCCTCGCTCGATCTTGGCTTCATGCTGTCGTTCGCCGGAAACATCAGCTATCCCAAGGCGCAGAACATCCGCGATGCCGCGGCCATGGTGCCGCTCGACCGCTTCTTCCTCGAGACCGATTGCCCTTACCTCGCGCCCATTCCCCATCGCGGCAAACGAAACGAGCCCGCCTACGTCGTCGAGACCACCCGCCATTTCGCGGAGTTACGTGGTCTGAATGCAAACGACGCTGGCGAGCTCGCTCTTCAGAACTTTCTGCGCTTCTTTAAACTCGATCAGTCTCAATGGTAGTGATACCCGCTTTCATGGCGGTGCTTATCCCAGTCGCGATCATGTTTGTCATATGGCACTGGAACCGCAACTCCGCCATCCATGCGTGGAATCCCGAAATGCCCGCTCAGGTGCAGCAGATCGATCGGCGAAATCGAGCCCGCGACTGTCACAAAGTTCAACTGGCGCTCGCCCACGAACAGCACGGCGACGTCTGTGATCGTCCCATGATCCAGCCTTAACCAAAGGTCCGTACCAAACCCGCCGTACTCCCTGCGATGCTTGCTTACCAGGTGCTGCCAGCCCGCCTCGCGATACTGGTTCGAGATAAACGCCATCAGCCTCGGATCACACACAATCCTCCCCGGGAAGCGGAAGTTGTGCACCGAGACACCACTCACGCCAGCAATCACGTGCATCAGGTCGTAATTATCACGGTCCATCTTCGACGCCATGACCAGCATGGAGTGATCCAATGTAAACGCCGTTCTCCCCGATGCATACCGCCCCAGGTCCTCAATTCCCTGCGGCACCCATTCATGCTGAACTGGCGGCGGATACGACTGTGCCGGAGGCGGATAACCTCCCTGTGGCGGATACGCCGGATACTGTGATTCCGATTGCGGATATGGATCCTGCTGCTGTGGATACGGAGTCTGCGCCGGAGGATACGGTTCCGACTGCGGATATTGCCCAGCTGACGGATACTGCTGCGGGTACTGCGCTGGCGGATATTGCGACGTGGATGGATATTGCTGCGGTGGCGGATACTGCTGTGCCGATGGATACTGCTGATCTGTCGGATACTGCCCCGACGACGGATACTGCGCTGGCGGATATTGCCCTGCCTGCGGATACTGCTCTCCCGGGTACTGCTGTGAAGACGGATATCCCTCCTGCGGTGGGTACTGTTGCGCCGTGGGATATTGCTCTGCCTGAGCGGGTGCCTGCGGTGTCGGGTATCCATTATTCTGCGACGGCGGATACCCCTGATCCTGCGAAGGCGGGTAGTTCGGGTATTGCGAATTGTCAGGATAGCTCTGCTGTCCTGATTCCGGAGGATAGTTCCCCACCTGTGGCGGATAGTTCTGCGCGTCAGTCGGGCTCTGCGACTGTGACGGAGGGTACAGCGGATCCTGCGCGGGATAGCTAGGGGGAACCTGCGCCTGCGATTGCGGAGGGCTCTGCGCGGACGAACTCGGATAGGATGGATATTGCTGTTGCGGAACTGCTACGCTCGCGGTCACGGCACCCACGAGCACTGCGGGCAAAATCCAGGAGAGCCTCATCTCGTTACCTCTTAGAAACGGACGTGGCTGCCCAGCCACAACCGTGGATGTTCTCTAAAACCCGTCCATCCTGAATATGTTCCGTGCTTAAAGAGAAACTTTCTAACTTTCCGTAGAGCTCCCGCTCCAAAATCAAAAATGCCCTCCGCAGAGGGCATTCCTGTAACTATCTATGATTTCCTAGAACGCCCATTTCATCAGCGAAGCGCCGCTCGTAAATCCAGCTCCCACCGAGGCGATCAGCAGCGTGTCGCCCTTCTTCAGTCGCCCACTGTCAACGGCCGTCTTCATAGCCAGCGGAATCGTTCCCGCCGTTGTATTGCCGAAATCCTCGATGTTGATGATCACCTTCTCGCGAGGCATCTTCAGCCTGTCCGCCGTCGCCGTGATAATCCGCTTATTGGCTTGGTGCGAAATAAAGCAGTCCACGTCCGCGCCCGTCAGCCCGCACTTTTCCAGCACGCGCTCCGTGCACTCCGCCATTTTCTTCACGGCGTACTTGAACACTTGCTGCCCATCCTGATGAACGTAGTGCATCTTGTCGTCCACCGTTTTATGCGACGAAGGATTCAGACTTCCTCCACCCGGCATATACAGGTAGTCCCCGCCGTATCCTTCGATCTGATGAAAGAATTCATAGAAGCCAAGGTCTTCGCCGTCTTCAGCCGGTTCCAGCAACACCGCTCCCGCGCCATCGCCAAACAGGATGCACGTCGCCCTGTCCGTATAGTCGATCATCGACGAGTTCACGTCCGCGCCAATTACCAGAACCTTCTTGTGCGCGCCGCTTTCGACCAGCTTCGTTCCAACCGTCAGTGAATACACAAATCCGGAGCAGCCCGCCGACAGATCGAATCCCCATGCCTGCGGAATCTGCAATTTCTTCTGCACCAGGCAAGCCGTCGAGGGATACATCATATCGGGCGTCACCGTGCCTACGATGATCGCCTCCACCGTGCTTAGGTCAACATTGTGCCGCTGCGCAAGGTCTTTCGCCGCTCCAACTGCCAGGTCACTTGCCGCCGTACCGGGATCTACAATGTGACGCTCGCGGATTCCCGTACGCTCAAGGATCCACTCGTTCGAGGTCGCCACCAATCTTTCCAGCTCGTCATTTCCGAGCACGCGCGGAGGCACATAGGCGCCTAAAGCCGTGATTTTGGCCCGTCTCTTCGTATTCAACTCCCAATTTCTCCGGTATTCGTAATGTGCCAATTGTCGCCCACCGCGAGAGGAATGTAAACCGCTCACCTCATCACCAACTCTTCCGTCCTTCCCCGAACTACTCACGCGATGACGTGATTCCGGTCACATCTGAAGCTCCAATTCATCCAGTATTGTTTCGCCAACATTCCGCAGCACCCGGCGATTTCGGCAAGCATCGCCATCGCGGCGTTCACAACTTCCCGCACCAAGAGGGGTCGAACTTGAAAAATTGGCGTACCACCTACAGCGATAAACTCGTTTCCGCCGAGTGTGCACTTCAGGCGGTCCAATCCGGAAACCGCGTCGTCCTCGGTCATGCTTGCAGTGAGCCGCCCTTGCTGGTTCGGACGCTCATATCCCGTGCGCCCGAGCTACGCAATGTTGAGATCTTCCACATGGTCGCCGCCGGTCCCGGAGCTTTCAATCATCCGGACATGCAAGCCAGTTTTCACTTCAACGGTCCCTTCCTCGGCGCGCCCAATCGCAAAGCCGTTCAGGAATCCCGCGCCACCTTCACGCCGTGTTTCTTTTCTGAGGTCCCCCGCCTGTTCAAGCAGGGCATCCTCCCCGTGGACGTCGCCCTCATCCAGGTCACACCGCCTGACGAGGAAGGCTATTGCAGTTACGGTCTCTCCGGCGACTACACACAGGCTGCGGCCGAGTCCGCCAAAATCGTCATCGCCGAGATGAACACCCGTCTTCCTCACACCGGAGGCGTAAAGATCCACATCGACTCACTCGACTACATCGTCGAGCACGACTCCGACATCAAGGAAATCCCCGCACCCGAGTTTGGAGAGATCGAACGCCTCATCGGCCAGCACGTAGCCTCGCTCGTCCCCGACGGCGCAACCCTCCAGCTCGGCATCGGAGGCATTCCCGAAGCCTGCCTCATGTCGCTCATCGACAAAAAAGAACTTGGCATTCACTCCGAAATGTTTTCCGACGGTGTCGTCGCTCTCGTCGAAGCAGGCGTGATCACCAACACCAGGAAGACGCTCAACCCCGGCAAGTTCATCGTCACTTTCCTCGTCGGCACCCGCAAGCTTTACAACTTCGTGCACAACAATCCCACCGTCGAAGTGCACCCCGTTGACTACACCAATGATCCCCACATCATCGGCCAGCACGACAACATGATCTCCATCAACTCCGCCTTGCAGGTCGATCTCTTCGGACAAGTTAACGCAGAGATGATCGGCAACGTGCAATACAGCGGCATCGGAGGCCAGGTTGATTTCGTTCGTGGCGCCAGCCGTTCCAAGGGCGGCAAGTCCATCATTGCCCTGCCCTCCACGGCCGCCGGAGGCACCATCTCACGCATCTGCCGCGAGCTCGATCCCGGCGCTGCGGTCTCCACCTCGCGCAATGACGTGCAGTACATTGTCACCGAACACGGCATCGCCGACCTGCGCGGAAAGACCCTGGAGCAGCGCGCAGAGGCCCTGATTGCCATTGCGCATCCGGCTTTCCGCGAAGCCCTGGCGGGCAACCGTGCCCTTGCCAGCGCCGCCAGTAGATAAGAGGGAGAATTAGGAGAGAAGTTCAGAACTGTGAATCGACTTTAACCACCAACACTCGCCAACCGTCCAGGCGAATGCTCGGTGACCCGGATCGGAGAGGCAGAAATGCCATCCACTCCGGTTTTTTCTGCTTCTTAAGTCTGACTTGAGCCGTGGCTATTGCAGAAAACCTACCGCGATAATTTCCAGATTGCTAATCCCAGCGCCACCCACGCTGCAAACGAAAACGGGATTGCCACTTTCAATCCTCGCAGGGCTGAACGCTCTGTACCGATTTCGCTACCCTTGGACTTAAGTGGAAGTGCTTTTGCGCGCATAATCATCATCCTCACACCAAGCATCTCGCAGCTCACGCGAGTTTTCGGCAGGAAAGGCATAGTACAACACCTTCCGATTACTAAAACGGAACAAGTTGCAAAATGAGTTTTCTTGGGGGAGAAGATAAAGCCGGACACCGGCGACTCACTGCGCACGAAACGACCCGTTACCGTTGCTTCCTTCCGGACCTGGCGGGGTTGGCGGGGTTTCATCGCGTAAGACCGATGTCCGACCAGACTCGATACTACCACGTTGCCTTGCTCGCTTCATCCCTGCCGTTGAGGAAAACTCGCCTGTGCTCTTCGCCCGCATCTATACTGAGGTCGGATGTCTACGGCTCTCCCATCCCGCCCCGCGCCACCCGAGATTGAGCGCCTGTTTCAAGCCTCTATCTTCCTGCTCGTGGTCACGGGATTCGCCGCCCTGGCCTCCACCGGAAAGCTCGATCTCTTTGGCGTCATCTTCGTCACAGGCGCGCTTCTCGTTCGCGCAACTCTGCTAGTCCTCAATCGCCGCATCGTCATTCCGCGCCAGATCACCTCTTGGCTTGCAGTCATCTACTTCCTTGTCTATTTCATAGACTTCCTGCTCATCTCGCACGACTTCCTTTCCCCCACCGTCCACCTCGTTCTCTTCGGCATGTGCGTCAAGCTCTTCGCCATCGAGCGTGACCGCGATTACGTCTATCTCGCCCTGCTGTCATTTCTCATGGTGTTGTCGGCGGCCATCCTCACCATTGACTCGGCATTCCTCGCCTCGTTTGGGCTTTTCGTCGTGCTTGCCGTGTTCTCGTTCATGGTCATGGAAATGCGCCGCTCCGCCGTGGCCGCTTCCAACTCCGCGGCTCTTGCCTTCCCTGGACTGCGCACCCGCCGTCGCACCGTATCGCCCATCCAGCGGCTCTCCGCCTCACTCGTGCGAACCACTGCCGTGATCGTTGTGGCAATGCTTGCTGTCTCGACGTTTGTCTTCTTCGCCATGCCCCGCATCAGCGGAGGCTATCTCTCGCGTTACGCGCAAAACGACGCCATCTCCACCGGCTTTTCTGACTCCGTAAATCTCGGAGAAATCGGACACATCCAGCAGTCCTCTTCCATCGTCGCCCACCTCCGCATCGACGGAGACACCACAGGCACCCATCAGATCCGTCTTCGCGGCACTGTCCTCACCAATTTCGACGGCAAGCGCTGGACCAACCCTCACGGCGGTCCTGATGTGATCTCGCCCGGCACGCAACTCTCCACCCGCACAGCCCAGCTCTCCCGCCGCGAAGAGTTGCGTGTCGCTCGCGGTGCACATCCCGACATGATTCGCTACCGCGTTCTCATGGAACCTGTGGGCACCAATGTCGTCTTCACCATTCCCATCGCGCAGGCTCTCATCGGAACCTTCCACCAGATCATCGTTGACGAAGACCAAGCTTTCCGCAGCTTCGACAGCGAGCGCACTCCTGGCGTTTATCAGGGGGTATCCGACGTCTCCGTTCCATCGCCCGACAAACTCGACGTCCCCTCTGCGCTCATGCCGGCGTCAATCTCCGGCCGCTACTACCAGCTACCGCCAAAGCTCGATCCCCGCATCCCCGAGCTCGCCCACAAACTGACGGATTTGGAGCCTACGCCCTACCGCCGCGCTCAGGCGATAGAAACCTACCTCACCACGCAATTCGGATACACGCTTCAACTGCCCTCGACGCCTCCCGCCGATCCCCTCGCCGATTTTTTGTTCCGACGTCGCCGCGGACATTGCGAGTACTTCGCATCCTCCATGGCAGTCATGCTCCGCACCATCGGCATACCGTCCCGCGTCGTCACAGGATTCCGCGGAGCGCAGTTCAACCAGCTCAACTCCACTTACATCATTCGCGCCAGTGAAGCTCACTCATGGGTCGAAGCCTACATCCCCGGGGCCGGATGGATGACCTTCGATCCCACGCCCGGCGGTGCCATCCCTCCCGCCGCAACCTTCTGGACGCGTCTCCAGCTCTACTTCGACGCCGCCGGAGAATTCTGGCGCGAATGGGTCGTCAACTACGACGCCGCGCACCAGCAGTCCCTCTCCATCGCGAGCGTGCATCACGCGCAACGCTTCATGGACAACGTACGCCACTGGTACGCCCGCCAATACCACCGCATGCTCCAGGCAGCGCGCAGGCTTCACAACCAGGCCACTCAGGATCCTCGCAGCCTCTTGCGCCCGGGACTGATCCTACTCGCCTTGGGTCTAGTGCTTCCCTCTCTCCTTGCAGCGCGCAATCTCGCTCGCTTCCTGCGTCGTCTCAAGTCGCGCAAGAATCCGAGTTCCGCCGCATCTCTGCTATACGTCCGCATGACTCACCACTTGGCCCGCCGAGGCTACACTCGCACCGCTGCTCAAACTCCTTCTGAGTTCGCAGCGTCCATCCCCGATCCTAGCCTCCGCGACTCTGTCCTGCGCTTCACCACGGCCTTCGAACACGCCCGCTACGGCGATTCACCCTCTGCCGCCGCCAACCTCCCCGCCCTCTACGACCAAGTCACCCAAGCCCTGACCCGCCGCTAATCGCTGTTCACCATGCCGCTTTTCGCGAATAGTCCTTGCCCGTGCTTCTTGAGGTGTCCTCCTGAGCCGAAGGCGAAGGATCCCAGCAGGCCTTCCAATCTTCGCCACCGACCCAGGTCACCCAGCATGAACCGGGTGCCTCATCCTAAACGCGCTTGCGAGTTTAGGATGAGGTAGTTGACCTTTCCTTTGCTTTTGCCTCTACCCTTGCCTTTGGCTTCTCATCCTTCGCCGAAGGCGAAGGCCCCACCTCCACCACGAGCAAAGCCCCCGCATCCCTTTTCTGCACTCTTCCCTCTTTCTTCCACCTACCGCACCGGTTCCCCAAATTCCCTTTCAGTCCACCAACCGATTCACCGTCTTCTCCATCAGCCAGCAACACGGCAAAGGTGAACCACATGGGCCCTGCAAGCAGATCTCTCCGCCAACTTTTGTTCCACCGCAATCCCCTGCCAACGTTTCTTTACAACTCCGATACCGGTCGTATTCGCGCCGCAAATCAATCAGCCATCGATCGCTACCGATACACAAGCCGCGAGTTTCACTCGATGACTATCCGCGAACTCTGCGCCCCAACGTCGAGCGCCGCCCATCGCACTCGCGATGGACGCGAGTTTCCTGTCGAGCTTCATTCTGTGCCAGTGCGCTCTCGCAATCGCCGCCTGAGTCTCATGTATGTGCTCGAACGCTCATCTTCCGACTTCGTCTGTTCTGAAGCCTTCTATCGCTCGCTCGTCGAGCATTGTCCTTACGGCATTGTGCAGACGAATCTTGCGACCAATCGGATCGAGCAGGTCAACCCCGTCGTTCTCTCCACACTTGGCTACAGCCGAGAAGAGCTGATGTCCATCTCCGTTCCAGATCTTTACGTCGATCCCGGTGATCGCAACCGGCTCCTAGAAGAGTTGCGCGCCATCGACCGTGTCAGCAATTTCGAAACGAACTTTCGCAAGAGGAATGGCGAGATCGTGCGTGTCTCCTATTCCGGATACTTGCGCACGCGTCCCGAAACTCAGCAGCAATACACACAGGGATATCTAGTTGACATTACTCAGCAGCGCGACCTGGCGGCCCAGATCAGCCATTCGCAGCGCATGGAAGCCGTCGGTCGACTCGCGGGCGGCGTCGCTCATGACTTCAACAACATCATGCAGGCCATCACGCTTTCCTGCGAAATGACCCTCCAAAGCCAGCTCTCGCCGGAAACAGCGCTCGCGCTCGATGACATCATGCAGCAGTCAGCACGCGCCGCCGACATCACGCGTCATCTGCTGGCCTTCAGTCGCAACCAAGTCCTTCGTCCGCGCCCCATTCACATCAATGACTGCGTTCGCAAGGCTCTCCCTGTCATCTCCCGCGTCCTCGGCCCCGGTATTAGCATTGCCCTTGAACTCAACGAGCAACTACTGCCCGTCTTGATGGATCCAGATCAACTGACCATTGTACTCACGCAACTCGCATCCAACGGCCGCGCCGCAATGCCCAATGGCGGGCAACTCAAGATTTCAACTGCTGCTTCCGCCCGAACCAACGGCCTGATAGACGCACCCTCCGCACTCCTCACCCTCACCGACACAGGCGTTGGCATGGATGAGCAAACCCTTGAGCGCATTTTCGAACCGTTCTTCTCAACCCATGAATCGGCGGAAGCATCCGGCCTCGGCCTCTCGACCGTTCACGGCATCATCTCGCAAAGCAACGGTCGCATCGAATGCGACTCTCGCCCCGGAGAGGGAGCCACGTTCCGCATCTATCTTCCCTTCGCCACGCCGCGACCCGCCCTTGCCCACAGCAAAACGCCCTTACTTCGTTGCCGCCGTCTCCTTCTCGCCGAAGACGAAACCTCCGTCAACGCATACCTCACCGAGATACTGAAACAGTCGAACTTTGCCGTCGACTCCTTCTCCAACGGAGAAGACGCCATGACTGCCTTCGCGCGCGAACCCCATGATCTCGTCATCACCGACATCGTCATGCCGCGCATGGACGGCATCGAACTCACACGCCGCCTTCGTCAGCTCAAACCAACACTTCCGGTGATTCTCATCTCCGGTTACAGTGAACAGGCGAACCTGCTTCAGCACCTCGATAGCAGCCAGATCGCCTATCTCCAGAAACCATTCCCAGCATCTCTGCTGATCGACACCATCGAGCAGCTACTCTCATCGGTGTAGGCGAGGTGAATTCTTGTCCGAAAGGGGGAGATGAACTGCAAAACGAACTAAGGGGAGTAACTCACTCGGTAACAGGAAGGAGGGTTACCGATCAGTTAATGCTGGTCGGCGCGATTATGGGATTTACCCCCGGGTTAACGCATCCCTCGTAAGTGCTTACGTTCCAGCAACCGTGTCCTTTTTACCCGGACAGTGTAGATTCGTCACAAAGTTTTCCTCAGTCGCGCTTAAGGAACCGCGTCCGATGGCGCGCCTTCACACCGGCTGGCACTTCATCCATCTTCAAAAAGCTCAGCGAGCCGTCCACTTCCAAAACGCCAACCGCCACTTCCCCAATGCTCCCAATGCCGTGTTCACGCAATGATCGCATTACTTCATCCACTGTCAGACGCTCTCGCTTCATGTTCTCTGGAATCAACTTTCCATCATGAATCAGCAGCGATGGCGATCCCTGAACAATCCTTCGGAACCCGCGATTTAAGCCGCTCAACTCCGCCACCACATAGTTCAACCCCAGCAAAACACACGCGGCCACGGCTCCTCCGGCCAGCGAAGTATCAGGGCCCGTCATCGCATTCTGCACGGAATTACTCAACAACAACAGCAGCGTCAAGTCGAATGGAGTCATCTGTCCGACTTCGCGTTTGCCCGTAAGACGCACTCCTACAAGCACCAGAATGTACACGGCGCCCGTGCGCGCCACGATCTGTAGAGCCGTCATCCATGTCGTCAGCATAGTTCTCCCTATATAGCAAAAGCCCGGCTCTGCCGGGCTTTCCGCCACACAATTCTTCTATTTCGGAGTCGCCAAATATCCAGATATCTGGTCTTTGCTCACCGTGAAGATCACGATTTCATAGAGTTGACGATCTCGTCCAGTGTAGAACTGCAGCGGCTCGCCGAGTGTACGGTCTTTCTTCTCGAACGTGTGATCATCCGCATAAACATAGAGGGTAAAGCGAGACTTCTTCGGATCGGCCTTCTTCAATTCCAGGCTCACGGTGGAGAGCGGAACGCGCTGTTTCTTGCGGAGCGTAAATTCAAAGTAGTTGCGGTCGCCCTTGTGTTTCAGGAACTCTAAATCATTCCGGTTTCTCGCAATCAACCCGCTATGTATGTTCAGATCGCCGATCGCCGTTTCGAGCTTTGCCTTCGTTGCTGCGAGATCCGTGCGCGTTGCTGCGATCTCGTTTTTCGCGCCTCCCAGATCGCTCTTTACCCCTGATACTGCGGAGTTTACGTCCTCAACTTCACGACTGGTGGCCTGCTGTGCGGCTGCGAGTTTCGCGGCTGAACGCTCCTGTTGCGCCTTCAACTCGGCAGTTTTCGCTGCGAGCTGCTCCTGCGTCATTCCGACCTTTGAACCTAGTGCCTCAATGCCCGCTTCAATGTTCTTATTCGTCAGGTGCAGCTTGTCTTCGATCACCTTTGTCTCTGCCGTCTGGCGCTCCGCGCTTGCCTCAAGGGTCTTCACGCGTCCTCGAAGATCAACGATCAGGTAAAGAGCGAATGCAAAAAGAAGGACAACCACCACGGCGCCAGCAATCAGGGGAACTGCGCTCGTTTGTTTTTCCACGTTCCTGATCTCGACGGCTTCGGACATTTGAGTGCTCCTGGATTTGTGCTTGCATTGATTGTTCCAGCGCACCTGCCCAGTGTCAACGCGAAACCTTAACACGTGAGTTTTGAACTAAGACAAAAAACATTCCAGAAAAGCTGGTCAGAACTGAACAGTTTGGCGTCTGCATTGCATCAACATGGAAAAGAAGAATTGCTTTACGGATCCAAATTGTTTCAAGTCGCAGGGCCTCTCAGGGCGAGAGTAACCAAAATGGAACTCCGAAACACTCGGAGGGCTTGGCAGCAAGAAAGGCAGCGGCGCACCTTTTTTGTGGAGTTGAATGCAGCAACTGACGCACCGCATACATACTCGGGGAGAGTACATGAGAAGGTTTCAACTGTTACTATCGCTGGCGCTCGTGGCTACGGTTCTAGGCATCGCTCAGGACCGATCAGCAAATCCAGCTCCGGCTACAAACCAAGCAGCCACGCCGGAGCTTGCAAATCCGCAGCCTCAGCCATCGATCAGAATACTCACTCCCGTTGCTGGAGAGACGCTTTCGTCCAATTTCGTGGATTTGCGTTTCGAACTTGTTCGACCTGCGCTGAATGATCAGCCGAATTTCATCATTCAACTGGACGCTTCTGATCCGGTCAACACAACGTCGAACAGCTACACGTTTCCCGAACTCCTGCCGGGTGTTCACAGTTTGCGAGTAACTCTGGTTGATGCGAATAACTCCCCTGTCCAGGGTGGAACCGCAACAGTGCAGTTCAAAGTTCCTGCGAACAATAACAATGCTCCTGCACGCACCGGTACTCCACGCGGAGCGAATCAGCATGCAACGCAGTCTGTTGCCGGCAACGCCCCAATGGCTCCGATTCCTCCCGAGTTGCGCCTGGATGGAGACACGAACCTCCCGCTCGCTGGAAGCCCCTTGCCGCTTCTTTCCATCATCGGGTTCGGATTGCTGATCGGTGGCGCTGCGCACACCATGCGCTCGCGGTAGAACTCGCAATCGGCGACACATTCCAATTCCGACCAGGGTTTCTGCCTTTTTTCGCAACATCTAATCGTCGTAGGGGTTTGGCATAGAATCGAACCCCTGCGAGTATCCATTGTCCCTGCATCCTCCATCACCGACTCACCGTTCGCGAATCGCGGCTGTACGCGAGTATCTTGCGCCGTTGCTTCTGTTCTCTGGTGTGGCGATTCTGGGGTATGTAGGCGTCCAATATGGCGTCATGGTGCTGGAGCAGCGTCATCTTCAAACACTCTGGAAAGAACAGCAATCTAGACCTGATCGAAGATCGTCGTACCGCGCGGCTACATCTCGGCGCGATAACAGCCTTTCCCGATTGACGATACCTGCGATTGATTTCTCCGCAGTCATCGTAGAGGGTACCGGCCCGATCTCGTTGATGCTTGGCCCGGGACATATGACCGGAACAGCGCTTCCAGGCGACGCAGGGAACGTAGTCATAAGTGCGCATCGCGAGATGTTCTTTCGCCGAATTGCAGAGCTGAAGCCGGGCGATCACATCTTGATTGAGCGCGATGGGCAAACGTTCGTGTACGCAGTGGATGAGTCAAAACTAGTCCGGCCTGCGGATGTCTCCGTCGCGGGGCCAACCAGCGACAACCGTTTGACGCTGATCACATGCGACCCTGCGTACTACGCTGGACCTGCTCCACAACGCCTGGTGATTGTGAGCAAACTGCTGAACACATCGCCAGCCGCACCTCTGCCGCATATTGAAATTACGAAACCTGATCGGGCGCGCACTCGTATCCGGCAGACTGCAGTAAAACCCAGGACGCACGAACCATAGCCTCTATCCTCGGGTCGCACACCGGCCGTCTTCTTATTACAATGTAGCTGTGCTGAAATCTTACGATGCCATCGTAATTGGCGCAGGGATCATTGGTCTCTCGCTCGCATGGGAGTTATCCCGCAAATCGCTGAAGGTACTTGTGCTCGAACGGCGCGAGCCGGGCCAAGAAGCTTCGCACGCGGGTGGCGGAATGATTGCTGATCTCGACCCCGTGCTTCCAGCGGAATTGCTGGAGCTTGCTCATCGCAGCGCTAAACTCTACCCACAGTTTGTAAGTGAATTGGAGTCCGAATCAGGACTCACGATCGACTTACGCAACGACGGCGTCATCGCATTCGAAGAACATCCGATTCCCGAGCAGGAAGGCATCCGCAAGCTAACACCAGAGCAGACTCTGGCACTCGAGCCCAAGTTGAGCCTTCCTCCTGATCCCGCATACTCCATGGACGAACGAGCTGTGGATCCTCGCGATGTAGTAGCGGCGCTGCGTTGCGCAGTACAGAAGCGTGGAGTGGAGATGGTCACGGGTGAAAGTGTCCAGCAAATCGAAGCGCAAAACCAACGAGTTGATGAAGTGCGTACGGATAAAGACAAGTACTCCGCAGCTATCGTTGTGAACTGCGCTGGCGCATGGGCTTCGCAGATTGCAGCACCCGGAGTCAAGCTACCTACGTCTCCCGTTAAGGGGCACATGGTTGCACTTGCATTTCCCGAAGAGCTGGCCTTGAATTCGACTGAACGCGAGGAACGCCGCGTGCTGCGACATGTGCTTCGCTCACGATGGTGTTACATCATTCCGCGAAGCAACGGACGCTATGTTGTAGGTAGCACAGTAGAGCCGGCGGGTTTTGATAAGTCGCTCAATGCATATCGCGTAAAACGATTGCAAACCGCCGCTGCACGACTTATACCCGAGTTTGCTGAAGCGAAGATCGCGGAAGCGTGGACCGGATTGCGCCCCGGAACTCCCGACAATTTGCCTTTGCTCGGTCCCACCGCCCTGCCTGGTTACTTCGCCGCAACGGGACATTATCGCGATGGAATTCTGCTCACACCGGTGACGGCTGAAGTAATTACATCAGTGATTCTGACAGGAACTTCGCCAGTGCCGCTGGAGCGATTTTCGCCATTGCGGTTCCAGTGATTTCGCTTATCGCGTTTCGCATGATTGTCGGTCCAAGTCGCACGGGAGTGCGATGCTATACTCTCCAGTTCGATTGACGTTCTTAGAAAGGACTTCCCTATCATGGCATCGCCTGCGATCTCATTCGCCAAGGAAAACGAAAAGCGCTTTCTCGAAGAGTTGAAAGACCTCCTTCGCATTCCCAGCATCAGCACTCTTCCGGAGCATCGGAGTGATATCGACAAGGCCGCCCAATTTGTTGCGGCAGAGTTGAAGCGCATCGGGGTTGAGAATGTGGAGGTGATCGAGACCGCTGGACATCCGCTCGTGTATGGCGATTGGCTTCACGCCGCAGGCAAGCCGACGGTGTTGCTCTACGCTCATTACGATGTGCAGCCCGCTGAACCGCTGGATGAATGGGTTTCGCCTCCGTTTGAGCCGACTGAGCGTAACGAAAATCTCTATGCACGCGGAGCGGTGGATGATAAAGGTCAGCTTTGGATGCAGATCAAAGCTCTCGAATCGCTATTTGCGGCAAGCGGCAAGCTGCCGGTAAATGTGCGAGTGCTGTTTGAAGGCGAGGAAGAAGTCGGCGGCGAAGCGATTGAGAAGTTTGTGCACGAGCATGGCGACCGGCTGAAATCAGATGTCGCGCTGATTTGCGACACGGAGTTGTTTGCGCACAACCTGCCTACACTATGCGTAGGACTGCGCGGAATGCTTTACACGGAGATCGAAGCGCGAGGTGCCGCCACAGACCTGCACTCGGGAGTGTATGGAGGCGCTGCTCCCAATCCGCTGTTTGCGTTGTGCGAGATCATCAGCAAGTTGAAGGATGAAAACGGTCGCATTCTGATTCCCGGCTTCTACGATGACTGGGTCGCACCGACCGATGACGAATTGAAAGCATGGAAATCGCTGCCCTTCGATGAGGAGCACTATCGCAAAACAGAAGTTGGTTCCGCCGAGTTGACAGGCGAGAAGGATTACTCGGTTCTCTATCGCACTTGGGCGCGCCCGACTCTTGAAGTTCACGGCATGCCTGGCGGCTTCACGGGAACAGGCGCGAAAACAGTGATCCCGGCTAAGGCTTCGGCCAAGATCTCCATGCGCATGGTGCCGAATCAGAATCCCGACGACATACTGGAGAAGTTCACGAAGTACGTGAACTCAATCAAGCCCAAAGGCATTCAGCTAAACATCAAGGTGCACTCAAAAGGCAAGGCCGTTGTGGTCAGCACGGACAACGACTACATCAAGGCCGCGAACAAGGCATTACATGAAGTCTTCCAGAAAGATACGGTGTACACGCGTTCGGGCGGTTCCATTCCTATCGTCGGACAATTCCGTAACGATCTGAAAATTCCGTCGGTGATGATGGGACTCGGCTTGCCCGATGACAACATTCATGCACCGAATGAGAAGTTCCACATTCCCAACTTCTACAAAGGGATTGAATCTATCGTTCGCTTCCTCTCCATCTTAGGCGAACAATAATCTAGGTAGTTCACTCGACGAGCCCGGTGAAATCCGGGCTTTTGAATTTCCAGCTTCTTGCGTTGTCTCCCCCCTCCACTTAAGCTGGAGGGGCTCGGTAGTTCTCCCGCGGTCCTATTTCCCACACACTTTTGTTGTGCGACGTGTTCTGTGCGAATCCCGTTCTGCACATGTAATTGTGCAGTGCTGGCGTATGTTGCTGCAATCCAGGTGCACATATGGGGTTTTTACACAGGCGTACACAACAAATGGGGTTTTGTCTCTTGACTCCCCCATTGGGCGCTCGGTAGAGTGGCATCAACTTGCGAGGCGGACCTCCCCGCTGAAAAGCCCGGAGGGTTCGGGACACCGAGTTACCAGCCACCACTCGCGCAGTGCCCAGAACGGCTCCGGAATGGGTCTCAGTTCCTCCGGATCGCAACAAGGGCACACGGGGCAGTTTCCAGCCGAAGCCGTCCCTACTACACCAGCAGACCGCCGATTTGCGGAGGCAGCATTTAGGCCAGGCGGCGAGCGCGAGAACAAGACCCGGAGGCGAGATCCGGGCGCAAGGAGTACACAGTTGCTGAAACTGAAAAAGCTTCAGATCCTGGGCTTCAAGTCCTTTTGCGACCGCACCGAATTGAGGTTCCCTGGTGACGGCATTGCAGCCATCGTCGGCCCCAACGGCTGCGGCAAATCAAACATTTCCGACGCTATCAGCTGGGTACTTGGCGAGCAGAGCGCAAAGAGCCTTCGCGGCGCGCACATGACGGACGTGATCTTTGCCGGCACGCGCGAACGCAAGCCCACAGGCATGGCTGAAGTGACCCTGCACCTGGTCGATCCGCAGGTGTACGAAGGCAAAATCGACGCGCCCGTAATTGATATTCAGGATGAAATGCCCGAGGACTGGGATGAGGCTTCGCTGCGCGCGCAACGCGAGCGCGATGTGGAGGAATACACCGACGAGGTGCGTCCCGGCCAAACGGATGAAATCGAAATTCCGGCAGCAGGCGCATCCGTCAACGATCTTTCCGCCGCCACTCCTGGCGCTGCACCCGCAGACAGCCAGGAGTCTTCTCTGTCGTCTTCCGCAGACGACGGAGCTTCCTCTGTGTCTCCGGAGGCTACGGCTTCCGGGGACCAAGGTAGTCAAGCTAGTGCTGCCGGCGGCACGCAAGTAGTGTTGAAGATTCGACGCCGCAAGTTCAAGACGACATTCAAGAAGGGCGAAATTGCTGTAACGCGTCGCCTGTTCCGCAGCGGCGAGAGCGAATACCTGCTCAACGGCAAGCTGTGCCGCCTGCGCGATATTCAGGACATCTTCATGGGAACGGGCCTTGGGCCAGAGTCCTACGCGCTGATTGAGCAGGGTCGCATCGGGCAAATTCTCAGCTCGAAGCCGACGGATCGCCGCAACATTATCGAAGAAGCCGCTGGCATCACTAAATTCAAAACACGTAAGCGGCTGGCTGAAGCGCGCCTCGCGGATGCGAAGCAGAACCTTGCCCGCATCAACGATATTTTCGACGAAGTGACGCGCCAGATGAATTCGCTGAAGCGCCAGGCTGCAAAAGCTGAACGCTATGCCAAGTTGCGTGATGAGATGCGTGGTCAACTGCGCATCGTCCTCGCCAGCCGCTTCACCGAACTCGAGGCACAGGCGAAGAAACTCGAAGCGGAACTGAACCAGCTCACAGAAGAGCTGCACTCCCGCAGCGAAGCCGTCCAGACGATGGATGCTGAGTTCGCAGAGCGCACGCAGCATGGATATGCTGTCGACTCCGAAGCGAAGCAAATGCGCGAGCGGTTGAACCAGGTGGGCCTCGAAATTGAGCGCGCGACAGCACGCCGTCGCAATAACGAGGAGCGCTGCGCTGAACTCACCGCGAGAGCTGCTGCTGCCGAAGCGGAAGCGAGCAGTGCGAGCGTTCAACTGCAGCGACTGGAAGATGAACTTTCCGCGAATCAGCAGGTGCTCGAGAGCGCGGCGGCCGATGTTGCCAATGCGCAGCAGGAGCGCAATCAGCGCCAAGCGGAGTCGCAACAAGCCGCGCAGCGCCTGATGGAAGTGGAACGCAGTCAGGAACAGCAGCGCCGTCAGATGTTTGACGCCATCAATGCAGCGTCTGCTGTACGTAATCGGATTACGCAAGCAGAAGAACGCATCGCTGCTCTGCAGCGTGAAACCGAACGGCTCCAACAGGAATTGAATTCCGCCAATCAGCAGGTTGAATCCTTCGGCGGACAGCGCGGGCAGATAAGCCTGGAGTTTGAGTCAGCGACGGAACGCTCGAAGGCAATTGCTGCACGGCTGACTGAAACTCGTACGCAGATTTCCGAGAAGCGTGCCGCTGAGGTGGAAGCAAAGAAGCAGTTGGATGCGATGCGTTCGGAGTCGGCAAAGCTGCAGGGCCGACGCGCATCGCTCGAAGCGGTGATCAAGGAACACGGCTTCTCCACGGAGTCGGTGCGCAAGCTGCTGCGCTCGGGTCAACTTAAGGGCGACAGCACTCCAGTTGGCGTTCTTGCAGACTTCATTGACGTCGAAGACAAGTACGAAGGCGTGGTGGACGAATTCCTGCGAGATGAATTGAACTTCATCGTGGTGAAATCGTGGAATGTGGCCAACGAAGGATTGAACCTTCTGCGCAGCGATGTTGAGGGGCGCGCGACATTCCTTGTGCATCCCGACGATTCGCAAGCGAAGTTCAGCTTCGTGTTCGATGAGAACATGCGGAGGCATTTGCGCGAGGACCGCGTGATTCCGCTAAAAGATTGTATCCGCGTGCCGGAGAACTTTGGCAGCTCCCTGGAAGTGATCTTGCCCAAGCTCGGCAATGGCTACATTGTCCCTGATGCAGAGACCGGACGTGCGCTCGCACTTGAAAATCCAGACGCGTTCTATCTCTCGTTGACTGGCGAATGTTTTCACAACGTGACCGTCACGGGCGGCAAGAAGCTGGCGGAAGGTCCGCTGCAAATGAAGCGCGAACTGCGCGAGGTGCAGCATCAGATCGAAGCCCTCGGACGCTCGCTCGCGGCGCAGGAACAAAAGGTCGCACTGCTGGGCAGTGAGATTCAGTCGCTCACATTGCTGCTCGATCAACTTGAGACCGAGCGCAGAGATTCCGAACAGAAGGTGATGACCAGCGGACACAGCCTGCGTCAACTCGAAAACGAGATGGCGCGGGTGCGCGATCGCATCACGGGATATGAGCGCGAACTGCAGCGCCTCGGCGGCGAACGCCAGAGCCGTGAGGCGTTCATCGACGAGCGTCGCCATGAGCTGGAGCAACAGGAAGAAAAGCGACTCCAGCTTGAGGCACAGATGAGTGCCGCACAAGAGCACGTAGCTGAGTTACGCATGGCCCGTGATGCAGCAGCCCAATCGGCGAGTGAAGTCATGGCACGCGTCGCAGGACTGGAAGAACGCCGTCGTGCCTCCGCCGCATCGCTGGCGCGAATTCAGTCGATGGTTGCGGAAGTGAATCAGCGCGTCAACTCCCTGCAGTCTCAACTGGAGGGCGCAGCCGCGGAGAAAGCTCAGCGCGAGCAGGAAAACGAACTGCTTGCATCGAAACTGATCGAGTGGCAAAGCGAACGCGAACAGGCCGAAACGAGAGAGAAGGAACTGGCGACCGAGAGCGAGCAGGTTCGCGCGCGCCTCGCTGAGATCGAGTTGGAGTTGAAGTCCGCTCGCGAAGAACTCGACCAAGTGCGCGATCGCCGTGGCGAACTGAGCGCACAAGCCGCAAAGACCGGCAGCGATATTGAGCATCTGGTTGAAACCTGCGTGCAGGAACTAAGCCAGACTCGCGAAGAACTCCTGACCGACCAGTCGTTGGTGCATCAGAGTGGTGACGAGCTGGTGGCCACCGAAGCATGCTATCGCGACATGCGTACTCGCCTCGAAGGCATGGGCCCGGTGAACATGATGGCGCTGGAAGAGTACACGGAAACCGCACAGCGCCACGAGTTCCTCGAGACCCAGCGTAAGGACTTGCTCGATTCGATCGAGAACACGCACAACACGATCAAGGAAATCGAGGAGATCTCGCGCGGCAAGTTCAACGAAGCCTTTGCGATCATCAATGCAAACTTCACCCGAACCTTTAAGAAGCTATTCGGTGGCGGAGAGGCATGGATGAAGCTGACGGACGAGGAGAACAGCGCGGAAAGCGGAATCGATATCGTTGCTTCACCTCCGGGCAAGAAACTGCAGAATGTGCTGCTGCTCTCGGGCGGGGAAAAGGCATTAACGGCATTGTCACTGCTGGTTGGCATCTTCCAATTCGCGCCGGCACCGTTCTGCATCCTCGACGAAGTAGATGCACCACTCGATGAAGCGAACGTGACGCGCTTCGGCGAACTGGTGCGTGAGATGAGCCTGGAAACGCAGTTCATCATCATCACTCACCACAAGAAGACGATGAGCATGGCTCCCGTTATGTACGGTGTAACAATGCAGGAACCCGGCGTTTCGCGGATTGTCAGCGTGCGTTTCGGAGCTGAGCAGGAGCAACCACAAGCCGCAACGGCATAGGTTCTTTCGGACTGATGAGCGCCAGTCCGCTCACACTCTCCCTACCCGTGATGTCGAGCTATTGCATGTTTAGCCGATGCGGTTGCGTCAAAGCGTGAGAATGTGGTTCAGCATTCGTAACAAATTTCGACGACAACGCCTAACGGCGATGCACGCTGACGCCCGCGTGTTTACTGACGTTGCGAAGATTCCTTCCGCCGGTCGTGTCAGCTAACTCCTTCAGAAATCAGCGACCGAAAAGCTACATTGACAAAATCGGCCCACTGTTTAGAATCGTTTCTCGAATCGTTCGAAACGACAGTGACTACTAAATCTACCGACAATATCCTTCTTCGGACCGACTTCCCTGACCTTGAACTTCATGCCAGCGGAAAGGTTCGCGACGTGTATCGTGTCGATAACGAGCGTCTGCTCTTCGTCGCCACGGACCGGATCTCTGCGTTTGATTATGTCCTTGCCTCGGGAATCCCTGAGAAAGGGCGAGTACTGACACAGCTCTCGTTGTTCTGGTTTGATTTCCTGAAGGACCTTGTTCCCAACCACCTGGTAACGGCCGACGTCGATCAATATCCGGAACCGCTAAAGAAGTACGAGCGCGAGTTGCGCGGAAGATCGATGCTGGTGGTGCGAGCTGATATGTATCCGGTGGAGTGTGTAGTCCGCGGATATCTCGTGGGCTCGGGCTGGAAAGAATATCAGCAGACAGGTGCCGTATGCGGGATACAACTGCCGAAGGGACTTCGTGAAAGCGATAAATTACCGGAGCCCATCTTCACTCCTGCAACGAAAGCCGCAAGCGGGCACGACGAAAATATTTCGTTTGACGAAATGGTGAAGCACGTCGGCTCTGCCGATAGCGAGACGCTACGCACGCTGAGCCTCTCGATCTACAAGAAGGCAGCCGACTACGCCGCGACAAAGGGCATCATTATCGCGGATACGAAGTTTGAATTCGGTCACACGGCGAATGGAATCATTCTGGCTGACGAAGTTCTGACCCCCGATTCGTCACGTTTCTGGCCTGCTGACAGCTATGCTCCAGGTAAGGCGCAACTGAGTTATGACAAGCAGTATGTGCGCGACTACCTGGAGGAGATCCGCTGGGAAAAGAAACCGCCAGCGCCGGCTCTGCCCGAACAAGTACAGAAGAACACCAGTGAAAAGTACGTGGAGGCCTATCGTCGTCTGACGGGCAAAGATCTGCCCCGAGGCTAAACGATGAACGGCTTGGATTGGCTGATCGCTGGAATCCTGGTGCTATCGGCAGTCCATGCCGCAGCGCAGGGGTTCGTGTTTGAACTGTTTTCGTTGGTCGGCACGGTCTTTGGATATCTGATCGCCGCCTGGGAATACCCCGTGGCGGCGAAATACATCGCGCCTTACGTCAAGAATGACGTGGTTGCAAGTGGCGCGGGATTTCTGTTGATATTCGTCGCCATCGTCATTCTGGCCGGAGTGGCGGGGCGAATAGCGCGATGGGCCACCCAGAGCGTGGGTCTTCGCTGGTTTGACCGACTGCTTGGTGGAGTGTTTGGGTTTGTGCGCGGTGCGCTGGTGGTTATGGTGCTGGTGATGGTAATGGCAAGCTTTCTGCCCTCCTCAACCGCACTGGCAAAATCCAGTTTTGCGCAATATTTTCTGGTCGCGGGGCGTGCGGCAATTTATGCCGGTCCTGGTGACTTTAAACACAAGTTTCGTGATGGTCTGAAGACGCTGGATCAAAAACGTGAAAACTCTGGCGATGCAGAGCACCACAAGGCCGACGTGTTGTAACGGCCCAATTCATTGAAGTATCAGTACCCGGCTGGCAAGGCCAGTCCTGAAGCAAATTTATATTCATAGATATTAGGAAAGAGAGGCCCTCGGTGAAGGACCAACTTGAGGCTCTTATATCGCAGATGTACCAGAGCGGCATCCTCTATTCAGAGGCGGTGCGTGAGTTTAGAAAGCGGTTCATTCTCACAGTGCTGGAGCAAAACAATGGGAACCAATGCAAGGCGGCTCGACAGCTTGGGATGCATCGCAATACTCTGAGCCGCACCATAGCCGAGCTCGAGCTCGACGTTCGTGCCGTACGCGCAGGTGCAAGGCGTCCGCCCAAGAGCGAGCGCCCAGTCGCGATGGAGAAGAAGGTAGCGCGTTAATAGCCATCATATCCAAGTACAACGGGCCGCTCTTTGGAGCGGCTCGAACATTTTGGGTAGGGATTTTCGAGGAGCAAGCAAAAAGGACGGCGAATGATCGCCGTCCTCTGTTTTCGAAGCGTGCTTCCTAGCGAGTCTTGCGCGCGCCTGCTGCGGGCTTTTTCGCTGTGCTGCCGGCCTCAGGCAATCCCTTCAGCACCTGGCCATCGGTAAAGGTCAGGTCGAAAGTATCTCCCTGCGCCGTGTACTGGCTGGGAACTCCCTGCACCACGACCTGCGTACCAGCTTTGGGGACACGAGTGGTTGGCAGCGGTTCCTTCAGTGTAAGAGTGATGTCAGCCTTCTTGGCCTCGATGTCATCCTGGCTACCGGCCAGCTTCAGCGAGTCACGTCCGCCGCCGATCACCACCGCAACAAGTTGCACTGGCTTGCCCTTGATGGCAGTCCACACCTGCTCACTCGCCTGCTGATTGCCGCTGGTCAGAATGAACTGCCACTCGGCAAATGAGAGCTTTTCCGGAGCGCTCTTCTTCAGCATGTCGGCGGCCTGATCGGCAGGCGACGGTGCCGGAGCAACCGTAAAGCCAGCGGGAATCATTGCCTCGGTCTTCGCGGTATTCAGCAGCGAGTCAAATCCAGCATCTCCGCCGTGATACCGGATGTACTGGTTCTTGGCGTAGGAGAGGAGCTGCGGATTATTAGAAAGTGCAGCGGCGCGTGAAATCCAGAACAGTCCATCGACCACTGGCGGTTTCGGGGAGAGATAGGACAAAGCCAGAAGATAGATGCTGTTGACATCGGTGGGCTGCGCGACAACGACTTCCTTCAGGTTCTGCTGCGCCGTGGGATAATCCTTGGCCTGCAGAGCAGCATGTCCGACCGATCCGAGGAAGATCACACGGAATGAGGTCTTCATCTGGTTCCACTGATCGTCGGTGTAGCCTTCAGGCTTGTTTGCACTCTGGAGAGCCTGCAACCCGCGGCTGCCAAGTTGTCCGGCTTCCTGCAGGGCAGTTGCGGCATCAGGGCCGCCGGCCTGAGCCTGGGCACGATCCAGATAGCTCAGCAGCGCGAGAGCCGTCAGATTGTTAGGATTCACCTGGAGCAAGCGCTGCGCAGCCGCCTTGATCTGAGGAGCATTGTTCATCTGCTGGTAGGTCTTGAGGAGAAGTTCCAGTCCGTCTTCCTTCATCACGGAATTTGGATAGGTCTGGAGGTAGCTCTCCATGAGCTGAGCCTTCTGTGCCGGATCCGTAGAGTTGACCGCGGCTACATATGCGTTGTACTCGTTAGGGTCTTGAATGACTTTCTTCTGCTGCTCTCCTGAAGCGGGTGCTCCCGGCGCAGGTTGCTGCTGTCCCGCAGGGGCGGCCTGCGCTTGCGCTGCCACGGTGGCGGCAGCAAGCAACAACACAATAAGGGACTTCTTCATTCTCTTGCTCCTTAAGAACTATGCGGAATCTGCGACAAACAACGACAGCCGCTCCGTAAGATGTACAAATGGCCGCTGCCGGATACAACAGAAGGCGGTATTCGCGTCAGCGTACTCATGCATTGCGCTGAGAACGCGATTATAGGGACGCATAGGCAGTTAAGGCAAGCATCCTAACAGCATAAGGTTCCGCCCGCGAGCACCTTGGATGCGAACAGCAGCCTTTCTGAACGCACCGCTACAAACGCCATTCAAAATACTAGTTTTCGATATCAGAAATCAGCAAGAGGAACTTCGAAATGACGGACTCAGACCAATCCCAAACCGCAGTGGTAACAGGTGGCAGCCGCGGCATCGGAGCAGGCATTGCGATAAGACTCGCAGAACTGGGTTTTACGACAGTCATACTGGGTCGCGACAAGCGAGCTCTGAAAACTGTTGCCGATCAGATCACCGCCACGGGAGGCCGTTGCCTCCAAGAAGTGTGCGACCTTGAGAGGCATGCGGACGTGGAACGAGTCGCACACGGAATCGAGGCCCAGCTCGGCACCCCGGAAGTTCTTGTGAATTGCGCCGGAGTCGGCCTGACCAACAGAAAGCTGCTGGACTGTACGGAAGAAGATTGGAGTCGCATCATGAACACCAATCTTCGGGCGGTGTTCTATACGGTCAAGGCTTTTGCTCCCGGAATGGTGAAACTAGGACGAGGCCACATCATCAATATCTCATCGATTGCTGGACGAAATCCGCTCCCGAATGGTGCGATCTACTCGGCGAGCAAGTGGGGGCTAAATGGACTGAGCTATTCGTTGGCGGAGGAATTGCGCTTATTCAATATCCGGGTCAGCGTAGTATCTCCTGGTTCGGTAAATACTGACTTCTCCGAGCATAAAGGGCGAGATATGGAGAAGATGCTAACCCCTGCTGACGTGGCACATGCGGTAGCAATGCTGGTATCTCAGCGGCCGGAATCTTTCGTTAGCGAGATAATTCTTCGTCCAACGCAGAAACCATAACAAGAAATTGGGGTTGGTAATAGAGTTTCACCCCAAGCTAATCGAATACCCGCTGGAACAATCACCGTGGAACAGAAAGCAATATTGCAACGCCAAACGATCCTATGTGTAGATGACGAGCCAATTGGATTGATGGTCAGGGCTAAGTTGCTCGAATTGGCAGGGTTCTCCGTGATCACCGGAGGCGACGGACCAACTGCGATTGAGCTCTTCCTCGCAAACGACGTCGATGCCGTCCTGCTCGACTACATGATGCCCGTAATGCACGGAGGAGAGGTGGCTCGAGCTCTCCGCAAGATCGATCCGAATAAGCCAATCATTATCCTATCGGCATACCTCAGCCTTCCGGAAGAAGTAACATCCAACGCCGACCTCTGTCTTGTGAAAGGGTTGCCTCCGGCCCAACTTGTAACGGAGATTCGCAAGGTGCTGGAAAAACAGAACACTGAGGAGGATCCAAAGCGAAGGCATTCCCTGTAACTAAAGGAAAGGCCGCCTATTGGAAGGCGGCCTTTGTAGTGGGAGATTCAGCTCTCAATCTCCGTACCCTGTGTGAGGTTCCACCACCACTTTTCCGCGAAACATCCGATACAGGAACACGAAGTATCCAATCGCGATGACGATACCGAAGAGCCACCAACGAAGCCCAATCTGCAGAGCATAGCTGGCGGTAATCGAATTCTGAATCGTAAGGCTGTACTGCGGATCAATGCCGGGAAGGATGACCGGGTACAGAGCGTACACGGCTCCAACCAGCATGAAAGCGAGGTACAGCGCGCCGGAAACGAATGCGGCGACCTCCTGACGACGCTTCTGAAATACGATGACCGCAACCAGGCTGGCGAAAACAAGTACCGGAATCGCGTAGCCGATGGGCAGTGCGTTGTAGTTGGCAACGAGGTTTGGATGGATTGAAAGCGTTGCGAACAGACTAAGCAGCGTGAGAACAATCAATACCGGAGTGAGCACGAGGGACGTCTTGCGGGCTCGCTCGTTCAGGACACCGTCTGTCTTGACCACGATGTAGTTGGCACCGTGAACGCAAAGCGCCACCAGGGCAACAACTCCTGAGAGCACGGTGTACCAGTCCAGGACGCCGGGGTTGGAACCAGCGCGCCAGTTGGTCCACAACGGCAGGAAGAAATAGTGATCTGCACCGAGGGGCAGGCCACGTACCACGTTGCCCAACGCCGCGCCGTAGAAGATTGCCAGCAGCAAGCTTCCGATGGAGAAGACAGCGTCGAAGAAGCTGGCCCAGATGCTGTCATTGATGTGGGCACGGAACTCAAGACCGATAGCACGCATCATCAGCAGCCACAAAACCATCATCAACGGAAGATAGAATCCACTGAAGCTTGAGGCGTAGAGCTGCGGAAACACAAAGTACAGGACGCCGCCAGTCGCCAGCAACCAAACTTCGTTGCCATCCCATACCGGGCCAATGGAACGCATGATCTTCCTGCGCTCTTCGTCGGTCCGGCCGAGAAACAGGTGGAGAGCACCGGCGCCGATGTCAAAGCCGTCCAGGATCACATAGCAGGCGAGCATGACGGAGATAATTGCAAACCAGAGAAATCCCATGTTAGTTCCTCCCCGCGATAGCGGCTTCTCCGCCCAGAACGCGAGCGGGTTCAACGGCCTCAACATGCTCCGGCCCATGAGCGATTTCCCTCTGCACAAGGAAGAGGAACAGAATCGCCAGCAACGTGTACATCCCGAGGAATCCGAGCAGAGTGAACCAGACATTCGAGGCCGAAACGGACTTCGAGAAGCCATCGATCGTACGCATCAAGCCGTAAACCAGGTATGGCTGGCGACCAATCTCAGCCGTCATCCAGCCGGCCGTATTGGCCACAAAAGGCAGCGGGAAACTGAGCATGACCACCCAGAGCAGCCACTTGGTTTCGTGCAGTTTTTTGCGCCACAACTGAATGCCCGAAAGCGCCATGATGGCCATGAAGATCGTTCCGAGACCAACCATGATGTGATAGGCGTAGTACAACAGCGGAATACTTGTGGGCCACTCAGATTCCGGAAACGCGCTCAGACCGCGCACCTTAGCGTTCCAATCGCGGCTCACAAGAAAGCTCAGCGCCTTGGGGACGACCAGAGGATTGTCAATCGTCTTCTTGTCTACATTGGGCTGGCCGAGGATGACGAGATCAGCTGTCTTGGTATCGAAGTGCGCTTCCATTGCAGCAAGCGAAGCTGGCTGGTATGTCGCCAGATTGCGTCCCTGACCATCGCCTGTGGGACCGATCACAAGGAGTGAGGAGATAATTCCACCGACAACGCCCACCCGAAGGAAGATTCTGCCCTGCTCGATATGCTTGAGGCTGAGGATGTAATAAGCGCCTACTGCGGCCATTACAAACGCACCGGTCACAGCGGCTCCCGCCATGTTATGCGCGTATTGCCAGATAGCCCAAGGATTCAAAACCAATCCCCAGAAGCTAGTCAGCGTCACGGCTCCATCATCAGTCGAACGGTATGCCACTGGATGCTGCATCCAGGCATCGGTCGCCACGATGAAGTAGCCGGAAAGCCACGAGCCAAGAAATACCGCCATGGCCGTGCACCAGTGAGCCACCTTGCTGAGGCGTTTTTCTCCGAAGAGGAAGAGACCCAGGAATGCAGACTCCAGAAAGAACGCAAACGTACCTTCCATGGCCAGCGTTTGTCCAATCACGCCGCCGGCGAACTTCGAGAAGTGCGACCAGTTCGTCCCGAACTGAAATTCCATTGGGATTCCAGTGACGACGCCGAAGACGAAGCTGATGCCGAAGATCTTGGCCCAGAAGCGTGCTGCTTTGTTGTACCGCTCATCGTTCTTCCACAGCCCGATGGTCTTGAGCACCACGACGAGCGGAGCCAGTCCCATCGTCAACTGAGGAAAGAGGTAATGGAATGTAACCGTGAATGCGAAATGTAGTCGATGTATCAATACGGCGGAGTCCATAGTCCACCCCACTAATTTTCTGTAATTTGGTTCTGGGTTGATGTACGCGCGGCTCCGAGCGAAGCCAATTGCGTGCGAAGTTTGGTTTTTGTCTGAGGCGACAGCTCAGGCCCACCTTCTGTCACCTGCGTGAGATTGGCACGGGTGTTGCACTCTGCCCCGGCAGAGCTCATGTCGGAGATTCTTGCTTGCTTCAAGACCGAGAGCATGGCCTCTTGCGCGCGAACCCAAACCCCGTGAGCCGCGCACTCGGTTTGACGACGGCACGAAACACCAGACGTCAAGCAAATATTCAAGGCGATTGGTCCGTCGATGCATTCAACAACGTCGAGCATGGAAGCCTCGGCACCACGCGCAGAAAGCGAGAATCCGCCTTCAACACCACGCCGAGTCTGAATCAGTCCTGCACGAGCGAGCGCCTGGAGAATCTTCGAAAGGAAGCTCTCCGGAGCGTCAGCCGCTTGGGCAAGTAATTTCTTGGAGACGACTGCGCCCTCTGGCTGGCTGACCAGGTGAATCATCACGCGAACGGCATAATCGGCGGCACGGGTAAGTTGCATAAATGAGTACGACAAAGTGGACCTTTTCTGTCCGCTTTAAAAATAGGGGCTGCAGCTCGCTTTTTCGGTGACGCGCTTCTCTTTTGCGTGTGACATCCGTCACACGCCGGACGGGGCACAGCCCTTCGTTCCTCTGTTTCGCAGAGATCTGAGGACTTTCAAACCCGTACCCAGGGCAATATGCGGCAGTTCCCATTCGGTACTTGGGCTGCGCGGTATGCTTGCGACCCGCCCCATAAGAGCTGGCAGAGAAGACGCGCACTGAGGCGCGAAACATGGCTAATTCCACCCGACCAAACGTGCGCCTCGAGTAATCTCATGCGCAGTGGATTCTTCGGTTTACACTGTTAAACGTGAATGCTGAGATCGTAGCCGTTGGCTCCGAGCTCCTGACCCCGTTTCGCCAGGACACGAATTCGTTGTTCCTGACCAAGCGCCTCAATGAGCTTGGAGTAGAAGTCACCTTCAAAACCATTGTTGGCGATCGTCCAGAACATCTCCTGAACGCAAGCCGAACCGCGCTGTCCCGCGCTCAAATCGTGATCTTCTCCGGCGGGCTTGGTCCCACCGAGGACGACCTCACGCGGGAGTGCGTTGCCGAAGCGCTCGGCGTGGAACTTCGTCGCGACCACGAGATGGTTGCCGCCCTTTACGCTCGCGCCGCAAGCTTGCGTATGCGCATTGCCGAAAACAACGTCAAACAGGCGGACTACATTCAAGGGGCCGAGCTGCTGAAGAATCCGCGTGGCAGCGCTCCCGGTCAGTGGATCGACACGGCGTACGAAGGACAAAGGCGAATCATCATCCTGCTTCCAGGCCCTCCGTTTGAACTCGAAGGCATGTTCAACGACCACTGTTTTGAGAGGCTAAGGCTCGTGCTGCCGGAAGAGCACCTGGCCACTTGTGAATTGAAAATCGCCATGGTGGCTGAATCCTCCGCTGACCAGCGCGCTGCGAAGATTTACAAGCAGTTCCCTGACATCGCAACGACGATTCTGGCAAAAGCTGGAGAAGTGCAATTCCACCTGACGGCACGCGCCGCTACGACGGAAGAAGCTGAAGAGAAGGTCGAGAAGCTTGCATCGTTGCTCGAGGATGAATTTGCCGACGAAGTTTTCTCTTCCGGTGGCGAGTCGCTTGAACAGATTGTAGGGTACTTCCTGCAAATGCGGGGAGCCACTGTGTCCGTAGCTGAAAGCTGCACGGGTGGACTGCTGGCAGAGAGGCTTACACGGATCAGCGGTTCCTCACGCTACTTCATTGGCGGAGCCTTAGTGTACTCCGACCAGCTAAAACGTGAGTTTTGCGATGTTCCACCGCTTCTGCTTGCGAGCGATGGCGCGGTCAGCCGCTCTGTTGCCGCAGCACTGGCGGAGGGTATTCGGCACCGATGCCAAACCACCATCGGAATCGGAATCACCGGCATTGCCGGGCCGACGGGCGGTACTCCCGAGAAACCAGTGGGATTGGTTTACATCGCCCTGGCCGATGGCAAACACACCGAGGTTGTCGAGCGCAGGTTCCCTGGGGATCGCGAACGCATCCGCTGGTATGCCACCCAGTTGTCGCTAGACCTGCTACGTCGTAAGCTTCGATAGCTATGCGCCTGTTTGTTGCATTGGACATCGACGATGAGATCCAACAGAAGCTGGACGACTATGTCCGCACGCTGCAGCCACGCTTACCAGCAGTGCGCTTCGTGAAGAGCAGCAATTATCACATCACGCTGAAGTTTCTTGGCGAGGTGCCCGCGGCGCCCCCGGTCATTGATCGACTTCGTGGTGTTCGGGCGGAACAGTTCGAAGTTCGTCTGGCGAACGTGGGCTTCTTCCCGAACTCGCAAGCACCCCGAGTTTTCTGGGCCGGGATTCATGCTACCCAAATCGCCGGATTGGCTCGAGCAGTGAACGAATCATTGGAGCCGCTTGGATTTGCCGGTGAGCGTGAGTTTTCTCCGCATTTGACGCTGGCGCGGAGCGGGTCGGGACGGCCCCGTCCCATAGCTGGAGAGCGTTCGTCCGAAGTATTTGCACAGATCCCCAAAATTGTGTCATCGAGTCGCGCGCCAGAGTTCGGTACAATGACGGCGCGCGAATTCTTTTTGTATGAGAGCAAGTTGTCGCCTGCCGGCGCAAGCTACCGCAAGCTCGCGCGCTTTGCGCTGGACGGATGAGCGACTTGTTTTGGATGTGAGATGAACTCTTCAACTCTGATCGCCGTAGCCATCTTTTCGTATCTACTTGGCTCTATTCCCTTCGGCTACATACTGGTGCGAGTCTTCCAAGGCATCGATGTACGATCGATTGGCAGCGGCAATATAGGCGCGACCAATGTGGCCCGCACTGGCGGCAAGGGTCTTGCGATCGCGACCCTTGCGCTGGACGCGCTTAAAGGTTGGTTGCCGGTATTCCTGGTGCTGACCTTGCCCGTTGCCCACACGTCTAGTCCTGCACAACTGCACACGCTGGCAACGTTTTCCGCGCTCGTAGCGGTGATCGGACACATGTTCCCCGTATGGCTCGGGTTCAAGGGCGGCAAGGGAGTAGCCACTGGGTTGGGCGTTTTCCTGGCGATTGCGCCGAAGGCCGTTCTGATAGCGGTGATCCTCTTTCTCGCAATTGTGATATTCACGCGATACGTGTCACTTGGCTCTATTCTGGCCGCAGCAGCGTTTCCCGTAGCATTGTGGTGGCTTGAAGGTGATCAGTTCCCTGCTCCAGCCCTCGCGATGTGCGCGGCCGTGGCATTGCTCGTAATTGTTCGCCATCATCAGAACATTGGAAGACTCCTGGCCGGCACAGAAAGCCGGTTCGGCGCAAGAAAGGCATAGTCTCAATGGCAAAAATCGCTGTAATTGGTGCCGGTGCCTGGGGCACAGCTCTCTCGATTGCACTCGCAAGGGGCGGCGCTCACCGGGTGACGCTTTGGGCATATGAGAACGAAGTCGTCGAGTCTATCCGCACAAAGCATGTGAATGAACTGTTCCTGAGCGGATGTCCGATGCCCGAGACGATCGACGCCACCCAGAAGTTGGAGCAGGCGATCTCCGGAGCGGACATTGTGCTGAGCGTAATGCCTTCGCATCACGTGCGGCGCCTGTGGCAACAGATGAAGCCATTCCTGCGCGATGACATGTTGCTTGTCTCCGCGACAAAAGGGATTGAGAACGATACCCTGCTGCGGATGACCGAGGTGATTACCGATGTGCTCGCCGCAGGCGAGGATGGCTTCCAGCCGCGCCTCTGTGCGCTCAGCGGTCCCACGTTTGCCCGGGAAGTTGCGATGGGCGATCCCACGACGCTAACAGTTGCATCCTCCGACAGCGAACTGACGGCGCAGGTGCAGGAAGCTTTCAGCGATCCGAAGTTCCGCCTTTATCGCAATGATGACGTCGTCGGACTGGAACTCGGCGGAGCGGTGAAGAATGTAATCGCGATCGCGGCTGGCGTGGTTGATGGAATCGGATATGGCCACAACACAATGGCCGGGCTCATCACGCGTGGATTGGCAGAAATGACCCGCCTCACAGTCGCTTGCGGCGGACGCGCGGAGACCATGGCTGGACTCTCGGGACTGGGTGACCTCGTGCTCACCTGTACTGGCGGACTTTCGCGCAACCGCAGCGTGGGTGTTGAGTTAGGACGCGGGCGCAAGCTGGAAGAGATCATCGCTGGAATGCACGGAATGGTTGCAGAGGGCGTGCTGACTACGCGCGCTGCAGTCGGATTGGCTTCCACCGTAGGGGTCGAGATGCCCATCATCCAGCAGATGAATGAGATTCTGCAGAACGGCAAAGACCCGAGCGACGCGATTCGCGATCTCATGAACCGTCCCCTGACGCAGGAGCGCGCGCTTTACCCGGTGTAGGGCGAAATGGATGTCTTGCACGGCCCGATATAATTGAGAACGTAATGATTCAGACGCTATTTGGAAGCCTACAAGAGCCCGAGGAAAAGAAATCATCGCTCTTTGAGCGCATGAAGCAGGCGGTCACCCGCACGCGCGACAATCTCTCCGAGCGCATCGATGATGTCATCAGCTTCGGCAAGGAAATCGATGCGGACACGCTCGACGATCTTGAGGCGACGCTGATTTCAGCCGACCTTGGCTCAACTACAACCACCGAAGTCCTCACGGCGATGCGTGAGAAGGTCAATCGCAAGCAGATTGGCGATGCAGCCGAATTAAAGCGCGTGCTGAAGGAGGAACTGCTCTCGATTCTGAATACGGCAGCCGAAAGCAAGCCCAAGGTAGTCGCCGATCCGCCGGAGGTCATTCTCGTTGTAGGAGTCAATGGCGTCGGGAAAACTACAACCATTGGCAAGCTTGCGAACTCCCTGCGCGCGCAGGGAAAAACGGTCTTACTCGCGGCGGCTGATACGTTCCGAGCCGCTGCCATAGAGCAGTTGGAGATATGGGGCGAGCGTACAGGAACAGAGGTGATCAAGACGCGTCCGGGAGGCGATCCCTCGGCGGTGCTGTTCGACGCGCTACAGGCCGCCAAGGCGCGCAAGATTGATTACGTTATTGTGGACACCGCGGGTCGCTTGCACAACAAGCTAAATCTGATGGCCGAACTCGAGAAGATGTATCGCACCGCGCAACGCGTGCTACCGGGCGCTCCGCATGAAACGCTACTGGTGATGGATGCTACGACTGGCCAGAATGGACTGCAGCAGGCGAAAGTCTTTACGGAAGCGGCGGGCGTTACCGGCATCGTGCTCACCAAGCTTGACGGAACAGCAAAGGGCGGCGTGGTGGTCGCCATCTCCCGTGAGATGAATCTTCCCGTGCGCTATGTCGGCGTGGGCGAAAAACAATCAGACCTGATTCCCTTCAACGCAGTCGACTTTGTCGATTCGCTATTCTCGTAAGCAATGGCGATCTCGGCAGACGAACTATTCCTAAAGCAGGCTTTGAAATTGGCCCAGTGGGGGCTTGGCCTTGCCTCGCCGAATCCCATGGTCGGAGCTGTCATCGTCGACGAGCGAGGGCGCATAGTCGGCAGCGGCACTCACATTTACGCAGAGCGCAAGCATGCCGAGGTATTGGCCATTGAAGAAGCCGGGCCGCTCGCCCGTGGAAACACTCTGTACCTAAACCTGGAGCCTTGTTCGCACGTCGGGCGCACGGGACCCTGCGCCGATGCGGTTATCGCTGCGGGCGTCGCGCGAGTGGTCTGCTGCATGGAGGATCCGAATCCGCTCGTGGCTGGCAAGGGCTTTGCCAAGCTGCGCGATGCTGGTATCGAAGTTGAGGTTGGAATCCTCGAAGCGGAAGCAAAGCGCCTGAATGAAAGCTTCACGCAATACATTCGCACTGGACTTCCCTTCGTGACGTTGAAGGCCGCGATGTCGCTCGACGGAAAAATCGCTGGCCCTCGTGAATCCGGATTGCACCTCGTGGGAGCTTCGAACAACCCGACATACATCACAGGCGAGGCTTCGCGCCGTCGCGTGCACGAGATGCGTCATGCCTCCGACGCGATCCTTGTCGGCGTGGGGACGGTGATTGCCGATGACCCCTTGCTGACGGATCGAAGCGGTCTCCCTCGTCGTCGTCCGCTCTTGCGTGTGATTCTCGATTCACGGTTGCGGCTTCCCTTGACATCGCGCGTAGTCGAGACAGCGCAGGACGATGTCGTTGTGTTCTGCTCCTTTGCGGAGGAAAACAAACGCCGCGCACTTGAAGGGAGGGGCGTGCGAGTGCAGCAAGTAGAGATTGAGACACTCGATCCTGCAAGCGACCAAGCCCCGCACGAAGGACGCCCCGATCTGCATCGTGTATTTACCATGCTCGGCACCGAGCAGATCTCGAGTCTTCTCGTTGAGGGCGGCGCCGCCGTAAATTGGGCATGCCTCCGAGCGCGACTCGTGGACAAGCTAATGCTTTTCTATACGCCCCGCATCTTTGGTCCGGTAGGCGCAGTGCCCTGGCTCTCGGGACAAACAGGCTTGCCGGCAGGTTGCGACCTTCGCTCGAACAACATCAAGATAGAGCGCTTCGGAGAAGACTTCGCAGTAGAGGCTTACCTGCGCGATCCATATCAACCACTCCGGCCGCAGGGCTGACAGGAGCTGATTCATGTTCACTGGAATTGTCGAAGAAGTAGGACGCATCTCGAGGATCGATCAGCACGGTGAGAATCGCCGAATTGTCATCGAGGCGAAGAACGTCACAAAAGAGCTGCACACGGGAGACAGCTGCGCCGTAAGCGGTGTCTGCCTCACGGCGCTCGACATCACTCCGATATCCTTCGCAGCGGATCTTGCCCCCGAAACGTGGGTGCGCACGTCCTTCTCGCGAATTAAGCCCGGAGCAATCGTCAATCTTGAATTGCCGCTTGCCGCACATGGTCGTCTTGGCGGACACATTGTGCAAGGGCATGTTGATGGCGTGGGCCAGTTGGAAGCTCTTGAGCGCATCCCTGACTCGGATGGATTCTGGCTGCACGTGCAGGTGACGGCTGAACTCGAGAAGTACCTTGTGTTCAAAGGGTCAATTGCTATCGAGGGCATCAGCCTGACAGTGGCAAAGCTGGATGGACTCCGCTGCTCGGCAGCCATTATTCCTCACACCATCGAGTGTACAAACCTCGCCACTTTAAAGCAGGGAGACCCGGTGAATATCGAAACCGATATCGTCGCAAAATACCTTGAGAAGTGGACTGCCCGAGAGCGGAAGACGGGACTGGACACAGGCACACTGGTCGCGAAGGGCTTCTGAGGTTAATGAGATGGAGGCGGGGCCACGGGACCGTTCTGGCTCCGCCAGTAGTCGAGATCGAGCGTATCCAGCTCCAGAAACTCACGAACAATTTCCAGTTTTGATTGCGCCATCTCGGCTGGCGTGCCGAAGAAGATCACTCGCCCCTCATGCAGAAATACAATGCGCTCGGCAATTTTGTTTGCCAGTGCCATGTCATGAGTTACGACGATGCTCGTAAGCTTTAGCTGAAACTTCAATTTCTTAATCAAGCTGCCGAGTAAGTGAGCCGTGAGAGGATCGACCATCGTGGTCGGCTCGTCGTAAAGGATCGCTTCCGGCTGTGCCGCCAGTGCGCGGGCGATTGCCACGGAGCGCTTCATGCCCGTCGAGAGCCCTGATGGCAGCTGGTCGCGATACTCGCCGACATTCACCATTTCGAGCAGACCGTCCACGATCTGATAAATCTGCGATTCATCCAGATCACCGCGCTCGCGTAATGGAAACGCAACATTTTCGCCAACGGTTAACGAGTCGAACAAGGCACCATTTTGAAATACCATGGTGACCTTCTTGCGAATGCGCTCCAGTTCTTTTTCGGGATAGTCCGTAATATCTTCATTTGCAACCCAGACACGGCCGCTGTCTGGCTTCAGAAATCCCATGATGTGGTGCAAAGAGACAGACTTTCCCACACCGCTTCGACCCAGGATGCACACTGTCTCGCCAGCCTTGACGTCGAAACTCACGTCGCGCAAGACCACCTTTTCGCCAAATGCTTTGCTGACGTTGTCAAAAAGTATGTAGGGGCGTTCAGATTCGGTCTCGGCCATACTTCCCGAGTGTAACCCGGATGCTCATTCTTTTCACCGCTTCAGCGCCTTGTTCTCGATTGCGAATGTTGATCCGGAATGTATAACTTTCGTTCGCCCGCTACTTCTTGACCAGAATCGTGTTGGTATTATTTGTAACCGTTGGGATTCAGTTAGGTTAT
The DNA here is from genome assembly GCF_059726265.1 of Koromonas soli. Taxonomy (NCBI): domain Bacteria; kingdom Pseudomonadati; phylum Acidobacteriota; class Terriglobia; order Terriglobales; family Koromonadaceae; genus Koromonas; species Koromonas soli. The sequence goes on along the minus strand of NZ_AP040872.1, from coordinate 1,326,574 downwards.
GCTACTTCGCCGTGCCCATCGCATCCAACTTTCATGGAAGCCTCGGAAGTCAGGAGGACTTGAGAATGAGGACGAATTCAATTCGAACTTTACTTGTTCCTACCGTTCTTGCTGTAGGGCTGCTGTTCACTGCCGCCTGCAACAAGGCTCAAACGCGCACCGACGCCCAGGTGGCGAGCGATATTCAAAGTAAGATCAGCACCGACCAGGCAGTTCGGAATAAGCAGATATCCGTGCAGGCCGCCAATGGAGTAGTGACTCTCTCGGGTGCCGTCGCCAGCGAGGCCGAGCGCACCGCAGCCGCCAATGACGCGGCCAACGTGAATGGCGTGCGCACCGTGGTCAACAATCTTTCCGTGCAGGCGGCCGACAACATGGCTCCGCAAGCACCGCCGACGGTGGCGGACAACAATCCGCAACCGGCGCCAAGCCAACCGCCCGCGACGCAACCGGCGACCTCCACTCGCGGAGTGAATGCTCGCAAGCCTAGCGCAGTTGGACAGCGCAATAACAGCCAAACAGCGGCACAGAGTGGCTATGGGTCACCGGCCGATATGATGGCGCAGCAACAGGCGAATCAGTCTAATGGTGCCCAATATAGTCAGCCGCAGTATTCCCAGAACGTACCGCCTCCGCAACCCGCGGCTCCGGTTCCTCCGCCACCCCCGGCAAAAATCACAATCCCGGACGGAACAGCGCTGGCGATTCGTATGATCGATTCGCTGGACTCCGAAACGTCGAACCCCGGGGACACGTTCCGTGCGACGTTGAACTCGCCTGTACAGGTCGATGGAAAGACAGTGATTCCGTCCGATGCCGATGTGTTCGGGCACGTTGTTGAAGTTCACGCGGCAGGACGCTTTAAGGGATCGGGACTGCTGACACTTGAGCTCACAAAGATCGCCTACAACGGACGCACGTACGCCATTCATTCGAATCAGTGGTCTAAGCAGACTGATGGACGTGGCAAGGGTACGGCAGAGAAAGTTGGTGGCGGAGCCGCACTCGGCGCGATCATCGGAGCAATTGCCGGAGGCGGTAAGGGAGCCGGAATCGGTGCAGCGGTTGGTGCCGGTGCCGGTGGCGTAACCCAAGCCGCAATCAAAGCTGCGCAAATCAAGCTCGGGCCCGAGTCATTGCTGACATTCCACCTTGCTCAGCCGGTAACCGTGCAACCATCGGGCCACAACGACCGAAACGCAGGGCGTCCACGCGTGGAATAGCACTGCATCTACCCTGCCCCACTCTGCCACGAGTGGGGCTTTGTCTTTTCAGTACAACTGCGGCCCGCAACGCCTCTTCTCATTGGCAATGCCTAAGTTCACCGTGTTCATCCCGGCATTCGAAACGGAGCACCTGGCGGCCACACTCCGCACAGCTCGGATCGCCTCGGACGTCCTAGTCATTCACAACGGCGATCCTGATGTTCAGCGCCTCTGCTGGCGATACCGAGCTCGCGGAAAGACGCAGATTCCGGGAGTGACCCTTGGTGCGTACGCAATGGACGCTTTTCACAACTGGATATTGCTGCTGCTCCCCGGCGAAGAACTGGGCCCGGAGACCATAACAGCCCTCACCGACTGGAGGCGTCGGCGCAAAGATGAGTGCTCGGGCTACCTGATCCGTGACGGTGACGGACACCCGCAGCTTCGGCTCGTCAACCGATCGAAACTGAACTGGATCGGCGAGTTTCCACCCGTCCCGACCAATGCAGGAATATTTCCTGGCAGCATCGTTCGTCCCGGAATGCTTCGCGCTGCTTGAGTCGACCCTGTTTGGTTGGAACGCGCCCCTCTTTCGTAACTCCCGAGTTCCCAGCCTGCTCCCATATAATCAAGCTTAAACCTGATAAGCGAGACTTATGCGTGAATCCTGATTGGATCCTGGGAGCCGGATTCCTGCTGTTCGGCCTGATATTCGGCAGCTTCCTTAATGTTTGTATCTATAGACTCCCACGCGGCCTGTCCGTAGTCTCGCCACGATCAGCGTGCCCACGTTGCCAAACTCCCATCGCCGCGTACGACAACATCCCCGTCGTAAGTTGGTTGATACTCGGCGGGCGCTGCCGCAAGTGTCATGTGCGTATCACTCCCCGCTATGCCATTGTCGAGCTGATTTGCGGCCTGCTGTTTCTGCTCACATTCATTCAGGCCGGTTTCTCAATTACAGCTCTAAAGGGCTGTGTGCTCTGCTTTCTTTTTCTGGGATTGACCTTTACCGATGCCGAGACTCACCTTCTGCCGGACGCAATGACCCTGCCCGGCTTCGCCATCGCCATTATCTTCAGCTTCTTTTCTCTGGTACCAGGTCCGGCGTTTTACCTCTTCCCTGCGCCATTTCATAGCAGCTCCGGGTTCGATTTCCAGATCGGATTGCGATCACTGCTGAATGCACTCATCGGCGCTGCAATCGGTGCTGGTGTCCTTTACACGATTGGGTGGCTCTACCTCAAGCTGCGGAATGTCGAGGGAATCGGTTTTGGCGATGTCAAACTGATGGCAATGGCAGGCGCATTTCTCGGCCCTATACTGACGCTGTTTGTAATGTGCACGGCGTCACTGCTCGGTGGGCTTTATGGGATTTTTGTACTCCTGACAGTCTTCCGCAAACGGCTTTCCCGATACCGCTCCCTACTAGGAGATCGCGCTACCTCGCGCGCGTGGGAGGCGGCGCAGACCGCAATGCGCTGTGTTGAGATTCCATTCGGAGTGTTTCTCTGCACAATGTCGATTCTCGCGTGGTTCTACGGCCATCAGCTAATTCGAGGCTACCTTTCATTGTTCTCCATGAATGGATGATCTGGTTGTGAACTTCCGTAATTAGCAGGGACCAGAAGCTTCTGCGAGACGTCTGCGGCAGGAGCTACAATACAGAGCACAACGTTCAAAGGTGGAATTGGTATGAGACGTCATTGGCTATGTATTGGTGCTCTGCTGATGTTTGCTTCCTCAATAGCGTTTGGCCAGTCTCTGGGCGACGTGGCGCGTGCCTCCCGCGCTGAACGCTCGCGAAACGCAAGTCATCCCCGGGTCATCACGAACGAAGACATCGCGACGAATCAGCAGCCGGCAAAAGCGACTTCTGAACCAACCGACTCAGGGGCGGAGAATCAGCCATCGGAAAAAGCAAAGGCCGCAACTGAAACCGGAAAAGAGAACACTGCCGCGCCAGGCACTGCGGATGCGGGCGGAAAATCGAAACCGACAGGCGAAGCGGAATCGAAGCTCGATAAAGAAGAGGCTGAACGTCAGAAGCACAGCGAAGAAATCAATCAGCAGTACTTGAGCAAACTCGCAGACATTCGTAAACAGATCGATACCGCGCACGCTCAGCTTTCAAAGCTTCAGAACCAGCAACTCGATAATTCCTACCAGTATCAAAGGACCTCGGGTGCATCGCAAAGCGCCGTTCGTTACGAAGAGGAACAGCGCGCGTTCAGTGAGCAGATCGAAGAACAACGCAATCTGATCACTAAGCTGACACAGGACCTGGAAGACACAAAGGAAGAGGCGCGCCACGCAGGAGTTCCGCACGCTACTGATTAACTGCGGCTCCATGGGCGATTTTCCTGCCCGCACGCGCGCGCACCTGCTTGATGTGATGATGCCCGTGCAGGTAGTGAAATTTTCGCCATTGCAATGCAGTTAAGGGGCCGAGAACCGGATGCATCGCGATCGGGCCATCACTTCCCCACTGTTTCTCCGCAGCCGAAATCGCAACGTCCATCCTTTCCAAATTGGTGAGCGCTCTCCTCAGAGCGACCGGGCCGGGTTCGCCAGTGGGCAGAACTATGGCGGGTGACTTCCTGCCAGGCGGCATGAAACCAATTCGCACCACGATCGTTCGAGCGAAGACTTCCCTCATGCTCGCTGCCCGAACTTGCGCAGGCCCATTCGTCTGCATTGAAAGCTCAAGCATCTTCGCCGTCGTGCCGTAACTGCGCCCCAAGTGTTCCAGTATTTGCGCGCTGTTCCAGCGTCCTTCCGGAGCACGGCACCAATCAGGTTCGCTCAAACCCGAGGTATTTTCCTCGATTTCCGCTCGCAATCGTGACAGCCATGCATCCATTCCACAATCACCCGGTGTCGAATCAATTAGGTGTGCTCAATTCCTCATAACTGACAGGAACTGCTTCCATAATGAATAGAAAGCTTACCTTTTTTTGGAGTACTTTGCTCACCGCCACCCTCGCGCTCAGTGCCTGTAACAGTGCTCCGCCCAAAGCTCATAAGACCGAAGCCCCTGCTGAGTTCCTGACCGGACGCGAGGCCTTCCAGAAGCTCTATGTCGCTGCACATGCCGTAGCTGGAGACGTAAAACCTTATCGCATGGAGTCACGCTATACAAAGGGATCGCCGGCCATGGAAGGTAAAAGTGGGCTGTGGCGCGCTGATTTTGCTTCTCCCTCGAAGAAATTGAGCAAGACTTTCAGTTGGAGTGGACTCGCTGGGCCGGACGCCCCCGAACGCGGCGTTTCCCATGGTTCCGACGACACGTACAATCCCGCTAACACGACGAGTCACATCTTCGACACGCAGTTTCTAAAGATCGATTCGGATGAGGCTTTCAAAGTTGCGCAGAAGCACGGCGGAGAGAAGCTAACGGCTGCCGATCCCAACCTTCCCGTGTTTTACACCCTGGACTTTGATGCTCAGAAAAACGAACTGCTCTGGCACGTGGTTTACGGATCGAGTGCGTACGAAGCCAAGTTGAACGTCGCAGTGGATGCGACTAGCGGCCAGTTCGTGCGAGTAGAGAAATAAGACCTCACTGCTGGTTTTTGAGTCGCTCAAGCGCCTTCTTAGCTTCTCCGGCGCTTGGGCCGTCCTTGAGAATCGCCAGGTATTCGGCGTAGCGAACTTTCGCTTCCTCGTACTGCCTCACCTTCTCCAGAGTCTGCGCCAGCTTGAAGGTGGCGACCGCGTCGTGGGGCTTGAATTTCAACGCATCACGGTATCGGCTCAGGGCAGCCTTATAGTTCGCAGACTTGAAATAATAATCTCCAACCTCGACGTCCTTCATCGCACGCATAGGGTTCCACTCGTGCATTTCCATTACGTCGTCGGTGCCATTTCCGCTGCCGGGATGAGCTAGCGTGTCTTCCTTTGGTGGTGAAAGATCGACTCGCGTCTGTTCGCTGCTGCTTTCATCGTCACTGCGGGGAGGAGTTTTGTTTTCCGGAAGCTTCTGCGGCTTGGTTTTCTGCTTGTACTGCGGATTCTCCGTCATTGGGCCATCAAGTTGCCCCGGCGCTCCCTGCTGCGACACGGCTGTTCCGGCGCACACCATCGCCCCGGCCAAAGCCAGCACCAGTATAGTTCCAGTTCTCATACGTCAATTGTACGGCGGTAAAGAATCAGGATCTTGCGGATTTAATCAGGAAGCGGCGAACGGTTTCCCGGTTCTCGAACCGAGCTCTGACCTCTAGTTCTGCGATCGCATCCACCAGGCACAGTCGCATCTCGGCCACTCCAGCCTCGTTCGTTGAAGTATCTTCAAGTTCTCCGGAACCGGATTGCGTTCTCCAACGGGCGGCAACCTGTGCCGAAGCGGCCACGAATCCTCCGGAGAGCACCCGGAATCTCAGCAGCACATCGTCCCCTGTCAATCTTCTCGAGCCGAGAAACTGGACGATCAGTTCTTCCGGGGAGTCGTGAAGAATGTCGTCTACGAAGCCCTCGCGCACGGCTTCGACGACCCAGCGATGCTGCTCGCGAGCCATGAGCTGTACGGTGGACTCTGCAATGTCGGGCGGCAGCGGCGAGGAACGCTTGCCAATGCAGCGTCCACTCACGAAAACCTGCGACTCCAACCGATGCTCCTGCCCGCGCAGCTCGGTTTGCACGTGGTACACCGTCTCGCTTACCCGGATATCGGTATTGAAGCCGAAGATCATAATTTTCAGGATTTTCCCGTTGTGCGTTCGCCGCAGTGACTAAAGGACACGTACTCTACTTGACATGCAAATTGTCTAGTACTGCAACTGAGTTCACAACATTACTTTGGTTTGAATGTGCTCTGTTTGTTACGACTTCACGGAAGCTCCATCAGGACAGGGCTGATGGCTTGACACTTCTAAAATGCAAAAACTATACTTGCCCGTTCACCATATGTGGGTGGTGGACTCCTAACAGAATGACAGACAACTATTTCGCTCGATATCTTCCTCTGCTGATCCACTTCACTCTGGCATGCGTACTGGCTGCGGCCATCGTGACCCTGTCGTACCTGATTGGTCAGCACAAGGCGAACAAGAGCAAGATGTCGCCATACGAATGCGGCATGGAGCCCGTGGGCGACGTTCGCCAGCGGTTTAGCGTAAAGTTTTATCTCGTCGCTATGCTTTTCATTCTGTTCGACGTGGAGGCCGTGTTCCTCTACCCATGGGCCATCCTGTTGAAAGTGTTGAAGATGTTTGGCTTCTGGGAAATGATGACCTACATCCTGATCGTTCTTGTCGGATTCGTCTATGTATGGAAAAAAGGCGTTCTCGACTGGAATAAGCCTTCCCGCGACGAGGCGCTCTAAAACAACATGGCCCTCAAACCTGCCATTACCGACATGGAACAACTGAAAGACCGTCCAGCCGTCGCATGCCTCCTTTCTGAACTGCCCAAAGCTTTACAGGCAGCAAAGTTTGATCGCGATGAACTGACTCTCTGGGTGGAATCTTTTGACCTTATCAACGTTTTGAAAGTGCTAAGGAGTTCCGGCACTACTCAGTTCAACGTACTGGCGGATGTTACCGCCGTGGACTGGTTCCCATCAGAGCCGCGTTTCGAGGTGGTTTACTCCCTTCTCTCCTATGCTCGCCGCGAGCGCATTCGAGTGAAGGTGAAGGTGAACGGCGCTGATCCTTACATCGAGTCCGTTACAGGACTCTGGGCAGGTGCAGCCCCGTTTGAGAGAGAGATTTTTGACTTGTTTGGCATTCGTTTCCAGGGGCATCCCGACCTGCGCCGAATCATGATGCCGGATGACTGGGAGGGTCACCCTCTGCGTAAGGATTATCCGGTCGAGGGGTACAGATAATGTCCTCCATTGACCAGTTCCGCTCCGAACCTGTCGTTGAGACTACGCAGTCCGGCGATCGCACCATGGTTATCAACATGGGGCCACAGCACCCGTCCACCCACGGCGTGCTGCGACTTCTGCTCGAAATCGATGGTGAAACCATACTCAGGATCAAGCCGGATATTGGCTACTTGCACACGGGAATCGAGAAGACCTGCGAGGCGAAGTTCTATCAGCAGGTCATCCCAATGACCGACCGCATCGATTACCTCTGCCCGATGACCAACAATCTCGCTTACGTGTTGGCCATAGAAAAGCTTCTCGGGTTGGAGATTCCGCCGCGGGCGATGTGGATTCGCTTGATGCTGAATGAGTTGACGCGCATCAACTCGCACTTGGTCTGGCTCGGCACTCACGCCATGGACATCGGCGCCATGACGGTCTTCCTCTATTGTTTCCGCGAGCGTGAAGAGATTCTGAAGATGTTCGAGATGGTTGCAGGTCAGCGCATGATGACCTCCTACTTCCGAGTGGGTGGTTTGTCGATGGATCTGCCGCTTGGCTTTCTCGATTACATCAAGAATTTCGCTTCGTACTTCCCGGATCGCATCGAGCAATACTCCGATCTGCTGACCAATAATCCAATCTGGATAGGTCGCACCAAGGGAGTTGCACTGATCACGAAGCAGGATGCCATCGAACTCATGCTTACCGGCCCCACGGCTCGCGGCAGCGGTATCGATTGGGACCTTCGTCGCGACATGCCTTACGCAGGTTACGACCAGCTCGAGTTCAAGGTGCCGGTGGAAACCGCCGGAGATGTGTACGCCCGTTACCAGGTTCGTATGGGCGAGCTGCGCGAATCGATCAGCATGGTAAAACAGGCAATCGCCAATCTGCCTGATGGTCCTATCAAGTCCGATGCTCCGAAAATCGTGTTACCCGATCGCGAGAAAATGAAGACACAGATGGAGTCTCTGATCCATCACTTCAAGATCGTTACCGAAGGATTCGTTGTACCCGAAGGCGAGGTTTACCAGGGAGTGGAGTCGCCGCGTGGAGAGATGGGCTACTACGTCGTGAGTGACGGAACGGCGAAACCCTATCGCGTCCACATGCGCAGCCCTTCATTTGCCAACCTGAACGCTATCGGAGTGATGTGCGAGCACAACTTGCTTGCCGACGTAGTAGCAGCTATCGGAAGCATCGACATTGTGCTCGGCGACGTAGACCGCTAGTACCTATATCGGAGAAAGACTTGGATCGTTGGGGAATCCAGTTCGCACGCGAAATACGCCACAGGGGCGAAGGCCAGAGCGAGTACGCTCTCGACTTGATTGATCTGCTTCAGCAAAAAGCTGAGGAGTTCAACAAAGAGACGGCAAGGGATTTTCGTTTCAACATCAATGTGACTCCCAAGGGTGAAGACGTGGAAATCACGAATGGCTACAAGACAGCGTCCGCGGTTTCGTCGGCGCTCCCTGGAGCTATCTTCATCCACGTAGCCAAGGTGGCCGGTTCGATACCGCTTGAGGCTACTCTGACGAATACTCTCGATGGCGGATTCCAACCCGACGGTCTTCCATCCGAGTGCGCCGACCCTGCGGGATTGGCCGAGTGGATGATCCACGAGATCTTTGAACCCTGATTGCAGTTGCTTTGAGCGGCGCTCCTCAATTTGAATTGGTAGATATTTTTCATCAGCAACTCTGGTTCGAGAGGCACATGAAATTCAGCGAACAACTCGAAGCGCGCTACTCCGATATGCTCACGCATTATCCGGTCAAGCGCTCACTGTTGGTTCCGTTTCTGCTCTACATACAAGACGAACTTGGGTATCTCACTGACGAAGCAATCGAAGAGATCGCACATCGGCTTGAGATCACGCCGCTTGAAGTTCGCAATGTCATCAGCTACTACTCGATGCTACGCACTAAGCCGAGCGGCAAATACAATGTGCAAGTCTGCACCAACATCTGTTGCTTGCTCCGCGGTGGAGAAGAGATGCTGGAGCATGTTCGCGAAAAGCTTGGAGTGAAGGTCAACAAGGGCATCACACCTGATGGCGTGTTTTCGGTCGAAGAGGTCGAATGCATTGGAGCGTGCTCCTGGGCGCCTGCAATGCAGGTGAACTATGCGTTTCACGAGAACCTCACTCCAGACAAAATCGACCAGATTCTTGACGAGTACCGGCAGAAGGCGGCCCAACACTAAATATGGCAACCCTGGTCTCCCATCCCGACGAAGTCAAAATTGTGAGCCGCCGATTTGGCCAAGGAGCGGCCAATATCGACCGCTATCTTGAACTCGACGGCTATAAAGCCGTACAGAAAGCTCTGGAACTCGGCGCCGATGGCATCATCAATGAGATGAAGGCCAGCAACTTGCGCGGCCGAGGTGGTGCAGGCTTTCCCACGGGCATGAAATGGTCCTTCGTCCCCAAGGAAAGCGCTAAGCCAAAGTACGTACTGTGCAATGGCGACGAAAGCGAACCCGGCACCTGCAAGGACCGCCTTATCTTCGAGCACGATCCTCACGCCGTTATCGAGGGTGCAATGATCGCCGCGATTGCCGTGGGCGCGCACGATGCCTACATCTACATCCGGGGCGAGTACCGGTATCTGCTCGAGATCATGCAAAAGGCCATTGCCGATGCATACGCACGTGGCTTCTGCGGCAAAAACATCTTCGGATCTGGCTACGACCTGAACGTCTATTGGCACGGCGGCGCTGGAGCATACGAAGTGGGTGAAGAGTCCGCCTTGATGGAATCGCTCGAAGGCAAGCGAGGCGTTCCTCGCATTCGCCCACCGTTCCCTGCTGTTGTTGGGCTCTGGGGAGGTCCTACGGTCATCAACAATGCCGAAACCCTTGCCAGCGTTCCGCACATCATTCTGATGGGTGGGAAGCAATACGCCGAGGTTGGCGTAGATCGTAATGGTGGTACCCGACTCTTCTGTCTTAGCGGACACGTCGAGCGCCCAGGAGTGTACGAGCTTCCCCTTGGCTACAATTTGCGCAAAGCGATCTACGAGGTCGGCGGCGGAATTGCCAATGGACACGCACTGAAAGCCGTTGTCCCCGGCGGGTCGTCCGTTCCCTGCCTTACAGCGAACGAGATAGATCTCAGTCTCGATTTCGATTCGATGATGAAGGCCGGAACGTTCCTGGGATCGGGTGGAATTGTGGTGATTGACGATCACACCTGCATTGTTAAGTTCGCGCTCCGCACGATTCAGTTCTATCGCCACGAGAGCTGCGGGTGGTGCATTCCCTGCCGCGAAGGAACGGACTGGCTTTCCAAGAGCCTGAAGCGTTTCCATGCCGGAGCAGGAGTAGAGAAAGATATCGATAACATGCGGTATCTTGCCGAAAACATGCTGGGACGCACCTTCTGTCCACTCGGTGATGCTGCCGCCATGCCCATCATTGGATTCGTTAAGAAGTTCCGCGAGGAATTTGAAGCGCATCTGGACGGACGTCCTTGCCCATACGGGCAGCACGATGTCCAAAACGCATTACCTGTTCTCAGTCACTAGAGAATACGCGAAGAGAGTCAATGGCCGACGCTACACAAAACGCGACGCAAACCGTAACGCTCACCGTGAACGGTAAGACGATCACGGCACCCAAAGGTACTCTGCTTATAGAGGCCGTCAAGCCCTATGGCATTGAGATTCCCGCATTCTGTTACTACCCCGGCCTCTCGCTCCAGGGCGCATGCCGTATGTGCCTGGTGGAAATCGAGAAGATGCCCAAGATGCAGACGGCTTGCACGACTCCCGTGGCTGAAGGCATGGTTGTGCAGACGGAGTCGGAAAAGGTCGTCCAGGCCCGTAAATCCATGCTCGAACTCCTGCTTGCAAATCACCCCCTCGATTGCCCTGTATGCGACGCGGGCGGCGAGTGCGAATTGCAGGACATGACATTCAAGTACGGTGCAGGCGAATCCAAGTTCATCGACATCAAGAGTCATCGCGACGAGCAGCAGTGGTCGCCTGTCGTCTTCTACGACCGTCCTCGATGCATCATGTGCTACCGCTGCGTTCGCGTGTGCGGTGAGGGCATGGACGTGTGGGCGCTGGGCGTTCAGAATCGCGGGCAAGGTTCGGTGATCGCTCCGAATCAAGGCGATTCGCTCAATTGCGAAGAATGCGGTATGTGCATCGATATCTGCCCTGTCGGCGCACTCACCAGCGGAGCGTACAGATACAAGACACGCCCGTGGGAAATGACCCACGTAGGCACGGTCTGTAATCACTGTGGCGATGGATGCCTTACGACTGTTGGCGTGCGCCGCTCGGAAAGCGGTTCAGAGATTGTGCGTTGTGACAACCGTGACCGCAGCGGAATTAACGATGATTTCCTCTGCATCAAGGGGCGCTATGCGTACGATTTCGCGAAGAGCCCCGAACGAGTCACAACTCCGCTCATCAAGCGCGATGGGCATTTTGTGGCCGCCACGTGGAGCGAAGCCGTGGAGGTGATCGCCAAGCGGTTCCAGGAGACATTGCTCGCGACCGGACCCCAGGCAATCGGCGTGATTGGCTCCAACCGCACCACGAACGAAGAGAATTATCTTCTGCAAAAGTTCGCGCGCACGGTGCTGCGCACCAACAACATCGACCATCACCGCACCGCCGATTTCCCCTCGTTCGCAAGGGCGATTGCTGCCAATCGTGCCAGAACCGCCTCGATGAGCGACGTCGGCACCGCGGGTTTAATCCTGCTGATCGGCAGCGATCCTACGGAACAGCATCCACTACTGGCATGGCAGATCCGCAGCGCGGTGCGTCTGCGCAACTCGCGTCTTTACGTGGTGAACTCGAGCGAGATCAAACTGACACGTCAGGCTGCACAGTTCGCCAGGATCGCGCCCGGTTCGGAGGACTACTTCGTTTCGTATCTCACCGGCAATGACTCGGCCGCCAATGAGGTCGGCGTCTCTGGTGAGTCTCTCGGAAAGCTGCGCGAGGCGCTGAATAGCGCGAACAATCTTGTCATAGCATTCGGTCCTGAACTGCGCGGTGAAGCCATCGATGCTCTCGTAGCCTATGCCGCGCCGAAAGGGGCGAGCTTCATCTGCCTCGGCGATTACGCAAACTCTCGGGGCGCTGCTGACATGGGCCTCTACCCTGACCTGCTCCCCGGATATCACTCTGTCGCAGGCAGTTCTCGCGCAGCATTGGGATGGGCATCTGAGGTTTCAACCGCGCCCGGCCTTACTCTTCCGCAGATGCTCGACGCGGCCGTTGCAGGCGAGCTTCGTGCTTTGTGGGTCGTCGGATCAAATCCAGCGGCACGCTATGAGAACGAAGAAGCTTTCTCGCGGCCCTTCCTCGTTGTACAGGATATGTTCCTGACGGAAACCGCGAAGCACGCAGACGTGTTCCTGCCGGCGGCTTTTGCATACGAGAAAGCAGGCACCTTCACCAACACATGCGGGGACCTGCAGCGGTTGAGAAAAGCAGCTGATGTTCACGGAGTGAAGTCTGACTTCGAGATCGTCGTCCGGCTCGCAGAGAAGATGGGTGCAGAGATCGACAAGCTTGTTCCCTTCCGGGGCTACACGCTTGCCGACGCCGGCCAGAGTCGCGGCGCCCAATCCGGCGAGGCTGACCGAAACGCTGTGTTCACCGAATCCCGTGGGCTCGCATCGCGCACGTCGCCACTCGATCCCACGATCACTCTCGATGAAATCGCACAACTGTTCCCAGGCTACTGCATTTCCCGGCTCGAGCTTCTCGCCGGCAATCCGCAGAAAACCGAGTTGGTTCATATCGAGCCTGCTGCCATACCGAGTCATCCAGAACTGATCGTCCCCTCCGGAGACACACTTTTCATCTCCGGCACGCTGGGTCGTTATTCGCAAACGCTCAACTCGGTCGTCGAGAATCATCATAAGGCGATCGAAACCATCGGGGCTGACTGATCTTCTTTCCTCCTGCCTTCGGGCCGGAGCCTTGTAAGTTTCTGCCGGGTAGAAGCGAGAGTAGCCCTTCTCGAAGGCTGGGGATTGATTCTTTCATGAGCGCTTTGACATTCTTAATTGTCGCGGTCATCAAAATCGCCATCACTCTTGGCGTTCTGCTTACCGTTGTTGCCTATACGGTGTGGCTCGAGCGCAAGGTTGTGGGGCATATGCAGAATCGCTGGGGACCTCAACGCGTGGGCCCCTTCGGACTGTTGCAACCGCTTGCTGATGGCATCAAGTTCCTGCTTAAGGAAGACCTGACGCCGCCCTACGTCGAGAAGAACATCTATCTTCTCGCGCCGGGGCTCGCGCTGATCATGGCTCTTACCTCGATCGCCATCGTGCCCATCGGTCCCGTTATTCATCTGTTCGGCATCAGCACGCCGGTACAGATTACAGGCGTTGTCGATGCTTCAGGACAGCCCAGCGACATCAATGTAGGACTCCTGATCATACTTGGAATCACGTCGCTCGGTGTGTACGGAATCGCACTTGCCGGCTGGTCATCGAACAGCAAATATTCCCTGCTAGGCTCCCTGCGTGCTTCCGCCCAGATGGTAAGCTACGAAGTTTCGCTCGGCCTCTCTCTGGTAGGCGTGCTTCTAATGTCGAGCACCCTTAGTCTCAACGGCATAGTGCACGCGCAACTCGGCACTTGGTTCGGATTCATCCCCCAATGGTTCATCTTCAAGGGCCAGATCGTTGCCTTCTTCGTGTACATCATGGCGGCGTTCGCCGAAACGAATCGCATTCCCTTCGATCTGCCGGAAGCGGAAACCGAACTGGTCGCGGGATATCACACTGAGTACAGCGCCATGAAATTTGCCATGTTCTTCATGGCCGAATACGCGAATATGGTGACAGTAGCCTGCATCGCCTCGGTCATGTTCCTTGGAGGATGGAGCGGACCGCCGCTGCCGTTCCTGCCGGGATTCATACAGGCATTTCTGCCGTTGATCTGGTTTTCGCTCAAGATTTTCTTTTTCCTGTTCCTATACATCTGGATTCGCGGCACGCTGCCGCGTTTCCGCTATGACCAGTTGATGGCCTTCGGCTGGAAGTTCCTTTTCCCGCTGGCGCTCGCAAACGTGGTTGTCACAGCATTTATCGTGGCAATGCGGGCATGATGGCCGGAATGGAAACTGCTTAATGCATCTTTTTCTCTTCATATTGTTCGCAGCGTTCTGTGCTGGTGGGGCGATCAATCTTCTGATCCAGCGCAAGACCATCAACAGCGCACTGTCGCTCATCGTCGTGATGGGATCGCTTGCGCTGATTTATTTGCTGCTCGGTGCCGAGTTTGTCGCCGTCGTGCAGGTGATCATTTATGCGGGCGCCATCATGGTGCTCTACATCTTCGTCATCATGCTTCTCAACGCAGGGGCCGAAGAATCCTCGAAGGGTAGCGAGGTGGCGAAACTCTTTGGTATTCCGGGATTGTTCGCGGGTGGCATCATTGGCATCTGGGTTTTGCTACAACATAGTCCGCAGGAAAAAGGTATTCCTATAGGCAAGCTTTATGGCCCTGCCGATCAGGTAGGCATGATGCTCTTCACCAAATACCTGCTCGCTTTTGAAGTCACCAGCATTCTCGTTCTCATCGCAATCATGGGCGCCGTCGTTCTCGCCCGTAGGAGTAACTCATGAACGAGATTCCCATCTCCTGGTACCTGCTGCTGAGCGCGTTTCTTTTTGCGTGCGGTGTAACCGGATTCCTGATTAAGCGCAACATCATCACGCTCTTCATGTCGATCGAGCTGATGCTCAATGGCGTGAACCTATCGTTCATCGCCTTTGCGACGCGCCTCGGAACCCTGGACGGGCACATCTTTGTTTTCTTTGTCATGGTCGTTGCCGCTGCCGAAGCTGCAGTGGGTCTGGCTATCATCATCGCTGTCTATCGCACGCGTGAGACTCTCAACGTCGATCGGGTGAACCTGCTGAAACTATGACCTCATTGAATCTGCCCTTCTGGCAACCTTGGCTCATCCCGTTTCTGCCCTTGGCGGGCGCGCTGATCAATGGACTTATCGGTAAGCGTTTCACCAAGTCCATGGTCGCGACCATCGCACTGCTCTTCACCGGAGCATCGTTCCTCATTGCGTGCGCGCATGCCTATGTGCTCCTGCACTCCGGAGTCGATGCGATCGAGAGCACGTTCGGCACATGGATTCGGGCTGGCAATTTCTCCGTTGATTACGGTATCTACATCGACCATCTCTCGACGGTGATGATGCTGGTCGTGACCGGCGTTGGCTTCCTGATTCACGTGTACTCGGTCGCATACATGGAGCATGAAGGCGGTTACTACCGCTTCTTCACCTACCTGAATCTCTTCATGTTCTTTATGCTGACCTTGGTGCTTGCCAACAACTACCTTCTGATGTTCGTGGGCTGGGAAGGCGTGGGGCTTGCGTCCTACCTGCTGATCGGCTTCTTCTTCCTGCGCGACTCGGCAGCGAACGCGGGCAAGAAAGCATTCATCACCAACCGCGTTGGCGACTTCGGATTCCTGATTGCGCTCTTTCTGCTCATTCAGCATTTCGGAACCCTGCGCTATGCGACCGTGTTCGACATCGTCTCGCATTTTCCGACTGAAGCCACGGCCGGAGTTCTCACAGCAATTGGCCTTCTGATGCTGGTGGGCGCATGCGGCAAGAGCGCTCAAATCCCGCTTTACGTTTGGCTGCCGGACGCCATGGAAGGCCCAACGCCGGTATCCGCGCTGATTCATGCCGCTACGATGGTCACGGCAGGCGTCTACATGGTGTGCCGCTCTAACGCCATCTTCAGCCGCGCTCCTATCGCGTTGCTCGCGGTTGCAATCATTGGCACTCTGACCAGCTTCTTCGCTGCGACAATCGGAATCACGCAGACAGACATCAAGCGCGTGCTCGCCTACTCGACAGTGTCACAGTTGGGATACATGTTCATGGCTGCCGGAGTGGCGGCCTACTCTGCCGCCGTCTTCCACCTGATGACGCACGCCTTCTTCAAGGCGCTACTCTTCCTCGCTGCGGGATCGGTCATTCACGGCATCGGTGGCGAACAGGACATGCGCAAGATGGGCGGCCTTCGAAAGTACATGCCTTGGACCTTCTGGACCATGCTGATTGCGACCATTGCAATCGCTGGCATTCCGCCTTTCGCTGGATTCTTCTCCAAGGATGAGATCCTTTGGCAGGCATTCAGCAGTCCGCACGGTAGCAAGATATTCTGGGCCGTTGGCATCGTCACCGCGTTCATGACCAGCTTCTACATGTTCCGGCTCGTCTTCCTCACCTTCTTTGG
Organism: Koromonas soli; assembly: GCF_059726265.1. Classification (NCBI taxonomy): domain Bacteria; kingdom Pseudomonadati; phylum Acidobacteriota; class Terriglobia; order Terriglobales; family Koromonadaceae; genus Koromonas; species Koromonas soli. The sequence continues at coordinate 1,310,295 of NZ_AP040872.1, read as the reverse complement.
AGAGTATCGCGGCGATCACGCCGATAATGCTCATGCAGCTCACGCCGCAAACCACTCTGATCATCACCATGCGCCTCACGAATCACCGTGGATGATGCTTGGTCCGCTCGTGATTCTTGCTGTGCTTTCTATCGTGGGTGGATGGGTCGGAATTGGCAACCGCTTCGAGCACTTCCTGGCACCAGCCATCCAGAAGGTCACGGCCGAACAGCACGTCGTGCAAAATGGCGAGGCAACCGCTACTCCAGTCAGCGAAGGAGAAGGTGCCGCCGGCGAGAGCAAGACTACCGAGCACATTCTGATGGTCACCTCTGTGTTGGTCGGGCTCGCTGGTCTTGCATTGGCCTGGTTCCTTTATGTCAAACGGCCGGAAGTGCCAGAGAGGATCGCAGCCAGTGTGGGAGGCTTATACCGCCTTGTGCTCAACAAGTACTGGATCGACGAACTCTATGGCGCAGTGATCATTGGCCCACTGGTTGCTCTCTCGAGAGTGGTGCTCTGGCAATCTCTCGACCAGAAAGTCATTGACGGATCTGTGAATGAGAGTGCGGTCGCCGCTCGCGACGTCTCACAGGTTGTTCGCCAACAACAATCCGGCCTAATTCGCAGCTATGCCGGATGGGTTGCAGCCGGAGCAGCAGCGGTAGTTGCCTACATGGTCTGGATGGGAACCCGATGAACGTATCGACACTCAACCCTTGGATTCTCACACTGACGACGTTCCTGCCTGCGCTCGGAGCGCTGCTGATAGCGTTCCTGCCGCGTCGCGATCGCGATATTCGCTGGTTTGCCCTGGCCATATCCATCATCACGTTGCTGGTATCACTGCACTTGCCCGCGCACTATCGCGAGGTCGCCCCCACCAACTCCGGCAGCTTTGCCTACGAGCTGAACCTGAGCTGGATCACCAGCCCGAACATTCGTTACCACATCGGCATTGATGGCGTTTCCCTCTGGCTCGTCATACTAACTACATTCCTCGTGCCATTCTGCGTACTGGCTTCGTGGAAATCGATCCATGAGCGCGTGAAGGAATTCTTCATTCTGCTGCTGCTGCTCGAAACAGCCATGATCGGCGTCTTCATCGCTCTCGACCTCTTCCTGTTCTACTTCTTCTGGGAAGCCACGCTGATTCCGATGGCACTCATCATCGGTATCTACGGACACGGTCGCCGAGTGTATGCCGCTGTGAAGTTCTTCCTTTACACGATGATCGCATCCGTCTTCATGCTCGCCTCGATCATCTGGCTCTATGCGCAGTCGGGCACGTTCGACTTCAGCGAGATTCAGCATCTGCTCGCAACCGGGGCAATCGCGCTGCCTGGGCACACCGCGCTCTGGCTCTTCTTGGGATTCTTCGTTGCCTTCGCCGTCAAGGTGCCGCTCTTTCCGCTGCACACGTGGCTGCCTGACGCTCACGTCGAGGCACCAACTGCTGGCTCGGTCTTGCTCGCTGGAGTGCTGCTGAAGATGGGAACGTACGGCCTTTTGAGATTCAACATTGGCCTGTTCCCTGCCGAGGCTCACCGCAACGCGCCGTGGATTATCACGCTGGCCATCATTGGCATTGTCTATGGCGCTCTCGTCGCACTCGTCCAGCCAAACATGAAAAAGCTGGTGGCCTATTCCTCCGTCAGCCACCTTGGATTTGTGGTACTCGGCCTCTACAGCTTTACCCAGACTGGTATGGACGGCGCCGTTTACCAGATGTTGAACCATGGCATCTCCACCGGCGCGCTCTTCCTGTTGCTTGGTATGGTTTACGACCGGCGACACACCTATGAGATCAAGGAATACGGCGGCCTCGCGACTCCAATGCCGGTGTATGCCACACTGTTCCTGCTCATCACTCTATCGTCCATCGGATTACCTCTGATGAACGGGTTCATCGGCGAATTCCTGATCCTGAGTGGAGCCTTCCAGGCAAAAGCAATCTACGGAATCATCGCAGCCACAGGCGTAATCTGGAGTGCGTTCTACATGCTCTGGCTTTATCAACGCACGTTCTACGGCACGGTCACTGTTCCTGTAAACGAGACCTTGCCCGACATTGATACGCGCGAGCGAAGCATTCTGTGGCCTCTCGCCGTACTCGCGCTGCTCATGGGTGTCTTCCCTAACTTCTGGATGAACTCAATCGATCGCTCCGTAGCCGGAATTTTGGCAATGCAAAACCAGACTGTTCCGGCCGCTGCGCAAACAGTAACGACGTCCTATACGGTGCTCAAATAGCCATGCCATCAGCTACTGACTACATTCGAATTCTTCCTGAGATCGTCCTGTCTGTCTGGGGCATGATCGTCATGTTTGTCGAGGCCTTGTTGCCCCCGGGTCGCAGCCGAAAAGGGTTGGGAGTGTTTTCCGGACTAGGCGTAATCGCAGCCATCGCCGCAACGGTCTACCAGGCACAGCCACAGTTCGCAGGCTACGGATTCAACCAGATGCTGCGCGTCGATCACTTCAGCGTCTTCTTTCATCTGATCGTCCTGCTGATCGCACTCTCTACCATTCTGATGTCGCTCGACTACCTGCCCTTCCAGAGGATCGATCACGGCGAATACTACGCGTTGATTCTTCTCGGAGCTGTGGGCATGTGCCTCATGTCCTCGGGAGTGGAACTCGTACTGATCTTTATCGCCCTGGAAATCTCATCCATCTCGAGCTACATCCTTGCGGGCTTCCGGCGTCATGCTGCCGAGAGCACCGAGAGCTCGCTGAAATACTTTCTGCTCGGATCCTTTGCGACGGCATTCTTCCTTTATGGAGTTGCGCTGCTGTACGGCGCAACAGGCTCTACGAACGTCTTCAATATTGCCAACGCACTGAACGGAGCCCCCCGGATCGAGCCTCTGGCCTATGTCGCTGTGGCGCTCATCTTTACGGGCCTCGGATTCAAGGTGGCCTGCGCTCCGTTCCACATCTGGACGCCCGATGTTTACGAGGGCGCCCCCTCGCCCGTCGTGGCCTTCATGTCCACGGCACCCAAAGCTGCTGCTTTTGCCGTGCTCATTCGGCTGGTGATCGACACCGCATCGCCCCACTGGTTCTGGGTAATCTGGATCGCGGCGGTACTGTCGATGTGTGTCGGCAACCTCGGAGCCATACTCCAGAGCAACGTCAAACGCATGCTGGCCTATTCCTCCATCGCGCACGCAGGATACCTGATGGTTGCATTCGCCTCGGCGAGCAATCGTGAACTGGGCATCTCGGCCGCGATGTTTTACTCCGCCGCTTACGCTGCGATGAACGTAGGAGCCTTCGCCGTCATCACTCAGATGGCTGGGAGCGGAGAACGCTTTTCACTCATCGACGACTACTCAGGACTTGGCAAGCGATCGCCGTTGCTCGCAGCAGCTCTCACGTTCTTCCTGCTTTCGCTCATTGGTATCCCGATTACCGGCGGATTCTTCGCCAAATTTTATGTTTTCAGCGCCGCGCTTAGAACTCACCTGGTGTGGCTCACAATCATCGGCGTGGCCAATAGCGGTATGGGATCGTACTACTACCTGCGTCTTATCGTGCGCATGTATATGTTCGAGCCACGAACCGACACGCCCGCTCCCAAGGTTCGCTTCGGGGTTGGGATGGCGATTGCCATTAGCCTGATCGCTACACTCTGGCTCGGAGTACTTCCCAATGTGATTCTGCATTACACGCAGAGCGCACCGACTATTCTCGCCAGCCACTGATCACGAGTCTGAGATAGACACAGAAGCCCCGGACATCCGGGGCTTTTCTTTACACCTCTATGGAATGTCGGCCTCTGCCTCAATCTTCTCAACCGACCGCCCCACCTGATAAACCGACACATTTTCATCGTTCAGAATCGCCAGCTTCGAGCCATCAGGCGACAACGCAAAGTCGTACGAGTAATGAGGCAGTGGAGAGATTGCAAGCGTGTGCGACCTTCTCTTCTGTGCGAGATCGTAGATGATCAACGTGAGCTTCGTCAGGCGAGAATCGGCAAGTCTATATCTCTGCAGCGAGATTGCCAGATATCTTCCAGTCTTTGATACCGAGCATTTTGACTTCACTGCTCCTTCCGAGGAAGGAAAGTGATCTTTCATAACCACCCGACCGCCGGACACATACGAGAAGTCGTTGCAAACATAGACGAAGGCATCATCAGCTATCATCGTGAACACATCAGGTGAGTAGCAGCTGCGGCCCGGACGTTCCCACATAAGCCGCCACTTCCCGCTTCCAATCTCTGTTACAAACACGCGATCGTGATGGTGCTCTGGCTTTACGTATGCAATAGCCCCATCCGAAAACGAATATGGCACATTACGCAACGATGGCTCATCATTCCATGCATCCCTCAAGCGAAACTTCTGAGTTTCGACGACACTGTATTGCCCAAGATTTTCGTTGTGATCGTAATCAAGGTGATAGTTGTTAAACAGCACCGAACGCTGGCTTGCCGATACCTGTATATCCCATTCATGAGCCTCTCGCTCTTCGTTGCGAATGGGAGGGATTGGCAGAGGCAGTCTCTTCAGCTCGCGCATCTCTTTCGTGAGTAGCCTGACAGAATCTCCCGTGCGCACGATGACCCCGCCGTCGTGTACCAGGATGGCTGAGCCCGTAGCTCGCGTACCCCACTCATGGGTACTGAACACGCTCCCGTCCTCCACCTCAAGCACTAACCCCCGGAGTCGATACGGGCTTGAGATGTCGGGTGATATGCGGAACGAGAGCTGCCTAAGATCCACGTCCACGTGGTGAACAATCAATCTGTCGTCATCCAGAAACGCGATTCCACTCTGCTCCCGGCTCTCCCAGAAGCGCTCAGTCAGCTTCGCCTCGACCGTTTGGACAACGTCGCGGCTCCAGAGCTGCGCCGGAATCGTACTTTTCAACTCCTGTGGGTAAGCGAAGGCGCTAACGAAAACCGCAAGCAGAAGGATCAGCACTCGCCTTCCCTCCACCCCTCGGCAACCATGAATTCTGCACCACCGCTGCAGAGATGTCGAAACCAGCCTCACCCGATTCATTGCGGAACGGATGCCCTATCGGCTTGTACCTGTTGCACGACTTTCGCGCGGCGAGATGTCAAATTTCATGCAAAAGCCCCCGCCGCAGCGGGGGCATGCTAGAGGTTTGAAGCTGTTAGCGAACGACCTTCGCGAACACCACAACCAGGGTGAACAGCACGAGGGATTCGACGAACGCCAGACCGAGAATCATTGCAAGCTGGATACCGGCGCGAGCAGCTGGATTGCGGGCCATGCCTTCGCAGGCAGCGGCGGCGATACGGCCCTGGCCAAGGGCGGCCAAGCCGGCGGCGATCGCCATAGCGAAGCCGGAGGTGAGTGCGACCCAGTTGACGCCAGCGGCGCCGGCGGCGGCAGCGGGTTCACCCTGTGCAAAAACCGGGGTCGCCAGTATCATGACAGCCAAAACGGAAAACAGTACGAACAGCTTCTTGCTCATTGTGTTTGCTCCTTCAGAATTCGCCGCCAGTGGGTGGTTGACGATCCGCGCAATGGGAGGCCCTCACGCTTGCGGCGTACAACAAAACTCATTCAGCCAGAAACTCAGGCTGATTACTGCAACTCTGTTTAGTGTTCGTGCGCCGTTGCTTCGCCCAGATAAACCATTGCGAGCAGCACGAAAATGAATGTCTGGATCAGCGAAACGCCGAAGTGCAGTCCAAGGAAGATGACCGGCAAACCAATCGGCACCAGCGAGAAAAACACCAGCGTCACCATGTCGCCCGCAAACATATTGGCAAAAAGACGGATGGTAAGCGACATCATGCGCGCCAGATGGCTGCAGACTTCGATTACAAACATCAGCGGAGCCAGCCACCACACGGGACCAATGAAGTGCTTGATGTATCCTGGGCCATTCGCGCGCAGTCCATGAAACTGGTAGAAGACCCACGTCACAATCGCGCATCCGAGCGGCACCACAGGCACGCCCGTCGGGGTTTCGAAGAAAGGAATCAACCCAATGAGGTTGCACAGAAGGATGAACAGTCCCAGCGTGATCAGGTACGAAAGATAACGCTTGTTGTCGTGCCCAATGATCTCTTCGCTCTGCGCGTCCATGAAGTTGTAAACCGACTCCATCACGTGCTGCAGAGTATTTGGTTTTTCCACCGAAAGGCTGGCGCGAACTACGAGGAAGAAGACCAGCAGAATGAGGAACACCAGGATCTGCATCGCAACGTGATCCGGGATCGGGGCCGAAGGATGGGCAGGATGGATCCCCAGCGCATTGAGCAGCGCGGTGACAGGACCGGCAAGCAGATGATTCAGTATTGCAGTAAAGGGCAGCTGGTGCATTGGATGTCTTGTATTACCCCAATCAGGATGGTCGCCGAGCATTGGCGACAAATTCGTAAACGGCCTCGCACATCATAGCCACGACAGGCATTGCCAACCCTGTCAGGAACCCCACCAGGCCGCGAACAGAACACGTAAAGATAACATACGCGAACACTGCTATCAAGAAGATACGGCCTACGCCACGGGCCACAATGCCTCCGCCGCGTTCGTTCGACTTGATCTTCACGATCCTCTCGCCGATTGCGTTTACTGATGAAGCGAGCCAGCGGAAGTTGATCCATCCTAGCAGCGTCCCAACTATCATGCCCACGGCAAAAGCCCAGCCTAGCGGCCACGCCACAGCCACTGTACAGATTGCACCCGCAACCAGGATCATCCGTTCTACCCGCCGAACCGTCAGGCCAAATGCCGCCATCTCAGGCGCGGAAGCCTCGCCCCAACCTCGCTCCGGAGATTGCTGCCAGTCTTCCGGTGCCAATTCGGCGGGCTCTTCCGGTATTCCCGTCGCTGGCTGCTTTGGATCCTGGGCGTCAGCGTCGGTCACTTGAGCCGTCCTTCTTTTCATCTTCGGCACCTGCGCGTAACGCTCTCCGAATCATCGACACGAACCCGGATATCGCGCCCAGGATGATGCCCGCTAGGTAGAGCCAATGGGTGTGCAGGAAGTGGTCCGCGGCAAGTCCCATCAGGTAGCCCACGATCACCGCAGCCGGAATCATGAAGCCTATTTCCGAATACCGCGCTAGCACGACCCAAGGGCTCTCTTCCCGCTTGTCCGATTTCTGGTCTTTCATGGCCGCACTCTCATTTCGAGTCATCCGCCCTCATAGAAGGCAAATCACAGCTTCTGGTCCTCTGCTGTTATACAATTTTCCTGTGTCCCTAGACGAAAACATTTATCAGCTACGCAAGCAAAAGCTGCAGCAGATCGAGGCTCTCGGTCAGCCTGCCTACCCGCATAAGTTCAACTGTACCCATCAGGTGCCTCAGATTCTGGCTGAATACTCTGCCAGCACGGGCGAGCAACTAGAGGCCGAGCGCGTGAATGTCTCGGTTGCCGGACGCCTAATTGCCATACGCATGATGGGCAAGGCGAGCTTTGCCCACCTGCAGCAAGGTGGCGAAAAGCTCCAGGTCTATGTCAAGAAGGACGCCGTCGGAGACATGCTCTGGGATCTCTATAAGCTGCTCGACATCGGCGACCACGTTGGCGTCAAGGGCTATCTCTTCCGCACCCGCACTGGAGAGCTCAGCGTTCACGTCGAGGATCTCACCTTCCTCTCCAAGGATCTTCTGCCGATGCCGGAGAAGTTCCACGGCCTCACCGACGTCGAGTTGCGCTACCGCATGCGCTATGTGGATCTCATCGATCCCGAGGTTCGCCAAGTCTTCGCAAAACGCGCCCGAATCGTGCAGTCGATCCGCCGCTTCTTAGATTCCCGCGGCTACATCGAAGTTGAGACGCCGATGATGCAGCCCATCGCCGGAGGCGCTGCAGCACGGCCGTTTGTGACGCACCACAATACGCTGGATATCGATCTCTTCCTGCGCATCGCGCCTGAACTTTATCTCAAGCGCCTTGTCGTTGGCGGCCTCGACCGCGTGTATGAAATCAATCGCAACTTCCGCAACGAAGGGGTCTCGACGCGTCACAACCCTGAGTTCACGATGCTCGAGTTCTATCAGGCTTACTCCGACTATCACGACCTGATGGATCTCACCGAAGAGCTTCTGAAGCAGGTCGCTTTGGACGTGAACGGAACCTTGGTCAACAAGTTCGGTGAACGCGAAATTGACTGGAGCAACTTCCAGCGCCTCTCCATGCGCGAAGCCATCATCAAGTATTGGCCTGAAGTTGCCGGTGAAGCGCCCACGATGGAACACTTCAAGAGCAGCGAACAGATTGAGCAATTGGTGCGACGTCTGCAGCGCGCGAAGGTTCAGATCCCTTACGATCCCAACGAACCTGCCGGACGCGCAATTGCCGACATGTTCGAGGCCGTAGCAGAAGAACATCTCTGGCAGCCGACGATGATCTACGACTTCCCTGTCGCCATTTCCCCGCTTTCCAAGAACAAGCCCGAGGAGCCCGATTTCGTCGAACGCTTCGAGATCTTCGTAGCCGGAATGGAGTTGGGTAACGCCTTCAGCGAGCTCAACGATCCTGAGGAGCAGCGACGCCGGTTCGAGCAGCAACTTTCCGAGCGCGAGCGCGGCGACGATGAAGCCCATCAGATGGACGAAGACTACATCCGAGCGCTCTCCTACGGTATGCCCCCGGCTGCAGGCGAAGGCATCGGCATCGATCGCCTTACCATGATGTTGACCGGATCCACTTCCATTCGAGACGTGATTCTGTTCCCGCAGCTTCGCCCTGAAAAGAAGGACGCAGAACGAGCTGAAGCCGCCGGCTCCGAACAGGCGTAAGTGTGAGCGGCGCTGCAAGCCACTGCAGCGCCGCTCACAAACCTTGCACAGATCCCCCTCCACTTGAGAACAGGTGTCTCTAGGCCACCTTTGGGCTAAATTCCTCGTTTTCCGCCCTCAGAACACCCCCTCCCTCGATTATTTGCATCTATTTGCATCGATTTCCCCGCGCCATGATCTACTATTAGCGCATGGCCAGCCACCGCCAGTTGGGGTTGAGCTATTGAGTGGTTTTGTCCGGGTGATGAAGAAGCGAGTACCCAATGGGATTTGACTTCAGCAGTGAAGAACGCCGAGAGCTCGGCTATCGGCTTATCGATCGAATCGATCAGTATTTCTCTTCCCTTAACAATCGAGCCGTCCAGCCTACCGCCTCTGAGCGTAGCGTTACACACGTGCCTCAACCGTTGCCCGAGTTGGGCTCCGACGCTGCGTGTGTTCTCGATGATCTCTGCAAGGAAATGATCGACAAGGGATTCCACATTCCTGCGGCCAACTACTTTGGCCTGATGAATCCCACTCCCACCTACATGGCGGTTTTGGCGGAAGCCCTGGTTTCAGCACTCAACCCTCAGCTTGCTTCCCTCGCCAGATCACAGTTTGCAAGCACACTCGAGGCCGAAACGGTTGGCTGGGTCGCCTCACGCTTCGGATGGCACAAAAACATAGGCGACGTTTCCGCTCCGCCGGACGCGGTCCCCTGCGATGGCACTTTCACGAGTGGTGGAAACGAAGCCAACTTCACCGCGCTAGCACTCGCTATCTGCAATCAGTTCCCGCACGCAATTGAGGACGGAATTGCCACGATCGGCGCGCGTCCGGTGTTCTATGCTTCCGCCGAATCGCACCATTCGCTCGAAAAATCGGCAGGCTTGCTAGGCTTGGGTCGCAAGGCGCTCCGCCGGGTTCCGGTTAACGATAGTCTCCGGCTCGACACCGCTCGTCTCATCCTGCAGATTGAGGCCGATTACGCGTGCGGCTTTGTTCCCTTCTGCATTGTCGCCACAGCGGGCACAACCAGTTCCGGAGCCATCGACGACCTAAACGCTCTGGCCACCATTGCCGAGCGCTATGGGCTTTGGCTGCATGTGGATGGAGCTTACGGTGCCGCCGCTGCATTCAGCGATCGCTACCGCCATCTACTTACCGGCATTGAACGAGCCGACTCGATCACGGTCGATCCTCACAAGTGGCTCTCCATGCCGTTTGCTGCCGGACTAATCCTGACTCGCCATCCCGCGCTCCTCGAGAAGACCTTCTCCGTATCGTCGCCTTACATGCCGAACATCGCGCGCCCAAGCATGATCGACAATTTCAAGGTAAGTGCGCAGTGGTCACGTCGCATGAATTCCCTGAAGCTCTGGCTCACGCTGCGCGTCCACGGTCGCAAGGCTTATGAAGAGATGATCGAGCGCCAAATGGAACTCGCCGCCCAGATGTGTGATTGGTTCAACGCTTCCGAGTTCTTCGAACTTGCGGCGCCCCAGACCCTCCCTGTTCTAAATTTCCGCCTGCGCGGAACGAACTCGGCGGATGCAGAAGCCGCCCACCAAGCATTTATCGACGAGTTCAATCGCGACGGCCGCTACTGGATCAGTCGCACGCATGTTCGGGGTGAGAGCGTGCTGCGCATGATGATCATCAGCTATCTGAGCACGTCCGAGCACCTTTCGGGACTGCAGAAGGCACTGATGGCTGCTGCCGAACGGCTTGCGGTACATCCTGTTGGATAGGGTTATGTAAAATCAGGGCTCGCGAGAACCGATGCTCCCGCCGCAGGGCCCCTGTTCTCGTCCCCACGCATTTGATGTGAGTCACCCTCAACCCAATCCGGTACTGAGTGCTACGGTTGTCGTTTGCACTCGCAACCGTCCTCAGGAAGTGGAAGGGTGCCTGAAGGCGATTGCGCAACAACACTACCCTGATTTCGAAGTCCTCGTGGTCGAAAACGGACCTCCAGGCGGCCTCACACGTGAAGCCGCGCGGAGAAATGGAGCCCGTTATCTCAATAGCCCCGTTGTTGGCCTGAGCCGCGCCCGCAATGATGCAGTGCGCCATTGCACCTCCGAACTAATAGCATTCACCGATGATGACGCCCGCCCGTGCAGTGATTGGCTCAGTGCGTTGAGAGCGGAATTCTGCGCGCCGGACGTTATGGCCGTAGCCGGTGAAATGCTGACCAGGCCCGGCGTCTCATCCCAGCAATATCCTTATGAAACAAGTGACACGAGTTGTTCATCGCTTGTGGTCAGCCGGAACACGCCCCGGTGGTTTTCGCTGACAAACTTTGGCGGCATCGGCGACGGCTGCAATATGTGTTTCCGCCGCAGAGCATTCGAACTGTTCCCCGGTTTCGATGAGCGCCTTGGGCGCGGCGCAGTTCTCAACTCAGCCGAGGAGCACTTCTCCTTTTTTCAACTCGTTCTTTCAGGCTATCGTTGCGTGCACACCCCACACGCGCTGGTCCAGCATCCATATCCAATCGAACTCGGCGAGAGATATCGATTTCACCGTGCCAATCTTGTGAACGCCATAGCCTATGCCCATCTGCTATGGGCCGAATTCCCGCAAACTCGGAGTCACTTGTTAAGGCATCTCATGGGACGTACCCTTCGCAAACAGGCAAGCACTGCAAGAGAGCATTTCGAAACTCCCTATCTTTCATTGCAAGACAAACTCAGGATCATTGCTGATGGACGTCGTCTCTGGCACCAGATGCCGAGAGTAGGTCGCAGATCGCCTCTTCTGCTTCAGGACAGTTTGCACGCACCGGTGTAATTTCCGAGTTCGCGCATCCGGCAATACCAGTGCAAGCCACAGCGAATCCGCAACGCTTTGATTCCCATACGGCGTACTGCGCCAAATCTCCACATTCGCCTGCTGGCGTTGCAAGCAGCCCTCAAGAACACATCTGCCATACCAATATTCTCAGCGAGCACATTTCTCATCTGCCGCTTCCAGCGTGAATCCTGCTCAATGCGTTGGAAGAATGCGTGGGGTGTCACGCCAGGATGCTTGCGTATGAAAGCCACATCGGCCTCTGCGAACGCTATCGCCTCTCGCACAAGTTCTTCCGCGCTCTTATTGCAAGTGTGATATGCGATTGCGTCCGGGACGAAGCGAGCTCGCGTTCCCGCAGCCGACAGCCGAGCACCCAGTTCAGCGTCCTCACGCATTCGAAAATCCTGGTCAAACCTGCCGGCTCTAAAAAACGCCTCTCTGCGAATCGAGGTATTAGCGAAACTCCAGAACCCTTGCGGCACGAAGCCAGTGCCACTCGCGGTCGTCTCAAGAAACACCCGTCCCAACTCATTCTTGAAATACGCGCTTGCCAGGCAATCCGTCTGCGCCGCAGCGACATAGATCGCCCCCATGCCCACGTCGCTCATGCGCTTTGCATGGAACTCCACATGCGCTCGCACCAACCCTGCCGTGCATTGCATGTCGTCGTCCACAAAGATCAGAACCTCCCCGTTCGCGGCCTGGGCCCCTGCGTTTCGCGCTGCGGAAGGTCCAGCGTTCTCCTGTTCTATGACTCTCAGATTTTGCACCGACAGATCGCGCACTGCGTCCGGGGTTCCATCGCAGCCACCATCCACGACAACGACAATCTCATACAGGTTAGATGGAACGTCTTGCTGAGAGAGCAACGCAAGCGTCCGCAACACCAGATCGCGGCGGTTATAGGTAGGAATGACAATGGATGCTTGCATGCGCAATCGCGGGCTGGGAGCAACTTGCCCAATGTTATACTACCTTCATCTCTGCCAGTCTGCTGTGCCATCGCGTAGATCGCATTTCTGAAAGCCTTAAGTATTGCGAGATCGCCCCGTGATCAGGCCACGCTTGTCCAGACTCTTGATTAGCACTCTGCAACGCCTGGCAGATCCCTAAGCGCATGTCAGATCTGGCTACAATCACCGGTCCTGAGGAAACAAGCGAGCCCACATACAATCGTATTGTTGCCTCTTCGGCCTGGATTGGCGGTTCATCTGTACTCAATCTCCTAATCGGCGCCTTCCGAACCAAGGTGATGGCGCTACTGCTTGGGCCTGCTGGATTCGGCTTGTTCGGCATCTTCGGATCCATCGCAAGCTTTGCTCAGTCTATGGCGGGAATGGGCATTTACAGCAGTGGAGTTCGGCAGATTGCGCACGCCGCCGGATCTAACGAATCACAACAAATCGCTAGAACTGCCACCGTACTCCGCAGAACCTCTTATCTCCTTGCTGCTCTTGGCGCTGCAGTGCTCGTTCTCTTTTCGCGCCAAATCTCCGGCATCACTTTCGGCACCCATGAGCATGCCAGCGCCATTATGCTGCTTTCTGCCGCTGTCTTTTTTCACTTGCTCTCCGATGGCCAGAGCGCGTTGGTCCACGGCAGGGGACAAGTTCAGAACCTCGCCAGGATCACGGTCCTCACTGCCTTCTGCGGCACCGTTGTTAGTGTCTGCTTTGTCTATGTTCTCGGAGACCGCGGTGTAGTCCCCTCGCTCGTCGGCGTAGCGCTGGTGACGCTCCTGACATCGATGTGGTACGGAAATAAGACGCTAGTTCCCTCCGTCCCGATGAGTCCATCCCAGGTCCGGCAGGAAGCCTACGATCTGCTCAGGCTCGGCATCGTGTTTATGGCCAGCGGTCTCGTCCACGGCGGCACCGCGTACGCGACGCGTATGATCCTATTGCGCATTTGCGGCCCTGCGGCGACCGGCTACTATCAGTCTGCCTGGACGGTAGGTTTTCTCTATGTTGGCTTCATTCTCGAGGCAATGGGAGCTGATTTCTACCCACGTCTCACCGCTGTGGCCGATGACAATGCAGAATGCAATCGCCTCCTGAACGAGCAAATCCAGATCGGCATTCTCCTCGGCGGACCAGGAGTGCTCGCCACCCTGACTTTCGCCCCGCTGGTAATTCTTCTGTTCTACAGTTCCAAGTTCGGTCAGGCAGCCGGTGTTCTTCGCTGGATCACCCTTGGCACCCTGCTCCAGGTCATCACATGGCCCCTCAGCTACATGATCGTTGCGAAGGGCCGCCGTCTCCTGTATTTCGTAACCGAGCTGGCCTTTGGAGTTTTGAGCATCCCATTGGCCTGGTTATGTGTTCGCCATTTCTCATTGAATGGTGCTGGAATGGCATTCTTCCTCGCCAATGTTTTCTATGCTCTTCCATTGCTGACAGCCGCTCGCCGTCTTAGCGGATTTCGCTGCTCTTCCGTGAATCGCAATACTGCGCTGTTTCTGTTCACGTTGATCGCCACAGTATTTTGTGGCTTTTACGTCCTGCCATTTCTTTGGGCTACAGCGTTGGCGATCGCGCTGACGTTCTTAAGTGCCGTCTCATCGGTACGAGCGATTCTCACTCTCGTCTCATGGGAAGGACTTCCCTGCTCTTTGCGTCGCGTATTCACATCGATCAATCTATTGCCTGATGGCGTGGAACCTGAGATTGAGGATGCTCTATGAACATCGCTGTGGCCGCCAATGCACCCTACGTCTCCGTGGTGATTCCAACCTACAACCGCGCAACACTGGTGTGCCGCGCCATAGAGAGCGTTCTTCGACAAACGTTTCGCGAACTTGAAATCATAGTGATCGATGACGGCTCTACCGATGACACTGGTCTGCGCCTCCGGTCTTACGAGTCTCGCATTCGCTACATTTACCAAAGCAATCGTGGCGTGAGTTCTGCACGCAATGCTGGAATCCACGCTGCTCGCGGCGAATGGATTGCTTTCCTCGATTCAGACGATGTCTGGCATCCCGCAAAGTTGCAGCGACAGATGGAGGTACTGGAAAAGCTTGGAACCGGCTTTGGCGCATGCTTCACCGATGGCCAATACACGACTTCCAACATCACCGCATTCGAGCAATCAGGACTGCCCACCCCAACCTACTGCGGAACCATCGATGATCCCCACAGCTACATCTTGCCCCATCAGTACGCGCTTTGTACCCCAACGCTTGTAGCTTCTCGCTCGCTTCTGCTGCAACTTGGAGGTTTCGATGAGTCGCTGGAGATCGCAGAAGACCGTGAATTCATTTTCCGCCTCGCGTTTATTACAAGGTTTTGCTATGTCGCCTCGCCGCTTGTCATTATTGATCGTTCATCCAACGTCTCGCGCCTGACGGATATGTGTTGCAGCCGCGAGGACAAGGTATATGCGTGCGGAGAGCGCCTTCTAAACACAATGCTTTCTAATCCACAACTCGGCGCCTGCGAAATGCGCCAGACGTTGCGGGATGAACTGACTTCCCTCTACTACGATTGGGCGAGCGCCCGAATACGCAACCTGAGCCCGCTTCGCATACTCGACATCATTCGCAAACTGCGCCGTATAGAACAAAGCACTTCGACCATCCTCCAGACCCTTGCTTCACGTGCTCATAGCAGCTTCTCTCGTCGTTCAGCACCACAGGCCAGCGCGACGGAGCCGGCAACATGATGTTGAAGACCATCGCAAAGCGTATCCTGCCCGCATCAGTTCGGCGATGGCTACGGATGACATACATACGCGGTTCTGAGTTTCCTCCATACAGATGCATACGCTTCGGAAGCTTTCGCCGCGTGACGCCTATTCACACTGGGTTTGGCTTGGGTCGTGGCACCTACATCGATCGCTACTACATCGAAAAGTTTCTTCAGGAGCACGCCGCCGATATCAAAGGACATGTGCTTGAGCTTTCGGACAATGAGTACACGCGGCGCTTCGGAGGCATACAAGTCACGAAGTCGGACATTCTGGACGTTCGCCGCGATCATGCTCCTGCGACAATCGTCGCCGACCTGACTTCGTGCGATGCTATCCCATCCGGCACGTTCGATTGCATCATCCTCACACAGGCGCTCAACTTCATCTACGACCTCCCGGCTGCTGTGCACAATGTTCACCGCATCCTCAAACCGGGCGGATGCGTGCTTGTCACCGTATCTGGTATCGCTCAAATCGCAGAAGATGAGATGAACTACTGTGGCGATTATTGGCGCTTCACGCGCCTTTCTCTACGTCGCGTTTTTGAGGAAGTCTTCCCTGCTACGCACATTGAAGTAGAGTCACGAGGGAATGTCCTTACCGCGATCGCTTTCCTGCATGGATTGGCTCTGGAGGAGTTAACACAGGAAGAACTGGACTACCACGATCCAAACTTTGAGGTTTCCGTCTTACTTCGAGCAGTTAAGGAACAGTTGTGACGAAACACCTTTCCGACTTCTACCCGAAGGTTTCCATCATCGTCACGACGTTCAATCGAAGGCCATTGCTGCAACGCTGCCTTGAAAGCCTCGCCGCACAAGCCTTCCCTGCCGACGATTATGAATTGATTGTTATTGACGACGGATCCAGTGACGGAACGCGGAGCGTTCTTCGTCAATTCTCACCCGCTTGCCATTACACGGTTAGAACGCAGGTAAATCAAGGACAAGCCGCAGCGCAGAATACCGGTGTGACTCTGGCAGCAGGTAAGTTCGTCCTATTCATCGACGATGACTGTATTTGCGATCCCGGACTCATTGCAGCACATTTCGAGGCGCAAGCTAATGCCAGCAACTTGGTCGTGATCGGTGCAACACTTCCTTATCCTGACTTGCCAGCGTCCATCCCCGCCGCGCTGCAATACGAACTCGAGAACGCCGAGTACCAGCGGTTGCTCACGTACGGGCCTCGCCGCACTGACATGATGCTGTGCGCCAATTCTTCGGTTGCGAGAAAGGCCGCGCTTGAGTTTCCATTCAACACTAATTACAAACGCATTCACGACATAGAGGCTGGCGTGCGCTTATGGAAAGCGGGCTATAGGCCTTGCTTCGCGAGCAAAGCTATCGTGCGCGAGGTCTTCACAAAAAGCGCCAACGACATGCTTCACGACGCTGAGAATCTGGGCCGCTACGAGGTAATCCTCGCTTCGGCTTATCCTGAATTCAAACCTGTCTCCAACGCTGCCCAGTTCAACCGCGGCAATGTGTTCACTCGCACTCTCAGACGGCATCTTGCGCGAAGTCATAAGATGACCGAACCTCTTCTGCGCCCCAGCTACTCAGTTGCTCTGTCTCTGTCGCGCGTTCCACCTTTCACCTCTATCGCAAAGAGGCTTCTCAAGGCCCGCTCCGTCCTGGCTCACGCAAAGGGCGCTATCCAGCAATCAGGTTCATGGGAGCAGTTCGAAGCTGATTTCGCTGCACAGGTTCCAGTGATCATGTACCACAATGTCGGAGAACCGAAACCAGGCGAGTATCCAGGACTCACAACTCCCATTGCCGCATTTAAATCACAGATTCGCTTCTTTTCGAGGCTTGGCTACACGACGATCCGTCCAGCAGATTGGCTTAACTGGCGCAATGCTAATGGCACACTGCCTCGACGTCCCTTGATGCTTGTATTCGACGACGGATACGCGGACCTTTGCCGAAATGCATTCCCGATCCTGGAGCGGCACGGGTTCACCGCTTCGTGCATGGTGGTAACGCGCTATATCGGATCTACGAATGTTTGGGACAGAAAAGCTGGCCGGCCCACCTTTGAACTGATGACCAGAGAGCAGATCCAGGAGTGGTCTGTGCGAGGCATCGAGTTCGGCGGGCATTCATGCACGCACCCGGAGCTTCCGTTGATCCCCAGCGAGCAAATCCGCGCAGAGATCGGCGACTGCCATTCTGAGTTGCAATCAATTCTCGGCAAGCCACCTGTCGCATTCGCCTACCCATTTGGAGGAGTCGATCCCGCAACACGCTCCGCCGCGCGGCAGGTATTCGAGATGGCCTTCACCACCTGGCCAGGGCTACTGCACCTCGGGACGGACCTCCACCTCGTCCCTCGTATCACCTTCCTTCCCGGTGAAACTCGCCTCGGAATGTGGTGCCGACTCCGATTCGGCAAGAACCCGTATGAGTCGCTTCGAAATCGCGTGCGACGCATCTTTGCGCCATCTCAGGTGCAATAGATTTCCGTGCGGTGACCTCCGGGAACAAAGTTTCGAAATTATCGTTCGGCGGCAAACCTTCTACTCCCCCGCGTAATCGCATAGCCCGGCGCAAAAGTCGCCTGATTTCATCATTCTTCACCCAGGCCAGTTCTGCAGTATGATGTCCTGCCCATCTGAGCCTCGGGGCTAGAGAGAGCCGCTAATGTCGAAGAGCCCGCTTGTCGCTTCCATGCAGACCCATCCGATGGTGAGCGCAAATCGCCCGCCGCAACGTGAAAAGGTAGTCTCCGCATCTGATGCAGTGCGCCTGATTCGCGATGGCGACACCGTCGCAACGGGAGGCTTTGTCGGCATTGGGTTCGCCGAAAATATAGCCGTTGCCCTTGAGGACCTCTATCTTGCCCCTGAAAGTCTAGGCCCGCCACTTGGCAAGCCACGCAACCTCACTCTGCTCTACGCTGCCGGACAGGGCGATGGTAAGGAACGCGGCCTCAATCATCTTGGCCATCCGGGGCTAGTCAAGCGAGTAATCGGAGGACACTGGGGACTCGTTCCTAAACTGCAGCGTCTGGCCATCGGAAACGAGATTGAAGCTTACAACCTGCCGCAGGGCGTCATCTCTCACCTGTTTCGCGATATTGCCGCGCACCGGCCAGGACACATTACGCGAGTAGGCCTTGGCACGTTCGTAGATCCGCGCAACGGAGGCGGCAAGATCAATGCACGCACCACCGAGGACGTCGTTGAGCTCATCACCCTTGGCGGACAGGAGTATCTTTTCTACCACGCTATGCCTGTGAACGTCGGCGTCATTCGTGGCACCACGGCAGACCCCGAGGGGAATATCACGATGGAGCGAGAAGCTCTGACGCTTGAGGTGCTTGCCATCGCAATGGCCGCTCATAATTCAGGCGGTCTTGTCATCGCGCAAGTCGAACGTATTGCCGAGAGTGGCACCCTCAATCCGCGTCAGGTCAAGGTTCCCGGCGTGCTGGTCGATTGCGTCGTGGTCGCCGAAAAGCCGGAATACCACTGGCAGACGTTCGGCTCGCAATACGACCCCTCGTACAGCGGCGAGATACGTGTCAAGATGGCGGCGATCGCACCCATCCCGCTCTCGGCTCGCAAGATTATCGCTCGTCGTGCCGCCCTTGAGCTGCGCCCGAACAGCGTCGTAAATCTCGGCATCGGCATGCCCGAGGGGATCTCCAACGTCGCAAACGAAGAAAAGATAATCGACCTGATTACTCTCACTGCAGAGCCCGGTGTAATCGGAGGCATGCCCGCGGGCGGACTGAACTTTGGCGCGGCCGTCAATGCCCAAGCCATCATCGACCAGCCCTATCAATTCGACTTCTATGATGGTGGAGGTCTTCACATGGCGTGTCTTGGTCTGGCCGAGGCCGACCGAGAGGGCAACCTGAATGTCAGCCGCTTTGGCCCCCGTCTCGCGGGTGCCGGCGGATTCATCAACATCAGCCAGAATGCACAACGGCTCATCTTCTGTGGAACCTTTACTGCGGGCAAACTCGAAGTTGAAATCAAGAATGGTGAGCTCTGCATCTTGCGTGAAGGGCAGTCGCGCAAGTTCGTCGAGCAAGTCGAACATCGCACCTTCAGCGGCAAGTACGCTCTCCAGCGTGGCCAGCCAGTGCTCTACGTTACCGAGCGCTGCGTCTTCAAACTGGTTGAGGGCGGACTCGAGCTCATCGAGGTTGCTCCCGGCGTCGATATCGACAAGCACATTCTGGCCCACATGGATTTTGCGCCAATTGTGCGCAGCCCACAGCTCATGGATCCCCGCATCTTCCGCCCCGAGCTCATGGACCTGCGCAGCTTCTTCCAGGAAGTACCGCTCGAAAACCGGTTCGTCTACGATCAGGAGCAGAATCTCTTCTTCGTGAACTTCGAAGGGCTTTCCATCCGCAGCATCGATCAGGTGACTCGCATCGGGCAGCTCGTGCGCGAGAAGTTGAGTGACGCTCCCGGCAAGACCTATGCCATTGTCAACTACGATAACTTTTCGATTCTCCCCGAGCTCATCGATCCCTATAGCACAATGGTAAAGGGCTTGATGGAGGATATGTATTCCGGAGTAACCCGCTATACCACCAGCGCTTTCCTTCGGATGCAATTGGGAGCTGTTCTCGGTGACGAAAAAACCTCTGCCAACATCTATGAAAGTGTGGAAGAAGCTCGTGAACAGTTGCGTGCACTAGAAGAAAAGCACTCTGCTGAGTGATGATGGTTCATGTCAGCACTCCGGAGGTTTGAATGAGCGAAGAACAGAGTGAGAAAAAGCAGGACCCGGCTGAGCAAGTGCTCAAGATGCGCGACGCGTACATGGATGTGTGGGCAAAGGCGATGAACGAGATGGTGAATACCGAGGCTTATGCCAAGCACTCGGGAGCGGCGCTCGATGCCTATCTCGCAGCCTCGCATCCGCTCCGGATTTCGCTCGAAAAGGCGATGATCAACGCACTGCAACAGTTGAGCATGCCGACACGTCCTGACTTTGTCTCCCTCGCTGACCGGCTCACCAGCCTCGAAATGAGGTTGGACGACATGGACAGCAAGTTGGACCAGATCCAGCAGTTCATCGCAAAACTCGGACCTCAATCCGCACACATCGACACTCCGCATCCAACTCAATCGACAAGCAAGTCAAGAAAAAAGGGAGCCAGGTAAAATGCCCGTGGATACGCTGGAAACGAATGAGTTCGTTGCCATGCAAAAGAAACTCGAAACCCTAACCAAGGCCATGACCACGTCAGCGCCGATCGCGCAAACTCCAAAAGAGGTTGTCTGGACGCTGAACAAAGCTAAGCTTTATCACTACATCCCTCAGGTTCCAAAAGAGCAGCGGCATCCTGTGCCATTGCTGCTCGTCTTTGCGCTCATGAACCGCCCCTACATCCTTGACCTGCGGCCCGGGGCAAGTTTTGTGGAGTTCATGGTGAAGCAAGGCTATGACGTGTACCTGCTCGACTGGGGCTCTCCGGGCATCGAAGACAAGAATCTTAGGTTCGACGATTACACCCTCGAGTACATGCCGCGAGCGATTCGCAAGATGAAGGCCATCTCGGGTTCAGAAGAGTTCAGCCTGCTTGGGTGGTGCATCGGAGCGATTCTCACCTCCATCTACGCCGCGTTGCGTCCGGATGATGGTCTGCGGAACCTTCTCCTGCTCACAGCTCCCCTCGATTTCTCGCAGAAGGAACAGATCACCTTTGCCCGCTGGACCGATGAGCGCTATTTCGACATCGACAGAGTGCTTGCCGCCTTCGGAAACATGCCTCCCGAGATGATTGAGTATGGGGCCAAGGCCCTGAAACCAGTGGAGAACTACGTTGGCAACTATCTCCGTCTGTGGGATAACCTCGAAAACCCCAAGATCGTCGAGAGCTGGCACGCCATGAACACCTGGGTGACGGACAACATTCCCATCGCTGGCGGCGCGTTCCGTCAACTGATCGTCGATCTCTACCGTAACGATCGCCTTATGAAAGGCGAACTGGAAATACGCGGCGAGCGCGTGGATCTTGCCAAAGTGAAGGCCAACCTGCTGGCCATCATCGCCGAGAGCGATCACATAACACCGCCGTGCCAAACCGAGCCTGCGATTGCAAAGATGGGCAGCCCTGACAAGGAAGTCTATCGAGTAGCTGGCGGGCACATTGGAGTTATGGCGGGCAGTGGTGCATCGAAGCGTACCTGGCCGCATATCGATGAATGGCTGTCTCAACGATCCAAATAATCGATCAAAAAAATAGGCCCGGTGCGCAAGCTTCTCTGATTACAGAAAGCTTGCGTCCGGGCTATTCGCCGCTCAGCGCTTCGATTACGATGCGCTGGTGGCTGACTTCAATTGGTTTGCGGCAACATCTACCGACTGCTTCTGAGCTTCGATGAGCGCATCCATTCCGCGCTCAACCGCGTCGGCCGTCTCAACCAGAGGCGTTCCGGCAATGCCTTCCTGCTGCTTCAGGGCTGCCACGACCTGTTTATTCTGCTTTGCAGCAAAATCCAGTACAGCTTTGTGGGCCGCAGCCGTGCGCTCGACCGACTCGTGGAAGCGTGCCTGAGCGTTTGCGGTCATCTCCGCAGCAGCCTTGCCGCCCTCGCGGATAGCGCCGCTCACTGCCGTTCCATGCTCGCCAACGATGTCCAGAATGTTTTTCTGCAACTCGGCGTAATTCTCAAATGCCT
Source organism: Koromonas soli (assembly GCF_059726265.1). Taxonomy (NCBI): domain Bacteria; kingdom Pseudomonadati; phylum Acidobacteriota; class Terriglobia; order Terriglobales; family Koromonadaceae; genus Koromonas; species Koromonas soli. The sequence goes on along the minus strand of NZ_AP040872.1, from coordinate 1,288,446 downwards.
TACCCGCAACATCGAACATGTTCAAGCCGGGCGTGCTCGGAGAGAGATTCAGGGCCTTGCGCGTCGCTCCCAAAACTTCGTTGTTATACTTCACGGCCAAATCAAGCGAGCTCTTGCTGGCTTCTAAAACCTGTTCGAACCCCTTCTGCAGCAGGTCCGCGAAAGTATTGTTTGACTCAAAGGCAGCGGTCATGTTTTTCTCCTAGGGGACCTATAAGTCCACATTTCATTGGATGCCGCAATTCATGCTGCGATGCAGCAATATTTGCAGTATGCTTCGACTGCGGCCTCCTGTCAACGGCAAAAGACGACAAAATGGAACGCAAGAAGATCGTCATCAAAAAGTACGAAAATAGAAGACTTTACGACACTACACACAGCCGGTACGTCAATCTCGACGAGATCGCCAGGGCGCTCCAGGACGGCCACGATGTCCAGGTTCTCGATGCTGCAACGGGCGAAGACATTACCCGCCTGATACTTACGTTGATCATTGTCGAGCAGGCAAAGGCTCCGAATTCCGTGTTTCCGCTCGATGTTCTCAGGGAGATGGTTGTGGCCTCGGGCAAAGCCACACAGGAGAGCGCGATGAACTACATGTCAGCGCTTACAAATATGTACCGCTCCATGATCCCTCATATGCCGCAACCCGCGATGGCACCACTTGAGTTTCTGCAAAACATGATGCAGCAAGCAACGCAGCGAGGTCAGGCCCATACTCCTCCTACCTCGGCACCCGAGTCTGACGCTTCCGCCAGTTCCGTTCCCGCGCCCGGGCTGAGCAATAACACCGAGGTCGCCGACCTGAAGAAGAGGATTGACGAGCTCGAGCAGCACATCAATCGCATCGCCCCCACGAAGCCCGCCCGGAGATCCGCAAAGAAGCAAACCCGAAAGAAGTAGTCACTCTTTACGGAGGAAGTGCCGCTCCCCGCATGCGACACTTCCACTGAATTCTCTGCAACCGTCGAAGAAGAATTGGCAAGCCCGAGTACCAGACATCCGAACGGGCTCTCCTTACATCACACATCCCCGAATCGAGGGACTGTGATCGGCAGAGCACCTCCTGCCCTCCGGCACTCTCCTCGCTCACACGTGCGAAGGAGTATCAATGCCCTGGACACAAGTGTACGATCCGTTTGGCCATTGGTGGCTATCCACCCTGGTCGCTGCGCTTCCGATAATCGTGCTCTTCACGCTTCTGGCGGGACTTAAAGTCCGCCCCCACCTTTCAGCTTTGGCCGGGGCATTAACTGCACTCGGAGTTTCGATATTCGTCTTCCACATGCCGGCGACACTGGCCACCGTCAGCCTCTTGTATGGTGTCGCGTTCGGCATCCTCAAGATTGCCTGGATCGTTCTCGCGGCTGTGTATCTGTATGACATTTCGGTTGAGACGGGACAGTTCGAGATCATGAAGCAGTCCGTGGCATCCATCACTCCTGACCGTCGGCTGCAGCTCCTGCTTGTCGCATTCTGCTTTGGCGCGCTTATCGAGGGCGCCGCTGGGTTCGGAGCTCCTGTCGCGATTGCTGGTGCATTCATGATCGGCCTTGGCTTCAAGCCGTTCCAGGCCGCCGCACTGAACCTCATTGCCAACACCGCCCCTGTCGCCTGGGGAGCCATTGGTACGCCGGTCCACACTCTCGCGCTGGTGACTGCGCTGCCCGAGTCTGACCTTAATGCAATGATCGGGCGCATTCTGCCTTTCGCGTCCGTTATCGTTCCCTTCTGGCTGGTGCGAGCCATGGTGGGCTGGGCCGAGACGTTCGAAGTCCTTCCAGCGATTCTCGTCGTAGGCTGCTCGTTTGCTGCCACCCAGTATCTGTGGTCTAACCACGTTGACAGCAATCTGGTGGACATCGCTTCCGGCGCGGTAAGCATGGTCTGCACGCTTATCTTCCTTCGATTCTGGCAGCCCAAGCGCATCTGGCGCTTTGAAGACGAGAGCGCGCAAGAGCTGCAGGTCATTGCCGGGCAGGCGGATCGCACGGCCGCTCTCCGCCAGACCGGAACTGGTGGCCCGGCAGTTGCTTATCCTGCGGCGTCCACGGCTGCCGCAATGCCTTACATCGTCCCCACGGGCAGCACGTCCAGCACGACCGGCGGCCCCGGCCCCGATCAGCATCACGAAGAGCTAGACCAGATGGGCACACAATGGGACGTCGCACCTGACCGCCGCATCCCACCGCAGCACTACACGACCGGCCAGATCATGAAGGCGTGGATGCCCTTCGCCATTCTGTCCGTCTTCGTTCTGCTGTGGGGCCTGCCCAGTGTAAAGAAGGTCATAAACACGCACACTACCCCAGCCTTTGAGAAGGGTGGTTGGGATGTTCCGTATCTGCATAAGAAAGTCACTCGCGCGTATCCAGTAGTAGCGAAACCCACTCCCGAATCCGCTAAGTATGACTTCAACTGGGTTTCGGCTACTGGCACCGGATGCTTCCTGGCTGCAATCCTCGCTGGTCTGCTGCTTGGAATGTCTCCCGGCGGTCTGGCCCGAGTCTTCGGGCACACGCTCTACCGAATGCGCTTCGCCATGCTTGCGATATGTTGCATGCTGGGGCTGGGCTTCGTCACACGATACTCAGGCATGGACGCCGTGTTAGGTCTGGCGTTCACGCGAACAGGAGCAGCCTTCCCGTTCTTCGGCACTATGCTGGGATGGCTTGGCGTAGCGCTCACCGGCAGTGACACATCTTCCAACGCGCTGTTTGGCGGACTGCAGAAGATCACCGCTCAACAGACGGGCCTCGATCCAATCCTGATGTGCGCTGCAAACAGTGCTGGTGGCGTCATGGGCAAGATGATCGACGCTCAATCCATCATCATTGCCACCGCTGCTACGAACCAGCTCGGAAACGAGGGACGTATCTTCAAGTACGTCTTCTGGCATTCTGTGGCGCTGGTTTCCATCGTGGGACTGATCGTTCTCGCCTACGCTTACCTTTTCCCAGGCGCTGTTCCTCACGGACTTAGTTTCGTGAGATAGCAACAACCGAGGTTCTCAAATGAATTCGGCGTTTATTGAAGCGCTTCGCGCGGAGGTCGGTGACGGACTCATCACCTCCCGCGAAGAACTGCGAACTTATGAGTGCGACGGCTTGACGAATTTCCGTGTCGTCCCACTTGCCGTCGTTATACCTAAAATTGCAGAGCAGGTGCAGGCGATTGTGCGGCTTTGTGCTCGGGAGCACGTTGCCTTTGTGGCGCGTGGCTCTGGCACAGGGCTCAGCGGCGGAGCACTTCCTGTCGAAGGCGGCATTGTCATCAGCCTCGCTCGCCTCAATCGAATTCTGGAACTCGACATTCCAAATGCACGAGTAGTGGTCGAACCCGGCGTGATCAACTCTGCTGTAACCCAACACGTTTCGCCTTATGGATACTTCTACGCACCCGACCCCTCTTCGCAATCCGTATGCACCATTGGCGGAAACGTGGCGGAGAACTCGGGCGGCGCACATTGCCTGAAATATGGCTTCACCACTACTCACGTCCTGGGACTCGAGGTTGTACTTCCAGACGGCTCGCTTGTGCAGCTTGGGGCAAACACTCTCGACCCGCTCGGCTATGATCTTCCCGGAGTATTCGTTGGATCAGAAGGAACGCTTGGCGTGGTCACCAAGGTAATTCTCCGAATCGTCAAGCGTCCCGAAGTGGTCCAGACATTATTGGCCGCATTTGATTCCACCAACGCTGCTGGAGCCGCGGTTAGCGACATCATTGCCTCGGGCATTCTGCCTGCGGCCATTGAGATGATGGACAACCTCGCCATTCAGGCCGCTGAAGCCGCCGTGCATGCGGGCTATCCGAACTGTGGTGGCCTGTTGCTTGTGGAACTCGATGGCCCCGAAGCCGAAGTAGAAGCCTTGATGGCTCGCGTTCGTGAACGCTGCCTCTTCCATCGCGCATCCGAGATTCGCGTTGCGCAAACAGAAACCGAGCGCATGCTGATCTGGAAAGGCCGCAAAGCTGCATTTGCCGCCATGGGGCGCATCTCGCCAAATTACATCGTGCAGGACGGCGTTATCCCCCGCACATCTCTGCCGCAGGTCATGGATGAAATTGCGAATCTTTCCGCTGCTGTGGGCCTGCGCGTCGCAAACGTTTTCCACGCCGGAGATGGAAACCTGCATCCACTCGTGCTTTACGATCGCCGCATCGAAGGACAAGAGCACGACGCCGAACACCTTTCTGGCGAAATCCTGAAGCTATGCGTACGTGTCGGCGGCTCCATCACTGGCGAGCACGGGGTAGGCGAGGAAAAGAAACTGTTCATGTCGGATATGTTTGCCGAACCCGATCTCGAAACTATGCAGCTTGTACGCTGCGCCTTCGACCCGAGCTACATCTCGAACCCTGGAAAAGTCTTCCCGCGCACGCCATTGTGTGCCGAAAAGCGCGGCCCCTATGTTCCGCATCCTCTTGAGGTCGCGGGAAAGGCGCAATTCTTCTAACCCATGCCCGGATTAGCTAAGAGAACTCCTGTACAAGCACTGGACGAACTTCGCGCGATCGTCGTCGAAGGTACCGTCCGCGAGGGATCGCCCGACGACAGCATTTGCGGCGTGCGTCCCCAGTTGTATGTCGAGCCAGCAAATCAGACCGAACTGGCGAATCTTTTGCGATACGCCAAAGAAAACGATCTCCAGATAGCTCCGCGTGGCTCAGGCACCAAGGCCGATTGGGGCACCGCGCTAGGGACAATTGACCTGATGGTCTCTACCGCGCGTTTCTCGCGCATCCTCGAGCACGCGCCGGGTGACATGACCGTCACGATTGAGTCTGGCGTAACCATGTCTCAGCTTCAGCAGACCTTGTCTCAACATCACCAACGCCTAGCACTCGATCCGCTCTTCCCCGACCGCGCAACGGTCGGCGGCATCATCGCGACGAATGACAGCGGCTCCCTGCGAATTCGCTATGGGAGTATCCGTGACCTCATCATTGGACTTACCGTGGTGCTTCCCGACGGGACCATTGCGGTGAGCGGCGGCAAGGTAGTAAAGAACGTTGCTGGATATGATCTTCCCAAATTGATGTCCGGCGCGTTTGGAACTCTCGGATTCATTTCGCGAGCTGTATTCCGCCTTCATCCAACTCCCGAGCATTCGAGTACACTCACGTTCTCCTTCGTGGAGCGTGAGCGCGCAAACGAGTTCATGCTCGCCATCGCAGACTCTGTCGTCCTCCCCACCGGTCTGCAGATGCGAACCTCCTCCGCCGGACACACGGAAGTAGATGTTCGTCTCGAAGGAATCCCCGCTGGAATTGAAGCGCAAGCACAATCTGTGCGCCGCTTAGCTACGAATGCCAACGAGACGCAACCTGTTGGCGATCCCTGGCTGGCGCGTCAGCATCTGTGGGATAAAAGCGACTCCTCCGTAATCTGCAAGTTGAGCGTCTTGCCTTCCCAGCTAGGCTCTACCTCGGAGTTCGTACGTGAAGCGCTCAGCCAGAATGCCGACTGGACGCTCGTCCTGCACTCGACCGGCCTCGGCTATCTCAAGTGCAGCGCATCCGATTGCAAGCAGTTAGCAGATTTTGTTTCTTCGCTGCGCGACTCATTTGCGCCATGTGGAGGCACAGCGGTCGTGCTCAAAGCGCCCACAGCACTGCGCGGATCGATTGACGTATGGGGCGATGCCGGGACCGCTCTGCCATTGATGAAAAAAATCAAGCAACAGTTTGACCCGCACCAGATCCTAAACCGTGGGCGGTTCGTGGGAGGAATTTGATGAAAAGCACTGTTCCAATCGATGAGGTAGTGGTTCGCAAGGAGCAAGTAGGTCCGGGCGTTTTCGACTCCCATCACCCGCCCGCAACCGAACTCATCGGCACCTGCGTGCATTGCGGGTTCTGCCTCCCAACTTGCCCTACGTACAATCTGTGGAACGAAGAAATGGACTCTCCCCGAGGCCGCATCTACCTGATGAAGATGGGAGCCGAAGGCGGCATCGCAAAGATGGATGACAAGTATGTCAGCCACTTCGACAAGTGCCTCGGCTGCATGGCGTGCCTAACAGCTTGTCCGTCCGGAGTGCAATACGACAAGCTCATCGAAGCTACGCGCGCGCAGATCGAGCGTAATTATCGTCGGCCTCTCTTCGACCGGCTCTTCCGCCGCATGATTTTTTCGCTCTTCCCTTACCCGAAGCGCTTGCGCCTGATGATGCTCCCGATGTGGCTATACCAGCGTTCCGGCCTGCGGTGGCTTGTACGAAAGCTGGGTTTGTTCAAGTTTCTCCCTGACCGAATCCGCTCGATGGAATCGCTGCTCCCAGACATTTACTTGAGACAGCTTTTCGCGCCCATGCCGCGCAGCGTTCGACCATCTGCCCGGCCCCGCATGCGGGTTGGTGTGTTGCTCGGATGCGTGCAGCGCGTTCTCTTTAACAACGTGAATGACGCCACGGTTCGCGTATTGGCTGCTCTCGGCTGCGAGGTTATCGTTCCCCAGGAACAGCAATGCTGCGGCGCGCTGATGGCCCACGCCGGGCGCGAAAACGAGGCCCTCGAGGCAGCTCGTCGCATTGTCGACGTCTTCGAAACAGCAAATGTGGACGTGATTGCAATCAATTCCGCCGGATGCGGCTCAAACATCAAGGAGTACGGCTACCTATTGCGCGACGATCCCCGGTACGCCTCGCGTGCGAAGGCGATTTCCAAAAAGTGTAAGGACATCAGCGAGGTACTTGCTGAACTAGGAGCCCAGCTGCCGGTAAAAGCCTTGCCGATGAAAGTTGCGTACCACGACTCATGTCATCTTCAGCACGCGCAAGGCATTCGCGTGCAACCGCGCCAGATGCTCAAGGCCATTCCGGGAATGCAGGTTCTCGAACTTCCCGAGGCAGCCCTCTGTTGTGGCTCTGCAGGCATTTTCAACCTCATACAACCCAAGCCCGCGCACGAACTGGCAGATAGGAAGGCAAAAAACATTATCGCCTCCGGCGCGGAGGCACTTGTCTCGGCTAATCCTGGATGCCTCCTGCATATAGCAAGCGGCCTCAAGCGGGCGGGCCATCCCATGCCCATCTATCACATCATCGAGGTATTGGATAAGGCACTGGACGTGGCGCCTTATCAAGTCACGGACACTACATCGAACGCTGAGGTCATCCCCATCCCCAAGCGCGACACTCCTGCTCCAAGCGGAGCGCCAAAGGCTGGCACCTTGTAGTCTAATCTCGCGCGCAACAAAGGCCGTCTTTCGACGGCCTTCTTTTTGCTGTTAAGGGCTGGCGCTAGGCGGCTCTCGCCTCGACATTTACGTCCTGCGCGATGCTGTTCAAAGTGGAGTCGGCTTGTTTCTCTTCATCTAGTGTTTGCTGCAACAATCGTGACGCTTCCTGATTTCCCAGCAGTTGGGCATAGGTACGGACGGTTCCGTAGCTCGCGATCGTAGTGCTCCACCTTCTGGCACGAAGCGATAATTCCCGCGTCGATGACGTTCGGTTCAGCGCCGGTCGAAAGCAGATCGCTGCCTTCGCTGATAATCCCTTTCATGCCTCGGCAGGATTCTCCCGAGGATTTCTGCTTCAACATGCTGAAAATCTGATCCAGTCTGCTGATTTGTTGACGGGTGACTTGCAGATGTTGCTGCAACGCTTGTTTCAACTGCGGTACCGTCGCTTAATCTATCATCTTCGGGAGCGCTTCCGTGATCTGCTGTTCGGCGTCATACAGATCTCGGAGTTCCTTCACGAACAGCTCATTCAGGTTTTCCAACTTTAATGAGAACAGTCCCATTTGCTCTCCTCGTCATGGAATTGGTTATCTGACTCAGCGGTTGGAGCGATGGGGGCCCATGGGACGTTGCCTTTTTCACCCCGCGATTCGCGAACCCCTCGGCACCCTCGCGAACATTTCTCGATTCGCTCGCGGGCAAAAGAAATCCGGCGTAAGCAGCCTTACGCCGGATAACCTGGGATCGCAACTCTCTAGCAGCAGCCCATCTTCACTTCGCCCTTCTCCGTAACCGGCGGACCGAATGCCTCCTCCGGGACAGGCGCGCCGTTCAGGACGAGGAACCAACGCCGTATCGCGTCAATGAGCACCAGCACCACGCCGACGATAAAGATCACCATCAGCGACGTATCAAGTAGTCCTGCAAAGTGCATACCGGGCTTTAACCTCAGCGGCCAGAAGATGTTCTGTATCGAGAGCACCCCGGCCGATATAGTTGTCACGCCCACGAAGCACATCGGAAGGATCGTCAACCAGGCATACTTCTGTTTGCCCATGTTGATCAGGAACGTGGTCGAGACCGCCAGAGCAATGGTGGCCAGCAACTGATTGCCCGTGCCAAACAGCGGCCAGATCGTAGAGATGTTTCCCGTCCAGATCAGATAACCCCATCCGGCAACGACCAACGTAGTAGCGCTCAGATTGCTTGGCAGCCACGCGTTATTTCCGAGCGGCTTGTAAACCTTGCCCATCAGTTCCTGCAATACGTAACGTGCGACGCGGGTTCCGGTATCGACTGTCGTGAGGATAAAGAGTGCCTCGAACATGATGGCGTAGTGATACCAATACCCCATCAGTTTATCCATGCCCGGCAATCCGCGGAAAATCTGGGCCATGCCAACTGCCAGTGACACCGCACCACCGCTGCGTCCGGCCAGTTTCTCGCCGACCTCCTGCGAGAACATGTCGAGGTTCACCGTGTGCAGTCCCAGTTTCGCAAACACATCAGGCGGGCAGTTGATGGCGAAGTAATCACCGGGGTGCATTGAGCAGGCAGCAATCAGAGCCAGCACGCCAACGAGCGATTCGCAAAGCATCGCACCGTATCCAATGAAGCGTGCGTCCGTCTCCTTGTCTAGCATCTTCGGCGTGGTGCCCGAAGAAACCAACGAGTGGAATCCTGATATTGCGCCGCAGGCAATCGTCACAAACAGGAACGGGAACAGCTTGCCCTTGATGATGGGGCCGCCGCCGTGCAGGTAAGGTGTAAAGTTCGGGAACTGGATGTTCGGGTGCACAATGAACACGCCCAGTATCAGAATGGCGATTGTTCCCAGCTTCACATAAGTGGAGAGATAGTCGCGCGGTTCAAGGAGTAACCAGACCGGCAGCACCGAAGCGACGAATCCGTAGATCATCATCATCGCTGTAATTTGGTGTGCGTTGAATGTCAGCGAACTCGCCATGCTGCTCTGCGCAAAAGAGTGACCACCGATCACCGCAGCGACCAGGCAAACCACGCCGAAAACGCTGGGTGCCGTGATTTTGATCTGTCCCGAGGAGCTCTTGAACATCCACATGCCCATGATGAGCGCGATCGGAATGGTCATGCCGATCGTGAACACTCCCCATGGACTATTCGCCAGCGCGTTGACAACGACGATGCCTAATCCTGCCAGCGTCACCAGCAGGATAAACAGCACCGCAATCATCGCCACCAACCCGGCAAAGGGACTGATTTCGGTGCGCGCGATGTCCGCCAGCGAGCGGCCTCGATGGCGTACCGACGCAACCATGACTGTGAAGTCCTGGACACACCCGGCGACGACTGCGCCAATCAGCAGCCAAAGAAATCCAGGAGCGAATCCGAACTGTGCTGCCAAGGTAGGGCCAACCAGCGGTCCTGCTCCAGCGATCGCGGCAAAGTGGTGTCCAAAGAGAACCCACTTTGGTGAAGGCACGTAATTGTGTCCATCTTCGTAGGTGTGTGCAGGAGTGATGCGGCGATCATCCAGCACCATCGCTTTCGCGGCGATGAATGCGCTGTAATACCGATATGCCAGGGCGTATACGCAAAGTGCACCCAGCATAATGGGAAACGTATTCATGGAACCCCCTATCTTCACAGTCACAACTGCAGATCAGAGCGACTACCGAACACTGACCGGAAACTATAAAAGGGAACGACTTTCGGTGCAATCAAATTGCGCTCACCTAGCTCCCTATCCTCCTGCACAATTCCCTTCGTGGCTCCGAACAGTTGAATCGGGTGCTGCAACCAGCGGCCCCTTTCTTTTGAGTTCATTGCGCATGGCGAGTTGCCCGCAAACACTCAATTCGTGTGCTCGCGTTAGAGACTCCGGCGACCTTGCAAATTGAGCTTCTCCATTTCCCGTTCTGCTCGCTCACGCAGAAGCAGGTAATCCGCTTTTGCAACGCGGTTCAGCGGGATCTGCCCCGGCTCCAGCAGCACGTAGTGATACGGGCGCATATATGAGGCCAATCCTCGCGCGTGCCGCTGCAACTGCGACACATCGAGTTGCCTTCCTGAATGCACTTCGATGAAAGCAACGATCGCCTCCGACGTAATCGGGTGAGGTACTCCAACAACGGCGCACAAAGCTACGCCGTCCATCGTCGAGAAGTGGTTCTCCACGTCGCCAGGAAACACCTGGTACCCCGAAGGCTTGATGATCAGCTTTGACCTTCCCGCCATGTGCAGCCCCGTGCTGTCGCGGTATCCAATGTCGCCCGTGTACAAATATCCGTCGCTGGAAATCGTTGCTGCCGTAGCTTCAGGATCGTTCACATATCCGAGAAACGTCTGCGGCCCTTGGAAACAGATATGTCCAAGCTCACCCTGCTTCAGTTCGCCGCCTGCGCTTCCGTCTTCCTGCATCGCAGCGCGAATCGACACTGGATAGACAGGCATGTCCTCACCCAGGCTTGTCGCACATTCCTCTGCGTGATCGCTTGAGGAACGAATGTACGTGCAGAACCCTGCCGCTTCGGTCAGCCCCAGCCCTGTTCCCACATTCGGAGCCATTCTCGCCACCTTCGCTACGAACGCGGGCGATACCTGCTGTCCCCCGAAGGCCGCAAGATCCAAGCTAGATAATTCGAATGACTCGAAATCTTTCAGCCTCCACTCGAACTGAAACATCGCCGGGATCTGCCCGATTGCCGTTACCTTGAAATCTGCAATGGCCCGCATCGACCGCAATGGATCGAAGATCGGCACCAGTACCGCGCAGCCGCCATCGAAGATCGTGCTCATCAGCAATTCGGTCTGGCAGCCCACATGACTCGGAGGCAGATTCACCAATGTGACCAGATCCGTGACCGATCCGTGAAGCAGAGCCCTGCTGAGGCACATATTCTGGCAGCTTATGTTCCTGTGCGATAGCAGTGCAGGTTTCGGCGAGCCAGTCGATCCGGTGGTGAAGATCACCAGCGCTCCATCCTCCGGCGTGACAGAGGCCGAAGCTTTCGCGTACTCGGCTTCGCGCTCTGCATTATTCGCGGTCAGTAAGCTCTGTGCCTGCTTCAACAACTCACCAACTGGAATCGCCCCCTTCTCATAGTCCTCCTGCGCTGAAAATTGCACGACCAGCTTCGGCGCGAACCTCTCTTTCACCTCCGCCAAAAAGTCTCTGAAATCCTCCACCGCGGGCGTCTTCACAAACGCGACACCGGCGGGTCCAATCTTGCTCAAACTCCGCATCAGCTCTTCCCTACTGAGACGCAGATCCAGAGGAACAAACACCACACCTATCCGGAAACATGCATATTCGAGCAAAATGTGTTCGCTCGTCAGCGGTAGCTCACTAACAAAGAACTCACCTTTGCGAAGTCCGTCTCTCAGCAGCAACATCGCCAGAGCCCGGCTCATCCCTTCGAACTCCGACCACGACAAGCGCTGGTTCCGGTCAGAATCAATTAGCGAAATCGCATTGGGCTTCTCCTTCGCCCACTTCTCTACCGCGCCATGAAGCAGATGACGGTCGCTGAATCGCTGTTCATAATCTTCCAAAGCAAAAACACGGGGCGGCTGTATCGACATACGCAAGATGCTATAACGTAATGCTGCTTTTCACGAGATTCCGGCGCCCTGAGGCGGCACAAACAGTATTCGCGTTCCTGATGCTATTAGTTTTTTCGATAAGCCATTGACATACATTCACAAATGGCGGAGCATTCTTTATCAAACCGACCGCCCCGGTCGGCTTTTTTTCATACATTCAAAAGGAGCTTCCTTGGCCACTATCTTCTACGCCCACGACGCCAATCCCGATGCGCTCAAGCGCAAAACCATAGCCGTATTCGGATACGGTAGTCAGGGTCACGCCCAGGCGCTCAACCTGCGTGAAAGCGGTTACAGCGTCATCATTGGACTCGACCCAGAGCGCGCCACTGCAAAGCGCGCCCGCGAAGATGGTTTCGAAGTGCTCGCTCCAGCTGAAGCGGCCAAGCGCGCCGATTATCTGCAGATTCTCACTCCGGACGAAACTCAGGGCGAACTCTACGCCGAGTCCATCCGTCCCAACCTCACTAAGGGCAAGGTTTTAGGCTTCTCCCACGGCTTCTCCGTCCACTTCAAGACGATCGAGCCTCCTGCCGACGTTGACGTGGTCATGATCGCTCCCAAGAGTCCCGGACACCTTGTCCGCCGCCAGTACACCGAAGGCCGTGGTGTGCCCGCGCTCATTGCAATCCACCAGGACGCCAGTGGACAAGCCAAGGAACTGGCTCTCGCTTACGCCGACGGCATCGGCTCGACCCGCGCCGGAGTGCTCCAGACGACATTCAAGGAAGAAACAGAAAGCGACCTTTTCGGCGAACAGGCCGTTCTATGCGGTGGCCTCACGTCACTAATCAAGAAGGGTTTTGAGACGCTGGTCGAGGCTGGCTATCAGCCGGAAATCGCATACTTCGAGTGCCTGCACGAGATGAAGCTCATCGTTGACCTTATCTATGAAGGCGGCCTCGATCGCATGCGCTACTCCATCTCCAACACCGCTGAATACGGCGATCTGACTCGCGGTGAAATGGTCGTTGGCGACACCACGCGCCAGGCCATGAAAGAGGTGCTGCGCCAGATTCAGGCTGGCGAATTTGCCCGCGAGTGGATTGCCGAGCATCGCGGCGGTAACAAGAAGTTTAACGAGCTGCGCGCTGCCGAAAAGAGCCACCAAATTGAGGAAGTCGGCGCTCGACTGCGCAGCATGATGGACTGGCTGCCCGACGCAACAAAGAGCACCGCCAAAAAGGTAAACGCCTAATCTTTAACCAGAACTGAAGGAGCCGGGGCGTCGAACTCCAATCGCGACCCCGGCTGCACTAGCAGTTCTGCCTTCCCTGCTGCATTGAAGCCTTCATGAGTCACCGCCCGGCTCTCCCTCTGAATGGAAGACTCAATGAACCTCAAGCATCGCAGCTCTCAAATCACTGACGGACGCGATCAGGCTCCTGCCCGCGCCATGTTCAAGGCCATCGGCTTCAACGATGCGGACCTTGCCAAGCCCCTCATCGGTGTCGCGAACACCTGGATCGAAACGATGCCCTGCAACTACCACCTGCGCGATCTCGCCGCTAAGGTCAAGGAGGGCATCCGACGCGCTGGTGGCACACCCATGGAGTTCAACACGGTCGCGATCAGCGACGGCGAAACCATGGGCACCAAAGGTATGCGCGCCTCGCTCATCAGCCGCGAAATCATAGCCGACTCTATCGAACTCGTCTGCCGTGGCCAGCTCTTCGATGCGGTCGTTTGCGTTGTCGGCTGTGACAAGACGATTCCCGCCGCAGCCATGGCATTGGCCCGACTTAACATCCCCGGCTTCGTGCTCTATGGAGGCACCATCGCTCCGGGAAAATTCAAAGGTAAAGACGTCACGATTCAAGACGTGTTTGAAGCCGTTGGGGCCAACGCCGCCGGAAAAATGAACGATGCAGATTTGCTCGCGCTCGAAAATGTAGCCTGCCCCGGTGCGGGTGCTTGCGGGGGGCAGTACACGGCCAACACCATGTCCACCGTGATGGAGTTCATTGGCCTCTCACCTATGGGATTCAACAGCGTGCCCGCGCTATCGCCAGAAAAGGATTCCATCGCATTAGAGTGTGGCGAGGTCGTTATGAACCTGCTCCGCCGCGGCGTTCTTCCTCGCAGCATCCTCACCCCGCACGCGTTCGAGAACGCTATCACGTCAGTCGCGAGCACCAGTGGTTCCACCAACGCTGTACTGCATCTCCTGGCAATCTCGCGCGAGGCCGATATGGCTCTTGATATCGACGACTTTCAGGCCATCAGCGAGCGAACTCCAATCCTTGCCGACCTTAAACCTGCCGGTCGCTACGTCGCCGCAGACGTTCACACCGCCGGAGGCAATCGCGTCCTCGCTCGCCGCCTGCTTGACCTGGGATTGCTTCACGGCGATGCCATCACTGTCTCTGGTAAGACACTCAGCGAAGAAGCCGCGGAAGCGCAAGAAACAGCCGGTCAGTCGGTAATCGTACCCGCCAATCAGCCGCTGAAGAAGACCGGAGGCTTGGTGATCCTCCACGGAAACATTGCGCCCGAAGGCTGCGTCGTTAAAGTCAGTGGACACGAACGTCCCAGCCATAAAGGTCCTGCTCGTGTCTTCGAGAGTGAAGAAGAAGCCATGACCGCCGTCACTTCCAAACGCATTTGCCCTGGCGACGTCGTAGTTATCCGCAACGAAGGTCCTCGCGGTGGCCCCGGTATGCGCGAAATGCTATCGGTCACGGCCGCCATCGTCGGAGAAGGTCTCGGCGAAAGCGTAGCTCTCATCACCGATGGCCGATTCAGTGGAGCCACTCGCGGCCTCATGATCGGCCACGTCTCACCCGAAGCCGCGCTCGGCGGCCCCATTGGAGTCATTCAGGAAGGCGAGACAATCGAGATCGACGTGAACACTCGCAAGATCGAACTTGCAGTTGACTCCGCCACGCTCGAGCAGCGGCTCGCAAAGGTTACGGCCAGGGCCCCTGCTTACCGCAGCGGTGTCTACGCCAAATACATCGCGCTCGTCGCCTCTGCGTCGCAAGGCGCGATCACTAACCCTGGCGCAAACACGAAAAAAAGCTGATTTCGCGTTAGGACTTGAGACTTCAAGGCAGGTACTAGTATCCGAATTCCCACCCTGAATTCACAGACGAGTTCAGGGTGGGATGGTTTGTAATTTAGGGTGTCAGAACGCTCTATGCCGGCAGGCTCTTCTGCTGCTTCAGTTCCTGCAGCATGCGCTCGATCTCCTGTTCACGCTCGAGCTTCTCGAATTTACGGTCAATATCCTCTCCGCTCATTTCAACCGTCGCCTGCGTCACTGCCTCGGCTCGCAGCACTTTGTTACTCATGCGCTGGAACACGCCGTAGTTGTCCTGCGAATTCGCTTTCTGGCTGGCATCCGCCGCACGGCCGACGGCCTTTGTTCTCCGATGCTGCGCAATCAGCACTTCAGCCTTGCCTTCAGCCTCGGCGATCTTTCTCTGCAGCGCATTCAGCGCATCTTTCAAAATCTCAACCTGCGCCTTCTGATCTTCGATCTGCTCGACGAAGTTCTTGGCCAATTGCTTGTAGCTCATTGCGCGATCCAATCCCGCACGCGCAAGCTTATCGTCACCCTTACCCACCGCAAATTCCGCCTTGCGCATCCATTCTTGCTCTTGCGCCAAGTTCTCCTGTTGCTTCTTTTCCAGCAGGTGCAGATCCGCCAGTGCGATCGCCACCTGTGTCTTCACCTGCATGAACTGGTTCTGCATGTCGAGGATGACCTGCTTAATCATCTTCTCTGGGTTCTCGGCGCGATCCACCAGTTCATTCAAGTTAGCCCGGATCAATGTTGCCACGCGTTCCAGCAGTGCCATATGAACTCCTTTTCTGCACAAACAACTTCATGAACGAAGGGCGCGACCATCGCGCCCTTCGCAGTTCTGCTACTTCCCTGCGCCTTTCGCCAGCGTGTTGCCGTCCGTTCCGCCGTCTCCGGGCTTCGGTCCCTTGTCGCCGATTACACGTACCTGCGACATCAGATCCTTCACGCTCATACCTGAGAGCGCCTCGAACAGCGCCGGAACCTGAGCCGCCATCTGCGCGATGTCGCCAGTAATCTTGTTCGCGCCGGCGCTGTGTCCGTCGCCGGTGGAAACAATTGTGATCTTGTCCACCTGCGCCAGCGGAGCCGACAACGCACGCACCACTTCCGGCAGACCGGAAATAAGTTTGTCCACCACGGCAGCTTGGTTGTACTCCTGGTAAGCCTCGGCTTTCACGTTCATCGCCTTTGCCTCGGCCTCACCTTTCTTGAAGATGATCTCGGCTTCGGCTTCGCCCTGATCGCGAATATTCGTTGCCTTACCTTCAGCTTCAAGGGTCAAGCGCTGCTTCTCAGCCGCCGCCAGTGTTTCAATCCTCTGACGCTCGATTTCAGCCGGCTTCAACACCGTCGCAATCAATTCCTTCTCGCGACGTGCGATTTCGGCTTCCTGCACCAGCACCTGCTGTTCCTTCTCGGCCTTCTGCACCTTCACGGACTCGACCACTACTTGCTGCTGCATCACGTTTGTCTGGATTTCGTATGCTTTGTCAGCCTGAGCCTGCTGCTTCTTGACCGTTTCCGTGTACTCGGCTCGCTTAATGTCCAGATCGCGTTGCGCTTCAGCCTGCTTCGCCATTGAGAGCGTCTCGGCGGTCACCCGCTCCTGATCGGCCTGGGCCTTTGCGACCGCAGCTTCGCGTTGGGCAATTGCACGCTTCATCGCCGTGTCTCGTTCAGCCTCAGCCGTGGCCACATCGGCGTCGCGCTTGATGCGCGCCACATCAGGACGTCCCATGTTCGTGATGTACTCGTTCTGATCACGCACTTCCTTGATCGTGAACGAAATCACCACCAGTCCCATCTTGTTCATATCTTCGGCGCAGGTAGAGCGCATGCGGTCGCTCACCATCTCTGGCTGCTTCACAATCTCTTCCACTGTCAGCTGACCGATGATGCCGCGAAGGTGACCTTCCATCACAAGTCGAATTAACCCCTCGCGCTCTTCCGGACCCTTCGTCAGGAACTGCTCTGCGGCGGTCATGATGGATTCGGTGTCCGACTTCACCTTGATCTGCGCGACGGCCTCGACCGTCACTGCAACGCCCTGTTTCGTATAAAGGTCCTGCTTTGGAGCCACATCAAACGACATCAGCTCCAGCGAAAGCTCGCGTGCGTTTTCGATCATCGGGATAATGACAGTGCCTTTCCCCTTGATGATTCGCATTCCGCGAAACCCATAGACCACCAGCGCCTCATGCGGCCCCGCCTTGCGATACAGCTTCGCAAATGCCGCAAAGGCAAACATGACCACAAGCACGCACAGCCCAGCTAACACCATCACTTCTGTCGGGATCTGAAATCCCATATTGCCTCCTCAGGCACAGCCATTAGTGAAACTACGATTGCAGAGACTTCGTTCCAACTTCATCGGCCAACTCGTCCCAGCGCCGCACATATGCAATGCCCCGCTCATAACGAGTCACAACTACTTCCACATCCTTATCAATCTCGTTGCCATCTTCGCTCCGTGCGGCGATCGCACATCGAGAACCTTGCTGCGAGTACATGATTTCCCCTGTCCCGCCCGGACGCAGACGCGAACTCACCCTGCCCAGCACGCCGACCATGTCATAGTCCGCCGCGTCCATCGGAGCTTCGAATCGCATCAGCACTCGCGTCACCAGCAAAAATACCAATGTCGCGCCCACAAATCCGCCGACAATCGCAATGAGCAACGCCGCAAGCGCATAAACATGCGAGTGGCGCGTCAATAGGTAGCCAATCCCGCCAAACCACGCGAGGAATGCCGTGATCGTTCCCAGATTCACAGCCGGCAGAGCGCCTCCGCCGCCTGAGTGAGGCACATGCCCCACGTGCCCCAAGTCAAAATGAAACGGCAAGTGCAGATGCAGATGAACTCCGCCCATCAACACCGAAAGGGCGCTGAGCACAAAGCCCACCAGGAAACAAGTCAGATACAGTTCCGCAATCGTCATTTTCCGTTCCCCTTCCGCAAATGCTCCCGCCCGTCACTCGGCGGAAGCGCCGCCTCCGGCCTCAAGACTTCCATCAACCGATCCACCAGGCTCGGCGTCTCCAAAATCGCTCCGAGTAAAACCAGGCAGCGGCGCGAGTCTTCGTGCTTCGCAACCTGGAGCAACGCATGCGCCACCTTAGGATCCCGCCGGAACCTTTCGGCTCCGCTGATCAGCCAAAGATCGAGCGTATCTTCCATGACGCGCGCATCACTTACTAGTTCGGTGTGATAGCCCTCGGGATCGTCCACCATATACCCGGGATGAACCTTGAAGAACTTCGAAAGCAGCATGCGTGTTGAATTTGTAAGGTGAGGACGCGCCCCGCTTTCGAGTTGCGACAGATAACTTTGGCTGAGCGCCTTCCCCGTCTCTTGCCTGATTGCGCGAACAGTTTCAAGCTGCGTCATCTCGCGTCCCAGGCCGCGCATCGTGCCTTCCATCAGGCGCAAGTACCGTAATTTCGCTCCAAGCTTCATATAACGGATTGCAATATTAGTATTGCAATTTGCGATACGTCAACTGAAATCAGCAACATATTTCGATTTCGCCGCATTCATCTGTACTGAAAAGACTTGTTACCGCCCCCAACTCTCGCACGCTTTCAGCAACCATCTCGTTCAGAAACGGATACAATCTCTGCCGAGCGCTCTACACATGATCTCCACGAGCACACTTCCAACCATCGCCCGCGCCGAAACTCATCGTGAACGTCTCGCCATCGTCGACTCTCAAGGCACCTATTCGTACGCCGACCTTCTCGACCGCTCTGTAGCCGTTGCTTCAGCTCTGCTTCATGGGCGAGAGGACCTGCACGAGCAACGCGTCGCTTTCCTCATAACTCCGAGTTTTGCGTGGGTTGCGACTCTCTGGGCCATCTGGCGGGCGGGAGGCATAGCTGTGCCGCTTCCTATGGGATCGCCCGCACCTGAACTTGAGTACCTACTCGACGACTCCCATCCCGAGGCGCTGATCTTAGACGATCACTCTGTTGAGTTACTCACCCCCCTTGCAGACCAGCGCGGCATCCGCCTCCTCTCCGTTGCTGAGGCACTTGCCTGCACGCCAGCAGCGCTGCCCATGGTTAGCTCTAATCGCCGGGCGATGATCCTCTACACCAGCGGCACAACAAATCGCCCGAAGGGCGTAGTAACGACTCACGACAACATCGCCGCCCAGATCACCTCGCTCATTCATGCGTGGGAATGGACTTCGAATGACCGCATTCTGCTCTTTCTTCCGCTTCATCACGTGCACGGCATCATTAATGTCGTGAGCTGCGCACTTTGGTCGGGAGCTGTCTGCGAAATGCTTCCCCGGTTTGACGCCTCTACCGTGATACAGCGGATTGCATCGGGTTCCCTCACGCTGTTCATGGCAGTTCCGACTATCTACGCCAAGCTCATTTCTGCATGGGAATCGGCACCCACCACAGTTCAATCTGCCTTCACCGAAGGCTGCCGCAAACTCCGCCTCATGGTCTCTGGATCAGCCGCGCTCCCGGTCGCAACTCTTGAGAGATGGAAAGAGATCAGCGGGCACACGCTTCTGGAGCGCTATGGCATAACCGAAATCGGTATGGCCCTCTCCAACCCTCTGCACGGCACGCGAGTTCCCGGCTGCGTAGGTACCGCCCTGCCCGGCGTCGAAGCGCAACTTGTGAACGAAACAGGAGTGCCAGTGTCTGAGGGCACTCCCGGGGAAATCGAAATCAAAGGTCCTGCCGTATTCAAGGAGTACTGGAACAAGCCTGAAGCAACGCATTCGGCTTTCCGGGACGGATGGTTTCGTACTGGCGACACTGCCACCGTTGAGAATGGTGTCTATCGCATTCTTGGACGTACCAACGTTGACATCCTTAAATCAGGCGGGCATAAGATCTCGGCGCTTGAGGTCGAAGAAGTACTTCGTGAACATGCATGCATTGCCGATTGTGCTGTCGTGGGAGTTCCCGACCCCGAATGGGGCGAACGCGTCGCCGCCGCCATCGTTCTCCGCCAAGGGACATCGCTCACCCTCGAATCGCTTCGATCCTGGGCCAAGGAGCGCATCGCAGGCTATAAAGCCCCGACCCAGATACTTACCGTCCCCGAGCTTCCCCGCAACGCCATGGGAAAGGTCACCAAACCTGCCGTCGCCAAGCTCTTCACGCAGCAGAAGGATCAACCTTCCCCCGTGTAGCAGGGCAAACAACAGAACGGTTTACGGCACTGCTTTTTAATTCAATAATGTATTCAGTCCTTAACTAAAGGAACGCCATAATGACAATCATCCAGCAAGAAGATCTCGTCCAGAGCGTTGCCGACGCTCTACAGTTCATCTCCTACTATCATCCGGTTGACTTCATCCGCAGCCTCACCGCGGCGTACGAGCGCGAGCAGGCTCCGGCAGCCAAGGATGCCATTGCGCAGCTTCTTATCAACTCCCGCATGTGCGCCGAGGGCCATCGACCCATTTGCCAGGACACCGGCATCGTCACTGTCTTTCTGAAGGTCGGAATGGATGTGCACATTCAGGGCACATTGCCGCTTGAAGAAATGGTCAACGAAGGCGTGCGCCGCGCCTACACACTGCCCGAGAACAAGCTTCGTGCATCCGTACTTGCCGACCCTGCAGGAGCCCGCAAGAACACAAAGGACAACACACCGGCGGTCGTAAACGTCTCGATTGTTCCCGGCAACAAGATCGACGTCATCGTTGCTGCGAAAGGTGGCGGCTCCGAAGCGAAGTCGAAGTTCGTCATGCTGAATCCGTCCGACTCCATCGTGGAGTGGGTCCTCAAGACCGTGCCCACCATGGGAGCAGGATGGTGCCCTCCGGGAATTATCGGAATCGGTATCGGCGGCACTGCCGAAAAGGCCATGCTGCTAGCCAAAGAAGCTCTCATGGAGCCGATCGACATTCAGGACCTGAAGGCCCGCGGCGCGAAGAACCGGGCCGAAGAACTCCGCCTTGAGCTTTATGACAAGATCAACGCGCTCGGCATCGGAGCCCAGGGACTTGGCGGTCTAACCACGGTTCTCGACGTTAAGGTAAAAGACTATCCGACCCACGCTGCCAACCTGCCAATCGCAATGATTCCCAACTGCGCTGCTACACGCCACGCACACTTCACTCTTGACAGCACCGGCGCCGTCTCGCTTCAGCCACCTTCACTCAAGGATTGGCCTGAGCTCACCTATAGTCCTGCCTCAGCTCGCCGCGTCGATCTCAACAAGGTCACCCGAGAAGAGGTTCAATCCTGGAAGCCCGGCGAGGTGATCCTGCTTAATGGCAAGCTCCTGACCGGGCGAGACGCTGCCCACAAGCGGCTCACCGAAATGCTTGATCGCGGCGAAAAACTTCCTGTGGACTTCACGAACCGTTTCATCTATTACGTTGGCCCGGTCGATCCCGTTCGCGATGAAGTAGTCGGACCTGCTGGTCCCACTACCTCGACACGCATGGATAAGTTCACCCGCCAGATGCTCGAGCAGACGGGCCTCCTTGGAATGGTTGGCAAAGCCGAGCGGGGTCCTGCTGCCATCGAGGCCATCAAGGACAATAAGGCCGTGTACCTCATGGCCGTTGGGGGCGCAGCCTACCTGGTCGCCAAGGCAATCAAGAAGTCCAAGGTCCTTGCCTTCGCCGACCTAGGCATGGAAGCCATCTACGAGTTCGAGGTGCAGGACATGCCTGTAACCGTAGCCGTGGATTCCAAAGGCTCAGCCGTCCACGAAACCGGCCCGGGTGAGTGGAAAGAAAAGATTGCCGAACTCCAAGTCATCGGCTAAACAAGTGGCAAGCAATTCGGCGGAGCCACTCGGCTCCGCCTTTCTTTTTGTCGCGATTTCTGCCTGAATCGGGACGTACTCCCATAAATGCCCGCAAATTCTCCTAAGGCGTAGCAAACCTATAAGCCTGATCAGGATTGGTGGAGCTCTGCCGATAGGACTTTCGAGGCTTCAGCTTCGTCCGCCTATGAAGAGAGTTCTTACGATCACCTTGATTATGCTGGCATCCACTGCTGTGTGGTGTATGGATGCAGTGAATCCTCGACCCAGTTTCGCAGCCCGAAGATATTCTTCGAGCGATCATGGCCCGGAATCTCCAAACCGCGTCATCAATCACGCGGTGCTGATTTTGCGCCCGAGCCCGCGAGCCCAACTCGCACTTGAGGAAATGCTGCGCGAGCAAACAGATCCGGCGAGCTCGAACTATCACAGATGGCTTACGCCACGACAATTTGCCGCGCAATTCGGAGCGACTCGCGAATCTATCCGCACCGCAACCACCTGGCTCCAAGAGAATGGAATGGAGCACATTCATCTATCACCGAGCGGCCGCTTTCTGACTTTTTCGGCTACGGTGTCGAAGGTTACAGAGGGGTTCCATACCCCAATCCATCATTATGTCGTCAGCGGAACTGACCATTTCTCAAACACCGTGGAGCCGACCATTCCAACCGATTTGGCTCCAATCGTCTCCGGTGTTGTCGGACTTGATGACCTCGCCACGTCTGAGCGCACGCCGCGCCCTCAATTCCTTACAACGTCAAACGGAAACCTACTCGGTCCCGACGATCTTGCGACCGTATACAACGTGAAAGCGTTATACGACCACTCGATCGATGGGACCGGGATCACCATTGCAGTTCCTGGAATCGCGAGCGTAGCCCTCGAAGACTATCGAGCTTTCCGTAGACAATTCGGACTTGCTGCGAACGACTACTCTGTCGCGAACGTTCCTGACGACCCCAGCACTGTTGGCGCAAGCATCTACTCGCTCGAAGCGACGCTCGACCTTGAGATCGTTGGTTCACTCGCACGAAACTCCAAAATCCTCTACGTGCCTTCATCGAATGTGTTGACCAGCGTGCAATACATAATCGAAAACAACCTCGCTCACATCATCAGCTACTCCTACGCCGAATGCGAACGAGACGGAGGAGGCTCTCTCGCGCCGTATTACCAAGCTCTCGCGCAGGAAGCCAGTGCGCAAGGTATCACCTGGATCGCTGCAGCAGGCGACAACGGCGCCGCAGGTTGCGATACAAATGACCTTGCCGCAAGTAACGGTCTTGCAGTAACTCTGCCGGCGAGCGTGCCGGAGGTGACCGGCATCGGGGGAACCAACTTCAACGACTACCCGGGCCAGTACTGGGCTACCAGCAATAATGCGCAGGCGGGCAATGCCGTGTCCTACATTCCTGAAGTCGCCTGGAGTAACGCGCAGAACACCGGAATTGGAGTCAGTGGTGGCGGAGGCGGAGTAAGCGCTTACTTTCCTCGGCCCGCATTCCAGAAGGACATAGCGCAAACATCAACATCGGGCAGGATGGTGCCCGACCTCTCCTTCGCGGCTGCGGTTGGATATTCCATCGTGTACGGCGGAGCTCCGCAGATTGTGGCCGGAACATCGGCCGCAACGCCTGTCTTCGCGGGAATTCTCGCGTTGGTTCAACACTATTTGCAAGCTCATGGCGCACTCTCAACGCCAGGGCTCGGAAATGTGAATCCAAATCTATATGCTCTCAGCACAAGTGTTCCCTCCGCTTTCCACGACATAACGACAGGGACTAACTACGTCGCATGTGCCGTCGGCACTACCGATTGCCAAACCGGAGTTATGGGCTGGAATGCCGCGTCCGGATATGACATGGCTACGGGCCTCGGCAGCGTTGACGCCTACGCGCTCGCCTCCAACTGGACTGCAGTATCCTCGTTGCCGCAGACAAGTGTCTCGACCGTGACCAGGCTTTCAACCGTGACCAATCCCGTAACACTGGGAGGCATCACATCCACGACCGCGACAATTCAGGCCTCCTCCCTGTATATGAGCGGGACAGTAACGTTCAAAGTGGGCGATCACTTATTAGGCAGAGCAGAAGTCGCAAGCGGAAAAGCCACGCTCGCCAACATCGCGGTAAACACAAGCAACGGGTTCAACGTTGGCTCCGCTCAGATTACTGCGACCTATAGTGGCGACGCGACGTTTGCATCGTCAACCGCAGATCTCATACTCACGGTCAGTTCGCCCACCTACACGATTGCACCGACCGCGTCGGCCGTGGCGAGCGGTTCACCTGTGATTCTGACTCTCACCTCCAGTGGCTACGCCGGAACAGTTTCATTTGCCACAAGCATTTCGGCTCAAGACGGCACACCGGTAAACATAAAGGTGACTTCTCCATCCGTCGCGCTCACGAGTGGAGGAACCGCGAGCTCAACTCTTTCCATCACAACCAGATCGCCTGCATCCGCTCGCGTCAATCGTTCAAGTTGGCTGGGCTATACCCCCGCGGTCTTTGGCATTCTCATACTCGGAACATCGTTCTCAAGGCGTAAACAGCGCGTATGGTTGCTTCTCTTGATCGCGCTCGCGGTGTCGGCCTGCGGGTTTCTCGCGGCGTGCGGGTCTGGCGGAGCCCTCAAGACCACCTCCCGCAGCAGTGACAATTCGACCCATCGCTATATATTGACTATTACTCCGAAAGGATCAGGAATCGTATCGGATCCTTCTCCCATCAGTATCATTGTGACTGCCGATTGAAGCCATCTGGCCTTCCTCGCACTTCCTTCCCGCTCAGGAGGCTGCGCGTTTCGGTTTTCACTTATAACAATCGCGACGGGACTTAAGGGGAGAGTTCGGCTTGCCAATCACTACTTTATTTTTGGACCTAGGCGGAGTTCTGCTGACAAATGGATGGGATCGGAACTCACGCGAACTTGCGGCTAAGACTTTCGGACTTGATCGCAAGGAGATGGACGAGCGCCACCACCTCACCTTCGACACCTATGAAGCCGGCAAACTCACGCTGGACGAGTATTTGCGTCGCGTCGTGTTCTACGAGAAAAGGAGCTTCAGCGAGCAGGAGTTCCGCACCTTTATGTACTCGCAATCCAAAGCTTTCCCTGAGATGATCGACCTCGTCCGGACACTCAAGGCACAGTACAGGTTGAAAATTGCTGTGGTTAACAACGAAGGGCGCGAGCTGAATGAAGCCCGCATCCAGCATTTCAAATTGAACACGATCGTGGATTTCTTCGTTTCGTCCTGCTTCGTCCACGTTCGAAAGCCTGACCCTGATATTTATCGGATTGCGCTTGATATCGCACAAGTTCCGCCTGAACGCGTAGCTTATCTGGATGATCGCCTGATGTTCGTCGAAGTAGCGCAAACACTGGGAGTCAATGGCATTCATCACACCGACCATGAATCCACTTGCCAGAAGCTCTCGGCATTGGGCCTTAAGCTCGAGGAGCGCCGCGCCATGCCCGACCTTGTCTGAGTTCTAGTCGAGACTTCCCTGCTCCAGCACGACATTCTCGCGCACGATGAGCCTGTGTGCAGCCATCTCCTTAAGCTTAGGTAAGACGCGCTGCACATGCTCATCTGTATCGACGAAAGTTACCACCACCGGAAGTTTCCCTCCCGCATCAACGAGTGTCGCGGTCTTAAGCCGCATGCGCCCCAGGAAACCGGCCACCGCATGGTATGCCACGGCGCTCGCAACATTCTCTTCGCGGAGGTACTTGAGCACCTGCAGATGCAACGCGCGTCGTTGCCATTCATCACTCTCGAGCAGGTACATCGTCACCTGAACAGCCATTTTTCTCTCTCCCTGACTTGCTTGCTCTGCCTTCGATTCAGTGAGCTATATACTGCGCGCAATCACGGCTCCGGCCAACACCCCAGCCAGACAAAGTAAGTTGTTCGCCAGCACGTTCGATGCGAATAGCATGTAATGCCCTTGCTCGAAAAGTGAAAAACTCTCGAATGCAAAGCTCGAGAATGTGGTATAGGAACCGCAAAAGCCAACGGCGATCAGCAATCGCCATCTTGGATCGGGCAATGCGCGCTCCGTGCTCCAGATCAGAAACATCCCTAGTATGAAGCTACCTGTGATGTTGATGAGAAGCGTGCCATAGGGAAAGGACGCTGTCACGAGTTTGGCGACATAACGGCTTATCAAATAACGCGCGCTGGCGCCCACAATGGCGCCAATCGATACCCACAGATATGCAAGCACTGGGCGTGATTCTCCTGGACTTCGACTGGTAGGAGTTATCAGCCGCACTCGTCCAGCAAGCGCAACGGTTAGAAGCGAACTCCATCGCTTATAGGCAGTATTCTACCAACTCACAAATCCACCCGCTACAGTCCAGTGCCCGGCGATGCTGGTCGTGATCCTTGGGTTGGCTTCCAGCGTTGTTGCATCAGCAGCTCCCGATTCTTCTCGCGCCATGTATTTACGGCTGCGTTTTTCGTACTACACTCTTTCGCGCTGCATTTCAGGAGGTCCTCGTGCGCTGTCGAATCACGTCCTTGCTTGTGCTCTCGGTCGCCTTCCCTTCAGGGCTGTTTGCTGACTTCCATTACACCGAATCTTCTCGTATCAGCGGCGGTTCGATCATGGGCATGATGCGACTGGCTGGCGCATTCAGCAAACAAGCACGCCAGATCAATGATCCTGTCGTCTCCCACGTTTATGTGCAGGGTAATCGCATGGCTCGCATTCAGCCCGATAGCTCCGAGATCATCGACCTCGACAAGGATACAGTGACCCACATCGATCACCAGAAGAAGACCTACTACATAATCACGTTTCAGCAGATGAAAGAGCAGTTCGAGGAAGCGCAGCGTGAGGCCGCGCAGCGCGCGCAGGAAAAGCCACAAAGGGACGAGACACCGAATACCACGGATATGAAATTCGATGTTGCGGTTCGAAATACCGGGGCGACCAAAGAGCTTAGTGGTCTGGATACGAAAGAGTCGATCCTGACGCTCACCATGCAGGCAACAGACCAGAAGAGTGGGCAGAGCGGCAATCTCACAATGACCAATGATCTATGGATGGCGGCCGACATCCCCGGCTATCAGGAAGTGCGCGATTTCAACCTGCGATATGCAAAGAAACTCGGCGAGGTTTACGGCAGCGTAACGGCGCCAATGATTGCTTCTATGCGAGCGCAGATCAAGCCCGGCTCCACGCAGGGAATGGGCGAGATGGCAAAAGAAGTTTCCAAGCTTAAGGGAATTCCTGTTTACACGGTTATGCGTATGGGAAGCACGCCCGATGGCAAGCCTCTTCCGGCAGCTTCGGAAGCACCTCTCCCCGCAGAAAGCCAGGACGCAAACATTCCCTCCAAAGGGGAGATGGCCAAAGAAGGTGCGAGCAACGCTGCGACCTCAGCGATCGCCAGTAAACTCGGGGGCTTTGGCGGCATGATGGGCGGCTTCGGACGCAAGAAAAAGCAGGAGCCAGTTCCTGCGGCTACGCCCGAGAACACCCAGCCAGCCAATATGGTCTTGATGGAGACTACATCTGAGATGAGCAACTTCTCCATCGAGCGTTTGGATGGATCGCAGTTCCGCCCACCCTCGGGATACACACAGGTGCCGCTTCCAACGCGATCCTCAACTAGGTGAGTTTAGGGCGCAGGGATTTTCCGCGCCCTAAAGGATCAGTCTATCTGTCTCGTGATTCTGCTTCAGGCGTGGGGTGTATTACGCTAATCGAGGTCGCCTCGTAGCGCTTGCCATCGAAGTGCGCCGTCACTGAGACAGGGGTCCCAACCGTCAAAGTTGCTGCACCCTTCTCTTTCTGCGGATCGAAAGACAACTCATAGTTATTTCCGTCCACCTGATTGTCCAGTGCCAGGACTCCATCTCTCAGATTGACATACGTCAATATACCGGCGAACACATATGACTCTCCAGGTGACGCGAAGATCGTAATGCTCTGAGCCTCGCCACGCTTGGCCCCGGGGATGAAGTTCACATCGATCAGCGATCCCGCATAAATGTCTGACGCCGTTGCCGGACGCCCACCACGAGCTGCGACCTTTGTCTGCTCCGAGATCGCGAACCGCACTATCTCTCCGCTCAAGCGATCCTGTAGCCTGATCTGTCCTCCGAGATTCTCAATCACCTGGCCGCTGGCATGTGCTGGACCGCTCGTGCCCCGTACTTGGATTGTTTTAGCAAAAACCTGTGCCCCAAGGGCCTGTGTATCGACATATACGCGACTGCCCGGATGAACACTGAGGATCGTCGTTTCGCGCCCGTTGTTCAAAATGCGGGTGCGTTCATCGAAATAAACCAAATAACGATTGCCGCCGCCGAAGGGCTCAACTGTAATCCGATTGTGAATCACGTCCACCTTCCGCGCGATGCCGCCGATCAGCGAAACATCTGCCTTTGGAAGTGGTTTCGGTTCGAGCAGTGGGTCTCGTGCGGATGGAGAGTTCGCGGTATCCAGCATCTCCGTGTGCGGCTCGCCCGAAGCCGTGGGCTCGATCGGAGCCGGGGCCGGAGCCTCGACTTTTGGAGCAGATTCTTTGGAATTTCCTTTTTGCGCCACATTACCTGCTGCGCGGACAGTTGTCTGAGCACCGTCCGTACTCTGCGCAAAGGTAAATGTCGCAGTCATCAGGATCAATCCGGCTAACTGTATTCGCTTCATTCTCTCCCCAACGAAAAGACCTCTTGCCCCGTTAGATGCAGAACGGGACACCAGCATACGACCAGAACTGTCCGAAGCTCCTACAACGGATTCCGAGCCGCTCCCATCTAAGCAGGCAGTGTGGGGTGTGTCTGAATGAGCTTTGTTGTAACTTCTTCCACAACCGAAATGTTGCGATCATCGGCACGCATCATTGCCAAATATTCTGCTGCCGCCCTGCTAGGTTTGACTCTGCTGGCTCCCTCGCCGGTCGTGGCCGCCGACCTGCACATCAAAATTCCCAAGCGCACCAAGCCTACTCCAGTTCAGCAGCTCAATCAGGAGGGCGTTCGCGCGCTGTCGAAGAATGACATTCCTCGTGCCAAGCGCGCTTTCTACAAGGCCTACCTGCTCGATCCCGATGATCCGTTCACTCTCAACAATCTCGGATATGTAGCCGAGCTCGACGGAGAGATCGACCGGGCGCAGAAGTATTACGATCTTGCGGCGGCCAGCAACTCGAATGCATCCGTGGTTTACACCAGCAATTCGGAACTGAAAGGCAAAGAAGTCTCCAAGGTGGCCGGAAACGCCGTCAGCGCCCCCATGCAGGTCAACCGCCTCAATGTCGCGGCCATGGGCCTGATCCAAAAAGATCGCGCTCCTGAGGCGGAGATTGCCTTGCGCAAGGCCCTAGCCCTCGATCCCAAAAATCCATTCACACTGAACAATCTCGGTTACGCGCTAGAAAAGGAAGGTGAACTCGAGCAGGCCATTCGTTGTTATAGTCTCGCGTCTTCCAGTCTTTCCGAAGAGAAGATAGTCGTCGCCTTCAACCGCAGCTGGCGCGGACGCAGCATCAGCGAGGTAGCCGGTATGAATGCTCAGGCCGCCCGCCGTGAACTAAGCAACGAAGGATCAACGGAGTCCAAAGTCGCCCGCCTCAATCTGCGCGGCGTCTCCGCCCTTAATCGAAATCAACGTGCGCAGGCTCGCCAGTATTTCCAGGAAGCCTACCGACTCGACCGAGGGAATGCATTCTCGCTGAACAATATGGGATACATCTCCGAGCTGCAGGGTGATCGAGAGAGCGCTGACTACTATTACGCAAAAGCTCGGGAAGCCTACCGCAGCGGTGCACGTGTAGCTCTTGCCACGCGCAAAGACCTCCAGGGAATGCGACTTTCGGCCGTCGCCGATCAGAATCAGCAGGTCATCTCCGTCGCACAGGAAAAAGAGCTCGCAGCATTGCGTGCTCAGGGTGCCCGTCCGCTTCCCTTGCGGACACGTGACAACGCCGTCGTGCAGGAACCCGCCACTCCACCCACTCCCGAACCTGAAACCCCTGTACGAATTCTCGCCGAGGACAATGCGCCTCCCGAGCGTCCGGCAGTCATGGCCAGCAGCACTCAACCGGCAAATCGGCAGCGGACTTCTTCAGGTGCCGCTCAGACGACCGCCGCTCAGCAGCCTTCGGTAGCTGCGCCCGCGGAAGTTCAACCTGCCGCGCCAGTTCCGACAGCTCAGCCCAATCCTGAGGATGACAAGCCTCTGCTGCCTGTCATTCCCGACGATACGCCGAACCAATAGCAGCGCGATCCACGGTAGTGCCGCACTTATGCTAAGTTGCTTGGTATGAGCAAGCCACCGGTAGTCTGGACAATCGCCGGATTTGATCCAACATCCGGCGCCGGTGTCACCGCCGACCTTAAATCCATGGTCAGCCTCAACTGCTATGGTGTTGCGTGTATCACCGCACTCACCATCCAGAACACCCTCGGCGTCCGTCGAGTCGAACCAGTTTCAGCGACCACAGTTCGAGAAACGCTCACTGCGCTCCAGGAGGATCTTCCCCCTGCCGCACTCAAAATAGGCATGCTTTCAACAGCCGAGGTCGCCAGCGCAGTAGCTGATTTTGTAGGAAATCTCGGCTCATGCCCGGTTGTCCTAGACCCCGTCCTGCGCTCCTCTTCCGGAGCAGAGCTGCTCTCGCGCGATGGTATTGAGGTTTTGATTCAACGTCTGCTGCCACTCACGACCGTTGTCACCCCCAATCGTGCCGAAGCCGCTATCCTCACCAGCCTTCCTGAGCATGAGCCAGAAGCTATGGCTGAAGCCTTATGCCAGTTTGGAGCCAGTGCCGCCGTCATTACAGGAGGCGATTCTGCCGAACGCTACTCAGAAGACGTTCTCGCCTACTCGCTGCGAGGCATAAAGCTGACCGAAACGCTCACTGCTCCGCGCATAAACTCCACGTCCACACACGGGACCGGCTGTGCATTCTCAACAGCCATTGCCTGCTCCCTCGCACTCGGCGAAAGCATCCCCGCTGCTGTCACTTCTGCAAAGGCCTTCGTAACTCGCGCCATTGAACTTGCGCCCGGTCTCGGCTCAGGACACGGGCCTATGGGGCTTGAGCGCGCAGGCAAAAGCTAGCCAATCGCGATCTCAAAGGCCAACCTGGCGCTGCCCGCCCCTTTCTAAATTCTCAGAACTTCGATTCCAGCTTGGGTTTACCCCCGTGCTCGAGCACTTACCGGGTAGCTGCGCGCTGTGCGTCAATAAGCACAGGGCTGTTTGTTTTGCAAGCTTTTTCACGTTTTATTTTCGTTTGGGTTGACCTTGCTTGCCCCCGGTTCATACAATCGAAGGATCGCTTAGGTCCTAGACCTTAGGCGTTGATGTGCAGGGGGAAATTCTTTATCGAGGTGTTTGATTGCGACGAGTACTGACCCATTCTGTGTACGCACTGCTTTTGCTAGGCGGCACCATGGGAGCGGCACCCGGCCATACAACATCGGCTTCCCCGAGCGCGCCAGCCTTTCTGCCCCTTTCGGAGCAGAAACCGAGGGAGTTGGAGCCTGCTGCCAAGCCGTATCAGGTGGGCAAAGCTTCCTGGTATGGCGGTTTTTTCCAGGGTAAAGCCACGGCGAGTGGTGAAGACTACAACATGTTCGACTTCACTGCCGCCCATCGCGAACTGCCACTGGGTACGTTCGTGAAGGTCACAAATCTGAAGAACCTGAAGTCTATAGTTGTCCGGGTTAACGATCGTGGCCCGGTGACTCCAGGACGAATCATTGATTTATCGTATAGCGCTGCCCGCAGCCTTGGTATGAGCAAGAAGGGCCTGCAGAAGGTTCGGGTCG
Source organism: Koromonas soli (assembly GCF_059726265.1). NCBI lineage: Bacteria > Pseudomonadati > Acidobacteriota > Terriglobia > Terriglobales > Koromonadaceae > Koromonas > Koromonas soli. Next base: position 1,257,089 of record NZ_AP040872.1, on the reverse strand, counting down.
ATATTGTCGATCCCCAGACCGCGGAAATGGCGATGGCAAAACAGCCAGCCGCAAGTCGCTAAACCGACTTCACACAACACTAAACCCGGCCCCACAGCATACCCCCGCTGTGGGGTCTTTGCTTTCTAAACTCAAGTATCTGTCTACTCGCTGAGTTATCCTTTCTTCATGGAACAAGCACGAGAAAGACTGATTGTCGCTCTGGACGTAGCCGACGCTGCGAAGGCCCGCTCTCTGGTGCTAACTCTTGGCGAGGCCGTGAGCTTCTATAAGGTGGGAAAGGAACTGTTCACCTCCGAGGGTCCCGCTATCGTTCGTGATTTGATCGCAAGCGGCAAGAGGGTATTCCTGGACCTTAAATTCCACGACATCCCCAACACAGTTGCCGGAGCAGTGCGCAGTGCAGCCACGCTCGGCGTTTCTATGTTGACCGTGCACGCCGGAGGCGGTTCCAAGATGTTAAAAGCTGCTGCCGAAGCTGCCTCTCAATCTGCATCGAGGCCCACGGTCCTCGCCGTAACGGTTCTCACCTCCATGTCGCAGGAGGATCTGCTCGAAACGGGTGTTCAGGGCAGCGTCGAATCCCAGGTTCTGCGTTTGGCTGGCTTGGCTATTAATGCGGGGTGTGGCGGACTAGTAGCCTCCGCACAAGAGGCAGCCAGACTGCGTCAAACACTCGGATCCGGGTTCGCCCTGGTCACGCCCGGAATCCGGCCAGCAGGCGGAATTGCTGCAGATCAAGCCCGTGTTGTCACACCATATGACGCAATCCGTGCCGGGGCGAGTCACCTCGTTGTGGGACGCCCAATCACCGCCTCAGACGAACCGGTCGCCGCCGCGCATCTCTTTGCAGAGCAGATTGGGGCCGCCTGCAGGCAGTAGCCATTCATCAGTAGAGCTGGTAATTCAGCACATAAAAAAGCTCCCGACCTAGGCCGGGAGCCTTTCAGCATTGATGTGATTCTACTTATTCGGACTCTGAGTACTCGTGTCCGTGCTGTTCTGCGCGGGCTTCGAAGTGGAAGAACTGTCCGTAGAAGAAGTGATCGGCTTTGCATACTCCGGAGTGTTCGGCGAATTCGGATTGCTGCTCATGCTCTGAGGTGTCGAATTCGTATCCGTGCCATTCATCGCCGGCTTTGAAGGATCGGAGCCTGGACGCGCATTTGTGTCCTGAGCCTGTCCTTTTTGTTCCGTCTGCACGCCGGTTGCAGGAGTTTCACCTCGCGGAGTCGTGCCCTGGTTCGGGGTCGCAGGAGTGCCCATTGCGCCGGGGCGTTCAGGCTGGTCTGATTCAGTGGCAGTTCCGCTCTGAGTTTCACCCTGCTTTACCGCTGGCAGGTCTCCCTTTGCGTCCGTGTGTGAAGCGCCCGTCTGCTGTGCGGAAGCGGTCGAACTTCCGGTCTGCGAATCCATTGTGGTTTGGGTCGTTGTGCTCTGTGTTGTTGTGCTCTGCGAAAAAGCCATTGCGCTCGCCATCAACGCAACGGTTCCTACATAAATCAGTCTGTTTCTCATCTCGAATGCTCTCCCCAATGTTTTCGGTGCTTAAGACGAAGGGCACAACGGAAAGTTCGTGTTTTACCCGAACTAGAGTATTAGAGCCGCTCTTTTTGCTGGAGGTTGGGTGACTAAAAGTCATCTGGCCGCCTTTTCCTGAGACACTCAATGCAAGCACCGGAACGCCTCACTCGCTATAATGGTGGAGCTTTGAACCTGCATAGCCACACAAACCTCTTTCGCCTGATCCTGCTACTCGCGCTGCTTGCTGCTTCTGCGCTGGGACAGGCTGCCCCCGGCACCCAAACTGTTCTGGTACTTCCCTTCGACAACTCCACTCACCAGCCCGGCCTGGAGTGGATCAGCGAAGCCTTCCCCGAAATTCTTGGTCAGCGTTTGAATACGCAGTCCCTGTTTCTGATCAGCCGCGACGACCGCCAGTACGCATTCGATCGCCTTGGCATTCCAGTGAATTTGCACGCCTCGCGTGCCACCCTATACCGTATCGCTTCGCAACTCGATGCCGATTACATCGTTCTCGGCAGCTACTCCTACGACGGACAGACGTTCACGGCACGCTCGCAGGTTCTTGATATGAACGCGCTTCGTCTTTCGCAGGATCAGGTCGAGAGTGGCCCGCTCACAGACCTTCTGAGCATTCAAACTGCCCTGGCGTGGGACGTGCTTCGGCAGATTCGGCCTTCATTTTCCGAGCCGCGGCAGACCTTCGTTCAGCGTGCCCCCGCGATTCGACTCAACGCCTTTGAGAATTTCATGAGAGGTGTGGTCGCAACCGGTACAGCGGATCGGATTCGATATCTAAAAGCTGCAATCGCCATCAATCCCCAGTACCCGCAGGCCATCATGCTGCTGGCGAAGACGTATTTCGGCGCTCGCGAATACGACCAGGCCGCAAACTGGTTCTCAAAAGTCCCCGCGGACGATCCGTCATCCAACGAAGCTCACTTCTTGCTAGGACTTTCCGCATTTCAGCTCGGCCAATTCGAGAAAGCCTCTGCGGCATTCAAAGCCACCGCGGAGCATGTTCCGTTGACCGAAGTTCTCAACAATATTGGCGTGACAGAGAATCGGCGCGGTCATCATGATGCTGCCGACTACTTCCAGAAAGCGGTTCAGGCTGACCCCTCCGATGCCGATTACCACTTCAATCTAGCCGTCGCCCTGTATCGCAAAGGCGATATCGCGGGAGCGCAGCGTCAACTCCGCGATACATTGTCACGTCGGCCAAACGACAGCGAAGCACGTCAGTTTCAGGACGCGCTCATTGCAAGCTCCACTAGCGCAGTCCACACCGCACCAACGTTCGTGCCTCTGACTAGAATCAAGCGGAATTATGACGAAAGCTCATATCGCCAGCTTACTGTCGAACTTCAGAAGGCCATTGACGAATCTGTAGGCAAGGCGAAACCGACAGAACGCGCTTCCCTGCACCTCGAACGCGCCCGCGAATTCCTGAAAGATGGCGCGGCTTCTCAGGCCGAGAGCCAGTTCCGTGAAGCTCTGACATTGGAGCCGCGTAACGCTCAGGCGCTCGCCGGACTAGCGCATGCTCTGGTGCTCCAGAATAAGGTGTCCCAAGCCCGGCGCGAAGCTCAAAACGCCTTGCGCATCCAGCCCAGTGCAGAAGCCTACCTGACCCTGGCACGGGCCGACCTGCAGGAGAAGAACAGCGCCGGGGCCGAGCAGAACCTGACCAAGGCGCTTGAGCTCGAGCCAGGCAGTGAGGACGCCAAGGCAGTACAGCAGGAGATTCAGCGGACACGCGCTGGTGTTGCTCAATAGCAGCGCCTCGCATTGCACGAATCCCGCTACAGCGTTAGATTTGACCCGGTACAGCGACCTTCGGCTGCTGGCCTGTCTGAAGATTTCGGTGTCACCAAGGTGCGGGCTGGTGCTGACGCGCGATGGTCATCGCTTCTCCGCATCGGAGGCTCATTATGAAACGCTTATTCCTCGCGATCATTGCGTTTATTGCGATCGGGAGTACGCTTCCGCTAGCCGCTGAGGTCCTGCGTGTTCAAATCAAGGGCACGATTCAGCCCATCGCCGTCGAACAGGTTTCCCGCGCAATCGAAACCGCTCAAGCACGCCATGCCTCGGCTCTGCTAATCGTTATCAACACCCCCGGCGGTCTGCTCGAATCCACTCGCGAGATGATTTCCAAGATCGAGTCCTCCACGATTCCGGTCATCGCCTACGTCGGCCCCAGCGGCGCTCGCGCTGCTTCCGCCGGATTCTTCATACTTGAGTCCGCCGATGTAGCAGCGATGGCGAATGGAACGAATACAGGCGCTGCGCATCCGGTGACGATTGGCGGGGGCAAACTCGATGACGTGATGAAGGCGAAGATTGAGAACGACACTGCAGCCTTCCTGCGCTCCTACGTTTCCCGGCGCGGACGTAACGCCGCAGAGGCTGAGAAAGCTGTTCGCCAATCTATCTCATGGACCGAAAAAGAAGCTCTCGATCTTCACCTCATCGACCTTACTGCACGCGACGAAACTGACCTGCTGAACCAGCTCGATGGTCGCACCATCCATCGTTTTGACGGCTCAACCGCCGTCCTCCACCTGGCCAATCAGTCCGTCGCAGAGCTTCCTATCACTCTCCGACAGCGCGTATTGGGCTGGCTGATGGATCCCAATATCGCCTTTCTGGTGCTCGCCATCGGTGGTCTCGCGCTTTACGCAGAGTTCAACCACCCCGGAGCCATCATTCCCGGCGTTGTTGGCGTCATATTTATCCTGCTGACACTCTTTGCGCTCAACCTACTGCCGACGCGGTATGCTTCGCTCGCGCTTATAGCTTTGGCATTTGTCCTCTTTGCGCTCGAAGCAAAGTTCGTCTCCCACGGCATTCTCACCCTTGGAGGCATCGTCGCCCTCACACTCGGAGGCGTGCTGCTCGTGGACGGTCCAATTCCGGAAATGCGGGTGAGGCTTTTGACTTCTGTTGCCGTCAGCCTCCCCTTCGGGCTGATTACCGCATTCCTGATGTCGATTGCTTGGCGTGCCCGCCGCAACAAGATCACCACTGGCCCGCAGGGCATCATCGGAGAACTCGGAGTCGCCCGCAGCGACCTCGCTCCGAATGGGAAAGTGTTCGTGCACGGCGAACTTTGGAATGCTCACTCAACCCAGCCCCTTGTCTCCGGAGCTCAAGTGCGAGTTGTCGCGATTCATCAGCTGGAGCTTGAAGTCGAGCCTGTGAAATAGGCGAACCAAATGAAAAGGGCAGAAGCCGAAGCCTCTGCCCTTTCATTCCCTTTCCCTGCAATTAGTCGTAGTACTCAAGGCCCAAGTGAGTGATCAGTTCCTCGCCCTTAATGTGGCGAAGAGTGTTCTTCATCTTCATCATCTGGATGAACAGATCGTGCTCAGGATAGAGTCCGGGAGCAGTCATCGGCGACTTGAAGTAGAAGCTCATCCACTCCTGGATGCCGATCCCCTTCAGCGAGCTGGTACGTGCTGCCAAGTCGAGGAACAGCACAATGTCCAGAGCCAGCGGTGCGGCAAGGATGGAGTCGCGACACAGGAAATCGACTTTGATCTGCATCGGATATCCGAGCCAGCCAAAGATGTCGATATTGTCCCAGCCTTCCTTGTTGTCGCCGCGCGGAGGATAGTAGTTAATGCGAACCTTGTGGAAGATGTCCCCATAGAGCTCGGGGTACAGCTTCGGCTGAAGGATTTCATCCAGCACGCTCAGCTTCGACTCTTCCTTCGTCTTGAATGAGCCCGGATCTTCCAGCACTTCGCCGTCACGGTTGCCCAGGATGTTCGTTGAGAACCATCCGCTCACTCCGAGCAGGCGGGCTTTGAATCCCGGCGCCAGGATCGTCTTCATCAGCGTCTGTCCGGTCTTGAAATCCTTACCGGCGATAGGAGCATTGTTCTTCTTTGAAAGCTCCTGCATGCAGGGCAGATCGACCGTGAGATTCGGCGCGCCGTTCGCGTAGGGAACGCTTTCCTGCAGCGCGGCGTACGCGTACATCTGCGAGGGCGAGATGTTCGGATCGCTTGCTTCCAAACCCTTCTCAAAGGCTTCAACAGAGGTGTGGACCTCGCTTGCCTTCTGGAAGCTTTCCGTCGAGCCGCACCAGATCACGATCAAGCGGCTGCAGTTGTTTTCCTTTTTGAAGTTGCGGATATCAGCGCGAAGTTGCTCGGCCAGATCCTTCTTGTTCTTGCCCTTCTTCACGTTGGGACCGTCGATCAGCTTCACATAGTTGTGATCGAATACGGCTGGCATTGGCTTCACGGTCTGCAGGAAAGGCTTCAACTGCTCGATCAGTTCCTTTTCCAGTACCTTGGCCTTGGAAGCCGCTTCGTATGCGTTGTCCGGGAAGATGTCCCAAGCGCCGAACACGATATCGTTCAGGTCGGCGAGAGGCACAAAGTCCTTGATCAACGGCGAACGGCCATCGGTCCGCTTTCCCAATCGAATGGTTCCCATCTGCGTCAACGAGCCAATGGGGGCGGCGATGCCCTTGCGAACTGCTTCGACGCCCGCTACGAACGTCGTAGCCACTGCGCCTAGTCCGACCACCAATATGCCAAGTTTTCCTTGGGCTGCTGCGATTTCAGTAGGAGAATTTTTCTGCCCTGTCGCCATCTGTATGAATCACTTCCTTAAAGAGTCAACGTCAATACCGCAAACAATTTATGCTCTCTCCTGCAGTGCTGCTTTGGCAAACATGTTTTACTATGTGGGGCAACCCGACTGTCGAATGGCGTGCATTGCGGGTTGTGATGCATTTTCATTCAGGGAACGGCTCTGGTTATACATTGAGTAGAAACGCTCCAACTGTTAATGGTGATCTTGGGATGAGAAGATACGCTAGGGTGAATCAAGACCGTCCTTTTCTAAACCCGAGCGAGGCCTCATGCTGACCGACCCAGTGAACCCCGCCAATGTTTCCCCCGGCGAAGCCGTCGCACAACACACCATCACATCCTACACTCTCACGCCAGACCAGTACCGCAAAGCCGAAGGCTTGCACCGCACCAGCGTCACACTTTCACTCGCCTCCACCATACTCGCCTTCGCCATACTTCTGATTCTGATCGCGACGCGCTTCGGTCCTCGACTCCAGCGCCGATCCGAGGCGATCTCACGCAAACGATTTGTCCAGGCCGCGATCTTCGTCCCAACATTATTGGTTACGCTGTCGCTGCTCCAACTCCCACTGAACATCTACGGACATCACATCTCCCTGGCGTATGGTCTGAGCGTGCAAGGCTGGGGCTCCTGGCTTGGAGACTGGGCCAAAGGCGAGCTGCTTACCATTGTCTTCGCTACCCTGACCCTTTGGGGGCTTTACAAAGTAATACGGAACTCGCCACGCAAATGGTGGTTCTATAGCTGGTTGGCTACTCTCCCCATCATGGCCGCAATGGTCTTTGCCGCGCCCGTGCTCATCGATCCCATCTTCAATCGATTTGAACCGTTGGCCAAAACTCATCCTGCCTTAAGCTCCGAGTTGCGCAGCCTCGCTCATTCCGCTGGCCTCGAAATTCCCGAGTCCCGTATCTTCCTCATGCACGCAAGCGATAAGGTAACCACCTACAACGCCTACGTCACCGGTTTCGGAGCCACAAAGCGAATTGTGGTCTGGGACACTACCGCCCGCGACCTCACCCTTCCCCAAACGCTCTTCATCTTCGGGCACGAGATGGGGCATTATGTGCTCCATCACATTTATCTGGGAATGGCCTACACCGCGCTACTGATGTTTATCGGTTTCTGGCTTTTGCAGCGAATCGCCGGGGCCGTGGTCGCCCGGTTCGTGTCCAATTTGGGCATTCGCACACTGGCAGATTGGTCTTCCCTTCCACTCCTGATGCTCATAGCATCGCTTCTGTCGTTTATCGGAGAGCCGCTTGGCAGCACCTTCAGCCGTTGGGAGGAACACAACGCAGATCGCTTTGGTTTGACGATCACGCGGCCAGTAACGCCCGACGCCGGACAGGTCGCTGCGCAGTCTTTCCAACTCTTAGGTGAAAAGTCATACTCCTATCCGAGGCCGTCGCGTTTCCTTGTTTTCTGGAGCTATTCGCATCCCCCGATTGCGGATCGCATCCGCTTCGCACTGTCCGACTCCGAGCAAACCTCACGATAGTTTCAATCTTCGGACTGCCTGTGTGGCTGTAAGCCCAAATGAAAATGCGCCCGCGCAGGGCGCATCGGGGTTTGTCCCGCTGATGTTACTCCAACCCGAATTCCTTCCATCGCTTCGTGATTCGCTGTTTTATGTCCTCTGACATCTCGACCTCATCCGGCCACGGGCGCTGGAATCCCTCCGTCGGCCACTTCCGCGTCGCATCGATGCCCATCTTGCTGCCAAAATTCGGAAGTCGCGATGCATGATCGAGTGTATCTACCGGCCCCAATGTGAACTGAATGTCGCGCTCTGGATCGATATTGTTCAGCGCTCTCAGGGTGACTTCGCGTAGGTCTTTCACGTCGCAGTCTTCGTCCACCACCACGATGCATTTCGTAAACATCGCCTGCCCCAGCGACCAGATGGCGTTCATCACCTTGCGCGCCTGTCCGGGATACGACTTCCTTATCGATACGATCATCAAGTTGTGCGCCACTCCCTCAGGAGGCAGGTGGAAGTCCACCAGTTCGGGAATCATCATCTTTGCCGCAGGCAGGAAGATGCGCTCCACTGCCAGCGCCATCCACGCGTCTTCCTGTGGAGGCTTGCCCACGATCGTCGCCGCATAAATCGGATTCTTGCGATGAGTGATGCACTGCACATGGAACACCGGATAGAGGTCTTCCAGCGAATAGAACCCGGTGTGGTCGCCAAAAGGCCCCTCGACCTTCAATTCACCGATATCGATGTATCCCTCAAGCACGATTTCCGCATGCGCCGGAACTTCGAGGTCTACCGTCTCGCATTTCACGACCTCGACTGGCTTACCACGAAGGAAACCCGCAATCATATACTCTTCGATTTCCGGCGGCGCGGGCACAATCGCAGAGAAAGTCAGCGCCGGGTCCGTTCCGATGGCAACCGCCACCTCCATGCGTCCATTCACCGGCTTTCCTTGAATAGCGATGCTGCCGCCTCCGCTGCGCGCCATGATATCGACGGATGACGTGCGCCCCAGCGTCGGCCCATTCGCGACTGCCGCTCGCATCAACTCACGCTGATGTTCGGCAGCGTTCTTGTGCCGTTGCCAGTGCATCCCAGTGGAGGTTGCATCGTATACGTGCATGCGATACATGCCGATATTGCGTTTGCCCGTGCGCGGATCGCGCGTCATCACGCAAGGCAGCGTGATGAATCGTCCGCCGTCCTGAGGCCAGCATTGCAAGATGGGGAAATCGAGCAGCGAGAAATTCTCCCGCTTGATCACTTCCTTGCAGGGGCCGCTCGAAACGCGCTTGGGAAAGAGGCTGCCCAATTCCGCCAGCATCGGCAGCATTTTGATCTTTTCCAGCAATCCCTGCGGAGTTTTCACATCCATCATCTGGTGAATGCGCCCGGCAATCTCGTCCAGCGAGTTCGACTCTAGCGCAAGCTTCATGCGGCGTTCGGATCCAAACTGGTTGATGAAAATCTTGTGTCCCGGATGGCCTTTTACATTCTCAAACAACAATGCCGATCCGCCCGGCCCACGGCCATTCCGCGCGCCCCATTTCGAGACGCGATCCGTAATTTCAGTGACTTCGAGGATCGGATCGACTTCGGCTTTAATGCGCTTCAGTTCGCCAGCTTTCTCAAGCGCCTTTATCCATTCGCGCAGATCGTTATAGGCCACAGGGACTCCAGTGCAGAATTTCAGGAATGATTATAGAGGCAACTCTCAAACGTGAGAACGACGGCTATACATAACAAAGGCGCGGATCGCTCCGCGCCGATTCAGACCTCACGCCAATTTACCGGTATTCGTTCATGATCTTGTCGAGAACGCTTTTCGGCGGACGCGTGGAGCTTGCCGGGAGTGTCGCAAGAGGATGATCCGTCAGATTCAGCAGATCCGTAAAACTCGGCTGATTGGAGTTCAGGTAAAACAGTCCAGTCAATACCTCATTGTTCTCGCGTGCCTCCGCAAGCCTCTTGAGGGCGGCTATCCGGCTCGTCGGATTGTAATCTTCCTCGAGCTTGGAGAGATGCATCCTCGAACCGTCATGCAAGGAGATGTCGATGCCGCTTCCCTCTTCATACTCAACGTCAATCTCTTCAAACGCCGGTACGAAGTTGATGTCCTGAAGCGGTTCTTCGTGATCCTTCATGAACTTGTAGCTCTTGGTCGAACCCTCGTGATCATTGAAGGTCACGCAAGGCGAGATGACATCCAGCATCACGGTGCCATTGTGCGCAATGGCTGCTTTCAAGAGCGCTAGTAACTGCTTCTTGTCGCCGGAAAAGCTGCGAGCCACAAATGTCGCTCCCAACTCGATGGCCAACGCACATGTGTCGATAGCAGGCAGTTCGTTGATGATGCCGGTCTTCAGCCTTGATCCCACGTCTGCCGTCGCCGAAAACTGTCCTTTAGTGAGACCGTAAACGCCGTTGTCTTCGATGATGTAGATCAGCGGGAGATTGCGTCGCATCAGATGAGCAAACTGCCCCATGCCGATCGATGCCGTATCGCCATCGCCGCTAACGCCGATGTAGAGCATCTTGTGGTTCGCGACAGCGGCACCGGTTGCAATGGCAGGCATGCGTCCGTGAACAGAATTGAAGCTGTGCGCACGTCCCATGAAGTAAGCCGGGCTCTTCGAAGAACAACCGATTCCGCTCAGCTTCGCGACCTGCTCGGGCTCAATTCCCATCTCGTAAAACGCATCGATAATGCGCTCGGAGATTGCGTTATGGCCGCATCCTGCACACAGCGTGGACTTGCCTCCGCGGTAGTCGATCACGGAAAGTCCGATTCGATTCGTTTTGGCGGCCGTGGATGTATTCGGTGTGGTAGCCATTACTTCTGCTCCTGCAACACATTCTCTTGCGACAGAATGCTGTCGGTTACGAAGCGCGCATCCAGCGGATGCCCGTTGTAGTGACACACGCTGCGCAGTTTCACCGCGTACTCGCTGGCAATATCCATCTTGATCAACTGCAGCATCTGAGCATCGCGGTTCTGGTCGATTACGTACACGCGTTCATGCGCGCTGACGAATTCCTGCACTTCGTGATTGAAGGGATACGCCCGCAGCCGCAGGTAATCCGCTTCGATTCCCTGCTGTTTGAGCTGGTCAACCGTCTCCACCATCGCCCAGTGCGAGGAGCCAAACGCGATGATGCCTACCTTCGCGCCCGGTACGCTGTGCTCCAGCACCGGCCCAGGAACGATCGTCCGCGCCGTGTCCCACTTGCGATTCAGGCGTTCCAGATTCTTGACGTAATCATCCGGACGCTCCGAATACTGAGCTTTCTCGTTATGTCCGCTGCCGCGCGCAAACCAAGCAGCCGCAGGATGATCGGTTCCCGGCAACGTGCGATAACCGATGCCGTCACCATCCACGTCCTTGTAACGAGCAAAACTTCCAAGTCGATCGAGCTCTTCCTTGCTCAGAACCTTGCCGCGATCCAACGGCTTCTCCGGAAAGGGGAATGGATCGCTCACCCAGTTATTCATACCGATATCCAGATCGCTCAGCACAAACACTGGCGTTTGCAGCCGCTCTGCCAGGTCAAAAGCTGTTCCGCCGAACTCGAAGCACTCCGCAGGCGAGGACGGCAGCAACAGCGGATGCTTCGTGTCGCCATGCGATAGGAACGCCGTGGCCAAAATGTCTCCTTGCGCCGTACGAGTCGGCAGTCCAGTCGATGGCCCGACCCTCTGCACATCCCAGATCACAGCCGGAATCTCTACGTAGTAGCCAAGCCCTGTGAACTCAGTCATCAGCGAGATTCCTGGTCCCGACGAAGCAGTCATTGCTCGAGCGCCGGCCCACGATGCACCCAGCACCATGCCGATCGCGGCCAGTTCATCTTCCGCCTGAACTACGGCGAAACTGGCCTTTCCATTTTCATCTACCCGGTATTCCTTCAAGTAATCCGTCAACGCTTCAATCAGCGAAGAGGAAGGCGTGATCGGGTACCAAGGCACCACGGTGACACCCGCAAAAAGCGCGCCCAGCGCACCCGCCGAATTGCCATCGATGATGATCTTGTTCTGGTTTTCATTCATGCGCTCGACTTTGAAGCGCGATTGCGGCAGGTTTGCCGCAGCGTACTCGTAGCCGGCTCGCACGGCAGCAACATTCACGTCGGTCGCGCGCTTCTTCCCACTGAACTGCTTGCTGATCGCCTCTTCGACCTCGGCCATCTCCAAGGAGAGAAGGTGCGCCATGACGCCTACGTAGATCATGTTGCGCAGCAGCTTCTTCAGCTTTGGATCCGGCGCAACCGGGGTCACCAGCTTGTCAAACGGAGCGGAAAAGAAGTCCAGATCATCGCGCACCGAGGTCAGATTCAGCGGCTCGTCGTAAAGCACCACAGAACCCGGCTTTAGCGCTCGAACGTCGTCGGAGGCCGTCTCGGGATTCATGGCGATCAGCAGCTCTGTATCCCGCTTGCGGGCCATGTACCCGTCTTTGCTGACTCGAATGGTGAACCACGTCGGAAGTCCTGCAATATTCGACGGAAACAGGTTTTTACCGCTGACGGGAACGCCCATCTGGAAAATGGTGCGCAGCAGCACGGAATTCGCCGATTGCGAACCTGAACCGTTTACGGTAGCGACTTGTATGCTGAAATTGTTTACCACGGGGCCGCGAACTTGCCGACTGTTCGTGCCCTGATTGAGGGCAACGTCAATACTTGCCATGAGAAAAGCCATCCTTCGAAGACGTGCTGTCTCTACGTTAGTGCACTTCTTTTCACGAGCTTAGTCATTATAAGGCACTCGTCAACCCCGACTGTGCGTCTAAGGTTAGCCGGCGCTACGAATTCTACGAACCCAGGGCTCGAAGCTAATCCGCTGTCCAGCAACAACGCAGACGGCGCTACTCTTCGCTGAAGAAACGGGCCATTTTTCTGAACTTCTCGTACCTGCGCTCCAGCAACTCGTCTGTGCTCAGCTTCCTCAACTCAGCCAGATTCGCCGAGAGTACCGCGTCCAGATTCTTTGCCGTCTGTACGTGATCCTTATGCGCGCCGCCCTCTGGTTCAGGAACCACAGCATCGACAATTCCAAGCTGAATTAGATCTGGCGCGGTAATGTGCATGGCCTCCGCAGCCAAGTTCCGTTTGCTTGCGTCACGCCACATGATGGAAGCGCAACCTTCCGGCGAAATGACAGAGTACACGCTGTTCTCCAGCATGAACACACGATCGCCCACGGCAATCGCCAGCGCGCCTCCCGAGCCTCCTTCGCCAGTGACTGTGGCCAGAATAGGCACTTTAAGCCGTGCCATTTCCCGCAAGTTGTAGGCAATCGCTTCGCCCTGCCCACGCTCTTCAGCACCAAGTCCAGGGTATGCTCCCGGAGTATCGATGAATGTGAATATTGGGCGCCTGAACTTCTCGGCGATCTGCATAGCGCGGATCGCCTTGCGATACCCCTCGGGATTGGGCATTCCGAAATTCCGATGAATTTTCTGCTTTGTGTCACGCCCTTTTTGGGTGCCGACGACCAGCACCTCTTCCCCATGAAAGCGCGCCATTCCGCAGACCAGCGCCGGATCGTCGCCGAATGCGCGATCTCCGTGAATCTCCGAGAAGTCGGTGAACATGCGCTCAACGTAGTCCAGAAAATAAGGACGCTGCGGATGGCGAGCGACTTCCGTGCGCTGCCAGGCATCGAAGTTCGCGTTCACCTGCTTGCGCAATCCTTCTACGCGATCGCGCAATTCGCGAAGCTGCTTCTGCGCATCGTGATTGCTGCCCGCAATCGATTCCAGTTGCGCGATCTGTCGTTCAACTTTTTCCAGTTCCTGGTCTGCCTTCGTTCCAGCTTCCATGCTTTCTTCTTCTCGTCAGCTTAGTCGATCACCTTCACCGAATCGGGGCCGCACAACTGCTCCACGCTCTTTACGAAGGCTCTGTCTGCCATCACATTATAGCCTTCAGCTTCCATTACAACGACGTACTCGCCGGGTCGCACCAGATCGAACAGCACCTTCGCATCACCCTTGGACCGCGCGAACAATCCATGCAACGCGTCGACCGTCTCTGGCTGCGCCTCGCTTAATTGAATGGCTATACGCAACGAGCGTGGCAGTCTTACCTTAGCCTCATCGAGCGGAATAATCTCGTTTATGAAGAGCTTCGGAGCAGCATCTTCCTCGACGCGCACGGCTGCCTTAACCAGTACCGGTATTTCGAGCTTCACCTTCTCGTGCAGCCGTTTATATGCCTCCGGAAACACTGCTGACTCGACTCTACCGAACATGTCTTCGATCACGAGCCCGGCCATCATGTCGCCTTTGCGAGTCTTCGCTATGCGCAGTCCGGTGATCAATCCTGCCACCGACACTTCTTCGTTCTTTGGAGTCGAGCGCTTCATCGCCATCACATCGCTGGTCTTCAACGCTTTCAGGTCTTCGATCTTGTCCTGGTACTTTTCAAGTGGATGACCGCTGATCCAGAAGCCAAGAATTTCCTTCTCGTTCTGCAATCGCACCGACTCTTCCCAGTCGGGCACATCCGGCAAGCGGTCGGCGGAGGCTGCTGCCGGGCTTGCTTCTTCGAAGATTCCGAACAGGCCGTGCTGGCCTGCGTCGCGATCACGGGCGGTTTTCTGCGCCTCCTCTATCGCCTTGTCCAGAACCTGCATCAACTGAGAGCGGCGCCCGAGTGAATCCATTGCACCACTCTTGAGGAGCGATTCGAGCACGCGCTTGTTAAGCACCCGCAGGTCAACGCGCTCGCAAAAATCATAGATGCTCTTGAACGGCCCATCCTTGCGCGCATCGATAATGGACGCGATCGCGTTGCCGCCAACGTTCTTTACCGCGGAGAGGCCGAAGCGAATCTTGTTTCCCTCCGGAGTTACGATCGGTGTGAAGTTCGCGGCCGATTCGTGAACATCTGGAGCCAAGACTTCGATTCCCATTTCGCGCGACTCGCCGATGTACTTCACGACGTCCTCGGTCTTGCTCGTAACTGACGTCAACAGCGCCGCCATGAACTCAACCGGATAATGCGTTTTCAAGTACGCGGTGTGATACGCAACCAGAGCGTAGGCAGCAGAGTGCGACTTATTGAATCCGTATCCGGCGAACTGCGCCATTAGATCGAAAATGTGTCCAGCCTTCTCGGTCGAGAACTTTCGCTCAGCAGCACCGGACATGAATCGCACGCGCTGCTTGTCCATCTCCTCGGGAATCTTTTTACCCATCGCGCGGCGCAACAGGTCGGCTTCGCCGAGTGAGTAGCCGGCGATCACGTTGGCGATCTGCATTACCTGTTCCTGGTACACGATGACGCCCAGCGTTTCTTTCAGCAGGCGTTCAAGCTCCGGCAACATGTAATCGACTTTCTTGCGTCCCCACTTCCGCTCAATGAAGTCGTCAATCATGCCGCCCTGAATCGGTCCCGGACGATACAAAGCGTTCAACGCAGTGAGGTCTTCCACGGTCATCGGCTGATAGCGCCGCAACACATCGCGCATGCCATCGGATTCAAACTGGAAGACGCCCGAGGTATGTCCTTTGTGGAAGACCTTTTCGTACGTCTCCATATCCTCGAGCGGAATCTTCTCCATCTCTACGGTTTCGCCGCGCGTTTGCTTAATCAGCTTCAGACAGTCGTCGATGATCGTCAGAGTTGTGAGCCCGAGGAAGTCCATCTTTAGCAGGCCCATCTTCTCAACAGCCTTCATGTCATAGGCTGTCACGATTTCATCGTTTTTCGTTTTGTAGAGCGGCACCAACTCGTCGAGCGGAACCGGAGCGATTACAACGGCGCTCGCATGCACGCCGGAATTGCGCACCATGCCTTCCAACTTCTTTGCCGTATCAACCAGGTTCCGGATCGCAGGGTCATTTGTGTAAACGTCGTGGAACGCTGCGACGTCTGCCATGGCTTTGTCGATCGTCATACCCGGCGTGCCGGGAATCATCTTTGCGATTCGATCGACTTCGCTGTACGGCATGTCAAGCACGCGGCCTGTGTCCTTGATCGCCGCTTTGGCGGCCATCGTGCCGAAGGTGATGATCTGCGCGACCTGCTCGCGTCCGTACTTCTGTGTCACATAGTCGATCACTTCCCCGCGACGGTTCATGCAGAAATCAACGTCGATATCAGGCATGGACACGCGCTCAGGATTCAGGAAGCGCTCAAACAGCAATTCATTCTGGATGGGATCCACGTTCGTGATTCCCATTGCGTAGCCAACGAGAGAGCCGGCAGCCGAACCACGTCCTGGGCCTACTGGCACTCCAGCTTCCTTTGCGTGGTGAATGAAGTCCCACACAATCAGGAAATAACCTGGGAACTTCATCTGCTTGATGATGCCGATCTCCCGATTCAAGCGCTCTTCGTAGTCGGCGAAGCTATGCCGCAGCTTCCCTTTTTCCTTCAATTCGCGCAGCAGAATCATGCGCCGCACCATGCCTTCGCGCGCAATTCGTTCGAAGTAGCTGTCGATTGTCTCGCCTTCAGGGACATCGAATCGTGGAAAAGGATTGCTCACCTTCGTCAGTTTTAGATTGCAGCGCTCTGCAATCCCAACCGTTCGCGTAAGCACCTGTTCATAGCCTTGAAAGACCTTGGACATTTCCTCGTAGCTTTTTACGAAGAACTGGTTGGTCTGAAACTTCATGCGATTCGGATCAGCGATGGATTTCCCGGTCTGAATGCAAACCATCGCATCCTGCGCAAGGCAGTCGTCTTCGCAAATGTAGTGGCTGTCATTAGTCGCCACCATCGGAATTGCGAGATCCTGTTCAAGCCTGAAAAGATCCTTGTGAATCCGCTTCTCTTCCGCTAATCCCTGATCTTGTATTTCAAGAAAGAAATTGCCGCGCCCGAATATGTCTTCGAAGGTCTTTGCTGCCGTGCGCGCATCTTCGTACTTACCTTCTGTGAGCCGTTCAGCAACTTCGCCTTTAAGGCAGGCAGAAAGACCAATCAGTCCTTCGGAGTGTTCGGCGAGGTAACGCTTGCTAACGCGAGGCTTGTAGTAGAAACCATGCAGAGAAGCCTCTGAACAGATCTTCGTCAAGTTCTTATAACCTGTTTCGTTCTCGACGAGGACAATCAAATGGTTGTAGCTGTCACCCTGAGGCTCCGCACGATGATCCTCCTTTTTACAGACGTAAAGCTCGCAACCAAGAATCGGCTTGATGCCTGCCTCTTTGGCGTCGTTGAAGAAATGCACCGCGCCAAAGATGTTGCCGTGATCGGTCATAGCAACCGCGGGCATGTTCAACTCTTTCGCGCGCTTGCAAAGCATCTTGGTGTCGCATGCGCCGTCGAGCATGGAGTAGTCGGTATGAAGGTGCAGATGTACGAAATCAGAGGACATGGCTAGGGCCTAGTTTACCGCTCACGATCATGGGAAAGTAGCTCGAATATGAGGAAAAGCTTGCAAACAGCTCACCATTCAGCGCTTTCGACTCACTACACATGCCGGCTGAACGCAACATTTTCGAGATAAAGCTGGACAAATAACGTCACTCATACCCTTTTGTGTCAATGCGCAGACTCGGTCGTTGTACGCATAGTCTGAGGACCGTAGCGATGAACAGAATTGGTTGTCGATGTACTACTTCCGTCATACCAGCTGTAAACAGAATTTGCTACTCTGTCGAACCTTTTTGCCCTGCAAGGAATCAAAGTACCCAGATGCCTTAGTACTGGCATCTGGGTCCGAACCGGGGACCAGGAGGTATATCGATGTTTGGTGATGTCTTCGACATTCTCTTCGGCTGCTGGCACAAGAGGTACAGTTTCCCTATTACCGCGAAGAAGGGCCACGCAATCCGTTCTCACGCAGCAAGCGTGACCGGCACCTATGTTGTGTGCCTCGATTGCGGAAAAGAGTTCCCTTACGACTGGAACAAGATGAAAGTACTGGCGGCTGAGTCTGCGCCCAGCACTTCGACCTCGCTCACGGCACAACCAGTCGGCAGCTTCGGCAAAGCGGCTTAGTTTTTGCGCGGGCAGATGGAACGAAGCCTCGTCTGCCAGCCGCATCAGCTACTTTCCTGCTCAAAGCTGACGAACACTGCTTGTCGGCAGTAGTTGACGCTCGAACTTTATCTTAGCGACTAGCAGACGTAGTAGAAGGCGGCTTTTCTTTGTTGGCCACCACTCGAGCAACAGAGATCATTCCGATCGCCTGCGCAGCAGTATCGTCCAGCCCTCGTGCTCTGCGTAGCGCATCAAGAGAATCTACCTGTGCGGCCGCCTCGCTTACTTCCTGAACTACCGCCGGTGCGCCAGGTACATCCTGACGTTCTTTCCAGGTTTCGTTAACAGAGCTGAATGCAAGATCAAAGTAGCGCGATGCAAGCTTTGCTTCCCCGCTGGTGCCGCTTGCAAAGCCGCTCGCCGCAGCTTCGCGTGCGCGCTGTGATGCCGGTAAAGCCTGCAATTCCTCAATGCGATCCGTCTTCGCTGATTGCATAGCGTCGAGCACAGATGCAGACGGCTCCATCCGTTGCGAAATCTCTCCGGCTACACCGGCCCTCAGCGCGGCTTGTCGCGCGAGCACGTCGGACGCGAGAGCTTCTTCATACGCCTTGGCCCCTAACGCATTTTTCATCGCGCCAGTAGTCACGTTCAGAGCTACTGTTCGATCTCCGCTCTCCTCCATTTTGCCGAGCCAGAGCAGCAGGTACAATCCGGCTCGCTTCGCGACATCGCGCTCAACGTTACCCGCAGCACGCGAATAGACGGCTGCAAGGTTCGGGGCCTCGTACTGCATCTTGGCGGTATCGCTGGGAAGCGAATCGAAGAGCAACTCAAAATGATCCTCAGACCAGGGTGAGTCCATGCCTGCTTGCTCCATAAGGGCGAGAGTGACACGAGGGGCAAGTTTCTTCTGCTGGAGACCGGAGTCGATCAAGCGCTGCGCGGTGGTGACCACGTCCGGACACGCTGAAATAGCGGCGATCAGCGTGTTCTCAGCGGAGTCCACACGAGTGGGCTGGATGCTCTCAACGAGCGTCTGAACGGAATGGCAATCGACGGGGCCGGAGTTCAGCATAGATATTTCGGGCTGAACACCGCGCTGGATCAGGTCTTGCTCGAGGCGCAGGCCTTCGCGGCTGTAGGTTTTCGCAAGCGAGGGACGGATTGGAGCAATGACGGAAGCGGCGGAGGCGAGCACGCGAAGGCGGTCCTGCGGGTCGGTTTGGGGCAGTGCTACTGCGGCCCGGACGACGTCATAGGCGAACCGCTTCTGAGCATCGAGAGGCTTCGTTGTGAGATCAGGGGCGTCAACTTTGCTTCCGCGAGGGACTGCATTGGCTCGACCGCCCTGAGCAAATGCGAGTCCCGCGCTGAGGATTACGAGGCAGAAAGATACCTTTGTTGCTAATACCATTGAGGTCAAGTTTACTCGATGCTGCAACAGAGTGCATTTTCAGCTCAGGAGTCACCATGAGGTCATTGGCGATTGCCGTAGCCCGTTACCAACCCGCTAATTACTTGGCGTGATATCGAAGAGCGTGGCTCCGGAGCTCGGTCACGATCTCCTTCGCTGCTTCGGTTGCTCGCTCGAATTCTCCAGGAGGAAAGCTGATAGCTCCAACCCGGGCATGTCCTCCGCCACCGTAACGCTCGCAGATTTTTGCGAGGTTGATCATGTTCTCTGCATCGGTCCAAGGATTCGAGCCGACGGAGATCTTCACACGGAAGCTGCTCTTGCTGAGGCCGACACTGTACACACTCTCAGGATGCAGGTAATAGGGGATGAACTTGTTGTAGCCCTCCAGGTCGTAACCGGTTACGTCGAAGAAGATGGTTTGATCTACGCACTCACTGTGCTGGCGAATGATGTCGATGGAGCGCTCATGCCGCGCGAGCAGCGGAGGAATCTGTTCGGCGACGAATGGTGTTGTGAGGATTTCGCCTAGAGGACGATAGGCGAGAAGCTCGATGAGGCGCGGAATGAACGTGGGATCCTGATTTGCCTCGATGGCCATGGTGATGCGCATGGCGGGCTCTTTCATGCCGACGGCGACTTCCGCGCTCTCATAGGAAGCGCCATCGACGATGTCAGCCCAGGTCACGAGTTCCTCGACTTCGGATAGGTCGAAGCCAAAGCGGCTTTGCGCAATGGTGGCGAGGAATTTGGTGCAGGACTTGAAGTCGGGATCGAAGAACTTCCTGTTGCTCTCCTGCTGCTCGAAGTGCTCGGCGTCTTCCTCGGTCAGGAACGCGCTCTCGTGGTGGTCAAACCACCAGGTCAGTTTGTCGGACGCAAGATACTTGAAGTCGACGATGGCATTCTCGTCGCCATTGAAGTCGGCAATATCGAAAAGTGAGCCGGCGCGGTGCAGCAGGCCCTGGTACTGAAAATCCACGTTGCGGCGGATGCGTTCGCGGTAGAAGCGCGTAAACAGTGACGCAGAGCAGGCTCCGTCAAAACATTTGTCGTGATAAAAGACCTTTACTATCAATGGTCGTCCCTTTCTGAACGGCTCGAGTCACCGTGCAAAGCGGCATTGCATGCGTGGAAGGAAAGCACTTAGAGATAAATGGTTTTGATTGGGAGTGTCAAGAGCACTCTGGAGGCGTGACTGGGCACGTGGTGGGGGCAACGTCCTCAGAGTTAGAAAATCGCCAACTCGGGAAACCCCGGAAACTCTAAGTGGCTTTTACGGCTTGGTCTTCAGCCCACTCGCCGATGAGCGGTAACTTGAACTGGCTTCCTTGAAGAGCTTTGACGACAAGGATGACCCAGACGACGAATAGCGCAATCTCGAGGATCGGCCATAGCAGGATTCCTGCTACAGGGACGTAGATGGCGATTCGCGGAATCATGGAGACTACCGTAAATGCAAGCGCCTGGAAGGAGTGGAAGCGGACGAAGCGATCGTTGCGATAGGGATCGACCAGCAGGAAGATGATGGCCGGAATGACGAAGTAGGCTAGCGCTCCAGCAATGTTTCGCGGGACGGCGAGATCGTCTGGGCGCGAAACTCCCCCGGCGATGGGCGCAAGGGGCTGGCCGCAGCGCGAGCAGAACTTCGCTGAATCGTCGAGTGGCGCGCCGCAATTGGTACAGAAAGCCATGGTGAGCCTCAGATCATACTCCACGTTTGCGGAGGTGAAAGTACTGGAAATTCAGAGTGCTGGGAAGAGCTTGGGGTTGCCGGTGCGATTTCGCGTGTCATGGAAAGTGGGGTTGAGGGTAGGGGTCCCTCGCTGCGCTCGGGATGACACCGAAACGCAAAGGCAACAGCAAGGGCAAATACAAGTGCAACAGCACCCCGAGTTCCTTCGCTTCGCTCAGGATGACACCTCAAAAACAAGATCAAGGACAAAAGCAAAGGCAAGAACACAAACAAAAGCAAGAGCAAAAGCAAAGCAAGGGCAAGGACAAGGGAAAGAACAAAATCGAGGGCAAGAACAAGAGCAACCGCGAGCGCACGAACAACTATCCCGCCCTAAACTCGCGAAAAGTCGCGAGTTTAGGGCGGGGCACGAGGGCAAGTTCTAAACCGCTCGTTTTGACATGAGGTTTAGCCCTGCTTTTTTTTCTGGCACTGCTCGCAAAGGCCGTAGATCTGGAAGTTGTGGCGGGTGGTGGCAAAGTGATGTTTGCGGCCCATGTCTTTTTCGACTTTCTCGATTTCGGGAGAGAAAAATTCGATCGAGCTACCGCACTCAGTGCAGAGCATGTGGTGGTGGCTGCGTCGCTGGTACTGGTGTTCGTAGCGCGTGATGCCATCGTGGAAAGCTACACCCGAGGCAAGGCCACACTCGGCGAGCAGCTTGAGCGTGCGATAGACGGTGGTAAAGCCGATGCGGGGGTCGCTGCGCTTGACGAGTTGGTGGAGCTCTTCGGTCGAGAGGTGATCGTGTGTTTCGAGGAAGGTGCGCAGGATGGAGTCGCGCTGCTCAGTATGCTTAAGGCCGACACGCTTGAGGTGGCGGTTGAATATCTCCTCCGCTTCCCGTATGGACTCGAGAGAGAGCTGCGAATTGTCATCAACGCGTTTGGGCGGCGTCGTCATAGTCGTTCGGTCGATGGGAGAAGGATACCATTCGCCTTTGATATTCTAAACTCCGACTACGTATATAGCTGGAGGACTCATTGGCGGCCGATAAATTTGAAGTAGGCCTGATACAGATGTACTGCTCGCCCGAGCCGGATGACAACGTCGAGCGCGCAGTGGAACACGTTCGCGAGGCCGCCCGCCGCGGCGCAAAAATGATTTGCCTGCCGGAGCTCTTCCGCACACAGTATTTTTGCCAGCGCGAGGATACGGCGCTGTTCGATTTGGCGGAGCCGATTCCCGGGCCGACGACGGCGCGGTTCTCTGCGCTTGCGCATGAACTGAAGGTGGCGATTGAGCTTTCGCTGTTCGAACGGAGAGCGCCGGGGCTGTATCACAACACAGCGGTGCTGCTAGGGAGCGACGGGGAGATCCACGGGATCTACCGCAAGATGCATATTCCGGACGATCCGCTCTACTACGAGAAGTACTATTTCACGCCGGGCGATCTGGGGTTCAAGTGCTTTGACCTGAAGGAAGGCGCGGTGGGAACGCTGGTGTGTTGGGATCAGTGGTATCCGGAGGGTGCGCGGTTGACGGCGCTGCAGGGCGCGAACGTGATCTTCTACCCGACGGCGATTGGGTGGCATCCGGCAGAGAAAGAGGAATGGGGACAGGCGCAGTACGAGGCGTGGTTCACCATCCAGCGGGCGCACGCAATTGCGAATGGCGTTTACGTGGGCTCGGTGAATCGAGTCGGTCACGAGACCGGCAACATTCGCGGAAACGAAGTAAAAGGAGCAGGGCTGGAGTTCTGGGGAGGCTCATTTTTGGCTGATCCATTTGGAAGAATCATCGCCGAGGCTTCGCATGACAAAGAAGAGATTTTGATCGGGACGGTGGATGTGAAGCTGCAAGAAGAGATTCGCCGAAACTGGCCGTTCTTGCGCGATCGGCGCATTGACGCCTATGCGCCGATTACGCAGAGGTTTGGACGCTAGATGGCCAAGAAGATGGTGACAGAGTGTCCTGCATCGTTGGGTTTCCGCATGCCTGCGGAGTGGGAGCCACAGAGAGCTACATGGCTGGCGTGGCCGCATAACCGCACGGACTGGCCGGGGAAGTTTGAACCAATTCCCTACGTGTATGCCGAGATTGTGCGGCACCTGGCACGGGCAGCCGGGGTTGAACTGATCGTGAACGATGAAGCGGCGGAGGCACGTGCGCGAGGAGTGCTAACGGCAGCGAACGTGCTACCTGCGCTGGAAAAGCGCATAAGGTTTCACCGGTGGCCGACGAATCGCGGATGGCTGCGGGACTCGGGCCCGATATTCGTGAAAGATAAGGCGGGCAAGGTTGCTGTAACGAACTGGAAATTCAACGCCTGGGCCAAGTACAAGAACTGGAAGCTGGACAACGAGCTACCGGGGTTGGTGGCGGCGAGGCTGAAATACAAGGCTTTCGAGGCCACTGTAGAGGTTGATGGTGAGCCGCGGCAGATGGTGCTTGAAGGCGGCTCGATTGATGTCAATGGACGCGGGCTGCTGCTGACGACCGAAGAATGCCTGCTTAGCGAGGTGCAACAGCGGAATCCTGGCATGACGAGTGGCGAGATCGAAAAGGCGCTCGGGTGCATGCTGGGCGTGAAGAAAGTGCTGTGGATCGAGAGCGGCATCGTAGGCGACGATACGCACGGGCATGTGGATGACATCGCACGCTTCGTCGGCCCGAAGACTGTGCTGGCGGCGAGCGAGCGCGATCCGCAGGATGCGAACTACGCGATTCTGAAGAACAATCTGAAGCGTTTGCAAAAAATGACCGATGCGGCGGGGAGGGCGCTGGAAGTGGTTCCGCTGCCGATGCCCGCGACGGTAGTGTTCAAGGGACAAAGGGTTCCGGCGAGCTACGCCAATTTCTACATCTCGAATGGGACGGTGCTGGTGCCGACGTTCAACGATGCGAATGATCTGGAGGCTCTGAATACGATTCAGCGCGTACTGCCGAGGCATAAGATCGTTCCGATTTATTGCGGCGACCTCATCTGGGGACTCGGGGCAATTCACTGCATGACGCAGCAGGAGCCCGCCGCAGGATAGCTACTTGCGGCGGCGGTAACGGGCTGTCTGCAGCAGTCCGAGCGCGAGGACACCGACGAGCGGAACAACCATGTAGCTGCCGGGCTGGGCGCGCAGATCAGAGTCGGGCACGAAGGTAGTGGCCGGGCGCAGGTAAAGATTGTCGGCGCTGCCGATAAGAGACGCGGTGGAGTATGGAGTGTCGCCTGAGGGCGCCTGGCTGGAACTCTTGCAGGCGATGCCGAGGTCGTCAACGGCAAGGAAATTGATGGTGTCGTTGGCGGTGCTGACGTTGGTGGCACCGACAGGCAGATTGTTGGGCATGGTTCCGGTGACGGAGACGACGTGGCCAGCTTTGCCCTCAAGCTGGGCGAGGTTGGTGCCCACAAGCCGGTACTCGCGAGTCGAAGCTCCGGAGACAACGAGGTCGAAGCCCGTATTGGATTGAACGAGGCATCCGCGGAACGTGAGCGGGCGGAATTCCCCGGCTAAAGAATCTCCGGATGAGCTCTGAGTGCCCTGCGCAAATACACAAACCGCGCTCAACATAAACAGAAACCCGATAACCACGCGATTTATGACTGAACCCATAAAGTCCGACCTTGGCTCAGTTAGAGGTGAGGTGCTCGTCTGGGGTTTGCTTCAATGATCGAAAGACGGAGTTTATTTTTGGTTGCGGTTTTTGGGGAACGGAGCTGGATCGGGTGCGATTAGGATGTGGTTATGCAGGACGGAAGTGAATCTCAGGGCAAAGTGGCGGACGAACTCTGGATGGAAGAGGCGCTGAGACTGGCGCGTCGGGCCGAAGTTGCTGGCGAGGTTCCAGTGGGCGCGGTGGTGGTGCACGAAGGACGAATTGTTGGCCGCGGATGGAACCAGGTGGTCGCGACGAACGATCCGTGCGGACATGCAGAGATTCTGGCTGTGAGAGATGCTGCACGCGAGCTGGGAAACTATCGGCTGAGCGGATGCGAGCTGTTTGTCACGCTGGAGCCTTGCGCGATGTGCGCAGGAGCAATTGTGCACGCGAGAATCGCACGATTGGTGTTTGGGGCGACGGATCCAAAGGCTGGAGCGGTGGGCGGAATCATGCAGGTGATCAATCATCCCAAGCTGAATCATCGCGTCGAGGTTACCGGTGGAGTGTTAGGCGGCAGGTGTATGGAAATGCTGCAGGCGTTTTTTCGGGAGAGAAGGAACGCAACGAGTTGAAGCTGTAGAGGTCGGCGCTTCAAAACCTATATAGGTTGCAGAAAAGAGGGGCTGCCGGATGAGGGCAGCCCCTTTGAGTTTTGCGCCGATATTAAACCAGGTGCGTGATGTAGAACAGGGCGATGATGACAAAGACGGCCGACGTCTTGATGCAGGTGACGGCGAAGATGTCTTTGTAAGACGTCCTGTGAGTGAGGCCGGTGACCATCAGCAAGGTGATCACGGCGCCGTTGTGCGGCAGCGTATCCATACCGCCGGAGGCCATGGATGCGACGCGGTGCAGCACTTCCATGGGAATGCCGTGAGCATTGGCCGCGGCGATGAACTGGTTGGCCATTGCTGCGAGAGCAATACTCATACCGCCTGACGCGGACCCGGTAATGCCGGCGAGGATGTTGACACTGATCGCCTCGTTGACCAGGGGATTCGGAATGTGCGAGAGGGCGTCACGAACAATCAGGAAGCCGGGGAGGGCGGCGATAACCGCACCAAAACCGTATTCGGAAGCGGTGTTCATGGCCGCCAGCAAAGCGCCCGCGATGGCGGATTTGCTGCCTTCGGCGAACTGGCTCTTGATGCGCGAATAGCCGAACACGGCGACGGTGATGATGCCGAGCACGAGGGCGGTTTCAACCGACCAAATGCCATTGAGCTTGGTCACATCCTGCGTAATAGGCTTGCCAGCCGAACTCAACTGGATGGTGTTGCTGGCCCCGTAGATGCGTGGGATGACCATCCGGGTGATGACCAGGTTGGCGATTCCGACGACAAACAGCGGCAGAATGGCGAGCGCGGGATTGACGAGCTTGCCCTCAACGACAGCCGCAGTCTCGTTGATGTGTCCCGTACCGTAACCTTCGCCAGCGGACTGCGCACGGCGGCGGCACCATTCCAGATAGATCATGCCGACGATCAGAATGTAGATGGCACCGAGGGTGCCAAGGATCGGGGCAGCGTAGATGGTGGTCTTGAAGAAGGTCGTCGGGATGATGTTCTGAATCTGCGGAGTGCCTGGCAGCGAGTCCATGGTGAAGGTGAATGAGCCCAGGGCGATGGTGCCCGGGATCAGACGCTTCGGGATATGAGCCTCGCGGAACATTTCAGCGGCAAACGGATAAACGGCGAACACTACGACGAAGAGCGAGACACCGCCATAGGTGAGCAGAGCGCAAACGGCAACGATCGAGAGGATGGCGCTCTTTTCGCCAAGTACGCCGATGACGGTTGAAACAATGGATTTTGCAAAACCGGAGAGCTCAATGAGCTTTCCGAACAGCGCACCCAACATGAAGGCAGGAAAATATAGTTTTACGAAAACAACCATGCTCTCCATGAAAAGGCCGCTATAAATCGGCAATACGGCACGCGGCTGTGTAAGCAATACCGCGGCCAGTGCCGCGATCGGCGCAAATAAAATCACGCTGAATCCGCGGTAGGCCACCAGCATCAAAAAGGCGAGCGCACCAATACAGATCAGAAACTGGATCATTCAATTTCCTCCTACAGGTTGGGGTACGTTGGTCTTTGTTGAGAGCTTTGTTCCGAGTTCTTCAGTACTACAGGTCTAGCAAAAAGGTGATACCAGGGTTACTGCGATGGTGTACTCGCTGTGATCTTTATGTGCCTACCCAACCACCCCGGTCGGGCAGGCGCTCAAGCTTCTCACAAATTCGTACATTCTCAAAGAAAAACAGAAGGTTACGTTCGCTCGGGATACACCTGCGATGCAAGTGGCTCGACTGCGAGCACATTATGGCACACGCAATCACCTTCAACGCACAGGTTCGAGAGAACGCTGGCTTGCGGAAGTAATGGATGGGAAGAAGTCCGTTTTCAGGAAAAAAATCCTCCGCCCAATGTAGGACGGAGGGTATCCCCGCACAGGACGGCCGGAGGTATGGCCGGAGGAAAATTAGTCTCGCGCGCTCTCGGCGTAAGCGTTGAGCAGCACGTCGGCAGGATGCATGGTCTTTACGCCAGTGCCGTGCTGGATTTGCATCTGGCAGGTGGCACACTCAGTGACAATCACCTGAGCACCACTGTTTTCGATGGCGGAAAACAGTTCGCGACCGACCTGCATGGAGACTGGGTACTTCTCCTTCTTGAAGCCATAGGTTCCTGACATGCCGCAGCAGCCGGCGTTCAAATCCTCGATCTCAATTCCGGGAAGCTGGCGAAGCAGGTGATACCAGGGGCGTCCGATGCCTTGCGATTTCTGGTGGCAAGGTGTGTGATAGGCCAGCTTGAGAGTAGTCGCCGCGGGTTCGAAGCAAGTGTTGAGCTTGCCCGCATCCTGCTGAGATTCGAGCAGCTCGGCGAGGTCAAACGTGCTGGCGGCAATCTTCTCGGCCTTGGCGGCCAGGGACGGGTCGCACTCGAGGATATGGGCGAAACCGGTCTTCAGCATGTGTCCGCAGCTGGAGCAGGCGGTCACGATACGAGCTCCGGCATTGACGGCAGCAGCCAAGCTTTCAACGTTCTCGGCGGCACGCTTGCGGGCCTCATCGGCGGCGCCGTTGGCGAGCGCGGGCACGCCGCAGCATCCGGTATCGGCGACCTCAGGCTCGAAGCCGTTGATCTGAAGCAGGTCAAGAACACGGCGCCCCAGGTCGGGATTGTTGTACTGAATGAAGCATCCGGGGAAGAAGACGATGCGCTCGCCTTTTCCGTTCACCGTTTTTGGGGTCTTAAGGTTCGGATTGATATAGGCCGGGAAGCGGCGTTCGGCTCCAATGCCGATGAGCCCGGACATAAGCTGGCGAACCGGCTTGAGTCCGAGAGAGGTATTTGTGACCGCAGGCGCAATGGTGCAGAGCTGGCCAAGGAGTCCGGGGCGGGCGAACCAGAAGTCGCGCAGGCTGCGGAGCGGCTTCTTTTTGTGCTCGGCCTTGGCGCGCGCGATCAGCTCGGAGACATTCACATCGTTGGGACATGCGAGATCGCAGCGATGGCAGCCCAGGCAGTATTCCACCCAATCGGTATCGGAGGCAATTCCCTCGCGACGCATGCGCTCAAGCTCGGGGCCTAGGCGCTTGGGGCCGGGGTAAGCGGGCAGAGCGGTGACGACGGGGCAAGCAGTGTTGCAATCGGAACACTTCAGACAATTGTCGAGTAACACATCATCCTTGCGCATATTGAACTCCTGCTCCCGCCGCGATCATCGCTCCGGCGTATCCGGTGAGGATGGCCATGGCGTTACCGCCACGCGCACTGCTGTCATGCAGGATGGCGCCTGCGCCGAAAACATTGTGGGCGATGACTGAACCCGAGGCATCGACCGGGCGGCGTGCCTGGTCGAAGCCTTGGAGATCCGCTCCAATGAGATTTCCGGAGAACGGGCCAGTGGCCAAAATCAGCGTCGGCGCGTAGAGCCTGGTGGGCCGGGCAGGCGTGTCGATGAGCAAGCCGTCGAAAACCCGGTTCGTGATTTCAATCTTCTGGACGGGAAACCCGGTGAACATTTCGACATCCAGTTTGCGTAAACGCGCTTCAAGACGGTTGTAAAGGCGCATGCCGGGAATGGAAGGAGGCAGCGTGGGCAGTTCGCATATCCTGCTGCCCAGCTCTCTTTGCAGGCGCTCGATCTCATCCCACCCAGACTTGAGGCCGAGGATTCCGGGAAGGACGATCAGTTCGAATTCAGCCGCGATCGGCTTGAGCGCTTCGCGGAGTTCAAGCCCGAAGTCGGGATCGCGGTCAAAACGATTAGCAAGCTGCAATGGCGAAGGAATCGTGTCGGTAGCCGTCGAGAGCTTGATTGTGTGCGCGGCGTACTTGACGCATTCGCCAAGACGAGCAGCATGGGAGGCGAGACGCTCGGCGATAAACTTGCTATCGAACGACCACAGTCCCTCAATGCCGACGACCGCGACACGGCTGGCGATGGAAGGATCGCCATTCCAGACGTAAAACGGTGCCATGGACACGGACTGGAAGCCGCCGAGGATCGTGGGAACATAGTGGACCTGGCCTAGTCCACCAAGGTATCCGCATCCGGCTATGTCAGTGAAGTTGGCGAAGAAATTTACGGCGTTTTCGAGTGATGGCTGGGAGGGGTCCACATTCTGAAACTCGACGGAACCGGCGCCGAACACAAAGGAGCCCGGCCCGGAGCTGACCATGGCGACGCGCAAGCCACGTGTGGTGGCCGCAGCAGCGGCAGTGATTCCGGCCATTCCAGCACCGGCGATGATGACATCAAACTCATTGCTTCTCACGTGGCTCACCTGCCCTTCTGCTCATGGAAGTTGTAGGAGACTGCGAACAGGTCGTGGCTGAGGTAAAGCTGCTCAACCTGCTTGCCATGCTCGATGGACGACTGCCCTTTCCAGCGCTCGTCCAAATAACGCTGGAATTGTTCGGAAGCTTCGGTGGAAGTCCAGCGATTGGACTGGAAGCCAGCCAGCATTGCCTTGAATCCGCAGAACGTGCCCTGGCAAGGGCCAAAGCCGAGGCGAGTGCGGCGTCCCACGTCGCTGATGGTCTTGGCTGGAACAGCGGTCTCTTTGCCGAGAACGTATTCGAGTTCGGCACGGGTGACCAACTCGCATTCGCAAACGACTTCGGCGAGCTCGGGGCGCGCTTCGATGGCACTAACGAGCTTCGTGAGCTTAGGGCCGAGGCGCTTGTCTGCCTTCTCGACGACTGGCAGCGGAAGCAGCCGATGCGCCTTGCGGAGCACGGCTTCACTGGCCTGAGGACGCAAGGGCGTTGTGTCCGTGGTACAGGGCTCGTTGACCTGAAACTTCTGAGCGACGAGATCGCTGACGGCCTTGGCCATAAGGCGATAGGTCGTGAGCTTGCCTCCGATGATGGAGACGAACCCATGGACGGCATCTTGCACTTCGTGGTCGAGCAAGGCGAAGCCGCGGCTGATTTCGCGTCCACCGGCACTGCTGGCGCTCTTGGGAACATACAGCGGGCGAACGCCGGAGAAGATGCGTAGCACGCGAGCATCGGCCAGGGCAGGAACGAGTTCGATACCGAGATCGAGCAGGTGCTGAATTTCCTCCTGCGATGCGGTGAGTCCCTCGGGGCCGGGTACGGTGATGGAGCTGGTGCCCAGGATGCAGACGGGGCCGGCGGGAACCAGAATGTCGGCATCTCCCGGCTTGCGGCAACGGTTGATGACGCGCGTAGAGAGTCGATGATTGAGGACGAGGAGCGTGCCTTTATCGCAGCGCACGGGGACCTCAACGCCGGCCATCTCGGCAACCTTCTCGGCCCAGCCTCCGGCAGCATTGATGACGAGCTCGCAAGAGATGTAGTTCTCTTCCCCGGTGAGCGTGTCGCGATAGCGAACACCCTTGACCTTGTCATGGACGATGTCGATGCCAACGACTTCGCAGTAAGTCCGGAACTGGCCACCACGGGCTACGGCAGACTCGATATTCGAGAGCGTGAGCTGGAAGACATCGACGTGAGCATCAGGGCAGGTGAATGCGCCATGAATGTCGCGGGGAAGATTGGGTTCAAGCGCTAAGGCTTCATCGGCTGAAAGCCATCGGCTGGCGAGATCGATCTTTTTGCAGGACTCGGACCACTGGTCGAAGAATGCTGGGTCGTCCTGACGACACTGTACGAACAATCCGCCGGTATCGTGAATACAATGAGGCGCAATCTGCTTAAGTATGCGGTTCTCAGCAACGCACTCTTTGGCAGCTTCCGAATCCTTGACGACATAACGGCCGCCGGAATGCAGCAACCCGTGGCAGCGTCCGGTTGCTCCATTCGCCAGATCCTTCTGCTCGAGAAGAATGGCGGGGATTCCGCGCAAGGAGAGGTCCCAGAGAATGCCTGCTCCGGTAGCGCCTCCTCCTATGATTACCACTCGCGTCTGTTCCATGATTCCTCCTATGCAAGCGAGGCTGCGACATTCCGTCACTCACGCGTCTGCCCCTCGGGCAAACGATCTGCGGGGGATGAATGCGGCTCAAGGGCAAGGCCCTGATGACCATGGAATCTCGATTTACGGCAGGCTCTGAAGGAAATCGCTTGGCGAACGAGGATCGCGATGCAGGGCGCCTGGCCGCAAAATCGATTCCACTCCGGCAGTTTGCACCGGAAGCAATCTAAGCGGCTTTCAGTCCCCCGCACGTGCTGATCTCATGCGCTCTTCACGTAGCGGCGTGGAAGGTCCAACCGTCTCAAAGCTTGATACCGGAGCAAGCAAAAGTCAAGCAATAATGCGCACTAAAGACGATTCTGCAGGAACTAAGAGCAAGCACGGAGACTCGGTACTTTGGACTCCAGCTTCGTAAAATGAAACCGAAATCTCACAACGCTCATCTACCCGTGCTAAAGTCACATCCGCAAGAGTGGATGATGAGTTTCATTGTGAGCCTGTTGGTACATCGTGCTCGCGATAACGCGTCGAATTGAAACACTTTCGGGTACTATTGCCTGAGTTTCGAAATCAAGTCGGTACAGATTCGGAGGAACCAGATGCCGTCTGGGCGATCAGTGGTTGATGCATCGCGCAAGTCTACCGCCTATAAGGCAAACAGCGGAGCGCAGGGATCCGGTGCGGCGGCGATGGCGGAACTTGTGCCAATCAAGCGAATTCTGGCGGAAACTCCGATCATACCGGCAGTGCGCGACCCGGAACATCTCGACATAGCGCTTGCTTCCCATGGCAAAGTCGTTTACTTCCTGTGCGGCGACCCGGAGAACATTGTGGATCTGCTGCAGCGGACGCTGGCGGGAGGGAAGCTGCCGTTCGTCAATATGGATCTGCTGAACGGATTTTCGCGCGACGCAAGCGCACTTTCATTTCTGCAGAAACGCGGGTTGAAAGGGATTATTTCGACGCATCATGAGTCGTTTCGGCATGCGCATGCGCTGGGAATGTACGTCATCCAACGAACATTTTTGCTGGATCGCGGAGCGATGGAGAGCGTGGCGAATCAATTGAGAACAACGGCGGCCGATGCGCTGGAAGTGCTTCCGGCGATTGCGGCGCCGAGATTGGTGGAGTCGGTGCGAACGATACGCCCGGAGATGCCACTGGTCGGCGGAGGACTGATCCAGTCAATGCGCGAGATCGAAGACCTGCTTAAGCAAGGGCTGAGTTCGGTGTCGGTGAGCAATACAAAACTGTGGATTCAATAACATAAGTTCCTCGATGCAAACGCCCCCCCCCGAATTTCCCCGGGCTCTGCCGCGGCATTTCGTTCGCGTTGCTTTTCACAGACCCATCCAGCATAATTTGAAAGACCTACTCAACGCGGACCGGCTGACTTGTTGAACGTACCCAATACGATCACCCTGAGCAGAATCGGATGTATTCCATTTCTGATCTGGGTTCTTTCCAGCAACATCTTTCGCCATGGCGAACAGGAATTGCTGGCGGCTGGCATTTTCATCCTCGCCTCGATCACGGACGGGCTCGACGGATATTATGCGCGCAAGCATGGGCAGATCAGTAGCATGGGAATTCTACTGGACCCGATGGCGGATAAGCTGCTCGTGGCGGCAGGGCTGATTCTGTTGGTGAGATTTACTCCGAACCTGATGCCTCCGTGGATCGTAGTGCTGGTGCTGGGACGCGAGTTCCTGATCACGGGACTGCGAAGCGTCGCGGCAACAGAAGGGTTCGCGATTCAGGCGCGCGATCTGGGAAAGCTGAAGATGGTTCTGCAGATTGTGGCAGTGGTGGCGGCCATACTTGCCCACCGCTGGTATCAGTGGGACTTCTTCGGATTCATTATTGGAGTGGACCTGATCGCGCGAATGTCGATCTGGTTCATGCTCGTGGTATCACTGCTCTCCGCAGTGGATTACTTCATAGCGTTCTGGGACAGGGTTGACCGCTCGGCACGAAGCCACACTCCGGGAGTCATTCCGGCAAAGCCAGGCGCGGCAAAACCGACCGGCGCCTAGCTCGCCTCATCTCGTCTTCTCTGATTAAGCTCTTCCCTGTTTCATGGCTCCGGCGCTCTGCGTTTGTTCGAGTACCTGGAGCACGCCTTGCATGAACGCGGGGAGATCGTCGGGATTGCGACTACTGACAAAATTACGATCGATGACACAGGGAGAGCTCTCAAAGATGGCTCCGGCGTTTGTAAGGTCGTCTTTGATGCCGAGGCTGCCGGTAACACGTACACCGTTGTAAACACCGCTTGAAATTGCCATCCAACCGCCGTGGCAGATGGCTGCCACGAGTTTGTTGGAGCGTGCGAATTCGGAAATGAGCTTCTTCACCTTGGGATCGCGACGAAGCTTGTCGGGTGCCCATCCGCCGACGAGCACTACGCCCACAAAATTGGATTCGTGCATGTCCTCGATGGCGGCGTCGCTGTTGCAGGGATAACCATGCTTGCCGGTGTACCTGTAGTCGGCTTGGGGACCGGCGACGACGACGCGGTAGCCGGCCTCCTGCAGGCGGTACTTGGGATACATGAGTTCCATGTCTTCGTAGGCATCTTCGATAAAGATGAGTATGGATTTTTCCATGGCTAACTTCCCTTCTGTTGAAAGCCCTCGACAAGCTTGCGAACTTCGCTGCTGTTGTCGAGTTGCATTGCCTCGGCGACTAGCGCCTGCAGGTCGGCGATGGAGTGCTGGCGCATCTCGGCCTTGATAGCTGCAACTCGGTTGGGGCGCACGCTAAGGGAACGCACTCCTGCACCCACCATCAACGCGGCCGCTACTGAATCGGATGCCGCATCCCCGCAGACGGATACATGGCATCCGGTGGCGCGGGCGGCTTCGCAGATTCGGCGTATGGTGCGCAGAACCGCTGGATGAGCGGTGTCCTGCAAAGCGACCAGGTCGGCGTTGCCGCGCTCACTGGCAAGGACGTACTGCGTGAGGTCGTTGGTGCCGATGCTGAAGAAGTCGGCCACTTGAGCAAAGCGCTCGGCCAGCAGAGCGGCAGCGGGAACCTCGACCATCATGCCGAGTCGTACGGGCCAGCGATGCGGGACGTTGTCGCGTTCGAGTTCGGCATGTGCCTGCGTGGCGAAATCGCGGGCACGCTGCATTTCCTCGGGGCTGGTCACCATGGGGAACATGATCCAGACATCTGGGCCTTCGTTGCTATCTGCTGTGACTGCGGCACGGAGAATGGCCTTGAGATTTGAGAGAAAGAACTCGGGGTGGCGGAAGGAGAGGCGCAGTCCGCGCACGCCGAGGAAAGGATTGTGCTCTTCGGACGAGGGCAGATAGGGCAATGGCTTGTCGGCACCGACGTCGGGAGTACGAATGACGACGGGGCCAGCTCCGAGCGGGGCGAGCACGGAGCGGAGCGCGGCGGTCTGCTCGTCTTCGGTAGGCATTGTTTTGTGGGAGAGATAGACGAACTCGGTGCGGAGGAGGCCGACACCTTCGGCACCGTTTTCGCGGGCCTGCACGGCATCGGCAGCATTGCCGACGTTCGCCAGGACCTCGATCTGAACCTGATCGGTGGTGAATGCAGGCTCGTGACGTGAGCCTTCGACAGCTTTACGTTCGTCGAGCAGGAACTGCTGGCGAGCTTCAATTCTGGCGCGCTCCCCGGCGGGAGGATCAATCCAGACTTCTCCGGTCGAGCCGTCGATGGCAATGATGGAGTCGGGCGAGAGCGTGGCGGAGTTGATATTTGCGGCACCGACAACCATGGGGATTCCGAGCGTGCGCATGAGGATTGCAGCGTGCGCGGTGGGGCTCCCGGCGGAAGCAAGCACGCCGAGAACGTGCCGCGGATCGCAGGCAATGGCCTCGCTGGGAAGCAATTCTGTGGTGAGAAGAATGGCCGGAGGTTCGGGCGCAATCTTTGCGGACTGCGACTCTCCGGCAATGGCGCGCAGAACGCGCACGGAGATGTCCCGGACGTCGGCGGCACGGGCACGCATGTATTCGTCTTCCATGCCAGCGTAGGAGTCGGCGAGTTTAGCGCACTCTTCGCGCCAGGCACGAGAGGCCGAGAAGTGGGACGACTCCACTTTGGCGCGCACGGCCTCGAGCAGCACGGGGTCGCTGAGGATCAAAGCTTGCGCGGCGAGAATGTCGGCGGCGGTGCCGTGAGAGGCTTCCGCTTTGAGATTGTGCTGGACTTGAGCGAGGGCCTGATTGAGCGCAGCGAGTTCTTCCTGCGGAGAGCGCGGATCTGTGTCTTCCGGAAGAGGCAGAGCTGCGTTGAGAGCAATGGGGCGGCCGATGGCGATGCCTTCGGAGGCTCCAACGGGGCCGGACGTGGTGGGCTTCTGCACAGGCGCGGATTTGGCGGCTGGCGCGGGTTCGATGTCGGATTCGCCGAAGTGGGTGGCAGCGAGTTCCTGAATGCGAGTGGCGGCGTCTGCGGCATCGGTGCCGCGAATGGTGAAACGGAGGTTGTCGCCTTTGCGGGCTTGCAGAAGGCTAACGCTGGTGAGGCTGCGTGCGGAGGATGGGCCGCGATGGCTGGTCTGATTCGTCAGTTGTACATCGGACTGAAAACCGCTGGCAGTTTGAACCAGTGTGGCAGCGGGGCGGGCGTGAAGGCCGTGCGGATTCTGAATGACAACTTCGAATTCGATGGCATCGGTGTCGGGTGCTTGTGTTGCAGATGAATGTGCCTGCGGTGCGCTTTCAGGTTCGCTTTCGAGCTGCGATTGCTTTGGGAGCAGCGCGGATTTGGCTTCGCGCACGACATCGTCGAGGGTGCCTCCGGCATTGGCCTGAACGGCAGCAGCGATGGCCGCTTCGACAATGGGCGCGGGCACAAGGCGAAGCTTCGATGTGGGATCGGCAACGACTGAGGTGTCGAGAAACTCCAGCGCAGTTTGCGCGCTGAGGACAGCGGAGCCGAGATCCATGAGAACAACGGCACCATCGGCTTCAAGGAAGGGCTGAAGGACTTCGGAAATGTGTACGGCGTCGGTCCCGAGTTCATCGTGATCGTCGCCAACTCCGGCAGCGACGGCGATGGGGAACTCGGGTCCAACCATCTGGAGCACAAGTTCCCGCAAGGCGGTCGCCAGCTTCTTGCTGTGAGAAACCAGGACAATTCCAACCATGATGGTTTGGACGCTACTTTGCGCTGACCTCAGCCAGCGATTCGAGCAGGATTGCGGAGCTGGTGGCTCCTGGGTCCTGGTGTCCGATGCTGCGCTCGCCGAGGTAGCTGGCACGCCCCTTGCGCGCCAGCAGCGGCGACGTTTTCTCCGCGGCGTCGCGGGCCGTCGTCGCTGCGGCGCGCGTCGCCGTAGTGATGTCGCTTCCTGCCGATTTCAGCGCCGCAAATGCGGGCGTGAGTGCATCGACCATGGTCTTGTCGCCAAGTTCCGCCTTGCCGCGACGCTTGATATCGGCAAGTCCGGATTCGAAGATGGAAGCCAGTGTGGCCGCATCGACTTCCTGCTTACCAGCGGTTTGCTTGCCGAGTTCGAGGAAAAATCCTCCGTAAAGCGGGCCGGATGCGCCACCGACGGTGGAGATCAGGGTCATGCCGACGGACTTGAACATGGCGCCAATGTCGGCGGGAGTAGCTGAATCCAGTTTCTTTTTTACCGCGGTGAATCCGCGCGCCATGTTCGCGCCGTGATCGCCGTCTCCGATAGCAGAGTCGAGATCGGAGAGCATAGTTGCATTCTGTTCAATGGCGTCTGCGGCCGTGGTAATCCACGACCGCAGTTGCTCAACATTCAACGATTCCATCGTGCTTCCCTGTCCCAATTAGATTCCCCAGCGCAAGGCCGGAGTGTTGACCGGAGCATCCCAAAGACTGACAAGGTTATCATCGGCGCGCAGAACGGTGATGGAGGTGCCCGCCATTTCGAGGCTGGTGATATAGCTGCCAACCAGGTTGCGAACAATCTTCAGGCCGTGTTTTTCGGCGATCTGAGCTGCCTTGCGATAAACGATGTAGAGCTCGATGAGCGGGGTGCCACCCATTCCGTTGACGAAAAGGATGACGTTTTCGCCCTGCTTGAAAGGCAGATCGCTGAGAATTGGATCCATCAGCATTTCGGTGATTTGATCGGCGGGAGCGAGCGGCAGGCGCTTGCGTCCGGGCTCACCGTGGATGCCGATGCCGACCTCCATCTCGGTTTCGCCCAGTTCGAACGACGGCTTGCCCGCGTGTGGCACTGTGCAGGGAGTGAGGGCCATTCCCATGCTGCGACCGGTGGCGCGAATCTGGTCGCCGAGTGCCTTGATCTTTGCCAAATCCATCTTCTTTTCGGCGGCAGCACCGAGAAGCTTTTCCATGAGGACGGTGAGACCTACGCCACGACGTCCGGCGGTGTAGAGGCTGTCCTGCACGGCTACGTCATCGTCAGTAAGCACGCTGGCAACTTCGATTTTCTCCTCGCGGAGCATGTCGGCCGCGAGATCGAAGTTCATGACATCGCCCGTATAGTTCTTCACGATGTGCAGGACTCCAGCGCCGCCGTGGACGGCTTTGCTGGCTTCAAACATCTGATCGGGAGTGGGGCTGGTGAACACATGGCCGGGGCAGGCGGCATCGAGCATTCCGAGGCCGACAAAGCCGCCGTGCATGGGTTCATGACCGCTGCCACCGCCGCTGACAAGCGCGACCTTCCCTTTTACGGGCGCATCCTTGCGCGCAATATAAAACGGCTCGAGACTGACGCGGACACGATCACCGTGCGCGAGTTGGATGCCTTCCAGCTCTTCCCGAACCACATTCTCCGGAGAATTGATGAGCTTCTTCATGAAACTTTCTCTCCTTACGACAGCGGCGCCCCGGTGAGGAGCGCCGCAGTGAATGTCCCTACAGAATGCCCGTGGCCTTGCAGATCACGGAGCCAATACCGGCGCCAATGAGTGGACCGATGACCGGCACCATCGCATAACCCCAGTCAGAATCACCCTTGCCAGCGATCGGCAACACAAAGTGAGCGATGCGCGGACCAAGGTCACGATTGGGATTGATGGCATATCCGGTAGGACCGCCGAGAGACAGGCCGATGCCCCAAACGAGGATGCCCCACATGAACGGGCCGTAGCCAGCTGGCAGTCCAGTGGGAGACACACCCTTGGAACCGAGAGCGAAACCGATGATCACCAGGAACGCGGTTCCGATGATTTCGGTCAGCAGGTTCAGAGGCAGATTGCGGATGGCAGGGCCAGTGCAGAAGACTGCAAGCTTAAGACCCTTGTCGGGTGTTTCACCCCAGTGAGGCAGATAAGCGAGCCACACCAGGGCCGCGCCGACGAAGGCTCCGGCAAACTGAGCAGCAACCAATCCGGGCACCTGAGACCACGGAGTAGCACCCGCCAAGGCGAGAGCAAATGTAACAGCACAATTCAGATGGGCAATGCCACCAACGGCAAGGCTGGTGAAAATGCCGCTGACAACCGCAAAACCCCAAGCCGCGGTGATTACGATCCAGCCACCGTTCTGGGCTTTAGATTTGTTGAGAAGGACGCCGGCAACAACGCCATCACCGAGAAGAATCAGCACCAACGTCCCGAGAAATTCACCAAATACTGGTCCGTGCATTTCGAACCTCGCTTTCGAAAGTTTTTATCTCGTTACTGCTATTTCTTCGTGACACTCGCTGCTATTCGACCCAGTCGAACGTGCGCGTTACAGCTTTCTTCCAGAAGTGATACAGGGAAGCTCTCTTCTCTTCATCCATCGAGGGGTTCCAGCGGTGATCTTCGGCCCAGTTGGCGACGACCTCGTTGGTGTCCTTGAGGTATCCGGTGGCCAATGCCGCAGCATAAGCCGCGCCAAGAGCGGTGGTTTCCTGCACGACAGGACGAATGACGGGACGGTTCAAAATGTTGGACTGGAACTGCATGAGAAGGTGATTGACGACCATGCCGCCATCGGTACGCAGGGACTCGAGCTGGATGCCGGAATCCTTCTCCATAGCATCGAGTACTTCGCGAACCTGGAAGGCGGTGGATTCCAACGCGGCGCGGGCAATGTGTCCCTTGTTGATGAAGCGGGTGAGTCCGGCAAACACGCCACGGGCACTGTCCTTCCAATATGGCGCATAGAGACCGGAGAACGCGGGCACGATGTAGAGTCCGCCGTTGTCGTTGACCGTGCGGGCCAGCGGCTCGATGTCGGAGCTCTTCTCGATGATGCCCAGGTTGTCACGCAGCCACTGGACAAGAGCGCCAGTGATGGCAATGCTGCCTTCAAGGGCGTAGATGGCGGGCTTGTTGCCGATCTTGTAGCCAAGGGTGGTGAGCAATCCGCTCTTGGACGGGACGGGCTTTTCACCGGTGTTCATCAGCATGAAGCAGCCGGTGCCATAAGTGTTCTTGGCTTCGCCGGGCTTGAAGCACGCCTGGCCAAAGAGGGCGGCCTGCTGGTCACCAAGATCGCCGGCAACTGCGACGTCCTTGATTGGGCCGAGTACGGCCTTGCCATAGACTTCCGAGCTGGAAGCGATCTTCGGTAGCATGGACTCGGGAATGTTGAACTCGGCAAGGATGTCCTTATCCCAGGCGAGAGTCTTGAGATCCATGAGCTGGGTGCGGCTGGCGTTGGTGACATCGGTGACATGCACGCCGCCATTGACTCCGCCGGTGAGATGCCAGATCAGGTAAGTGTCAATGTTGCCGAAGATGAGTTCGCCAGCTTCAGCAGCAGCGCGCGCGCCGGGAACGTTGTTGAGTATCCAGCGAATCTTGAGACCGCTGAAGTAGGTGGCAAGAGGGAGGCCGGTCTTGGCGCGATAACGGTCCTGACCGCCATGCGAACTGAATTCCGCAACCGTGTCGGCAACGCGAGTGTCCTGCCACACGATGGCGTTGTACACGGGCTTGCCGGTTTTTTTGTTCCATACGAGCGTGGTTTCACGCTGGTTGGTGATGCCGATGCCCGCGAGATCGGAGGGCTTCAGCCCCTTGGCTTCCATCGCTTCGGCGATAACTTCCTCGACGCGACGCCAAATTTCCGCCGGATCATGCTCAACCCAGCCGGGCTTAGGATAAATCTGCTCGTGTTCCTTCTGTGCAACGCTGACAATTCTTCCAGTCCGATCGAAAATCATGAAACGCGAACTGGTTGTTCCCTGGTCGATAGCTCCAATGTAGTCTGCCATTTCGTTCAATCCCCTATCTATGTGAGATCTGCGCCGAGTGGAGAAAATCCCCACTGCTTGCGTCGTCGAACGTCATTACTCGATACCGGCGGTGTGGAGCAGGTGCTCGACTGAACCAAGGTAGGCGGAGACCGCCTCATTGGTTTGTGCTTCAGTCCAGCCAAACTCGCGAGCCATCCAATGGCCCACCACCGGTGCAGCTTGTTCAGCTTCTTTCCAGCTATGGAATTGCACACCGATTCTTCGAAGGAGAATGTCTTCGATGGTCTGAGCCATTTCCTCTCGAATTACATAGACCACCTCCGCCTGGATGGGCGCTCCACCCTGAATCAGCGGTTGCAGGAGTTGCGGTTCCTGCGCGGCGAGTTCGAGCACTTTGGGCGAATCCGTGCCGAACTTTTTAGCCAGGTGGTGGGCAGTTTCAGGGGACAACTGGTATTGCTGCGCCAGTTGCTTCCAATACTCCGGTGAAAATCCTTTCGCACCGGTTAGCAGAAAATCGAGCGTCCTGCACGGAGCCTGCTTGCCGGGAAGGGCTCGCTGGGCGTGATTGATGCCGTCTTCAGCCATGGCACGATAAGTAGTCCATTTGCCCCCAAGAACACTGACCAAACCACTCACGTCATCGACTTCGACCTCGTGATCGCGAATCAGTTTCTTGGTGTTCACTGCATCTTTTGACTTAACGAGCGGGCGCACTCCAGCGTAGGCGGAGACCACGTCCTTCGGAGTCAGATTGACGTTCAAGTACTGATTCACGTACTTGAGCAGGAACCTGACTTCTTCGGGCGTGACCACCATCTCGTCGGTGAGCTTCGCTTCGTCATCTGTGGTGCCGACTAACAAGCGTCCGAGCCATGGAATTGCAAAGATGACACGGCCGTCTTCGGTCTTGGGTATCAACAGAGCCGATGAACTCCTGATGGCCTCAACAGGAAGCAGAAGGTGGACGCCTTTGCTCAAGCGCAAGCGCTCGGGCATGGCAGGATTGGCCATGAGCCGGATGTGATCGGCAAATGGACCGGTGCAATTCACAAATACGCGAGCCCGAACCTGGAAATGCTCGCCGGTAAGCTGGTCCTCTACTTCGAGAGAATTCAGCTTGCCAGCAGCGTTCCTTCCGAAACTCACGGCCTTGGCGTAGTTGATCAGTTCCCCGCCCTGCTGCGCGAAGGTCTGCGCCAGAGTGATGCCATAACGCGCATCATCAAACTGACCGTCGGCGTACGACACGGTTCCGACCAGTCGCTCGCTACGCAAGGAGGGCATGCGCCGGAGCGACTCCGCCTTGGACAACATGCGGCTCGGGAACAGGCTGGCATCGCCGGCAATCCAGTCATAAGCCTTCATGCCGACGGTGA
Source organism: Koromonas soli (assembly GCF_059726265.1). NCBI lineage: Bacteria > Pseudomonadati > Acidobacteriota > Terriglobia > Terriglobales > Koromonadaceae > Koromonas > Koromonas soli. Next base: position 1,215,851 of record NZ_AP040872.1, on the reverse strand, counting down.
AATAGAAGAGTTCCCAAGAGCTGTAGCACGGGACCAACAACTCCAGCGGATGGGCGAGGTAAGGTGCACAACGCAGCATGTGAATGCGTTCGTGCAGAGCTTTCCTCACCATTGTGTACTGGCCGTAGTCGAGATCGGACACGGCCTGCTGAAGGTATCGAACGCCGCCATGGACGAGTTTGGTGGAAGCCGATGACGTATGCGAAACGAAGTCAGACGCATCCAGCATCACGGTTTCAAGGCCACGCAATCGAGCGTCAAGCGCACAGCCGGTGCCCGTTGCTCCTCCACCAATCACACACACGTCGAACGTTTTTTCTGCAATTGCCTGACGTGCGCTAATACGGCTTCTCATCCATTCACTCCAGTCTGTGAGCGTTTAGAACGTCGTCTGCAAACGGAATCCGGCGAGCGCGGCAGTACCAACCCTGCGTCCACCTACGTTGGCGTAGTACTGATACACGGGCTGCAGAAGGAACCACGGGAAGACCTGGATCTTGTAATTGACTTCGTAGGCCTTCTCGTCCTGCAAACGGCCAGCGGGCGTGAGAGCAGCAAGGCGGTTGAAATCAGCACCGATCTTGCTGTACACGAATCCGAAGTTCAGGCTGTCCTTGGGACGACCAGTGATGGGACCGTTGAAGATCAGTCCGGTCGTGAACTCGGTCGGAACCTGGCTCATTTTCTGCGGGCCAGTGTTGAAGCCGAACGTGAAGTCAATTCCGCGATTGCTGCCGGCAGCTACACGGTAGATAGGCTGGTTGGCCTGGAGGTACACGGTGTAGTTTCCGCTTTCGGTTCTGCCAGTGCTGTAGTTGGTGAAGCCACGGCCGCCGTTGTAGATCGCCCCGAACTTGATGATGCCGGGGTAGCTCTTGCGGCTGGTGGGCGCGTCAGGATCGGTGTAGAAACCCACCTCAGTGTTCCAGGTGGAGCCGAACGATCCGTTGCGATAGTCGAAGCCCGTGGGATAGAGCGGCGGATGAGTTGTGTGCAGGACATCGCTGGCAACAAATTCTCTGCTCGACGGCATGAACCATCCCGTCTTGAGGTAGTACTTCTTAGTCGGAGCAATTTTGAGTTCAGCACCCGGACCCGAAGAAGGATCGTAGGAGGCGCGAACGTTGCCCATGTTGCCGTAGTTGTAATCCAACGGCTCGATGAGGAAGCTGCCGCCGTACTCCTGAATGCCGTAGAAGTCCTGCGACGCCATGAGTCCCGCGGTTACGGTGACCTTCTCATGAGCGAACTTCTGCTGCAACCACATGGAATCGACGCGGAACTGGTGGAAGCTGACGAGGCCGCTGGGATTGGCGATGCTGCCAATCACAGCTCCCATGTTGGAGCCGTTCTGCCATACGCCTGTGGCGTGGAAGCTGAGCCCCTTGGCCACATTCATCTTGCCGAAGTCGAGATCGACGGTGCCGCGAATACGGTTCCAGTTGTTGAAGGTCTCCCTTACACCAGCAGGACGACGCACGTCATCGAAGGCATCGGTAATGTAGAAGAAGTTGAAGGTGAAGCCCTTGTCAGCCAGTCTCTGGCGTTCCGGTCCCCAGTTCAACATGTAGTCCTGGTGCATGAACATCATGCCACCAGATGGAGTTCCAGCTGCCGGAGAGGTGGTGTCGGCCTGCGGATCAGCGGGAGCAGAAGTGGCAACCGCAGAATCAGTTGTGGTCGGCTGGTCCCCGGAAAGTGCAAAGGTGGGGAACGCCAACACGATCAAGATCAACGCATAGCCGGAAAGTAGTGCAAGCTTTCCGAAACCGCTACGAAGACCACGAAACATTGGAGATCTCGCCATTACGTTCTCCTTTTGAGTGTTCCAATTTTCAAATTCGCCCATTTGTGCGCTACAGCAAAAAGCCGCCCGCTGCATACACGTGTGCCGTGTAAGTAGCGGGCGGCTTCTCTACTCTCTGCCGCAACCGGAGGAATATATCACTGGTGCGCTCGGTTTAGATATGGGAAGAATAAAAATTTTGTATGGATTCCGGATGCAACCCGCTGCCCAGCGCAAGCCTCGCCTGGTTGTTTGCTGCAGGGAAATTGGGCGCGGCATGACGTTTTCAACAGAAGCGGACGACACGTAAAACTTAGCAAGAATAAAATCCAGACGATAAGCTTGACTCGCGGTTCATGGGAAGGCCCCTATGGCTGGAAAGAATTTCAATCCACAAGTCGATGCATACATCGCAAAAGCACAGGCATTTGCAGAACCGATTCTGAAACACTGGCGCGAGCTGGTACACGACGCCTGTCCCACGGTGGAGGAAACGATCAAGTGGAGCAGGCCTTTCTTCGAACATCGCGGCGCGATTCTGTGTTACATGGCGGCGTTCAAAGAGCATTGCGCCTTCGGCTTCTGGGGCGAAGAGATCGGCGCAGTGCTTCGGAAGGAGAAGCTGTCGCAATCGAATGGAATGGGCGCGTACGGAAAAGTTACAAGCCTGGAGGATCTGCCTTCCGACGAAGTAGTTCTCGCATGGCTGCGTAAGGCGGCGGAATTCATCGAGAGCGGACAATACACAAGTCCGATGGCGGCGCGCAGCAAAGCGAAGAGAGCGCCGAAACCGAAGATGGAAACGCCTGCGGAGTTTGTCGCGGCGTTACGCAAGAACAAGAAGGCCGCCAAGGTATTCGAGGCATTCAGCGCCAGTTGCAAGCGCGAGTACGTCGAGTGGATCGCCGAGGCGAAGCGACAGGAGACGCGCGACAAGCGCATCGCGACGGCCATCGAGTGGATTGCCGAAGGCAAGCAACGCAACTGGAAATATCAAAACTGCTGATGGCTCAAGATAGTTCGCAGCTTGCGTTCCCTTCTCTCAAGTCGAGCCCTAGGCGGCTTCCTCGGCTTCATGATCGCGCAGCATGGCGCGAAGCTGTTCCCTGAGAGCTGGAGTGTTGCGGTATCCGTGGGACTCGACTGCATGCTGCACTGCAACATCGAGCACTTCTTCTTCATCTCCGAGAGTGGCGAATTCACAGGGAATTTCAGCGGGGAACCAGCGACAATCCATCACCTTGCGGCTCATCGGCACGCTCCAACTCAAGGTAACTTTCGGGGTGAATTCAGCCTACGCCGGGCAGATGGGCGATTCAACACTGGTTTCAAGATTTCGGGATAAAAAACACCTAAAACGTTTTCTGCAGCTCAGGGCCAATGTGAGGAAACTCACTTCTGGCCGGGTCACGGTGAACAGTAAGTGTTTGTACTTTCGCGTAGGGTAGGCGTAATCCAACGCAAAGCAGGTCATTATGGTTTGCAAGTGCGCCAATAATTGGTGTCCGACGGTTCGCCAACGGCATGAGGGGAAGCTCTTCCGACTGGATCTCGATATTGGCAGCACGGTTGGCAGGGATGAGTTCAAGACCGAGTATGTGTGGTTGTGCCCCCGGTGTGCAGAGTTGATGCTCCCCAAGGTGGAAGTCATGGGGAACAAAGTTATACTGCGGTTGACGAAGATTGACGTGGCGAACTCCAATGCATTTCTTCAACGTGCAAATTGAAATGTTCGCCGGTATGACACATGCTTTCAGAGGACCAGGAATGACCAAGAACCGAGTGCTGGATGACAAGATCGTCCAGACGAGATTGCCGCTTCCTGGATTCCTGCATAAGACTTTACCGAATGGAATCACGATTTCGACGTGCATGGCTTGCACGCAATCGATTGGCAGCCCCACGCCAACAAGCCTGAGAATGGCCGAAGAGAATCATCGCTGCGAAGGTCGCAAGACGCGGTAGCAAACGACTCCTCGCCGCGAAACGCCTGCCTGTTCAGAGCCTGCCGGATAAATTCGCTTGGTGCGAGCAGCATCCCAAACAAAGCCTTTCTGCAGTAGTGAACGAAACCGGTGTCAACCTATGGCGGGCAACGGTGCGTTTCCTCGCGTTCGGAGTTTGCGGGATGGAAAACGCAGGTCAAGCGGAAAGATAGAGCGAGTAGAAATAAGGGACGCAGACCGGACACATGCCATGGCTAACCTTCAGATAGCGCGATTGCACAAACTCGGGCACCCAATCCCAGCCGCCTGAGGCATCTTGACGCTGCGTTCGGCGGCAATTACAGCAAACGATTATGTATCCAAGGCGACTGAAGTAAACATCGCCGGGAGGCACGGCCCCGCGTTCGATCGAATGCGGGATTTCAACGCGAGTGGAGTTGATGAACACGAGTTCTCCACTGCTCGTGAGGGGAAGAATGTTCATGTGCAACAACCGGTAATGCTCTTCGCTGGAACACTCATAATCAAAATCAAACGGCTGATTGCGGCATAAACAGCGCTCGAAAACCTCGGCGTAGAAGTCGCACAAGGGTTCGGGAATGACGCTGGTCAGGCTTATTCCGAGAACACGCTCGGAGGTCACCCGCTCGCCTCCATTTGCACGGGCAAATCTATCCCAAGCTGGATTGCAGTATGTGATCTTCAGGTCAGAATCGACGACAAACGCCACTTCTCCAACGAGTTCGAGAGCCTTACGCGTGAGTTCGCGGGGTTCTGAATGGCTCAGTCCGTATGAACCCGAGTTCGGCATATTCGCCTTCATCTACCTTCTGGAATCCTCTTGGAATTCACATGAGAACACAATTGGGAGTAGCGGGCAATTGCGGGTTTGCAGCTATGGTAAGAACGTTTGCATGGCTGTTAAGGCATGTTGCAATCGAAAACAGGAGCGCCAGGAACGCAATGCGGAAAGCTTTGCGGGATTCAGGGAAAAGGCTGGCGGAGAGGGAGGGATTTGAACCCCCGGTGGAGTTACCCCCACGTCTGATTTCGAGTCAGGTGCATTCAGCCACTCTGCCACCTCTCCGCGGCGCAGAACGGGCGATTGCCCGCATTGCGAGTGTAACAAATCGGGGTGGATTCCGTCACGTGCGGGCTGTGGAAGGCTGGGTACTGTCGGCAGGAGGCTGAGGGGCTGAAGAGCCGGGCGCCTGAAAAGCCTCAGGGCGGTTGCGGATGTTTGGAGTGAGCTGGGATCCTTCGCCTGCGGCTCAGGATGACATCAAAACCAAACGCGACGAGCGGATGCCCCAACCAAGCCGAAGAGTGCTCGGATGGGGCATTGAATTTCTCTACACGACGAAATACTTCGCCGCTGGGTGGTGGACGATGATGGCGGAAGTGCTCTGCTCGGGTTCGAGCAGGAAGGTCGAGGTGAGGTGCACTCCGATGTTCTGCTCGGGACGGAGGAGGGCAAAGAGTTTTGTCTGGTCCTCCATGTTGGGGCAGGCGGGGTAGCCGAAGCTGTAGCGCGAGCCGCGATATTTCTGGTGGAACAGGTCGTTGACGTTGGGTGAGTCATCGGCGGCAATGTTCATCTGCTGGCGGATGCGCTGGTGCAGGTATTCGGCGAGGGCCTCGGCGGTTTCGACCGAGAGGCCGTGCAGGTAGAGGTAGCGGGTGTATTCGCCTCGCTCGAATAGCTTTTGCGTTTCAACACTGGCCTTGAAGCCGATGGTAACAACGGAAAGTCCGAGGATGTCTGCGCGTCCAGAAGACTGCGGTGCGAAGTAGTCGGAGATGCTGAGGCGGCGGCCTTCGGATTGGCGCGGAAAAGTGAAGCGCAGGAGCTCGGGCAGATTGCCGGGAAGCGGGCAGCCAGCGTGAAGGGTATTCGCCTCGAAGCTCGGACTCGAGTTGCGGAAATCATCGAGCGTGAGGCCGGATGCGGGGGCGTACACGATGAGATCGTTGCCGTTGGACTGGCAAGGAAAATATCCATAAACGACCTTGGGTTCGAACCAGTTGCAATCGATCGCATCCTGCTCAAGGGTGGCGAGGATGGGCTTGTACTTCTCCTCGACAAGGCGGATGTAGTCGGTCTGCGAGGCGGTTTTGAGCTGCCACTGGTTCTTGAAGAGCGCAGTCAGGTTGATGTAGTTGAACAGCGCGTTGAGATCGAAATCGGATTCGGTGCGAACGCCCCAGAACGGCGGCTGCGGAATCTCGGCGGGAGCGATGGGGTCGCGAGGCTGCTGAGGGAGGTTCGCGTCGGCAACGGCCTTGGCGCGGGCGAATTCCTTTACGACGGAGCCAGCCTGGATCGAGGCTTCGCGTTGCGCGCCGCTGAGTTCTTCCATGGCGTGGAGTCCGGCGAAGGCGTCCTCGGCATAGAACACGGCGGAAGAATATTCGCGGCGAAGATCGTCTTCGACGTACTTGCGCGTGAGCGCGGCACCTCCACAGATGACCGGATACTTGAGGCCGCGCATCTCGAGATCCTGAATGACGTACTTCATCTCGAGCGTCGATTTCACGAGAAGGCCACTGAGTCCAACAGCATCGGCATGGTGTTCCTGGGCGGCGTGGATGATGGTTTCGGCTGGCTGCTTGATGCCGAGGTTCACCACCTTGTAGCCGTTGTTAGTGAGGATAATGTCAACGAGATTCTTGCCGATATCGTGGACGTCACCCTTGACGGTGGCGAGCACCATAGTTCCCTTCTGCGAGCCTTCAGTCTTCTCCATTTTGGGCTCGAGGTAGGCCACCGCGGCCTTCATTACGCCAGCGGAATCGAGCACGGAGGGTAGCTGCATTTTGCGTGCGCCGAACAGGTCTCCGACGGTGCGCATGGCATCGAGCAGAATGTTGTTGATGATGTCTAGCGGCGTGTAGCTTTCGAGAGCGACATCGAGAATCTGCTCAATCGTCTGACGCGAGGAGCCCTCGCCTACGCCTTTCTCTCCCTGGATGATGCAGAACTTGAGCTTGTCTTCGACGGAGAGCGACTCGGCGTGCGCGGTCGGCACGACCTCCTGCTTCCCTTTCATGGCAGCGAAGTGCGCCATGTAGATCTGCAATGGATCGCCGGCGGCGCGATCGGCGTAGATCAGCTTGCGCGCGAGCTCAACTTCAGCTTCAGGAATTTTGTATAAGGGATAGATCTTGGTGTAGTTGACGATCGCCATATCTAGGCCATGATCCACGGCTTCGCGCATGAAGACCGAATTGAGAACACGGCGGGCGTAGGCGTTAAGGCCGAAGGAAATGTTGGAGACGCCGAGGATGGTCTTGCACTCGGGCAGAGCTTTCTTGATTCCTTCAACGGCCTTGAGGGTTTCGATTCCGGCAGTGCGATAGTCTTCCTGGCCGGTGGAGATGGGAAGCGTGAGCGCGTCGAAAATGAGGTCGTGCGGATGGATCCCATACTTCTCTACCGCGAGATGGTGGATGCGCTCGGCGATGGCAATCTTCTTTTCGGCAGTGAGCGCCATGCCTTCTTCATCGATGGTGAGCGCGATGATGGCGGCTCCGTAGCGCTTGGCCATGGGCAGAACGCGGCTGGTGCGCTTTTCGCCGTCCTCGAGATTGATGGAGTTGATGATCGCCTTGCCAGGGGTGCGCTTCAGTGCTTCTTCGAGCACCTCAGCCTCGGTGGTGTCGATGAGAATGGGCGCCGGAACGCGGGTGGCGATCTTTTCGAGCACGTTGGCCATGTAGGCCTTCTCGTCTTCGCCAACAATGGCGCAGCAGAGATCGAGCATGTGCGAGCCGTCGTTCACAAGCTTTTTGGCGAGGGTGAGAATGCCGTCGTAGTCGGAGGCGCGCACCATTTCGCGGAAATGCTCAAGGCGCGTGGTGGTGTTCATCTCCTCGGCGACAATGAGGGGCTTGGGATCGAGGTCGAGAGGAACAGTGGTGTAGGCGCTGGCGGCGGCGGCCGTGGGCTTCACGTTGCGCACGGCGGGAGTGAGGCCGCTTACGGCATCGACTACGGCTTTGAGGTGCTCGGGCGTGGTGCCGCAGCACCCGCCGACGATTCGGACTCCGTAGTCTTCGACGAAGTGCTTATGATAGGCGCCGAGTTGCTCGGGTTGCAGCAGATAGACGGCGCGTCCGCTGACGTTCTGCGGTAGGCCTGCGTTGGGAAGCACAGAGATGTGCTTCGTGGAGTTATCGCCCAGATAGCGCACGGCATCGTTCATCTCGAGTGGGCCGGTGGCGCAGTTGAGGCCGATGGCATCGACATCGAAAGCTTCGAGTGTGGTGAGGGCCGCACCGATCTCGGTGCCGAGAAGCATGGTGCCGGTGGATTCGAGCGTGACCTGCACCTGCATGGGGACGCGGCGGCCAACAGTCTTCATGGCATCGAAGCAGGCAGCGACGGCGCACTTGGCCTGCAGGATGTCCTGGCAGGTTTCGACCAGCAGGACATCGACTCCGCCCTCGATGAGGGCTTCGGCTTGTTCGACGTAGGCAGCAAGCATGGCGTCCCAGGTGATGTGTCCGAGGGAAGGCAGCTTGGTAGTGGGGCCGATGGAACCGGCGACGAAGCGTGGACGGGCGGGCGTGGCGAACTGATTGGCGACGTCGCGGGCGACTTTGCAGGCGGCAAGATTGAGTTCGCGAGTGCGGTCTTCGAGGCCGTATTCGGCAAGCACAATGCGGGTTGAGCCGAATGTGTCGGTCTCAACAATGTCGCAACCTACTCCGAAAAAGGCGGCGTGAATGTCGGCAATAACATCGGGACGCGAGAGCACGAGCAGTTCGTTGCATCCCTCCTTGCCCCAGTAGTCGTCGGCAGTGAGGTTGCGGAACTGGATGTTGGTGCCCATGGCACCGTCGTACACGACGACACGCTCATTTACGGCTTTGAGAAATTCGCTCATCAGGAGTAGAGATCCTTCGCGTCAGAAAATAACAGGATAGCTGAAACAAAACAGGAGTGGTAATTAGACGCAGAGAACCGCTTCAGCTTTGTCCAGCCGAAGCGGTTACATTCGTTGATGCGAATTAGCGGGCCAGGGCTCTCTGCTTGTCTGCATCGCCCGCGTTGAACAAAGCGTTCTCGCCCTCGTGCGCAGGAGAGATGGCGAGAAGCTGTTCCTTGCGGTAAACGAGATTTGTAGCGTTGTAGGTGGCCAATTCGAACCCGTGACCGTGTGTGATGGCGTCGGTGGGGCAGGCCTCGACGCAGTAGCCGCAGAAGATGCAGCGGTTGTAGTCGATGTTGTAAACCTTGGCGTAACGCTCGGCGCTGGAGATGCGGTTCTCCGCCGTGTTCTCGGCAGCCTCGATGTAGATGCAGTTGGAAGGGCAAGCGGCGGCGCACAGGAAGCAGGCTACGCACTTCTCCAAGCCGTCCTCATCGCGCTGAAGGACGTGCAATCCGCGGAAGCGCTCCTGAAAGACAGCTCCGCGCAGGGGACCTTTTCCGTCGGGATAGTTTTCGACCGTGGTCGGCTGGAACATCTCACGAAAGGTGATGCTCATGCCTTTGACGATTGCGGCAATGCTCTGTAGTACGCGCATGTGTCTCCCCACACAGTGACCAGCCAGTATAAATCGTTGATCGTAATTCGGCTAGCAGAGCAACTTGGTCACTCGGGTCTAAGCTTTCTTGCCCATGGCTCCCTTGTGCTGCTCGACGGTGGACCAGGTCTTGTCCTCAGCATGGCAGAGCGTTTCCAAGGGGCACTCCACGCACTTGGGAGCGCGCGCAACGCAGAGCGCACGGCCGTGCAGAATGATTTGATGCGAATAGTCGATCCACTTGGATTGAGGGATGATTTTCATGAGGTCCTGCTCAATGTTGATGGGATCCTCAGACTTCGTGAGCTCGAGGCGGCGTGAGATGCGGTGAACGTGAGTATCGACGACGATGCCTTCGGCGCGGCCAAACCACGAGCCGAGCACGACGTTGGCGGTTTTGCGCGCAACACCGGGGAGCGAGAGAAGCTGGTCCATCTGGTCGGGAACTTTGCCGCCGAAGTCTGACATGACCTTGCGCGCGGCTCCGACGATGGACTTGGACTTGTTGCGGAAGAATCCGGTGCTGACGATCATGGGCTCGATTTCTTCCGGCTGAACTTTGGCCAGCGACTCGGGGCCGGGATACTTCTTGAACAGCTCGGGAGTGACCATGTTGACGCGCACGTCCGTACACTGGGCGGAGAGGATGGTGGCAACGAGCAATTCCCAAGCGTTGCGGTGGTTGAGCGCGCATTTGGCCGCAGGATAGGTCTGGTCAAGGATTTTCAGGATTTTCGAAACGCGTTCGGGAGCAACGGGGTTGTACTTCGCTGTGGTGCGCTTGGCGACGGTCTTGGTGGAAGCTTTCTTTGCGGTAGTGGCCATGGCTTAAGCTGAAAATAGTATCACCCAGGGCCACAGGGCCGATGGGCGCGGCACGCGTTACAATGATTGCCGAATGTGGTCGAAGAAAGCCGGGGATTTCACAAGAATATGAGCACGAGCGAACAAGGCGTAAGTGTGCAGAATGCAGAGCTGCCAGCAGTTCCGTTGACACTGGAGGGCGCAGCCGTACTACACCAATTTTTCCGCTTTCGCTGGACGCAGTGGCGCGCGAAGTCGGCACAAGATCGGGCGCGGATTTCAGGCGAGGCGCAGAAGGCATTGGCAGAGATGGAAGGGGCTGGCTCGGCCATGTTCTCGATGTTCGGGCACAAGGGCGACATCCTGTTTGTGCACTTCCGCAATGACTTCGAGGCTCTGAATCAGGCACAGTTGGCCCTGAATCAGCTTGAGCTGATGGAGTACCTCGAACCGGCAACGTCCTACGTTTCGGTGATTGAACTCGGGCTGTATGACTCGACGGTGAAGCTGTACAAGACGCTTACGGCACAGGGAGTGGAACCGCATTCGGCTGAGTGGAATGCGGTGCTGGAAGAAGGAATGCAGAGGCAGCGCGAAGCCATGCATGTACGCCTGTTCCCCAGGATTCCAGACAGCCGCTATATCTGTTTTTATCCGATGGATCGCAAGCGTGGAGAGGTGAAGAACTGGTACACGCTGCCGATTGAAGAACGTCAGAGACAGATGGATTTGCACGGCAAGATTGGCCGCCGGTATGCCGGAAAAGTACAACAGTTCATCAGCGGATCGATTGGCTTCGATGACTGGGAGTGGGGCGTTGATCTTTTTGCAGATGAACCGGTCGTTTTCAAGAAGCTGATCTACGAAATGCGCTTTGATGAAGTAAGCGGAGTGTTCTCGAACTTTGGCGCGTTCTTCATTGGCCTTCGTTGCGGGGCGGGCGAGTTGGGGACGCTGCTGGAGGGCAAAACTCCAAAGGCACTTCCGAAAACGCAACAGGCACCTATGGGTCGTCCGGGCAGACCGCAAGAGTAGAAATTTGCGGGCTTTCGCTGATTGACCGAGGGGAGATGAAGCTTTAGGCTCAAGGTATGGCCGTCAAGACGATACAGCTGGGACAAGTTTGGAAAGAGGAAGCCAGCGGAGAAAGCTTCCTGGTGACGAAGGTCTATAACGAGGTATTTTCGCAGTTTGCCATGTTGCGCCCGGCCAACGCTTCGGCACCTTCGGCAGAGACTCGCCGCATCAAAGTAACCAAGACACCGCAGGGTCTCCTGCTGCCCGGCTACGTTTTTACGCAAGACTCCAACCAAGAGTTCTGAGGATTCATGATTGAACATATTTTGCTTACACTGGCTGGATTCATCAAAGCCGTGATTTCTTCGCTCGGATACCCGGGCATCGCGGTGCTGATGGGCGTAGAGTCAGCGTGCATTCCTCTTCCTTCCGAAGTCATCATGCCCTTTGCCGGATACCTGGTGTACACAGGACGTTTCAGTTCACTGGCGATGGTTGCAACGCTGGGAGCGATTGGCTGCAATCTGGGATCGGTGCTGGCTTATGAAGTTGGCGCCTATGGCGGACGTCCGCTGATTGAACGCTTCGGCAAGTACATCTTGATGAACCGTCACGATCTGGACGTGAGCGAGCGCTTCTTCCAGAAGTACGGAAGCATTACGGTCTTCATCGGACGCCTGCTGCCGGTGGTTCGCACGTTCATCGCGCTTCCGGCGGGAATCGCACGCATGCCGCGGGGCAAATTTCACCTGTACACGTTTGTGGGATCGTGGCCGTGGTGCTACGCACTGGCTTACGTGGGCGCGACCTTGGGCGAACGGTGGGATTCCGATCCCCGGCTGAAGCAGTGGTTTCACCGACTGGACGCGGTGATCGTGCTGGTGCTGCTTATGGGGATTTTCTACTTTGTGCAGAGCCACTGGAGGAATCGGGTGAAGAGCGCCGCAGTACCGGCAAAGGCGGAGAGTGTCGCGGAGTAGGTTTCAAGGTCTCAAGGTTTCAAGGTGAATGAGAAAGGCCCGCGATTGCGGGCCTTTGGCTTGTTAGTGAAACTCGTTAGACCTTGGCAGGCTCTTCGGTGGCGCGAGCGGCTTGCTTGGCTCGGGCTTCCTGCACGGCCTTGATGCGGGAGCGGCGCAGGGTGAGGAACTCCTTGGCTTCCTTGTAGAGGCGCTTGCGGTCTTCGCTCTTGAACAACGAGCCAAGGACGATGGGCACCCAGACCTTTGGACGGAAATAGTACTCGTCGTAGAACTTGTGCACCATTTCCATGGTGTAGTCGGCAGGCAGGCCGGGGTACTCAACGTGCGCGACTTGGTGTCCGCCGAGATCGACCATGTCGTTCTCGCGAATGACGTAGTCGTTTTGCTTAACATACTCGTAGAACTCGGTGCCGGGGTAGGCGTGAGCAACGGAGACCTGAATGGTTTCGACGTTGAGTTCCTTGGCGAAATCGATGGTGCGGCGGATGGTCTCGCGGGTTTCGCCGGGGAGGCCGAGGATGAAGTCTCCGTGGATGACGAGGCCGAGCTTCTTGCAGTCCTTGACGAACTGGCGGGCGCGCTCGAGAGTAGCACCCTTTTTGATGTTCTTGAGGATCTGCGGATCGCCGGATTCGAAGCCGACAATGAGCAGGCGGCATCCGGCTTCCTTCATGGCCTTGAGCGTCTCGTAGTCGGTGGTGACGCGCGAGGTGCAGGACCAGGTGAGGCCGAGGGGCTTCAGTTTGGAACAGAGTTCGATGGTGCGCGCCTTCTGAATGTTGAAGGTGTCGTCGTCGAAGAAGAATTCTTTCACTTCGGGCCAGTACTGCTTGGCCTTGGCCATTTCGGCCGCGATGTCATCAGAAGAGCGCTTGCGCCAAGCATGGCCGGAGTGCGTCTGAGGCCAGAGACAGAAGGTGCACTGGGCAGGGCATCCGCGAGTGGAGTAAAGCGCCACGTAAGGATGCATGAGGAACGGCACGTTGTAGCGCGTAACATCGAGGTCGCGCTTGTAAACATCCGTCACATGAGGCAGTTCGTCGAGGTTCTCGATGGCCGGGCGGTCGAGATTATGGATGATCTTGCCGTCAGGGCCTCGGAAGCTGGCGCCAAGAATCTCTGCGAGCGGCTTGCCATTGGCATACTCGACCACGGCGTAGTCGAACTCGCGGCGCACGATGAAGTCAATCTCGGGATGGCTGAGCGCGTGCTCGGGCGAGACCGTAACGTGCGGGCCGACAAAGCAAACCTTGAGGCGCGGGTTGGCCTGCTTCATGAGGCCAGCAAGTTTCACGTCGCCATCAAAACCGGGGGTGCTGGTGAAGAGCACCATGAAATCGAATTCTTTTCCGATTTCGATGGTTTCTTCGGCGCTGACGTGGTGCGGGTTGGCATCGAGCAGCCGCGAGCCCTCGAGCATGCCGGCAGGGTAAGCAAGCCAAACCGGGTACCAATACGACTCGATTTCGCGCGTGGCCGGCCAGCGAGAGCTGGCGCCGCCGTCAAAGTTCTCAAACGAGGGCGGATTGAGGAACAGTGTTTTCAAAGGCATAGATATCCATCTCTGATACTAACATTGGCTTTTCAATGGCGGCAGCTTTTGCACGCGGAATGGGAAAAACCAATGGTGAACCGTCGCGAGTTATCAGTGGGCAGAGTACATTTTCCTTTCTGACGAAATTGCTGTGGACGGCCGGACCCTTTGCGAAGAGGGGCCGAATACTCAATTCAGAATCGATTCAATGACTTAGTGCGTGGTTGTTTGCGAGATTGGGGAAGGTTCCGAATTGCAGTTGCACTTGCAAATTCGTTGATCAACACCTGAAACTAATGGCGAGAAGAAATAAAGGAAATCATGCCAAATATCAGCCGTGAAACATGGCAGGTCGCAATCGACGCATTGCGCGCCAACAAGGTCAAGGCCGCGCTGACGATGCTGGGCGTCGTGATCGGGTCGGCCTGCATTGTGCTGGTGGTGACGATTGCACTGATCGGCAAGACCTACGTTTTGGCGCAGATCGAGGGCGTCGGCTCCAACCTGGTGTATGCCGGGTATATGGGAGGGACGGCCAGCGCGCGATCGCAGGCAGACGAAATCAGCCTGAACGATATGGAGGCCATTCGGAATCTGCCACACGTGATCGAGGTGGCAGGTACCTATGACATGGCCACCAGCGTCGTTATCAATGGGCAGGAAAAACCGGTCGCCCTGATAGGCGTCACTCAGGGCTTTCAGAAAATTCGCAATCTGCAAATACTCGAAGGCCGATTCTTTGACGACCTTGACCAGAAGACCGGGGCAAAAGGGTGCCTGATTACGCAGGATCTCGCGAAGCAACTGCCTCCGGGACCAATGATTGGGCGGCAGTTGAGGGTGGGCGAACAGACGTTCACAGTAATCGCGGTGTTCCGCGAGCGCGTAGCTACGTTTGGGCAATCGGAGATCACATCGCAGTCGGTGCTGATTCCGTTTGGGCTGATCAAGTACTACTCCGGACACGATTACATCAAGACGCTCTACGCACAGACGGATTCGGGCGACAGCGTTCCGGCGACGACAGTGGCGGTGCAGAATTTGCTCAAGGCTCGGCATACGCCGGGCGCAGTGTATGCCGTACAGAACCTCTCATCGATCCTGGAAGCTGCCCGCAAGATCTCCATGGCTCTTACGATGGTGCTGATGCTGGTGGGGACGATCGCGCTGATCATCAGCGGTGTGGGCATCATGAACATCATGCTCGTAACCGTGACGGAGCGTACGCGCGAGATTGGATTGCGCAAGGCGGTGGGCGCGCAACGGGATGAGATTCTGTACCAGTTCCTGATCGAGGCGCTGGTCATCAGCGGCTTGGGTGCGATCATCGGCATCCTGATCGCGGTGAGCATAAAGATCATCGTAGAACCACTGATTCCGCCGGAGGTGGGACTGAAGATTCCGATTTCGGTTTACTCGGTGGTGGCGGCGTTTGTGGTGTCTTGCGCAACGGGAGTGCTGTTTGGGTATCTTCCGGCGAACAAGGCATCGAAACTGCAACCGACGGAGTCTCTGCGATACGAGTAGGAAATATTCGGTTACGAGACGGACCCCGGGTTCTTAGAACCTGGGGTTTTCGTTTTACAACTCAGAGTTGCGAACTGGACTCCCATTCGAGATGAGCCGATTCTGGTCGAGACATTCGGGCGCACTAATGGTCGCCGTTGGCCTACTGTTGCGCCTGGGGTCGGTTGCCTACCAGTATCGCTATCACCTGAATCCGGCGCTTGACCACTGGAGGTTTGGGTGGGAGATGGGGCGTGTGGGGCGGGCGATCTTCGAAGGACGCGGGTTTGCTTCACCGCTGTACGAGCCTTCGGGGCCGACGGCATGGGTCGCGCCGATGTATCCGCTGCTGATTGCAACGGGGTTCAAGCTGTTTGGGATTTACACGGCGGGCGCGGCGTGGTTCATCCTTGGCCTGAATTCGCTGTTCGGAGCACTGACGGCGCTACCGATTCGAGCTACGGTGCGCGGAGTGTTTGGGAAGGGTTCGGCAAAGCAGGCCGAGATTGCAGGGTGGACTTGGACGTTACTTCCCTACTCGATTTACGTTGCAGGCGAACGCATTTGGGAGAACACACTCATCACGCTGCTGGCCGCATGTTTGTTCGCGCTGACGTACAGAGTGGAACGCGACGGACGGCTGCGAGTGTGGCTGCTGTGGGGCTTCACGTGGGGCGTGGCTGCTCTGACGAGCACGGCGCTACTGGCGGCACTGCCGGCGATGGGGTTGTGGATTGCGTGGCGACATCAGCGGCAGGGGCATAGTTGGTTATGGCCAGCGACGGCTTCGGCACTGGTGTTCTTGGCAATCACGGGGCCTTGGGTGGCGAGGAATTATGTGGTGTTCCATCGCTTCATACCGGTGCGCGACAACTTCTGGCTGGAGATGCATGTGGGCAACAATGGCGACCATCGCCAGCCATGTCCCGATGCTGTGCATCCGTCGAACTCGGCGCAGGAACGAGAGGAGTGGGCGCGCTTCGGCGAGATGGGGTATATGGACTCGAAGAAGTTGCAGGCAAAGGAGTACATCCAACAGCATCCGGCAGAGTTTGTGGAGTTGAGCGCTCGGCGTGCGCTATTTGTTTGGACCGGATTCTGGAGCGCGAGTCGGGAATATCTGCGTGGAGAGCCGATGGAGTTGTTTGCAGCCGTGTACTTCACGGCGATGACGCTAATTGCGGGTGTTGGATTTGCAATAGCGTGGTGGCGAGGATTTGGGGCAATGCTGATGCCGATGCTGCTGTTCCTGCTGTTCTTCCCTGCTCCTTACTACATCACGCATCCGAGCTACGACTATCGGCACCCGATGGATCCGATTTTTGTGGTGATGATGGCGTATGCGTATGTGGCCTATGAACGGAAGCGGAGCGTGCCTGAAATTGCACAGCCATTGGTGAAGGCAAGCTAGCTTTTCATCTACTAATTACTAGCCTTTCATCTGAAGGACAAACTGTTCCTGCGGATGGAGCGGCCAATGCGATCCTGCGGCTTCGCGAATGCGGCTAACGATCTTGCCGTAAACGCGCATGGTGACCTGCTCCTCAGATCCCAGGCGGAATGTGGCTACGTCGCGAAGGTTGAAGAACACCTTGCCGGTTTCGACCTGTATTTCCTGCCAAGGAATCATCAGCGAAGGATGAGAGAGGCGAAATGGTATGAGTATCGCCATGACTTCGAGGTGGAGTCCTTCCTCATTGACTCCGAACGTGAGGCAGTTGCTGTAATTGCACCAGCGGCGGAATTGTGCGCTCTGCCATCTCCAAATAGCGCCGTAGAAGGGCTCCGCCTGGGTGAAGCGACGACTGAGCAGGGCCCATCCACTCAAACGGCTGAGCACCCACATGAGAAGGGTGATGTAGAGAGGCACCGCCAGAAGCGCAAGCAGGATTGGAAATCCGATCTCGGCGATTCGAGAGTCCATGCGGGTATGGTAGCCGAGAGCGGAGTGCGGTGCCAGAGATTCTGGCCGTTGCTGATCGGAAAGGGCGCGGCTTTGCTACACTGCATGCCATGTTTTCACGCCTCTCATTTGCTATTGTCATGTGCATGAGCACTCTAGCCGCAGCGCAGTCGCTTCCCGTACCACAGGCCATCACCGATCCAGCACAGCTTCAATCTGCAACGGTCGAGAACCTGCAGAAGTTCACGATTCCCGCGCTCTACAGCACGAGGCAGATCGGCGGATCGGCTTGGTCGCCGGATGGATCGCGCGTTGCTTTCGTTTCGAACATCAGCGGAAGAAACAATCTGTGGACGGTGCCTGCTTCGGGAGGCTGGCCGACACAGCTCACGATCAGCGACCAGCGGCAGGCTTCGCCGGCATGGTCTCCGGACGGCAAATGGATCGCCTATATGAGCGACAAGGATGGCAATGAGCTGTGGGACATTTTCCTGGCGAGCCCCGCGAATGGCGAGGTGACGAACCTGACGGCTGCGCCGAATTCCGCTGAGGAGGCTCCGGCGTGGTCTCCCGATTCGAAGCTGGTGGCGTACATGACGAAGAAGAAGACCTCGCCAAGCTTTGAAATTGACATCATCGACATCACATCGCGCCGGACAACGCACGTGACACGTAACTCGCCGCCGCAGCTTGGGAATATGCATCCGCTGTGGTCTCCGGATGGCAAGTTCATTGCGTACACGCAGGAGAACGCGAGCGGCAAGGACTCGAACGTCTTTCTTTATGACGTAGCGGCGAAGAGCTCGACGAATTTGACGGAACACACGGGCGACAAGACGCATGTGGCAGCCGCTTTTTCGCCCGATGGAAAGACGCTGCTGATCACGAGCAATGCCGAGAATGGCTATGAGAACGTGGCTCTGCTCGACGTGGCTTCTCACAAGCTGACGTGGGTGACAAGCGATAAGTGGGAGATCAGGGCGCACGCTTTTTCTGCCGACGGGCGAAGCATTTACTGGACCGCGAACGTCGATGGACGCGAGGCGCTGTATTCGCGTGCGGTCGCGGGCGGCGAGGTGCAGAAACTTCCTGTGCCGGAAGGCGTGAATGGTTTCGGTGGGGATGTCTCGCCGTTTTCGCGTGATGGACAGCGGCTGCTTTACTCCCACACCGGGGCGAAGGCTCCGAATGACCTGCATGTGCTCGATTTGAAAACACAGAGCTCGGTGCAGCTTACGGATTCGTTTGTAGCGGGACTGAGCGCAGCGAGTATGGTCACGCCGAAACTCGTCCACTACCCGAGCAAGGATGGGAAGTTCACGATCTCGGCCTGGGCGTATGTGCCGAACAATATCGTCCGGAATCAGCAGTATCCCGCAATTGTGTACATCCATGGCGGACCGGCTTCGCAGTCGGTGGACGGATTCAACCGATTCATCCAGTACATGAACAATCAGGGTTATCTGGTAATCGCGCCGAATTATCGCGGAGGGACAGGGTACGGGCGGGAGTTCCAGGAGGCAAACCGGCACGACGCTGGCGGCGAAGAGTTGAATGACGTACTCGGCGCAGCGGAGTTCATCGTACGGAGCGGATTTGTTGATCCTAAGAAGCTGATTGTGATGGGCGGCAGTTATGGCGGGTACCTGACGATGATGGCAGTGACGAAGCATCCGGAGATGTGGGCCGCAGGAGTTCCGATCGTGCCCTTTGTGAACTGGTTCACGGAGTTTGAGAACGAAGACCCGCAGTTGCAGGAATACGACCGGCTGTTCATGGGCGATCCGGTGAAGGACAAAGCGCGGTGGCAGGAGCGCTCGCCGATCAATTTCATCAACCAAGTGAAGGCTCCGCTGCTGATCTTGGCAGGCGGCAATGATCCGCGATGCCCGAAAAGCGAAGCTCAGCAGGTGGCGGATGCGATCAAAAAGCAGGGCGGAACCGCAATGCTGAAGATTTACGAAAACGAGGGACACGGGTTCGCAAGGGTTGAAAACCAGATCGACGCGTACCAAAGGGTGGCGGATTTCCTACGCGTGCGTGTTCCCTCACCCGGTTGCGGCTGCGGAATTCAATAACGGATTTACTTCCAGATTTCTCCCATGTCGGGGGAGATGGCGGAAAGATTGGGCCATGTGTTGATTCCCTGCGCCGAGAGCATCAGGCGCAGGAGGCTGGGATGCTGATAGGTGCCGGTCGCCTGGTATCCGACTTTGACGTTGGTGCCCAGCAATAGAGTCGCAACGTGCCCGCCACCGAACGCGAGATCAGTTATTTCCGCCTCATCAAAAGTGATGACCAGCAGACCGCCACTTTGAAAACCGGCGTTGGCAAGGATGGGTGGGAGCGTCGTCTTGAGCCAATTGTCGGCCTGCTGTACGCGAACTGCTGTCGTGCAGGTGGGGACCGTCGGGACGCAGTTGTGTGCGACGTCGTAGATATTGCCGACGATCATGGTGAAGTTGGGCAACGTTCCGGTCACATCGGTGGCAAACTGCGTGAACGGGACGATGTTGTTGGCCGCAGCAGTTCCGGCGACATCGGTGAAGTAGGCGAATGGATTGTGGCGCTTTAGGTAGGTTCCCGTGCTGTCGCCCACGTAGCCCACGGAAGGAATACCTTCGGCATACACCTTCCAGGTCTTGGAAGCAGCAGCTTCCTCGGTCGCCATGTCTGGCGGGGTGACCGTGCCCGTGTAGTTGTCGTCGTTGGTCACAGGTTGTCCGGTGGTGAGCATGAAGTAGTTGCCGATGGAGGGGTGAGTGTTGGCATAGAAGTTTGGTACCAGCGCGCCCTGTGGAATGAGCGAGTTCAGGTAAGGAGCACTGGCGCTGCCCACCACCTCGGAATAGCTGGCATTCTCTAGAACGACAAGAACGACGTGGTCCGCCTTGTTCGGCACGGGTGTGGGAGTTGGTGAGGGAGAGGGAGATGTGGCCGTGTTACTGCGTCCGGTTCCACAGGAATACAGAAGCAGCGCGAGGCCAAGGCAAGCAAGTAAGAGAAATATTCTGGACGGGGTCAACCGATATTTAAGAGCGGACACGCGTGCCTCCGAGAGAACTCAGATGCGAGCGCGAATGCCGGTGTTTGGTGCGAGTATTCCGATTTGAGACGTGGACTCCTGGATAAGATTCAGCATCTCACATGGAACGAAGGGGCCTGCACAGGCTCCTTTTTGCTAGATTAGGGGATGTTGTTTCTTTGTGGAGGCTCACCGATGCAAGTTTCCGTTTCGCACTCGTCCAAACTGGAATCCCTCATTGCCACGCGCCAGGCTCGCATCGGCATTATCGGCATGGGGTACGTCGGCCTGCCGCTTACGCTGCTGTTCAGCGAACAGAAGTTCCGGGTAACAGGATTCGACATCGATCCTGCGAAAATCGAAGCTCTGAATTCCGGCAACTCATATATCGTGCGCATTCCCGGCAGCGAAATCGCTCGGGCACAGGGGGCAGGATTCCGCGCTACGAGCGCATATTCAGAGATTGCAGAGATGGATGCGGTAATCATTTGCGTGCCAACTCCGCTCGATGAATATCATCAGCCTGACCTTAGCTACATCGAAAAGACGGCACATGCCATAGCTCCCCACCTGCGTGAAGGACAGTTGATCGTGCTGGAGAGCACGACCTATCCCGGCACAACTGAGGAGGTTTTGATTCCCATTCTGGAGTCGGGAAACGCCGCGGGTCTGAAAGCGATACGGCAGACGGGCGATGCCGGATTCTATGTGGCTTTCTCGCCAGAGCGCGAAGATCCCGGCAACGACACGGTTGCGAGGCGGGATATTCCCAAGGTTGTGGGCGGGCTGGAACCGACGGCAACGGCGCTGGCTTCGGCGCTGTATAGCAGCATTTTCAATCGCACGGTGCCGGTGTCATCTCCGGCGACGGCGGAGATGACGAAGCTGCTGGAGAATATCTACCGTTGCGTGAACATTGCGCTGGTGAACGAACTGAAGCAGCTATGCGACCGCATGGGGATCAACATCTTCGAGGTGATCGACGCTGCGAAGACCAAGCCCTTCGGGTTCCAGGCGTTTTATCCCGGACCGGGATTGGGCGGGCACTGCATCCCGATCGATCCGTACTACCTGTCGTGGAAGGCGAAGCAGTTCGACTTCAGCACGCGGTTTATCGAGTTGGCAGGCGAAGTCAACGGCGACATGCCGTACTACGTTATCGAGAAGACATCGGAGGCGCTGAACGAGCGCAAAAAATGCCTGAACGGATCGCGCATCCTGGTGCTGGGTCTCTCGTACAAACGCGATATAGACGATCTACGCGAATCGCCATCGCTGACGGTAATCGAGCTGCTGCGAAAGTCGGGTGCAGAGGTGTACTACAACGATCCGTACTTCCCTACTGTCGGGCGCGGACGCCACTACGATCTGAATATGACATCGACTTCGATGGAAAATCTGGGACAGTATGACGCAGTGCTGATTGTGACTGACCACAGCAATTACGACTATCGGCAGATAGTCGCGGAAGCTCAGCTTGTGGTGGACACGCGCAATGCCACCAAAGGCATTACCGCAGACAACATCGTTCACTGCTAGAATCGAATAGAGGCCACAACTCAGAAAACAGATACACGTCCTGCGATGCGGGACGTGTATTACTGTTGCGGGCAGACGTCCACGACTGTGCCCGAAGGATGTGGCTGGTTTTCGGAGCTAACGAAGAACGATGTCCAAATATCTCATCACCGGAATTGCCGGATTTATTGGATCCAATATTGCTCGCGCACTGCTCGCGAAGGGCGCTTCGGTTCGCGGTATTGATAATTTTGCGACGGGCAAGCGCGCCAATCTGGAAGACCTTAACGGAATCGAATTCATCGAGGGCAGCATTGAAGATCCTGCACTGTGCGCGCAAGCGTGCGCGGGGGTCGATTACGTGTTTCATGAGGCGGCGCTGGCAAGCGTACCTCGTTCGGTGAAGGACCCGGTTGGATCGAATGCGGCGAACGTGACGGGAACGCTGAACCTGCTGGTGGCGGCTCGTGATGCCAAGGTGAAGCGGGTGGTTTATGCGGGATCGTCTTCGGCGTATGGAGACCAACCAACGCTGCCGAAGCATGAAGACATGAGGCCCGAACCGATCTCTCCGTATGCGGTAAGCAAGCTTACGGGCGAGCACTACATGAGCAGCTTTACGCGAGTGTATGGGCTGGAGACAGTTACGATCCGGTACTTCAATGTTTTCGGACCGCACCAAGATCCCTCCTCGCAATACTCCGGAGTGCTGGCGAAATTCTCGCTTGGGATGCTGAGCGGAACCACTCCGGTGATCTATGGGGACGGCACGCAAAGCCGCGATTTCACATATATCGAGAACGTCGTGAATGCGAACCTGCTGGCGATGTCTGCTCCGGCGGAGAAAGTGTCAGGACGGGTGTTCAATGTGGCGACGGCGCAGCGGATTACATTGAATGACGCTGTGAAATGCCTGCGCGAACTCACCGGCTACACGGGACCTGTTGAGTATGCCAATGCACGGGCCGGCGACATTGCACATTCTCTGGCTGATATTTCTCGGGCGCGTGAAGCACTTGGTTATGAGACGACGGTGAATTTCGAAGAGGGATTGCGTCGGACAATCCAGTGGTATCGCGGAATGGCAACTTCGGCGCGCTGATAGCGTGGGCGATAGACGCTCATGGATAATGTGGAATCATTGACTTTGAGCTTGCGGCTGGATAGGCTCGTCAGTTCAGTCAAGACACATTGTTTGTTTATTCCTCCTGAGGAATGCCATTGATGAAATACACCTTCGCTCTTTTGCTCTTTGTCGCCTCCTGTACATCGCTGTATGCACAGGACAAGCCTCCGGCCCTGCTCTGGGACGCGGCGCAATGCCTCGCAACCGGCAAGTACGAGTGGGTGAACGTTGAGAACACGAAAACGCTTGCGCTGGGATATCACGAGGACAGCAAGGCCTACCATGGCGCGAAGTATCTGACGGTAATAGTCTTCACCTCGCCCAAGCGGGATGCGGGAAAGGTGTTCGACATCCGCATCAAGGGACACCGCACTTACAGCATCGAAAACAATGCGGCTTTTGTGAGCAACGCCAATGGAGTCACGTTCACCGAGCCTCCGCTTGGAGGTAACTGGACGCAGAACCAGATGACCGCGGCGGTGCAGCAGATATTGCGTAAACGAAAGTGGTATGAGGCGCAGGTGAAGTATCTGGTGAAAAATGCCGACCACATCCGCTGCGAAACGAACGTCGAAGACCAAGTAAACCCACAGCCGCAGAAGTAGTACGTGGCTTTTGTAAAGCGCACATTACAATTCGTACTTCATACTCTCATTTTTGTTCAGGATGCGAAGATTCCCTCGAGTTGGTGACATCCTAGATGTCAGCAACAACTCAAGAAGATCGATGTGGAAAGGAAGCAAAGCATGAGCAAAGAGCAGAAGTCTGATGGGTCAGGTTCGGCGATTCCTCAAGGAGTGAAACGCGGATTCCTATGCTTACTGCTGTTTTGTTCCCTGTGTGTAACTCTGCCCTTGGCAAACGCCCAGGCGGGATCATTTGACGTAAGCTTTGGACTGGGTAGTGCTCACGCGAAAGCGCCCAGCTCAGGCATTGACCTCAACACTCTCCTCTCCTGCTCGCCCGCGACGGATTCAGCTTGCTCCTCTACACCCGAGCTTTCGGGTGTGATGATGGGGTTCGACGGGCACTACATGCTCACGAAAAAATACGGAGTCGGCGCGGCGGTGAACTTCCAGCCAGCCAAGCAGGATTATGTGGTGGTGTCGCCATCATCATCCGGATTCGGCGAAAAGCTCCAGTCGCGTGTGACGTTCTATGACTTCAACGGATTTGTGCGTCCAGTGCAGAGCAAACGCGCTGCTCTTGAACTGCAAGGTGGATTTGGCGGCGTCAACATGCGCTTCTATGACGTCATCAATTCCTCTACGGTGGTCGGCAACTCGAACTCATCGCAACAGTTTTCCAGCGCCAATCACTTCCAGCTTCATTTTGGGGCGGGTGTGCCGATCTATCTGAAGAACAACTTCTTCGTGCGCCCTCAGTTCGATCTGCGTTATGTGCCAAACTTCAACCAGTATGGCAGCGACGTGGTGACCCAAGGGATGGTTTACGTGGGATACAGCTTTGGTGGACGCTAAGTCGCCAAGCAAAACAGTTCTCGATGAGGGAGGCTTAACGCCTCCCTTTGTTATTTCATCGCGAATGGCCGGGACGTTGAATGCGCGCTTCTCTACGGCTTTGCCCTGAGATTCTGGCTGCCCTCTCTCCCCGTGACAATTCAACATATGCGGGAAACCTCACTTTGTCATACACTAGAGACTCATGGCCGCTGAAAACTCATTCGACATCGTCAGCAATGTGGACCTGCCGGAGGTTTCTAACGCCGTCCAGCAGGCCCTGAAGGAAATCCATCAGCGCTACGACCTGAAGGGTTCCCACTCAGACATCCAGTTTGACGGAAAGCAGGAACTCGTTCTGACTTCGGCAGATGAATATAAGCTCAAAGCCGTCATCGACGTACTGCAGTCCAAACTGGTCAAACGCAATGTCTCGCTCAAATCCTTTGAATATGGAAAGATCGAGCCTGCCGCGGGTTCGACTGTGCGCCAGAAGGTGAAGCTGCAGCAAGGCATTGCCATCGAAAAAGCCCGCGAGATTGTGAAGACAATCAAGGACTCGAAGAAGAAAGTGCAAGCCTCGATTAACGGAGATATCGTCCGGGTCACAGGAAAAGATCGCGACAGTCTGCAGGATGTCATTGCTCTGCTGCGCAACACGGACTTCGGAATCGATATGCAGTTCACGAACTATCGCAATAATTAATTAAGTTGCGCCGTACGCAAAAGTGGCTGAGGGAAGCCTCTGGCGGATGGGAACCAACAGCTTCAACCGGAATCCAATAGATCGATGTAAGGTTTGAACCTTGAACAGCTTGGCATTAGCGACGGGCAAAGAAATTTTCGACCTTCTGCGCGAAGACCTTGATGCGATTGAGCGCGAGTTCGGCGACTACAGCGTTTCAAACGTCCGGGCAATCACGGAGATCGGCGACTACCTTCGCCAGGGTGGCGGAAAGCGCCTGCGTCCGGCACTTCTGCTGCTCGCCGCCAAAATGCTGGACTACAAGGGCACCGGAGCCGTAAGGCTCGGAGCGGTTGTTGAGATTATTCATACGGCCACGCTGGTCCACGATGACATCATCGACGATGCCGAGATTCGCCGCGGGCGTCCATCGCCGAACACGATCTGGGGCAACCCGAAGTGCGTGCTGGCAGGTGACTGGCTCTACATGCAGGCGTTCCAGATCTCGCTGGAAGAGCGCAGCCTGCTGGTGCTGGACCTGCTGACCGAGTTGACGAAACAGATGGTGGAAGGCGAGTTGATGCAGATGGAAAAACTGGGATCGCTGATTTCACGCCCCAGCCATCTCGACCTCATCTATCGCAAGACCGCCTGCCTCTTTGCCGTGTGCATGCAACTTGGCGCGGTGCTGGCTGGAGCGAGCGAAGAGCATCAACTCAAATTGCGCGAATATGGCCGCGCGATCGGAATGGCTTTCCAGATTACGGACGACGTGCTCGACCTGACCGCATCTGAGATAACACTGGGCAAGCCTGTAGCTAGCGATTTGCGTGAAGGAAAGGCAACGCTGGCTGTAATCCATGCTCTGGAACGCTGCACGACGGAGGAGCGCGCCAAGATTCAAACGGTGCTCGAGCAGCGGGCATTCAATGGCGTGACGCATCAGGACATTCTCACTATCCTGGGGCGCTACGATTCGATTTCTGCGGCTAATCAAGAAGCTGCGAGGTATGCAAGCCATGCCATTGCGCAACTGGACGGATTCCCGGAAAACGACTTCAAGCGCGCCCTGTTGTGGCTGCCGCACTTTGTTGTAGCTCGCGAGAAATAAGCATCCGTAAAGTCGAAACGAAAAAGGGGCCTCAGCCCCTTTTTTTGTTGCGCAATACGGCTTCTACTCGCCGGTTCCGGATAGAACCACAGGTAGGGTCTTGGCCAGAATCTTGAAATCGAGCCAGAGACTCCAGTTCTCGATGTAATAGAGATCCAATGCGAAGTATGTGTCCACGCAGGGCTCACGTCGCGCCACGACCTGCCAGAGTCCCGTGATTCCGGGAACACATTCTAGCCGGCGACGCTGTTCCTGACTGTAATGTGCATATTCGCCAGGCAGGCACGGACGAGGGCCAACGAGACTCATGTCTCCGGTCACGACGCTAAAAAATTGCGGTAATTCATCTAAGCTGTAGCGCCGAAGCAGCCTGCCCACCTGAGTGACGCGTGGATCGTTGGACATCTTGAAGAGATTGCCACGTCTCTCGTTCAGGTGTAGCAACGAAGCTTTCAGGGAATCGGCGTCCTCAACCATGGTCCGGAACTTCAAAAAGCGAAAGGGCTTGCCATTGGTGCCGATTCTTTCGGAGACGTAGAGGATTGGGCCATCGGAATCGAGCTTGATGAGAACTGAGATTAGTAACAGCAAGGGAGAAATGAAAAGTAAGGTGAGAATTGCGAAAGCGAAGTCGAAGCTTCGTTTAGCGAAAAGCTCGAGTCCCACGCTCCATCGGCGTTCATCGAAGGATGGGCTCTGTCCGAATCCGGACGAGGCGAAACTGCCCACTGCAAACTCCCACCGGAGTCTCCGCTCCGGATTCTGCTATTCAACAACCGCCGTTCATCGATATTGCTGGCCGCGAGCAGTGAATTCCCTGTCCTGTTGAGGACTGCAACCGTTTGGGATTCGGTTCAACAAGCGCGAAATATCCAGCTCGTGCCGAAAGAGTTCGCGAAAACCTCAGAGCAGACAGGTTCTTCGAACGGTGTGTTCAGAGTAGCACAACGAAGGCAAAACGAGAGACTTCATTCATCTCTGATTTCTTTGAAGAAAACAATTTCTTCTGGGAATACCGCGCAGCGATGGAGACCTACAGGTGCACCTGCTCATCTATACCAGCAGTGAATCTATTCCTGTATGCAAAGTGAAGGCTTCAAAGATATGCCGAGCACTCCATCCGTTCCCCATGTCGTCATCATCGGCGCAGGCTTTGCAGGATTGTATGCAGCGCACGCACTTGCGGACAAGAACGTCCGCGTGACAGTAGTGGACCGCCGAAATCACCACACGTTCCAACCACTTTTGTACCAGGTTGCGACTGCGGCACTGTCACCGGGAGAGATGGCGTATCCGATACGACACATCTTCCGACGGGCGAAGAATATCGAGGTTCTGCTGGCAAAGGCGACAGGATTTGACCTTGAGAACCGTAAAGTGCTCCTCGATGGAGAAGAGATCTCATACAATTACCTCATTGTGGCCGCTGGCGCGACGCATGCGTATTTTGGGCATCCGGAATGGGCAAAATATGCTCCGGGGCTGAAGACCGTGGAGGACGCCACGGAGATTCGTCGCCGCATGCTCCTGGCCTTCGAACTCGCCGAGCGCGATGCAGCGCTGCAAGGCAACAGGAAGCCAATCAATTTCGTTGTAGTGGGCGGCGGCCCAACGGGTGTGGAACTTGCTGGTGCGCTGGCGGAAATTGCGCGAAAGGTACTGGCGGCGGACTTCCGCGCCATCGACCCTCGAAGCACTCGGGTGATGTTGGTCGAAGCCGGTCCACGAATCCTTCCGGCATTTCCGGAGGACTTGTCGCAGTCGGCCGTGCGGCAACTTGAGAAGCTGGGAGTGGAGGTCCATACCGGAACCGCCGTCACGAACATAACCGCGGACACTGTTTATGTCGGCGATCAGGCGATTCCGGCGTCGGTCGTGCTCTGGGCGGCTGGCGTGGCGGCATCACCGCTTGGAAAGCTGCTGGGAGCGCCTACGGATCGTGCCGGAAGAGTGAAAGTAGAGCCGGATCTTTCGATTCCTGGGCACCCGGAAGTATTCGTTCTGGGTGACCTCGCCTCCGTCGTGCAAGAGAACGGGAAGCCGGTCCCGGGGCTTGCGCCAAGCGCTATTCAGATGGGAAAGTTTGCAGCAGGATGCATACTGGGCGACTTGCGCAATGAACCTCGGCGCAAATTCAATTATTTCGACAAGGGAAGCCTTGCCACTATCGGAAAGTCATCGGCGATTGCGGATATCCGCGGCTTCAAGATGAGTGGCTTTTTTGCCTGGCTCACCTGGCTCTTCGTCCACCTGTTGTTCCTGATTGGATTCCGTAATCGCGTGCAGGTTCTTTGGGAGTGGTTCTGGGCCTATGTCACGTTCCAGCGTGGAGCAAGGCTGATTACTGGTTCAAGCCGTTCGGTCGTTCCAGCGAGTGTGGCGGTTCCCCAGCACGTGGACGAACCGGAAGTGGAAAGGAAAGCCGGGTAAGGCAAGGAGTGCAAAACAAAACGCGCCCCAGGAGGGAGCGCGTTTGGCTTCAAGTTAGCGTTTGCTTAGAGCTTTTCGTAGAACTCGCAAGCAGAGCATGAGATAAACACGCCACCGGGCACGTTGCGCTCACGATCCTTGACGCGCTTGACGATGCGGGTGGGCTTGTCGCACTTGGGACAATTGGTGCTCTTGGAGGTGTCCATTACCTTCTTGCGATCACCAGTCTTTGCGATCTTAGCCATTCTGTATCTCCTAATGGGCCGGCGCGAGGCTCGGCGGAATTGCTCTGGCAGGGCATGGGACACCGCAAACAAATGCGGGCTTCTGCCCAGTAACCACCCAGGAAGCTTTCGCTTGCACCGGAACCCACGGCGGGACGCACCAAAGATAATTGGCACGGAGCGGAAGATCAGCACGCCGCCGGGTAGCCTTTTGATTGTATATCAGGAGGTTGTATTCTGCAGAGGTGGTGAGCTGCTAGCGGAGGCACAGCATGGAAGACTTACGCTATCCCATTGGAAAACACGACAAAGCCAATCCACCCAAGACTCAAGAAGAACGCAAGAGACTGATCGATGCCATTGCGGAGCTTCCAGAAAACCTGAAGCAGGCAATCTCAGGCCTGAACGGAAAGCAACTGGACACGCCCTATCGCGAGGGTGGCTGGACGGTCCGGCAAGTGACGCATCATGTTGCGGACAGCCACATGAACGCCTACGTTCGATTCAAGCTGACCATGACCGAGGATAATCCGACGATAAAACCCTACGACGAAGCACGATGGGCAGAGCTGGCGGATAGTCGAGCTACGCCCATTGACGTGAGCCTGGCGCTGGTCGAGAGCCTGCATGCGCGATGGGTTGTGTTGTTGCGCAGCCTGAAGCCGGAGGATTGGGCTCGCAAGTTGACCCATCCCGAGGCAGGTATCCTGTCCTTGAATGACCTGCTTAGTTTGTATCGGTGGCATGGAGCCCATCACGTGGCCCACATCACCGAATTGCGCAAGCGCAACCAGTGGTAGGCCTCAACAGCTAAGTAGCGGAAAACGGCAGCTCAGGGCAAATCGGAGCAGGTTTAGTAAAGATCATTGACGTTCAGAATGGGGCTTTGATACTGTCAAGCGTCCTCGCAGGGTCCTAAAGGGACCCTGTAGGCTTTTTTGCAAGGCTCATCCTATGGCTCTCAAATTCCGAGGCGTCGATTTCCTTGAGTTCGATTCCCTGCTAAGCGAAGACGAGCGTATGGTGCGCGACACCGCTCGCCAGTTTGTAGAAGATAACATCATCCCCATCATCGAAGAGTGCAATCGGGAGGGCCGCTTCCCCCGCGAGCTTGTCGGCTCGATGGGCGAGCTTGGCTTCTTCGGCCCCACACTTACGGGCTACGGCTGCGCTGGCATGAGCAATGTGGAGTACGGATTGATCATGCAGGAGCTAGAGCGCGGAGACAGCGGGCTGAGGTCGTTTGTCAGCGTCCAGAGCAGCCTGGTGATGTACCCGATTTTTACCTTTGGAAGCGATGAGCAGAAGCAGCGCTGGCTTCCGGCAATGGCAAAGGGAGAGAAGCTGGGGTGTTTCGGGCTGACGGAGCCAGATGCGGGCTCGAATCCCGGCGCAATGCGCACAAGGGCAGTTCTGGATGGTGACAGTTATGTGTTGAACGGCGAGAAGATGTGGATCACCTCCGGCTCGATCGCCGATGTCGCCATTGTGTGGGCGAAAAGCGAGGAGCATGGCGGGGATGTACGCGGATTCCTGGTTGAGACGGACAAGCCGGGGTTTGTAGCCAAAGATGTACATGGCAAGTGGTCGTTGCGAGCATCGGTGACCTCATCGCTCTCGCTACAGGATGTGCGGATTCCAAAATGCGACATGCTGCCGAAGTCTTCGGGGCTGAAATCGGCGCTGATGTGCCTGAATCAGGCGCGATATGGGATTGCGTGGGGAGTGATGGGCGCGGGAATGGCC
This sequence comes from Koromonas soli, assembly GCF_059726265.1. Classification (NCBI taxonomy): domain Bacteria; kingdom Pseudomonadati; phylum Acidobacteriota; class Terriglobia; order Terriglobales; family Koromonadaceae; genus Koromonas; species Koromonas soli. Next base: position 1,185,515 of record NZ_AP040872.1, on the reverse strand, counting down.
TGCTACGACACAGCTCTGCAATATTCCAAGTTTCGCAAACAGTTTCGAGATCAGCCAATTGCATCCCATCAACTGGTTCAAGAGAAGCTGGTGTGGATGATCACCGAAATCACTAAAGCGCAACTTTTGGCTTTGCAGGTGGGCAGGCTCAAGGATCAGGGTAAGGCACAGCATTTCCATATCTCCATGGCTAAGCGGAACAACGTGTGGATGGCTCTGGAATGTGCCCGGTTAGCACGCGACATCCTGGGCGCAAATGGCATCGCCGACGAGTATCCGGTGTTTCGCCACATGGCAAACCTGGAGTCGGTTAAGACATACGAGGGTACGCACGACGTGCACACGCTGATTCTGGGATCAGCGGTGACGGGCATAGACGCGTTTTGAGGTTAAGCAGCAAAATTGCGTCCGCCGCAATCTGGGCTAAGGCCTTGGCGGGGCAATGCAGTAACGGTACGCAGCCAAACGCAAGAAAGAAATAGAGCGGCGACCAGTCGGATCAGGAGCAATTATGGCGACACAGATCTACAACAAAGCAGTCCATCTGGAAGACAACGTTCAGACGAATCTGGAATCAGATCTCGCGCTGGAGTTGTTGCGAGTGGTTGAAGCGGCAGCGATCGCTTCGGCTCGACAAATGGGAACGGGTGACCGCAAGCGGGCTGACCAGGTAGCGACAGAAACAATGCGCCGGGTCATGGATACGGTTCCCATGCGCGGAACCATCGTGATCGGGGAAGGCGAGCGAGACGAGGCTCCGATGCTGTACATCGGAGAAAAAGTCGGACGACCGCCGAAGGATGGCGTCGTGTATCCAGAGGTCGATATCGCGGTCGATCCACTGGAGGGGACAAACCTGACAGCGACAGGCGCTCCGGGATCAATCTGCGTGTTGGCGGCAAGCGAGGGCGGCGGACTGCTGCATGCTCCCGATTGCTACATGGAAAAGATTGTTGTCGGTCCGGCCTGCAAAGGATCGGTGGACCTCGACGCCCCGACGGCGGTGAACCTGCGAATGATCGCCAAGGCTCTGAATCGCGACGTTGAAGACCTTGTCATCATCGTGCTGGATCGTCCGCGTCACGAGACCCTGATCAATGAGATCCGCAAGGCTGGCGCACGCATCAAGCTGATCGGCGATGGCGATCTCGCTCCTGGAATCGCAGCCGCCGTTCGCGGTACTGGCGTACACGCTGTAATGGGCACGGGCGGCGCGCCTGAAGGCGTGATCACTGCGGCCGCCATGCGCTGCCTGAACGGCTACATGGTTGGCAGGCTGACCGGATACACCGACGAACAGCGCGAACGTATGACTCAATACGGCATCAACGATGTGAACAAGACGTACACCGCTGAGGAGCTCGCTCCGGGCGAAAACATCATCTTCGCCGCAACCGGCGTCACCGATGGCCCGCTAATGCAAGGCGTTCGCTTCTTCGGCGAAGGCGTGCGCACATCGTCAGTTGTGATGAAGATGGCCTCGCGCAAGGTGCGCTTTATCGAGGGCATTCACATCGAGCAGGGGAAGGACTTCGCCGTCCGCTTCTGATCCAAAGCAGCTTCACAGCTAAAAAAGGCGCGACTCAGGTCGCGTCTTTTTGCTGCTCGGAAAACACTACTGCGGCGTGATGTTGATGACGTTGATGCGGGCAAGTCCGTTGATGACAAACTGCACAGCGATTGCCGTCAGCATGAGGCCCATGATTCGCATCATGATGCGGATGCCGGTTTCTCCCATGCTGCGACGGACGCGATCAGCCGACGCCAAAATGTGGTAGCTAGCGAAGGCCGTAACGATGATCGCAACGAATATGGGAATCGCATGCTGCCATGTGGGGGAGGCTCCCATGAGAACCATGACAGTCGATATGGCGCCGGGACCGGCGAGCAGAGGAATTCCGAGCGGCGTAATGCCGATGTCCTCTTTGTGAGCGCCTTCCTCAGTCTCGCTAGTGCCTTCCTGGGTGGAGCGACGCGCTTGCAACATGTCGAGGCCGATGAGAAGCAGAATCAGTCCACCAGCGATCTCGAACGCTGCAAGAGTGATACCGAAGAGCCTGAAGATGAACGTACCCGAGATGGCGAAAAGGCTGAGGACCACCAGGCACGTCCACGCAGCGCGTGCGGCCATGCGACGCCGCGTGTTCGAGTCGGCATGACTGGTCATGGCCAAAAATGGTGGAACAGCGGCGAACGGATCAACCAGGAAGAATATCGAGCTGAATGCGACAAATGAAAATTCGGTGATGGAAGTAAAGAAGGAATGAATGCGAGCTGCTTCAGATGGAAGGAACATAACGCCTTACGATGTCTCCACAACTAGCCTACACGGGATGGTTGCGGATTCCAAAACGCCGAGAATAGGAACGCGATCCGAGCATCTCTCCGCTATTTCGGTTCACGAAATGGGCGACGAACGTACTTGCGGGCGGCGGAGCTGGAGTCATCGTCGCGTCCCGCAGCAATGACTTGGCGGTAATGCTCAATGGCCTCTTCGCGTCGGTCCAGGAGATCGTACATCTGACCCGCCGCAAGGTTGGCACGATCGATGAGCACAGGGTCGGCATCCTTGCAGGTTGTGACTAGATGGAAGGCGTGTGCAGCCTGCTCGAATTCGCGCTGCCCGCGCGCAGCAACACCCAAACCCCACGCGGCTAATTCAGGCTGGAAGGTCGAATACTTCCCTTCCCTGCCGCGCTGCAGCACGCGCTGATACTGTGCTACCGCCTCAGGACCATGACCTGCGGCATTGAGCAGATGAGCGTATTCGACGGCGAGAAGGAAGTTGCGAGGATACTCATGAGAGATGCGCGATACGAGTGCAAGGGCTTCGGGGTATCGCTGCTCGCGGCGGAGAAAGAGGCTTAATGCTAGAGCGGCGTCGTTGCTCGACGTGCCGCGTGAGCGGCTGACTTCGCGTAGATAATCGAGACCCTTCTGACGATTGCCGGTTACGCCTACGAGTGCCACGGCGACGCGGCCTGCCCAATTAAGCGAGCCAACAATGTAGTTGTGAATGCCCACCGTCATTTTCGCATCGACATAACCGGGATCGATTTGCAGCACCCGTTCGTGGTCGCGCCGTGACGCAAGTGCCGAGCGGATGCCGGACATCCATGATTTCTGCGCCATGCCCATGTAGGTGGAACGAAAGCCGCGCGCAACTCCGCGGGCATAGAGAGCGTCAGCGTCGTTCGCGTTCTTTTGCAGGCGCGCGTTGCAGAGCGACTCTACCTTTGCAATGAGATCGAAGATTCGCTTCTGCGCCGCCGGGTCAAGAGGTTTGCGGGCTTTACTCTCGAGAAAGCTGTCACTCGAATACGTCTCGGTATCAAGTGCGCCGATGCGGTTCAGTTCCTTGAACATCTCTGCCGCGAGAAGATAATTGTAGGTGAATGGATCGGAAGGATGCTCTTTCTGAAGCCGGCTGAAGTCACGGAGGGCCGCATCGTAGTCCATGTTGTAAAGCTCTTCGAATCCCCGGGCAGCCAGAGCATTGTTCTCAGGCCTGATTGCCTTCGGCACTCCTTGCGCGCCAAAGGCCTGGATGAAGACTGCTAGACAGAGAAGAAGAACGACAATGGCGATCCGAATCTTGCTCATGCGACACACAAGAGTTTAAACCTATCGCCACCACCGCACGAGTGCGGCGCTATTTTAGTTCGGGAATCTCAGCGCTCAATCGAGCTCGACCGGGCAGAAGGCCCGGAGGAGCGGGAAATAAAGCGCGCATTGTACTGGTCGAGGATCCAAGACCTGCATTACTTTCACGTAGCGCTGCATGTCAGAACGATACTTCTCGACCTGCATGCGAAGGAATCGCTGCGTGTCGCCTCCGAGCTGCTCGCTGATTTTGTAGTCAACCAGCCATCGAGTGCCATGCTCGACGAAGGTGCGGTCAATGCGCACGTGTTGCAACTCGCCCTCGACCACGGCGGAAACCGCGAACTCACAACGCGGCTCCTCGTGAGGCGAGAGTAGCCAGCGGCCACGCTCGTCGGCCAAGGTACGAGTCAATACGTCGTACACGCGGGTGGTGCTCAATCGCAGCTCGCCACGCAATACACCTGCTCGCAGCAGTGCTGCTGAAATTGCGGGCCGCGCAGCTTCGAGGCGTTCGGCATTCCATTGCTCAAGTCCATCCTGGGCAATGCGCTGCAGGAAACTATGTGCGACGATGCCGATGCGAGGCAGGAGATCGCCCACCCACTCAAAGCGGTGAACCTCATCCGCTGCTGCAGGCTGGTGTGCCTGCCAATGCAACGGCTCAGGCGGTTGCGGGGCGGCGTAGGTCATAGGCAAACGGCGGAGTAGCAGTTCAGGCCGCTCGGTCTCAAGCGGTAAAGCAAGCTGCTGTTTTTGTTCCGGAAGAGCGAACGTCTGACGGATTTCAGGTACGTTCCACAAGAGGCGCAACATCGAGTTCGCGTCCGGTGCATTGTCGGGAATTGCGGCGGAGAGATACAGGCGCTTGCGCGCGCGGGTTGCGGCGACGTAAAACAGGCGCTTCAACTCCTCCCGTGAGCAGTCGCTGGCGATGTCGCGTAAGTAGCTTTCGATGGTCGCTGATTTCCTATCCTTTTTCGCTGCGGCTTCGAGTGGTCCCAGCAACAGGAAATCTTCGTTGTGCCGACGTCGCAGACGCCAGTAGAGCAGGCTCTTGTCATCCTGCCGCGAACGGCGCTCCAGCGCTGGGAGGAAAACGACATCCCACTCAAGACCCTTGGCCTGATGAATCGGCATGATCTCAACGCGAATGTCGCTGCGGGTATCAGCGGGTGCAAACAGATCGTGCAGCTTTCGGGCGAACAATTCTGGATCGCGCACCGAACCTGCCGAGCATTGTTCATCAAGCAAAGCAAAGTACGCTTCAGAATCACGAATGCCCTGCTGCTGCTCCTGCCTTGAGATACAGGCAGGTCCGGCAAGCCTGAGCCAGGTGGATTCGACGAGCGCACGAAGCGAAACACGCCCTCTTCTCGAAACAGCATCGTCGAGCACCGGAAGACAACGCGCGAGTGCAGGACGCGCCTGTGGGGAGAGTTGATCGCCGCGCTGACTGAGCAATTCTCGAACGGTGGAGCGCTCGTCTCCGCGGCAGAGTTCCAGCAAGTCGGCCAACGTGAGTCCGCACCACGGCGCGCGCAAGATGGCCAGCCATGCGGTGCGGTCGGCAAGGTCGGACATCGCACAACGCAAAGCATCCAGATCGCGAACGAGTGGGCGATCGGAAAGCCGATCCGTCTTCACAGCGCGATATTGAATGCCAGCTTCACGCAGGGCATCGACGAGATGCGGCAGATGAGTTCGCGAGCGCACGAGCACGGCGATCGTAGTCGGCTTCTCCCCCGGCGGAGTTGGAATTGCGAGTTCGCGGCGAATGGACGTCGCAAGGTGCATTGCTTCTGCCGCACGCGCGCCGGGAGCGAAGCCCTTGATGAACACTGCCGCGCCATCCAGCGCGGGACGCGACGGCTCCGCCGGTGAATATCGGACAGAATTCGTCAGGTCGCTGTCTTCGCGAAGAACCGAGGGAAACACGCGGTTAAACCAATCGACCAGCTTTTTCTGGGAGCGGAAGTTCTGCCTGAGGCGGTCAAAACTATGAACGTGGCCACCGATGCCATCTTTGCGCGCCTGCTGATAGATTGCGACATCCGCCTGGCGGAACGCGTAGATGGACTGCATGGGATCGCCAACGAAGAAGGTCGAACAGGGCTCATCCTGTTCCCATGTACCGAGCAGGCGTGAAAGCAACTCCACCTGCACGCGGCTGGTGTCTTGAAACTCGTCAACAAGAATGTGGCGAATGCGATATCCAAGTTGCAGACCCAGTTCGGTTGGGTCGCCTTGCTGTCCAATGGCATCGAGCGCGCGCTGCGCATACTCGGCGAAGTCGATGGTGCCCTGTTCGGCAAACACAAGGTTGAGGTTGGCGGCCGCGAGAGGCAGTAGCTCAAGCACCGCCAGCATGAATTGCCATTGTGAGTCGGTGTAGTGCGGATCGGGGATGCGACGAATTCTATGCAGCGCGTTGCAGAGTTCGGCTGAGTTGGGAAGGTTCGCCAGAGTACCAAGAAGCTCGACGCAGATGCGCTTCATCTCCTTCTGCTCGAGCGTGTACACAGGAAAACCCCGGCGCTTATCCACTGTCTTACGAAATGCAGCGTTGCCAGATGTCAGAAGGAAGTCGGAGATGTTTCTCCATGCACCGAGATCAGAAGCCGTAGCGCCGGGCCACGAGGCTGAATCGGGTCTGGATGGAATGGCTAAGACTTCGGCCGTGGCGGCAATCGAGTCAATCGTCGCGGGTGTGGCTTCAGCAATCTCTGCAAGTTGACGAACTGCATAGCGCATCAGCTCAAGGCACTCTAATTCCTGCACACTGCTCAACGCCGACTTCATGTGCATTCGAACCAGAGCGAGATCCTCTTCCACGGCAAGCGCAAGAGCCGACTCAAGCCGGGTGCGAAGCGCGTGCTGTTGAGCGGGATCAAGATTATCGGAGCGTCCGAGGAAATGCAGCCACTGATCGCGTTGCGCAAGCATAGCTGCAAGGAGATTGCGAACTCCGCGTACGTCGTTGTCGAGATGCTGCAGCAAAGCAGCAACAGCGTCGCCGCGGGTGCCTTCGTACGCGAGCTGGTCGATCACATGTTGCGCTGCCAGTTCGTACAACGGACGCGCGTCTTCGCTGACATTGGCGACTCCGCCGAGCAGTCCCTTAAACGGCGCACGCTGCGCAACGGCTTCGCAGAATGAATCGAGCGTACGAACCTGCAGCCTAGATGGATGCTGCACCAGATTCCAGCCGAGGGCAGTGGAGGTACGAAGGACTTCACGAGCGAGTTGCAGTGATTGTTGCTCATGCGCCGGGCATTCGCACAGATCGGCATCGCTGATTTGGCTGGCACGCTGCAAGGCCGCGAGAATGCGGTTGCGCATCTCGGTGGCAGCTTTGCGAGTGAAGGTAATGGCGAGCACCGATTCGGGCTGCTCTACGGTTGCAAGGCAGGCGAGGAATCTCTGCATGAGCAGCTCGGTTTTACCTGAGCCGGCTGGGGCCTGCAGCATCCACGAGCGAGTGGTTTCGAGAACAGCCCGACGGACGCCATCATCCGATGGAACAGCACGAGGACTGGGGCTACTCATCGCTCTCCTCTCCAGCATCGCTCTCGGTATCGTCGTGTGCGACATCCCCGACACGGCACAAAGCGGTGAGATGGCAGTGCTCACACGATGAGCCATTCCGTCCCGGTGGAATCTTGGGATCTACGGCGGCAGAGCCCTGCACGAAGGCCGTGGCGATGCGCTCCAACTCCTCTGCCCAGCGCTCGGCATATTCATCAAATGCACTGCCTTCGAAAGTACGCATTGCAGGATTGGTGCAAGGCAGGAGTGTGGGATCCTGAAGATAGCCTTTGAATCCACTCTCTCCCTTGCGAACCACTGCGAAAGCAATTCCCGAGATATCAAGATTCTGCCGCCGCATTGCGACGGCGTAGAACGGCAACTGAGGCAAGCGCGGACGCGGTACCTGCCAAGCACTTACGCCCAGGGACGTGCCGGTCTTGTAATCGAGCACGAGTTGCGAGTGATCAATGCGATCGAGACGGTCAAGGCGTCCACTTATGGCGAGCCCTCCGATCATCACCTCGATCTTGATCTGGTGGTCCACCACGGAGAACGGCGGGCGCGAGGCCTCCACGGCTAACCAGTCCTGAATTACATCAATTGTGCGCTGGCGTTCAAGGGTACGGAAGCGAATCGTCCACGGATCGGAAGTAGGGGGCAGGACCTTGTGCATCGCGCTGTCCACCGCGGTGTCGACGATCTCACCGAGGTCGGGACGATGGAGGCCGGTGCTGTCCTTCAGTTCCTCCCAGATCAGTTGCAACGCGAGTTCGATGACCCTGCCTCTTTCAGTGGGGGCGACGGCTTCGCTCGGTCCTTCCGCTTCGCGTGCAAGAAGACGGCGCTTGGCAAAGGCCTGGAACGGACATGCCGATTGCTCCTGTAGAAGCGAAGTGCCGCCGTAAGCCTTCTCGCCGGCTTGCAAAGCCGGAGCAGCATTGTCGGAGATCGATTCGAGATTCGCCGGTTCGAAGCTCGCAGTTGGCATCGCCAGCACAGCCGGCATGTTTTCCACCGAAGGAACATGCGCGAAAAGTGGGCTCCAGCGCTGCTCACGTTCATCCTCTGTGCGGCGCGCCATGCTGAGACGAACAGCAGGAGCAGATTGCAGCAGTCGGGAGGTGATGCGTTGTGTGCGAGATTCGGCGGCTTGAGACCCGGTGAGTGGCACGCCCGCCTCCCGCAGCAGTGAAATGGGAATCAGAGGCGAGTGCCGAGGCGAATCAGGCCACAGATCATCGCTGCAGGAGGCGATCCAGACTGCATCGAAGACAGAACCTTCAGACTCCGCAACATTCATGATCTGCACCGGTGCATTGTGGCTTTCTGGCTTGAAGCTCCTGCCGGAAGCGGCACGCGTGAGCCGTTGCAGGAAGCCATTGAAGTCCGTGCGCCAATCGAACAGTTCGAGCGATGCAATCGTGACGAGCAGGTCGCGCCAGCTCTCGGTGCATTGAAATTCTTCGCTGTTCAAAGCGACGCGGCCCGGCCATCCAAATGCCGCAAGAATTTTGCGCGACACCTCAGCCCAATATGTCGCAGGATGCTCGGCGGCAAGCGTCAACGGCTTTGGAAGCGAATTCATGGCGGCGCTGAAATGCGGTAGCTCACTCGACTCACGAAGCCAGGCACTGATGTTCTCGATGCTCACGTGACGGCGCGCATCCCCCCGCACGCGAGACACAAACTTCGCGGCGGCTTCGGAATCGGCATCGATGTATGGCGAGGTGAAGATTTCACAAAATACATGGAAATCGATTGGCGCAGCAAACATCGACAGCAACTGAAGAGCGTGGCGAACGACAGGATATTCGTCGAGCGGAATGGGAGCGGCGACCTCAAAGGCCGCTGGTGAATGAACGCCCAGCAAATGCTCCGGATGAAGGATGGATCGAAACGCATGCTCAACCTGCGGCAGCTTGCGCTCAAGATCGAACACAATGATACCGATGCGCGACGCAGGCGACGTTTGGAGCTCGCTTCGGGCCCATGTGGCAGCAGCGCGCAATTCATCGACTACGCCGTTGAACTCATAGCGCTCAACATGTTCCTCAGTTTCGCTGGAAATCTCCGGAGCGATTGAAACGTCCACGCCCGCGTCTGCGAGTGAGTTCAGAAAGTCCTGTTGCGCAGGAGTGACTTCAGGAAGATAAGTAAATATCTGTTCAGGAAGGTTCAGTGAACGCAGATGGGGTGCCAGCTCGTGCATGAACAGCGCGGGGCACGTCCAACCGTGCGCAGCAAGCTGGCGGGAAAATTCAGCCGCCCAACCGGAGAAGGCACGCGTGTCGCTGGACAGGCTCATCTGCGAAGAAGTGAGTGCGATCTGATATTCAGAGGCTGTCCGAAAGGATTCGGCTGCAAGCGCCGCGGCAGAGTCGGGCAGTAGAAGTTCGCGGCCGCTCGAGGAGCGCTCGATCACCTGCCGCCATAGCTGAAGCTCCTGCTCGCGCTGCAAGGGATGACGTTGAAGAAGACCAAGCACAAGCGCATCGGAATACAGGCGCTCGATGAATGCCCCGAAGGGCATTACCTCCGGAGTGAGCCACGCAACACTCGTCTCGCGAAGGCGTTGCTCGGCGGCGGAGCGAATAGCTCGGGCAGAACGCGTATTCGGAGTCAGGACCGTGGCGCCGGAGATGACGGCCGTAACCGCTTGCTCAAAGCCCTCGCAATAGCCCGTCATGTCGCCTCCGGCCCGGGCGCTCTCAAGAGAGCGCTCGAGCTAAAGCAACGTTCTACCACGCATGGCAGGCGATCTCAATGCGCAAAACACATGTGTGGGCTCAGTGTATTGCTTTAAGAAACTTTGCACGGATTGCGGGTCATATTGCCGGGAGGACAACGCCCCGACATTCACCAAAACCGATGCGAATCGCGCCGGGCCGCTCGCAGTAGGCGCGCATCAGCACCTCATCGCCATCCTCGAGAAAAGTTCGTTGCGCGCCATCTGGAAGTTGGATGGGCTCGGCTCCGCCGCGGGTGATTTCCAACAGGCAGCCACGAGAGATTGGATCGGAACCGGAGATAGTTCCACTGGCAATGAGATCACCGGGTCGCAGATCACATCCATTGGAGGTATGGTGTGCGAACATCTGCGCAAACGTCCAATACATGTCACGAAGGTTGCCGCGACTGATGCAATGCGGCGCGAGATTGCCTTTGCGCATGGCATCTGTCCCCAAACACACTTCCACGGTGAGGTCTATCGCGCCAGTCTGCTGATCATCGGCGTCGGCAAGATAAGGCAAGGGCTTGGGATCACCATTGGAACGCGGCGCAACTATCGTGCGAAACGGCGCGAGAGCTTCAGCCGTGACAATCCATGGCGAGATGGTGGTGGCAAAGCTTTTGGCGAGGAAAGGACCGAGCGGCTGGTATTCCCACGCTTGAATGTCGCGAGCAGACCAGTCATTTACAAGACAAAAACCGAATATGTGGTCGCTCGCCTTCGCGATCGGGATCGGCTCGCCCATCTCGTTTCCGACACCGACCATGGCGCCGACCTCCATCTCGTAATCGAGGCGACGCGAAGGCGCAAACTGCGGTTCCTCGGCAGAAGAAGGCTTCAGTTGACCACGAGGACGGCGTACGTGGGTTCCGCTGATGACGATGCTTGAGGCTCGTCCGTGGTACCCGATGGGAACCCATTTGTAATTGGGCAACAGCGGATTATCGGGGCGAAACAGCGCTCCAACGTTGCTTGCATGATGAATCGAGGCGTAGAAATCAGTGTAGTTGCCGATGCGGACGGGCATGACAAGCGTAATGTCACGCTGAGGGATGAGGCACTCAGCAATTTCGTTGCGACGAGGGTAGTTTGCACTCAGCAAACGAAATAACGTACGCCGCAGGGCGGACCATCGGGCCGCGCCCAATCCCATCAATGCATTCAGGCATGAGTTTTTGCAAACCTCGCACACACTGTCGTCTACCTCATCAAGCAGGCAGCGCTCGGCGACGGCTTCGAGGTTGAGCACTTGATCGCCAATGGCCACACACAGACTGGACTCGACGTTCTGCCCGTTGGTGAAGGCTCCGAATGGGAGATTTTGGAGCGGAAAGTCAACGCCCGCGATGTTGGCCGATTCCACAAACGATCGAGCGTTGGGATCGTGGGTGGCATTGAGTTCATTGTTCATAGCAGGTCTAGCTCGTGCATATCCTGAAAAGGTTCTTCGAATGAGCAGGAACCGAAGCTGAGCGCAAACTGAGCTCGCACGTGGCGCAGTGTATCGACATCGATTCGCACAGGCTCGGCTTCCCCGCTCCAGACAACAGCTTCTTCATCGAATTGCCAGTGTGCGCGGTTTCCATCCACGAGGCAAGCGGACATGGCGCGGTGCGGTATCGAGCGATGCGCGTTGACGGCGGACCAGGCAATCGCTGCAGCGGTGAATAGATTGATGAAGCCGTGCATCTTCCCTTCTCGCGCATTGGGCTCATACGTAAGCGAACGCACGCAGGACATCGGGTGATGAAGTCCCGCGGTAGCTTTGAATGGCACTCCCGTTTCCGCGCAAAGAGAGATGAATTCACTGATCCGCTCCGCAGAGGGGAATGCCTCTTGAACGACGCCTCCGGTGCGAAGCTTTGCATGATCGCCGCGTACGAGGGGAAGCAATTCGGCTGCTTGTTCGGGCGATACCTCGAAGAACACCTCTAATTCGGGTGGCCGGTTGCTGCGAACCAGTTCCACTTCACCCGCACTGGTAACGCGTAGCTCGACCGACTTGATGATCGCACCGGGAGCTTTGCGATTGAACTCGGCAACAGCCGCCAGTTCCGACTCTACGTCGGCGGAGACGATTCCACTCAGTTGCCAAGGATCAGTCGCAACGTTTTCCTGGGCATTCAGGAACTCATCCAGACGCGCAACGGGAAGCACGAAACGTCCGAGCGCCCAGCGCTCAGAGCTGGTGAGATAAGCCGAATAGTTACTGACGGCCGCCATCATGTCGAGCGATGCGGGTGGAAACAATCCCGCATAGTCGATGATGGACGCCAGAAACACGCGCAACGACGCTGCCGTGGTACGCGCTGGAGTTGACATGCGCTAGCTCCGCGGGAAGTTGCGTTTGAGGCTCTGCCAGCATGTGTAGTACTCGTGCTGGAGTTCCGCGGTTTCCATGGCAAAGCGCGTAGGGCGGCAAACAAACCGCGTCTCAAACATGAAGGCCAGCGTGTCATCCAGATATTGCGGCTTGAGTTCCGCGGTAGATGCCTTTTCATAGCTCGTTGCATCCGGCCCATGGCCGCTCATGCAGTTGTGCAAGCTGGCGCCGCCGGGGACAAAACCTTCGGCCTTGGCATCGTATTCACCGCGAACCAGGCCCATGAACTCGTTCATGAAATTGCGATGGAACCAAGGCGGGCGGAATGTGTGCTCGGCAACCATCCATCGCGGAGGAAAGATAGCGAAGTCGCAGTTCGCTGTACCGGGAATCTCCGAGGGTGATGTGAGTACGGTGAAGATCGAGGGATCCGGGTGATCGAAGCTAACGGTGTTGATGACGCAAAAGCGGGCTAGATCATACTTGTAAGGCGCGTAATTGCCATGCCAGGCCACTACGTCGAGAGGCGAATGGTCGTACTCGCTCTCCCACAGATTTCCCTGAAACTTGCAGATGACGCGAACTGGGCGCTCGATGTCTTCAAAGGCAGCGACAGGCGCTTGGAAATCGCGCGCGTTGGCTAGGCCGTTGGCGCCAATGGGGCCAAGATCGGGCAGTCGGAATGTTGCACCGTAATTCTCGCAAATGTAGCCGCGTGCTTCGCCGTCGAGCAGTTCGACGCGAAACTTGATTCCGCGTGGTATTACGGCGATTTCTCCGGGCGTGAGTTCGATGCGCCCTAATTCGGTGTGAATGAGCAGGCGTCCGGCTTGCGTGACAATAAGCATCTCGCCATCGGCGTTGTAGATGTAAACGCCTTCCATGCTCCGGTTGGCAGCGTAAATGTGAATCGCGACTCCGCTGTGCATTCGCAAATCGCCGTTGCCAGCAAGAGTATGCAGGCTGGAGATGAAATCTGTTGGAGCACTTGGGATGGGCACCGGACTCCAGCGCATCTGGTTCGGCGGGGCAGCAACTTCGTCGAATGGAGTCGAGCGCAGCATGCCGTTGCCGATCTGGTGGTATGGCTGGTGCATCACGCTGGGACGGATGCGATAAGCCCACGTGCGGCGATTCTGAGTGCGTGGCATGGTAAAGGGAGTGCCACTGAGTTGCTCGGTATAGAGGCCAAATGGCACCTTCTGCGGCGCATTCTGCCCTTGAGGCAACGCGCCCGGAACAGCTTCAGTAGCGAACTCGTTGCCGAACCCCGATTGATAGCTCAGTGTTGCCTGCTGCGGGCAATTTTGCGCTTTGCTTTCCGGGCTGCTGATCATCACATCGTGTGCCATCGCATCTCCGATCTCGCGATTGTTGTGCTCTTCTCTACAGATTGCCGCGCCGCGCTTGCTCCAACTCGATTGCTTCAAATAGCGCCTTGAAGTTGCCCTTGCCAAATCCCTTGCTGCCCTTGCGCTGAATAATTTCGTAGAACACCGTTGGGCGATCCTCAACAGGCCGAGTGAAGATCTGGAGCAGGTAGCCATCCTGGTCCTTGTCCACCAGAATGCCTAGGCGCTTGATTTCTTCGATAGGCTCGTCCAGAGAGCCGATGCGATCACGCAGCAGGTCGTAGTAGCTGTCAGGCACGCGCAGGAACTGGACGCCATTTCGCTGAAGTTTATCGACCGTGGCGATTACATCCTTCACCTGCAAAGCTATATGTTGCACGCCCGCTCCCTGGTAGGCATCGAGATATTCATCGATCTGGCTGCGGCGGCGGCCCGGGGCAGGCTCGTTGATGGGAAACTTGACCGAATAGGAATCGTCGGACATCACGATGGACATGAGCGCGCTGTATTCGGTCGAGATGTCCTTGTCGTCGAAGCTGATGAAGCGGTGGAAGCCAAAGATCTTCGAATAGAACTCGGCCCAGCGATTCATTTGACCTAACTCGACGTTGCCGACCATGTGGTCAATGCGCAGGATACCGGCATCATCAGCGGCAATCCGCTGCTCGGCAAAACCGGGGAGAAATGGGCCGTTGTACCCACGTCGCGAGATGAGCGAGTGGATCGTGTCGCCATATGTGCGAATGGCGGCGCGCCTCACAGTTCCGAATTCATCTTTCATATCGTGTGGCGCCTCGGCGGCTTCGGCTCCACGCGACAATGCCTGCTCAAACGCAAGATCAGCGTCTCCGACTTCGAGCGCGATGTCGCGAATGCCGTCACCATGGCGCTTGATGTGCTCTGCCGCGGGATGAGACGAAGTGAGCGGGGTGCTCAATACAAAATTGGCCTTGCCTTGGCTCAACAGGTAGGAAGCTACATCGCGGCTGCCCGTCTCCTGCCCCCGATAGGCAACTTGCGAGAATCCGAAGGCGTTGCGGTAAAAGAAAGCAGCCTGCCTCGCATTGCCAACCCAGAACTCCACATGATGAATGCGCTTGATTTGCAGCGGATTTTCCATCGACCCCACCCCGGCGCCGGAGCAGTGTAAAGTTCCCGGCAGCCAAACCATGCCTTTGGATGAAGCGCTGCGAATTGAAGTTGCAGACACCTCACATCGACTCTGTGCGAGGTTCCAATTCAGAGCAAACGGTGTAAACAGCTGGCTTGCAGCATGATGGCTGGCACATGAGACAGACCGTAGCCAACTCGTATATGATTGATTGTGAACACATTAAACAGACTCAGTTCACGTGTCACAAACTATTGTGACTTTGATCCGTTGAAGAAGGATCAAACAGAGTTAGAATAATTTTGGTATTGAAAATGGTTTTCAACTTCATGAAGGTCCACACCGACAAGAACCAGACACTCTGTGACCTCGCCGTGGGCGAGAGCGGAATCCTTGAAGAATTCGACATGCCTCAGAACACTGCCGAGCATTTGATGAATCTCGGTTTTGTGCCTGGCCTGGAAGTACTGGTCGCGCGCAGTGGGCCCGGTGGCAATCCCCGGGTGTACCGTGTGGACGGAACCGAAGTGGCCCTGCGCCGCGATCTCTCGAAACGCATCTGCGTGCGTCCTCTCCGCGATACCGAAACAGAGATGAGGTAAGCAGTGAGTGTTCCAGTATCGCTCCCCGGAACCCTTGCCAATTCGAAAGCGACAGGCACCCCGGTTTACAAATCTGTTGCCGTCGTAGGCCCGCCGAACGCGGGAAAGACAACGCTCTTCAATCGACTTACCGGGCTGCGCCAGCGCGTAGGAAACTTCCCCGGAGTCACGGTCGAGCATCACGCCGGAAGCTTCCGCCTCGCCTCCGGACAAGAAGTCGCGCTAATCGATCTTCCTGGCGTCTATAGCCTCAATCCGAAATCGGAAGATGAGAAGGTCACGATCGAGGTGCTCAATGGCGAAATGCCGGGCACGGATCGTCCAGACGCGATCATTCTCGTTCTTGATTCGAATAACCTGAATCGCCATCTTGTACTGGCCGGGCGTGTGATCGCCCTCGGCCTGCCGACGCTTGTTCTGCTGAATATGGCAGACGAACTTCACAAACAGGGCGGACAAATCGATGTGCTTGCCCTGGCACGGCAACTCGGCACCCCGGTCGCGCTCGTAAGCGCCGCCACCGGCGAGGGGTTGCAGGCGGTTGCGAATTTCCTGGTAGCTGCTCCGCAGACCCCTGAACCGCTGGAGCTTCCGATCTTTGGCGATCCTAAGCATTGCCGCGAATGGGCTGTGCGCATGGGATCTGAAGCGGCCTATCGGCGCGGCGCGACTCCTGAGTGGACCCGCCGACTGGACTCGATCTTCCTGCATAAGTTCTGGGGCGGAGTGATTTTCGCCGTCGTCATCGTAGCGGTGTTTCAGACGATCTTCTCCCTTGGCCAGCCCGCCAGCGATCTGCTGCAAAAGCTGCTGGACAATGTCGGAGTGTGGCTTGGGAGTATCTTGCCTGCCGGTCTGATCAACTCGCTTGTAGTGAATGGCGTCTGGAAGGGCGCAGGATCAGTGCTGGTGTTTCTGCCGCAAATTCTGCTGCTGTTCTTAGTGATCGGCATACTTGAAGACTCGGGATACCTGGCACGCGCAGCGGTAATCTCGGACAAGGTGATGGCGAAAGTAGGATTGAACGGAAAGTCGTTCATTCCCCTGCTCTCTGCTTACGGATGCGCCGTGCCTGCAATCATGGCAACGCGCACCATCGAGAACAAGCGCGATCGCATCGCCACGATTCTGATTGCGCCGTTCATGACCTGCTCCGCAAGACTGCCGGTGTACACCATGGTGATTGCGGCATTTATTCCCAATCGCCCGGTGCTGGGGCCGATGGTGGGCACTCGCGCCATCGCCATGTTGAGCCTGTACGTTCTGGGCTTTGTCATGGCCGTGATCACGGCTAGAGCTCTTAAAAGTTCGATTTTGCGCAGCCGCGACGCGGCATTCGTGATGGAGTTGCCGACCTACCGCTGGCCGATGTGGAAGTCGCTGGGACTTCGCCTGATGGATCGTGCCAAGGCCTTCCTGTTCCGCGCCGGAACGGTCATCCTCGGCGTCAGCATTCTGCTTTGGGCTTTGACGTACCTGCCGATGCACAATGGCCAACCTCCAGCCATTGCCGATAGCGCGATCTCAAAAATCGGCCACTTCATCGAACCGGCGATTCGTCCGCTCGGCTTCAATTGGAAGATCGGCGTGGGCCTGCTCAGTTCGTTTGCCGCACGCGAAGTGATCATCGCCACGATGGGCACCCTGCATGGAGTCGATCCTGAATCGCATGCAATGGCACTGCAGGAAGCCTTGCGAAGCGACCTGAGCCCCGCAGGAGCAATTGCGCTGCTGGTGTTCTTCGCGTTTGCGATGCAGTGCATGTCCACCATGGCAGTAGTGCAGCGCGAAACGAATAGCTGGAAATGGCCGCTGTTGCAGTTCTTGTACATGACGACGGTAGCTTATGTCGCCGCCTTCGTGGCCTACCGCGTCACGCTGCTCTACTGGTACTAGGCTCCCTATTTTCCGGCGGCGAACGTGGCTTCGTTTGCTTGAACCGGCGGTACAGCGGCAAAGGTCGTCATGTAGGGAGTAGAAACCTGCAACATCATCGTGCTTGGCTGCGCTGTCGGCGAGATGCGGAGCCAAACGAGCAGGTGATTCTGGTCTGGGGATTCGATGCGGATTACGCGAATCCCCTTGTGCTTCGTCTTCACCCCAACCACCCTGTCCAAACCACGCCCAGAGAGCCGCAGCATCACCTCGGATCCTGAACGCGGCTCCCATGTGGCGGGCTCGACCTTTTCGACCACAACTGGCTTCGCTTGTGCAAATAGCGATGAACTGAAGAGAAGATAGACGGCGAATCCGACGGAAAGAGCAACCGAACGTAAGCTAAGGGTTGGCATTCTGCTTTCACGCAGCAAGCGCTGCTCGAGCTCTTTTCGGGAGCTCACCCGACGGGCAAACGTTTGTAAGATGCTTTAACTCTGTTTTTTGTTTCCAAGATTCAAGTACTACGAGGCGCGATACCGCCAGGCATAGCCGCACAAAAATGCGAATGCTGTTGAGGTGCATGCCTATTGCCTGAATTGAACCTCCCCTCTCGATTTTCCACATCTTTGCCGCTCAACGGTTTGACGCTACACGACTCGATTGTTACTATCATTTTGCGGGGTGGAGCAGCCTGGTAGCTCGTTGGGCTCATAACCCAAAGGTCGCAAGTTCAAATCTTGCCCCCGCAACCAATCGCTCCATCATAAGATTTGAGAACAAGCTGCTCAGCTCCGAGCAGCTTTTCGATTTGGCCTCGCACACCGCTCAGAGATGGGTGCCCGTCGGTTTCGGAAATCAAGCACTGCTTCCCTTTCTTTTCTACCTGAGGCAAAACACAGATTGCCGTAAGCAAACCCTCCTAATAAATCGCGCCGACAATCAGGCGACAATGTCACCGAAGTCTGCGAATTGACATTCGCGGATTGAGGACCGCTGTGAACCCCAAACCTGACGCCTTTCAGAACGACCACGCAGCTAGCCACAGCTCGAGCGATGCGCTGTCGCACTATGCCGACTATGAGCCGAATCTAGTGCCGCTGACGCATGAGATCTACCATTTGAAACCCGCAACTCGCATAGTGAATGACAGGCGCCATACGCGGATCTCCTGCAAGAACACCCTGGCCGCAGTCGTGACCAAGCACGGGCGCGAGGTCATCGTGAATGTGATGAATCTGAGTCGCGGAGGTGCGTTCATCTCGAGTTTCGAGGCGTTTCGTTTAAACACGGATCTCTCTATTGCGGTGCATTATGTGGAAGGCGGACACAACATCTTTCAGCCCGGCAGAATCGTCCGAGTGCAAAGAAAACCCACCGGAACACTACCCGGTGAATATGCTATCCAGTTCACTGAAGGCGGACACCAGAGCAAGTAGCAAAGCCTGCTCGGATCAACACCGCGCTCGCCCCGGGATTCCCTCGCATGTTTGAGAATCACGAGTTGTAGCCCTCTGTTCGCTGAAAGACGCGAACAGAGACGTATTGCCCATCATCAAAATCCCGCCCCGGAATCCATGTCTCAGGCAACCATTTTGTGCTATTCAGCATTGATAAAGGGATTGGAGATGAGAGATGGCCACTGAGGCAAGCAACCTGGCAGTACCCGAATATCAGATCAGCAAAGTGATCTCTGCATCGGCTGTCGGCACCATGATTGAGTGGTACGACTTCTACATCTTCGGCAGCCTTGCCGCATACCTAGCTCCGAAGTTTTATCCACCCGGAAACGACACATTCGCTTACATCGCATACCTCGCGACATTCGCCGTCGGCTTTGTGGTCCGACCGCTGGGCGCGTTGTTTTTCGGGCGTATCGGCGATCTGGTCGGCCGGAAATACGCCTTCCTGGTAACGCTCAGTATCATGGGCTTCTCCACGGCCGTAGTCGGTATGCTGCCAACCTACGCTACCGCCGGATGGTTCTCTCCAATTGCCCTGATCGCTCTGCGCGTGTTGCAGGGACTCGCGCTTGGTGGCGAATACGGCGGCGCTGCAATTTATGTCGCTGAGCACGTGCCGGATGGAAAACGCGGGTTCTACACCAGTTTCATTCAGATTACGGCGACCCTCGGCCTGTTCATCTCGCTTGGCGTAATTCTGATCACCCAGGGCAGCATGACTGACTTGGCGTTCCGCAACTATGGATGGCGCATTCCCTTCCTGATCTCTCTGGTGCTGGTGGCCATCTCGCTCTACATCCGAATGAAGATGAAAGAGTCACCCATCTTCTCGCAACTCAAGAGCGCGGGAATGACCTCGACAAAGCCGTTGAAGGATGCACTGACTCAGTGGCCTAACGTGAAGCGCGTACTGGTTTCGTTGCTTGGAGCAACGGCCGGACAGGGTGTCGTGTGGTACACAGGCCAGTTCTTCGCGTTGTTCTTCCTTCAGACGATTCTGAAGATGAATCCAAAGAGCGCGAACATTGCAGTTGCGATTGCTCTGCTGCTCGGCATGCCCTTCTTTACCGTGTTCGGAGCGCTCTCCGATCGCATTGGCCGCAAGAAGATCATGATGGCGGGCTGCCTGCTCGCTGTGATCTGCTACATCCCGATCTACCACGGAATGGAACGGGCTGTGGGCAACAACGTAGTAAGCGTTACCTCGGCGAAGGACAAGGTGACAGGTGCAGTCAAGCTAACTCCGCTCACAACGAATGCTGCAGGCAAATTAGTTCCGGCCACCGTCGCACAGAATCCGAACATGCCAGCAATCGTGGGCCTGGTGTTCCTACAGGTATTGTTCGTGTGCATGGTTTACGGACCGATCGCGGCGTACCTGGTGGAGGCGTTTCCGGCGAAGATCAGGTACACCTCATTGTCTCTTCCATACCACTTGGGCAATGGCGTCTTCGGTGGAATGGTGCCTCTGATTGGTCTCTCCACCATCGCGACTACAGGAAACATCTATAGTGGACTGTATTACCCGATGGCAGTAGCAGCCATGACGTTTGTCGTTGGCAGCTTAGCCTTACACGAGTCACATGGTGCCCGTATCTGGGAGGAAGTGGATCGCGTGCCGCTTGCAGCACAATCGGAGTCATCTGGGAAAGTGGCCTAAGCCTTCAAACCCCATCACGGGCTGGACTAGAATCCAGCCCGTAATTGTTTAAGCTTGAGCTCACGGCGTTTGGCGGGGGCTTGCGTCTTCCGAACCATTCCTGACCTGCGTGTCACTACTTCAAATACCTGGGCCATCCACTGTTCCGGCATGTCGTCTTCTGGAACAAAGGTGTCATCATCGATAAAGAACTGCATTGATTCCCTTCTGAGATGAGCAAAGCTGAACTCCGAGCTCTTCCCGTACTCCTATCATCTCGCCCAGAGGAGGCTTTGAGCGAATCCTCGCGCCGCGATTTTGGGGCAGATCCGGCGTAAGTCATGAGGGGCCAAAGGGTAAAAACCCTGCCGGATTTAGGAATCTGGAATAGCAAAGTAGTTCGCCAGGGAATGTTCAAAAGGGGTGCGACTCTGTTCAGGGGCGGTTGTGCCTGAGGTTATCCATAGCCCAGCAGTACTCGATGACGAGGAACGGAATCCACTCGGAGCTGTGCTTAGCCATCAGGATCCAGATGCCGATTGCCAACGCCAGCGTCTCAACGCACCAGAAGATCACGTCAAACATCTCTTCGTGCCGAGATTGCGCTTCATTGTTCGTTATGTAGCTTAAGAATCTCCAGATGGTCGCGCGTTTTTGTGTCTCTGTCTGCAGCATGGCCGAAGCTTAATAGCCTTTAGTAAGTGACACCTGGCAGGAGAGCGACGTCACGCGCTCCCGACACCTTCATGTAATCCGACATGCGCATGAGGTGGACAATGGTGTGCAGCATGTCCTGAAAATGGTAAGTACTGGAAGTCGTGTAGCCGTGGAGCACGCGCGGGCCGATCATTACAAACGCTACGTGCCCACCGCATCCCGAAAGAATTGTTGCTGAACAGGAGCTGTCGGTTACGCTGTCGCCCGACTTTCCCTTCACGCTCCCCTCATCGAAGACGACCATAAGAATGCCATCGCCTCCGGATTGAAAGGTTGGAGTTGCCAGCAGAGGGCCGATGTTCATCTTGAGCCAATTGTCAGCCGCGAGTAGGAGGGATGAGACACTCTGCGTTCCAGTACCATGTGCGTCATGAAGCAAATTGGGAACGATGTAATTGAAGTTGCGAAACGAGTTCGCCTTCACATCAAGAGGAAATTGGCTGAACGGGTACATGTTGCTTTGCAGGACTGACGAGTGCGCCACGTCCGAGTACCAGCGGAACGGATTGTGATGAGCTACATAGTATCCCGTGTCGCCGCCCATATATCCGCGATAGGGCATGCTTTCGAAATATCCGCGCCACGTGCGTCCAGAGTTGGTCATTGCGCGAACAATGTTGTCCCCTGTGACCGCTCCGGCGTACGCGCAGCCGCCGCCAGTGCAGTAGGACGGACTACCAGTCCAAGCCGAGCCTGAGGTGTTGTACAGATAGTCCAGCAGCGAGCCGTGGTAGTTGCCATAGAACTGGAGAGCGTTGCCGTTCTTCGCAGCAAGGCCGCACAGGTACGGCATGCCGGCTGTCGAGCAATTCTTGGCACCGCCAGACGGGAATACCTGCGAAAAGCTCTGGTTCTCCAGCATTACAACAAAGACGTGGTGCGAACTGGGGAAGGTTCCTGGAGTTGTAGCCGCAGGAGCGCTCGAAGCCGTGATGTCTTCTTCCTGTTGCAACGCGTCGGCTGCTTGGAGATTTGTGACGCAAACCAAGCTGAAAGACGAGATAAGGCCCAGGACGATCTGCTTGAAACGCATACACATCTCCTCTGCTCTATCGTTGAACACTTCAGAGGATGAGAATTACGTCAGAGATGTCCACCGAGCGAGCACTTACTGCGATGTACGCATTTGCAGCGCATTCATAACTAAGTCAATCGTTGTAGGATAATTGCATTCGGTTATCTGGAGAGTGTTATGTCATCTGCACTTGCAGGAGTTGAACCACAGGAAATTTGGAAACACTTCGAAGCACTGGCCGCGATTCCTCGCGCTTCCACCAAGGAAGCTGCTGCACGCGCTCACGTACTCAAGCTTGCCTCAAATCTGGGGCTGGAATCCTATGTTGATGAGGCTGGAAATGTAGTCGTTCGCAAGCCTGCCTATCCTGGCCGCGAATCGGCTCCGGTAACGGCTCTGCAGGGCCATCTTGATATGGTCTGCGAAAAAAACGAAGGCACGGAGTTTAACTTCGACACAGACGGAATCCGTATGGTGCGCAAGGACGACTGGCTCTATGCAGACGGCACTACGCTGGGCTCCGACAATGGTGTCGGCGTGGCCGCGGCCCTTGCTGTGATGGAAAGCAAGAACATCAAGCACGGCCCGCTTGAGTTCGTGTTCACAGTTGAAGAAGAAACGACTCTCGGCGGAGCTTCGGCTTTCAAGCCCGGAGTGCTCAAGGCACACTACCTGCTGAATCTCGACAACGAAGAGAAGGGTACATTGTGCATCGGATGCGCAGGTGGCTTGAACACGAGGGCACGCCGCACGCTCGCATTCCAGGCTGCAAAAGGCGATAGCGCATATCGCGTCAAGGTTAGCGGACTGAAGGGCGGCCACTCCGGCGTCGATATTCATCTCGGGCGCGGCAATGCCATACGCATTCTGGGCGGGACTCTGCAATTGCTTACGGAACAATTGCCGGTCGAGGTTGCCGATGTTAAAGGCGGCAGCGCTCACAACGCAATCCCGCGCGAAGCGTCAGCAATCATCGTAACGAACGCTTCCGGCGAATCCAAGCTCAAGTCCATCGTCGCGCAATTTGCCGAAGACGTTCGCGCCGACCTTGGATCCTTCGATCCAGACTTGCAGATCACGGTTGAGAAGGCGGAACGTCCGCAGCAAGTCATCGCCGATGCCGACGCAAAGAAGATTGTGGACCTGATCGCAAGCCTTCATCACGGCGTACTAGCCATGAGCCCCGATGTGCCCGGATTGGTGCAGGATTCGACAAACGTCGCGACCGTCGGAGTAAAAGATGGTGTGGTGGAGATCGTTACCAGCCAGCGCTCTGCGATTGAAGGCAGCAAGAACATTGCAAAGCGCCTGGTTGCCACATCCTGCAAGCTAGCCGGCTTTGAAGTTGAGCATGCGGCCAGCTATCCCGGCTGGAAGCCCGAGCCGAATAGCGACATCGTCCGCAAATCAAAGGCCGTGTACGAAGAGATGTACGGCACCTCACCCAATCTGATTGCTATGCACGCGGGACTCGAAACCGGAGTGCTGGGCGTCAACTACCCGGAGATGCAGATGATCTCTTTTGGGCCGCAGATCGAGCATCCACACAGCCCTGCCGAACGGGTTCAGATTTCATCGGTCGCTGAATTCTGGAAATACCTTACGGCGGTACTGGAAAAGCTGTAGCCATCCACTCTATTCGGGAGCGCCCGTCAATAGCGGGCGCTCTTTCGTGTACTTTGTTGACAACAGACACTTTCGTTTCCTATATTCAATCCAGTTCACATCAAAAGTGAATACCCTTCTGCTGATCCGGCTTAACAGCGCAAACTGTTGTCATGCACTTACAGCCAGCTTGGACCAGACGGCGAAGGACTGTCGTGTGCCCATGGCAAAGTTCGTCTCCCTTTCCCGTGGCTTAGCGCATATCGTGAGACATGCTGGGTTCTGCGTTGAATGTACCTATCTGCAAGCTAAATGAATTCGAATGTTTGCCGGTCTTAGAGGATGTTTCATGCGCGCGATAGGTGAAGGTGGTCTCGCCAAGCCGAAAACTGTTCTGCTCTCTGCCAATGACGTTGCTGCTCAGCAGGAGCGGTCTCTGCAGGAGATTTGGCGGCTGCTTTTCCGGCGTAAAGTTCTCATCCTGAGCACGATTGCTACGCTGTTCGCGCTGTCCGCTATATACACGCTTCTGAAGAAACCCGTTTATGAAACCGTCGTTCGCCTGCAAATAGACCCAAGCCGCTCATCGACGCTGGGACTTGAGGAGATGATCAGCGATAAATTTGCCGGAGCCGATGACGACGGCAGTCGTTTGCAGTCCGAAGTAAGAATCATCCAGAGCGATACGGTCGCTATGCGGGTCATCGAATCGCTCGAACTCGCGAAAGTGCCTGCTTTCGCGGGCAAGAAAGCTGCAGAAGCGAAGCTGACTGATCCGCGAACAATGAACGCCTCAGACCGACAGGCTATGGTTGACGCCTTCCATGGTTCGCTCAAGGTTGATGTTCTTCCCAACACACAGATCGTAGAGGTTCGATTTCGCAGCACCGATCCAAAGCTCGCAACAGAGATAGCCAACTGCATCGTGCAGAAATATATGGAGCGCAACCTGCAATCCCGCTATGAGGGAACAGTGCAGGTCACGACCTGGCTTTCGAAGCAGATGCAAGAGTTGCAGACGAAGTCTGCGGAAGCGCAGCAGAAGCTGGCAGACTTCCAGAAGCAGAACAATATCCTTGGCACAAACGAGAACGACAACATAGTTGTTGATCGCCTGCGCCTTCTAAACCAGCAACTCACGGAGGCCGAAGCAGATCGCATTGTCAAAGAGGCGCGGCATAAGATGGCGGCCTCGGGCAATCCTGAGCTGATCGCCAGCGTGGTGCCATCCTCCAATCTGCAACTCCTTCGCGCTCAGGAAGCGGAACTGAACGCGCAGCTCGCCCAACTCAATTCCAAGTTCGGAACCGGATACCCCAAGGTTCGCGAGATGCAGGCGCAAAAGGCAAAGCTCGACAACGAGATTGCCACCGAAGTTGCGAATGTAGGCAAACGTCTCGAAGATGAGTATTTATCTGCCGCAAAGACCGAATCTCTCTTGCGCAATCAGTTCGATCAGCAGAAGGAAAAAGCCTACGAACTGAACGAACATGCCGTGCAGTACGCGCTCCTGAAACACGAAGTTGAGAATAGCCGTGAGCTTTACGACACCTTACAACTGAAGCTGAAGATGGCGGGTGTAACAGCAGGACTAAGCTCGAGTTACATAAGCATTGTTGATCGCGCGGAGATTCCAGCCAGACCAATCTCCCCGAAGATTGCGATAAATTTTGTGATGGGCCTGTTCGGCGGAATGTTCCTCGGCATAATGTTCGCAGTAGCCGCCGAAGCTATCGATGACACATTGAGCAGTTCGGAGGAACTCGAATCTAGGATCGGCCTGCCCGTCTTGTGCAGCGTTCCTGTCGAGGCACCGAGTACGCGCAAAAGCCGCGAGAATAGTGGCGCCCATAGCCCCATTCTCCTGGCGAGTCCTCAATCGCAAACAGCCGAAGCATTCCGTGGATTGCGAAGCGCGCTGCTGCTCTCTTCTGCGGATCGCACTCCAAAGATGATTGCGGTGGTTAGCTCCATTGCGGGAGAGGGCAAGACAACGGTTGCAACCAATCTAGGAATTGCCTTTGCACAGCGTGGCGAGTCGGTGCTGCTGATCGATGCTGACCTGCGGCGGTCGGCAATCCTCAAGCATCTCGGGCAAACTCATGCGCAGCTTGGATTGAGCACCGTGCTTACGCAGCAATTCGATTCTCAGTCCATCGTTGAGCCAATTGCGTCGTTGCCAACTTTCAAGCTGCTGCCCGCCGGTCCTCATCCACCAAATCCCGCGGAACTGCTCGCATCGAATCGCATGATCGAGTTGCTCAATCAATTCTCCGCCAGTTACGACCGCATCATCATCGACACTCCGCCCGTGCTCGCCGTAGCTGATTCCCTTCCCTTGGCGCATTTGGCCGATGCCGTCGTAATGGTGGTTCGCTCCGGGGTTGCAAGAGAGAGAGCCGTAACTCGAGCACGTCACCTGCTCGAGCGTGCCAGCAGCAACGTCGTGGGAATTGTTTTCAACGCCGTGAATCTGAAGCTCGAAAACTACTACTACACTCAGGGTTCAATGTACGGTAAAGCGATGGCGAACTACTACCAGGAGCAGGATTAGCAACGTGCTGAATCGAATTCGCTTGTCGAAGAGAACTGAACCAAAGCATACGCCGCGCCCATACGTTGCGCTCGTATTACTTTCAGCACTCCTCGGGCTTCCCTTCCCTGTGCTTTGTCAGAACCTGCCGCCAGTGCAGGCGTCGACGCTTTCAACACCATCGCATGCGTTGAAAATCGCATCAGGCGATCTGCTCGAAGTGAGTGTCTTTGACACGCCGGAGCTCTCAGGAAAACTTCGCGTCAACGAGGCTGGCGAAGTTTCATTGCCTGTTGCCGGTCCGCTCACGTTATCTGATATGACCGCCGAAGAGGCCTCTGTTGCAATCGAGGCAAAGCTTCGCGGCGCCGACGTCATGCGCGCGCCGCACGTTACTGTGTTTATCAGTGAATACGCTACCCAGGGTGTGACGGTAACAGGCGAAGTTAAGAATCCCGGTATTTATCCGTTACTTGGCAATCACACCCTCCCGGAGTTGATCGCGGCAGCTGGTGGCTTGACTCAATCCGCCAGCAGAACTGTGACCCTGGCGCACAAGGCGGATACGGCTCACCCCGAAGTCGTTCTTCTCGACACCCGGCCAGGCAGCGTTGTAACCAATGTCGAGATTCGTCCCGCCGACACCATCACAGTCGCACGCACGGGTGTGGTTTACGTTGTAGGCGATGTCGGGAAACCAGGAGGCTTCCTTATCGAAACCAACGATCGCCTTACGGTTGTGCAAGCGCTCGCTCTAGCGCAAGGCTCGAACCGCACAGCAACATCAAACGGGGCCAAGCTGATTCGGAAAGCCGGAGGCACTCGACAGGAGATTCAAGTCCCTCTAAAGAAAATTCTGCAGAACAAAGCGCCGGACATTCAAGTGGAAGACGGTGACATTCTGTTTGTACCTTCGAGCCGAAGCAAGATTTTCGCTTACCGCGGCATTGAGGCAGCGGTCAACGCGACCTCGACCGCGCTTATTTACAATCGGCTCTAGTGCTGGCCGAGGCGAAATAGAGAGTAGGAATTTACGTGAAGATCGTCGTTGTTGGCCCAATTGCACCAGACTCGTTTGCGCGCAATATTTGCGTCACGCTGGAACAGATGGGCCACGACGTCATTCATTGCGCTGGCAGAAGAGCAAGTCACCATGCGAGTCGCTGGGTGAACGGCTGCTGGGAACTGGCATCTAAAGCTTTTCCATCCATCGAACAGGCTTACTACAACTCCATCCTGCGAGCAGTAAGCGACTCCAAGCCCGACCTCGTACTCGTGACGATTTGCACCGTGCCTCCGGTTGTCGTGTCTCAACTGAAGATGATTCACAGTGCTCCGGTTGTTTGCTGGTTCACGGACTCCATTCAGCACATCTATCGTCAATACGTCGTTGCCAGTCCATATGACCGCGTATTTCTCAAAGAGCCATGGCTCGTGCGAGAGCTCGCGACGAAACTTGATCTGCCCACCGCTCTACTAGCTGAGTGCTGCAATCCCATGTGGCATCGTAAGGCCGAGACAAACCAAGATGAGATCGACCTATATCGATGCGATGTCGCCGCGATTGGCTCATTGCACTACTATCGGGCGCGCATGCTTGAAGCGCTAGCTGAGTTTGACCTCAAGATTTGGGGCTCCTACCGTCCGACCTGGGTGAACACCAGCATTCGCTCGAAGTACATGAACGTTTCGATTGCGGAGCACACGAAGGCCGCTGCGCTGAATGCGTCGAAGATTGTAGTGAACACCATTCACTACTCTGAGATCGAAGGTGTGAACTGCAGTCTGTTTGAGATCGCTGGATGTGGAGCTTTTCAAATAGCCGAACTAAAGCCCTCGCTCAAAGATTTCTTCGAACCGGAGTTCGAGATCGTCACCTACACCTCGCAAAGCGAGATGAAGGAAAAGGTTGAGTATTACCTGCAGAACCCTCAGGAGCGTGCGTTGATTGCACAGCGCGCATACAAGCGTGCTCATTCTGAGCACACTTACCAGCACAGGTTGAATCAGATGTTCGGCGAGCTCGGACTCGTGCCTCACGGAAATGCAGCGAAGGTTGTAGTGAACTGATCGCGATGACCATGGAGACAACAAATCGCGTTGGTGCACGACTGCTACGAGGGTTCGGAGCGAGTGCACTTGGCCCTGCGGTAACAGCCCTCATCCAGATTATCAGTGTTCCGATTTTTCTCCGCGCGTGGGGACCAACGCTCTATGGAGAATGGCTTGTACTCACGGCAATGCCAGCTTATCTCGCTCTTTGCGACCTCGGATTTGGCAGCGTAGCCAGTAACGAGATGACAATGAGCGTCGCGCGAAAAGATCGCGAGGCGGCAATTACAACTTTTCAGAGTGCGTGGGTTTTAGTCACAACGCTCTCGGTTTTAATCGCGGTTGCGGCCGCCGTTCTGGTTGGCTTGCTGCCAGTACATCGCATCATCAATGCATCGGTTCTTTCCAGATCAGAGGTTCGAACTGTAATCATCATGCTTTGCGTGTACGTGCTTGTGGCACTGCAGGGAACATTGATTCTGGCTGGTTTCCGATGTGATGGCAGGTTCGCTACCGGCATGATGCTTATCAATGGCGTCCGTATAAGTGAGGCCACAGCCACCACTCTTGCTGTTGTACTACACGCGCCTCCCGTAAGTGTTGCGGCAATCCTGCTTGCTGTTCGGGTTCTGACGACGATCGCGTCGGGTTGCACCATGCTGGCTTGCACGCCATGGCTTCGCTTTGGCACGCGGCACGCAAGCTCTCGATGCGTACGCGCCATGGCACGTCCAGCCCTGGCGTACATGGCTTTTCCGGCGGGCAATGCGCTGAGTTTGCAAGGAATGGTCCTGGTAATCGGGATGGAGCTTGGTCCTGTACCGGTCGTCACGTTTTCTACCATGCGAACGTTAAGCCGGTTCCCTTTCCAGATTATGGAGGCGGTAAAGAACAGCGTTTGGCCGGAACTTTCCGCCGCTTGGGGTGCACAAAACTGGGAGCTTGCGCGCAGGCTCCACCGTCGGGCATGTCAGGCTTCGCTCTGGTTATCTTTGGGTGCGGTCGCAGCATTATGGTGTTTCGGGAACCGCGCTTTCACCCTCTGGACTCACGGCCGCGTAACAATGGATGTCTCCACGTTTCACCTTCTGTTGCTTGTGATCGTCGCTAATTCCTTCTGGAATACGAGTTCGGTAGTCGTCCTCGCGACCAATCGTCACTTGCGACTTTCAACCGTTTACCTCATCACCACCTCGATCTCAGTGATGCTGGCCGCAGCGCTTGCGCCTACCTTGCATCTGATCGGGGCCGCTGCTGCGTTGCTGCTCGTAGATCTTGCAACGGGATGGTATGTCTTGCGGGATTCAATTCGTCTCCTCAAGGACTCCTTTGGAGGATTCTCGCGGTCCATGATCATGATCTCCACATCGCTCGATGAGTGCGAAGCCACGGCGAACAGGTCATGAGCACACTCTCTTTAGGCGAGCTCAACGTAGCCAAACAACGCTTCCCGTTGAACATGACGTTCACCGGAGCGTTGCTGTTCAGCTTCGTGTTTTCGCTGCTGATCCTGTTACCGCTAGTTCCGCAGGAGCTTGCGAAGTGGTACACGGCGTTCTACGCCGCCATGCTGTTCATAACGATATTGGCAAACAAGACACTTACCTTGCCGAAGAGAGCAATCGGCTTCTATTTACTGCTGTCGGCGGAAATATTTGCAATGCTGGCTCATTCGAGCGATGTGGATTCGATGTTCAACGTCATTGCCAGAATGCTGTCCATCGTAGCCCTGTCATTCCTAGCGAGGAATTGCATTCGAATCATGGGGCCCGAGACAGGACTCTCGCGCATTCAGTGCCTGCTTGTGTGTTGCACGACGGCGATGTTCGTCGCGAGTACGGCGCTGACCGCCATTCACTGGCCCACGATGCCAAGCTATTATTTCTGGCAAGTCTTCTCGCAGAACAAGCGACTGCTGTTGATGGCTGACGATCACGCGGGACATTCAAACGTCCTGTGGCTCGCGATGCTGCTGATTCTGTTTGCAATCGCAGATTGCGCTCGAAGAGGAATTACAGCTTCGCGCGTGCTAGCCTTCATTCCACTCACGGCCATTCTCTTTGTTTCGAAATCCCGTGCGCCACTGCTGTTCCTGGTGATCGCGATCGCTGCGGTTGCAGCTTATGCGAAGTTGATACGACGTCGAATCATCATTGCCTGCATCCCCGTCATACTGTGCGTCGTATTTTATGCGGGTATCTTCGCTCCTGCTGTGCAAAGAAGTGTTTCCAGTATCGTCTCCAACTTGCAGGACGAGCTTCCCTTCCTTCGCATTGAGGGCGGATCAGCCGGGGCAAATACTACTGGAATCTATACCGGACGTGATGTACTGAACCTGTTACTCCTGAGAGCAAGCGCGGAACACCCGTTCATTGGGCATGGACATTCAAGCCCGTATCTAAAGTGGAGCATAGGCCGACATGGAGAATTTGCGACCGGATCGCGTGTCGCTGCTCGCGATGAGTCATGGCTGCGAATACCAGTCGCTTATGGTTGGCCTTATAGCCTCTGCCTGCTTGCGTTCCTGATGATTCCGATGTTTCGCGCTGTGTCTGGCTATTATGCAGATAACGTACTCGTCATCTCTACGATTTCGACGATCCTCGTGTGCGTAATCACCGAGGGTGGGATGGAGCAGTTCTATGGAATCTCAGCACTCTACATGTTCTTAGTGTTGTTCTTTTATTTCAGCCCGAGCGTTACACGTCAGGAGCAGCTCAGCTAGTTGCTCACGAGCACTCGGTCTATTGGATATCCCGAGATGAAGGTCTTACTTATCGGCAACTACATCGAGGACCGGCAGGAGAGCATGCAGCGTTTCACATGCCTTTTGAAGGAAGCCCTCGCTCGGGAAGGCCACAAAGTGCGGGTAGTCCGTCCACCGGTTATGGTCGGCAGACTTAGGCGGTCTCCACATGGGATCGGCAAGTGGCTTGGATATCTGGACAAGTTGCTGCTATTTCCGCGAATGCTTCGCGAGGCCGCCAAATGGGCAGACGTGGTGCACATTTGCGATCATTCAAATGCGATCTATACGCGGTACCTCTACGGCAAGCCGCACGTGGTCACATGTCACGATCTATTGGCTGTCCGCTCTGCGCTAGGAGAAATGGACCACAATCGCACGCGCTGGTCTGGAAGACAACTGCAACGCTTCATACTGAACGGATTGGAACGTGCTCAGTATATTGCTTGCATATCCGAAGCAACACTGCGCGATCTAAATCGCATTGCACAACTGAGCGGACGCAGTCGCGTGATCTACAACTCGCTCGCGTATCCGTTCGCGCCGATGGAACCGAGCTCAGCACGCGAATGTCTGTCGAGACTCGGGATCGCCACAGGTACTCGCTTCCTGCTACACGTCGGTGGAAACCAGTGGTACAAGAATCGGATTGGGGTGCTGCAGATTTTCCACCAACTTCTTAAGCGCACCGCATTTCAGGATTTAAAGCTAGTAATGGTCGGCAAGGAGTGGACGACCGTGATGCGGGAGTTTTCAGCCGCTCATCACCTCCAAGGTAAGGTCATCGCGCTCACCGGCATTTCTAATGAAGACCTCCGTGCGCTGTATTCAGAGGCGCTCGCCCTGATCTTTCCTTCGCTTCAGGAAGGATTCGGTTGGCCAATCATCGAAGCGCAGTCCTGTGGATGCACAGTGTTCACGAGCAATCGCGCACCAATGAATGAGATTGGCGGAGAGGCTGCGATCTACATCGATCCTGAGGATCCCACAACTTTCGCGGAGATTATCGCCACACACTTGGATTCCGTACACGAGAGACGTAGTTTGAATCTAGTTAACGCCGCTCGCTACTCCGAAAAGGAGATGATCGTTCGATATGTTGAGATCTATGACAACGTGATCAGCCACGGCAATTACGCCAGCGAATATGCCGAGGTGTCGGAATGAAGATGCTTCACCTCATTCGTTCCGTTCACCCCGATGGCGGAGGCCCGATAGAGGGCATCAAGCAATTGGCCTCGGTAAACCGCACCTGCGGGCACCAGATTGAAGTGGCATCGTTGGATGATCCAGCTGCGCCCTGCGTGAAGGAATTCATGCTCCCAGTTCACGCGCTCGGCCCTGGATGGAAGAAGTATGGGTATAGCGACACGCTTGTTCCGTGGCTACGCGCGAATGCGAAATGCTACGACGTTGTCGTGGTGAACGGTATCTGGCAATATCACAGCCTTGCCGCGTGGCGCGCACTGCACCGGTCGTCCACTCCTTATGCGGTATTTACGCACGGGATGCTTGACCCGTGGTTCAAGCAATATCGACTGAAGCACATGAAAAAGCTGCTGTACTGGCCATGGAGCGAGTACCGTGTCCTGCGCGACGCTGGAGCTGTACTGTTCACCTGCGAGGAGGAACGCATGCTGGCAAGGCACTCGTTTCGTCCTTATACCTGCAACGAAGTCGTAGTGAGTTACGGCACGGCAGGCCCGAAGAGTGATGCGCACGCCGACCTCCAGAGCTTTTACGGCAGGCATCCGCAATTGAGGGGTAAGCGGCTCGCCATTTTTCTTGGCCGATTGCATGAGAAGAAAGGCTGCGATCTGCTGATCGAGGCTTTCGCAAACGAGCTCTCCTCCGATCCTGACTGGCATCTGCTCATGTGCGGACCGGATCAGGTTGGCTGGCAGGCAAAGCTCGCGGAGGTCGCGAAACGCAGACGAATCTCGGAACGGATCACGTGGATGGGCACAGTTACCGGGTCCCTGAAATGGGGAGCCTTGCGCGCCTCGGAGATATTCGTGTTGCCCTCTCACCAGGAGAATTTCGGTATCGTCGTCGCGGAAGCGCTTGCCTGCGGCGTGCCTACCTTGATATCGAACAAAGTGAATATATGGCAGGAGATTCATCAGGACGGCGCAGGGCTTGTGGGTACCGATGATCTGGCAGGAACCTGCGGGATGCTACGAGCTTGGCGCGATCTGTCGCCCGAGAGCAAAGCAGCCATGCGAATGCGCACACGCAAATGCTTCGAGCAGCGGTTTGAAATCACAAACGCTGCACAAGGTCTCGTCAACGCACTGAACCAAGTCATACGCGCTTGGGAGACGAGATAACATGCGTGACCATACAGCAATTAAGATCACAGGAAAGCTCCGCGTTGCGTGCACTGCGGTGTTCGTAGTCATGACTGCGCTTTCTCTTCCAGCGCAGGAGAGTGGTGTCAAAGAGCTTTCAACTGCCGTAACCCGACTGGATTCTCCGAGGCAGGAGAGCAGCGCAGAGCCCACGAGGCGATCCCCCGCACGCACGAAATCTGCCTCTAGCTGGGGCCCCGCGTTGCAATCTCAGGATCGTTCGCAAGCCTCGGCGCCGTCCGCGAAATCGAGCTTCGGTTCTGAAACTGTGGTCGCACCAGATCAGCATTCGAACTCCGCTTTATCTGCAGATAAGATGAAGCAACAACACGCGCACCGTTCTCTGCGGAATGGAGTCCTACATCATCAACAGTTTGCGCCTGTGGCTGAGATTGCTGAACCATCCGGAATGAGTTCGCTGACAAATCAGAGTCGTAGCTTACCAAACCTGCAACGCAAGTCTCTTGCATTTCAACCAAGCATCCTACGAGTTCATAGTCCTCTGGCGAAGAAGACACCGAAACAGGCCAAGCGCTCTGATTCAGGTGATACTGGGCGTCCTCAGGGTCTCAATCATACCGGCCTGGGAGCACCGAATCGGCCCATCCATGAGCATTTAACAAGCAGAGTTCATCGTGCTGCCCACGGGGAGAAGAACGAAGATGGGCGTTAATCTTGAACGTGTCGTCAGCACGACACCGACCCACATCAAGTTGCTGCGTACACTGTGGAGTTGTTTTCAACTTCCTTTTTTACCCCGTACGCCGCGCATTCTGAGCCCCTTGCGAGTATTCCTGCTGAGACTCTTCGGGGCTAAGGTGTGCTACTCCAACCTTATCTGCGGTGGTGTGAAGGTCTGGTGTCCGTGGAATCTCGAGATCGGCGAGGCATCGTGGATTGGGCCCGGGGTTGAGCTATATAATTTCGCGCCAATTCGTATCGGCGAGCACACCGTGATCTCTCAATATTCGTATCTCTGCACGTCAACACACGATTTCACAAACCCAGTATTTCCACTCGAAAGCAAGCCAATCGAGATCGGGTCGCAGGCATGGCTCGCAGCGGGCGTTTTCGTTTCCCCGGGGATTTCTGTGGGAGAGGGAGCAGTCGTCGGTGCGCGCTCGGTGGTAACAAAAGATGTGCGTGCGTGGACGGTGAATGCTGGCAATCCCTGCCGGGAGATCAGGCAGAGAGTTCTCAATCAGTCGGAGTAGCGCTGGTCTCATTCAGCAGCTGCGTCCCTCACGCTGCGTTCAGGTTGTCGAGTGCGGTTCAGCTTCGCCGAGGCTCATACAACCTCCGATACTGGCTATAATTCCAAAATGGGCAGGATTGCGCAATTCACCTGAGCGGAAATTCAAGCACATTAGGTTACACTGTGGGCTGAACCGCCATCATACCTATTGGGAGTAGTTTCGTTTTAGATGAAGCGACGCATAGGAGCCACACTCATTTTCGTTTTTGTGCTGGGCATGACCTTCGCCTCCGGTGCAACGATCCGTTCCTCCTACCGGACCCCGAAGCGTTCGCTTCGCCACGCGCGTGCCAGGGTGGTGCGCTGGAATCCCGTGTTGCGCGGCTCGCATGACTCGATGCTTCGCCAGAATGAAGAGATCGATCGCTTGAAGCTGACCCGCATCAATGACGACCAGGAACTCGAAGAGCTTGAGCTTCGCGGGGATCTCGTCAGCCTGCACGAGTCCAAAGCCCTCCAAATCGCTCCCAATCTCGATGTGAATCGGCGCTTCTGCCGTCCGTGGACACGTGCGTTCCTCGAAGACCTGAGTCAGGCCTTCTATGCTCGCTTCCACCAACCGATCCAAGTGACCTCAGCCGTGCGCACTGTCGATCAGCAGGCACGCCTGCAGCGCTCAAATCACAATGCCGCGCCCATCGACGGCGACACAGCTTCGTCGCACCTGGCTGGCCTGACGGTCGATATCGGCAAGCGCCCCATGACGGCGAAGCAGCGTGCCTGGTTTGATCAATACGTTCTCAAGCTGCAGCAACTCGGATTGGTCGAAGCCGCCGAGGAACGCCGCCAAGCCTGTTATCACATTATGGTGAGCGACCGATATCACGAATATCGCGAAGCCCCACTCGACTTCGCTGCAAATCGCTAGATTGCCGGAATACAGAATTCCCGCCCGGGCTACGTGCCTGGGCGTTTTCATTTTGACTAAGAAACATCCCTATCTTGGCTTCGGTATAATTGGGAGTTTCACGGAGACAAGATGAGATTGAAGCTAGTTGTGACCTGTCTTGCCTTAATGCTCCCGGCCTTGAGCCATCCGGCAACGTCACAAAAGACACCATCGAACAATGCGAAGTTGAAAGGAACGACGGCCACTGCGGCCGTAAACTCCAGTTCCGTACACGATTCAGCCATTGTCATCGATACGCATGCCGACACACCGGGACGCTTTGTGGACGAGGCGTTCGATCCCGCCGCAGACGCGGGCAAGGGGCACTGGGATTTCGCAAAGGCTAAGTCAGGAAACCTTGGAGCCGAATTCTTCTCCATTTGGGTAGACCCGGCCCAATACAAGGACCACTACACTCGGCGCGCGCTAGACATGATCGACTCCGTGTATGACACGATCCGTGCGCATCCCAACAATCTCGTTATGGCCTACTCTGCACAGGATATCGTGAATGCCCGCTCCGGACCCAATCCGCGAATTGCTGCACTCATCGGAGTCGAGGGCGGACACGCAATCGAGGGCGACATCCGGGTGTTGCGCGATTTTTATCGGCTGGGTGCGCGCTACATGACGCTGACCTGGGCCAACTCCAACGAACTCGGGCAATCTTCCGGTGACGTGAAGATAGGCGACAATGGGAAGCCAAAAGATCCCGGACTCACCGACTTCGGCCGTGAGGTTGTGCGGGAAATGAACCGCCTCGGCATGATGGTGGACATATCGCATGTGAGCGATCGCACTTTCTACCACGCTCTAGTCGTGAGTCGCGCTCCGGTGATCGCCTCCCACAGTAGTTCGCGTGCCATCGCTAACCATCCACGCAATATGACAGACGATATGCTTATTGCTCTTGCACGAAATGGTGGCGTGGCACAGGTCAATTTCAATTGTGGCTTCATCAGCGATGAATACAACGTACAGTCGAAAGCCTTCGACAACGCGCATCCCGCCGAACTAAGGCACGCCGAAGAGCTCTGGCACGGACCGAAGACTCCCGAATCCAAAGCTGAACTCGACCGGTTGATGGCCATGAAAAACGCGGCGGTCCCGCGTCCACCTCTCAGCGTACTCATCGATCATTTCGATCACATGATCAAGGTCGCAGGTGTGGAACATGTCGGCATCGGATCGGACTTCGACGGAGTTGAATGCCTGCCGCAGGGCATTGATGGCGTGCAGGACCTGCCGAAAATCACAGCCGAACTCATGCGCCGTGGCTACACGGAGGCGGACATGAAGGCGGTCCTTGGCGGAAACTTGCTGCGAGTGTTTCGAGACGTAGAGCGAGTGTCGAGCGAGATACAGAACGAGAAAAACCCGGACCAACGGCCTGAAATCAATATCCCTCAAACTAAATAAGAAATCACTTGGAGGAAACTTATGCGAAAACTTTTGATCGCCAGCGCCCTGCTGGTCTTCACGCTGGGCGCATACGCGCAAAAGGCCCAAACAGGCACGAAGGAGCAACCGGTCGCTGTAATTGAAACCAGCATGGGCGACCTGCGCTGTGTCCTCTTCCCCAAGGCCGCGCCCATCGGCACGAAGAACTTC
The DNA here is from genome assembly GCF_059726265.1 of Koromonas soli. Lineage (NCBI taxonomy): Bacteria > Pseudomonadati > Acidobacteriota > Terriglobia > Terriglobales > Koromonadaceae > Koromonas > Koromonas soli. The sequence goes on along the minus strand of NZ_AP040872.1, from coordinate 1,148,511 downwards.
ATCGAACTCGCCAAGGGCACCAAGGAGTGGAGAGATCCCAAAACAGGGCATATGCAACATGGCGTTCCGCTCTATGACAACACCATATTTCACCGTGTCATTCCTGACTTCATGATTCAAGGTGGAGACCCGATCGGGAATGGCACTGGCAATCCCGGCTACAGGTTTAAGAATGAAACACTCTCTAACCTCTCGTTCGATCGTCCTGGCCGCCTCGCGTACGCTAACTCCGGTCCAGACACGAATGGCTCGCAATTCTTTATCACCGAGGTTCCCTATCCATCTCTGAACGGAAACTACACGATCTTCGGCCAGTGCGACGATCAGAGCGTGTCACTGGTGAAGAAGATTGCTCGCCAGCCACGGGGCGGAAACGATCACCCCAAAAAGGACGTCGTAATCAAGCACATCAAGATCGAAGACGGGCAGTAATCTCTTCACCTGCGCGGCGTCGACAGATGATCTAGTCGCCACGCTCGAAGCAGCAAACTAGTTTTGTTAATCTGAATGTTATCTATTCCCCCAGCAAGGAGCCAGCATGGCTGAACGTACTCCAGGTTTATACGCCACGCTTCAAACCAACCACGGCACCATCGTATGCCGTCTATTCGAGAAGGAAGCCCCGAAGACTGTCACCAACTTCATTGAACTCGCGGAAGGCAAGCGCGATTGGAAGGACAATGTCAGCGGAAAGAAAGGTCCCGGTCCGCTCTACAACGGAACAATCTTCCACCGTGTCATTCCCGACTTCATGATTCAGGGCGGAGATCCTAGCGGCACAGGCATGGGTGGTCCCGGTTACAAATTTGAAGACGAAACCAAGGGGTCGCCTTACAAATTCGACAAGCCTGGCAAGCTGGCAATGGCCAACGCCGGTCCAAATACCAATGGCTCCCAGTTCTTCATCACCGTAGCGGCTACTCCGTGGCTTACGGGCAATCACACGATTTTTGGTGAGGTTGTCGAGGGGCAGGACATTTCGGACAAGATCAGCACGCTCCCGCGCAACCATCAGGACCGACCAAAGAGCGACGTCGTGCTCGAAAGCGTCACGATCACCCGTGTTTAGTTTTTAGATTATCGCACTGGAAATAAAAACCCCGGGGCTTCGGCCTCGGGGTTCGCTTTTCACGCTAAATGATGATTACGCGACTCCAATCACCTTAACCAGTTCCTTCACGGCTTCAGCGCTCTTGTTCAAAGCAGCCTGCTCTTCGGCAGTCAGCTTGATCTCGATGATCTTTTCCAGGCCGTTGGCGCCCAACTTCACTGGCACGCCTACAAATAGGCCGTTGATGCCATACTCGCCTTCCAGATAGGCGGCGCAAGGCACGATCTTCTTCTTGTCTTTGAGGATCGCTTCGACCATCTCAACTGCCGAAGCAGAAGGAGCATAGTACGCACTGCCGGTCTTCAGATACTTAACGATCTCGGCGCCGCCATTTGCAGTGCGCTCGACCAACGCCTTCAGCTTATCTTCGGCGATCAACTCAGTGATAGGAATGCCAGCTACGGTGGAATAGCGCGGCAGCGGAACCATTGTGTCGCCGTGTCCGCCCAGCACGAAGGCCGTGACGTTCTCAACGCTGACATCGAGTTCCTGAGCGATAAAGGTGCGGAAGCGGGCCGAATCAAGCACGCCAGCCATGCCGATAACCCGGTTGCGCGAGAAGCCGCTCAGTTTGAAAGCGGCCTGAGCCATTGCATCGAGAGGATTGCTAACGACAATGATGATGCAGTTGGGCGAGTACTTCACTACCTTGCCCACGACATCCTGCATGATCTTGTAGTTCGTGTTCAGCAGGTCGTCTCGGCTCATTCCCGGCTTGCGCGGAATTCCAGCGGTGATGACCACGATGTCCGAGTTCGCGGTGTCAGCGTAATCATTGGTTCCAACGATCGCGCTATCACGCTTTTCCACCGGCATCGCCTGCAGCAAATCGAGCGCTTTGCCCTGCGGAACTCCTTCCATGATGTCGATCAGGACGACATCTGCCAGTTCCTTTGAGGCGATCCAATGGGCCGCTGTCGCCCCCACGTTTCCTGCTCCAACAATGGACACTTTCTTGCGCATTTGTTTCCCTTTCAAGCCGCATGAGCGGCATTATTGCGGTATAAAAACGTTTGCGTCGAATCAGACCAGCGATTCGGCAGCGTTGGAATTATCTCGCAGTTGAAACACCTGCCGCCATATTCTCGATAATCGCCGAAGCGAATTCGCTGGTACGCAGTTTGGTCGCGCCCTCCATCAAGCGCTCGAAATCATACGTGACGCGCTTCTGTTCGATCGTCAGTTCCATGCTGTTTTCTACCAGGCGGGCAGCCTCCTGCCAGCCCATGAAGTCCAGCATCATTACGGCAGACAAAATCACCGATCCCGGATTGATTACATCTTTGTCTGCATACTTCGGGGCCGTTCCGTGCGTTGCTTCGAAGATCGCGTGTTCCGCTCCGATGTTCGCGCCCGGAGCAATTCCCAGCCCGCCAACCTGCGCTGCACATGCGTCGGAAATGTAATCGCCATTCAGGTTCGGCGTCGCCAGCACAGAGTATTCATCGGCACGGGTCACGATCTGCTGAAAAATCGAGTCGGCAATACGATCGTTGATCAGCAATTTCGTCATCCACTTGCCGTGACCGTGCGTCTCATAGATCGAGTCCAGCACGCCCTTTACTTCGGCATAAACTCCCTGGCGGAAGTCCTCCGGTGCGTGCTCCATGCCAGGCTCGATCATCGCTGCGTTTTCTTCTACCGTGAGTGAGGGATTGTTGTCCTTATTACCCAAAATCCAGCTTTCCCGTTCTGTGACCGTCTCGTTGCGAAACTCCTGTGTCGCAACTTCGTAGCCCCACTCGCGGAAAGCGCCCTCAGTGTACTTCTGGATGTTGCCTTTGTGAACCAGTGTGACGCTCGGACGCTTCTTATCCAATGCAAACTGGATCGCCATGCGCACGAGTCGCTTGCTCCCCGTCACAGACATCGGCTTGATTCCGATTCCCGAGTCCACACGCACGCGCTTCTTCGTGCCGGCCAGCATGTCGTTGTTCAGGAAGTTGATTAGCTTTTTAACTTCGGCCGTTCCCTGCTTCCACTCGATCCCGGCGTAAACATCCTCAGTATTCTCGCGGAAGATCACCACATTCATGTGCTCGGGATGCTTCACCGGAGAAGGAATACCCTTGTAGTACTTCACCGGGCGCACGCAAGCATAGAGATCAAGTATCTGTCGCAGTGCGACATTCAGCGAGCGAATACCGCCGCCAATGGGAGTTGTAAGCGGGCCCTTGATGCCGATGCGCAGTTCGCGAAATGCATTGACCGTGTCATCTGGAAGCCAGCTCTGAAACATCTCTTTCGATTTCTCGCCCGCGAATACCTCGTACCACACGATGCGGCGCTTTCCGCCATACGCGCGCTCCACGGCTGCATCCACAACGCGCACGGATGCCTTCCAAATGTCGCGCCCCGTGCCATCGCCTTCAATGAAAGGGATGATAGGGTTGTCGGGGATCACGAACTTTCCGTTTACAAACTCAACTACGCGGCCATTCGCCGGAAGCGGAAAGCCATTGTAGGAAGCCGCCATCGAATCCTCCTGGGATGTAGAACCTACTGTAAACAGCATGATGTCGCGCTCAGTACCGCACGTCGGCACCCCACGCACCCACCTTTTACGCGGTCCTCCGAGCACAACTTCAACGAACAGTTGAGATTATCACCTGATGTGCCGCGCTTCAATCGCCGAAAAACGAAGTGAAAACTGCGCGCACTTTCCCCATTTCCTGCCGCAATGCCGCATCCATATCGGAACAACCAGCAACCTTGCTGATGCATTCCCGCAACGCATCACTCTCCGGCAGACGCTTCCTTGAGCGGCCTTCCACAATACGAACCGCGTGATCGACTCTGCGAAACAGGTCAACGGCGTGAAGCAAATCTCGCTCCTGGACCGGTGAAATAAATCTGCCCTCTGCCAGTGTATGCAGGCGACCGGGAAGTTGCTTCCCTGCCGATTGCAGGTCTCCACGCGCTTCGAGCAAGCCAACCAAAAAGTCGAGATCATAAAGTCCGCCCGGCCCAGTCTTGAAGCTGTCAGGGCCGCTCGTCTCCGCCAGGCGCTTACGCATCGAACGCAGGTCTGTAACAAAACCGCCGGAATTTGCAAAGCGCTGCCGCAAACGTTTGATGGATTCGCGCACCTCGACGCCAAGTTCCTCGGCTCCGGCAATCAGTCGCAGCTTGCCGAACGCAAGAGTCTCCCAGGCTTTGGCTTCAGTATCGAAGTATTGCGCTAGCTGTCGTGTGGACGACACCAGTTCGCCTTCAGCACCGTGTGGCCGCATTCGGGTATCTACGGCAATCACCGATCCCTCGCGCGTGTAGCTTGAAAGCATCTCCACCAGGGCGCGCGCGCTTTGCTCGGCCTTGTCGGGATTACATTCCGAACTGCGCACGAACATCAGGTCGGCATCCGACAATACATCCAGTTCGCAGGTGGCAAAGCGCCCCACAACAAATACGCCGAACCCATCGGGAGGCTCGCATGCACGTACGGCCTTTTGCAACAGGACATCAAAGCTCCGCGTGTTCTCGCGCAGGACATCCCACACCGAAGCTTGCTCCAGCAGTGAACGTCCCAGCAACCGCAATATGCACTGTCGCGACTCGATTCGGATCTCATCTGCTGTCGCACCGCCGCCGAGTTTGCATGGTCGAAATAAGGCGAGAATATCTTCAGGATGGCGCGACAGTATCTCTGTCGCTAAGGAGCTCTGAGCAAATACAGGGATGGCTTTTTCTATCCACTGCACATTCCGGATCGCGTCTCGGATTCTTGTGTCACCGGTCGAGGCCGCGGCGAGAAAACGTTGCAGATTCCGCAATGCAGGGCTGCCAACATTTGCGGAGAGTGCCTCTGTCAAGATTGGCGACTTCGACTTAAGCTCGCCAATCAGGCGTTCAGCTCCGGGCACGCCAAATCCGACGGAGCGCACCGACACTGGAGCTGCCACGTCTCCAGTACCAAGGCTAAGCACGCGCGCGCACAGTGCACTCATCGACGTCATAGCGCGCTGCACGTCCTCTTCATTCTGTATGCTCTCCATTCCAAGCGAACGCAATATTGCGTGCTGTTCACTCGCTGCACGCGGCAATCGGTGAGACTGCACTCCCTGACGGCACTGGATTCGATGCTCAATGGCGCGCAGCAATCCATAGGTGTGAAACAGCTCTCGAAACTCGGACTCGCCAATGTGCCCTTTGTCATAGAGCTTCTGCAAGGCCGAGAGAGTTCCGCCAGAACGCAACCATATTTCACGCCCCCCATGCACTCGTTGCAGACACTGCACGGCAAATTCGATCTCGCGCAATCCTCCCGCGCCGTTCTTCACATCCAGATCGCGGGAACTCTGGTGGCTGCCGCCGCACTGAATACGCTCGAGCGAACGCGCTGCCGTTTTGACCGCATCCAGACTCAGTTGCTTGCGATAGATCAGCTCCTGTATCTGCGACACGAACTCACGGGCAAGCGCGCGATCACCGGCACTGAACCTTATCTTCAGCAGCGACTGCAACTCCCAGTCGTGCGCGACCGCGCGGTAATAGCGGAGTGCCTGATTGCGGCCCACAATCATTTCTCCGCTTAGCCCCTGCGGACGAAGGCGCAGGTCAACCCTGAACACCTGCCCCTCCGGGCTCAGGCTCGACAGCACGCCTGTTAGTTCCTGAGCCAGTTGCGTGCAGAACTCACGTGAGCTGACTGCGAGATTTCCGACGTCCTCCGCATCCTCGAAAAGAAAGAGGAGGTCAATATCCGAGCTGTAATTGAGTTCGTTCCCGCCAAGTTTGCCAAGTGACAACACGGAGAATGGCGCCGGGTGGACGCGCCCGCGAATAGAACGCAGTTTCGGCCAACCATTGTGTCGGCGGCGAAGTTCAACCTCGCAATGCGAAAGTGCAAGTTCGATGAGGACATCGGAGAGAGACGAGATTTCCGCGGTGATTTCGGCAAGTGATGCTAACCCGAGCAATTCGCGCACGAAGATTCGCACATACTCGCGTCGCTTAAACCGCGCCAGCAGTCGAGCAAGTGGAAGGTCGACTGTTTGCTGCCGAAAACGCGCAAACTCCTCGCGAAAGTTTTCCAGCCATCTTGTAGTGACCAAGCCGGTTGGGTGCGCGAATAACTCAAGCAGATCTGGGTTTTGAACAAGTGTCTGCCCAAGCCACTGGCTGGCGCCGAACAAAACAATGCATGCGCGTAAAGCAACAGCGCTCGAATCAAAAGCCCTGCACGCCTGTTCCGGGAATTTCTGAAGCAGAGTCTCCAGTTGCAACACGCATTGGTCGCGATTCCCTGCCTCCACCAGAAAACGCGGCAGCAATGCAGCAGCTTTTTGCGGGAGCAACTCACACACATTCGCATAGCGCGCGCATGTTGACTTCTCCGCAAATGAGAACTCAAGTCCGCTACTCTGATTTGTGTCAGACGCCACGCGACTGCCTCGGTCAGGTCTCGCCCGAAGAATAGCACGCGCCGGACGTGAGCTATGTCAGGCGCGTTAACTGTGCGACACCCCTTCGACTAGCTGTCGAAGTAAAGCGCAAATTCGTAAGGATGTGGGCGCGAACGAAGCGCGTTCACCTCGTGCTCTCGCTTGTAGGCAATGTACGTTTCTAACAGATCCTCGGTGAACACATCGCCCTTTAAGAGGAACTGGTAATCGACCGAAAGCGCTTCCAAAGCGGCTTCCAGCGATGACGGAATCGATGGCACGCGCTGCAGTTCCTCTGGACCAAGGTCGTAAATATCCTTGTCGAGCGGTGAACCGGGATCGATTCGATTCTCTATGCCATCCAGTCCGGCCATGAGCATAGCCGAAAATGCAATGTACGGATTGCAGCTTGGATCAGGCGGACGATACTCGACCCGCTTCGCTTCGGGAGCCGAAGAATACATTGGAATGCGGCAGGCGGCGGAGCGATTGCGCCGCGAATACGCCAAGTTCACCGGTGCATCCAGTCCGGCAGAAAGCCGCTTGTAGCTGTTGGTCGTCGGCGCGGTCAGAGCAGCGAGCGCCGGCCCATGCTTGATCAGTCCGCCGATATACCACAATGCAAGTTCGGACAGACCCGCATAGCCATCGCCAAAGAACAGCGGCTTTCCATCTTTCCATAACGACTGGTGTGTGTGCATGCTGCTGCCGTTGTCCTGGAACAGCGGCTTTGGCATGAAGGTAGCTGTTTTCCCATGCTGCCTTGCGACGTTGCGTACGATGTACTTGTACAGCATCATGGCGTCCGCCGATCGAAGAAGGGACGAGTAGCGCATATCGATCTCGCCCTGTCCGCCACTTGCGGATTCATGATGATGGCTTTCCACCTGAAGCCCGCATTCCTGCATGGTCAGCAGCATCTCCGTCCGCAAATCCTGATGATGGTCTGTGGGTGGAACTGGGAAATAACCTTCGCGATAGCGCGGCCGATATCCAAGATTGTTTTCACGGCGAGCTGAATTCCAGCGGCCCTCGTCGGCGTCAATGTAGTAGAAGCCATGATTGGTGCTTTGATCGAAGCTGACGTTATCAAAGACGAAGAATTCCGCCTCAGCTCCAATCATCGCCTGATCCGCAATTCCCGAAGACGCGAGGTACATCTCGGCCTTGCGTGCGATGTAGCGAGGATCACGGTCATACCGTTGGCGCGTAACGGGATCAATGATGTCAGCGATCATGCCCAACGTGGGAGCTTCCGTAAATGGATCCATAACATAGGTGGATGGATCTGGAATCAGAAGCATGTCGCTCTCATGAATGGCCGCCCAGCCTCGAATAGAGGAACCATCCATGCCGAAACCATCGCGGAAGGAATCGAGCGTCAGTTGAGCGATTGGGAAGGAGATGTGATGCCAAAGGCCATGCAGATCGCTGAATCGAAGATCAACCATCTGCACGCCTTGTTGCTGGGCGAATTCTAAAACAGTGGAAGCATTCACTTCACTGGACGAGCGCATTCTGTAAGTCCTCTTCCATGCCGCAAGTTGGCACGATATGACTAGGATACCGAGTCAGCTTAAGTTTTTGCTGGACGAAGGTCAGAAAAAAACAGACCATTGAAAACAGCTACTCTCCCCAGCTCATGGGACGACGTCTCTGCCGCCCTTAAGAGTATGGATCAGGTGCTCGCGCGGGAAATCGAAAGTTCTTATGAAACGCATAACTCTCGATTATCATTGAGCTCCGATGCCCGACGAGTTGGCAGCTTAACCAGGAATGTTGCTATTCTCATTGAAGATGTAAGGATTACACCAGAGTGATTTACACTTTGGAACTACGGATCGGCAAAGAAACACAAACGTTTCACTGGTTTTGTTTGGGACTCCGAGCGAAATAAAGAATGGACTTTGACCAGCTAGAGACTTTTCTAGAAGTGGCGCGGAATTTGAGTTTTTCGCGCGCTGCCGAACGTCGCTTCCGAACGCAGCCTGCGATTTCGGCGCAGATTCGCGCCATCGAAGAAGAAGTCGGGGCAAAACTGCTGGACCGTACGGGCGGAAAGGTCTCGGTAACAGCCGCGGGGAAAATCTTTCTCAACTACGTTGAGAATGCGCTGGAGGCGCGTCGGGAGGCCATTCACGCCGTCGCTGAAGCCGAGCGCGTTCCTGGCGGCGAGATCGTGGTCGCAGCGAACGAGGGTAGTTGCCTTCACATTCTTCCCGAAGTGTTTGCGGAATTTAAGCGCAATTATCCGGATGTCGGGATCACCGTGAAGCGCTCGGAAACACGTGAAACGCTGGAAAGCATTATCGACAACTCTGCTGATTTTGGCGTCGCGGCTATGCCGATTTCGGATAAGCGAATCACAGCCGTGCCTATCCACAAAGACGAGCTGGTGCTGATAACGCCGGTGGATCACCCGCTTTCGAAATACAAGGAAGTCAATGTCACGCAGCTTGGCGACTATCCTCTTCTGGTACCGAAAATGGGGCGCACTCGCGACAGCATCGAGCGCATGTTTGAAGAACGAAGCATGAAGCCGAATGTCAGCATGGAGCTTGATTCGAGCGAGTTATTGAAACGCTTTGTCTCTGCTGGAGTAGGGATAGGATTTTGCCCGTTAACCACGGCTACGGGCGACGTGCGACTGGGAATTATTGCCGTCGTAAAGCTCGCGGATGCGCAGATTCGGCGCGACATGGCGCTGGTATTCCGCAAGGACAAGGCCCTGAGCCGAGCCGCGTTGGCGTTTATCGATATTGCAGTCCGATTAAAATCTCCCCAGGTAGTACGCAAATAGCGCACCATAGCTTTATTCCTGCTCAGAAATTGTGTGATTGTGGATTGCGCCTCTTCTCAGAATCATTTAATTTCAAAAGTGCCGCCAAAACACATCTGGCTCGGTTGTATGCATTCGCAGAGGAGTAACAAGAATTGGCCAAAGACATGGTCCCCAAGCGCATCTTTCTCACCAAGGGCGTGGGGAAGCACAAAGAGCGTTTGACATCATTTGAGCTCGCGCTGCGCGACGCTGGTATTGCCGCGCAAAACCTCGTGCGCGTCTCTTCCATTTTCCCGCCGAACTGCAAGTTGCTAACGCGCGCGCAGGGACTGAAGTATCTGAGCCCGGGCGAAGTTGTTTTCGCAGTGGTTGCAGAAAACTCGACCCGTGAACCGCATCGCCTTGTGGCTTCCAGCATCGGTCTGGCAATGCCCGCCGACAGCAAGACGTATGGCTATCTGAGCGAACATCACAGCTTCGGCGAGACCGACCAGATTGCGGGCGACTATGCTGAAGAACTGGCCGCCGAGATGCTCGCGACCACGCTGAACGTCGAGTTCGACCCCGACAAGAGCTGGGACGAAAAGAAGGAAGTCTATCGCTTGTCGAACAAGATTGTTCGCACGGCGAACATCACGCAGAGCGCCATCGGCGACAAGACTGGACTGTGGACGACCACGATTGCGGCAGCGATCCTGATCTTCGATTAGTTCAACATTCGTGCGTTTTGGTGAGGCCCCGGAGACGATCCGGGGCCTTCATTTTGGGTCGCCCGGGAAGTTGCAAAGAGTGCACGACGGGTAAACGGGCCTGTAACGACTTGGTTAGCAGCGCACAGGCAGGGGTTAGATATTGCTCAACTTTGTAAGTGGGATGAAGATCGCTGTTTACTCGAGTGTTAACGGAGACAAACTGCCCCACTCTTCTCTCGGAAAACGAGTTTCAGGGTGGAGCCTTGAGCGCATTTTTTGGCGAACAAAAAATCGCCCCTCTCCGACAAAACTGGAGAGGGGCGATTGCTTTTTGAACCGAGCTACTTTTTCTTCAGGCGCTCAAGGACGGCTCCGGCGACGAGAGGAAGAGCGACGGTCGCGTCATCGAAGACTTCGGCGAACTTGCCACCTTCGGCCGGAGGTACGAACTTGCCCCAGGAGATGGCCTCGCTGTAAGGCGAGCCGCTGAGTCCGCCCCAATGAACAGGCTCGGGGCAGATGCGCAGGCCGTAGTGGTAGCGCTTGAGCGGTAGATTTTCGCCGCCACGACGATGGCGCAGTTCGATGTATGGGCCGAACTGCTGGGTCCAGTTGCGCGGGACACCGCCGCCGATGGTGAAGATACCGAGGCGAGTCTGCTGAAGGTTCTTCTCGGCGAAGTGGTTGAGGTCGAGGAAAGGATCGAACTGAATAAGCGGTCTTCCCTGCTTGGCGCGCTTGCGATTGTGCAGCGCTACGTCGAGTCCCATCTCGGAGTCGGTGAAGGCAGGGATATAAACCGATGCGCCCTTCTCGTAGGCGGAGCGCAGGATGCCGCGTCCCTCGGCGTGTTCGGAGAGATACTTGCCGATGGCGTGGGTGAACTTGTAGGAGCAGAGGACTTCGCTGGCGTCCCAGGCTTCGAGGATCTGGGCGACGATGCCTTCGACGAAGTTGAGATTGGACTCGGGCTCAAGCGTGTCATAGACACGGTTGTAGCCGGCTTCGTAGAGTTCGACATCATTGAGCTTTTCGTCCCATACGAAGTGAGACTTGCCGGCGGCCTCGACGAGTCCGTGAGCCATGAGGGCTCCAGTGGAAACGATGGCCTTGACGATACCAGCATCGATGAGATCGGCGACGATGAGACCCTGCTTGGCGACCGTCATGGCGCCTGCGAGGGTCATGACGACGAATGCATCCTTGTCGCGCGCCATCACTTCGAGCACGTCGGCAGCCTGGCCGATCTGACGCCCGGTGAAAGCAGTCTTGCCCATGGCGCGAACGAGATCGTCAACCGTGGTGACTTTGGAAAGATCGAGCGGCTCAAGAGCTACAAGCTTGTCGGAAATTGGGTCGTGCAGCTCGCGCTCAATGCCGGAGCCTTCGCCGGGGTTGTGTCCGTGATTGCCGTGATTCAACTAACGCACCTCTTCTTAATTGTTCTGAGTAGATCAAGGATAAAGCATGGGGGCGTGGATTCCAAACGTCTTCGGGATAGTGGGGATGGAGGCCAAAATGCCTTTGAGCAGGAGTGCCTATTTGGACGGCGATGGGATCCTTCGCCTCACTCAGGATGACACACCAAGTACAAGAGTAAGAACAGGGACAAGAGCAAGAGCAGGGACAAGAGCAAGAGCAGGGACAAGAGCAAGAGCAAGAACAAGAACAAGAACAAGAACAGCAGCAAAAGCAACAACATGAGCAAATACAAGAGCAAGAGCAAAGACAACCCCGGGGTCCTTCGCTTCGCTCAGGATGACACCGCTATAACAGAATCGATCGACACAATCGATCAACTCACGATGAACTCATCGGCGGAAGATGGAGGCGCGAGCGACGACTTCTTCCTGCAGGGTGCCATGGGGAGCGTAAGGCTCGAGGGTGGAGATGAGTTCGGATTCGAACCGGGAGCGGCGTTCACCGAGAGCGTCCGGAGAAGTGTAAGAGCGCGAGAGGGCGCGTCCGACGAGCTCGGCGATTGTGACGGTGCGCGTTTCTGTGACTGAGATGATTTCGACTTTGCTGAATTGCGAACCGGCGAAGAAGTCTTCTGGGGTAAGGCGGTCGAGTTCGTTTTCATTATCCCGTGCGCAGGAATGGCGGACTTCGTCGTAGGCGGTGCGCCACGGACTTACGGGCTCTCAATGTTTGCAGCGCCGCAGATACAAATACGGGCGGCTTGGGTCGTGAGACGGTCGAGCATTGGTATGGCTACAGTTCGATCGAGCCAGTGATGTGCGCGTCCTATGGTGACGAGGTCGAATGTCGAGTCGGTCCCGAAGTCTTCAAGGCGGATGGGGACAAGCGTAAGGGAGACTCCGGCCTGGGCGGCAGCGGTTTGGGCAGCGGCGAGCATGGCGGGTTCGGGATCGATGGCGGTGATTTCTCCGACGTATGGGGCGAGTCCGATGGCGAGAGGCGCGGGGCCGCAGCCAATGTCGAGGAGCGATTCTGTACCGGTGAGGTGCTCGGAGAGCCTTTGGAAGAAAGCTGGAGGATAGGGTTCACGGTAGCGGGAGTAGAACTCGACGGTGGAGGCGAAGCGTCCCATGAGGTAAGTGTGGCAGCGGGGAGGCGGGGGTGCAAGGGGCAGGATTTGGGGATGCAGGCCGAAATGCCTTTGAGCGGCAATACCTATTTGGGGCAGTGCTGGGATCCTTCGCTGCGCTCAGGATGAGCGCCGTAAACAAAGGCAAAGGCAACAACTAAGGCAAGAGAAGAAGCTTTGGAGGGCGCTTCGCGCCTTCTTCAATAGAACCCACATGCGCTTGCCAGAAGAGGCAAGCGTATATGGGGCACCCGCGGTGCTTAGGTCGCATAGGAGGCTGAACGTTTTGCTCTCTCTTCAAGGTACGCGGCGCTTGGGGCGCGGTCATGGGAATGTTGTGCTCTGGTCATGTGCGGTGAGCAAAAACGGTGGGGTAAGGCGTTTTTGGACGGAAACCAATTTCACCTGCGTAACTCCTGAGGTGCGCTTGAGCGGGTACAATCGAACTCGTCATGTCTTTTGCAACAAGCTCTTCTTCCCTGCAGGTTTTGAATGGCTCGCGGCTCCGGCTGGCGGGCCGAATTGTTTTATTCGTATTGGTGTTGGTAGCGGTGCTGGCAGGAGGAGTTTTCGTCTGGTTCCAGGCGGCGGCGCACTCGGCGATGCCGAAACTGGATGGCACGGTGAAGCTGAAAGGGCTATCGGCTCCGGTTACGGTGATTCGCGATGAGCATGGGGTACCCTCGATCACTGCGCAGAATCTCGACGATCTGTTTTTTGCCCAGGGGTATGTAACGGCGCAAGACCGTCTGTGGCAGATGGACATGATGCGCCGGTATGCGGCAGGAGAACTGTCGGCGGCGCTGGGTTCCGATTACGTGCAGGTAGATCGCGAGCAACGCGTGTTGGGATTGCGTGAGGTGGCGCAGAAGTCGTTGGCCAATGCTACTCCACAGGAGCGGCAGCAACTGGAAGCTTATGCGCGCGGTGTGAACGCGTACATTGCGGATCATCACTACGGGTTGCCGCTGGAGATGCGCATGATGCGCTATTTCCCGCGGGCGTGGACTGCGGAGGATTCGGTGCTGGTGGGCGCGTCGATGGCGGAGATGCTGAACCACGGCACGTATCTGGATGACCTGAACCACGAGAAAATACTGGCGCGGCTGGGCCCGGAGCTGACGAGCGATCTGTATGTCGAGAGCTCGCAACGGGACATAGTGCCGGGGCATGATCTGGATGAGATTGAGCCTTCGACGATTGCTCCTGACACGGCGCAGAAGACAGAGAAAGAAGCCGAGGTGACCCCTCCGGTGGAGCATGTGAGGAGAAGGCATCATCGGCGGAGAGCGGCGCTGGAGAGAAATACCCCTCCCTCCGTTTTCGACGCAACGCTGCGGCATCCCGCGGCGATGACGCCGTTGATGGATCGGGTACGGGCGGGGTCGAACAACTGGGTGATCAACGGCACGCACACCGAGAGCGGAAAGCCCCTGCTATCGAACGATATGCACCTGCCGCACCGGATTCCGAACACATGGTATGAGGCGCACCTGACCTGTGGCGATTACGAGGTCGCAGGCGTGACACTGCCCGGGACTCCGTGGGTGATTGTGGGGCACAACCGGCGCATCGCGTGGGGATTCACGAACGTAGGGCCGGACGTGGAAGATGTCTATGTCGAGAACTTCAATGCCCAGGGCGAGTACCAGACTCCGCAAGGTTGGCAGAAGCCGCAGGTACGGCATGAGGTGATCCGCGTAAAACGCGGGCGCGACGTGAAGATGGACGTGCTGGTGACGCGCCATGGGCCAGTGATTTCGCGTGAGATGAAGGGCGAAGGACGACAACTGGCGCTGAAGTGGGCGCTGTATGACACGGGGCTGAGTCTTCCCTTCTATTCTGTCAACACGGCTCAGAACTGGGATGAGTTCAGAGCGGCATTTGCGCGCTACAACGGGCCGGGGCAAAACGTAGTTTATGGCGACGTGGACGGCAACATAGGGTACCAGGCCACGGGGCGAGTGCCGATTCGCGCGGCGGGCGATGGAACACTGCCGGTGAACGGAGCGGATGATGCTCACGAGTGGACAGGCTATGTGCCGTTTGAAGAGATGCCGAGCGTGTATAACCCCCCTTCGGGGATTATTGCCACGGCAAATGGGCGCATCAGCGCGGATGGGTACAAGTACTCGATCACGAAGGAATGGGAGTCTCCGTACAGGACGGAGCGGATATATCGCGTGCTACGGCAGAACAGAAAGTTTACGGCGGCGGACATGCTCGCGTTGCAGACGGATGTGCAAAGCGATCTGGACAAGTTTGTAGCACAGCGCATGGTGTATGCGGTAGATCAGACTCCGGACGCAAGCGCGAGAGCACGGACGGCGGCGGATATTCTGCGGAAGTTCGATGGCAAGATCAGCATGGATTCGGCGGGTGCGGCGATTGAGCAGCGGGCACGTCACTGGCTCACGGAGACTCTGCTGAAGGGCAAGCTGGGGAACGACACGGAACTCTATGGGTGGTTTATGAAGACGGTGTGGCTGGAGAACACGATTGCTTTCCAGCCAGACCGGTGGCTGCCTGCGGAGTACAAGAGCTGGGATGCGCTGCTGGCAGCGGCAGTAGAAGCGGCGGTGAAGGATCCGCAGGCTCCGCGCGACCTGACGGCGTGGAAGTATGGCGATTATGCGACGGTGCAGATTGGGCATCCGATTTTCAGCAAGATTCCCGGGCTGAAAAAGTATGCGATGACACCGAAGCTGCCACAGTCGGGCAATGGAATCACAGTGAAGCAGGTGGGCGGGATGTTTGCGCCATCGGAACGGTTTACGGCGGATTTTGCGGACCTGGATCGATCAACGCTGAATATTGTGAATGGGCAGTCGGGTAATTTGTTTAGCCCGTACTTCAATGATCAGTTTGAGGCGTGGTATCGGGGAACGACGTTTGGGCTGCCGTTCAAGGCGGAGACGGTGGAGAAGACGGCTGCGCACAGGCTGACGCTGGTGGGAGAGTAGGGGCCGCGGTGGGTGACCTTGAGCGGAGGAGGAGTGCTGAAGTGGGTAGGGATCCTTCGCTTCGCTCAGGATGACACCGTCGAGGCAAGAGCAAGAGCAAAGGCAAACCCGAGGTCCTTCGCTGCGCTCAGGATGACACTTCAAGAACAAAAGCGAAGTCAAGGCGAATGGCTTTGGCGGCCACAGAGATGACGCGTTAGTTTTCGCGTTGGCCTGTGACCTTGTTGGTGGCGGGGAGGTAATCGCCGTAGATCTGCTGGAGGCAGTCAGGGCAGAGGCCGTGCGAGAAGTCAACGCCGATGTGCTCGTGGAAATAGCTATCGACCTGCTCCCAGTACTCGGCTTCGTTGCGGATCTTTTTGCAGTTGCCGCAGATGGGGAGGATGGAGCGGAGCTTCGTCATCTCGGTGATGTCTTCGATGATGAGGAGTACGGCGTTCTTTCCAGCTTCAGGCAAGGGGCTGGTTGAGATTAAAAGCTCCAGATCTTTGCGTATGCCAGCAGACTGAATTTGAAACCTGGTGCGACGCTGGGTGGTGCTGACCTGACGCAAGGAGCTTCCAACAGCTCCGCGGATCACGCATTTCTTGCAGGCGCGAGAGGCGCCACAGCCTCCTGGTGTTCCCTGCGAATTCAGACAAGACAGCACTTCTCCAGTGCGGCGGGAACGGACAGATCCGAGGGCAAGAAGACCGAATGCGGTGGCAGCAGCGGCGTTCAGGTCGAGGATGCGCACGTCTTCGTCAACGATGAACATGGGCACGGGGATGGCATTGAGCAGGTGCGAGTATTGCAGTTGATGAATGTTGTCCATCGGTGGAAACCTCGTGCGTCGGTAATTGGCGGGCTGGCGTGCGCTTGGATCTATTTAAGCAAGGGATGGAATGCAAACGCAACGGGGATTCTGAAATTCTGGAGTGAGGGTAACGGCAAAGAACAAAAGAAGAACCTTTGGATCGCGCTTCGCGCCGTCTTTGTTAGGGCCCACATGCGCTTGCCCAAAAAGGCAAGCGTATATGGGGCACCCGCGGCGCTTGGGTTTCGGTGTTAGGTCGGGCATGGCGTTCAAGGCTGAAGTGCGTGTTCAAATTTGTGCCATCGCAACAAGAATGGCTCCCGAGGGAGCCATTCTTGTTGCGATGAGGGGTGTTAGTCGATGTAGAGAACGTCGTAGGCTTGGCCCTTTACGTCGGTGGGGAATTCGGAAATGATGGTGTTGCCCGCTTGGTCGTAGATGTAAAGTTCGCCGCCTTCGACGGTGTAAACCTCGCCACTGTTGGCGATATATGTGACACCGGTAGCGTCGCCTCTAGCTGTGGATAGCAGGGGAGCTGTATTCGTCGCGGGGTTGACCAAGGTGATGCAGCTCTGAACGCCGCAACCTGTGGAGCCGACCCAGAAGACACCCTTGATGTTGCGAATCAAACGCTTGGCGCCGGGGCCCGTCTTGATGGGGGCTGACGCGGTACCGGCGGCGGTGTCAATAGTGGTGAAGAAGCCATCCTGAACGACATTGCCTCCAGCATCGGTGAAGGTCGTGGTTGATCCGGCGATGTAGAGCTTGTTGGCAGTGGCGTCGAAGAGACCACGACGCGCGCCACTGACGGGCAGCTGGTAAAGAATTTTGGCCGATCCGGTGTGGGACGTGAGGTCGAGCGTCAGCGTGGAAATATTAACAGCAGTAACGCTGGGTCCGTTAGAGCCTCCGCATTCGGTGCCGCAGCTCAGAATGAAGGCCTTGGTGCTGTCGGAGGAGAAGAAGGCGGCAACGGGCTTGGAGAGAGCAACCGTGGCTCCATTCGCATCCTGGAGAGTGAGCGTGTAAACCGGAGGAACAAGGGTCGAGGGATCGTTGGCACCGAGGTCCACCCAATGAGCGCTGTTCGGGTTATTCGCGTTATCGGTGAAAGCGAGCAGATGTTTCTCGGCGGGGTCCATCGCGAGATAACGGACGTTGGGCACCTGGATCTGTGTATCCAAGCTGCCGTCGGTGGGATTGAAGCGAACGATGGCTCCAGGAGAACGGAAGGTGCCGTTGGAGTAGTTATAAACGGCGGCGAAACCGGCCTTGTTGTTCTGCGTGGTGACGAAGCTCTCGGTCCAGCCTCCGAGATCGATGGTGGCCTTGACCGACTCAAGAAGGTTGTTGAGCGAGGAGAGGGTGTTGGCCGTGCTGTTGTATGTGAGAGTCAGCGTTCCATCAGGAGATGACTGCATGAATGTGGGCTGACTGCCGGTCGCGAAGCTTGATGTCGTCAGTCGGTTCTGTACCGTATCCACAACTGCTAGGCTTCCTGCGAAATAGTTGGAGACAATGGCACGATGCAGGAGGTGCGTAACGGGCTTGTAGGGTTGATCACCGGAGCCATTGTTGAAAGTGGACTGGCTTGTATGAATGTCGCTGCCGCATCCAGCCAGTAAGATTGCGCCCAACAGGGCCAGGATCAATGTCGCTTGCTTCAAGCAACGCACTCCAATGAGAATGGATTCGAAAGATGCTGGAAAGCACGATTATAACATTGAGGGTAGAGGATTTCGGGAGCCTGCTATGCTAGGGATCGTGAAAAGCACTTTATTGCAGTCCAGGATAAATAAGGTCAAGGACCAGCGATGTCAACGTTTCTAGAACGCCTGAGCCGTGGGCCCGTCCTTTGCGACGGAGCTATGGGCACACTGCTGTATGCACATGGTGTGTTCATCAATCGATGTTATGACGAGTTGAATGTTTCAGAACCTGAAAGGGTCGCGACGATTCACGCGGATTACGTGAAGGCCGGCGCGGAAATTCTGGAAACAAACACCTTTGGCGCGAACCACTACAGATTATTGAGACACGGATTTGAGGGCCGGGTAAAGGAAATCAACCAGGCCGGAGTGAGGCTGGCGCGTGCGGCGGCGGGTGCGAATGTGATGGTGGCCGGAAGCGTGGGGCCGCTGGGCATCCGCATTGAACCGCTGGGCAAGATAGCTCGCGAAGAAGCACGGGCTGCATTCAGAGAACAGATTGAAGTGATGGCCGAGGAAGGCGCCGATCTGATCCTGCTGGAAACATTCGGATATGTCGATGAATTACACCAGGCGGTGCTGGCGGCGCGAGAAGTAGCTCCGGGACTGCCGATTGTGGCCGAGGTCACGATCGATGAAGAAGGCAGTGCGCTGGACGGTACGGGAGCAGAAGTGTTTGGCGCGCGTCTGACGGACTTTGGCGTGGACGTCGTGGGATGCAACTGCTCGGTGGGTCCAGCGGCGATGCTGGACACGATTGAGCGCCTGCGCAGGGTGACTTCCCTTCCCCTCGCTGCTCAACCGAATGCAGGAATGCCGCGCAGCGTGGAAGGAAGAAACATTTATCTGTGCTCTCCGGAGTATATGGCGAGCTATGCGCGGAAATTCGTCGCGGCAGGCGTGACGCTGGTGGGCGGCTGCTGCGGAACAACTCCTGAGCACATCAAGGCAATGAAGTCGGCGCTGCGAATGGGAGAGGCGCGCACTTCATCGTTCCATGTGACGGTTGCGAGCCCATCGACAGCGCCCGCGGTGAAGCCCCTGGAAGAGCGCTCGAAGCTGGGAAGAAAGCTGGCGGCGGGCGAGTTCGTGACGATGGTGGAGATTGTGCCGCCTAAGGGCAGCGATCCGTCCAAGGAAGTCGCGGCGGCAAAGTACCTGAAGAGCGTGGGCATCGATGCGGTAAATATTCCCGACAGCCCGAGAGCTTCGGCACGAATGGGCAACCAAGCGCTCTGCACGCTGATTGAACGCGAATGCGGGATAGAAACCGTACTGCACTATACCTGCCGCGACAGAAACGTGCTGAGCATTCAGAGCGATCTGCTGGGGGCTTCCGCGCTGGGACTGAACAACCTGATCTGCATCACTGGCGATCCGCCGAAGCTGGGGAATTATCCGGACGCGACAGCAGTGTTTGACGTGGACGCAATCGGGTTGGTGAACATTGTTCGCAATCTGAACCTGGGAGTGGATATCGGCGCAAATCCGATTGGATCGACAACGTCGTTCGTCATCGGCGTGGGAGCAAACCCCGGGATCAGCGATATCGACCAGGAGGTGCGCCGCTTTGAATATAAGTGCGAAGCAGGCGCGCACTACGCGGTAACGCAGCCGGTGTTTGATTTGCGGCTGCTGGAGCAGTTTCTGCGCAGGGTGGAACACTGCAAGCTCCCGGTGCTGGCGGGAATTTGGCCGCTGACGAGCGTGCGCAATGCAGAGTTTATGCGCAACGAACTGAGAGTGTCGGTGCCGGATGAGATCGTTTCGCGAATGGCAGCAGCAAGCGCAAGCAGCGAACTTTCACGGGCAGAAGGCGTGCTGATCGCGCGCGAAATGCTGATGCAGGTGCACTCGATGGTGCAGGGCGTACAGGTGAGTGCTCCGCTGGGGAAATTTGCTGCGGCGGTGGATGTGATCGAGGCGCTGGGACAACGGGCGGCGACGTAAGAGCAAGGGGACAACCCCACCCTAAACTCGCTCGCGAGTTTAAGGGCGGGGCACCCCGAATTGTTAGTGTTTCATTTCTGTTTGACCACAATCCACAATCGCTACACAGAAATCATCGCAGTGCGCGGATTACCGTGCAGCGGGTTTGATGGCGAAGACCTTGACGCTGGCGGCGGCCTGGTTGACGTCGTACTTCGTCAGTAATTGGTCCAGCTCCTGACGGAAGTCAGGGGTGGGCTCGGGCACGCAGGTAGGAGCGCAACCGTCGGAGGCTGCGGCGCTGCCTTTCTCTGGAGCGGGTTCATCGCAGCAGCTCGTAGAACAGCAGTATGACTGGTTCTCGACCTTCGCGTAGGCGTTGAGGTCGGCACCGGTATCAACGATCTCGACGTGTTCGAAGCCGGCGGCGAGGAGCTTGGCTCGGTAGTCCTCCATCTGGAGGGCTCCGGCGATGCAGCCAACATAGGCGGCGATGCTTTTCGCGACTTCCAGAGGGAGCTCGCCTTTCAATGCAATGTCGCTGATGGCGAGGCGTCCTCCGGGCTTGAGGACTCGTGCGATTTCGCGGAAGACAGCGGGCTTGTCGGGCGCGAGATTGATGACGCAGTTGCTGATGACACAGTCCACGGAGGAGTCGGGCAGCGGAAGCTTGTCAATCGTGGCGAGATGGAACTCGACGTTGGTGTAGCCTCCGGAAGCGGCATTGGCCTGGGCGCGTTCGATCATCGAGGGGGTCATGTCGATGCCGATGGCCTTCCCTTCCGGGCCGACAAGCTTGGAGGCGAGGAATACATCGAGTCCGCCACCGGAGCCGAGATCGACGACAACTTCGCCGGGCCGAATGGAAGCCATGGCCGTGGGATTGCCGCAAGAAAGGCCCATGTTGGCTTCAGCAGGGATGGACCGTAATTGCTCGGCGGTGTAGCCAAAGGCCGCAGCTACGGCCTTGACGCCATCATGATTGCTGGAAAGTGAGCTCTTGGCCACGGCTCCGTACTTGGAGCGAACCGATTCGACCAGATTGTCCGTCATATCTCTCTCCTTGAACATATATGCTTAGGCGACTATATGTGGCAATGGACGTATTCGTCAAGCCGTATATAATATTTTTATGAGCAAGAAGGCGAAGGCGTTTGATATGGAGCAGTTCTTCCTGGCGCTGGCGGATCGAACACGCCTGAGATTGTTGAACCTGATGGGCGATCAGGAGATTTGCGTGTGCTACTTCGTGGAGACGCTTGGGCAGTCGCAACCGAAGATTTCGAGGCACTTGGCGTATCTGCGAAGGGCTGAGATTGTGACGGCGCGGCGAGAGGGAAAGTGGGTTCATTACAGGATTGTGATGCCTCCGAATGCAGGGGCAGAGCGAGTGCTGCGGCAGACGCTGGAGTGGTTGAGGGACGAGCCGGAAATGCGGCAGGACAGGGCGCGGCTGGAAAGGGCGTGTTGCAGTCCGGAGAAGTTCGTGGCACTGCAAGGGGCTCCGAGGCCAGTGGAGGTTTAGGGTTTCGGTGGTAAAGAGCAAAGGCGTGATTGGTGGTGGGTGACCTCGGGTGGTTGTGAAGATCGGGAGGGCAGCTGGGATCCTTCGCTGCGCTCAGGATGACGACTCAAACAGCAACGGCAAGAATAACGGCAACAGCAACAGTAAAGGCAACGACAAGGGCAAGAGCAACCCGAGGTCCTTCGCTGCGCTCATGATGACACCTTTAGAAGCGAAAGCAAATACAAAGCAAGAACCGAGGCAACGGCAAGAACTGCCCTCAGGATGACGCCTCAAAGGTTGGTGAGTGGGCGCTGGGTGATAGCATGGATGGCTGAGGACGAGACGATTGCGAATTCTGTTTATTGGGGACATTTTTGGTAGAGCGGGACGCGACATCGTGCACGAGCAACTGGCGGGTTTGCTGAAGGAGCACGCGGTCGATCTGTGTATTGCAAATGGAGAGAATGCGGCAGGGGGATTTGGGATCACACCGCAGATTGCCGAAGAGTTTTTTGATCTCGGCGTCGAGGTGATCACGACCGGAAACCATGTTTGGGATAAGCGCGAGCTGGTGGAGTATTTCAACGCGGCGGTGACGGAGCCGTACAGCCCAGCGAGGAGGGTGTTGCGTCCCGCGAATTATCCGGCGGGGACTCCGGGAGTGGGCGTTTACGAAGGAAAGTCGCGCGCGGGCGTTCCCTTTGCAGTGGTGAACCTGCAGGGACGCGTGTTCATGGCGAACATCGACGACCCGTTTCGGGTAGCGGATCAGTTGCTGAAGCAGATTTCGGCAAAGGTGATCTTTGTCGATTTCCATGCGGAGGCGACGTCGGAAAAGATTGCGCTGGGGTGGTATCTGGATGGACGTGTGACGGCGTTGATTGGAACGCATACGCATATTCCGACGGCCGACGCGAGGGTGTTGCCGGGAGGGACGGCGTACCAGACGGATGTGGGAATGACGGGTCCGTACGACAGCGTGATTGGTGTACAGAAGGAGCTGGTGCTGCAACGATTCCTGACCAGTCTCCCGGGAAGATTTGAAGCAGCGGCAAAAGACGTGCACTTCTGCGCGGTGCTGGTGGATTGCGACGAGCAGACGGGAAAAGCACGAGCTATTAAACGAATCATGGTGAATGAGAATGGTAAAGACGGCAACGAAAGCGGCTGGTAAGAAGAAATCGGCGAAAAAGGCGGCACAGCCGCGTGGAATGGCACGCAATGACGGCGCAATGGTGGTGGCGGCTGAAGGTTTCAAAGACAACGCAGACCTGCCACGCGGGTTTAACTGGCGCGCATTCGATGCCTACCTGTTCGATATCGATGGGACGTTGCTGAATTCGCGGGATGCGGTGCACTATGACGCGTTCTTAACCGTAATGCGTGAGCTGTATGGCAAGCCGGTGGGGCTAGATGGAGTTCCGGTACACGGCAGCACGGACCCTTTGATTCTGCTGCGGGCGCTGGAGAAGGCGGGAGTGGGTGAAGCGGAGGGGCGAGCTTCGCTGGACGACGCAATGAGCCGAATGTGCGCCGAGGTGGAAGCAAGGGCTCATGAACTGCGTCCGGAGTTGTGCGGTTCGATTCCGGAACTGCTGGCTGAGTTAAAGAAAATGGGAAAGCTGCTGGGCGTGACGAGCGGCAACGTGGAGCGGATCGGCTGGGCGAAGCTGAAGGCGGCGAAGGTTGATAAGTACTTTTCGTTTGGATCATTCAGCGATCGGAATGAGACGCGGACGGAGATTTTCCGCTGGGGCGCGGAAGAGGCGAAGCGCAGGCTGAAGAACGACGCGGCACGGGTGTGTTTCGTGGGCGATACTCCTGCGGATGTGGAGGCAGCCAAGGCCTGCGGATTTCCGGTGATCGCGGTGGCGACGGGCATATTCTCGCTGCTGGATTTGGCGAAGAATGAGCCGGATATGTGTCTTCCCTGTTGCGAAACTCTGTGGCAGTACGCAGAGCTATAGGATTCCGGTAGAATTCGGGTCATGCTACGCACTGCCCTGCTCGCGGCTGCGCTCCTGACGGGGGGCGTAGTGTATGCCGACGATGCAGGAGCGCACGCGGATGCGCCAAAGGTCCAGCAGCCCTGCTCGGACTATGAGAAAGACTTCACTCCTTGCCGAATTTCAAGAGCAGACAGGAACAAGGCAAAGGCTCTGTATGAGTCGGGGGTGAAGTTTGCCAATGAGCAGAAGTATCAACTGGCTCTGCAGAAGTTGAAGGATGCTCGAGCGCTGTCTCCAAGGGACGCGGTGTATGCGACGGCGGAAACGGCGATTGGGCAGAAGGTAGTCACCGAGGAGTTGCGCAAGGGCAATACGGCGATGCAGTTAGGAGATCGCGAGGCTGCGCTGCAGGCGTTTCGCAGGGCGGTTGAGATTGCGCCGGCGGATGACTACGCGCAACAAAGACTGCGCGATGCCCTGCCCGCTCCGGAACAGATTTCAGAGGCGAAGCTGAAGCCGGAAATGGTAGAAACGCGGCTGCATCCAACGCCGAGCGCCCATAGCTTCGAGTTTCGCGGGAACTCGACCGATATGCTGACGCAGTTCGCACGGCTGTATGGGTTGACGGCCGTTGCCGACCAGGGCCTGCAATCCCGAATGGTCAAGATCAAGCTGGACGATGTCGATTGGCAGACAGGATCGCAGATATTGGCACGGATCGCGAAGGTCCTGCTGATTCCGATGACGGACAAGCAGGTGCTGGTGGCGAACGACACGGCGGAAAATCGCCGCGACCTGATGCAGATGAGCCTGCGCACTTTCTACGCGCAGGGAGCGACCACGCCGCAGGAGTTGAATGACCTGACGACGTCGCTACGCATTCTGTTTGATCTTCGATATATTTCGCAGAATCCGTCGAAAGGAACGATCGTAGTTCGTGCGCCTCAGGCGACGATGGACGCGATTACGCAATTCCTGGATGCGCTGGAGGATGTAGAGCCTTCGGTGATGCTGGGGATCAAGGTGTTCCAGGTTTCCACCACGCTGAGCCGTGACCTGGGAGCGTCGGTGCCGAATGATTTCAAAATCTTCAACGTTGGCACGGAGATCCAGAACCTGGTGAACAGCGGCCAAATACAGCAGATCATTACGGCGCTGCAATCGGCAGGGCAGACGGTGAATACATCGACGATTCTGGCGGCGCTGCTGGCATCGTCAGGCGCGTCAAGCGTGCTGGGGCAGCCGTTTGGAACATTTGGCGGTGGAATCACGCTGACGGGCGTTACGATTCCGCAGACGGCGCTGCATCTCTCTGTGAACAGTTCCTCGGCGCGGACGGTGGAAGACGTGATGTTGCGCGCGGGACAGGGCAAGGCGGCAACGTTCAAGGTGGGGGAACGGTACCCGATTGTGAGCGCACAGTTCTCGGCAACCAGCGCGACGAGCAGTCTGCTGTCATCGCTCGGAATAAACTCGGCTTTGACGGCTTCGGTGCCGACGCCGCAGTTTACGTATGAGGATCTGGGGCTGACGTTGAAGGCAACTCCGCTGGTGCATGGGAAGCTGGTGAGCCTGAATTACGAAATGGCAATGCGGGCGCTGGGAACGACACAGGTGAATGGGCTTCCGATAATTTCCAGCCGCGAAACAAAGGGCACGATCACCATGGAGGATGGTGAATCCGTGGTGATCGCCGGTTTGATGAGCAAAAGCGAGACAGCGAGCATCAATGGAATTCCGCTGCTGTCGATGGTACCGGTACTGGGAAAGGCATTCTCGTATGAGACGAAGGAAACGGTCGGGGATGAGTTGCTGATCGTGATGACGCCGCATATTACGTCGTCGAGGGTAGGAAAAGGGTCGTATGTGCCGATCCCGACGGTGGTGCCGAAGTAGGTGAAAGGTTTCGCGAGGTGAAAGAGCAAACCCGGGGTTCTTCGCTGCAGTCAAGCGGATGAGAACGCGAGGTGGGAAAGTGGTGGACGGAGTAGGAGTCCCTCGCTTCGCTCGGGATGACACCTTAAGGGCGAGGACAAAGACACAGGCAAAAGCAAAGGCAAGAACAGAAACAGGGAGGGTCGATGGCTGAGGCTATCGGCTTTTTTGTTTGGATTCGAGTGAGACACGCTTGTGCATGCGGCGGATGCGGTCGCGAGTGAGCGGATGGTCGCGACCGAGATTCGCGAGTTTTGCCAGGGGGCCGCTGGACTGAGGTCCGAAGTATGGAAGCAGGGTTTGAAATGCGGCTTCGGCGTCGTGTGGGTCGTATCCGGCCTGGGTGATGAGGTTCAGGCCTATGTCGTCGGCACGGGTTTCGCAGGCGCGCTGGTCGCCGGACTCATGTCCGTTACTTTGGCCGAAAAGGAAAGTGGAAACGGCTCCGGATGGGGTTCTGGAGGAGAGTTTGGCGCGCTCGTTGGCGTCCTGACATTTGCGGTCTATGGCGTGGCCGATTTCGTGTCCGATGAGGAATGCAAGTTGCCCTTCAGAGGGCTCAAGTACGGCGATGAGTCCCAGGGGAACGCAGATGAGAGCCGAACCGGGGGCGAGGTCATATTCGTAAGCATTTACCACCATGGAGTGGGTGACGGCGAACTTGATATTTGCGGGATCAGAGGCAAGTTTGGCAAAGATGCTCGAGACCTTGGACACAGCAGGGCCGGTGGTGACTTGCGGCGCGCCACACATTCGCTCGACGACAATGGCGGGCGGAGGATCGACGATCTGCGCGTAACCCGCAGTGGTCAGGAGCAATATCAGGAGAAACCGCATGGTGGTCGATGATTAGTGGAAATCATGAGCGGAGATGGTGGCAAGGGTTTTTCGCCGGACGAGGTTGAAACCAAGAGCAACAGCAAGAGCAACCCCGAGGTCCTTCGCTGCGCTCAGGATGACACCTTAAAAACGAAAACAAGAGCAAGAGCAAGAGCAAGGGCAAGAGCAAGAGCAAGGGCAAGGGCAAAAACAAAAACAAAAGCAAAATCCCCACTCAACGAAAGGAACGTTGAGTGGGGCACCCGGTTTTGACCCGGTTTTGGTACAAGTTATTTTGCTTGCTCGATTTCGAAGTTGATGACGGCCTTCAGGGCTTCGTAGGGGGCTCCGCCGGGATTGCCGACGCGACGGCCATTGACGAAGAGGGTGGGAGTGCCAGTCACGTTAAGTTCGTGCGCAAGAGATTCGCTGCGAGCAATGCGCGCGGCAGTTTCGGGGTTCTCGGCGCAGGATTGAGTCTTGGCGGGGTCGGCTCCGGCCATCTCGGCGTAGTGACGGAGGCGCTCAGTGACGGCAGCATCATCGACGTTGATCTTGCCGGTGGAGTCGGTTTTGCGGACAGCTGTCTCGATTTCGGCCTGATGAGTGAAGATGGCCTGAGTGAACGTCGAGGCCTGATCCTGATTGCTGCGCGAGATGCAATCCAGATAGGAGGAGGCGCGGCCAGCCCAAGGGTGAATCTGCGTAAGGGGGAAGCTCTGAAAGACGAAACGCGCTTGCGGGAAATCGTACTGGAGCTTCTCCATGATGGGGGCGGCATCTTTGCAGGAGGGGCACTCGAGGTCGGCGAATTCGACGATGAGAACTTTGGAGTCAGCTGGGCCTTTGGTGGGGCCGAAGGCGGATTGCGCGAGCTTCTGGCGGTCGGCAAGGAATGGGTCGGCACCGAACGGAACCATGTCTCCGGCGATGGCGTGCTTCTGGTCCTTGGAGACGAAGAAGTGGGTGGCTTGTTGGCCCTCGGGGGTGACGAAGAGGACCGCGATATCGAAGATGTCTGAAATGGGCGAGGAAGCGATGTTGAGCACCTTCACCTGGAGGTTCGGATCGTAGCCGAACATGCGCTTGACGAAGGCCTCTGCCGTTTCCTGTGTGGGGGCTCCGGCGGGAAGCGCGGGCTTGGCGGCAGCAGGTGGGGCGGGCTTGGCAGCGGTCTTGGCAGACTGCGCGAAGAGAGAGCAGGAGAGCAGGAGTACGGCAGAGCACTTCAGAAGATTGCGCATGAATTCATTCCTTGAGCGGGCGTTCCTTGAATAAAGCCGGAGGCCGATTCGCAAAGTTGTACTAGACCTGATGGCGAGCGGCAATGGGAAAACGACGTCCCACACCGAAAGCCTTGGTTGAAATACGAATGCCGGGAGCGGCCTGCTGGCGCTTGTATTCGCTGCGGTCGATGAGGCGAATGACAAAACGAATTACCTCTTCATCGAAGCCAGTGATGGCGGCAATTTCCGGCGCGGATTTGAGATTGCCTACGTACTCCTCGAGGATGCGGTCGAGGACGTCGTAGGGCGGGAGCGAGTCGCTGTCCTTCTGGTCGGGACGGAGCTCGGCGGAAGGCGGCTTGGTGATGGACGCCTCGGGAATGAGCTTGCGGGCGGAGTTGACGTAGCGGGCAAGCGCATAAACAAGCGTCTTGGGAACATCGGAGATGACGGCGAGTCCGCCGACCATGTCTCCGTAGAGAGTGCAGTAGCCGACACCGAGTTCGCTCTTGTTGCCGGTGGTGAGGACGAGCGCGGAGAACTTATTGGCCACAGCCATGAGAATGGCTCCGCGAGAGCGCGCCTGGAGATTCTCTTCGGTTACGTCTTCCTTCATGCCGCTGAAGATGCCGGAAAGGGCGCTGCGGTAGGACTCGAAGATGTCGCGAATGGGAACGACCTGGAAACAGATCCCGAGGTTCGAGGCGAGTTCTCGGGCGTCGCTGATGCTGCCCTCGGACGAATACTGGCTAGGCATGGAGACGCCGATGACGTTGTCGGCTCCGAGAGCATCGACGGCAATGACGGCGGTGAGGGCGGAGTCGATGCCTCCGCTGAGGCCGACGACGACCTTCTTGAATCCGCACTTGTGAACGTAGTCGCGGGTACCGAGGACGAGCGCGGAGTAGGCACTTCCCTCCACTCCCTGAACTTGATCGTGCATGTCGCCGGTCATGGTGGCGGTGTCGACGAGGATGAGATCTTCTTCGAACGAGCGAGCCTGGGCGATGAGGTCTCCCGCAGGATTGAGGGCAAGGCTGGAGCCGTCGAAAACGAGGCTGTCGTTGCCTCCGACCTGATTGACGAGCAGGACAGGGACCTTGTGCTGGCGGGCGATGCTGGCGAGCATGGCCTGACGAAGTTCGCGCTTGCCGACGTTGAAGGGAGAAGCGGAAATGTTGAGGACGATCTCTCCTCCGGTGCGGACGAGGTCTTCTACGGGGTCGGAACCGTAGAGGCGACGGCTCCAGAAAGCTTTGTCATTCCATGCGTCTTCGCAGATGGTGAGCGCGATGGATTGGCCGCAGAGCGTGAACAGGCGCTGGATGGAAGCAGGAGCGAAGTTGCGCGACTCGTCGAAAACATCGTAGGTGGGTAGAAGGCGCTTGGACTGGATGAAATCGATGCGGCCGTTGCGAAGGAGGGCTGCGGAGTTCATCACGGTCTTCCCTGTGTCGGACGCGGCAGGCGATGGGAAGCCAGCAATGATTGCGATGTTGGGGAATTCGGCTGCGAGTTCTTCGAGCACCTGACGGGAACGGGCGATGAAGGTTGGAACCTCGACAAGGTCGCGCGGCGGGTATCCGCAGACGGAGAGCTCGGGAAACAACACGAGATCGGCACCGCGGGAACGTGCGTTTTCGGTGAAGCTGCGGAGCTTGGCGGCATTGCCGGTGAAGTCTCCGACAGTGGGATTGATCTGAGCGAGTGCAATCTTCACAGAGTTAGTGTAAAGCGCGGAAGGGGTGAGGGGGAAGCGAGCGTTGGAGAGGAAAATCGAGCGTGGCAGAAAAGCCTTTTGGGCGGTTGGAATCCTTCGCTTCGCTCAGGATGACGAGCAGAAGAGAACGCAAGGTGGGAAAGCGGTGTAGGGAGTAGGGGGCCTCGCTTCGCTCGGGATGACAACGAAAGGCAAGAGCAAAGGCAAACGCAAAAGCAAAGGCAAGAGCAAGAGCAAAGATAAACGCAAAAGCACTACCCCACCCTAAACTCGCGAGCGAGTTTAAGGGTAAGGCAGCCGCCAATGTCTTTGTTTTTAGTTCGGGCCGGGGGCGGTGGGCGATGGGGCGTCAGGGATGGGCATGGGATGGGGATCGCGAGGCCCATCTGTGTTCTGGGAGATGGGCTTCTCGTCGGGGCGCAGAAGAGAGGGTGCGCTGCGGCGTTCCTCATCGGCGTTGGTGGCGGCCTGGTCGGGCCGCTTCTGCGGCTTGGCGGAGGCGTCGAGGATGCCGAGATCACCGATCTCATCCTTGTCACGAACGATCTTCTCGCCGGTGACTTTCATCTCCTCGATGCTGATCACTTTGTCGTTGTAGAAGCGGATGAACTCGACTTCCTGCGGGGGTGCGCCGTAGATCCACTCTTCGATATCCTTGCCTTCCCTGTTCTCGCGCAGGCGATGAGGCGGACGGCCAAGAGCGTAGGTCACCATCTCTTTATCCATGCCGACGAGCGCGTGGTGGTTCTTGACGGCGGCGGCGAGCACGGGCGGAAGGCTCTTCTGGTAGGCTTCGGCGACGCTGGTGGCTTTGAAATCGAGCACGGGCGCGAGCAGGTCCTTGATGCGGTCGGGTGTGAGCGTGTCGGTGTCGTGCTTGCAGATGAGAAGGACGGAAGAGCCGGTCGAATCCGTGTAGATGTTGCCGGGATCGCCGGACTGGGGCTGTTGAGGATCCTGCTGGCGACCTACGGTGCTGGTGTTCACGCCTCCGATGCCGACGTTGAGGCGATCTCTCCAACTCTTGCGCTTTACGGGACCGCCATTGATCTCAAAGAGAATGCCGTCGTGCACGAATTTGACTGCGGTGATCTTGGCGCGGTCGCCGGGCTTGGCTGCGGTGCCGAACTGCGCGACCATCTGGTTGAGTTCGAGTTCAGAGGGCGTGATCTTCTGGTCCTCGATGCGGACGCCAGCCTTGCCGCGCGGAAGTGCACGGTGGAGGAATGGATTCTCGGCAAGGAAGTTGCGGATGATTTCCTGTCGCTGGGCGTTGGAGAACTTCATATCGGAAGCGGATGCTAGCGGCGCCGGTATGAGCAACGCACCGATGAGCGCGGCGGAAACCAAGAGCTTCCGTTTCGTGGACGTGACGGATTTTGGGAAAGATCCCACCAGCGAGTTCATTGCAATCTCCCAAATGCGTGTTGGGGATTATAGAGCCGTTCCAAAGGAGCGGCGTGTGTTTTTGAAAGTGATCGCATCGTGATCGCGGTGGCGGATCACATTTGCGCTTGCTAATTTAGATGCTGATTGAGGCGGAGTGAGAAGGACGGTGCTGGATATTGCGTCGAGAGGTGACGATCCACAGCAAGGGAAAGGCAATGACCAGAACTATGCTGCAGGTGGCACTCGCCTCAGGGCCATAGCTGCCTCCGGTGAGAGCCGTAGAGCCGTGGGCGGTAGCAGTGACAATGGTGGAGAACTCGCGCATTCCGCTTACAGGAAGTCCATAAACGGCGCCCTGAAAGAGGTTCCAGCCAAAGTGCAGGCCAAAGGAGAACCAGAGTGAGCCGGTGCGGATCCGGGCCAGCGCGAAAAGCAAGCCAACGGCAAGAGTGTTGAGAAATCCCCAGCTCAGAAATCCTTTCGCATCGGGATTCCAGAGGTGGACGGCTCCGAAAAGAGCGGAAAGCGCAACAACAGCCCAGAACGCTCCGAATGCCTCGGTGAGTTTCTGGAAGGGATAGCCTCGGAAGGAAAGCTCCTCAAGCAAGGCTCCGAAGGTGAGCAGCAACAGGACTGCGAGCGTGCGGAGCAGCGTGTAGCGACTGAAGTGCAGATGAAAGTGGATGGAACCGAACGTCCACACCATGAGGACGTCGGCGGTGATGAGAACGGCTCCGAGTGAAAGGCCAGAGGACCACTGCAAGGCAGCTGTCAGATCGAGAGGAAGGCCGAGCGCAACGGGGAGCGGTGCGAAGTTGTAATCAAGAACCCGAACGAAAAACGCGAATCCGGCGGCAGTAAGCACGCAGGCGATGAAGCGGAAGAGAACGCCGGGGATGAGATTGTGGTCGGGGAAAAGCGCGTAGATGAAGCCGCTGCACCAGAAGACTCCGAAGGTCCAGCAGGCGGCGACCATGAAACGGACCAGCGGCGGAAGCAGCGTGGGCGCGGGGTAGGGATTTCCGGCTCGCGGCGTCTCGAATTGGTCGGCTCCGGTCATGGCTTCAGGCTGGGGCATGGGCGCAAGTTCAAGGATACTCAGCGCCCATGATCACGGCAACAGGTGAAGCCCGCGCTTGACGTTTCTTAACCCAGAGTAGCTGCGGCGGCACCGGCTTTGAGCGGCGCGACCGATACTCCCTTGCGCGCGACGGCAAAGGGCAGGATGTAAGCTCCGGCGGCGGCGAGTTTCTGTTCAACGCGCGGGCGGGCGTCAGGCTCGATCATGAAAAGGACACAGCCTCCGCCGCCAGCTCCGCAGACTTTGGCTCCGGTGGCTCCGTTCTTGCGCGAGATGGCGATGAGCTCGTCGATGAGCGGCGTGGCAATGGCAGGAGCGTTGGTGCGGCGCAGCTTCCACTCCTCGCGAAGAAGGCGTCCGGTCTCGTCCCAGTCGCCTGAGGTGATGGCGGCACGCATGGCGCGGGCTATTTCGCCGATGCGCTCGAAGTTGCGGAATATGCGGCGGTCGCCGTCGATGTGGCTTTTGAAGACTTCCCAGTTGTTGATGCCGCTCTGGCGCGGGGCTCCCGTGTAGGCGAGGACGAAGCGGCGGTCGATCTCGTCAAGGTCGGCGGGAATCGCTTGACGATGGATGCCATCGACATCGAGTTGCACGGCGGAGACTCCTCCGTAGAGCGCTGGGTAGTAGTCCTGGCATCCGGTGGGAACGCGGATGAGTTGAGCCTCGACATTCTGTGCGATTTCGCGGATCTGCCCGGGGGAGAGGCGACGTCCAGTGAAACGGGCCAGCGCCGCGGTGCAGGCAATCATGAGCGCGGAGGAACCGGAGATTCCGGCACCGGCGGGAGATTCAGAATGAGTCTCGAGGCGGAATCCCGAAGACGGTTCGGAGGCAGGGTAGAAAAATCGCAGGAGGTAGGCGGCGAGAGCGTGCCTGTATTTCGGCGACTCGCGGAGGGCCTGCATGCTGGGAAAGCTGTCGTTGAGACCAGTATCCGTGGAGATGAGTTCGATGGAGCGCCCGGCGGTGGGGACGATTCGGCAGGTGGTCATGACGTTGACCGCAATATTCACGACAACTGAGCCGGGATGGAACAGGTAGAGCGGCCACATATCGACGGTGCCGCCAGCGAGATCTACACGGCAGGCAGCACGGGCGATGACGCCGGGCTGCTTGGCATTGTTTGCAGGCATGGAAATAGTTGTATCACGTGGGAAGGAAGGCTTGCGGCGAGACGCGCACGAATGACGCGAGTCCTTGGGCGGGGGTCGGACAGAGCAAGGGCAAGAGCAAAGGCAAAGGCAAAGGCAAGAGCAAAGGCAAAGGCAAAGGCAAGAGCAAAGGCAAGAGCAAAGGCAAAACACCCACCTCTACCAAAGACGGGCAGAGGTGGGGCACCACGTTCAACTTGAGAGATTGAGGCAACAGTAGGGGTCCTTTGCTTCGTTCAGGATGAAACCTAAGAACAAAAGCAAAACCAAAGGCAAAAAGCAAAGCAAAGGCAAGAATTGGCATGCGGCCAATTGCTATGAGGGGGAGCGGGGGGTGAGCCGCTTGAGGACCAAGAGTTTGGAGCGGCCTTCGCGGCCTCCGGGGACGTAGAGGTAGCCGGTGGCGGAGTCGTAGGCGAAGGTGTGGCCCTTGACGTCGAGCGGCATTTCGCTAGCCGGGCCGACAGTGGCGGAGACGGAAAGGATGAAGACAGAACCGTTGGAAACGCCGAGGAGCGAACTGGTCGGCTCGTCTAGCGTTAACTGGTCGATGCCTCCGGCGACGGCGGAGCGGGAAACTTCCTGTCCGGTGTTGGGGTCGAGGGCAAGGACGGCGTAGCGGACCGCGACGTAGAGGCGATCATGCTTCGCGCTAAAGACGATGCCGGTGGGTTCGGAGGCGTTGAGTTCGAAGCGGCCGACTGTCTTGAGCGAGCGGCTGAGAACGAGGACGCTGCGTCGATCCTGAAGAGTGAGGAAAAGCTGGTGGCGCGATGGATCGAAGGTGAATGTGTTGGGGCGGCCATCGACCTTGACGGAGGTGACGGGCTGCGCGTTGGAAGTGAGGTCGAGGGCAACGATGGATTGCGCGTCCGGAAACGTGACGTAAAGGACGTGTTCGGCGGGCAGAAGATGGAGCGAGTCGGGTGCAAACTCGACTGGGATGGTGCGCTTGACCTGCCAGTCATCGGTGGAAATGACAACGATGTTGCGCGCTCCGGAGTTGGCGATGTAAACCAGGTGCTGCTGCTCGTCATAGGCGACGCCACGGGGCGAAGACATGTCGCGGACGTGTCCGACGATGCGGCGCTTCTGCGGATCGAAGAGATCGACAGTTCCGGCGCCTCCGTGGGAGACGAGGATCATGCCGTGGACGAGCGCGATTTCATCGAAGCCGGGGCGGCCGGGAATGTCGAGCACGGCAATCTGCTTGAGCGCGGGCGGAGTGACGGCGGTTACGAGTAAGGGGGCGACCATCACGAAGCAAAGTTGGCGAACTAGGCAGGCGAAATAGGACAGGCTCACAACTGTTATGGATGCAGTGTAGGTGTGGACTGCTGCCCAGACAGTATTCAGATGGAATTTCGTTCCCATCTGGAACAGCGTGCAGGCATTAGCGTAGGCTTAGGTGTTCGTACAGGTCGTGATTAACGACAGGAGTTTGCGATGAATCCCTCTTCCCTTCCCGGACTGGCTGGATTGACTACGGAACCTATTGCCCGGCGGACGCTGGATGCAAGCCAATGCACGCTGGTGGTGATCGATATTCAGGAAAAACTGCTGCCTGCAATCCAGAACCGCGAAGAGATTTTGCGGAATTCGCGAATGCTGATAAGGGTGGCGACGATCCTGGAGATCCCGACGCTGGTGACTACGCAGTATTGCAAAGGGCTGGGGCGCACGGTTCCGGAGATCGCGGAGCTTGTTAAGGACTCGGAGACGATCGACAAGATGGAGTTTGGCTGCTTTGGAGCAGATCAGTTCCGCAGCAGCTTGCATGACACCGCAGAACATCGCACGACGATGTTGCTGTGCGGAATTGAGAGCCACATTTGTGTGGCGCAGACGGCGCTGGGGGCGCTGGAGGCGGGGTACATGGTGCATGTGGCGTCCGACGCGGTGGGCTCGCGCACGGACTGGAACTGGCGCGTGGGGCTGGAACGGATGGAGTCGGCGGGATGCGTGATTTCCTCGACGGAGATGATGATGTATGAGCTGCTGAGGAAGAGCGGAACGGCACAGTTCAAGGAAATGCTGCAGTACATCAAGTGATGATCGACAGAACAACAGCGAGCGACAGTCCGGTGCTGGTGGACGCGACGGCGGGCCAGGAGCGGCGGTTCGCGCGGGCGTTTTCGGTGATCGACAAGGCGGTGGCGGAGAGGGCGTTTCCGGGAGCGGCGCTGGCGGTGACCGCGGGCCCGAAGCTGGTGGCGTGGCGCGGATTTGGGCGATTTACCTACGATCCCGGCGCCGAGCCAGTTACGCGGGAGACCATGTGGGATCTGGCATCGCTGACGAAGGTGCTGGCGACAACCGCGATGGCGATGCTGCTGTATGAGCGCGGGAAGCTGAGACTGGATACACGGGTGGTCGAGGTTCTGCCGGAATTCGCGGACGCAGACGGGCGGCGGGATGGGATTACGGTGAGAATGCTGCTGGCGCATTCGGCGGGGTTTCCGGCGCACAGGAAGCTGTATCTGTGGCATGCGGGGCGCGAGGGAATGGTTCGGTCAGCGATGAGGGTTCCGCTGGAGGCGGAGCCGCTGAGCCGGGCGGAGTACAGCGACATCGGATTCATCGTCCTGGGCGAATTACTGGAGCGGATGGCGGGGAAAACTCTGGACGAGTTCTGCGCGGTAGAGGTGTTTGGAGTATTGAAGTTGAACTTGAGGTTTGGCTCGCAGCAGGAACTAAGTTCTAACGTTCCGCCAACAATCAATGACATGGAGTTTCGCGGGCGCGTGGTGCACGGCGAGGTGAATGATGAGAATGCCTGGGCCATGGGCGGAGTGGCAGGGCATGCGGGACTGTTTGGGGATGCGTTGTCGGTGGCGAGGTTTGCGCACTGCATGCTGAGCGGAGGTAAGCCGATTTTCAGGCCGGAGACGGTGGCGTTGTTCACCCGGCGTGAGGCGAGGCCGGAAGGAACGTCGCGAGCACTGGGATGGGACACGCCTTCGCAGCCCTCGTCGTCGGGAACACGGTTTTCGGCGCGCGCGTTTGGGCACCTGGGATACACGGGGACGTCGCTGTGGTGCGATCCGGCGCGGGGCCTTTCAGTAACGCTGCTGACGAACAGGACGTGGCCGGATGGAAGAAATCAGGCTATTAGGGAGGTTCGCCCTGCGGTTCACGACGCAATCGTAGAAGCACTAGAAACGGAATGAGGGTTGCACCGGATGGCGTGAAACTGCGGTGTGTAGAATCATAGAAGAGCAGCATTCATAAAGGCTTATTTCTTCACATGGACAAGCTAGTCATTCGCGGCGGAAATCCGCTGCTAGGTACGATCCGAATCAGTGGCGCAAAAAACGCCGCGCTGCCAGCCATGGCGGCGGCACTTCTCACCGATGAACCGGTGATTCTCGACAACATCCCGCAGGTTCGCGATATTGAAACCGAACGGCGGCTGCTGGCTGCGATGGGCGCCGAAGTGGAGCTGGGATATGGGCGCGCGCAGCATCGGACGACGATCTGCGCGGAACGGTTGAGCAAGAATCCAGAGGCCAGCTATGAGCTGGTGAAGACCATGCGGGCGTCGTCGCTGGTGCTCGGGCCGCTGGTGGCGAGAGTGGGTTTTGCGAGGGTTTCGATACCGGGCGGATGCGCGATTGGAGCACGTCCGATCGATCTGCACATCAAGGGGCTGGAGAAGCTCGGCGCGAAGATCGTAACGGAGCATGGATATATAGAAGCGCGTGCGGAAAAGCTGAAGGGCGCGCACTATGCCTTCGACAAAATCACTGTGACGGGGACGGAAGACATCCTGATGGCGGCAGTGCTGGCGGAAGGCGAGACGGTGCTCGAGAATTGCGCCCGCGAGCCGGAAGTGGTGGACTTGGCGAATCTGCTGGCGAAAATGGGAGCGAGGATCGAAGGCGCGGGAACTTCGACGATCCGCATCAAGGGCGTAGAAAAGCTTGGCGGCACGCGGCACAAGATTATTCCCGACCGGATCGAGGCGGCGACGTACATCATTGCCGGGGCGCTGACGGGTGGCGATCTGATGATCACAGATTGCGAGCCGGAACACCTCACTTCCCTGCTGAACAAGCTGGAAGAAGTTGGCATCAAGGTGAAACTCGGCGATGGATGCGTGCGGGTGATGGGAGATGCGGCTCCGCTGAAGGGCGCGGATATTTCGACTGAGGAGTATCCGGGCTTCCCGACGGACGTGCAGGCGCAATACATGGCGCTGGTGACGCAGGCGGAAGGAACGTCGATCATCACGGAAAACATTTTTGAGAATCGCTACATGCATGCGCAGGAGTTGAGCCGCATGGGGGCGAATATAAAGATTGAAGGCCGGCGCGCAGTGGTGCGAGGAAAGAGCGTACTAAGTGGCGCGGCGGTGCAGGCGAGCGATTTGCGGGCCTCGGCTTCGCTGGTGCTGGCGGCGCTGGTGGCGCAGGACGAAACGATCATCGACCGTGTGTATCATCTGGACCGCGGGTATGAGCGCATCGAAGAAAAACTGCGCGGAGTGGGAGCGCAGGTGAAACGTATTGGAGAATTCTTGCCGAAGCGTGTCGGCGTATAGGTATTCCATCTGCAGCGGCACAGTCCAGCCGGTGAGATTGCGATAGGAACTTGGAGCGGCAGCGGAGATTTGAGATACGGCTCTCATCCTTCGCTGCGCTCAGGATGAGAGCCAAAAGACAGACGAGACAAATGCCCCACAACTGCTGAGAACAGCAGGTTTGGGGCATTTTCATTGCGTATTGCGAAAGGTCCAGGCTGCGAAACAGCGTAGAAACTGAATAGTCACCTATACTGGATGTATGCCCTTTTCTAAAGCTCACCCCAGTTTGCTGCGAGCACTCACAGCACGACATTACACAGAACCAACACCGGTACAACAGGCCGTGATGCGTCCGGAAACGGCCGGACGCGACCTGCTGGTGTCGGCGCAGACAGGCTCGGGTAAGACCGTGGCTTACGGTTTATCGATGGCGGAAACGCTGCTCGGCGAGGCGGAGAGATTTGATCGCGCGAAGCGTCCGCTGGCGCTGATCGTGGCTCCTACGCGCGAGTTGGCGCTGCAGGTTCAGAAGGAATTGGGGTGGCTGCTGGGCGAGGCGGGCGCACGCGTGATTGCCTGTGTGGGCGGCATGGATATCCGCCGCGAACAGAAGGCGCTGGGCACGGGACCGCATGTGATTGTCGGTACTCCGGGACGGCTGGCTGATCATCTGGAACGCGGATTTCTGAAGTTGTCGGATGTGCGTGTGGTGGTGCTGGACGAAGCAGACGAAATGCTGGATTTCGGGTTCCGCGAAGAGCTGGAACTGCTGCTGAAGGCGACGCCGACGGAACGGCGCACGTTGCTGTTTTCGGCGACTCTGCCGAAGTCAATCCTGGGACTGGCGCGGGCGTATCAGCGCGATGCATTGCGGATGGCGCTGTCATCGGAGAATGAGCCGCATGCGGATATTGAACATCGCGCATACGTGATTGCTCCGCGCGATATGGAACATGCGGTGGTGAATTCGCTGCGCTACATCGACGCACCGGGTGCACTGGTGTTTTGCTCGACCCGCGACGCGGTGCGGCACTTGCACGCGAGTTTGAGGGAAAGAGGGTTTTTGGCGGTTGCGCTGTCGGGAGAGCTGACGCAATTTGAACGCACAACCGCGCTGCAAGCTCTGCGGGATGGTCGGGCGAGAGTTTGCGTGGCGACGGATGTGGCGGCGCGTGGGTTGGACATGCCAGACCTGGGATTGGTGATCCATGCCGAGCTGCCGCAGAACAAGGAAATCCTGCTGCACAGAAGCGGACGCACGGGACGCGCGGGGCGCAAAGGAATCTCCGTGACGATTGTGACGGCTCAGCACCGGGGAGCGGCAGAGCGTCTGTTTGGCTCGGCGAAGATCAAAGCAACGTGGTCGGCGGCACCCTCGGCGAAGGCGATCCGGGCGCGGGATCAGGCGAACCTGGTACGCGAGATTGTGTCCGTGGCAGAGGCTCCGGCAGAG
Organism: Koromonas soli; assembly: GCF_059726265.1. Taxonomy (NCBI): domain Bacteria; kingdom Pseudomonadati; phylum Acidobacteriota; class Terriglobia; order Terriglobales; family Koromonadaceae; genus Koromonas; species Koromonas soli. The sequence continues at coordinate 1,109,836 of NZ_AP040872.1, read as the reverse complement.
GAAGATTTGGCCGCTGGCAAGGTGTTGCTGGAGGAGTTGAGCGCCGAACAGGTGGCGGCGGTTCTTGTCCGCATGCGACGTGAAGCACTCCCCGCACCGGAAGTGCTGGAAGATCCTGGGCCGTATAAGAGCCAGGCTCGGCCGAAGAGTAAGAGCTTTGTGCCGGGAAAGAAGAAATTTGGGTTCAAGAAGAAGTTCGGGAAGAAACAGGGCGGGGCGGAAAAAGGCAGGAAGCGCGAAGGCGCGGCGCGCTCAAAAGATAAGCGCTGGTAAGGTGTGAACCGGTGCATAAGCCGGAAAGAACAGCCCCACATCCGTTAAAGGCAGATGTGGGGCATTTCGTTGCGCGCTAGAGTGCGTCGTTTCCGCGCTCTTCGTTGCGGATGCGGATGGCTTCGTCGATGCGGGTGAGGAATATCTTGCCATCACCAATCTTGCCGGTTTGAGCGGCGTGGACGATCGCTCTGACAACTTCGTCCACACGATCATCGCTGAGAACGATTTCGAGCTTCACTTTGGGGAGCAGGTCCACAGAGTATTCGCGGCCGCGATAGAACTCGGTGTGGCCCTTCTGACGGCCGTGGCCGCGAGCTTCGAGCACGGTGAGTCCATCGATTCCAATGGCGATGAGCGCCTCTTTTACTGCGTCGAGTTTGGCGGGTTGAATGACTGCTTCGAGTTTCGTCATATGATTCCGTTTCTTTGGGCGCATGAGGCCGATGACGGCCCCTGCGCAGCGCAATTAATCGACAGCGTAACCTTCCTGGCCATGTTGCGTGAGATCCAGACCCTGAACCTCGTGTTCATCGTTGACACGTAATCCTACCGTAAGATCGACGATTTTGAGCAGTACCCAGGTGCCAGCGGCGGCGAGAATCCAGGCGATGACGATGCCCACGAACTGGTTGATAAGCTGGTGGGCGTTGCCGTCGAACAGTCCGGAGCCTAATACGTTTCCCTGCGCATCCTTGAACATCGGATTGACGTAGTGAGACGCGAACACGCCGGTGAGGATGGCGCCGAGGGTGCCACCGGCTCCGTGAACGCCGAAGGCGTCGAGCGAGTCATCGTAGCGGAAGAAGGTCTTCACCTTGGCCACCATGAGATAGCAGACGGGGCCGGCGATGAATCCGATGATGAATGCAGACATTGGGCTGACGAATCCGGCTGCGGGAGTAATGGCGACGAGTCCGGCAACGGCTCCGGAGATGGCACCGAGAGCACTGGGATGACCTTCGCGAATCCACTCGATGGCGAGCCAGCCAAGAGCGGCAGCGGCGGCGGCGAAATGCGTGGTGACGAAGGCCGAGGTGGCGAGACTTCCGGCAGAGAGCGCACTACCGGCGTTGAATCCGAACCAGCCTACCCAGAGCATGCAGGCTCCGATGAATGAAAGAACAACGCTATGGGGCGGAACGGCTTCGGCGGGATAATTCTTGCGCTTGCCAAGATAGAGGGCGCAGACGAGCGCCGAGACTCCCGAGGTGACGTGCACGACGGTGCCTCCGGCGAAGTCGAGGCAGGGGAAGCGTCCGCCGAGTGTGGCGTTGAGCAGACCTCCCTTGCCCCAAACCATGTGAGCCATGGGGGTGTAAATGACCAGCGACCAGAGAGTGAGAAACACGAGCATGCCGCTGAACTTCATGCGCTCGGCGAAGGCTCCGGAGATGAGGGCCGGAGTGATGATGGCAAACATCAACTGATAGACCATGAAGGTCTGGAGTGGGATGGTGGCCGCATAGTCAGGATCGGGAGCAGCTCCGACTCCGTTGAGGAACAGGTGATGAAAGTTTCCGATAAAGCTATTGCCGGCGCCGAAGGCGAGGCTGAAGCCGACGACTCCCCAGACGACGGTGACGACGGCCATCATGGCGAAGCTGTGCATGAAGGTCGAAAGCACGTTTTTGCGCCGGACGAGTCCACCGTAGAAAAGTGCGAGGCCGGGGCCGGTCATCATGAGCACGAGAGCAGAGCTGACCAGCATCCAGGCGTTGTCGGCGTTGCTGCGGGCTTCGGCAATCTGGCGCTGGAGGTCGGCAAGGGTCGGTTGTGAGGTAGGTTGGGCGCTGGCGCCAATTGCGCAGCAGAACAGGAGAAGCAGACACACACCTAGGCATAGGCGGCGAAGTAGTTGGGGGGAAGGCCCCAGGGATCGGATCACCAGTTACTCCAAAGCTGGATTTGGTCTATTTAACCTTGTTCTGCTCTGATTGGCTTACAAATAAAATCTATCGACCCTATAAACGAGACCGCAGGCTGCGGTAGATGGTCACGGTCGGCTTGCCCAAGGTGTGGATGATCATGAGCTTGGTGAGTCCGCGCGGGTTGACGCGCACGGCCTCGGCCACAGGATCGCCGTCGATGGCGATGATGTAGTCCGCGGTGGCGAAGGGCGCGCTACGGGCCGCGTCCCACACCATGAAGGTGGACTCGGAGATGATGCGGTCGAGGTGGATGCCCGCACGCTGGACGGCTCCGATGTAGTCGCTGGTGTACATGAGGAGGCTCGCATTGGGAGGGACGACCATGAGGGCTTGCGCAACCTGAATCTCAAGCTGCTGGCGGCTGCGGCTGTTGGCGTAGGCTTCGCGATAGCAGATGGGAATCATCCACTTGCGTCCCCAGTTTCGGTCCTGAGAACGGCGGGAGAAGCACCAGGCAGAGGAACTGAAGGACAGAAACGTCGCAGCGAGTAGGGCAAAGGTGGTCGCCACGGTAATCCTGGGGCGCCTAAGGCGCGAGGCAGCCCATGCCAGTGCGCCTACGAAAACGGCAATGGCGGGAAGAAGTTCGAGGCCGTAGCGCACGTTGTAATAGGAGAAAGGCCACCATTCGGGGACGAAGATGGGCACGCTGCCGTAAGCGACTGAATAGGCATAGAACGGCAACGGAATCCAGAGCAGGAAGAGCGGCGCAAAACGGCGTAGATGAAAGGCAGCGGCGAGCATTCCGGCGGTGGCGAGGAGAATGAGCCAATTCTTGCGGGCACCTTCTCCGACGTTCATGCGCGCAGCCTTCAGGAAATACTGGGCGGCGACGATCATGTGGTCTTTGCCGGGGTAGGGCGGGTCGCCTTTGGGAGTCGAGCGCTTCTCGATGGCTTTGGCCGAGTAGGGGCCGTTGAACCAGTCGAGCGGATGTCCGGTGGTCTTGTAATTGTGCGCAAGCCACAGCGTGGGACACAGCGCAAGCAGAAGCAGAAACGAACACATCGAGCGCACAAGACGTTTGACTTCGGGCTGAGATGGGCGGCGGCCATGCCAGCGCAGCGCGGCGCCGACTGCACAAAGGCCGAAGAGAAAGGCGATGATCCATCCGTCGTAGCGGGTGAAAATGGCGGCCGCGAGGCACATGGCGCATCGCTCGATGGCTCTCCAGGCGGGGAGCATGGGAGGCTCACCGGGAGAATCGGGCGAGAGGCCGCGGAGGAATTCATCGAAGTAAACCAGCGCCCAGATGATAGCGGCGAGGAAGATGGATTCGGTCATGGCCGTCGATTGCATGTAGAGCAGCGACGGATTGAAAGCGTATATAGCGGTCGCGACCGAGGCGGCTGCGACATTGGCACGGGCACGGATGAGGCGAAAAATTCCGACGACGCCGAGGACGTAGGCAAACATCGATGGGATGGAACCGCCGACTCCGGTAATCCAGAGCTGATCGTTGGCTACGAAGGGAGCGACGAGAAGGTGCGGCAAGGGGAGCCAGACGGTGCCGATCTGATCCCATCCGGCGTTGCGCGAGTCAATGATGCGGCGGGCAATGTTGAGGTGGGCGACAGCATCGCCGTAGAGCAGGATGTCTCCGCGGCGGTAGAACCAGGCGAAGGCCACGAAGGAGAGCAAAGCAGCCAAGGCGGAGACGAGGGCAAGATCTCCTCGTACTCGTTGCTGACGTGCTCTCATTGGTCGTTCCTCGTTCATTGGTCAAAAGAAGAATAAGTGCAACAGCTCTAGGACGGAACATTTCGGCTCCCCACATATGCCAAAAGAAGGCATATGTGGGCCACCGGGCATTTGGGATAACCCGTTCACTCTTAGTCGAGGTGAGTGAGGTTGCGGAAGAGTTTGAACCGCTCTTCGATTTCGGCGTGCGTGAGCGATAGCAGACGCTCGGGGCCGAAGCACTCCACCGTGAACGAGCCCATGACGCTGCCATAGAACATGGCGCGCTTGAGGACTCCGGGGGTGAGCTTGGGCTGCGATGCGATGTAGCCCATGAAGCCTCCGGCGAACGTGTCTCCGGCGCCGGTTGGGTCCTTGACCTCGGCGATCGGCAAGGCCGGGGCGCGGAAGGGATACGAGCCGTCGCCAAAGAAGATCGTCGCGCCGTATTCGCCGTGCTTAATGACCAACGAACGCGGTCCCATGGTGAGGATCTTCTTGGCGGCGAGGACGAGGCTCGTTTCGTTGGACAGCATTTTGGCTTCGCCATCGTTGATGAGGAGAATATCGACCTCCTTCAACGTTTCGAGAAGCTCGGAACGCTTGATGTTGATCCAGAGATTCATGGTGTCGCCGCCGACCAGGGCGACACGCGGCATTTTGCGGCGCACATCGAGTTGCAACTCGGGCTGAATATTGGCGAGGAAAAGGTAATCAGAGTCGTCGTATTCGGCGGGAATTTTCGGGTTGAAATTCTCGAAGACGTTGAGGTCGGTGAAGTTCGTCTTCGCTTCGTTGACGTTTTCGCCGTACTCGCCGCCCCAGTGGAAGGTCTTCCCTGTCGCGTGCTCGATGCCGCGGGTGTCGATGCCACGCTGGGTGAGGACTGACTCGTGCTCGGGGGTGAAGTCTTCGCCGACGACGCCGACGACGCGCACCTTGGTAAAGAAGCTCGCAGAAAGAGAAAAATATGTGGCGGCGCCGCCGAGAATCTTGGTGCGTTCGCCGAACGGGGTCTTCAGGGTATCAAAGGCAACGGAGCCTACAACGAGGATCGACAAGTTATGCACCCGCCTTTGCGCTGAGGTATTTACCTACGAGCAGATCGAGCTTGGCGCGGGTGGAGGCGGGGATGGCGTCAGGGGCCGTCATAATGGCTGTAGCAAGGGCCTGTCCGCATTTGCAGCCGCGATTGGCGGGAAGAATAGCAATGGCCTGACGGACGACTTCGGCGGCGTTCTCGGCATTCTTGTTGAGCACGGCAACAACCTGCTCGACGGTGACAGAGTCGTGTCCGGGATGCCAGCAGTCATAGTCGGTGACCATGGCGATGGTGACGTAGCAGATCTCTGCTTCGCGGGCGAGTTTGGCTTCCTGCAGGTTGGTCATGCCGATGAGGTCGAAACCCATGGCCCGATAGGCGTTGCTCTCAGCCTTGGTGGAGAACTGCGGGCCTTCCATGCAGACGTAGGTGCCACCACTCTTGGTGACAACTCCGGCGGCGGCTCCGGCCTTGGCAACGGTTGCGGCCAGCTCGTGGCAGATGGGATCGCCGAAAGCAATGTGTGCCACGAGGCCTTCGCCGAAGAAGGTGGATACGCGCTGCTTGGTGCGGTCATAGAACTGGTCGGGGATGACAAAGTCGGTGGGCTTGTGCTCTTCGCGAAGCGAGCCAACGGCGGAGACGGAGAGAATGCGCTCGACGCCAAGCTGCTTGAATCCGTGAATGTTGGCGCGGAAGTTCAACTCGGTGGGAAGGATCCGATGGCCGCGTCCGTGGCGGGCGAGAAAGGCAACCTTGCGTCCGGCTAGCGTGCCGAGGACATAGGGGTCCGACGGCGAGCCGAAGGGAGTTTCGAGTTTTACTTCGTGAATGTCGGTGAGGCCCTTCATGGAATAAAGGCCGCTGCCGCCGATAATGCCGATCTCTGCCTGTGCCAATTCAATCTCCTGCGCGTGCAAATAAGTGAGCGGAAAAGCTGATTATACCGAACTGAATGGGAGAGCGTGGACTATAAGGCAGGAGCAGCGGCGGTAGGCACGGAAGCTTCCGGCGCAACAGGAGTGGGCACGATGTCGAACGGCTTGCGGATGGCGGGCTTGAGCGCATCGTGAATCTTGGAGCACTCCTCGGCGGTGAAGGATTCGAGCGCGATGGCAGTGGCTCCGTCGATGTAAAGGCGCATGGTTCCCTCTTCGGTATTCCACTGGCGCGGAGTACCGGGGTGCACGGATTTGTATCGCTGCGAGAGCGCGGCCTGGTAGATGGCCGCGAAGTTATTGGCAGCGTCGGGGGTAGAGAAGTTGAGGACCAGCGCCAGAGGGATGGGTGCATCCTTGGGAGCTTTCTTGTTGCCTAGTGTCATGTAGTAGCCACCGCGCCAGCTAGACGATAGTTTCGAGGCGACTTCCTTCCCTGCCCATTGGCGAAGGATGACGCGGAGATCGACCTGGCCGATGCCGGAGAAGTCTTCGCGACGCCAGCCGGGGCCGAGCGCCTTTTCCAAGGGCACGACCTCGAACTGCACCTGTGGCTCGTGATTGAGATAGGTGGCGGGCTCCATGATCTGTCGAGTATCTAGTGGCGGTTCGGCAAGCACTCCGGCGAAGGCAGCGTCTTTGCCTCGCTTGATGAGGATGGAGCGGACGAAATCCATACCGAACGTGTAGGGAAAGAGCATGGCTTCGCGCAGATAGACGGGCGCCTTGTTGTACATCGGGGTGGAATCTTCGTCGGCAATGGAGGCGCGCATGGAATCGACGAGGTCGGGGGCGCTTTCCACTGTTTGGCCGACGGGCGTGAGCTGGTAGTCGAAGAGCACGATCATGGCTTGCCCCTCGACGATGGACTGGCGGGCGGTGCGCTGCTCATCGATGACCATCTGCTCGGTTTCGTTCTTGGAGTCCTTACGAACGTTCAACCACTTCTCAAGGTCGTAGTTCTGATCCTGCAGGGCGTGAACAAGTTCGTGAGCCATGACGGGCTTTTGAAGATCGGGGGCGACCCAGTCGAGAAGGTACACGGTTTTGCTGTGAGAGTCGTACCATCCCTCGACTTGTTCCTTGTAGAGGCCAAGCATGTATTCGCGAAGATTGAAATCGTGCGGGAGTAAGCCGAGTTTTTTTAGGGCGATGGAGGAACGGTCGAAGCGCTCGCCATCTCCCTGATCTTTCATGCGCTGCCCGACGTATTTGGCGACCTCATCGCGAGTGGCAAGCTTCTTTTTTACGGGGTGGCGAATGGGGAGGCCGGTGCGGTCGGAAGCGAACTTGAGCAGGTCGTCGATGGAGCGGAAAAGCTCTTTGGCTTCGGCTTCGGAGATGTGGTGCTCGGGTTCGGTGGCTGTCGCAGGCGCGGGTGGCTGTTCGGGAGCGGGCGCTGGAGGCTGCTGCGCAGAGGCGAGCATGGCGAGCGAGAGGAGAAGAGCAAGTAGCCGGAACAGTTTTCGAGTCGATGCCATGCACGTCCTTGGAGAGGCGCTGCGCTGAAAAGATACCACCAGTATGCACTCGCAGCACGCCTGATGCGGCGACTGCGGACGGAATCCGAATAGGGACAACGCTAGCGAACTTCGCTGGTAAATGCTCGATTCCAGACATGGCCCGGCAACTCGAATTGTTCCGGGTTCACTGATTCCGCAGGCACGAGTTCTGTCACGCGGAGGATCAGGCCGACCGAATTGTCGTGCAGGAGCTTGATCGCGCGTGCCACCTGCACTCCACGGAACTCTTCAAAGTTCGAGCGCAGGGTCTCGAGTCCGCGCAAGTTGCCAGCGAGTGGGGCGATTGCCACCAGATCTCAACTTCTCCGGTGCGCCCGGAGTCTTTGTTGCGTTCGGAACTGGGAGCCAATACAGCTTTGAGGTGAAAAGGTTTGATGCCGGGGCGGTTGAGCGCGCTTCGCTCGACGGCTTTCCGGACGAACTCGGCATCCTCTATGGAGTGAGCGAAAGGAGAAAACGCCAGAAGAAAGAGAATCGCAGCGGCTGCACGAATTGCCCCGATGTTCATGAGTGCAGTGTACATATCCGCACGGATCGCGTGAATCCGGCTGGATGCGCACGGAAAACATAAAGCGACGGCGTTGGATATAATCGGTGGTTCGACTGGCTTACGAAACCTATGTCTTCTACTTCCCTGATGGAAAAATTCGGAGTGCAGGCGGTGCTGGGCAACTATGCCGGGGCCGAGACAGTGTTGCGGTTCAGTTCGGCGGCTGAGGAACTGGAGGCGCTGCGGCATGGATGCGGCGTTTTTGACCTGAGCTGGCGAGGCAAGCTGGTGGTGCGCGGCGAGGATCGCGTGCGCTGGCTGAATGGGATGGTCACGAATAACACCCGGGATCTGCCCCAGGATTTTGGGAACTACAGCTTCCTGCTGAACGCACAGGGTAGGATTCAGGGCGACCTGATGGCTTTTCAGCGCGGAGACTTTTATGTGCTGGAGAGCGAGGCGGCGCAGATTCCCGCGATCCGCGAGTTCCTGGACCACTACATCATCATGGATGACGTGGAGCTGGGAGACATCAGCGGCGGGCTGACCTCGATTGGCGTGGCGGGGCCGAAGGCGCTCGAGGTGCTCGCGACGTTGGGCATCGAGGCGGGAGCGGCGAAGCCAGGGAAGATTGTGGATGGAAGCTGGCAGGGGATGAGCTACTCGGTTGTGCGCGATCCGGTGGCGGTGCGCGACTGGTACGAGCTCTGGCTGGCGGCGGATAATCTTGAGGCATTCTGGAACGCGCTGGTGAAGGCAGGAGCGGTGCCGGTGGGAGCAGAGGCACTGGACTGGCAAAGGATCCTGCTGGGGCTCCCTAGGATCGGGGTCGATATTGGACAGCGGGAGCTGGCCCAGGAGACCGGACAGAACTACGCGCTGCATCATGCGAAGGGCTGCTACATTGGGCAGGAGATCGTAGAGCGGATTCATTCTCGCGGCAACGTGCATCGGAAGTTCTCGGGCTTGATCGTGGACGGCAAGGCTTCGGAACGCGGAACCAAGGTGATGGCCGGCGAGAAGGAACTGGGCGAGATTACGAGTAGCGCGGAGATTGTGGTAGATGGCGTGGCACGCACGGTGGCATTGGGATTTATGAGACAGGAAGCTGCTGCGCAGGATTCCGAGTTGAAGGCAGGCGAAGCGGTTGTGAGATTCACGGCGTTGCCGATTCAGTTCTAGCGAGTTCAATTTCTGTTGGGTGAGAAAAGAGAGATGGAAAAAGAGAAGAAGCCGGATTTTGTAGTTACAGACCGCAGAAAATTCAACTTCGATGGCGAGCCTCGCCCTGAAGCGCAGGCTGAGGCGAGTGAGGCTCCAACTGCCACGGTAGCAAGCACGCCCGCGCCGGAGAAACCCGCGCCGGAGGCTCCAAAGGCGGAAGCAGCCAAGCCTGAGCCGAAACAGCCAGAGCAGAAGATGGACGCGAAACAGGCGACTGCGCCGGGGCCGCTGGGCGAGACGGGTTACAACGCCGAAAAAGAGCGCAGCGCGTTCGGCGGGCAGAAGATGGAGTTCATTCATCTGCTGGACATGCTGGTGCAGACGGCGATGATGTACGCCGGAGCCATGGACACGGGCACAGAACGTCGCGTGGATATTGTGGGATTGCGGCAGATGATTGACCTGATCAGCGTGCTGGAAGAAAAGACCAAGGGCAATTTGACGGAGCAGGAGCAGGCGATTCTGCAGAATACGGTGTTCCAGCTTCGCATGACGTACATGGAAATCGTGAATATGATTCAGCGCGAGGCGATGACGAAAGCGCCGGGCGCACCGGGGGCTCCGCGGAAGTGAAGAAAGGCACGGTGACAGTGCTGGGCAGCGCCACTTCGATGGGCGTGCCCACGATTGGTTGCGACTGCGCGGTGTGCCGGTCGGACGATCCCCGGGATCGCAGGACAAGGCCCTCGGTGATGATTGAGTGGGAGGGCCACCGCATTATGATCGACAGCGGCCCGGATTTCCGCGAGCAGGCGGTGCGCGAAGGAATCGACCGGCTGGATGCGGTGCTATACACGCATGGGCACGCTGACCACATTCTGGGGCTCGACGACTTGAGGCCGCTGACGTATCCGCGCGTGACCGGCGGGGGTAGGCTTCCGCTGTATGCGACCCCGGAGACTTCGCGCATCCTGCAGTCGGTGTTCAAGTACGTCTTCGACGACAACTACAAGTATGGCGGGCTCGCAAAGGTGGAGCTGAGGGAAATCAGCCAGCCCTTCGAGTTGCTGGGAGTGAACGTGATTCCCGTGCCGGTGATGCACGGCGATGAGAACGAGATTATCGGGTACAGGATCGGACGGTTTGCGTATCTGACGGATTTCAGCACGGTGCCGGAGAACTCCATTCGCATGCTGCAAGGCGTGGATGTGGTGTTTCTGGACGCGCTACGGCATGAGCCGCATCCGACACACTCGACGGTGGCAAACTCGCTGAAAGTGGCTGAGCAGATCGGGGCAGCGCAGACATTCTTCACACACATCAGCCACAGCCTGCCGCATCAGGCGACAAACGATACTCTGCCGCCAGAAGTACGGCTGGCATACGACGGCTTGCGCATTGAGATCGACTTGGAGAGCGAGCTGTGACCATCTACGAGTCACTCGAAGAGATTCCGCAGAATTTTGGGCCGTCGGTGGTGACGGTCGGGAACTTCGATGGCATTCACTCCGGACATCGCCAATTGATTGACTCGATTTGCAGGCGTGCCAAGGAGCTGAAAGCGCGCGCGGTATTGGTGACGTTTGACCCTCACCCCTCGCGAATTCTACGTCCGCACGCGGGGCCTCCGCTGATTACGCCGATGAAGCGAAAGATGGAGCTGCTGGAGGAGTCGGGGGTAGATACGGTGGTGGTGGTTCCCTTCACCCGTGACCTCTCGGTGATGCCAGCGTTTGAGTTTGCCGAAGAAATACTGTCGAACAAACTCGATGCTGTCGAGGTGCATGAGGGCTTCAACTTCCGCTTTGGACACAAGGCGGAAGCAGATGTGGAACGACTGAAGGAGTACGGCGAAAAGCTGGGCTTCGCGGTGGTGATGCACGAGCCGATGATGTGGGGCGAGTTCGTGGTTTCGAGCAGCAACGTGCGCGCGCTGTTGCTTGGCGGCGAAGTGAAGGCGGCACGACATCTGCTGGGGCGCGTGTTCAGCATCGATTCGACACCGGGACGAGGGCGTGGGTACGGGACGAAGTACGCCGTTCCTACGGTGAACCTGTCACACTACGATGAGCTGACTCCGGCGATTGGGGTTTATGTCACGGAGATGCTGATCAATGGCGAATATTTCCAGTCGGTTACGAATGTGGGAAATCGTCCGACGTTTGGGGCGGATTCATTTGCGATCGAAAGCTACATTCTGAACTTCCATCCCATCGATCTCTCGAACGAGACGCCGATCCGGTTGAGCTTCTTGTACAGGCTGAGAGCGGAAAGAAAATTTCCGAATCCGGAGGCGCTCAAGGAGCAGATTGGAAAGGATGTGAAGCGGGCGCAGAAGTACTTTCGACTGCGAGAGGCGTTGAGGAAGACGAAGGTGTAAGCGTCACTCCACGGGATCGAAGGGCGGCACTTGGCCGCCCTTTTCTGTTTGGAGCTGAACGAGGATGGTGGAGGCGAGGACGAAAAGGATTCCGGCGATTTGAATATGGCCGACGAGTTCTCCCAGGGCGAGAGCGGCAATGAGGATGGAGAAGACAGGCTCAAGGCAGCTGGTAACGATGGCGCGAGTGGCATCGAGATGATGCAACCCGGCGAAGTACAGCGAGAACGGAATGAGGATGGATGTGATGGAGAACAGGGCCATGAACGTCCACTGCGGGCGCGTGTAGTGGGCGGCAAGGATGCGCGAGGGAGGATTGATGAAGATCCAGCCGGCGGCGGCTCCGGCAAGCGCCCAGGCAAGGACAGTCCAGCGATCATGCTGCTCGACGAGGTGACGTCCGAAGACGTTATAGAAGGCGAATGAGACGGCGGCGATGAGCGCGGCGATGACGCCGATGAGGTCAAAGCGCATTTGCCCCGGACGAATTGCAAGCCATGGAAATTGCGATGAGTGGCTGACCACTCCGATGGCGAGAATGGAACCGATGACAGCAACAAGAACTCCGCCGATGCGCGGCAAGGTAGGCGGCTGAAGCTTGCGAAAGAGCATCCAGCAGAGGACAAACACCGGAGCGAGATACTGAAGGATGATGGCCGTGGCCACGCTTGTGCGCTGGATGGAGAGATAGTAGAAGTAGTTCGATCCGGCGATGCCGAGAATGCCGACGATGGCGCAGTCCCGAATTTCTGATTTCTGCATGCGCAACGCTGCGGTGCCGCGAGCGATCAGGAGCAATGGAAACAGCACGCAAGCAGCGAAGGTGGTGCGGCTCTGGGCAAGCATGAGCGGAGGCACGGTGGGAACAACAGCACCGAAGAGATGAAGGCGCCCGGTGAAAACGGCGCGTCCGAGAGTGGCGGAGATGGCCCAGAAAAGCGTGGCTCCGCCGATGTAGAGGTAGCCCGCAAGAGACGATTTGACGCCGGATGATGCGCGGCGGAGACTCTGGGTCATCTAATCAACATACTCGATCTCTGACGTGATGGTGGCGGTCTTCTGCAGCATCTGCGAGACGGAGCAGTATTTTTCCTTGGACAAGTTGACTGCGTCCTCCATCGCTTTGCGATTGACGCTGGAGCTGACGCGGTAGAGCAGTTTGATCTCGGTAAACACACTGGGAGGATCGACGGCACGCTCGGCGGTGGCACGCACCTCAAGCAACGTGAATGTCTCACGCTTCTTATGGAGAATGGTGCGCACGTCGCTGGCAGTGCAGCCGCAGAGTCCGATGAGGACAAGTTCCATGGGGCTGCTTCCCTGCTTGAGTTGGCTGGCATCGACGACGACGGCGTGCCCGCTGGTGGCAACGCCGAGGTAGCGATCTTCCGTCTGGTTTGCGGCAATCCAGGTTACGCGGGCATGCATAGACTTACTCCTATCAACTTAGCGCCGGTTGTCGGTCTGCGGCTCGGGATGGATGAGCACGCGGAAAAGTTGCGGCGCTTCGAGCTTGAACTTGATCTCCAAGGCGGTTTGAATATCGTGCACTTGTGACAAGGGAAGATCGTCTTTCATGGTCACGTGACAAGAGAGAAAGATGTGTTCGCGCACGCGCTTGAAGATGATCTCGTGGATATCGACAACATCAGGAAATGTGGCTGCGATGGCCTTGAGCTTGTTCTCCAGCGCGCGGTCCTGCACGATTTCGTCGCTGGTCTCGATAGTCGCGGGCTCGCTCTCGATGTGCGTAAGGATCGAGGTAATCTCGGGCACGTGCGCGCGGATGTCTGACTCGAGGGCGGTGACGCGGTCGTGCGCGGCAATGAGCGACATGTTTTCGTCGAGTTCGACGTGCAGCTCGACGTGAATGTCGCCATCGAGATCCTGCACGCTAATGTCGTGCACCATTAGATTGTTGCGGAGAGCGGCGGCACGGATACGATCGAAGGTGCTCTCGGTGATTACTTCACGCGGCACGGCGTTGACCAGCACGTCAGAATCGCCAAGCAAGGTGTGGATGCGCTGTCGCACCTGCGAGACTACGGCATCCGAGGCCTGGAAGGTCACATTGCGAGCGAGTCCGACGGCGACATCGGCAAAATAGCGGCTGCCTGCCTTGCGGATGCGCACGCGCTCGACTCCGAGCACACCGGGAACATTGCGAACCTGGCCGATGATTTCATTGCGCACACCCGAGGGCGCGGCATCGAGCAGGGCGTCGAGGGTTTCGCGAGCAAGACGCCAACTGACCCAGACGACAATTGCGGCAACGCCTAGAGCGGAGATGGGATCGGCTTTCTGCAACCACGGCAGGTGATAGTGACGTCCGGCCCATACAAAGGCGAGACCGGCGATGACAACGGAACTCGACCAGATATCGGTGGCGAAATGCAGGGCGTCGGCCTGAAGTGCCTGGCTGGAGTATTTGTCGGCAACACGTTTGAGAGCGCGTGAGCGTCCGTAGTCGAGCACGATGGACAGGCCCATGACGACGACGGCCCAGATGGTGGGTTCGATTTCGACGCTGCGGAAAAAGAGGCGGTGGACGGCCTCCCAGACGATCCACACGCAAGTGCCGAGAAGCAAACCTGTCTCGATGAAGGCAGAGAAGTTCTCGACCTTGCCGTGGCCGTATTGATGATCGGCGTCGGCAGGCTTGTCACTGACGCGCACGGAGAACAGAGTAACGATTGCGGCGACGAGATCGAGCGAGGAATGCAGCGCTTCAGAGATGATGCCGAGGCTTCCGGTGAAAAAGCCTACAACGAACTTGAAGCCGGTGATGACGATGGCTACCAAGACACTGTTGCGCGCCACGCGCTGCTTTTCAGTGCGCATCAGCTCCGGATTGATCGCTGCAGAAACCATCTCCATGAGCTTATCGTGAGGGCACAGCGCTGCCAAGGGCAGGCGTGGTTGCGGCTGCTAAGTTGCGCAGCCTTGGATGAGTGAGAGCCAGTTTGGGAAGAGCGGCTTCCCTGCCAGGGTGCGTGACTATTTTCGCCCCCAATACACGCCAGCGACTCCGAAAGTGTAGGGCGTGTAGTTGACTTCGCGGAATCCAGCGGCCTTCATGCGAGCCAGCATCTCTGGAGGCTGCGGGAACCGCGCTACGCTGGCGGGCAGGTAGGCGTAGGGGCCGCGCGTTCCGGAGAGGATGGAGCCGATGGCAGGGAGAACTCGGCGGAAGTAAAAGCGATAGAGCCTTCCGAGGAGCCCCTTGGGCTCTCCGAAATCGAGAATCGCGATCTCACCATTGGCGGCGAGCACACGGTAAATTTCGCGCAGCCCGGAGTCATAGTTGGCGAGATTGCGGAAGCCAAAGGCCGAGGTCACGAGATTGAATCGGCCATCAGCAAAAGGCATTTGAAGTGCATCGGCTTCTACCCATTGGATGGAGCGCCCAGCACTCTTCTGGATAGCGCGGCAGAGCATGGGGTGAGCAAAGTCCGCTCCTACGAGCGAAGCTCCGGAGGGACCAGCCTGACGATAGAGCGCGAAGGTCATGTCGCCAGTGCCGCAGCAGAGATCGAGAACTGCAGCGTCCTGAAGTCGCAGGATGTGACGGAAACGGCGGGCGGTACGCCACCACCAGTAACGATCGACACTGAAAGAGAGAACGTGATTGAGCAGGTCGTAGCGCGGAGCTATGGCCGAGAACATCTGGCGCACGGCATGAGCTGCAGAGCTCTGGTCCTGTGCGGGAGTGACGCGCGCGCCGGGTGTGCTGGGCGCTTGTTCGGTGGTCGGCGCCGATTTCAACTTATCCATTGGTTGATTCCGTTCTGACATGTGCGCGGTTACGCCCGGGAGAGATCACGAAGCTCGGAGACTACCTGCAGGATGGCTTTTTCAGGAACATCGGTGACGATATCCACCTGCCCGACATGCACGGGGAGTATGAAGTGAACCTGGCCGTCGAGCGTTTTCTTGTCGCTGGCGAGGCGGCGGAAGATGGACTTAGGCTTTACCTCGACAGGTGGCAGAGCGGCGTATGCGAGCACGAGGCTGATGATGCGTTGCGCTTCCAGCGGCGAAGTTTTCTGCATGCCGACGGCAATCATGGCCGAGGCTACCATGCCCCAGGCGACGGCTTCGCCGTGCAGGAAAGTCTTGTAGGCAGTTTCGGCTTCGAGCGCGTGGCCTATGGTGTGTCCGTAGTTGAGGATCTTGCGGAGGCCGTGCTCTTCTTCGTCCTGTCCGACAACGTCGGCCTTGACGCGAACGGACTCGGAGATGAGCCACTCAAGGGCATTGGGCTGCTTGGAAAGAATCTGCGCCCGGTTCTGTTCCATGAACTCGAAAATGCGCACGTTGCGAATGACTCCAGCTTTCAGAGATTCATAGAGGCCGGAGCGGTATTCGCGATCAGGCAGAGTGCTGAGTACCTGAGGATCGATGAGCACGAGTTCGGGCTGTTTGAAGGTTCCGACGAGGTTCTTGCCAGCCGTGAGATTGACGCCGGTCTTGCCACCGACCGAGGAATCTACCTGCGAGAGGAATGTAGTCGGAATTTGAATGAAGCGGATGCCGCGCATGTAGATGCTGGCGAGGAATCCGACGACGTCGCCGACGACACCACCGCCGAGCGCGATGAGGACGGTGTTGCGATCCGCCTTGAGGCGTACTAAGCCAGTGGAGAGGCTTTCGATGGTTGCGAGATTCTTGCGGCGCTCACCATCCTGCATTTCGAGCACATCGACCTTGGCTCCATCAGAGGCGAACGACTCCAACAACGGCTTGCCCCAGTATTTGCGGATAGGGGCAGAGGTGATCACGACGAAGTGGCGAGCCGTGGGGACAACTTCGCGAATGTAGGCCGCCGCAGAGCGGAGCAAGCCCTGCTCGATGACAACGTCGTAGCACTTGCTTCGAGTTTGAATTTCTATGCGGATCAAGTCTCTATCTTACCGCAGCAACTGTTTGGTGGAGAACTCTGGATTGCGAGCGCAGGGAGTTTCGGCTGCGCTGATTGCGGGTGATACCATCAGGGGTTGCCATGAACTCATATGACTTTATTGTTGTGGGCGCCGGGGTTGCCGGGCTACGAGCCGCAATCGAACTCGACCAGCACGGGACGGTGCTCTGCCTGTCGAAGCAAGAGCTGACGGAATCAAACACGCAATACGCGCAGGGCGGAGTCGCCGTTGCACTTGGGCCGGATGACTCGCCGGAAATCCATCTGCAGGATACGTTGCGAGCCGGTGCAGGCCTGGTGAACGAGCAGGCAGCTCGGATCCTGGTGACGGAAGGGCCAGAGCGCGTGCGGGAACTGCTGGAGTGGGGTGCACGATTTGATCGCGACGCCAATGGCAAGCTGGCATTCACACGCGAAGGAGCACACTCACGCAATCGCGTGCTGCATGCGGACGGCGACTCCACAGGAAGAGAGATTGGACGGACGCTCTACGAAAAGGCGAAAACGCTGAAGAACGTGCATCTGCGCGATTTCGGATTCACGCGAGACCTGCTGGTGCGGGATGGGCGCGTCGTGGGCGTTGAGATCGTTCACGAGGATGGAACTACAGAGCAGATCACGACTCGGGCAGTGCTGCTGGCTACGGGTGGCGCGGGAATGGTGTTTGCCAATACGACGAACCCCACGGTAGCGACGGCGGACGGCCCAGCGATGGCGATGCGAGCAGGAGCAGAGCTGAGCGATATGGAGTTTGTGCAGTTCCATCCGACAGCACTGTACATAGAGGGTGCTCCGAGGTTCCTGCTGTCGGAGGCTCTGCGCGGGGAGGGCGCGTACCTGCGCAATGCGGCTCGGGACCGGTTCATGCCGGGATATCACGAACTGGCGGAGCTGGCGCCAAGGGATGTGGTCGCGAGGGCAATCCATAACGAGCTGCATGCGACTGGCACGAATGCGGCGGTGTATCTCGATGTAACGCATCTGGACGGAGAGCGGCTGAAGTTGCGGTTCCCGCGCATTTACCAGACGTGCCTGAAGTATGGCCTGGATATCACAAAGGACCTGATACCGATTCGCCCCGCGGCCCACTATGCAATGGGCGGAGTGCGCACGGATGTGAACGGGCGAGCATCACTGCCGGGACTCTATGCGGCAGGTGAGGCGGCGTGCACAGGAGTCCATGGAGGAAATCGGCTGGCGAGCAATTCCCTGCTGGAGGGGCTCGTGTATGGGGCGCGAGCAGCGAGGGCAATGCTCGCGGAGAATGCGGCGAAGATTTCGGATGCGAGGTCGGCGTCGAAGTGCAAATGCCACGGCGATGGTGATGAGGCGGCTCTACAGCGAGAGGTGCAGCAGCTGATGGAGAGCCATGTGGGAATCGTGCGCGACGCAGAGCGGCTCTCGACGGCGGTGGAACGTTTGCAGGAGATTCTGCACGAGATGCCGGCAGCAACCACCCGACAGAGGGCGGAGGCGCGCAACATTGCGCAGAGCGGATTGGCAATCGCGCGCTCGGCGCTGGCGCGAAGAGAGAGCCGGGGTGGGCATTATCGGAGTGACTGTCCGGGAAGGGATGATGCGGAGTTTTGCAAACACTCAGTGCTGTTGCATGGGGCGGTGCAATTCGATTGAGGGCTGTGGAGAACCTCGCTTGGCCAATCTGCAAGTCTGCTGATATTATTTCGAAGTAAGGGAATGCAAGACACCCTTTCTGTGGGGCTATAGCTCAGCTGGGAGAGCGCATCGTTCGCAACGATGAGGTCGTCGGTTCGATCCCGACTAGCTCCACCAAAATAGGTCTCCTACCGCACTTATTAAGCCCACTCCTTACGGAGTGGGCTCATTTTCTTTACGGACAATGCAATCTACTCTTCGGTGCCCTTGAGTTTGGTGATGACCGCAAGATCCTCAAGGGTGGTGATATCACCCTTCACTTCGCCGCTGGTAGCCAGTTCACGCAAGAGGCGGCGCATGATCTTGCCGGAACGGGTTTTGGGCAGCTGTTCGGTGAAGCGGATGTCGTCAGGCTTGGCCATTGCGCCAATTTCCTTCGCCACCCAGGCACGAAGCTCTTCCTTCAGCGCGGCGCTGGGATTGACTCCACCTTCGAGGGTGACAAAGGCAGCTACGGCCTGGCCTTTGATGTCGTCGGGGCGGCCGACGACGGCGGCTTCGGCGACCTTGTCGTGGGCAACGAGGGCGGACTCGATTTCCATGGTGGAAAGGCGGTGTCCGCTGACGTTAAGCACGTCATCGACGCGTCCCATGACCCAGATGTAGCCGTCCTTATCGATGCGCGCGCCGTCTCCGGTGAAATAGACACCTGGAATGTCGGACCAGTACTGCTTCACATAGCGGTCGGGGTCGCCAAAGATGGTGCGGGCCATGGCGGGCCAGGGTTGCTTGATGACGAGGTATCCGCCGGAACCGAGTGGAACCTTCTCGCCACTGCGATCCACGACCTCGGCGATGATGCCGGGGAAGGGGCGCGTTGCAGACCCAGGCTTGGTGGCGATGGCACCGGGCAAAGGCGAAATCATGATGGCGCCGGTTTCGGTCTGCCACCAGGTATCGACAATCGGACACCGATCCTTGCCGATGACGTCGCGATACCACATCCAAGCTTCGGGGTTGATCGGTTCACCGACGGAACCGAGCAGGCGAAGGCTGCTGAGATCGTGGCGCTTGGGGTATTCGTCGCCCCACTTGATGAAGGTGCGGATGGCAGTAGGCGCGGTGTAGAAGACGCTCACCTTGTACTTCTCGATCAGCGCCCAGAAGCGGTCGAGATCGGGATGATTTGGCGCACCTTCGTACATCATCGTGGTCGCGCCGTTTTGCAGCGGGCCATAAACGATGTAGCTGTGTCCGGTGACCCAGCCGATATCGGCTGTGCACCAGTAAATGTCATCGTCCTTCAGGTCGAAGATCCACTTGGTAGTGATGTAGGTGCCTACGGCATATCCGGCGGTGGTGTGCACGATGCCCTTGGGCTTTCCGGTGGAGCCGGATGTGTAAAGGATGTAGAGCGGGTCCTCGCTGTCGAGCGGCTCGGCGGGGCAACTATCTGATGCTTTGGCGACGATATCGTGCCACCAATGATCGCGCCCTTCCTGCATATTGACCTTGGCTCCGGTGCGCTTATAGACGATAACGCTCTTCACCGTAGGACAGCTTGCGAGGGCTTCGTCCACCGTGTCTTTCAGCGGGAACTGGGAGCCGCGGCGCCAGGAGGCATCCTGCGTGATGAGCATGCAGGATTTCTGGTCATTGACGCGATCGACGATGGCGTTGGAGGAGAAGCCTCCGAAGATAACCGAGTGCACGGCACCGATACGCGCGCAGGCGAGCATGGCAACAGGAAGTTCAGGGACCATACCCATGTAGATGGCGACCCGATCACCTCTCTTGACGCCGAGATTCTTCAGGGCGCTGGCGAAGCGCTCGACTTCGGCCAGCAACTCCGCATAGGTCAGAGTGCGCGTGTCGCCGGGTTCGCCTTCCCATAGAATCGCCGTTTTGTCGCGACGCCCAGAGGCGACGTGGCGGTCGAGGCAGTTGTAGGAGAGATTGAACTTGCCTCCGACGAACCACTTGGCCCAAGGCGCATCCCACTCGAGAACCTTGCTCCAAGGCTCGAACCAGTGAAGGTCTTTCGCAATCTTGCCCCAGAAACCTTCGGGGTCTTCTGCGGCTTCGGCGTACAAGCGCTTGTACTCGTCGAGGCTCTTGATCTGAGCCTTGGCGCTGAATTCCTCGGGAGGAGGAAAGACGCGGTTTTCCTGCAGGATGGAGTCGATGTTGACGCTATCTGCTGAAATAGGGTTCGCCATGCGGGGCTGCTTCCTCCGTGATATAGGGCGGGGCTTGCGCCCCGCTGAAAGTTTTCCAAAGAATGCTGATGCACGTGAGCGAATTACTGCTCGAGCGTTGAGATGTCTCCAATCTCCTGACCTGTCTCCTTGGCCTTGAGATAACGACGCATGATTTTGCCGGAACGAGTCTTGGGCAATTGCGTCACGAACTCGAGAGCGGAAGGCGTGGCAATCGGTCCTAGCTCGCGTCGAACATGTTCGATCAAAGCGGCGGAAAGCGTGTCGCTGGCCTCCTGCCCGGAACGCAACAGCACAAAGACCTTGATGCATTCACCACGCATGGGGTCGGGCAAACCAATGGCCGCGGCCTCACCTACGGCAGGATGCGAAACGAGAGCTGATTCCACCTCGGCGGTGCCGATGCGATGGCCGGCAACGTTGAGCACGTCGTCGGCACGTCCGAGCACGGCGATGTAGCCCTGCTCGTCCTTCATCGCTACGTCGCCTGTGACGTAGCAGCCCTCGATCTGCTTCCAGTCGCGCTCATAGCGCGGGTTATCGCCCCAGGCAGTGCGCATCATGTGGGGGAAGGGGCCCTTGAGAACAAGACGGCCACGCTCGTTGTCGGGAACCGACTTACCTTCGCCGTCAACTACATCAGCGACCACTCCGGCGAGCGGGATGCCGGCCTTGCCTGTGCGGTAAGGCATGGTGACCGGAGTGCCTAGCGTGGGGCCGCCAAGCTCTGTCTGCCACCAGTTGTCGACGACGTAGCCCCACTTGCCGTCTCCGGCGAGATAGGTCTGAGCCCAATGCCAGGCTTCGGGATTGAGCGGCTCTCCGGCACAGGCGATGACGCGAAGCGAGCTGAGATCGTGAGCCGAGGGGAGTTGCTCGCCGTAGCGCATGAACATGCGAATGGCCGTGGGAGCAGTGAACATCTTGGTCACGCCGTAGCGCTCGACAATCTCCCACGCCACGCCTGGATTTGGCCAGTCAATCGCTCCTTCGCGGAAGACCGTGGTAGCCCCGGCACAAAGCGGACCATAAACAATGTAGCTGTGGCCGACGACCCAGCCAATGTCGGAAGTACACCAGAAAAGATCGCGCGGACTGACATCAAAGAACGTGCGCAGATGGTAGGTGATGCCGACCATGTAGCCGCCATGCACGTGAACAACGCCTTTGGGTCGCCCCGTGGTGCCGCTGGTGTAAAGAATGAACAGCGGGTCTTCGGCGTCCATCTCCTCAGCGGGACTCTCGGCAGAGAACTTGAGCAGGTCGTAGTAGTTCACTTCGCGAGGGCTAGCGGCCTCGTACTTCTCACTGCCGCGTGGAACAACGATGACATGCTGCACAGTATCGAGGCCGTCAATGGCTTCATCCACGATGGGCTTGAGAGGGACAGTCTTGCCGCGGCGAACACCGGATTCGCCAGCGATGACGATCTTGGCCTGCGCGTCTGTAATGCGGTCGCGCAGCGCAGTATGACCCAGTCCGGCATAGACGACGGAGTGAATGGCTCCTACTCTGGCACAGGCGAGCATGGAAACTACGCCTTCAATCGTGAGCGGCATGTAGATGACTACGCGATCGCCCTTCCCTACTCCGAGCGAGCGGAGGCCGTTGGAAAAGCGGCAAACCATGCGGTAGAGCTGGCCGTAGGTGACGACGCGTTCAGATCCGTCTTCACCCAGCCAGATGTAGGCAACGCGGTTGAAACGGTCGCTCTTGGCGTGGCGGTCGAGCGCGTTGAGGGTGATGTTGGTTTTGCCACCGACAAACCACTTATGGTGGATGCCATCCCACTCGCGAACCTTGTCCCACTTCTTAAGCCAGGTGTAGCTCTCGGCTTCCTGCGCCCAAAAGGCTTCGGGGTCGTCGATGGAGCGCTTGTACTCGGAGAGATAATCCTTGACGATGGCTTCGCGCTTCACGACTTCAGGCGCGTCGTAGGAAAATGCCGGAGAAACTAAGTCCGTGTTGACGGGACTGCCCATGAGAACACTCCTTTGCAATCACAACGCAGGTTGAAACGGAGAATGCCGGACGTCACCCCACCCCGGGGAACCGGAACCGCGATCGGGGCCTAACCGCTGCGCCGATCAGCGCGCCGGGAATGATATCAAATCCCCATGGGCAGAGAGGAATCGTACAACAGCCTTCTGCCAAACTGGCTGCGCCCGCTGGTGATTGAAGATGAAACTCCCCGAATGCAGAGCATCTGAAGTATTCGGCCCCTGATACCCCACCGCAAGCAGAGGGCGAATGTGTAAACGAGAGCTTGTCTAAACGAGCTGCTCTCACCTTGGCGCGAAACTATATTCCAGGGCTTGCAGGTAGTGCAAGGGAAAAACCTTAGGCAGGGGCATTGCGGAAGCCTGAATTTCCGCTTGGTATGTTTTAGCACTGAGCTTCCCTAAATATTTAGCTAGATTCCTCTGGCATCCAGAGCTAGAGTCTGTAATCATTGTCACAAGCAGAAAGTGACGTGAGTCACTTCCGGCGAAAGGTTGCTTCCGCGGGAGTGTCTATAAACGCGTCATTGTAGGGAGGGTGAATTGGGATCACCATACGGCCTGGAACTCGTTGAGAACTGCGTAATCTGCAAGTTGCGAAGCGACAGCTTCTTCTGCGGTCTCCCTAAGGCGTCCCTTGAAGCCTTTGAGAAAATCAAGTTTACCGCCGCCTATCCTGCAGGGGCGGTTCTATTTGTCGAAGGACAAGCGCCGCGCGGTATATACATGCTGTGCAAGGGGCGCGTGAAACTCTCAACCACCTCGAGCGACGGAAAGACACTCATCCTAAAGATCGTGCAACCGGGAGAAGTCCTGGGTCTGCATGCCACGGTATCAAATACTCCCTACGAGATCACGGCGGAAACCGGGCAGCCTTGCCAGTTGAACTTCATTAAGCGCGAAGATTTTTTGCGCTTCCTGCAGCAGCATGGAGACGCCTGCCTGAAGGCAGCACAGCACCTGAGCCGTGACTGTCAGTCAGCTTACCAGCAGATTCGTTCCCTCGGACTGTCACACTCCGCGCCAGAGAGACTGGCTCGCCTGTTGCTCGAGTGGTCGCATGGCGAAGGAGCTGATGAAGCCGGCATGCGCATCAAGGTCGCTCTGACCCATGAAGAGATCGCGCAGATCATCGGCACATCGCGCGAGACCGTGACTCGAACTCTCGCCGATTTTCGAAAGAAACAGATCGCAGTTCTAAAAGGCTCGACGTTGATGATCCGAAATAAACCGGCCTTGGAACGGCTGGTCGGAGCGTAAACTTCAGGGATGTCGAAAGAAAAACTCGCCAATCGGCGAGTTTTTCCCTTTTTGGAACTCACTCGAGCAGTTGAATTTCTTAGCACCGTCTTGCACCCCACCTGCTGATTTCTTCAACACTGTGACGATCCTAAGCGTCGAACTGTTGCGCGATACAACATCTGCCGCTGCAAGGAGCGATGTAGAACACGCGGCGGTGTGATGGGGGTCACCGAGATGCGCAAGCAAGAGGTACATTGTTGCGGCATCGAGTTGCCATAGAGTTTTCGACTGGCGAAACGATGCACGAATTGCGGCCGATGTTCCATTGGACCGCGGTGCATGTCCGTAGCCTCAGGCTTCGGCAGGCAGTTTGATTTCGAACGGAATGATGATTCTGTTCACTGAATGTCAGGCAATTGGAAGAGCGTAACGTCGGAGATTCCGGCGGTACGTAGGTGTGATGTGGAATTCAGGCGCTTTGAAGCCGGAGCCACTGCACGCTCGACCACAGCGGCGCGAACCGCTGGCCTGCGTGAGGTGATCAACGAAAAATCGTGATCACCGACGACTCTGCCTGTAGTTCAATCCCGCCTAGATCCCACGCCAAGTGTCACGAATCCGACTGACATGCATATGCCAGCCGTTAGCGGTGCGGAGATCTTATGAGCAAGGCTATTCTCTACGATGCTACTCAATGCATCGGCTGCAAGCAGTGCGAGAGCGCATGTGCCCAGCAGAACGAACTCCCCTACGACGACAAGGTCGCAGCGGAATCCGTTCAATCGGACCACAAATTCACGGTAGTTCTCGCAAACAATGACAAATACATGCGTCGGCTGTGCATGCATTGCGAGGAGCCGGCGTGCGCTTCTGCGTGTCCCGTGGGTGCCCTTCACAAAACGAAGGACGGCCCGGTCGTCTATGACGTTTACAAATGCATTGGCTGCCGCTATTGCATGGTGGCCTGCGCGTTTGGCCAGCCCAAGTATGAATGGGGCAAGCTGAACCCGCGCGTGCGCAAGTGCATTATGTGTCCGGAGAGGGTGGCGCAAGGACGTTCGACAGCTTGTGCCGAAGCTTGCCCCACGGGCGCGACGAAGTTTGGCGATCGCGACGCACTGATTGCCGAGGCGAAGGATCGGCTCCGCCAAAACCCCGACAACTACGTTCCTCATATTTACGGCCTGAATGAAGTGGGCGGAACCTCAGTCCTGATCCTCTCCTCTGTCGCTGTGGAATCGTACGGTCTCCCAACTCCAGAAAAGCTAGGCGACACGCCGATGCCGGATTACACATTCCGCATTCTTTCGAAAATCCCTGACTTTGTGCCGCTATGGGCGCTGGTATTAGGTGGTGTGTATTGGATCACGCATCGCCGCGAAGCAGTCGCGCTGGCTGAAGGTGACAACCAGCACGGAGGTACGAAATGAAGATTAAATGGACCTTCTGGAAGGTTGTTTTCTGCGTGATTATGGTGCTTGGCCTGTACTCGATGGGTGTCCGCTATTTCCAGGGCATCGGCGCAGTCTCGCACTTGAACGACACGTTCCCATGGGGCATTTGGATTGGGTTTGACTGCCTCTGCGGCGTAATGCTGGCGGCAGGCGCTTTTGTCGTCACGGGCACGGTATATGTGCTAAATGTCGAACGCCTGCACTGCATTGCTCGTCCGGCGGTGCTGACCGCGTTCCTCGGCTATGTGCTGTTCATCGTCGGCCTGCTGGTCGATCTTGGCCGCCCGTGGTTCATCTGGCACCAATTGCTGTACATGAACGTGCACTCGGTGATGTTTGAAGTCGGCTGCTGCGTGATGTTCTACACGACGGTGCTGGCGTTCGAATTTTCAGCCGCAGTGCTGGAACGCTTCAACCTGACAAAGCCGCTGAAGATCGTTAAGAGCATCATGGTTCCGCTCGTAATTCTGGGCATCCTGCTCTCGACACTTCACCAGTCCTCGCTGGGCTCGCTGTTCCTGATCATGCCAGAAAAACTGCATCCGTTCTGGTATTCTCCGGCGCTCCCGTTCTTCTTCTTCATTTCGGCCGTGTGTGTGGGACTGGCGATGACGATCTTTGAATCCTCGCTGAGTTCGCGTGCATTTGGCCGCTCACTGGAACTCCCGGTTCTGCAGGAACTGGGTGCAATTCTGTACATCGCGCTTTGGGTTTATGCACTGCTGCGCTTTGAGGATTACCTGCACCGCGATCAACTACGCGCTATCTTCCAGCCCAGCTATGAAGCTTACTTCCTGTGGGCCGAGTTGCTGATGGCACTGGTAATTCCATTGATCCTCCTTTCGTTCCGGAAGGTGAGACTGAGCGGCACGGGCCTGTATGTAGCGTCGGTTATTTCCCTGCTGGGATTTGTAACCAACCGCATGAACGTGGGAATCACGGGACTTGAACGGTCGGCAGGAGTTCACTACTTCCCGAAGTGGACCGAAGCAATGATCACGGTCATGATCTGCGCTCTCGGATTCTTCATCTTCGCGATGGCAGTGAAGTATCTGCCTATCTTCGAGGACCAGCATCACACAGTCCCCTTGAAGAAAGACAAGAAGGAACTGGCAGGATCGACTGAAGCGGAGCCTGAGCCCGCATTGGCCGACTAACGATAAAGCGGGAGCGCCAGTATGGACTCCCGCTATTCACGCGGAGGAAGTATGTTCCAGCAGCTTAAATCGCAGGTGAAGCACGTCAGCACAAAACTTCTGGTTCTGTTGCTGGCCTGCCTGGCGTGCGGTTCAGCATTGCTGGGATATTTGAACATCCGGCTGCACAGCCACGATCTGGAAGAGGTCTCGCTGCAGCAGGCGATCGCAGTCAGCGATTTTGTACGGGATAGTACATCGCGGTCGATGATGGCTAACGATCGCCAGAGTCTGAGCGATGCCATGCGGGCCATTGGCGACCATCGCGAGATCGAAGGCATTCGCATCATCAACCGGAACGGGCAGGTTGCGTTTTCGAGCGATCCGCGCGATGCCGGGTTGACTCTTAAGATCAATAGCGCGGAGTGCCTCGCGTGTCACCAGGGCGCGGGCAATCCAATGCTTCGCTCGCGATTCAGAATCTATGAAACGCAGGACAAAGAGGGTAAGCATCGTGTGCTAGGCGTAATCACGCCGATTGTAAACACGCCGGAATGCTCCAATGCGGCTTGCCACGCCCATCCAGAGTCGCAACACATCCTTGGCATTCTCGACACGGGACTCTCGTTAAAGCAGGAAGACGCCAGCCTGGCGCAAAGCACGATGTGGGTCGTAATCGTGCTACTCGCAGGCAGTGCCTTCGTCGCACTGTTGGTGTGGCTGGCAATTCGCGTAGTGCTGCACTCTCCACTGAAGCGGCTGCGTGAAGGGACTGAACACCTGAGACAAGGCGAACTCGGGTATCAGATCAAGGTGGAGTCGGCGGATGAGCTCGGTGCGCTGGCAATCGCCTTCAATACCATGAGCCAACAGTTGCAGGAAGCGCGGCGCGAAATCACAAGCTGGGCACACACGCTGGAACACAGGGTCGAACAGAAAACCGGCGAGCTACAGAGAACGCAGCAACAGATGCTGCAAGTGGAACGCATGATCGCCATCGGCAAGATGTCGGCGGTTGTGGCGCATGAGATCAACAATCCGCTGGCTGGAATTCTTACATACGCCAAGCTGCTGAAGAAGTGGCTCGAGCGAGGTCTGACAAGCGATGGGCAGAAGAAAGAAGCCATCGAATCGCTTGACCTGATTGCCGCTGAGAGCAAACGCTGCGGTGAGTTGTTACAGAATTTACTGTCGTTCTCGCGCACGGCTCCGATGAACCTGAGCCTGTCGGATCTGAACATGGTGATTGCACGCACAGTCCGCTTAGCTGAGCATAAGGCGGAAATGAGCGGGGTGGCGCTGCAGGTCGATTTGGACCGCAAACTGCCACCGCTGCAATGCGATGCCGCACAACTTGAGCAGGTGGCGCTCGCAATGGTGATCAATGCCATCGATGCAATGCCGCACGGAGGCAATTTGTGGATCTCGACGCGCGCATTGCCCGGTGCAGAGTATTTGGAATTACAGGTTAGAGACGACGGCGTGGGTATTCCGCCGGAAATACTGCCGCAGATATTCGACCCCTTCACGACAACGAAAGAAGTGGGAAAGGGCGTTGGACTCGGGTTGGCAGTGTCCAAGGGGATCGTGGAGCGCCATGGAGGACACATCGAGGTCACATCCGAACTAGGCGTGGGAACCACTTTCCGAATCATATTGCCGGTACGCGCGGGCGAGTCAAACCAGGCGCGAGCACTGGCTTCAACGGGCGCGTAAACACGGCGCGCCAGCGCGGGAGCGGGAACGTGAGCGACATCAAGGGCCGTTTGCTGATCGTAGATGACGAGTTAAGCGTTCGGGATTCGCTGTACAAGTGGTTCCGCGAAGAGGGTTACGAAGTGGGAACCGCGGAGAACGCAAGCGAGGCCTTGCTGCGGCTGGCCGAGCATCCGTGGGACATCGCACTACTCGATATCAAGATGCGCGGAACCGATGGCATCGAACTGCAGAAGCGAATCCACGAACTTGATCCGAACCTGATTGTGATCATGATGACCGGGTACGCCTCGGTCGAGACGGCGGTGGCTGCGCTGAAGAATGGCGCATACGACTACGTGACCAAGCCTCTGGACCCGGACGAGATTGCGCACCTGATGCAGAATGCGTTATCGCATCGCAAGGCCCGGGAAGAAAATGTGCGATTGCGCGAGCAGGTGGACCAGGTTGCACGTCCTGACAACATGGTGGGCCAGAGCGCGGCAATGAAGCGCGTGTTCGAGGCCATCGAGACAGTAGGACCGACCGACGCAACGGTGCTGATCACTGGCGAGAGTGGCACGGGCAAAGAACTTGTTGCGAGAGCGATTCATTTTGCCAGCCCGCGGCGCTACCATCCGCTGGTAGCGATTCACTGCGGCGCGTTGACGGAGACACTGCTCGAAAGCGAGTTGTTCGGCCACGAGAAGGGCGCTTTCACCGGGGCGCAATATCGCAAGAAAGGCAAGTTTGAAGTTGCGGAAGGCGGCACGGTTTTCCTCGATGAAATTGGCGACATCAGCCTGCGCACGCAAACGGATTTGCTGCGCGTGCTGCAGGAGCGTGAAATCGTGCGCGTGGGTGGGAATACAGCGCTCAAAGTGGATTTCCGGTGTGTGGCCGCGACGAACAAACCGCTGGAGCAACAGATTGAGGAAGGGCGTTTCCGTCCCGACCTCTACTACAGATTGAATGTGTTCCGCATCGAACTGCCGCCGCTTCGCGAGCGCCGCGATGACATTCCTCTACTGGTGGACCACTTCGTTCGCAAGTTCTCGCGCGACATGAACAAGCGTATTCTCCGGGTGAGTCCGCGGGCGATGGATCTGCTGCAGCAGTACAACTGGCCGGGAAATATTCGCGAACTCGAAAACGCGGTAGAGCGCGCGATGGTGGTTTCGCAGGAGCCGGAATTGCGCGAGCGCGATTTCACAATTCAACCTCATGCCACTACGGCTACGCCGGTGATGGAAGCACGCTCGCTAGAGGATATTGAGAAGACTCACATCCTGCGAGTGCTGGATGAGTGCGGCGGCAACCAGACAAGGGCGGCGGAGATTCTGGACATTGATCGCGTAACGCTACACCATAAGTTAAAGAAGTATGGTTGGAGCAAGCAGGCTCTGACAGCGTCTGAAATTCGATGAGGGTTTTACAGCTAGTTCCCATCGGTGGGCCGCATGAACCGCTGCTGGACTGGTTGCGATCGGAGTTGTCCGAGGCATTCCAGATCCGGTGCGAGATCCTGAGCCCTCCGCTGCGACCGGAATTCGCATTCCACGCCGAACGCGGGCAGTACCACTCCAGCGAATTGCTGGGGAGGATGCAGCAGTATGCGACATGGAAGACATGGCGACTGCTGGGAGTGACTCCGGTGGATCTGTACATTCCTATTCTCACCTTTGTGTTCGGCGAGGCGCAGATGGGAGGTAAGTGTTCGGTTGTGTCGTACGCGCGACTGCGGCAGGAGTTCTATGGCTTGCCGACGGACACGAACCTGCTCGCCCGGCGACTGTTGATCGAGTCCATTCACGAGCTGGGTCACACACTGGAACTGCACCACTGCGACGACTATAGCTGCGTCATGTCGAGCTCGCACGCGGTGGAGTGGATCGACCTGAAGGAACATACCTTCTGTCATGAATGCGCTGCAAAGGCCCGCGCGCTGGCGCAGAAGTAGCTCCCCTTAGTAATTCCGCAATGTCGAGTTTCGGCGAGCGAGGCCGTGGATAGTACAATCGGCCTTTCTGGAACCTTTTTATCTTTCAGCACTGAGGAGCTCGGGACTTGATCGTTGCCGGAGTGATGAGCGGGACCTCCGCCGATGGTGTGGATGTCGCACTGGTGCGGCTCACGGGCCGCGGACTGCACACGAGGTTTGAGCTTATTCAGCACTGCGCGTTTCCCTACCCGACCCATTTGCGCGAAGCGGTGCTCAGGGCGATGAATGCGCAGAATATTTCCGTGAGTGAACTGGCGCGACTGAATTTCAGGCTGGCGGAAATCTATGCAGAGTGCGTGATGCAAACGCAGGAGCAGGCAGGAATAATTTGTGAGCTCGTCGGCTGCCATGGGCAAACGATCTATCACCAGGGTGCGGCGGAAGAGTATCTGGGGCAGAAACTCGCCTGCACATGGCAGATCGGCGACGGATCGGTGCTGGCCACTCGGCTTGGCGTTCCCACTGTGAGCGATTTTCGTCCGGCGGACATGGCGGCAGGTGGAGCAGGCGCGCCGCTGGTTCCTTTTCTCGATATGATCGTGTTCCGGCACGCACGACGCGGGCGCATTGTGCAGAACATTGGCGGGATTGGAAATCTGACAGCAATTCCAGCAGGAGCAAAGGCCGAAGAGATCAGGGCATTCGACACCGGGCCGGGAAACATGGTCATCGATGCACTGTGCGAGAAGTTGTTTGGCGCAGCGTTCGACGACGAAGGCCAGATTGCGTCGAAGGGCAAGGTTCTCGGGGACGTAGTAGAGCAGCTTATGGGAGATCCGTATTTCCACCTCACAGGGCCGCGCACGGCGGGGCGGGAAGAGTTCGGGCGCGAGTACGTCGAACGATTCCTGAAACTGTGTGGAGAAGCTGACAAGCACGACATTGTGGCGACCGCGACGGCGCTGACGTCGAGATCGATTGGGGACGCGGTGAGAGGCTTGTCGCAGAGCTCCAGGTACCACGATTTGTTTGTCTCAGGCGGCGGCACGCGGAACAAGACGCTCATGCGGATGATCGGGAACGAGATGTCCGACTTGGGCGTTCAGGTGCGGGCGACCGACGATGCTGGAATACCTTCGCAGGCCAAGGAGGCCATCGCCTTTGCCTTACTCGCTTATGAGACGTGGCATCGCAGGCCATCGAATGTTCCAGGGGCGACGGGGGCGGCGCGTGCAGTAATTCTGGGCAAGGTGAGCTATGCGTAAGTTCGGGATACCGCTTGCGGCGGTGGCGCTCTGCTTGGGATTGGGAGCATGTTCGGC
Source organism: Koromonas soli (assembly GCF_059726265.1). NCBI lineage: Bacteria > Pseudomonadati > Acidobacteriota > Terriglobia > Terriglobales > Koromonadaceae > Koromonas > Koromonas soli. Next base: position 1,078,870 of record NZ_AP040872.1, on the reverse strand, counting down.
GCACAAGCCAGATGCAAACACGGCAGTGATGCTGATTGAGAGCACTCCGCTGAACCTTGACCCGAGAATCGGAACCGATGCGCAGTCAGAGCGGATTGGTGAGCTGATCTTCGAGGGACTGGTGCGGCGCGACGAGAACTTCCAATTGCAACCGCGATTGGCCGAGAGCTGGGAAATTCCCGATCCACTTACATATGTGTTCCATCTGCGCAAAGACGTGCGGTTTCACAACGGGCAGCCGCTGACCTCGGCAGATGTGAAATGGACACTGGATTCTTTGCTTAGCGGAAAAGTGCGCTCGGCGAAAACCACGGCGTACCGCTATGTGGACCGCATTGAGGCTCCCGACACGCACACGGTTGTGATCAGGCTCAAGGAACCCTACGCGGCGCTGTTGTGGAATTTGTCCGACGGCGCGATGGGGGTGGTACCGGCCGGTGCGGGCGATGAGTTAGGACGGCATCCGATTGGCACAGGGCCATTTCGATTCGTCTCTGAGGCACCGGACCGGGAAGTTGTAATCGAGCGTAATGAGCAGTACTGGGGCGAGAAGGCAGGACTGGCGCGAGTACGATTCAGCGTAGTGCCGGACGCGACGACGCGAGCGCTGGAGTTGCGCAAAGGTTCGGCCGACGCCGCGATCAATGCCCTGCCCGGAGACACGGTTCCGGTGCTGGCGCGGGATAAACAACTGGTTGTGGATCAAACGCCGGGAACAAATTATCAGTACCTGGCCATGAACCTTCGCGATCCAATTCTGAAAAATGTGCTCGTGCGGCAGGCACTTGCGTATGCAATCAATCGTGAGACGTTAATCCACTATCTTTGGCACGACATGGCACGTCCAGCGAACAGCGTTCTGCCTCCGCAACATTGGGCGTATGACAAGAGCGCCAAAGATTATCCTCACGACGTTGCCAAAGCTCGCCAGTTGCTCGACCAGGCTGGATACCCTGCGAATGCAAGCGGGGTGCGATTCCACTTGGTCATGAAGACCTCAACGGACGAAAGCACGAGATTGCTGAGCGCAGTACTGCAGCAGCAGTTGCGTGAGGTGGGGATTGCGCTCGATATTCGCAGCTATGAGTTTGCTACCTTCTACTCGGATGTAACCAAAGGGGCATTCCAGCTCTACTCCATGCGATGGGTGGGCGGGAACCAGGATCCGGATCTGTTTGAGAGTGTTTTCGATTCTGAAAGTTTCCCTCCAAAGCGGTCCAATCGCGGCTACTACTCGAATCCCGAAGTCGATCGCCTGATAGCCGAGGGGCGGCGCAGCGTAGATGAGAAACAGCGGGCGGCAGTCTATGTGCAGGTGCAAGAAATACTCAATCGCGATCTTCCGTATGTGCACCTCTGGTGGTCCGACAATGTACTGGTGCACACGCGACGGCTGGAAAACGTACAGCTCACGGCAGCCGGAAATTACGACTTCCTGCGGACTGCAAGACTGCACCAATGAGAGTCAGCGTACTCACCTTATTAACCTTAAGATCGTCCCAACAACAAAGCCTTTGCAGTAAAATGATCGCAACACGGAGGATGACTTGCCGAAATTCGAAGAGTGTCTCCAGAGGCTGGAAGCAATCGTCAAGGAAATGGAAAAGGGCGAACTACCGCTGGAGCAGTCATTGAAGCTCTTCGAAGAAGGCGTCGCGCTCTCAGGCGCGTGCCGCAAAGAGCTCGATGAAGCGGAAGGCAAGATCGAGATCCTCATGAGACAGAATGGCAAGTTGAAAGCCGAAGCCTTTGGTGAGTTGGAAACTAAGTGACGCGTTAACGCGCGCTTTCGAGATTAGGACCTAAAGACAAAACTGCACGATGCCTTCCGTCCGTCTTGCAAAAGACGGGCTGTAACCTACGGGAGAAACAATGCCGTCACCTGCAGTCGTAATTGCTCAGAAAGATGCGAATGTAACGATGCAACTGGCAGACGAACTCCATGCGCATTTCTCTTGTGTTGCTGTGGCAACGGATGCACTCGAGTTGCGCAATATGCTGCTGCGCCATCAGGCACAGCTTGCAGTAGTTGATCTGGAATTGGTCAGCATGGACGACATTCGTCAGTTGACACGTGCGTTCTTCAACCTGTCGATTGTGTGTACTCATCGCGCGCCGGACGAGCGTATGTGGACGACCGCGCTGGAAGCAGGAGCCGTTGAGCTCTGCTACCCACAGGATGTTCGCTCGATTCTGCGTGTCTCGCGCACGGTCGTGAAACCTCCACTGACCGTTGCCGCCTGATTACTCCTGAGCCCTGCCGCCCGGCGGGGCTTTTTGCTTCAGGAAACTGCTTCGTGAGAGTTTGGTAGCCCTGCAGCTATGTGGCTGGTACACTTTTACCGTCCATGTTGAAAGAAATTTTGATCCAAGGGCAGAAAACTGCCGATGCGGCGCTGGAACGTTTATTGCCGGCTGCCACGCAATTTCCGAGCTCGATTCACCAGGCCATGCGGCATAGCGTTTTCGCCGGAGGCAAACGGCTGCGTCCCATCCTGTGCATGGAAGCCGCACGTATGGTGGCCGGAACCATGCCGGAGGGCGTGGATGAACTAGGCGCCGCGATCGAGATGATTCACACTTACTCGCTCGTGCACGACGACCTGCCGGCGCTCGACAATGACGACCTGCGCCGCGGGAGGCCGACGTGCCACAAAGCTTTTGGCGAGGCAACAGCGATCCTGGCCGGAGATGCCCTGCAGACCCAGGCTTACGAGGTTATGGCACGCCTGAGGTGTTCCGCAGAGGCGCGGGTGCGCATCATCGAAGAGATGGCCCACGGCACAGGAACAATCGAGGGCATGATCGGCGGCCAGGTAGTGGACCTTGAGTCGGAACATGTGCGCCCAGACCTGCCCACGCTGGAGTACATTCATCGGGCGAAGACCGGCGCCCTGATCGTCTCTTCGCTGCTGACGGGCTGCTACTATGCAGGCGCAAAGAACGTAGAGGTGCAGCGGGTGCGCGAGTTTGGACGCTCGGCAGGATTGGCGTTCCAGATTGCCGATGACATTCTGGACGTGACGCAGACCAGCGAACAGCTCGGTAAGACCGCAGGTAAGGATCTTGCAGCGGAGAAAGTTACATACCCTGCACTGTTTGGACTGGATAAGGCCGAAGAGATGGCGATGCAGTTGATTCGGACCGCATGCTCGACGCTGGATAGTTTTGGCGAACGCGCGAATACGTTAAAGGAAATTGCGACATATCTTGTAGAGCGCAAGAAGTAGGCAACGCTGTTCAGATATTGCTTGCGAATGGTGAGGTGCTTCCGAAATGAGCGTGATTGACGAGGTTCTTGCCGCAAATGCGTTGTACAAGGAAACGCACGATGCTTCGCAGTATTCTCCCGAGCCACGGCGCAAGCTCGCCGTGCTCATGTGCATGGATACGCGACTCGATCGACATGCGCTCGGGATCGACTTCGGCGACGCACACTTCATCCGCAACGCGGGAGGCATCGCGACAGAGGACGCAATCCGCTCCCTGCTGATTTCTCACTACATGCTGGGAACGCAAGAGGTCATGGTGATCAACCACACCGATTGCGGATTGCAAAAGGCTTCCGAAGAGGAAATGCGCGACCTGATCGAGTGCAAGGCCGGTAAGCCAGCCAACTTCCCCATCCGCTTCTATGCGTTCAAGGACGTGGCCAGGAATGTGCGAGAGCAACTGGAGCGGCTGGCATCGAATTCGTGGGTGAGGAAGGAACTCACTATTCGGGGATTTGTGTACGACGTAAAGACAGGACGCTTGACCGAGGTTCCGTGGAAGTAATCCGGCGAAACAGTTGCCGCTCCCTGCTTCGCCGAACCGCACAGTCGCACCTGGAGGATGACTTCTATTGCGTCCTCTTCGGCTCCAATACAATCTCGCGAGCGACACGCCGGCCAACAATTTCACGCCATTCCAGGCGTTCCTTGTAGCCCTCTATCATCTTCTTATCGTCCGCAGCCAGTGTCTGCATTGAGATCGCTTCCGCCTTATCCGCGTTCGCTTCCATCGTCGCGAGGTCCTTGTACTGCGACATAAGCATCAGGTTCCAGTCGTCTCCGGCATGGGATTCGCTCTCGATTACGCGGTAATCGAGTATGAGGTTTGCTTTTTTGAGCGCCTCCTGTTGCTTCTTCCAGTCTGACGCGACGTAATTCATGTAATTAAGTCCGACGCCAGGTTTCACCTTCACAAAGACAATCGTCCAGACAGGACCGTCATGAAAGGGGCGAACGGGAGGCATTTGCGCCGTGGCATGCGGCAGAATCAGCAACGTGGCAAACAGAAACAGGCAAAGAACGCGGTTCATAGATTTCACAAAGATTCTCCTTAGTCCAAAGTCCAAATCTCAGGCAAAAGCGCCTGACGCGAACAAGGCCCATGTTGCTTGGCTTAGGATGCCGAATGTTCGGAGGGGATTTCCGGAGAGAAATGTTTCGGTTGCAGTAAACGAATTCTGCAGGCAATTCAAGGTGGGGCTGGACCGCCAAGAGGCGATCCAGCGGTGCTGCGCTACTTGAGGCTAAGCTCGCGTCGCTGGCCAGGCTCCATCTCCCAGAGCTGGAAGTGTTGCTGCTGGGCCGTCGGTTCGAGCTTGCGGGGGTCGCCCGAAAGCAGAGGGAAGGTTCCGAAGTGCATGGGCACGACCACCTTGGGCTTGAGCAACTTGCAGGCGTACTCGGCTTCGCGCGGGCCCATGGTGAAGTGGTCTCCCATGGGCAACAGGGCGAAATCGGGCGCATATAGGTCGTGGATGATCTGCATGTCGCTAAATACTGCAGTGTCGCCAGCGTGGTAGAGCTTGAGCCCATTGCTGAACTCAAGGACGTAACCGCACGCCTCGCCGCCATAGATGAACGAGCCGTCGTCGTTCTCAATGCCGCAGGAGTGTACCGCGTGGACCATCGTGACCTTTACGCCTTCGACTTCCTGCGTGCCTCCCTTGTTCATCGGGGAGATGTTTTTCGCGCCCTTCTTGCCGAGCCACGAAGCCAGTTCATAGATGCCGATGACCTTGGGCTGGTGTTCAAGGCAGACGTCGACGGCGTCTCCAATGTGGTCGCCGTGCCCGTGGGTGCAAAGAAGCACATCGACCTTCTTCTGATGCTTTTCGGACTCAGGACACTTCGGGTTTCCTTTGATCCAGGGATCAATGAGAATGGTCTTGCCTTCGGCGGTTTCGATTCTGAATGTGGAGTGTCCCAGCCAGGTAAGGTAAATCGGCATCTTTCGCTTTCCTCTTACGTTGTTGGTTGCTTCGGGCACCTCGCCCGTTGCTAGCTGTGCTTGTTAGCGCTTCTCGGAGTCCTGCCATCCGCGGTAGCCACCGGCGAGCGACAGCACGTTGCGGAATCCCATGCGCTGCAGCATGTAGGCTGCGAGTGCGGAACGGCTGCCTCCACCGCAGTAGAGCACGATCTTGCGGTCTTTGTCGGTCGTGACCTGATCGATGTTCATTTCGAGCACGCCACGGGCAATGGTGGCAGCGCCCGGAATCGTACCCTGCCGCCAGTCTTCAGGCTCACGCACATCGACCAGCGAAAAATCCTCTCCCTTGGATTGCATTTCGCGCAATTCGGAAACTGGGATCTCACGAACCTCACGTTTCACATCACTTACCAACTGCTGAAATTCAGGCATTGACATGGCATCGGCCTCCAAGCGGATCATTCTATGCCATCGCCGCGACACAGTTCCATTCGAGAAGGGAGGGCGATGATAGAATCCTCGATGCAGCTGGAGCGGCGAGGCGAAGGATTTTGCTGGTGATACCAGCCTTGGCCCGACGGGCGTTTCGGACTGATTCTGAATGTCGAACGTAACTCAAACTCAGGACGAGCGCGAAGACGCTTCACGGCGCATGGAAAGCTACCTTCTCGAGGTAGCTGATGCCGTCAACACAACGCTTGATTTAGAAACGTTGATGCATCGCGTGGCTGAACTGGTACGGCGCATCATCAACTACGACGTGTTCGCCATCCTGCTGCTCAACGAGCGCCGCCAGGAACTGCGCATTCGCTTCCAGGTGGGCCACGCGCCCGAAGTCGCCGAACGCATTCGCGTAAAAGTCGGGTCGGGCATTACGGGGATGGCCGCGCAACGCGGCGAGCCTGTGCTGGTCAACGATGTTTTAAAGACTCCTGAATACATCGCCAGTGGAGCGAAGGTCCTCTCCGAGCTGGCTGTGCCGCTGATCGTGAAAGGGCGCACAATCGGCGTGATCGACGTGGAGGCCTCGGAAAGCAACTTTTTCACCGAGGAGCATCGCAGCCTTCTGATGCTGATTGCTTCACGTGTCGCGATCGGTGTGGAAAATGCGCGGCTGTACACGCGCGTGGCACGCCAGGCGAAACAGCTCGTACTGCTCAATGAGATCAGCCGCGAACTCACGTCCATCCTCAACCTCGATCAGCTCTTCAAACGCATAGGCGATCTGCTGTTGAGGCTCATCGATTACCAGATGTTCTCGATTCTGCTGCTCAACTCGAAGCGCACCAAACTACAGCACCGTTTTTCTCTGCGCTTCAAGGAAAGCGTGCAACTGAAGCACGAGATTCCGCTCGGACGCGGGCTGGTGGGATATGCAGCAGAACAGAATCGCGCAATCGTCGCACCAGATGTGACGCGCGACGACCGCTACATTCCGCTCAATCCCGAGACGATGAGCGAACTCTGCGTACCGCTGGTGTACAAGGGCGAAGTCATCGGCGTGCTCGACCTGGAGCACACACGCCGCAACTATTTCACCGAAGAGCATGCGCGAGTCATCAAGACTCTGGCGGCACAGATCGCGATCTCCATTGAGAATGCGCGCCTCTACGAAAAGATCGAACGACAGGAAATGCGGTTGGAGAAAGATCTGCTGCTGGCTCGCGAGTTACAGTATCGCTTGCTGCCGCAGAAGGTACCCGTGCTTGATAAGGCGGAGTTCGCTGCGCGCTCGGTACCGGCACGCACGATTGGCGGCGATCTTTACGACTACGTTTCTTATGCGGGAACCGCGCTAACGGCCCTGGCGATTGGCGACGTGAGCGGCAAAGGTGCTCCCGCAGCAATTTACGAAGCACTAGTCAGCGGCATTCTGCGTTCGCATGCAACCGAGGAGCCCGGAGCCGCGGAAATGCTGACTGGGATCAACCAGTCGCTGGCAGAGCGTCCCATAGCTGCGCAGTTTGTCTCCATCATTTACGCGCTGTGGAATGACGAGGACAGGACGCTGCGCATTGCGAACTCAGGCTTGCCCCATCCTTACCGATGCAAGGGCGGCAAGGCAGAACGCGTAGAAATCAGTGGAATACCTCTTGGCCTGTTCAGCACGGCAGAGTACGATGAAATTACGTTTCGTACGCGCCCCGGTGAGGTGTATGTGTTCTTCAGCGACGGTATTCCGGACGCGCAGAACGAGGCGGGCGTAGCGTACGGCATGAAGCGGCTGGCACGCATCCTGGAAACCCATTGCAAAGAATCGGCAGACGACATAGTAGAGGCCGTGTTTGCGGACGTGAATCGATTCGTGGGCAACGTGGAAGCGTTCGACGACCAGACCGTCGCGGTGCTGAAAATCAAGGAAACGAATAAAAAGAAGTGACGATTCGCAAAAGCTCCCTCGAGGAGCGTCCCCCGGCTTTTACCTTTGGCAGCGGCAAGCAAGGCCGTACCCTTTTGTGCGATGAAATCGAGATGGAGCGCCTGGCACGGCGCTTCGGCACACCGCTCTATGTTTATTCCGCAACAGCGATTCGCGCGCGGGTAGAGACGTTTAAGCGCGCCTTCGAAAAACAGTCGCATACGATCTGCTATTCCGTTAAGGCAAATTCGAATCTCTCCATCCTGCGGCTGCTGGCCTCCATGGGCTGTGGCTTCGACGTGGTGAGCGGAGGCGAGTTGCAGCGCGTCGCCATGGCAGGAAAGCACGCGGTCGAAAGCGTAGTGTTTTCCGGCGTGGGGAAAACGATCGAAGAGATGGACCTGGCGCTCGAATCGCAGATCCTGCTCTTCAACATCGAAAGCGAAGCTGAGTTGGAATTGCTGGGCGCGCGTGCCGAGAAATTGAAGAAGACCGCGCGCGTCTCGTTCCGCGTAAATCCTGATGTTAAGGCGGAAACGCATCCGTACATAAGCACGGGGCTGCGTCAGCACAAATTCGGCGTGCCCATCGCGGAGGCGCGTGAACTTTACCGCAGAGCGGCTAAATTCACATATCTCGATCCAGTGGGTGTGAGCGTGCATATCGGCTCGCAGATCACCGACGTGCAGCCTTTTGCCGATACGATGGAGCGCGTACTGGCGCTTGTGAACGCCCTCACTGAGGACGGGCTGAACATCAACTTCGTCGATGCTGGCGGCGGACTCGGCGTGCGTTATCACAAGTCAAAGAAACCGATGAGCTTCGCGGAGTTTGAGCGCAGCGTGAAGGCATACGCTGCAGCACTGACAAAACCTCTACGCCGTACTGGCTTGCATCTGCTGCTGGAGCCTGGGCGCTCGATCATCGCTCCGGCCGGAGCGCTTATGACCCGCACACTCTACGCCAAGGAAAATAGCGGGAAGCAGTTCGTTGTGGTGGATGCGGCGATGAACGACCTGATCCGGCCGTCGCTGTACGGTGCGCATCACGAGATTGTGCCCGTAACCCCTCGCGAGACAAAGAAGAACGAAGTAGTGGACGTGGTGGGGCCGATCTGCGAGACGGGAGACTTCTTCGGACGCGACCGCGATCTGCCGCCTGTGGAATCCGGCGACCTGCTCGCGATACTCGATGCTGGCGCTTACGGCATGAGCTTGTCTTCGAACTACAACACGCGTGCTCGGGCCGCTGAAGTTCTAGTAGATGGCACGAAGGTGAAACTGGTACGCAGACGCGAAACCATCGAAGACATGGTCCGCTACGAAATCTGAGTCTGACCTAAGAGGATTGCTGGATTGTCAGGGTAACATCGCCTGCCTACTCTGGCTGCACGATGTTACCCGATCCATACTTACCCGAAGAAGACGCGAAGGCCACGGCCTGCACGTGGTGTGGCGACCCACTGGGGAAGAACGTCATGCCCCAGCACAGCGCAGAGGTGTTCTGCTCGCGCCGCTGCGAGACTGAAGCCATCTTCTGGCTCTACCAGGAAATGTGCGCGATTGAGATTACGTACCCTAATCAGCCTCGCGATAAGGGGCACTGCGACAGTCCTTAGCTGATCGCGCCTGACTCGAACACAACGCGCCCACCCGCGATGGTGAGGTCTACAGCCACGTCCTGAAGGCGCGCAGGCTCGATGCGAAAGATATCTTCGCTAAGCAGGACGAGATCGGCCAATTTTCCCGCGGTGATACTTCCCTTCTCTTTCTCCTGAAACTCAGCAAATGCCGAGCCCATCGTGTATGCCTCGACGGCTTCCGCTACCGTTAGCTTTTGCTCGGGATGCCAGCCTGGGGAATGCTTTTCATCCGGCGTGGCGCGTGTAACAGCTGCGTGAATGCTGCGCAGCGGCTCCAAAGGAACAATGGGCCAGTCGGTGCCAAATGCCAGCCGCACACCGTGGGCAAGCATCGTGCGCCATGCGTAGGAGTTGGCGAGAACCTTCGAGCTGAGCCGTGACGCCACCCAGCGCCCATCATCCACACAGTGATACGGTTGCATGGAGGCGATGACGCCGAGATCGTGGAAGCGCGCGAAATCCTTCGGAGAGACGTGCTGCGCATGCTCGATGCGGAAGCGGCGGTCGTACGCGCCATCGAGTTCTGAGACGAGATCGAGCACGGTGGATACAGCTCGGTCCCCGATCGCATGAACGCAGGCCTGCATCCTGGCCGCATCAACGCCGCGCAACTGGGTACGGATCTTCTCCAACGGAATCATGCCTTCGCCGAGCAGACCGCACGAGTCCGGCGCATCCAGATATGGCTCGAACATATATGCGGTTGTGGATCCAATTGAGCCGTCGGCAAACGCCTTCACCGCTCCAAGACGAAGCCACGATGAACCAAATGCACGACGCAATCCGAGCTTGGCTTGATCTTCCCACGTTGCAATGGGAGGCGCTGCATAGATTCGGGTCGTCAATTCTCCGTGCTCGGCCAGTTCGGCGAATGCGGCAATGTCTTCGTAGCAGGTCTTCATGTCGTGCACGCTGGTGACGCCGACACTTGCGGCATGGTGCATCGCACGGCGAAGGGCGCTCAAGCGCCGCTCGTGCGAGATGGGCGGAACCCGCGCAAAGGCCGGCACCATGGCAGCGTCTTTCAGGATTCCGGTCGGCTCGCCATTGCGGTCGCGAACAATTTCTCCGCCGGGCGGATCAGGTGTGTTGCGATCGATCCCAATGATTTTCAGCGCGGCGGTGTTCGCCAGCGCCATGTGGACATCCATGCGCATCAAGAGCACGGGCACATTGCGGGTGGCATCATCGATGAGATGGCGAGTGGGCAGTTCAACTCGGCTCCAGCGCTGCTCATCCCATGAGCCTCCGGTGATCCACTCCCCCGCGGATGTCGTGGCAGCTCGTTCGGCAATGCGAGCGGCAAACTCGGCCGCACTCGATGAACTGCGCAAATCAATGGAGTCGAGCGAGAGGCCGCCAGTACTGAAATGCACATGAGCATCGTTGAATCCGGGCAGGAGAAGTCGGCCCTGCGCGTCAATGACACGGGTACGAGGCCCGCGCCAGAGCTCAACCTCCGCCGAGGAACCGACCCCCACAATGCGCTCACCGAGGATCGCAACGGCCTCAGCTTCAGGCTTCGCTGGATCGACGGTCCTGACTCGGGCATTCGTGATGATGAAGTCGGCTGTCACAGCATTCGATACAAATCAGGTTGGATGCTCGCTAGCGCTGTCCCCATTGCAGCTTGTTGCGGAGCACATCGAAAAACGGACGTCGTATGCGCAGCAGTTTCACACAGTAGTTGGCTTTGCGGCACTCGATGAGGTCGCCCTGAAACACAGGAGTTCCGACCTGTCCGTCGATGCTGAGCACCCCGTCTGCACCACTGTCGAGACGCGCGGTGATGAACGACTCGTCGCTCACCACTAACGGCCGATGGGTAAGCGAATGCGGGCAGATGGGAGTAAGCACGAAGGCCTCGACCGTCGGAAACAGCACAGGACCTCCTGCAGCCAGCGAGTAAGCGGTGGAACCGGTGGGCGTTGAGATGATGACACCATCGGCCTGGTATTCGACGACACGCTCGCCATTGAGGCAAAGCTGGAAGCCGATGAGGCGCGCCACCGTGCTTTTGATGACCACGTCGTTGAGGGCGCGATAGCGTGCCATCTCTTCACCGTTGCGCACGAGACGGCAATCGAGAAGAGAGCGAGCCTCGATAGGACAATCGCCTTCGACAACCGCCTTCAGTGTCGCGTACAGTTCATCGAGACGAACCTCGGTGAGGAATCCCAGCGACCCAAGGTTCACGGCAAGCAGCGGAATCTCCGCCGGACCTACTGCGCGCGCTGCCGAGAGCAGCGTGCCATCGCCGCCAAGCACCAGGATGAACTCCGGCGAGTAATGCGCGAGTTCCGACCTGGGCACAACAAATTCGTTGGTTTTGTATGCGGCTGTCTGCTGATCGATGTAAACGCGGTATCCGTGTGAGCCTAGCCAGCGCAGAACTTCCGGGACGATGTCGGCCAGCTCCGGCTTGGCGGGTTTGGAGACGATGGCAGCAATCTTCACAATGTTATTTGTACTCCACTTGGGAGCCACGCAGCTAGAAAGATGCGTGCAACAGGAATTCGCGGTTTCCTTCGGTGCCAAGAATGGGCGAATCGATAACGTCGATATCGTGCCCGCCGAGCGCTGTTACCGAGGCCCGAACCTTCTCCACCGCGCCCATCTGCGCGGCTTCGCTGCGCACGATGCCCCCCTTGCCCACTGCTTCGCGTCCAACCTCGAACTGCGGCTTCACCAGTAGAACGAGTTCCCGGCGAGTTTGCCCTTTATCGGTAAACGCGGCGGCGATTACGGCGGGAAGCACCTGGGTGGCAGAGATGAACGACACATCCATCGAGATGAATTCGATTGGCTCAGGAACCTGCTGCGGTTCGAGATAGCGAGCGTTGGTCTTCTCCAGCAGACGCACGCGCGGATCAGCGCGCAGCCGCGCATCGATCTGTCCGTATCCGGTATCAACGGCTAGCACGCTGGCAGCACCGTTCTGCAACATGCAATCGGTGAATCCGCCTGTGGATGCTCCGACGTCCATGCAGACTGCGCCGGTGATCTGAATGTTCCAGTGAGCGAGCGCGGCTTCGAGTTTGAGTCCGCCACGGCTGACGTAGCGCAGATCGTTGCCAAGCAGGCGCACGGCACAATCGTCTGCAACGGACTGACCAGACTTCGTGACCTTCTGCTCATCCACCAGGACGCGGCCAGCAAGAATCATGGCCTGCGCACGTTCACGCGAGGGCACCATGCCTCGCTCAACCAGAAGAATGTCAATTCGCTTCTTCACAATTTCCCTAGTGTCTCACGAGAGTTTCCAGTGCGAGCTACGCAACGAAACCACGCGAAACTGCACCGCACCGCTAGTAGTGCAAAGTGGACCAGAGCCAATTATTACAAGCCCGTAGCGAACTGCCGCTCAGTTTTTCCTTCGTGATTTCCACAAATGTGTTGAAAGCTCTGCGCAAACTCACTCGCCGCGAGTGTACGACGGAGCTGCTGAAATCGCGCTTGTGAGCAAATCCAGAGTAGCACCTGGATGTGTGCAGTTTGGAAAAACCCGCATGAACACTGGGCCATTTCAAGGTTCTCCAATGTTTGTCACTGCTATTTCCACATTTGTGTTGAAAACAGAGCACGAGGCACAAACGATCGCAAAGTGCAACTTCCATCGCGCAGCACCGCTCGTAGTGCACATTGGAGAAACCCGCATGAACACTGGCTATTTCGCACTCGTCCGAAGGTTCCCCACTGATATATCCACATGTTTGTTGAAAACCTGCGCGAAACCAAAGTCACCAGAGCGCACAACTCTCAACCTGCTTAGGTTAGAATTACGAAGCCATTCCGATGCCGACAACGAAGCCAGCAAGAGCGCCCAGAAACGCCCGCACCAAGCCGTTTTCGCTTGTGCCTGCCGATGCACAACAACGCATGTACGAGACACTGCGCACGATGAAGTCAGGCGCTCGCGGTAAAGCATCTGGATGCGAAGTAGTCGAGATCGCAGCATGCACAGCGGTCCGCGAGACTGATCCGGTGATTCTCGCTTACGCCGCACAGGGTGCGCGCAAGGTGTGCAAGCAAGCGAAAGCCGTAAGCGCAAAGAGCAAGCGACTCGAAGCCTCGATGATCGCGGCGATAACGGCATTGCTTCGCGACCCTAAAGCTATCGCCGTGATTTGTGCAGGCAAGTTGAGCACAGATGCAGCATCACAGAAGGACTATCGCAACGCGTTCGAGTTCGCGTCGCGACACAAGGTTCCCATTCTGTTTCTCGTGTCAGAGCAGTTGCCTCCGAAACATCCGGATACGGATTTACGCGTGCTCTCGGCTGAGTTTGGAATCCCTGCGTTTAGTGTGGACGCCAACGACGCAATTGCCTCATACAGGGTTGTCACCGAGGCCTTGCATCACGCGCGACATCAGCGTGGACCAAGCATCATTGCGGCGCTGTCAGCAGACGACAGAGGGACTCCCCTCGACCTGCTGCGGGATCATATGGAACGACACGGGAACACTCCGAGATAACTGCTGCGTCCCAACGTTGGTAACAATTCTTCACCTTTCGTAACGAGACAATCTCGGCCGAATGTTGTCATATGGGTTTCACTATGTTGCGAGCAGTATCGGCTAAATTTGTACCCTTCGCAGTTGCATTCCTGATTGTCTGCGTCTCGGTTCTTTCTCTCGCCGCAGCATCCACCGTGGTTCACTCCGGAAAACTCTCTCGACAGGAACGCGCGACAATACTTTCCACGCTGCTTCGCTAAAGTGTTGCAATAGAAAACCGCGCCTCAGGCGCGGTCGGTGAGCTTCCCTACTCTACTTGTAGATGGAGACCTGGTCGGCTGGAGGTTTGAGCCGGATGACGATCTCCTGCTTCGCCTCCTTGATCTCAATGTCATCGCCATACGTCTGGAATCGCGGCGCGAGCACCTGCAGACGGAGCTTGCCGTAAGGAATGTCGTCGATGGAGGCCTTCCCCTCCTCGTTCGTCTTGAGCTGGAACCCATCGGAGGTCTGCGTTCCATCTGCCCGCAACGAGTGAATGACGACACTGGCATTCTTGATCGGCTTGCCGCTGGAATCCCTGAGAACGACGAAGCTCAGCGTGCAGAACTGTTCAGGAGCCTTCTTCTTCTTTTCGGCAGCCGAAAGCAAAACCGGCACAACGAGCAGGATTGCGATAAGGGCAGTAACTCGGAACCTCGCAAGCATAAGCATCTCCCGACCAGAAAACGAGGCAGGCAATTAGGTGCCAGTTCTGGTGCTCCCATTGTAATCAGGTACCCGATTCGCGCAACAGAAACGGAAATTGAGGGCTGGGCAGAGCGGAAATGGCGATTTCTGATAGGCTTAGCCGGGGTCGGAATGTCAGCTCTGGTTATCTATGAAATCTGAGTGAATTACACTCATAGCGCTTGACACCCACCTTCCCGAAGCGATAGATTAGCACTCGTGTGGCAGGAGTGCTAACAAGCACCCTCCACGGGTGCCCTCACCTGCCACTTGGAGTCGCGGCGACCGGCCGCAACATTTTCTTCCCCAGTTTTGAAAGGAGTTCCGAATGGCAACAGCACTCACCACGAAGCTGACCCCGTTGCATGACCGTATCGTCGTCAGCCGTATCGCAGAGGCAGAAACGACCCGCGGCGGAATCATTATTCCGGACACGGCGAAAGACAAGCCGCAGGAAGGCGAAGTAATCGCAGTCGGCAAGGGCAAGTCTAACGATGAAGGCAAGGTGTTCCCCCTGGCTGTGAAGCCTGGCGACCGCATCCTGTTCGGCAAGTACGCCGGCACCGAGATCAAGATCGACGGCGAAGAGCTGCTGATCATGCGTGAAGAAGAAGTCCTCGGCATCCTCGAAAAGTAAGTTTCGCGGCAGCAGCCGCCATTTAGTTTCGCCACCCAACACGGGTGGAAAGATCAAGATTTCATAGGAGCTTTAAATCAATGGCAAAACAGATTGTTCACGGTGAGGATTCCCGTCAGTCTATTCTCCGCGGCGTAAATGTTCTGGCCGATGCGGTTAAGGTGACGCTCGGACCGAAGGGTCGCAACGTTGTTATCGAGAAGAAGTTTGGTTCCCCGCTCATCACCAAGGACGGCGTCACCGTCGCCAAGGAAATCGAGCTGAAGGACACCCTTGAGAACATGGGCGCGCAAATGGTGAAGGAAGTCGCCAGCAAGACCAGCGACATCGCCGGCGACGGCACCACCACCGCCACCGTTCTGGCTCAGTCGATCTTCCGCGAAGGCGTGAAGACCGTTGCTGCCGGCGCGAACCCGATGGCTCTGAAGCGCGGCATCGAGAAGGCCATTGTTGCCGTCAACGGCACAGTGGACAAGGAAGGCAACCGCGTTCCTGGCGCTCTCGACAAGCTGAGCAAGCCGGTTGACCGCGAAGAGCTGATCGCCCAGGTTGGCACCATCTCGGCCAACAACGACGAGACCATCGGCCACATCATTGCGGAAGCGATGAAGAAGGTTGGCAAGGATGGCGTCATCACCGTGGAAGAAGCAAAGACCATGGAGACGCAGCTGGAAGTCGTCGAAGGCATGCAGTTTGACCGCGGCTACCTCTCGCCTTACTTCGTGACCGACGCCGAGCGCATGGAAGCCGTGCTCGACAACGCCGTCATCCTGATCCACGAAAAGAAGATCAGCAGCATGAAGGACCTGCTGCCCCTGCTCGAGCAGGTTGCCAAGAGCGGCCGCCCGCTCGTGATCATCGCCGAAGACATCGACGGTGAAGCGCTTGCGACTCTCGTGGTCAACAAGCTGCGCGGCACGCTGAACGTCGCTGCCGTCAAGGCTCCTGGCTTTGGCGACCGCCGCAAGGCCATGCTGCAGGACATCGCAATCCTCACCGGCGGAAAGGCCATCACCGAAGACCTCGGCCTGAAGCTCGAAAACATCACGCTCGCCGATCTCGGCACTGCCAAGAAGGTCACCATCGACAAGGACAACACCACCATCGTCGAGGGAGCCGGCAAGGCTGAGGACATCTCCGGTCGCGTGAAGGAAATCCGCGCCCAGATTGAAAAAACCACCAGCGACTACGACCGCGAGAAGCTCCAGGAACGCCTGGCGAAGCTCGTGGGCGGCGTTGCCGTGATCAAGGTCGGCGCAGCCACCGAGACCGAAATGAAGGAAAAGAAGGCTCGCGTGGAAGACGCAATGCACGCGACCCGCGCTGCGGTTGAGGAAGGTATCGTTCCGGGCGGCGGCGTTGCCCTGATCCGTTGCATCCCGGCCGTGGAAGCTCTGAAGCTGGAAGGCGACGAGCAGATCGGTGCCAACATCGTGAAGCGCGCTCTCGAAGAGCCTCTGCGCCAGATCGTTGCCAATGCTGGTGAAGAAGGCGCGGTCGTGATCGGCAAAATCCGCGACAACAAGGATCAGGCATACGGCTACAACGCTCAGAGCGGTCAGTTTGTTGACCTGGTCAAGGCCGGTGTCATCGACCCGACCAAGGTGACTCGCACGGCCCTTCAGAACGCGGGCTCGATCGCGGCCCTGATGCTGACCACCGAAGCCCTGATCGCCGAGATTCCGGAACCGAAGCCGGAAGCTCCTGCGCACCCGGGTGCGGGCGGCATGGGCGGCATGTACTAAACAAAAGCAAGTTGCAGAAACAGGAAGCCCCGCTCAAAACGCGGGGCTTTTTGCATCTGGGGCATGCTTCAAAACATCACAACAGGGCGAAAGTGATTAAAATCACAAGACGCCACTCCCGATTCGTTGTATAAGTGACTTATGCAGCTCCGCAAATTCATCTCGTCAGCTTTGCTCCTGACGGTGCTTCTTGCACCGGTCCTGGGACTGGCGATTTGCACGTCTGCCGAAGCTAGCACTGACGATGGGTGCGCCATGTGCCACCACGGTCAGGATGAGGGCTGGGCTGCCGGATTGCCTTCACCTGTGCCGCCCGCACCAGCGATGCCCTGCTGCCAACGTAAGGCGCCCGCACCTGCGGTTCGCACTTCCGACGCGCAAATTGTGCCTCCCGTGCACATAGCGCTGATGCCAGCAGCACCTCAGTTTGCTCCACTGCCGGCGGTGCCCACATCGCAAACGGCAGACATCAACACGCCACCACCGCTGTTATCACCACTACAACTCCTCTGCACCTTACTGATCTGATTTCTCTTCCTTGACGCTGAGTTGCGCCCGGGTTACACGCTCGTGCGCGCACGACTTTGGCTATGCACGGAAGAGAGATAAGAAATGCTAAGAGAACTATGCTTGACGCTTGCACTGGCGCCGATGGCGTTGGGACAGGCGAGTGCTTCGGGATCGACCCACGGCACAGAACAGGATCTTCAGCAGAGCGCTCCAAAAGCCGCAACTGGATCGCCTCTGCAAACAAATGGTGAACTTCGCCTGGAGGACGTTGTTCGCGAAGCTCTGGCGGCCAATCCCGGACTCGGACGAGCGGCGTCACTGGTAGCCGCTCAACGAGCTCATATCTCGCAAGTAGGCGTTCTGCCCGATCCGAGCGTGACACTGTCCTGGATGGGCGATCCGGTTCCCTTCAAGGTACAGGACAACGACCCTTCCAGCTATCGCGGACTTACCGTGATGCAGATGCTGCCGTTGGGAGGCAAACGCGCATTGCAGCGCGAAGTAGCCCGCCGCGATGTCGCATTGGAAGAGGTCTCGCAGAGCTCGGCACAGCGCACTCTCGTAACGGAAGCTCGCACAGCATTTTTTGACTACTACTATTACGACCTCGCTCTGAAGATCACGGAACAGAATCACCAAAGGCTAAAGCAGCTTGGCGATATCACGGAAGGTCGGTATCGCGTAGGCAAAGCCATGCAGCAGGATGTGTTGCGGGCGCGGCTGGAAATCTCCATGCTTCTGCAGCGCACTGCTACCTTGCGCCAGCAGCGCTCGGTAGCGGCAGCGCGTCTAAACACCTTGATGGGCCGTGCTCCCGATGCGCAACTGGCCGCGCCCGCCGAGCCCGCTCACAGTACCCTGCCTGCAATGAACGAGCTCGCTCGCGAGGCGGAAGCAAACGACCTGATGCTGGCTCGCGAAAAGCGCATGAGTGAAAAGGAAAGCGCGGCGCTAGCCCTGAGCCGCAAGGACGCTTTGCCTGACCTGAACATTGGCTACATGTATCAGCAGCGCCCCGGCATGCCTGACATGCATGGCATGCAGTTCACGGTAAATCTCCCCTACCTTCATCGCGACCGTTATAGGCAGGAAGTGATTGAGAGTGAGCTGCGAGTTCGTGCCGCAAAACAGGGACAGGAGGCACGCCGCCTTGAGCTGAATTATGAGCTCAAGCAGGCATACTCCGCCGCAGAAACGGCAAAGCAGATGCTCGAGCTCTACGATCAGGCGATTCTGCCGCAGGCGAGGTTGGCGCGGGATTCTGCGCAGTCTTCATACACCGTGGGCTCGGTCGATTTCCTGACGGTGCTCACCAGCTACACAGCGATCTACTCCTACGAACTTGATTACTACCGTCAGCGCGCCGACTACGAGATTGCCATCGCGCGCATTCACGGGCTGACCGGCGACATGGAAGCGCCGACCGCAACGGAGGCACACTGATGAACCCGCGCATTCGCACCATTGTCCGCTTGAGCGCCGTACTGGCTGCCGTCGCCCTGATTGCGTTTCTACTTTACGGAAAGCGTGCCGGTCTGCACCTTTCCAATCAAGTCGCAAAGGCAAGCGCGCCGAGCACCTCGCCGGAGCCGCAGAAGAAGATTTTGTACTGGTACGACCCCATGCATCCTGCGTACCACTCGGATAAGCCGGGCATCGCTCCCGACTGCGGAATGGAACTCGTGCCGATGTACGAATCCAAAAACCCTGGGGAGCAGCCGACGACAGACCAGGGAGTTATCCACATGCCAGCGGCGCAACAGCGCGCCTTGGGCGTTCGTCTCACCACAGTTGATGAGCAGGACGTCAGCCGCACCCTTCGCACCTCTGGTGTCGTGATCGCAGACGAAACGCGCATCGGCCATGTGCATGTGAAGACCGCGGGCTGGGTTGAGGACGTGTATGCCAACTTCGTCGGGCAACTCGTGCAAAAAGGCCAGCCGCTGTTTACCGTGTACAGCCCTGACCTCGTCGCCACGCAACAGGAATATCTGATCGCGCGGCGCGGCATGCAGGAGCTTGGTAAATCGCAGTACGAAGATGTCGCGAAGAGCTCGCAGTCGCTGATGGCTTCCGCGCGTGAGCGCCTGAAGCTGTGGGATATGACTGACAAGCAGATTGCTGAACTAGATCGCACGGGAGCGGTCAGCAAAACCATAACCGTGTACTCTCCCGTAAGCGGATACATCACCGATCGCAAAGCTTTCCCGCACACCTCGACTTCAGCCGACACGGACCTCTATACAATTGCCGATCTCTCGCGAGTGTGGGTGACGGCGGATGTATTCGAGGCCGATCTTCCCTACGTCAAGGTCGGGCAGACGGCGATCATTCACTTCCCCTATGCGCCAGGCAACGGAATCACGGGACGTGTTGCGTACACGTTTCCCGTGCTCGATCCGCAAACGCACACGGCCAAGATTCGCATCGATGTTGCGAATCCCGGCATGGTGCTGAAGCCCAACATGCTGGCCGATGTGGAATTGAAGATCAACTATGGTCACCACATGGTCGTGCCCGCCGAAGCAGTCCTTAACAGCGGCACGATGCAGACGGTCTTTGTTGCGCAGGATAATTCAACCTTCGAGCCGCGAGCTGTCACCATTGGCGCAACCGTGGACGGCAGAACAATCCTGACCTCGGGCGTGAACAAGGACGAAACCATCGTGCAGAGCGGTAACTTCCTGCTTGATTCCGACACGAAGCTTAACGCGCCGATGAGCATGGGAGGCACAAAATGATCGGCGCAATCATTGAATTCAGCGCGCGTCATCGCGTGCTGGTGTTGATTCTCGTTGCGCTAGCTGCCGTGTTTGGCTATCGCGCGATGAAGAACACCAAGCTTGACGCCATCCCCGACCTGAGCGACACACAAGTAATCGTGTACGCCAAGTGGGATCGCAGCCCCGACATCATCGAAGACCAGCTCACGTATCCGATCACGTCGGCACTGCTCGGCATGCCGAAGGTGAAGGATATTCGCGGGTTCTCTGACTTCGGTTTTTCCTATATCTATATTGTTTTCGAAGAAGGAACCGATATTTACTGGGCACGCTCGCGTACGCTCGAATACCTGAACTCCATTACATCGCGTCTGCCAAAAGAGGCGAGCATCGAGCTCGCAAAAGACGCGACTGCCGTAGGCTGGGTATATCAGTACGCGCTTGTCGATGACACGGGCCAGTACAGCCTTCAACAAATGCGCAGCTACCAGGACTGGTATTTGCGCTACTCGCTACAGTCACTTCCCGGCGTGGCGGAAGTGGCTCCCGTAGGCGGCTTCGTTCGCGAGTACCAGGTAAACCTCGATCCGAACCGGTTGCAGGCATATAAGCTTCCGGTGAACTCCGTTGCTGACGCAATCAGCAAATCCAACAACGATGTTGGTGGACGCCTTGTTGAGTTCAGCGGACGCGAGTACATGGTGCGCGGACGCGGCTACCTTCGCTCGCTCGATGACATCGGCAACATCGTCCTCGTCAACAACGCGCAGAGTGGAACTCCTGTTCGTGTACGCGATGTTGCGACTGTCACCTACGGTCCCGCAATGCGCCGTGGCGTTACTGACCTCGATGGCAAGGGCGAAGCAGTCGGCGGCGTAGTCGTAATGCGCGTGGGCGAGAACGCAGAGAAGGTCATCCAGCGTGTAAAGAAGCAGATAGAACTGGTACAACCGTCGCTGCCCAAGGGCCTGCGAATTGTGCCGGTGTATGACCGCTCAGAGCTAATCAACCGCGCGGTGGACAACCTACGCCACACGCTGATCGAAGAACTTATCATCGTCAGCCTGGTGATTCTGATATTCCTGTGGCACTTCCCAAGCGCCGCCATTCCCATCATCACCATTCCTGTTACGGTGCTGATTGCCTTCATTCCACTTCAGCTTTCAGGAATGACTGCAAACATCATGTCGCTCGGCGGAATTGCTGTCGCGATCGGCGCGATGGTCGATGCAGCCATTGTCGTTGTCGAGCAGACGCACAAGAAACTCGAGCATTGGCAGGAGGGGGGACGCAAGGAAGATTACCACCGCGTGGTGATCGATGCCGTAAAGGAAGTCGGCGGCCCAAGCTTCTTTGCGCTCCTCGTAATCGCCGTTTCGTTCCTGCCGGTCTTCGCGCTCGAAGCGCAGGAAGGACGGCTGTTCAAGCCCCTGGCACTCACGAAGACTCTGGCAATGGTCATCGCTGCGCTGCTAGCTATCACGCTTGATCCCGCGATGCGTCTCCTCGTGACGCATATGAAGGAGTACAACTTCCGCCCAAAGTGGTTGGCACGCGCAACGAACGCGGTGCTTGTCGGTAAAATTCGCAGTGAAGAAGAACACCCAATCAGCAAGCCACTGATGAAGATCTATCAGCCGGTAGTCGAGTTCTCGCTTGAGCACAAGTGGATTCCAATTACGGCCGCGCTGGTGCTGATGGCCGTGACGATTCCGGTGTACAACAAGCTCGGTTCGGAGTTCATGCCTCCGCTAGATGAGGGCACGCTGCTATACATGCCCACGACAACTCCGGGAATCTCGGTAGGACAGGCGAGTTTACTGCTGCATGAGCAGGACCGCATTCTCAGCAGCTTCCCGCAAGTACAATCCGTCTTTGGCAAAGCGGGCCGCGTGGAGAGCGCTACCGATCCCGCGCCGTTCTCCATGATGGAGACTGTCGTGGTACTCAAGCCACACGATGAGTGGCCCGTGCGGGAGCGCTGGTACACACGCCACATGCCGCAATGGACACACTCGGTGCTGAGCCGCCTCTGGCCCGACCGCCAGACGACCAACGAACTGATCTACGGCCCTGGAGGGCTGAACGAAGCACTCACCTTCCCTGGCGTCACAAACGCGTGGACCATGCCGATCAAAGGACGCATCGACATGCTCACCACCGGCGTTCGCACGCCGCTTGGCATCAAGGTTCTGGGCTCAAGCCTCGAAGAGATCGAGCGCATCGGGCACGACGTGGAGCAGACGCTGCACAGCGTACCCGGCACGGCCAGCGTTTACGCCGAACGCACAACCGGAGGATATTTCCTCGACTTCGACCTGAAGCGAGATGCGCTCGCTCGATACGGCCTCAACGTCGATGATGCGCAATCGGTCATCATGTCAGCCATTGGCGGACAAACCGCAACCACGACCGTCGAAGGCCGCGAGCGCTATGCCGTCAGCATCCGTTACTTGCGCGGTTATCGTAGCGACCTGCAATCGCTGGAGCGCGTGCTTGTGCAGATCCCCGGCGGAGCACAGGTTCCGCTCGGCGAACTCGCAACACTCTCGATGTGCACCGGCCCTGGCATGATTCGCGACGAAAATGGACGACTCAGCGGATACGTGTTCGTCGATGTCGCCGGACGCGATCTGGGCAGCTATGTTGCCGACGCGCAACGCGCAGTCGAAGCAAAGGTGAGTGTGCCTACGGGATTTCAACTCGTGTGGAGCGGACAATACGAATCCATCCAACGTGTACGCGAGCGTCTCAAAGTCGTGTTGCCCGTAACGATCTTTGCCGTGTTCCTGCTGCTCTATGCCAACACTGGATCGGTCGTGAAGACTTCGATCATCTTGCTCGCCGTTCCCTTCTCTGGCATTGGAGCCATCTGGCTGCTGCACTGGATGGGCTACAACATGAGCGTCGCTGTGTGGGTAGGTTTAATTGCCCTGTTGGGAGTGGATGCTGAAACTGCAGTGTTTATGCTGTTGTATCTCGATCTCTCCTGTGCGGAAGCCGCCGCACGAGGACAGCTCTCCTCGTGGAGAGAACTGCGTGACGCGACCGAGCATGGAGCTGTGAAGAGACTTCGCCCAAAGGTGATGACCGTGGCCTGCATGATCTTTGGATTGTTGCCGATTCTGTGGTCAACCGGCGCTGGGGCTGACGTAATGAAGCGCATTGCCGTGCCGATGGTAGGAGGAATCGTGACCTCATTCCTGATGGAGTTGATCGTTTATCCACCGCTCTTCGCCATATGGAAATGGAAGTTCGAAGTTCAACCCTCCATTCGACATTCGAATGAAATGAAGAAAGAACTGGATCATGTCACGACGTGATCTTTAGATTTTGCAACATTGAACAAACCAAAACGAAATTCAAAAGGAGTAAGTCGATGAAAAAGATGTTTGCCTCTCTCATGCTTCTTAGCGCTATGGCTCTTCCCGCTCTTGCTGCACCTACAACCGTGACCGGACTCATCACGGATGACATGTGCGGTACGGGCAAGCACATGATGTCCGGCAAGTCCGCCGCCGAATGCATTCGCGAATGCGCGAAGCACGGCGCCAAGTATGCTGTCGTTGCCAATGGCAAGAAGTATGTTCTCGCCGGCAAGACCGCTGAACTGAGCGCCCTGGCTGGCCAGCAGGCGACCGTAACCGGAGAGGTTAAGGGAAACACACTCACCGTAAATTCGGTAGCAGCCGCAAAGTAAGTTTTCACATCTTACTTACTAACAATGGGTGAGGCCCTGCGTTCGGGGCCTTTCCTCATCGAATTGCAGGGCCAAACGCAGATTCGGTGCTTGACTTTGCCCTGTGTTTTCGCTATCTTCATCACACTTACATGCGAATTACCAACACATCCCGGACAATGACAACAGGCACAACAACATGCCTGACACCGGGCGCATGTGAGTTCCGCGAAGAGATCAGCTAACAAAAACTGATTCGCACACTTCCAGAACCCATCGCCAACAGACGATGGGTTCTTTGTTTTTGGTCGCAAAAAGGAGCGGGTGATGATTGTAATGAAGTTCGGCGGCACCTCGGTGCAGGATGCTACGGCCATCCGCCGAGTCGCGTCGATCGTAGCTTCACGACAGGCAGAACAACCGGTTGTCGTTGTGAGCGCAATGGGCGGTGTCACCGACAAACTGGTGCAAATCGCCGAGACTGCTGCGCGCAGCGATTTGAGCGCTGCCCTTGCATTGCTGGATGGCATTCGCGCCAGGCACGTAGCCGCCGCAGAAAATATGCTCAGCCCTGCGGCAAGGGCGCAGTTCGTCGATGAGCTTGAAGAGCGCCTGGCCGAGTGTACCGCGCTCGTCACGCAGATTGCGGCCCGAGGCTCACTCTCACCAGCACAGAATTCGCACATGCTCTCCTATGGCGAAGTGCTCTCGAGTGTGCTCGTGGCCTTCGCCTTCAACGCACTCGGCATTTCATCCGCTCACGCCGACTCACGAAAGCTGATCGTCACCGACTCTCATCACCCCGCCGCAACCCTTCTCGCCGCGCAAACTCGCAGCAGACTTCAAAAAGTCATCCCGCCACTCATTGAGCAGAACGCAGTGCCCGTTCTCGGAGGCTTTATCGCCTCGAGCGAATCAGGCGAGATCACTACGCTCGGTCGCGGTGGTTCCGACTACTCCGCTGCCATCGTGGGTGCAGCGCTCTCTGCCCAGCGCATCGAGATATGGACGGATGTGAACGGCATTCTCACCACCGACCCGCGTATCTGTCCCAAGGCACAGCGCATCGAGGAAATTAGCTTTCACGAAGCAACGGAGCTCGCCTGCTTCGGAGCCAAAGTCCTGCACCCTGCAACGCTGCTCCCGGCAGTTGAGCACGACATCCCCGTAGCAGTCCTGAACTCACATAAACCCAGCGAGGCGGGCACCATCATTCGCGCCGTAGCATCGCGCGGTCCTTCGGCGTTTCGCGCCATCGCCGTGAAGCGCAACATCTCGGTTTTTAATGTGCGCGCCCCTCGCCACGTTGGCTCGCATCGTTTCCTCGATGATCTTTTCAGCCTCTTGCGATGGCATCACCTGCAGAGCGAGATCGTCGCAATCTCCGGTGCTACCGCCTCCGTGGCCGTCGAAGGAAGTCACGAACTCGTGCGATTGATTGCGGAGCTGGAAACCTTGGGCGAGGTTGAATTTCAGCCCGAGATGGCGATCATCTGCCTCGTTGGCGAAGACATTCGCGGACGCATAGGTATTGCCTCCGAAATCTTCGGAGTACTTGCCGCCTCCGGTGTAAACATCCGCATGATTGCCCAGGGGTCTTCAGAAATTAGCGTCAGTTTCGTAGTAGAAGAGAAAGATGCCGTAAAGTCCGTGCAGCAGTTGCATCGTCACCTGTTCGAGCAACCTTCCGGTGCGCCATCGCGGCCTTCGAAAGCATCCTGCGAGACGGCTCAGGCCTAATTCGCAACGCGCAATTTGCAATACAAGATTGGAGAAAACAGTTTGGCTACTACCACCGCATTTGATCAGTCATCCCCGGCTCAGGCTCCTGCTTTGAAGGTAGCAATTTTGGGATTCGGTACCGTTGGCAGCGCTGTCGCGCGCATTCTCAGCGATCAGCCGGAGCACTCGCCACTGAAGCTTACGCACATCTTCAATCGCAACGTCGAACGCAAGCGCGTGGACTGGGTCAACGAAGATGTGAATTGGTCGAGTGACATCGAGAAGGTGCTTGCCTCCGATGCCGACATCATCGTGGAGCTCGTGGGCGGAGTGACTCCCGCGCAAGATTGGATCACACGCGCGCTGAAGGCCGGCAAGTCGGTCGTTACGGCCAACAAGAAGCTCATTGCGCAACACGGCCCGCAGCTGTCTGCACTGGCACGCGAAAGCGGTGCCGGACTCGCCTTCGGAGCCTCCGTCGCTGGCGGCGTTCCGGTGATTGATGCATTACAGGAAGGTCTCGCCGGAGACCACCTCTACAAGGTATGCGGAATCCTCAACGGCACGTGCAACTTCATCCTCACCAAGGTTGAGCGCGAAGGCGTCTCGTTCGAAGAGGCTTTGATGGAAGCACAGCGCGCCGGATTCGCCGAAGCCGATCCTACCGACGACGTCGATGGCTTCGATGCCCGCGCCAAACTCGTCATCCTTTCGCGCATCGGATTGAAGGCTGTCGTGCCGCCCGAGCAGATTCCATGCGCCTCCATCCGTGCACTCGACGCGGTGGACTTCATCTACTCGCACGAACTTGGATGCACCATTCGCCAGATCTCTCGCGCCGAGCGACGCGACGGACGCATCTACGCTTCGGTGCAGCCCGCGCTCGTGCCTATCGAGTCTCCAATGGCGCACATCACAGGCAGCTTGAACCTGGTGCTATCCAGCGGCAAATACGGCGGTCAGACGGCATTCAGCGGACACGGCGCAGGCGGACACTCCACGGCCGTTGCCGTCGTCAGTGATCTTCTCGACGTAGCGCGTGGACGCGGAGGACATGCACGCCCCGCCGCTGCTGCAGACGCGCTGCCCGTAAGCGGAAACTTCTCCTCGGCGCACTACCTACGCTTCACCGTACGCGACCGGCCCGGCATCGTCGCTGCTATCGCAAATGCATTAGCCGCGCACAAAATCAATATCGATGCGCTGTTGCAGAAACCCGGATTCGACAAAGACGCTCTTCCCTTCGTAGTCACGCTCGAGCATTGCGGAGCCGAAGAACTGGAGAAAGCGATGAACGATATCCGCAAGCTTGATTTCCTGGTTCATCCGCCGTTGACCATGCCGATACTTACGAAGGAGCTCTAATGCAACTGCGCTGTTTTAATGTAAATTGCTCGACCAAGTTCGATCTGCATGCACCAGTGCTGTCCTGTCCTAAATGCGGCGAGTTGCTCGAAGTTGAAGTTGATGATCCCAAACTATCCGCCTCGGAGCTGAAAGAGCTTTGGAGCGAGCGCCGCAAATCGCGCGATCCTCGCGACATCAGCGGAGTTTGGCGCTATCGGGAATTTCTGCCTGACTACCCCGTTTCCGACATCGTGAGTCTCGGCGAAGGCAACACTCCTCTTGTGCGTGGCCGCCGAACCGCGACCTGGGCAGGTGTTTCCGATCTGCAATTCAAGCATCTTGGGTGGAATCCCACTGGCTGCTTCAAAGATCTTGGGATGACCGTCGGCATGACAGAAGGCGTGCACACGGGCGCCAAGATTGTCGCTTGCGCCTCCACAGGCAACACCGCTGCTTCGCTCGCGGCTTATGCTGCACGCGCGGGCGTCGTTGGCCGCGTTTATCTTCCCGCCGGGCAAGTCTCGCTGAACAAGCTCGCGCAGGCACTCGATTTCGGCGCCGAAGTCGTGGAGATCGAAGGCAGCTTTGATGATGCATTGAACACGCTTCTTGAGAAGACCAGCGAAGGAATCTACTTCCTGAACTCGATCAATCCCTTCCGCATCGAGGGCCAGAAGACCACGATGTTCGAGTTGATGGATCAGCTCAACTGGCAAGCTCCCGATTATCTTATTGTGCCCGGCGGCAATCTCGGAAATTCCGCCGCGTTCGGTAAAGCCTTCGACGAACTGTTGCGCTTCGGACTGATCGATCGAGCACCGCGCATGATCGTCGTGCAGGCCGCGGGGGCAAATCCTTTTGCTCAGCTCTGGCGTGATCACGCCGAAGAACTCTCGCCCGTCGAGCATCCAGAAACCGTCGCCACAGCCATCCGCATCGGCAATCCGCGTTCATGGAAGAAATCGCTGCACGGAGTGAAATCGACAGGCGGGCAGGTACTCGATGTCACCGACGACGAGATCGCCGAGGCAAAGGGTGTTATTGGCTGCGACGGCATTGGATGCGAACCCGCATCTGCTGCAACTCTTGCAGGCCTTCGCAAACTCCGCAATAGCGGTGCCATTGCGCAGGATGCAAGGGTCGTCGCCATTCTTACGGGACACGGACTGAAGGACACCAACTTCATCATCCGTGCTCATCAGCGGGAGGAAGCACATGCGCACTAAAGACGAGATTGTCATCCGAGTGCCTGGCTCGATCGCCAACCTTGGGCCTGGGTTTGACACGCTGGCCGTAGCCGTTCAGCTCTATCTCACCATGCGTGTTCGCGTGATGCCGGGCGAGGGCAACCTGAATTTCGAGTTCGTCAACCAGCGACTCGATGGCGAAAACTACATTGAGCGCGCATTTCGCTTCATCGCTGCGCGTCACAACTTCGCGATCCCTTCACTGGACATTCAGGTCGAGAGCGACATTCCGATGAAGGGTGGCCTTGGCAGCAGCGCGGCCGCCACCGTCGCGGGCCTGCGATTGTTTGAGGCCGTCAGCGGACCCGTCGAAGAACAGGAACTGCTGACGACGGCATGTGAACTCGAAGGTCATCCCGATAACATCGCAGCGGCTCTGCTCGGCGGTCTCACGGTGAGCTGTGAAGTGCCCAGCGCTTTGCGTGTGCTGCGTGCCATCTGGCCGGAGTCGCTCTCCATCGTGGTCGTCACTCCCGAACTGCATCTTGCAACAACGACCTCGCGCGCCGTGCTGCCGCAGATGATCTCGCGTGCCGACGCCATCTTCAACGTACAGCGAGTGGCATTTCTGCTGGAGGCATTGCGCACCTCTGATTTCGCACTACTACGCGAAGCTCTTGATGATCGCTTACATCAGCCTCATCGCGCATCCATTGTTCCTGGCTTGCAGGAGGCACTCGATCTTCGGCATCCCAGTTTGCTGGGAGTTTGCCTGAGCGGAGCTGGTCCTTCGGTTGTTGCCTTGGCTCAGCAGAATCTCGACGAGATCAGCGCATTGCTCTCGGAGATTTACACTCGTAAATCTATCCCATTCAAGATTCGCACTCTGCAAGTGCATCCGACGAATGCTCCCGCAAAGGCCTCCGGCATTATGCAGGCTCGCAGCTACTGTGTGGACAGCGCGACCAGTTGGAGAGCATAGAACACTTCTCTTGAAACTGAACAATTAAGAAGGCGGCCCGAGAGCCGCCTTCCCTTTTTTACATTGCGTTCTGCTCTATGCGCCAGCTGCTTTCGCGGAGCCTAGGTATGCATTGACATGCTCCGCAGCCTTACGGCCTTCTGCGATTGCCCACACAACGAGCGACTGCCCACGGCGCATATCGCCAGCGGCGAACACGCCCTCAACCGAAGTCATGCCGCGCTCGTTGGTAGCCACGTTACCGCGCGCATCCAGAGCAACACCGAATTGCTCAAGCATGCCATTGCGAACAGGACCAAGGAAGCCCATTGCCAGCAGCACCAGGTCAGCCTCGATGACGGTTTCCGTTCCGGCTATAGGCTCGAACCTCGGTGGCGGCCCGACCTGCACAATGTGCATCCTCTTCACATTTCCATCGGCATCACCTTCAAAGCGAAGCGTGTTCAAGCTCCACTCGCGCGTGCCCCCTTCTTCATGCGAGCTCTCAATACGCAATTGCAGCGGCCACAGTGGCCACGGCGTCTGCTCGGAACGCGTCTCCGGCGGCTTGGGCATGATTTCAAACTGCCTCACACTGGCCGCACCCTGGCGCAGGCTGGTGCCGAGACAATCGGCGCCCGTGTCGCCACCGCCGATGATCACGACCTTCTTACCCGTCGCAACTATCGAGGTCTCCTCTGGCATCGCATCGCCCAGCACGCGATGCGTTTGTTGCGGCAGGAACTCCATTGCAAAATGGATGCCCTTCAGCTCGCGCCCAGGCAACTTCAGATCGCGCGGCGATTCCGAACCACCGGCCAACACTACTGCGTCGAACTCCTTGCGCAACTGTGCCACATCAAGATTCACGCCCACGTGAGCGTTCGTCACAAACTTCACACCTTCGGCTTCCATCTGTTTCAAGCGCCGATCGATGACGTGTTTCTCCAACTTGAAATTCGGAATGCCATATCGCAACAGGCCGCCAATACGATCGGCCTTCTCATACACCGTCACATCGTGTCCTGCGCGCGCGAGTTGTTGCGCGGCAGCCAATCCGGCGGGGCCTGATCCAACAACAGCAACCTTCTTCCCGGTCTTCTCCGGCGCTGGCTCGGGAGCGATCCACCCTTCCTCCCATCCACGTTCAACAATCGTCTTCTCAATTTGTCGAATCGTGACCGGAGGCTGATTGATTCCGAGCACACACGAAGCTTCGCACGGTGCTGGACAAATGCGTCCCGTGAACTCCGGGAAGTTGTTCGTCGAGTGAAGACGACGGACAGCTTCTTCCCAGCGCTCGTGGTACACAAGGTCGTTCCAGTCAGGGATATGGTTGTTCACCGGACATCCCGAGTGGCAGAAAGGCACGCCACACTCCATGCAACGTGCGCCCTGCTGTTGCACGCTCGCAGCCGGGAATGGCTGATAAATCTCAAACCAATCCTTGATGCGTTCTTCCGGCGCACGGCGCTGCGGCAGTGCTCTATCGAACTCCAGGAATCCCGTTGGCTTACCCACGTTGCACCTCCACGGCTGCGACCGCGGCCATCTCGCGCAACCCAGTATATTGCGTAGTTCTGCGTTCCACTCCCAGCACCCTCTTCAACTCGTGTGGGAACACCTTGACGAAGTGCGACAGCACAGACGTCCAGTTCGCAAGGATTTTCTTTGCCTGCGGACTGCCTGTACGCCTTGCGTGCTCCTCAACCAGCGCCGTCAGGATGCGCACATCTTCCGCGCCCATCACCGGCTCAAGATCGACAGAGGTAAGGTTGCAGCTCTTCTCGTGGAAGTCGCCGCGCTCGTCATACACGTAAGCGATACCACCGCTCATGCCCGCAGCGAAATTCCTGCCGCAAGGCCCAAGCACGACAACGACGCCCTTGGTCATGTATTCACAGCCGTGATCGCCGACGCCTTCAACTACTGCAGTCGCGCCCGAGTTACGAACTGCAAATCGCTCGCCAGCCACACCGCTGAAGTAAGCTTCGCCACTCGTCGCTCCATACAGCACGACGTTGCCGACAATGATGTTTTCTTCCGGACGGAAGCGAGAGTTGCGAGGAGGATACACTGCTATGCGTCCGCCGGAGAGACCCTTGCCGACGTAATCGTTCGCATCGCCCTCAAGCGTCATCGTGATTCCCTTCGCCAGGAATGCCCCGAAGCTCTGTCCTGCCGAGCCATTGAAATGCAGGCGAATCGTTTCATCCGGCAACCCGTCCGCGCCATAACGACGCGAAACTTCGCCACTGAGCATGGAACCAACCGTGCGGTGCACATTCTGAATCTTGAATGACTCTTCTACGGGCTTCGCCTCTTCGAGCGCTGGCTTCACGGCGCTCATCAATTGATGATCTAGCGCCTGTTCCAACCCGTGATCCTGCTTGTGGATGCAATGGCGCGCCACGCGCGTCGGCAACGGCGGCGTATAGAGAATCGTAGAGAGATCAATTCCCTTCGCCTTCCAGTGCTCGGTCGCGAGCCTCGCTTCGAGCTTGTCCACTCTTCCCACCATGGCGTCGAAAGTGCGGAATCCGAGTCGCGCCATGTATTCGCGAACCTGCTCAGCAAGGAAGAAGAAGAAGTTGATGACGTGCTCAGGCTGGCCTGCGAAGCGCGCACGCAACACCGGGTCTTGCGTCGCAATGCCCACAGGGCAGGTGTTCAGGTGGCACTTGCGCATCATGATGCAGCCCATCGCAATCAGCGGCGTCGTCGCAAAACCAAACTCTTCGGCGCCGAGCAATGCTGCAATCACCACATCGCGTCCGGTCTGCAACTTGCCATCGGTCTGCACGCGAATGCGGCTGCGCAGATCGTTGAGCAGCAGAACCTGCTGCGCCTCAGCCAATCCCAACTCCCACGGAATGCCCGCGTGACGAATCGAGCTGAGAGGCGAAGCTCCCGTACCGCCGCTATCACCACTAATCAGCACTACGTCTGCATGCGCCTTGGCAACGCCAGCCGCAACCGTGCCTACGCCGACTTCGGAAACCAGCTTCACGCTGATGCGCGATTGCGGGTTCACATTCTTCAGGTCGTAGATGAGCTGCGCAAGATCTTCAATCGAGTAGATGTCGTGATGCGGAGGAGGCGAAATCAGCGTGACTCCCGGCGTCGAGTGTCGCAACCGTGCGATGACCTCGTCCACCTTGTGTCCCGGCAACTGGCCGCCTTCACCCGGCTTCGCGCCCTGCGCCATCTTGATCTGCAGTTCGTCCGCGTTCACCAGATAATGCGCTGTTACGCCGAAGCGAGCCGAAGCTACCTGCTTTACTGAACTCCGTCGCAGATCGCCGGTCTCATCACGCTGGAAGCGTGCTGCATCTTCGCCACCTTCTCCCGTGTTGCTGCGGCCGCCAATACGGTTCATGGCAATCGCCAGCGTTTCGTGTGCTTCTTTGCTGATCGAGCCATATGACATGGCACCGGTCGCGAAGCGCTTCACGATCTCCTGTGCCGGTTCCACTTCGTCGAGCGGAATTGGTTTTTCGAGTTCCTTCAGCTTCAGCAATCCGCGCAGAGTGCATAGCTGCTTGTTCTGCTCGTCGATAAGATCCGTATATTCCTTGAAGGTCTCCGCGTTACCCTTCCTCACGGAATGCTGCAGCTTGGTGATCGTCTGCGGATTAATCAGGTGGTACTCGCCATTGATGCGGTGACGGTACGCGCCACCGACTTCCAGTTCTAACTCGGATTGATTGCGCGGCTTGAATCCATACTCATGACGCAGCACTGACTCGCGCGCGAGCACATCCAGCCCCACTCCCTCGATACGCGAAACCGTGCCGGAGAAATACTCCTTCACGAGATCGCGGCTCAGGCCGATAGCTTCAAACACCTGCGCACCGCGATAGCTTTGCAGGGTGGAGATGCCCATCTTCGAGAAGGTCTTCAGCAAGCCCTTATCGATGGCCTTGATGAAATTCTTTACCGCCTTCTCTGCCGTAATCTCTTCCGGCAGCAGGCCGCGCGAAACCATGTCTTCCAGCGTTTCAATCGCCAAGTACGGATTCACGGCACTCGCTCCATATCCGATCAGCAGAGCAAAGTGCATCACCTCGCGCGGTTCCCCGCTCTCCACAAGCAGAGCGATCTTCGTACGCGAACCCTCCTTGACGAGATGATTGTGCACCGCGGCCAACGCAAGCAGCGATGGAATCGGAGCGTATTCCTTGTCGATGCCACGGTCCGAAAGAATCAGCAGCGTATAACCCGACTCCACGGCAAACGATGCGCGGCGGCACAGGCCATCAAGTCCGCGCTTCAACCCAGAACCATCTTCTTCCACGCGGAACGCCGCCGAAAGCGTAGTCGCCAACAGGTCGCCGCTCGATACGCGACGCAGCTTCTCCAGGTCGCGATTCGTCAGCACCGGTTGAGGAAGCTTCAACGTATGGCAGTTCAGCGGGCTTTCGTCGAGAATGTTTCGCTCGGTTCCGATATAGCTTGTGAGAGACATTAGCAGGTCTTCGCGAATCGGATCGATCGGCGGATTCGTTACCTGAGCAAAGAGCTGCTTGAAATAGTTGAACAGTAGCTGCGGCTTATCCGAAAGGCACGCCAGCGGCGTATCGACACCCATCGATCCAATCGGCTCTTCGCCGTTGCGGGCCATCGGCTCGAGAATCATCTTCAGATCCTCTTCCGTATAGCCAAACACGCGCTGGCGCGTGATGATCGATTCGTGGCTGGGGCCTACCATACGCGTAGGCTCAGGCAGTTGATCCAGCGTGACCTGGTTCTGCTTGATCCACTCCGCGTAGGGCTTGCGGGATGCAAGCTGCTGCTTGATTTCGTCGTCGCTCACGATGCGGCCAGCAACGGTATCGACCAGGAACATGCGGCCCGGCTGCAAGCGTCCCTTGTACTTCACGCGCTCCGGCGGAAACTCCAGCACGCCAGCCTCCGACGAAAGCACGACGAGATCGTCGGTCGTCACCACATAGCGGCCCGGACGCAGGCCATTGCGGTCAAGCGTTGCGCCGATCAGGCGGCCATCGGTAAAGGAAATCGAGGCCGGTCCATCCCATGGCTCCATCAGCGATGCGTGATACTCATAGAAAGCGCGCGTCGCGGGGTCCATGTGCTGATTGCGCGACCAGGCTTCGGGAATCAGCATGGCCATAACGTGCGGCAACTCGCGTCCCGAATGCAGCAGCAGCTCCACCGCATTGTCGAACGATGCCGAATCGCTGCCGCCCGGTGTAATCACCGGCAGAATCTTCTTCAGGTCCTCGCCAAACAGCGACGACTCCAGCAGGCTCTGGCGAGCGTTCATCCAGATGACGTTGCCCTTCACCGTGTTGATTTCGCCATTGTGCGCTACATGGCGATAAGGATGGGCTAGCGGCCAGCTCGGGAACGTGTTGGTTGAGAATCGCTGGTGAACCAGGCACAGTGCGCTCTTCACGAGCGGATCGCTCAGCTCGGGGTAGAACTTCGTGATCTGGGGAGCGAGCAGTAGGCCTTTGTAAACGATTGTGCGGCAGGAGAGGGAGGGAATATAGAAGTTGTTGCGGCCTTCAATGTCGGAGTGGGCGATTTTATTCTCGATCCGCCGCCTTACAACGTAGAGCTTCCGTTCGAAATCGCGTTCACTGAGCGGCGTTGGCGTCTTTAGGAAGATCTGCTCGATGTACGGCTGCGATCCGCGTGCTACGCGCCCAATCGCGCTCCCATCCACTGGCGTGTCGCGCCAGCCGAGCACCTCCAGGCCTTCTTCCTGGATGATCGTCTCGACGACGCCCTCGCATTGCAGGCGCTCCAGCTTGCCTACCGGCAGGAAGACCATTCCCACCGCATAACTACCCTGCTCGGGCAAGACCATGCCCTGTGCTGCACATTCGCGAGCGAAGAACTCATGTGGGATCTGAATCAGCACGCCTGCGCCATCGCCTGTTTCGGGATCGCAACCGCAAGCTCCGCGATGTTCAAGGTGCTTTAGCACCTCGATACCCTTCTCTACGATCGAGTGGCTTTTCTCACCGCGAATACTCGCGACAAATCCAAGGCCGCACGCGTCGTGTTCATTTGCAGGATCGTAGAGGCCCTGTGCTGCTGGCAATCCGCTGACGTGCTGTGATTGGTGATCCTCGTCGTGCACTTCTTTGTTCTCTCGCATTGCTCTCCTGGTGCGCTTGCAGGGGCGCTTATTACTCAAACATGATCCCTAAAACACAAAGCCCGCCATGTTTGGGATTGGCGGGTAAGTAGTGCTCGGGCTGCTTAAGATTGCCTGATGCTATCCCCCGCTAGCGGTGGTAATTCGCTTAAGTACGCTAATTGTGCGTACGCCAAGCGTCACCGGTGTTGTCAGCGGGGATGTAGCCATGTGAATCATGATTGATATCCGAGATTAGCCGAGATCGCAGCGAGAGTCAACGGGTTACAGGACAAAACAGGCAGAAAACATAGAAATAACCGTGTTCCGCGCGGCTTTCGTGCATATGCGGTTCCGTAACCGAACAATGCATCAGGTGCACACCTGAAGGCTCTCTCAGCAGATCACCGGCCAGTGTGATACTATGTTTTCAGTATCTCGCGAAGTTGGATGCGCGATTCTGAGTTGACCCTCCAGGAACTACTGCGATTCGATCTCAAAATCCCCTCCCACAATCAAGCAGGATATGTGTTTCCGCGCGCACACACATACCAACTCGCGCGCACAGATAGAGAGAAGAAGAAAACCATAGAATGAGTACATTTCAGGAAATGCCGCTCACAGCGCAGCTGAAGCAGGCGCTTGCGGCAAAGAAGTTTGTTACACCTACCCCAGTTCAAGATCAGGCGATTCCGCCAGCCCTCGAAGGCAAAGATGTAATTGCAACGGCCCAGACCGGTACCGGCAAAACCCTCGCGTTTCTGATCCCCGTAATGGAAATGTTGGCCGCGGTGCCAGCAGGCAAGATCAACGCCCTCGTGCTGGTTCCCACGCGCGAGCTCGCCATCCAGGTACACGAGCAGTACGAAGCGCTACGTTCAGGCAAAGCGCCACGCGCTGCCCTGGTCATCGGCGGATTGAGTGAGAAGACTCAGATCCGGGCACTGCGCTCGGGAGCACGCATTATCGTTGCGACTCCTGGCCGCCTTGAAGACTACATGCGACGCAAGATCGTCGATCTGCGCTCGATTGAAACCCTAGTTATGGATGAAGTCGATCGCATGCTCGACATGGGCTTCCTGCCCGCGATTCAACGCATTCTGGCCGCCCTGCCCGTGGAGCGTCAGACCTTGTGCTTCTCGGCAACGCTCGAGAAATCGGTTCAGGGATTGCTCCTGAAGTGCACGCATGAGGCCGTTCGCATCTCGATTGGCAACATTTTGAAGCCAGCCGAAACCGTGCAACTGCAGGCCTACGAAGTTCCCGCCATGCAGAAGACTCACGTCCTGCGTGAGCTGCTCTACTCCGAGCCCGGCAAGACGTTGATTTTTGCCCGGACCAAGCGCGGCACTGAACGGCTTGCCAAGGACCTGATGCGCGATGGATTTGCCGCCTCCATGATTCATGGTGACCGCACGCAGAATCAGCGTTCCGCGGCGCTCGCCGGTTTTGAGGCCGGAAAATTCCAGGTGCTGGTGGCGACCGATGTTGCAGCTCGTGGCATCCACGTGGGCGACGTCGCTCATGTAGTCAACTATGATCTGCCCTCGATTGCCGAGGACTTCATCCACCGTGTCGGCCGCACTGGTCGCGCCGGATTAAAGGGCCGCGCAACCAGCATCGTCAGCGGTGCTGAGATGATCGAATTGCGTCGCTTCGAACGCACGCTGAAGCTGCACATCGAGCGTAAGGACATGGGCAAGATGCGAAAGGCCGCTCCGGCCAGCATTCCCATGGCGATTACGCAGATGCGCAAGAGCACCAACACTCTGCGTTCGCGCACACTGAATAGCCTTCCCGGCGAAGTCTTCGCTTAAGATTTCATCGCATAAACTAAACGCCAGAGGCGCAAGCCCCTGGCGTTTTTCGTTGTGCCTCTTTCAGAGCTACTGCGCCGTCCAGCCGCCGTCCACGGGAATGCTTGTGCCCGTGATGTTCTGTGCGCCTTCCGAACAAAGGAATACCGCGAGATCGCCGATGTCGCTGGTTTTGGTGAAGCGCAGCGAAGGCTGCTTTTCGCCGAGCAATTTGTTGCTTGCCGTCTGCTGGTCAAGGCCTTCGCGCGCGGCGCGGTCATCGATCTGCTTCTGCACGAGCGGTGTCAGCACCCATCCCGGACAAATCGCGTTGCAAGTGATTCCGCTCGTTGCTGTTTCCAGAGCTACCGTCTTGGTGATGCCGATGATGCCGTGCTTGGCGGCAACATAGGCGACCTTGCCCGCCGAGGCTACCAATCCATGAGTGGAAGCAGTGTTGATCAGCCGTCCCCAGCCGTTCTTCTTCATTCCTGGCAACGCTGCCCGGATGGTATGGAATGCGGAGGAAAGATTGATGGCGATGATCTGGTTCCAACGATCGACCGGAAAATCTTCAATGTTCGCTACAAACTGGATTCCCGCGTTGTTGACGAGAATATCGACGGAGCCAAGTTGCTTCTCGGCGTCGCGAATCAATGCTTCACATTCCTCTGCCTTCGACAGATCCGCCGGATTGTACAGGACCTTGACGCCGCATTCCTTCTCAATGGTGGAGCGTAGTTGCTCAATCGCCTTGGCATCCCCAAAGCCGTTCAGCATGACGTTGGCACCTTGCGCGGCAAGCGCTCGGGCAACACCTTCTCCAATGCCGCTGGTGGAACCTGTAACTACTGCGTTGCGACCTTTCAGCATTTTGACCCCCTGAGTAATGTACGGACTCTGCTCTGAGATCCGCAATGAAGAGCTTTGAAATGACACTGGGGCCACTGTCCTCTGCCCCGAGCGCAATTACTTTATACTTTTTGCCTCGATCAAGGAACTACTTCCAAGCGGAAATTCTCCACCGCCTCGACTATCACGCCAACAGAAAAGGCGGACACATGGTCCGCCTTGCTGCTCTAGCCCGCCAACGCGTCAATCGCGGTTGACGTAAACGATCTTGCCTGAACTCGAAGCGTACACGCGCTTCTTCTGCCCCAGTAATCCATTCACTTTCTTCTGCTGAAAATCCGGCACGAACAGAAAAACCCGAATATCCGAATTCCATAACCGCACCAGGTCCTGATCCTCAAGGAAGATACGTGGCGCGTCCGGGAACGTCGATCCGAACCACATCGAGGTGCTGCGCCCATTCACCAGTTCCACTGAATGATGCAAATAGAACACAATCGATGAGCCAAACGACTGGTCCCCATAGATCAGTACCTTGTCTTCCGGCTTTACCTGCTGTTCGATCTTTGCCGCCAGATTGCGCGAGCTGAGATACGGGTCGAACCGGATCAGCGCCACATGCGCCGCCGTCAGGAAGATGGTCATCGTCACGGCCAGTGCCCAGTTCGCGGCAAAGTTCTTCCGTTTCAGCCTCAGGAAAATCTCCGTCAACGACCCAAACAGCAATGCAATCACCGCCAGAACAGCAGGAAGCCTCAATGCCGCGAAAGACTCGCCTGTAAGGTCGAGCGCATGCCCCATCGAGAGCGTGTCGTTCTCCAGGTTCGTCTGCGCCAGCACGTCGCCAATATCAGGCACAAAGGGCAGACGCCTTGAAGACCACAGCCCGGCAATCAGCACCATCGCAAACGCCACCCGAACCACCACGCTGACCGCCGAGGTTGCGAGCAGCCAGCTCTGCCTGGCCCCTGTCGTTTCCACGTCCCGCTCTTCTCCGGACACGGCCGCGCCCAGCAGCAGAAACATCGCCAGATACGCCGGAAACGTGTAGTACTCCTGATTGGTGGACAGAGAGAAGAACAGCAGCGTTACCGAGGCCCACAGCACGCAGATCCAGCGGGTGCGGGTACGGAAATCCAGCGGCTTCTGCTCACTCCGCGACTGTTTGAAATCAGCCCAAAGCCTGCGCACCGCCAGCGGCAGATACACGCTCCACGGGAACAGCCAGACCAGGTGCAGCGTCCAGTAGAGATATCCCGGGAGCTTGTTGTAGTCCTTCGGCACGCGCTTCCCGAGGAAGCGCAAAATGTGTTCGTTAACGAAATAGAACCAGAAGAAGCCGTGATGATCGCCAACCGCCGGATTCCGCAGCCCTGCCAGGATGTGCCACGGCGCTGCAATCACCACAAACAGCAGCAACCCCGAGCCGACATGGAACTCCCGCCACCGCCGCCATTCTCCGGTGATCGCCAGATACACCGGGAGCGTCAGTCCAATCACCACCAGCGCCAGCAGTCCCTTGGTCAGCACGGCCAAAGCCAGCAGCACGTACCCGGCGTACCACTCCCACCGTGCGCCTTTCCGATCCAGCGCCGCGACAAAGCAGTAGAATGCCGTGGCAATCAGCAGGCTGAGGATCGCCTCCGGAATCATCACGCGGGTAAAGAGATAGCACCCGGCTCCCGTCGCGGTGAAAAGCCCCGCATACAATCCTGCGCGCTGTCCAAAGGCCCGCTGCCCCCAATGCATCCCAAGCAAAACCAGCAGGAACATTGCCGTGATTGTGGGCAGCCGCGTGGCAAATTCATTTACGCCGAAGATGCGATAGCACCCCGCTACCATCCAGTACATCAGCGGCGCTTTTTCCAGGTAGCGCACGCCATTGATGTGCAATGTGACGTAATCGCCGCGCAAGTTCATCTCGCGGGCGGCTTCGGCATGTGAGGTATCTACGTCGTCCTGTAAGGCAGGAGAGAAAGCGGAGCCGAGATAGACAGCAAGGAATAAAACGAAAACCGCGGTCCAGGCAAGCCTGCGCGATGAACGAGTGGTTAGAACGTCCAAGTCATATTTCCCGTAAGAAGGTTCGTTCCCATCCTACCAGCTTCGTACCTCGCGCTGCCCGCAATCCACGAGTCGCGATGGAATCGAGTAGTTCGGATTACTCCACATCCATGTGGGGGTTCCAGCCTTCGTCCGGGTCGCAATCCGCCGATTCGGAGTGAACCGCGGCTTCATCATGGGAGATATATGGCTGCCCCGGCAGGATCGGTCCCCCGCACAGCTCGCATACCAGCATAACTGCGGCATCGTCTTCCATCACCAGCATAAGAACCTCCGATTGCGACCGAAACAAATTAGAACCGGAGCCGCAATCGCTTGCCGTGACGCAAATCACCTGGGCTGGTGCTGCAGAGCAAGCGGCTCATTGCACAGCTACGTAATCCTTCGCCTTCCGCTGTTGAGCCGCTTTGATGAAGGCACCCGTGCGCTCGGCCACAAAGTCCATCATCTCCTTCGTGATCCCCGGATACACGCCAATCCAGAAGGTCTGGTTCATGATCGTGTCAGTGTTCTTCAGCGGTCCCGAAACCCGATATTGCACGTCTTTGTACGCAGGCTGCCGAGTGATATTTCCGGAAAACAGAAGCCGGCTGCCAATCTTGTTTTCGTCGTAAAACTTCAGGAGTTCCAGCCTGGAAAACAGAGCATCATCTTTCACCGTGAGCGTAAATCCAAACCACGACGGCTCCGAATTCGGTGTAGGCTCTGGCAGCATGAGAAATTCCTCGTACGGCTTCATCGCCTGATAGAGGTACGCATAGTTCTCACGCCGCTTCGCGATGAATTCCTCGACTCGAGCCATCTGCGCCAATCCCACCGCGGCCTGGAAGTCCGTGATCTTCAGGTTGTAGCCCACGTGCGAGTACACGTATTTGTGATCGTAACCCGCGGGCAGATCCCCCAATTGCCACTGGAAGCGCTTTCCACACGTGCCATCCTTGCCGGGATCGCACCAGCAGTCCCTACCCCAGTCGCGGAACGACTCTACAAGCACCTTGAGTTCGTTATTGTTGGAGAAAACCGCTCCACCCTCGCCCATCGTAATGTGGTGAGCCGGATAGAAGCTCAACGTGCCGATATCGCCAAATGTCCCAACCATCTGGCCGTCGAACTTCGCGCCCAGAGCGTCGCAACAGTCCTCAATTAGCCAGAGATTGTGCTTTCTCGCAATCCTGAGCACTTCCGCCACATTGAACGGATTTCCCAGCGTGTGCGCAACCATGATCGCCTTGGTCTTTTCGCTGACCGCCGCCTCGATCTGATCCACCTTGATGTTGTACGTCGGAATCTCAACATCGACGAACACGGGCACAAGCCCGTACTGCACCATCGGATTCACCGTCGTGGGGAACCCTGCCGCAACGGTGATGACCTCATCGCCCGCGCGCAGTGCTCGTTCTCCCAGCTTCGGAGAAGTCAGCGCCGCGATCGCCAGCAGGTTCGCCGAAGAACCCGAGTTCGTCGTTACGGCCCAGCGACTGCCCAGGAATTGCGCCAGCTTGCG
Source organism: Koromonas soli (assembly GCF_059726265.1). Taxonomy (NCBI): domain Bacteria; kingdom Pseudomonadati; phylum Acidobacteriota; class Terriglobia; order Terriglobales; family Koromonadaceae; genus Koromonas; species Koromonas soli. Next base: position 1,037,644 of record NZ_AP040872.1, on the reverse strand, counting down.
CTCAAACTCCGCATTGAAGCGTCCTGTCGTCAGCCAGAAATCCAACGCCGCATCCACGGCGTTGCAAACCTCTTCAGCCCCAAACACCTTGCCCGACGGCGGAATCACGCTTTCTCCCGCGACGAAACTTTTCGGAGCGTGGCGCTGATTCGTATATTCGGTTACAAGCTTAAAGATCTGCTGGCGTAGTTCTTCTTGTGTCATGCACTCACATCCGATGACTTTTGACTTTTCTTGCTCACATACAACTCGATCTGCTCAAGCGTGCAGGCCCGCATATCGCCCCCGGCATAAAACTCCCGGTACCACTCTGCCGTGTGCGCCAGTGTCTCATCAAAGCTCCATCGCGGAGCCCAACCCAGACGCGATCGCGCCTTCGATGAATCCAGCTTCAGCAGGTGTGCTTCGTGTTTCGCGTTTTCCTCTTGGATGATCCGCCAAGTCGCGCCGTCTCCCCATTGCTTCGAGAGATAGCTGACCAACTCGCCCACCGTGCGCGCATCCGAGTCCGAAGGCCCGAAATTCCAAGCCTCAGCATACCCCTGCCCATCGGCAAACAAACGCTCGGCCACTTCCAGATAACCCGACAGCGGCTCCAGCACATGTTGCCATGGCCGCACCGCATCAGGATTTCGAACCCCTGCCACTTCCCCGCTGCCCCAGGCTCGCATGATGTCCGGCACCAGCCGATCCAGAGCCCAGTCGCCTCCGCCAATCACGTTTCCCGCCCTTGCCGAAGCCACCGCAACCTCGCCAGCAGGAGCAAAAAACGAACTGCGATACGCCGCTGTCACCAGTTCCGCACACCCCTTGCTGTTGCTATAGGGATCATGGCCGCCCATCGGTTCCGATTCGCGATAGGGCCAGTGCCACTCCTGGTTTTCATAACATTTGTCACTGGTGACAACCACCACTGCCCGAACGCTTGGCGTCCTCCGCACCACATCCAGCACGTGAACTGTGCCCAGGACATTGACTGCGTAGGTCTCAACCGGTTCCTGATAGGACAGCCGCACCAGAGGCTGCGCTGCCATGTGTATCACCACATCCGGCGCGAACTCCCGCATCGCGCGATCCATCAACGCCAAATCGCGAACATCTCCGCGCACTGATTGCAACTCGCCGTCCAGCTTCAATAGCTCATACAAGCTTGGAGTGCTCGGAGGCTCCAGCGCATACCCGCACACCTTCGCGCCCATCGAGAGCAGCCACATCGCGAGCCAGCTTCCCTTGAAGCCCGTGTGCCCGGTGACGAATACCCTTCGCGATTTCCAGAAGTTTATGTCCATATCTTCCACGGCGCGTTTCCGCCAGCCCACAGCCCTTCCAGATGATTTTTGTCCCGCAAAGTATCCATCGGCTGCCAGAACCCACGATGATGAAACGCCCGCAGCTCACCGGCTTTGGCGATTCGCTTCAGCGAATCCTGCTCAAATGCGGTTTGATCGCCATCGATATACTCGCCCACCTTCGGCGAGAGCACGAAAAAACCGCCATTGATCCATTGCCCATCTCCCGCCGGCTTCTCCTGGAAGTCCTCAACGGCATTACCCTTCATTATCAGCGATCCGAAACGTCCCGCCGGTTGTACCGCCGTCAACGTCGCCAGCTTCCCATGCTGATTGTGGAACTCGATTGTGCGCCGAATATCCACATCAGCAACGCCATCGCCATAGGTCATCAGGAAGCAATCGTCATCCTTCACGTGCGGCAGTATGCGCTTGATTCGCCCGCCAGTCTGCGTTTCCCCGCCCGTATCGATCAGCGTCACGCGCCACGGCTCTCCGAAGTGCTTGTGCACCTTCATCGTGTTCTTTTCGAGATCGAAGGTGACGTCCGAGGAGTGCAGGTAATAGTTGGCGAAGTATTCCTTGATGAAGTATCCCTTGTATCCCAGGCAAATGATGAAATCGTTCACGCCATAGGTCGAATAGATCTTCATCACGTGCCACAGCATCGGGAAGCCGCCGACTTCCACCATCGGTTTTGGGCGCTGGGTTGTTTCTTCGCTCAGGCGGCTGCCAAGGCCACCCGCCAGGATCACTGCCTTCATAGGCCCTCTAACGTTCGAGAATTCCTGAATCGTAACACCAGTCGCTCCAGTTCGCGCCCACTAAAAACGGAGCCAGGGGCGCCGTAGCCATACGGCCCGCCTGACTCCGTGAATTCACTTCACCACAATTTGCGGCACTCGTCCGCGCCGATTGTTAGTAACGATACGTGTCAGGCTTGTACGGTCCTGTCACCTGCACTCCAATGTAATCAGCCTGTTTCTGCGAAAGCGTCGTCAGCTTGGCGCCAATCTTTTCCAGGTGCAACCGAGCCACTTCTTCATCCAGATGCTTCGGCAGCGTGTACACATCCACCGCGTAGCTGTCGCGGTTCTTCCAAAGATCGATCTGCGCCAGCGTCTGGTTCGAGAAGCTATTTGACATCACGAAGCTCGGATGTCCGGTCGCGCAGCCCAGGTTCACCAGTCTTCCCTCGGCCAGCAGGAAAATCGAGTGGCCATCCGGGAAGGTGTACATATCCACCTGCGGCTTGATATTCGTGCGCCTCACGCCCGGAGCGTTGTTCAGCCGATCGACCTCGATTTCGTTATCGAAGTGGCCGATATTGCACACAATCGCCTGATCCTTCATGCGCGCCATGTGCTCGAACGTGATGATGTCCACGTTGCCGGTGCAGGTGACGTAAATGTCTCCCGTACCCAGCGTGTCTTCCACTGTCGTCACCTGGTATCCCGCCATCGCCGCTTGCAGCGCGTTGATCGGATCGACTTCCGTCACGATCACTCGGGCGCCCATGCCGCGCAGCGATTGCGAAGAGCCCTTGCCCACATCGCCATATCCGCAGATCACGGCCACCTTGCCTGCCATCATTACGTCGGTCGCGCGCTTGATGCCGTCCGCCAGCGATTCGCGGCAGCCATACAGGTTGTCGAACTTCGACTTTGTCACCGAGTCGTTGACATTGATCGCCGGAACCAGCAGCGTGCCCTTCTCCTTCATCTGGTACAGGCGATGCACGCCAGTCGTCGTCTCTTCCGAGACGCCGCGCCACTCGGCCACCAACTGATGCCAGCGCTGCGGATTTTCCGCATAGATCTTCTTCAGCAGGTCCTTGATGACCTTCTCTTCGTGCGAGTTCGATGCCGAATTCACCCAGTCCGAGCCGTTTTCCAGCTCATATCCCTTGTGGATCAGCAGCGTGACATCGCCGCCGTCGTCCACCACCAACTGCGGCCCTTTGCCATCAGGATGGCTGATCGCCTTGTACGTGCATTCCCAGTACTCTTCCAGCGACTCGCCCTTCCAGGCAAACACCGGAACCCCCGTCACGGCGATGGCCGCCGCGGCATGATCCTGGGTGGAGAAGATGTTGCAGCTCGCCCAGCGCACGTCTGCGCCAAGTTCAACCAAGGTTTCGATCAGCACCGCCGTCTGAATCGTCATATGCAGCGATCCCGTGATGCGAACGCCCTGTAACGGCTTCTCAGCCGAGTATTTGCGGCGGATTGCCATCAGGCCCGGCATCTCGGCTTCCGCGATGGAGATCTCCTTGCGGCCCCACTCGGCGAGCGAAAGGTCGGCAACCTTAAAATCGGTAAGAACTGGCGTGAGCTGTGATCCCAAAGAAATATCCTCCAGCGGATTCTGTGCACTAAGTAGTTACTTACATTATAACGTCCAACCCAGTTTGCGGATAGGTTGCAGGATAGCCAAGCCGTCCTTTGTCATACGCCTTAGCCTAAAAAATTCGGGCCGCTCTTAATCGGCCCGTGGCGATCGCCCAACGACGGGGCAAACTCCTCATTGACAAGGGTTTTCGCTCTGCGCCCCTGCCAACTTCGCATCCACCAGGCAAGCCGTGTCGAAATACTCCTGCTGCCCATGCTTCTGCCAGACCAGCACCGACACTTTGCCGTTTGCCGTCGGAGCTGAAACCTGCACTCTGCGCTCCGAAGTCGGCTCTGCCTTTCCACTATTCGCCGCAAGCGCCTCGTTCACGACGCGCCCCTGGAGGTTCCCGTTATCCGTGAAGCTCCAGCCCAGGATATGGGCCAGTGTCCTTGAGACATCCGCATTGCTCACCGGCAATTGGTCAACGTAGCCCTTCTTGAAGTCCGGCCCGATCGCGGCCATGTTGTTGAACGTGTTGTCGCGGCTCAGAGTTCCGTGCATGCCCTGCCCTTCCTGCAGCGACGAGTCTGCAATCTGAACGGCGGTCATCAGCGGGTTCTGCGCATCCAGAGCAAAGGTCTTGAAATTCACAGCGATGGAGGGCGTCGGCAGCTTCGCCGAACCCACCAGCCCAATTGTGCTCAGCGGCAGCGCCCCCGGCACCTTGCCAAAGCTGTCATCCACAAACAATCCGCCGACATAGTCCTGGCCCGACAGGAACGCCACAATCTTGCGCACCGTGTTGTAGTCGTGATCCGGCACATAGATCAGGTCTGAACCGCCGTTTGCAGCGACAACCACCTTGGCATCCGTCTGGTCCAGGATCGTGCCCGTCCCGCCAATCAACCCATCGCCGCTCGCCGGATGCTGTCGCACCGTCGCCGTCTGCTGCGGCACGGTCGGATCTACCGGCTCATACACCTTGCTCCCATTCACCGATATCTGGTTATCCGGATCGTATAGCGGCAGTCCGAGCATGTGTGCCAGATCAATCGCCAAGAAGCCCACCGGCAGGAACCCGGTATTTACCTCCTGCACTCCAGCCGTGGTTTTGTAGATGAACGAAGCCGCGTAGCTTTTCGTCGTCGTGCCCTGCGCATCCACCTCGTGCTTGCTGATCGTCGCAAACCCGTGGTCCGCCGTGACAAACACGTCGGTATTTGCCGCCAGCACCGGATTGCTGCTGATGTAATCGAGAATCTGCTTTAGGTTGTTGTCGGCATTCTTGATCGCTGCTTTCGAGGTCGGACCGTTGATGCCCGGCACCAGCTTGTTCAGGCTGTCGCCCTGATTGTGCTGCGAGCCATCCGGATCGCGCGACCAATATACCAGCGCGAAAGGCTTTCCGTTTTGTGCAAACGTCGGCAGCACCGCCTTTGTCGTTGCATCCACAAACCACTGCTGCTGTCCGAGATTGGCACTTAGCGTCCCGGGAGTCGTGTTGTTGCCCGAGGGCTGATTGCGCGGGGTCGGAACCATTCCCAGCCCTGCACTCGTCAGCGCCGCTGCAATCTGCGCACTCAAAGGCACACCGGAAGCCGATCCCGTTGCGTCGTCGATGATGACCGTCTTCGGCACGACAAAAGCCTTCGATACTGGGTCCACCTGCGACGCATCCTGAATCGCCACCGGACCGAGCTTGCCAATCGCTGCCGTGTTGTACCCCGCACGGCGAGCGAGACTCAACAGCGTTTCCTCATTTAGATAATTGCCGTTGTAGTGCTCGTCGAGATCACCCAGAATCTGATCGTTCTCCACAAACGGAGTGACCGTCCCCGGCGCCAACCCAAAGTTCCCGGTATTAAACACCGGATACCCCGAGTACAACGTATTGCTGAAATCTCCCGTATCGCCGATGTAATGCCCTGTAGCAATCGACGCCGCATTCGCAGTAGTAAACGTCGGAAACATCGAGTGGCTGTTTGCGAAGTACACCCCGTTTTGCCTCACACTCAGCAGCGTAGGAGCGTCGGTCGCGTTCACCGATCCCGGCCTCAACCCATCCGCGACAAATATGATCACGTTTCGCTGAGCGGCCTTACTTCCGCTGCTCACACTCTGGGCCGCAACGTTGATTACGGCAGATACACACAACACAAGCACAAAAGAGACCAGTGCTGGCTTCTTCATTCCTTACGCTCCTTGCAGGCGAGACAAATGTCTAGCCCGGTAATTACAGCCTGTTCTGGGAGGCACACCTCGGCGCCGATCTCGGCGCAAGGTGCGCAACAAGATTCAGCTCTGGCTATTTGCAGGATCGATTCGAATCAGATGGGTTAGAGGCAACGGCAGTAGAAACAGGAGACATTCGGGCAAACGCATGCACAACCTCCAGCGTGGGGGCTCCTTCGCGGACTCTTGCAACTCCTTGGAGCACCACAACCGTTGCTGGAGGTATAGCCTTCTAAAGTTAACTGCTGATGACGGCACTATTGAAATTACGTGAATCGAGAGCTTTGGCTGCAAGATTCTCGCTCACGAATGGAACGGATCCTCCCACGACTCGTCCACGGCTGGTTCCGGCGTCTCAATCGGCAGATTCACCACGATCGGCTCTTGCCCGCTGCGCACAATCACTGCCTCCACCGGCTGATCCTTGGTCGCGTTCAGTTCCTGATGCGGAACGTACGGCGGTACGAAGATAAAGTCGCCCGGCCCCGCTTCGGCCACAAACTCCAGCCGCTCTCCCCAGCGAAACCTCGCTCTCCCCCGGACGATGTACAGCACCGTCTCCAGTTCCCCATGATGATGCGGTCCAGTGCGAGCCGCCGGCTGTACAACCACCGTTCCCGCCCACAGCTTTTGCGCCCCCGCCCTTGCATGCGTAATCGCCGCTGCCCGCGTCATGCCCGGAGTCTGCGGCGTATTCATGTCCAACTCATTCGCGTGGACAATTCGGATCCCGTTCTTTTCCCAATCAGGATGATTGCTCTGTGCGTCGCTCATATGTGTTGCGCAATCGTCTTGCGCACGAACTTAGATGACTTGCACTCGCCCCACGACGCACTCCGCGATGGGCATTGCACAACAAGAATCGCCACCAGCATTCCCGTGATCTAAATGCTAGGAGATCGAAATCCTTATGCCTAAGATCGTTCGTTTTGATAAGCTCGGCGGCCCTGAAGTTCTGACCTTCGTCGAGGAATCCACGCCCCAGCCCGGCCGGGGCGAAGTTCGCCTGCGCGTGAAAGCCGTGGGGCTCAATCGCGCCGAAGCTCTGTTCTACCGTGGCAAGTATCTTGACCGCCCCAAACTTCCGACCGGCATCGGATACGAGGCCGCCGGTGTGGTCGAAGCCGTAGGTCCCGACGTGGATCAATCCTGGGTCGGCAAATCGGTCGCGACCATCCCTTCATTCTCCATGAACCAATACGGCATGCTCGGCGAAGGAGTGCTCGCCCCCGTGTACGCCCTCGGCGAATACCCGCCCAAGCTCTCCTCCGAAGAAGCCGCCGCCATCTGGATGCAATACCTGACCGCCTACGGAGCTCTCATCCCCATCGCGCATCTGACCCGAGGCGACTACGTCGTCATTCCCGCCGCCTCCAGTAGCGTCGGCATTGCTGCCCTCGAAATTGCCAAAGCCGAAGGCGCCATCTCCATCGCCACCACCCGCACCAGCGCCAAGCGTGACGAGTTGCTCTCACTCGGAGCTAATCACGTCATTGCCACTGAAGAAGAGGACTACGTAGCACGCGTCAACGAGATCACCGGAGGCAAAGGCGTTCGCGTCACCTTTGATCCTATCTCTGGCCCCTTTGTAGAAAAACTTGCCGAGGCCGCAGCGCCCGGCGGAATCATCTTCGAGTACGGTTCGCTCTCCATGCAGCCCACACCATTTCCGCTGACCATCGCCCTCCCGAAGGGGCTCTCAATCCGCGGTTACTCCATCATGGAGGTCACGCAAAACCCTGAGGAACTCGCCATCGCCAAGAAATACATCTACGACCGCCTTGCCGACGGACGCTTCCGCCCCAAGGTAGCCAAGGTCTTCCCATTCTCAGAAGCAATCGATGCGTTCAGGTATTTGGAATCCAACGCGCAGGTAGGAAAGATCGTCATCAAGGTCGCGTGACGTGAACTCCATGAGTTGTCCCACATTCGCCTCACTGGCGAGTGTGGGTCAACTACAAGCCTGGCTTCAGGATGACGCCTACGCCCCGCGCCCCACTGATCAGCACCGTCAGCGGGCGTTCCAGCCGTATATGGCGTACCACGCCGAACTGTTCCACAGCAGGCTGCTGCGCCATCCACTCCCAATCCACAATGCCTTCCCCAAGATCAGGATTAATCGTGAAGTACGCCACGCGAAACGCCGTCAGATTCTGGAAGAAGTGACTTCCTTGGGAAGGCGTCACCCGCAGATCACGGAACCCTGTCTCGACGATCACGCGCGCTCCCGACACCTGGTCCCACGTCACAGGAATCCCGAGCCACGGATCTTTCGATCCCCAGCGTCCGACACCCACCAGGACATAATTCGTGTTCGCATTCACGAGTTGCGCGTTCAGCCGTGCCACTATCTCCGCCACCTCGACGCTGTCGTTGCGATGGAAGCTCTCATAGTCCACCACCACCAAATCGCGAAGATCCTCGATGCGCCCATTGCCAAGCACATGCGAACTCCGGCACAGAATGCTCGTAGGCTCCGCCGCTTCGATCGCAAAGTCTTCCGTTGCTCGCGAGCAGATAAGCGGCCTCATCTGGAGGAACCCAACCTCGGAAGGCTCCGTAGCGTTTCCCATGCGCACCGCAAACTCGATCTCCACCGGACGCCCCAGCGCCTCCGCGCCCATCTTTTGCAGATACTCGAGCAGCGCAGCCAGCGGGAAGATCGCATGCTTCAGGATGGGCGCAAAGGTCACGACCCGCGCACCGGGACGGCTCATTCCATCGTAGATTGCATCATTGTCGCGAGAGTAAGTCGATGCGACATACTGCAGCGTTCCATCCTTCTCCGCCATGCGGATCGGATACGCCCGCTCGCGCAAACGTTCTGCTCCGCGCTCCACGCCTCTTCTTGCCGCAACCGCAGCGTCACCTGCGCCAGAGGGATTCCCCACAACACCATCCGCCGCTCCGTGCCCATCCAACTCCAGCGCCATGAACTCCGTCTGCGAATTCTTCAGTATGTCCTCTACGCTCGAAAACTGGATCATGTGCCGCGGATAACGTGGGCAGAACGACAGCGATTTGCCGCCGTCCACCACCGTGCGGCCCAACCCTAGCGCGACAGTCGCAATGCCATCGTTCGGCTGCAACGGCTCCGAAGGATAGAAATTCCTCGACCGCACCACACCAGAGAAGTCTGGATAATAGCGCGTTCCATGCTCGGCCCCCACCACCTCCTGGATGATGACCGCCATCTTCTCCTCTTCCAGTCGGAACGGAGTCGCATGAATGTATCCCTTCGCGTGCTGCGTGTAGGTCGAGGCGTACACGCGCTTGACCGCCTCGATCAGCTCCTCCAACCGTGTATTCAGCTCCGCGTCGCAGTTGGCGAGCATAAATGTGTCATACACGCCCGTGAAGGGCTGATACTGCGAGTCCTCCAGCAGACTCGAAGAACGCACCGCCAGCGGCACTCGTGTCTCCCGCAGAAAAGACGCCAGCGCTGCGCGTAACGCCCTCGGTAGCGACGCCTCCAGAAACCGCCTTAGCAGCTCATCGTCGTTCGTGCAGCGAATCGCGAATGCCTCAAGATTGTTCTCCGCTAGAAACTGCTCAAACAGATCCGTCGCCAGCACCAGCGTGTTCGGCACCGCCACTCTCACATCTGGGAATCTCTGATTGACGCTGTACTTGTGCAGCAGATGCCGCACAAAGGTCAGACCACGCGCCTTGCCCCCCAGCGAGCCGCTGCCAAATCGGAGGAAGTATCCCGACGATGGCTTGAAGTGCGAAGGATCGAAATCTCCTACCAGCACCTGCTTCTGCTCGCGCCTGTAGTCCCGAATCGTTTGCAGGCAATGTGCTCGAAGCGCCTCGGCGTCCTGGAAATCCACCACGCGCCGCGGACGCAGCTTCTCCGCCAGCGCCAACTCCGTGCGCGCAATCAACCAGTGCGAGATGTCGTTGCGCTCGCCATGAAAGATCAGTGACTCCGCCGGAATGTGCCGCAACTGCGACTCCATCGCATCCAGATCGCTCGCCCGCCCTACTTCCCTGCCATTCGCCAGCCTGAACACGAAATCGCCAAATGCAAACTCGTGCGTCAGCAGCTTTCGCATGTCCGTCAGCAGCGTGTCCGAGCCCTTGCGCAGAAACGCAAATCCCTCCGCATTGGCTCGCCCCTGAAACTGCGAGTCGCTCGATTGCAACACCACCGGAATATCCGGAATCGTCCTGCGCACCAACCTCGCCAGCTCAAATCCGGCTTCCGGATCAAGGTGCCCCGCACGCGGAAACTCCACGTCCGACACCACGCCAAACAGGTAGTCGCGATAGCGCTCGACAATCGCAATCGCGCTCTCATAATCCTGCGCCAGCAGAATCTTCGGACGCGCCCTCATGCGCACCAGTTTGTGCGCCAGGTTATATCCCTCGCTCAGCACGCGCCGCGACTGCGTAATCAGCGCCGTGTAGATTTCCGGCAGCAGCGCCGAGTAGTAGCGCACATCGTCTTCCACTACCAGCACCACAGGAACGCTCATCTTCAGCGTGTCGTGCGCCACATTGCGACGGTCTTCCACCGACTTCACGATGGCCAGCAGCAGCCGCGGATTTCCCTGCCACAAAAAGACCTGCTCAATGCCCTTCAGCTTCTGCCCATCTTGCGCATGTCGCGCCATCAGCGCCTGCACTTCCTGCAGGTCAAAAGCCAGCACCGCGACAGGAATATCCATCCCCGCCCGGCGCACCGCCGCCGCCAGCTCAAGACAATCCATATCGCTCAGGTGGACATTGGAGATGATCAGGTTGTAGCGCGGCTGTGTGCGAGCAAGTTCCAGCGCCTCTGCCGCCGTGCTTACATGCGTGATTTCAGGCGTGTGCTGCAAATGCAGCTCAATCGACTCGCCAATCAGCAGCTCGTTCAGCCGCCCATCCTCGCGCAGCATGAACGAGTCATACAAACTCGAAACCAGCAAAATATCCTGCACGCGAAACGGCATCAGGTTTTCGAAGCGCTCAAACAATCGCTCCGGATCGGCAAACAGCTTCGCATTGGCACTTTCGACTGGCGGCATGGTCTCGCGCAACATCCTACACCGGTAGCCCATATCCGCCTTCTTTTGGCGAATGTGGGGAGCAGCGAATGTGAAAATCTCTATTCCAAAAACAATCCCGGCAAGGATAGCGCACGCCGCGAGCTTGTTTTCTCACCCTGCGCCACGCGTCCCTGCCGGGAGATTATGCTGCCAAGGCCTTGTTTTGCCGAACGGCAGCCCTATCGCACAAACCTACACGAGGCCCTGATCCATCATCGCCGAGGCCACTTTCATGAAGCCGGCGATATTCGCGCCCGCTACCAGATTGCCTTGCTGGCCATATTTCTCGGCTGTCTCGAAGCAATTCCGGTGTACCTCGACCATGATGCTGTGCAGCTTCTGGTCGACCTCTTCGCGGCTCCACGACATGCGCTGGCTGTTCTGCGCCATCTCCAGGCCGGAAGTAGCAACGCCACCGCAGTTCGCCGCCTTTGCCGGACCGTACAGGATTTTGTGTTCCAGGAACAGCCGCGTTGCCGGCAGCGTGCTCGGCATGTTGGCGCCCTCTGAAACCACCTTGCATCCGTTGGCGATCAGGTTTTCCGCGTCTTTCAGGCTGATTTCGTTTTGCGTGGCGCTCGGGAAGGCGCAATCGCCCTTCATCGCCCACAGTGGGTTGTGATCCTTCTGCACGTCCGTCGGAACGAAGATCGCCTTCTTGAACTCCTTCGCGTAATCGCTGATGCGGCCGCGCTGCACGTTCTTGAGTTCCATTACCCACGCCAGCTTTTCGCGATCGATGCCGTCCGGATCGTAAATCACGCCGTTCGAATCCGACATCGTCACCGGCTTCGCTCCCAGGTCGAGCAGTTTCTCCACCGTGTACTGGGCCACATTGCCCGAGCCCGAGACCAGGCAGACCTTGCCTTCCAGCGAGTCCTTGCGCGTCTTCAGCATCTCCTGCGCGTAATACACGCAGCCGTAGCCGGTCGCTTCCGGACGAATCAGCGATCCACCCCAGTTCAGGCCCTTGCCCGTGAGCACGCCCGTGAACTCGTTGCGGAGACGCTTGTACTGCCCAAAGAGGAAGCCGATCTCGCGACCGCCCACGCCAATGTCACCAGCCGGCACGTCCGTGTCCGGACCGATGTGGCGCTGCAGTTCGGTCATAAAGCTCTGGCAGAAGCGCATCACCTCGCCATCGCTCTTTCCCTTGGGATCGAAATCCGAGCCGCCCTTGCCGCCGCCCATCGGCAGCGTGGTCAGCGAGTTCTTGAACACCTGTTCGAACGCCAGGAACTTCAGAATTCCAAGATTCACCGACGGATGGAACCGCAAGCCGCCCTTGTACGGCCCGATGGCATTGTTCATCTGAATGCGGAACCCGCGATTGATCTGCATGTTGCCATGATCGTCAAACCACGGCACGCGGAACATGATGACGCGCTCAGGCTCCACCATGCGCTCAAGGATGCGGGCCGAGCGAAATTCCGGATGTTTGTCGAGCACGGGGCGCAGGGATTCCAGCACTTCCTGCACAGCCTGATGGAATTCCGGTTCGGCGGGATTCTTCGCCTTCACCTGGGCAAGGACTTCTTCAATGTAGCCTGCCGGATTCTTGTATCCGGGGGTTGCGAGATTTAGTTCGGTTGGCATGTGTAACGCCTCCAGGATGTTTGAACCTGTTGCAAATAGAAGGCTCCCGGCGGGCCGTTATCAGCGAAAGAGAGGGGGTGGAGGCAGCGGCCAATCCCGAGTGCTCAAGCCTTAAGCACTGCGCCGCCGCCATCCAGTGCCACCTTTCCACGAGGGTAAAGGTTGGCCCGGAGGCCTTGTTTCGAGGGCGCAACCCTCGATCCGGAACAGCATTAAATCCTTGACCTGAACATGCGCGCCATGACGCAAATCACCAGTCCAAGTGATTAGCATCCGGAATAGCACCATAAGTATTTCTGGTGTCGATCCGGCCTGCGTTCTTCCCCTGCTCCGATGCGCATGCCCCCAGTCTGGCTGCCATCCTCGAGGACACGGAGTAGCTCGATTCAGCAGCCGGAAAAATATGCGCAAAGAGCACCTGCCTTCTAAGGCGGCTATTAAGTTGTAAGATCACCGTGCGGAGAATGGGGGCAGATCAATAACTGGCTCAGAACCGCCACCCCCACAGACAGCAAGGACCGCCCCGAAAGAGACGGCCTCACTGTACCGTAAGCACTAGAAAGAACCTGTTATCTGAATACAAACCGGCTGCCAAACTGCATCCAGAAAAGCGCAGCCAGAGTGTATGCCGTTGAAATCGCGAGCATCGGCATCAGACCCATTTTCCGTGGCGGAATAAGGGCCTGGAGCAAGGAGCCAATAATTAACGCAATCCCGAGAATGACATGCCCCTTGCTGAACTGAGCCACCATCGTCGGAGGTATGGCAAACACGAAAATCTTCAACGCAAAGGCGAGCTGATTATTCATCGATGTCTTCTCCATATCTCATTCCCGCCAATGTTCTAGTGTCCGTGAGGAATAGGCTGAGAAACGCCGTGGCTCCAGAGGCATTGATAATATGCTCCCATGTAATCCGATCCCTTCACAGAAATCGAGGCCAGCTGACCCAACCCTACACCCCGCAGAAGCTTCAATGCCGTGCTGCCCGGCATCAAGAAGGAGAAGTAGGTCGTCATTGCAGTTGTCTCGACAGATTGTCTTGTCACAAGGGAACCAGCCGCCGCTGACGCTGCCTTAGAGCAATCGTCTAGGTTAGGCTGCGGCGCTGGCGGCGCTGGCGGTGCTGCAGGTGTCCCGTTGTTTGGGGAGGACAGATCCATGATTGGGTTCAGCGCGTCCTCCATACACGGGAAACCCAGTAACTTACACGGACGCAAATCCAGAATGGAGGGGAAAAAAATCATGTCGCCATCCCCGAATCCTCCGGTTGGTAGATGCGGACCTTCGCCGAATGTTCCGTACTCTGACCCTCCGGTTGGCGGCCCTCCGCAACCCAGGGGGTGCACCGACACCCAGTTTGGGTCACTGCATGGGTTTACCACAGGGTCATGCCCTCCCCCCGCTCCCGCTTCGGAAGGGTAATATCCAGGGACACAGAAAGACCCACGAAGCATGACAAATGCGGGAGGAACAACGCCTCCGCAATACGGGCATTCACCGTCGCGCGAATAAAGCTTTCGTTTCATCATCCGAACTCCTAAGTGCAGTATTGCCCACTATTGAAGCGCGTTGCATCCGGCGTTAACGCCGCGTTCACCCGCAGCTCCCATTCTGGGGTGGCGTGTCACCCCTAAACCCCATGCCGAAGGCATGGACGGTTTTCTCCCTTCACGGATACCGCGCGGAACCCAGAGAACAACACCACATCGAAGCTCCAGAAGTGCCACGCGGAGCTACGATGCCGCCTCAGGAGGATCGCACGGCCAGCTCAAAGCCGACCTTCTCAATCAAGATGTATGTTCGCCGTCCTTCATGTTTCTGGATCGTTCGTACTCTTCCGCGCTGAAAAACGGCCATACATTCTCGTCTCCGGGACTTTCCGAACTGCTGCCCCCTGTCCGTCCGAACCTGCTGAGTAGATTACGAAGCACACTCTTGATTCCAAACGATGGCTCGGGCCAACGATATTCGCAGTTACTCAACAGAAATGACCAGCACCTCTCCAATAGAGCCATAATCTCGGCGGACGGTCGATTCTTTCCAGAGAGCCGGTGTTCCGAAAAATCCGAATAGTAAGTCCACACTTGCATTCTGATTGCCCTGACGGCCATATCCACTTGGCTGCGCGGAAAGAGCTTCGAAAACTCGTTGTTGTTTATCTCACAATCAATAAACTGCCTAAGAATTGAGGCTGCCTTGTCACGATCATCTCGATTAATCATGGGTTCCTCCTAGCCTTAATCCAGGAGCGTGCAAGTTGCAATTGCGGCAGCATCTATTGCTGTGGCAGCAACCGCGATTGGCGCGAAGAACCTCCCTGCCATCCTCAACGTATTCACTCCGGCTACGGCGGTCCCGCGGGTGGCCCAGAGTTGGCGATTTTTCCAACTCTGGGATAATTGCATCAGCGATCATTGTGTCTAGCACGACTCGTACACATGACCTGCTCCGGCGGGTGGCCCAGAGTTGGCGTTTTTCCAACTCTGGGACTGATTGCATTCAGCGAATCATCGTCATGTCTAGCACGACTCATACACATGACCTGCCCGATTCCTCAGCCATCCGTTTCAGCAAACACGGACCAGATGGTGTTCAGCCGAAACTCAGGCCCGCATCTACCGGTTCGCATCGGAGTGAACCTTATGCGTTGCGACGCTCTCGCGGAAGTATGGAAGGCTCAACTGGAGTCCCGTGCCGAGGTCGATCTTTGGCTCCCAGCCCAGCAGGGCTTTGGCTTTCGTAATGTCCGGACGGCGCTGCTTGGGATCATCTTCCGGCAGCGGCTCAAAAATCAGCTTGCTCGCCGAACCCGTGACCTCCAGCACCAGCTTCGCGCATTCGATCATCGTGAACTCCCCGGGGTTCCCGATATTGGTCGGATAGTGCTCTCCCGAGGCCGCCAGGCGCACGATGCCATCCACCTCGTCGCTCACATAGCAGAAGCTGCGGGTCTGGCTGCCTTCGCCAAAGATCGTGATGTCCTCGCCCAGGATAGCCTGCCGCATAAAGGTCGAGATCACCCGTCCGTCCATGAGCTGCAGGCGCGGGCCATAGGTGTTGAAGATACGCACAATCCGCGTGTCCACCTTGCGATAGCGGTGGTAGGCCATGGTCAGCGCCTCCGAGAAGCGCTTTGCCTCGTCATACACCGAGCGCGGTCCAATCGGATTCACCCTGCCCCAGTAGCTCTCCGGCTGCGGATGCACCTCCGGATCGCCATAGCACTCGGATGTCGAAGCCAGCAGAAATCCCGCGTTGTACTTCTGCGCCAGTTCAAGACAGTTGCGTGTTCCCGAGGAACCCACCTCCAGCGTCTCCAGCGCATATTTCAGATAATCGAAAGGACTCGCAGGCGAGGCAAACTCATAGATGAAATCGACCGGGCCAAAGTCGAAAGGAACACAGATGTTGTGCTGCTCGAAGCTGAACCGAGGGTCTTTGGAGCATTCCTTCAGGTTCTCAATCCGCCCTGTCAGCAGATTGTCCACGCAAACGACTGAATGACCGTCCGCCAGCAGCCGCTCGCAAAGATGGGAGCCCAGAAATCCGGCTCCACCGGTTACAAGAACCCGCATGAATCGCCTCTATCCACCGAATCTGAAAACATTCACAGCCGAGCGAAGTGTCGCAGACCACTGCAGCCATTCGTTCCAGCAACGCCCATCATAAACGACACATGCGAGCCGACTTTCGCACAGCCACTCAGTCCCCGGCGGCGTTCCCGTTTTCCGCAGGTTTCGGCTGCGCCAGCGGACGGCCCATGCTGTAGTAGTGGAACCCCGCCTCCGACATTTTCTTCAGGTCAAACAAATTGCGTCCATCGATGATCACCGGGTAACGCATGATCTGCTGCAACTTGACCAGGTCCAGTCGGGCGAACTGCGGCCATTCGGTCACCACCAGCACCGCATGTGCATCACGCGCGGCTTCGAATTCATCCTCGACATACTGCAGATTCTTGTTCTCTGGCAGCACGCATTCTGCTTTCGACATCGCCGCCGGATCGTAAGCGGAAACCTTGCACCCCTCCGACAGCAGCAGGCGAATGACGTTGATCGCCGGAGATTCGCGAATATCGTCCGTGCCGCCTTTGAATGCCAATCCGAGCACGCCAATATGCTTGCCCTTCAGTGTCCACAAGGCCGAGCGCAGCTTCTTGATGAAACACTGCTGCTGGTTCTCGTTAATCTTCTCCACCGATTGCAGCAGATCGAAGTCATACCCCACCGACTCCGCAATCTTGTAGAACGCCCGCACATCCTTCGGAAAGCATGATCCGCCATAGCCGATTCCGGCATTGAGAAACTTCGACCCGATGCGCGAGTCCGACCCAACGCCCATCGCGACTTCCTGCACATCCGTTCCCACCAGCTCGCAAATGTTCGAAACTGCGTTGATAAAGGAAATCTTCAGCGCCAGAAACGCGTTCGATGCATGCTTGATCAGTTCCGCGCTCTTCGCGCTGGTCTCCAGGTAGGTGACTCCGCCCGTCAGGTCCCGAGGCCCCGGTACGTGGTCTGGGCGCTTGTAGTAGCTGCCATCAATCAGAGGCTCATACACTCTGCGCAGCACTGCTCGCGAGCGCTCCGTATCCGCTCCCACCACAATGCGGTCCGGATACAAAAAGTCCTGGATCGCCGTTCCTTCGCGCAGAAACTCGGGGTTCGAAATGACGTCGAAATTCTTTTCTTTCGCGCCATTGAACCGCAGCGTGCGGCTGATCCACTGGTTGGTGAGCACCGGAACCGTGCTCTTCTCCACCACGACTTTATAATCCTGCAGCTCGGCCGCGATTTCGCGTACCGAAGCCTCAACATACGAAAGGTCAGCTTCCCCGGTCGGCGACTGCGGAGTGCCTACGGCGATAAAGATCACCTCAGCGTCGCGCGCTGCTGCCAGCAAGTCTGAGGAAAACACCAGTCGTTTTCCGCGATGCCGTTCCAGCAGCTCCGGCAATTGCTCTTCATAAATCGGGATTCCGCCAGTCTGCAGCGCTGTGACCTTGGCCGTATCGTTATCGACGCAAACGACCGAATGACCGATCTCAGCAAAGCACACAGCGGCAATCAGTCCCACATACCCTGAACCAACCACAGCAATTTTCACAGGGACATTAGATTTCAGTTGAGAATCCACGATTTTCCTCTTTTGGAAGCTTTTCTATCACACAGGCTCCGGGGGCAAATCCAAGCATATCAGTCACTCACGTCTTAACAGAATGTCCCTAGGGCAGAATAGTTGCTTCAGCCGGAGTTGAGCCTCATTCTCGCTCTCCATTCAAGCTGCTATCCTCTAAACACTTGCCCGAGCTATGGCTTTCCAGGACGTAATCTGAGGCAGGGTTTGGAATCCGATGAAAAAAGCCTTGATCACCGGCATCACTGGGCAGGACGGCTCCTATCTAGCAGAATTGCTACTTTCCAAGGGCTATGAAGTCCACGGCATAAAGCGCCGAACATCGCTGTTCAATACCAACCGCATTGACCATCTCTATCAGGATCCGCACGACCGCGATCGGCGCCTCATTCTGCATTACGGCGACATGACGGACACCAGCAGTCTGGTGCGTGTCGTCCAGGCCATCCAACCCCACGAGATCTACAACCTCGCCGCCCAAAGCCACGTTGGAGTCTCTTTCGAGCAGCCCGAGTTCACCGCAGAAGCCGATGGCGTAGGCACTCTGCGGCTGCTTGAGGCCATTCGTATGCTCGGGCTGGAGAAAACCACGCGCTTCTACCAGGCCTCTACTTCCGAACTCTATGGCCTCGTGCAGGAAGTTCCCCAAACCGAGACAACTCCCTTCTACCCGCGTTCTCCCTATGCTGCCGCCAAGCTCTATGCCTTCTGGATCACCGTAAACTACCGCGAGGCATACGGGATCTACGCCTGCAACGGCATCCTCTTCAATCACGAGTCTCCCCGCCGGGGCGAAACCTTTGTAACGCGCAAGATCACCCGCGGCCTGGCTCGCGTCAAAGCCGGTCTGCAACAGACGGTGTACATGGGCAACCTCGACTCTCGCCGTGACTGGGGACACGCCCGCGATTACGCCGAGATGCAGTGGCTCATGCTGCAACAGCAAAAGCCGGAGGATTTCGTAATCGCCACCGGAGAGCAGCACAGCGTGCGCGAATTCATAAACCTCGCGGCCTCCAAACTGGATTTGAGAATCACTTGGCGGGGCTCCGGCCGCGACGAAAAAGGCTTTGACCAGCATGGACGTTGCATCGTTGCCATCGATCCGCACTATTTCCGTCCGGCTGAAGTCGATAGCCTGCTCGGCAATCCCGCCAAAGCCAAGGCAAAACTCGGATGGAAGCCCACCACCACCTTCGATCAGCTAGTCACTGAAATGGTCGAAGCAGACTACGAGCTGGCCAAACGCGACGCCATGGTTTCGGCGAACGGCTACAAAGTTTTCCACCACCACCATGAGTAACTACATTCCGCAGGACGCGAAGATCTTCGTCGCCGGCCATCGCGGTCTCGCCGGTTCTGCCCTCGTGCGCAGGTTGCGCACGCAGGGATACAACAATCTCCTGTTGCGCACACGCCAGGAACTCGATTTGCTCGATTCGGCGGCGGTCGCGCGTTTCTTCGACGATCAGCGCCCCGAGTTCGTTTTCCTTGCTGCCGCCAAGGTCGGAGGCATTCTCGCCAACCGCGACTTCCCAGCCGACTTCATCGCCCAGAACCTGCGTATCCAAAGCAATGTTATCGAGAGCGCCTATCGCTCCGGCGTAAGCCGCATGCTGTTCCTGGGCTCAAGCTGCATCTACCCAAAGCTCGCTCCGCAACCGATTGCCGAAGATCAATTGCTCGCCGGTCCACTCGAGTTCACCAATCGTTCATACGCTATTGCCAAGATCGCCGGAATCGAGATGTGCTGGGCCTTCAATCGCCAACACGGAACCGAATACCTCGCCGCCATGCCCACCAATCTCTACGGTCCCGGCGACAACTACGACCTCGCATCCTCGCACGTCTTACCTGCCCTGATCCGCAAAGTGCACGATGCAATGCAGCGTGGCGACTCCAGTATCACTGTCTGGGGCACCGGCACACCTCTTCGCGAATTTCTCTTCAGCGATGATATGGCCGACGCTTGCATCTTCCTGCTCAACGTTCCGCAGCAGACATTCCGCGAACTCACCCACCATCCCCAGCTAGCGCCCCTTGTGAACGTAGGCAGCGGCATCGAACTCAGCATCCGCGAGCTCGCACAAAAGGTCTGCGACCAACTCGGCTTCCGCGGCAACATCGTCTTCGATGCGACCAAGCCTGACGGCACTCCCCGCAAACTGATGGACAGCAGCAAGCTTTTCAACCTGGGCTGGCGGCCAAAGATTTCCATCGAAGATGGAATCCGCATCGCATACGCCGATTTCTGCGAAAAGGAAGCCGCGCTCAAGTCAGAGTGACGCTCACGAGCATGATCGACCTCCACTGCCACCTGCTGCCCGGCATAGACGATGGCGCAAGCTCCTGGGACGCAACCTTGGAGATGTGTCGCCTCGCGCAGCGGGATGGCATCGCTCACATCGTCGCCACTCCCCATGCAAATCATCGCTACTCCTACGATCGTACCGCCTGCCTCGCCCTGCTCGATGAACTTCGCTCGCGTGTGCCCGAGTTAAGCTTCTCTCTCGGCTGTGATTTCCATCTCTCCTACGACAACATCGAAGATGCACTTACAAATCCAGAGAGATACGTCATCGACAACACTCGTTACCTGCTCGTCGAACTCTCCGACCACAGCTCCTTCAACATTTCGCAAACGCTTTATCGCCTGCAGACCATCGGCCTCGTGCCCATCATCACTCATCCCGAGCGCAATCCCATTGTTCTGCGGAATCCCGGCATGGTTCAATCTTTTGTCGATTCAGGCTGCCTCGTTCAAATCACCGCCAACGCCCTTACCGGAGCCTGGGGCAAGTCAAGTCAGAGGGCATCCGAGTCCATGCTCAGGAAGAATCTCGTGCACATCATCGCCAGCGATGCGCACGGCACTGAACGACGACCGCCCATTCTCTCCACCGCGCGCGATGCTGCTGCCCGCATCGCCGGACTCAATGCCGCCATGCGCCTGCTCGTCACCAACCCGGACGCAATCTTGCGCAACCTCGCCAACCTGCCATAGTCAGAACCGTAGTCTCTGGCATAGAATTGCATCTGCGCGCCTGTAGCTTAACTGGATAGAGCACGAGTCTTCGGAACTCGCGGTTGCAGGTTCGAATCCTGCCAGGCGCACCAGATCCCGCCCAATCTTTGCTCCAACTCCACAAATCTTTTCTATCAATCCAAGAAGTCTTATTTATTCCGCGCTTCCTTACGCGCATGGCCTTATTCATCTTTCCCGCTCGCCGCTGAAGTCACCAATCTCGCACAACCACCATAATCCTCAGTGTTTATGCGGCCCAGCTCGCCACTTCCCGCGCGCTCATGCATACATATACATCCCGTTGCATATTTCTGCTTTCCGCCAATCCAGTTCACTACAACAATCGGTTATCAGCCCGATAAATAAAAGGAATTGGTAATACGGAGCCACCCACAGCTACTCTCGGCCAACGCTTGATCAAGTGCACTGCTCACCTTGGATATTGCTGACGACGTTTAGACAGGAGAACTGCTGATGCGGATGAGACGCCTTCTTTCCACGGCGCTGGGAATTCTATTCCTCGCGTGCACTCTGCCGATTGGCTTAACGGCACAAACATCAAGTGCGGATGTCGATCACAAGATCGCCGATCTCGAAAAACAGCTTGAAATGATGCGCTCCGAACTGGACTCGCTAAAGGCCTCGAAGACAGCGGAACCCGCAAAGGCTGCGCCTGCATCCACGGACATGCCGGCTGATATGCACGCGACACCAACCGCTGCCGTCGCAACTCCTGCCACAGCGCCCGCCGCAGCCCCAAACCCGCTTTCTGGAATCAGCAGTGTGCTCGCCGGAACCACGTTCACCGGGCTTGTTGATGCCTACTACGGCTACAACGCCAACCATCCTGCCCTCGGTGTCGCGCACGTCGGAAATACCGCGACCGAGCCCTTCCAGTTCACCAACAATCAGTTCTCGCTCAACCTGCTCGAACTGCAACTTGACAAGGTTCCCGACAAGAGTTCGCCTCTGGGCTTCCGTGCTGCGATCGCCTTTGGTCAGGCCGTCAATGCCGTCAATAGCACCCCCTTCGAAGTGGCCCGCACGTTGCCCGTCGATCAATATCTGAAGGAAGGCTATCTTTCCTACCTCGCTCCGGTCGGCAAGGGACTGCAGATCGACGTGGGCAAGTTCGTCACTCCTACTGGCGCCGAAGTCATCGAGACCAACCAGAATTGGAACTACTCGCGCAGCCTGCTCTTCAGTTATGCCATTCCCTATTACCACATGGGCCTGCGCGCCAAGTACACCTTCAATGACAAGTGGGCTGTCACCGGCTATGCCCTGAATGGCTGGAACAACGTCGTCTCGACCAATACCGGAAAGACCGGCGGCCTCACCATTGCATGGAACGCGACCAAGAAGCTCAGCATCACCGAAACCTATCTCGCCGGCCCTCTTGATCGCTTTGGCACCGGAGACAACACCAAGTGGAATCATCTCTCCGATACCGTCATTGCCTTCAATCCCACCGCGAAGCTCTCGCTGCTGGCCAATATCGACTACAACCGCGATGAAGGCGTTCTCGGCGGAAAGCCCGGAGACTACGCAGGCGTCGCCGGATACGTGAAGTACGCCGTGAATCCCAAGTTCGCCGTCGCGGCACGTTATGAGTACTTCAACGATCACGACGGTTTTGCGAGTGGCATTCCCAACGCTTTCATTCCTGCAACCGGACAGCACATGCAGGAGTTCACTGGCACCATCGAGCGCAAGATTGCCGGACACCTGCTCTCGCGACTCGAGTACCGCCACGACAGCTCCAACCAGAACTTCTTCCAGCGCGGCGGTTCTTCGTTCGTGAAGGGACAGACCACGGTCGATGCCGGTCTTGTCTTCGTGCTGGAACCCAGCGAGACCAAGTAATCAGAATTTAGAAACTACAGGCTACACACCAAGACACGCAATAATTACGAGGAGATGGAGACACGGATGGCAGACGTAACTACTCTGGAAAAGGTTCGAACGAAGGCAGCGAACAACAACAGCCTGTCTTATTCGCAGAAGTTTTCACGGCTCGCAGATCGTTTGCGCAACCCCGAGTGGCGACGCTACGGAATGACGCTCTTCGCCGGTAAAGCAGCAGGCATAGCCCTGGTCCTGATGGTGATGACCTTGGCATCGTCGCTGTTCTTCACCAATGCGCTCGCTGCCGAGACGCCCGTCAAGGCAGCCGATGTCATCAACCCCATCAACACCATGTGGACGTTGGTCGCGGCATTCCTCGTCTTCGGCATGCAGGTCGGCTTCACCATGCTAGAGGCTGGATTCTGCCGCTCGCGTGAAACCGTAAACGTGCTGATGGAGTGCATCGTTGATACATGTCTGTGCGGCCTGCTGTTCTATGCATTCGGCTTTGCATTCATGTTCAGCCACGGCAACGGCTTCATCGGATATCACTGGTTCTTCCTGCAAGGCGTGCCTTCAACCTATGAAACCTCAGGCGTAGCGTTTCTTGCCTTCTGGCTCTTCCAGTTCGCCTTTGCCGACACCTGCTCCACCATCACCTCCGGCGCCATGATCGGACGCACCGGCTTCGTCGGCGACCTGATCTACTCCGTCGGCGTCTCCGGATTCATCTATCCCATCGTTGGCCACTGGGCCTGGGGACCGGATGGCTTCCTGGCGCTCATGGGCAGCGACGGCAACTTCCTTCCCTGGATGGGCACCGGCTTCCACGATTTCGCCGGCTCTACCGTGGTCCACACCATCGGTGGATTCATTGCTCTTGCCGGATCTATCGTTCTTGGTCCTCGCCTCGGCCGCAAGTTCAAGCGCGACGGCGGTGGCCCCATGATGCCGCACGATCTCACCATCGCCGCATCCGGTGGCCTCCTGCTCTGGTTCGGCTGGTACGGATTCAATCCCGGCAGCACGCTCTCGGCGATGGATTTCGAAGGCATCGGCCGCGTTGCCGCCAACACCACTCTTGCCGCCTGCGCCGCCGGGCTCACCTCCATGGCATACGGCTACATCCTGAGCAAGAAGTGGGACGTCAGCTTCACCGTCAACGGATTCCTTGCCGGACTAGTCGCCATCACCTGCCCCTGCTACTGGGTCAGCCCCACCGGATCGATCATTCTCGGCGGCATCGCTGGCGTAGTGGTCATCGCCGGAATCGAACTTCTCGAGTACCTCCGCATCGATGACCCAATCGGCGCGGTTCCCGTCCACGGAATCTGCGGCATCTGGGGAACTCTCTCGCTCGGTCTGTTTGCCTGCGGCAAGTACGGTGCCACCGGCCCGATCGCTCCCGACAACTCGACCGCGCTCAAGGGCCTCTTCTACGGCGGTGGATTCCAACTTCTGCGAGCGCAGGCTCTTGGCAGCTTCATTGTCACGGTGACAACCTTCGTTGTGGCTCTGGCACTTATGTACGCCGTCAACGCCACCGGCACTCTGCGCGTCTCCCGTGAAGGCGAACTCTACGGTCTCGACCTTTACGAGCACGGCATCTCTGCCTACCCAGAGTATGTGATCTCGGCCCTGGGCACTCCATCAGGCATGGATCCACACGCCTCGTCTGCCGACAAGAAAACCAGCGTCACCATACGGACGACCACATAGCGCAAACGCCAGTAACCCGGGACGGCAGCCTGCCTGCCGTCCTCAACTGGACCCAATCTCTAAAGCGAGGATTCAAAGATGACCAAGATCGAAGCGATCATTCAGCCCGGCAAATTCGATGCAGTCCGAGAAGCCTTGGGCACGCTTGGCATAGAGGGAATGACAGTTTCAGAGGTACGCGGACATGGCCGCCAGAAAGGCCATACCGAGACCTACCGCGGCCGCGAGTACGACCTTTCCCTGTTGCCGAAAATCAAGATCGAATCCGTTGTCCCCGATGACATGGTGGACTCAGTCGTGGAATGCATCGTAAACACTGCGTCCACCGGCCAGATCGGCGACGGCAAAATCTTCCTGTACAAAGTCGAACACGCCATCCGCATCCGCAACCAGGAAGAGGGTGCCGCCGCGCTCTAGTCCTCCGCTCCCCTCCTCACCGGAGAGTCGCTCTTACGAGCCTCTCCGGTTTTTCTATGTGCGCTCGACGATTCCTCCCAGGACGATTCGTCACAATAAAGAAGGGCACCCGCGCAGGGTGCCCTCTTGCAATCAAGTCTGACTAGCTTACTTTGCCGCTCCCAACCGTGCGTTGTTGTGCTCGGCAATGGTCTTCCTGGCGTTTTCTGCCAGTTCCTTCGCCTTTGGCATCAGGTCCAGAGCCTTCAGCACGTTCGGGTCGGATTCCGCCTGAACCCTCATGCCTTCCTGCTGGCCGAAGGCGCCGACGAACAGCTCGCTCTTGATGCTCGATCGAACCCACTCATTGTTGTCCACCAGGTCCTTCTCGGTGAAGGGCAGCTTCGCGTCATTCAGGAAAGTCCTGAACTCCTGCATCACGGCGTCATCTACCTGGAAGTTCTTCTCGACCTTGTGATTGATCGCATAGTGCTTGGCAAAATTGAAGAACGCATACTTGCGCAGCAGCTCTTCCTGGAACTTATTTGCCTTGATCGGCGGGAACTTCACATCCGGCGTGATACCGCCGCCGCCATACACCGTGCGTCCGCTGTCGGTCAGCTTCACTTCGCGGTTCGCGTCGTCCTGCTTCTGCCCGTTGATCGAGTTATCGTCCTGGTTGCGGTTGTAGTAGTAGTCGTAAAGCGACACACCGTTGTATTCGCGCTGGATCAGTCTTCCGCTCGGCGTGTAGTACTTGGCCGTGGTCAGCGCCAGTCCGGTGTTTTCGCTCAACCGATACACGGTCTGCACCAGTCCCTTGCCAAACGTAGTTTCGCCCACGATCAATCCGCGATCATGGTCCTGAATCGCGCCAGAAACAATCTCCGCCGCCGAAGCCGTGCCGTGGTTCACCAGCACAACAATCGGGAAGTCCTTCGTGCTGCCATGAGCCGCGCGGTAGACCTTCTCCGGTGAATTCCGTCCATGGTGGCTTACGATCACCTGTCCCTTCTTCAGGAACTTATCTGCTACGCCCACGCCTTCGCTCAGCAACCCACCGGGGTTATTGCGAAGATCAAGGATCAGGCCTTTCAGGTCGCCCATCTCGTCCAGTGCCGCTGCCGTCTCGGCCTCTGTCGTCTCCTGGAAACCGCTAACGTGCAGATACCCGATTCCCGGACGAATCATGAAGTGCAGATCGACCGAGTAGCGAGGAATCTCGTCACGCACCACCGAGAAGTCGAGCGGTTTCGTGTTGCCCTCGCGCAAAATCGCGATATGAACCGTCGTTCCCTTCGGTCCCTTCAGCAGGTCGGCGACGTCGCTGGTCGTCATGTTGTCCGTCGGCTTGCCGTCGATGGCTACAATCACATCACCCGGCCGGATACCGGCACGATACGCCGGAGCGCCCGCGAACGGAGCGATCACGATGACTTTATTGTTCCGCGGCCCCACCTGCATACCTACGCCGTAGTAGCGGCCGCGCTGCTCTTCCTGCAGTGCCGAGTACTGTTTCGGATCGAAGAAATTCGAGTGCGGATCGAGCACACGCAGCATGCCGGGGATCGCGCCGTCATAGATCGCCTTATCCGGATCGAGCTTTTCTGCATAATTCTGCTCGATGACGCTATAGACCTGCGCGAAATTGTGCACCGAATCGCGCATATCGTCGTCGCTGCTGGCGGGTGCTGCTCCCGTCCGCCCGAAGACCACTCCGAGCAAACCGCAAGTCAGAATAACGAGGAAAACTACTACAAGTGAGCGACGGGAACGTCCGGCCATTGATACCTTCTTCTCTGTGAGCTGCGCGACAGCGCAATCGTGAATGTTTGCCGCGCTCGCCCTGACTGTACACAGCGCGCGCAACCCTTAATTTCGCAAGAGTATAGCAGTTTCACCCACTCCGCTGTTAGTTCCGCACCGATGCTGGATTGGGAAATAGACCACCGCAGCGGCATTCATAGGATGCGAAACTTCCCTGCTCGGCTTCGAACTTCTTTGGCCCGTCCGCCCCGGGGCTTACTCCCTGTCCTAAGTGTCTTAAGGTCTTGTTTTTTCTCCTCTCAGGCTCGCCACCTGCTTCTTAGCCGAAGCCGTTGCCGTGTATGATATTTCGGTATGAGCCTGGGAATGCCCGAGATGATTTTCATCTTCTTGCTGGCGCTGATTTTATTCGGCCCCAAGAAGTTACCCGAGATCGGCCGCGAGATTGGCAAGTTTATGGCCGAGTTTAAGCGTGCGTCCAATGATTTCAAGTACCAGCTCCAGACTGAAATCGAAAACGCCGCTACCGAAGTACCGCCGGTCTCCAATACGGGTGCCCAGCAAAGTTCTTCGTTCACCCAGACGCTATTGCCGCCCGCTGTCACCTCGGCCATTTCCGAAATTGACAACGCGCACGACCGCCTGATGAAGACTGCCCGCATGGCGTTCGATGCGCAGAACTTCACGCTGCGTCCGCCCGATGCTCCGACCGTGTCCTCTGCTTATCCCGAGGCCGTACCTGCGTCGGAACCAGCGGCTGAACCTGCGCCTTCCACGCCTGTTGCCGCCACCGAGAATGCAGAGGCCGCGCCGAGCGCTTCCTCCCCGGTTCATGCCGCGACCGGCCAACCTCCGCTCACTCCGGCGCCGGCCCAGAGCGATTCTGCTTCGCAGAACAGCTAACCGGGTGACCAGATAAGGTTCTGATGTCAGACACAGCAACTCCAACCAGCACACTGAAAGACCGGCAGCAACTGTCGTCCATGGGCTTCCTCGAACACCTCGAGGAGCTTCGCAAGCGCATTATCTGGAGCCTTCTTTACGTCGCCGCGGGCTTCTGTGTCTGCTATTGGTGGCACGAGAAAATTTTCGGCTGGATGCAGAGCCCTATCATCTTTGCTCTCACCCGTCACAACCTGCCCACCAACCTCGTTTATACGAACCCCACTGATCCCTTCAACATGTACCTGAAGATCAGCCTCATTGTGGGCATCTTCGTTGCCTCTCCGTTCGTTTTGTGGCAGGTATGGGCGTTTATCGCCCCGGGACTTTACAAGCATGAACGCCGGTACGTCGGCCCATTCATGTTCAGCACCGTCGGACTCTTCGTTGCGGGTGGCCTTTTCGCTTACAAGATGGTGTACCCGGCGGCTCTCGACTTCCTCATCGATTACAGCAAGCAGTTCACTCCGATGATCACCATCAACGAGTACACCGATCTGTTCATGACGATCGTGCTCGGCCTTGGCGTGGTATTCGAGATGCCCATTCTGGTCTTCTTCCTTGCCCTGTTCGGCTTGGTGAGCCCGGGCTGGATGTGGCGCAATCTTCGCTATTCAATCCTTGTTATCTTCATCATCGCCGCCATCATCACACCGACCACCGACATCATGAACATGTGCATCTTCGCCGCGCCCATGATCGTCCTTTACCTGGTCAGCATTGGCGTCGCCTACATCGTGCATCCCACGCAACGCAAGAAGCGGGAGCTGAACAGCAAATGATGAACGGACATCGGGGCCTCCTGAACTTTGATCGCATCGGAGGCCCCATGATTCTGGCTCTCCTCCTCGCGGCCTCCCTTTCCACCCTCGCCTGCCGCGATTCCCAATCCACCCCGCAGACGGCCTCAGCGCAAACGCAACCCGCAACCCGTCCTGCGCCCAATCCAGCGGAGTTCGACCCGAAGTCCGACACGCCTCCTGCCCTCAAGATCAGCGGAGAGCGCGCCTACCGCAACCTCAAGGACTTCGTCGCCCTCGGCCCCCGTCCGCTTGGCAGCACCGGACACACCAAAGCCGAACAGTTCATCCTCGCGCACCTCGACGGCGCACAGATCGAGCAGGATAAGTTCACCGCGCAGACCGCCGCCGGTTCGTTCCCCATGAACAACATCGTCGCCAAGTTCCCTGGCAAAAAAGATGGAATCATCGTCCTCGCCGGACACTACGACACCAATCTCCCGCTCAAGAACACCAGCTTCGTGGGAGCCAACGATGGCGGCTCCAATGTCGGCCTCATGCTCGAAATCGCCGGCCAGCTACGCCAGCATCCACCTGAGGGCTCGAGCATCTGGCTCGTCTTCACCGACGGCGAGGAGGCCACCATCGAGTGGACCGCCGCCGACAGCGTCTATGGCAGCAAGCATCTTGCAAAGGAGTGGCAGCAGGACGGCACCGCCGCAAAAGTAAAAGCATTCCTGCTGCTCGACATGATCGGCGACAAGGATCTCGACGTCGTACGCGACCTCAATTCCACGCCCTGGCTGCTTGATGTTGTTTATCGCGCCGCCCAGCGCACCGGAAAGCAATCGCACTTCTTCGCCCAGACCAACCAGATCTCTGACGACCATCTTCCCTTCCGCGACGCGGGAATTCCCGTGGCCGACATCATCGATCTCGACTACGGATTCAACAACATCTACCACCACACCACCGAGGACACTCCCGACAAGTGCAGCGCCGCGAGCCTACAGATCGTGGGCGACGTCGTCATGGAAACCATTCGCGCCCTGAATACGCGATAGCCACCTGCGCCCGTATCACACTCAGAGACTGGCGCAGGTGATACGCTAATTTAGGAAGGATCTGGCGCAGCACTGCTGCCAACTGAATACGACAATACATGTCTCTCCCGCCTAACATCCTGTTCTGGATACTGTTCCTTGTTTTTATCGTCGCAATGCTTGTGATTGACCTGAAGGTCCTGAATCGCAAAGCACACACCGTCAGCATGCGCGAGGCGCTTAGCTGGACGGCCTTCTGGATCAGCCTTGCCGCCGCTTTCGCCGTCCTCATCTACTTCCACGGAAATCGCATCACTGGCGATCTTACGCACGACAATCGTCAGCTCTCGCTTGAGTTCATCACCGGTTACCTGGTCGAGGAAGCGTTGAGCGTTGACAATCTTTTTGTCTTCCTGCTCATCTTCCGGCAGTTCAAGGTCCCATCCGAACTTCAGCACAAGGTGCTGTTTTGGGGCATTCTCGGCGCCATCATCATGCGCGCCATCTTCATCGGTGCCGGCGTCACGCTGCTCAATCGCTTCGAGTGGATCATGTACATCTTCGGAGCGTTCCTTGTGTACGCCGGAATCAAGCTCGTCTTTCAGGACGAGCAAAGCGATCCCACCAACAATGTCATCACACGTTTTGCCCGGACCCATCTGCGCCTGACCGACGATTACTCCAACGGCAATTTCACCATCGTTCGCAACGGAGTGCGCTACTTCACGCCTCTGGCTCTCGTGCTCATCATCATTGAAACCACGGACGTAATCTTCGCCGTTGATTCCATCCCGGCGGTGCTCGCCGTCACGCGCCAGCCATTTGTCGTGTTCACCTCCAACATCTTCGCCATCCTTGGCCTTCGCGCCCTCTACTTCGCCCTCGCCGGACTCATCGATCTCTTCCATCTGCTCCACTACGGACTCGCGGTCATCCTTGTCTTCATCGGTGCGAAGATGATTGCCGCGCACCACATCGAGATCCCGACCGTCGTTGCCCTCGGAGTAATCGTTGGTGTGCTCGCCATCTCGATCGGCGCCAGCATCGTCACGCGCAAGCCTGTGGCCGAGTAGCTGGCGTCGCCATGAATCCGGCGGCCGAGCCTCGGCGTCTATACTTATAGAAGTGAATACAATGTCGATACGAAAGATTGCCGAGGCCGACTTCCCCACCCGTTGGGGACTTTTCCGCATTCTCGGCTTTGAAGGCTTTGTCCCCGGAACCCCCGCCACCGGCTCCCCTGATGGGACCGAGCGCCGCAAAGAGGAAGCCGTAGCGCTCGTCATGGGCGACGTCCAAAGCGACGCACCACTCGTTCGCATCCACTCGCAGTGCCTCACCGGAGACGTCTTCCACTCCATGCGCTGCGACTGCCGCCAGCAGCTCGAGCTCGCCCTCATGAAAATCGGCGAACTCGGCAAAGGCATTCTGATCTACGAGGAGCAGGAAGGCCGCGGCATCGGTCTCATGGCAAAACTACAAGCGTACGAACTACAGGACCAGGGACTCGATACCGTTGAAGCCAACGTCAAGCTCGGATTCCGCGCCGACTGCCGTGGCTACCACATGCCCGTCGAAATCCTCACCTACTTGGGAGTGAAGAAACTCCACCTGCTCTCCAACAATCCCGAAAAAGTCGATGCCGTCCAATCCGCCGGAATCGAAGTCGTCGAGCGTGTTCCCGCCGACGTCGAAGCTTACGAAAGTAACGCCAAATACCTCCGCACCAAGCGCGAGAAGATGGGCCACCTCTTCATGTAATGTTGTCGTGGTTACCCCGCGGGGAGTAGCAATCACCCAGAGGGTGCCCTCGCGTTCTTTTTGAGTTCAGTGTGGGATGGTTGCTCTTACCTGTTTTATCTCTTTGCCTTTTTCTTTCCAAGCAGCATTCTCATCTCCTCCGCTCGCTTCACCGGCAACGCCTCCGTTGCATACTCCATCAGCGCGCGATACACCTTTCCTTCGGAGGCATCGTCCAGTGCGTACAAATGCGCCTCCACGGTGCGCACATCTCCCCGCGCCAGCGGTCCACTGAAGGACTTTCCCGCCCCATTGCTCAACACGTTCCGCACCGTGCGCAGCACAATCGGCTCCATGATCTTTCGCACATCTGCAGCCTTGATGCCTGTCTTCACTCCCGTCCGCTCCGCCGCCTCGAGTTCCGCAGCCAGCATCGGAGAAAGCATTGCCCCAAATGCGTGATAGAGCACCTTGCTCTCCGGCTTAATCGTAAAGCTCTTCGCCCCAAGTTTCCCAGCGATTGCACGCGCAGCTTTTACCGCCTTCGGCATGCCTTCTACTGCGAACCAAGCTCCTTGCAAGCTTGGCGGCTCTCCCGCCACAAATGTCATCATCGGATGCGCGCTTCCCGTGTGTACGCCGCGTTCCTTCAGCACCTGCAGCGCAGCGCTGCTCAGTGCTCCACTCGCGTGCAACACAATCCGAAGCAGTCTTTCTCTTCGCGCCAGCTCACGCGACACCTCTCCTACCGCCTCATCCGGAACTGCGAGCCACAGCACATCCGCCTCAAGCTCGGCGTCCTCCAGAGTCGCAACTTTTGCACCAACAGCACGCGCCAGCACACCAGCCTTACGTTTCGATACAGCATTCGCCCGCGCCACGATTTCTTCGATCGCGAACCCTTCTGCGCGCAGCAATCGTGCCAGTCCACTGGCCAGCGCACCCGCACCAACAAACGATATTGATGGCAATGCTTTCACGCTCAGCAGAGTAGCACGGCATGCGATCGTTTTGTGTATAGTGTCGCCATGAAGAAAGCAAGCAAAACGCCCGCAGCGAAGAAGTCCCGCAAGCCGCGCTCTCGCTCCGCCGCAAAGTCCACCACTCGATCCACGGCAGCAGCCACGCAAAAAGCGGTCAAAATACTATCCTCCAAGGTCGTGCACACCGCGCCCGTCTTCCGTGTCACCAGCGACGAAGTCATCGAGCCTTCCGGCGTCAAAGTTCGGCGCGACATCATCCGTCATCCAGGTTCCGTCGTCGTGCTTGCCATTGACGAGCGCAAGGACGAGCCTTCCGTCCTGCTCATCAAGCAGTATCGTTACGCCGCCAATCAGGATCTGTGGGAGATTCCCGCCGGTCGCATCGATGATGGAGAAGACGCGCTCACGGCAGCCAAACGCGAGCTTGCAGAAGAGACAGGCTACACCGCCTCCGAGTGGAAACCAATTCTGTACTATTACGCGAGTCCCGGATTTCTTGATGAAACGATGTTCATTTTCGCAGCTCGCGATTTGCACAGTGGCAAGGCAACTCCCGAGGAAGACGAGTTCATCACATGCAAACTCGTGCCTCTCCGGACGGCCGTGAAATGGGTCATGAGCGGAAAACTCAAGGACGGCAAAGCAATCGCGGGCGTTCTTTGGGCGGCGCAGAAATTTCACATTTCAGGCAGTGGACCAAGCAGCAATCGACGCTAAATGCTCCATCTATGTACTAGGTTGACAACATAAACAAAGTGGCGGAGAATCGTCGAAATCACGCAAGCAAACAAGTCATCTCAATGAGCAGCAGCGCGACGAAGAAGTCGGAACGTCGCAATAACGCGAGGTTCCAAACTTCATCGCATAGCCCGTTAGCACGATGCTCGGAGGAATAGTACGTGGCTCGTCTCAAGGGAACTGTGAAGTGGTTTAACAATGCGAAAGGGTTTGGGTTCATCGGACGCGAAGACGGACCGGATGTGTTTGTACACTACAGTGCGATCTCCAGCGAAGGTTACAAGAGTTTGCAGGAAGGTGATGTTGTAGAGTTCGAAATTGTAGAAGGTCAAAAAGGTCCTCAGGCCGGAAACGTCCAGAAGATCGCTGCTGCCTGACCGCGACAAAGGTACGTTCTTTGTTTGCCGCCAATCGCCCGGACAACAGAAAGGCTGCCCTCACCGAGAGCAGCCTTTCTTTTCGTCCCCCATATTTCCCGGAGGCTGCTTCTATCGGCAGCCTTCTCAATTCGATTTACCGCGTGCTCGTTCCCGCCGTGCAGGAGTCAGCCAGCTTGCGCACATCGCTCACGTTAAACTGAGTCGAAGGCGTGCTGCTCGACGAACCGGAACCTGTCGATCCCGACGATGGCGTAGAGGATGACATCGCTCCAGCGCTCGAACTGCTCGAGTTCGCCATTCCCGTTACGCTCACTTCTTTGCCAACAAAGTCACGCAGTTGCGAGGTGCTACCACGAAGCTGGAAGCTGTTTCCCGAGTTATCGGCCAGGATGAAGTTTCCATCCGACGTCTGGCTCAAGCAGCCTTGTAGGCTCGTCGCCTGTGAACTTGGCGAATGCGTTGCGCGATCATCCTGCGACATCTGTCCCGGTGCATGCGTATCCGGCGGAATCGCCGAAGGATCAGACGGAGTCGATGGATTCGACGGAGTCTGTCCCGTCTGCGTCTGAGGGAAGGTCGGCGGAGTTGATGTCGGTGGAGTCTGGTTTGGAGTGCTGCCCGTCTGAGCCGTCGCCGCCAGACAGCAGCCCAGCAGTACTGTCCCAAGTGCTAGGGTTTTCATGCAAAAACCTCCTGATGCCCTTTACAGTGCAGGATGCGTGCCGTTCCAGCAGCCTCGATTTTGAGGGCTATCCAGAACACCACCCAGCACCATCGACGGAAGCTTTTGCTTTCTCAGTTAGAAATTACACGAGCCGAACATAGTGGCCCACATTATGCGTTGCTTTGGCATATGGGGAAGCACCCCGCTCGCATCTGCTGCGTCTATGATCTCGAACTTAGAACGGACACTAGGGCCTGAACAGTCGCATGAACCCCTGCGGCTCTAAATCAGGAACCAGAAACTTCCTCTCATCTCCCGCTGCTCGGGCTAGCGCCTCCGCCGAGAGATACCCTGCGCGCACCGCGCCCTCCATCGTCGAGGGCCACCCCGTTGCCGTCCAGTCACCACTCAGGAACAGCCTTGGCCACGAGCTCTGCGGCCGCAACCGAAACTGCTCACTTCCCGGCGTGGGAGCAAACGTCGCGTGTACTTCCTTGATCACCGTCGCCTTCAGCAGCTTTGCCTCGCGCAACTTGGGAAAGAACTCCGCCAGCTCCTTCATCGCCAGCTCGATAATCTCCGCCCTTCCCATGTCCACCAGGTTTTTCGACGAGCTCACCACCAGTTCTAGATAGCTCCCGCCGTTCGCACCATCCCGCGCCAGTATCTTCGATTTCTGGAACATCCATTGAATCGTGCGATCCAGCAATGCCGCATGCTCCAGCTCGGTTACCTCGCGGTCGAACCACAGATGAATGCCCGTAATCGGCACCGTGCGCAAATGACTTACCTGCTTCTGTAACTGCTCCGCTTCCGCGCTCTGCGGCAATATGCGCCCAATCGCATGAAACGGCACCGCCGAGATCGCATAATCAAAACTGAATTCCTCTTCACCCGAGCGCAGCTTTACCCGATCGCCGCAGAACGCCACGGCATCCACGCCACTACGCAACCGCACTTCACCGCCGCGAGCCCGAATGTACTCCGCCGCCACTCCATACAGCTCCGACAGCGGAATCCGCGGCACACCCATGCTGCCCGCCTCAGCCGACTTCAAAAACGCATCGCGAAACACCAGCGCCGCATACTTCACCGAAGACTTGTCCAACTCTTCATTCAAGCTGCTGATCAGCACCGGAGCCCAGAAGCGGTCGATCGCCCTCTGCGTCTGCCCCTTCTTCCGCAGCCACGTCAGGAAATCCTCTTCGCCATCTTCCGGCACTCCCGCCAGCAACGACATCAGCGCGCGCGCAATCCCCGCCTTATCGCTTAGCGACAACAACCCAAATTTCGCAAATGAAATTGCCGAATGAAATGGCGCAGGCAGCGATGAAGACTCAATCACACCCGACTTGCCGCCAGGCTCGATAAACGTGATACGCCGATACCAGCGCACCTTGTCTTCCACTCCCAGTCGCCGATACAGATCGCGCAGGTTCGTGCAGCATCCCAGCAACACGTGCTGGCAGTTGTCCACCACCTCGCCCGTCCCCGGATGCTCATAGGATGAAGCGCGTCCGCCCAGAAATGGACGCCGCTCAAACAGCGTGACAGCGTACCCCGCGTCCGCCAGCGCGCAACCCGCCGCCAGCCCCGCCAGTCCTCCACCAATCACGCCTACCGTCGCCCGCGCCATCTCTCTCGCCCTTACTCGTTAGCCTTTTGTATTTGAATTTTGCTTTTGGTTTTTGCTTTTAGTTTGAATTTGAATTTGAATTTAGGATGTCATCCTGAGCTGCAGGCAAAGGATCCCAGCGCCGTCCCGCATCGCCGCTGCCGACCCAGGTCACCTACCGCGAAACCCGCCCCTGCCAATCACACTGGACGCAACTCACAGCAGCCTCTTCCCAAATCCTTTCGCCAGCACCTTCAGCTTGTCGCCTACCGACAGCCGTACCCGCTCCGAGTACACGTCATATTGCTTTAGCTCAATTCGATCCAGAATCCCGCGATAGATCTCCACCATCGCCCACAGCGCCGGCTGGCTCACTTCGTCGATCAGCGGCAGCAACTTGTCTGCCGACTTATAAAACTCTCTCGCCCGCGCCGCCTCAAACGCCAGCAGCGGCCGCACCTTCTCCACAGGCACGCCCATACCCAGTTCCTGCGGACTCACCCCAAAATGCGCCAGGTCTTCCTGCGGCAAATACACCCGCGAAATCCCCGCATCCTCTTTCACGTCGCGCAGAATATTCGTGAGCTGAAACGCAATCCCCAAATGCTCCGCATACTGCTCTGCCGCCGGGTCGCGATACCCAAAGATGCGAATACACACCAACCCCACCACCGAGGCCACGTGATAGCAGTAGTCGTAAAGGTCGTCGAACGTGCGATAGACCACCAGCGGCCCATCCCCACCTTCGTCTTCGCGCACATCCATTCCCGTCCCAGCAACTAGCTGGTCC
The DNA here is from genome assembly GCF_059726265.1 of Koromonas soli. Lineage (NCBI taxonomy): Bacteria > Pseudomonadati > Acidobacteriota > Terriglobia > Terriglobales > Koromonadaceae > Koromonas > Koromonas soli. The sequence goes on along the minus strand of NZ_AP040872.1, from coordinate 1,001,629 downwards.
AGTAGCTCCATCGGAATCTGGTATCTCTGCTGCGAGTCGCGCAGCGCCAAGAACACCGGATCGTCCGTCCGCCCTGTCTCCATCGCGCGATGATATGAGTCGATGAACCCCGCCAGCTTCGCTCGTCTCTCCTGCGAGCTCATTCCCGGATCGTCGCTCAGATCATCCGCATGACGCATGAACGCATACACCGCACTCAGCGCATCGCGCTTCTGCCTCGGCAGCAGCATGAACCCGTAATAGAAATTCTTCGCCGAAGAGCGTGCGATGTGTCGGCAAACGCTATATGCCGTCGTCAGTTGCGACTCAACGTGCTGCATCGTGGCGCTCACCCCGCTCTCCCCAGCGCAATCCGTCCGGCCAGCGCCCGCAACGCCAGTTCTGCCTTGCGCAGCTTGCTCAAACTGGGCCGCTTCGCGAGCACGTTGTAGTCCTGCGCCTCAATCGCACTCAGAATCGCCATCCCGCCGCGGCTGAAAAGCTCAATATCCAGCGCCAGCGAGCGATTCACCATCTTCACCAGAGGCAATCCGCGCTCAAACCATTCCCTCGCTCGCTGCACTTCAAATTTCATCAGTTCGCGAAACTCGCCATTGAACTGCACTTCCGCAATCTGGTTTTCGTTCACAGCAAATCGCCGCAAATCCTCCAGAGGCAGGTACACGCGCCCCTTCTTCCAATCCACCGACACATCCTGCCAGAAGTTCGCCAACTGCAGCGCCGTGCATGTGTAATCCGAAAGCAGTTGCCGCTCCGCATCGCTGTAACCGCACAAATACAGCACTAGATGCCCTACTGGATTTGCCGAATTCCTGCAGTACCTCAGCAAATCCTTAAACGTCTCGTACCGCGTGACCGTCTGGTCCTGCCGGAACGCCGTCAGCAGATCGCCAAACTCGTGCCGTGGAATCCCAAACGTTCGAACCGTATCCGCCAGCGCGACAAACACCGGATGCCGCACCGCCTCGCCCGTTCCACCTTCCAACCCCGCATACATCCCGTCCAACTGCTGCTGCCAGCAATCCAGCAGCGCCAGCGAGACGCGCGTATCCCCCACCTCATCTCCCAGGTCATCCGAGATGCGGCAGTACGCATACACATTGAAGAAATGCTGATGCAGCGGCTTCGGAAGGAACCACGTCGCTACCGAGAAGTTCTCATAGTGCGAGGTCGCCAGCCGCTTGCAATATGCCTGCGCTTCGACAAGCGACGGCGCTCGCTCCGGAATCGCATACTCCGGCGGCAGCGCGGCCCACCCGCGTGCGAGCAGGGCTTCCGTCTCGTTGGAATTTTGGCTTGCGTCCGATGTTCCGGCGCCGTTCGGTCGGGTGCTGGGCACAAATGACGTCACTCGGCTTGCCTTAGTGTCCCGGAATGATCGCGGTCTTGATCTCGCCGCCGCGCGCCAGCATGTCCCGCAGCACAGATTGCAGCTTTGACAGCGGCGCTTCTCCGGTAATGTAGTCCGTACCCTTGATCTTGCGTTCCGTAATCAGCGCAAATGCCCTGCGCACCGTGTCCGGCGTGTGATGGAACGTAGCCTTCAGCGTAATCTCCGAATAGTGCAGGCGTTCGGTATTCAATTGCACCCGCGTCCCCTTCGCGCATCCGCCAAACAGGTTCACTGTGCCGCCCTTGCGCACCATATCAACGGCCCACTCCCACGCCTCGGGACGCCCCACGGCTTCGATCACCACATCCGATCCGCGACGTTCTTTCGTCAAATCGCGCACCGCCTCAATCGGGTTCGCCACCTTCGGGAACTGCACCACCTTGCTCGCGCCCGCGCGCTTTGCTGAAGTAACCTGCTCATCATGCTTCACCACGGCGATCACGTCGCAGCCCATAATGTGGGCCACCTGCATGAACATCAGCCCAATCGGCCCGGCTCCAATCACCGTCACCGTATCGCCAATCTCCACATGCGTTGCATGCAGTCCACGCAACACGCACGCCAGCGGTTCGGTCAGCGCTGCCGTCTCAAAGCTGATGTCCTTCGGGATGACCAGCATGTTGTTCTCGACAATGCGCCTTGGTACTCGGATGAACTCCGCATACGCGCCATTGTTGAACAGCAGGTCTTCGCACAGATTTTCCTGATGCTTTTTGCAGTAGAAGCACTGCCCGCACGGTGCCGAATTCAAAGCCACCACGCGCTGCCCTACCTGGAAGTTCTTCACCGCCGGTCCTACTTCTTCGATCACACCGGCGAATTCGTGTCCAAACAATGCTGGCGGCACGATCATCTTCGCGTGATATCCGCGGCGATACACCTTCAGGTCGGTCCCACAGGTAAGCGCCGCCTGAACGCGAATCAGCACCTCGCCCTTTTCAACGGACGGTATCGGAACCCGCTCGATCTTCACGTCCTCTTTACCGTAGAGGACTGCTGCCGTCATCTGTTTGCTCACTCTGTTATCCTTCCCACTCGCTGCCCGGCTGAATCGCGATCTTCATCGTGTCCGGCTGTGGATGTGCAGCTAATCTCAATGCTTCCAGCGACTGCGCCAGCGGAAACCGGTGACTGTACAACCCCGCCAGGTCCATCTCGCCGCTAAAAACAAATTGAGCTACTTCGTCATTCAGTTCCACCGATGCGCTATAGGAACCCAGAAGCGTCTTCTCATCTACGCATATCGAGGCTGGATCGATTACGACCTCACCGCGCACCGTTTGCGCGAACAGCAAAACGCGCCCGCCAAACCGCGCCGCCTCAATCGCGGGCTTAATCAGCGAGCTTCCGCCTACCGCCAGAATCACGGCATCGGCACCGCGGCCGTCCGTTCGTTCCCGGATTGCCTGCACTACATTCGTCGTCGAAGCATCAATCGACTGGCTTAATCCGTAACGCTGACCAATTGTAAGCCGCTGTGGGAATAAATCGGAAGTAATTACATTCGCTCCCGCCCGCTGAGCTAGTTTCGCTAGTAGCAGCCCAATCGGCCCTTGGCCGATCACCAGCACCGTCTCGCCCTTCTGTACCGCCAGCGTGTCGATGCCCTTCCAGACTGTGTTCACCGGCTCGATGTGCGAAGCCTGCTCATAACTCACCCCGTCCGGTATCCGGATCACGCCCTTTTCGACAATCCAGTCCATAACCCGGATGTACTCCGAAAAGCCGCCGCCCGAGGCCTCGCCAAACCCCGCCGTGGTCCCCACCTTCTTGTACACCGGGCATTGCGAGAACACCTTGCGCTTGCAGTAGTAGCACGTTCCGCAGGGAATATGATGGAACACCATCACCCGATCTCCCTCGCTGAACTTCGTCACCCCTGCGCCACGCGCCACCACAACACCGGTCATCTCGTGACCAAACACCCGCGGAGCCGAGTGCGATCCCGTCGCAATCTTCTTCAGATCCGTCCCACAGATGCCGCACGTATGAATGCGCACCAGCAACTCGCCGCTTCCAATCTGCGGCACCGGAACGCTTTCCAGCCTTAAATCGTCTTTCCCGTAGTAGATCGCCGCCAGCATCTTCTCAGGAATCGTCCCCTGAGCTCCTTGCGCCGCCACCGTCGTTACATTTACCGCCATTCTTCTCCCCAACTCACTTTCCTAAGCCTTGCTATTGCCTTTGACCTTGCTCCTGAGGTGTCATCCTGAGCGAAGCGAAGGCCCCTACCCTCTACTCCGGCTTCCTGGCACGAGCACCGCACCGCGTTCAATGCACGATTCAACCGCGCCGCACAGCGCCTTCGCCGCCCTCGCACTATTCTCCTGCAGCCGCTTCACGCTCGGCCACAATCCCGGACGCACCGCGATATGCGCCACAAACCTTCCAGTAGCAAACCCTTCCGGCGTCACAAAATCCGCCAGAAACTCCAAATCCTCATCCGCCCCGTCCGACACCACCTTGATCACCACGAATTCCCTGCCTAGCTCCGCTGCCGCCCTCGCCACGCCCGCGGCTTCCATATCCACCGCCACGGCACTGAACCGGGCACAAGCGTCCTGCTTCGCAGCCTTCCCGGCCACCCGAGCCAGTGTCACAAGCTGCCCATTACCCGAAGCGCACGGATACTTCCGCCCGGTCTCTGCGTCAATGACCGCCCCCGGAGTAACGATTGCCCCTACAGACAACTCCGCCACGCAGGAACCCACAAACCCTATAGAACTTATCACCCTTGGCGAGCAGTTCTCAACGAGCGCTTTCGTGGCGGCATATGCCCGTTCCGCGCCCGTTCCAGCGCATATCAGCGCCGCATTCCCCTGCCGGAAAATGCGCCATTCGAGCCCGCCGCGCTGGAGCTTCACACGTCCCCATCCGCGCACCAGCCCGGACACTTCTCGCTCCAGCGCCGCCACAAATCCGAACTCGACCTGCTCGCTCATGCCGTCGGACACATCGCCTCGTACGCCGGAGCATATCCGTGCGCGACAAACCACTCTGCCGCCCGCTGCAGCGCCGCCCGTACCTCACCATGCGTATATCCCAGCTCGCGCTCGGCCTTTGCGGTGCTCACCCACATGAATTTCCGGCCCATCCTGACTTCTTCCAGCGTTGCTCTCGGCTCCCGATTCCTCAGGTATCCATTGAAGGTCTGATCGAACGCCGCAAACGCCATTGCCACTCCATGCGGAACCTTCATCTTCGGCGATGGCAGCCCCGTGATGCCTCCCAGCATGTCGAGAATCTGCTTCAACGTCAGGTTCTCTCCGCCCAGAATGTACTTCTCGCCCCTTCGCCCCTTCTCAAATGCCAGTAAATGTCCGCGCGCCACATCATGCACGTCCACCAGGTTCATTCCCGTCTCCATGTACGCCGGAAAATTCCCCAGCAGGAAATCCAGAATGATCCTTCCCGTCGGCGTGGGCTTAATGTCCTGTTCTCCAACCGGAGTACTCGGATTGACGATCACCACCTCGGCGCCCTTGGCTGCCAACTCCACGGCCTTCCGCTCCGCCAGATACTTCGAGCGCTTGTAATGTCCAATCATGTCGGCCTCCGTCACCGGAGTCGCCTCGTCCACCGCCACGCGCTCGTAGCCAAATCCCAGCGTTGCCACCGACGAGCAGTACACGGTTCTACGCACGCCTGCTGCCTGCGCCGCCTCGATCACTGCTGCCGTTCCCTCGACATTCGTCGCATACATCGGCTTCGGGTCGCGGATCCACAGCCGGTAATCCGCCGCCACATGGAACACCGCCTCGCAGCCTTCCATACCCTTGCGCAGCGAAGTCGCATCCGTCAGATCGCCAACCGCCAGTTCGCCGCCGAGTCCTTCCAGATTCTCCCGCCGACTTCCCGCCCTCACCAGCAAACGCAGGTCTGCTCCCTGCTCTGCCAGCAGGCGAGCCACATGGCTTCCTACAAACCCCGTCGCTCCCGTGACAAACGCCTTCAACTCTTCCCTCTTTCAAAATGAAACGCAGCCCCGTTCAGGCTGCGCCCCATAGCCTTACTTGTGCAGGCCCTATCGCGTCACCGCTCGCACTTATGCTCCCTGCGCTTCAAAACGCGCATACTTCGCCAGCGCCATCAGCGGGAAGTACCAAGGATACGAGTGGTACTTCAGGTAGAACACTCGTGGGAATCCCGTGCCCGTGTACGGCACTTCGCTCCACCCGCCGTCCGCCTGCTGATGATCCAGCAGATAGGCGATTCCGCGCGCCAGCGACTCCGACCTGTAATCTCCTCCGGCCATCAGTCCCAAGACCGCCCACGCCGTCTGCGAGCTCGTGCTCACCCCGACGCCCTTTTCGTTCACATCCTCGTAGGAGGCAATCGACTCGCCCCATCCGCCGTCGGAGTTCTGCATCATGCGCAGCCACTCCGTCGCCTGCTGCACCATCGCCTCATGATTATCGAACCCGATGGCTTCCAGCCCGCGCAGCACGCACATCGTGCCGTAGATGTAGTTCACGCCCCAGCGTCCAAACCACGATCCATCCGGCTCCTGTTCCTTGCGGATGAACTCGATTGCCTTCTTTACCGGCTTGTCTTCCAGCGTGAATCCGTGTGCCGCCAGGCACTCCAGCACGCGCCCCGTAATGTCCACCGTCGCCGGATCGAGCATCGCGTTGTGGTCGGCAAACGGAACGTACTGGAACACCATGCGGTCGTTGTCTTTATCGAACGAGGCCCAGCCGCCGTTCTTGCACTGCATCGCCAGTTCCCATGCGACTCCGCGCTTCACCGACTCGCTCTGGAACCGTGCATCGCTCGTTTCGATCTGATTCAGCGCCAGCATCACCTGCGCCGTGTCGTCCACATCCGGATAGAACTCGTTATTGAACTCGAAGTACCATCCGCCCGGCTCGGCCTTGGGAACCTTCACCGACCAGTCGCCTTTGCGCCGAATCTGCTTTTTCAGCATCCATTCCGCGCCCTTCAGCATACGCGGGTCTTTCGGATCGACTCCGCTCTCCGCCAGCGCAAACAGCGAGTACGCCGTATCCCACACCGGAGAGACGCATGGCTGCATGCGGAAACCATCTCCCTCGGCGATTCCCAGCTTTTCAAACTCATCCAGTGCACGAATCACCTGCGGATCGTCCAGCGAATACCCCAGGCAGCGCAACGCGATGATCGAGTTCAGGATCGACGGATAAATCGCGCCCAGCCCATCGCTCAACTCAAATCGCTCCAGCATCCACTTCTCTGCCGCCTTCAACGCAACCGAGCGAAGCGGCCTCACGTGCACGCGCTCAAACCAGTGGCACAGCCTGTCGAGGACAAGGAAGAAATTTCTCCACCCCACCAGCTTCTTGTCCCACTTCAAATGCAGCGAACTTCCGTGCCGTCCCTCGGGGAACAACTCGTCGATATTCCACTCGTCAGGAATCTTCTTGAACGGCTTTTTCGCGTAGCAGATCGACAGCGGGATCAGAATTGCCCGCGACCACGATGAAATTTCGTAGATATTGAACCAGAACCAGTTCGGAAACAGCACGATCTCTGGCGGAATCGCCGGAACCGCGTCGTAGTCATATTGTCCCAACGCGCACAGGTAAATCTTGCTGAACGTATTGCAGGCCGGCACGCCCCCCATGTCCAGGATACGTTCGCGCGCCTTTGCCATCCGAGGATCGTCCGGCGAATACCCGCACATCTTCAGCGCAAAATACGCCTTCACCGAAGCCGAAATATTCGACGGCCCACCCTGATAAATCGGCCATCCGCCATCGTCGTTCTGATGACGCAGAATCTCGTCCGCGCACTGCTGGAACCGCGCCTCGTCGCGCGTACCCAGCACCGTATGTAAGAAGATGTAGTCGGATTCGAGAGTCGTGTCGGCTTCCAACTCGCCGCACCACCAGCCTTCTTCGTGCTGGTGCGAGAACAGGAAATCCTGCCCTGCCTTGATCGCGCTTTTCAGCCGCGTACCTAAGCCGGATATCTTTCCAAATCGAATCGCACTCGACTGCGTAGAACTTGCTTCCATGAATTCTTACTCCGCCGTTGCTTCGGGAGCAGCACCGATCGCAGCAACGATCTCCGGAGGCAGCGCAAAACGCACATGCTCCGGCATCACTTCCACCTCGCGCACATTCGCAAAGCCCTTCTTCTCCAGGAACGTGATCACTTCCTGCACCAGGATTTCCGGCGCCGAGGCACCTGCCGTCAGCGCAACAGTATGCGCACTCTCCAGCCAGTGCTCGTCGATATCCTGGCAGGTATCGATCAGGTGCGAATTCGTCCCCAGATTCCGTGCCACTTCTACCAGGCGGTTCGAGTTCGAACTGTTCGGCGAGCCCACTACCAGCACCAGATCCGCCTGTTCGGCGACGTTCTTCACCGCGACCTGGCGGTTCTCCGTCGCATAGCAGATATCCTGCGCGTGCGGCCCGCGAATATTCGGAAACTTCGCCTTCAGCGCCTCGATAATGTCTTTCGCCTCATCCAGCGAAAGCGTCGTCTGCGTCAGATAGGCCACGCGGTTCGGGTCCGGCACCACGATATTCGCCACCTGCTCGGCATTGCTCACGACCTGCGTAACCTCTGGAGCTTCGCCCAGAGTGCCAACAATCTCGTCGTGATTCAAGTGACCAATCAGGATCAGCGAGTATCCATCCTTCGCGAAACGGATCGCCTCGACGTGAACCTTTGTCACCAGCGGGCAGGTCGCATCGATCACGCGCAGCAGTCGCAGCTTCGAGGCCTCGCGTACAGAAGGCGCCACGCCGTGAGCGCTGTAGATCACGCGCTCGCCATTCGGCACCTCTTCCACATCGTCAACAAAGATTGCGCCCTTGGCCTTCAGGTCCTCGACGACATACTTATTGTGGACAATTTCTTTGCGAACATAGATCGGCGGACCAAACGTATCCAGCGCAATGCGTACGATATCGATCGCGCGCACCACGCCAGCACAGAATCCACGGGGCTTCAAAAGCAGGAGGGTTTTGGCTTCGGTTGTCTGTGTCATTCGATTTTTTAGATTCAACTGTGCCCTGCCGGGATTTCAGTGCTCCACCGGCACAGCAACGCTTCCTGTAAGTCTATGTCCCGGCACCATTTCCCGCCACCTCGTCGCATAGAAATGCGGCCATTCAGCATCGGGCAGGGCTAAAACAGGAGGCGAACAGCAATCCCTGAACTCTCTCGATTCTAACAGGAGACCCCTCCCCGCGATAGCACCGCATCCCCAAGCGCCGCGGGTGCCCCATATACGCTTGCCTCTTTTGGCAAGTGCATGTGGGATCTACCAAAGAAGCGCGAAGCGCCTTCCTTGTCCTTGTTCTTGCTTTTGCTGTTGTTCTTGCCGTTGTTTCTAAGGTGTCATCCTGAGCGAAGCGAAGGATCACAGCCACCGCTCGCATCGCTGCCGACCCTGAGGTCACCAACCGCCATTCTCGTGTATTTGCCCTTGCTCTTCGGTGTCATCCCGAGCGAAGCGAGGGACCCTATTTATTCCCGCAACCTTCCCTCTCGCCCCCACCGGAGTTCCCTTCCCCTACTCGCTTCTCGTCCAAAGCGAATCGCAAGAACCACCGCGGATATCCCCCAACACTCCTCGCCGGGTTTTCATCACTGAATGGATCGAAGCCGCGAACACTCCCACGAGCAGGAACGCAATCCAAATACCATCCATCCACTCATACCTATCCACGCACGCCACCGACACCACCAGCGCGCACCAAACCAACGCGACCGCAATCCACCCCCTCACGCGTTCGCTTTCAGCAACTGCTCCGCGTTCTGCAAACTCGCCTCTGTCACCTTTGCTCCGCTCAGCATTCTCGCAATTTCCCGCTTCCGCTCGTCGCTGCTCAGCGGACGCACCGTCGTCCGAGTCCTTCCCCCGCTCTCGTGCTTTTCAATTAAGAAATGCCTGTCCGCAAACGACGCGATCTGCGGCAAATGCGTAATGCACAGCACCTGCTTCGTCCTCGACAGAGCCTTCAGCTTCTTGCCGACCGCGTCTGCCGCGCGCCCACCAATTCCCGTATCGATTTCATCGAATACGAGCGAGCGCTGCCCGTCCACTTTCTTGCTGTGCTTCGCGCTTCCTGCCTCAACGCTCGCCTTCAGCGCCAGCATCACTCGCGATAGTTCACCGCCCGACGCAATCTCCTCAATCGGTCCCATCGGCTCGCCCGGATTGGTCGAAATCAGATACGCCACGCGATCAAATCCCGTTGCCGACCAGTTGCCTTCCTCGTCCGACCCCGATACCTCGATCTTGAACTTCGACTTCATCGCCAGGTCGTTGATTTCCGCCTCAACCGTCTTCTCCAACTTCCGCGCCATCTCGTAGCGCTTCTTGCTCAGTGCCCGCGCTTCTTCCAGATACTTAGCCGCCGCAGCCGCCAGTTCCTTGCGCAACCCCGCCAGCAGTTCGTCCTTATTCTCCAGATCGCTCAGCTTTCCCGCCGTCTCCTCTTGGAAAGCCAGCACATCCTCCAGCGTCGGCCCATACTTCCTGCGCAACTTATCCAGCACCGCCAGCCTGTCTTCAACCTCGGCCAGCCGCTCCGGCGAAGCATCCATCCCATCGGCGAAATCCCGCAGCGTCGTCGCCACATCCTCAACGGTGATGCGCGCGCTTTCCAACTGCGCCAGCACATCCTTAAACGACTCGTCGAACCGCGCCAGTTCCTCCAGATGCTTGGTCGCCGCCCTCAACCTTGCTACCGCCGACTCCTCCACCTCATACAGCACATCGAATGCGCCCTGCGCCGCCCCATACACACGCTCGGAGTTCGCCAGCACGCGCTTTTCCCCCTCCAGCTTCTGATCCTCTCCCGCGGCGGGGTTCGCGTCCTTGATCTCCTTCAACTGAAACTTCCAGAGATCCACCAGCCTCAGCTTCTCCTGCTCGTCCCTCTCCAACTCAGCAATGCGCGCAGCGACCTCTTTCCACTTCGCAAACGCCTCGCTCACTCCGGCCACACTCAGCCCCGCCGCCGCATCCAGCAGCGCCAGCCTTTCCGGAGGATCGAACATCAGCATCGTCTGGTTCTGCGCATGCACCACCGCTAGCCTCGGGGCCAGCGCCTTCAGCACCGCCACTGTCGCCGGTTGGTTGTTTACGAACACTCTGCCTTTGCCGTTCAGCGCGATGTCCCTGCGCAGGATGATCTCCGCCCCTTCGCTGTCGATGCCGTTTTCCTCCAGCACCTCGGCGATCCCCGGATCCTCCGACTCGTACACGGCTGCCACTGTCGCCTTCTCCGCTCCATGGCGCACGACATCGCTATAAGCCTTTTCGCCCAGCAGCAGCGCCAGCGCGTCGATCAGAATCGACTTACCAGCGCCCGTCTCGCCCGTCAGCAGATTCAACCCAGCCCCAAACTCAACCACCACGTTGTCGATAACGGCGTAGTTTTCAACCCGCAGTTCCCTAAGCACTCAGGCACCCATCGTGTGTAGATTTCCCGGCGAGCATACCACGCCTCCTGCATCCTCGCCGCAACTAACTTGCCTTGCCTTTGCCCTTGCTATCACTGTTGCTCTGATTCCATGCCCTAAGCACGACCACTGTTCGCGCACCAGCTTCCCATCACCGCGAACCTAAGCACCGCGGGCGAGAAGTCCCTGTACCCAAGCAAAGCGCTAAGCACCGCGGGTGCCCCATATACGCTTGCCTCTTTTGGCAAGCGCATGTGGGTTCTATTGAAGAAGGCGCGAAGCGCCCTCCAAAGGTTCTTCTCTTGTCTTTGCCGTTTTTGCCTTTGCTGTTGCTGTTGCGTTTGTTGTTGATCTTGTTTCGGGTGCTCCCCCAAACTCGCGTTGCGAGTTTAGAGTAGTCACTTTCCCTGCCTTACCACACCTTGCAAGCCTTCGCTCTCACCATCGGCTGACCCGCCTTACACCCAAACGCCTTCTGAAACTCCGGCAGATCGCTGACAATCCCATTGATCCGATACTTTCCTGGAGAGTGCGGGTCCGTGATCGCATTCGCTCTCAACTCCTCCGGCCTTGCATTCTCGCAAGCCCACTGCGCAAAGCCGACAAAGAACCTCTGCTCCGGCGTGAACCCATCCACCGCCTCCAGCTTCATATCCTTCGTCGCTTCTCGCCACGCAATGTACGCCAGCAGAGTGCCCCCCAGATCTGCCACATCTTCGCCGCTCGTCAGCTTGCTGTTGATCTTGATGTCGTCCACCACCACGTAATCCGCATACTGATCGCGCACGCAGTTGATCTTCTCCTCGAACTTTTTGGCGTCTTCTGGAGTCCACCAGTCCTTCAGATTTCCTGCCGCGTCAAACTGCCTTCCTTCATCGTCGAACCCATGCGTCAGCTCATGCCCAATCGTCGATCCCGTATTGCCATAGTTCGGCGCGTCATCCATCTTCGGATCGTACAGCGGCGGTTGCAGCACTCCCGCTGGAAAGTTGATGTCATTCATCTGCGGGTTGTAGTAGGCGTTCACCGTCGGAGGACTCATGCCCCACTCCATCTTGTCCACAGGCTTCCCAATCTTGTTCAGATCGCGATGCGCCTCAAACGACGCCGCGCGCATGTGATTTCCAAACAGGTCTCCCGGCCTGACCTCTACCGAACTATAGTCCCGCCACTTTTCCGGATACCCAACCTTGTTCCTGATTCCGTTCAGCTTCACCAGCGCCTGTTTCTTTGTCTCCGGAGTCATCCAGTCAAGCCCGTTGATCTCCTCGGCCATGGCCTTTTCGATCAGCTCCGTCATGCGCACCGTGTCCTGCTTCGTCTTTTCGCTGAACGTCCTGCGCACGAACTCCTGTCCCAGCGCCTCTCCCAGCAGATGATCCACATCCGCGACGCACCGCTTCCATCTCGGCCTCTGCTCTGCCACTCCGCGCAGATACTTCCGGTTAAACGCGAAATCCTCATCCACAAACGCCTTCGACAAATACGGCGCCGCCCCATCGATCACGTGCCACCGCAAGTACACCTTCCAATTCTCCAGCGGCTCGCTCGCCAACTGCGCATTCAGCTCTTTGAAAAACTCCGGCTCCGTCACGTTGACGGTCTTCACTCCATCCAGCCCACTCTTCGTCAGGTAGGTCTTCCAGTCAAACTCCGGCGACATCTTCTCCACCTCTGCCGGGCTCATCTTGTGAAACAGCTTGTACGGATCTCTCTTGTCCACCCGCGTCAGAGTAGCCTTCGCCAGAGCCGTTTCCATGCGCATGATCGTCGCAGCATCGGATTTCGCCTGTGCCTCGCCTTCCCCGGCCAGCGCCAGCATCTTCGCCACGTGTTCAACGTACTTCTGCCGTTGCTCGACTGATTTCGCATCGGTCTTCAGATAGTAGTCACGATCCGGCAGCCCCAGCCCTCCGCCCACGGCAAAGGCGATTACCTGCGTCGCATCCGCATAGTCCTGGTTCGAGCCAAATCCGAACATCAGCCCTGCGTGAGCCCCATTCAGATGCTGATCCGCCAGCCACGGCGCAATCTCCCGCTTCGACTTCATCGTCGCAATCTGCTTCAGCATCGGTTCGATGGGCTTCGCCCCCAGCTTCTCCACCGTCGTCTCATCCATGCACGCGCCGAAATAATCTCCAATCTTCTGCTGCACAGGAGTCCGCGTCACATTCGCCTTCGAGAGGTCGTCCAGAATGCCCCATAGATATTGCAGATTGTCGTTCGCCAGCTTCGAATAAACATCCCAGCGCGCCTGGTCCGGAGGAATCGGATTCTTCTTCATCCATCCGCCGCAACTGTACTGATAGAAGTCCACGCACGGGGCCGACGTCTTATCCATCGACGGCACATCCAGACTCGGTGTATAAGGCAGTGCCTTCAGCGGACGCTCCGCCGGTTTCGCCGCTGCAGTCGCGGGCGTATTCTGAGCCGTTGCCGCCAGCGATCCAGCCGCCAGCAGTGCGATCGTCAACCATCCACTAGTCTTCATGATTAGGTTCAATCCGTTTCCCCCTACTTCAGGCACTCGCAGTTTACACGCCCTCAGAGCCTGCTCTACAGTCATCCCCTTAAAACCTACTCTGAAGTTGTCATTTCATATTCCTGTTTGCTCGATAACTTCGACTTCTGCACAACACGCCTGCGCAAAGCTCTACAGAGCTGACTATAATGAAAATGATTTCGCATCACTGCCTCAAGCCACAAGCCAACAAGCCTCGCCTGGGCGTGATGCGACTTCAGCGCCCGCTCTCATGAGAAAAGGATGCCAATCACTAATTTGCTAGCTTTCGCACTCGGCGGAGAGGTGTTGGACATGGTTTCCAGCACCGGCCTCGTCGCCAAAATCGTACTGCTGATCCTTCTCGCCTTCAGTCTTCTGTCCTGGACGATCATTCTCTCCAAGTACGGTCTCTTCCGCCGCGCCTCGGTGCAGAGCGGACGTTTCGTTCGCACCTTCCGTAAGGCTTCGCGCCTGCAGGAGCTCGCCGCCGTCTCGGATCAGTTCAAGCCCTCGCCTCTCGTGGCCGTCTTTGAAGGCGCCGTCGAAGAGTTGAAGCGCTGCGGTGCCAACCCGCGCACGGTCTCCGTGCAGCGCGCCACCCAGATCGCCGCTTCTGAAGAACTCACGCGCCTCGAGAGCCGTCTGAACTGGCTCGCCACCACCGGCTCCATCGCTCCCTTCGTCGGACTCTTCGGAACCGTCTGGGGCATCATCGACGCCTTTCACGGACTCGGCACCGCAGGCGCTGCCACCCTCCGCGCCGTTGCCCCTGGCATCTCCGAAGCACTCATCACCACCGCCGCCGGACTTTTTGCTGCCGTGCCCGCCGTGGTGGCTTACAACGTCTTCCTGCAGAACATTCGTGAATTCGCCGCGCGCATGGATGACTTCAGCCTCGAGTTGCTCAACATTATCGACCGCAACGGCGACGCGCGTTAGGAGACATCGGTGGCGTTTACAAACAACAAGGGACGCACCCAGAGTTCACTGTCGGACATCAACATCACTCCATTCGTAGATGTCGTCCTCGTGCTGCTCGTGATGTTCATGGTCACCGCGCCCATCCTTCAGTCCGGAATCGAAGTCGAGGTGCCGAAGACCAAAACAGTCAAGGAGATCACCGAAGAGCGCCTGGTCATTACCATTGATAAGGATCAGCGCGTCTTTTTGGGCAACGATCCCATCAACATCAACGAAATCTCCGACAGGTTGCACGACAAGATCCGCGATCCGCAAGGCCAGAGCGTGTTCATCCGCTCCGATGAGAATGTGCCTTTTGGCGCCTTTGCCACCGTCATGGACGCCGTGAAGCAGACCGGCATCACCAACGTGAGCATCGTGACGCAACCGCTCAATACGAAGACCAATGCCTCTCGACGCTGACATCTACGGCCGCAAGGAATCACTTTTCTCGTCGCTGGCCGTCTCTGCTGCCCTTCACGCGGCGCTGCTCGCGTGCGCCCTGTTGCTGCCCGGTGTCTTCTCCCACTCTGGCGATGCCTGGGGAAACAACGGCAATGGCGGCGAGCCCGGCGGAGCCATGAGCGCGCATCTCGTCAGCGGCATTCCCTTGCCTCCCAATCCGCAGGCCAAGCCCGAAAACGTTCTTGCCAACGACAGCAAAGGACTCTCGCAATCGCAACCCGCTCCGGTTTCCAAGCCTGACGACAAAGCCATCGCCATCCCCGATCGCGACGCGAAGCAGAAGTCCGCGAAAGAGAAGCCCGTCGCCAACACCTCCCCGCGCCCCAACCCGCGCGAGGTTGCGAAGCAACCCACGATCGCCGCGCCCAGCCGCGAGAAGCCGCGCGAGATGGCGAAGGTCGATAACACAATTCCCTTCGGAGGCGGCGGCCCAGTTGCCGGCCCCTTCACCACGTTCCAGAGCGGTGGCACCAGCGGCGGCATGAAGTTCGGCGAAGGCGGCAGCGGAACCTTCGGCTCGCGCTTTGGTTGGTACACCGAGGTCGTAGCAAGAAAGGTTCATCAGGCCTGGCAGAGTGAAGTAAATCCGAGTGTCACCTCGGCCAAGCGTGTTTATATACTTTTTGACATCTCGCGGAATGGGAGGCCATCCAACGTACGCATCGAGCAGTCCTCCGGCATCCCGGCGCTCGACATGTCCGCCGTTCGTACCCTGCAGCGCATCGACACCTTTGGCGACCTGCCCCGTGAGTACAACGGTAGCTACGTTTCCGTGGAGTTCTGGTTCGATTACCGGCGCTGACCCTTACGCGTCGACGCACTTTCGGAGAGTTGAATGAAGGAATCGTTTCCCAAATCTTCTGTTATGAGGTGTCATCCTGAGCGCAGCGAAGGATCCCAGCAAGGCTCAAATATGCTCGGCTGTTCCAAGCCTTTCTACCGCCATTCGATTTTTGCTTTCGTAGCACTCCTCCTCACCCTGACTTCTCCCCTTCTCGCGCAGGACTGGATTCGCACCGGCACCGGCGTTGGTGGCGAAAAAATTCGCATCTCGGTCCCCGATTTCAAAATCGCTACTGGCGACCCGCAATCCACGCCGCTCGACAAGACGTTTAATTCCGTCCTGTTCAACGACCTTGCCCAGGCTGGCATCTTCGACATGGTTTCCAAGAGCTTCTACCCGCTCGCAGCCGTCGGAGTTCCGGCCGATGCGCGCCTTGATGTCTGGGCCGCGCCTCCGGTCAACACCGCCATGCTCGCTTTCGGAAACCTCGGCGTCAACGGCGGAAGCCTTCAAGTGCAGGGCTGGCTCTTCGACGTCAAGAACTCGCAGAACCCGCAGGTCTTTGCCAAGCAGTATCGCGAAGCTGCCAGCGAAGACAATGCTCGCCTGATCGCTCACCGCTTCGCCGATGAGATCATCTTCCGCCTCGGAGGCGGCATCAACGGCATCGCCGAAACCCGGCTCTACTTCATCAGCAATCGCGGCGGCAGCAAGGAAGTCTGGGGCATGGACTATGACGGTGCGGGACAGCACCAGCTCATCCATCAGGGCTCCATCGCTCTCTCCCCGCGCGTATCGCCCGACAACTCGCGCATCGCGTTTTCATCCTTTGCGCGCGGCGGTCCCAACATCGCCATGTATTCGCTCGAACTCGGACGCCTCGTCAACTTCCCCAGTTTCGGCGGCACCAATCTCTCACCCGCGTGGAGTTCCGATGGAACGCGCATCGCGTTCTCATCCTCGCGCACTGGCGATCCTGAAATTTACGTTTGCGATCAGAATGGCAATAACCTCAAGCGTCTGACGGCGTATCATGGACCTGACGTATCGCCCGTATGGAATCCGAAGACCAACGCGCAAATCGCGTGGGTGAGCGGGCGCAGCGGTCTGCCGCAGATCTATATCATGGACGCAGACGGAACCAACGTGCAGCGCATCACCGACCAGGGCTATGCAGTCTCGCCCTCCTGGTCTCCCAATGGACAGTTCCTTGCTTTCGCATGGATTCGCCACTATGGTCCCGGTGCGCCCGGCGCCTCCGACATTTACATCATGGACGTAGCCAGCCACCAGTGGGTGCAGTTGACCCATGATGGCGGACGCAACGATTTCCCGTCGTGGTCTCCCGATGGACGGCACATCGTCTATCAATCGACGCGCAGCGGTACGGAACAGATATGGTCCATGCTGGCCGATGGTAGCCAGCAAACACAATTGACTTTCACCGGTTCCAACTCGCAACCTAATTGGAGTTGGAAATAGAAATCGGAACGGCTTTCTAATGAGCAGTTGCTGAGACGTGTCCGTAACTCATAACGGCCGGCGAACTTTCTAAGTCGGCCCAACGCGAGATTTCTCGCCTGGAGGATGAATTGAAACATAGCAAGATGAAGTGGTTTCTATTAACACTTGCGCTGGCAATGATCGTTATCGTTGGCGGATGTAAGAAAAAACAGGTTCCCCCGACTCCGCCTCCAACTCCTCCTCCGGCGGCACCCACCGCGACCCTGAGCGTCAGCCCTGAGAGCGTTCAGCGCGGCGGTTCTGCAACCCTTACCTGGTCCACGCAAAACGCCACGACCGTCAGCATCGACGGAATCGGCACCGTAAACGCCAGCGGTTCGCAGCAGGTTTCCCCGACGACCTCCACCACCTATCGCCTCACCGCGCAGGGTGCGGGTGGATCGACCGACGCGACCGCGCGCCTCACCGTTGTTGAGCCGCCTCCGCCGCCTCCTGCTGCCAAAGCTCCCGAGCCGGCCGATGATGCTCTGTTCGCGCAGAACGTGAAGGACATCTACTTCGACTACGATCGCTATGACCTTCGCGCCGAAGATCAGGCCGTCGTCGATGCCGATGCCGCCTTCCTCAAGTCGCATCCGTCCATCAAGTTCACCATCGAGGGACACTGCGACGAACGCGGTTCCACCGACTACAACCTGGCTCTTGGCGACAATCGCGCCAACGCCGCCCGCAATGCCCTGATCAAGGCTGGCGTTTCGGCCGACCAGATCAAGGTCATCAGCTTCGGCAAGGAAAAGCCCTTCTGCAGCGAAAGCACCGAAGCGTGCTGGCAGCAGAACCGCCGCGACCACTTCGTCTACGGACAGAAGTAGTCTTCGGCTTGCACTCACTTGGCGGGACGCCACACGCGTCCCGCCATTCTTAATCCCGAGTAATCTTGGGGAGCCCCAAATTCGGTGCCCCCCAACTCGGTCGCCCACATCCGCCCTCTTCTGGCGAATGTGGGAATAGCAAACTTTTCGCATCACACACGAACGGATTTCGCTGGCTGGCAAGACAAAGTAAGTCGCTTGTATTAAACTCGACTAGTTGTTATCACCTCTGTTTCTCTTGTCTTCATCAGAACAGAGTCGGGCGCCAGACGCCCGGAGACGAATCATGAATCTGAGAAAAGCAGCAACTCTCACGCTTCTGGCCATCACCATTGCGGCTCCCGCCACTCCGGCCTTTGCCGTGTCCAAGGAAATCATCCAGCTACAAACCCAGGTGCAGGACCTCGCCGACCGCATGGCTCACATGCAGCAGTCATTCGACGAGCGCATGGGCGTCATGCGCAGCCTCATCGAGCAGAGCACAGACAACGTGAACAAGCTCACCGAGTCCGTCCAGGGATTGCAGAGAACGCTACAGCAGCAGAGCTCCGATTCGCAGGGCCGCATCGAGCAGGTCTCCGGACAGATCCAGACCCTCAATGATTCCCTCGATGAGCTAAAAGCTCGCCTTGCCAAAACCAGCAAGCAGCTCGACGATCTCCAGAACCAGCAGCAGAATCTGCAGCCCGGACAGCCTGCCTCCGGTTCCGCACCCGCAGGCGCGCCCACCGGCGCAGCCGCCGCGCCTCCTGCCGACGTTCTCTACAACAACGCGCTCCGCGACTACAACTCCGGACGCTACGACCTGGCGCTCTCGCAATTCCAGGACTACATCAAGTACTACCCCAATACCGATCTCGCCGGTAATGCCCAGTACTATGTCGCCGACGTCGAGTACCGCGCCGGAAACTTCGAAGCCGCTGCCGCCGACTACGACAAAGTGCTCGAGCAGTTCCCGGGAGGCAACAAGGCTGCCGCCGCCCAGCTCAAGAAGGGCTACGCTCTTCTCGAACTCGGACGCAAGGACGCCGGCGTCCGCGAACTGAATGCGCTCATCCAGCGTTACCCCCGCACCATCGAAGCGACTCAGGCGCGTGAGCGCCTCAAGAAACTGGGCGCGACCAACTCGCGCCCAGCATCCACCAAGAGGACTCGCTGACCCTCGATTTCCCCTCCAAAACCTGCTAATCCGGCCTCCATTGACCGCGCATGCACTCCCTCACAACTTCCATTAACTCTCCCGCCAATGCTCGCCCCTCACTGCAATCCTATATACTCGCCCGTTACTTCCCTCCGAACTCCTGTTCACTTTCCTGAGACCTGTTGAACTAAGCCCTAGTACCTGCAACTCCGCGCATTTCAGCATCATCCTAGCCTTTGTGGTTCAGCCATCCTGCTTATGAAAATGTCCAGCTCTCAAGAAAATTCGTTCATGCAAGCGCTCTCTACCCTTACGCTCGCGCCCTCCCGCGCGCACGAAGTCTATCCACACCTATGCGAGCTTACTGACGAAGAGTTCAACGAGTTCACATCTCTCGCCGACTCCAACCACGTTGTTCTACGCGCCTTGCTGCCGCTCAAAGAAACTGCCGAACACCACGGCGACACCGCTCTCGCCACGCGCTGCCGCACTCGCATCGAGCACGAACAGCGCCGCATCAGCAACGCAATTCAACACCTGTTCGTCATCACTGGCGCGCTCGAATCCGCAAATTGTCCCACTACGGTAATGAAATCGCTCGACCACTGGCCCGACCTCGGCAATGATCTCGACCTCTACACCACCGCGTCAGCAGGTCAGGTCTGCGATGTCATGACCTCGCGATTCCACGCGCACATCGAAGCGCGCAGTTGGGGCGACCGCCTCGCCAATAAATGGAACTTCGCCATCCCCGGCCTGCCCGAGGCCGTAGAGGTGCATGTTCAGCGGCTCGGACAGACAGGTGAGCATCTTGCGATGGCGCAGCGTTTCGTATCGCGTCGCGTTACAAAATCAGTTTCAGGTTTCGACTTTCGAGTGCCCGCACCAGAAGAGCGCATCGTCGTTGCCACGCTGCAACGCATGTATCGCCACTTCTACTTTCGCGTTTGCGACATCGTGAACATCGCTGCGCTCGTCGAGTCCGGAGCCGTGGATTTTGTTGAGCTGCATCGCTCCGCTTCCATGGGCGGCATCTGGAAAGGTGTGTGCTCGCTGCTCCGCATCGTCAGCGACTATGTCCAGCAATATCGCGGCACGCCTGTCGTTCTGCCATCGGAAGTTCTCGCCGACGCAGTCTTCGGAGGCGAGAAGGTGTACGTTCGTTCGCGCTTCATCCGCGTACCCATTGTTCCGCAGGGCGCGCAGCTCTACACCGCACAAGTCACAACCGCTGCGATGCGCGGCGATGTCGCGGGAACATTGCGGCTTTCGCTGTTGCCTTATCTCGCATCGGCCGCGGCAATCAGCTACAAACTAACGGGCAGCGACAAAGGTATCTGGTAGTGATTAGAGGATGGGGATGATCTCCGGGCGGAGCTCTCCATCCACGACTTCTATCTTCCCCACCGTGACTGGCAGCGAAAATCGTCGAGGTCCGGCACTGCCTGGATTGAAGAACAACACGCCATCGCGCCACTCGATCAGCGGCTTGTGCGAGTGTCCATAGATCACCGCCGCAAAACCCGCGGCCTGCGGCTTCACATCAAGATCAGCGATGCGATGCAAGATGTAGAAGCTTCTTCCAGCACATTCTGCCAATTCGCTCACTGGCAATTGTTTTGCCCACGACTCCACGTCCACATTTCCACGTACCGCAAAGACCGGGGCGATGCGACGGAGTTCGCGCAAGATCTCCGGCTTGCCTACATCTCCTGCGTGAAGGATCAACTCGCTTCCGCGCAATGCATCTTGAGCTTCGGGCCTGAGCAGGCCATGAGTATCGCTGATTACTCCAATTGCCATTCGGCTATTTTATTCCGTGGACAATTTTTCAAGCAGTCTTTGAACCAGAGTCGAATTCGCCGCGAATATCGCATCGCTGCCTTCAGCGCAGCATCAGAACACTTTGTATGTATGACGCGATTCTGCTTGTCTCTTTTGGCGGCCCAGAGAAGACCGAGGACGTGATCCCCTTCCTCGAAAACGTATTGCGCGGCAAGCCTGTGCCTCGCGAGCGCCTTCTCGAAGTAGCCGAGCACTACTATCACTTCGGCGGCAAGAGTCCTATCAATCAGCAGAACCGCGACCTCCTCGCTGCACTCCGCGCTGAGTTGGACGCGCACGGCATCTCGCTTCCAATTTATTGGGGAAATCGTAACTGGCACCCCATGCTCGCCGACACGCTTGCAGAGATGAAGCGCGACGGCATCCGCCACGCACTTGGATTCTTCACATCGGCCTATAGTTCCTATTCCGGTTGCCGTCAGTATCGAGAAAATATCGCCGCGGCACAACAATCAGTCGGAGAAGGTGCACCAAGAGTCGATAAGATCCGCGCTTTCTACAATCATCCCGGTTACATCGAAGCAGTCGCGTCCAATGCGCGTGAAGCATTCGCCAGAGTGCCCGCCGAGCGCCGCGCCAATGCTCGTCTGCTGTTCACTGCTCACAGCATCCCAATGACAATGGCATCTACGTCGCGCTATGTCGAGCAGCTCGAGGAAGCTTCCCGGCTGGTGGCCGAAGCCGTTGGCCATCGCGATTACCGTCTCGTATATCAGAGTCGAAGCGGATCACCTTCGCAGCCTTGGCTCGCTCCTGACATTCTCGAGGCCATCGACGAAGAGCATTCACGCGGAGCTAAGGATCTTGTGCTCGTGCCCATCGGCTTCGTCTCCGATCACATGGAGATCATTTTTGATCTCGACACTCAGGCTCGTGAGCGCTGCGAAGAACTCGGCGTCACATATCAGCGCGCACACACTGCGGGCACGCATCCACGATTTGTAAGCATGATCCGTGAGCTGATCGAAGAGAGGATGAATCCAGACGCGCAACGCCCTGCCCTTGGCCTTTTCGGGCCGAGTCACGATTTCTGCGCCCTGGATTGTTGCCCAGCGCCGGTGTTATCGCCAAGCCTCACCGGCGCACATCGCGCATAAAGGCTCAGTGCATAATTTCTATGTCAGCCCCGTTGCCATCATCGGCAACCGTGAAGCTTGCGACATGTCGACTGCGGTCAACGCTCGCCAACGGCGCGGTTGCATTTCCGGTCACATGAGCGGACGTTGCCTGCCAACCATACACCTCGACACGCAGTTGACTCCACCATGGCTTGTAGCTTCCCTCGTGCGCTCCGATATGCAGCTTTACTGAATCAGCAGCTACTTCGCACGTGAACTGCATGCGCAGGAATTCACCGCGCTTGTAAGCCATGGTCTTGCCGTCATCCTGGTAGATCGAACCGGTGCAATCGCGCCCAGGATACACTCGCAGCGTGAGCGGTCCATTCGGCTTCTCTTCTGTGCTTTGCGTCAGCGGTTGCATGGGAATGATTGCGCCCTCTCGCACATACACCGGAAGCACATCGAGCCTCGGACGTATATTGATGGATGTCAATCCAGCAGTCGGACTCACCGGAGCGTTGGGCTCCGAAGAAATGGATTGTCCGCGCGCTACCGCATAACGCTCACCTGTCCAATAGTCATACCAATCCACAGGAGGCAGTTGCACAGCGTAGTCATCCGGCCGCTCGGGATATGGAGATGGAGCCACGAGCAGGTTGCGCCCAAAGAGAAATTCACTGCCCGCATCGATATCAAGCGGATGCGCGTCAGCCGTGGCCCTTGGGAACTCCACAAATAGCGGACGCACAATAGGGACTCCCGTGCGCGACATCTCTTCCGCCGCCGTGTACAAATACGGCATCAACCGATAGCGCTCTTCGATGTAGGCGCGGCGGATGTTTTCATGTTGCGGACCATGCACCCAAGGCTCTTTGTCAGCGGTTCCCTTCTCTGCGTGATACCGATCGATCGGCTGAAAGGCAGCGAGTTCCGTCCACTTCGTCAGCAGGTCCGGCGAGGGTGATCCGATGAATCCTCCCACATCAGCGCCGCTCATTCCAAAACCACTCAGTCCGAGATTCAACAGCATGGGAGTGGTCATCCGAAGGTGATTCCAAGTACTGCTGTTGTCGCCCGTCCACGTTGTTGCGTATCGATGTCCTCCGGCAAAGGTTGCGCGGGTCAACACGAACGGACGCACATCGGGCTCGAGTTTTTGCAGGCCCTCGAACGTCGCACGGGAATTCTCCATGCCGTACACGTTGTGAATCTCGCGATGCCCAGCAACTCTTGTCTCGAATCCTGGCTCCTCGATGCGATGGCGCACTGAGTCCGGCATGGTGCCGCCGGGTCCATCGAACACGGAGGGCTCGTTCATGTCGTTCCAGAAGCCTGCAACACCGTCCGCCACAAATTCCCGGTAGAGCGATCCCCACCACTCGCGCGTAGCTTTATGCGTGAAATCGGGGAACACGGAGGCTCCCGGCCACACCTTGCCGACGTAGTTTGAGCCATCGGGATTCTTCAAAAAGTGATCGCCCCCGATTCCTGAATCGTAGGGCGCGTAGTTTGTGCGGTTCGCTATGTGCAGGTCCGTAATTGCGACGACACGGAAGTTCTGCTTCCTCAGATCCTCTATAAGTTGGGGAAAGTTTGCAAACTTCGCGGTGTCCACGGTGAAGGGCCTGTTCTCCTGCTGGAACCCGATATCAAGGTAGAGCGCATCGGTGGGAATGCGATCCGCACGCAACTTTGCAGCTACTTCACGCAGGCGGCTTTCCGGCTCATATGTGTATCGTGATTGCTGAAACCCCAATGACCATAGCGGCGGCAACGGAGTTGTTCCGGTCAGCCATGCATAGGACTTCAGCACCTGTTTCGCATCGCTTCCGTAGAGCAGGTAATAGTCAAGCGGCCCGTCTTCGGCCCCGAAGGAGTATGTCCCGGGCATCTGTCGTCCGAAGTCGAAGTTACTGCGCCATGTGTTGTCGAGCAGTACTCCGAGGGCGCGGCCCTGGCGCACGGCGATGAAGAAAGGAATGCTTTTATAGATGGGATCCGTGGACTCCTGAAACTTATAAGAGTCGGTGTTCCAAAGCGTGAAGCTTTGCCCGCGACGATCGAGTGGGCCGGTCTTGTCACCCAATCCAAAATAGTGCTCATCATCCGGCATGCGCTTGTAGATGCGGAACGCGTTTTGCCTGAACTCTGGAGAGAACCCCTCGGCATCCTCTTGCAATATATTGCCCTCGAGATCACAGACCCGCATGCGCATGGTTGCGCGATCGACTTCGACCCGAAGCGACTGAGTCCGAAAACTTACCGTGCGCTCATTCGCCTCCGAAACGACGCTCACCGACTGCTTGGAAGCCTCCGGCAACACGGCCCAGGATGCATCTTCGGGAAACTTTCCCTTGGGCGCAATGCGAATTCGCAGAACATCATCGCGCAGAGCAACGATCCGGATAACGGCATCTCCGCTGCGCAGGTCGAGGCCAGAATTGGTGGGCGTGCTCGACGAGAGTGCGCCTAGAAGGGTGATTGAGGGCATAATCGTCGGTGTCGGTGTGGATGCAGCAGAACTGGCGGCCCAGGCTAACGCGCTGAACGCGATCAGAGTTGTCAGCAGGGCCGCAGTTTTGTTCCGGATCATGAGCCGCCTTATGAATTGGTATGAAGAACAGGAATGCTTAGCGTCGCAGCACTCGAACACACTTATATCGGGGCACTTGCGCTGCTGAAAAGCTCCTTACGGCAAATGAAAACGATAAGTGACACGCATCGGAATCGACTCGTCTCCAAGCGCTAATGTTTTTGCAGCAATGCCGCCCTGCAAGACGACTGCGGTGCGCGCCGCACTCAGACTTCTTTACATGAAAAGACCACGAATTATCGGTCTGATTTCAGCGGCTTGCAGCCTCACGAGTAAGAGCGCGTGAAGACCCATCCAGAAACTCAGTCGTGACATTCTGCAAGTCCTTGGATACAATTCCGCTTGCCTTTTCAACTGACTGGAGACTCGAAGCATGCCGTCCGGAGCGGATGTTGCAAACTGGATGCCTCAGACCGAAGAGGAGAAAGCTCTCGTCCTCGATCAGTTGAACCGGATGGTTCAGGACTCCCATTTCAACCACAGCAAGCGCTATCCGAGTTTTCTGAAGTACGTAGTTTCAGAGGCACTCGCCGGAAACGCGCAATACATAAAAGAGCGCACGCTTGGCGTGGAAGTCTTCGGGCGCGATCCCAATTACGATACAACCGACGATCCAATCGTCCGCGTTACGGCTGCCGAAATCCGCAAGCGAATCGCCCAGTATTATCAAGATCCAGGGCACGAAAACGAATTACGTCTGTTACTGCCATCTGGCTCCTACGCGCCAACATTCATTCCCAACACGCCGTCGGACGAAGTTGCGAAGCCTGTACAAGAAGCCGCGCCATCACGCGAAGACTCGCCTGCGCCCTTACCTGCAATTGCCATTAGCAGCAGCAGACGCATCTCGCCTCTCGCATTCGCCGTCGGAACTGTCGTGTTCCTCATCCTTTGCGGTTTGAGCGGATGGCAACTGCTACATCGCTCGACGCTGGATGAGTTCTGGAGGCCGTTCGTTCACTCCGGCGATCCAGTGCTGTTTTGCATTGCCGACCAGGTGCACTACTCCAACATCACATTGCGCGACGCGGCAAACCCAGCGCGCCAGACCACGCTCGACGATCAGATGGTCACACTGATATTCGATGACGTGAGTCCGCTGGTGAACATCGCCGGGATACTCCAGTCGCACGGACGGTCATACCGCGTAAAGGCCGAGTCGGCGACAACGTTTACAGATCTCCGCCAAGGGCCCACGGTTTTCATCGGTGCTTATGACAACAGTTGGACGCTGCGCCTGACGGCGCCTTTGCGCTATCACTTCGGCAACAACGCCGACATGACTCAGTTCTGGATCGAAGACCGACAGAATCCGGGAAATCGGGCATGGGTTCTGGACCGCACGCAGCAGTTGAAGGGAACCTACAAGGATTACGCGATTGTGGCGCGTTACTGGGATTCCAATACCGACCGCCCCGTCGTGATTGCCGCCGGAATCGCCCGTGGCGGAACCGTGAGCGCCGGCGAGTTCCTGACCAACTCCGACCAAATGGACGAAATCGCGCGCAAAGCTCCGCGTAACTGGAGCAGTCGAGGACTTGAAGTGGTAATCGAGACGCAGGTGATCGATGGACGGTCTGGTCCGCCTCGGGTCGTTGCCCTGTATTTCTGGTAATTAGCTCGCAGAAAGAATTGGAGCGGGAGACCGGGATCGAACCGGCGACATCCAGCTTGGGAAGCTGGCGTTCTACCGCTGAACTACTCCCGCTCACGTACGAGCAGGATTAGATTACACCTAGAGCGAAGTTTCCGGCAATCGCTTCGCCCAGAGCGCAGTGCCAGGCGCACCGGACGACCATGTGCATAGGTGTGAAGCGGCGATTTTCTCGTGTGAGCTTCTTACTTTCAGAGTAGCTGTCACTGCGGTAGAATCCTCCTGACCTGTATTCAGCAGCAGTCACATAGGCCCGGAGGCACCATGTTTCCACTCAGCGCAATTGTGGTCGTTATCATTGCGTTCTATCTCTTCAGCTCCATCAAGATTTTGAGCGAATATGAACGCGGTGTGATCTTCCGGCTCGGGCGCTTGCTCGAAGACCCGAAGGGGCCTGGACTGATCTTTGTGTTTGCTCCGCTCGATCGCCTGGTGCGCGTCGATCTTCGCCAGGTCGCTTTTGACGTGCCGCCGCAAGATGTCATCACCCGCGACAACGTTACTCTTAAGGTGAATGCGGTTGTCTTCCTTCGCGTCATCGATCCGCGTCGCGCCGTGGTTGAAGTCACTAACTATCAGTACCAGACTCAGCAGTTTGCGCTTACCACCCTTCGCAGCGTCCTCGGCGAGGTGGAACTCGATGAACTACTCGCCCATCGCGATAAGATCAACCTCCGCCTGCAATCCATCCTCGACCAGCACACCGCGCCGTGGGGCGTGAAAGTGGTGAACGTGGAAGTGAAGCAGGTGGATCTCGCCGAGAGCATGATGCGCGCGATGGCAAAGCAGGCCGAAGCCGAGCGCGAAAAACGTTCGAAGATCATCCACGCCGAGGGCGAATACTCTGCCGCGCAGCGCCTGGTAGATGCAGCGCACCTGTTGCAGACCGAACCCGCATCCATCCAGCTTCGCTATCTGCAAACGCTCACTGAGATCGGTGTAGAAAAGAATACGACTGTGATTTTCCCTGTGCCCATTGACCTGCTCTCTGGCATTCAGAAGCTCACTGGCACCATGCCTAAACCCGCAGCTCCGGCTGGATCGAACACTGGGGCCGAGGTCTAACGTGGCTAACACTTACACGCGCGAGCAGAAACCAATGGCGGACATCGAAGAAACAGATACAGAAATTACGCTTGGCGTGGGTAAGTTGCTGGGCCTGTTCTTCGCGTTGGTTGTGTTGTGCGGCATCTCGCTCGGGGTTGGCTACTCGTTGGGAAGGAACTCGGCCAAGCAGGCTATGGCTGCTGTACCCGACAACACGGCGTCCACAGCACCTGCCAGTCCCGCATCGTCGGCACCGAAACCCGGCGCCTCGCAGATTGCGGCTCCAAAAGCTCCCGACTGCTCGACGCCAAACGAAAACTGCCCCAACCAGCAGACAACGGCTTCCACTCCAAACACGAGCGACCTGACGTTCTATCAGTCCGTGCAGCAGAAGGAGACGCATCCTCAACTGACTCCTGCTGAACCTGCGGCTCCGGCAGCCAAGCCCGCCGAGGCTCCGCGCAGCACGCTGGGGACCGGTTACATGGTGCAGATTGCGGCCGTGCGCAACCAGGACGACGCCAAGCTACTGAGCGATGCACTACAAAAACAGCATTTTCCCGTCGTCGTTGCGCAACCGGGAGACAAGCTCTTCCACGTGCAGGTTGGCCCCTACGCAGACATCAAGGAAGCCGAGGCGATCCGAGCCAAACTCATCAGCGCGGGCTACAACGCCTTCGTAAAACGCTAAATCGATGATTGTCGATATGGAATCAGGATTACAAAAGTAATTGCGAGGAAGTGTTTGCCGCTTGTTGTTGTTCAAATGCTCTATCATGATTGAGTAACCATGAAGGCTGCCACAGATAAGCTGAGCCTCGCTCTAAGAGCCGTCGCCGATCCAACGCGGCGAAAGATTCTGCGACTTTTGCATCCAGGCGCCGCACGCAAAGCCGGCACTCCGGAGGGCTGGACTGCTTCCGACATAGAGCAGCGCATAAAACTTGCGCAGCCGACCATCTCGCATCACATGAAGATTCTGAAGGGCGCGGGACTGATCGAATCCACGAAGGAAGGCACCTGGGTTCGCTATCGTCGCGTCGAAGTCGCGATCCGCTCAATCCGCAAGGGCCTTCTTGACGAAATCTAATCGGATCAATTCAATAGCAGAAAAATGGCGGCCCGAGAGGCCGCCAATCTATTTGCAAGTGCTGGAAAGTTAGTGCGAAACCGCCTGGAACAGGTCGCTCTTGAGCAGTGCCTGGAATTTGCTGTCATCAGCGCGGAACTTGACCAGCAAGCGTCCGCTGTCTGAATCCACTTCCATGCTGTCCATCGCGCTCTTCTCGATCGCCGTTCCCGCGGCCTTCTTATAAAGCATGCCGGCCTTCATCAGAGCCGAGAGCGTGCCCGCGGTGAAGGAATCCGACGTCTGCACATTCAGGCCGAAATCAATTCCGTGCTGCAAATCAAGACTGTAGCGCGAAGCCAGCAACCGCTTCTTGATTGCCTCGAAATCAGCCAGCGCCGACGCTTCACCAAGGGCGGAGCGCATCATGTTCTGCGTGCCCTGCTGATCCAGAACGCTCCAGACCGGGCCGGACTCGGCATCGACAATCAACTGCATCATCTCGGGGGTGGATGCCACGCCGCGAGCATCACCGTTGCGGACGTCCAATCCATCCTTCACCGCGCTGGGCTCACCAAACAGCATCGTGTTGTCGTCCAGGAAAGTCATCACGAACCCGCCGCCAGCAGACCACAGATCGGAATCCTTATACTTGTCGCTTTTCTGCTTCTTCAGGCGGAACCGCGCCAGGACGCGCTTGGGCTCAAACTGCCCGGAAGCAACGCCGAAATTGCGCAGTCCACCACGTCCGGGACGATACGCAACAAACGTCAACTGCTCTACATCCACGTCAGGATTTACACCCATGCCGCGTAGCGAAGTCTCAAATGCCTTGAGATTGTCGGGCAATACGCGGTTCTTCAGCGCCATTCCGCTTGGGGAGTTGCGCAGCATGCGGTAATCGACGGAGATCACCTGCTGAATCTGCGCGGGAAGAACCGTCCGCGTATTGGTCCCCAGCGGAGCCGCAAAAGCGCTTGCGCTCAAAGCGCAAGCTAGAAGTAGTGCAAGTAAAGAACGTTTCATACTAAAGATTGTACCCCCGTAAAGCTGAACCCTACACTTAGTCGAAAGTCGCAGTTTGGCCTAAGGTTTGTCACCGTTTCCGCCACGAAGCTCGGCGATTCTTGTGCGAGTCTTCTTGATGAAATCGGTCTCCGTGCCGGGCTCAAACGAATCGAGATTGATTTCGACGTTGGCCAGCGCACCATCCAGCGCCGCATTGGCCAACGATGACGCGACCGTCAGGTCGCTCGCCATCTTGGGATTGGTCTTCGAGCGCAGTGCATCCACCAGGGCAATGATCTCGGCTGCACACTCGGCTGCACGCAACGGAACGCTCGAAGCACCACGTAGAGCAGTTGCGACGGCCTCGGCTGCCGCACCGGACTTCTCCGTTATGGCGCTCTTCTGGGCTTTGTAGGCCAGCACCACTGCTTCGTAAGAAGCTGCATCCGCGTCGATTGTTGCCTTCAGCTCTTCTCGCAAAGTCTCAAGTCGGGCGAGCGCCGCCGTGAGTTCCGAATCAAATTGCGTGTAGGCCTTCTTCCCGCGCGACATTCCCGCGACCATCGCGGCAAGTGCGGCAGCCATGGCTCCAGCGGCGGCAGAAGCACTGCCTCCTCCGGGAACCGCCGTGGGAGCGGCCAATTGTTCGATAAACGGCTCGACTCCGGCGCGCAACCCGCCCGCCGCCATTTTTCCGCTCATCACGGATGCCAAACGATTCTCGAGAATCATCGATGAGTTGAAGTTTTCGACCTGCAGAAACCACTCGGCGGCATCTTCGAGCGCACGCTTGGGAACCAGTCCCACGATTTCGCTCGATTGAACGGCCACGCCATAACGCGCCGCTTCCCGCTTTACGAACTCGAAAACTCGCGCCATTGGAGTGAGGTCTGTGTCGGTCAGGTTCATAGAAACCTGTGCCTGCCCGCGCACCTCGACACCCATTCCCTTCACCGCGCGGAATCCGCCACTCGAAAAGCGAACGGCCTTCGCGATCTTCTTCGCGATGTCCACATCCTTCGTCTGAAGATAGACGTTGTAGGCGACGAGAAACTTGCGTGCGCCAATGACAACAGCTCCCGCCGTCTGATGGCAGCACGGATCGCCAACGTCAGGGCGTCGCGACTCCACATGCGTAATCTCTTCGCGAATAACCTCGAACTGACCTCGGCGGATGTTTTCTAGATTTGTACGCTCGGGGCGTGTAGCCGCAGCCTCGTAGAAGTAAACCGGAATCCTGTAGCGCTCCCAAACCTGCTGCCCCAGTTCGCGAGCCATTTGCACGCAGTCATCAAGGGTCGCGCCCTCAATGGGAATAAACGGCACAACGTCGGTCGCACCTAGTCGCGGATGCGCGCCGCGCTGAACATTCAGATCGATCAACTCCGTGGCTTTACCAATACCGGCCAGCACGGCGGCCATCAATGGCTCGCGATCACCTACCAGCGTCACTACCGAGCGGTTGTGATCGGCGTCCATCTCGTAGTCGAGCAGGTACACGCCATCGCGCTTCATCGCGTTCACAATGGCGTCCACGCGCGACTTGTCGCGGCCGTCGGAAAAATTCGGTACACATTCAATCAGCGCTGCCATGATTGCTCCTCTGCGCTACTGCTTCCACCAGTTGTATCCAATTGAAAATTGCAAACTGGCGTTTACTCCGGGATTATGCGAACCAAGCGAAGCATTCGAAAGGTGCGTCGCCCGTACATCCCAGTTGATCGAGCGCCTGGGCCGTACGAAGTACTGCATACCCACGCCCGCACCCGAGATGAAATTAATCTTTGAGGTGTTCCCCGGCGGCACATTCTTGGCAGTCCAGAGCACTCCGCCCTGCGTCATGAAGTAAGGAACAGCGCGCTTTCGTGCCGTAAAGTTCCACTTCATGATCAGCGGATTCACTCCGAATCCATACACGTTCTTATAGCCGCTCCAAAGCACTGCATCGACCGGCATGATTTCCGAATTCAGTTCGAACGTGCCGCGAAGAGCGCCACTGCCCAGCTCCCCGGTCATGACGCGGCCCGCGCGAAAACCGCCGCCCACAAACTGAACATTCGTGCGATCGATCAGTCCTGTACCGCCGCTTGCCAGCACACCAAAATTCCAGTGTTCGCGCCGGATCACCGCCGCATCGTCTGTCGCCTGGCCCACGGCCGCAACCGTGCTCAGAAGCATCACCGCGAGAATGGAGAAACGAGACAAGGTCATAAATAAACGATGTACCTGAATACGGTAACAGGCCAAGAACCCTGCTTCCAAGTTCAAAGGAAAAGGCCGCCTGTTGAGCGGCCTTTTTCGGAAGTAACTTGCGGGTAAACTAACCGGCGACTTCTTCCAGATCCTTCTGGTCGATGTCGGCATTCGAGTACACGTTCTGCACGTCGTCGTAGTCCTCGAAAGCTTCCATCATGCGCACCATGGTGCGAGCCGGCTGCCCTTCCAACTTGATGTAGTTAGCAGGAACCATGCCCAGTTCGCTGTGCTCGGGAGTGATACCGGCGGCCTTCACGGCCTCCAGTACAGCCTCGTAAGCAGACGGGTCGGTCACGATTTCCCAGCTATCATCCTCATCCCTCAGATCGTCGGCGCCATGTTCGAGCACCAGGTTCATCAGGTCGTCTTCCTTGGCATCAGACTTCGCTATTAGGATGGTGCCCTTCTTCGAGAACAAGTGAGCCACTGAACCCGAAGAACCCATGTTGCCGCCATTCTTGCCAAAGATGTGACGAATATCGCTGACCGTGCGGTTTCGGTTGTCCGTCGATGTCTCGATCAGGACCGCCACGCCGCCAGGGCCGTAACCTTCGAAGGTGATTTCTTCGTAGGTGACGCCCGGCAACTCGCCGGTACCGCGCTGAATGGCGCGCTTGATATTATCCTGCGGCATGTTTTCGGCTTTGGCCGCAGCGACTGCCGTGCGCAATCGAGGATTCTTTTCAGGATCGCCGCCACCCTTGGCAGCCATCGTGATTTCCTTGATCAGGCGGGTGAAAATCTTGCCGCGCTTAGCATCCAGCGCGCCCTTCTTGTGCTTGATTGTGGCCCATTTTGAGTGGCCAGACATGCCAACCTCGTAAATTGTGTGATTTCTGGAAAATGCTCTTAGGTCTTGCCCTATCCAGCCGTGAGGGCATACCACTACCACAACAAACGTTGGGTAACGCCTGAGTATAACACGCGGAGGCGCTCCATACCCGAACACTCGTGTGTAGCTTATTCAGTTCAGAACAGAGTCCTACGTAGTCGTCAACGTATGCTCCGTCGGAGCCTCGCGCAGCCTTGCTGCAGCCTCTTCCGGCAGCACCGCCGAACGGTATGCTTCCTTGAACGAATATGACTTCTGGCGCTCCTGCAAAATCGGCAGGATCTCAATATGCCAGTGATAATCGTCGTCAATCGTTCGCCAGTAATTCAGCACCTTCGACTGGTGTTGTGTATTCGGAGCCGTATGTACAACAAGGTGGAAGCTGTCGGTAATTGAGCGGATTCGGTTCAGCATGCGGCGCAGTAGCGAAGCACAATCGCGCAGCGCTCCCGGCCTGGAGTTGGCGGTGCGCTCGAAGTGGGCGCTGTGAACAACCGGAACAATCCAGGTCTCAAACGGCGCACGTGAGGCAAACGGGCAGCAGGCCACGAAGTCGCCACGTATCTCCACAATGCGCTCGCGCTGATGCAATTCCTGCGTCAGTATGTCGCAGAATACGCAGCGCTCCTTGTGGGCGTAGTGTTCTCTGGCCGAGCGCAACTCGTACAGCACTCGCCGGGGCACATAGGTGGTCGCGACAATCTGCGATGTCGGATGATCGAACTCCTGCCCGCTGAGCGATCCGAAATCCTTGAAGATGCTGACGTACTTAAAGCGATGATCGTGCTTCAGGTCTTCCAATCGTCGAGCGCATAGCAGCAGAAATTGCTCGATCTCCGCATCGGAAGCGGTCCAGAGCTGTCGATCGTGCCGAGGATTCTCGACGATGACTTCGTGAGCTCCCACCGAGCGCATGACGTCGTAAAGACCAACTCCGCGCCGTCCAGGATCACCCTCCACGTGGTAGAGCGGCTGGGGATGCACAACGGCCCGCGCCGACCACGGCCCATAATTCACGGAAGCCATCGAGGAAATCACCTGCGGCTGCTGCGGGGATTCAGGACAGAACAGGCAAACCTGCTGAAGATTCCGTGCCTGCGAAGGCTGATCGCCCATAACAACCCAGGAGCGCGTGATTGGATCTTTCCGAAGTTCCATTGCGATAGCAAATCAAAACCCCGGCCCTGAGTCAAATCAGGGCGAGGTCAACTCGCGTTTTGCACTGGCATTTGCGCTCTGCGCCGCCGGATGGCTCTGCTATACTCGCCCTTTTGAGACCACAATTTCCCGATGAGTGAAGCCTCCACACCCCTGATGCGGCAGCATGCCGCGATCAAGAAAGAACATCCGACCGCGCTGCTGTTTTTCCGCGTAGGCGACTTCTACGAGCTCTTCTTTGATGATGCCGTGACCGCCGCCCGCGAGCTCCAGATCACCTTGACCTCGCGCCAGAAGGTGGATGGCGTCGCCATTCCCATGTGCGGAGTGCCGTATCACGCCGCCGAAGGGTACATTTCCAAGCTCATCCGCAAGGGATACAAGGTCGCCATCTGCGATCAGGTCGAGGACCCCAAGCTCACCAAGAAACTCGTCCGCCGCGAGGTGACACGCGTCGTCACCCCCGGCACCGCCGCCGACTCTCAGCTTGGCTCGGAGGAGAACAACTTCCTCTGCGCTATTGCTCGCCACAACAGCGGACTTGGCTTCGCCGCCCTCGATTTATCTACCGGAGAGTTTCGCACCACTGAATTCAGCGGCCCGGATGCCGACCGGCGCGTAGCAGACGAGTTGCAAACCGTCCGTCCGCGCGAGTTGCTCTACGCCGCTTCGCTGCCGCTCTTCGCCGCGCCACAGCCGACCTTGCCATCAACGTCCACCGCAGCCGCACCCGCGCCGCGCATGGCTCCGCCGGAGATTGCACCTCTCGTGCGCTGGAGCGAGACTCCGCTGGATGACTGGATTTTCGCTCCCGACTATTCGATACCGCTGGTTGAGAATCATTTCGGCGTGCTGTCGCTTGAGGGCTTTGGCCTCCAGAATCACAACGCAGCCGCCTGTGCCGCCGGAGCCATCCTGCATTACGTTCGGCAGACCCAGCGCGGTTCGCTCGATCACGTTGACCGCATCAGCTACTACGAGCGCCAGAACTGCCTCATCCTCGACGCCGTAACGGTGCGCAACCTTGAGCTGATCGAACCGCTGTTCTCCGGCTCGGGCGACGCGGTCACGCTTTTCCGTGCCCTCGACCACACGCTTACTCCAATGGGCAAGCGCCTGTTGCGCTCGTGGATGCTGCGGCCCTCTATCGACATCGCGGAAATTGAACAGCGCCTGGACGCCGTTGCCGCCGCCCTAAGCCAGCTCATTCACCGCGAAGAACTCCGCCGCGGCCTCGACGGCATTCTGGATATAGAGCGGCTGCTCAGCCGAATCACGCTCGAGACGGCGAACCCGCGCGACATTCTCGCCCTCGGCGCGTCGCTCGCAAAGTTGCCCGTCGTGCGCCGTGCCCTGCAGCACTTCCCTGCCGCCCGTTTCCGCGCCCTGGAAGACCTTCTCGACGAACTGGCCGACGTGCGTGAACGCATCGAACGAACGATCGTCGCCGAGCCTCCGGTAACGCTGAATGATGGTGGGGTAATTCAGCCGGGACTCGATCCGCAGCTGGACGAGTTGCGCGATATAAGCCGCAACAGCAAGCACTACATTGCACAGATCGAGCAGCGCGAGCGCGAACGTACCGGCATCAACTCGCTCAAGGTGAAGTTCAATAATGTTTTCGGGTTTTACATCGAGATCAGCAAGTCAAACCTGCAACACGCTCCCGCCGACTACGAACGCAAGCAGACGCTGGTGGGTGCCGAGCGCTTCACCACTCCGGAGCTGAAAGAGTACGAGACCAAGGTTCTCGATGCCGAAGAGAAGATCGTTGAAATCGAGCGCCGCCTTTTCGCCGAGTTGCGGCAGGCCATCGCCGCCGAATCGCGCCGTATTCGCCAGAGCGCGCTGGCACTGGCCGAAATCGACGTTCTGCTTTCGTTTGCGCACCTTGCCGCCTTGCGTAACTACTGCCGTCCGCAATTCAACGAAGACGCGCAGGTGCTCGAAATTCTCGAAGGACGCCACCCTGTCATCGAGCAACCCGAGCTCACGGGCTCCAATGATCGCTTCGTCCCCAACGACCTCTACCTGGACGGAAAAAAGCAATCCATCCTGCTCATCACTGGTCCGAACATGGGCGGAAAATCAACGTACCTGCGCCAGACGGCGCTGATCGTGCTGATGGCGCAGATGGGCTCTTTCGTCCCTGCCACCCGGGCGCGGCTCTCCACAGTGGACCGCATCTTCACCCGCATTGGAGCCGCTGACAACCTCGCTCGTGGCCGCTCAACCTTCATGGTCGAGATGACCGAAACCGCCGCCATTCTCAACACAGCAACCTCACGCTCGCTGATCCTGCTCGACGAGATTGGCCGTGGCACGGCCACCTACGACGGGCTTGCTATCGCCTGGGCAGTAGTCGAATTCATCCACCAGCGGAGCCGAGCCAAAACGCTCTTCGCCACGCACTATCACGAACTGACCGACCTGGAGACGCTTCTCGATTCGGTAAAGAACTACCACGTCAGCGTGAAAGAAACGGGCGGCAACATCGTGTTCCTGCGGAAAGTGTCTCCTGGTGCCGCCGACAAAAGCTACGGTATCGAAGTCGCGAAACTCGCAGGCTTGCCTGCCGACGTCATCATCCGCGCCAGAGAAGTTCTACACCAGCACGAGAACGCCGAGCACACCGCGACCGACAAGCTTTCTCCCAAGCAGGAGAAAACGGGACCAGTGCAGCTAACGATCTTCACGCCCGTATCCAACACTGTCCTCGACCGCCTGCGCGAAGCCGACCTCGATTCGCTTAGTCCGCGCGAGGCTATGAATCTGCTGTACGAGTTGAAGAAGCAGGTGGACTGACATGACCACGCTCGATCCTGGAGAGGAGCGGCAGCGACTCACAGTCGTTTATCAAAAAATGGCCGAAGGAGAGCTTCTGGAGGTCGCCGGCAGCTTGGAGTCGTTGACCGAAACTGCGCGGGACGTCCTTCGCCTCGAATTCGCAAGAAGAGGAATGGACGAATCTATTCTCGATTCGAGTTCGGGAACGGATCAGCTGGAATATAGCGAACTTGTAATGATCGGGAGGTACAGAGATCTACCAGAGGCGATGCTGGCCAAGGCAGCTCTTGACTCCGCCGGGATCGAATGCTTCCTGGCTGATGAGAATATCGTGCGAATCGATTGGTTCTGGTCCAACCTGCTGGGAGGAATCAAACTGCAAGTACGAGCTGAGGACGTGGATGCCGCAGTTGAAATCCTAAGTGGACCGGAACTGGAGAGATTCGAAGTGGAGGGTGCCGGAACTTATGAACGACCTCGCTGCCCTGAATGCAACTCGATGGATATTCACTTCGAGGAAATAAGTCCCGTCTCGTTCGTGAGCACCTATTTCGGGGTGCCGCTTCCTCTACATCGAAAAGGATGGGGATGCCACCAATGCGGACATCGGTGGCATGGCGACGATCACACATCAAACTCGGACTAGTTCTTCACCGCCTTCATATATTCACTCACGGTCACAAACCGATATCCCTTCCCCTTCAGCGCCGAAATCAATTCCGGCAATTGCGTCGTCGTGGTCGTCAATTCGTGAAAAGCCAGCACATGCGTGTACACGCCCTTTTTCTCGCGCTGCTCAATCACTTTCAGCACCGATTGCGCCAGTGACGGTTTGGGGCAGCCTGTTCCGCGTCCCGCGCAAAGGTAGTCGAGCGAGTTGATGTCGCGTAGCGCCACCGGGTTCTGGCTTGAAATCGTCAGAATCTTAAACCCATGCCTCTCCAGGTCCTGACGCGCATCTGCCGTCAAATCCCAATCCGGCGGACGCAGCCACAATGGCTTCGCCCCCGTGACGCCCTTGATCGCCTCGGCCCCACGCTCGACGTCGCCCACCACCCAGGCTTCGCCCTTTTTCTTCTCGGCAATGCGCAGATCGGCATGGCTGTAAGTGTGATTTTCGATCTCATGACCGCGCTTCAGCACGTCGCGTGCGGCGTCCAGGCAAGTGATTCCTATGTTAGTTTCGTGCGGCGTTTCGCCCCAGGTCTTCGGAGTCAGTCTCCAACCCATGTAGAAAAATGTCGCCTTCACTCCATTGCGATCCAGCACATCGAGCATGCCTGGAGCCGCCCCCGGCTGTTTCACTCCATATAAAACATAAGGACGCGGGCCGTCGTCGAAGGTCAGGGCGATAAGCTTTTCAGCGGCAAACGAAGGAACGGAAAGTAAAGCAAGTGCAAGCAGAGCGCAGAGTCTTTTCATATTCACCATCTCTGCTCGCCATCATAGGACGGTTTGGCCCGGCAGGAACTAAGCATTATCCATGAACTTCGCAGATTGCCCGCTGAACTGCACTCGATGACCGGTTTACACTCGATCTATGTCATCTCTGGACGTTAAGGGAGTTCTCTTTGACCTCGATGGTGTGCTCATCGACAGCACCGCGGGAGTCACACGCGTTTGGCATGACTGGGCCCGGCGTCATGGCTTCGCCCCAGACGAGACCGCACACATCGCTCATGGACGCCGCGCCATCGACACCGTCCGTCTGCTCGCTCCGCAACTGGATGCCGAGGCCGAGTTGAAAGATCTGGAGCGTCGCGAAATCGCCGACTCCTACGATGTCGTGACCTTCCCCGGAGCCGCAGAGCTGCTTAACTCTTTACCCTCCGGAAAGTGGGCCATCGTGACCAGCGGCACGCGCGATCTGGCCAGTCATCGGCTCCAGGTAGCTGGTCTTCCCGTTCCCAAACTCATGATCACCGGCAGCGATATTCACAATGGAAAACCGCATCCTGAGCCTTACCAGCGCGGAGCCGCTCTTCTCGGGTTGGCGGCAGCTGAGTGTGTCGCTTTCGAGGACGCCCCCAGCGGAATCCGTTCCGCAGTTGACGCGGGAATGCCGGTTTTAGCTCTTCCCACCACCTATCCGGTCGAGGAACTGACCTATGCCACAGCACTGCTGCCGAGCCTTGCTGCGGTAAAAGCGATGATTAATGGCGACTTCATACGTCTGAGCTGGTAAATTGGTTGGGTTGTGTTTGGCTTGCAGAATTGACAGCGTCATCATGCAACAGGCACACTTACGCATCCTTGTTGGACTTGTATTTTCATTGACGTCCAAACAAGCACGATGGATACGTCACGCGATGAATGGAACAAGGGTCTCTTACACGCTCGAGTCCACTCTGGCGAGTGTAAATAAGGCCGAGCAAGCTGCCACGGAGGTCGCCGCCAAGTCCGGATTCGACGAGGACGAGAGCGGACGCATCGCCATGGCCGTCCGCGAAGCTGCCGTAAACGCAGTCCTGCATGGAAACCGTTACGATCCCAATAAGCGCGTGACAGTCTCCTTCGAAAGCACCCCCGAAAAGCTCAGAGTGTCCGTATGTGACGAGGGGCCGGGTCTCGATCCATCAACAGTTCCTGACCCTCTTGCCCCTGAAAACCTGCTCAAGCAATCGGGACGAGGAATCTTTCTTATCCGGGCATTCATGGACGAAATCAGTTTTCGTGCACTGTCTCCCGGGACTGAAATCACAATGACCAAATTCGTGCGCGGTCCGGACCGCGACGGCAATAAGGAGGCTAACCAGTGACGATGAAAGCAAGCTCGCGTCAAGTGGACGGTGTCACCGTCGTCGATCTCAGCGGGCGTATCACACTCGGCGAAGGCAGTGTCGTTCTGCGCGATACAGTGAAGAATCTCTCGAGCCAGGGGCACAAGAAGATTCTCCTCAACCTGGGCGACGTCAGCTATATCGACAGCTCGGGTATCGGTGAACTCGTAAGTGCCTTCACAAGCGTTCGTAACGCCGGTGGCGAACTCAAACTGCTGAACCTCACCAAGAAGGTTCACGATCTTCTTCAGATTACAAAGCTCTACACTGTATTTGACATTCAGGACGACGAGGCCTCGGCCATCGCCGCCTTCAATAAGTAACTTCGAAGTCAAGCCAGTCGTTTCACAAGCGGGCGGCTCCTATGGCCGCCCTGCTTTATGCTCTGGATACTGGACACATTGCCACCCTCGCCGCACAATAGCTGGCATGCCTCGAATACCAACCGTCAACTACGAGCAGGCCGACAACACTTCCCAAGAAATCTTTGACCACTACAAGAAAGCTCGCGGCAACGTGCCGAACATGTTTCGCACCGTTGCTCACCGTCCCGAGATTCTTCGCACCATGATCGCCCACTTCCGCGCCATCATGGAAACCGGCACCATCAGCCCAAAGATGAAGGAACTCGTTATCGTCCGAACCAGCCAGCTCAATGAATGCGAGTATTGACTGGCCTCCCACACTTCTCTGTTAGAGAAGCACGGATACACCAAAGACCAGATCGCCAACCTGAGAGATTTCCGCACTCGCACCGACTTCAGCGATGCCGAAAAGGCCGCACTCGAGCTTGCCGAACGAGAGACCCTCGATTCCAACAACATCGATGACGCCTTCTGGGCGCAGCTCCGTGAGCATTTCGAGGAAGGTGAAATCATTGAGCTGGCCGCTGCGATCGGGCTGTTCAACTACTTCAACCGCTTCAACAACGCTTTACGAATGGAACCTACGAAGTGAGAAGGTACCACGTCTGTACTGCGCTGCTGCTCGTCATCTCGGCAGCAGCGCAGCAATTCCCTCCTGCGGCCCGGCAGCCGAAGTCCACAATCGAAATCAAGGTGGAGTGCCTTCCACCCTCGCGGGCTTCAGAACTGATCGGGAAGAACGGGTGCATTGCTGGACGCATCTCGCGCGTAAGCGCCTTGCGCGATGGCAGCACACACCTGAGTCTTCGCCATCCAAAAGGCACTCCCGGCTTTCAAGCGACCATCGCGGCACAAGACCGCGAAACCTTCGGAGATTTGTCCCATCTGCACGGACGAATCGTGATGCTTGTAGGCGATGTGGCGCAGCATGGGAAACGTCTGGAACTCGTGCTCAGAAACTGTGACCAGCTCCGCGTGATCGCTGGCGATAAACCATCCGAATTCGACGCCAGCCGCTCAAAAGGTCCGGTTGTCACTCCTATGTCACGAGCCACACGCTCGCACATGTAAGGCAGAGTTCAAGCGTTGCGCCGTAGCTCCGCAAGATCATAGAAAGTCCCACGCCACCTCACTCCGCCGTTCACGAGAGTCACTGCCGCGGAGCGCAGCATCGTGAACACCATCAGCAGGCTCGCCACTGGATGCAGCAGCACGTAGCCGACCCCAATCCCAGTTCGCAGCCCCATCGCTGCGTAGATCAGCCACAGTGAGACGAGCGCAACGGCATATCCGGCGCGAGCCCACCCGGTTGCGAATGCCGTACCAATCCAGGGTCCCAGTTGCAGCCACAACATGCTCAGCGACGCTACAATGGCGAACCCCAGGTTGTAGCGAAGCTGGGCGAAGAAGTTCTTCGTCAGGTTCTGCACCACTCCGCGCGCGCCCACCGCCCAGCGGATCGAGACCATTCCCTCGCCGAACGCCACGCACGAGCCGATGCCTGCCCGCTTCACTTTCTCACCCAGGCGCATATCGTCCACCACACTCAAGCGCATAGATTGATATGTGCCGATCTTCTCGTAAGCCGCTCTTCGTATCAGGTTGAACGCGCCAACGCCCATGGAATCCTTCGCCTTCGCGTCGCACACCTTCCACGGGCGTGAGGCAAAGATGAACAAGGCCTGGAACGCAGAGATCATCATTCGTTCGCCCACGCTTTTCATCAGCATCGTAGGTAGCAGCACCATGTGCCCCGCGCCCTGCAGTTCGGCATAATGCACGGCCCGCCGCAACGCCTCCGGAGCATGCACCACGTCCGCATCGCTGAACAGTACCCACTCGCCAGTCGAGGCTTGCGCTGCGCTCCACATAGCGTGAGTTTTTCCCAGCCAACCCTCAGGCAGTTCGCGCACATGCACCACAACCAGGCGCGCGCCGTACTCCTCTTTAAGCCGGTCGAGGATCGCGCCCGTCTCATCCTCCGAGCGATCGTCCACCACCACCAGCTCGTAGTCGGGATAGTCAATTGTGAGCAGCGAACGCACAGCGGTTTCGATCATCTCCGCTTCATTCCTTGCCGGAACGATGATGCTAACGCGAGGCAATTTCGTGCCCGCAGGAACGCTAAACTCAGGCCGAGTCAGTTCTGGGATTTTCCGCATTCCTCTTGCTGCGGCGACCATGTGATACACCCACGTCGCGCCCAACGCCACACCGGACAGAAGATTGACTGCGTGCAATATCTTCAAGCAGCATCTCCCGGCGGCAACTGCGGCGCGAAGCGTACGCCAACAAACAACAGCGCTGCAGAGATCGCAATTGCCGTCGATGCGGCCACGAATGCCATCTGCATATTGCTGCGATCGGAGATATACCCCATGAGGCTCGGAGAGAATGCGTCGCCCAGTAAGTGAATGGTGAAGATGTTCACCGCAAAGGCCGTCGAGCGAATCGGCGCCGCCACAGAATTCAGAATCGCCGCGTTCAACGGAGCCGTGTTCAGCAGCAGGAAGAACTCGCCGAGAAAGATAGCAGGATACATCCAGTCGCCGGTGTGAAACACCGCCATCAGCACCGCAGGCAGTGCGAGCGACATTCCAATTGCCGAAATCAGACAATGCCCGCCGCGCTTTCTTTGCTCCATGCGGTCACCAAGCCAGCCACCGAGCATCGTCGCCAGGATGCCGGCTGCCAACGTCATTAGCCCAAAGCGCAAGTTGGCGGTGTGCAGCGGCACTCCTCTTATGCGCGAGAGGAACGTCGGCATCCACACCTGCATTCCACCCACGGCGAAGGTCATCATAGCCATGCCGAGTGTGCCCGTCCAGAAAGCAGGATTGCGCCACAGTCCAAGAAACGTACCGCGTTCGACAGTGACGTCAAGATGATCCTGTGCTCCACGCTTCGGTTCCGGAACCACCAGGAGAAACAGTCCCAGTAGTACTCCAGGGATCGCCCCTACAAGGAATGGTGCCCGCCATCCCCAGCGCGCAGCCAATGCGCCGCCCAGCAAGTATCCCAAGGCGGTGCCGACCGGAATTGCCAGATAGAAAACGGACAGAACACGCGCGCGCCGGTTCTCAGGATGCAGATCGGCGAGGAACGACGGCGCGATTGCCACAAACGTAGCCTCGCCCACGCCGACCAGCGTATGGCGAATCATCAGTTCGGTGAAGTTATGTGTGACCGCCGTCAGCAGCGTTGCCGCGCTCCAGATCAACGCTCCGGCGCACATGATGTAGTGTCGCGCGTAGCGATCCGCCAGCCAGCCGACCAGCGGTGCCGTTGCCATATAGCAAAAGAAGAATGCAGTCGTCAGCAGCCCAAACTTCGCATCCGACCCCGGAAACTCGCGCTGCACCAGCGGCTGCACGGCAAACAGCACCGAACGGTCGATATAGTTGACGAAGTTCAGTGCCGTCAGAACCACCAGTGCGGTTGTCGCCCAACGCTTCACGCCTTCTTGCTCGCTCAAGCGGAATGGCCTCATTTCCGTTGAAGTGCCCAGCGAATGCGAACCGCTGATTCTTACTTCTGTCGCGGATAGCGCGCCACAACCATCGTTCCCAGCCCGCCACGCGCATGGAACTGTCCACGCACTTCGCAGGAAACCGGCTTGCAGGCCTTGACGACATCTTTCAGTATCTTGTTCACAACGTTCTCCTGGAAGATACCCAGATTGCGGTATTCGTTGATGTATTCCTTCAGCGACTTCAGCTCAAAGCAGAGCTTGTTTGGCACGTAGCGAATCCATATTGTGCCGAAGTCCGGCAGTCCCGTCTTCGGACACACCGAAGTGAACTCGGGGATGTCGATCTCGATCTCGTAGGCCGAAAACTGGTTCGGCCAGCATTCGATTTCAGGAAATTTGTGGTCCAACCCACTTGCGGCGTGGTCAGGGGTGTAGCCGAGGCGCGTCGCTCCCGGAGTGGTTGTGTTCGTTCTGGATGCCATTCAGCTATTTTAGCTGACCAGCAGCTTAGGCGGCGATATCGCTCGCCGTTGCCGGTTTCGGGGTGACCCTCTCCGGAGGAGTTTCCTTGAGCGGAAGAGTTCCGTCGCCGCTCGCCTGCAGCACCTCGCTGTTGATTTCCGCTCCAAGCAGGATCACAAACGAGCTCCAGTAAAGCCATGTCATCAATGCAATCGCCCCGCCCAGCGCGCCGTAGGTCTTATTGAAATTTGCAAATCTCTGGAAGTAGATCCCCAGTCCGAACGAAAGCACCAGCCAGCCCGTCACGGCAAACACGGCTCCCGTTAACGTATGCCAAAATCTCTGCTTCACGTTCGGGGCCATGAAGTACAACAGCTCCACGGCCATGACGATGAATGCGGCAGAAACTGCCCACCGGATGATTGGCCACACGCGCGCCCACACATAGCTGAGGTGCAACATTCCTGCCATCCACTCGCCAAATCGAGGTCCCACCAGCATCATCGCAAGTGCCACCAACAGCAGCCCACCCACGGCAAACGTCATTACCACCGCTAGTCCGCGCGTCTTCCAGTAGGGACGCGTCTCCGGAACGTTGTAGGCCACGTTGAGGGCTTCGATCATTCCAGCAAACCCGCTGGATGCCGACC
Source organism: Koromonas soli (assembly GCF_059726265.1). Lineage (NCBI taxonomy): Bacteria > Pseudomonadati > Acidobacteriota > Terriglobia > Terriglobales > Koromonadaceae > Koromonas > Koromonas soli. Next base: position 957,603 of record NZ_AP040872.1, on the reverse strand, counting down.
ACAGCGTGCCGAGCAATCCGAACGACAGCAGCGCACCTTTATGCGGCGTGATTACGTCATGCACAATCTGCCGCACTACTCCCATACTATCCGGCGGAACAAAGCGCGCCATCAGGCTGAGCGTCTGATCGAACAGGTTAGGAATGGGGAGGTAGCCAACGACTGCCGAAAGAGCAATCAAGGCCGGAAAAAGGCTTAGCACGAAGTAGTAGGAGAGCCCCGCAGCAAAAGCCATCGTGTGATTCTGATTCACGTCCGTGACTGCACTCTTAAGAATGTTTCCCCACCTACGCGCCGGCATCCTCATACCTCTATTCAGCAGTTGTTTGAGCTTGCTGAAGTTTCGATGACAGTTTTTCGCTTCGCGCCCACTTCCCCACATGCATTCGTGGCTCGGCAGGGCAAATTCTGTCACTTTGTCCAAGAAACATCGAGGTTTGGCAAATCAAGCTAGTAACTTGCCAAACCCGCAACAAACCTCCTAGTCTGGAACTGTTGACCCTGGGAATCGATTGCTCAGATATACTGAAAGTTCTTACTCATGCCTAACGGAACTACTAACAGCTCTGGCGGAGCGCGTCGGCGCTGGATAACGACGATTGCAATTCTGCTGGTGATTCTTCTTGCAGCTGGAGCTTACCTTGAGCTTCGGCCTCGCCGCATCCGCGTCTCTGTCGTAAAGCCAACTCTCCAGAACCTCTCGAGTTCCATCATTACCAATGGCAAGGTTGAGCCTATTCACGGCTTCGAAGCTCATGCGCCCTTGGCGCTTTCGGTTCGCAAGGTGCTTGTGAAAGAAGGCGATACCGTAAAGACCGGGCAGTTGCTGCTCGTGCTCGATGACTCGCGCGCACGCAGTGATCTGGCTACGGCCCAGGCACGTCTAAAAGCAGCGCAGGCGGGATACTCCAACCTGCTCGCCGGAGGCAATCAGCAGCAGGTGCTTTCGCGACAGGCCGATCTGCAAAAGGCCATCATTGAGCGCGATTCCGCCGAGCGGCAACTTGCCTCGCTCGAACGCCTGCAACAGCGCGGCGCCGCCACTCCCGATGAAGTCATCGCCGCCCGTGACCGTCTCACTCGCGCCAAGGCTGACCTCAACCAGTTGCAGTCCCAGGTGCGTTACTCGCCCCAGGATCAGGCTCGCTGGCAGTCGGAAATCGCGGAAGCCAAGGCTGCAGTGGATTTCGCCGAAGAGGTCGTTCGCAACTGCAACATTCGCGCGCCATTCGACGGAACTGTTTATTTCCTCCCGGCTAAAGTAGGCTCCTTTGTCAACACTGGAGATCTCCTCCTTATGGAGGCCGACCTCTCCCAACTTCAGGTGCGCGCCTTTGTGGACGAACCGGAAATCGGCCGTCTGGCCCTTGGGCAAACCGTGAAGATCACCTGGGACGCCATGCCAGGAAAAGTATGGCAGGGCACGGTCACCACGCTGCCATCCACGGTCGTCAGCCGTGGCTCACGAGTCGTGGGAGAGATCCTCTGCAAGGTGGATAACTCCGATCGCCTCTTGCTGCCGAGCGTCAACGTAAGCACCACGATCATTGCCAACAATAAAGACAATGCTCTCACCGTGCCGCGTGAAGCGGTCCGCGAAGATGGCGGTCACAACTACGTTTATGTGCTGAAGGGCAACCACTTGTGGCGTCAGGAAGTGAAGCTTGGCATCACGAATCTGACTCGCGTCGAAGTCGTAAGTGGCATCACCCAGAATGACACCATAGGTGTTCAATCCTTTAGTCCGTCGCCCATGTCGGATGGTGTCGAGGTAAAAATCGTAGAGAATCCAGCGTAATGACGAGAGAACTCCGCGTCCGCCCGTGTTTGCAGTATGAGGTGAGCCGCATGCTGCTGATATTGATCCTTCTTCTGCTCTGTCCTCTGGGCTCTGCTGCCCAGGCCGAATCCAACGCTCCACGAGAGCTGCTCGATGCCGGGCGCATCGACGATGCCATTCGCTTGTTAGTCCCGCAGGCCGCTGTAGGCAATGCCTCGGCCCTCCATTTTCTGTGCCGCAGCTACTACGCTCTCGGCGACTGGGACAATGCCGTGCGCAACTGTGAACGCGCCGCTCAACTGGATCCCCGCAACGCCAGCTATCAGCTCTGGCTTGGCCGCAGCTATGGCGAAAAGGCGAATGTAGCCGGCCCGCTTTCGGCCTACTCGCTCGCTCGCAAGACCGTTGCCGCGTTCACTACCGCGCGCAGCCTCGATCGCGGCCGCATCGATATTGCCCGCGATCTTGGTGAGTATTACGCCACAGCCCCCGCTATCGTCGGTGGCGGAACAGATAAAGCCCTGGCGCTGGCCGCCGAGCTTGCGCCTCAACATCCAGCGGACGCCGCCTGGATTCGCGGTCTTGTCGCCGCGCACGACGGCAACCACGCCCAGGCCGAGCGCGAGTACGCCGACGCGATTCGCCTCGACAATTCGGCTTCCACCTATCTCGAGTTCGCGCATTACCTCAAGGGTCGCAAGCGCTGGGATCTTTTTGAAGACGCGGTGCAGCATGCCATCAAGTCGCCGCGCATTCGCCCCAGCGATCGATACGACGTCGCCGAATTATTGTTGAACACCAATCGCAATCTGCCCGAGGCCGCGCAGCAGATGCGCGCCTATATTCAAAGCGGGCATACTGAAGAAATCGCTCCGGCATTTCGCGCGCACTATCTGCTTGGCGAAATCCTGCTGAAAAGCGGAGACGCAACCCGTGCTGCTGTCGAGTACCGGGCTTCGCTTTCCTTAGCCAGTTCCTATCGCCCCGCCGCGGATGCGCTTCGGCGTCTGGGTCAGCGCTAGATGCGCCCCAGCCAGCGGAGGAGAACGAACGCATGATGAACTTACGCCCCCGACGACTCCGAACTCGTGTTTTCGCAGCTCTGGTCCTTGCTGCTGCGCAGTTCGCCGCCATGCCTCTCCACGCTGAGCCGATTGAGTTCCGCCAAGCTATCGAAATCGCGCTGAAGAACAGCGGCGTCATGCTGGCGGCCTCTGCCGACCGCGCCCGCGCCGCCGAACGCTACCATGCAGAGCGCGATGCGTATTTCCCGACCGTAGTATTTGGCTCCGGACTTGGTTACAGCGTCGGCATCCCAGTCTCAATTGCAGGGCAGGCTCCTTCGCTGTTCAATCTCAGCCACAGTCAGACCGTTTTCAACCTCGCTCAGCGTGACGTGGTGCGCGCGGCACACAGCGACTCGGTGGCTGCCAATACCGATTATGTTGACCGCACCGAGCAGGTCATTCTCGATACCTCCCTGCTCTACATTGAACTCGACAACACCATACAGCGGCTGAACTACGCCAAACAGCAGCGCGACGCCGTAAATCAGGCTATGTTCGTTGCTCAGCAACGCCAGCAGGAAGGTCTCGGCAGCGCCATCGAGAGCAAGCGCGCCGAACTCGATCTCGCGCGTGTTGACCTCCGCATCGCCGAGCTGCAAGCTGCTGCCGACATTTTGCGCGAGCGTCTCGGTCTTGCCCTCCGACGGAAACCCTCTACGGTCGAAACCGTGACAGACTCCATTCCCTCCGCACCCAAGTTTCAAGGCGATGACGATGTTTCCCGCTTAGCGCTTGCGAACTCGAACGCCGTTCGCGTCGCCGAAGAGCATGTGCGCGGTGCTAAACTGCGCGCTCGTGCCGAGCACCGCGTCAACTATCCATCCTTCGACTTTGCCGGACAATACGAAGAGCTCGCATCATTCAACAACTACGACCAGTACTACAAGAGCTTCACTCGTCATAACTACAGCTTCGGAATCAATCTTCGCGTTCCGTTTTTCAATCTCAGTCAGAACGCTCGCGCTGCCGCCGCCGACGCCGAGGCGCTTCGTGCCCAGGCCGACGCGCAAGCTGTCCGCGATCAGGTCGCGACAGATGCAGTGCGCTCACAACGCGCCTTATCGCAATTAGAAGCTGCCGCCAAGGTCTCGCGCCTCGAGTTCGAACTCGCACAGGCCAACATTGACGCCGTGCAACTCATGGTGCAGAACGGCAAGGCCACTGCGCAGGATCAAGAAATGGCTCGCGCCGATATCGCCAATCGGCAGGTATCATTCTTGCAGAGTCAGTTCGAGTACCTGCAGGCTCAGCTCAAGCTCCTGCGACAGGTCGGGGAGCTGCGCACATGGGCTCTTGGAAAGTAGCCTTGCCTGTTTTGCGCTTTCGCTCAATTTCCGGCAAGCTGGAATCTAACACGTACATGATCGGCCATCGCCCAGGAAGCACGTTTTGAACTTTCGCAAATACCTTGTTCTACTTTTCGTCGTCATTTTCAGCTCCATCGGAGACACGTTCCTGGCGCGTGGAATGAAAGACGTAGGAGTCATTGACGTACACCATCTGGCGCACGTGTTCACTGCACTCTCCAATCCCTACGTGATCTTCGGAATCCTGTTCCTCATCGGATTCATGTACAGCTACATGACCGCGCTCTCCTTCGCCGACTTGACGTACGTGCTCCCGGCCACCGCCATCAGCTATGTCTTCATGGCCCTGCTTTCCATCTTCTGGTTGCACGAGCACGTAAGCCTGCGCCGCTGGGCTGGGATCAGCCTCATCGTGGCTGGCGTGGGTCTAGTCGCAGGAGGTCCATCCCGAACTGAACATCCGCCCGCCGAAGTCTCCGACAGCGAAGTGATGGGAGACCAAACCATCGGAGGCCGCGTATGAGGTCCCTCTACACCTGGCTCTGCATCTTCTGCGTTGTATGCTCTGCCGCTGCCGGAGATGTGTTCATTGCGCTTGCCATGCGCCGCATCGGCGACCTGGGCGATTTCCGGCGCAAGCACGGCATCCTTGCCGTCGCGGCTCGCGTTCTCTCCAGCAGCGCTCTGTTCGGCGGAATCTTCTTCATGGCTATGGCCTTCTTCAGCAATCTCGTTGGCCTCTCCTGGGCCGACCTGAGCCTGATGGGACCGGCTTCCGCCGCCCTCACCTTTGTGACCAACGCCCTCGGAGCCAAATTCTTCCTGCACGAGAACGTCGATAAGCGGCGTTGGCTCGCCACCATCCTGGTCTGCTGCGGAGTTCTTCTACTCACCAACTCGTAATTTTGCCCTGCCGGAAACGGCCGCCCCGGTGCTGGTAAAATATCTGTAGGAATGCCGATCAACACCAGTACCCCCACAGAAAACAGTGCGCCATCCTCTACGACGTCCGCGCGTCCGCGTGTCGGCTTTGTCAGCCTCGGCTGTCCCAAGAACCTGGTTGACTCCGAGGTCATGATGGGCCTGCTGTCCACCTCTGGGGCCGAAATCACCGCCCACGCCGACGATGCCGACATCATCGTCGTTAACACCTGCTCGTTTATCGACACCGCCAAGCAGGAATCCGTGGACACCATTCTCGAGATGGCCGGACACAAGACGCACGGCCGAGCCAAGAAGCTGATCGTCACCGGATGCCTCGTCGAGCGCTATCGCGACGAGATTCAGAAGAACATTCCCGAGGTGGACGCGGTTCTTGGAACAGGCGAGCTCTCCGACATTCTGGCCGCCGCCGGAATTGCTCCCACGCCCAAGCAATCTACTCCGTTCAACATTCTCGGCAGCGGCACGCATCCGCACGCCAGCGCCTCCCAGCAGCTCAAGAGCGGCTTGCACGAGTCCACGTCGCGTCCTGAAGGCGATGCCCGTGAGAAGGCGGGACGCTTCGCACGCGACGCGTGGGACGGCGCCACAGCCGAGCTGCCCAGCTATCTCTACGACGAAACCACGCCGCGCATGCTGGCCACCGCCCGTCACTCGGCCTACATCAAGATCGCCGAAGGCTGCGACCACCCGTGCGCCTTCTGCATCATTCCCCAGCTTCGCGGCAAGTTCCGCTCGCGCAGCATCGAGTCGGTAGTAACCGAGGCACGCCGTCTCGCCTCAGAGGGCGTTCGCGAAATCAATTTGATAGGCCAGGACACAACCTGCTTTGGCGAAGACCTCGGCGTTCAGGATGGCCTTGCCCTTCTGCTCGAGCAGCTCGCCCAAGTCGAAGACCTCCGCTGGGTACGGTTCCTCTACGCCTATCCGAACAAGGTCACGCCTCGCCTGCTCGAGGTGCTGGCGAAATATCCTCGCCTGTGCCGGTATATCGACGTCCCCTTGCAGCACGCCTCCACTGCCATGCTCAAGCGCATGAAGCGTGGCGGCTCGGCCGAAATCTTCCTCAAGCTGATCGCGAAGATTCGACAAACCGTTCCCGATGTCACTCTGCGCACTTCGTTCATCGTTGGCTTCCCCGGTGAGACCGAAGAAGATTTTCAGCAGCTTTGCGATTTCGTCACCGCCGCCCAGTTCGACTGGCTCGGTGTCTTTGCTTATTCCGACGAAGAGGGCACGCCCGCCTATCTTCTCGGCGACAAGGTGCCATCGAAGGAAATCGAACGCCGTCGCCGCAAGCTCATGCAACTTCAAAAGCGCATTAGCCGTAAGCGCATGAAGAAATGGATTGGCCGCGAAATCGAAGTCATGCTCGAGGGCCCAAGCGACGAAACCGACCTCCTCTGGGAGGCGCGCACTCCGGCGCATGCTCCTGAGATCGATGGCAAAGTTTTCATCAACGATTTTGGCGACCACGAGTCGCCCCAAGCCGGAAGCTTCCACCGCGCGATCGTCGAAGAAACACATGAGTACGATCTCGTGGCCCGGCTGATTTAGATAACTGAACACTGTCCCATGCCGAAGAAGAAGACTGCATCCTTACGTTGTCCCACGTGCCGCAAGATCGTTATGGCTACAGATCCCGACTTTCCCTTCTGCTCCGACCGCTGCCGCATGGTCGATCTCGGCAAGTGGATCAGCGAAGGCTACGTAATCTCGTCGCCAATGAATGATCCTGAATCTGGTGGCGAAGCCGAGTACAATGAGCCGAGGCAGCGGCAGATCGGAAACCTGCGCAAAGGCCCCGAAGCCTCCGGCCAACTGAACGAAAGCGAGATTGATGGACGCCGCAAGCCCAACTGAGGAACACACGACCGCCCAACATCAGCCCGCATCCTCGCACACCAAGAAAGGCTCCGCCCGCCCTACTCGCCCTTATTGGGCATGGACGGTCGCAACCTTCTTCGGCGCGGGTGCGCTCAAGCCCGGCCCCGGCACTTGGGGATCGCTTGGCGCGGTACTGACTTGGGCGCTCATTGCCCGGGCACTCCCCCCCAACTTGCACATTGTGGGGGCCTTGGCTTACTGCGCTTTGGCCACAGCCATCGGCATTCCAGCGGCAACCCTGACGGCCCGGGCCTGCCATCGCGACGACCCATCCCACGTGGTCATCGATGAAGTTGCCGGGCAGATGCTCACCCTCGTTGCCGCTCCGCTCACCTGGAAAGCGCAGTTGGCAGGCTTCATACTTTTCCGCGCATTTGATATTGTTAAGCCCCCGCCAATCCGCCTACTCGAGCGCTTGCGTCCGGAAGGTGTGGGAATCATAGTTGACGATCTTGGCGCCGGTTTCTACGGGTTCCTTGTTCTGCAGTTCTTATTGCACTTGGGCATCGTAAGATAGTTCTTCAGAACGCAAGCGCGCGCAAATATGAGTCCAAAGCCAGAATCTCCCGTCATCATCTCCGTCGAGCCCTCCTTCGCCCTGCCCGGAGGAGAAGTCGTGGTGCGTGGTCGCGCTCTGCTTACGAGCCTGACCGAGCCTGCGCAGGTGTATTTCGGTGAGGCACTCAGCACAGTCGTTTTCGCCAGCCCCAGCCAGCTCACAGTGATCGTTCCAGAAAGTGCTTCGGGAGAGTCGCTGACCGTCACGACGCCGCACGGCTCCGCCACGGTTCATTTCACCCTGGCCACCTTGCTTTCGGAAAACCTGCACCCCGTAGCCAATCCCGTAATCGACGACGAGGGAAATATCTTCGTCACCTTCTCCGGCGGCCGCGGCCAATCTGTGCCCAATTCGCTTTTCCGCATTGATGATGAATCCGCCGTCCATCCACTCACGGCCGACATCATGAACGCCACGGGCCTCGCGCTCGACTCTGACGGGAATCTCTACATCTCCTCACGCCACGATGGCGCCGTATATCGCCTCTCCACCACCGGCGATCTCACGACCTATGCTGAGGGCATGGGTGTCGCCACCGGACTGGCCTTCGACTCCCAGGGAAACCTCTATGTCGGCGATCGCAGCGGCACCATTTTCAAAATCGCGCCCGATCGCCAGATATTTGTTTTCGCCACACTAGAACCCAGCGTAGCCGCCTATCACCTGGCCTTCTCACCCAACGGCAACCTCTACGTCACCGGCCCGACCACGTCCTCTAACGACAGCGTCTACGAAATCGACCCCCACGGAGTCGTAACTCCCTTCTTCTCAAACCTTGGACGCCCGCAGGGACTCGCATTCGATCTCGAAGGCAATCTGTTCCTCGTTGCTTCATGGCGCGGCAATCGTGGAGTCATCGAGATAACCCCAGACAAGAAAGCCTCGCTCGTCATCAGCGGCCCAAATCTCGTGGGCATCGCCTTCGACCCGAACAAGGCCATCGTGCTCGCCACAACCTCAGCCGCCTATTTCCTGCCCTGGAAAAGCTCCGGCTTCATCTGGGCGCCAGAACTCCCCGAACGATAAAAGGGCGCCCCGCAGGACGCCCTCTCAACACTGTCTTAGGTGGCCCAGAGTTGACGATTTCCAACTCTAGGATTCCCAGTAACTCACCGCCGTCCGAACTTACTCTACTTCCAGCAGTTCCACGTCGAAGATCAGGTACGCATTCCGCGGAATATCCGGCGGCTGACCGCGCCACCCGTATGCCAGCTCCGGAGGAATCCTGAGCTGCCGCTTGCCGCCGACCTTCATCCCAGCGACACCCAGTTCCCAGCCCTTGATCACCTGACCCGCGCCAATTGCGAACTCCAGTGGCTGATTGCGATCATAGGAGCTGTCGAACTTCGTTCCCTGTTCCAGCAGCCAGCCAGTGTAGTTGACCTTCACCTTGCTGCCCTTAGCGGCCGTCTTTCCCGTACCAACAACCAGATCCCAGTACACCAACCCGCTGGGCAATGTCACTGGCGTCGCGCCATCCACCGATGACGGGTGCTGCGGCCCCTTCTGCGCCGCCAGCCACATGGAACACATCAACACCAGCATTACAGCCAGTGCTTTTCTGAGCATCGTGCTACTCCTTCGCAACTGCATCGCGCTTCGCTGCCTGATGTGTCGCGTGCAGCTCCTGCAGATTGCTGATGCTGACCACTCCAGCCTGCAGCACCGGAATACCTTCCACCACCGCGCGCGCCGCCGACAATGTCGTGATCGTCGGGACCCTCGCCGTGATCGCCGCTCTGCGAATCGCCTTCTCATCGAACCAAGGCTCGCCACGCGCCTGAGGCGTATTGATGATGAGTTGAATTCGGTCGCCCTTGATCAGATCGACCACGTTCGGTCTTCCCTCTTTCACCTTGTACACCCGCTCCACGCGCATGCCGGCCTTTTCCAGCGTTTCCGCCGTGCCGTGCGTCGCAACGAGCTTAAAACCCATGTCCACGAACTTGCGGGCTACCTCCGCGACATATTCCTGATCGCGCTCGTTCACGCTGATGAACACCGTTCCCTTCGACGGCAACGCCTGTCCTGCGGCGAGTTGAGCCTTGGCAAACGCTTCTCCGAAATTGTCGGCCACGCCCATGACTTCGCCCGTCGAGCGCATCTCCGGCCCAAGCACTGTGTCCACGCCGGGGAACTTATTCCACGGAAACACCGGAGACTTCACATAGAAGTGATCTCCCGTATCCAAATCCTTCCGCTGAGCAATGTTCTCGGGCAAGAACTCTTTCAGCTTGCGCCCTGTCATCAACCTCGCCGCAATCTTCGCGCAAGGTACGCCGGTTGCCTTCGAAACATACGGCACCGTGCGCGATGCTCTCGGATTCACCTCGATCACGTACACCTTATCGCGCTGGATTGCGTACTGAATGTTCATCAACCCGACGACATTCAGAGCCCTTGCCAGCTTGAACGTGTACTCCCGAATCGTCTCCAGCACCTCTGGCGATAGATCGACACTCGGCAATACACATGACGAGTCGCCCGAGTGAATGCCTGCCTCTTCGATGTGCTCCATGATCCCGGCAATCACTACGTCCTCGCCGTCGCACAGTGCATCCACATCGACCTCTGTTGCGGATTCCAGGAAGTGATCGATCAGGATCGGGCGGTCCTGCGAGTATTCCACCGCCTTTTCGATGTACTCCTTCACCGACTTCGCATCGTAGGCGATCACCATCGCGCGTCCGCCCAGCACATACGAAGGACGAACCAGCACCGGATATCCAACCTTCTCGGCCGCTGCCAGCGCCTCTGCTTCAGTGGTGGCCATTCCACCCGGCGACTGCGGAATATCCAGATCGCGCAGCAGCTTCTCAAAGCGCTTTCTGTCCTCGGCTAGATCGATCGACTCTGGCGAAGTTCCGATTATCTTCACTCCCGCGCGCTTCAGCGGCAGCGCGAGATTCAGTGGCGTCTGTCCGCCGAATTGCACGATTACACCAATGTCGTCGCTGCCCTTGGCCTCGTGTTCGTAAATCGCCATCACGTCTTCGAACGTCAGCGGCTCAAAATACAGCCTGTCGCTCGTGTCATAGTCGGTTGAAACCGTCTCCGGATTGCAGTTCACCATGACGGTTTCATAGCCATCGTCGCGCAGCGCAAATGCCGCGTGGCAGCAGCAGTAATCGAACTCGATTCCCTGCCCGATGCGGTTGGGCCCCGAGCCAAGAATGAGGACCTTCCTGCGCGATGTTGGCTGCGCCTCGTCCTCTTCCTCAAAGGTCGAGTACATGTATGGCGTAAAGCTCTCAAACTCCGCCGCGCATGTATCCACGCGCTTATACACCGGAGCCAGCGACATCCCCTGCCGCTTCTCATAAATCTTGATCACGCCTTCACGCGTAGGCAGGTTCCACAGTTCGCTCAGCCGCGCATCGCTGATGCCCATGCGCTTTGCCTCGCGCATCTCGTCGTAGGAGATGGTGTTGAGCGACTTCTCCGAAAGCACATTCAGTTCGTCGCCGATTTCCTTCAATTGGTAAAGGAACCACGGGTCCATTCCCGTCAGCTTCGCAACCTGCGGAACGCTCCAGCCATTGCGCAGCGCATAGCGCACATACTGCAGGCGCTCCGGATGCGGCGACACGAGGCGCTTCGTGATAATCCTCGGCTCGATGGCTTCCGCCTCCAGCCGTTTTCCGGTTTCAAGCGAACGCACCGCCTTCAGCAGCGATTCCTTGAACGTGCGGCCAATCGCCATCACTTCGCCGACCGACTTCATCTGCGGCCCCAGGCTCTCGTCCGCTCCCGGGAACTTCTCAAACTGCCACTTCGGAATCTTCGTCACCACGTAGTCGAGGGTCGGCTCAAAGCACGCCGGAGTCTTCTGCGTAATGTCGTTCGTGATCTCGTCCAGCGTGTAGCCCACGGCCAGCCTTGCCGCGATCTTCGCGATTGGGAAACCCGTTGCCTTCGATGCCAGCGCCGATGAGCGCGACACGCGCGGGTTCATCTCGATCACGATCTGCCGCCCCGTCAGCGGATTCACCGCAAACTGCACGTTCGATCCGCCGGTTTCAACGCCGATCTCGCGCATAACCTTGATCGCGCCATCGCGCATGCGTTGATACTCGCGGTCGCTCAGCGTCTGCGCCGGAGCCACCGTGATCGAGTCGCCCGTGTGCACGCCCATGGGATCGAAGTTTTCAATCGAGCACACGATGATGACGTTATCCTTCAGATCGCGCATCACCTCGAGCTCGTATTCTTTCCACCCCAGCACGCTCTCTTCGATCAGAACTTCGTGCACCGGTGAAAGATCCAAACCACGTGCCAGCAGGTCCAGCATTTCTTCGCGGTTGTACGCAATGCCGCCGCCCGATCCGCCCAATGTGAATGAAGGGCGCAGCACCACCGGGAATCCCAGCTTGCCCGCGAAATCCAGACCGTCCTTCAAGTTGTTGACCAGTGCCGAGCGCGGCACGTCCAACCCGATGCGCGTCATCGCATCCTTGAACAGCAGGCGGTCTTCGGCCTTCTTGATGGCCTCCAACTGCGCGCCAATCAGGATGACGCCGTACTTCTCGAGCACGCCGCCGTCGGCCAGTTCCACTGCCAGGTTCAGAGCGGTCTGCCCGCCTACCGTAGGCAGCACGGCCATGCCCTTGCCTACTCCGCGCGCCACTTCCTGCCGGATGATCTCTTCCACGTACTGCCGCGTCAGCGGCTCCACATAGGTGCGGTCGGCCATCTCAGGATCAGTCATGATAGTCGCCGGATTGGAGTTCACCAGCACGACCTCAAAACCTTCCGCCTTCAGCGCCTTGCAAGCCTGTGTGCCGGAGTAATCGAACTCCGCCGACTGACCGATAACAATCGGCCCTGAACCGAGGATCAGAATCTTAGATATATCTGTGCGACGTGGCATTTACGTATGCTTTCTCACCTGCAATGCTTGCCGATCAAGCTGCAAATTAGTCTGTTACTTCTTCACCAGCGAATAGAAAGGCAGTTGTTCAAACCTGCGATATTCCCACATCGGAGGAAAGTCCTTCGCGGCCTCGGGCGCGGCAATCTCTTGCCCGGAGGTCATGCTCAGGAAGTGCTGTTCCTTCCTTGTGACGCGGCCATCCTGCCCGTAGGTCAGCATTGTGAACCGCATGCACCCGCATTCAGCCATTTCCAGGTAGCGGTCCACCATGCGCGTAATGCGCCCCTGCGGGTCATAGCACAATTGTCCGCTATGAATCTTCGGTCTTCCCCGGCCCGAGCCGTCGTGAATGTCCACCATCCAGTTTTGCTCGCGCCACACTCGTGCGGCCGCGCTGTCGGTCAACACCGGAAGCTGTTTGGCGTCCATTACGAGCCATTCGCCGGCATCGTTCCGACGGAAGGACAGTGCGCTCTGCCGCGACGTATCGGCAATGCCGCACACTCGACCAAACTCCTGCCGGTTCGCAACAATATCCTGCGGAATCGGGCCCATTGGACTGGAGTTTCCGCCACCCATCTGCCCGTGCGGCATCTGTGCCATTGCCGCAGCCGCGAGGGTCAGCACTGAAAACAACACAGCGCGCTTCACTAACCCCGCCACTCGTTCATCATCTGAACGAAATCCGAGAACAGGTAGTGCGAATCGTGCGGCCCCGGCGAAGCCTCCGGGTGATACTGCACGCTGAACAGCGGATACGTGCGATGCCGCAGTCCTTCCAGCGTGTCGTCGTTCAAATCGACGTGCGTCAGCTCCACTTCGCTCTGCTTCAGCGAATTCGGATCGACCGCGTAATTGTGATTGTGAGCCGTGATTTCGATCTTTCCGGTCTTCAACTGCTTCACCGGATGGTTCCCGCCATGATGTCCGAACTTCAGCTTGTAAGTCTTGCCTCCCAGGGCCAATCCCACCAACTGATGCCCCAGGCAGATGCCAAAGATTGGAATGCGACCCGCCATATCGCGGATCGTCTTCTGCGCATACACCACCGCGTCCGGATCGCCCGGCCCGTTTGAGAGGAACACGCCATCAGGATTCAGGCTCATCACGTCTTCAGCCGAGGTCTGCGCCGGAACCACCGTCACATCGCATCCCGAGGCCACCAGCCTGCGCAGAATGTTGTGCTTGATGCCGAAATCGAACGCAACCACTTTTTTGCGGTCCGCAGCACTCTCCGGCGAAATCTCTTCGGCCGTCGTCACCATCGAAAGCTGCTTCAGCGACGGATGCGGCACGGTGATGATTCGCTCATCGATGTCGCCCTTCGTCCACTGGTAGGGCTCTTTCGTGCACACTTCTTTCGCCAGATCACGGCCATCGATCGAAGGCGTGGCCTTGGCCATGGCGATCAGCTTATCGACGTCGGTTTCCGACGTGGAGATCACGCCCCGCATCACTCCCTTATCGCGCAAGTGCCGCACCAGAGCGCGCGTGTCGATATCGGACAGCACGGGAACCTTGTGCCGTTCCAGATACTCGTCCGTCACCTGGTGCGAGCGGTAGTTCGACGCGTAGGGCGAAAACTCGCGCACGATCAGGCCCTCAATGTAGGGCTTGCCTGCTTCGTTGTCGTCGGGATTGGTGCCGTAGTTACCGATTTCGGGATTGGTCAGAACAACAATCTGCCCAGCATAGGAGGGATCGGTGAAGATCTCCTGGTAACCGGTAATGGATGTATTGAAAACTACTTCGCCCGTACGTTCGAGCCGCGCTCCGTAGCCTTTGCCGCGGAAGACCCTGCCGTCTTCCAGCGCCAGGATAGCTTGCATCGCATCCTCAGGGAGTGGATTTTCTAGATGATATCAGCTATTCAATCCTCCGTGCACGTTTAAGTCGTGGAAATCCCGCATTATCATGCATATAAATACATCTTTCCGCATAATATTCATCTCGCGTTTTGCCCTGCCGCTACCTACTCGTGAATCGGTCCACCCTCTTGAAGTCGCGCGGCACCTCGAATAAAGCCGGATCCAGCTTCTCTTCCTGCATCTCCGTTATCTCGTGGCTGCTCGTGAACGTAACCTTCTGCTTCTCACCCGTTTGAAGAACGTGTGCCGAAGTCGTCGTCCGCTTGGACGAGAGTACCAATCCCTGCGGCTCCGGCCCTGAGTGCCTGAACTCCGGGCGAGCACTGCTCCGGTCGTTGACCGTAAATGTCATCATGTGACCAGCTACCCGCGGGGCAGCCTTGTCACAGAGCATCGGGTCTGGAACATCCAAATACCACTCGTCCTCCACCGTTTCACTCGATTCCTGATCCAACTCCGGCGCAGGCGTTTGTTTTGTGGTCGTGATGTAGTGCCGCGCAGAATGCCCGAAAGCAGTTTTCGTCTCTCCTGAATCTACCGTCGTGATTTCGATGATGATGTTGGGAGGCTCTGTAGGCGCGTTGTTCCGAGCCTTTTTTGCGGCCTGGGCGAAGTCATCCGGCGGCAGCACCAACTCCCCATATTCACGTTTATCGGGGTGAAGCGTGTATGACTTACGAGTATCGCATTGCCGTATCAAGATTACCGGCCCGCCGATTCTCGACTCAACTCGAACGCGAGCTCCCAGCACGTACACCGTACTCTCGCTATCTCTGAGCCCCCCACGCAGCCCGGGGAAATCCGAATGAGATGTTGACCTAATCCGCAGCCCCGTCTGCGCCCAGCCGCAGCCGAGCATCAGCACCAACGCAATCAGAATGCGCATCACAATCCCTCCTTATTGCCGTGGGCCCACTGCAAACGCCTTCTACATCCCCGTTACCGCCGGAGCCTCGCCTATCCACAAGCGTTCTTCCACCGCTCGCAGCATCGCAGCCGCTACGTCTGCTCTTGACACACTCGACTTCTCAGGCCGTCGTCCCACCGTGACGGAATACTTCCCGGTGCGCTCGCCATTCGTCAACATCGTTGGTCGCAAAATCGTCCACTCGAGCCCGCTGCTCTTCACGTCCGGCTCCATCAGGTTCTTGTCCTCATAAGGAGCCCACAGCAGTGTCGCGAAGATCAACCTTTGCAACGGAGTCGCCAGGCTTAGACTTTCACCCGCGCCAAATGCCGATTCGACCACCAGTCGCCGCACGCCCTGTTCTTTCATCACGCTTGCGATCAGGTGCGTCCCCACCGACACCACCCGCGTATTCTGAAACAGGTTCCTCTGCCCCAGGCAGCTCAACACCGCGTCCGCTCCCAGGATCGTCTTTGTCACGCTCTCGTGATCCAGCACATTGCCCAGCACGATCCGCATATTCGGATTCGTCAGCGGCATCTTGTTCGGATTTCGCACCAGCACGCGGACGTTATGTCCTTTTTCGAGCGCCTGACGCGTCAGCTCCAGCCCCGTTCCCCCGGTTGAGCCGAAGATTGCCAGTCTCATCGATCTTTCCTTGTCTGATTTCGTCTAGTGCAGCTTGCCCAACATCGTAGTCGGCCAATAGGCGAAGACCGCCTTGCCGAAGATTGAGTCCTGCTCGATGGGCCCAAAATCACGGCTGTCGCTCGAGAGGTTGCGGTGATCGCCGAGCACGAAATAACTTCCGTCCGGCACCGTCACCTCGCTCATAGACCGTTCGTCCTTGAACTGGTCGGGAACATAGGGTTCCACCAGCCGATTGCCGTTCACATACACAGCGCCGCGCCGAACCTCGATATGGTCGCCCGGCACTCCCACTATGCGCTTGATGTAGTTCTTGCTCGGGTCGCCCGGATAACGGAACACCACCACATCTCCGCGCTCAATCGGCCCCAGGCGGTAGGCGAACTTGTTGATGAAGATCCGTTCCTGGTCGGCCAATCCCGGCATCATGCTGGTTCCTTCAACCTTGACCGGTTGATACAGAAACACGACGATGAACACCGAAATCCCCAGCGACAGGAAGACCTCGCGAAGCCATCTCATTCCCATCCGCTGGGAACTCGAGTGTCTCGGCCTTATCGCCGGAACAGGAACCGGATTTTCTTCCATCTCTCGTCCTCCACTATGCTCATTCTATACAGACGTAGATTGCTCGCTGGGGTTGCGCGCCTGCGTCAAATACTTCGCTGGGTTGACGCTGTGCCCGCCAAACGGTATAAAGCTGTATTCTTAGATAGTTACCGTTCCCATACTTCTACCGACCGGAACGGATGTAAGTTTCATGTTTCTGGAAGGGCGCATGACCAAAAAAGTGGAAGTGAAGCCGAAAAGCCCCTCTGCCAACTCGAAGCCCGAGCCGCAGGATGAAAACCAGGCGCGCTTTGCCCAAACGCTGCAAACCTACGAGCAGGCATTGCGGCTTTTGCAGAGCCAGAAGTTCGACAAAGCTAAGTCTTTGTTCCAGAAGGTCATCGAGTCTTCTATTAGCGAATTGGCAGACCGGGCCAAGGTTCATGTCAACATCTGCAACCAGCAATTGGAGCGGATACAGACCACCTTCAACACCCCAGAGGAACATTACGACTTCGCCGTCTCGCTCATGAATCTCGGCGACTTCGTCACTGCCCGCGAGCATCTCGAAACCCTATCGAACCAGAAGCCCGGCCTTGATTTCGTCTGGTACGGCCTTGCCGTCCTCGAGTGCCTCACCGGACGCACCAGCGAAAGTCTCCAGCACTTGGCCAAAGCCATTCGCCTCAATCCAGGCAATCGCTTTCAGGCCCGCAACGATTCCGATTTCAAAAACATGGCCGACGATCCTCGGTTCACCGAGCTGCTTTATCCTGAAGGCAGCGTAGGAGCGTAATTTACAGGGAGGCGCATCCCCCTCGCTTCCCGTCGCGGCTATTCCATGCCAGTACCGCCGATCATTACGAGTCCAGTTGAAGGCCTGCGCGTTGTCGCCATAGGCGGAGGCACCGGCCTGTCCACTCTTCTCCGAGGCCTTAAACGCCACGTTCTAGCCATTTCCCCGGCCGATCCGTCTGGCCCTTCCCCCATCGAGCCTTACATCTCCCGCCTCACCGCTATCGTGACCGTCACCGATGACGGAGGCTCCAGCGGGCGCCTGCGCAAAGAGTTGGGTGTGCCGCCTCCGGGCGATATTCGCAACTGCATGACCGCCCTCTCCGACGACGAAGAGCTACTCTCTCAGCTTTTCCGTTATCGCTTCAGCGGCGGAGGCCTAGATGGCCACAGTTTCGGAAACCTTTTTCTCTCGGCGCTCGCCGAAGTCTGCGGCGACTTTTCACTTGCCGTAAAACTCAGCTCCGCCATTCTGAAGACGCGCGGCGAGATCTATCCTTCTGCCACCAGCAGCAATGTCCAGCTCGACGCCATCATGCGCAATGGAGAGCGTGTCAGGGGAGAAACGAACATTACCGCCAGTCGCAGCGGCATCTCACGGCTGCGTCTCGTACCTGCCAACGCTCATCCGCTGCCCCAGGCCCTTGAGGCCATCGAGAACGCGCACATCATCAGCATCGGACCGGGATCGCTCTTCACTAGCTGCATTCCCAATGTCCTCGTGCGGGGAGTCCCTGAAGCAATCTGCTCCTCGAAGGCGATCCGTGTTTACATCTGCAACCTGATGACGCAGCCCAACGAGAGCACCGGCCTTACGGCGTCGCAACACATCGAGGCCATCTTCGATCACGCCAGGCGCCGCATCTTCGACTACGTGATGCTCAACGACGCTCCCGTTCCGGAAGAGTTGCGCGCCCGCTACGCCCAAGACAACGCCGAACCGCTCATCAACGACCTCGACCAAATTCGCGCACTCGGTGTCACCCCGATCTTGGGCGACTACCTGGACGCCAGCCACTTTGCCCGCCACGCCATTAACCGCATCGCGCTCGACCTGCTCAATCTCCCCGCCCGCCTTCAGAGCGAGCGGCAGGCCACCTCACCTCGCACCTGATTCGTCGCTACTGATGCTTTGCGAAATCCGAAGCCGGCAGGCTCTCGATGAACGCTCGGTCTGACCAGCCCTGTCCTTCGCGGAAAAACATCAGCAGCACTTCCCCGCTCGGAATCGAGGTCTCAAGCCTTGATACCGCGTTCAGTTCCTTTTCATGTGATTGCAGCTTATCTAAGTCGAGCGCAAACATCCGTCCTACCTCCGGGCACGCAAGCGATACGCAATGCATATCTCGTTTCCACCCGTAATACGAACGTTTTCTCAGCTCAATGAATTGGATCAGCAGTCTTAAACGATCTTCATCCCCAAAGTGGAATGGGGTCTCAGATCAGGACTGTTTACAGTGCCGCCACGCGCCTGTGAACCAGCATGAAATACATCGCCAGCATAATCAGCAGCACTCCGTTGATCCCCACCACCACCGGAGCGGTCATAAACGGTACGAGCCATCCCGAGATCAGGTTGCCCACCGGCATTCCGCCGCGGAACGCGCAGTTGTACACGCTCATCACGCGTCCGCGCATCTCGTTCGTTGTGATCAACTGCACCAGCGAGTTCACCGTGGCGAACACTGCCATCATCGATCCGCCCACCACCAGCAGCATCGTATAGCTCACTGGCAGCGAACGAGACACCGCAAACCCCGCAATGGCCGCGCCGAGGCACATCATCATCACCAGCGCGATGTATCCCTTGTTCCTGATGTTTCCCCGGCTCGCAATCATCAGCGAGCCCATAATCGACCCGACGCCCATCAACGACAGCAGGCTTCCGTAAACCTCAGGCCCGCGGTGGAATATATCTTTCACGAACACAGGAATGTAGGTTCTCATCGGCATGCTCAGCATCGTCATGCAGAACGCCAGAATGATCAGCGCCCCCATTGACTCCTGCTTTCGCACAAATGAAATGCCCTGCTTCAAGCTGCCAAATATCGATTCAGTCGTGGCCGTCGGCACAAACCGTGTCGAAATCATTAGCAGCGAAATCACCGGTGCGACGAACGAAACCGCGTTCAGTCCGAAGCACCATTTCTCGCCCAGTCGCGCCAGCGTGATACCCGCTAGTGCAGGCCCGATCGTCACTGCCATATTGAACTGAATCGAGTTCAGCGCGATCGCATTCGGCATGTCCTCGCGCTCTACCAGCGTCGGAATCAATGCCTGGTACGCCGGTCCGCCAAAAGCCTGCGCGAGCCCCGAGACAAAGGACAGACACAGAATGTGCCAGACGTGGATATACCCTGTCGCCACAAGCACCGTAAGCAGCGCTGCGCTCCCCATCTGCACATACTGCGACGCCAGCAGGACCTTGCGCCGCTCCACGCGGTCCGCCACCACTCCGCCAATGAGGGAGAAGAGAAATATTGGGATGCCGCCGAGAAACTGATCGAGCGCAAGCAGAAATGCCGAGTGGCTCAACCTGTAGATCAGCCAGCCCTGCGCCACGATCTGCATCCAGCTTCCAATGCTGGACATGCAGGCCCCAAACCACATCAGCCGAAAATCACGGTAATGAAAAGCTTTGAATACCCGATGAAGCGTGTTCATCTGTCCGCGCGAGAAAACCTCTGTCACTATCTTCGCACGAGCAAACGCCCGCGCGGCTTCGCTATGCCTCATGTGCCGCGAATTATCTCCTGATCCGTCTATCTCGCGTCACACGTATTCCGCTGCTTTACAATAAACGCACATGCCGAATACAAAGTTTGCCATCGCTATTCTCGCCGCGGGCAAAGGCACCCGCCTCAAGTCGAAGTTGCCCAAGGTGTTGCACCGCATCGCCGGACTGCCCCTGCTCTCGCACGTTATCCGCGCCGCCAGCAGCATCGTCGCGCCTTCCGACATCTTTTGCATCGTCGGACACGAAGCCGAACGCGTGCGCACCGAAATCGCTCCCCTCGGAACGCAGTTCGTGGAGCAACGCGAGCAGCGCGGCACCGGACACGCGCTCATGCAGTGTCGCGAAGCCCTGCGCGGCTACGACCACGTTCTCGTTCTCAGCGGAGATGTGCCGCTCATTCGTTCCACCACCATCGCCGCCGTCCGCGATTTTCACATCGACAACTCCGCTGCTATGACCATCCTCACAGCCGAGCCACCCGATCCTTTCGGCTACGGACGCATTGTGCGCCGCGTTGTTCATGGAAAGAGCACCGACAGCGTCGAGGCCATTGTCGAGCAGAAGCAGCTCACTCCCGAGCAGAACGATATTCGCGAAATCAATTCCGGCATCTACGCCTTCAACGTCCCCAAACTCTTCGCGCGCATCGATCAGCTCTCCACCGACAATCCTCACGGCGAGTTCTACCTCACCCAGATTGCCTCCATCCTTCAACGCGATCAGGAACCCGTTCTTGCCCTGCACACTCCCAACGCCAACGAAGTGCTCGGTGTGAACACCCGTCGCGAACTCGCGCACCTCGACTCCATCCTGCGCGAACGCAAAGCCTACGAACTCATGGACAATGGTGTCACCATCTACAAGCCAGAGACGGTCCTCATCGACGCCACAGTGAAGGTCGGCACCGATACTGTCATCGAGCCTTTTGTGCAGTTGCTCGGCAACACTACCATTGGCGAAGACTGCGTCGTGCGCAGTTTTTCCGTGCTCACTAACATGCACGTGGCCAACGGCGTCCAGATCAATCAGGGCACGATCGCCGACGATTCCGCTGTCGAGCAGGCCGCCATCATCGGACCCTACTCACGAATTCGCCCTGGCAGCGAAATTGGCCCCGAAGCCCACGTCGGAAATTTCGTTGAAACCAAGAAGACGAAACTCGCCCGTGGTGCCAAAGCCAATCACCTCACCTACCTCGGAGATGCCGAGATCGGCGAGGGCACCAACATCGGCGCCGGCACCATCACCTGCAACTACGATGGCGTGAACAAACACAAAACCATCGTCGGAGCCCGCGCCTTCATTGGCAGCGATACCACCCTGGTCGCCCCCGTCCATGTCGGCGACGGAGCCTACATCGGCGCTGCTTCCTGCATCACCACCGACGTTCCCAACGACTCACTCGGCCTCACTCGTCCGCAGCAGTTGGTCAAAGAAGGCTGGGCAGTCCAGAAGCGCGCTCGCCTCGAAGCTCAAAAGCGAAAGAAGCAGTCGCAACCCAAGTAGCTCCGAAGAAAGACGTCACACAAAAGGCCGAGGAATCATTCCTCGGCCTTCAGTCTGCTTTACACGGGCAGTTGACCTTGCTCTTGCTTTTGCCTTTGCTGCTACGGTGTCATCCTGAGCCGCAGGCGAAGGATCCCTATGCCCCCACTCCCCGAGAGGTCTTCACAGCCCTCTAGATCTGCTCTGCCGGTTTCCCTAGTCCTGCCAGCACCAACCCCAGCAGGATCAACGCTCCTGCAGCCATAGGCTGTTTGTAGGTTCCCGCCTCTGCGGCCATACCCACAAAGAATCCCCATAATCCGCCCACGATGATCATCAGGATCCCAATCGGTCGAAGCACCGGATCGCGTGTGATCCCCACAAGTGTTTCTCCCATTCCGTGCGTAGCGTGATGCGCGTGATGATCCGCCATATCTCTCCTATCCTCCAGTTTCGATGTAGCTGAAGCCGCAGCGGATGCGCAAACTTGCGTCAGTTCTTCGTCAAACGAAGGCGAATCATCCCCGCGGTTGCAAATTCGCATCGTAGATATTCGCCCCAAGTGCAGGAGGAGAGATGAGCACCAGGAAACCCGAGGAACATACGCCCAATCCCGGCAACAACCCTAACGTCCAATCGTCCGGCGGCGGCATTAATCCCTCTGCGCCCTCCACCGGCACCTCCGGATGGGGTAGCACGCCTGACGAGAAGCGCGCGCAGGTGGGACAGAACAATCCCGCCGCCTCTAGCCCCGATGCCAATGGCCCGGGCGATCCTCGCCATACCTCATATCCGCAGAACGAAACGGCGCAGAACCCCGCTGCCCAGGGCGCCGGATCGTCTCGAGACCGCAGCCTCCATTGCGACCAACCACAGTGTGAATGGAGCGTCACCGGAAACACCGAAGAAGAACTCTTGGGCTACATGCGCGCCCACGCCCGCGAAGCACACGGAAAAAGCGAGTTCACCCCGAAAGAACTGGCCAATGTCCGCCGCTCCATCCAAAAACGTGCAGCCTAGCCCCTCTTCACCCCCACGAATCTCGGGGCTCGTGGAGAGCCTGAGAAACAATTTGCGTTCAGGCATATACACAGGCTGCGTAAGCTGTTACGCTCTTACAGCATCTGAATTGGATGGATGCAGCGGCAGAATCGCCCTGAGAGCGAACAACCAAGCGCCTTTCGGAACACCTTTCTCCTTATAAATCCCTCCGACTCACTTCAAATCACAAAGGAATTAGCATCATCATGGAACAAGGAACAGTGAAGTGGTTTAACGACGCAAAGGGATTTGGATTCATCACCCGCCAGACTGGCGAGGATGTTTTCGTGCACTTCTCAGCGATTCAGGCGAACGGCTTCAGAAGCCTCCCCGAGGGTCAGGCTGTGCAGTTCAGCGTCGTCAAGGGCCCGAAGGGCCTGCAAGCAGAGAACGTATCGATTCTCTAAGACTTGCGGTCGAATAGCTCTGCGAAGGGTGGCCGGACGGCTGCCCTTTATTTTCGTGCTGAGGACGTCAGATAAAATCCTCCTGCAAGAACTCAGACATCATCAAATAGATAGAGAGATTGCGCTTTTTATCACCGCAATCGACTACTCGAATACACCGACTGGAGTATGAATGGCAGGAAACTCAAGAACGACTTTCACAAAGCGATCGAAAGAGCGCGCTCGTCAGGAAAAGCGTGCTGACAAAGCGCAGAAGATGCAAGAGCGCAAACAGCAGAAACAGGTCGAACCCACCAAGCGTGGCGGTGAACCTGTCATTCAGTACGACGAGGACGGCCAGCCAATCGCGCTATCCTTTGAGGACTTCAACTAGACCCGCTGCCAGCGCCGCTTAGTCAGTCAGTAGCATTCGGGCAGCCTTGCCCGAATACAAGTGGTGCAAGAGCGACATCAGCAGGGGAGATTACAACTCCCCCCACGCTGGTGCTTGACCTTTCCAGTTCAGAACAGCGAATTAACGCGCGACTCGCCCTTTCCAGCCCCTCCTGCAACTCAATAACCCACGTTCGTGCTACACCCGTGATCTTGCAGTTGTTCACCGACTCCGCCGTCGTTTCGTTGAGCAAAAAAGATACATCCTCTCGGAAAAAAGATACATCTTCTCTGAACCAAAACAGCTTCTCAGAAGTTGTCTTGTGAGGGAGGGATGATGTCTCGAAAAAGAGTGCTTCTCGGCCTGCTGTCGTTAGCGGTTTTCGTTGCAACTGTCCCTTTCGGTTGGGCGCTGGAAGAGTTGAGAGAGCTCCCAACGTTTCATAGCACGAGGCATGAACTGGACATCCTGATCCTTGCAAAGCCGAAACAGATTACGTTGGGACAGTTCACGCCGAATGCGTGGGTGTACGAGGTCTGCTACAAGAAGGACGCCATTGGCGACTCCTGTCCGGCCGGATCCGCGACGGCTTCTGAATACGGCGGAATGCGTCTGCAACTCGAGCCCGGAGACCACCTCAAGATCCGGCTTGTTAATCAGCTTCCTCCCGCGCCCCCGGACTGTGAACATGTCGATGGCCCGATGGGGGAAATGCTGGAGAATAATCCTACAAACCTGCACACTCACGGCCTGATCGTAGAACCGCGGCGCGCCACCGAGTCCGACCCCACATACGGCGACTACATCTACGTGCTCTCGTATCCCAGCGGGAAACTACCTGAGATGCAACATGCCGGCATGGATTACACCGACAAGCCCATTGACTATGACATCTACGTGCCAAAAGACCACCCATCCGGCCTGTTCTGGATACACCCACATGCACATGGACTCGCTCTGAATCAGATTTCGTATGGGCTTGCAGGAATCATTACGATTGGCTCGCCCTTCGACAACATGAACGTGCGGTCTGGCAACATACGCCACCTGACACTGAAGGACATTCAGATTCTCCCGGGCAGCCAGGTGCTGTCGCAGGAAGATCCCTCCTTCTGCAATGCCGACCCGCAACCCGGCGAACCGCCTCGGAACGGCTTCTGCGTGGGAGCGGAAGAAGCTCAGGGCGATTCCGCAGGCACCATTGGCGGCAAATGGTTCTTTACCGTGAACGGCCAGGTCTATCCTTCCGTTGCCGTGGCCCGAGGCCAGGGCGAGGTCTGGAGGCTGACAAATGCCTCAGGCAGCAGAAGCTATGAGCTCGCACTGCAGGATGATGACCACGGAAAAGATCTCGAGGTTCAGGTGCTGGCAATCGACGGCGTTGCCGTGGATTCATCCAGCCCTCTCTCTGTACTTAGCGAGCGGCTGAAGGGAAAGATCAAGCCGCAACCGTGCCAGAACGGAAAAGGAATCTGCGCGACGAGAATTCGCATGATGCCGTCTGCGCGAGTGGAGATCTGGGTGTCATCGCGGCAAGCCGAGTCTTCTCGTTCCGCTTCGCTTGTGACTTACTCTTATTCCACCGGCGCAGATGCCGATGACTGGCCGGCTGCGCGCTTGATGCATGTCACCTTCAAGAAGGGCAACGGCGCGATTCACGACACGGTAAACGTCGCCGGAGCAGAGCACACCATGCATCACATGCAAAGCTCCGAGGCGCGAATCTCCGGCGGAACACACCCGGACGAACTATCGCTGAGCCAGGCAAACGCGATCGCTGCAGAGCTGCCGAGGAAACAGGCCATCAGCCTCCACCAGCACCTTGCATCATTGTCGGCGCCTTCGGAAATTCCGAGCCCGGCCTGCAATGCACTGGCGGCGGGACATAAGCGCCGAATCTTCTTTGGAGTTCCCGCGGATAACCCGGACGGCTTTGGATTAGGTTACGAAGAACTCGATGCCAACGGAAATCCGGTTCCGGGCACGTTTGAGGACATCACTGCCTTCGATCACACGTTCATCAACGTTTGTCTGCCGCTGGCGAAAGGAAACATGCCTGTAACGGAAGGATGGGAACTTGTGAACGTTGCGTCAGAGGATCACAACTTCCATATTCACCAAACGAAGTTCAAGGTGGTCACGCCTGCGACCAGCGGAGTGGAGGCCGGGGCGCTGATGGATAACGTGCCGGTGCCGCATGGGAGTGATGGCTGCGATGGAAGTATCGCCACCTGGCGTTC
Source organism: Koromonas soli (assembly GCF_059726265.1). Classification (NCBI taxonomy): domain Bacteria; kingdom Pseudomonadati; phylum Acidobacteriota; class Terriglobia; order Terriglobales; family Koromonadaceae; genus Koromonas; species Koromonas soli. Next base: position 932,138 of record NZ_AP040872.1, on the reverse strand, counting down.
GGGAGCTTGCACCGTCGCCCCCGTCGCAGTGCAGATTCCCTTCAGCCAAGTAGGAGACTTCGTGTACCACTGTCACATCCTGGAGCACGAAGATGGAGGAATGATGGCTCACATTCGCGTCGTTCCTTACCTGCCATAACAGGCGACCCGACTAGCACCGCATCATCGCCAGGTAACTCACCACCTCACCATGACGTGAGTTACCTGGCGGGCAAACAGGCGACGCCTACCCTCCCTCATGGACCAACTGCGAGATACCCTGTTTCACCCACCCCTAGTGGTACACTCATCTTCATACCCCAAAACTGAGTGAGTGCACCCTTGTCTGTTCCCGCGCAGAATAGCCGTTCCGCAGTGTTGCTGATCAGTTGCCCCGATCGCAGAGGCCTGGTTGCGATCATCTCCGACTTCGTCTTCCGCCATAACGGAAACATCCTCCACGCCGACGAGCATCGCGATGCCGAAACCAACCTCTTCCTCATGCGTGTCGAGTTCGACCCTGCCGGAATGGATGTCACCCTCGATGAGTTGCAGGACGAGTTCTCTCACATCGCTGAGCGCTTCTCTATGCAGTGGCGTCTCGCAAAGGGCAAGCGCCGCCCGCGCATGGCCATCATGGTTTCGCAATACGACCACTGCCTCGCCGATCTCCTGTACCGCCATCGCGCCGGAGAACTCGACTGCGACATCCCCGTCGTGCTTTCCAATCACAAAGCGTGCGAAAGCATGGCCCAGTTCTACGAAGCCAACTTCGTCCACCTCCCCGTCACCCGCGACACCAAGCGAGAGGCCGAACAGCAGCAGGTTGCGCTCCTTCGCGAACACCAGTGCGATGTCATAGTGCTCGCGCGTTACATGCAGATTCTCTCCCCCGCGTTCCTCGCTGAGTTTCCCAACCAGATCATCAACATCCACCACTCGTTCCTGCCCGCATTCATCGGAGCCCGTCCCTACCATCAGGCTTTCGAGCGTGGAGTAAAACTGATCGGAGCTACCAGCCACTTTGTTACCGAGATACTCGACGACGGCCCCATTATCGAGCAGGCCGTCGTTCGCATTTCCCATCGTGATGCTGTGGAAGATTTGATCCAGAAAGGCCGCGACCTCGAAAAGGTCGTGCTCTCGCGTGCCGTTCGCTGGCACCTCGAAAATCGCGTATTGCTCTACGGCAAGAAGACCGTGGTGTTCGACTAATCTCTAGTCGAATCTTCCCGCAATCGCCGTCTGGCAGTGCACACACTGCCCCTGCCTTACGTCGCACTGCTCCACTGCGTGCCAGCTACGCCTGATGATCGTGCGTCCGCATCCCGGACACACCGTATTCCCGCCCTCCGGCGTGATGATGTTCCCCTCGTACGCGTACTTCAATCCGCGTTCCTGCGCCAGCTTTCTCGCCCTGTGAATCGTCTCCGGTGGCGTGCGCTCGCGATCCAGCATCTTGTAGTCCGGATGGAAAGCTGTGAAGTGCAGTGGAACCTCGTCTCCCAACTCTCTCAATATCCACTCGCAGAGCTGACTCGTTTCCTCCGGAGCATCGTTCAGCCCGGGGATCATCAGGTTCGTCATCTCGAACCAGACGTTTGTTTCATTCTTCAGCCAGCGCAGCACATCCAGCACCGGAGTCAGGTGCGACAACGTGATCTTGCTGTAGAAGTTCTCCGTAAATCCCTTGATGTCGATGTTCGCCGCGTCGATGTGCTGATAGACTTCGAAGAATGGTTCTCGCGTGATGTATCCATTCGATACCATCACCGTCTTGAGCCCTGCTTCATGGGCAGCCTGCGCAATATCGATTACGAACTCCGCCCAGATCGTCGGCTCATTGTAGGTAAATGCCACTGAAGGCGAACCATGGGCAATCGCCAGACCCACGATCTGCTCCGGCGACATATGCCCCGAACCGTGCTGCACCGTGCGTGCTTTGCTGATGTCGAAGTTCTGGCAGAACTGGCATCCCAGGTTGCAGCCCGCCGTCCCCATCGAGAGGATCGGCGACCCGGGATAGAAGTGAAACAGTGGCTTCTTCTCAATCGGATCGATGGCCATCGAAGCTGGCCTGCCGTAGCCCAGTTGCACTAGCTCCCCGCCTACATTCTCGCGAATGAAGCAGAACCCGTGCTGGCCTTCTCCGATGTGGCAGTGACGAGGACACAGGTAGCAGTGGATACGCCCATCCGGCAGCGTCTCCCACCAGCGTGCAGCATGTTGAACCGTGGTAGCCATCGCAAACACCTTGAAGCTTTTGCACCCTGATTTGCGTATATCTAGATGCGCGCGGCTTCGCTGGCGTTCAAATCGGCGCTGGCGCGCAAACCTGCTAGTAGCGCGACACCTTGGGATCGATCTCCTGCGACCACTTGTCGATTCCGCCAGCCATCGATTGCACCAGATCGTAGCCCTGTTTGCGCAGCCAGTCCGTTACCGAGAGCGAACGTGCTCCATGATGGCAATACACCACAATGTGCTGGTCAGGATCGAGTTCCTGCATCCGAGCCGGAATCTCTGCCATCGGAATATGCTCGCTCGGCTCAATGCTCGCCGTCTGCCGTTCCCATCCTTCGCGCACATCAAGCAGCACGATGTCACCCTTGCTGTCCTGCAGCTTCTTCACATCCTGCGGCGTAATCTCGTAGTCCATAGAGTTGGCTCAGTAATAGGTCTTGCGCATTGCAAATAGACAGTGCTCGTCCACAACCATGTCCGGCGTGGAAATCACTACATTATCTGCACCGCAACATGGGCAAACGGGGGTTTCGCCCTCATCCCAGAAATCTTCGATCTCTGCATAGGTAAATAGCCGGTAGCAATTTGTACACCCACACGGTGTATCCGGAGCTTCTGCATCGCGCGACATATTTAGAGCATAGCATTGCCGCCCCTGTGGCATCTCGCGCTCAATTTTGCGCAACAAAAACCGAAAATGAGTTCAGAAACCGCTTCGAACTCGTTCTCCCAACCTTTCCCGAGAGGCAGAATTCATGGCCAGCTTCATCAAAGACGTCGAAGAGATTCGTCAGCGCGCAATGCGCAAACTGGAAGACGGTGCTGTCACCGAGTCCTATAAACTCGACAAAGATCAGGCAGTCTCCATTCTCAACGAGGCACTCGCCACCGAAATTGTTTGCGTGCTCCGCTACCAGCACCACTACTTCATGGCTTCCGGAGTGCACGGCCGCAGCGTGGCGAAAACCTTCAAGCGGCACTCCGACGAAGAGCGCGAGCACGTTGACGAAATTGCCGAGCGCATCCAGCAACTCGGCGGAAAGCCTGACTTCAATCCCAAAACACTCGTCGAGCGTTCCGTCGCCCACTATGTCGAAGGCGAGTCACTTGGTGACATGATCCGCGAAGATCTCATCGCCGAACGCATGGTAATCGATGTCTATCAGCGCATCATCGAGCACTTCGGCCTCAAGGACCCCACCACGCGCTCACTTTTCGAACACATCAAGGCCGAGGAAGAGGATCACGCCGACGAATTAAGCGAACTACTCTTCGTCGTCGATCCGCGCACCGGAGAAGGTCGTGGCGAAGCTCCCGGCATCGATGAAAGCGCTCAGAGTTCTTCGGTGAAGCCCGAGACGCCGGAAGAATTCACTCTCGTTGAGCGCGCCCTCGCCGATCATCGCGAAGACCGTCTGCGACTCGAAGGCGAGTCCGAAGCCCCCGGCAAAGCCATTGGTGGCGTCGGCGGACGGCCCATGAACCGCCGCACCCAACCCGCCGAAGCCGACGACAGCGAGGCAGCCGATCACGTCAACGAGGGCGGCATGCAGGGCACCAACCGCTCACCCAAAGTCCTCGAAAAGCAGCGCAAAAACCGCATCGCCTAATCCAACACAAAGGGCAGGAATCGAATTCCTGCCCTTAATTCCCCGCAACCTTGCCAGCCTTGAAACTTTTGAAACTTTGAAACCTAGCTCTTTAACTCCACCATCAGCCCATCAATCTCCTCGCGCTGCGACGCCGTAAGTGGCAGCAGCGGAAGCCGCGGATTCCCGCCATAGAAGCCGTTGAGGTCGGACGCATACTTCACTCCGGCGATTCCCAGTTCGCTCACAATGCGAATGCATGCGGCCTCAACGCGCTGCTGCTTTTCCGCCGCCAGCTTCTGGTCGTCGTCCTTGAACGCTGCATAAATCTCATAGCAAGCCGTCGGCGCACACGCCGCGAACGCCAGGATGCCACCCACCGCGCCCGCCTTCAGCAACGCGTGAATCTTGTGTCCCGATCCTGCCAGCGTCTGGAATCCCACCTCTTTCGAACGTGTGCGCAGGTTCCCCATCACCTGCACCGCCGATGATGAAGGAGCCTGTGTTGCCGCCGCTTTTGAAGCCGTGGCCGCCAGAGCTCCAGCCGTGACCAGCTCTCCCACCGGCGCCGCAGTTGCCTTCTGAATCATGCGCCCCGTTACCGGCAGGAACTCGTGAGTCACGCGCGCTTGTCGCTTCACATGGCGCGTCTTCTGCACCATCCGCTCCACCTTCGCCAGGTCGCCTGAAGATTCCTTGATGCCGATGATATTGCCATGCTCCGCCAGCTCAGCAATCACTTCCACCGGCAGATCGTACCCCGTGCACTGCGGAAAGCTGTACAGCACCACAGGTATCGGCGATTTGTCGGCCACCGTCCGGAAGTAATTGAGCATCACCGGAGCCGTCATCTGTGAGCGGTAAAAGTGCGGCGTGCGCACCATCGCCACGTCATATCCGAGCGACGCTGCAAGTTCGCACGACTCAATAGTCTCGCGCACCGACTCATGCCCGCAGCCGGCAATCATCACCTTCTCCGGAGCCGCCGCCGTGATCGCCGCGCGAAGCACTTCGCGCTGCTCTTCGCAGTCGAGCATCACGGCCTCGCCGGTTGATCCCAGTACAACGACTCCCGCGATGGGTCCTTTTGTGTAGCGATCGACGTTATGCTCAAGCTTTTTAAGGTAAACACGTCCGTCGGAGTAGAAAGGCGTAGTGATGGCGGCAAAGATTCCGTTAAGCAACATGACACTTCATTGTAGTGCAAGCAGTCCGCCGCATCACAGTGCAAACCGTGCGCGTTCCGCAGCCGCTCGCCACAAAAAAGTAACCCGGCCATCGGGGCCGGGCGAAGTGGAACAATTCAGGGGAAGAATGAGTGACCCGCACAACGAGGTCCAAGCTATCCATGGCCGCCCGATTCAAGAAACCGTATCGGCCGCAAACACAGCATCGCAAACTATCATCCGGTTGTGAAATTCATTCTTTCTATCGAGGAGATAACCAAAGCTTTCTCACCTCTCCCCGCGCACCGTTCGCAGGGCTAAAGCATCCAATTCCGTATGTCCATTACACAGACAGCATTTTTGGGCGGAGGTTGTTTCTGGTGCGTAGAGGCCGCTCTGCAACAGCTCGATGGCGTAGTCCGCGTTGAAAGCGGATATATGGGCGGCGATCTCGACCACCCCAGCTACGAGCAGGTCTGCGCCGGCAACACCGGACACGTTGAAATCGTGCGTGTCGAATTCGACCCCTCTTTGATTTCCTATTCAGAGCTGCTCGAAGTCTTCTTCACTGCTCACGATCCCACTACGCTCAACCGTCAGGGCAACGATGTTGGCACGCAATATCGCTCCGTAATCTTCTACGCCAACGACACTCAGCGACAGGACGCCGAGCGTGTCATCGCCGATCTCACCGCAAAAGACGTCTTCGACGGTCCCATCGTCACGGCCGTCGAGCCCGCGAGCACATTCTGGAAAGCCGAGGACTACCACCAGAACTATTTCGCCAACAATTCAAACCGGCCCTATTGCCTGTTCGCCGTCGCGCCCAAGGTCGCCAAGGTGCGGGCAAAATACTCCGAACGCATCAAACGCGCTAGCTAGAGCAGATTGCTTCAGATTTGTCGGGACTTGTTAATTGACCGCGGCGGCTTCGGGAGCGGATTGCTGCGAAGTCGCCCGCTTCACGATGGCGTCGATCAGCGCGGGAACCGTGTATTCCGCCGGTTGTACATCGACATTCAGCTCGAACTGCCGCAGTGTTTCCGATGTCACCGGACCGATGGATGCGTTGAGCACGCCTTCCACCAGTCTCGATTTTCCCGAGCGGATACCAAGCAACGCGACATAGTTCTTCACCGTTGACGCGCTCGTGAATGTAATGAAGTGTGGACGCCTTGCCTGATCGCGCAACACCGCCCGCAACTCCACTCGTGAAGACTGCGGAATTACCGTCTCATACGCTTCCACAACGTCCAGGAACGCACCCATCTGCCGTATCTCGCGAGGAATCACGTCGCGCGCAATTTTTGCCCTGCACAACAGCACGCGTTTCCCTCGAATCTTGTCGGCCAGTGCTTCCACCACAGACTCCGCGACATACTCCTTCGGCGTCACCGCGACCTTCAGACCCTCTTGTTCGATTGCCTTCCGTGTCGCCGGACCAATCGCCACAATGTTCAGGTGTGCAAGCACACGCTTGGGAATATTCAGCAGCGCCATGCGGTCGAACATCGCCCGAACGCCGTTGACGCTCGTCAGGATCAGCCATTCGTACTCAGCCACCAGCTTCAGCGACTCATCCAGACATTTGTAGGAGCGGGGCGGTCGAATCTCTATGAATGGAATTTCGTACACTGTCGCGCCGAGTTCCCTCAGCCCTAATGACAGTGCTCCAGACTGGTCTTTGGCGCGGGAGACGAGAATGCGCCAACCTTGCAGAGGTCCGGTTGACGCCTTGTTCTCGATGTCTCCCATAACTGCCAGCCCTGATGCTTACCTTGGAGTTGTGCTTGCTGCGTTCTCGCTGTAAACGTCCTGCAGAATCTTGTCGCCGCCGCGCTTCAGGATCTTATTTCCCAGGCGCTGCCCCAACTCGACCGGATCGGTGCCCGTCCCAACCTCACGCAGCAGTTCGCTTCCATCCGGACGCGCACAAATCGCCGTCAGCTTGATCTCGCCGCCATTCACGACGGCATAAGCTCCAATCGGCACCTGGCATCCGCCGCCAAGCTGATTCAGCAGCGCTCGTTCGCATACCGTCGCCAGCCGCGAAGGCTCATCGTTCAGGAACTTGAGATGCTCGCGCATCACCGTATCCCCCAGCCGAATTTCGATGCCAAGGGCTCCCTGTCCCGCCGCCGAACACATCACTTCCGGCTCAATAATTTCCTTGATGTGCTCCGTTTTCCCCAGACGCTTCAGTCCCGCTGCCGCCAGAATTACGGCATCATACTCGCCTTCTTCCAGCTTGCGCACGCGGGTATCTACGTTTCCGCGCAGCGGATGAATGTCCAGGTCCGGCCGATACTGCTTCAGTTGTGCCTGTCGGCGCAAGCTGCTGGTGCCCACACGAGCTCCCTGCGGCAGTTCCTTCACACTGTTGTAGCGAATCGAGAGGAATGCATCTCGCGGATCCACTCTTTCCGTGATCGCCGCGATCTCAAAGGGACCCGGCAGCGCCGTCGGCAAATCTTTCAGGCTATGCACCGCAAGATCGACGCGCCCTTCCGACAGCGCTTCCTCGATCTCCTTGGTGAACATGCCTTTCGTGCCGACCTTCGCAAGCGCGACATCCTGAATCTTGTCGCCCGTGGTCTTGATAATCTCAAGCTCCACTTCATGCCCCTGCTTCCTGAGCAGGTCTGAGATGTGATGTGCCTGCCAGAGCGCAAGCTGTGAGCCGCGGGAACCAATACGAAGCAGAGCCATTCAACTTCCTTTATTTATTTCTGGTTTGGTTGGTCAATACCGCCGAGGTCAGCACCTGTGTCTCCACCGGCTTCTTCTCCGCAGCCACGTGTTTCGGCGCCGAATTTTCCTGCGCACTCACCTGGGCTTGACGTTTCTCTTCACGCAAGTTAAAGATCTTGCGGACAACGTCCACCACCGTGGTTGCTCCCGGATCGAGTGCTGCCGACTTTAGAGTCGTAATCGGCGTATGCATGATCTTGTTGATGATCCCGCGCGAGAGTGCTTCCACCGCCATCTCCTGCTCGGGCGTCAGATTCCCTAGTCGTCCGCGCACGCGATCAATCTCAGCCTGCCGCAGGTTCTCCAGATGCTGTTGCAGCGAAACAATCGTCGGAACCACTTCCGCCGTCTGCGCGCGCTGCTCGAACCTGCGTACTTCCTCTTCCACCAGGGCTTCGGCGCGCACTGCTTCTTTGCGCCGGTCTCCCAGGTGCGACTGAACCACCTGCTGCAGATCGTCGATGTTGTAAACGAAGATTCCGTCCAGGTCATTCAGCGCGGCGTCGATATCACGCGGAACCGCGATGTCGATAAAGAACATCGGACGGTTCTTGCGGGCCGACAGGAACTTCTCGCCATGTTCCTTGCGGAAAATCGCATGCGGCGCGCCCGTCGAGCTGATGATGATGTCAGCCCACGACGCCGTGTCATACAGGCGTTCGAAAGGCACCGCCTCGCCGTCGAATTTCTCAGCCAGCGCGACTGCGCGATCATACGTGCGGTTGGCGACGTAGATCTTCTTCGCGCCATGAGCAATCAAGTGCCGGGCCGCCAGTTCGCACATCTTTCCTGCGCCGACCAGGTACACCGACTTCCCATTGAGGCTGCCGAAAATCTTCTCTGCCAGCTCCACCGCCACCGAGGCGATCGACACCGAGGACGACGCGATCGTCGTCTCGTTGCGCACCTTCTTTGCGACCGCAAATGCCCGCGTCAGAAGTTGATCCAGCTGCGAGTTCACCGTACCTACGGCGCGTGCCGTGGCATAGGCTTCCTTCACCTGCCCCAGGATCTGCGATTCGCCCACCACCATCGAGTCCAGGCTGGAAGCGACGCGGAACACATGCTTTACCGCTTCCACTTCCTTGTGCTCGAAGATGTATGGCTCGTATTCGCCCGGAGCGAAGCCGAAGTATTCCCGCACGAAGTGCTGCAAATTGCACTCGTCGCTGCTGGAGCGCGCGAAGATCTCCACCCGGTTACAGGTAGAGACGATCATGCCCTCTTCGATCCCTTCCATCGAGGTCAGCTTGCCCAGAGCTTCAGGCAGGCGTGCCTCCGGTATGGCGAAGCGTTCACGCACTTCAACGGGGGCTGTCTTGTGATTCACGCCTAGTACAAAGAAGTTCATGGGGCGATGAACCTATGCAATCTGCTCATATAATTCGCACCCCACGCGCACACGGAAACCACGAATCCAACACTGGCCAGGTAAGCCGCTTTTCGGCCCCGCCAGCCAGCACTCCAGCGCGTGTATAGAAGTACAAGATAGATGCCCCACATCAGCAGGGACAGCAGAACCTTGGGGTCCGTGAAATACGTCGCCCCATAGCGCTCCTGGGCCACCACGGCGCCTGCCAGCAGGCCCACCGTCATAAACGGAAAGCCAAACAGCAACGCCTTGTACCCGAGTTCGTCAATCTCCTGCAATGCTGGCAACCGCGACGCCCAGCTTACCGACTGTTTGCGCTTGAGCTGGCGCGACAGTATCAGGTAAAGCAAGCTGGAGACAAAGCTAAGGAACAACATCGCGTAGCCGAACAACAGGGTGCAGACGTGGAACACGATCCAGCCGCTCCGGAAGGTCGGCGATGAAAATGCCACCGGATGCTGCGTGATCGCAGAGGAAAAGGTGAGAAGGAAAATCAGTGGGAAAATCAGTGCTGCCGGTGAGGCAGTCTTGTAACGCAGATACAAACCGGTAAAGATCAGGGCAATGATTAACGCCAGCGCGGATTCCGCCTGGCGAATGGTAAGCAGTTCGGTATATCCAAAAAGAAGGGCCGTCTCCACCAGCGATACCAAGTGGAAAACCATGCCCAAACCTACTGCGGGAGCTGCTACTCGACCCGAACGCTCTCCCCTTTGCCGAAGCATTAGGATTGCGTGCGTCAGGCCTACCCCGTACAGTACGGTCGCGACTCGAAGCCAGAGTAAAGGCATAAAAAATGGGTCCTTACCCACCCCTCTAAACGAACAGATTTTATGGCAAGGACGTTCCGATTATACAAAGGAGCGACTCAGCCCTAAGTGTAACTATCACTGCAACATGTGACGGACATCACATTGCAGTGATAATCTGGAAAATCGTGTTTAGATTCTACCTCTGTTTATAAGCCGAATTCCAATCTCCCATTTTCTTTTCCCGCCAGAGTCGTCCGGCAGCACTGGTTTGTCATTCCTTTCTATCGGGTGCTAACATTCCATTCTTAAAGTTGTTTCAGGAGGCAATACATGGCTGATGAAAGCTGCAGCGGTGGCGGAATCGTATGGTTTCTTGCAGGGCTCGGCATAGGAGCCGCCCTGGGCGTACTCTACGCACCCAAGTCTGGACGCGAGACTCGTGAGTCCATCCTCCACGCGGCTGAAGAGAGCCGCGATATGGTTCAGGAACAGGCCCGCAAGTACAAGGAACAGGCACAGCAATGGGCCGACCGGAGCAAGGAGGTGCTTGAGCAGCAAAAGGATAATCTGCGCTCTGCCTTTGAAGCTGGCCGTCAGGCATACCGCGACGCAAGCCAGGAACCGATTCCCGAGCCCGGCGCCCCCAAACTGTAACTTCTTCTTAGCTCTTTCGAGAGCACATGGACGGACCACATGGATCAAACACTCATCGCCTTTGTTGCGGTGACTTCGATTGCGGTCGTATTACAGATGTTGATCCTGGCGGGAATGTACATCTCCATGCGCAAAATGACTTCGCGCATGGAGGCACTCTCCACCCGCATGGAGGAGCAGGTACTTCCGCTGGTCGAGAAGGTGCGCGGCATCGTGGATGAAAGCGCGCCCATGATTCGCACCGTGGTCACCAACGTGACGGAAACCTCAGATCTGGTGCGCGCCCAGGTTGGCCGCATCGACGGAACCGTCAGCGAGGTTACCGAACTCGTCCACGCGCAAGCCCTGCGTGCCGATGAACTTGCCACCCGCACCATGCAGCGCATCGACATCACTGCCTCGGCTCTGCAGCATGGTGTAATGGTCCCCGGCCGCCGCATTTCTGCCGTCCTCGATGGCGTTATGGCCGGTTTTCAACAGTTAACCTTCGGCCGCCGCGCTCATCGCGAGAATGGCAACGGCAGAACCCCCGAATAGCGATACGCATTTCTACCAAGATAAAGAGCAGAGGCACACCCTCTGCTCTTTTCTTTTGCATCACAGCGTTGTCTCTCGAACTTTGAAACCCGGCCACGCTGGCCGCAATCGAACATCTTTGTTCCTGAAAGTCAAAGGGGGTATGCCGATGTACGACATGAAGAACTTGAAGCGGCTCAAGAAACTGGGAGAGTTTTCGCCCGAGGGCATGAAGGCTTTCGTAGCTTTCGACAAAGCCGCCATGGCCGAGGGCGCCATTCCCGTGAAGTACAAAGAGCTCATGGCCCTCGCCGTGGCCTTTACCACGCAGTGTCCTTATTGCATCGAGATCCATTCCGGCAAGGCGCGCGAAGCCGGAGCGTCCGACCAGGAAATCTCCGAAGTTGTCCTCGTCGCCGCCGCCCTCCGCGCCGGAGCCGCCGTCACCCACGGCACCCACGCCCTCCGCGACGAATAATCCCCTCAACTCGATGAACCTGGTGGCCCAGAGTTGGCGTTTTTCCAACTCTGGGTCTGATTGCATTACTCACCACTCACAATCCCACCTCCGCTCCTTACGTAATTACAAAACTATGACTTTGCACGACTCTAATACCTGCGAGAATCCGTGGTATGACTCAGCATCCGGTACTTATTCAGGGCGGCATGGGAGCAGCCGTATCTGACTGGCGGTTGGCGAGGGCGGTATCCCTCACCGGGCAACTTGGCGTAGTTTCCAGCACAGCGCTTGACACCATTCTTGCGCGCCGTCTGCAGGATGGCGATCTCGACGGCGACATGCGCCGCGGCTTGGCCATGTTTCCCTTCCCGGAAATGGCCCAGCGAATCCTCGACAAGTACTACATTCCCGGCGGACGTGCCAAGAACACCCCTTACCGCGTCGTCCCTATGCTCGCGCGCGTCAACAGCCGCGAAGCCACCGAACTGCTGATCGTCTCCAACTTCGTCGAGGTGGCACTAGCCCGCGAAGGCCACAACAACCCTGTCGGCATCAACTGCATGGAGAAGCTCCAGCTTCCACTCCTTGCATCGCTCTACGGAGCCATGATGGCCGGGGTAGGTTACGTCCTCATGGGTGCCGGAATCCCGCTCAAGGTTCCCGGCGCTCTCGATGCTTTTGCCGAGGGCCGCTCCGCCACCTATCCGCTCTCCGTCACCGGAGCGCAGCCTGACGACGATGTCATGATGAGCTTCGACCCGCAGGAGTTCTTCGGCATGCCCATGTCGCCTCTCCCGCGCCCTGTCTTCCTCGCCATCATCTCGTCCAACACCCTGGCCACCACCATGCTCCGCCGCTCCAATGGCAAGGTGGACGGATTCGTCATCGAGGGCCCCACCGCCGGCGGTCACAACGCTCCACCTCGCGGCCAAATGGTTCTAAGCGAACGTGGCGAAGCCGTGTACGGCGAGCGCGATCGTGTTGACCTTGAAAAGATTCGCCAGATGGGTGTTCCCTTCTGGCTTGCCGGAGGCTACGGCACACCCGAAAAGATCGTAGAAGCCCTCGAACTCGGAGCCGCCGGAGTTCAGGTCGGCACCGTCTTCGCGTTCTGCGAAGAGTCGGGCCTGCGTCGCGATTACAAGGAAGCTTTGCTTGCCAAGATTCAGCGTGGCGAAGGCTCGGTTTTCACTGATCCCTTCTCCTCGCCCACCGGATTCCCCTTCAAGGCCGCCCAGCTCGAAGGCACCACTTCCCAGCCTGAGGTTTATGCCAGCCGCACCCGTGTCTGCGACGTAGGCATCCTGCGCGAAGCATATCGCACCCCCAGTGGAAGCATTGCCTACCGCTGCGCCTCCGAGCCCGAGAAAGTTTACGTAAGTAAAGGTGGAAATCTGGACGACACCCGCGGCCGCAAGTGCCTGTGCAACTGCCTGCTCGCCGACATCGGACTCCAGCAGGTTCACCGCGATGGCCGCGAAGAGCCCGGCATGGTCACCACGGGAGACGACCTACAGAGCATTCTTCGGTTCATGTCCGCTGACGCCAAGCCCTACCCCGCGGCAGACACCGTGAAGACCCTTCTGAGACTTGTTCCCGCCGAGGCCCTGACCACCAGCACTCAGCCCGTGCCGCTCGTCACCGCGCCCGAGGCCGTCGAAGTCTCTCGGTCCTGATCGGTCTCAGCTCTGCGCCAGGTTCGTGGTTCCGCCATTCCACAGCCTGGCGCATTCTCTCATCTGCTGCTCCATCCTTGGCAAAGTCCGCCGCTCATCCCACAAATCCAACGCATACTGCCGCGCGTTCGTACTCATTCGCGCCCGTGTGTCCCGCTCGTTCGCCAGCTTCGTAACCGCCACTGATAACGCCTCGGGATTCTCCGGTTCCACCACCACACCCGCGCCCGACCTCACGATGCTTTTCGCGACTTCGCTCTCTGCATTCACCGAAGCGATCACCGGACATCCCGCCGCCAGCAGCGTCACCGTCTTTGAAGGAAACACGATGTCCGATACGACGCGCTGTTGCGTGATCAGAGCAATGTCCGTGGTCGCCAACATCTGCTTGAATTCTTCGTCCTCCAGCAGTGGAAGAAAGCGAACTTTCCCAAGCTCTCGTGCCTTCGCCATAAACTCCAATTCCCGCCGCATCGCCCCGTCGCCCACAAAAAGGTATTCGATATCCCGCCGGTCCCGCGTCTGCTCCGCCGCTTCCAGAATCACTCCGAGCCCCTGCTTCACGCCCATGTTGCCCGAGTGCGAGACGACCACCTTGCCTTCCAGTCCATACTTCCGGCGAAACTCCGCCGTATCCACTTGCTCGCGAATCCCGTACAGCGATGAATCCGCGCGTGGCGGAAACAGCACGACCTTCGTCGCGTCGATTCCCTTCTGCAGAATCCGCTCGCGCATTCCTTCGGTGATCGTGCTTACCAGCGCCGCGTTTTCATACGCCATGCGCTCCAGGCCATAGAGCATCCGGGTCAGCCGTCCCTCTTTTACCATACCCAGTTCCACCGCCGCGTCTGGCTGTAGGTCCTCGACATCGAATACAAACGGCACGTTCCAAATCCGGCTCAGCGTCACCGCCGTCATCGCCAACCCAAGCGGCGGAGACACCACAAAGATCAGATCCGGCTTCTTCGTTCCCACCGCCCGCACAAATGAGGATGCCAGGAACGACGCCTCGTGCAGCATCCGTTTTTTCGTGCTCACCTTCCGAGGCACATACATCCACGAGCGCAGAATTCGCACTCCATTCCGCGTCTCGCTCCCCAGCAATTTGTGTCGATATGCTTCCGGCACTCGCCATTCCGGATAATACGGAGGCCCCGTGCAGATGGTTACGTCATGCCCTTGCGAAGCCAGAAACTCGCAGCGCCAGGTGTTAAAAGCAGCGATCCCAGTAGTGTCAGGCCAGTAGTTGATGCTCAGAACAAGTATGCGCAATCCCAGATCCCATTCGGCTTCTATGAGCCGATAAATCGTGCGTACAAACTGCGAGCCACGCCCGTATCCGTCGTGCCCTTAATAATCGCCCTTCCATCCGGAAACAGCGTCATCTCGTACGGCGAGCGCTCAAACTTCAAAACATATTCCGTGTACCGCACCGAGCCATGCGCCGAAAGCCGCGCCTCAAGTTCTGCAAAATTGATGGGCCTGTGCCGCTCATGAATCTGCACCGAGTTCCGCCCACACATTGATATATGTGGATGTGCTCTCCCCGATAGATACGTAAACTCGCGCTTCTGGCACACATTGCAATCTGTTCGCGCACGGTCGGCCTTTACCTCCGAGCCATCGTTGTGCCATGCGTCTATCGATTTCAAAGTGCGGCGCATCTTGTCCCTTGCTCCCACCAGGAACTTCATCGCCTCCATCACCGTGATCGACCCAATCAGGTTCACCGCCGGATTCAGGATGCCGCCCGTCTCGCAAGTCTCAATCGCTCCCGTTGGCGACTGCGGAAAAACGCAGGCCAGGCACGCCGTCTCCCCCGGCAGTATGTTCATCGAAACTCCATAGCTGCCCACTGCCGCCGTGTAGATCCATGGCCGCCCCTCGCGAATCGCGTAATCGTTTAGCAGGTAGCGCGTCTCAAAATTATCCGTTCCATCCAGGATCAGATCGACATCTTCCAGCAGGTCTTCGCAGTTCTCCGGAGTCAGATCCTCGACATGCGACTCCACCGTCACCATCGAATTGATCTGTTGCAGCTTTCGTTGCGCAGCCACCGCCTTAGGCAGCGACTCCGCCGCATCCTGCTCATCAAACAGCACCTGCCGCTGCAAATTACTCGACTCGATGTAGTCGCGGTCGATAATCCGCGTATACCCCACACCCGCGCGCACCAGCAGTGAACTCAATACCGACCCCGTAGCCCCGCACCCCACGATTGCCACGCGAGCCTTCGCCAGCTTCTCCTGCCCTTCCGCGCCAATGCCCGGAAATAGCACCTGCCTTGAATAGCGTTCATCAATTGTCGGCATAAATCCATCATACATGCCGAGTCGCCCTGACTCTTGGCACAGAGTTGGAACAGAATAGGTGGCCCAGGGTTGGCGTTTTCCAACTCTGGGTTCCACACCTTGCCTCCCCGACTCCCCGGGCAACGTTCCTTCGCAATTTGCCTTCCATCCCGATTCATGAAGCGACTCAGTACCGCACCTCCCGCACTTTTCATCTTTGCAATCTCCGCGTTGTTCGCCACCAACAGCCCTCGTGCGCAATCCACCCAGCAACGCCCCGTCCTGCGCAAGGTCGCGACTTTCGATCTTCCCGGCCCTTTGGGCAAGCGCTTTGACTACCTCACCATCTGGCCCGAGCGCAACCTGCTGTTCTCCTCGCATCTTGGAGCGGGCAAGTTGTACGTCATCGACCTCGCCACCAACAAAGTCCTACACACCATCGATGACCTTCCCGGCATCGAAGCCGTCGAAATCGCACCCGACGTTCAAAAGGCTTACACCTCCAACTGGGGCGAACACAAAATTGGCGTTATCGACCTGAAGCAAATGAAAGTCATAAAGAAGCTTCCTGTCGAAAACAAACCTGACGGCATCGCCTACGCCGCGCCTTTCCACAAAATGTACATCTCCGATGAACGCGCCAAGGCCGAGGTCGTCATCGACGTTCTGCGCGACGAGATCGTCAAGTCCATCAAGTTCGACAGCGAAACAGGAATGCCGCAGTACGACCCCGTCGGCAAACACATATGGGTCAATCTGCAGGACAAAAATCTCACCGCCGAAATTGAGCCCGCCACCGACACCGTGCTCGGACGTTATCCCGTAGGCCGCTGCGAAGGCAACCATGGAATGACCATCGATCCCCAGCACCACCGCGCATTTCTTGCCTGCGAAGGCAACAACCTCATGACCGTCTTCGACCTCGAAAATCACAAAGCCATCGCCTTTCTTCCCATGGCTCCCGGGGCCGACGTCATAAAATTCGACTCAGGCCTTCAGCGCATCTACGCCGCCTGTAACAGCGGAGCCATCTCGACCTTCCATCAGGACGACCCCACTCATTACCGCAAACTGCAGGACTTCCCGGTCGAGAAGAAAGTCCATTCCTTCGCCCTTGACCAAGCGACGCACCGTCTCTATACGCCCGAGGAGCAGAGAGACGGCAAGCCCGCCTCCACCATGGAAATCTACGAACCCATCCACTGACTCTGCTCCATTGCACAGGGTATAAATCTCAGGTGCTGATCAGGCCAAACTCGGCGATAGAGTAAAGTGACGTATGCGAATTTTCACAATTGCCATCGCCGCACTGTCCATTGCTGGCTTGCCTTGGTCCGCGCAGTCTTCCGGCCTGCCCCAGCAGCACTCTTCGGACACGCCGGTGCTAATGACCCCCGCCGACCTTCAGTCGCTCCCCTCCAAACCGGCGGATCATCGGCTGGCCTATGGCAAGGATCCAAATCAGTTTGGTGATTTGCGGGTTCCGGCAGGAGCTGGGTTGCATCCGGTTGTCGTTCTCGTGCATGGCGGTTGCTGGAAAGCCGAGTACGCCACATTGCGCGATCTCGCACCGATGGCAGACGAACTGAAGCGCGACGGAATCGCTACCTGGAACATCGAGTATCGGCGTCTGGGACAGTCAGGAGGCGGCTGGCCAGGCACTTACCTCGACGTGGGACACGCCCTCGATCACCTTCGCGAACTCTCAGCCCAGTACCACCTCGACCTTGCACGCGTTGTCGTCCTCGGTCACTCTGCGGGCGGACATCTGGCAATGTGGTCGGGAGTGCGTCAGCACTTACCCAATGACAGTGCGATCTACATCGCGAATCCACTGCCCATTCGGGGAGTCATTAATCTTGCGGGCACGATTGATATGACACAGAACATCGACCACATGGCAGAGGAGTGCAAGGATCCCGTCGTAACCGAAATGCTTGGTGGAACTCCGGCCTCCGTGCCGCAGCGATATAAGCAAGTCTCCGCCAGCGCTATGCTGCCACTGGGTGTCCCGCAAATCCTGATCTGGGGCGAGAAAGAAAACATTGTTCCCCGGCCACTCGCCGAAGAGTACGTCCGCGTGGCGACGAAAGCGGGTGATCAAACTCGTTTAATAGTGGTTCCGGCCGTGGGACATTTCGAAACGCCTAGCCCAGCCTCCTCTGCGTGGCCAACCGTTCGCAAGGCAATTCAATCGCTGCTGACGAAGTGACACTATCCTCGCACGCAGCGAGAGCAGGATTCCTCGAGGATCCGTGAGCGCCCTGCGAGTGCCGCACTGAGGACGAAGCATTTCGTCCGCGGCCGACTTATCTCTTCCCTGCCAAATATCGCGTTTTCCAAACAAGCCAGAGTCGTTACAGAACAGTTTCTCAGCATGCTTCGCATCCATCACCCTGCACGGTGACTGCAGTCATAGCGGGTTCGGGACGCGCGAGAGACTATGTGCGGTTAGCGTCGAGCCGAGGTGTGCAATGTTATCTCAGGGCGCTGAACACGACATTCAGGCTGGGCAAGGCGAAGCGAAGTTTCACCCCCTTTCCGAACACGAGGCGCAGCGCCGCCTGCGCGATGTTGGTCCAAACACGCTTCCCACCTACAAGCCTCCCACCTTGACCCGTATCACTCTGGAGAGTCTCCGCGAGCCAATGGTTCTACTCCTCGTCGGAACCGGGCTCATCTACCTCTTCATCGGTGACATTCGCGAGGCGATTGCAATCATCATCAGCATCCTCGTCGTCATCGGTATATCTGTCACGCAGAGACGAAAGACAGAGCGCACACTCGATGCCCTGCGCGACCTAACCAGCCCGCGCGCGCTCGTAATCAGGAAAGAAGGCACAAGGCGAGTCGCTGCGCGTGAACTGGTGCCCGGCGACATCTTCGTTCTCAATGAGGGCGACAGAATTCCAGCCGACGGCACAGTACTCGAGTCCGTGCTGCTCGGAGTTGACGAATCACTGCTTACAGGTGAGAGCTTTCCCGTGGAAAAATCCGCCTCGAGCGGCCCTTCCCAAATTCAGCTAAGCGGAACGACCCAGGTTTACTCGGGCACTCTGGTTGTGCGAGGACATGGGATCGTGCGTGTCTCCGCCACCGGCGCACGATCGCAAATCGGAAAGATCGGCCACGCTCTGACTCAAACAACAACCGAGTCAACAAAACTCGAGCGAGAGAGCAATCGACTCGTTCGCCTATTCGGCACTGTCAGCCTTATGGTGTGCATCGTCGTTGCCGTGCTGTACGGCGTTATGCGAGGAGATTGGACGAAGGGTGCCATCTCCGCACTTGCGCTTGCAATCTCGCTCGTTCCGGAAGAGTTCCCCCTTGTACTCACAATCTTCATGGCACTTGGCGCCTGGAGAATATCGCAGAAGAAAGTACTTACTCGCCGCTTTCCTGCAATAGAAATGCTTGGGTCCGCCACCGTCATCTGTGTCGATAAAACGGGCACACTTACAGAGAACCGCATGACTGTCCGGCACGTACAGCCACTGTCTAACTCCGACAGCACAATCGACTCTCAGGAGGTGCTGAGGACCGCTGCCCTCGCCTCCGCCCAGATCACATCCGACCCTGTAGATAAAGCAATGACAACAGCCGCAGGCCCAGTACTTGCGCCGGGAACTTTGCTCCAGGAATATCCGCTCTCCTCCGAGTGTATGCTGGTAGCGAAAGCATATAGAAACTCTGACCAGACGATTGTCATCGCCGCGAAGGGCGCTCCAGAAGAGATCCTGAAGCTTTCGACATCTTCACAGGCCATTCGGGAGCAGTTTCGTTTACTCCTCAAGCGCATGACTGACGATGGCATGCGCGTGCTTGCCGTGGGACGCCAACAGGTCGGAGCCGCCTCTTTGCCCGCATCCAAGTCTGCTCTTCAACTCGATGTCCTCGGACTCGTCGGAATGGCAGATCCGATTCGCCCCACGGTTCCAGCCGCCATTTCCGAACTCGCCCGAGCGGGCATCCGCGTGGTTATGATCACTGGCGACTACCCCGGCACCGCAATGAGCATTGCGCGTCAGGCTGGACTGCCCAACTCAAACATCTCTCTCACCGGCGATGAATTGGAGTCCTTGGATGCAGACGCACTGCGCAACCACCTGCGTACCTGCAACGTGTTCGCGCGTGTGCGTCCGGATCAGAAGTTGCGATTGGTTGAGGCTCTGAAGGCAAACGGCGAAGTCGTTGCCATGACCGGCGACGGGGTGAATGACGCGCCTGCGTTGAAAGCTGCGCACATCGGCATCGCCATGGGCGCTCGAGGATCAGATGTTGCCCGGGAAGCCGCCGCACTCGTGTTGGCTGACGATGACTTCCCGGCAATTGCCGACGCCGTCCGCCTCGGACGCAGGATTTTTGACAACCTGACGAAAGCCGTGCGATATGTATTCGCCGTGCACGTTCCAATCGCCGGACTGGCGGTTCTCCCTGTCGCCTTGAACTGGCCAATTCTGTTGATGCCCTTACATATTGTCTTCTTTGAGTTGATTGTGGACCCTGCATGTACCGTCGCCTTCGAAGCCGAACCGGAAGAGCCGGGCATTATGCAACGGAAGCCTCGGCCCGAGAGGGCAAAACTGTTTGGAGCATCCACCGTTGCGGTCGGCCTGCTCCAGGGGTTTGGATTGTTCGCGTCCGTACTCGCCGCTTTTGTGCTTGCAAGGAGCTGGGGGCACGCGCCTGAAGATGCGAGGGCCATCGCGTTCAGTGCGCTGGTTGCAGGCAATCTCATGCTCATCTGGACGAACCGTTCCGCAACCAAAACCGTATTCGAAACAATACGAGTCAGGAACATCGCTTCGCTGTTTGTCACCATCGGAACCATCGCAGCATTACTCATCGTTCTCTACGTTCCGACCATTCGCTCTGTCTTTCAGTTTTCATTCCTGCACACAAATGATCTGCTTACGGCAGTTGCTCTCGGACTGCTGACGATCGCTTGGTTCGAGGTGTTGAAACTAATACATCGCAGGACACAGCATTAGCCCTTTGCGGAGATGCTCTGATGCGCGGAGAAATATCCAATGCGTTCGATGCTCAAGCTCAAGGTACGATTGCGCGCTTGTTACTGATGCTGGCATTGCTCGCCCTGTGCCTCTTCGTTATAAGCCCCTTTGTTCCCGCACTGGCATGGGCGACTGCTTTGGCTGTTGTGTCTCGACCACTCTTTTCTTGGCTCAGACGTAAATCGCTCAACAGAAATCTCTCCGCCCTGATTACAGTTCTCATCGTGGGATGCCTCGCCATTGGTCCCGCGCTCCTGACCTTCTGGACGGCGACGCAGGAAGCCTTGTTGGGCGCGGAGTGGCTG
Organism: Koromonas soli; assembly: GCF_059726265.1. Lineage (NCBI taxonomy): Bacteria > Pseudomonadati > Acidobacteriota > Terriglobia > Terriglobales > Koromonadaceae > Koromonas > Koromonas soli. The sequence continues at coordinate 911,371 of NZ_AP040872.1, read as the reverse complement.
CGACACAACTTAGGCGCCGGTACCGCGTTTCTTCATAGGCTCAAGACAGTGCCATTCATCGCAAACAATCTTGACTCCATCGCCGCCATTGCCACCAGGCTAGGCGGAGCCATTGCAGCGTGGCTCTCGTCCCTGCTGTCAGGGTCAGTCCAGTCAGTCTCCAATGCGATGATGGCTATATTCGTCCTGTTCTTCTTTGTGCGTGATGGTGAAACGATCATCTCCGCAGTAAAACGTTACGTGCCATTCTCCGAACAGGAGACGGACATGCTTCTCCAGCGGGTCAGCGACACAATCATTGCGAGCTTGTTCGGTAGGTTTGCCGCAGCCATCGCACAAGGGCTCATGGGAGGCCTGATGTTCTGGGTGCTTGGAATCCGGTCTCCTGCGTTATGGGGCCTCGCCATGACCTTTGTCTCCGTCATCCCGATGCTCGGACCATTTGTCGTGTGGATACCTGCCGCCGTTCTGCTCGCATATCAAGGGCATCCAGTGAAGTCAGGCATACTGGTTGCGTGGGGCATGTTGGTTGTCGGATTGATCGACAACCTTATATATCCCATGATCGTTGGCCAACGGCTGAGACTCCATACGCTGCTACTGTTCTTCAGCATCCTTGGCGGAATCGCAGTATTCGGAATCTCAGGCATCGTTCTGGGGCCGACAATCGTTTCGCTCACGTTAGGTGTTGCGGATCTGTTGAGAGTTCCAACCTCTGCGACCACGCAGATAGTTAGCAGGTATTGAAGCACATGAATGTCAAAGGGAGGAGATTATGAATTCCCTTGAGACCGCAAGCGCGAACAACAACACTGCAGCAAGCTCTCCTCGCGATCACGCCAACAAAGCCGGACGAATTCGATTCACCAAAATCCTCTACGCGACCGATTTCTCCTCCGCCTCCGAGAGTGCATTGCCGTACGCAACACTGTTGGCGAATCGATACAACGCGGCTTTATTCGTAGCCCATGCGATTTCTCCCTCCGAGACTCACGTTTCCTCCCAGACCCGTACGCTTGCGGATCACGCTGCGAAACGTTGCATGACGAAGCTGCTGAGCACCGCGCCTCTCCGGCAGATCTCGCATCACGCGATACTCCAACCTGGCACACCCCGCGACGTGCTGCTCTCCGTGATCGAGCAGGAGAAGATAGACCTATTTGTCCTCGGCACTCGCGGCCGTGGACGAATCACCGAGGCTCTACTCGGATCTGTCGCAGAGGAAATGTTTCACCGCGCAACGTGTCCCATACTAACCGTGGGACCCCGTGACGTACCCCCTCAAGAGCCTCCTCGCATGAACACCATAATCGCGGCAATTGACTTCGGAGAAGATTCACTTCGCGCTCTTGACTACGCTATTTCCTTGGCAGAAGAGTTCGGAGCCACCCTGCTGCCCGCGCACATCGCATCGATGGAATATTCCGCTGACCAGAACACGCGGGAAGAACTCACACAGCGACTCATGAAACTCATTTGCGACCGCGCTCCCGCATGCGAGGTAAAACCTATCCTCGAGTTCGGTGTCGCGGCAGCGACCATCCTGTCGCTTTCCGCTCGGCTCCGCGCAGACCTGATCGTAGCGGGAGCACAAGGCACCGGACCTGCAATACGAGTGTGCCGTCACTTCGGAAGCACAGTTCACCGGATCGTAGCCGAGGCGCATTGTCCTGTCCTGAGCGCTCGCCTCTGATCCTTTTGAACCTCAGAGATTTGCCCTGCTGTCGCGGAGGTCAAACATCATGCTCGACATCAAAGTTCATAACGAAGAGAGTTCGGTGACTTTCATTCTGCGTGGAGATTTGTCCGGAAATGGCGTAGATGAACTCCGATGCTATTACCGAGTTTTGTCCGTCTTACCCGTGACCAAGTCCGTACTGCTGGACGTCTCTGCGGTCAAATCACTCGATGCTGCAGGTGCTGAGCTTCTCACCGAAATGGTGCAGAAAGGCACGAACATCATCGCAGGTGTGCCGCCCACGACCCGGCCACTTTCCGAGATCCTCCGGAATCTTGTCATGCCGAAGCAAGTCACCGAGGTAGCTAGGACAGAACTGCTATCTCTGAAGACCATCCTGTACGCTACTGATCTCTCTCCCTGCTCGGAGACTGTGCTTCCCTACGTCTGTTCCCTCGCGCGACAGTACTCTGCGCGCGTGATCATAGCTCATGTCATTCCTCCGACCGCCTACAGCGAAATCCCGCCCGAAATAAAAGACATGGCAGATCAAGCGGCAGGGCAGTTCGTCGAGGCTCAACTGCAGACGCTTGCAAGCTCAGCACTTCTGGAAAACATCTACCACGAGACGTTAGTGGACCACGGTGAAGTGTGGCCTGTGCTCTCTGAATTTGTCGAGAAGCGCTCCGTCGATCTCATCGCAATCGGAACCCACGGCCGACGTGGACTCGACAAGCTTCTCTGGGGATCTGTAGCCGAAGAAATATTCCGCCTCTCCGAACGTCCCGTCCTCATCGTTGGACCGCGGGTGCTCGCATCCTCAGCACACGATGTGAGCTTCCGAAACATCCTCGTCGCCACCGACCTCTCGCCGGAATCACTCATTGCGCTGGAATATGCCACGCGAATGACTCGCAAGCAACAAAGCAGATTGACATTGATCCACGCCTTGCAAACCATGAGTGCTCTGCCCACTCCGGCACGACTGACGCAGGCAAAACTATTCACCGAGTGCCTTAGAGACCTCCATCTCAACCTTGGTGGAAAAGAAGTCGAACCGGAGTACGTTGTCGAATACGGATCTCCCGCTACAATCATTGTTCACGCCGCCGAAGAGAGACACTCCGATCTGATTGTTCTCGGGCTAGGTAACAAAAAGCCCCGCCACGCCCAGATATCCACGCGACTCTTCGGAGCAACTGCTTACGCCGTCGTGTCCGGTGCGCCTTGTCCGGTATTGACGATCCGTGGCCTCGATAAGACCAAGAGTCGCGCGTAACGATGGCGAATAATCGGAATATCGGAATTCCGATCTGTATCAATAACTGTCAACATCGACAACTGCTTTGGCGAAGGCTTGCGGTGCTTCTTGAGGCAGATTGTGTCCAACACCACCGTTGATGACTCGGTGTGCATATTTGCTCGAGAACCTCTTCGCGTAGGAACTGGCCTCCGGATGCGGTGCACCATTGGCATCGCCTTCCAGGGTGATGGTGGCACATTGACAGCCGGACTCTCAGCCAGCCGCTTTTCCAGATCGTCATACTTCGCCTCGCCTTCAGCAAGATCGAGCCGCCATCGATAGTTATGAATAACGATGCTGACGTGATCCGGATTGTCGAACGCTGCTGCGCTGCGATTAAACGTCGCCTCATCGAAGGACCACTTCGGAGACGCGAGTTGCCAGATCAACTTCGCAAACTCGTGCCGATATTGGTCGTAACCCGCCCGGCCACGTTCGGTGGAAAAGTAATACTGGTACCACCATTGGAGTTCGGCCTTAGGCGGCAAGGGCATCTTGCCGGATTGCTGGTTACCGATCAGATAGCCACTCACCGAAACCAACGCCTTACAGCGTTCTGGCCAGAGTGCTGCAACGATGTCGGCGCTCCGAGCACCCCAATCGAACCCGGCTAGTATTGCCTTCTGAATCTTCAAGGCATCCATCAGATCCACTACATCGCGGGCGAGCGCTGACGGCTGACCGTTACGAAATGTTTCCGGCGAGAGAAAGCGCGTATCGCCATAGCCGCGTAAGTACGGCACGATGGCTCTGTAACCAGCCGCAGCCAACAAGGGAGCAACCTCGACGTAGCTGTGAATGTCGTATGGCCACCCGTGCAGAAGAATCACGGGACGACCGCTGGCCGGTCCGATCTCCGCATACGCAACGTTCAGCACGCCGGCATTGATCTTTTTCAGTGAGGGGAAGCTGGTGTCCGTAGATGGCGATTCCGAGGTCGTTTGCTGTTGGCCAGTGATTCCTACCTGAGCGAGGCCAGAGTTCGCGCTGGCAAGTTTTGCAACGGCGAGCGTCACGGCAGAACCACGCAAGAATTGGCGACGATCGAGTTTCACCTGGTCGGACATTTCGCGCCCTCCTGTCTCATTCCAAACAAATCCTGTGCAAGCTCTGTCATTTCTCTTCCTGCCTTATCAGTGGATCGGCTTTTGTGTCGCCCCTCTTGCTCCAACCGTGGAAGGATGAGAGGTCACCCGCGTTCCAGGCCTCGCGGAGTCCAGGCTTGCTCAGGTCCCAGTCGGGGCGTATCTCGCGCGTCACGGCGCGCAGGTCGTGCCAAAGATCGACAATCGATGGACGGCCCCAAAACCAATAGCCGTTGTAGATGCTGTGAATTACGAGACCCGGCTTGAGGACAAGCGTGTGCGGGATCATCGGATTGTTTTCGGGGTCGGTATACTCCTGGATATCGAGGTCCTGCTGAACCTTGCGATCCGGGTCAGAGAGGAAAGTCCATTGAGCACCAACCGACGCTCGGAACTCCTGGAGCGTGTGGTGGTCATCGGTGGAGATCGTGACGATCTTGGTGTATGCCACAGCGAGCTTCGGATAGAACGCCGCGAGTTCAAGATGTTGCTGGTGTTCCTTCGGGCAATAGTGGCCTCGGGCGAGCGTCAGGATAAGCGGGTCCTCACCCTGCAATTCGCTGAGCCTGCGCGTTGTGCTCGTTTCATCGGGCAGTTCATAATCAGGGAAAATGCCTCCGGGCACGATGTCAGATCGCATAACAACTCCTTCACTGGACGGCATCTGGCAGCTACAACGGCAACTTTTCGCCAGCCTGCTCGCGCACCAGGTACTCGGCGTACCATTCGGGCCAGTTCGCGTCCCGATGCCCGGTGCGTTTCTCGTGCTCACCGTGAGCAGCCTCCGCTCGCCTTAAGGCATTCGCTAAATCGCTTGGCGATGTATAGCTCGTCGTAACGGAATCAATGCGTCCGGGCAGCCGCGTTGTGACCTCTTGGAATAACCAGCCGTTACCATCCGGGTCACTGAGCGATGCAAAGGATGCGTAGCTGGCGTGATTGGGTGCCGGCCCGCTGGCGCGGCCGTCCTTCCCATCAAGTTGAAACTGAGCGCCCGGAGTCTCTGCGTGGAACACTTCGCTGACCTTAATCCCATGCTCGATGAGTTCATTTCGCGCCGCGTCGATGTCGGAGACGATTAAGTAAAGGCCTCGGGCTGAGCCGGGCTCAGCCGATGTGATCTTCGTGCCAAATTGGATTGAGCACCCCGAGCCGGGCGGCGTGAACTGAACGACTCTGAATCCGTTGTCGAACGCAAAGTCTGCATCAAGACGCCATCCGAGTTGCGTGTAGAACGCCTTTGCGCGATCAACATCTGAGACGGGAATGACGACCGCCTCGAACTTCATGTCCAGTCTCCCCGTGGCCTGTTGGTCACGGCGAATGCTCTGCGTGACATTTTCCATACTTTTCTCCTTAGCGCTTCATCGAAAGCCAGCTCACGTTCGCGAAGTGAAGACATCGTGCGCGACTGACGACGCTTAAATTCAGCTCAGCCAAAGGTGAAGCAAAATGCCTCTGCTCCGGGATCTAGAAAAGTGATCGTGAAATTTCTGTCGTTGATAGGTTTGGGTTGCCGGATTAGTTGATACATCCTCTGCTCAGACACCGTGCCATAGCCCTGGTCATCAACATCAGTTCCGTGCGCGTTCCCCGGTGGCTGTCCATCAATGAGGACGCGAAATCTAACAGGCTTTCCCGACATAGACGGTCCCATTACGAGGTGGAGATCGCGTGCATGAAAACGCAAAGTGAGCTGAGCATTTGCGTCTTTTGACTGTGTTCGGTCCTTCTTGATTGTCCAAGCACCGGAGAGAGCCCACTCGTTCAGCGCGAGATGTTTGGGAGTAGCGTAGATGTGAGACTGGTTCCGTGCTGCACTACGTTGAGACGCGAAGTTCGTTGCCATTTCGTATCCAACGTAGGTTTCTTGAGACCGTAGATCTTCCCAATCGGCTGCGGCCTCCGCCCCCGCGGAGGTCACCGATACAAGCCCATCATCAACGCCACTTGCACCGGCCTCTGCCAGCAACTGCTTGATCACCCTCTCGGACTGTTCGTACTCGCCTTCGCCAAACTGGTGATGGCGAATCCTGCCCTGAGTATCTATGAAATAGAGGGCGGGCCAATACTCATTATTGAATGCTTGCCAGATCGCGGAATTACTATCGACAGCAACAGGAAACGGAACTCCTATCTCCTTTGTCAAATGTCGAACATTGTCTATGTTCTTTTCAAACACAAACTCAGGAGTGTGCACGCCAATGACGACCAGCCCCTTATCTCTGTATTTCTCAGCCCACGCGCGAACATATGGAAATTGGCGGCGCCAGTTGATACAGGTGTAAGTCCAGAACTCGACCAGAACTACTTTTCCCCGCAAGTTGGCAGTTCTTAGCGGCTGTGAGTTGATCCAGGCAACGGCACCGTCGAGCGGAGGCATGTTGCCTTCGACCCCAGGGCTTGCCTTTTGCGCGTTGCTTGCTGGCTCGTCAGTCATCGCCGTCTTTGCTCGTAGCGAAGCCGTCGGTGTAGCCATCGAGAAAAGTGCAACACTGAGCGCGACAGCGAAGACATAACAGCAAGCACCACACCAGTTTCCGTTCAGCTTTTGTGGCATAGTCTGCCTCTCATGAGCAACCACGCTCGCCTGCTATGCGGCAACGAATTGCTGCCCGCCACCAATGTCGTAAGTTGCTCCTGCGGTGCGGCCAAGGAGCGGGATCACACCTTGGCCGATGAAACTACCGACACAAGCTCATGCGAACTTCGTACCCTTAAGCTGCCGCCTTTTGTGCAGCCATCAACTTTAGAAGGGCCTGAGCTCCAGAGGTTGAAGATGCGGGATTCTGCCCCGTAACGAGGCGGCCATCGGTGATGGAAAACGGTTGCCAGTTGCCGACTTTTTCGAAAATGGCTCCCAGACGGAGCATTTCATCCTCGACCAGGAACGGCACAACCGTGGTGAGCTTAACTTCCTCCTCTTCGCCGTTTGTAAAGCCGGTCACATGCTTGCCCTTCACGATGGGTTCGCCCTGATATTTGACGTGGCGGAGCACACCTGGAGCATGACAAACAAAAGCAATCGGCTTCCCCGAATTGTAGAAAGACTCAATCAGCGCAATGGACACTGGACTTTCGGCCAGATCCCACATCGGCCCGTGACCGCCAGAATAGAAGACCGTGTCGAAGTCCTCTGCCTTCACATCTGCCAACCGCAGGGTATGAGCGAACGCTTCCTGAGCCGCTTTATCCTTCTTGAAACGGACCTGGGCGGGAGTCTGATTTTCCGGCATATCACTTTTGGGATCGATTGGCGGTTGTCCGCCTTTCGGGGAGGCGAGCGTCAACTCGGCGCCAGCGTCTCTGAACACGAAGTAGGGAGCCGCGCCTTCTTCCAGCCAGAAGCCGGTCTTGCGGCCAGTGTTGCCCAATTGATCGTGCGATGTCAGCACCATCAGAATTCTCATGCTTCTTCTCCTTTCATCGCTGCCATTGCGATTGAGTGAGTCGCTTTCGACGATCTGGAACCCTGCTCACGGTTGAAATCTCTGCAGTTTCATCCGTCGGATCAGCGGGTCTTACACAGCTAGACCCTCCAGGTATTCCAGCCATTGTTGAGGAAGCTTGCGGCAATCCGTTCAGTGAGCCTCGACCTATGTAAAAGTAAGGCAGGCCGGGCACGCAATGCGCACGAGGTTAGAGCTTTGATCCTGCGAGCAGCATCGCGAAGTAGAGGGATTTGCATCACTGATTCTCGACGCAATGAATGGGTTGCAGTCACGTTTGTTAATGGAAGGTTATTTTTGCGGAACTGAGTTATGTTGCTGGGGAGGATTGCTGCCCGTCTGTTTTCCAGTTCTGGACTACGTCCGGTCAGTTATCGGAAATCATAGCTATCGAAATACTTTGGTATAAAGTTCACGCACCAGAGCCGTCCCAACTGTTCGCGAATATTTCATAATCAAGTGTCGAAATCTCAGCTTCCCGGACGTCATACGCTCAGATATGTACAAACTCGTTGCAAGAGGAGAAACCGATGCAATTTGCATTATTGATCTACGAGACGCCGGAGGCTTTCGCGTCGCGAAATAGCGATGGGAGTGACACTTATACCGGAGCCTGGCGCGCATACCACAATGCTCTCGTGGAGTCAGGTGCATTTGTCGCAGGCGACCCGCTCGACGTGCCAGACACGGGAACCACCATAACAATCAAGGATGGAAAGCGCGGCGTGCAGGACGGCCCTTACGCTGACACAAAAGAACAGCTTGGAGGGTTCACCATCCTCGAACTGCCATCGCTCGACGCAGCCCTGGAGTGGGCCGCGCGTTGTCCTGCTGCCTCCTACGGTGCTGTCGAGGTGCGTCCTCTCGCCCCCGACACCAAGCGCAGGATCGTGGAATGATTGGAGATCACGAGGAGACGGTTCATAGGACCGTGGAGCAAGTAGCACGGGAGTCCTACGGTCGCCTCGTGGCCTATCTTTCCGTGCACACGCAGGATCTAGCGGGAGCCGAAGATGCGCTGAGTGAGGCGTTGCTGAAGGCACTCACTGCCTGGCCACAAAGCGGAGTACCCAAAAATCCCGAGGCATGGTTGCTCACTGCCGCGCGCCATTCGCTCATCGACTTCTTTAGACATCAGCGAGTGGCGTCGGCCAGTGCGCCTGATCTACTGCTCTTCACCCAGCACGCAACGGAACTCAACGTGGAAACCAACTATCCAGACGAGCGGCTCAAACTGCTGTTCGTCTGCGCGCATCCCGCCATTGATCGTGCAATCCATACACCGCTCATGCTGCAGGCCGTGCTGGGCCTCGACGCGGCACGCATCGCCAGCGCATTCCTGATTTCGCCCAAAACCATGGGACAGCGTCTAGTGCGGGCCAAGACAAAGATTCGTGATGGCGGTATCCGCTTCGAGGTCCCCGAAAATAGCGAGCTGCAGCCAAGGCTGGACGCGGTCCTTGAGGCTATTTACGCCGCATTTGGACTAGGCTGGGACGACACGTCGGGAAGCGATCAGCGCGGGCGCGATCTCACCGAGGAAGCCATCTGGCTCGCGCGTATGCTTGTTCAACTAATGCCAGGCGAAGCTGAGGTTCAAGGCCTATTGGCTCTCATGCTCCACTGCGTAGCTCGCCAAGCCGCCCGGCGCAATCCTGATGGTCGTTACGTTCCTCTCTCCGAGCAGGATCCGAAACTTTGGTCAGTATCTTTGATCGAGGAAGCAGAACGCCATCTTGCAGAAGCATCCCGCGATGGACGCCCCGGACGCTTTCAACTGGAAGCAGCGATTCAGTCAGTGCACGCCGAGCGTGCTCGCACCGGCCGCATCGAGTGGGGCGCGATCGCTCAGTTTTATCAACGTCTGCTTTCCATCTGTCCAACACTTGGCGCACAAACCGGATACGCCGCTTCGCTCGCAGAGGCGAATGAACCAGAGAAGGGCTTACGAATTCTGGATGCCATCGATCAGGACACAGTCTCCTCCTATCAGCCATATTGGGCGGTTCGGGCACACCTGCTCCATCTCCTTGGAAGAACAATCGAAGCCTCCTCTGCTTACGACCGAGCCATCGGCCTCGCCGAAGATCCAGCAGTACGAGAGTTCCTGCTCCAAAAGCGCGGCTGATTTTTTCTAGTGCCTGTAGAAATCGCGCCTCCTCACGCGTCACTCACATAACAGCGGCTTCGCGACAACGCCTTTGCCGCCTTCGAGGTGAACGATGTGTCCATTCTGTTTAGCAAGCACATTGGGAGTAGTCGTCGCCGGTACGGTCTCTACCGGCGGTCTGGCCGCACTGGTGATCAAAGTATCTCGCAAGAAAAAACACGCAATTGCAACAATCGCGAATGAAGGGAGCGCTCAAAATGCTAACCAGAACAGTCGATAACCCCAAAGTAGTATCGCGAGAAGAGTGGCTTGCCGCACGCAAAGACTTGCTGGTGAAGGAGAAGCTACTAACGCGTCAGCATGATGCCGTTGCCGCCGAGCGTCGCCAGCTTCCGTGGGTCAAAGTTGAAAAGACTTATGTCTTCGACTCTCCCAACGGCAAGAAGACTCTCTCAGATCTGTTCGAAGCTCGAAGCCAGCTCATCATCTACCACTTCATGTTCGGACCGGAGTGGCAGGAAGGCTGCCCCAGTTGCTCGTTCAACATGGATCACACGGATGGAGCCCTGGTGCACCTCGCGCAGCGAGACGTTTCATTTGCGGCCGTTTCCCGCGCGCCGTTATCGAAGATTGAGCCCTTCAAGCAACGGATGGGTTGGCACTTCACGTGGGTGTCGTCCTACGAGACTGACTTCAATTATGACTTCCACGTCTCGTTCACTCCAGAGCAGATGTCTCAAGGCGAAGTCGAATACAACTTCGACGTCGTCCAATTCCCCAGCTCTGAAGCCCCTGGCGTCAGCGTTTTCTACAAAGATGTAGATGGCAACATCTTCCACACCTATTCCGCCTACGCTCGCGGAAGCGAGAGCACCATTAACACCTACAACTATCTCGACCTTGTACCCAAAGGCCGCGACGAAGACGACTTGCCCTTCACCATGGCATGGCTCCGCCACCATGACCGTTACGATACGGGCCAACGGGCGGATGCCAATCGACCGTACTGGCCAAAAGCAGCCGTGAACTCCTGACGGTGACCCCTTTCGCGTTATCAACACAACTCACGGAGAGTTAAATATGAGCAGCGCACCTGCGACACAGAACCTGAGCGAAGTTGAAGTCCTTCGGCACCAGAACCAAGTCACAAGCGTCGTCGTACACCTGAATCTTGCTGACATCACGCACATCGAAAGCCTCATTCAACCCAGCCCTGCCGGCAACTGCCTCAACTGGGTGCTCGGCCACCTGGTGTGCACCTACAACGACATGCTGCCTCTTCTCGGCGAGACCCCGGTCCCTGACCACGCGCCGCTGAAGCGCTACGATCGTGGTTCCGCGCCAATAACCGACTCCGCGGATGCAATGCACCTCTCGGATCTGATTCGGGCTTGGGACGAGTCGGTCAAACGCATTGACGCTGGACTCGCAAAACTCACTTCAGAGAAACTGGACCAACACGTTCCCGATTCTCCAACAAACAACCCCAAGGAGACAGTGCGTTCGTTGCTTTCGACCATCGCATTCCACCAGGCATATCACGCTGGCCAATTGGGGCTTTTGCGGCGCATAGCTGGCAAACCCGGCGCACTCGCCTGATTATTGTTTTCACTGAAGTAGCAAATGGGAGCGCCTCACCCGCGCTCCTTCAGGCTTGGCAGACATTAGTTCTGAATCCCTGAACTATTGAACTTTTCACACCATTTGTCATAGTCTTGTGGAGTGTACCCGTCACTTCCACTCAGTCTGAGAAGACTAGGTGAAACGTCGCAATCATCGCTGAGCTGAATTAGATGGATCCCGCAGCTCAGAAGTTAACTAATTCGAGAACGCTTCCCATAGTTTTGCCGAAGCTTTCTCTCATATCCTTACATCTGATCCAGAAGAATGTGGGCCTACAATGATGAGTGCTGATGGATCCGCCCAGCTCCGCTTTAGTGCACAACGACACATGAGTGCTGCGTCCGTGGCAATCTCCGAACCGTTCCGGGATCGTTACGAGGCGTTGTTGCGTGCCACTCATGCGATCGGCGCGTGCGACGATTGCGACCGGGCTGGCGATGTCCTCCTCCACGCGCTACTCGAGGTTGTTCCCTTCGACTATCTGCAAATCGTTTCGTTTGAACAGGAAGCGAACACCGTAGCCTGGCACCTGCACTACTCGAACGGGAAGAAGCTTGAGATACCTCTGCACGAGGTCGTTGTAGCAGATACCCCCACCGAGCTGGTACACAACACGCAACAAGCCCTTGTCATCGGTGACTGGACAAAAGAAGCCCAGTTTTCGACGCACGGAAAGTATCTCAACGAACTAGGGATTGCTTCGACCTGTTGTCTGCCCCTGTCACGAGGAGAGCGCCGCCTTGGCGTGCTGAGCATCGGCAGCTCTCGTCCGCATGCCTATCCCACGGGCGAGGTTCGTTTTCTCTCCCTGTTGGCCGATCAGATTGCGCTGGCAATCGACGCTGCGGTGAATTTGTATCTCTCGCGCCAGACTCAGGATCGTCTGACCATGATCCTTGATCTCACCAACCAGGTTGTCTCCAACCTTGATCTTCAGGATCTCTTGCGATCAATTTCCGCCAGCGTCCGCCGAGTCATGCAATGCGGTGCTGCGAAAATCATGTTGGCCGAGCCAAATGGCACCGAGTTGCGGGTCCATGCTCTCGATTTTCCAGACAGCAAGGGGCACTTCATTGCTACAGCGATGATCCCTATCGAGGGTACAATTCCGGGCCAGGTTTATCGAAGTGCAAAGCCGTGGGTTTTGAATCGCCTTGATCCGGTCACCATACCACCTGATTTTTGTACCAAGGCTGCCGCCGAAGGGATGAATTCGTTTTGCGCTGTGCCTCTCATCGGCCGTAATCGCGTGCTCGGCGTACTGTCCGTGTCAAGCCGCGATGAGGATGCCTTCAGAGAAGAAGAAGTCGCTTTCCTGTCGCAGATCGCGAGTCAGGTTGCGATTGCGGTTGAGAATGCGCTGGCGTACAGGGAGATCGAGGAACTCAAAGACAAGCTCGCTCAAGAGAAGCTCTATCTCGAAGAGGAAATCCGCGGCGAGATGGACTTCGAGGGCATCGTCGGACAAAGTTCGGCTCTCCGCCATGTATTGAATCTCGTGGACACCGTCGCCCCCAGCGATTCCACCGTACTGCTGCTTGGCGAGACGGGCACCGGCAAAGAGTTGATCGCACGCGCAATTCACGAACGCAGCCGTCGCAAAGACCGCACATTTGTGAAGCTCAACTGCGCTGCGATTCCCACCGGACTGCTTGAGAGTGAGCTATTTGGACACGAGCGCGGTGCTTTCACCGGTGCCATAACGCAGAAGATCGGACGATTGGAACTCGCCGACCAGGGATCTCTGTTCCTCGACGAGGTCGGAGACATTCCCCTCGACATTCAACCCAAATTGCTGCGCGCTCTACAGGAGCGTGAGTTCGAGCGCCTCGGAAGCACACGAACCAAACAGGTAGATATTCGCCTCGTGGCAGCCACCAACCGCAACCTCGAACAGATGATCGAGGACGGCGATTTCCGCAGCGACCTGTACTATCGCCTGAACGTCTTTCCAATTCGCATTCCGCCTTTGCGCGAGCGCCCGGAAGACATTCCCCTGCTCGTCCGCTACTTCACACAAAAGTACGGACGTCGCATGGAAAAGCAGATCGAGTCGATTCCGGCCGCCGCCATGAAGAAGCTTTCCAGTTGGCACTGGCCGGGCAACATCCGCGAGCTCGAAAACTTCATCGAGCGTTCTGTGATCCTGACCCACGGCCCCGCCCTGCAAGCGCCCATTGGCGAGTTGGATGGCAATCATCCGAGCGTTCCTAACTCGAGTGCGCGCGCATCCAGCGACAGGGATGAGATCATCCGCGTCCTGAAGCTTACCCGTGGGCGAGTATCAGGTGCCGATGGTGCCGCAATGCGCATGGGCCTCAAGCGCACCACACTCATCGCACGAATGAAAAAGCTCGGTATCGATCCGCGGCGCCTGTCCTAGCACTTCCTCCCACACTCAACCGAACACGAGGCGCCCCATCCTAAGACTCGCTCGCGAGTTTAGGGTGGGGTAGTTGCCTTTGTCCTTCGACTTTGCCTTCGCTCTTCCCTATCCATTTGTCATCCGTTTTGACATCACTTTTGACACTGTCAATTTTGACAATGACATTTGCAGACATCGCAGAACTCCTGCGTGACTCCTCGCCAGTGTTTTCACCGCTTTACGAGACTCGCTTGCGTGTATCGATTCGGCACGCGGCTTGCACTACACGTAAGCGTTGAAGACACCGATATGTTCAAGATCTCCACAGTCGATACCCGACACAAACGCAGGCTGGTAGTAGAAGGAAAGCTCATGGCACCTTGGGCCAACGAGCTCATCGACTGCTGGAAAAACGCGGCGCTAAACCTTGAGGGCCGCAAGTTAGTAATCGATCTCAGCAGCATCACGCTCATCACTCGCGAGGGCGAAGACGTGATCGTCAGACTGATGAAAGACGGAGCAGAGTTTTCCAGCTGCGGTGTCCTCACCCGATACGTACTGAAGCGGCTGTCAAGGAATTGCCGAGGCATGTCGCTGCAACACGAGAAACCGAATTCATTACACGAATGAACAAGCCAATCACCACGGAGGCGACTATGCCGGAAACAAATCACATCTCGAAAGAGAGTTCTTATGCGAGCATCGCCGACTTGCAGCGTGTCTTCGATGAGGACATGAACAGTCTGCATCTGCTCTCGCTCCTGTTGACCGGCGATCGGCAAAAGGCTGAGCAGTGCTTCATCTCAGGACTTGAGGACGCAACAAAAGGCAATCCGGTATTCAAGGAATGGGCACGGTCATGGGCTCGGCGGATGATCATCCTGAACGCCGTACGCACGATGAATCCGCAGCCAGGCGAAGAAAACAGCGTTTCCAATCCCGCTTTGCTCGGCACGCTCTCCACCGAGCTTCAGCCGTTTGCCGCGATTCTCAAACTTGATGCATTTGATCGGTTCGTTTATGTCATGTCGGTTCTTGAGCGCTATTCCGATCAACACTGCGCACTCTTCCTGGGCTGCACGAGGAAAGATATCTTAGCGGCCCGCAGCCGGGCACTGCAGCAGGCCGGAAATGCAGCCGCGCACTCAACTTCTGACACCAAAGACACCGCAAACAAGCATAGCGATTCTGCAGTTGGGCCGTTAACGACTCCACACTTCGCGACGGCATAAGCGGACGCGCATTTTATTTACGAGGATGGCAATGAACAAGACACATAGCGCTCCAAGGCTTCTCAGCGGAGCGATTCTCTCCGCGACACTGCTCGTTTGCCTGGCCACATTGGGTTGCAGCAAGAGCAACGTGCAGGCCGCGCCTGCAATGCCCGCGCCATTGGTGACCGTTGTAAATTCGACTGCTCAGGATGTCCCTAAGTATCTGGACGAGATTGGCAGAAATGCAGCCTTTGAGTCTGTTACCGTCACACCGCAGCTCGCAGGCCGAATTGTCGAACGTCACTTCAAGGATGGTGAAAATCTCAAAAAAGGGCAGCTGCTCTTTGTCATCGATCCTCGCCCCTACAAAGCGCAGCTCGACTCCGCCAAGGCGAGCCTTGCTCAAGCAAGGGCTGCACTCGATCTAGCCAAGGTTCAATTTGCTCGTGATGAGCAAATCATCGGGACCCGCGCAATCTCCAAGCAGGACTACGACACCAAGAAGAACACCGTGGACGTGGATCAGGCGCAAGTGGAAGCCGCGGAAGCAGCACTCGAAACCGCGAAGCTCAACCTCGAGTACTGCTACATTCGCTCTCCCATCGATGGCCGTGCCGGTGCGCGCCTCGTGGACGTCGGCAACGTGGTGCAGGCAAATTCCACGGCTCTGCTTTCGATCCAGCGTCTGGATCCGATCTACGCAACCTTCACCGTTACCGAGGCCGACCTTCCTGAAGTTCAACGCCAGATGTCGCAAGGCTTGCTAAGAGCGGCCGTGCGCCTTCCATTTGATCCCGAGAGCGCCGCGAAATCCGGTCGTATCGAGTTCCTCGATAACGCGGTGCAGAACAGCAGTGGCACTGTGAATTTGCGCGCCACGCTCAGCAATCCGGACCATCATTTCTGGCCCGGCCAGTTCGTCAACGTAAGGCTCGTGCTCAACACGGCGAAGCAGGCTGTGCTCATTCCGAATGAAGCAACGCAGATCAGTCAGCAAGGTCCATTCGTTTACGTCGTCAAGTCAGACGACACGGCCGAGCTGCGGCCCGTGAAGTTAGGCCAGCGCCAAGGCAAGGATGTTGTTGCAACCGAAGGGCTTGCTCCGAATGAACGAGTCGTACTTGCCGGGCAGATGCTTGTTCGCCCGGGTGCGAAAGTGCGAGTCAGCTCCAATGCTGCGGATGCCCCCGCGGCCACCACTAACACGAGCGAGAAGAAAGCGGGCCAATCATGAATCTTTCGGAAGCCTTCATCCGCCGTCCGGTGATGACCATTGCTCTCACCGTCTCCGTCATTCTGTTCGGAGTATTGGCGTACAAGCATCTGCCTGTTAGCGATTTGCCCTCAGTGGATTACCCAGTGATCCAGGTGCAAGTCAACTACCCTGGCGCGACTCCGGAAACCATGGCCAACAACGTGGCCACGCCGCTCGAGCGTCAGTTCATGCAGATTCCGGGCCTTGAGCTCGTGACCTCGAACAATGGTCAGGGGCACTCCAGCTTCGTCCTGCAGTTCGATCTCTCCAAGAGCCTCGATGCGGCAGCAACGGATGTGCAAGCCGCCATCACGCGCGCTCAAGGACAGCTCCCCGTGGACCTGCCGAGCCCGCCCACTTTCACCAAAACAAATCCCAACGATCAGCCCATCGAATACATTGCGCTCGTCAGCGACACCGCAACCGAAGGACAGCTCTACGACTACGCCAACACACAAGTCGGCGAGCGAATCAGCATCCTTCCAGGCGTTAGCCAGGTTGCGGTTTATGGCACGCAATCCGCTGTTCGAATCAAAGCCGACCCATCGGCCATGGCAGTCCGCAACATCACTCTCGAAGATCTGACCACTGCCATCAAGAACGGAACTGCCTACACCGGTGCGGGCCAGATCGATGGACCTCAGCGCAGCTTCCTGCTGCAACCGCAAGGGCAACTCTCCACTGCTGATGAGTACAACCAGCTCATCGTCGGGCAGACCGGCGGTTCACCCGTGTATCTGAAGGATGTCGCCAATGCCCGTCAATCCGTTCAGGACGAGCGCATCGACATGCGCTTCTGGGTGCGTGGATACCCTCAACCCGGAGCGACCGTTGTAGTTGCCGTGTTTCGTCGTGCAGGCGCAAACGCTGTTGATGTCGCAAAATCTGTGGGCGATTTGCTCCCCACCATTCAGGCGCAGCTTCCATCGTCCGTTCTTCTCGTGCCTGCTTACGATCGTTCGCAAACCATCGTGGACAGCATTAAGGACGTGCAAGCCACCCTCTGGATCGCGTTTGTCCTCGTCGTCTCGGTGATCTTCGTGTTCCTTGGCAGAGCCACCGACACGCTGATTCCCGCCGTAGCGCTCCCCTTGTCGCTATTTCTGACGTTCATTGCGATGAACATGTTGGGCTACAGCCTCGATAACCTTTCGCTCATGGCGCTCACGTTGGCGATCGGTTTCCTCGTTGATGACGCCATCGTATTTCTCGAAAACACCGTGCGCCTGATGGAAGAGGGACAGAGCGCATTCGAAGCATCATTGAATTCGGCCAAGGAGATCAGCTTCACCATCCTTGCCATGACACTTTCGTTGGCTGCCGTCTTCATCCCTCTCGTATTCATGAGCGGGCTCATGGGACGCATCTTCCGCGAGTTCTCCATCACCATCGTCATCTCGATCCTCGCCAGCGGAATCGTGTCGCTCACCCTCACTCCTCTCATGACCTCCAGGCTTCTTGGTCGTCGCGGAGCAGACGTAAAGAAGACATGGATGGAGCGGGTCTTCGGCGCCTTCGAACACCGTGTGTTGAATGTCTATGGGCGCACCCTCTGGTTCTTCCTTCGCAATCGCTGGATCTCGGCTCTGACCTGGGCCGTCTGCCTTGTCGGAACCTTGTATCTATTCTCAATTGTCCCCAAATCGTTCCTGCCGGTTGGCGACAGCTCATTCATTCGTGGCGTGCTGGTCGCACAAGAGGGATCTTCGCCGGAACAAATGCATGCTTACCAGACGCAGGCAGAAAAGATCATGAAGGCGAACCCTGCGGTACGCAGCACTTTCACCATGAGCGGCAACGGACAGTTCATGGGATCGAATCAGGCGTTCCTGATCGCCTTTTTGAAACCGCCATCGCAGCGCCCTCCCATTGCCGAAGTTGCAGGTCAGTTGATGGGTGGCATCGGCAACGCAATACCAGGAACCGTCGCTTTCCTGCAGCCGAACCCTGCTCTTGAAATCAGCACCGGTGCCACCGCCAACGCACAAGGGCAATTCGCTTATGCGCTTTCCGGAATCGATGCCAACGAGGTGTACAGCACAGCAGCCAAGATGATGGCGAAGATGCGCGAATACCCCGGCTTCCTCTTCGTCAATTCCGATCTCTACAATCACACGCCCAACCTGCAGGTGGATATCCTGCGCGAGCAGGCCAAACTGTACGGCGTCTCTGAGAGCCGCATACTTACTCTCCTACACGACGCCTATTCGCAGAACTACAGCTATCTCATTAAGAAGCCAACTGACCAGTATCAGGTAATTCTTGAAGTAGCCGACGATAAGCGTTCTGCACCCGAGGACCTCGGAAAGCTCTACATCAAGAGTGACGATGGTCAGCGCATGGTTCCCTTGAACGCTGTCACCAGTTGGCATCCAGTCCTCGGACCGCAGGCAGTAAATCACATTAACCAGTTCACCAGCGTAACCATGTTTTTCAACCTGAAACCCGGTTACGCCATTGGACCTGCCACGCAATTCGTCGAAGGTGCAGCAAAGCAGATTCTGCCTTCGGGAGTGCTTGGACAACTGCAAGGCGAAGCGCTTACGTTCCGCAACATGGTTCGCGATCTTGCCGTGTTGATGCTCGTCGCAGTGTTCGTCATGTACGTGATCCTGGCGATTCTCTACGAGAGTTACCTGCACCCCATCACCGTGCTTTCGTCACTGCCCGTCGCGCTGCTTGGAGGCCTGCTCACGCTGTGGCTGTTCCATCAGGAAGCATCGCTCTATGCCTACATCGGCATGTTCATGCTGATGGGTATCGTGAAGAAAAACGGAATCATGATCGTCGATTTCGCCGAGCAGAGAGTTCGTCAGGGGATCGGCGACGAGCAAGCCATTCACGACGCAAGCATGGAACGTTTCCGACCCATCATGATGACGACCATGGCAGCTCTCCTCGGTGCCATGCCTATTGCGCTTGGCTACGGAGCAGACGGAGCTTCGCGCCGACCGCTCGGATTGGTCGTAGTTGGCGGTCTTATCGTCTCGCAGTTCATCACCTTATTCGTCACGCCGGCGATCTATCTCTATCTTGAAGAATTTCAGGAGAAGGTGCTCGACCGCTTTTCCTTCTTCCAGGCGAAGCGCGATCCTTCGCCATCTTCAGCTCCGGCGTATGGCCTGCAAGAAGGGACAGGCGACTAATCATGACTCGAATCCTGAGGCACAATCATCTCCTGCTTCTCGTTCTCGGCATGGCCGCGCTTGCTGGATGCGCAGTCGGCCCCAACTACAAGCGGCCCGCAGTACAGGTTCCGCAGGGGTATCGCGCACCTGCCCCTCTCTCAACCGAGGGGGCAACCTCGCAGCCCAGCTCGAAACCAGCAGCTGCTGGCACATCCGTCACGGACAAACCAACCGCATCGTTGGGCGACGAAGAGTGGTGGAAAGTATTTCAGGACCCTGAACTTCAGAACCTGATCCGCACCGCTCTCAAGAACAACTATGACCTGCGCATTGCCGCCGCCCGAGTCTTACAAGCCCAGGCGCAACTCGGCATCACGCGCGCCGATCAGTATCCTTCGCTCGGAGTTGGCGGCAATATCGCGAGCCAGAACAGTCCACAGTTGGGTCCGGTTCCCGCTTACGAAGTCACTCAGGGTCAGTTGACTGCGTCCGCCGCTTGGAATCTGGACTTCTGGGGAAAGTATCGCCGCGCCACTGAAGCTGCCCGCGCAACTCTTCTCGCCAATGAGTGGGCTCAACGGCAAGTCAGGGCCACGCTCGTCGCTAATCTCGCAACAGCTTACTTTCAGCTCCGCGAATTGGATCTCGAACTGGAGATCTCGCAGCGGACATATAACTCGCGCACGCAATCCTTGCAGCTAACCCAGACCTTGGAGCAGCACGGCATCAGCTCACTGTTAGACGTGCGGCAATCCGAGCAACTGGTGTACACCGCCGCCACCGAAATCCCCGATTTTCAGCGGCAAATTGCTCAACAGGAAAACAACATCAGCATACTATTGGGCAACAATCCCGGTGATGTCCCTCGTGGACTCAAGCTCACCGAGCAGCCGCATGCTCCCGAAGTTCCCGTCGGCCTTCCGTCTTCTCTGCTCGAGAGACGTGCGGATATCAGACAAGCCGAGCAAGTTCTGATCGCCGCCAACGCTCAGATAGGCGTCGCGCGTGCCGCCTACTTCCCCCAGATTTCCTTGACCGGAACCGCTGGTTTCGCAAGCCCCGCCCTTACGAATCTCTTCACCGGACCATCGGGTCTGTGGAACTTGGCCGGCTCTTTCACTCAGCCAATCTTCCAAGGCGGAAGGCTCAAGTCCGGAGTGCGCCTCGCCGAAGCGCAACGCGAGGAGATGCTGTTGACCTACCAGCAGACGATTCAAGGCGCATTTCGAGACGTCTCGAACGGGCTGGTGGCCTATCGCAAGAATCGTGAATTTCGAATCCAGCAGGAGCGCCTGCTCGCGTCAACCCAGGATGCCGCACGCCTCTCGCAAGTGCGCTTCAAGGCCGGAACCGCGGATTATCTTGAAGTCCTGACCAACGAGACAAATTCATTCTCTGCCGAGTTAGGTCTGGCTCGTGCGCAGACGAACGAACTCGTCGCCTTGGTTCAGCTTTATCAGGCATTAGGTGGCGGCTGGCAATAGCCGCTGCTTGGCAACTACAACTCTCACGAACGCAGATCAATGCAAAGGAGCAGAAGATGGGAAAGTTAACAGGAAAGATCGCACTCGTAACAGGCGGAAGCGAAGGGATCGGCTTCAGCACTGCGCAGGAATTCATCGCCGAAGGCGCATTCGTCTTCATCACCGGACGGAGAAAACAACAGCTCGACCAAGCCGTCTCCAAGTTGGGGAAGAATTCTTCCGCTATTCAGGCCGATGCAGGCAAACTCGCTGATCTCGATCGAATGTATGCCGAGATCAAAAGCACGAAGGGCAAACTGGACATCGTTTTCGCCAACGCAGGTATTTACGGGCAAGTGCCGCACGACAAAGTGACAGAGGAGTTCTACGACGCCTGCGTCGATATCAATGCCAAGGGCGTTTACTTCACCATTCAGAAGGCCCTTCCGTTAATGGACAAAAGTGGCTCAATCATCATCAATGGCTCAGTCGTCGGCAGCAGCGGATTTCCCGGAGTGTCCGTTTACGCCTCAACGAAAGCCGCAGTTCGCAGTTTTGCACGGTCCTTTACCGCCGAACTGAAAGGCACAGGTCCGCGCGTAAATGTTCTTAGCCCCGGTCCAATTCTGACCGAAGGCAGCGCGGAAATGTTTGGAAACGCGGAAGTACAGAAAATGATCACCAGCATGGTTCCGCTCGGACGTATTGGCGATCCCCGCGAGATTGCAAAAGCAGTCGTGTTCCTTGCCTCTGAAGACTCCAGCTATGTGGCCGGGACAGAGTTATTCGTGGACGGCGGTACTGCATCCGTCTAGATTTCTGCACAATGGCGGATTGGGCAAGCACAGTCAAACTCGGAGGGCGGTTCACATTTCAAAAGAAGTGAACTGCTCCGCTTCCCGTGCTCGCCCCCGAAAGTGGAGTACCGCCTCACACCTTGGGGACAATCCTTGTGCCCCACCTTGGACAGCATCCTGAAGTGGGCCGACCGGCGGCCAAGAGAAGATAAGCCAACCACGCAGAAAGCTGCGAAGCCACATAGCAACGCTGGAAAGATCTAGGTTGTATGTTGGATAAGATGGTGGCCAGGGACGGGATCGAACCGCCGACACGCGGATTTTCAGTCCGCTGCTCTACCAGCTGAGCTACCTGGCCATCCTGAACGCACTGTGATGAGTGCTTACGGAAGGGATCTCAGAAGCGAAACATTGCTTGCTGGAACGAATTTGATTATAGCAGCAGCCTAACCCTCTGCAAACCTCAACTGTGGATAACCCATTGGACCTGGCCAATCCCTATGAGGCGGATGCGAGAAGGTGGCCGCCGGGCTCAACGTGCCCTAGAATCAATCCTCGGGCCAACCCTCAATCCAAATCCGCGAACCTTCCGCCCACCATCACCGCCGCGCAGTGATTCGCGCCAAACCAGTAGGCAATCTCGCGATAGTCATCCAGTTCGAAGAACGCGAGGTCGGCATCTTTCCCCACCTCGACGCTTCCCTTTCGATCCTCCACTCCCAGCGCGCATGCCCCATGGATCGTCGCTGCCGTCAGGGCCTCCTCCACCGCCATACGCATCTGCGTACAAGCCAGCGACAGCACCATCGGCATGCTGATCGTCGGTGAAGTCCCCGGATTGTAATCCGTCGCCAGCGCCACCGCCGCCCCTGCTTCGATCAGCTTTCGCGCTGCCGGATACTTCCTCGTCGCCAGAAAGTAATTCGCTCCCGGCAGCAGCGTCGCCACCGTATCACACTTCGCCAGTGCCGCCACATCGGTCTTCTCCAGACAATCCAGATGATCCACCGACAGCGGCCCTCGCGCCAGAATCCTTTCCAGCGGAGTATTCGTCAATTGCCCCACATGCACCCGCGTCTTCAGCCCGCAGCTCTCCGCCTCGCGCAAAATCCGCTCCGTCTGTGCCAACGTAAATGCACCCGACTCGCAGAACACATCCACAAACTGCGCCAGCCTCAGCCGCGCCACCTCCGGCAACATCTCCGCACACAGCAGCTCGACATATTCATCCGGCTTGTCCCTATACTCCGGCGGCACAACGTGCGCTCCCAGAAATGTCGCCAGCACCGTGCCCTTCCACTCCCGCGCCGCCCGCCTGATCGCCTTCAGGATCTTGATTTCCGATGCCGCGTCCAACCCATACCCCGACTTCGCTTCCACCGTCGTAGTGCCCTGCGACTGTGCCTGCCTTAGCGCGCCCAACACATGATCCGCCAACGTTGCTTCCGTCGCCTCGCGCACACCATCGATGCTCGACCTTACTCCGCCACCTGCCTTCGCAATCTCCTCGTAGGTCGCCCCCGCCACGCGCTTCTCAAAATCGATCAGCCTCGGCGCCACAAACACCGGATGCGTATGCGAATCCACGAACCCCGGCAGCACCACTTTCCCGCGACAATCCAGTTCAATCAGCTCCGCCCGATGCTCCTTCACCCACGCGCTGCGCAGCACCTCGGCCCCGCTGCCGACAGACGCAATCTTTCCATCCCTCACCAGCACCGCGGCGTCTTTGATCACGCCAATCTCGCGCATCTGCCGCCCGCGCCGCCTTCCCTGCTCTCCCCGCATCGTCACCAATTGCGAAATGCGATGCAGTAGTACGGCAGGCTCCTTTTGCCTCGACTCCTCCGCCTTCACTCTCTTCGTAGCCATAGCTGCTTCCTAACACCTGCGGTGCCCTAATCCGAGGGTGGCCCACTCAACGTTCCTTTCGTTGAGTGGGGTAGTTGCCCTTGCCCTTGCCGTTGCACTTGCCTTTGCTCTTGCTCTTGCTCTTAATCTTTAAACCCTGAAACTTTGAAACCTTTGAAACCTCATCTCTCCATCGGCACCTTCACTCCAGCCTTCTCCGCGAATCCCTTCGCCTCCTCATACCCCGCATCCACATGCCTTACCACGCCAATTCCCGGATCATTCGTCAGCACGCGTTCAATCCTCCGCGCCATCTCATCCGTTCCATCGGCCACCGTCACCTGCCCGGCATGTTGTGAATACCCAATGCCCACGCCGCCGCCATTGTGAATCGACACCCACGACGCGCCCGAAGCCGTATTCAGCAGCGCGTTCAGCAACGGCCAATCCGCCACTGCGTCGGTGCCATCCTTCATCGCCTCCGTCTCGCGGAAAGGCGATGCCACCGAGCCGCAATCCAGATGATCGCGCCCAATCACAATCGGAGCCTTGATCTTCCCCTGCTTCACCAACTCATTGATCCTCAGTCCGAACTCCGCGCGCTCCCCGTATCCCAGCCAGCAAATTCGCGCCGGCAATCCCTGATGCCGAATTCTCTTCCGCGCCAGATCGATCCACCGCGTCAGCCCGCGATTGTGCGGAAACAGCTCCAGCACCACATCATCCGTCACCGCGATATCCCTCGGATCCCCCGACAGCGCCACCCACCGGAACGGCCCCTTGCCCTCGCAGAACAGCGGACGAATATACTCCGGCACAAATCCTGGGAAGTCGTAAGCGTTCTTCACTCCCTGCTGGAAAGCAAACGTCCTGATGTTGTTCCCGTAATCAAATGTGACCGAGCCCATCCTCTGCAGCCGCAGCATTCCTTCCACGTGCCGCGCCATCGACTCCAGAGACTTCTGCTCATAGCCCTTCGAATCGCGCTCTCTCAGCTCAAAAGCTTCCTGCAGCGACATCCCGTTCGGCACGTACCCATTCAGCGGATCGTGCGCCGAAGTCTGGTCCGTCAGAATGTCCGGCACTACGCCGCGCTCGGCTAGTTCCGGAATCACATCCGCGCAATTCCCCACCAGCCCTACCGAGATGTTTTCTTTCTTCCTGACCGCGTTCTTCAGAATCCTTAGCGCCTCGTCCAGCGAGTTCACCATGAAGTCGCAATATCCACTTCGCAACCTGCGCTTGATCCGCTCCGGATCGACCTCAATGCCCAGGAACGATGCACCCGTCATCGTCGCTGCCAGCGGCTGAGCTCCACTCATCCCGCCCATGCCGCCGCTCACAATCAGCTTGCCCGAGAGATCTCCGCCATAGTGCCTCTCCGCCGCCGCCATAAACGTCTCATATGTTCCCTGGATAATCCCTTGCGAGCCGATGTAGATCCACGATCCCGCGGTCATCTGCCCATACGCCATCAGCCCCGCGCGTTCCAGTTCGTTGAACTTCTCCCAGTTCGACCAGTGCCCCACCAGGTTTGAATTGCACAGCAACACCCTCGGCGCGTAGTCATGCGTGCGGAAAATCCCTACCGGCTTTCCCGACTGCACCAGCAGCGTCTCATCATTTGCCAGAGACTTCAGCGAGCGCACGATTGCCTCGTAGCAATCCCAGTTCCTCGCCGCTCTTCCCGTCCCGCCATACACCACCAGGTCGCGCGGTCGCTCCGCCACCTCTTCATCCAGATTGTTCATCAGCATCCGCAGCGCGGCTTCCTGCGCCCACCCTTTGCAGGAGAGCTCTGTTCCGCGTGCAGCTTTGATAGGGGTGTAGATACGACTAGCCGATTCCAATTGAATAGACATAGGGGCCTCGCGCGCCGTGATTATCAGCACGAAGCAAAATCCTAGTTCTTACCGATGCCCCTTGGCAAACGACCAATGACTCACTCTATTGAACATTCAGCGTCCGAGTCACCGTTCCCACGACCCTGCCCGCGCTATCCCAGGCTTTGATCACTAGGCTCTGCGTTCCCTTCGGAAGCCTCAGATCCGTACTTAGCTGTTTGTCATACGAGCCGAAGATGCTCACGCTGTTCAGATAAATCCTCCATCCTGTAATCGTGCGGTCCGAACTCGCCACGGCCTCCACATGCACAGGTGAACTCACCGTAGCTCCGCTCGCGGGCAGGCAAACATTCACACTCATCAATGCCCCCGCCGGACACCCCTGCGCTGTAACATTCACTGTCCTCGCTGCCAGGAAGAAAGCGCCATTGCGATTCCACGACTGCGCCACAATCCTGTGAGTTCCATTCGGCAGCGTGAATAGCTTATCTACGAACATCCCGCCAACAAACTCCAGCGAGTTATCGATGTAGATATTCGTTGCCGTAACCACATTGTTCGAGCTACCCGTTGCCAGCACTCTAACCGGAGACATTGCCGTTTCATCCCGCGCCGGCACGCAGAAATTCACTGTCTCCGTCGCGCCCGGCGGACAGATCGCCACATAGTGATTGAAAAGCGTCACTCTCCGGACTGTCTGGAAAGAGCGCCCCGAGCTGTCCCACGCGCGCACCACAACCACGTGCTTACCCGCAGGAATCAGGAACTGCCTACTGAACGATGCACCGCCGCTCCGATACATCAGCACTCCGTCGATGTACGCATTACACCCTGTGATCGTCAGCGAAGATCCCGCTTTGCAATTCACCTCGAGGTCCGTCGAATCGATCAACGCCCCATCCAGCGGCCTGCAACTCACCACCGAAGCTCCATCAACCCTTGGCGTGCACGTCGTCGAAACCGGCGTCTTGTTCGTCAGGACAGCAATGGAATTCCCCATCGGATTCGTCACAATCAAATCGAGTTTTCCATCCCCATTCACGTCCGCTACATACAAGCTGTTTGCCGTCGAGGTCGAGTCAAGTCCGCTCGTGCCCAGGTTGATCTCCTTATATGGCTTGTAGGTTCCGTCCGGATTCGCCGTCCAGATCAGCACTGCATCATGGGGAGCGCTGCCGTCCGTAGTCACCCGATGATGCGCCAAAACCGCTATGTCATTCAGTCCATCCGCGTTGTAATCGATCACCTGCGGACTGCGCGGCGTGTCGAAGTACTTAGTCGGAACCTCCAGCATCGTCTGTTGAAACTTGCCATTCCCCAACCCGATCAGGAGCATCACCCCTTGGCAGCTCACTCCACTGCATCCATCGAACGTCGCCAGCAAGCCCTTGTTTCCGTTCAACCAAATATCTGCCTGTACCAGTGAATGCACTTGGTTCAACACCGCAACTTTTACGGGCGCGCTGAACTGGAACGACACTCCCGGAGTTCCCTTCATCAGATACAGCGTCGTCTTTGGCACCGTGCCCGTACCGCAGCACTGTGCAAACAGAATGTCGTTCCCGCCATCATTCGTGAAGTCGCCCAGAATTCCGTGCGTCAGCTTTCCCTGCCCGGTCCACTGATACACAACAGCCCCTCCAACAAACGTCGTATCGTTTGGGCGGCCAAACGACAGCGATACCTGATCCATGCTCACGCTCACCACATCCGTCGAAACAGGATCTCCCGCGAAGCCGCGGCTCCCAAACACCGACAGCCACTGTGACCATCCCGTAACCGGGTAGTCTCGATGCGGCAGGAACGAGCCGTTTCCGTTTCCCTCATACACCGAGAACGCGGCCATAGATGATGATCCAACAATCAAGTCCATATGACCGTTCCGGTCAACATCCACCGCATCCAGCGAGATCGGTCCCGGAGCGGTCGGATAAGTGACTGGTGCCGCAAACCTGCTATTGCCCGCATTCAGATACACGGATAGCACTCCGGTCGCGCGATGCAGTACCACCAGGTCCGGAAGAAAGTCATGGTTCAGATCGACAGCGATTACATCCTCTGGATTGCTTACTGCGCTGAGCCTCTGAATCGAGAAGGTCTGACCGCAAAGGCTCGCCGAAGTCGTAATTACCAGCAACAACACTCCGCCGAACAACGCTACTTTCCGCAGCATACGGTGCCTCAGATCGGAACGCGTCATAAGCCACCTCACTTTGGCCGCAATGGTGCTCCCGTAAGACGCGAATCACAGTGACTGCAGATACAGCAGGTCTGCCCTTGCATCACTCGTGTGTTGCTGACCTTCAAAGAGGAGTTGGCTCTCGCCAGCATCCCTGTCCCAAGGGGCCTCGACGCAACTCCCCATCACCTTTTTGCCTCGATTATTACGGTACGGTTACAGAGAGGACTCATGTCAAAGAAGCAGAACAACCGCAACGGTGGCGGACTTGCCAATCCCACAACTCTCAAACCCCTCAGCAAGAAAGACGACCTCGTCCGGGTCATCGTCGAAACTCCCAAGGGCAGCCGAAATAAATACGCCTTCGATCCCGACAATGAAATCTTCGCTCTCAAGCACGTACTTCCCGCGGGCATGTCTCTCCCCTACGATTTCGGCTTTGTTCCGCGCACCCAGGCGCAGGATGGCGACCCCCTCGACGTTCTCATCCTCATGGAAGAGCCCGCCTTCCCCGGGTGCATGATCCAGTGCCGTCTCATCGGCATCATCGAAGGAGAGCAGGAAGAAAACGGCCAAAAGCAGCGCAACGATCGTCTCATCGCCGTCGAATCGCGCAGCCACATGTACTCCGAGTTGCGGCACGTCAACGACATGCCCAAGCAGCTCGTCAAAGAATTAGGAGAGTTCTTCGTCAACTATCACAAGCTTGAGGGCCACACCTTCCGCGTACTCGGACTCAAAGGCCCCGACGAAGCTCGTCGCCAAATCGAAACCCAGAGGATCGCCGCCTGATCATGGCCGCCCTGAGCGATCGCATCGAGAACGTGCTCAACGAGGGCCGCATGCTTCTCCTCGGAGGCCAGGTCCTCATCGGCTTCAGCTATCGCATTTGCTTCGAGCAGAACTTCGACCGGATCTCGCCCGCCGCCCAGATCAGCGAGATCACTGCCCTGCTCGTCATGTCCATTGGACTCGGATGGCTTCTCTGGCCCGCAGCCTTCCATCAGATCGCCGAGCACGGAACGGAAACCGAATCCATCCACCGCTTCACCACCCGTGTACTCGACTGGGCTCTGCTCCCCTTCGCTGCCGGACTCGGCCTCAGCTTCTACGCTGCCAGCGTTGCCTTTCGCGCTCCGCATAGCGTCGTCCTCAGCGCGCTCGTCTCCGCCTTCGCTTTAATCGCCTGGTACGGAGGCCTGCTCCGCTACGACAGCACCAAGCGCCACGAAACTCGCCGCCAGCTCACGCAAGAGCGGCAACCGCGCACGCCCGACGAATCGGACTTGACCAAGCGAATCAAAGAAGTCTTGATCGAGTGCCGCATGGCTCTTCCCGGTGCGCAAGCATTCCTCGGCTTTCAGTTCTCCATCATCTTCACCGAAGGCTTCGACAAACTGCCGCGCTCCTCGCAATGGGTGCACTTCGCCAGCCTCATTGCAACCACCATCGCGATCGTGATTCTCATCGCACCCGCCGCTTACCACCGACTCGCCGAATCCGGAGAAGAAACCGAACACTTCCACACCGTAGCCAGCGCCCTTCTTGTCGCCGCACTCATCTTCCTTGCCCCGGGAATCTCCGGCGACCTGCTCGTTGTCTTCCGCAAAGTCACCGGCTCCGTCCCACTCTCGTCCGCGCTCTCCCTCGGCCTGCTCCTCGCCTGCTACGCCCTCTGGTTCGGTGCCAGCCTCCTCCGCCGCCGCTAACCAAAAACTTTCCCCCAAAGCACCCAGCATCGCAGGTGGAAAACAAAGCGAAGCGCGAAGCACTGCGGGTGAGAAACACTTCCTCCCGAAGCAAAGCGCTAAGCACCGCGGGTGCCCCATATAAGCTTGCCTCCTTTGGCAAGCTTATGTGGGTTCTAATAAAGAAGCGCGAAGCGCTCTCGTAGTTTCTGTTTTGCCGTTGCTCTTGCTCTTGCCGTTGCTCTGCTGTTGCTCTTGTTTTTAAGGTGTCATCCTGAGCGCAGCGAAGGACCTCGGGGTTGCCCTTGACCTTCATCCCGCTCTACTTCGGATCGTAGTAATTCTTGCGAACCGTATCGGCTACATGCTTCAGCACGTCCATCGCTGTGCCGCGCTGAACGCTGTTCATCTTCTCGGGATTTTTTTGAGCGGAAGACAAGGCCGTAAACGGCCCAAAAGAAAGAGAGTACAAATCAGAGAAATCAGTCGTCTTTTGCTGAGCATGACGCACTGTAACTCTGGATTTGTACTCTGAAATAGTTCGAACAACTTAGCTGAGCGAAATCTCGCCCAATCCCGATCTATTCGATCCACCCTCCGCCGACGACCTCGTCGCCGTCGTACATCACCACGGCCTGCCCCGGAGTCACCGACCGCTGCGCCTCATCGAACGTCACCAAGACTTCGTCTTCACCCACAGGTTCGACCGTCGCCCGCGCCGCCTGATGCCGATGGCGAATCTTCGCTTCCACTCGCATCGGCCCTTCCAGCTTCGCAATAGAGATCCAGTTCATCCGCTTCGCCCGCAGAGACTTCGACATCAACGCGTCAGCATCCCCTACCACCACTTCCTTGCGGTCTCCGCGAATCTCCACCACATACAGCGGAGTTCCCTTCGCAATTCCCAATCCCTTACGCTGCCCAATCGTGAAGTTGTGAATCCCCTCGTGCCTGCCGATCACCTCTCCCGCCGTGGTCACCATCTCACCCGAAAGATCCGGCATCTGCTCGCCCTGCTCTTCCATGTAAGCGTCGAGGAAAGTCTTATAGTCCCCACCGGGAATGAAACAGATCTCCTGCGAGTCCGGCTTTTCCGCCAGCACCGTCAACCCCTGCTGCCTCGCCTCTTCTCGCACTTCCGGCTTGCACATCTCGCCCACCGGAAACAGCGTTCTGCTCAACTGCTCCTGCGTCAGTCCAAACAGAAAATACGTCTGGTCCTTCGCCCTATCCGTCGGACGCTTCAGTATCCACCTTCCGCGCCCTTCGTCCCACTCGTTGCGCGCGTAGTGCCCCGTGGCGATCATCTCCGCTCCCACCGACCGCGCCGTCCTGAGCAGCTGATCGAATTTCAAATGATTGTTGCAGAGCGAGCACGGAATCGGCGTCCTCCCCGATAGGTAGTCCTCCACAAACGGACGCACCACATCCCGCTCGAACCGCTCTTCCTGGTTCACCACGTAATACGGAATTCCCAATCGCTGCGCTACCGACCGCGCGTCATACACGTCATCCAGCGAACAGCACCTGCCAGCCTGCGGCTCTCCTCCCGGATTCGCCTGCGGCAACCTCCGCTGATTCCACAACTGCATCGTCAACCCGATCACGTTGTAGCCATCGCGCACCATCATCGCCGCGACCGTGGAGGAATCCACTCCGCCGCTCATCGCCACCGCAACCGTCTTCTTCTCTGTCAACTTCTCGTCCACCACATTCCCCACTTTATTGCCGTCCTGCCCACACCGGACTCATCTCCCTCAGCTTCGCAACCACCTCAGGAACTCGCGCCAGCACTTCATCCACTTCCTGTTCTGTGTTCTGTTTTCCCAGGCTGAATCGTATCGAGCCCCGCGCATCATCCCCCGTCAGCCCCATTGCCGTCAGCACATGCGAAGGCTCAATCGCCCCCGACGAGCAAGCCGCTCCCGTCGAAACCGAGATGCCCTTCAAATCCATAGCGATCACAAACCCCTCGCCTTCAATCCCATCAATCAGCACATTCGACGTGTTCGGAACCCGCTTTGCCGTCGCGCTGTTCACCCGCGTTCCCGTCACCGAACTGCAAATGCCCTGCTCCAGCTTGTCCCGCAAAGCCCCCATGCGCTCCGGCCCGCCCGTCGCCAGCCACTCCGCCGCAAGCTCGGCGGCTTTTCCCAATCCCACAATCCCCGCCAGATTTTCTGTTCCAGCCCTGCGCCCGCGCTCGTGCCGTCCACCCACCTGCCGAGAACTCAGCAGTGTCCCGCGCCTCACGTAGAGCACTCCGACGCCCTGCGGCCCATGCATCTTGTGTGCCGCCACCGACAGCAGATCACACCCAATCTTCTCGACGTCAATCGCGACTTTACCCGCCGCCTGCACCGCGTCCGTGTGGAAATAGACATCTGCCTCACGGGCGATCCCGCCAATCTCCTTCACCTTCTGCAGAGCTCCGGTTTCGTTGTTGGCCATCATCACCGAAATCAGCTTTGTCTCCGGCCTCAGCGCCGCCTTGATCGCCTCGGGCTGCACGACTCCATTCGCATCGCACTCGACATATGTGACCGCCGCGCCCATTTCCTCCAGCCGCTTGCAGGCATTCAGCACGGCGTGATGCTCAATCGTCGAGGTGATCACATGATCTCCCGGCTCGACCATCCCAAACAGCGCCAGGTTGTCGCTCTCCGTCCCGCCGCTTGTGAAAACGATCTCGCTCGTCCTCGCCCCCAGCAGCTCTGCCACTTTCTCGCGCGCGCCTTCCACCGCTGCCCGTGCCTGCTGACCCTGCTGATGGATCGAGCTCGCATTCCCAAAGCTCTCCAGCAGGTACGGCTGCATCGCGGCAAACACCTCCGGCAACAAAGGCGTCGTGGCATTATTGTCAAAATAGATACGTCGCATCGTTACTTCTCATTCTATCTCTCGTCCAGTGCCCTATCTCCGTCCATTCGCATCGAAATTCAAATGCCGGAACCTACCCCTAACCGAGCACCCGGGCTGCCCCCAACCTTACCTCCGCGCCCCCTAACCCGCCCCGCGGCACATCGTTTCGGCACACTCTGCTTCTGGGTACTGTTCATCATCTTTATCGGAACCGTTGCTTACCTTGGCAACCTTGCCGTCACCCGCAATGCAGGCCAATCTCAGCCCAATCCCGGCAATGAGGGCCACACCCTCTTCGGAATTCTTCTTGCCTGCTGCGCCATCGCCGCTGTTATCGGCGTCATCTCACGCCGCCACCACGAGCACACTGACAACAACCATCATTGATCCCACCGAATCGTCCCGCTAACGCAAAAAGCCCGGCTGCACCGCTCGCCAACCGCCAAGCAGCACACCCGGGCTACTGATCTTCTAGTCCCTACCCGCGCTCGTCGATTGGAATCCACTTCGCCGGGTACACCGGTCCGATGTATTCCGCTCGTGGACGAATCAGTCGGTTATCCGCCAACTGCTCCATCACGTGCGCCGTCCACCCCGAGATGCGCGAAACCGCAAACAGCGGCGTAAACAGGTCCACATCGATTCCCAGCGTGTGATACGTCGAGGCCGAATAGAAATCCACGTTCGCGTTCAGATGCTTGTCCGAGTTGATGAACTCTTCGATCGCTCGCGAATACTCAAACCACTTAGTCTGTCCGCTCGAGTATCCCAGATCGCGCGACATCCGACGCAGGTGCGTCGCCCTCGGATCTTCCGTCGTGTACACGCGGTGGCCGAAGCCCGGAACCTTCGCCTTCTGTGCCAGCATGCCTTTGATGTAATCCACCGGGTCTGCGCCGTTCTGGTCAATCTCCATCAGCAGTTTGAAGACTGCTTCGTTCGCGCCGCCATGCAGCGGTCCCTTCAGTGCGCCGATCGCCGACGTGACCGCCGAATGCATATCGCTCAGCGTCGCCGCCGTCACGCGTGCTGCGAAGGTCGAAGCATTCCACTCATGGTCTGCGCTCAGGATCAGCGAAATATCCAGCGCCCGAATCGCCGTTTCGCTCGGCCTCTGCCCGGTCAGCATCAGCAGAAAATTCCCTGCGTGCGACAGCGAGCGGTCCGGCTCAATCAGCGGCAGTCCTTTGCGAATCCTGTCATAGGCCGCCACGATCATCGCAATCTGCGACACCAGGCGCATCGACTTGTGGTAGTTCGCCTCTTTCGTGTTGACCGTCTCTTCGGGATCGAAATACGACAGCGAGCTCACCGTCGAGCGCAACACGTCCATCGGCAGCGCATGTCGAGGAGCCTGCCTCAGCAAGCTTATGATCTGCGCATCCAGCTTGCGTTCCCGTGCCAGTTGCAGACTGAACTCCGCCAATTGCGACCGTGTTGGCAACTTACCGTGCCATAGCAGGTACGTAACTTCTTCAAACGTGGCATAGTCGGCGAGTTCATGAATGTCGATTCCGCGATAGGCTAGGACTCCATTCTCGCCATCGATGTAGCAAATTGACGAAGTACCTGCAATGACATCTTCGAGACCCCGGTTTTGCGTAGTAGTCGTGGACATCTGCCCCTCTCAGCACTCAGGTAATAAATACAGCGGAGTAACCGTCCGATGCTCCTGCCTGGGAACACCGGTCATCAACCATCGATAGTTCCCCACAAACGATAGATGATCAAAGCCTCTCGAACGACGTCTTATTACATAAGCTTTCTTACCTAACCTTCCCAATTTCGTCCAACTATACACGTTTCTTAGATGATTCTGCCGAGCTCCTCGTTCTCACCCCAACCGCACAAAAACTTCACCGCCATCCCGAGCGCAGCGAGGGCCCCCTACCCTCTCCGCCGCCCCCAACGTTTGCCTCACCTCACCCCTCAGACGTACCATGCTTTTGCCCTGAAAACATCCAAAATTTCCCACACAGGAGCTCGACTCTTTCGCATGTTCAAGCGTTTCGCACTACCGCTGATCCTTATTCTTCTTTCCACCGCCGCTTTCGCCGATGAAGGCATGTGGCTCTACAACGCCTTCCCCGCTGCTAAGGTGAAATCCCGTTACAAGGTCACCGTGACCCAGCCCTTCCTCGATCACCTTCGTCTCTCCAGTGTTCGCATGGGAGCCTCTGCCAGCTTCGTTTCGCCCGACGGCCTCGTCTTTACCAACCACCACGTCGGCGCCGGATGCGTCCACAATCTCTCCACCAATGATCGCGACTACATCAAGAACGGCTTCTATGCTCCCTCCCGCGAGCAGGAGCCACGCTGCCCCGGCATCGAGGTCCAGAATCTTCTCGACATCCGCAACATCACCAGCGAAGTCCATCAGGCCGCCAAGCCCGACATGACCGACGCCCAGGCCGGAGCCGCCCAGCGCGCCACTATGTCGCGCCTTGAGAAGGAGTGCTCCGACCCGGCCCACAATATCCGTTGCGAAACCGTCACGCTCTACTCCGGCGGTCTCTATCACCTCTACAAGTACAAGAAGTACACTGACGTCCGCCTTGTCATGGCACCCGAGTTCGACGCAGCCTTCTTCGGCGGAGATCCAGACAACTTCACCTATCCGCGCTACGACCTCGACATCACCTTCTTCCGCGTGTACGAAAACGGCAAGCCTATCCACGTGGACAACTACTTGCCCTTCACCACCTCCGGCGTAAAGGAAGGCGACCTCGTTTTCATCTCCGGACACCCTGGCTCCACCGGACGTCTTCTCACTCAGGCGCAGCTTGCCTTCCTTCGTGACGTCAGCTATCCGGCGCGCATGAAGCAGCTCAAGCAGACCATCGATACCCTGCTTGCCTTCTCCGCCGAATCTCCCGAGAATGCCCGCGCCGCCGAGCGCGTCCTCTTCGGCGCGCAGAACAGCTACAAAGCCATCACCGGCTACAACTCCGGCCTCACCAATGCCGCCACCATGGCCAAGAAGAAGGCAGAAGAAGAGAAGCTCCGCCAGGCCGTTGCCGCCGACTCTAAACTGAAGCCCTATGCCTCAGCTTGGACCGAGATCGCCGACGCCATGAAGTGGCAACGCGAAAACTTCACTCGCCTTAACTGGCAAAGCGACACCGCCATTCCCGGCATGTTCGCCAACTACGCGCGCACCCTCGTTCGCCTCTCCGACGAGCTTGCCAAGCCGAGCGACCAGCGGCTGCGCGGCTATCAGGACCAGAACATTCCGACCATCGAAACCTCTCTGGCCTCGACCGCTCCGCTGTCGCGCCCGTTGGAAATTCGCCAGGTCACCGTCGCTCTCCAGAATCTTCAGGAGAACCTCGGAGCCGACAACGATTTCGTTAAAACGGTTTTGGCCGGCAAGACTCCAGCCGACCGCGCCGCCGAACTCATAAACGGCTCTCACCTCGACGACCCGAAGTTCCGCAACGAGCTCTATAAAGGCGGCAAGGTCGCCATCAATGCGGCCGCCGACCCCATGATTGTTCTTCTCAAGCAGATCGATTCCGTCACCCGCGCCACCCGCAAGGACCTCGAAGATCACGTGGACTCCGTCGTCCGCCGAAATGGTGCGCTCATCGCCAAAGCGCGCTTCGAACTCTACGGCACCAACGTTGCGCCCGATGCGACGGGCACCCTGCGGCTCAGTTACGGCGCGGTGAAAGGCTACGTTGAGGATGGCAAGAAGATACCCTACTTCACCACCTTCGCCGGAGCCTTCGAGCACGAAGCCGCTCACGGAGCCAAGCCGCCTTACGTTCTCCCCGAGAGCTATCACCGTGCCAAGGACAAGCTCGACCTCAACACTGTCCTCGACACCGTAAACACCGGAGACAGCATCGGCGGAAACTCCGGCTCACCCGTCGTCAACACCAAGGGCCAGATCATTGGCATCCTCTTCGATGGCAACATCCAATCCCTACCTTGGAACTTCCAGTACGAAGAGGAAATCGGACGCAGCGTCATCACCGACTCTCGCGCAGTGATCGAGTCTCTGCGCAAGATCTATAACGCCGCACCGCTCGCCGACGAACTCATCCCCTCCACGAAATAACTGCAACGCCCACCCTGACTCGCGCCGCGAGCTTCAGGGTGGGCAATCCTTCCGTTCCCGCCAAAAGTTTTTAGCCTTTGTCGCCCAAAAAGTCGCATTTTGGCGCTTTTGTGCCACAAGAAAAGATTCAGAAGCACTGGACAGACTTCAATCCTAAATTGATAATTTATCAACAATGAGTACCGGCACGGATTTCAATAAACATTCGCTACGTGCCTGTCTTGACGAAGACCGATACCGATTCGAGCCAAGTGCCTGGCTGCGGCTACGGCAACTGCACATCACCCTCAGCGACGTGTTGCACGTACTGCGCAACGGCTCCGTTGACTTGGTTCCGAGCCTCGAGACTTCCGTTGAGCGGCCCCGTTTTCGCGTTACCGGCAAGACTGCCGACGAGAAGGAACTGACAGTCATCTTCGCTTTTGTAGAATTCGAATGTGTACTGATCCTCAGCATTGCCTGAGCAGTTGAAAGGCAGGAACGAAATGCGTTGTGGATGTGGTGAACAAGCGGATATCTTTCGCGGAGATTATCTATTCGTCGAGAGCGGACTCAACAACGTCACTCTCCACGGAGCTGAGTTGCTCCGCTGCGATTCCTGCGGAAACCTCAGCCCGGTGCTTTCCAAACTCAACAACCTGATGCAGGTAATCGCATCGGCCCTTGTCTTCAAACCCTCGCAACTCACCGGGAAAGAAATTCGCTTCCTTCGCAAACACATCGGATGCACAGGCGAACAGTTCGGCAAGAAACTGGGCCTCACCAAAGAACACGTCTCACGAATCGAAAACGAAAAGTATCCCGTTGGAGCCCAGACTGACAGGCTAATCCGTTTTCTCGCCCTATCCATCAGTTCCGATCTTTCCGTCGAAATGGGGCGACTCATCGAATGTCTCGACACCATCAAGGACGACCCCCATCAGGAACACATTGAAATTAATCTCGCAACAGGTTCTTTCGCCTATGCCGCCGCATAGTCCATTCAACTCTGTTGTGATTCCATGAACGTCATCCGCACTGCTGGTTCTTAGCTTTTACTGATTGCAATCGTTGTTGGTGAATCTTAGAGAAACGTGAAGAATGTCAAAAAGAATATTCGTTGTCGACGATGAAGAAAACATTGCCAACACGCTGGCGATCATCCTTCGCCAGTCAGGCTACATTGCGACTGCCTACCATAACGCAGCCGATGCGCTCGAAGCCTTATCACAGGATTGCCCTGATCTTGTCATCAGCGATGTGTGCATGCCTGGCATGTCCGGAATCGAGATGGCCATCCTCATCCGCCAGCGCTATCCTTCGTGCAAAGTACTTCTATTCTCCGGCAATGCGGTGACCGTCGATCTTCTCAAGAACGTGCGCGAACAAGGATACGATTTTGAGTTGTTGGCCAAACCCGTCCATCCCAAAGATCTTCTCGCCCGAATCGAATAACAGCCGCCCCGCTCCCCTTTGGAGGGAGCTGCAGGTCCGCACCCGACTAACCTCCGGTGCGGGCCTTTTCCATTTCACACGCCAAAATCTCCGCGTCATTCACCACCTGTACAACAAACCCGGGCAGAGGTTAACCAGCAGGTAAATGTACGGACGCACACTCGCCCCAGTAACTCCCACGCACACGACCGCCTCACCATATTGTCGAAAATGGAATGGACTCAAATAAGAGATTAGGAAAGGAAAATGGTGCGCCCGGCGAGATTCGAACTCACGACCTAACGCTTCGGAGGCGTTCGCTCTATCCAGCTGAGCTACGGGCGCACGCGCAGATGTCATTATACCTGAGCAGATGAGTTATGCACGCCCGCTGATTCTGCAGCCCTGCCCCAAGCGCCTGGAACCAAGGATGACACCACCCTCCCGAGCAGGAAACCGTCATACTCTACCTGTGGCCACCACTGCTCAAGACCGCGCTATAAGCAGCTTCGCCGTTTACCTGCGAGTCGAGAAAGGACTCGCCCCGTTGACGATTAAGTCTTACAACGGCGACCTCGCGCTCTGGTCAGAGTTTGTGCGGAAGCGCGAAAAGACAGTACTTTCGGCGCAACGCGAAGACGTCAAAGAGTGGTTGCTGCATCTCCTCGCGCACGGCATGGATGCGCGTTCCAGTGCGCGCAAGCTCTCAGCATTGCGTCAGTTCTATCGCTACCTGCTGCTCGACAAGTTGATCGCGCACGACCCAACGCTCGACATCGACAGCCCCAAGCAATGGAAGGTTCTCCCCAAAGCGCTTTCCGAAGAAGAAGTCACTGCCCTCGTCGAAAGCCCGCGGCAGCGCGAACTTGCCGCAGCACAGTCTCCTCTAGCGAAAGCGCTTGCCATACGAGATCGCGCCATTCTCGAAGTGATGTATGCCGCCGCCATACGCGTGAGTGAAGTCGTGAACGTCCGAGTAGAAGACACAAAACTCGATCTTGGTTATCTCCTCGTGCGCGGCAAGGGAGACAAAGAGCGAATCGTTCCCATAGGCGCTCCGGCACAGGACGCGCTGCGAACCTACCTTCAAAATGCGCGGCCTCTGCTTGCTGGGCGCAAGCACGCGACAGAACTATTCCTGGCGCGAGGCGGACACAAACTCACGCGCGAGCGTATATGGATGATTGTCGATGAAGCATCGAAAGCCGCGGGCCGACATGCATCTCCTCACATGATGCGCCACTCGGCTGCGACACATATGGTTTCGCATGGTGCCGACCTTCGCACAGTGCAGACCGTGCTTGGACATGCCGACATCTCCACGACGCAGGTGTACACGCATGTCGCACTCGATCGTCTGCAGCAGGTGTATGCCGCGCATCATCCACGTGCACGTGCTCGCACCAATCGCAAGGAGCAGAAATGAACGCGGCGGAAACTCCGGCAGCCATCGCGCTCGAAGCCTATTTACGCGCTCTTGCGCAACGTAACGCGTCGACGCACACGATCAAAGCTTATCGAACGGATCTCTCCGAATTCGTACTTTTCGTCGGCCCCGAGGAACTGAAACAACTCGATCACCTTCTCATCCGTGCTTTCCTGTCACAGTTGTATGAGCGTGGCCTGAGCAAATCTTCCGTAGCACGGGCGCTGTCATCCATTCGATCATTTTTTAAGTGGATGGGGCGCGAACGAATGATCGAATCGAATCCTGCCCTGCTCGTCGCAGCCCCAAAGCTACCGAAGAAACTGCCACGGGTTCCGACCATGGAAGAGATGAATGCGGTCCTCGACACTTCAATGCCCGAGGAAGCTTCCTTCCCCGAACGCGACCGGCTGATCCTCGAACTACTCTACGGCTGCGGAATTCGTAATAGCGAGCTCACCGGCATAAACATTGATGATATTCATCTTCGCCAGGGAGTGATTCTCGTCAGAGGCAAAGGCCGCAAGCAACGAATCGTTCCCTTCGGCGACTCCGCACAGATCGCGCTTCGAGACTACCTGCCTCCTCGTGCGCGAGTACTCGAAGAACACCAGCGCACGGGAGAAACCGCTTTGCTCACCAACGTCCGCGGAACACGATTGACGACGCGCAGTGTAGGTCGGATCGTGAAAGCCATCGCGGTCGCGCGCGGACTCCCGCGCGAAGTGCATCCGCACACTCTGCGACACGCTTTTGGCACGCACATGCTCGAGGAAGGTGCCGACTTGCGCGCAATACAGGAGCTTCTTGGTCATGCGCGGCTCTCGACCACCCAACGCTACACACAGCTCACGACAAAACAGGTACTCGACGTGTACGACAAAACGCATCCGCGCGCAAAGTAGTTAGCGACTGATCGGAAATTGTTCTCGTGCAAGTGGACGCGCCAGCAGCACGGGACAAGGCGCATGATCGAGAACAAATCGCGCTACATGCCCGATAGACTTCGGCCCGATGTGCCGCGGCTCCCCGTACTCCGAGCGCGCCCCGATAAGAATTAGATCGGCATTCCATCGCGCCGCAGTGTTGACAATCTCGAGTTCCGGTCGTCCCTGGCGCAGCAATGTCTCAGCATTGCTCACGATCGATTTCCCTATCTCGAGCGTCTCCTGCGCTGAAGCCGTCTCGGCAGCGACCATCTCTTGTGTAATCGGCCCTGGATGCCGGAGGAAACGCTCGCGCACAAGGTCGATCTCATGGCGCGGACCTGTATCGATCACTGTAAGCAGCGCGATCGTCGGCGCCTGGTTTGCAAACAACATCTTTATTGCATCGCTGATCCGTTCGGCGTTCGTTCCATCCAGACACGCGAGAACTCGCATGTTCGCCTCCTGCTACAGCAACAACCAGATTGTGACTGCACCGGCCAACAACATCAGCGGCGTGACTACCACTCCCACTTTGAAGTAATCCAATCCTGACACATCTACATTTCTCTGCCTCAAAATGAGAAGCCATAGGATTGTAGCGAGCGAACCCACGGTTGTCAGGTTCGGACCCAGGTCGCAGCCGAAGATTGTAGCTGCTACAAAACCATTGCGGATAGCAGGTGCGGCGTGCTGCACACTGGCCAGCGAAGAATTCATCACGACGGCCATCGGGACGTTGTTGATGAGATTTGTTCCAAGTGCCGAACCGAATGTTCCTACAACGACTGCTCCCAGAGTTGTGCCTCGCGAGAGATAAAGCAAGTAGCTGCCCAACTTTGCCGTGAGTCCCGTGTCTTCGACGGCGCGAACCACGATGAACATGCCCGCGATGAATCCGAAGATGGACCAGGAGATTGCTTTTGCCGCCTCGACCATGGTCGTGCGCTTCCAGAAGAGCGCGCCCGCAAGCAGCAACAGCGCACCGGATACGGCTACGACCGACAACGGAAATTGAAAAGCCGATGCGACAACGTAAGCCGGTGCAACGAAGGCCAATACCCAGAGCGTGTATCGAAAATATGATTTGTGCTTGACCGCCTTCTCTGATGTAGGGAGGTGCGAGAGTTCGAAGTGACCATGCAGTTGCTTGCGGTACATGAAGTAGAACACACAGTAGTTAATAACGATCACCACAACGCTCGGCAACAACAGCAGGCGCAAGAAAGTTGCAAGACCGAGCGGGTACCGCGACATCACAATGATGTTGATCGGATTGCTGATGGGCAACAGGAAAGAAGCGGTATCCGCAATGAAGGTGCACGCAAACAGATATGGAAGAACCGGCAGTCGCAAACGGGTTGCGAGAACATAGACCACTGGCGTGAGAATGAGCGCCGTTGCGTCGTTGGAGAAGATCATCGTAATGAAAGTTCCGAGCAGGAATACATTCAGGAACAATCGCGATGCGCTCTTCCCAGCCAAGCGTGCTGCCTGAACCGCGAGCCAGTCAAACAGTCCGGCAGCCTCTGCCATTGCGGAGATTCCCATCATCCCCAGAAAAAAGAGAAACGTGTTCCAGTCGCGAACCAGCGTCATCCCCGCATCCGAAGGGCGGATAAGGCCGAGAATGAGTAGGACCGCCGCACCTCCCATCGCGATTCGCGCCTCATTCCAGCGGAAAGGACGAGTCATGATGCCAACGAGTGTGAGGACTCCAACGATGGATGTGAGAAGAGTTCTCCAGAACTCAGGCAGAGGAAAATACAAAAACAAGAGCTTGCCTTTCAGAATCTGACTAGCCTGCTGGCTCGTCCAGGCCTTGTGTTCATGGGAACGAACAGGCTGATGCAGGTTCTTATTTACAAGTGCCGAAAACGCTGTGGCCTGCATTCACAAAAAATCGAATGTGAATGCAGGCCAGAGAACTAAGCGTGAGTCAGTTCGGGCTTCTTCGGCTTGGGATTCTTCTCTTCATCCAAGGCATCCCACATTTCCACGACATGCGATCGAAGCTCTTCAGTCATGCGTTCATACGCCTGCTCGGGCTTTTCGTTCATATCTGGATAGATGGGCTTTCCTACTCGAATGCGTAGAGGATGGAAACCCTGGAAGCCTTTGCCTCGTGGCCAACAAGCATGAAATCCGTATTCTGCAACAGGCACAATAGGAACATTGAGATGCCGCGACAGAATCGCCGCGCCCTTTTTGAACTTCTTCGGAGGTCCTTCGATCGAGCGCTCGCCTTCGGGATACATTACGAGAATCTTCCCGGCGCGCAAACCATAAGCTCCCGCGCGCATTGCCGGAACAAGATTCGAGTCGGGATCGACCGGAATCAGGTGCAGGAACTGCGCAAACTTTCGCATGGAACCCGTGCCGAAAATTTCGCTAGTGCCCACGTAGAAAACATTGTGGAACGCTTTCCACGGGAGCGCCGCTGTAAGGATTGGAGCATCGAGATAGCTGGAGTGGTTCGGGCAAACGATGCACGGACCCTCCGGCAGATTCTCCATGCCCTCGACACGAAGTTTGAAGAGTACGTGTGAGGCCCACTTCACTAACTTGCCAAACAGCCACCAGAAGAAGCCAACGATTGGGCGCTTCTGCGTAATGGCGAGCACCTCGGGATCCGTGGTCTCAACCTCGAAGACCGAACTCCAGCCCGGAGCTTCGCGCGCTTCTTTGCCTGTGTGCGCGAGAACGAGATCGACGAGTTCGCGAACCGTGTACACTTCGCTGGCCGCTGAATCTTCAACTTCTGCGCCAAGGCGTTGCGCGAGATCAACCAGCAACTCGACGCGCTCCATCGAATCGAGCCCTAGATCAAGTTCCAGGCTGTCGTCGGGGTGAATTTCCTTGTTCTGATCTTTTTTGCCTGACTCAGCGATGATGGCCAAAGCTCGCTGCACGTCGGGCGATGCGAGCCATGCGCGGTCGTCATCGGTAAAGGTGCGCTCCTTGGCCGTGATCTCCTCAACCTTGCCGCTGGCGTACATTGCGAGAAGCTTCTTCTCGATTTCGTTGCGACGCAGTTTGCGGGTTGTCGTGCGCGGCAGATCGTCCTGCCAGATGTCGTATGACAGGATGCGCTTCGTTGCGGGCAGCGTAGCCGAGATGCCATCGACGTCATAGCGAATCACTTCGCGAATATTCACGATCTTATGCTCGCGAAGCACTTCGAAGTTAGGCACGATCACACCGTGCAGGCGCTCGCTGAGCGGTTCACCTGGCTTTCGGTTTTCAAGGCCGAGAACGCAGATCTCCTTGATCCACGGTGAACGCAGGTAGTAGCTCTCGATCTCTTCGGGATAAATATTCTTGCCGGAGCTAAGGACGATGACATCCTTGGCGCGTCCCGTGATGAAGTAATTCCCCTTTTCATCCATGTACGCGAGATCGCCGGTGTGGAACCACCCGTCACGAAACACTTCTGCCGTGGCCTCGGGACGCTTGTAGTAACCCTTCATCATGGTCGGGCCTGCCAAGGCGATTTCGCCGACCATCTGTCCGTTCTCATCGATCTTCGTGTCCGCCAGTTTTGCTTTCAGCCCTGGCAACGGGCGTCCAATCGAGCCGATTACGTTGTCATCTGGAGGAGTGCAGAAGCATCCGCTGGTAGTTTCGGTGAGGCCGTAAGCCTGGAGCATCTCGAAGCCGAGCGCGTGAATGTCGCGGCCAATCTGCGCGTCGAAGCGCGAGCCGCCCGTCACAAAGAAGCGAATGTTAGGACCAAGCTGCGCGTGAACTTTCTTGAATAGAACCTTGCCAAGATTGAAGCCGATCTTCTGCGACGCGGAGCTTGCCTTGAGCATGAGACCGAAGACGCGTTCAGCAACGCGACCCTTCTTGGACACTTCGCCAAAGATGCGCTCGTGAATTAGATAGAAGAACTGCGGAACGCAGCAAAAGATCGTGATGCCACGCTCACGTAAAGCGAGCATGAGTTCCTGTGTATTGAGCGAATCGAGGAACACGACCTTGCCGCCGTTGCCGAGAGGAAGGAAGATGTTGACCATCTGCGCGAGCACGTGAAACAGCGGCAAAACGCCAAGCAATCCGTCGGCAGGCGAGAGCGCTATGAACTTGCGCACAATCTCCAACTCAGCCGTAAGATTGCCGTCGGTGAGCATCACTCCCTTGGGATCGCTCGTGGTGCCGGAGGTGTAGATGATGGCCGATACATCGTCGGGTTTCAGTTCGACAGGCTGAAAACCCGGCTCGGATGAGAGCACCATGTCCTGCACAAACGGCAGGCCTTCGCGCGGCGCATCGACCATCGCGAGCTGGATATTGCTGTCCTTCACTGCTTCGATGGCGACCGGGTAGCTGCGCTCATCCACAAAAAGCAGCGAGCTCCCAGAGTCGTCAAGGAGTTTGCGAACCTGGTGCGCGGTGAATGCTGTGTCAAGCGGAACCGCAGTATTTCCGCTGGCGATGATGCCCAGATAGGTCGCGACCCAACTCGGACTATTAAAGGCGAGGATAGCGCAACGCGCACCTCCCGGCATGCCGCCGCCGATTCCATTGCGTACGAGCCACTGCCCTACACCATCTGAAAAATGGCGGAGCTGCTGATATGTGAAGCTCTCGATGGTGTGGCCATCTGCAACGGTGGTGATGGTCGATAAGGAGGACTTTGGCGTTGCTGTGCCGGCTTGCCGCTGAATCTCCACTGCGGGTGCCGTTGGCCAACGCTCCACGGACTCGAGGAAGCAGTTGTAAAACATAAAGATCTCTCTACGACAGGATACAGCCGCGAATGCTCGCCTGCTACAGTGTTTTGCGATAGCCGCAGTGCACCTGTGCATTTGCGGTCGTGCATCGGACATTGTGCCACAGCAAGCGTCTGTGACAAACGCCAGAAGCTCCCTCGCTCTCGCACCTTCAGCTTCCGATTTCAACGGACACCTCGCAGCCAAGGCGCATCCGACAAGAAAAAGGAGCTTGTACCCAATGCAAACC
The DNA here is from genome assembly GCF_059726265.1 of Koromonas soli. NCBI lineage: Bacteria > Pseudomonadati > Acidobacteriota > Terriglobia > Terriglobales > Koromonadaceae > Koromonas > Koromonas soli. The sequence continues at coordinate 866,684 of NZ_AP040872.1, read as the reverse complement.
GCACACGAACTGTTCTTGCACGAGCTGAGCGACATGCTGGACGCGGAGCAAAATATTCTGGAAGCCTTATCCGAACAGAGCGATGAGAGCAGCAATTCTTCCCTGGAAGCGGCATTCACGGCTCACCACAAGCAGACAGAAGGGCAGATCGAGCGCCTGCAACAATGTTTTGAGCTGCTCGAAGAAGAGCAGGAAGATACCGAATGCGCCGGCATCAAGGGACTTCGGGAAGAGCACGACAACATGAAAGAAGAAGACCCGTCACCGGACATTCTCGACACATTCAACGTGGCTGCCGCAATTAAGGTGGAACGCTATGAGATCTCAGCATACGAATCGCTAATTCGGCTTGCGGAATCGATGAAGCACACAAAAGTAGCGCGCCTGCTAGCGCAAAACCTGAAAGAAGAAGAACAGACGCTGAAGAAGATGCAGACGCTCGCCGAAAAGGTGAAGCCAGAAAACTTGGGCATGGAGGAAGAAGAAGAGCAGGAAGAAACCCAGGAAGCTTCGAGCTCTCGTGCTCAAGACCACGAACGCCCGGGTCCGCGGATCGTGAAGAAGGGATCGCGAAAGCGGAAGGCTGCTTGATCGGTCACCGCTGAGTTGGAACGGAATCTATTAGCGCCGCTCTAGAAAAGGTGGCGTAAAGATACGGCTGAGGCACAAAAGCGCCTGCGAGGAATGTTTTTTGTGGAATATCTCCTCGCGGGCGATAGAATGTTTCCCCGGGTGAGTTGCTCAAAAAGGAACTCACCCGGCTGATGATGTCTCCATCTCATATGTACTTTTTAGGAGATGTCACTGTTGTATCTATAACTCACAGGAGATCCTGTTCCATGAAGCGTTTTACTATTGTTCTGGCTGCTCTGGCGATGATTATGTCCACCGCTGCGTTCGCTGCTGAAGACGGCGCGGCTATCTATAAGACGAAGTGCGCGATGTGCCATGGCGCGGCGGGCGAAGGCAAGTCGGCTCCGGCCATCAAGGGCAAGGCCAATGTTGCTGACGTCGTCACCAAGGGCGGCTTGGCGAAGGCTCCTCACACCAAGGGTGTTGCCGGTGTGACCGAAGAGCAGGCGAAGGCAATCGCCGCGTTCTTGAAGTAAACTTTCAGGAATTGGAATGAAGAAGCCGATGCCTCCGGGCATCGGCTTTCTATTTGTGCCAAATCACATGCGCGAGGTTGGAGAGCCCTCCGCCAGTTCGCGAAGGCTATCGAAAATGGCGAGTTCGCCGTTGGGGTGCTTCATCGTCTCCTGAAGCGAGAGCGTCACAGAAAAATGTGGCGAGCGCGGACGGAAAGAGACGGCCAGGAACTCAAACTCGCGGCTGGAGACCACGGTTGTCATGCGGCTGGTGATTTCCGGCTCCCACTCCGGTTGGGTCGATATGAACAGAGAAGCCACGGGATGCGTGGGCCACTCGGCGGTATTGCGGGTCCAGCGCCGGGTCAATCCCGTCCAGCGGGTACGTCCAATCTCAACGCTCTGGCGCGGCGGGCAGGTTAGATTAGCTTCGAAAGTCAGTGTTTCCTGACGGCGACGCCATCGCCACAGAGCCCATCGAACCGGCATCTCACGCGGTGCAAATTGTGCGTCCAGCGAGGGCTGGCGGAATCCGCAACCGGACAAACGGAGCCTCGCCCGGAAGTGAGACGGGGTGATCCATTCCACTCCGCTGATCTGGCCATGGGAGATGATGGCAGTCTCAATCCAACGCAAAACACCGACCGCGCGGCGGCGGTTGAGGTGGGTGAAGGCCCAGTACCAGCCAGCTACGATCAGAACACCAAAAGTGATGCTAAGAAGGATGGATTGCCACATGACAACTATCTGGGATGCAGCAAGGCGAGCAGAGAGATGCTATTGCCAAGCGCGAGAGGGCCAGGTTCTCTGATTTTCCTTCCAGGCGGCAATTAAGCCGGCCGTTTTGAATCAGGCGTACTCGAATCGAGGACGAAGAATCGATGCTGGCCACCCGGCTGCACACTGTTGCGTTCAAAGCAGTCCTTGATCCTGCGACGCAGCTCGCGGCTTACGGCGTACTGCTGACCAGGACGGGTCTTGACGAGCATCAGGTAATCAACCTCGTTGCCTGTCATGCGATCGATGCCGGGCACGACCGGGTCAGCGACAATTGCGTCAACAAACCGGGGATCATTGCGGACGTCGGCCCCGACCTGCTGCAGGAGATCTATGATCCGGTCGCTGTTTTCTTTGTAGTCCACCGCGACATGCATCGCGACCTGGGTCCAATCGCGCGTCATGTTGGTGACGGTGGTGATGTTGGAGTTCGGAATCGTGTGCACGGAACCATCCGCATCGCGCAGCACAACTCGGCGCAGAGTCATCATCTCGACCGAGCCCTGGAAGTTTCCGATCTTGACCACATCGCCCACGTCAAACCAGTTCTCGACAAGGATGAAAAATCCGTTCAGGACATCGTGTACCAGTGTTTGCGCCCCAAAGCCGACGGCGACGCCCGCGATCCCAGCGCTGGCCAGCAACGGCTCCACATGAATCCCAAGATCAAACAGTATGGTGACCACGGTGAAGAAAAGGATTGCAGCCAGCCCGACACTGCGGATGATGGATGAAATCGTATGAAGCTGCTGAATGCGAACCGCGGATGTGACCAGATGCGCCTGATTGACACGGGCCAGTCTTCGGCTGACCAGATTCAGGACACGGATGAGTACGATTGCAATGAGAATGGTGACCAGAATCTTCGGCAGCTTGTCGTGGACAAGAATGAAGAGGTCGCCGTACCAATTGTTAAACCGGAAAACTTCGTGCCAGTTGTGCGATAGCTGGGGAGAGTTCACGATTGGCGGATTATAAACATTCTATAATCTGCACGTCTTTCAAAATCTTGAGGTTCGATCTCATGTCTCGCGCCCGAATGCTCATCATTCTTGTCATTTTTGCGTCGTCTATGAGTTTGTCCGTACCCGCCCAGCGCATTCCGTCGCAACAGCCTCCCATTGCACGACCTGGCGAGATCCCCGGTGAGACTCAGCAGGAGCTCGAAATGCATCGAAAGATGCAGAAGCAGCAGCTTTCAAAGCGCGCTTCAGACATGAAACGCGACTCTCAGAAGCTGCTGGACCTGGCGACGGAGCTGAAGGCCTATGTGGACAAAGCGGGTGAGGATGTGCTGTCCTTGGAGGTCGTTCGCAAGGCCGAGGAGATGGAAAAACTGGCGCGACAGATCAAAAACAACATGCGGGCACAGTAGAGGGACTCACCAATCTGGCCTCCGAGCGTGTGGTATGTCATTGAATCTGTGCTCCCCAACGTGGTATAAACCTTCGATTCCCGGTGAGTAGCTGTACGTTGTGGAAAACTTGCCGGAAATTGGAGCGTCTCGCAAGCGGCTCCTGTGACACCCAACGCGGCCAAGCCTCAAATTCCCTTGAAGTGGAAGCGCGTTTCGGGTCAGTCGTGACCGGAAACGTATTTGAGTGTGGCCCCGGCCGCACCGATGTTCTGCGTTCTGCGCACGGCTGAATATGAACTGCAGTTACAACCCGTAACGAGTTTTATTTCGGAGGAAGATATGAATGTGTGGCTCTCGCAGAGCCTGAACTCCCTGGGCCGGATGAGCAAAAAGATTTCGCTTCGTCGCGGCATTTCGCTGGTGGCCCTTACCCTTTTCACTTCCATTGCAGCCCTTGCCGAGCCGGTCGGCGGCGAAGCAGCACTGAGGCTTCCCGACCTGAGCAGCGTGAGTTTCTTCAACGGTGCCATTGATGGGCACAAGCTGCTGCTGATTGGCATTCTGTTCAGCATCTTTGGGCTGTTGTTTGGATTGGCGATCTACACGCACTTGAAGAAGCTGCCGGTTCACCGTGCCATGCTCGAAATCTCGGAGCTGATTTACGAGACCTGCAAGACTTATCTGATCACCCAGGGCAAGTTCATCCTGGTACTCTGGGCCTTCATCGCAGTCATCATCGCGACTTACTTTGGCTGGCTGGCCCCGGTTCCGGGCAAATCGGTTGCGATTACCCTGCCGATCATTCTGGCATTCAGCCTTGTCGGAATCGCCGGCAGCTATGGTGTGGCCTGGTTCGGCATTCGCGTCAACACGTTTGCGAACTCCCGTACGGCATTCGCCGGGCTGCGCGGCAAGCCCTTCCCGGTTTATGACATTCCGCTGAAGGCCGGCATGAGCATCGGCATGATGCTGATCAGCGTCGAGTTGCTGATCATGCTCTGTATTCTGCTGTTCATCCCAGGCGACTACGCTGGTCCTTGCTTCATCGGCTTCGCAATTGGCGAATCGCTCGGCGCGGCGGCTCTGCGTATTGCGGGCGGCATCTTCACGAAGATTGCCGACATCGGCTCCGACCTGATGAAGATCGTCTTCAAGATCAAAGAAGACGACGCTCGCAACCCTGGCGTGATTGCCGACTGCACGGGCGACAACGCGGGCGACTCGGTTGGACCTTCCGCCGACGGCTTCGAGACCTACGGCGTAACCGGCGTGGCGTTGATCACGTTCATCCTGCTGGGTGTTCACGATGCCACAGTTCAGGTTCAGCTGCTGGTCTGGATCTTCGTAATGCGCGTGATGATGCTGGTGGCCAGCGCCGGATCGTACTTCCTGAACAATGCGCTTGCAAAGGCGAAGTACGGCAACAGCGACCACATGGATTTCGAAGCGCCGCTGACCTCACTGGTGTGGCTAACCTCGATCATTTCCATTGTGCTGACATACATCGTCAGCTACCTTATGATCCCCACTCTCGGAGGCGACTCTACCCTGTGGTGGAAATTGGCCTCCATCATCAGCTGCGGAACCCTGGCTGGAGCCGTCATTCCAGAGCTGGTCAAGGTGTTCACCTCGACCTCGAGCGGACATGTGCGCGAGGTGGTGACCTCTTCCCGTGAAGGCGGAGCCTCGCTGAACATCCTCTCCGGTTTCGTGGCCGGAAACTTCTCCGCCTACTGGCTTGGACTCACAATGGTTGGCTTGATGTCGGTTGCCTACTACGTCAGCCTGCACGGACTCGCAAATCTGATGCTGGTACCGGCAGTGTTCGCCTTTGGCCTAGTGGCGTTCGGCTTCCTCGGTATGGGCCCGGTCACGATTGCCGTGGACTCCTACGGCCCGGTAACGGACAACGCTCAGTCGGTGTATGAGCTTTCGCTCATCGAACAGGTTCCTAATGTCGAATCGGAGATTAAATCGAAGTACGGCATTGATGTGAACTTTGAGCGTGCCAAGGACCTGCTGGAAGAGAACGACGGCGCGGGCAATACGTTCAAGGCAACGGCCAAGCCAGTGCTCATCGGAACTGCCGTGGTGGGCGCGACAACGATGATCTTCTCGATCATCATGGGCCTGACAAATGGGCTCACGCAGAATACCGACCGGCTATCGCTGCTGCACGCGCCCTTTGTGCTCGGCCTGATCACTGGCGGAGCCATGATCTATTGGTTCACAGGCGCAGCTACACAGGCGGTTTCCACGGGTGCCTACCGCGCGGTGGAGTTCATCAAGGACAATATCAAGCTCGAAGGCGTGGAAAAGGCCAGCGTCGAGGATTCCAAGAAGGTCGTTGAGATCTGCACGCAGTACGCGCAGAAGGGCATGTTCAACATCTTCCTGGCAGTATTCTTCGCCACGCTCGCATTCGCGTTCATGGAGCCGTTCTTCTTCATCGGGTATCTGTTCTCGATCGCAATCTTCGGCCTGTACCAGGCGATTTTCATGGCGAACGCCGGCGGAGCCTGGGACAACGCAAAGAAGATTGTGGAGACGGAACTAAAGGCCAAAGGCACTCCGCTGCACGACGCAACAGTCGTGGGCGACACGGTTGGCGACCCGTTCAAGGACACTTCTTCGGTGGCCATGAACCCGGTCATCAAGTTCACCACGCTCTTCGGCCTTCTGGCCGTGCAGTTGGCGGTGACCCTTACGGTAAAGAGTTCGATGCTGACGCACGTTCTGGCACTCGGATTCCTTTTCGTTTCGGCGCTGTTCGTCTGGATGAGCTTCTACAAAATGCGCATCGTTCGTTCGGGCGAGTAGATTCGCTCATTGCGATAGAATCGGGTTCCCTGCTCGGCAGGGGACCCTTTCTTTTTTGAATGTGTTTTAAAACTAGTTACCAACACTGCCGATGTGTTTTGTAGGCGCAAGTCAGAGATGCCGTAAAACTTACTTAGTCCGGGCAGTTTTGTTCATCGTGTGGCGATCAAGACAAGAGTATTGCACAAAAGACTTGAACAGCCCGGAGGTAAGTTTCTGAATTCGAGCCAGTTTCAACGATTCACACGAAGGTGCTGTGACCCTCCTGGAATGGAAAACCGCATGCAACTTACATACGCCGGTCACCTGGAGGAATTTGAAATCATGAAGCAAAGAAAGTTCGTTGTCCTTGCCATTATAGTAACTATGGCCATGGCGTTTTGGCTGGCAGGCTGCGGTAGCTCGAGCTCTTCATCATCGTCGCAGATGGCGACCGTCAATGTTTCGTTGAGCGATCCCCCAACGTGCGCTGCGCCTACGGGTCCCTACACACACGTGTACGTCACCATTGCGGACGTGCAGATTCATCAGAGCGCAACAGCGCAACCGGGCGACAGCGGATGGATTGATCTGACGCCGGCGCTGAAATCGGCCCCGATGCAAGTGGATCTGCTGGCGCTTGGCGGCAACGGATGCATTCTGGCACAACTTGGCTCGAACACACAGATACAGGCAGGTACATATCAGCAGATTCGGCTGTTGCTTGCGCCGGATTCGGCAACGGTGTCTGGAAACCAGTGCGGCAGTACCAATAACTGCGTTGTGTACAACGGCCACATCACAGCACTCGACCTTTCGAGCGAGACTCAAACCGGCATCAAGATTCCTTCTGGCCAGATTGCGGGCGGGAAGTTCACGGTTGACCCCGGACAGGTCAAGGGTCTGGTCATCGACTTCGACGCGTGCGCGTCGATGGTCGTGCAAGGCAATGGGCACTTCAGACTGAAGCCCGTGCTGCATGCTGGCGAGGTCAGCACGAGTTCAACGTCCGTCACCGGCCAATTGGTCGATGCGGCCACCAAGACTCCGCTCATCGCTTCAAAGAGCGTTGTGGCTCTCGAAGCTCCGGATGCAAGCGGCATCTATCGGATGGTGATGCAGACCACTCCCGACGGAAATGGAAACTTCATCTTCTGCCCTGTTCCGGCGGGAACCTACATCGTCGTTGCCATGCTGGAAACGACCTCCGGCGCTACCACGACAACCTATGCCGCGACTGTGACGACAGGAGTTCAGCCAGGCTTTGCGCTGGGGGCGATCTCGATGTATCCGCAGACGACGCAGCTTGGGGCGGTGTCGGGTGTGGCATCCACGGCGAGCACATCAGGTGCGATCAGCGAGGACCTGATCCTCTCCGCATTGCAGCAGATGCCGATTGGCGGAACGAACGTGAACGTCACAATTCCGCTAATTGACGCCAAGACTACGCTGCTCTCGGCAATTACCGCGACCGGAAGCGCCTGTGCGGCAAACACGGATTGCGTGACCTACGCCATGGCAGTACCTGCAGTCCTTCCGTACATCGGAGCTTACACGGCAAACGGCGCGACTTACGCGCAGATCGCCGGCACGAGTGTGAACTACTCGGTGGATGCATTAGCGTTCCAGCCAGGTTCGGGCTCTACGGCAACGTGCACGCCTTCGGAACTGACGACCTCGGTGCAGCAGGACGGAGCGACTCCGCTGACAGTAGCGGCAGGCGGAACGGTCACTGCAAAGACGCTTGCATTCAGCGGTTGCCAGTAGAACTGTTCCAACTAGCAGGCCTGCCCCTGTGGCAGGCCTTTTCTTTGTGAGCAGAGCGGTGAGCACGCGTTTCGCCTGAAATGCGGTGCCTGCTATTCTGTTCGCTATGGATCCCGTCGCGCTCACACGGCAACTCATCGACATTGAATCGATCACCGGCAACGAAGGTGCTGTCGCCAGCTTCCTTGCAGACTATCTTGAAAAGCTTGGATACGTTGTCGAACGAATGCCGGTGGAAGGCGCTCGCTTCAATGTATTTGCAAAACCTGCAAATGTGGACGCTCCCGCGCTGGTCTTCTCGACGCATACGGATACTGTTCCGCCGTTTCTTCCATCTTCTGAAGACGACAAGAACATCTATGGCCGCGGTGCGTGCGACGCAAAAGGAATCATCGCAGCACAGGTCGCCGCCTGTGAGCAGTTGGGGAAAAGTGGAGCTTCGGCCGGAATGCTTTTTGTCGTCGGAGAGGAACGTGACTCGCTTGGCGCGACAGTGGCCAATGAAAACCAACGCGGCTCAAAGTTCTTGGTGAACGGAGAACCCACGGAGAGCTGCATCGCACTCGCTTCCAAAGGTGCGCTGCGCGTGGAAGTCACTGCGCATGGACGCATGGCGCATTCGGCCTATCCGGAATTGGGCGAATCGGCGATCGAAAAACTGCTCGATGCTTTGCAGAAGCTACGCACGATGGAGTTGCCGCACAATCCTGAGATTGGACCGAGCACGATGAACATCGGCATTATCGAGGGTGGGCGGGCGACAAACGTTATTCCGGATTTTGCGAAAGCCCAACTGTTGTACCGGCTTGTGGGGCCTTCGGAAAAATTACGTGAGCAGATCGTTTCGGCTGTCGGTTCGCTGGCCGATGTCGCTTTCGTGCTGGATCTGCCCTACATGCGTTTCGTCACCGTGCCCGAAATTCCAACCATGACGGCATCCTTCACAACCGATATTCCGAAGCTGACGGCCTGGGGGAAGCCAGTACTCTTGGGACCGGGTTCAATCCTGGTGGCGCACACGGACCGGGAATTTATTTCCAAGGCGGAACTGATGCATGCAGTGGAGCTGTACGTTCAGGTGGGCTCGTTTTTGCTGAGATGAACAATCTTTCGTTTGGGGCACGCATCGAACATAGTGAGGAATAGCAAACATTATGCCGACCGCAACGAAACATCCCCTCTTCAAAACGAAAATCGACATTAGCGAAGACATACGAGAAAAGCTGATTGAACTGCTGAATGCCCGTCTGGCTGACTCACTCGATCTTTCGACGCAGACGAAGCAAGCGCACTGGAACGTAAAGGGAATCCATTTCTACCAGTTGCATCTCCTTTTTGACGAAGTTGCCGAGCATGCCGAAAAGTTTGTGGACCTGATTGCCGAACGGACTACCGCGCTTGGCGGTGTTGCCCTGGGCACGGCGCGCATTGCGGCGAAGAATTCTTCCCTTCCAGAATATGATTTGAACGCCGTGAAGGGCGAAGAACATCTTCGCGCCCTTTCCTCAGTGCTGGCGAAGTACTCTAATCTCGCACGCAAGGCAATCGATCAGGCAGACGATCTGGGGGACGAGGCTACTGCAGACTTGTTTACCGAAATCGTGCGACAAGCTGACCAGGACCTCTACTTCCTGGAGAGCCACATCGAAGCTTAAATCGACTCAGCACAAGAGGCCCGGAGCTGATCCGGGCCTCTTTTGTTGGCGTCGAGCACGGGACGACGCGCTTCGCGTTACACTTGTCGGCATGAGCACGAGCCAGTCCAACGCTCTCGTTAAAGCCTCCTCCGCTTACCTCCGATCTGCCAGCCACCAGCCCACGAGATGGAACGAATGGGGCGCCGTGGCTTTTGCGCGAGCAAAGGCTGAAGATAAACCAGTGCTGCTGGATATAGGCGCAGTGTGGTGCCACTGGTGCCACGTGATGGATCGCGAGTCTTACGAGTCTGCCGAGATCGCGAACATCCTGAACGAATATTTTGTGCCAGTCAAAGTTGACCGCGACGAGCGCCCCGATGTGGACGCGAGATATCAAACAGCAGTTGCGGCGATGACAGGACAGGGTGGCTGGCCGCTGACAGTCTTTCTAACCCCCGAAGGTAAACCATTCTTCGGCGGGACCTACTTCCCTCCCGTCGATGGTTATGGGCGGCCGAGCTTCCAGCGCGTGCTGCTGGCCATTGCACAGGCATTCAAAGAACGGCGTGAGGAAGTGGAGAGCGAGAGCGATGGCCTGATGCATGCCCTGATGCACGCGGAAGGTATGCAAGGCCATCGAGGAGAATTCTCGCCACACATCGTAGAGGAGATGGTGCAGGCGGCACTCGGCGCATTTGATCGTGAGCACGGCGGATTCAGTAATGCACCGAAATTCTCGCATCCTCCGGTAATGGATCTGCTCACGGACTGGTATGCGCGCACCGGCGAAGAGCAGGTGGGTCGAGTTATCAATCTCACGTTAGAGAATATGGCTCGCGGCGGAGTGTATGACCAGCTAGCGGGAGGCTTTCACCGATACTCGGTGGACGAACGCTGGTGCGTCCCGCATTTCGAAAAGATGGCATACGACAATTCCGAGCTGCTGAAGAACTACGTTCACGCGTGGCAAGCGACAGGCAATCCATTCTTTGCCGATGTGGCTCGCGACATCCTGCGCTGGATGAGGGAGTGGCTGAGCGACCGCGAACGTGGCGGATATTACGGATCACAGGATGCCGACATCAACCTCGAGGATGATGGCGATTACTTTACGTGGACACTAGATGAAGCTCGCGCCGTGTTGAGCGCGGATGAACTCGCGGTCGCCGCTGCTCACTACGACCTTGGCCCGCAGGGGGAGATGCACCACAATCCCATGAAGAACGTGCTGTGGGTTCGTGACTCGATTGAGCAGATTGCGCAGGAGCAGAATCGCACACTAGCAGAAACGACAACCCTGCTCGCTACGGCGAAAGAGAAGATGTACGCAGCGCGGCTTCAGCGGCCTACTCCATATATTGATCGCACGCTGTACACGAACTGGAACGCACTGTGCATTTCAGCCGCCCTGCAAGCTTCGCGAGCGCTCGGCGATAAGGATGAAGAGAAGTTTTCACTGCGTTCGCTCGAACGCCTTCTCGCAGAGGCCTATAAACCAGAGTCGGGATTGCTGCACGTGATCGCCTATGCAGAAGATGGCGGTGCTCAACGTCCGACAGGCGTGCTCGACGATTATGCATTCACGACCCTGGCCTGTCTCGACGCATACGAGTCCACGAGCGATCTGAAGTACTTCAAGAGGGCGGAAGATATCACAGCTCACATATTGGCAGGTTTCTACGATACGAAGGAAGGCGGATTCTTCGACCTGGACGTTTCGAACGCAGAAACGATTGGGGCTCTGAATACCCGTCGAAAACCATTCCAGGATTCGCCCACTCCCGCGGGAAACTCCGCCGCAGCGATAGCGCTATTGCGACTGCATGCTTTGAGCCAGGATGAGAGCTTGCATCGGCACGCGAAAGAAACGCTGGAGGTATTTGCGGGGGTGGCGGGGCAGTTCGGAATACATGCCGGAACCTACGGTGTCGCAGCGGTGTGGATGTCGCGAGCACACACGCAGGTGATTGTCGTGGGTGAAGGCGCCCAGGCGGATGCACTCTATGCGGAGGCGCTCGCCCCATTTGCCTTAAACAAAATAGTGCTCCGCGTAAAAGACCCGGCAAAACTCAACGAGCATTTGCCTGATGCACTCAGCGAGATGATCGCGGCGGTTCCGGGAATAGACTCGGGAGCTGTAGCTCTGTTGTGCAGTGGATTCACCTGCCAACCGCCCATACGCGACCCAAATGACTTGCGAACCGCGCTGGCAAATGCACTCACACAGCGGCAGCACATCTCATGAACTTATTCGCTCACGTCGATGGGGTTGCTCCTAACTCGTATGTGGACGATTTTCGTTGATCCGATTTTCGTTGATCCATAGACCAGCAGCGCAGCTTCGCGCTAGAGTGAGAACATGCCCACTAAAGCGAAGACCACAAAGAAGACCGCGACACCAAGGAAAGCGGCAAAGAAATTAGCAGCCCGGAAAGCAGCTCCGGCCTCCGCTAAAACGAAAACCTCTAAAGCGAGCAGCAACGGATTCCACCCTGGAACTTACATTGTGCCACGTGGGCATGTGAGCATCGCGGTGCCGGCGTTCTGGAGTCTGCGGCAGACGAATGATGATCTACAGGTCGAGTCGGAAGCCAGCGAGACGACAGTGATCGTGACGGCGTATCAGCGTAACCAGAGCGTCAAGTCACTCGATGCCCGCGATTACCTGCAGCACTTCCTCGAAACAGCTCCGGTCGCCAAAGGCCTGCAGCGTGGAAACGCGACCAAGCAGAAGGCCAGTGCGCGCTTCCGCGATGAGGAAGGTGACAACTGGTTTGTTCGCTTCATCTCGAACGGACAGACCCTGCTGCTGGGCACTTGCCATACGAACCGACCACTCACATCGCGTGAAGGCAAGACTGGAGTGGCTGTGCTGGATTCCATAAAGCTGAAGGCGCGTGGATGACGGTTCGGCACGGCAGCATTGAATCCTTCTATCTCGAAGGCGAAGCTGGAAAGCTCGAAGCACTGCTGAATTTCGGTGTGCCGGGTGCGCAGTATGCGTGCGTGGTCGCGCATCCGCACCCGCTTTTCGGTGGCACCATGCACAACAAGGTCGTCTTCCATGCGATGAAGGCGTTGAACTCGTTCGGCTTCCCGGTGTTACGTTTTAACTTTCGTGGCGTTGGGACCAGTGCCGGGGAGCACGACTATGGAGAGGGTGAAGAGAACGATGTTCGCGTTGCGCTGGACTATGTGAGCCGACGCTTTTCCCTCCCCCTGATCTTCGCCGGATTTTCGTTTGGAGCGGCGGTCGGTCTGCGCGCAGCCGTGGAGTATCCCAACATGGAGGCGCTGATCGGACTTGGTATCCCGGTAAACGCCGATGGTCGCGAATACACGTATGAGGCGCTCGAAGCCAGCCACCTACCCAAGCTTCTGCTGAGCGGGGCGAAGGATCAGTATGCCCCTGCCGCCCGACTTGAGCAGATATTCGACGCCGTAGCGGAGCCGAAGCGTCTGGTGCTGGTGCCCGATGCAGACCATTTCTTCACCGGGCATCTGGACCAAATGCGTACGGAACTTAGTTCTTGGGTGCGAGAAGTTGTAGGGCCGGCGCCCGTGCCTGCCGTATAATCCCCGCATGACTGCGACCGACAAGGGTTCCACTACCATCACCGCGACCGAGATGCGTACAAATGCGCGTGACATCTTTCAACACGCGTTGGATGAGAGCAGTATTGAACGGGGTTTCAGCAAGAACATCCACTACGAACGTGGGATTCTGCGTGTCGGCGAAGACCTTTATGATCTCGGGACCTTTTCTCGTGTATTCGTAGTCTCTTTTGGAAAAGCTGCACACAGCAGTCTCGAAGCTTTGATGTCGCGACTGGGACCCGGGGTGGGGGCCACGGGCATTGTCTGCGCCCCGACGGCTCCTTCGTCGCAGGTCTTTGGCTTCCGCTACTTTGAGGGCGGGCATCCCATGCCCAATCATGAATCGATGCGAGCGGCAGACGCGATTCTGCGGTCGTTAGAGTCGTTGAACGGTCGCTCGCTCGTGATTTACCTCATCAGCGGCGGCGGTTCGGCTATTGTCGAGAAGCCAATTAGCGACGACATCAGCTACGACGACCTGGTACAGACCTACCGCACATTGGTTCATTCCGGCGCACCGATCGCACTGATCAATGCGGTCCGCAAGCATATTTCGGCCGTGAAGGGCGGACGCCTTGCACTTGCTGCCGCACCAGCTCACCAGCTCTCGATTCTGATTTCAGATGTGCCGGATAATGCACTGGATTCGCTGGCGAGCGGACCGACGATGCCGGACACCAGCACAGTGGAGCAGTGCTACGAAATCGTTGAGCGCTATAAGCTGATGCCGCAGTTGCCCGCGAGTGTAAGGACATTGTTCGAGACGCGTAGCCTGGAAGAGACACCTAAAGCAGGCGATCCGCTATTTGAGCGGGCGCGCTGGTGGCCTATTCTCTCGAACGTTTCAGCGCAAAAGGCCGCAGTGGAAAACGCAGCCATGAAGGGCTTCGCTGTCCAGATTGATAACTCCTGCGACGACTGGGACTATCGCAAAGCGGCGGACTACTTGCTCGATCGTATTCGCGAACTGCGCAAGGGGGTCTCGCGTGTGTGCCTCATTTCCGGTGGAGAAGTAACTGTGACGGTGGACGGCAAGCCCGGTCAAGGCGGACGCAATCAGCAGTTCGCGTTGTATTGCGCAGAACGCATCAAGGGCGAGAACATTTCGATTCTCAGCGCCGGCACTGATGGAATCGACGGCAACAGCCCAGCAGCAGGCGCGGTCGCGGATGGCACCACTCTCGAGCGTGCGGCCGACAAGGGGCTGAGTGCGAGCGATGCATTGGCGAGATTCGATGCCTACCCGTTCTTCACCGGCTTGGGTGACACCATCATGACCGGATACACGGGGACGAACGTTCGCGACATTCGCGTGTTGCTGGCGTGGTAGTGCGCTAGAAGAATTCGGGTACACCTTCTTCGAGCACGTGAACACGATCTTCGACACCGATTCTACGGGCTGCCGCCATGAGGCGCTTTACTGGCTCATCGATCGGTTCCTGCGATAGCTTGAAGGTGCCAAAGTGCATGGGAATCATGTACTGTGCCCCCATATCAACGAATCCTCGCAAAGCCTCCTCGGGGCTGGTGTGCACGGCGCGGAAGCTATCGGGATAATAAGCCCCGATGGGCAGCAGCGCGACTTTCGGTTGCAGGCGATGACCGATCTCGCGAAATCCACTGAAAAATGCAGTGTCTCCCGAGTGATAGACGGAATGCGTACCGTCGGCCAGCACGTATCCACCGTAACCACGATGCATGTCGCGGATCACGCGCGCGCCCCAATGTTTGGACGGAGTAGCCGTGACGAGAGTGTCTCCGAGACGAACTTCCTTCCACCAGCTAAGCTCCACGATACGATCAAATCCAAGATCGTACACAAGATCAGTAACGTTCTCTGGAACGATAAGCACGGGCGCCCGACCACGTTTGCGGCTCGCACGGGCGATGGCGCGTAGCGAAGGACGGTGAAGGTGATCGAAGTGAGCGTGGGTCACCAGAACAGCATCAAGCGGTGGAAGATCCTGAATGCGGAGCCCCGGTCGTCGAAGGCGCTTTAAAACGAAGAGCCATGGAGCGAAGATTGGATCGATGACTACATTCGCGCCGCCAACCTGCAGAAAAAAAGATGAATGCCCGATGAAAGTGACACCCATTTGCCCCGCCGCGGCGAGAACGGGACGATAGGTGCGCCCAGTGCGCTTCGCCATGGCGGAGTGCTGAACGAGTTTACGAAGCTGCCCCGCTTTGCTGCTGATACTAATGTTTAGCATCGCACTCTATTGGACGCAGAAACATCGGGCAAAGATTGTAACGTTTGTTTTTACCTGCTGAGAGTTGCAAGATTAGTAAGGCTGGCTTTTAATCATTTTTGAATTTACGAAAGCGAGGAAGTCTGGTGAAGATTGCGTACTTGGGATTGGGAATCATGGGGCGTCCGATGGCGGCGAACCTGGTTAAGGCCGGGCACGAGGTAACGGTATGGAATCGCACGCCGAAAACCGTTGACGGCGCGCGCGTGGCGGCTTCTCCAGCCGAGGCTGCCAAAAACGCCGAGGTCATCTGGATCTGCGTCGCCGATACGAAAGCGGTTGAAGGTGTTCTCTTTGGACCGCAGGGTGTTGAATCGGTTTTGCGTCCCGGAGTGACCGTCATCGATTCAAGCACGATCGCGCCGAAAGCAACCTTGGATTTTGCGGCCAGAGTACGCGCAAAAGGTGCGGAATTCGTGGACGCTCCCGTAACAGGATCGAAGATTGGCGCGGAAAACGCGCAGCTTCTCTTCATCGTCGGTGGACCGGAAAAGGTGGTTCAGCAACTGGATCCGCTGTTCATGGCGCTAGGGAAGAAAGTAATACGCGTCGGCGAAACAGGGGCAGGAGAGAGTGCAAAAATCGGAATGAATCTGATGATCGCTTCGATCTTCGAGGGATTTGCCGAAGCACTGGCGCTGACAGGTAAGCTCGGTGTTCCTCCTGAAAAGCTCGTGGACCTGATCAACTCCTCAATGATCAAGAGCGGCGTTACGGATTACAAATCAAGCTTCGTGCTGAAGAATGATTGGAGTCCCAACTTCCCGCTGCGGCTCATGTTGAAAGATATTCACCTGATGCTCGACGCCGCAAAGCAACAGAATGTGCAATTGCCCGCACTACAGCAGATTGAAAAGGTTTACCAGAAGGCGGTGGAGGCCGGGCACGCCAACGACGACTATGCGGTAACGGTCGAAACCGTGAAGCAACTGTAGCCTTCGAAAGCCCCTGCACACGAAAGCCCCGGTTGATCCGGGGCTTTCATCATTCCGCAATGCGCAATCAATCAAGATACTGGACGTGAACGTAGGTTCCGAGGCGTACGTTGTAAGCCAGATACCAGCCGACGTGATCAGGATCGTCGTAGAGGATAATCTGATCACCGCCCCAATCCCAATTGGAGCAGTACGGGTAGTCGTAAGGAGCTACGCTGAAGAAATATCCGCCAAACCAGAAACGATCCGGACGTCCGCCCTCAATCCGCCACAAGTGACGGGGCCCAAACTCTCCCGGGAAATGCCCATGCGCCCAAGGGCGATCCAGCCGGTAGTGGATATCACCGCGTCCAGTGTCGTGACCAATCCAGCGGTCATCGGGGTGCACGTGCGGTCCCTCTGGATGTCCGGGATTGTCGCGGAACACAGGATGATCGCCGCGATTGTCAGGCCTCCCCGCGGGACGCACTACAGGTGCGGGGCCGCGTTGCGGAATGTGGCCGCCACCGACCTCGTGACCGCCTCCCGGGTGTCCTTCCTGATGCCCCTGAGCAAACGCTGCAATACTGCAGATCAGCAAGGCAGCAACCAGTCCAGCTAACTTTTTCATATCTCCTCAACTTTCTTGGCGAAACAAACGCTTGCGTGCTTAGATCGCCGCTCCGTGGCAAATGCTGCATCCAGCAATGCGGAGTGCGGCTGCGCCCTCACGGCGCGTACATATATGTGGAAACACGGCGGCGCGAGAAAGTTGCGTGAGGTCACCTGACAGCAGAACGCCGCGATCAGAGTCGCGGCGTATCGAAAATATTAGAAGTGCTAGCGCTGTTTGAGTTCGCGCGCTTCACGTTTCATGCGCTTGTTGCGGGCCAGCAGAGTACACGCATAAACCGCATGGACAGCCCACACAACAACATAGGCAGCATAGAGATATACATTGTTCGCTGCGTTGTTCATCGCGAGCCCTCCGTCTCGTAATCAAGCGCCGCCTGCGCGTGTGCTTCTTCCAACGCCCGCTCCTCGAGTGCCTGGCGATAGCGGACCCAGACGAACAGGATTGCCAGCATGGCAAAAGCAGCGAGATTCCAGAGCACGGCTACCCACATCGCCGGATGGAGTCCCGATCCCTGACCGCCTCCAATTACGGGTTGTGGATGCTGCGTGCGGAACCAGCGGATAGCCATATACACGATCGGAACATCGACAAACCCGAATATTCCAAGCGCTGCGGCGAGCACAGGAACTTGGCCGCCGCTGGCGTAATGACGGAGCACGAGGTAGCTCACATAGATGAGCCACAAGACAAGCGTACTGGTGAGTCGCGCATCCCACGTCCACCAGATGCCCCAGATAGGACGCGCCCAGATGGGGCCCGTCAGCAGCACGATGGTGCAGAAGGACACACCTACCTCCGCCGATGCCAAGGCAAGCGCGTCAGCTCTATGCGAGCGTCGAATTAGGTACCAGGTGGAGGCAAGGAAATTCACGAAGAACAGCAGGAACGCTACCCAGGCCGACGGCAGGTGGTAGTAGAAAATGCGCTGTACATCACCCATGGTAGCTTCGGTAGGCGCAATGTACATGGCCTGCGCGAATCCATAGGCAAGAAGCGCTACGGTTAAGGCTGCGAGAACTTTGAATAGAGTGTTCATTCGGCGTTAAGCACCGGCTCAAACAGTATCAAACAGACCGTGGTAAACACGAGATCATACACCGCAAGAAGACGAATCCAAAAGATAGGCGAGTTGTCGCCCGTGAGGATCGAGGTGGTCGCATCGACCATCGCCAGCAAAGCGGGTATAGAGATTGGAAACAGTATCAACGGCAGCATGATTTCCCGGCTGCGCGTGCGAATCGAAAGCGCCGCAAAGAATGTTCCATTCACAACCAGCGCCCAGGTGGAGAGCAGGGCGACAACCACCAACTGCCATACAGGGCCAACCGAGCGCAGGTTGTAGAACACGACAAAGAGCGGCACCATCAGAACTTCGAGAACAGAAACGAAGATGAAATTGCCAACGGCCTTGGCGAGAAACAGCGCCTGAGCCGGAGCTGGCGACAGACGATATGCATCCAGCACCTGATTGCGCAGCTCGCGCGTCCACGTCTGATTAAGAGCAACGACGGTGGCGAAGAGAATCGCAACCCATAGCAGGCCTCCGGCGATTTTGCGCGACTCCTCAGCCGTAGGGTCAAAACCAAAACTAAAGATTACGACCACGAGCAGTGCAAAGAACAGCATGCTGTTGATGGCGTCCTTGGAACGCCATTCGAGCCGCAAGTCCTTTGCGAGCGAACGCCGCGTAATCGCCCATATGCCAGGAGCAGAGGTCATCGATCGGCCTCCAGACTGGGCTCCGCAACATTGCTCCGCAGTGCAGCACGTTCTTCAGACAAATACGGCGTCAGCAAACGTGCAGGAATTCCCCGCTCGCGCGCGATGAGGCGTCCGGCATCGAGCACGAGACACTCGTCAGCGACAGGCTCCATGAGCGCGGCCTGGTGAGTCACTACGAAGATTGTCGTCCCGCGATCGCGCATCTTGGCCAGAAGGCTCGTCATCTGTTTTGCCGATCGCACATCGACATTGGAAAACGGTTCGTCGAGGAAGAGCAGTTCAGGGCCGTGCACAATGGCGCGCGCAAGTGAAATGCGCTGCCGCATACCTTGGGAGTACTGGCCGACGCGCCGCTCAAGCGATGGGTCAAGACCAACGGTACGAATCGCATCTTCACAGCGCGTGCGATCGGTGATGCCGTAGAGGGCTGCGAAATACTCCATGTTCTCAAGCGCCGACATCTCGTCGTAAAGCAATGGAGCATGCCCCATATAACCGAAGCGAGTGGCAACAGAGCGTATGTTTTCAGAACCAAGCACACGGACAGTGCCGCGCGAAGGGGCAAGGAGGCCAGCGATCACCCGCAGCAGAGTGCTCTTACCTGCACCGTTCTCGCCCAGCAATACGTAAAGCTTGCCGGGAGCGAAATCGGCGGTGATTCCGCGCAATGCGGCAAAGCGTCCGAAATGGCGTACTACGTCCCGAACGGAAACAGCGAATTGCAGTTGGGTCTTATCAGTCACACGTTATGCGAGTGTAACGCGTCCTCTCCGGGAAGTGGCGGGTTCGAGGCGTGATGGCGGCCTCCAGATCCTTTACTGGGACATGGAGGGCGCGGCAGCTTGAGCTTTCTCTGCTCCTGCTCCCTGAGCACCATTTTGTGCAGGAGCATATTTCGATGCGCACTTGGCCTGCAATTGCTTGGCATGGAACACGCCATCGCGACCGTAGCTGCCCTCTGCCAACGCCTGTGAATTGTCCTTGAATGTGTCGGGCGGCGCTTCCGTACCGGAATACACCACGTTGAGAGTGCGCCCCTGCTCGGCAAGAACGAACTCGACGTGAGTGCCCTGTCGGTGGATCGACCCAGGCTGCACATTGCCCGCTACACGGAGGCGCTTCGTGTAAACGCCACTGCCCATGTCGTTCATCTCTTTGATGGTGACATAGTAGCTCTTGCTCTCCTGAACGCCACTGAAGGCAAGGTAGGCGAGGCCGGTGACGATGAGCACGATGGGCACACCGAACTTTAAATATTTATTCATTTTCCATCCCAAGGAGAGCAGCAAGCGCTATCAGAACTGCCATCCCCTTCCCCGTTGACTAAGAGCGTACTTCAGCGAGCCACATGGGTCAAGGCAACGGGCTAAATGCACTTAAACCCGTTGTTTGGATGCATCAGAGTTGCCCCAAGACTCACAAAGTAAGAGCCTGGAGTTGTTCACACCTCCGCGTCGTATAATTGCGGTTATCGAAGCAGGAAGGGGTTGCAGGAATGAGCGGAAGCAACGGATCAAACGGGAATACAACCGGCAGCGTCTCGCCACACGAAATCTCAGACGGAATTCCTAAACTGCGGCAGGAGTGGATTGCGCGCAGATGTGAAGAATCAGCGCGCACTTGCGATACGAACATGACGCAAATGCACTTTGCGCGTAAGGGCCAGGTCACGGAAGAGATGCTGTACGTAGCCGAGCGCGAGAAGATCACTCCGGAACTGGTGCGCACCAGGGTGGCTGAGGGCAAGATGATCATTCCTGCCAACATCAACCACCCCGAGTTGGAACCGATGTGCATCGGCGTCGACTCGCTTTGCAAGATCAACGCGAATATCGGCAATTCGGCCGTTACCTCCAATGTTCAGGAGGAACTCAAAAAACTGCATACCTCAGTGCACTATGGCGCCGACACCATGATGGATCTATCCACGGGCGGCGACATTCATGGCATCCGCGAAACCTTGCTGCGACACTCCCCCGTGCCAATGGGAACCGTGCCGATCTATGAGGCCGTCGCGCGAGTGAAGCGCATTGAAGATCTGACAGCTTCACTGATGCTCGAAGTCATTGAAGAACAGGCACAGCAAGGCGTGGACTACATGACAATCCATGCCGGAGTGCTGGTGCAATATCTGCCACTGGTCGCCTCGCGCATCACCGGCATCGTGAGCCGCGGCGGAGCGATCCTGGCGCAGTGGATGGCACACCACCACAAGCAGAACTTTCTCTACGACTGCTTCGAAGACATCTGCAAGATCATGGCGAAGTATGACGTCAGCTTCTCATTGGGCGACGGCCTGCGCCCAGGATGCATTGCCGATGCCAGCGACGAAGCCCAGTTCGCTGAACTGAAGACGCTTGGCGAACTGACGCGCATCGCTTGGAAGCACGATGTGCAGGTCATGATCGAAGGTCCAGGTCATGTGCCGATAGACAAGATTAAGGAGCAGGTGGACAAGGAAGTGGAGTGGTGCGACGGCGCGCCGTTCTACACGCTTGGACCGCTCGTCACCGACATTGCGCCGGGGTACGATCACATCACCTCGGCGATCGGCGCCGCAATGATCGGCTGGTATGGTGCAGCAATGCTCTGCTACGTCACTCCGAAGGAACACCTTGGATTGCCGAACGAAAAGGATGTGAAGGACGGCATTATCGCTTATAAGATTGCTGCTCATGCGGCTGATCTCGCGCGGCACCGTCCCGGCGTGCAGGACCGCGACAACGCTCTCAGCCATGCCCGGTACACGTTCGACTGGGAGAAACAGTTCGAGCTATCGCTCGATCCCGAGACGGCGCGCTCGATGCATGACGAGACGCTCCCAGATAAGTTCTACAAGGACGCGTCGTTCTGCTCTATGTGCGGTCCGAAGTTCTGCTCCATGAACTACTCCTCTAAGGTGGATGAGTACAACAAGCAGGTTCATGGATTGGAGAAGAAGGACTACTCAGGGCTGGTGAAACTGGTTTCTCAGAAGTAGCAGCTCAAGCAAGAACAATGGAGAGGCCGTGCAGAAATGCACGGCCTTCTTCTTGGCTAATGCTCTTTAGTTCTCGGAACGGATTCCTTCGGCAGCCTGCAGTCCGGCGATGCGGCGCGCTCTGCGCTGAACTTCCAGATAGGCTTCGAGTATCTCAATGTGCATTAGTTCCCGCTGCTCAGGATTGGTGCATTCAGTACGGGCATCGTCGAGCGCAACATAGCGGTCGTGCGCGGCGACAAAACGATTCATTTCACGGAACATGTCTTTCCCTCGATCGCAATTCTCATTGTCGAAGACGAGGTTTTGAATCAGGGTAAGGCCCTACGAATCTGCTGGACATAACGCAGATCTTTCTAGGATGGCCTGAGGCGATGGCTACCAGCGATCTCCCCACCCACCCCAACGCTTCGGATCAGCGCCAGCGTGCTCCAATTGCTTCTCGGCAACGAGCGTGCCCTCAGAGGGACCGCTATTGGTGGCGATGATGTGAATGAGGAAAAGATGATCGCCAGCGAGGCCGGAGACTGACCAGACGTTTTGGCAACCTTCCACGGGTTGTGCGCGTTCGCCCTCAGTCGATTGCAGGAGAGACTTGCGGTAGGTGGCCCACTCAAAATCCTCGTCGCTGGCACTGCGCAGCCAAGTGCGCAATGCCAGCTCAGGGGACTCTCCAGAGGCTTGGCGGACGTAGGTGCCGCCAAGGAATTCCAGAATGAAGGTATATCGGGTTTTGCTGCCTCTCATTGTTTACTTTCTACCAGCAACTCGGGGCTCCAGACTACCTTCAACACTTCGACTAGACCGCAACGGTTTCCGGTTCTTCGGCCTCGATCGTGGCTCCGTCGTGCAGCACATGACGCATCTTGACCTCATCGAGGCTCTTGCACCAGTGGCCTACTACGATGGTCGCCACGCCATTGCCAATCAGGTTCGTGAGCGCGCGAGCTTCGCTCATGAAGCGATCGATGCCGAGGATCAGGGCGACACCCGCGACCGGAACCGAACCGGTAGCAGACAAAGTCGCAGCCAGCACGATGAATCCGCTGCCGGTCACTCCTGCTGCGCCTTTGGAGGTGAGCATTAGGACGGCCAACAGACCAATCTGCTGCCCGAGCGACAGATGGCAGTTGGTGGCCTGCGCGATGAACATTGCAGCCATTGTCAGGTAGATGGAAGTGCCATCGAGGTTGAAGGAGTAGCCGGCGGGAATTACAAGACCGACAACCGACTTATGCACGCCCACGTTTTCCATCTTCATCATCATGCGGGGCAGCGCCGCTTCGGAAGAGGAGGTTCCAAGTACGATGAACAGCTCTTCACGAATGTACTTCAAGTATTTCCAGATGCTGAAGCCGTGCATCCAGGCGACCAATCCCAAGACTACGAAGATGAAGAGCAAGCATGTCGAGTAGAAACACGCCATCAGCTTGCCAAGTTGAAATAGCGTTCCCATGCCGTACTTGCCTATGGTGAACGCCATGGCGCCAAAGGCTCCGAGCGGCGCGACGCGCATGATCACGCCAACGATGCGGAACAGTACCCGCGAGAATTCCTCGATGACGTCGTGAATCATGCGTCCCTTGCCGCCGATCATGTGCAGCGCGAAGCCAAACAGGATGGCGAAGAACAGTACCTGGAGGATTTCGCCTTTCGCAAAGGCGCCCACGATCGTGTCAGGAATCACATCGAGAAGGAATCCTGTTGTCGTCTGCATTTTGCCGGGACCGGTGTAGGCGGCAACCGCTTTCGTGTCCAGGGTAAGAGGGTTCACGTTCATTCCCGTGCCGGGATGGACCGCATCAACGATCACCAACCCGATGACGAGCGAAACTGTGCTCAGGATTTCGAAATACAGGATTGCCAGGGCCCCGGTCTTGCCCACTGACTTCATGTCTTCCATGCCGGATATGCCCAGCACGACGGTGCAGAAGATGATCGGGGCGATCATCATCTTGATGAGCTTGATAAAGCCATCCCCAAATGGCTTCATCGCGGCGCCAGCGTTAGGATTGAGATGTCCTAAAAGAATACCGATAGCGATCGCCACCAGCACCTGAAAATACAGATTTTTGTAGAACGCCTTTCCGCTTACCTTCCCCATGAGCGTAAAGCTCCCCCAGTTAAAATCAGAAAACGTTCAGGATAAGTATCACTTCGCGCGCACAAAAGCGAGCGACACGCGTCACAATTGCTTGTGACTATTCTCGCGAAAGATTGGTTAATACAGATTCCAACACTCCAGCGGCGCGCTCGAGGGCCGTCGTTATCTCGCCTAAGCCCTTGGAAGCAGCGGCGGCATCATTGCGGTCCATCGCCTCATTCACTTCCGGAAGGACGACAGCCGCGTACCCGGTATATTTACCAGGAGCATATATGGTGTGGCGGAACCATGGGCGATGAGGAAGCCCTTGTCCGAGCATCGCGTGCTCGGTATTCAGCAGCGCTGAGTTCAAAGTGGCGAGCCTGGTGCCGGTCGCCGTTAATGTGAAAGGACGAACGAATCGAGCAGCGGCAATCAGGCGATCAGCGGCCTTGAACGCCGGGGCAAAGTCCGGTTGCCCTTTCCACCCCAGTTCCACAGCGCGGCGTTGCGCATTCTCCAAATGCTTGCGAACCTCGACGCCATAGGTCTCGTAGTCGAATGGAAGAGCATCGGCCTGAGCCATGCGGAGGACTTCCAGTCCGAACACGCGCGCCATCTCCTGCTCATATACAAACGTCGGATCGGCAAACTTTGTGAACCAGGCGTAGTTATCGAAAACCGAGTGATAAACACCGTAAGGACCGCTCGAACCTATGTCAGACGAAGGTACGCCGAGGTGCTGGATAAATGCTGAATAATCGGAACCGCTGCCGAGGTCGCCAACATGAACGTCCCCGCGATCAGCATCTCCACGACGTTCGGCAAATGACCCAGCTTCGGCGCTGTTCTTGCGGCGCCGCGCAGCTTCGGTCTGAGCCTTCCAGACGTCGTACACGGTGCCGCCCTTGGGGCTGGGAACTTCACGCGTGATTTCGCGAATGAACTGTTTGAGACTGGGAACGCTCGATGCGCCGAAATCCGGGCCGGCCACTCCAACGTCCATATTGAAGTACGCTACGGCATTCTGCAGCGGAGTCGAGAATTGTTCGGCATACTCGGTCGACCCTATGAGCCCTTGCTCTTCCGCATCCCAACTAGCAAAGACAATCGTGCGCTGCGGGCGCCAGCCGGACTTCAGCAGTTCGCCGATGCCATGGACCGCTTCGAGCATGGCGGCCGTACCGCTGCTTGGGTCGACAGCTCCGTACACCCAGGCATCGCGATGATTTCCGGCAATGACGATGGACTCCGGCTGCGTCGCTCCCTTGATGGTGCCGATCACATTCCAGATGGTCGTATAGTTGTAGTCCTCTACCAGCTTCATATGTACGCAAACCGGGCCGGATCCTACGTGGTACGTGAACGGGAGCGCACCTTGCCATTCGCGTGGAGTCTCAGGGCCTGCCAACTTTGCAAGCAGAGGCGCCACATCGTGATACGACAGCGGCGTCACAGGAATCTTTGGAAGATTGGCCGCCTTTGCTGGCGCGATTCGGTCGGCAGCCGGCAGATCGGTTGTAGCGGCAACTCCCGGTGTCGTGGCGTCCCCGGGATACTCAAACGTGAACTGGACGGAGCCGCGCTGAACACCTGTCGCCGGACGGTACGGTCCTTTGGGGTACTCATCCCCGCGGAAGTAGCCGTCGTCGATCGGGTCAGAGTAGATGATGAGGCCAACGGCACCCGCCTCCTGCGCCGTGAGAGCCTTTACGCCACGAAAATTCTGACCGTAGCGCGCGATTGCAATCTTGCCGTGGACATCGATGCCCATCTGCTTGAGTTTCTGAAAATCTTCAGGGCGGGCATAGTTCACATAGACCACCTCGGCCTCGACCTCTCCGGACGGGGAGCTGCCGCTGAAAGGCATGACGACCCGGGGATCATCCTGAAAGGGATCGCCTTCCACGTGTTCTCGGGTTGGGCCGTGCATGGTAAGCCCTGCAGGAGCTGTGGCTTCCACCAAGATTTGGCTGGGCAGGTTAAGCCACACTTTGTAGGAATCGATCCGCGTCTCCAATCCAGCCTCGCGAAACTTCTTCGCGACGTACTCGGCAGTCTCGCGATCTTCGGGTGATCCGGCGATATGTGGAACCCTCGTCAGAGTTTGCAGATGCTCCTGGGCTAGCTTGGGCTGGGGAACGGCAAGGAACTGCTGTTCCAGCTTGTGCTCCGCAGCGGAATCCCGGAAGCCAGTGATCTCCGCAGATTTCGCCTGAGTCTGTTGTGCCAAAGAGATGAGGGACAAAGAGAGAACTGCCGTGCACACCCCAAGGGTTTTGATCATCGCTGCGGATTGGTCCTTTTCGTTTTGGAACCTAATTGAAATCTGCAGAAAATTGCAGGATACCACTCGGCTGCTGTGAGTGGCCCAAAATGCCTCGACTATCGAGAATAGCCTTCAGCACTTCGCGCTAGTATATCTGGATGGCTTCCTGGCCTCCTGGCACGCTGATCGGCTCATACGAAATCGTCAGCCTGCTTGGACATGGCGGCATGGGGAGAGTCTTCCGCGCGCGGCACCTGATCACTGGCCGCATTGAGGCCTTGAAGATTCTCGCATCAACCTCGGTTGGTAATGAGGAACTCCTCGAGCGGTTTAACCGCGAGATTCGCGTGTTGGCCAATCTGAATCACCCGAACATTGCACAACTGCATACCGCTTTCTACCACGAGGGCCAGCTCGTGATGGTGATGGAGTTTGTGGATGGAGCCGACCTCGGCAGCCGTATGAACCACGGAGTCACGCTGGAACAGGCTCTGGATTTCACCCGGCCGATATTGGAAGCACTGGATTATGCGCACGCGCAAGGCGTGATTCACCGCGACATCAAGCCAACGAATGTCATGGTTACCCCGTCGTGCCGCATTAAGCTACTCGATTTCGGCCTTGCGCTCAGTGCGCCTGACACGAGACTGACGTCCGCGGGCGGAGTGGTTGGCTCAATGCATTACATTTCTCCTGAACAGATATCAGGCGATCCGGCAGACGTGCGTTCCGACCTGTATGCGGTGGGGGTGACGCTTTACGAGATGATCACAGGGCGGCTACCGATCGATGGCACCAGCTATGCGCAGATCATCGCCAATCACCTGCAACGGCTTCCGACGCCACCGAGCCAGATCAATCCACGAGTGCCCGAAGCGCTATCGGCTGCGGTGATGAAGGCGCTCGCAAAAGACAAGGCTCAGCGATGGCAGGCGGCATCGGAATTTCGCGAGGCACTCGACGCCGCGGCCCCCGGCGACGCGTCACGGTTATTCGTTACCCGTACTGTCCCGATCACATCTTTGGGAACGCCTGTGCGCCCGCATAGTCCGGCGGGGAGCGGTCACCCTGCACTGCATCAGCCGGAAGTGCTTCAGGATATTGCGAAGCATCTGGCAAGTCATGTTGGCCCGATCGCAAGCGTGCTGGTGAAGCGCGCATCGAGTAGTGCTCATGATCTGCGCGAATTGTGCGATCTGGTCGCGAAGGAGATAGACTCTCCCGAGGCGCGGCGCAAATTCCTGAACTCAGTGCAGGGGCATCTGAGGACGAGCGAGTTCTAGCTAAGCATTCGAAGCGCTTTGGTCACGGTCACAAACAACCGGTTGAAGGCCGCTGTCAGTTCCGCGATCTCATCTTTGCCGTGAACAGGAAGCTCCCCGGGCTCCATTTGACCGAGACTGACCTGGTCTGCCACTTGGGAAAGTTTGCGCACAGGCAGGATGATGAGGAAGTAGAGCACGAGGTTAATGGCGACGAGTATGGCTGCAAACGTAGCCGCCAACGACCACATCAAAGTGCCATACGCCTTCGTCGCGATCTTTACTGGCAGCTCTGTTGGAAGCGAGACGATCTGTGCAGCAATCACTTCATTCAGATTCCATCCAAAGCCGTTGTTCGGTCCATACTTCGCAACCATTGCACGCGGCGCAGCCGCAGGTACGCTGTGACACTCGAGACAACTCGGCTGCACGGTGATGGGGTGAGCGAGGTACAAGGATTTGCCGGTAGGCGTCATGCGCTCACCTACCAGTTCCTTTGCGTTCGAGTTATTACGGAAGTGCTGGATGATATCGGTTTCCCACTCGACGGCGCGATCCTGAAGGTTCGTTGGGTTCAGCGAAGCTTCTTTGTACGTGTACTCGGGAAACTTCTTTCGAAGACGGGCGAAGATGTTGGTCGCGCCATAGGCGGGCACGGTCTGCGGCAAAAACGTCCTTTTGTGTGCGGCACTTGCCTGTAGCAGCGGTTTGATTTCTTCTGTCGTGTATTGGCGCGTAGAACTCGCGCTCTCCATCATCAACTCAGCCTGTTTCAGCACCTGCGCCTTGGCATTGTCCATCAGGAAGGAACGGGCCACATGAGATACCACGAACAGCCCAATCGCTATCAGCACAATCAGCAGCAGATTGAACTTAAGCATGAGTTTCATGGCAGCCTCCTGACTGATGCCTGGGGATGTGGCGAGGTGCACGAGGGTACGTGCATGGCAAGGTGCGATGCTGCCGGACAGGAGCAGGATGCTCACTGTAGCTGCTGAGGGAAGTCGAGCAGAAAAGGCCTAGTTCAGCTCTTTCGAGGCGTCAGCCACCATCGCCACATCGAGCCAGTTTGCGAGATCGATGTGCCCGGCGAGCGTTTCCCGAGTCTTTCCATCTACGAGAAAGCGGACGCGGGTGACCTGCGGCAATTGAGCCTTGAGTGTGCGCACCATCGAGAAAACAGTTAACTGCTCCACTTCGATCCCGCTGCGGTGCGCGTTTGCACACGCCGCGTTGAGATTGACGACAGCAGAGGCAGGATCAGGGAAAAAGACGTCGTGCACATCCGCGCCCGGGCCCAGAGGGTGCGTTGAATCCTTCTGCAAGTATCGGCTGATCAGTGCGTGCAGCGCCAACCGCCCGCGCTCGCCGGGATCGGAGGGAAGAGCCGACGATATCGTGATGGGCCGCAGTGAATCTTCAGCATCGTTTGCAATGTAGAGCGTCAACTGCTCAGCCGGACCACTCACGGGAGGCGCAAGCGACTGGGTCACCGGAGCCGCGCCCATGGACTCCGCCTTGCGCTTCAGATGCACAAGGTAGAAACCCATCGCGAGAATGGCCACAACCAGCGAAGCAATGACGTACTGCAACGTTCGTGAGATCACGGAGCGACCTCCAGCTTGCCTCGAAGGTTTGCGATACCGGCAGCCAGAGCCGCTACAACTTTTTGCTGGTAGTCGGGCGTTCCGAGCTCCGCAACAGAATCGCCCGAAGGCGCTACCTCCACCGCGATAGCAGCAATGGTCACCGAGTTCAGCGGACGTATTGGCACAGCCGAGGTGCGCACGGCAAATCCGCTTGAGCCACATTCGGCGGCAATGGTGGAGGCTGCGAGACTTGACTGCGCCATATAGGGCGACTGCGCCGACTCCCACGGAAGAAAATTCTGGCTCGTCTGTCCAGGTTGCGCCGGGGGAACCAGGGACGTGTACACGCGAACTCCGTGACCACTCGCCGTTGAGTGCAGAGCAATGTACAAGGCGGCGTGAGACGTGTTGGCAGAGACGGCTCTCTGGTCCGACGTGAGCAGGTTGTCAGCAATACGTGTGAGCACCACTGGGATACCGCGCGCATCGAGCTCTTTCTGAAGTCTGCGGGCGAGTGCGAGATCCACCCACTTTTCATTTAGGTCGGGAGAGAATACCGAGCCAGTCTCGGAACCACCATGCGCGGCGTCAAGGATCACAAATGGCCGAACACGTGCGCTTAGGGCGCGATTCTGGCTCGGCGCCACTGGACTAGACGACGGCGGCGCCGGAGTAGGCACCGGAACCGTAGCGGACGCCTGCACTGCTGAAATCGTGACCGTGCGTCCACCATCTCCGGTGGAAACTGTCGCGGGCTGCTGAATGTTGGCAATGAACTCTGCACCACCCGGAATTTCGGCGAAGCTGGTGCTATGCAGAAATGGGTCGTTGTAGGTGATGTTGTCCGCGCCACTGCTCACCAGCGGATCACGGCGAAACTTCAGTCGCACTCTTCCCTTCTCGATGACACTGGCGGGGCTGACCGGAGCGGGAAAGGTAAGAACAAGCCGTGCAGGCGAGTGCCGGAGCTCGGCTGAATATCGCACCTGAGTAGGACCAACAAACAATCGCCGGGGGGAAGAGTGGTACTCGGCAGACTGCCCAGTAATAGGCGCTACCAGTTGACCCAAAGCACTGGCAGGAATATATCCGCGACCATTGAGGAGCAGGAAATTCGCTGGCAAATCACGAAGACTCGCGCGAGCACGATACTGCCGCTTTCCGTCCTGGAATTCGCTCTCAGCGCCATTGAAATTCAGCCTGAGTGCCTTGCCGTTAACGTGGGTTTCGAGTCGCCCAAGAGGCTCAAGCAAATCGGTGATGCCGACATAGTCGATGCCGTCGCGCACCAGAATATCTACCTGATAGCTGGCTTGAGCAGCGTACACACTGACTCTGCGCGGCTCGGCTGCAAAGCCAACCGCGAACAGAACCAACAGCAAAGTCGTGACACGAACGAAATTGAGATGCTCTTTCACCATGCAGATTGCGGGCAGGCTTTCGGCTTTAATCCTACGACAAATATTCGCCCGCTGGAGATAGCTCGGCGGCTACCTCCTTTCCATTTTGCTTCCGGAGATCTTCGCTCAGAAAAGCGTTGTGCGATAAACCAGAAACTTAGCCCAGTTTGCTATCCGAGGGTTGGGCGTTTTACGCTGGATTCGGAGTTCCTAAACATGTATCGCAAACTGGTTGCTTTTCTGTTTGTAGTCCTGGTGTCTTCCTCCGCGCTGGCTCAGTACGGGTCCTATTCGCAGCCTGGAGTAAAACTGCGCGGCCGTAGTTTCGCTGAGCTCTTTGCGGGACAGAAGATTCTGCTCTCAAACTATTGCCGCCTGGATTTCGAGGGTGCCCGCCTGCAAACAGATGGATGGACTCGGTTTAAACCGTTTACCTCAATTCGCACGAACCCAGAATTCACCAGCGTCGTGATTGTCACTCGTTTCGACATCGTTCCACAGGAAACCCCTTCCGAAAGTGTCAGCGCGACCTACAAGGGTATCGGGTACTACCAGGAATCCAGTGGATACACAGCCGCAAATTTCAATGATCGCGTGACGTTCCGCGTTCAGGAACAAAATGGCAACCTGCTCGTAACCGAGATTGCTCCGGCGACGCCGCATGTATCTCCTCGTGCAGCCGTTGCGTGGATCAACACGCGCCTCTCGGATCCGAACATCAACGATCTCGAACGAGCACATCTGAAAGACGCATTAAGCCAGTTGAGCAGGTATGTACAGCCGACGGCAACGCCGACATCGACTCCGGGATTATAAAGATTAGCTCAGAGTTATCACATGTACCGCGATTTTCTTCGTGAGACAACGTCAGCATTCATCTATCGTCAGACCCGCATATTGTCATTCCGCGACAGCATCTTGCGCGTTCAATGTAGCGGAGATAGATGAGGAATAAGTTGACCTTGAACAGTATCCATGAACGCATGGACACCATCTAACACGTCAGACTCAACAAAAGAGGGTTGTAGCATGAATCGCGTCGTTACAGTTGGCGCACTGTGCCTGGCCGCATGGATGATTTCCATGTACGAGGCCAGACGGACACGTCGAAGGATAGGTGCCATCGCACTAGAACAAATGGAACGTGTGTTTGACGTTGTGGAAACTTCGCTTCACGCAGTATGAATAGCGCTGCGAAGAAATACGTTTGAGCACAAAACAGGCGAGGCACAAGCCTCGCCTGTTTTCATGCAAGCAAATCTTACAATGCGAACCGCCCTGCATCCAGCATGCGGGCTGCAACCTTCTCTCGAGCCGCAATCACATTCACCGGATCAGCTTTCACCAAGCGGCGAAGTATAGTCATCTGCGTTCGCAGCATGTCACCATCGGCAACGTCGGCCAGAGCTTTCTTCGCCGCCGCTTCCACGCGTGCAAACGCGGCCTGCAGGTACACGTCCGTCATTGCAACAGCTACATCATAATCTGCCTCGCCTTTGCTCTCCATCATCTTCAGCGTGCGAGCCAGAACCGAATCCATCGCGTAGATCTCGATGACGATGTCGGCAATGGCGCCCATCACTTCCTGGTGATCAGTAATCTGCTGCATGTACTTCTGTGAAGCGGCACCGGCCACCATGAGGCCGATCTTCTTGGCGTTTTCGATCATCTTCCGCTGCGCCGCGAGTTTGCCGGTATCTTCTTCGGCAAAGCTCGGACCAGACATGATCTCATCCATCAGTTTCTTGATCGCCGGGAGCAGAGGAAGCTGGCCGCTCATTGCGCGCTTCAGCAACCAACCGGTGATGATGAGACGATTGATCTCGTTCGTGCCTTCGAAGATTCGATTGACGCGCGAGTCTCGATAGGCGCGCTCGGCAGGATATTCCTCGACGAAACCGTAGCCGCCAAAAATCTGGACCTGGTTGTCCACTACCTTATCGAACATCTCAGAGGCCCAAACTTTGATGATCGAGCACTCGACTGCATACTCCTCAATCGCCTTGCGAATAAGCTTCGACTCCTCGGGAGAGCCCTTCGGGATATCTGCGGTGGCCGCATCCATCATGCCGACGGTGCGATATACCAACGCCTCGCCCGCATAGATCCCGATCGCAATATCGGCGAGCAGTTCGCGAACCATGCCGAAATCGCTGATCGACTTACCGAAGGCCTTGCGCTCCTTCGCCCACTTGAGCGAGTTCACGAGGCAGGTGCGCGCACCACCTACGGCGGCGGCGCCCAGTTTGAAACGGCCCACATTCAGAATGTTGAAAGCGATCGTGGCGCCCTTGCCGATTTCGCCGAGAACGTTCTCAACCGGAACCTTGCAGTCGTTCAGGATGAGCGGACAAGTCGAGGAACCGCGAATTCCAAGCTTGTGCTCTTCGGGGCCAACGCTGAAGCCGGGGAAGGTGCGCTCGACCAGAAACGCCGTGAATTTCTCACCGTCCACCTTAGCGAAGATGACAAACAGGTCGGCAAAGGCCGCATTGGTGATCCACATCTTCTCGCCGTTGAGGATGTAGTGCTTGCCGTCCTCCGACAGCACGGCCTTGGTGCGGGCGTGCATGGCATCAGAACCGGAACTGCTCTCGGACAGCGCGTATGCGCCAACCCATTCCCCACTGGCGAGCAGCGGCAGATAGCGCTTCTTCTGATCTTCTGTTCCAAACCACACGATGGGCAGAGTACCGATGCCGACGTGGGCGCTAAAAGTCACCGCAAAGGAGCCGCTCTTAGCGATGCGGTCGGCGATGATGGCCGAGGACACCTTGTCCATCTCGGTGCCGCCGTACTCTTCAGAGATATCGACACTCGTCAATCCAAGCTCAGCAGCTTTCTTCAGCAACTCGCGGCTAAAGGCAAAGTCTTTCTTCTCGATGCGATCTACGTTAGGCAGAATCTCCTGAAGCGCGAAGTCCTCGGTAGTCTGCTCGATTAGTTTGTGCTGTTCGTTGAAGTCCTCGGGAGTGAAAACTTCCTGGGGATTGGTCTCCTCGATCAAGAAGTTTCCGCCTACAACTTTATTTTGCGCCGGGGTCACAGTGGTTGCCATTCTTCCTCCAGATATCTTGAAAGGCGCGGAGTGCCCGCGCGTTCATCCGAACTGACCGAGTTATTCGAGGTTTTCGAAGATTCCGGCAGCGCCCATTCCACCGCCGACACACATCGTCACGATTCCGTAGCGCTCCTTGCGCCGCTTCATTTCGCGCAGTAGCGTTGCGGTGAGCTTGGCTCCCGTGCAACCAAGAGGGTGACCAAGCGCGATGGCTCCGCCGTTGGGGTTGACCTTCGCAGGATCAAGACCAAGCTCGTTGATGACAGAGAGCGCCTGTGCAGCAAACGCCTCGTTCAGTTCAAAGACGCCAATCTGATCGAGCGTGAGGCCAGCGAGTTTCAACGCCTTTGGAACCGCGTACACCGGGCCGATGCCCATCTCTTCGGGTTTGTATCCCGCCGTAGCAAAAGCAACGAATCGGGCGAGCGGCTTCAGGCCGAGGGCTCTGGCGCGTTCGGCACTCATGACTACCGCAGCCGCGGCACCATCACTCATTTGCGAGGAGTTTCCGGCGGTCACCGTACCCTTTGCATGAAACGCCGGCTTCAGAGTGCTCAAGGCTTCCACGGTTGTGTCAGCACGAGGACCTTCGTCCACCTTGAACTCGAAAGCCTGAGCCGAAAGCTGCACCGCCGCGCCGCCGCGAGTGGCCTGTGCTACAGGCGTGCGGAACGTGACGTGTACGGGGACGATTTCGTCCTCAAACGCGCCCGACTCGATGGCGCGAAGAGCTTTTTGATGGCTTTGGTAACTGAACTCGTCCGCCTGCTCGCGCGTGATTGCAAACCGGATTGCGAGCCGCTCGGCAGTCAGTCCCATCGAGAGATACGCGTCAGGATAGTTCTGAACCAGCGACGGATTGCATGACACCTTGTGCCCGCCCATTGGAATCATGGTCATTGACTCGGTGCCTCCAGCGACGATTACCTCAGCGCCGCCTGCTGCGATGCGGTCGGCCGCAATCGCGATGGATTGCAAGCCAGACGAACAGAATCGATTGATCGTCATGGCCGATGTTTCGACCGGAAGACCGGCACGTAGAGAAGCGATGCGCGCCACGTTCATTCCTTGCTCTGCCTCAGGCATGGCGCAGCCTAGGATGACGTCCTCGATCTCATGCACATCGAGTTGCGGAACGCGCGCAAGCGCTCCCTGAATGGCCGCCGCGCCCAGATCATCCGGACGAGTGGCACGTAATGAACCTTTGTAAGCCTTGCCGACCGCGGTGCGGACGGCGCTAACGATGACTGCTTCACGCATGACTCGCTATCTCCTCGGTCGATTTAATTGCGAAGTGGTTTGCCGGTTTTGAGCGTGAACTGAATTCGCTCCTGTGTTTTGCGTTCGCCACACAGGCTCTTGAACGCCTCGCGCTCCAGGTCGAGCAGATACTGCTCGCTAACGGGAGTTCCAGGCGTCAATGCGCCGCCACACAGTACCTCGGCTACCTTCGTCGCGATTTTCACTTCGTGATCGCTGATGAACTCACCTTGCCGCATCAGATGAACGCCCAGCTTCAGAGTCGCAAGAATGTTTTCGCCCGGAGCCGGAACATCATTACGCGGAACAGGAGCGCGATAACCCGAGCGAGCCATTTCAAGCGCGCGCGCCTTGGCATCACTGAGAACACGTTCGCGATTCATCGTGATCTCATCAGCCCGTCCCAGGAAGCCGAGTCCGCGAGCCTCGAAGGCTGAGGTCGAAACCTTCGCCATCGCAACGGTCTCGAATGCTTTCTTCATCGCTTCCATGAGTTCGACCGACTCGCCGCGAGCACCAAGACGGATCGACTGCGCGGCATCTACGGCGCGCAAAGTCATCTCCTTGCAACCGCCTCCTCCGGGCAGCAGACCGACTCCCACTTCGACCAGTCCCATGTAGAGTTCGGCGTGAGGCTGACGTGCGGCAGCGTGCAGCGAAACTTCGCATCCACCGCCGAGGCTCATGCCGAAAGGTGCGGCTACAACCGGTTTGGGCGAGTACTTGATTAGCTGCGTCATGTTCTGGAACTGGCGGATCATCATGTCCACCTCGTCCCACTCTTCGTCCTGAACTGCCATGAGCAGCAACATGATGTTGGCGCCGACCGAGAAATTCGTCGCGTCATTGCTGATCACAAACGCGTCGAAATTTTCGCCGAGTCCGCCGGGTTTCAGAGCTTGCGTCGTGAGCTGAATGATGTCGGCACCGAGAGAGTTCATCTTGGAATGGAACTCGATGCAGCCAACTCCATCGCCCAGATCGATCAATGACGCGCCGGAGTTTGACTTCACTACTCCGTTCGATTTCTTTGCGACCCTTACACTCCACACGCCGGGCGCAACCTTCTCTTCCTGGTAGGTTCCGGTCGCAAGATCGAAATACGCGCGGCCACTCACTGTGCTGGAAGCGTCGGTGTACCAGCTCTTCTTGCCTGAGGCGAGGAGCTTTTCGACATTGGCCGAAACCGGTTTCCCTTCCTTTTTCATGCGCTCTACCGTCTCCGGGACGCCGATTGCATCCCAAAGCTCGAAAGGTCCCATCTCCCAGTTGAAGCCCATGCGCATGGCGCGATCGATCTCGACGACGTTGTCGCTGATCTCAGGAATACGATTGGCTGAGTAGGTGAAAACTTCCGACAGCGCAGTCCAGAGAAACTCTCCAGCCTTATCGATCTTCTGCCCGCCAAAGCCTGTCAGCATGCGTACGCGCTCGCCGAGCGATTCGACGTTCTTCGCCATTTCGAGTGCTGGGAATTTCGGCTTCTGCGCTGGACGATACTCAAGCGTTTTCCAGTCGAGAGCGAAACGCTGTTCACCTTCTGGTCCGCGTTGCTTCTTGTAGAACCCAGCTTTGGTCTTATCGCCCAGCAGCATGCGCTCGACCATCTGGTCGTAAAACTTCGGAAGTTCCAGGTCGCCACGCTCGTCGAGCATCTCCGACTCGCCACCACCGGCTCCAGCGAGCACGGGAGCAAGGCGTTTGGCGTTCTTCACCACGTGGCCAAGAACGTCAAGCCCGACCATGTCGATCGTGCGGAAGGTGGCGGATTTCGGGAACCCTATGGCAGATCCGGTAAGAGCATCGACGTCCTCGATGGAGAAGTCGAACTCCTGCATCAGGCGGACAATGTTGACGACGCTGAAAGTACCGATGCGATTGGCGATGAAATTCGGCGTGTCCTTGGCGTAGACGATTCCCTTGCCCAGACGAACGCTCGAGAATTGCGCAATCGCCTCGATCGCGGCCGCATCGCTCTCCGGTGTCGGAATGATCTCGAGCAATCGCATGTAGCGCGGCGGATTAAAGAAGTGAGTGCCGAACCAGTTGCGGCGAAAATCCTCACTGAACCCTTCGGCTATGGAGTGGACAGGAAGGCCGCTTGTGTTCGTGGTGACAATGGCTCCCGGCCGGCGAACCGCTTCGACCTTGCGCAGCAGTGCGCGCTTAATATCGAGGTTCTCGACTACGGCCTCGATGATCCAGTCACACTCGGCAAGCGAGCCGAGGTGGTCTTCGAAGTTGCCGGTCGTGACTAGATTTGCGAAGCCTGGCTCCATGAACGCCGCGGGCTTGGACTTGCGCGCAGCCTCGAGTCCGGCGTCAGCAATCCTGTTTCGGGCGGACGTCCCGCCTACCGGAGCATCCGGTGGCACGATGTCGAGCAGATACGAACGCACCCCGGCATTGGCCAGGTGCGCAGCGATGCGGGAGCCCATGGTTCCCGCGCCGAGGACGGCGACTTTCTCAATTCGTTTTAGCATCGAAGAAGCTTCTCCGAACAATCCACAGCAACCAACGTAGCCCGGCAAAAAAATCTGACGTTTGAGAGCCTGCTGAACGCGAAAGCTATCGCGCTGACCAGAGCGACTAACTTCAACAACTCTGATGCATGGAAACGGAGAGGAAGATCAAACTATCAAGGGAGGATCAGTGGATCATCCCAAGACGGCACCCACGAGCCATAACCTTCTTTGGGTTCAACAAAAACTTGCCCCAAAATAAAGGCGGCGCACGTCGAGAATGTGGGGTGAGGATGGCAACGACGTGCGCCTTATTAAGTTGAATTAACTCTACTGAATGAATTGCCATTCAGTCAAGAACTATTTTGCTGAAACTAGCAAAAAGGTGTCGGATTCCGCTTTTCTGCTTCGAAAAACTTGCCCTGTTTCGTTCAGCGACGTCCCTACCGAATGACTCGAACCTTTTGCGGCTCGGTCGGGCTTGCACGCGCGTGCTCCACCGTTATAGGTCGCTCGAGAACCATATCCACAAGAGTACCGCTCTCAATTCGGACATCTGGTCCACGGGTGAGCAGTACCGACGCAATGCCGACTCCGGCACCGAGTAGTCCTCCCGTCGCGGCTCCTTTTGCCGATCGTGCCGCAACGGCTCCAATGGCTGCTCCGGTCCCGGCAGTGGAGGCGACCGTTCCGGCATCCTTCCCCTTCGTGCCCTGGCTCTCTATGCTGCCTTCTTTTCGATCTTTCATTGCGGTCTTTTCCTCGCCAGGGACGCTATCGATTGCACCGGGCAGCAGGAGCGTGTATCCGGACGGAAAGATCAGAGTATTGAAGTGCACTACCAGTTCGCCGCGTCCCTTCACGCGTCCCGGACGCTTTGAACGCTGAATCACGCCCTGAACGTAGGTTCCGACGGGAATAACGATCTTGCCGTCGGCAACCACCGGGAACGAAGTCTCGGCGTATACCGGATCGTTTTCGCGCGCACTCTTTGTGGAGATTGCATGCTTCAGTGTGATCGCTATGCGCGTGCCTGCCGCCA
This sequence comes from Koromonas soli, assembly GCF_059726265.1. Classification (NCBI taxonomy): domain Bacteria; kingdom Pseudomonadati; phylum Acidobacteriota; class Terriglobia; order Terriglobales; family Koromonadaceae; genus Koromonas; species Koromonas soli. The sequence continues at coordinate 828,729 of NZ_AP040872.1, read as the reverse complement.
AAGTGTATGCGTCCGCATTGGTCGAAGAAGGAGCGGCCGCGCGTACCGTGGGTGAAGTGACAGGAACTGCATTGGGATCAGTCAATACAGGAGCACTCGGAGGCTTTTCAGAAGTGTCTGTAGCTGGCGCTGCCGTTTGTTGTGCCAGCGCAAGATTGGAAACCAACAACATCGTCAGCAGAGCGCGCATCAATCACCTCACCCGGGGATTTTAGATCGGTTTCAAACCTGCCGATAATGTTTGTGGATGGATTCGCAAGCTGCGCTACTCACAATTGGCAGAACTCAGCAAAGCAGCTAGCCAGCGAGATTTCGCATCCAAAATACCAGACACGGTCATGGAACGAGAGTTGGAGGCGGTTACGGAGAGTAGAGCGAAACAGCAATCAGCCCTCGCTGAATTGAGTCAACTCGCGCTGCAGAGTTCCGACCTACCACTGCTACTCGAGAATGCCGTCGCGTCGATTGCTGAAATCCTACAGCTTCGATTCTGCGAAGTCTTGGAATTTCAACCCGGCAAGAACGAGTTACTGCTCTGTGCGGGTTTGGGCTGGAAGCCTGACAAGCTAAATAAGGCCACCACACAGGTAAGCCGCGATTTTCAGGCCGGATACACGTATCTCACTTCGCGCCGAGCCGTGGTAGAGGATTACAACTCGGATGCGCCGTTTGTTCTCTCGCCGCTGCTTCAGGAACACAAGATCCGCAGCGGAATCACGGTCGGTATTCCCGGACACAATTCCCCATTCGGAGTCCTCGGCGCGTTCACTGCAACTCCCCGAAGTTTCACGACGGACGACATCAATTTCCTGCACTCAGTAGCGAATGTTATCGCCATGGCCGTGCAGCGCAGAAATGATGAAGAGTCCGTGCGTCGCAGTGAGCAGCACTTTCGAGGACTGCTGGAATCTGCTCCCGACGGTATGGCAATTGTCGATCGAGAAGGCCGCATCGCCCTTGTGAATAGGGAGACTGAGCGATTGTTCGGTTATGAGCGCTCCGAACTTGTCGGCAAAAAGATTGAAGTCCTCGTTCCCGAGCGTTACCGACAATACCATTCCGGGCACCGCGGCAAGTTCTTCAATGATCCCCGACTTCGCCCCATGGGCGTCGGGCTTGAACTCTTTGGCTTACGTAAGGACGGCTCAGAGTTTCCGGTGGAGATAAGCCTGAGCCCAATGGGTACCGCCGATGGCACCGTGGTCACAGCCGCAATTCGCGACGTTTCGGAGCGCAAGAAGGCTGAAGCGCACATAAAGAAATTGAATGCGCAATTAGAAGAAGCTCTGCGTCGCTCTGAGCGATTGGCCGCCACGGGCCGACTATCGGCGAGCCTGGCTCATGAAATCAACAATCCGCTTTCATCGCTGAACGACATTTTGTTTCTGCTCAGTTCACAGCCTGAGTTGTCAGACGACTCTAAGTCATTGCTGGGCTCGGCGCGGAAAGAAGTGGACAGGCTTGCAAATATCGCGAGGGAGACTCTTGCTCCTCACCGCACCTCGGGCGAACGGGTAAAGATCCGTCCTGGCGAGTTGATGGAAGCCTCTCTCGAGTCGTTCCATCGTCAGATCGAGCAGGGACACATCAAGATTGAACGCAACTTCAGAACCAATGAACTCATCGAGGTGATTCCGGGCGAATTGAGACAGGTATTTACAAATCTGATCTCAAACTCGATCGACGCAATGCCCGATGGTGGCGTGCTGCGCCTTGAGTGCTATACCGATGGGCAGGATGTGAAGTTGGTATTTGCCGATACTGGTTCGGGGATCAAACCTGAAAAGCTCGAGGAGGTCTTTGAACCATTTGTCACGACCAAAGGCGAGAAAGGACTCGGCATCGGACTCTGGATCTCTCGCAATATCGTCGAGAAACTAGGCGGCACAATCCAAGTTCACAGTAGCACAGCCGACTTCAATCACGGAACGCGCTTCACGATCTGCCTCCCGGCCGTAACGCCTGCACGCAATCCATTGCCAAGTAACGTGCGAATGATTTCGTGAAATAAGAAAGCGTGAGCGATGAGCCCACGCTTTACGTTTGCAGGTCAAACTCTCTACTGTGCGCTGTCTTCTGACGCGCTTTCCGGTGGTTCCTCCGTGGGCTCGGCTTCCCTTTTGCTCTTGAGACGCACCACGATTACTTTTGCGAATCCCTCCTCAAACTTCGGAGGCCGCAGTTTCTGAGCCATGCGCAACATCACGTCGTCCGGAACGTTTCGTGACCGCTTGCGATTGCGCTCCATACAGACTTCGGTGGGCACGTCGAAGAATACCGCGTGAGCCTCGTAGCCGAAATCATGCGCCATCTTGATCCAGCTATGGCGTTCCTTGGGAGACAAATTCGTGGCGTCGATGAAGTTCATCGGGCGTCCCGCGATCAAGCGCGCGCGCAATAGCGAACGCAAGGACGAAAATACAAGATCCTGGAAGCGCTGTTCGGTAGCATCATCAAACAACAAACCGCGCACAAGGTCGCTCGACAACGGAATGATATTGTGTCGCTTGAACCAAGAGCTTTTTCCCGAACCAGGCAGTCCAATCGCCAGCACGACCGCGCCCTTCTTCGCCTTGGGAGCCTCTGTTTTGCAAGCAAAGGCTGGAACTTCGGGCTCCGGCGCATCAGCACCGGTCTCAGGTTGATCGATCTCGGCAGCTTCGCCAGTAGCCTGCCCCGGTTGGATCGGAAGCTCAGGACCAGCCGCGAGCGACTGCACAGCCTTCTGCTGCTGGTCTGTACGATTCCGCCCTCGACCTCCGCGCCCGCGACGTCGTGAACGTTCGCGACGAGCTGCCGGGCGTACCGAGGCACGCTCTTGCGGAGCTTCTCCGTCGAACGGATCTTTTTCTGGCTGTGCCTCATAAACAGGCTCAGGCGCGTTGTCTGGAGAACCACCCTCACGAGTCTCATCCGTGCCTCGAAAGGTGTCGCGATCAAGGAACGTCGGCTGTAGAGGAGCCAGTTCTTGGGGCTGTTCTTCTGACTGCTTCGGATTTTTGTTCTGCTGATTGCGACGCTTCACGCGATCGCGCATCCATCTGCGCATATGGGACTTATACCACGTTCTGCGGCGTTCGAGCGAGTCTTACTTACTACAGCTGCATCTGTACAAACCCATTTCCAACAAGCTCTCGCGGAGTTCACACGCGAATGGGAAAAATCGCATTTTTCCTGCTTGAAGCTCAATCACAATGGATTGCCATCCAACGGATGATGTTCGCTTGATTATGGTTTGGCCATCGTTCTGTCCGGCTCACAGTTTGCCCCGATCCAGATGGCGGTGCTAGCATTTCAATCGGTTGCAAGATGGGTCTCCGGACTGCGCTATCGGAGTGTCCTCTGCACTGTTAAATGCCTGGAGGCAAGAATGGCAATCAAGGTAGGCATCAATGGCTTCGGCCGCATCGGCCGTAACGTTTTCCGCGCATCTCTTAACGATTCAAACATCGAAATCGTCGCAGTAAACGACCTGACCAGCCCCGACACGCTGGCTCACCTTCTTAAGTACGACTCGATTCTCGGCAATCTTAAATCTGACATTAAGGCAGAAGGCGACTCGATCGTCGTCGATGGCAAAAAAGTAAAGGTCTTCGCGCAGAAAGATCCTGCACTTCTCGATTGGGAATCCCTGGGCGTCCAGGTGGTCGTGGAATCCACCGGCCGTTTTACCAATGCTGAAGATGCCAAGAAGCATCTCCGCGGCTCCGTGAAGAAGGTCATTATCTCCGCTCCGGCGAAGAATGAAGACATCACCATCGTTCTCGGCGTCAACCAGGACAAGTACGATCCGGCAAAGCACCACATCATCTCCAACGCCTCGTGCACCACAAACTGCCTGGCTCCGGTGGCGAAGGTTCTGCAGGACAACTTCGGCATCGTGAAGGGCTCCATGACCACCATTCACAGCTATACGAATGATCAGGTCATTCTGGACTTCCCGCACAAGGACCTCCGTCGCGCCCGCGCCGCTGCCCTGTCGATGATTCCTACCTCGACCGGCGCCGCAAAGGCCATCTATCTTGCGATCCCCGAACTCAAGGGCAAGCTGGACGGATTCGCCGTTCGAGTGCCGACTCCGAACGTCTCGGCCGTGGACCTGGTCTGCGAAGTGGGCCGGAACACCACTGTGGAAGAAGTCAACGCTGCTCTGAAGAAGGCCAGTGAGACCGCTCCCCTGAAGGGATACCTGCACTACACCGAAGAAGAGCTCGTCTCCTCCGACTTCAAGGGCGACGCGGCTTCTTCGACGCTGGATGCCAAGCTCACCCGCGTTCTTGGCGGCAACCTGGTGAAGACCTTCGCCTGGTACGACAATGAATGGGGCTACAGCAACCGCGTGAAAGACCTGATCCTTTTCTTCGGCGAAAAGGGACTGTAATGCCAAAAGGGTTGGAGTCAATCTCCAACCCTTTTCAAACTTCCAATAGCATCGTTCCAGCTTCCGCAGTCATACGAAATACTCAGGTGCACGCCATGGCCAAGCTTTCGATCCGCGACCTGCAATTTAACAATCATAGAGTTTTGATGAGAGTGGACTTCAATGTTCCACTCGACAACGGCCGGGTCACGGATGACACGCGCATCCGCGAAACACTACCGACCATTGAATACGCTTTGCGTCACGGCGCGAAGCTGATCCTCGTTTCCCACCTCGGCCGCCCGAAGGGCAAGCCCGATCCGAAATACAGCTTGAAACCTGTCGCCGAACGCCTGCGCATCCTGTTGGACGAACGCATGGGACGCGGCCAGAACGTAGGCTTCTCGCCCGACTGCATTGGTCTTCAGGCGACTGAAATGGCGAATCAACTGGAACGTGGACAAACCCTACTGCTCGAGAATGTTCGCTATCACGCAGAGGAAGAAAAGAACGATCCGGCGTTTGCAAAGCAGTTGGCAAGCCTCGCCGAGTTCTACGTCAATGACGCTTTCGGTTCCGCTCACCGAGCCCACGCCAGCACGGAAGGCGTTACGCATTACATCCAGAAAAACGCCGCGGGCCTGCTGATGGAGAAGGAACTTGAATACCTTGGCAAGGCGACCGAGCATCCCGCGAAGCCATTCCTGGCGATTCTCGGTGGCGCTAAGGTCAGCGACAAGATCGGCGTGATCCGCAACCTGCTGCCTAAGGTGGATGCACTCATCATCGGCGGAGGCATGGCTTACACATTCCTTAAAGCCGAGGGTCAGGAGATCGGCAAGTCGTTGCTGGAAGCCGACAAGATCGACCTCGCCAAGGAACTGCTTACCGAAGCCAAAGCGAAGAACGTTCGCCTACTGCTGCCCGTCGATCACGTCGTAGCCGACAAGTTCGACGCAACCGCGGCAGCTACGGTCCTTCCGGAAGGGCAACCGATTCCAGCCGACAAGATGGCGCTCGACATTGGACCCGCGACAATCGAGAAGTTCTCGGAAGAGATCGCCGGCGCACGCACCATTGTGTGGAATGGCCCCATGGGCGTTTTCGAGTTCGACCAGTTCAGCAAGGGCACGACGAAGGTCGCTGCCGCTGTGGCTGACAATCCGGGAGCTACCTCGATTGTTGGCGGCGGAGATAGCGTGGCTGCCGTTCACAAGGCAGGTGTGGCCGACAAAATCACCCACATCTCCACAGGTGGCGGCGCATCGCTCGAGTTCCTCGAAGGCAAGAAACTGCCCGGCGTGGAAGCCCTGACTGACAAGTAGTCTCACGAGACGACGTGAAAAGCATCGTTCGGCTGGGCCTCGGAGATGGCTCCCAAATCTTCTTTGAGGCCGGTGACATAACGAAACAGACCACTGACGCCATCGTCAATGCCGCAAACTCCAGTTTGATGGGAGGCGGTGGCGTCGATGGCGCCATTCATCGCGCCGGAGGCCCGGCGATCCTGGAAGAGTGCAAGAAAATCGTCGCTCGCCAGGGGCACCTGCCTCCCGGTGAGGCCGTCCAAACCACGGGCGGAGCGCTACTCGCGGCATTCGTCATTCACACCGTAGGACCAATCTGGCGCGACGGCATGCAAGGCGAAACTGGCATTCTTGCCAGCGCCTACCGAAACTCGCTGCGTCTGGCTGACCGCCTGGGCCTGCACTCTGTAGCTTTTCCCGCCATCTCCACCGGAGTTTACGGATATCCACCGGAAGCCGCTGCGGAGATCGCGGTTCGTACTGTAGTTGAAGAGTTGATCGAAACGCGCAGCGTCCGGGAAGTGCGTTTCGTGCTGTTCAGTCCTGATATGTTGTCGATATTCATACAGGCTGCGAAGAACGAACAGCGTCGGCGCAATGCGTCGAGTTGGACTTTCGCAGCCGTCGCAATCGATTGATTCATTTTCTCTGGAAAGACATGAGGCGATTATGAGCCGCAAGAAGATCATCGCAGCAAACTGGAAGATGTATAAGACCCCTGAACAGGCCCGTCAGTTCATGGAAGAGTTCGTGCCGCTGGTGGCCGATCATACGCGTGACGAGATCGTCGTCTGCCCGCCTTTTGTCGATATCGCGGCAGTGGTTGAAAAGGCGAAGGGCTCTAACATCGAAATTGGCGCGCAAAATATCTACTGGGAAAAAGAAGGCGCCTTCACTGCCGAGATCAGCGGCGAAATGCTCATCGGCGCAGGATGCAAGTGGGTCATCATTGGACACTCCGAACGCCGCCAGTACTTCGGCGAGACCGACGACACCGTGAACCGCCGCTTGAAGGTGGCCTGCGAGGCAGGGTTGACTCCGATCGTGTGCGTGGGCGAGGTGAAAGAGGAGCGCGAGGCCGGTGTCACCGAAGACGTTCTGCGTCGTCAGTGCACGCGCGCCTTCAGCGGAATCTCCGCCCGTAAGGCTGCCAAAATGGTCGTGGCTTACGAACCGGTATGGGCCATCGGCACCGGATTGACTGCTACTCCCGAGATGGCGAACGAAGCTCACGTCCTGATCCGCCAAGAAGCGGCCAATGTTTTTGGCGAAGAGTACGCGAGCCAGCTTCGCATTCTGTACGGCGGAAGCGTGAAGCCCGAGAACGCCCATGCCCTGCTCTCGCAAAGCGATGTCGATGGCGCGCTCGTCGGCGGAGCGAGCCTCAAGCCAGACTCCTTTGTGAAGATCGTAAAGTGGTAGTTTGAACCGGTAATTCCGGCCGTTGAGGGCAATCACGGCCGGAATTCCACAGCAATGTTCGACTAAGGGCTGACAAGGGCTTCCCAAGTACGCCGAGTTTGTTATACTCGAACTGCCTCTGTACACGTTCTTTGGAAGCTGGATTGATCGTTGCGGCCGAGTCAATGCGCCGTGGCGATAGCAGTGCGGAAGTGGTGGAATTGGCAGACACACCATCTTGAGGGGGTGGCGCCGAGAGGCATGCGGGTTCAAGTCCCGCCTTCCGCACCATACGTCCTCCCCGGTTATTTCTGGCTGGAGTTGTACGTTCCAAACGTCCCAAGCAGGCAGAGTTTAGAAATGTCCGGTGTGTTCCCTCCACCGGGAAGGAAAAGCATGTTACTCGTTCTGGTCACTATCATTCACGTTATTGTTTGCCTGTTCCTGATCGCCGTCGTTCTTCTCCAGAGCGGCGCCAGCGCCGATCTCGCAGCCGCCTTCGGCGGTGGACTGGGCAGCCAGACCGCATTCGGACCGCGCGCAGGCGCAAACCTGCTGACCAAGCTGACCACTTGGGCTGCAATCATCTTCATGCTTACCTCGTTCACCCTGGCCATTATGTCGACACGTGGATCCGGTAGTGGCGGCTCGGTGCTCGGCAATCAGAAGGCTGCTCCGGCGAAAACCGCTCCGGCAAAGTAAGTAAAGCTTCTACGCAAAAACCCCGCCTTGGCGGGGTTTTTCATTTACAACAAGCAGTCCCCTATTTCTGGAGGAATGGGTTCTGTTCGCGTTCCTCACCAATTGTCGTCAGCGGCCCATGCCCCGGAACCACGATCACATCATCCGACAAATCGAGAACCTTGGTGTGCAGCGAATGCAGTATCTTCTGATAACTGCCCCCCGGAAGATCTGTCCGCCCAATCGAGCCAGCAAACAACGTGTCTCCCGCAATCAGCTTCTTCTCCGGTTCAAAGTAGATGCATAGGGAGCCTTCAGTATGCCCAGGGGTGAGCATGATTTCACCACTCAGCTTCCCTGCCGAAATCTTCTGCCCCGCGAAGGGGCTGTCGTCGATTTCCACCCTGCCTGGATCCCTCATACCCAGCCACTGTGCCTGCATCGGTAGCATCGCGACCAGATCGGAATCATTTTCATTCAGTAGGATCGGGGCTCCCGTGATCTTCTTAAGTTCCATAGCGCCGCCAATGTGATCGAGGTGAGCGTGTGTGATGACGATCTGCTTCACCTGCAGGCCATGGCGCGCCACAATGGCAAGGATCTCCGAAACATCCGCACCGGGATCAATGACCATCGCCTCATGCGAGGTTTCGTCGCCGATGATCGAGCAATTGCACTGAAGTGGGCCAACCGCGAGTATTTCGTGAATCATACAAAGATCATATCTGCCGCGCACGAAGGTTTCAAAATCATACGCCCTCGTCTAACCTTCGGAGCACCAGCCCAATGCCTTCGCGGAACTCGGATTCAGGCGCGATGAGGCTCACCACAAGATATCCATGCGCCGGAAAGTCAAAAAAGTGCCCCGGGTGAACAAGCACGCTGTCGCGCTGCATCAGCTCGATCGTAATATCCTCATCGCTGCGCATGGCACACGTGCGCAGTACTGCATACCATCCCGCGTCGAGTGCCAACCTCGTCGTCATGTTGCAGGTGGCAAGTTGCTGATCGAGTTCCCGCAAATTACCTTGAACCCGCTCCCGCAATTGCCTTTGAATCCCATGCCGCGTCTCCAGCAATTCAGGAATTCCCCATTGGACCGGAGCATTCGGCGAGAGATACGTATCGGCAATCACATCCATCCGTTCCAGTGCAGTCTCCACCAGGGCATCAGGACCGCTCGTGGCGATCCACGCCACTTTGATTTGCGGCAGCGCACAGATTTTCGAGAGCCCGCTGAGCGTGAATGTCAGTGCCGCGTGGTTCGCTGAAAAGCTCAGTGTGCTTTCATCCCCCAGCCCGTAATCCAGAAAGACTTCATCGGCCACAATCGCCAACTCGTGCTCGCGACAAAGTGCGTTCAGTCGTTCCAATTCCCAGCTCTTTGTGTAGTGCCCGGTTGGATTGTTAGGATGCACAACCATGATTGCCTGCGAGCGCGGCGTAATGGCACGCTTCAGCGACTCGAACTCAATCTGCCAGCCGTGGTCATACACCAACTCATATGGCACGAGTTCCACGTCCTGAATGTCAGCCAAGAACTCAAACAGCGGATAGCTCGGCGAAGGCACCAGAACCTGGTCTCCCGGATCGCAAAGCAGCCGAAAACAGTACGAATAAGCCTCGCTGGTACTGACCGTCAGGATGATGCTCTCCGGCGACAATGCAATACCGCGCTGCGCATAGTAGCCAGCCACTGCCTCGCGAGCCGGCAGGATTCCCTTCGAGGCTGGCTCGTACTGGAGAGCGTTAGCGTGTTGCAGCGAGCGCAATATGCGCTCCTGCTCGAAGTCCAACCCAACAGTCGTAGGATTCGAGGCCGTCAGGTCCAGCAGACGATCGCCACTGCGGCGCGCGGCGTCAAGCGCCAGCGAAAAGCGATTAAGCGCAAGGTTCCAGTTTGTTCTTCGTGCAAACATGCTGTATTGACGTTATCGCGCATGAACGCCGCGAGCAAGCAGCCGCGCACTGCGCCGATTCTGCGGTATATATTGGAACAGGAATATACCCTTACATCGCTGGACATTTCTGTGAACGCTCTTCTCCGTTTCTTCGAAGTTGAGGCTCGCGGCAGCAATTTTCGCCGTGAAATCCTCGCCGGGCTCACCACGTTCACCACGATGGCATACATCGTCGTGGTAAACCCTGCCATCCTCAAGACCGCCGGAATCCCCGCAGGGCCGTCGATGACTGCGACTATCCTGGTCTCTGTCGTCGGATGCCTGCTTATGGGCTTCTATGCCAATCGCCCCTTTGCCATCGCGCCATACATGGGTGAGAACGCATTCATCGCATTCACCGTTTGTCTTGGGCTGGGACTGCGATGGCAAACCGCTCTGGGCGCGATCTTCATTGCGGGCATTGCATTCATCCTGCTGACCGTTTTGCGGTTGCGGCAGTGGCTTGTGGAGTCCATCCCCACCTCGCTGCGCTACAGCTTCGCCGTAGGTATCGGCTTATTTCTCGCCTTCATCGGACTCAACACGACAGGCATCGTGGAACTGGGTGTGGCCGGGGCTCCGGTCAAGGCAGGCGCGCTCACTGCTGCCCCCGTACTGGTGTCAATCTTCGGATTCCTGCTGATTTCCGCCCTGGTGATCAAGAAAGTGCCGGGCGCACTTCTCCTTGGCATTGTGATTACGGCCTTGGTCGCGTTTGCTACGCACGTAGCACCCTGGCCTCATGGATTATTCGGTGCACCCGCAAGTATGTCGCCCATTTTCGGGCAGATAGATGTGCGCGGCGCGCTGTCTCCCAAGTCGCTGCCAGTCGTGCTCATCATCTTCATCATGGCTTTCGTGGATACAATGGGCACCCTCATTGGCATCTCTGCTCGCGCGGGCTTTCTGGACAAGGATGGAAATTTACCGCAGATCGAGCGTCCGATGATGGCCGATGCGATTTCCACTTCGCTCGCACCGCTATTTGGTACCACCACAACCGGAGCGTTCGTTGAGTCTGCCACCGGAATCGAGGCTGGCGGGCGCACCGGAATCACGGCCATCGTAGTCGCCGTCTGCTTTGCGCTGTCGGCTTTCGCGGCACCGTTCGTGGCTGCTATTCCGCCACAAGCTTATGGCCCGGTGCTGATCGTAGTTGGGCTGTTTATGCTAGCGCCGATTACACGGATCGACTTCACCGACTACACGGAATCAATCCCGGCCTTCGCCGTCGTGTCCCTTATGTGCTTCACCTACAACATTGCAGTCGGAATCACAGCAGGATTCCTGCTTTACCCGTTCTGCAAATCGCTGCAAGGCAAGTCCCGCGAGCTGCATTCAGGATTGTGGGTACTGGCTGCGTTGTCGCTGCTGTTCTTCATCTTCTACCCTTACAAGTAGAAGCACGCTGATTTGGGGCAGAGCTTAATCGACGCTCTCCAACTGCTCACTGAGCTCTGCCCACTCGTTCTCAAGCGAAGACAATTCGGAGCGCTTTTGCTCCAGGAGAGCAGAAACACGCTGTGTCTCCTCTGCGCTTACAAAGCGGCTCAGCGACTCTTCACACTCGGCGATTGCGGCTTCCGTGTCGCTAACCTCTTCTTCCACCTTCGCCAAGCGATCCTCCATCTGCTTGCGCTTCATGGGATTCACGCGCCGCTTCGTTTCCACCACAGGAGCAACTACTGGCTCCGCCACCGCAACGGCGGGCGCGCTAGAAGCTCCGCCTATCGATGAGCGGAGTGATTCCTCCAGCGCCTGAGCGACGTTTTCCTTACGCCACAGGTAATCTTCGTAATTGCCCGGGTAGATGTTTACTCCACCGTCCGCAACTTCAAATACCCGCGTCGCCAGGCGGTCGATAAAGTAGCGGTCATGCGAAACAAAAACGCACGTGCCGCTAAACTTCTGTAGCGATTCGAGCAATACATCCTTTGCGCGAATATCGAGGTGGTTTGTCGGCTCGTCAAGCAGGAGGAAGTTCGAGGGGTGCAGCAGCATCCTCGCCAGCGCGTAACGGTTTCGCTCACCGCCGCTGAGCACGCCGATCTTCTTGAACACGTCGTCTTCGCTGAATAAAAAGCTGCCAAGCAGGCTGCGCAACTCGGTCTGCGAGCGCGGCGCGACGATATTCAGGTCGTCAATCATGCGAGCTTCGGTATCGAGTTCCTTGTATTGATCCTGCGCAAAGTAATCCACCTCAACGTTATGGCCGAGCGCGTATTCACCGCTCGATACTGGCTCTGTCTGCGCCAGCATCTTGATCATGGTTGACTTGCCTGCGCCGTTCACACCAACGAGCGCGATGCGTTCGCCGCGCTCGATTGTGAAGCTCACGTTTCGCAAAACCTGCTTCTCGCCGTAACTCTTGCTGACGTTCCTGAATTCGGCAACGATTCTGCCGCTCGGCTTCGGCTGAGGGAAGGTGAAGTGAATCGTCTTCTCTTCCTCGGGAACCTCGATACGCTCGATCTTTTCCAGTTCCTTGATGCGGCTTTGGACCTGTTTGGCCTTTGTCGCCTGATAGCGGAAACGCGAGATAAAAGCCTCGAGTTGCTCAATGCGCTCGCGCTGATTCTGATACGCGGCTACCAGTGAATCCCGCCGCTGCTGCTTCTCTCGTAGGTACTTGTCGTAATTGCCGGTATAGAAGTGCACGCCCTTGTTCCATATCTCCACGATCTTCTTCACTGTTACGTCGAGAAAGAAGCGGTCGTGCGAGATAAGAACGTATGCATATGGATAATCGTTCAAATACCCTTCGAGCCAGTTGCGAGTTTCAAGATCGAGATGATTCGTAGGCTCGTCGAGCAACAGCATGTTCGGCTTTGCCAGCAGCAGCTTTGCCAGCGAAATGCGCATTTGCCAACCGCCGCTGAACTCCTCGGTCTGGCGCAGCCAATCATCCTTACCGAACCCGAGCCCGGTCAGCACGGCGCCTACCTGCGACTCAAGGCTGTAGCCATCTCGATGCAGAAACTCACTTTGGACGCGATGAAAACGCTCACTCACCTGTTCATACTCTGCGCTGGCAGGATCGACCTCGCTCATCCGACGAGTCAGGTCTACCAGTTCGCGCTCCATTGCGTGCACATCTGCAAAAACCGACAGGCACTCGGCAAACACAGTGCGGCCGCTCAGGTTCAATCCGTCCTGCGGCAGGTATCCCACGCTCACGCCTTTGCCGCGCGTGATGGTACCGTAGTCGAGCGTCTCAATCTCGCCGATGATTTTGAGCAGGGTGGATTTTCCTGTCCCGTTGCCGCCCACCAGACCTATCCGGTCCTGGGGAGTGATCAACCAGTTCAGGTTTTCGAAGAGTAGTTTGTGGCCGTATCGCTTACCGGCACCCGTGAGCTGAATCATTCAGAAGTGAACCGCACCGTGAGTTGTCTTCTCATTCTCTCACGGATGCGCTTTTGCGCTGGCCTCACGCTGCTGCTCGATCCTATATCGCCGCTCCGTTGCCGATTCCGTCTTGGCTTCGTCTGCGCGCCCCTGCGCAGCCCGAATCTGCGAAAGCAAACCGTGATAGCCCGGACCGCGCTCGTTCAATTTAAGCGCTATCGACATAGCGCGTTCGGCTTCTGCAATATTGCCAGTCGCAAGATCCAATTTTCCCAATTTGTAAGCAGCTTCGGCACGCAATACACAATTGTCTCCGCTGACAGATTGACACGCAGCGGGTTCGGTCAACTCCAAAACTCTTTTCAGCCCCGTGCGCGCCTTCTCGTACTGCTTGTCATCCAGGAGAATCGCCGAACGCGCCTCCCAGACCTTTACGGACACAGGATGATATGCAAGCGCCTGATCCATCAGTTCGATCGCTTTCGCAAAGTTCTTCTCGTCTTCATACATAGAGGCGAGTTGTAACTGCGCCTTCGCCTGGCTCGGAGCGATCTGGTCCACGCGTCGCCAGAGTGTCCACTCGGAATCCCAGAATCCGGTTTCATGCCACGTTAACGCAGACCATAGCGCAACTACGCTTAACACTAGGGACACACGGACCTTCGGCTGTAAAGGGCCAAGCTTGAGAACCGCCCATGCCACCATCACGCAAAACGCATAGCCCGGAATGTAGAGATAGCGTTCGTGCTGACCAACCATGGTCGAGAGCAGCACCGCAGGAGACAGCGTCAACACAAACCAGAAAATCAGGAAGGCGGCTGTGCTCGATTTCCACCTCAGCCATAACAACGCAACCGCCGTCATCAAGAGCAGAGCGCCGAGGCCCGGCAGCACAAAATTTCGAAATGTAGGCTGGTGAAAGATTGTGACCGCGTATTCGACAGCGAGCCCCCAGGGCGCGACAAGATGTCGCACATACCACCAGATCGCAAATGGTCCTGTCCAGAGATTCGCGTGAGTGTATGTGGGGTGAATGTATTCAGCACTAGCGGCCGGAGGCTTGATGACCTGATGGCGGATTGCCATGTACACAACCGCAACCACGGTGTAAGCGGGCAACGCTGTTAGTATCCGCGAGATTCGCTCCGCCCGCGGAGAATTGAGCCACAAATAAACAGCGATCAACGCCGGAATCACCAGCATGGTCTCTTTGGTAAAGATCGCTGCCGTAAACATCAGCACCGAGCCGGCAAGCTTGGTCCTCGAGTTACTCCCATACCAATCAAGGAACCAGATCAACGACGCAAAGAAGAAGACTCCAGCTAATCCATCGACAACACTGCTGCCGATCCACGCAACACTTTCGACCTTCGAGGGATGCAGGCCGAACAACAATGCCGAGAACAGCGCCAGTCTATCATCGTGCAGCAATCGCCGTCCGAACTCGAAAGCAAGAATCACCACCGCCAGGTGCATCAGAACCGCAAACAGGTGCGACCATCCCGGAGCCCCGCCCGTAACGTAGCCCAGCAGAAATCCCCAGCACATCGCAATCGGGCGGTAATATACCGAGTGAGCTGTCCCGTCCGAGCCGAAGATATCGTGTACAAAGAACTGTCCGATGTCCTGTAACCGCGGACTCCACGAACTCGGAATGTTATCGTCGTACACCGTCGAGAAGGCCACGGTTCGCACATAGATCGCGAACACCAGAATCAGCCCCATTCGCAGGAGCCAGGGTGTCGTTTGCATGTTGGCTGCAACGCGTGACCAGCGCGTCGCAGTCGTGCCCTGCTCTGACGCGGCCGGCGCCGGCTTTTTGTCTTCGGGAATCGTCGAAGTTGGCATGATTCAGGTGCAGTTTATCGCAGCAACTCTCGCACTTTGAAGCAGATTCGCCCTGGAATGAACGTTTGCTGGTTACGTTAGCTGCAGTAATGTCGCACTCAGGATATAATCGATGCAGCATACCTGAGTTTTCGTTCATTCGCTTCGTCACAGAATCGTGCAACGGACTCGCGGCAGAGTTCCCCTGCCTCATGCGCGCGCTGCAAGCGCTGCGCCCCACAAAAAGCTTGCACGAGTTGTTCAAAAGGACTAAAGGTTTTGACCACCCAGATTCGCAACATTGCCATCATCGCCCACGTCGATCACGGAAAGACCACGCTCGTTGACTCCATGCTGCGCCAGAGCGGCGTATTTCGCGCAAACCAAGAGCTTGTGGACCGCGTCATGGACTCGAACGACCTCGAACGTGAGCGCGGAATCACCATCCTTGCCAAGAACACGGCAGTTTTTTATCACGACCTCAAGATCAACATCGTGGATACCCCGGGCCACAGCGATTTCGGCGGGGAAGTCGAACGCGCACTGAAAATGGTGGACGGCGTCATGTTGCTCGTCGACGCCAGCGAAGGCCCTCTTCCGCAAACGCGCTACGTTCTGAGCAAAGCTCTCGAAGCTGGGCTGAAACCCATCGTGGTCATCAATAAGATCGACCGTCCCGACGCTCGCGCACAGGAAGTCCTCAACGAGGTTTACGACCTTTTCATCGACCTCGATGCGGAAGAATCGCAACTCGACTTCCCTGTCCTGTACACAAACGGTAAGCTCGGCACGGCTACGACTGATCCTGATGTTCCGGGCACGAACCTTCAACCTCTGTTCGAAGCCATCGTGAACACGATTCCTGCACCTGCAGGGGACGCCTCCGCCACATTGCAGATTCTGGTCGCCAATCTTGATTACAGCGATTACCTCGGACGCCTCGCCATTGCGCGCGTTTTCAATGGCACGCTGCGCACCGGCGAAGAAGTTGCTATTGCCAAGCTCAACGGCGAAATCGAAAAGATTAAGATCACCAAGCTTTTCAGTTTCAGCGGCCTGAAGCGCACTGACATCACCGAAACCGAGCTTGGAGACATTGTGGCTGTCGCCGGAGTTGCCGGAATCACCATCGGCGAGACGATCACGAGCTATGAAACTCCCGATCCGTTGCCAAAGATTCTGATTGACGAGCCCACCATCGCCATGCAGTTCCTGGTGAACACCTCACCGTTCAGCGGACGTGAAGGCCAGTACGTCACCTCGCGCAATCTCGGCGAGCGTCTCGAAAAGGAGTTGCTGACCAACGTTTCGATCCGCGTCGATCAGACTGCTCCAGACACCTTCAGCGTGATGGGACGCGGCGAACTGCAACTCGCCATCCTCATCGAGATGATGCGGCGCGAGGGCTTCGAACTCGCAGTAGGCAAGCCCGAGATCGTCACCCGCACCATCGATGGCAAGCTCATGGAGCCCGTTGAACTGCTGACGGTGGACATTCCCGAGGAGTTCATCGGTGTGGTCATCGAGAAGCTTGGTGTTCGCAAGGCCGAGATGCGCAAGATGCATAACCACGGCTACGGTCGCGTGCGCATCGAGTTCCGTGTACCGAGCCGCGGCCTCATCGGCCTGCGCAGCGAGATGCTCACTGAAACGCGCGGAACCATCGTGATGAACTCGCTCTTTGATGGCTACACCGAATGGCTCGGGGTGATTCCTCAGCGAGCAGCCGGTGTCATCACCTCAGACCGCAGCGGTACCACAACGGCGTACGCTCTCAGCGGTCTGCAGGATCGTGGAGAACTTTTCGTCGGCCCCGGCGTGGAAGTTTACGAAGGCATGATCATTGGCCAGCATTCACGCGAGAACGACATCGACGTAAACGCTGTCCGCGAGAAGAAGCTGACCAACATGCGTGCTTCCACCTCCGACGAAGCCATCCGCTTAATTCCGTTCCGCACTCTCAATCTCGAGCAGTGCCTGGAGTTCATTTCGGATGACGAACTCGTCGAGGTCACCCCGAAATCGCTGCGCCTGCGCAAGAAGATCCTGCAGGCGAACCGTCGTCCGCGAAAAGGCACCGAACCGGTGGCCACCGAAGCGTAAGACGCGCCAAGGCTTCAGAGAGAATCCCTCCTTCGCGGAGGGATTTTCTGTTTGCTGAATGGAAGTGTTCCACCTGTCACCGCAAAACGAAGTTGCAGTTTAGAATCCTTGCGTCGTATTACCGCCCGAAAAGGGGGTCAAATATGAAGAACATTTTCCTGAGTGCATACCGCACCGCCACCATCGTTACTTTGTCGCTATGTTTCACAGCAGGAGCTCACGCACAGAAACTCTCACCAGCTCTTGAGAATGCCGTTGGCACGTGGCAGGTAATAAATGATCAAGGCAAGCCTGGCGGCAAGGTGGAAACTTATCTGGTGAATGGCAAGCTTTTCGGCAAGGTTATCGAGCCTCGTCCTGGACGCAAACCAGGTGACGTCTGCACGAAATGTTCTGGCGAGCTGAAGGATAAGCCGATTCAAGGTCTGATTATCATGCGCAACTTCAAGCCTGAGGGCGACGACTGGGTCGGAGGAACAGTCGTGGATCCGGAAAACGGCAAGGAGTACAAAGGAAAAATCTGGGCCGTTGGTTCCGACAAGCTTTTCATGAGAGGGTATATAGGGATTTCGC
This sequence comes from Koromonas soli, assembly GCF_059726265.1. Taxonomy (NCBI): domain Bacteria; kingdom Pseudomonadati; phylum Acidobacteriota; class Terriglobia; order Terriglobales; family Koromonadaceae; genus Koromonas; species Koromonas soli. The sequence goes on along the minus strand of NZ_AP040872.1, from coordinate 811,189 downwards.
TTCTCGGACGAACTCAATCATGGAAGCGAATTACGCCATAAACGTGTGCCGCACGCCTTGCGTTATGACCTTATCGGACCAGACTCTTGCAACGGTTTCTGATGCTGGGCAAAACGCTCTCTGCGACTTTCGAGCAGGACCCTTAGGATGTAAAACACGATCAGCAGATTGATGATCAGCACGACGACTTTTGTCCAGTGCGGATGGGCAATCAACGAGAAGACTTCAAAAGGCACGTAGACGGCCCCGGAAATCACGGCGAACCACTCTGCCCAGTGTCTTTCATACCACAGGCCATATGCTTCTACCAGCCTGCCGGTCGAGTACACAAAACCGACCGACACTGCCGTCCAGATACCGCGTCCTGTCGTCCTGTCGGCCAGATCGTAGAACCAGTCTGCCACCCGGGAATCCGGGTTCAATCGCAGCACGTCCACGATGTGGTCCACCACCACATCCAGATCCTTGTGCAATAAAGATAGGAGCGTGAGGCAGAGAGCAATTACTGCTATGCCCTTCAAAGCCTCCACGACTGCCACCGTTCGCAAGCCGCATTTGTGGCTCGAATTCTGCATTCCCTTAGGACACCCGGTCACTTCAGTTAGATGAAGGCCACCGTGTCCAATCTACACGACCGGACCCCACCCGAGAAAAAAAGAAATTGAGTCACCAGCTCTGGTTCGCGCTGGCCCCGGTCCAGTACGGGCAGGATACAACATGGCATCTCACATGCTCATCCCAACGGTACAAGTAATACTTGAATATTCTCCAGGAGATTTGCTGTAAGCATGGCGACTGTCGAGCAACGCCCACTCCCATCCACACCGGGCGTTAGCCCAACTTTGCCATGGACCGAGCGCTTGTATGCCGCTGTGAATGCTCACAGTGGGGTCGTGCTCTCAGTGCAACTCGGACTGTACTTTGCGGCTGCCTTCGCCTTGGCCGCCCTCAAGCCGTTCTGGTTCGACGAGATCATCACGTTCAATATCGCGCGCCAAGGCAGTTTCCATGCCATTTGGAACCTGCTGATGCGCGCTGCCGATCCAAATCCGCCTCTATCGCACATACTCACCCTCGGTTCTATCCGCGCATTTGGGACCTCGGAGATTGCGGTTCGACTTCCGGCGATTTTAGCGGGGGCGATCACCCTCTTCTGCATCTACGAATTTCTTGTTCGCCGAATCTCGCCAATATTCTCTGCCGTGGGAGTCTTCTTCTACATGACAACCCATGCCTTCGACTATCACTATGAGGCGCGATCCTATTCGTTTCTCGTATGCTTTGCCGCAATCTCTCTGCTAGCTTGGCGCTGGACGCATGAATCGCGGCGCAAACGCACTGCGGCCGCTCTCCTAGCCATTTCGCTGGCTCTCGGGCTTTCGTCGAACTACTACGGAGTGCTCGCGTTTTTCCCGCTTGCCGCCGGAGAACTCGTAGCCAGCCTCCAGCGCCGAAGAGTGTTCTGGCGTGTCTGGATAGCCTTCGCCGCCGGGGCCACGCCGTTGCTGGTGTATCTGCCGCTCGTGCGCGCCGCTGTGGCACGCTTCTCGCCCTACGCCTGGAACAAGCCCTACCCAGAGTTCATGATCGACGCCTATACGCAAATGTTGGAGGCCAGCGTTTGGCTCGCCGTGTCGATCATCTATGCCATATTCGTCGTGCTTGCCTATGAGCGACTACAGCTCGGACTTCGGCGCACACCAATCCTCCGGCTCCCTGAGTTCGTGGCTGTGACATTGCTTGCAGGCTATCCGGTGCTCGGCTACCTGATGTCCGTCCTACGTAGTGGCATGATCAGCGCCCGTTTCGTGATTCCCTTCTGTATTGGCGTGTCCATTGCATTTGCCATCGCCGGATTCAAGCTTTTCGGACGGAATACCGCCGCTGCGCTGGCTTGTCTCGCTATCAGCTTTCTCTGGTTTGCCTGTCGGGCGGGCGACATCGCAGGAGACTACAGTAATCAGCGCCAGGCACTCGATCGCATCATCGCCAAGCTGCCTCAACAAGGGATGATCCTTGTACCCGACTCGCTGCTCGCAACTCCGCTCCACTACTATGCTCCGCCGGAACTCGCTGAACGGCTGATCTTCCCAATGGACCTGAAGGCGATTCGCAAGTACAAGCGTGAAGATTCACCCGAACAGAACCTCGCCGCGGCACCCGAGATCTATTCCATTCCGATCGTTTCACTGAAGGATTTCCAGACGGCCCAGCCCGACTATTACGTACTGGGCCCTGACGACAACTGGCTGCTCCAGGAACTTCGAGACGATGAGGTTCCCGCTCACCGCGTTGACATAGACTTTATTTCTCACGATCTGGGAGGCTTCACCCCGCTGGCTCACCGGGACGTGGCACTTTTCCGGGTTGACAGCCTTTATGCCGAAACCTACATTCACTAGACAGCGTGATTGAAAAAATGAAGAAAACTGCCATCATCATCGGCGCCGGACCGGCTGGCCTTACTGCCGCATACGAACTGCTTAAGCGATCGGACATTCAGCCCGTCGTGCTGGAGAAGAGCACCTATATGGGCGGCATCTCGCGCACTGTGGAGTACAAGGGCAATCGCATTGACATTGGCGGCCACCGCTTCTTCTCTAAGAGTGACCGTGTCATGAACTGGTGGCTCGAGCAGATGCCGCTCGACCATGCTGCCCCCGCGACAAATACGGGAGAACAGCTCATCCACTACCAGAATAAGCAGCGCCCGTTGCCTGCCGACACCCCCGTCGGTTCAGGGCCGGAGACAATGCTGCTTCGCGAGCGCAAATCTCGTATCTATTTTCTGCGCAGATTTTTCGATTACCCTATCCAGCTTAGCGCGCAAACGCTCGCCAACTTGGGGCTATTGAGGGTGATCCGCATCGGCTTCAGTTACCTCTGGAACTCGCTCTTCCCGCCCAAACGCATCGACAATCTTGAGCAGTTCTTCATCAGCCGTTTTGGAGGCGAGCTCTACCGTACATTCTTCCGATCCTATACAGAAAAGGTTTGGGGCGTGCCATGCGATCAAATCAGCGCCGAATGGGGTGCCCAGCGCGTCAAGGGGCTCTCGATCACGAAAACCATAGCGCACCACCTTCGCAAGCTATTCCAGCCGAAACAGGACCTTCGCCAGAAGCAGGTGGAGACCTCCCTGATCGAGCAGTTTATGTATCCTCGCCTCGGCCCCGGACAGCTCTGGGAGATTGTCGCCCGTAAGGTCAAAGAAATGGGAGGCGTCGTTCACACTCAGTTTCAGGTGGATAGCATTCAAGTCGAAGGCGATCGTGTTGTCAGCGTTGCTGGCAAGGATCAAGCCGGTACTGCTCAGACATTCCAGGGTGATTACTTCTTCTCGACCATGCCCATCAAGGAGCTGATTCACTCACTAAGCACGCCCGCACCTGCCAACATCACCGAAATAAGCGATGGGCTTCAGTATCGCGATTTCGTCACCGTCGGACTGCTGGTGAAAAAGCTCGTGGTGAAGGACCCCACCAGTCCCAACACGCTCATTAAGGACAACTGGATTTACATCCAGGAGCCCGAAGTGCGAGCCGGACGTCTGCAGATTTTCAACAACTGGAGCCCGTATCTCGTTCGCGATCCCAACACTGTCTGGATCGGGGTCGAGTATTTCTGTTATCAGACTGATGATCTGTGGACCATGCCGGAGAAGGACATGGCCGCGCTCGCCAGCCGCGAACTCGCGACCATCGGCATCATTGATGAGGCCGACGTGCTCGACGCCACTGTCCTGCGCATGCCAAAGACCTACCCGGCATATTTCGGCACCTACGAGCGTTTCGATGAGCTTCGTGACTACCTGCTGCGCTATCAGAACCTTTTCCTTGTGGGCCGCAACGGTATGCACAAGTACAACAACCAGGACCACTCGATGCTGACGGCCATGACCGCCGTTGACAACATCCTGAGCGACCGCCTCGACCAGTCGAACATCTGGGCCGTGAACACTGAAGCCGAGTATCACGAAGAGAAGGAAACGCCACAGGGCAGCCAAACCGCCAAGGACGTGGTTCGTCCTGCCGAGCCGGTACAACCTTCAGCGCCGGGCAGTGCCGTGGATTCAACGAGCCGCTTTTAAGGCTATGATAGAGGGATGAAGGTTCTTGCGAGATTCATGCTGGCGGCGGCTGCCCCCGAACACTTTCCTGCGCCCGATCTTCCGGAAATCGCTTTCCTTGGGCGCTCGAACGTCGGGAAGTCCAGCCTGATCAACTCGCTGGTAAGTGCAAAAATTGCAAAGACCAGCAACACACCTGGACGCACCCAGACCATCAACTTCTTTGAGATTCGTTGGCCTGGGCGTCCTCGCCCTGAACTCGTCTTTGCCGATCTTCCCGGCTATGGCTACGCTCGCGTGCCAAGGGCTATCACTCGTACTTGGCCGGAGTTCATCGAGCCATACTTGGCCAAGCGCCCCTGCCTGAGCCTCTGCCTATGCCTCGTGGATGCAAATATCCCTCCCCAGTCCTCTGACACGCACATGATCGACTACCTGCGCCAGACGAATCGTCCCCTGCTGGTGGTCGCCACCAAGGCTGATCGAGTGGGAAACCGCCTGCAGGCTTCGCTGAATGCGCTAAAAAAAGCACACGGAATCGATTCCCTGCTTCCGTACTCAGCGAAGACCGGTATGGGGCAGGATGAACTCTGGAGAAGGCTGCGCGAGGGTACAGGTGCCGCAAACAGCGAAAGCGCCTGATTTGCTCGGACCCGAGTTCCGCACGTATTCTGGCTTCCGCATCCCGTATGGCTGCTTTTGCTAAGTAACACAAAACAAGTCTCCTAGCGCGTGCATCTTTCAAAAACAACTCCTCGCCCTCGGGTCATTCGCGATAAGTGGCGAATTTGTAGTATCATATCTTCGTACTATGTCTCGTCGGTCTAGATAGAACGGGTGGGTATCAGGGCGGCGTGTTCAATCTGCAGGTTTTTTCTGCAACCCGTGACGCCTCCGGGCGTTGTGTGGAATCCGAACCAGCGAATTCACCGCACGAAAATTGAACTTGAGCTATTCCACCAGCTCTCCCCCGATGTTTCAATTTCATCGCAGAGGTAAAGACAAACTCCATGGCAAAGAGAAGAGGTAATCCCAACTGGGGCAAGCCTGAACCAATTGGCCCCGTAACCCCCACCATCACCGAGTTCGAACAGGTTGTCCGTGAATTCAAGCTGACTCCGGACCAATACCTCCGTTCCACCCGACTTCGTGAGTGGGCGCGCAGAAATAAGAACTCAAAGTACATTCCCGAGCCGCTTCTCGAAGCCTGGGGATTCGAAATTGAGTCAACCCTGTAAGAGTGGAACCAATTAAGACGGAAATAAGGCCGCTGCTATAGCGGCCTTTTGCATTTCCTCTGCCGCCTTCCAGCCCTCATTCACGCCGTTTGGCTGTTCCCTCGATTGACGGGCATAGACCTCGGGTGCGATATTCAATTGTTACATTGCGATAAAATTTAGTGAGACAAACTCTGGGGAGGCTCCCTTCATTTGCCTGCCCACCAGGAGATTTCTCCTCAGCTATGCGCTTGATCCCGCGCGAAACGAAGTTCTTCGACCTCTTTGCCGACATGGCAAACAATCTAACCACCGGCGCTCGCCAGCTTCGAGATCTATTGCAGAATTACCAGGACGTATCTGCCGGAGTTCAGAAGATCAAGGGTACGGAGCATAAGGGCGACGACATCGCTCATGCCGTGTTCGTAAAGCTGAACTCGTCCTTCATCACCCCCTTCGATCGTGAAGACATTCACCTTCTGGCAAGCTCTCTCGATGATGTGCTCGACTTCATCAACGCCGCCGCCGATCGCCTCACTACTTACAAGATTCATAACCCTCCCGCAGCCGCCGTCGAATTAGCCACAATCATCCTGCGCCAGGCGGAGGAGCTCGCCAAGGCCGTCGCTCTCATTGAAAAAGGCGACGCTCTGATCGAATATTGCGTCGAGGTGAATCGCCTCGAGAACGAAGCGGATGGTGTCAGCCGTGCCACAATTGGTCGCCTCTTTGAGACCGAAACCGATCCTATTCAGCTCATCAAGCACAAGGAACTGCTCGAAGTTTTGGAGATGGCCACTGACAAGGCCGAGGACGCAGCAAACGTGCTGGAAACCGTAGTACTCAAGAGCGCCTGAGTAACGGCCCACATCGCGGATGGGGCAGCGCCTCCGCTAGAGGTACGTCTTGAACACTGGATTGCTACTGCTAGTTTTCACCTGTCTGGTGGCTCTGGCTTTTGACTTCATAAATGGCTTTCACGATGCGGCGAACAGCATCGCGACGGTCGTTTCCACGCGCGTTCTCTCCCCAAAATTAGCCGTAATCTGGGCTGCGACGTTTAACTTCATTGCAGCCTTTATCTTCGGCATTGCCGTCGCAAAAACAATCTATGGCGGCATGATCCACATCAGCGCCGTCACGCAGTACGTTGTCCTCACCGGCCTGCTCGGCGCCATTGTTTGGGATCTTCTGACGTGGTGGTGGGGACTTCCCACCTCGTCTTCTCACGCCCTTATCGGTGCTTACGCCGGAGCGGCAATTTGTCGCACCGCGTTACTTTCGGGTTGGCACGCCGCGCCACAGATCCTGATCACCAAGGGCTGGATCCGGACAATCACCTTCATCTTCGTATCTCCGGTAGTTGGCCTCGTCTTGGGCTTTTTCCTGATGGTCGCGGTCTCTTGGATTTTCCGCAGAAAATCACCGCGGCAGGTGGATACACTTTTCCGCAAGCTCCAGTTGCTTTCCGCAGCTTCGTACTCCCTCGGTCACGGCGGAAACGATGCGCAGAAAACCATGGGCATCATCGCCGGAGCTCTCTATTCCGCGCACTATATGTCGCAATACGACGTAACCCATGACTGGGGACGCTTGCACTGGCCCATCATCATCATGGCCAATGGTGCGATTGCGGCGGGCACGTATTTCGGCGGGTGGAAGATCGTGCACACAATGGGAAGCAAGATCACGAAGCTCAAGCCGGTTGGTGGCTTTTGTGCGGAAACAGCAGGCGCACTGACCCTGTTCTCTACCGCCATCCTCGGCATCCCCGTCTCGACCACGCACACCATTACCGGAGCCATTGTTGGCGTTGGAACCACACAGCGCGTCTCTGCCGTGCGATGGGGAGTCGCCACCCGTATCGTTTGGGCATGGGTTCTCACCATCCCTGCTTCGGCAACGGTTGCCGCTCTATTCTTCTACCTGATCTACCTGGTTAATCCAGCCGCTTAGAACCAATCTACAAAACAAAGGGGAGCCATCATGGCTCCCCTTCATTGCTTACAGCCTAGGATCACCAGACGCGGCAGGCATTCTCCCGCACCATCGGTTGTCCTTTGCGGCATCCGAAAGCCTTGGCAAACTCCGCCTGATTGCTCAGCGGCGTGTTCACACGGTACTTTGCGAGCGAATGCGGGTTGGTCGTAATCTGCATACGCTCAATATCCGGACGCGCGGTTTCACACCAGCTAAACGCATAGCTTTCATAGAAGCGCTGCCGCGCCGTGAGCCCGTCTTCTTCCGGGGTATCCAGCGACTTGCCACGGGACTTGTAGAGGTTTTCAAGAGCGATCATCGCCAGGTGAATGCCGCCATTGTCGGCCGTGTCCTCCCCCTGCGTCAGCTTGCCATTTGTCTTCACGCCGAGTTCCGGAACGTCATGGGTGTACTCGGTCGCGAGGCAATCTCCACGCTCGTCATAGGCCTTCGCGTCGGCTGGAGTCCACCAATCATGCAGATTGCCCTTGGCGTCGAACTTGCGACCCTGGTCGTCGAAGCCGTGCGTAATCTCGTGCCCGATCACCATTCCGATGGCGCCATAATTGGCGGCATCCGACTGGTTCGCGTTAAAGAACGGCAGCTGCAGAATTCCTGCGGGGAAGTTAATCGTATTGTTCTGCGGATCGTTGTAGGCATTGATCGTCGGTGGCGTCATCGTCCATTCCATCTTGTCCACCGGCTTATTGATCTTGTTCAACTGGCGACGTACCTCGAATGCATTCGCCGAGTAAACATTTGCCAGGTAATTATCGGGAACGACTTTCACAGAGGAGTAATCGCGCCAGGTGTCCGGATACCCGATCTTCTGAATCATCGCATCCAGCTTCTCGATAGCCTGTTTCTTGGTCGGCGGCGCCATCCAGTCCAGCTCGCCTACATCCTGCTTCAGAGCGTTGCGAATGCCGGTCATCAGTTCCACAGCTTTCGCTTTGCTCTCGGGCGGGAACGCCACCTTCACGTACTCCTGCCCCAATGCCTCGCCGAGTCGTGCATCGACCGAGGCGACGCAGCGGCGCCACTGCGGAAGCATCTTGGGAGTGCCCTGCAGCGTCGTTCCAAAGAAATCAAAGTTCGCCTGCTCCATCTCCGGAGTCGTCTTGTTGGCCGAGGCGCGAATTGTCCACCAGCGCAGGTACGACTTCAGCTCGTCCAGCGACCGGGCCTTGATCTGTGCATCCAGCGCGGGAAGGAACTCGAGCGTGGTCACAATGTAGAATGGCGGAGTAGGCGGGTTCATCGCCTGGATGTACTCATCGATGTTGAATGACGGCAGTGCTGCCCGCACCTGTGCTAGCGACTGCTTGTGATAAATCTTCACCGGATCGCGGCGGTCCACCGCAGGCATTTGAGCCTTGGCCAGAGCCAACTCAATTTCGTATACCGCGGCTGCTTCCTTTGCAGCCTTGTCCGAATCATCGCCCGCCAGTTGGAACATTCGCACGAGATGCTTCTTATAAGCTTCGCGAATCTTCTTCGAGTTCTCGTCATCGTTCAGGTAATAATCCCGCGACGGCAGAGAGAGTCCGGCTTGGTCAAAGCCAGCAACCATCTTCGAAGAATCTTCGAGGTCCTGTGTCTGCCCGAATCCGATCAGGGCTGTGCTCGTTTGGTTATCGTCAGCTTCCCACGCCGGAAGCAAGCCGCCATGCAGGTGCGCGAGCAATTTCGGCAGCTCCTGCTTGCTCTTCATCGCATCAACCGGCTTCAAGGCGTCAGCCAGCCAGAGCTTCCCTTTTGCGGCGCGCAGATCGAGATCCATACAGCTCTTGTAGTAATCGCCGACGAGTTTCTCGGTTCCCTTAGACGAAGAATTCGCCGCAGCCTTCTCCAGTGTCTCGCGCAAGATCGTCTGGTTCCAAAGGTAGAGAGGAGTTCCCGTCGAGACCGCCGGCAGATCGCTGGGGATCGGATGCGATGCCTGCCACTTCGAGCAACTGTACTGATAGAAGTCCACGCAAGGGTCCTTGGACTTGTCCACCATCGAGGCATCGAAGCGTTCCAGCTTCGGAGCAGTTTGATTGTTCGCAGGCTGGTTGGCTGCTGGTGTTTGCGCGAAGCAGATGCCACTTCCTAACAGCATCAGGTATCCGATTCGGCTCAAAATCTTCTGCATGAGCACTCCAGATCGTTTCCAAGATTGTTTACTGCAGCGCTCCGATTCTACTTCCGTCGGCCACACCGCTTTTCAGCATGTACGTTTTTCCAAATGAACGAGTTCCGTGGATAACGAAAGTCAAGCTCAGAGCTGAAACCCAGAACAAAGGCGCAGAATGGAAGATGCAGAATTCCGCACCGGAGTTTCTCTCTCGAGTAGCAGATCTGCTTCAAGGTGGACCTCGAAACACGATGGCCACGGCGTAAACCGTGGCCAGTCGCTATTCTTCTGCCCTTCTACTGCTTTTTCACGCGAATGTCGCGGCCCGTCATTTCAGGGGGCAGAGACACGCCAAGGATCCCAAGCACTGTCGGAGAAATGTCCTGCAACGCACCATCGGGACGCAGCGTGAACTGGTTCGCCTCCTCGGCAACATAGAGGAATGGAACAGGGTTTGTCGTGTGCGATGTCAGCGGGCCGCCCGTAGCCGGATCCACCATCTCTTCCGCATTGCCGTGGTCGGCAGTGACCAGCATGACTCCGCCTTTGCGCTTGATTGCCGCGTAGATTTCGCCCAGTCCTGCATCAACCGTCTCGACGGCTTTCACTGTCGGCTCGATCTTGCCCGAGTGCCCCACCATGTCCGCGTTGGCAAAGTTCACTACCATCACATCGAAAGTGTTGTCCTCGATGTGCTTGACCACCTGCTGCGTGATCTCAGCGGCACTCATCTCGGGCTTCAGATCATACGTCGCCACCTTCGGAGACTGCACCAGAACGCGATCTTCACCGGCGAATGGCTTTTCGACACCGCCGTTGAAGAAGAACGTAACGTGCGCATACTTCTCCGTCTCGGCCACCCGCAGATTACGCATATTCTGCGTCGCCATGACGTTCGCGAGGATGTTATTCAGCCGCTCCGGCATGATCACCGTAGGCAATTTGAATCGAACATCGTACTCTGTCATGCAAACGTAGCGCACGTTTTTGGGCAGCTCGTGTGCAGGAATCTCTGCTTCCAGGCGGTCTGCATCTGGAAGGTCGCGTCCAGCCTGGGCCGTGATGCCGCTCTCGCGCGTTAGCACCTGCGTGATTTGACGTGCGCGGTCGGCGCGGAAATTGAAGTTGATCACGACGTCGTCATCGCGAATCGTTCCGACCGGCTCATGTCGCTCATCCACGCAGACAAACGGAACAACAAACTCGTCGTACACGCCCCGGTTGTAAGATTCTTTCACGGCCTGAACCGGATCTGCTGTCGCTCCGCCTTCGGCTTTTCCGCGCACCATCGCGTCATATGCCTTGTGCTCGCGCTCCCACTTCTTGTCGCGATCCATCGCGTAGTACCGGCCGCTTACACTGGCCACCTTGCCCACTCCGAATTCGCGCATTTTCTGCTGCAATTTTTCGAGGTATCCGGCAGCCGAATCAGGAGGAGTATCGCGCCCATCGAGAAACGCGTGAACGAATGCTCGCTCGACGCCGTTCTGCTTCGCCATCTGCAACAGAGCGTAAAGATGATTCTGGTGCGAGTGAACACCACCGTCGCTCAGCAGCCCGATGAAGTGCAGCCGCCTTCCGTTGATTTGCGCTTGTTTCATGGCATCCAGCAGTAGCGGATGCTTGAACAACTCGCCATTCTCGATCATCAGGTCGATGCGTGTAATGTCCATGTACACCACACGCCCCGCCCCAATGTTGAGGTGCCCGACTTCACTGTTGCCCATCTGTCCTGTTGGCAGGCCGACGTAGCGGCCACTGGTGTGAACCAGCGTGTTTGGAAATTCGCGGAGCAACTTGTCGTAAGTGGGTTTGCGAGCAAGCGAGATTGCGTTGGTTTTCGACGGCGGTGCATAGCCCCAGCCGTCCAGAATGATTAACACCAGCGGTTTAGGTCGAGCCATGATCTATCAAACACTCCCATCCACAGCGCACGATAAGTGCTGCTTGAGCGCCTCGGTTATTTGGACGCTTTGTCCTTCGTCGATGACTTTTCGTCTGTGGCTTTGGAACCTTGTGACAACGCAGGCTTGTCTTTGTCCACCTCTGCCTGGAAGGACTCCAGCTTGCGCTCAAGTTCTTCGGTATAGAATCTGAGCTTTTGCTGTACCAACTGCCCGCCCGTCTCACTTGATTCGCGGCTGATTACCGGGAGCTTTGCAAGCAAGCGCTTGCCCGCCTCCGACGTGTAGAAGTCAATGCCAGCCTGCACATCCTCGGCGCTGAGATGCTTCTGATAGACCGGAATGAGCGGTTCCGTAATCGAGTCGAAACTAAACAGGGGCGTCGAATCAAAGACAGCGTCCAGCTTCTTCAGAGTTGCCGCAGTTGCGTCGGGATTCTTCTTCAGGAATGAATTACGCGCCGAGAGCTTCAGCTTTTCTTGCGCGCTCTTCAGCGAAGCTTCGATGCCCTGCTGAATGCCCATTGCCGACATCAGTTTCAGCACCTGCGCACGTGAAGGCGGAGTGCTGTCCAACGCCACGGTTTGTGCCTGCGCCGCGCCGCATACCAACGTGAACAACAAGGCTAGAAATGCGAAACGACGAGCCATCAAGCTTCTCCCGAGGTCCAAATGCTCACATTGTGACTGGAACAGAATTACTCCGGACTCGCCGCACTTCTGCTCGGCGGGTCCGGAAAGGATTACTCCTGATCGCCTGCGCTCTCCAGCAGATCGCCAGAGTAGTTGATTGCACCAAGTCCGAGGAAGTTTGCACCCGATCCCAGTTCCTCTTCGATTCGCAGCAACTGGTTGTATTTCGCGATGCGATCCGTACGGCTCGCCGAACCAGTCTTGATTTGTCCGGTGCCGGTCGCCACCGCCAGATCAGCGATGAAGGTATCTTCCGACTCGCCCGAACGATGCGACATCACTGCGGTATAACCGTTGCGGCGCGCCATCTCGATGGCTTCGAGCGTTTCGGTGATGGTGCCGATCTGGTTCACCTTGATCAGGATGGAGTTCGCGACGCCGCTGTCGATGCCCCGCGCCAGGCGTGCGGTGTTCGTAACAAACAGGTCGTCGCCCACGAGCTGAATCTTGCTGCCTACTTCGTCGGTCAGCATCTTCCAGCCGTCCCAGTCATCTTCGGCCAAACCGTCTTCAATCGAGACGATAGGATACTGGCGGGTCCAGTCGGCCCAGAACTTCACCATCTGCTCCGAGGTCTTCACCGACTTGTCGCTCTTCTTAAATACGTACTTGCCGTTATCGAAGAACTCGCTCGACGCCGGATCAAGAGCGATCGCAATATCGTTTCCCGGCTTGTAGCCGGCCTGCGTGATCGCTTCAAGAATCACTTCGATGGCTTCTTCATTCGCTTTCAACGACGGAGCGAAGCCACCTTCATCGCCAACCGCTGTGTTGTAGCCTCTCTTCTTCAGCACGCTCTTCAAAGCGTGGAAGGTTTCGGCTCCCCAGCGCAGCGCTTCGGAGAAAGAAGGCGCGCCAACCGGCATCGCCATGAATTCCTGGAAATCAACGTTCGAATCCGCGTGTGCGCCGCCGTTGATGATGTTCATCATCGGAACCGGGAGGATGGTTGCGTTGACGCCGCCAAGATAGCGATAGAGCGGCAGATCATAGTGGTCTGCTGCTGCGCGTGCGGCGGCCATGCTAACGGCAAGGATCGCGTTTGCGCCAAGCTTTTCCTTGTTTTCCGTGCCATCGAGTTCGATCATCTCGGCATCGAGATCGCTTTGGCGAGTTGCGTCGAGCCCCTCAACGTGCGGGCCGATGACGGTGTTTACGTTATCGACTGCTTTCTGCACGCCTTTACCAAGGTAGCGTGACTTGTCTCCATCGCGCAGTTCCACAGCTTCGTGCTCGCCCGTTGAAGCGCCGCTGGGGACGATGGCCCTGCCCTTCGCACCACTGGTCAGAATGACCTCAGCTTCCACCGTAGGATTACCACGTGAATCAAGGACTTCGCGCGCATGTACCAGATCGATCTCGGTCATAGTTCCTCTTCTATATGGGAGATAATTACGGGTTGCCGCCGACTTGGATAAACCGGCGACATAGATGAATAGGCGAAATTTAGGCCGTTCGCCAAACCAAGAGAATTATATTCCACCGAACGCCACTGCTTCCGTCCCGTTCCAAGTTTCGTGGCGGCGCGAACTCAGATTCGTTCGCTTCCAGAACTCGCGATTGAGCTGGTTGGCTTGATTCATCACTGTTGCGGTGGATCAAGAAGAAGTGCCTACATTGCGGACGCTTCGAAAAGAAAATAGTCTGACATCCGGAGATGCCAGACTATCTCTTCAGCTCGAAGCGGTTTGACCCGGTCCTAGAAGCGGATTACAGGCCCCGCGGTCACGCGCAAATTGTTGTTTGCACCACGGTCGAAGTAGATCTCGTCGCCTATTTCAAAGCGCACACCGAACCAGCCCGCGAAAAGCTCAAGGCCGCCGCCCGGATAGAACACTCCATTGGTGTCACCGCTCGGAATGCCCGTAATTTGGTTGCTGAGATTCGTGCTCGTCGAGAAGTTGATCAAGCCACCCTTTGCCGTCACAAACGCACGAATCGGGCCAGAGGTTCCGACCTGGAGCTTGGGACCGAACATGAAATGTGCCATGCGAAGCCGACTGCGCGCGACCGTGACTCCGGTACTGGTAAACGACGTGTCCAGGTTGCGCTCGAAATCATAGGCGCCCTCGGCTTCAAGCTGCACATTGGGATGCACGTTGAATCCAATTCTTCCGCCGAGGCCGTAGAAGTTCGTGTTAGCCGCGTTGTGCAAGCGCGTGTAGTTGAGGAACGCGCCTACTTCCGCGTGATTATAGATCGAGTTGTCGTGGTCGTGATCGTAACGTTGAGCGAATGACGCGGGCACGAACGCACACAGCGCCAAGGCCATCCCCAGTAGTTTGCGTTTCATTTAGCTCTCTCTCCCCATCAGTCTGTCCATCCGCCCATGCCGGGAATACTTCCTCCGGACCAGCTGATATAGGCGGAATGCTGAGTTCTTATGATGGTGGAAGCCTACCGGGGGTGGGCTGTTTCCGTCTTATCTTGTTTTGCGTTCAGTCATCCTCAGGACACATCAGTCGCGCTCAATGTGAAGCTCTCACTTACTCCACTACCTTGTTCAGAGCTTCGAAAAATTCTGGAAATGACACGGCAACAGCTTCGGCCCCGCCGATGGTTGTCTCCCCGTCCGCGCGCAAAGCCGTGACTGCAAAGGCCATTGCGATACGGTGGTCGTCGAAGCTCTCGATGCGCGCACCATGCAGCTTCTGTCCTCCGGGAATACGCATCCCATCGGGAAATTCTTCCACTTCGGCGCCCATGGCCCGTAGATTTTTCACGACGGCAGCAATGCGATCGCTTTCCTTAACACGCAACTCTGCAGCATCGCGTATCTCAACGCCGTCAGTGCTATATGGAGCCACAGCAGCGATCGCCGGAAGTTCATCGATTAAGGCTGCGCTTTGCGTACCGCTGATGGTGCCACCTTTAAAAATGCCACCTTCGGCCTGCATAGTGCCGATCAGCTCGCCGTACTGCTCTTCAACTTTCAGGAAATTAACCTTCACGCCCATACCTGCGAGCACGTCGAGCACAACTGATCGCGTCGGGTTCAGCAGCACCGAATCCACCACCAGGCTCGAACCGGGGAACAAAGCTGCCGCACAGAGGAAGAAAGTCACCGAGGACAGGTCTCCTGGAACGTAAGCCTTCACGGCTTTCAATCTCTGCCCGCCGCGCACGCCCACGCCATCGCCTTCGCGGCGGACTTCGCCACCGAAAGCTTTCAGAGCAAGTTCCGTGTGATCCCGAGTGCGCACCTTCTCGATCACCGTGGTTTCACCGTCGGCAAATAGACCAGCCAGCAGCACGCAACTCTTAACCTGCGCACTGGCCACCGGAGGCTCATAGGTGATGGCCTTTAGCCTGGAACCATGAATTGTGAGCGGAGCACAACCATCATGAGACTCGATTTTTGCTCCCATTTGCTGCAGTGGCTCAATTACCCGGCGCATGGGACGCTTGCTCAGCGACGCATCACCAATCATCACACTCGCAAAGGGTTGCGCCGCAACAATGCCGCTGAGCATGCGCATCGTGGAGCCGCTGTTTCCGCAATCAAGTGCGCGCTGGGGAGCAGAGAGCTTGCCGGCTACACCATCAATTTCGACCCGGTTACCCTCGCGCCGGACACGCGCACCCAAGGCTTGCATGCAACCCAACGTGCTCGCACAATCAGCAGAGCTCGAGAAGTTTTCGAACTGTGACGTGCCCTCGGCAATGCCCGCCAACATGGCATAACGGTGCGATACCGATTTGTCGCCGGCGGTTCTCAGGCTACCCCGGATCTGCTTTGCTGCCCCAACTTTTACGTCCATGCTCTGCTTTAATTCCTTCCAGCGTTGTTGATGAGTCCCACCTAGGTTGCCCGCTCCAAAAAAATATAAATCCTGCTCCGGCCTTGACACAGGCCAACTTCACAGTTCTCCGATCTGTCCAACATTCACTGCGCGAATTCGCCGCGGGCTGCAGTCTCCCAACGCAATGCCATAACGCGATAGCCAGTGGAAGGAAGAACGAATGAAGTCTTTCCGCCTTGTCGCAGCGTTTCTAGTCTTCGCAACCCTGTGCTTGCCAGCTTGCATGCTTGCTCAGCACTCCAATGAATCCCAGCGTGGTTTGCCAATTCCTGGTCAGGCTGACCCTTTCGGAGACAGCACTCAGGGCAGCATCTCAGGAACGGTTCACACGATGGATGGTCATGCTGTGCCCCGCGCCACGATCGAAATTCGTGACCTGCTGAGGGGCGGCCGCCTTATGAGCACAAGCAGTGATGAATCCGGCTCATTTGTACTCTACAACATTCCAGCTGGCGACTATGAGATTTGCGCGACCTCCGGCACATCTGAGGCTCGCGAGCGCGTACGCATGGATGCGATGTCGCATACCTCAAGCGTCGAACTTCGACTTTCCAATAAGACCCAAGGTGAACTAAAGACCGACGGAACCTCGACCGTGTCCATCTCGCAGTACCGGGTGCCATCCAAGGCTCGCGCGGAATACGAGAAAGCGGCGCAGGCAATGGCCCGTGGCAAGACAGATCGCGCTCGAGAAAAGGCCAATGCTGCGTTGAAGATCTTTCCCAAGTTTGCCGAAGCTCTCACCTTGCGCGGTGTGATTGAGTCTGGCGAGGGAAAGGACGAGGCCGCTGTTGCCGACTTCCAGCAGGCAATGCAATGTGATAGCAAATATCCTCTTACCTACGTAGCGTTGGGCTCCTCATTGAATACGCTGGGAAGATTCGAAGAATCTTCTCTCGTCCTCGGCGAGGCAGAGCGATTGGCGCCAAACATGTGGCAGACATACTTTGAACTTGCGAGGGCAAACATCGGCAAGGGCCTCTACGCAGACGCGCTGCGCCATACGGATCGCGCCTCGGAATTGCAGGGCGGACCGGAAAAAGAAATGCCGGAACTGCACCTGATCCGCGGATACGCGCTGGCTGGCATGACTCAGAACGCGCGAGCCGCGCAGGAGATAGAAACCTACCTGGCGCATGATCCTAATGGTCGCGCCTCAACTGCGGCACGCAAACTGCTGGACGCGATGCATGGCGAGTCAGTAAGCGCGAGCAAATAGGACTTCGGAGTTATGTTCGGCTCGTAATTGCGCGCTCAACGCCCGTGTTTCTCAAGAAACTCCCGCATAACGCTGCCGACTTCCGCCGGTTGCTCAAACGATGCGAAGTGCCCCGCCTTGCGAATCACCTTTAGCTCGGAGCCGCGGATTCCGCGCGCGACTCGCTCTAACTCAGGCACTGGAGATGCAGCATCGTCTTCCCCACCGACCACCAGCGTCGGAACATCGATCTGAGCCAGTGTCTCAACACTGTCGGCGCGTGCAGCCATGCCTCTTTGCATCGCCGCCATGCCTGCAGCGCTCGCGTGCGCCATCGTCTTCTTCGCGGCCTCCACAATGTCGAGGCGCGAACTCAAAGTGAGCGGTGATAGGAGCTTGGGCAGCATCTGCTCGATGCCCCACGCAGGCCCTCGTTGCATGAGGTCTTCCGCATTCTTTAGCCGTCCGGCACGGGCTTCATCGCTGTCAAGGCCGGCCTTTGTATCGACAAGTATCAATGCTTTCACCCGCTCACGACAGCGCCGCCAGAACTCGAATAGCGCGTAGCCTCCGACGGAACATCCCGCAAAGACTGCGCGTCCAATCCTCAACTCGTCGCAAAGCCGCTGGAGATCCTGAGACAGCATGGTCATAGTCGTTGGACCTTCGCCGAAACCCGAGCGCCCCAGTCCACGCAGGTCAGGAAGGATTAGCCGAAAGCGTGATTGCAGATGCTCAGACACCGGCAACCAGAAGCTGTGATCGGACGGATATGGGTGCAGCAATACGACATCCGGCCCATCTCCCTTAATTTCGTAGAACAGATCCACGCCATCGCTTTTGAGAATCATGCGAACATTCTACCCTCAGCGAAATGTTTCATAGTGGAACCTGAACCATTCCGGATTCCATGCGAGCCCCTGCCAGCGCAAGTTCGTGGAGTAGTGCTGTAATGCGTGTTAAACCTTGTCCGTGAGCACTTCGATTCAATCCGTAACGCACCGCGCTTCGCCGAGTCCGATCACAATCGATACAAACTCTTACGTGCGTTACATCGCTCGGCAGCCGATCCTCGATCGCGAGCAGAACACGCACGGCTACGAGTTGCTCTTCCGCTCTGGCCCAGAGAATATTTTCAACTGTAGCGATGGCGATGTAGCCACTTGTAATACGATCGATTTCTCGCTGCTGTTCGGTGCTGCCGCCCTCACCGGTGGACGTCCGGCGTTCATCAACTGTACCCGCAATATTCTTTTGCGCGATGTAATCACAGTGCTTCCTCCCGAACGCGTGGTGATCGAAGTGTTAGAAGACGTAATCGCCGACGAGCAGACTCTTTCTGCCTGCGATCGTCTGCGACGCGCGGGATATGGGATCGTGCTGGATGATTATGTGCCGACGGGTAACACCATAAGACTTTTGCCCTTTGCCGATATGGTGAAAGTCGATTTTCTTGCGACTGACTCAGCATCCCAGGCCGCGATTGCTGCGGACATGCGCCGACGTGGAATCAAACTGCTTGCCGAGAAGATCGAGACCATCGATCATTTTCAGTTCGCTTTGAAACTGGGCTTTCACTATTTTCAGGGATACTTTTTCTGCAAGCCGCAGAACATCTCGATGGTGGATGTTCCCGTATCCAAGTTCACCTACATCCACGTGCTCAGCATCGCTGCCCGCGAGACGTACGACGTGAGTGAACTAGAGCGAGCGATTTTGCAGGAGCCGTCACTTTGCTATCGATTGCTACGGTATTTGAACTCCGCAGCTTTTGGGTTGTTTCCGATTCGCTCGATAAGACATGCGCTCTCTTTGTTGGGGCAAAGCGAGATGCGCAAGTGGGTGGCGATCGTGGTTGCAATCGCTGTTTCCTGCGACAGACCGAGCGAGTTGATTCTGAGCGCGCTTACGCGTGCCCGCACATGCGAAACTCTTGCAACACTCACAGAAGAAGACAGCAACAGCGCTTTTATCGTAGGCTTGATGTCTTTGATGGATGCGATCCTCGACAGTCCGATGGATGCAGTAATTGCGCAGCTTCCGCTGGCGACGGAGTGCAAGGAAGCGCTACGTGGCAACCGGCGCGGAGTGGGGCGACTGCTTCATCTTGCGGTGTGTTGCGAGCGCGGCGTATGGAGCGAGGTCGCCGAGATTGCGGCTGCGAGCACTATGACGGAACAAGCGATCTGGGATGCGCATCGCGAAGCATGCCGATGGAGTGACCAGACGCTGCAAGAACAACAAAAACAGCAATAGAACTATTCCGACGACTCGCGTTTCGTGCGTGGTTCTTTGCCGGGGAGAGCCGCGGGATTCTCGTGAGTGCGTTCGCGGAATCTTGCGCTCATGCCGCTGGCGAGCGATACCGCAGATTCTCCGAAACGATCGCGCAAGGCATCAACTGCATTCATCGCGCTTTTCAAGCGGGTTTCCTGCACGCTCGAGAGTAAATCCATTTGTCCGCTGCCCTGTTCGAGCGAGCTTGTCTGCACGCCGATGAGACGTATGGCGCGGCCTTTTTGCCAATTGGCGCGGAACAACTCGCGTGCGATGTCGAGCACTTCGGCGTCGAGTTGCGTGGGACGTTCAAGGGTGCGTCCGCGAGTGTAGGTGGAGAAATCGGAATAGCGAAGCTTGATCTGCACCTTGCGTGCGTGCAGTTGGTGCTCGCGAAGGCGACGGCATACCATCTCGGAAAGCCGCGCCAACATCGACTCCAACGCACTCTGATTATTTTCGTCGCGATTGAAAGTGTGCTCGTGACTTATGGATTTGGGATCTTCGTCGGCACCAACTTCTGCGTCGTACCAACCTCCGGCATCTTGTCCTTGAGCTTTATTTATCAGGGTTGCAAGGCCGTCACCGATTTTTCGAGCGAGTTTAGATTCGGTAAGAGCGGCGAGATCGCCGATGGTCCGGACGCCGTATTCGCGCAGATGTTCTTCGGTGACTTTGCCGACGCCGGGTAGGCGGCGCACGTCGAGAGGCGCTAAAAATGCGGCTTCGAGGCCAGGCAGGATGCGGAGGATGCCGTTGGGTTTGGCTTGATCGCTGGCGACCTTGGCGACAACGCGTGCGCTGGCGATACCGATGGAGCAGTTGAGATGAGTTTCGCGCTTCATCGTTTCATGCAGTGAATTCGCGGCCTTCATCGATGGTCCGTGCAATCGCTCGGTGCCCGTCATGTCGAGATAGGCTTCGTCGATGGAGGCCATCTCGACAGCGGGGGTGAACTGCAGGAGAACGCGGCGCACGGCAGCCGAGGATTCGCGGTAGCGCTCGGGATGGCCTTCGAGAAAGACAGCATGAGGGCAGAGCCGGGCGGCTTCGCGAAGAGGCATGGCGGAGTGAACACCATAGCGCCGAGCCGCATAGGAAGCGGCTGCAACGACACCTCGCTGGTCGGCTCGTCCGCCGACGACGACGGGTTTGCCCTTCAACGACGGGTCGTAGAGTTCCTCGACGGAGACGAAGAAGGCGTCCATATCGACATGGAAATAGGTGCGAGGCATGGCAACGGCTGCATCCCGATTGTAGCCGAGAGCGGAGAGGGGATGATGACAAGTTTGGCAACAGATTTCGGGCGGGGAGTAAAGAGGGGAGCAATGGCGTGAGTTCGGGAGGTGAGGATTGCCTCTGGCGGCAATGAAATGGACACGGGTGTTGTCAGGAAGGTGAATGGGGAGTGGCATGGAATTTATGCCGCGGGAGCAGACCCGTCTACTGGATCGTAAATGGCCATTGCCCATAAGGTTACGTGGCGCGGGGTGGTGCGGTTGACTGGGAAGTGAATGCCGATTGGCGATGGAGTTACGAGCAGACGGAAGTTGGTTATCTTCGGGGTGAATGGCGGCAGAAAAATGACCGCCTGCGGGGTTCCGCAGGCGGTCGAGTTAGTGTGAACTTCGGAGAACTACTTTTTGGTTGCGGCAGTTTTTGTCTGGTGGCCGCTCACGAGTTCGTCGGCAAGCGCTTCCGCGTGATAGATCTTGCGGAGCGATTCGAGGATGGCGCGGGAATCGACGGATACGGCACGGCCTTGGCGGTCGTCATAGGCGAAGTCCCACGGCAGCGACTGAATATTGCCGTCGAAAATGATGCCGACGACTTCGCCCTTCTTGTCCACCGTCGGGGAACCGGAGTTGCCACCGATGATGTCAGAGGTATGGACGAAGTTGAACGGAGTGTTCAGCGCGAGCTTGCTCTTTGCGGCGTCCCAGGTCTTCGGCAGTTCGAAGTCGCCCTTGTTGCCATTGGCGGCGGCGTGTTCGTAGGCTCCGCCCATGGTGGTGTAGGGTGCGATCTGTTTGCCGTTTTCCTGATAGCCCTTGATGGTGCCGTAGCTGAGGCGAAGAGTAAACGTGGCGTCGGGGTAGGTGTTGGTGCCGAGGACGGCGAAGCGCGCCTTGGCGATCTTGGTTGAGTTGACGCGGGTGACGGCTTCGACCTTGTCATCCCACTCTTTGCGCATCTCGCGGGCGCGGGGGTCGATGTCGCGCATGAGCACGATCAAGGGATCGGTGCTGGCGGCGACGGCTTCGGCTCCGCCCTGGTAGAGCTGCTTGCGGACCGCAGGATCATCGAGCTTGCTGCTATCGATGTAGGCCTGCGCGGCCTCTGCAGGAGTCTTGCCGTTTAGAGCGCGCTTCACGGTCGGATCGTCGGCACCGAGCTTTTCCTGCATAAGAGCGAGGGACTCAGTCAACGTGGCGACATCAAGCGTGCGATAGACGGGAGCGGTGGAGAACAGCTGCTGCTCAAGCGAGGGCAGACGAGCTTCGCCGAACTCGCGCAGACGCTGCGCATTCGGCTTCTGCTTTTCGGCAGTGACGCGAACGAGCACGCGGGCGAAGCGAGCCATCTCGGCGTTGAAGCCCATGCCGCGCTCGACGAAGGTAAAGGGGATGAAGATTTCGCGGCGGACCTGGACGGCCTTGGCGACTTCGTCAAATGCGGAGGCGTACTGGGCCTTGAGCTTTGGATCGGCATCAATTGCAGCGCGCAGCTTCTTTTCGTCGGCGGCCTTCTTGCCCATCAGCTCGGAATCGTTGAGTCCGCTGCGGCGGCCTTTGTAAGCCTTGAGCGAGTTCTCGACTCCGAAGATGTCATCGCCAGAGATGCGGGCGTTCTCAGCAGACTTGGAAGCGAAGTCGTGCAGGACCTTGTCGCGGCGGGTGAGCGTGTCGATGATGAAAGCGGTCTGAACGTCCTTGAGGAAGTTGAGCTCGGCCATGGTGAGCAGGCGCTCAGTGCCGCCAGGGTGGCCGGAGACGAAGACCAGATCGCCAGCCTTGGTGCCGGTGGGCGACCACTTGAGGAAGTTGGTCAGGTGGACGGGCTTGTCGTTTTCGTACACGCGGAAATAGGTGATGTCGAGATCATAACGCGGGTACTCGAAGTTGTCGTGATCACCGCCGTAAAAGGCCATTTGGGCTTCAGGGGCGAAGACGACGCGCACGTCGGTGTACTTCTTGTACTTGTAGAGGTTGTACATGCCTCCGGCGTAGAGGGTGACAACATCGCAGCGGAGGCCCGTTTTGTCGGAGCACTCCTTCTCGATGGCGGACATCTTCTCGCGCTGGGCCTGCGCGCCCTCGGCATCGGTCATGCCGGGCTTGGCAGCGTCGTGAACGTCGGCGGTGATGTCCTGAATATCAACGAGGACGTTGAGCTCAAGGTCAGGACACTTCCCTTCCTCGGCCTGAGTCTTGGCGTAGAAGCCGTCCTTGATGTAGTCCTTCTTTTCGGTGGAAAGCTGCTGGAGGCAGACGCGTCCGACGTGATGGTTGGTGAAGGTCAATCCATCTTCAGAGACGAAGGACCCGGAACCACCGTTGTTGAAGCGCACGGAGCCGAGGCGAAGGTGATCGAGCCAGGGCTGGGTGACAGCAAAGTTGTGATCCTTCTTGATCCGGTCTTTGGGCGCCTGATTGAAGAGCCACATGCCTTCATCGGCAGCGGAGAAAGCAGCGAAAGTACATAGCAATGCCCCAACGGCAAGGATGCGACGTTTCATAAGTAACTCCTGAGGTGAATCAGCAAACGGAACATCATATCAGGAGAGAGGGATGAGAACCTCTGGTTCGTGTCCGGCACGGCGGTCGGCGGTCCATTGGGATTCGATTTCGACCGGAGAATTCGAAGCGATGGCGTAGTGAAGGAAGCTGCTCCAAGGGTAGTCAATCGCGGATTCGCAGAGTCCACGCTTCACAGGATTGCGGTGGATGTAGCGGAGCTTTTCGGTGAACTCATCGTGGTCGCGGATGTTGCGATCGTAGTAGCGGGACTGCCAGAGGGGAGAGATGTGAAGAGATCGAGCCTGCATAGCAACAGAAACTTTGAGCGCAGCTATGGCTCGCCACAACTCCCTTTCCTGCGGTTCGGAGATGAGCAAGTGCACATGTTCGGGCATCAGGACGTATCCGAATACGCGCAGGTCGTATATAACGCGCATTCGCTCCAAACTCTTTAGAAAAATTTGTTTTAGTTCTGGATGATTCAGTAGGGGTTCTCGCTTGTGACAGCTGAAGGTTAGGAAGTGAGTTTGACCGGATTGTTGATAGCGATTGAGCCGGTACGTCACGGGTGAATGGTAGCAGGGGTGAAGTGGTTCTCCAAGGGAGCCCGTCAAGACGACATCAAAACACCCACCTCTGCCAAAAGATGGCAGAGGTGGGGCACCAATTCTGATTTCCTCTGTTCTTTCTTCTATCCCGATTCTGTTTTGCCCTACTTAACTGCTGGAGCAAAAGAAAGGAGCGGCCAGGGGCCGCTCCGAGTGGAACAGTTGTTGCGATTTGGCTATTTGCCAGCGTAGCTCGAGAGCACCTTCATGTAGTTGGCGCGCTGGAAGGCTTTCGGGTTGGGAACGTTGCGGTGGCTCATGCTGCCCTGCATCTGCTGGATGCTCGTGTATTCGTGCTTGTCGAGCCAGGCTTCCAGTTGATTGCGCAGAGAGCGGAAGTAGCCAACGCCGTTCTCAAGAAGAGCCGAGGCGAGCATGGTGATTTTCGCTCCGGCCATCATGGACTTCACCACGTCTTCGGCGGTGTGGACGCCTCCGGTGATGGCGATGTCGGCATTGATGTGGCCGTAGAGCATGGCAGCCCAGTGCAGGCGCAGCAACAGTTCGCTGCTAGTGGATAGCGTCAACGCTGGCTTGACTTCAAGCGCTTCCAGGTCGAAATCCGGCTGGTAAAAACGGTTGAAGATCACGATGGCGTTGGCTCCGGCGGCTTCAAGGCGCTGTGCCATGTTGCCGAAAGAGCTGAACTGCGAGCCGACCTTCACCGCAACAGGAATCGTTACGGTGCTGCGGATCTGGGTGACGAGGTCGAGGTAGAGCTTTTCGATTTCGTCGGAGCTGGCCAAAGGATCAGCAGGGACGAAGTAAACGTTGAGCTCAATGGCATCGGCACCGGCCTGCTGCATTTCGCGAGCGTAGCTGACCCAGCCGCCACGGGAGACACCGTTGAGCGATGCGATAACGGGAATCTCCAGCGACTGCTTGGCCTGGCGGATGTGCTCGAGGTAGCCATCAGGCGAAAGGTTGTAATTGTGCAGATCGGGATACATCGAAGTGCTTTCTGCACCGACCTCCGACCCTTCCCACAGGAAGCGATCGAGTTCGTTGGACTCGATGTTGATCTGCTCCTCGAAGAGCGAGTGCAGAACCACGGCCGCGGCTCCGGCATCCTCCATCTGGCGGAGATTTGCGATCTCCTTCGACAGAGGCGAGGCGGAGGCAACGAGCGGATTGCGCAGTTTGAATCCGAGATACTGAGTCGTCAGATCAATCATTACTGTGCTCCCTTCGCGGCAGCGGCAGCAGCGGCTTTCTCGGCAACGGCTGCGCTGGCCTTCTCAGCTAGTGCTTCGTAACGCTTCCAACGATCGTTGACGTCCTGCTGACCAAGCACGAGCAGCTCTTTCGCCGCCTCGGGATTGGACTGGCGCAGCATGGTGTAACGCGTCTCGTTGTATATGTACTGCTCGAGCGGAATGCTCGGAGCCTTGCTGTCGAGCACAAAGTTTGGCTGACCGGCAGGAGCTTCGGGGTTGTAGCGGAACAGCGGCCAGTGTCCGCAGGCAACCGCAGCCTTCTGCTGATCGAGTCCGTGGACCAGATCGTAGCCGTGCGCGATGCAGTGGCTATAGGCAAGGATGATAGATGGACCGTCGAAGGCCTCAGCCTCATTGAATGCCTTGAGCGTCTGCATATCGCTGGAACCCATGGCGACACGAGCAACGTAAGCCGGGTAGCTCATGGCGATGAGAGCAAGGTCCTTCTTCGGACGATTCTTGCCGCCAGCAGCGAACTTGGCTACGGCACCGCGCGGAGTGGACTTGGACATCTGTCCGCCAGTGTTGGAGTACACCTCGGTGTCGAGGACCAGCACGTTGACGTTGCGTCCGGAGGCCATGATGTGATCGAGGCCGCCGTAACCGATGTCATAGGCCCAACCATCGCCACCGACGATCCAGACAGCTTTGTCAACGAGGTTGTCGGCAACATCGAGCAGGGCGCGGGCTTCTGGAGCATCGATGCCAGCAATGAGCTTCTTGAGTTCGGCAACGCGAACGCGCTGCGCGGCAATGTTGGCTTCTCCACGCTGGTTGGCGCCGAGGATGGTTTTCACCAGTTCTTCAGGCAGCTTGGAAGCGAGGCGAACCAGCAGCTCGCGAGCGTAGTCGCGGTTCTTGTCGAGAGAGAGGCGCAGGCCGAGACCGAATTCGGCGTTGTCCTCAAACAGAGAGTTGGACCATGCGATACCACGTCCGTCCTTATTGAAGGTGTAGGGCGTGGTGGGCAGGTTGCCGCCATAGATGGACGAGCATCCGGTGGCGTTGGCGATGACAGTGCGGTCGCCGTAGAGCTGTGAGAGCAGCTTGATGTACGGGGTTTCGCCGCATCCGGAGCAGGCGCCGGAGAACTCGAACAACGGCTGGAGGAGCTGAACATCCTTGACCTGCGTGGTGGAGAGCTTGTCACGCTGGATCTCGGGCAGGCTCAGGAAGAAGTCCCAGTTGCGGGCTTCGCGCTCGCGAATCTCGGGCTGGGGCACCATGTTGATGGCCTTGTGCTTGGCTTCGCTCTTGGACTTAGCCGGGCAGGCTTCGACGCACAGAGCGCAACCGGTGCAATCCTCGGGAGCGACCTGGAGAGTGTACTTGTAGCTCTCAAAGCCCTTCCACTTGGGAGCAGCGGACTTGAAGCTCTCAGGCGCAGAGGCAAGCAGATCGGTGGGATAGAGCTTGGCGCGGATGACAGCGTGCGGGCAGACCAGAACGCACTTGCCGCACTGGATGCAAAGCGACTCGTCCCAGGCAGGAACTTCGAGTGCGATGTTGCGCTTTTCCCACTGCGCGGTGCCGGTGGGATAAGTGCCATCGATGGGAAGCTTGCTGACCGGAAGATCGTCGCCGGCGCCAAAGATCATCGGAGCAAGGACATCCTGCACGAAGCCAGGAGCCTGCGCGGGAACCGGGGGACGAAGCTCAAGCGTGCTGGAGGTGGCGGCAGGAACCTCGACGCGATGCAGGTGCTCAAGAGTGGAGTCGACGGCAGCATAGTTCTTCTGCACGACGGCTTCGCCACGCTTGCCGTAGGTCTTCTTGATGGCCTTCTTGATGGCGGCGATAGCTTCGTCGCGCTCAAGAACACCGCTGATGGCGAAGAAGCAGGTCTGCATGATGGTGTTGATGCGCTGGCCCATTCCGGTTTCCTTGGCCACGCTGTATCCATCGATGACGTAGAACTTCAGCTTCTTGTCGATGATCTGCTTCTGCACGGGACGGGGCAGGTGATTCCAAACTTCATCCTTGCCGTACTGGCTGTTGAGCAGGAAGACGGCACCCTCATCCGCATGCTTGAGAACATTGACGCGCTCAAGGAACGTGAACTGGTGGCAGGCCACGAAGTTCGCACGCGAGATGAGATAGCTGGAGTGGATCGGCTTGGGTCCGAAACGCAGGTGCGAAGTCGTGATGGAACCCGACTTCTTGGAGTCGTACACGAAGTAGCCCTGCGCGTAATTGTCGGTGTCTTCGCCGATGATCTTGATGGAGTTCTTGTTGGCGCCTACGGTGCCGTCAGCACCGAGTCCGTAGAAGAGGGCGCGAACCGTCTTGGGATCTTCGGTGGAGAAGCTGGGATCGTAAGGCAGCGAGGTGTGCGAAACGTCGTCGTTGATGCCAACGGTGAAGTGATTGCGCGGAGTGGCCTGTGCGAGGTTGTCGTACACGGCCTTGACCATCGCAGGTGTGAACTCCTTGGACGATAGACCGTAGCGGCCACCGACGATGCGCGGCATGTTGCCGAGCTTGCCGGAGGCAACGGATTCGGCCAGCGCAGTGAGGACTTCCTGATAGAGCGGCTCGCCGATGGAGCCGGGCTCCTTGGTGCGGTCGAGAACGGCGATGGTGCGCGCAGTGATGGGAAGCGCGGAGAGGAAGTGCTCGGCGGAGAACGGACGGAACAGGCGAACCTTGAGGACGCCGACTTTTTCGCCGCTCTGGAGCAGCTTGTTCACCGTCTCCTCGACGATGTCGCAGCCGGAACCCATCAGGATGATGACGCGATCGGCATCGGGGGCTCCAACGTATTCGTAAAGCTTGTACTGGCGTCCGACGATCTGGGCGAAGCGATCCATGGTCTGCTGCAGGATGGCCGGAACTGCCTCGTAGAAGGGGTTCACGGTCTCGCGCGCCTGGAAGTAAACATCAGGATTCTGGGCAGTGCCGCGGAGAACTGGACGATCAGGCGACAAAGAGCGGGCGCGGTGCTGACGGACAGCATCCTCGGGAATCATGGCGCGCATGTCGTCGAGCGTGAGCTGTTCAATCTTGGTAACTTCGTGCGAGGTGCGGAATCCGTCGAAGAAGTGGACGAAGGGCACGCGCGTAGCAAGCGTAGCTGCTTGTGCGATGAGCGCAGTGTCCATGACCTCTTGCACGTTATTGGAGGCGAGCAGAGCCCAACCGGTCTGGCGTACAGCCATTACATCCTGATGGTCGCCGAAGATCGAGAGTCCCTGGGCAGCGATGGAACGGGCAGCAACATGAAGAACGCAGGAGGTAAGTTCACCGGCGATCTTGTACATGTTGGGAATCATGAGCAACAGACCCTGCGAGGATGTGAACGTCGTCGCTAGGCTTCCACCTTGCAGCGCACCATGCAGCGCCCCGATGGCACCGCCTTCGCTCTGCATTTCCATGATTTGCGGAACCGAGCCCCAGATGTTTGGCTTACCGTCCGAGGACCACTGATCGCTGAACTCGCCCATTGGCGATGAGGGGGTGATTGGATAGATGGCGATGACTTCGTTGGTTTTGTGCGCGACATAGGCGGCGGCTTCATTGCCGTCTAAGGTCACTTTGATCCGATTCAT
This sequence comes from Koromonas soli, assembly GCF_059726265.1. Classification (NCBI taxonomy): domain Bacteria; kingdom Pseudomonadati; phylum Acidobacteriota; class Terriglobia; order Terriglobales; family Koromonadaceae; genus Koromonas; species Koromonas soli. The sequence continues at coordinate 782,817 of NZ_AP040872.1, read as the reverse complement.
AAATCGGCCCTCCAGTAGATGAGCGGAGACGCACCCAAAAAGTGCTCCCTGGCAGCGACTTCAGTTTTGAATGCAAATATCCCCACCGTGGATTTAACTCGTCAGACAGGTTGGTAGGCTGTGACGAAACTCACAACCAGAGGTGAGAATTTTCCAAGGTTGATGTGGGCAGGGCCAAATACGAAACGAACAACTCTGGAATTCCGCCGCAAGTACGCAACAGTGGCCTGAGGAGCGGCATCAGTTTGCGACGAAAGCAGAATGTGTCGCCTCGTCCCAAATGCCAGATAGCGGCTGTGCCAGCACTGCGCCAGCCAACGAACAACTACTTACACGAGAGTAGGAGAGGACAAAATGAGAAAAGTTCTAGGGTTCATGCTGCTGATGTTGCCCATGCTTGCAGTCGCCCAGAGCGGGATCGACGGCACATGGCGTATTGACCTGAACAAAACGAAAGTTGACCAAAAGCCGCAGGTGTATGAGTTCAAAAACGGTATGTATAGCTGCCAGACCTGCGACCCGAAGGTGAACATCAAGGCCGATGGCTCTCCGCAGAAGGTCGAGGGCTCGCCTTATGTGGACAGCGAGCAGGTCAAGATTCTGAGCAACAACACAGTAGAGCGCGTAGGAATGCGGGGCGGCAAAATCGTGTTCCGCGACACGCTGACGGTGTCGGATGACGGCAAACAGATGGTGCAGAAGTATGAAGGGCATCCGATGGGAAGCGACCAGGCGGTGACGGCTACGGGATACTACACGCGAGTAGGAGAACCGGAGCAGGGCGCCAATATGGTTTCAGGTTCGTGGAGGACAGAGCGCTTCGATTCGGTTTCGGACAATGGACTGACGTTCAGCTATCAACTGACCGGCGATGGCGTGAACTATAAAGCCAAGACCGGCGAGAGCTACAGTGCGAAATTCGATGGCAAGGATTATCCGTTCCACGGCGATCCGGGGACGAATTCGGTTTCGCTGAAAAAGGTGGACGATCACACGTTCATCGAGACGTACAAGCGCAATGGAGAGGTGACGGGAACGTCGAAGGTCACGCTGAATCCGGATGCGAAGTCGATGACGATCGTGAGCCAAGATAATCGTCGAGGAACAACGGATACGTGGGTCGCGGAGAAGCAGGAAAGTCAGGACGCGGCGAAGTAGCATCGGGAACCCAGAGTTGGAAATCGCCAACTCTGGGCCACCAAGACTTAGAGCAAAGGCAAAAGCAAGAGCAACAACAACTACAAGTGCAACTGCAACCCCGAGGTCCTTCGCTTCGCTCAGGATGACACCTTAAAGGCAAGTGCAACTGCAAAACCAAAACCAAGAGCAAGAGCAAATGCAAAACACCCACCTCTGCCAACGACGGGCAGAGGTGGGGCACCACTACAACACCTACAGCACCGCCATAACACCTACAGCACCGCTACAACACCTACAGCACCGCTACAACACCTACAGCACCGCTACAACACCTACAGCACCGCTACAACACCTACAGCACCGCTACAACACCTACAGCACCGCTACAGGCACCCGGCAAGCTCCTGATCATCTACTGGCAATTGCTATTTTGCGGCGAGGGTGTCGGGAGTGGTGACGGCGATGTGGAATTCGAGGTCGCGCTGGGCGGCGGGGCTGGGCGTGACGGAGTAGATGAAGATGAGCCAGGGGCCGCTCGAGGTGGCAGAGACGCGGAGACTCAGGCGGCGCGAAAGTTTTTCGTTGGGAATCTGGTAAGGGAGCGCGCCGTCGAGGTGGAAGATGAGGCGTCCGGAGGCGGTGCGCTGGATGCTGCCTCGATTCAGTTGTATGACGCCGAGTGAGCGCAGGAGGATGGTGGCGAAATCCTCGGAGGCGGTGCGGTCTTCGGCGGAGGTGGGCATTTCCATGTCGGGCACGCAGCCGCGAGGCATGGCGGCAATGGCCATCATGGGATGAACGAGCGGGATGAGTTCGGTGCCGGGTTCGTGGGCAGTGAAAATGACGCGCGAGCAGGCACGGAAGAGGGCGCGGCGGCGGTCGGTGATGGCACGGTCGGACGTGGGATCGCGCATGAGTTCGGTGACGTGGTAGGCCTCTTCGTTGGGAAGAGGCTGCCATCCGGCGGGGAGGACGACGCGGACGCCGAGCTCGGGGCTGAAGAAGTTTCCGCGGGCAAACTGGCCGCTCGGGATGTTGGAGCCGGGCGAGCGCTTGATGATGGTGTCGACCATGTCGGTGGGCAAGGCAGGGCCGTAGTAGATGCGAGAAGGAGAGTCGGAGTCGGCGTCTGAAGGGGAAGAGTTCCTGGAGGACACGGTGGCTTTCGAGGACTTTGGTGCGGCTTTCTCGACTGAAGCGGGTTTAGTGCTGGTGGGAGCGGTAGAGGCAAGGTGGGAGGCGGCTTCGGTGGCATTCGCGGGCGTGGTTGAGTTGGGAGATGCGACGGCGGAGGGCTCGGCTGGCGAGGGGGCAGATGCGTTCGACGCGGACGTGTTGGGGGCGGATGCGTTGCAGGCGGAGACGTGGGGCTCGAAGAATTCGATCTGTTTGAGGATGGAGTCGAAAGAGTCGGCGAGATCGAGTTCGTGGGCGAACAGAGCGATGTGGATGACGTATCCGCGGAGGAAGAAGAAATAGCTGCTCTCCTCGCCAAGGCCTTGGGAGTCGCCGCTGATGCGGATGCGATGGAGTTCGTGATTCTGAACGGAAATTCGGTTGGGGCCGGAGGTGGTGAGACCTTGCTCATGCGCTTCGTGCAGGCGCGTGGTGGCGGCTTGGTGCGCGGCATCATCTTCGACGTGATCGGAGGAGCGATCTTCAAAGGCCGAGATGAACAGTTCGGCGGTGCGGTCGAGGCGAATGAGACGCGTGGCGAGCAGCATGTGCTTTCCGGCGGACTGCACGGGGAGCATGATGGGCTCGGATTTGAGTTCGGCGGGAAGGCGGAAGCGGAATCCGAAGTAGGGATTGCAATAGGTGGTGCGGCTTCGGTAGGCGACCTCGGGATAGAAAATGGAAGACTCGGCGGCAGGCGCGGTGGCGATGGAAGTCGCTGCAGATGGAGCTGCTGAGGCCTGTGCGAAGGCGGCATGAGCCATCATCAAGAGTGTAAATAGGGTGAAAATGTAGAGGGTTGCGGTGGGGAGGTGGAGGCCGCTTCGGGTACAATCGAATTTTCCGGGAAACTTTTGCATCCGGCTTAATCCAGCTCTCAGGGATCCGCCCTTGATCACTCAGTGTGTGGCTTTACTTGCGCTAGCACCTCGCCCGAGCCCGGTGGTGCAGTTCTTACAGAAACAGACCAATCCTGCGTTCAAAGGACTTTATCACGCGAACGGATTTGATCTGGCGCTGCTGATTCCCTACTTCATTGTGCTCGTCATCCTGGCCGCGTACGGGTTCCATCGCTATCAACTGGTCTGGATGTACTACAAGCATCGCAAGAACAAGACCACTACTCCGAAGTCGTACTTTACCCAGCTTCCTAGAGTCACGATTCAACTGCCGATTTTCAACGAACAATTCGTTGTGGACAGGCTGGTGGATTCGATTTGCAAACTCGAATATCCACGGGAGTTGCTGGACATTCAGCTACTCGACGACTCGACGGACGAGACGGTGGAAGTGGCAGCAAACGTGGTCGCGCGGTACAGGGCGATGGGGAATGACATTGTCCACATTCACAGGACGGACCGCACGGGTTTCAAAGCTGGAGCGCTGGAAAACGGGCTGAAGACGGCCAAAGGCGAGTTTGTGGCGATTTTTGACGCGGACTTTACGCCTCCGAGCGACTGGCTGATGAAGGTGATCCACCACTTTGCCGAGCCGAACATTGGCATGGTGCAGACGCGCTGGACGCACATCAACCGGCACTACTCGTTCCTGACGGAAGTGGAAGCAATTCTGCTGGATGGGCATTTTGTGCTGGAGCATGGCGGTCGCTCGCGCGCCGGAGTGTTTTTTAACTTCAACGGCACGGCGGGAATGTGGCGGATCAGGGCGATTGAAGAAGCCGGCGGATGGCAGCATGACACTCTGACGGAAGACACGGACCTGAGCTACAGGTGCCAACTGAAAGGCTGGCAGTTCCTGTATCTGCAGGATGTGGAGTGTCCGGCAGAGCTGCCGATTGAGATGACGGCCTTCAAGACTCAGCAGGTGCGCTGGGCGAAGGGGCTGATCCAGTGCTCAATTAAAGACCTGCCGAAGGTGATGAAGTCGGATGTGCGCCGAAGAGAAAAGATTGAGGCGTGGTATCACCTGACGGCGAACCTGAGCTATCCGCTGATGATCGTGCTGTCGGTGCTGCTGATGCCGGCGATGGTGATCCGCTTCTACCAGGGCTGGTTCCAGATGATGTACATCGACGTGCCGCTGTTCCTGGCATCGACGTTCTCGATCTCGAGCTTCTACCTGGTATCGCAAAAAGAGCTGTTCCCCGGAAGATGGTGGCGGACATTCTTCTATTTGCCTTTCCTGATGGCACTGGGGATTGGGCTGACGATTACGAACTCGAAGGGCGTGATTGAAGCTCTGCTGGGAAAGCAGACGGCGTTTGCGAGAACTCCGAAATACAGCGTGAAGACCAAGGGCGAGAAGACAGTCGCGGTAAAAGCTGCAAAGAAGTATCGCAAGCGGCTGGGTGTGATTCCGTGGATCGAGTTGGGGATTGGGACGTGCTTCGCGGGCATGGTGTGGTATGCGCTGACGAACGAGAACTATGTGACGGTTCCCTTCCTCATCCTGTTTGTGTATGGGTACTGGTACACGGGGCTGATGTCACTGCTGCAAGGACGGTTTGAGATGTTCTCGCGGAGTTCGGGCGTGAACGAGGAAGAGCATGTGAAGCCGTTCCCGGTGGGAGTGTAGTTTCACTGGTCTTGAAGGAACTGAAAAGCGCGCTCAACACTCAAGTTGAGCGCGCTTTTGCATATAAGCAGCGGATTCACGCTGCGATCCTATTTCTTCTGTTCTGGCTCCACGAAGTCACATTCGAGATTGAGAGGCTTGGTGTCTGCGAGATTCGCTTGGATTCCAATCTCACTTTCGGTCTGGATGCCTTCCATGGTGGAGCACTCTCCCGCGATCTGAGGGATGCCGGAGAGCCCGCAAACTGGAGTATCACATCGAGCACAAGAGACCTGGTCGTTCTGCACTTCCGGTGTTTCTTCTTTCATGGCCTTCACCCCACTGATTCATCAGGGCTGCCATGGTGGCACCGAGAAGTACGGCAATCAACTCTGGTGTGATCGCTGTCACGTAGATGTGTTCGGGGTGATGACTGGGAGTAGGAGTTTAGGGATATAGACCCAGAGTTGGAAAAACGCCAACTCTGGGCCACCCTCCACCGCTAATTTTGGGCGAAGCTCGGTAGCGAGGGGCGTTCACTCAGCGGGTGAGGTCGTAGAGGCGATAGTCGTGGTGGGTGCCGCGCTTGATGGCCGCCTTACGAAGGAGTCCGACGTAGTGGAAGCCAGCTTTTTCGAGGACGCGGGCGGAGGCAGGATTGGCGTCGAAGACTTCGGCATAGATGCGCGTGAGATCGAAGCGGGGCATGGCCCATGCGGTGAAGCATTGGATGGCGGCGGTGGCAATACCGCCTCCCCAGAAGGGTTCGCCGAGCCAGTAGCCGAGCTCGGCGGAGCAGCGCTCGATGTCGGTGCGGAACTGAAGGCCGATGGCTCCGGCGGCTTCGCCGCTGGCGATGATCGCAGCGATGCATTCTTCGGTGGTGCGATCAGCGAAGTCGAGGAAGCGTTGCGCGTCGGCGAGGGTGTAAGGGTGGGGGAAGCGGTCTCGAAGGTAGGCGGCAACGTTGGGATTATTGGCGTGGATGGAGAAAGTAGGGAGGTCTTCGGGGAGAAGAGGGCGGAGGAGGCAGGGGCCGCAGTCGAGTTGGGTTTCTATGTACATTGGTGGGTAATGGTAACGCAGTGGGATTTGAGGAGTGGGTAGGGGTCCTTCGCTTCGCTCAGGATGACACCTGAAACACAAGAGAACAACGGCATCAGTTATACTCGGCTTCCATGAAAGCTTGTAAGCGGCTACTACTCTCCTCGGTTTGTGTTTTGATTCTCTGCATTGTGGCTCTTGGTGCGTCGGGGTTTGCACTCGACAGGCAGGCGGGGGCGGATTATCGCGCGCGGCGCGTGGCCCTGTCAGAAAAGCTGAATGGGGGCGTGGCCATTCTGTTTGCGGCGACCGAGTCGGAAGGACCGAATGCGGTTTACGGGTTTCGGCAGGACAACAACTTCTTCTATCTAACCGGGTGGGCGGAGCCGGGGGCGGCGGTGGTGATCGCTCCGGCAGCGGAGGCGCAAGGAGATGCGCCGGCGCGGCCGTACTCGGAGGTACTGTTCTTGCCGGCGCACAATCTGACGCAGGAGAAATGGACGGGGCCCAAGCTGGGAGCCGAGGATCCGAAGGCGCGGGAGATTACGGGATTTGATCGCGTGGCGACGCTGGATCAGATGCACGACATTCTGAAGCAGATCATGCCGCAACCACGCGGGATTGTTTACACGGCAACGAGCGAGGCTCCGGAGGCGACTCCTTCGACGACGCCGATGGAGTGGCTGAAGCGCAGCAATTCCCTGCCCTCATTTGTGCGCTTTGTTGGGGTCGATGATGTGATTGCCGAGTTGCGCAAGCACAAGGATGCGGGAGAGATTGAGCGCATACGGCACGCGACGGACGCATCGAAGGCGGCGCATCGCGCGGCATTCAAGGCGATGAAGCCGGGGCTGTATGAATATCAGATCGCGGCGCTGATGCAGTACAAGTACGGAGATGCGGGATGCGAGCGTCCGGCGTATTCGCCGATTGTGGGCGCAGGGTTCTACTCCACGGTGCTGCACTACTCGGCGAACACGAACCAGATTCACGATGGCGATGTGGTGGTGATGGACGTGGCGGGCGAGTATGCGATGTATGCCAGCGACATCACGAGGACGGTTCCGGCGAATGGGCATTTTACGCCGAGGCAGCGCGAGATTTACGACATTGTGCTGGGCGCGCAGCAGGCAGCGATGAAGGCAGTGGTGGCGGGCAAGAGTTCGTTGGGCAACAAGGGTCCGGACTCGCTATACCAGGTTGCGCTCGACTACATCAACACGCACGGGAAAGACTTGCACGGGCAGCCGCTGGGTAAATACTTCATTCACGGGCTGGGGCACCGCGTGGGGCTGGAAGTGCATGATGTGGGAAGCGGTCCGGTGGATAAGGGCGACGTGTTCACGGTGGAGCCGGGAATTTACATTCCCGAAGAAAAAATTGGCGTGCGCATTGAAGACATCGTAATGCTGGATGAGCAGGGTAAGCTGGTGAATTTGACGGCTGACCTGCCACATACGGCAGACGAAGTAGAAGCGGCGATGCGCAAGTAGCGCCGGAAAAGTGAGGCGGGCAGGCTCTACTCTGGTAAACTAGAGCCTTGTGATCATCAAGGTTCTTTTCGCGATTCTGATGCTGTCGGCTGCAGCTCTGATTGGAGTGGCGGTGGCTGTGGCGGTTCGAGTGTGGTGGCACTTGAAGGCGCGGCGCAGCGAAGGACAGCATGCCGCCGATGCAGATGTGGCGCGAAAGAATGGCACTCGATGAGGCGCCAGATGGATCGCGGCGGTTGCAATCAGGGTTGAGCACTTTGTACCCAGCGTTTTTGATTTGAATGGCAGTAAGCACTTCTAAGGGGGAGGCTACAGGCCTCCGGAAAAAAGGTTTATGAGCAGCGTTGGTACTGATTTGACGGAGATTAAGATTGCGCACAGTCCGGATTCGGACGACGCGTTTATGTTCTACGGCCTGGCAACGAACAAGATTCGCGTGCCGGGATTGAAGTTCACTCACGTGCTGTGCGATATCGAGACGCTGAATCACAAGGCGATTTCGGAAGCCTACTACGAAGTGACGGCGATCTCGTTCCATGCGTATCCGTACTTGCAGGACAAGTATGCGTTGATGCCGAGCGGCGGCAGTGTGGGCGATGGCTACGGTCCGATGATCGTGGCGACCAAGCAATTCACGCTGGACGAAGTGAAGAAGGTGAAGATCGCCATTCCGGGCACGCTGACGACAGCGGTGCTGGCGCTGAAGCTGTTTGCGCCGAATGTTGAGACGGAAGTGGTGCCGTTCGACAAGATCATTCCGGCGGTGCTGGAAGGCAAGTTTGACGCAGGGTTGATCATTCACGAAGGCCAGTTGACGTATGACAAGAGCGGCCTGCACAAGATTCTTGACCTGGGCAGGTGGTGGCGCGAGCAAACGGGTCTGCCACTGCCGCTGGGCGCGAACGCGATCAAGAAAGGGCTGGGACCGGAGCTGATTGCGAAGGTGTGCAAGGCTCTGCGCGACAGCATCCAGCACGCGCTGGACAATCGCGAACAGGCGCTGGCCTATGCCATGCAGTTTGCACGCGACCTGGACACGAATGATGCTGACAAGTTCGTGGGCATGTATGTGAACGAGCGCACGCTGGACTATGGTGACGACGGCCGCGAAGCAGTGGAGAAACTGCTGACGATGGGTCATGAAAAAGGCATCATTCCTCATCCGGTGAAGATTGAATGGGTGAGCGAGACGGTAAAGGCGTAAAGCTCAACAAGTGCATCTTAGGTGTGAAGCTCCGTGATACATCGCGGAGCTTTTTTCATTGGAGGCGACGATGCGGAACAACTGGATTCGAATAGGAATTGCCATGGTGATGCTGTGCTGTGCGGTGATCGGCGCAGTGGCCCAGCAGGATGACAGTGCAACGAAGAAGACGCCGACTGCGGTGAGCCATCCAGAGGACACGAAGACGCTGGAAAGCACGGTGGCAGCTCTGTACAGCGTGATTAGCGGACCGGCGGGAACGCGCGACTGGGCGCGGTTCCATGCGCTGTTCATTCCTGAGGCACACCTGGTATTTAGCGGTAAGAACCAGAAGGGAGAGCCGGTGACCCGCGTTATGAGTCCGCAGAATTATCAGGAGAGAGCGGGCGCAGTCTTCGAGAAAGAGGCTTTCTACGAGCGCGGAGTCGCGAATCATGTGGATCGGTTTGGGAACATCGCGCAGGTGTTCTCGACGTATGAATCACGGCACGAGAAGGACGGCCAGCCGTTTGCCCGAGGGATCAACAGCATTCAGTTGATGTGGGACGGCCAGCGGTGGTGGGTCGTGTCGCTGATATGGGACGCTGAACGGCCGGATAATCCGATTCCGAAGCAGTACGGGAAGTAGAGAGGGTGGAAGAGGCTAAGGCAGCGGCCCTGCAATAGCAACGGCGCTGCAACTGGAAAAGCAACCCCGAGGTCCTTCGCTGCGCTCAGGATGAAAACTCAAGTTTCTGCTGACGTCCTTAAATTGTGGTTCGCCTGGAAGCGTGCGGTTAGCGCATAGGCACGTCCCAGGAAAATTTTGGGAAGATGTCAACGGGGATGGATTGGGTGGATTCGAGAGATGAGGCGAGCGACGGCGGCATGGTGGAGTAGCGGGCGAACCACTTTTCGGCGCGGGCGCGGTCTCCGGTGGCTTCGGTTTCGAGCAACTCGCGGGTGAGCGCGGCGATGGCGTCGGGGAATTTGATTAGATCGATGCTGTAAACAATCTTGGCGGTGCCGCGGCTGAGGGTTCCGGCGTGGGGGACGATGGCTCCCTTTTCCAGCAGGTAGTTGAACTCCATGAGTTGCGCACGGCCGTGAGCTTCGGAGGTCCCGAAGCGAACGGTGCGGAGGATGCCGGCAAGGTAGGAGGCGGCGAACTCAGGCTGGCGCTCGCGAGGGAGCACGTTGTGTTCGATGAGCCACTGTAGGCCGAACATTCCGGTGACATCGGCTTTTGCCTCCTCCAGCGCGGAGTAGGTGGGGCCGATGGCTTGGCGGATGGGGACCTGATGACCGTCGACGTGGGCGTAGGCTGGGCCGAGGCCGTGGCTGATTTCGTGGAGGATGACGACGGTGAGATAGCCGTCGGCCGTGGGTGCGGCGGACTGCGAAGGATCGATCAGCTTGCGGGCGATGGGCAGGATAATGTGGTTGACTCGGGCGTCCATGAAGTTCTTGAAGAAAATCTTTTTGGTGCCGATGCTCGGTGAAGTGGCATCGATCTGTCCGACGGGCGGGAGGCTGGCGGCGACGGCCTGATAGCCGTGGAGGAAGTCTCCGGTGCGGAAGGGAGAGTCAACGACCTCCATGGGCGAGCTGGCGGCGTCGCGGGCGGGCTTGTCTTCGGCGGCGAGAGGGAGCGATTGCTGGATTTGCGGGATGGCTTCGCGGAAGAGGTCGAGCTTGCGGCTTTCCTCGTCATTGCGGATGAGGATGGCGGCGCCGTAGGAATTCTTTACGCCGAGAAGCTGGTCGAGATAGACAAGATACGGTGCGAAGATGAGATCGATCTTAGGCGACTTGAGCTGGAGCCAGAGCTGGTCGCTGTGAGTGTAGTTGTCGGTGAGAACGGCTTCGGCAGTGGCATTGAGGTAGGCGGCGAAGTCGGCATCGTCGCTGAGGGCGGCAGCTTCGCGAAGGTTCTTCGCTGCTTCCTGCAACTGGGCGCGAAAAGCGGAACGGTACGGCAGACCGACGAGATCGGAACCCATCTGGCGGACGAGCGTGTAGGGTGAATAGATTTCGGCGTGGGAGTCGGGGTGGGCGGCAACGTAGCTTTCGATGGATTCGCGAGTGGTGTTGAGCGGGTAGAAGCCGCGTCCGGCGGGAGCAGGCTCGGCGGTGATGAAGCTGCGGAGTCCGTCGAGCAGATCGTACTGGCCTCCGTTGATGTAGAGGTAGCGCAGGATTTGCTGATCGCGGGAGGTGTGGGCTCCGCGGAGCTGCGCCTGGAGAGTGAGCGCGTAGGGATCGCTTTGACGCCAGTAGATGGCATCGAGTTGGCGTGAGGCATCGACAAGCTTGGAGATCATCTTGAGGTCGCGCGGGGTGAGCGAGCGCGAGGGACGGAACGGCATGTCCACGGACTTCCAGCGGGAGATGCGGGAGGCGAGGTCGGAAGGGACCTTGAGCTGAGCACTGCTGGGAGCGGATCCTCCGATGGGGAACTTTTTCGGCGGGGAGATGCGGTGTGATTGGGCGAACGCGGAAGCGGCGAGGAGGAAGATGAGAAGCGAAGAGCGCATGGGGAAATTGTAGTCCTGAGGTGAGGGTTGAGAAGAAAGCAAAGGCAAGAGCAACCCCGAGGTCCTTCGCTTCGCTCAGGATGACACCTCAAAGAACAAGGGCAGAAGCAAGAGCAACTGTCACACAGTAAGAGCAGAAGCAAAGCCCCACTCAACGAAAAGAGCGTTGAATGGGGCACCCGCACCCGCAGTGGTTTGGAGGTCGAAAGGCGGGGGGATTTGGGTGAAGCTGGAATTGGGGGCCGCATAAGGGCTAGGGATAAACTGAGTCTATGGCTATCAATGGTGAACTGAAGGCTACGCGTCAAACGTTAATGATCGACGCGGATGACACACTTTGGGAAAACAATATTTACTTTGAGCGCGCGATTGCGAGTTTCATTTCGTTTCTGAATCACAGCGAATTTACTCCGCAGCAGGTGAGGCAGAAGTTGAACGAGGTGGAGCACGAGAATGTGCTCAAGTTGGGGTATGGGATCAAGAGTTTTGCGGCGGCGCTGGTCGCGACGTTTGAAAGACTCTCGGTGGAGCCGCTGACTCCGGCGCTGGAAGAGACGATTCATGGATTCGCGCAGACGATTGCGGAGCAGCCGATTGAGCTGCTAAAGCATGTGACTCCGACGCTGGAGGATTTGAGACAGAGGCATCGGCTGCTGCTGGTGACAAAGGGGAATCTTGTCGAGCAGTCGGGCAAGGTGGAGCGCTCGGGACTGAAGGCGTTGTTCGAAGGCGTCGAGGTGGTTCCGGAGAAGAATGCGGCGTGCTATAGGGAAATAGTCGATAAGTATCGACTGGAGCCTCTGAAGACGTGGATGGTGGGCAACAGCCCGAAGTCGGATGTGAATCCGGCGATCGCGGCGGGACTGAACGCGGTGTTTATTCCGCACGCGGAGACGTGGGTGTTGGAACATGCAGAGCTATGCATGGCTCCGGCACCGCAGACGCTGATGACGCTGGAGAATTTCAGGATGTTGGGGGACGTGTTCTAGGGGGTAGGGCGGAGGGTCCTTCGCTTCGCTCAGGACGACATCCGAGAAACAAAGAAAAGAGCAAGAACGGAATCAAAAAGCGAGAGCTGCGGCAAGATTAAAGGTCGGAGCAAAAACAAGATCAAAGACCCACTCAACGAAAAGAGCGTTGAGTGGGGCACCCGAAGGGTCATTGAAGGCGGGTGGACGATGGTTCAAGTTCAGTTGCTGGACTGGGACATGAGGCGAGCCCAGGACTGGAGTTTGCGATCGATGACGACGAAGCCTTCGGGGGGTTCGAGGCTGTTCTTCGGGTCGTCGTTGCCGTCCCAGCCGCCGGCAGAGCCGGTGACGGCGCCGTGGATCGTCGCGGCGGCCATGGGCTGCGGCTTGAAGGACATGAAGGCGGAATCGAAGGCAATGGCGGATTCGCGGCAGGCAAGGGCGCAGGCTCCGCAGTCGGTGCACTGGTCTTCATCGATGGCGAGATGGGTGTGTCCGAATTCGGAGACGGTGTGGATGCAGTCGTAGGCGCATGCATCCTGGCAGAGGGTGTCTTTTCCAGAGCATTTCGGCGAAATTTTGTACGGCATAACTTCCTCCCTTGATACGGCTGAGGTGATTGGGAGCGCGGTTGAGCCGTGCTCCGGCGAAACGTTAGTGCGCAAAACATTGGCCCGGCAAAACATTGGCGTGCGAAACATCAGCACGCCGGAAACGTTGGCGCGAGCGCGAGGCTCAGCGCCGGGATAGTGGACGCAGCCAGACGGCCTGTCCAAGAGCGACGAGGCTCATGGGGTTGTAGGCTCCGGCATAGACGATGGCCTTTTCGGGGCAGGCGATGGCGCAAGCACCGCAGTCAACACAGAACTGCGCATCGACGACGAAATGCTGGCGGCCATTGGCAGGCATGGACGTATCGGGCTCGATGCAGTTGTAGGGGCAGACATCGCTGCAGATGGTGTCCTTACCAGAGCATTGCGACGTGATTTGGAAGGGCATAACAAACTCCCCTGGCCGTGGTTTGGCGAAGCGCAATGCGAGCGCTGAAGGCTCCACTCTAAGCTCCTCGTGCGACGGCCTTTTGGATAAATGCACTTTGGGAAATGCACGCAAGTGACCAACTGCTGGGGTGCGGTGGGATGGTTGTAAGTTCCAGAAAAGGAAGCGGTCACGAGGCTCCCAATTTGGGGATGTGCAAGAGCGGTGGCGAAGAGTGACAATAGAATGTCACGACGTGACGTTATGTGGTCACGAGAGTAGGTCGGCAAGCGAAATGGAAACTAGCGGGGAGAAGTTGGCGCGCCAGAATGCGGAAGTGTTGGCGAGGGATCGCGAGCATTTGCAACTGCTGCTGGAAGTGAACAATGCGCTGGTGTCGAACCTCGAGCTCTCTTCCCTGTTTCACGAGATCTCGGCGGCGATTGGGCGTGTGGTGCGGCACGACTACTCGAGCCTGGTTTTATATGACAAGGCCAAGGATGAATTCCGAATCCATGCGCTGGATTTTCCGCAGGGCAAGGGCGTGCTGCACGAGCAAACGGTCTTCAAGGTGACGGGGTCGCCGACAGGGCTGGCATTTACGGAGCGCAAGCCGCTGGTTGTGGACAATCTCCACGAAGAACAATTTCCAAACGATGTGACGGGCTGGCTGCTGGAAGAAGGCATCAAGTCGGCGTGCTGGGTTCCGCTGCTGCGCAGAGACAGGTGCCTGGGAGTGCTGTGCGTGGGCAATCGTTCGGCGGCAATGTTTGACCAGGAAAGCATGGAGGCGCTGACGACAGTCGCGAGCCAGGTGGCGATTGCGGTAGAGAACGCAGTGGCGTTCCGCGAGATTCGCGAGTTAAAGGAACAACTGGCGAAGGAGAAGAGCTACCTGCAAGACGAGATTCGAGCGGAACATCATCCGGCGGACATGGTGGGACAAAGTCCCGAATGGCGGCAGGTGCTGGAGCAGATCGAGACGGTTGCTCCGACGGATGCGGGCGTGCTGATTATTGGCGAGACGGGCACGGGCAAGGAGATGGTCGCAAGGGCGATCCACGAGAAGAGTGAGCGACGCGAACACACATTTGTGAAGATCAACTGCGCGGCGGTGCCGACGGGATTGCTGGAGAGCGAACTGTTCGGGCATGAGCGCGGAGCTTTTACGGGAGCGATTTCGCAGCAGATTGGACGATTTGAGCTGGCGCACAAAGGGACTCTGCTGCTGGATGAGATTGGGGATATTCCGCTGGAGCTGCAGCCGAAATTATTGCGAGCGCTGCAGGAGCAGCAGTTTGAAAGGCTAGGAAGCTCGCGCACGATCAAGGTGGATGTGAGAGTGATTGCGGCGACGAATCGAGATCTGCTGCAACTGATGGAGGAACGGCAGTTCAGGCAGGATTTGTACTACAGGCTAAATGTGTTTCCAATAACGCTGCCGCCACTGTCGGGACGAAGGACTGATATTCCGCTGCTGGTGAACTATTTCGTCAAGAAATATGCGGCGCGGATGCGGAAACGGATCGACGCGATTCCGCAGGACGTGATGGAGTATCTGAGTCAATGCGACTGGCCGGGGAACATTCGCGAGTTGGAGAATTTCGTAGAGCGCTCTGTGATTGTGTCGCGGGGATCGACGCTACAGGTGCCTCTGACGGAGTTGCGCAAGCCGCAGAAAACGAATCCCGACACGCTGGAAGCGAAGGAGCGCGAATACATCCTGAAGGTGATGCGCGATTGCAATGGAGTGATCGGCGGAGTGAACGGGGCGGCATCACGACTGGGACTGAAGCGCACGACACTGAATGCACGACTGCGCAGATTGGGAATCACACGCGAGGAACTCTAGGGCGAAGTGTCTGCCGAAACGAATTAGCGACAGCAGGATAACTTCGTTGCTGATTCAAAAAGCGAAACAAAATCGCAGGGCTAACCAGAGAAGATGAGCTAGTTATTCCGGCTTGTTGTCATGCCAGGGCAGGCGGAACCGAGTTGCGTTTCTGCATCAAAAGTGATGTAGGACATACACCAACTCAGGACATATCCCCAGCTTGAGTACGAAGCTATATCCCTATCTATGCTGCATTGAAAGCCTCGGTGCGCGCGCGCGGAATACTGAGAAATCGAATATGGGCCACGCTACTCCACTTGAGGGGGTAGCTGATTGAGATCGAGAAACCTGTCGCTACAGGCACGGCATTCCACAAGAGAACAGAATCTGGAGATGGTTTCGATACCCGCGCACCTGAGCGGGGCGGAGCTTGCGGACATTCTGAATGCGCCGGAGCGCTTTCCGGCATTCGACGCGACGATCATCGAACGGCACCCGTACTATCGCACGCTGACGATTATCGTTCCGGTGTACAACGAGCGGAAGACGGTGCTGGGACTGCTGGAAAAAGTCCTGATGCAGGATACTTCGCCGCTTGCAAAAGAGATCATCGTCGTGGACGACTGCTCGACTGACGGCACGCGAGAGTTGCTGGAAAACGTGGACTGGGAGGAGTTTTGCCAGGATTCCGGCGACACGGTGCAATTGCTGTTTCATGACTGCAATCGCGGCAAGGGAGCGGGAATCAGGACAGCGCTGGAGCAGGCCAAAGGTGAGCTGGTGCTGATGCAGGACGCGGATTTGGAATACGATCCGGCCGACTACCCTGCCCTGCTGCGCCCGATCCTGAATGGACATGCGGATGCTGTGTTCGGAAACCGGTTCCACCCCGGAGCGCACAGGGTTCCGCGGTACTATCGCTACCTGCTGAACCGCGCATTCTCCATCCTGTGCAACATGCTGACCAGCCTTGCGCTGACGGACGTGACGGCCTGCTACAAGGTGATCCGGCGGGACATTCTTGACTCGCTGGCGCTGGAAAGTAACCGATTTAGCCTGGAAACTGAGCTGACGGTGAAACTTGCGAAGACCAGCGCGCGTATCTATGAAGTGCCAATCGTGTATCACGGGCGTACATATGCAGAGGGCAAGAAGATCAGCTGGGTGGATGGGTTGGCGGCAACCTATCACCTGTTCCGCTACAGGTTCTTCTAGTCTTGTTGCGAACCGCACGGACACGATGAGGCGGAGAGGACAACTATGCTGAATCTGAGGATGAGGTCGCTGCTGGTGGCGTGTGTGGCTGCAATGGCAATGGCGGCCGTGCCAGCGCAGGCCGAGGTACATGAAGACTTCCATAAAACCGTGGCAATGGATGCGAACGGGAACTTCACGATCAAGAACGTGAATGGCAGCGTGAACGTTTCTGCATGGGACAAGAACGAAGTACAGATCGATGCGGTGAAGACCGCGATCTCCGCTGAGAAGTTGCGCGACGCACGCATCGAGGTCGCAGGCAGCGGCCACTCGGTGGACGTCTCGACAAAATATCCTCCAGCGAGCAATAACGGCGCGAGCGTGGAATACACGATCCATGTGCCGCGGGGAGTGAAGCTGCAGGCAGTTGAGACAGTCAATGGCAACGTTCGAGTGGATGGCACCAAGGAATTGGTGCGAGCCAAAACAGTGAACGGAAAAGTGGACGTGTGGAATACGGCAGGCGATCTGGATCTGGGGTCGGTGAATGGCGACGTGAAAGCTTCGCTGAATGGCACGGGCAGCCACAATGTGAAGGTCAAGGTGGTAAATGGCACGGTGACACTGAACGTTCCGGCGACGACGAATGCCCGGGTGAAGATGAATACGGTGACGGGAAGTATTCAGTCGGATCTGCCGATGACGGTGAATAAGCCACAGTATGGGCCAGGCGCGAGTGTGAACACTACGCTGGGATCAGGCGGTGGGACGATTGATGTGGAGACGGTGAATGGGAGTATTCATCTGAGGAAGGGGTAGGGTGAAAACAAGAACAACCCCGAGGTCCTTAGCCTTCGGCTCAGGATGACACCTAAAAACAAAAGCTTAGAGCAAAGGCAAAGTCAAGAACCCCACTCAACGAAAAGAGCGTTGAGTGGGCCACCCGCCTCAGGCCACAGTGGAGAATGAGAGCGCGATGGGATCCTTCGCTTCGCTCAGGATGACACCGTAAAGACAAAGGCAAAGACAAGAGCAAAGGCACACCGAAATCAGCGCAGTTCGGGGAAGTCCTCTTCGCGGTATTCGACGGAGGGACGAGTGCCGGACTGTACGACTTCGGCTTCGGCGCGACGTAGCTGCACGCGTCGGATTTTGCCGGAGATGGTTTTCGGCAAATCGGAGAACTCGATGCGGCGCACGCGCTTGTAAGGGGCGAGCACCTTCCGGATGTGCTGGAAGATGGAGAGCGCCATGTCGCGCGAAGGCTCGGCACCGCTGCGCAGGATAATGAATGCCTTGGGGATCGCGGTGCGGATGGGGTCGGGCGACGGGACGACGGCGCACTCGACAACATCGGGGTGCTCGACCAAGGCGCTTTCGAGTTCGAAGGGGCTAATGCGGTAATCGGAGGCTTTGAAGACATCGTCGGCACGGCCTACGAAGGTGTAGTAGCCATCGTCGTCGCGCGACATGACGTCTCCGGTGTGGTAGAGGTTTCCGGTGAGTGGCTGAATGTGTCCGGCATCGTCCTGATAGCCGGGCATGAGGGCGAGAGGCGGAGGATTGAGGCGGATGCAAAGCTCGCCCTCGGTTGATTCCTGATCGTTCAAATCCATTAATTGCAGGCGGTAGCCGGGCATGGGGCGTCCGACGGAGCCGAGCTTGAGCGGCTGCGCGGGCGAGTTGCCGAGCTGCGCGGTGGTTTCGGTTTGTCCGTAGCCGTCGCGGATGGTGATGCCCCAAGCGTCGCGCACGCGCTCGATGACCTCGGGGTTGAGCGGCTCTCCGGCGCTGACGAGCTCGCGGAATTTCACTTTGTAGGAGGCGAGGTTTTCCTGCGAAAGCATGCGCCAGACGGTAGGCGGCGCGCAGAAGGTGGTGACTTCTGCCTTTGCCAACGCATTGAGCAGAGAGGCAGCGTGGAAGCGCGGCTGGTTGAAGGCAAAGACCGTGGCTTCGGCATTCCAGGGAGAGAAGACACAGCTCCACGCGTGCTTGGCCCATCCGGGCGAAGACAGGTTGCAATGGACGTCGCCGGGGCGGATACCGATCCAATACATGGTGGAGAGGTGTCCGGCGGGATAGCTGGCGTGGGTGTGCAGGACGACCTTGGGCTTGCTGGTGGTTCCGGAAGTGAAGTAGAGCTGCAACGGATCCGACGCCTGTGTGGGGTAGTCGGGAGTGAATTCGGTAGGCTGCGAGTATCCGGCTTCGAAGTCCTTCCAACCGCTGGGCAAGGGGCCTCCGACGGAGATGCAGGTGAGTCCGGTGACATGGCTGAACTTGGAGGACATGTCGGCAGAAGCGATGAGGTGTCGCACGTTGCCGCGAAGAATGCGGTCGGAGATGTCATCTGCTGTGAGGAGCGTGGTGGTGGGGATGACGACGGCTCCGAGTTTCATGCAGGCGAGAAGGGATTCCCAGAGCTGTGGAACGTTGCCGAGCATGAGCAGGAGGCGGTCGCCCCGACGGACTCCGAGGGTGCGGAGGTAGTTTGCAATCTGCGAAGACCGGGTGGAGAGTTCGGCGAAGGTCAGGCGAGCTTCACTACCGGAGTCGTGCATGACCCAGAGGGCGGTTTGATTGCGACGCTCTCCGCGAGCGATGACGTCGAACCAATCGAGTGCCCAGTTGAATTGCTGGAAGGCGGGCCACTGAAATTGTGAGTAGGCGGAGTTGTAATCTTCGCGATAACGAAGCAGAAGATCGCGGGCTGCCTTGAACTGTTCGTGAGCCGTACCACCGATGGCGGGAGTGGTCATTGCGCACCTCGTGCGGGGAAGACGTGGTGGTGCATGGGCCATCCCCACTGGCGGGGAGGGATTATGGCAGAAGAAGGAGGAATTTTCCAGTTGAGGGGAGAAATGCAGTTATCCGGGAGCGGAGAGGTGGGGTAGGGGTCCCTCGCTGCGCTCGGGATGACAACTTAAGAGGCACAGGCAAGAGCCCACCTCTGCCAAAGAAATGCAAAGGTGGGGCACCGGAAATTTAGGGCAACTGTGGTTAGGGGCGGGTGGCGGTGAGGAGAAGGGCACCGATGCGCTTGAAGTCGCGGAGTTCGTCGGCGCTTGCGAACCACTTGCCACTGTATTCGGCAGGGGTGGGAGTGAGGTCGGGGATGCGCTCGGCACGGGCATTCTCGAATCCGGCTTCGGTGATCTGGACGAGGTATTCGGCTTCGCTGCGGACCTGCACGGGGACGTTGAGTTCATCGACCCAGCGAAGGGAGTACGGGTTGTCGCGGTAGAGGTTGATGAGGATGAACATCTGCGCGTCGGGGGTCATGACCCGGTAGAGTTCGCGCAAGGCTTTGTGCTGGTCGGCGTAGTAATAGAAGCTCTCGATGGAGAGGACCTTGGTGACGCTGCCGTGGTCGAGCGGGAGTTCTTCGGAGGAACCGGTGAGAAAGCGGACATTCTCGACGGACTTGGAGGCGGCGATGGCGCGCTCGATCATCTGGTCGCTGACATCGACGCCGTAAACGAGGCTGGGAGCGACTTTGGGAGCCATGAGGCGCGTGGCCCATCCGGCGCCGCAGCCGAGATCAAGGACGGTGTCTCCGGGGGCGAGTTTCATGCGGTCGATGGTTGGGGTGGCGATGGAGATGTGGTGCGCTTCCATCTCTTCGCCGCGGCCATCGGCGGCCCACTGGTTAAACTCTTCGCGAAGCTGCTGGTCGGATGTGGTCATGGAGCACCTCGTTCGAAATGGACTCAACGGTAAGAGCAAGGGGAAGTCAAAATCAGATACAAAAGCAACCGCAACCCCGAGGTCCTTCGCTTCGCTCAGGATGACACTTCAAAAACAACTGCAAGAACAAAAACAACTGCAAGAACAAGAACAAATGCAAGAGCAAAAACAACTGCAAGAACAAAACAACTGCAAGAACAAGAGCAAATGCAAGAGCAAGGGCTAAAGCAAAATCCCCACTCAACGAAAAGAGCGTTGAGTGGGGCACCCGGGTGTGACGATCGCTAGTAAGCGCGGAGATCCTTGACGGCTTCGAAAATGTCATCGGCCTGAGGGAGGATGACGTCTTCGATCTGGGGCTGGTAGGCGACGAAGGTGTCCTTGGCGGCAACGCGGCGGACAGGGGCGTCGAGTTTATCGAACAGCTCGGTTCCGATGCGGGCGGCAATTTCAGCGCCGTAACCCCAGCTCTGCATGTCTTCATGGACAACGAGGACGCGGTTGGTCTTGGCAACTGACTTGGCGATGGCCTCGAAGTCGTAAGGGTTCAGGGTGCGGAGGTCCAGGACCTCGACGCTGATTCCGTGCTCGCGTTCGAGGCGCTGCGCGGCCTGGAGAGAGCGCGGGACTGTGGCTCCGTAGGTGACGATGGTGACGTCGGTTCCCTCTTTCCAGATGCGCGCCTTGCCAAACGGAATGGTGAAGTCCGGGCCGGGATAAGGGGCGCGTCCGAAGGGCTCGCGGTAGAGTCGCTTGTGTTCGAGGAAGAGCACGGGGTCGTCGCAACGGATGGCGGTGCGCAGGAGACCTGCGGCATCGAGCGCGTTGGACGGAAACACGACGTGCATTCCGGGCGTGTGGGTGAAGATGCTCTCGCCGCACTGCGAATGATAGACGGCGCCTCCGGTGAGGTATCCGCCGATGGCGACGCGGACGACGGCGGGGCAGGACCAGGCTCCGTTGGAACGCCAGCGGACGAGGGGAAGCTCGTTGCGAAGCTGGTGCATGGCTGGCCAGATGTAGTCAAAGAACTGAATTTCGACGACGGGTTTGAGACCGCGGGTGGCCATGCCGACGGCGCGTCCGACGATGTTGGCTTCGGCGAGGGGCGAGTTGAAGACGCGGTCGGAACCGAACTCGCGCTGGAGTCCGGCGGTGAGCTTGAAGACTCCGCCCTTGCCCTTGAGCTTCTTGTCTTCGAGGTATTCCTCGTTGGAGCAGTCGGCTACGTCCTCACCAAAGATCAGGATGCGCTGGTCGCGACGCATTTCATCGCGGAGGCAGGTGTTGATGAGGTCGGCCATGGTGCGGTCGCCGCCTTCGGAGGCGGGAGTGGATTCGAAGCGAGGCTCGGTCGGATTGAGGTCGCTGGAGTAAACGTGAAGGGCGTAGCTCGATTTCTCCGGGAAGGGCGCGTCGAGAGCGGCATCGGCGGCTTCCTGAACTTCGGCATCGACTTCGCGCTGGAGTTTTTGCGCGCTCGCGGTATCGAGAATGCCCTCGGAGATGAGGAACTTTTGCAAGCGGGCGATAGGATCGCGCTCGGCATCCTTCTTGCGCTCGATCTCGGGACGGTAGAGCTTTTCATCGTCGGAAAGCGAATGGGAGTACGGACGGATGACGTGCCCGTGGACAAGCGCGGGGCCGTTGCCGGCGCGGATGTGTTCGACGGCGCGGCGCACGGCAGCGTAGCTGGCGAGCAGGTCGGTGCCATCCACCTCTTCGAAATGGAAGTTGGGGAAGTTGGCGACGAGATGGCTGATGTTGCCTCCGGCGGTCTGGTACTTGACCGGGACGGAGATGGCGTAGCCGTTGTCTTCGACGAGGTAGAGGACGGGCAGCTTGCGATTGGAAGCCGTATTGAGCGATTCCCAGAACTCTCCCTGAGAAGTGGTTCCCTCGCCGGTGGAGACGTAGGTGACTTCGTCGGAATGATGCTCGACGTGGCTGAACTGGCGGTAGTCGCCTGTGGAGTCGGCGGCGGCGTCAGGATGGCGATGGAGGTAGCGGCTGGCGTCGGCGCAGCCTACGGCCTGCAGAAACTGAGTTCCTGTGGGCGACGAAGTGGTGAAGATGTTGTGCTCGCGGCTGCCCCAGTGAGAAGGCATCTGGCGTCCGCCGGAAGCGGGATCGTCGGCAGCTCCGACGGCCTGCAACAACATGGCGGTGGGAGTTACGCCGAGCGAAAGGCACAGGGCTCGGTCACGATAGTAGGGGAAGAACCAATCGTATGAAGGACGAAGATGAGCGGCGGCAGCGACGAGGAGAGCTTCGTGTCCGGCGCAGGAGATCTGGAAGAAGATCTTCTGCTGGCGCTTGAGCATGATTTCGCGGTCATCGAGGCGGCGGGAGAGATACATGAGCCGATACATCTCGATGAGTTGCTGGGGTGTTAGTCCCTCGTAAGTCTTTTCTGCTGTGACGGATGGCTCAGTCTGCGCTACTTTCAACGGCATTCCACTTCCCTCTTCTGAATTCCCGGCCGCTCCAATTGGATGCAAGAGGTTCGACCCAAATTCTTATTGTAAAACGAATGTCCGGTCACGTCTGCCCAGGTAGCTGGGTGCGAATATACTGAAGCCAAGATGATTCAGACGACACGACCGATTCCTGCGGCGGATGTGAAGCTGCTTATCTGGGATTTGGACGGTACGCTGGTGGACAGCGAACTGGACCTGGCGCACTCGATCAACGCAATGCTGCGGCACCTGAAGCGCCCTGAACTGCCGATTCCGGTGGTGGCCAGCTACATTGGCGATGGCGCGCCGATGCTGGTGAGAAGAGCGCTGGGCGATCCGGATGACGAGCCGCTGGTAGCAAGCTCTCTGGAATATTTCATGGCCTACTACCGCGAGCACAAGCTGGATCACACGACAGTGTATCCGGGTGTGATCGACACGCTGAAGACGATCCATGAGCGCGGGATCAAGATGGCGATACTCACGAACAAGCCGGTGAATCCGTCGCGCGGAATCTGCGATGGGCTGAAGCTTTCCGAATACATGTCGCAGATTTATGGCGGCAACAGCTTTGCGACGAAGAAGCCCGATCCGTATGGGGCCAAAGTGCTACTGAAAGAGCATGGCGCGGGGCCGGAGCAGGCAGTGATGATTGGGGATTCGCAGAATGACGTGCTGACGGCCAACAATGCAGGGATGTATTCGGTGGGCGTGAGCTACGGGCTGTCGCCGGAGTCGCTGCGGATTCATCCGCCGGACGTGATGATTGACCGGACGGAGGAACTGCTGGAAGTGCTCGGTCTAGGTGCATATTCCGGTAGCAGCACAGGTATCATTTCAGGCTAAAACCAGCTAATCTTATGTAAAGGTAAAAAGCAGGATTTGCGTTCGCGCCGTGAGAGTTGCTGTAAGACGCGCCTCGCGAGTGCGGACCTTCGTCCACTTTTTTGAATTCTGCAGTTTCTGGAGCACTCATACATGTACAAGATCGTGGACGCCCGCAATGTGGGCTTCAAAATCAAGCAGTTCGTGATTGAGGCACCGCGGATTGCCCGCAAGCAAAAGCCGGGGCAGTTCGTCATTCTGCGCCTGCATGAGCAGGGAGAACGCATTCCGCTGACGCTAAAGGCGTCCGACCCGGAAGCCGGAACGATCACGCTGGCGGTGCAGGCCATCGGCAAGACCACTTCGCTAATGAGCTGCCTGGAGGCGGGCGACTACATTCTGGACATCGTGGGGCCGCTCGGGCAGCCGTCGGAGATTGAAAACTTCGGCACGGTGGCGATTGTTGCGGGAAGCGTGGGCACGGCGATGGCTCTGCCGACGGCGCTGGCGCTGAAGAAGGCTGGTAACCATGTGATCTTCATCGAAGGCGCGCGGAACGTGGAGATGGTGGTGTTCGAGGACGAAGTGCGCGAGGCAAGCCATGAGACGTACATCATGACGGACGATGGCACGTATGGCGAAAAGGGCCTGGTGACGAAGAAACTGAACGACCTGCTGGCAGCGGGAACGAAGATCGATCATGTGCTGGCCGTGGGGCCGGTTCCGATGATGCGGGCCGTGGCGCAGGTGACAGTGCCGCTGGGAATCAAGACGATTGTGAGCTTGAACTCGATCATGGTGGACGGCACGGGAATGTGCGGCGGATGCCGCGTGCTGCTGGGCAACCAGAGCAAGTTTGCATGTGTGGATGGGCCGGAGTTTGACGCATCCATCGTGAATTTTGAAGTGCTGATGCAGCGCAACACGATGTATCGCGAGAAGGAATGCGAATCGCTGAAGCGATTTGAAGCGGAAAAAGAACAGGAGTTGGCCCAGGTGAGGGCTCAGTTTGCCAAGAAGGAGGCCGCCCATGCCTGAGACGAATACTCTGCCGAATCGCGAGCGAATGAAGATTGCACGTACGCATATGCCGGAGATGGATCCCGCGGTGCGCAGCCGCTGCTTTGAAGAAGTGAACTGCGGACTGGCCGTGGAGGACGCAAAGACGGAATCGACACGCTGCATTGCGTGCGCGAAGCCGGGATGCGTGATGCAGTGTCCAGTGGGCGTGAAGATACGCGAAGTTGTCGATCTGATCTATGCGGGTGAGTACCTGAAAGCGGCGGCGAAGATTCGCGAAGACAACGCGCTGCCGGCGATTACGGGCAGGGTGTGTCCGCAGGAAAAGCAATGCGAGGGTGGCTGCATTCTGGGCAAGAAGGGCGAGCCGATCGCAATCGGGAACCTGGAACGCTTTGTAGCCGACTACGAGCGCAAGAGCGGTCAGCTCGGATTGCCTGCAAAAGCTAACGCGACGGGCAAGAGCGTGGCGATTGTGGGCAGCGGCCCGGCGGGACTTTCGGCTGCAGGAGACCTGATCCAGAAGGGACATCGAGTGCGCGTGTTCGAAGCCCTGCATGAGCTGGGCGGCGTGCTGGTGTATGGCATTCCGGAGTTCAGATTGCCGAAGACAATTGTGCGCGGCGAGGTCGATAACCTGCGCAAGATGGGCGTGGAGTTTGAAACGAACGTCGTGGTCGGTAAGAGCGTGACGATCGATGAGCTGATGAACGACGAGAAGTATGACGCTGTGTTTGTGGCGACGGGTGCGGGTCTGCCGAAGTTTATGGGCATTCCGGGCGAGCATCTGAATGGCGTGTATTCGGCAAACGAGTTTCTGACGCGCGTGAACCTGATGCGTGCGTATCTGCCGGACCAGTACGACGAGCCAGTGTATGACTGCCGCGAAAAGAACGTCATCGTCGTAGGCGGCGGAAACACGGCGATGGATGCGGTGCGTACGGCAAAGCGGCTGGGAGCGAAGACGGCGACGCTGGTGTATCGGCGTTCGGAGGAGGAGATGCCAGCGCGCAAGGAAGAAGTGAAGCATGCGCGGGAAGAAGGCGTCGAATTCTGCATGCTGACGAATCCGCTGGAATTTGTGGGCACGGAAAAGGGCTGGCTGACAGGAGCACGCTGCGTTCGCATGGAACTAGGCGAACCGGATGCGAGCGGAAGACGGAGCCCGGTGGAGGTTGCGGGTTCGGAGTTTGTGTTGCCGGCAGACCTGGCAATTATTGGGCTGGGGACAACGGCGAATCCGCTGATTCAGAGCACTACGCCGGATTTGAAGACGAACTCGCGGAACTACATTACGGCGGATCCGGAGACGACGCGGACTTCAAAGCGCGGGGTGTTTGCCGGGGGCGATATTGTGACCGGTGGGGCAACGGTCATCTTGGCGATGGGCGCGGGAAGGAAGGCCGCGGCGTCCATTCATGAGTATTTGACGACGGGTGTTTGGGAGACGGAAGTACCCGTGTAAGAAGCGTGGATTGGCGGCCCCACTCTGATATGGAGTGGGGCCTTTCTTTTTGGGTCCTTCGCTGCGTGATCTTGCCCCTGCCAAACGTACCCCATGCTGAGCGATCATCCAATCGCAGTAGGGAGAGCGGAGATGGGGAAGGGGAGACGGGCGCGGTACACGCTGGAGTACAAGCAGGAGGCGGTGCGACTGGTTGAGTCTGGCCAGAGTATCGCTTCGGCGGCGCGAAGTCTGGGTCTGATTGAGCAAACACTGTCCAACTGGGTAAAAGCGCACCGGGAGGGCAAACTCAAGGGCGCCGACCATGGCAAGGCGGTCAGCGCCGAGCAGATGGAGATTAGCCGTCTGCGGGCCGAACTGGCGCGGGTCAAGATGGAGCGCGACATCCTGGAAAAAGCGACGGCGTACTTCGCGAAAGGCCAGAAATGAAATACGCCTTCATCCAACGCCACCGGCGTGTCTGGCCGATCCGTGTGCAGTGCCGGGTACTGCGGGTGAGCGTGGCCGGCTACCATGAACACTTTGCCCGTCGACGCAACGCTCTCCGCCACCTGAGCGACGAAGCACTGCTGGTGCACATCCGCGCGGTGTATGCCGAGCATCGCGGAGCCTACGGGTGGCCGCGCATCTGGCGGCAACTGCGCGAGCAGGGCGTGCGCGTCGGCAAACAGCGGATCCAACGACTGATGCAGCAGCACGGCATTCGAGCCCGCGGCAAACGGCGCTTCCGAGTGATGACTACGAACAGCCGGCACAACCTGCCGATTGCGCCGAACCTTCTGGATCGTAACTTCGCGGCCGCCGCTCCGAACAAAGTCTGGGTTGGAGACATCACCTACATTCCAACCGACGAAGGATGGCTGTACCTGGCGGTGGTGATCGACCTGTTCAGCCGCCGTGTTGTGGGTTGGTCTCTGCGCGATCATATGCGGAGCGAACTGGTGATCGACGCTCTCGAAATGGCTTGGTTCGAGCGCTGTCCGGGCAAACACAGCGGGCTGATCTTTCATAGCGATCGGGGCTGCCAGTATGCCAGCGATGAGTTCAGTCAGCGACTGAAAGAGCATGGAATCCAAGCGTCCATGAGTCGCAAGGGCAACTGCTGGGACAACGCCGTGAGCGAAACCCTGTTTGCCTCGCTCAAAGTAGAGCGGCTGCACGGCAAACGCTTCGCCACCCATCGCCAAGCGAAAGATGAAATCCTGAACTGGCTACGGTGGTATAACCAAACCCGGTTGCACTCAGCTCTGAACTACCTCAGCCCGATTCAGTTCGAACAAACACGAACCAAAGCAGGCTATGGAAAAGCAGGAAAGCAAAAAACGCTTTCCAACTTTCCCACAGCCACGACGACTACGCATTCTGAGGGCAAGGTCAGCGCTCAGGATGACACCTTAAATACAAATACAAATACAAGAACAAGAACAAAAGCAACGCAAGGACCAGTGCAACGCAAGAACAAGAGCAAATGCAAAGATTCTCCGCTCGATTAGGGCAGGAGCATGTGGAGGCCAGGGGCGAGTTGCGAAGTAATGGTGGCTTCGGGGTCCATGCCATTGATGCGGAAGCGGACCACTCCGGTGCGGTCGAGGAGCAGGTAGGTGGGGCAGACGTTGGCGGCGAAGAGGACGCGGAGGGTTTCGTCGCCGTCGCGGGTTTGAGGCCAGGTCATTTCATTGGCGGTGACGAAGTCGCGCCATTTCGGGGCGCTCTCATCGACGCTGATGCTGAGGATGACGAGGCGGTCTTTGTACTCGTCGCGGAGGCGCTTGAGCTCGGGGATTCCGGCGCGGCAGGGCGGACACCAGGTGGCCCAGAAGTCGATGAGGACGACTTTGCCTTTCAGATCGGAGAGCGAGAGTTGCTGGCCATCGATGGTGGTGACGTGGAAGTCGGGGGCGAATTCGAGGCGCTGGGCTTTGGGGTTGGCGATCCAGTGGCTGATCATCTCGCGAGAGTCGTTGTCGAGGTCGGGAGAGGCGGCAAGGGCGTTTAGTTCGCGCAGACCGTCGTCGAACTTGCCCTGACGAAGGAGGGAGAGGCCGAGGAGGATGCGTGCTTCGAGGCTCTGGGCGTTCACGGCCAGAGCGGCGCGGGCTTCGGATTCGGCGGAAGCTAGGTCGGCGGGGCTTTTGCGGGTTTCGAGGAAAATGGAGCCGCGTTGGATGTGAGCGAGGGTGCGCTCGCCAGGGGTGTTGGCAAGTTGCAGGGCTTGTGAGGATTCGGCGAGGGCGGAGGACTGTTGGTCACCGAAGCGTCCGCGGGCGCGCGCCGCCATGGCGAGGCAGGGGGAGCAGTGTGCGCTGAGGTCGGAGTTGGCCTTCTCGAATTCAGCGGCGGCGAGGGGGTAGTCGCCCTGGACGTAGGCGGACTGGGCGGCGAGGTAGTGCGCGTTCGACTCATATGAGGTCTGCTGGGCGAGGAGCAGGGTGGGCAAGGCAAGGAACGTGAGGAGGAAGGCGATCCGCATGATGATGTCCGATGAAGTTTGTCTCTGTTGATGGTAATGCGTGAAGGGGCGCTGGGGAAGGCCGAAAACTCGCCCGTAGGGATGCACACGGTATAATCGAGAGATACCCAGAGTCCGCCGTAGCTCACTGGGAGCCGGCTGGAGCTCGATGGGAGTGGGGACTCCCGCCAAAGATCATGGAATTAAAAGTTCAGAGTAATTACAAACCGCAGGGCGACCAAGCCAGCGCGATTGAGCAGCTTACGCGTGGGCTGGGCGAAGGCGAGAAGCACCAGGTGCTGCTCGGAGTGACGGGCTCGGGCAAGACCTTCACGATGGCAAAGGTGATTGAGGCGTGTCAGCGTCCGGCGCTGGTGATGGCGCATAACAAGACGCTGGCAGCGCAGCTATATCACGAGTTCAAGAGCTTCTTTCCGCAGAACGCGGTGGAGTACTTCGTTTCCTACTACGACTACTACCAGCCGGAGGCGTACATTCCGGCGGGCGATATCTATATCGAGAAGGAAGCGACGATCAATGACGAGCTGGACAAGCTGCGGCTGAGCGCGACGCGTTCGCTATTTGAACGGCGCGACTGCATCATCGTGGCGTCGGTGAGCTGCATCTATGGCCTGGGTTCGCCGGAAGCGTATTACGGCATGTTGCTGTTCCTGGAGAAGGGACAGAAGATCAAGCGCAAGGAAATCACGAGCAAGCTGGTGGAGATCCTCTACGAGAGGACGGAAGGCGACTTCAAGCGCGGAACTTTCCGGTGCCGGGGCGATGTAATCGAGGTCTTCCCTACTTACGACGACAGCGCGTACAGGATTGAGCTGTGGGGCGATGAGGTGGTCACGCTGGCGCAGATCGATCCACTGTTTGGCACGGTGAAGCAGAAATATCAGCGGCTGCCGATCTATCCGAAGTCGCACTACGTGATGAAGCCGGAAACGAAATCATCGGCGATCGACACGATTGTGCAGGAGATGTTGTGGTGGGAGAAAGAACTTGAGAACCAAGGGAGAATCGTGGAGGCGCAGCGAATTCACCAGCGCACGCGATTTGACCTGGAAATGATCAAGGAAATGGGCTACTGCCACGGCATCGAGAATTACTCGCGCCACTTCACGGGAAGGCTGCCGGGCGAGCCTCCGCCGACGCTGCTGGATTATGTGCCGAGGGATTATCTGCTGTTCATGGACGAGTCGCACCAGACGGTGCCGCAGGTAAGAGGAATGTGGCATGGCGACCGCTCGCGCAAGCAGAACCTGATCGACTATGGCTTCCGGCTGCCGAGCGCGCTGGATAACAGGCCGCTGACGTTCGAGGAGTTTGAGGGGAGAGTGAACCAAGTTATCTACGTGAGCGCCACGCCGGGGCCGTATGAACTGACAAAGTCGAGCGGCGTGGTGGTGGAGCAGATCATTCGCCCGACGGGGCTGGTGGATCCACAGGTTGAGGTGCGTCCGGTGAAGGGGCAAATTGACGACCTGCTGCACGAGATTCGCGCGAGGGTGGAGAAGAACGAGCGCGTGCTGGTGACTACGTTGACGAAGCGCATGGCGGAGGATCTGGCCGAATATTACAGCGAGGTCGGAGTGCGGTGCAGGTATATGCACTCGGAGATAGAGACGCTGGAGCGCATCAACATTTTGCGCGATCTGAGGAAGGGCGAGTTTGATGTATTGATTGGTATCAATCTATTGCGCGAAGGATTGGACTTGCCGGAAGTTTCGCTGGTGGCGGTGCTGGATGCGGATAAGGAAGGCTTCCTGCGCTCAATGGGATCACTGATTCAGACGATTGGGCGATGCGCAAGAAACGTTGAAGGGCGCGCGATTCTGTATGCGGACAGAATGACAGATTCGATGAAGCACGCAATCGGCGAGACGGATCGACGCAGGGCAATCCAGGAGGCATACAACGAGGAGCATGGAATCATTCCGCAGACAGTGGGGCGCTCGGCAGATATGTCGCTGGCACAGGTGATTGGCGCGGATTATGCCGAGATTCCGGCGGACAACGACGGGGTGCCGGAATTCAAATCGCAGGAGCAACTGGATGCTTTCATCGCAAAGATGGAGGAAGAGATGCGCGAAGCGGCGAAGAAATTCGAGTTTGAACGCGCAGCGAAGTTGAGAGATGCGGTGAAGGAACTGCGGACAAAGGAATTTCTGTTCTCGTAGAAAGCTGGAAAATTGGGCGCAAAAAGAAAGAGCGTTGAGGGGCCATGTGCCACTCCTCGCTCTCTTTCTTTTACATGGGCCATGTGCCCATTTTTATTGCGCAGAAGATGAAATGCCTAGCTATTGAGCTTGCGATTCTTGTCGATGGGAACCGGTGTGCAGCCAGGATCCTTGTAGAGAATGACTGAGCGGTTTTTGTACTGATATTGGATGAGGTCTTCGCCGATTTTACAGGCTAAGGGTTTGGGCTTTGCTGATTGACTGCGGGAACGTTCCATAAAGCCTCCGCCGCGAATGTGCTCGAGCGAACATTCGGGGCCGCGGAATTATCGTTCGAAGGGTGGGAAGAGGCAAGATCGTTCAGGAACAAAAAGAACCTTAGGCCGGGTGATTGATTGGATTCGAACGAAGCGTTGGCCCACATTCGCCAAAAGAAGGCGGATGTGGGCACCTGAGGGACGGAGTTACTCGGCTTCCTGCAAAGAGGTGACGTGCTGCTCGAGAGCCTTGGTGTATTCGCGTTCGGCAATCAACTCAGCCTCCAGTTTCTTGATCTGGCTATGGAGGCGCAGGATTTCCAGACGCATCTTGCCCACTTCCGATGAGTTGCCGGGAATCGGCGGGGCAGGAACGCGACCAGGCTGCGGAGGCGGAACAGGAAGCTGCGTGGAGCCGGTGATCTGCGCTCCGGGAATGGAGATGGGCGGCGCAACAATGGGCGGCTGCAATGTGGCAGCAACCGTGGCCGCAATGGACGGCGGCGCGGAGCGCGGGTTGCTGCGCGGTGGCACAGGAACCGGTCCGGTGATGCGCGGAGGTTGTGCGTGTCCGTTGCGCGGCGGCAGAGGGCCGCTGAAAATGCTGCTCAGGACGGCGCTGGCGTCCTGCTGCTGGGAGCGGGAGGCGGCTGGCTCGGGCTCGGGCACGGAAAGCAGATGACGCACGCGGGCGATGAGATCCTGCGGCTGGAACGGCTTGCGGATGAGTTCGTTGGCGCGAACGGCAAAGGCGCGTTCGGCGACTCCCTTGTTGACCACGCCCGACATGAGAATAACGGGCGTCTGCGCGAAACGCGGGTGCTGCTTGATGTACTGGCAGACCTCGTATCCATCGCGACCGGGCATGATGACGTCAGTGATGACAACATCAGGCGCGCTGTGATCCATGAGATCCATGGCGCTGCTGGCGTCATGGCAGGTAATGACCTCGAGATCCTCGCGGCGGAAGGCGATCTTGATCACCTCGCGCATGGTCGCGCTGTCGTCGATGAAATACACGACTGGCTTCGCGCTCATTTATATCCTCCGTCGTTGGCTGCGCGCTCTTCGTCGATTTCGCGCAGCGCATCCAGCATCAGCTCGGTTACGGAGCGGAACACCGTCCGCGTGGTAGCGAGTGAGCCGGGCACAAACTTGTAAACTCCGCGTTCCTGTCCGTTACAGCTTTTGATGATTCGGATTACCGCCTCGTCACCGATGATTTCGCCGACCTCGGCATGGCGAAGCTCGCCACGCTTGAGGAAGATGGTCGCGTCGAGACCCTCGGCATTGATGTAAAGCCCGCCGGACTGACGCGAGTGAGCGAGCATCTGGATGACGCCGGGAAGGTCGAGGTGCGACAGGCTGCCCTCGAGAACGGTCTGCTCCTGCTCAAGCATCTGCGTGGGGTGGAACCCCTCACTGCGGCTCAGGAGGAAGGTGCGAACCTGTGAGGCAATGTTTTCAGGACCACGGCGGCGGTCGATGTAGTCGTCGCATCCGGCGCGGAAGGCCTCCATGAGAGCCTGGTCGCCTCCATCGCCCATGGCAAGGATGGGAATATTGGCCGTGGCGGCGTCGTTGTGCAGTATCCGCGGGAGGTCGAACACACTCAACTCGCGAAGATTGGTGGCGCAGAGGATCGCGGTGGGCGCATCCCACTCGAGCATGGTCAAGGCATAGGAGGCCTGGGTGCTGTGCGTGACCTCAAAGCCTTGTGCCTTCAGCGCGTCCGAGAGGCGCCGGGCGAAAAATACGTTGCTGTCAATCACGAGGATGCGCTGATTGACGGCTCGCGGGGTACTCATCGATTACTCTCCCTCGCCAACGCATTGGCGGGTTGAATGCAGTGTGCCACAACCTGATCGAGGTCGAGCAGCGGGACAGTTGTACTACCGGTGTACAGGAGTCCAGCAACGAAGGTCACTTCGTCCTCCGCTTCCCCTCGCTCTCCCTGCACGAGTTCACAGGCGCCGGTGACGGGAATGGCAACGGTTTCCGGGTGCCCGGCGTAGTTGCACTGGGCAACGACGTAAAAACTGCACTTGCCGCGATGCCCGAAGGCTTCGCCGAGATCGCAGACCGGAATGACGGTGCCGCGCCGAACCAGAACTCCCGAGAGCGAACTCATGGTGTGCGGGAATGAATACACGCTGGCGGGCATGATGAGTTCCTTGACCTGGCTGGACTCGAGCGCAAAGCGCTCCTCGCCAAGAGGGAACGAGACAAACCGCGTCGTGTTATTCATGCGCGACTCCCAGACCACGCAATCCGGCGGCGACTTTGCGCCAATACTCAGTCCTGACGAGCGGTACAACGTCGTTCTCAAGCAGGAGCAGGCCGCGATACCACTGGCGTTCCGCTCCGCGGAATATGCCGGGAAGCGGGACCACTTTGGGCAGGGCGGTCATGCGCTCGATTTCGGTCACACCCAGAGAACAGTCCCCGGGCTTGAGTACGACGTACCTCTCCAGTGTGCCCGCTCCAAGCCCGACGAGGCGGGAAAAATCGATGGAGCCGGGTTCCTTTAGTTTGCGAATCGCGGCACGATCGTCACGATCGCGAATCTCCTCAACTTCGCTGGCCTCGACGGCGAAGCGGTGGCCTCCGGCTGTGAACAGAATGATCGGACCAGCCGTGGTCGCGGCGGGCTTGACCGACCGCGAGATAAACAATGGACGACGCTCGCTCACTTCTTCCGCCGCTTAACAACAACCTTGTACGACACGCTCATAGCCCAGACGCTCCGTTGGCAGTGCGATAGACGGACACGCGCCGGGAAATCGCTGAGGCGATCTGCTCAAGGGGCAGGACCTGAGAAACAGCCCCGGTCTTGATGGCCTCGGCAGGCATTCCAAAGATGACCGATGTGGCTTCGTCCTGCGCGAGGACGGTGCCGCCATTTTCCTGTATGGCCATGGCTCCGCGCGCACCGTCATTACCCATTCCGGTGAGGATGGCGACAACGGAACTGGCTCCAAGGGCGGCTACGGATTCCAAGGTAACGTCGATGCTGGGACGGTAGCCGGCAATGCGCGGGCCATCATCGAGAACGATGCGTCCTGGAGGAGCGACACGCAAATGGCAGTCTCCGGGGCAGACGTAGGCGTGGCCTGCGCTGAGGGTGTCGCCGGTCTGCGCCTGCTTTACGGGAATCTGAGCGACGGAGGCGAGCTGCTCGGCAAACTGCGAGGTGAAGGCTCCGGGCATGTGCTGAACGATGAGTAGGACTCCCGGGAAGTTTGCCTGGAACTCGGGCATGAGCTTCATGAGCGTTGCGGGGCCTCCGGTGGAGGCCGCAAGCACCGCAATAGGCAACCGCGAACCGGAGGACGCAGCAGCAGGCGCCGGTACGGGTACGGGCGCGGGATCGAGGGCCGGCAACGGATCGAGAATCGGCGATGGCTTCGGCGCCGCTGGGCGCGCGAGATTGCGGACGACGCGAACCTTGGAGGCAATGCGCAACTTACGCACAAGATCGCCACGGACTTCGGACATGTCGAGGTCGATGGCGGCGCTGGGCTTGGCGAGGAAATCGATGGCTCCGAGTTCGAGGGCGCGGAGGGTGGCGTGCGCGCCTTCGCGGGATTCGGAGCTGACGATGACGATGGGACGGGGATCGGTGGACATGATGACCTCGGTCGCTTCGAGGCCATCCATGTGAGGCATGTTGATGTCCATGGTGATGACCTGGGGCTTGAGCTGGGCGGATTTCTCGACCGCTTCCCGCCCGTCGCGCGCTTCGCCTACGACCTCGAAGGCACCATCGGAGTCGAGAATGCCGAGCAGAACTCGCCGCATGAAGGCCGAATCGTCGGCAACCAGAACCCGGATCTTTTCACCATTCATCATCGTCTATCTCTATCTGTCGTTCGTCTACCGATTTACTGCTGTACAACCGGAGCAGGAGTGGCCTGCCCCGAGGTTCCAATCAACTCGATAACCTGCGCAATGAAGGACTCCTCCTGCACGGGCTTGACCATGAAAGCTGCGGCCCCCTCTTTGAGCGCGCGGTCGCGATGCTTGGCTCCGGCGCGGGAGGTGACGACCATGACGGGAACCTTGCTGGTGCTTGGCGTCTGGCGCAGGTGCAACATGAGCTCGTAACCATTGGTGCGCGGCATTTCAAGGTCGGTGATGACCAGGTCGCATTCGTTGGAGGTCGCGATTTCGAGCGCCTCAAGGCCATCGGAGGCGAGCTTGACGCGGTATCCGGCTTTCTCGAGCATGCGTCCCACAAACTTGCGCACGCTGATGGAATCGTCGGCGAGGACGACGAGCTTTTCCTTCTCGACCACATCGACAGCAGCGGCGGGAATCTCGCCACGAGCAACGGCGGTGGCTCCGGGGAGGAATAGCCGGGCGGCGTTGATGGCCGTGGTGAGCGGGCGGCGCTCGATGGATTCGCCCATGATGAGGCGGTTGATGTCGACGAGCAGGATCAGGCTGCCATCGGGCGCGATGGTGGCGCCGGGGAACATCTTGACGTTGCGCAGGTACTCGCCGAGATTCTTGATGACGATTTCATCCTTGCGCAGAACTTCCTCGACGATGACGCCGACCTGACGGCCTCCGACGTTGACGAGAACGAGGCGGAGATAGCCGTTGATGGGGTGCAGGGCCGGGAGTTGGAGAGCTTCGTCGAGACGGACGACCTCGGTGAGGACGTCGCGAACCTTGGTGATGAGCTTGCCACCGACCTCTTCGATCTCGGCGGGACGAATGCGGCGGATCTCCTCGACAAAGGCCAAGGGGAAGGCAAAGGTCTGCTCTCCACACTGGACGAAGAGCGCCTGGGAGATGATGAGCGTGAGCGGCACCTTGAGCGTGAAGCGGGTGCCAATTCCCTTCTCCGTTTCGACCTCGATTTCGCCATTAAGGTTGTTGACGTTGGAGCGGACGACATCAAGACCGACGCCACGGCCAGCAAGCTCTGTGCGGCGGGGCGCGGTGGAGAATCCGGGGCGGAAGAGAAGATCGACCAGCTCCTGACGATCGAGACGCTCGGCATCTTCGGCGGGTACGACTCCGGCGTCGATGGCGGTGCCTTTTACGCGCTCGAAATCGACGCCGCGGCCATCGTCTTCGACCTCGATGTAGATGTGGTTTCCCTTGTGGTAGGCGCGGACGGCGATGTTGCCCTGGTCGGGCTTGCCCGCTTCGTAACGCTCATCGACGCGCTCGATGCCGTGGGCGACGGCGTTGCGGACGAGGTGCAGGAGCGGATCGGCAATCTGCTGGATGATGTTGTTGTCGAGTTCGGTTTCGGCTCCGGCGAGAGTGAGCTCGACCTGCTTGTTGCTGGCCTTGGCAGCGTCACGCACGGTGCGGGCAATGCGCGTGAAGAGGTTGCCGATAGGCACCATGCGCGCCTGAGTGATTTCGTCCTGCAGACGGTGCGCTAGCTTGGTGAACTCGTCGATGTCGCTATCGACGCGGCGCACGAAGCCGTCGAGCTGTGTGAGGACTTCGGTGATGTCGGCGGAAATTTCTGTGAGCGAGCGCGAGAGGATGCCGAAGTCGTCGTAGCGGTCCATCTCGAGTTCGGTGAACTCGGAGTAGGAGGCGTCCGATGCGCCGAAACCGGAGGCGTAGCCGAAATCGTGGCTGCCGAAGCCGGGGCTGGACGCAAAAGGCGAGCCAAAGGCCTGTCCGCCACCGCTGTATCCGGCAGATGCGTGGTCAGCGATGGAGCCGGGCCACTGCGCTGAGGGAAGCAGCGGCGAAGAGTTGATGCGGCTGAACTCGTACTTCTCCTGAAACTCGTTGACCTTGTCGCCCATGCGGCCCTTGGAGAAGTTGAGGACTTCGGCGAGCTTTTCGAGTTCGGCGAGACGGCCGAGCATGCGGGTTCGGTTGATGACGAGCTCGCCGACGGCATTCATCATGCGGTCGAGGCGCTCGAGACCGATGCGAACGGATTTCGATTGCGCCATGCCGACCGGAGCACGTTGTGCGGGGGCGGTCTCGGGAGATTCAGCAGGCTTGGCGTCGAACTTGAAATCCTCAGGCTTGATCTCTTCGACAACGGCAGGCTCGGGGGTTAATGGCTCGACGGGCGACGCGGCGGGTGCGGCGGCGAGTGGTGCGGGCTCGGCGGCGACCGGCTCGGCAATGGGCTCGGCGGAGGCGTTGGCAGCAAGTTCGAGGCGCGCGATGAGCGTGCGGGCTGCGAGTTGAAAGCTGGATTCGTCATCCCACTGGCGGTAGATCTGCTTCTTGAGGACATCGATGGTCTCAAGGCAAAGATCGATGATGGTCGCGCTGGGCTTGAGTTCGCCGTCGCGGAGCTTGCCGATGAGGTCTTCGGCGCGATGCGCGATGGTGGAAATGCGCTGGCATCCGACCTGCGCGGCCGATCCCTTGATGGTGTGCATGGATCGGAAGAGGCGGTGAATGTCCTCTTCGTTGGGATTGGCTTCTAGGGCGAGCAGGCAGTCGGTGATGGTCTGGAGGTGCTCTTCGACCTCGGGGATGAAAAATTCGAGGACCTCGTCCGGAATCGGCTCGTCGGGAGCGAGTTCGGGGATGGCGTCTATGGAAATCGGGGCGCCTGCCGGACGCGCAGACACAGGCGCGGGTGCGGGTGCGGGTGCGGGTGCGGCGGAAGGTTGCACTACCGCGGCGGGTGGGGCAACCGGAGTTTGTGGGGGCGCGGCGGGCGCAGATACCACGGGTTGAGCTGTAGGCGCGGATTGCGCCGGCGGCGCTGGAGGTGCGACAGGCTGAGCAGGTCTTACAGGCGCGCTTGGGGTAGCGACTTGCGGACGCGGTGGTACGGGCGGTGCGTAGGACACGGGAGCAGCGGGAGCTGGTGCCGGCGCCGCAGGCTGGGGTGCGGGAGCAGGCGGCTGTTCAGCAACAGGTGCGGGCTGAGCGGGGGCCGCGGGCTGGGCGGGGGCTGCGGGTTGAGCGGGGGCTGCGGGTTGAGCGGGTGCGGGTTGTCCCTGGAAGGCGAACGGGTAGCGCTGCTTGAACGAGGCAATGTCGTCGGTGGCTTCGACGCCATTGGCGCTGATCATGATGAGGTCGCTTTCCAGTACGGCAATGGCCTCGTAGATGAACTCGACGAGCGGGGCGGTGGCCTCCTGGCTGATGGTCGCGTTCATGGCGTACTGGAAGATGTGCGCGAGCTTGCTGGCTACTTCGTTGAACAGCGCGTAGCCGTAGGTTCCGCCGGTGCCAGCGACGCCGTGTGCAGAGATGTAGAGTCGCTCGATGTCTTCATAGAGCGGATAGGGGTCCTGCAGGATGCCGGAGTACTCGCGGAGGAACTGCAGGTGCTCGCTGGCTTCCTGGAGGAAGAGCTCGATCATCTCCTGGCTGGGGCCGGTCATCGTTCGCCTCCGCCAGCAGCAGTTTGCGTGAGCGGCTTCTGCAGCAGGCGCGCACCGTGCATGATGATCTGCTTGAACTTAACGGGAACGTTGGCGACCGACTCGGCGTGTCCGAGGAAGAGATAGCCGCCGGGCTCGAGGTAATCGAAGAAACGCTGGATGAGATGGGAGCGAAGCTCGTCGCTGAAGTAGATCAGGACGTTCATGCAGAAGATGCACTCGAAGCGTCCGAGATAGACCTGCTGCGCGAGGTTCATGGGCGCGAACTTGATCATGTCGCGAAGCTGCGGCTTGACCTTGAAATAATCGCCTTGAGGCGTGAAGTATTTTGAGATTTGAGCAACCGAAAGATTTTCGAGCACGCGCCCGGAATAGACGCCGCGGTCGGCGCGCTCGAGTGCTTCGCGACTGATATCGGTGGCCATGATGCTGGCGTCGAGTCCGGTGCATTCTCCGGCGGCTTCGCAGATGGCCAGGGCGATGGAGTATGGCTCTTCACCGCTGGCGCAACCAGCGCTCCAGATGCGGAGAGAGTGTTCCTTGTCCCAGAACTTGCGGGCTTGCAGGTCGGGGAGGACGTATTCGGTAAAGGCGGTGAACAGGCCGGGATAACGCCAGAAGCGGGTTTCCTGGGTGAGCAAGCGCTCGAGCAGATTGTCGTACTCGACGTTGGAGTTGCGCACGAGGCGCAGGAGTTCGAGTCCGTAGGTGAGGCGCTTGCGCTGCATGTGTTCGACAACACGCGAGGTGAGAAAGCGCGAACGCGACTCATCGAAGACAACGCCGGAGCGCTGCTCGATGAGCAGTTGGAGCTCGCGGACCTCGTGGTCGGTCAGCAACGGATTGATATCAGCTTCGTTCATCGCGCCTGATTGCTAGTCACATCTCTGCTGTGAATCGCTCAAAACTACTGGCGTGCAGCGCCCGCCTGCAATTCCTTGCGAGCCTGCTGCGCCGCAGCTGCCTGAACACGGAACTGCGAGAGAGCTTCGTTGAGCTGCTCGCTCATCTTCACCATCTGCTCGGTGCTGCGCGCGGTCTGGCGTGCGCCTTGAGAGGTCTGACGAGTGATGTTGGAGATGATCTGCATGGCGTTCGCTACGCCTTCAGTACCGCGCACCTGCTGTTTACTGGCGAGCGAGATTTCCTGCACAAGTTCGGCAGACTGACGGACGACGGCGGAGATGGCTTCGAGAGCCTTGCCTGCCTGATCGGCCAGGCGGGCTCCGACTTCCACCTCGCGAGTACCTTCTTCCATGACGACGACGGCTTCGTTGGTCTCGGCCTGAATGGCCTTGATGAGCGCAGCGATGTCCTTGGTGGCGGTGCGGGAGTGTTCGGCGAGTTTGCGGACCTCGTCGGCGACGACGGCAAAACCGCGGCCTGCTTCACCGGCACGGGCGGCTTCGATGGCAGCGTTGAGAGCGAGAAGGTTCGTCTGCTCGGTGATGTCGTTAATGACGTTGATGATCTCGCTGATTTCGAGCGAGCGGTCGCCGAGGGATTTAATCTTCTTGGCCGTGGCCTGCACGCTGGAACGAATGCGCTGCATGCCTTCGAGGGTGTCGCGCACGGAGCGGTTTCCCTGCTCGGCGGCGTCGAGAGCGCGGCGGGCCGCTTCGGCACTGGCTTCGGCGTTGTTGCTCACCTGCTTCATTGAAACCGTGAGCTCCTCGACAGCGGACGAGGTGTTGGTGATCTCGTGGTCCTGCTGCGTGGCACCGGTGGCCATAGTCTCAGAGGCGGTGAGAATCTGGTTGGCCGTGGTGGAGACGTCACTGGCGGCATCACGAACGCGGCGCAGCACCTGGGTAAAGTTGTCGAGCATGTAGTTGACCGAATCAACCACGTTACCGAGCGCATCGTTAGTGACGGAGCCACGCAGGGTCAGGTCGCCGCGCGCAATCTGGCTGACGATGGTGAGGAAGTCGGTGATGGAACGCTGGAGGTTCTTCTGCGACTCATCGTCCTGCATGGACCGGGCAGCCTTCTCGGCAGCGAGGTTGAGATGCGCGGCGATGTAGCCGAAATCGTCCTGGGAGACCTCGGCAAGGCGCGCCTTAAAGTCGCCCGCGCTGAGCTGTTCGGAGAACTCGACCAGATTCTTGACAGGCTCGGAGACCGTGTTCGAAAGCCGGAAGAGCACGAACAAGGAGCCGACCACCAGGAAGCCGAGCGCAGCAAGCAGCGGAATCAAAGCATCCGACGGCATCGCGCTCACCTGGAGCAGCGACTTGCCACCGGACTTAGCGCCGGCTGCAAAGGCCAGCCAAAACACCGCAACGGTAGCCACCAGGTTGACAGCCACCAGGACGATGATTGCCGAATTTAGACGACCTTTCATAAGACCTCCAGGACAACGCGAGCGCCTCGTACACCACGCGCCGCCTTTACTCTCAAGCGCAGATTGCGCCTACAAAAACTCTGGCTGGAACCGTCGAGGTCCAGCACGTAACTAAATGGCACTTACTGGAAATGAATCCAGCACGCGCTTTAAATCCAAAGCCAATGCAAGGCGATCACCGTGGCGAAGCATGCCAGCACAGTGCGGAACGTCACGCGGAGCCTCATCCTTAAGCAATGGCTCGCTGGTGCTGTAGGTGCCGATCACTTCATCGGCGGCGATGCCTACGCGCACGTCAGGCTCACCGGCGACACCGCGAAGGCAAGCAACTACGACCTGCTTGGGCGGCATGTCCGCACGCCGAACCTCGGTGAAAGCTATATCAATGACAGGAACGATGGTTCCGCGAAGGTTGAAGACGCCCATAAGAAATGGCGGCGAGAGAGGCAGGCGCGTAAGGCGCGGCCACTCGACCACTTCATCCACCTCAAGCACGTGCAGGCAGAAGCGCTCGCGCCCGGCACGGAAGATGCAGAACTGCTCTTCAGGCAGCGCGGGCTCGGGAGCGACAATCTCTTCCCCGGCAAACTCGGGGTCTGCGAGAAGAGGCTCCTGCGTCTCCGGATTGATGGGCGACTCCGCCATTGCTATCCGATTACCCTTTGAACTTCGCCAACCAGTTGCTCGCCGGTAAACGGCTTGATGACATAGCCGTCGGCGCCCTGCTGCATTCCCCAGAACTTGTCGCTTTCGCCGTTCTTGGAGCTGACCAGCACGATGGGGATTCTGCCGAACTCCTGGCTGCTCTTTAATTCACGGCAGGCCTGAAAGCCATTGCGGCCAGGCATGACTACGTCGAGAAGGATCAGGTTGGGATTCTCGGCGGCTACCATTTGCTCGATGCGCGAGGGATCGCTTAGGGAAACAGCAGTGTATCCCGCACTTTGCAGGAAGGATTGCATCAACCGGCTTTCCGCCTGTGAATCGTCAACGATCAGAACCTTTTTCAGCACGATGCACCTCAAAAAATCCTTGCTGCGGCACGACGACGAACGCGCGTTGGCAGCTCCGCTCCGCGATGAGCCAACGGTAACTCGACCAGCACAGCAGACGAGCCAAAGTGGTTCCCTGCCCTCACATGGAGGCGCGAACGGACGCGACCAACATGCCGCCGAGCGATGGATACCAGCCAAGTTTCGTTTGTTTCTCCGCTACAGGGATCGCCGAGCGACACCTGTACGGAGAGGTCCACGGGGCAACTTAGCAGTCATTTCGCCTGCGCGGAAGTAACTGATAGGAGACATCGCCCGTTGAACGTAACGTGAACTCCGTCTGGCTGTTTACACAAGAGTATCACCCGGTTGACGCTCCGCGAACACTCCCGCTCGGGAACTTTTCACACGTCTCAGGTCTTCCTCTGTACTGCACCACGCCGCATGGGTGAGCGAACTGCTCAAAGCCCAAAAGACAAACTTATGTCGGCAGCCCAGGGCTGTCGGAACTCTCACCGGAACTCTGTTGATTGCGCTCGATGATCCTCTTGATCATGTCGATGAGCAACGCGATCCTAAAAGGTTTCTGGATGAAAAGGGCTCCGGTACGCTTCTGCACTTCAACAGCGTAGGGATCGGAGACGTTTCCGGTGATAAATAAGAAGCAGGGCGCTAGCTCGGGACGATTCTGCCGAACCCAATCATAGATTTCGGCTCCCCCTATGCCGCCTGGCATCTTCAGGTCCGATACCACTCCGGCAAACTTGCGATGGGCGAGCAGACCCAGGGCTTCGGCCCCGGATGATGCCGGAACAATACTCAGGCCCCCGCGCTCTAAAGCGGTCTTCAGAAAGGCGAGCAATATTTCTTCATCTTCGACGACCAATACTGGCAACGATTCGTTCATATGATTTCGCCATAGTTACTTTCGGTCGTGGTCAGAATCGGGAAACCTCAAAGGCGATGGTAACCCCGAGTAATCAAGCTGGCTCGATGGAACCGAAAGTTCTCAGTCAAACTGCGAATCGTACCCGTGGGGTACGTCTACTCTGGGGGAGATTAGTGATCAGAGTAGGCCTACTCTGGAATTACGTCAAGCTTCTTCGTGACTTACGAGACGTTCACCCAAATTGAGCAAAGCAGAATTCTGCCGCTAGGGTACTTTCCGGCGGAACACTAGGGCATGTTCGAACGGCACAATAGGGAACAAACACCAGAAACTTTCGTTCTAGTCCCTTTTACCCCTTTCGTAATGACTGAAAGATTGCTATCAATGAGAGCAGGACCATCCGCAGGAACCGCGTCTCCGATGCCAAGCTTCATTGAATGCAACGCGATGAAGCCGCTATCTCACCTCCGTCCGCTTCGAGTTGAGGTTTGCTGGTGGAGAGTTCGGATAGTTACTTGCGGACTTCTCGATGAGAAGTCATGGTTTAAAGCTGCACTGAATACAAATGGACACGAAACCCGGCCAAGTTAAGGGAGAACCCGGCTTACACGACAGTGCAGGACGAGGTATTCCCCGGTTTTTGGAGGCGATTGGGCATGAAGATTCGTAATAAGCTGCTCCTGCATTTCGCAATTTTCCTCGGAGCGTTGGGCATTGGCTTCCTGATCAGCATTTTTACGATGTTTCGGTCGCATGAGGCACAAGCCAAGCTTCGCGACTTCACCAATCTGATGATCGCAACGGAGAACGTTCGCCAGCAGATGATGGAGAACCGAATCGTTCTGAGCAGCTACCTCCTGACCGGCGCCGGAACCGAACTGGACCGCCTGCACGAAGGCACTCGCAAAACCTTTGACCAGTTGCGCGATGCGCAGTCCAAGGTAACGAATGAAAATCAACGCGCGGGATTGAGCCGGATCGAAGCAATCGAGCGCGACTGGTCCACGAATTTTGCCGATCGATTTGTGAAGGAACACCAGGACGTCGATGCGGGCAAGAAGACCGCCAACGATCTGCTCGAGGATTACACAAAGTCCGAGCCGAATGAACAGCTCAAACATCTGAACGACGTGTTCAAGGACGTTCAGTCCGCAAATGCACGCGAGCTCGACGCCCTGCGGGCAACGGGAGAGAGCGCCTCGCGCCTGATCATCACAGTCAGCCTCCTGGGCGCGGTGCTCGGACTGGCATTAGGCATCTTCATTGCGCTCCGTACAGCCCGGTCGATTACCGATCCGCTTGAGCACCTGATTATGGTGGCTCGCGAGGTGGGCGATAAGGGCGACCTGGATCAGCAAATTGATATACGCAGCGAGGACGAGTTGGGGACGCTGGCCCAGACGTTCCGCAACATGGTGGTGTACTTCAAGGAGATGGCTGCTGTCTCGCAGGCAATTGCGGGCGGCGATCTCTCCGTGGAAGTCACACCGCGTTCAGATCGCGACACACTGGCGCTGGCCTTCTCGCAGATGACCAATGGATTGCGCAGACTGGTGCGCTCGGTGCGCGACGCAGCAGCGCAAGTGGCAGCCGGATCGAACCAGGTGGCGGACGCTTCGGAAGATTCCGCAAAGATCAATGTGCAGTCGTCCTCGGCCATTGACGAAGTCACCAGCACGATGCACGAGATGAGCATCAACGTGCAGAACATGGTGAAGAACACGCAGATGCAGGCTTCTAGCGTCAGCGAGACTTCGGCTTCGATCGACGAAATGGTCGCCAGCATTCAGCGCGTGGCGGACACGGCCAAGGTGCTGCTCGATATT
Source organism: Koromonas soli (assembly GCF_059726265.1). NCBI lineage: Bacteria > Pseudomonadati > Acidobacteriota > Terriglobia > Terriglobales > Koromonadaceae > Koromonas > Koromonas soli. Next base: position 739,011 of record NZ_AP040872.1, on the reverse strand, counting down.
TCCAGCCGCTCGCGCGATGAGGTACAGAGCGGCATTGGCACGATGCAGAAGACGACCGAAGGACTTAACCGCATCAACGGTTCGATTGGCTCTTCGGCCTCGATCATTACGACGCTCGGCGACCGGGTGGACAACATTGGCAAGATTATCGAAGTGATCGACGACATTTCCGAACAGACGAACCTGCTCGCTCTGAATGCCGCGATTGAAGCGGCACGCGCCGGTGAACATGGACTCGGATTTGCCGTGGTGGCCGACGAAGTTCGCAAGCTGGCTGAAAAGTCTGCGACCTCGACAAAGGAAATCAGCGAGTTGATCAGTAGCATTCAGAACGAAGCACGCAGAGCCGTGGAGAACATGGAGAAGAGCACGGCAATCGTGAACGAAGGTCTGGACCTGGGCAACGATTTGAGCGTTGCGCTGCGCAAGATTTCGAACGTGGTGACGGAGGTCTTCAAGTTCGCGCAGGAGATTGGCGCGGCAACGAATGAGCAGTCACACGGGTCTTCGCAGATTGCCAAGGCAACGACCCGCCTGAACGAAATCACGCACGAGATCACCTCCTCGGTGGAAGAGCAGGCAGGTGGCGCACAGGCGGTGGTCCGCGCCATGGAACGCATGCGCGAGATGGTGCAGCAATCCACCTCGAGTTCGACCGAGCTGGCCGCTTCAGCAGAACAGATGTCGAAGATGGCGCGCTCGCTGCTGGAGTCGATGGATCGCTTTGTGCTCGAAGAGCATGCGCAGGGGGAGCAGCGCAAGCTGAGCGGAGTCAAGTACGCCATTGCGGGAACGAGCAACTAAGCACTGGAGAATCGAATGGTGAAGACTCAACAGATCGTTGGATTCCGTGTTGGAAGAGAGAACTTCGGTGTGCCGATCAGCATTGTGCACGAGATCGTGCCGATGATGGACATCACCGTGGTTCCCGATTCTCCGATCTTTATCGAGGGCGTGATCAATCTGCGCGGGAAGATCATTCCGGTGGTGGATTTGAGAAAGCGTTTCGCGGAAAAAGTCACACCACACCGACGCAACCGCATCCTGGTGGCAGAACTGGATGGCCATCTCGTAGGTCTGGTGGTGGACGCCGCGAACGAAGTGCTGAAGATCAATCCTGAGCTCATTGAACCGGCTCCGAACATCTTCGAACAGGGCGAAGTGAACTACGTGACGGGCGTCGGAAAACTGGATGGCAAGCTGGTAATCCTGATCGACCTTGCAAAAATTATGCAGAAAGGCGAACTGCGACGGCTCTCTGATATTGCGGAAGCCGCTGATCCGATTCCGCAGTCATAGTAGGACAAACGATGTCGTCTCCAGTACCAGTTGCTTTCAGCGAAGCCGAACTCAAGCTGCTGCAGACCCTGATCTATCAGGAATGCGGTATGTATTTCGACGACCGTCGAGCGCACTTTTTGCAGGACCGGTTGCAGCGGCGTCTTCGCATTTGTAGCGTCAACTCGTTCTATGACTATTACCGCCTGCTGACGAGCCCACAGGGTCGCGTGGAGCTTTCGGCACTGCTCGAAAACCTCACGGTGAATGAGACCAGCTTCTTCCGGAACCGGCCGCAGTTGGACCTGTTTCAAAAGACGGTCCTGGAAGAAATGCTGCATCGGAAGCAGGCACGGCGTGACTGGAATTTGCGCATATGGAGCGCGGGATGCTCGACCGGGCAGGAGCCTTACACGCTGGCCATGATGGTGGCCGATGCGCTGGCTTATTACTACCTGCGCAATCCCCTGCCCTTCGAGATGCCGACGCCGAAGCCGCTGATTCCGCCGCCGTGGAAGGTGGAGATCCTGGCCTCGGACATCAACTACTCGGTGCTGCGCGCCGGGCAGGAGGGCATTTACCTGGAGCACCACATGGACTCGGTGGATTACACATACCGTCTCCGTTATTTCGACAAGGTGGGGCCGCAGCGGTATGCCATCAAGCCTTCGGTGAAGGAACTGGTTCACTTCGACTTCCATAACCTGAAGACGGAGTTCCTGCCGCAGCGCAATGACTTTATCTTCTGCCGCAACGTGATGATCTATTTCGACGAGGCGGAGCAAAAGCGGCTGATTCAGAAGTTCTGGCGATGCCTGAATACTGATGGCTATCTGTTTGTAGGGCACGCTGAAAGCCTGTTTGGACTGACCGATCAGTTCCACATGATTCACCAGAATAACGGCACTGCATACAGCAAGATCGAGGCATAACCGTGGGCATTTTTTCTGACGATCGCGCAAACGAACTACGCAATCTCTTTTTCGATAGTTCGCAGGAGATTCTCCAGGCCCTCATCGAAGAGGCGCTGCTGCTGGAGAAGTCACCGCGCGACGCCGAAATCGTTCGCAACCTCCGGCGCAGCGTTCACACGCTGAAGGGAGACTCCGCTGCTTGTGGGTACAAGGAGCTGAGCGAACTGGCCCATTCGGTAGAGGACGTTCTGACCGCAGAGGTTGCGGCACGGGACGGCGAGGCACTGGCCCAGCTTGTGCTGGTGTCGGCAGACGCGTTTGACAATCTGCTGTCGGCATATCGCAACGATCTGCAGCCACCGTCAACACAGCCGGTCTATGACCTGATCGAGGAGCTGAAGAATCCTCAGCCGCAGGTGGAGTTTGCACCGCAGTTCAACTGGACGGAATACGAGCAGCTGCTGATTTCGAAGAACGCAGTGCGCGGGCAGAAGGTATACAACATCGCGCTGGCGATCGATCCGGCGTGCCCAATGCGCGCGGCGGCTGTGCAGCTTGTGCGCAACGTGCTGCAGGAAGTCGGCACGATCCTGGTGATGCGTCCGGATGAGAACACGACCGACATTCCGGATGTAATCGAGATTGCGTTGGCCAGCCATCATGAAGTGGACTGGGTGCAGCGCAAGAGCAAGATTCCGACGGTGGTCTCGAAGGTTTTTGTAACGGTGCAAACGGCGGAGGAACCTGCGGCGGCTGTAAGTGCTGCTCCGGTTGCGACTCCGGAGACACCTGTGGCGGAGCCTGCGCCTGCCCAGCAGCAGCAACAGCCGGTGGTGCAGCAAGCGCAGCCGCTGACGCAGCGCGAGAAGGACAAGGCGCGGGCAGTGCAGGCGGAGCGTCAGGCGATCGAGCGTCCGAAGGCGCGCGAGGAGCGAGTTCCGGCAGCAACGGAAAACGTGATTCGCGTCGAGGCCGAGCGCGTAGATGTGGTTCTGGACCTGGTGGGCGAACTGATCATTGCAAAGAGCATGATGCAGGACCTGCTCGGCGAGATGAATCGCACGCTTGGGAATACTCCGCTGCGCACCAGAACGGCTGACATCCTGACGTTCCAGTCGCAGATTCTGAACAAGTTGCAACGCGCGGTGATGAAGATCCGAATGGTGCCGGTGGAACAGATGTTCCGCCGCCTGCCGCGCGTGGTGCGCGATACGGCGAAGCAGACCGGGCGCGAGGTAAACATCGTCATTCAGGGCGAAAACACGGATCTCGACAAAAGCATTCTGGATGCGCTGGCCGAGCCTATGATGCATCTGCTGCGGAATGCGGTGGATCACGGAATCGAGCCGCCGCTGGAGCGCGCAGCGGCAGGAAAGCCGACGGAAGGCACAATCCGGCTGAATGCGTTCCACCAGGGCAATCAGGTGGTGCTAGAAATCAGCGACGACGGTGCGGGCATCAATCTGCCAAAAGTCGTGGAGAAGGCGATTTCGCGCGGGATCCTGACGCAAGAGCAGGCCGCGAGGATGACGGACAGCGAAGCGCTGGACTTGATTTTCCACGCTGGGCTGAGCACGGCGAGCGAGATCACCGAAGTGAGCGGGCGCGGCATTGGCATGGACGTGGTGAAGGCCGTGATGGATCGGCTGAAAGGCACGATCAGCGTGCGCAGCGTGCCCGGAGAAGGAACGACCTTCCTGCTGAAAGTGCCACTGACGCTGGCGATCATCAAGGCACTGCTCTTCCGGGTTTCGGAGCGGCTATATGCGGTGCCGCTGGGGAATGTACTGAACATTCTGCGGGCGAAGGACAGAGAGGTTCATTTCGTGGATGGACAAGAGGTTCTGCAGATTCACGAAGAAATCGTGCCGCTGATTCGCCTGAACCGGATGCATTCGGGAGGCGAGCGCAGGCCGAAGCTGTTTGTAATCGTGGTCAGCCTGGGCGATCGCAAGGTCGGCTTTGTCGTGGATCGCTTGATGGGCGAGCAGGAATTGGTAATTAAGGCGTTGGACGAAACCATGGTGAGCTCGTCGCTGGTCAGCGGCGCAAGCATCCTGGGCGATGGGCGCGTGGTGCTGATACTGAGCATCTCGGATGTGGTGGAGAAACTGGGCCGGTCCTACAGCCGGAATAAGACTGAGCAAGAGGAACTGGGGGTGCGGCGATGACAGCCGCAAAAAAGATGATTCGCGTGCTAGTGGTGGACGACTCAGCCCTCATGCGCAAACTGATTCCGCAACTGATCGAACGTGACAGCTCGATTCACGTGATCGGCACGGCTATGGACGGCGCTTTTGCCTTGAGAAAGATCGAGGAACTGAAGCCGGACGCCGTGACGCTCGATCTGGAAATGCCACGGATGGATGGAATCGAAACGCTGCGGCAGATCATGCGCCAGCAGCAGGTTCCCGTAGTCGTGGTGAGCGCGCATACGCGAGAAGGCGCGAGCGCAACATTCAAGGCCCTGCACATGGGTGCCTTTGATTTCGTGGCCAAGCCGGAAAACGTGCTGGCCGAGGGCATGAACGAGATTGCTTCGGAGTTGATCGCCAAGCTTAAGGCCGCGGTAAACAGCCCCTTGCGAGCTACGCCGATGCTGCCAGCCGGGATAGTTTCGCAGCATAAGCCGAAGCGCGGCACAGCGGTGATTCCGGCATCGAAGCTGGTTGCGATTGGCATCTCGACCGGAGGCCCGAACTCGCTTGAGTACCTGCTCAGCCATCTTCCGGCGGACTTTCCGGCGGCAATAGCCGTGGTGCAACACATGCCGGCAGGCTTTACCGACACCTTCGCAAGGCGACTGAACGAATCGTGCCTGCTGGAAGTGAAAGAGGCGCAATCCGGCGACCTATTAACAGCCGGACGTGTGCTAATCTGCCCGGGAGACCGGCATATGCGCATCCGACGGATGCCGCTGGGAGACGTGGCGGTGCTGTCGGATGACGAAAAGGTCAACGGTCACAGGCCGTCTGTCGATATCCTGTTCGACTCCGTGGCTACGGAGTTTGGAGCAGACGCCGTGGGCGTTCTAATGACCGGAATGGGCGAAGACGGGGCCGAAGGCCTTGGACGAATGAAGAAAAGCGGCGCGCTGACGATTGCGCAGGACGAGGCTTCGTCGATCGTATTCGGAATGCCTCGGGCGGCCATCGAGCGCGGCTATGCAATTCGCATTGTTTCACTTGAAGCAATGGCAAACACTCTGATCGTGCATTGCGGCCACCACCGCGCCATGCCGACGAAGGAACAGTATCCAGTCCGCACAGCCGGACAGATCTGAGGGAACTATGGAGCAATACCCCGCTCTGCTGCGTGCCACCGATCGCCAACCGATCCGCTACCTGGTAGTGGATGACTCGGTCTTTGCGCGTAAGAACCTTGCGCGCATCATCGAATCCTATGGAGGCCAGTTGGCTGGCGAAGCCGGCGATGGATGCACGGCAATTACGGAATACGACCGCACCCTCGCGGATATCGTGCTGATGGACATCACGATGCCACAGATGGAAGGCATCGAGGCTGCCGAGCGCATCGTGCGCCAGCATCCGGATGCACGCATCATCATGGTCTCGAGCGTCGGCTACCAGGAGAACATCGTCGCAGCCTTGCAAAAGGGCGCGCGCCACTTTGTACAGAAGCCGGTGAAGCCTGAGCTGCTGTACGAGGTGATCAAGTATGTGCTGGGCGATGCCGTGGTAACGGCCTCAACGGCGGGTGCAGGAGATTAGTCGATGCGAATGGAGTTGATCCAACCCTTCATCAATGCCGCCGACGCAGTGCTGTCGCAGACGCTTGCCTGCTCGATAGCGGTCTCGGACATTTCGATGAACGAAGAAGCCTACCACCGGCGCGCGAATGCCGCGCTGGTCGAGATCACCGGCGACATTGAAGGCCGTGTCATCTTCGACGTCGAAGACAGCACGGCAATGAAAGTCGCGTGCACGATCTCAGGCATGGAGATGGAGTCGGACCCGCAACTGATCCGCGAAACGGTCGCTGAGCTGGCGAACCTGGTGATCGGTAACGCGGTGACTTCGCTGAACGATCAGGGCTTCCGCTTCAAGGTGCATCCGCCACTGGAGTACGACGACGAGAAGGGATTCCGCGGCTCGGAGGACCTGGAGGCGCTGGTCATGGACTTTGCCTCGCCTGCGGGGAGCGTCTTCATGAATGTTGCGATCCGCTACAACCGTCGTCGCCACGCGGACCAAAGCAGCTAAGACATTTCTGCTCTTCTAAAGAGAAAGGCGAACCCGGTTTGGGTTCGCCTTTTCAATTGCAACTGGATGCTAGCTGCGCCCGAGCACAACTACCGGAACCATGCGTGGACATTTGATTTGTCCATCGTAAGCACCAGTCGCAGCAGGATTGCCTGGGTCGCAATAGGGTTCAACCGTGGGCGCCAAGATTGTGGTGATGTAGCCGTTGATCGGCGTAGTGCCGTTGGCAGCCGCTGCGATTACGGCGGTGCCATTGTAAAGGTTGGGATAGGTTGCGGGGGTCGTGGGATTCACGTCCGCATCGTAGTAATAGTAAGTCGTGCTGGTCGTGGTGATGGCGTAAGCCTTGGAGAGATAAGCCGAGTCACCCTGGCGAGACACGGCAACCTGGCTCACAACGGGCGTAGTAGTTTCGACGAGAACGTTGTGTGCGACGCCCTTACTATCCGTAAGGCTCCGAGTAATGGAGCGGTGGACGCCGACCGTGATGGTAGAGGTCGCGTTCGATGTGACGGCTCCGGTTGCGAGTTTCGTGGTGTCGATGGCAACGATCTTGTCCGTACCGCCGAGGCCAACATAGGCCTGGCTTCCATCGCGCATGAGCGCAATGTTGGTCGGGTTGGCACCGGTGGCAAGCGAGGTGATCCAAGTCAGTTGTCCGGGGGTGGTGGCGTCGAACACACTCACTGTGCCATTGGCGTGCAGTATCCAGATGTGGTTGTACTGGAGATTGTGGGTGGTGTCGTTGTACTGCACGTCCTGCGCGATGTCGATGGGATCGGAGAGGCAGAGGTCGCCGCAAGCAGCGGTCGGGACAGTCTGGCTGACAGTTTCGGTCTGGCCATCGATGATGGAGATGGTGCGATCGGTGCGGTTGAGCACGTACACGTAAAGCCCATCGGCGCTCTGGGAAGCCTTGATGGGTGTGGCACCGACAGTGATGTGGTTGGTGACCTTGTACTTGGATGCGCTCACAACCTGAACGTCAGTGGTGCTGCTGTCGAGAACGAAGACCTTGCTCTGATCCCGGTAAATCCAGGCGTACAGCGGAGAGGGACCGACGCATACGGTGGCTTTGACGAGGTTGGTGGACTGCGCGATGGAACTGATGGAGCCGGAATTGGGGCAGGTAAGATTATGCCCGGAATTGATAACCCAATCCTGCGTGTAGGTGCTGCCGAAATACTGGAAGCTCATGCCGATCGGCTTGGAGCCGGGCTCGAGCGTTACGGTCGTGGTATTGGCTGAAAAGCCCGCAGTCGAGTTGTTGAGCAGAACCTGTGTAACAGAGTCGGTTGCAGTATTGGCCGAGTACACGGTGGTGCGGTTCGCGTCGAAGGCAATCGAGCTCGCGACGTTGCCCATCTGCTTGTTGCCCGCGTTGGTGTCGCCGCTAACATTAATGGCAGTAAGGACGCTGTTGACGCCAGCAGCCGTGTGCAGAACAACTTCCGTTTCCGCGCCGGAAGGATTAGCGGTCGAGACAGGGTTGGGAACCGCGACAGGGCGATAGGTTTCGCCACAGCCAATCTCAATAATGGTAATTGCCAAAAGGACGGCCGCACACGCGGCGTTCCGTAGAACTTTCATTCGCACTCCGCCCTGCCGATGATGGATTCATCTGCTCTGTTCGGGTGCGTCCATTGTAAAGGAAGCACACGGCTTCGGGCGAGAGAGTTCTCGCACACGCAAGGCCGGATATTCAGTTCAACAAGACCGAAACATCAAGCGGCGCGTCCACGCTTTGGCTTGGCTTTGCCGGGGGCCTTCTTTGGCACGCCAGCAGCAGCGATCTCCTCCACCTGTGAAGCTTTTTGCGACTCCAGAGTGACTTCGGAGGGCTTCTTGCCCTCCATCTTTGCAAGGCTCTGGCGCAGAGCATCCATCAGGTCCACCACGGGAGCCATCTTGGCGGGGCGCTCGACGCCGGAGACGTCCTTACCTTCGAGACGCGCGTCGATGAGCTTGCGCAGGTTCTCCTCGTAGGTGTCATGGAAACGCTCGGGGGCAAATTTGTCGGCCAGGGCGTCAATGAGCTGGTGCGCCACCTTGAGTTCGGCTTCCTTGACCTCAACGGAGTCGGTGCCAAAGTTTTCCATGGAGCGAACTTCGTCGGCGTAGTACATGGTGTGGAGGGCGAGACCTTCCTTGAAGGGGCGAAGGAAGACGGTGTATTCACGGTTGTGCATGGTGAGCTGTGCCAGAGCCATGTATCCGCTCTCGCGCATGGCACGGGCGAGCAACGCGTAGGGGCGCTTGCCAGCCTCCTCTGCGGCCACGTAATAGCTGGATTCGAAATAGATGGGATCGACTTCCTCGGCCTTGACGAACTGGACGATTTCCATGGCCTTGGCGGTCTTGGGCTCGATCTTCTTCAGTTCTTCGGGCTCGATGATGACGTACTCGCCCTTGCGGTACTCATAGCCTTTTACTATTTCGCTGCGCTCGACGACTTGCTCGTCATGCGGACACCAGAGCTGCTGCTTGATGCGCGTAAGGTCCGGCTTGTGCAGCATGTGAAAGGAGATACGGCTTCCGCGAGCTCCGCTATAGAGCCGCACCGGTAGCGAGATCAAACCGAAGGTCAAATAGCCTGACCAGACTGAAGACGCCATTTTTCTCTTGCCTCCGTCAAGAACTTCTCTGCCCTGAGTGCCCGTTCTTGAATCGAATCTGATAGGATGCGCTCTCAGGGAGGCCCGGAGGCCAGCACGGTCGAGGCCTGTCTGTCGCAGGACTTCAGAGTACGATTGAATCGGGCATGAATCTTCTTCAGAGCTGGCAGGCCGCCATCCCCCAACTGGTCGCCGCCCTCGGACTTTGTATTGCTTTTGGGTTTTTGGCATGGGGAATACGGGCGGTAACGGCTGGCGCGGCGCTGACAGGAGTCGGAGTCAGCACGATCTTGTGCCTGGCTGCGGGACCCGCCGCACTTATTCCGATCGTCATCGTCTTCTTCCTTACGGTCTCGACCACCCGCATTGGACGCCAGAAAAAAGAACGCTATGGCACGACGGAAGGCCGCAAGGGACGCGTCGCATCGCAGATCCTGGCGAATGTGGGAGTGGCAGGGATGTGCGCCGCTCCCCTGCTCTTCACGGTCCACGCGCGCTACATTCTGCTGGCAGGCGTGTCGGCGGCGCTGGCGGAAGCGGCAGGCGACACGGTTAGCAGCGAGTTAGGACAAGCTTTTGGAAGAAACCCACTGCTGATTACGACGTTCCGGCCGGTTTCTCCCGGCGAAAACGGCGGCATCACCATCATCGGGACGATCTCGGCGATTGTGGCGGCATTAGTGGTGTGTATGGCATGTCAGTGGGCGAGTCTGCTGATGCCCGCATATTTCCTCACCGCATTCAGCTCGGCGTTCTTCGGGACCGTGCTCGACAGTCTGCTGGGAGCCACGCTGGAACGTCCGGGAAGGCTTGGCAACAACGGGGTGAACTTTACGAGCACGGCCTTCTCGGCGGCACTGACAATAGGCGTGCTGTTCGTGCATCGCTGGTTCTAAAGCCAAAAAGAAAGGCCGGAGCAAGGGCTCCGGCTTGTCTGTTCTTTTGCTGGGTTACTTCTCAGCCTTGACGAATTCCCACTTGCCGCGGCCACAAAGATTCTTGCACTTGGGCAGGGTCTCACCCGCCTTGAACTGTGCCGGTGTCTTGCACACGCTGCACCAGTAGATTCCCGTCTGCGGAGCTTCGCTCCCCGGTTCGTTAGCCATTCCACTTCCTCCGATGTGAATACATTGATCGTATCAAAGCAGGCGGACTGCTACCAGCGGAAGTGCAATCGCCACAATGTGTAGCTTGCGGATTCGCGCATGATGTTGAGAGTGCGAGGCCACTTGCCAGCAGAGGGATCCATTTTTCTCGGAGAGACGTACACCGTGCGCCCTTGTGCCTCGAGCAATCGCTTGATGCGGAAAAGGTGGTACGGATCGCTGACGGCAATGCAGGAAAGCATGTTGTTGGCGCGCATGATATTGGCAATGCGCTCGGCGCTCTCGGCGCTGTTATCGCTCTGGGTTTCGGCGATGAGATGGCGGTCGCCGATGCCACGCTCGATAAGATAGTCGCGGCCGACCGAGCCCTCAGTAAAACGCTGCTCTCCGCCACTGCCTCCGGTTGTGATGACGATGGGTGCTAGCTTGCGCTCGTAGAGATCGAAGGCGTGATCGAGCCGTGCGCGATAAACAGGAGAAGGCTTGCCGAAGTATTCCGCCGCACCAAAAACAACTATTGCGTCGGCGGGACGTGCTTCATCGCGCCTGGACTGCTCGACGATACGTACGCATGTCCAGGCGAAATAGCAGGCATAGACGGCAAGCAAGACCAGGACGACTCTGGCCGGCCTGAACCATCCCCGGAGCGGACCAACGTTCATTGATCGCCCAGAAGATCCTCAATTGCGGACTGTGCGATGGCGCCCTCACGCAGCAGCGACCAGTGTCCGTTCGCGGTGAGATCGACGATGGTGGTTGGAATCGAACGCGGCGTGGTTCCGCCATCGACCAGCAACTGCACGCGGTCGCCCATCTGGTCAGCCACGGCCGAAGCAGTCGTGCACTCGGCTTCACCAGCCAGATTGGCCGCGGTGGCGGTAACGGGATACTTCAAGGCGCGAACGACAGCCAGAGCTACGGGAGAGTCCGGCAGGCGGACGGCAATGTTGCCGGAATTTGCAGTTACTTTCAACGGCAGGCGTGAGGCCGCACGGACAATGATGGTCAGCGGACCCGGCCAGAACTTTTCAGCAAGCAGGTAAAAGTCGTCAGGCAAATCGGCGGACAGTTCGTCGGCCTGTTCCACGCTCTCAATCAGCAGCGAAAGTGGTTTGTGGCGACCACGCTCCTTGATTTCATACACACGTTCGACGGCGTGCAGGTTGTAAGGATCGACGGCCAAGCCATAGAACGTATCAGTCGGCATGCCGACGACACTGCCCTGGCGAATTCTGTCCGCCACGTAGTTGACGAGTGACGGCTCAGGCTCTGCTGCGTGAACGCGAATAATTTCCGGGCGCACCCGATCTACCTCATCTTTCAGGCTCAAAACCAGCGAACCTTAACACAAGTTGAAATCAACGTACAAGAGTAACTCACAACCTCTACGCCCGGAAGGCTGCGCGCGGGAGGTTATGATGAAGATGCCACCGCTACTCCAGCATTCTACATGGTAAGGGCTGCAGCTCAGGAGAAGAACATGACGCAAGCATCTTTTGACCCGCGGAACGAACGCCTGCGGCCCATTGCGAGCCGCCAGAATTCGCTGGTGAAAGAGCTGCGCAAAGCCTTCTCACAGGTGAGCCCCACGGAGGATGGAGCGGTAGCGATTGAAGGCGTGAAGTTGGTGGAAGAAGCCATTCGAAGTGGGTTGCGGCTGCGGGCAGTGTTTTTCTCCGAAGCAGCGCGTGACCGCGCGAACCGTTTGCTGCCGCAGGTTGGCCACGCGGTGGAAACAGTTCTGTTGCCGGATGATGTCTTTCATAGCGCGGTGGCAAGCGAGACGCCGCAGGGAGTGGCAGCGCTGGTCTATCCTCTGACCGCGGAAGTAGGCGATCTGTTCCGGGCGAAGAACCCGCTGATCCTGGGCTGTGCCGGGTTGCAGGACCCGGGAAATCTTGGGACGATCCTCCGCAGCGCGGAGGCATTTGGAGCGAGTGGCGTGCTTACGACAGAAGGCACGGTTTCGGCTGCGAATCCGAAGGTGGCGCGGGCTTCGGCAGGATCAGTGTTTCGGCTGCCGTGTGTGAAGATCACAACGGCGCAGGCGCTGGAAGCATTGCAGGAACATGGCGTGAGGCTGGCGGTGACGTCCTCGCACAAAGGGCGAGCGGTGCAGCAGGTGGATCTCACGGCGGCTACCGCGATCTTTATTGGCAGCGAAGGACAGGGCGTTCCTCGCGCACTGCTGGATGCCGCCGACGAAGCTATCCTGATTCCACACTCGCCAAAGGTGGAAAGCCTGAATGCGGGAATCGCAGCAAGCATTCTGCTGTATGAAGCGCAGAGGCAGCGGACGAAGTAGATTCCATTACGCTCTTCAGGATGTGACCGGCTCACGCAAGTCGCGCGTTCGCCTAAGGCCTATTCTGAGCAGGTACAAGCAGGCAACACGGTTGATCGCTCAGGTGTCTATCTACGAGCGCCCGTCGAAGATCATTCACAGGGGATGAATATGAAAAAGCTAAGCACACTGTTGGTGATGCCAGCTTTGCTCTGCGGACTGGCATTCGCTCAATATGACCGGAGGGACAACAACTACCCGGATGAGCACAGAGGCAGAGCACAGGACGAGAGAATTACACACGGTCCCGTGGTGGAATCCGTAGGAAGCACTTGGGCCACGGTAGCATGGTCCACCAACACTGGAGGAAGCTCAGTGGTGCGCTACGGAACGGATCCGAACCGCCTGGACCGCATGGCGGAATCGCCCTATGAGCGCGATACAGGCAGACCCGGAGAAACGCATCGAGTGAAGATTGATCACTTGCGGCCCGGAACGACCTACTTCTACGTGGTGGATTCGGGACAGGGTCAGGGCACGGGAACCGAAGCCCGCAGCAGGGTTGAACAGTTCACTACACGACATTAGAGAATGAGGAGGGTGGCTGCGAGAACAGAGATCGCGGCCACTATTCCTGCTCGCTCATCTTACTCTTCTTCGATTGCAGCGCAGCGAGACGCTCGCGAATGCGCTTCTCTACACCTTCTTCTGTGGGGTAGTACCACTGACGGCCTTTGAGGTTGTCGGGCAGGCACTGCATATCGGCTACTTTGTCTTCGAAATCGTGGGCGTACTTGTAACCGGCTCCGTAGCCGAGATCCTTCATCAGGCGGGTGGGAGCATTGCGAAGATGAAGTGGAACTGGGTCGGAGGCGGTTTCTTCAACATCGCGCTTCACTGCTCCGTAGGCAAGGTAAAGAGCATTGGATTTGGGAGCGATGGCGAGATAAACAGCGGCGTGCGCGAGGGCGAGTCCGCCTTCGGGCATGCCAAGGAAATCGATTGCGTCTCGGGCGGCTATGCAGATTTCAAGCGCATGTGGGTCTGCGAGCGATATGTCTTCGACAGCCATGCGCACGATGCGGCGCGCAAGATAAAGAGGATCTTCGCCGCTCTCAAGCATGCGCACGAGCCAGTAGAGGGTGGCGTCGGGATCGCTGTTGCGCACGGATTTGTGCAGGGCGGAAATGAGGTTGTAATGCTCCTCGCCCGCTTTGTCGTAGCGCAGGACTCGGCGCTGCAAAGCATCCTCTATCTGCGGGGGCGTAATATTTCCGCCGCTTGCGCCACCGGTGGCTTCGACGGCGAGGGTCGAGGCAATCTCAAGTACGTTATAGGCGGAGCGAGCGTCGCCGCTGGAATAGGCAGCGATGCGGGCGAGGGCGGCGGGTTCGGCAGTTAATTTCAGGTGGCCGAGGCCGCGCTCTTCGTCTTGTAACGCGCGCTCCATAAGCGTGATGATCTGATCCTCGGTGAGCGGATTGAGTGTGTACACACGCGAGCGGGAGAGGAGCGCGGAATTTACTTCGAATGACGGATTCTCGGTCGTAGCGCCAATAAGCCGGATGTTTCCGCGCTCGACGTGAGGCAGAAAGGCGTCCTGCTGTGCGCGGTTGAAACGGTGGATCTCGTCGATGAAGACGATGGTGCGCGTGCCGTACTGGCGGGCGCGCTCGGCTTCCATCATGACCTGCTTGATTTCCTTGATACCCGACATGACGGCCGAAAACTCGACGAACTCGGCACGAGTGCGGCGCGCGATGATCTTGGCTAATGTCGTCTTGCCTACGCCCGGAGGTCCCCAGAAAAGGATCGAGCCGATGTCATCGCGATCGATTTGCACGCGCAGAGGCTTGCCCGAGCCGAGAATGTGCTCCTGCCCGACGAACTCATCGAGATCGCGCGGTCGCATGCGATCGGCCAGAGGACGGGTGGGGTCGGACGCTTCATTGATCGGATTGGCGAAGAGGCTCATGGGATGGGAGGTTTCAAGGTTTCAAAGGTCAGTATCAACGTTTCAGCGATAGTTGTCGAACTTCGTGCGTGGGCCGAAACAAAACCCCCGACCGGAGCCGAGGGTTTTACTTTCAAACTTTGAAATCTTCGAACTTGGAAACCTTTAGCTCTTCGCCCGTGCCGTCTTCTCGTCTCCGGCGACTTTGCCATCGCGGATGTGGATGACGCGGTGAGCGAACTCGGCGATGTCGTGTTCGTGCGTGACAAGGACGATGGTGTTTCCCTGGGCCTGCAGGTCATCGAACAACGCCATGATCTCGTTACCGGTCTTCGAGTCCAAATTACCGGTGGGCTCGTCGGCGAGAATGATGGAAGGCTTGTTGACCAGAGCGCGGGCGATGGCGACGCGCTGGCGCTGACCACCGGAGAGTTCGTTTGGCTTGTGATTCATGCGAGCGCCCATGCCAACACTGATCAGCACCTGACGGGCGCGTTCGAGTCGCTCTTCGGAGGGAACGCCAGCGTAGATGAGAGGCAGCTCGACATTGTGCAGCGCAGAGGCACGCGCCAGCAGATTGAACGTCTGGAACACGAAGCCGATTTCCTTGTTGCGGATGCGCGCCAGTTCGTCGTCGTCGAGTTCGCTGACGAGGTGTCCGTTGAGCCAGTAGATGCCCTTGGTCGGCGTATCAAGGCAGCCAATCAGATTCATCAGCGTCGATTTGCCGGAGCCGGACGGACCCATGATCGCAACATATTCATTGCGCGAAATGGAGATATCGACGCCGCTGAGCGCGTTAACCTGCTGCTCGCTCCCCATGTCGTAGGTCTTCCACAAATCCTGCGTACAGATAACGCAGTTCGCCGGTGGGGCTTTCAGTTCCTGGCTGACTCCTGCGGTTTGCGTTGCCATCGTGTCTCCCTAGCTGTTGCGGCTGTTACGACTTCGAATCGTCCTTCTTGGGCGCGCTGTTGTCGATTTTAACGGTGCTATCAGGCTTAAGCGTGCGCAGCACCTTATAGCTGCCGGTCACGATCTCGTCGCCTTCCTTGAGGCCGTCGAGGACTTCGATGTCGGTGGTGCCTGTGATGCCCGTTTGTACTTGCACGAACTGGGCCTTGCCGTTGCGAATGACGAAGACACCCTGAAGCTCTTCCTTGTTGGCCTTGATGTCTTCGGGCTTCTCGGCTGCCTGTACGGCGTTCTTGTCCTTGCCCTTCTTCTTCGGAATCAGGTCACCTTTCTGCCGGATGGTGAGGGCCTGAATGGGAATCGAGAGCACGGCGGCCTTGTTGGCGGTGGTGATCTTCGCGGTTGAGGATAGGCCGGGGCGGAGATTTTCCGGAACCTCATTGAGCGTCACGACCACCTTGAAGTCTTTCGCCTCCTGCGTGCTGCCTGTGGACTGCGAAGTCGCGACACCAGTAGAGCGCAGAAGTGCGTTATTGCCGATTTCTGTGACGGTGCCCTTGAACTTCTTCTTCGGGATGGCGTCGATGCTGACCTCGGCGGGCTGTCCGAGTTTGACATTGACGATGTCGGTCTCATCCACCTTGACCTCGGCGGTGATGACCGAGGTGTCAGCCAGGGTCATGAGCGTTGATCCGGGCGAGTTCTGGATACCGACAACCACGGTTTCGCCTTCGCGCACAGGAAGGTTGGTAACTACGCCATCGAAGGGTGCGCGATATTCGGTCTTGCTCAGCACGTCGGTGTTGTGGACGAGCGTTGCTTTCTGGACAGCGATGCGGCGCTTGTAGGCTTCGGCTGCGGCCTTGGACTGCGCGATGCGAGCCTTGGCTTGGCTCAAACCAGCAAGCGCGGCTTCATGGGCGTTCTTCGCAGCGTCGTAATCTTTCTTGGCGATGAGCTGGTCTTTAAACAAGCCTTCGGCACGCTTCCAGTCATAAGCCTTCTGTTCGAGATCGGCCTTGGCGCGGTCGAGATCGGCCATGTTGGTGTTGAGCTGTTCGACACCGGCGTTGTAATCGGCTTCCGCAGCGGTGAGAGATGCGCGCGTGGCGTTCACATCAGCTTCAGACTGGACGTTCTCCAATTGCGCGAGCATCTGGCCCTTTTTGACGCGATCGCCCTCTTTTACATAAAGACGGACGATCTTACCGAAGGCGTTGGCACCGACGTTGACGAACGTCTTCGGCCGAATCTCGCCCGAGGCGGTGACCTGCGATGTTAAGTCCTGGCGCGTTACCTTGCCGGTCTGAACCTGAACCACACCTTTGCGGCTCTGCTGGATGCTGAAGAAGACGATTCCAGCGACCACAATGACACCTAAGATAGCGAGCGATACTTTCTTCCAGGTTTTCATCAGTCCTCGTTGTCCGGTTTGAACCCGGGTATAAAAACAGCGCCAAGGCAGGATCGACTCAATTTGGTCGCTTTGCTCACGCCTGCATTCTTCATACGAGCAGAATCGCTCGAAAGTTCCGAAACAAAATCACTGCGTGAGCAATTTTAGTTCAGCATCGCACAAACGCCGAACGGTAAATAGCTTTTCTGCTAGAGCCAGAGGGTATGATTGTAACCCGTTGAAATCCTTCAACCCTGATGCGTGTACATATCTTTTCTTGCCATGATGTTCTTATCCAATCGCGTTTCGAACACCTGCGATGATCCTTTCTTGCCTTGCATCCCGTGAATACTTACAATCTGTGCAGCCCTAAACGATTCCAGGAGCGACACTTTCTCATGCGGTTCTCTTCCGTTCGTCAGTTTTCATTGGTCATGGCGGCAGCCGCTATGCTGGCCACATCCGTCTTTGCACAGGACTCGGTCAGCGGCAAGGACGAAGGTACGTCCTTGAAGGACCTTAAGTCCCAGAAAAAGAAGGAAGCACCCGAGAAGAAAGAGCTCACTCCCGAGGAACGGAAAGAGCGCCTGCGCAGCTTCAAGCGCGAGGTTGGAAAGACTTATCAGACATGGCTCGACCAGGACGTGCGCTACATCATTACGTCCGAAGAAGAGCAGGCGTTCAAGATGCTGGGCACGGACGAAGAACGTGACGAGTTCATTGAACAGTTCTGGCTACGTCGCGACCCCACGCCTGATACGCAGGAAAATGAGTTTCGCGAAGAGCACTATCGCCGTATTCAGTATGCCAACGAGCACTTCCCTGCCGGAATTCCTGGCTGGAAGACGGATCGCGGCCGCATGTATATCGTATGGGGCGCGCCGGACGAAATCGAGTCGCATCCTTCGGGCGGCACCTATCAGCGTGAACAGTCTGAAGGCGGCGGCAGCACATCGACATTTCCGTTTGAGCGCTGGCGCTATCGTTATCTAGAAGGAATCGGCAACGAAGTGATCATCGAGTTCGTGGACACCTGTATGTGCGGTGATTACCACATCTCGATCGACCCGAACGAAAAAGACGCCCTGCTGCACACGCCGGGCGGCGGTCCGACGCTGGCAGAGCAGATGGGTCGCAGCGATCGCGCTTCGCGCATGATGGGTATTCCGGGCGGCTCGAACCCGGATGGCTTGCAAGGCAATGGCCCCAAGCAGTTCGACGCACTCGAGCGTTACGCAAAACTGAACACGCCGCCGCCGATCAAGTTCAAGGATCTGGAAGAGAAGGTCAATACGAAGATCCGCTATAACCTGATGCCGTTCGATATGCGATCTGACTACGTGAAGATCACGGCGGACACGGTACTGGTTCCGATCACGATCCAGATCAAAACCAAGGATCTGACCTTCGTGCAGAAGGAAGGAATTCAGCGCGCGGCAGCAAACATCTTTGGACGCATCTCGACCCTGTCCGGACGCGTAGCAAGCACCTTTGAAGATACGGTCGGCGTGGATGAACCGAATGAACTGCTGGAGAAGGCGCTGCTGACGTCGCAGATCTACTGGAAGGCGGTTCCGCTGAAGCCGGGCATGTACAAGATCGATCTGGCGGTGAAGGACGTGAACGGCGACCGCGTGGGAACGCTGGTCCGCTCGATTCGGGTTCCGGAATATGACGACGAGAAGCTCGCCACCTCGTCGCTGATTTTGGCAGACGTGATGGAACGCGTTCCGGCCAAGAGCATTGGATCGGGAAACTTCATCATCGGCGATACGAAGGTGCGCCCGCGACTGGATGCAGCAGATGGAAAACCGGCAAGCTTCAAGCGCAACCAGAAACTGAACATCTGGATGCAGGTCTATAACTTGCAGCAGGATCAGCAAACGAAAAAGACCAAGGCCACGATCAGCTACGACATTGTGAACATTCAGACGAACAAGTCTGTGCTGCACGCCGATGAAGGTTCCGCTGCTTACGGCAATACTGGAGAGCAGATCACGATTGAGAAATCCATGCCGCTGGCCAACCTGGAACCGGGAATGTACAATCTCAAAGTTACGGTAAACGACGAAGTTACTAAACAAACGATCAATCCTTCGGCCCGCTTCCAGGTCGAATAGGATAGAATTTCTGCTGGACGATTGGCGGGCCACAATGGCGCCGCCAATCGCTATTGACGTGGCAGTTGTCATGGCCTGGCGTGAGTAAGATCTATCCGCTGGCCAGACCCAAGGGAGGCTGAATGACGCGTAAGCTCGGAGTCTTGGCGCTTGCAATCGTCTGGTGCCTTGGAGCGTCTGCCGCCGTCAATCCGGGAATGATTCGCGGCGTGGTGCACGACAGCGCCGGTGTGCCACAGATGGGCGCCATTGTCGAAGTCCTCTCAAACACCACCTCCCATCCTCAAACAGCACGCACTGACACGAAGGGCGTATTCACGCTGCCGGGCCTGCTGCCGGGCGTCTATACCGTAAAGGTCACCGCACCAAGCTTCCTTCCAACCATCCGCGAACGCGTCAGTCTGCAATCGGGAGCAAGCCTGCTGCTGAATGTGACCCTCAATACGCTGTTCGAAGCTATTCAGCTGGTTCCGCGCCATAAGCCCTCGGCGGACGGCGACGATGACTGGCGATGGGCGCTGCGCTCCATGGCAAACCGACCGATTCTGCGGCTCGCAGAAGAAAAGCCGCTGGTCGTGGTGCAGCATGACGAGGATTCGGAAGGGCAGCTCAAAGCACGGGTGTCGTTCATTGCAGGCAGCGATGGCGATGCTTTCAGCGGCGGCCCCAACATGGACGCCAACTTCCACATCGAGCAGTCGGTATTTGGAAGACACTCGACCTTGGCGAAGTGGTCACTGAATGGCGGAGTGGGAACTAACACGCCGAATCCGAATGCGGTGATCCGCGCTTCGTATTCGCGCCAGATGCCCGATGGCTCGTTCCCTGAGATTGCGATCTCGGCCAAACATTTTGCGTCGCTGAATCCTGATCAGCCCGCTATCCAGGCACTGGCTCTTTCAGTGGCAAACTCGATGACCTTTGGCGAGAAGCTGGAGATCGAGTACGGCGGCGAAACGCAAATGGTGCAGTTCCGCGAGCGGGCTGTGAGCTATCGCCCGTTTGCGAACGTGAGCGCACATCCGGGAAAGAACACTGTCGTCCAGTATCGCTATGCGACAAGTACGCCGACTCTGCGCCGCGCCAAGGGGTTCGATACGGCACCGGCAGATCTGAGCGAAAGCAATCCGCGCCTGACGATGACACAGATGGGACAGCGCGTGGAGCGAGCTCAGCACCATGAAGTCTCGATTTCGCAGCGGATGGGCAAGCATAAAGTCCAGCTCGCGATGTATTCAGACACGGTGCACAACGCGGCGCTCACGGGCACAGGAGCAGCGCTGACGGGCGATACCGACTTCCTAATCGGTGACCCGTACTCGGGAAACTTCTCCTACAACGGCGGGAACTTGCATACGCAAGGGGTGCGCGCGGTGTATTCGCACCCGCTGGTGAAGGACGTCGATGCCACGGTGGACTATGGCTACGGCGGAGTGCTGACGGCTCCTGCGGATATGAAGTTGGTCAGCGAGACGTCCACTTCGCTGGTGACCACTAAGAGGCACTCGGCGGCGGCAAAAATCTCCGGCACGGCTCCCGTATGCAAGACAAAGCTGATCGCCAGCTATCGATGGCTGAGTGGCAGCGCGTTGACCCCGGTTGATATGTTCAACGCCTCGGCTGGGGAGACTGATCCTTACCTTAGCTTCTTCATTCGCCAGCCAATCCCTACCATGCACATGCTGCCGAATGGATTGGAAGCGCTGATCGACGTGCGCAATCTGCTGGCGCAGGGATATCGTCCGGTACTTAGTCCGGACGGGAGCGTGGTGTACCTGGTGCAGGGAGTGCGCAGCATTCGGGCCGGGCTGAGCTTCAATTTCTAGTTTTGAGTATTAGCCAGGGCGCACTATATCTATGATTCTTTCGCGATAGACTTGCTTTCGGGCAGGTACTCACATGCCTCGCGGCACTCGATGCAGTAATAGCAGCCATCTTCTACCAGCCGAATATCATGCTCTCCCATGCAGAGAAAGCAATACTTGTCACAGTGACACTTCTCTTCTACCTGTTCGCAAACGTTGCATGTAAATCTTTGGGCCATGGGCGCACTGTAACTCTCATTTTCCTGTTGCGCAACTGTCTCTCTCGGGGTGATTGCAGCAAATTGCCTGCACTGCTTACCGCATGTTAAGTTTTAAGGTTCCAGTAGGTTGAGTGTCGCCAACTGACTCCCGTCCAGAGGTTCTGTCCTTGTCTTTATCTACCGAATCTGCTGTTATCCGCAAAACCGCTCTCAACGCTGCACACCGCCAGCTTGGTGCCCGCATGGTGGACTTTAATGGATGGGACATGCCGGTAGAATATCCGGCAAACGCCTCGCGGAAGTCGGGTGGTCTGATCGCCGAGCACATGATTGTGCGCACCTCTGTCGGACTGTTTGACGTGAGCCATATGGGCGACATCCGAGTGCATGGCCCCGAGGCACTGAAAGCAGTGCAGCACATGACGTTCAACGATGCCTCGCAGCTTGCCGTAGGCCAAGCACAATACTCGGCTCTGCTGTATCCGACAGGAACGTTTGTGGACGATGTGATCGTTCACCGGTTAGCAGACTCGGACTTCCTGCTGGTGATCAACGCAGGCACTCGCGAAAAGGACGTGGCATGGGTCAGCGATGCTGCCAAGAACTTCGACTGCAAAGTTGAGAACCTGAGCGACCAGTACACGCAGATCGCGATACAGGGACCGAACGGCTGGCGCACTCTGCAGAAGCTGACGGACGCAGACTTAACGAAGGTGAAGTTCTACTGGTTCACGCACGGCACCGTATGCGGATTGCCTGACGTGCTGATTGCGCGCACGGGCTATACGGCGGAAGACGGATTTGAAATCTACATTCCTTCCGATGAAGCTACAAGCACGCGCGTGTGGAACGAACTGCTTGCGGCGGGCGAAGAGTTCGGCGTGCTGCCGTGCGGGCTGGGGGCTCGCAACACTTTGCGGCTTGAGGGAGCTCTCTCGCTCTACGGCCACGAGATTTCGGACACGATCACCCCATGGGAGGCCCGGCTGGACCGCTTCCTGAAGATGGACAAGGAAGAGTTCATTGGGAAGGCAGCGCTGGAGGCTCAGAAGAAGCGCGGCCTGCAACGCATTCTTGTCGGCTTGGAGGCTGTTGAACGTGGCATTCCGCGCGATGGCTACCGTGTAGTGGATCCGCAGGGGCGCGGAATCGGGAATGTGACGAGCGGATCGCCAGCACCTTTCCTGAAGAAGAATATCGCGCTGGCGTATGTACCGCTGGAGCACTCGGCTGAGGGCACGGAACTCGGAGTCGAGGTGCGCAACCAGGTGGTGAAGTGCAAAGTAGTTCCAACGCCGTTCTATAAGCGGCCGCGCCGGACAACCAGCACCACGGCGAGCGAGGCTGCGCAAAAGCAGTAGAGTACAATTTCAGCTTTACCCATGTTTTCGATGTGAGACACATCCTCGCCGGAATTTCCGGCGTGTAATCAATTTCTGGAGACGATCATGGCTTATCCGCCGGAATTTAAATACACAAAAGAGCACGAGTGGCTTTCCGTTGACGGCACCACTGGAACAATCGGAATCACCGACTATGCACAGAACTCGCTAGGCGACATTGTGTTTGTCGAACTGCCTAAGGTCGGCGCGGAACTCGTGGCCGGGAAAACCTTCGGCACAGTGGAGTCGGTGAAGGCGGTGAGCGATCTTTACGCTCCGGTTTCAGGCACCGTGACGGAAATCAATGGCGAACTCGCTACCTCGCCGGAAAAGGTCAACAGCTCTCCGCATACGGCGTGGATGGTGAAAATGACGTTGACGAATCCTTCGGAAACCGCTTCCCTGCTCTCGGTTGCCGATTACGAGAAGTTCATCGCCGAAGAGAAGTAGGCGAGCTGTAGTCAGGAAAAGAATTCATCATGCGCTATCTCCCCAAGTCTCCAGCCGAACGTGAGCAAATGCTTCGCGAAATCGGCGTTTGCTGTGTAGATGAGCTGTTTAAGCCCATCCCGGAAGAGTTTCGACTTAAGCGCGATTTAGCGATTCCGCGCCAGATGGCGGAAAGCGAAATCGTGGACTGGTTCCGTTCGCGAGCAGCTGAAAACGGCTCGGGATACGACATCCTGCTCGGTGCCGGCGCGTATAACCACTATCGCCCGCTAATTATCGATTCACTGATTTCGCGTGGCGAGTGGTTTACGGCGTATACGCCGTACCAGCCGGAAATCGCGCAGGGCACGCTGCAGGCAATCTTCGAATTCCAGACGATGGTCTGCGAGTTGACCGGCATGGAGGTGGCAAACGCCTCGATGTACGACGGCTCGACGGGCGCCGCGGAAGCCGTAATGATGGCGATGCGCATCACGGGACGTACGTCGGCGATCCTGGCGCGTAGCGTTCATCCGGAATACCGGGAAGTGATTGCCACGTATGCGAAGTATCAGGGACTGCCGATGTCCGAAGTCGGATTCGTCGAGAACGGGCGCATCGATCTCAAGGCTCTGGATGCGGCGATTACCCCTGATACGGCGTGCGTGCTGATTCAGTCGCCGAACTTCTTCGGCACGATCGAAGACGTTGCGGCGATTGCGGATGTGGTTCACGCGAAAGGTGCGCTGCTAGTCGTTTCCATCGCAGAGGCGCTGTCTCTTGGAATCGTGAAACCGCCGAAGGAAGCCGATATCGTTTCAATGGAGGCACAGTCGTTCGGAGTGCCCCTCAGCTACGGCGGTCCTTACGCCGGAGTCATAGCGACACATGAAAAGTATGTGCGGCAGATTCCGGGAAGGCTTGCAGGACAAACAACGGATCGCAATGGCAAGCGTGGATTTGTTCTGACGCTCTCGACTCGCGAACAGCATATTCGACGCGAGAAAGCGACATCGAACATCTGCACGAACCAGGCGCTGATTGCACTGATGGCGAACATCTACATGGATGTGTATGGCCGCGAAGGCCTGAAGGACCTCGCTACGCAGAACCTGGCCAAGGCAGCTTATGCGCGGCAGACGCTCGGACGGAAAGGCAAGGTGCTGTTCGAGGGTGCGCCGAGGTTTAACGAATTTGTGCTGCAGACGGCTGAGGATTCCTACGTAATTTCGCATAGGCTGGCGGACAAGAGGAAGATCATCGGCGGATTCCCATTGCGGAAGTTCTACCCCGAACTAGGCAATGCTGCCGTGTGGTGTGCAACGGAACTGACATCGCGCGCTGCCATTGATGCTGCTGCCAGCGAGGTGAAGGGATGAGCGACAAAGATATTCGCAAGGCAAGCACGCACATTTCGCAGAATGAAGGATTGATCTTTGAGCACTCCTCGCCTGGCAAGAAGGCGTATCGCATGCGCCAGCTTGATGTGCCGGAGGTGGATGCTGCCTCGGAGCTCGGAGACGCGCTGCGCAGTGAGTCTGCGGCGCTGCCAGAGGTGAGCGAGATAGAGATCATCCGACACTTCACGCGCCTTTCAACGTGGAATTACGCGGTGGATCACGGGATGTATCCGCTAGGGTCGTGCACGATGAAGTACAACCCTCGCGTGAACGAAGTGGTGGCGCGGCTGGATGGTATCGCTGGAGCGCATCCGTACCAGCCAGAGCAGATATCGCAGGGCGCGCTGCGCGTAATGAAATCGCTGGCCGATCAACTGATCGAAATCACGGGCATGGACGCGATCACGCTGCAGCCCGCGGCTGGTGCTCATGGCGAACTGACGGGCATTCTGCTGATGCGTGCGTATCTCGAGTCAAAGGGAAATGCGCGCAAGAAGGTGCTGATTCCGGACTCGGCGCATGGCACGAACCCCGCAACGGCGGCGATGGTCGGATACCAGGTGGAAAACCTGCGCAGCAACGAGCAGGGCATGGTGGACCTGGCTGCGCTTGAAGCGCAGATGAACGAAGATGTCGCCGGACTGATGCTCACGAATCCCAACACGCTGGGGATCTTCGAGCAGCAGATTGCACAGATCGCGGAGATACTGCATCGCAAGGGCGGACTGCTCTACATGGACGGCGCCAATATGAACGCGCTGGTGGCAAAGGCAAGGCCAGGCGATTTTGGCGTGGATGTAATGCACCTGAACCTGCACAAGACGTTCTCAACTCCGCATGGCGGAGGCGGTCCCGGGTCCGGTCCTGTGGCTTGCAAGAAGCATCTTGAGCCGTTCCTGCCGAAGCCCGTAGTGGTGGAGGGAGCCAACGGATTGCTGAAGCTCGATTATGACCGTCCGCAGTCGATTGGACGGGTGCGGGCTTTCTTCGGCAATTTTGGAATGCACGTCCGGGCGCTGGCGTACATCATGGCCAATGGCCCGGATGGTTTGCGACAGACGACCGAGGATGCGGTGCTGAACGCGAACTATGTGCGCAAGAAGCTCGAGGGAACGTATGACCTGCAATACTCGACGCCGACCATGCACGAGGTCGTTTTCAGCGATAAGCTGCAGACGAAAGCTGGCGTCAAGACGGGCGACATTGCGAAGCGCCTGATCGATTACGGGTTCCACCCGTACACGGTGAGCTTCCCGATGGTGGTCCACGGGGCGCTGATGATTGAGCCGACCGAGAGCGAACCGCTGGAGGAACTTGATCTCTTTATCGACGCGATGAAGTCCATTGCACAGGAAGCGATCGACTCTCCGGAGACGATTAAAGACGCTCCGCATACGACTCGCCTGTCAAGGTTGGATGAAACGGCGGCCGCACGAAAGCCGATCCTGCGTTGGCAGCCGAACGGGCAGAAGTAAGCTGAAATCGCACTGAAAGGCCCTGCCCGACAAGACTGTCGGGCAGGGCTTTTGCTTTCCGCAAATCTTCACTCTGGCGCTGATAGGGTTTTACTGTTTGCGTTTCAGGTGCGGCAACCAGAGTACGTAGGGCAATCCCCCATACTTAACACCATCCAAATTCGAGGAAGATTCATCAGAGTAGATAGATCATCTCGAAGGAAACAAACCTGGTTGATGAGTTGTCCTGAAGTCTACGTTGGATATGTGACAGGCTGGAGATGGTGGCTGCTCGATGAGAAATCGCCGAATCCGCACCCGTGCAGCATAGGAGTTCCCTACCGCTGGAAGTGGGCGGGCGAAAACTCCACCGAGGAATTGTCCTTGGCGAATAGACGTGGATTCTATGCATACAAGCCCGCGAGCGTGGAACGCATTGGCGGAGGTTCACCGCTGCTGTTTGGCCGCGTTGCGCTGTACGGCGATGTGATCGTACATAGTGACGGATATCGCGCAGAGAAGGCGCGCATTCTCGATGCGTGGTGCGCCCCCGAGTGGTGGGGCAAGCTTTCGGGAGTGACACAAGTGAAAGGCACATTCAAGATCACAACCACAGGAGATACGGATTGGCTGATATTGGCGACCCAAAGCGAATTGAACGACACTACCCTCTCGGATTCCCCGAGGATTCCCCTGCGCACCCGGAGCAGGCACCGGTAAGGGAACCCGAGCACGAACCGACGCACTCGAAGTAAGTTGTAGCGGGCGGCAAAGAAGCTGCGGCTAGCTTCAGGGATGCGAAAGAGGTACCCTGAGAGTATGCGAGTCGTACGAGCGAGCCTCCACCTGTTCTTACTACTGGGCCTCTTGTGCGCTCCGCTGGCAGCGCAATCGGTTCTGAAGGCGCTCTCTGCCGGAGTCCCTTCAGGGCAGGCGGCAAAGAGCGTCGATCCGTTGGGCCGTACGACGCCTCGCGGCACGCTTACCGGATTCATGCAGGCTGCGCAAAAGGGCGACAACGAGCGCGCAGCCGAATATCTGCAACTCCCACGACAGGAAAGCGAACTTGACTCCGCTCGCGTGGTGCAGGATCTGAAGACCCTGCTCGACCAAGCTTTTGTGAGTCGACTGGGCGCGATCACCGATAATCCTGAACTGATCTATGACCCGCAGCTTGAGCCGAATCACGAGCGCGTGGGAGAGTTTACCGTCAACGGCAAAGAACTGCCGCTGCTCGTGGTGCGCGTGCCGGATGGCAACAGCGGACACGTGTGGCTGATCGCCTGGAGCACGCTGAGCAGAACGGAAGACCTTGCGAACGACGTGCGCTCGCACCAGGTTGAGCGCCATTTGCCACACCTGCTTGTGCGTCCCCGCTTCCTTTCAATTCCGCTATGGGTCTGGACGGCTTTCGTTCTGCTGATCCCGGTTTCGCTGCTGGCTGGAATGGCCGTCGTGGCGGTAGTTCGCTCACCAGCATGGATGCTGGCACGCATCAACCATGGAGCAGCGAAGTCGGAGGTCTGGACCAACATTCGCGGCCCTGTGCTGCTATTTGCCACGGCCGCGGCGCATGCCATCGGCATGCGGATGATCACCGTTCCTCTGCTGTTCCGCGAATACTACATGAAGGTGCAGGCGACTGCGCTGCTGTTTGCAGTGGCATGGTTGCTGTGGGATTTCGTGACGGTGTGGACACGCCGCACGCGACGCCGGCTGGTGGAACCGGAAGAGCGCGGCACTCTTTCACTTTCTCTTCTGCTGCATCGCATGCTCAAGATGAGCATCGCTATTGCAGCGGTTCTCAGCATCCTTTATCTCGCAGGCTTCAACCTTTCGGCCGTGCTCGCCGGACTCGGCATCGGCGGTATCGCAGTCGCACTGGCCGCACAGAAGACGATCGAGAACCTGTTCGGGGGCATCAGCATCCTGACCGATCGAGTGATGCGCGTTGGCGACTTGTGCCGAGTTGGAGACACGATTGGAACAGTGGAGGACATCGGCCTTCGCTCGACGCGGATTCGGACTTATGAACGCGGATTGATAGCAGTGCCAAACGGGTCGCTGGCTACGGCGAACGTTGAAAACCTGAGCGCACGGGACAAGATGCGCGTATTCTGCAAAATTGGCCTGCGCTATGAAACCACTCGTGCACAGCTCGAACGCGTGCTGGCCGAGGTTTCGGAGATGCTGCGCAAGCATCCACGGGTGGAATCGGATACAGCGTGGATTCGGCTGGCAAGGCTGGCGGACAGCGCGCTCGAGCTCGAAATGCAAGCTTACGTGATGACACACGAGTACAACGAATTCACCGCTGTACGCGAAGACCTGTTGTTCCGCGTGATGGATATTGTCGAGAGCTGCGGAACCTCGCTTGCCTTCCCATCTCAAACTGTGTACCTGGCACGCGAGGCGGAGATGGCGGACACGGCGAGAACCGGCAAATAGCTGGCCAGTCGCGTGGGGGTTGAGGTTTCTTCACGCGATACAGGATGAGCGGGCTCTCCTCGAAAACCTTGTCGGCCACTGCGGTGATTCCCCGGCCATAACGGTTGTCTCCATAACTCCAGATGTAGTCGTAATCGGCGGCGACAGCATCCCACTCGGGTTCGACGTCGTTGCAGTGCCCCCAGTAGCCATCGGTCATGTAGGGTTCGTAGGTGATTCGCATGGGCGTTTGGCCGGGAATGTCGAATAGATAGGGCGAGATCGCTCCGCGGCGGATGACCGCGTAAGCCCAATAGTGGACGTAGTAGTAGTCGAGCGGGTCCTCTTCTTTGCAGGTATCTACAAGCGGAAAGATCTTCGCACCGGGCGCGATCTGCTGGATGGCGTGATTCATGGGAAGGCTCTTCTCGACCTCATCCCGGAAGCCAGCGGTGACGTTGAATACTCGAAGACACGTGAGCGCAATGGCAAGTACAGCGATCCAGTTGGCGCGGCGACCCACATCGAACAGTGCCAGCGTCAGCAAGCAGAGAGGCGGCACCAAGCGGACGTCGAGGTCGGAGCTTGCTCCCCAACCGTAGGGGAGCAAGAGATAGACTACGAAGAATCCCACGAACACAAACAGCCATCGCCAGCGCACTTTGAGTTCGCGATTGCGAATGACGGCCACGAGCAGGCACAACAGGAGGCCATCGAGGAAGATCTTGTCCAGTGTCAGATCGTAGCCTTGAGTGGGGATGTTGCGCAGGGCTTCGAATTTATCGCTGAGGGAGCGAAACTCCAGTCGCTTCTGCTGCTGGCCAAGACCGGGTCGCGCCCACAAGAAGAGCAACGATGGAGGCGCAAGGAACACGGCAAGTCTTATCCACTCGCGCCACTGCAATGACGTCAACTCATAGAGCACGAGAATGAATGCGGCGGAAGCGAAGCCGAGCAAGTGCGCGAAGTACGTCGCGAAACTGACGGCCACAAAGACAAGAGCGCGCGTCGGAGAAGGTTTTCGCCGATACCAGAGCCAGGTGCCGACCATCAGGAAGCAGAAGCCTACGGACAGGTGGTAGGCGGTGAATCCCCAGAGGAAAAGCGTGTAGTAGGACAGAGCGCACGCGAGAAGCGAGAGCTTGACGTTTCCGCGAGCCTGCCATAGGAACCACGCCACTGAAACCGGAACGAGAACGGTGGCGAGGATGAGCAAGAGCTTTCCAGCGATCTCAGGAGGTAGGACCTGCTGGAAGGCAAGCGAGAGGAAGTCCCAGAGGATGTATGGGTAAGGCTTCCAATCGGCTTCGTAGTAGTTGGCGAAGCGATACGCGGGATCGTGCAGGTGGTCGAGGATGAACGTGCGCGCGAGGTGATTGGGGTAGTCGAGCAGTGGAGGCTCATTTACCGCGAGAAACGGAACGGCTAGCGTGGACGCAAGCACGAGGAAGAGAAAGATCCAAAGGGCATTGCGTTTCGCGGTAGGCGACATTCTGTGTGCGGTTCTCCTTGAGCCAGTGCTGAATCAAAGCTACTCGCTGCAGCTTTCTGTTTTCAAGGATGGAGGCGAGAAAGGTTTACGGGAGCGGGTTGGGAGACTACTCCTGCGCGAAGTACACGTAAGAGGATTCCCATACCTCGGTGGGAATCTGACCGCGCGGGCAGGCAGTGATGACGATGTTGTACTGTCCGGAATCGCCCAACCCGGAGAGGAAGTCCTTGTGCGTGGCCGGCTCGGCCAGCGCGAGATATTCGAGGAAATCGTAGATGTCGTGCTCTTCGACCAATGATGGCGCGGAGAAGCTGACCTCGGTGTGATCCTGAAAGAAGTGCCATGAGATGGAGGCGGCTAGATTGACGCAGCGCTCGTAATGTTCGCGGTCAAGCACTCCGGGCGCAGGATTGTCGAACACGATGCGCACCCGGCGCTCATCTTCCCGGTTGTACTCGCGGACTTTCAACTCGCCGGATTTTGCGGTGGCTTTCCAGTCCACGTGCCGTGCGCTGTCCTCCGGTTCATAATCGCGAATGCGGTAGAGGTCGGCACCGCGGCCGCGCAGATTGGTTTCGAGTTCTCCAGTGATCATGGGGAGCACTTCGAGCATTTCGTCGGTGGGCTCGACGGAGGGATACACAAGCACATCCTCATTCAGCGCGACGGTACGCGTCTTGGTGAGGAAGGAGAAGGGGAAGCGGGTCGAGATTCCGATGCCGCGCTGTGCATAGCGGCCTCGCTGCGGGAAGCAGAGGTTCAACTCTGCGCTCTGGCGGTGGCCTCCGGGCAGGTATGGGAAATAAACCGTGTCCTCAAATACCGGGGGAAACTGGCGCGGAGGGGACATCTTGACGTATGCGAAATCAGGCCAGCGGATGATCGGCTTGCGCCCCGTGCGCGCAGGAGGAAAAACGAAGTTTGTCCGCTTCCACTGCCGAGGGGGGCGCTCTTTCTTTTGCACGGGAGGAACTACGTTGATGGAAAAGGTCGGAAACCAGCGGCGGTTGTGCAGCAGCACGGCACCAGCATAGCTCTGACCGGCAAAAACGTGATGGGGAAGATGGAGATCGATATCAAGGCCGTTGATCATGACGGCCGAGACGACGCCACTTACCAGCACTGCTCCGAGCATGGCCGCGACTACGATGAATAGCAGGTTGTTACCAGTATTGAGTGCGGCGATGCCAATGAAGAGCGTGAAAACAAGATAAACGAGCCCTTCGCGGGTGATGTCGTAGTTGAGAGCGTCACGTACTCGGCGGGAAACTACCTGCCGCGCGAGGTACGGCACTGTTGAGACGGCTACGACGGCCGAGAGCAGAAGCGCCGATGAGGCGAAAACTGCGGTGGCAAGGAGGTCTCCTGCCTCACGCGAGGCAGTTGAGAGCAGCGCGGCAGCAAACGCCAGAGCAAGGCCAAACACGGCGATGAACAGCCGCACCCAGGCGCCACGGTCCACACCGCGAAGCGCGTCACCGAGCTGCTGTCGGAGGTTCATGAGGTCATTATGACACTCGAGAAGGACGAAAGCTGTTCATCCTCCGTAAAGGTGGCCTGATTACGATTCTAGATAGCGTAGCACTCGATCATTGAACTCCGTGGGAGCTTCTTCATAGGGCAGGTGTCCGGCATTGGGAATCACCTGGTAGATGGCATCACGGAACGCCTGCTTCAAGATGAGACCCGATTCGGCGGAGACGGCAGAATCTTCACGGCCCCAGAGCAGCATTGCGGGGATCTCCGATATGGTCGGCAGCAAGGTGCGGAGCTGCTCCATGTCCGGACGCCAGGTGCGCACAATTTCCAGTGCATAGTCGTAGGAACTCGGATCGGTAAGGTTGACGTCGTATCCGGCGCGGGTTTCGGGCGTGATGAGCAATTGGTTCCAATACATGTCGCCCAGTGAGCGTGAGCGAAGCAATGCGTTCCCGGGACCGATGCAGTGCATGAACATACGTCCGATGGGCGTGGCCAGCAGCGCCAGCCGAAGCTTGGCATTGGGCATGAAGGGATGGGCAGGAGCGACCAGCACGAGGCGGCCGATCAGGGGCTTGGCGAAGGCACGATCCTGGCTGGCGGCAAACATGGATACGGCTCCGCCGTGCGAGGTGCCAATTAAGTCGATTTGCGAATGCCCGAGGGAGCGCATGAACTTCATCAGGCGCGAGGCCTGCCCGGCAAGGCTGAGGTCGACCGTTCCCGCGGGAGGACGGTCTGAGTGGCCGATCCCGAGAAGATCGACGGCATACACGTCGCTATAGCGGGCGAAGTGCTCCAGGTTGTGCCGCCAACTGAAGCTGTAGCCTAATAATCCGTGGACGAAAACAACCGCTGGGCGTGCGAAGTGTTGCAGGGTACATGGAGATAGCGCATCCGATGCTCTCCGCAGGGAAACCAGCACTCCTGCTGCTGGAGAAAGCGTTCCAATTCAGAGTTTTGCAATGACCCTCCTTCAGTCATGGCTCTGCCACGGTGTGCTGGAAGGCAGCAAGTACAGCCCGAGGCGGCTACGAACTTAGATGCGAGTGCGTGCATCCTAGAGTTTCGATCAGCAATCTTCCATAATCCATAGCCATGTTCCTGTTTCGGAAGTTGGGAGGGGGAACCTGACTGTATAATTCATGAATATCCTTTTATTGCTGCTATTTGAGTGACCTATGACGAATGGGAAGGTGGCAACTGAGTTGCAAAGAAATCAGTGGCCCACCTCCGCGTCGGAGTTAAGCGGTGGGCGGCTGGCAGCGAAACCGCCCATGACGAAGGAAACTCAGATCCGCTTTGCCGCCGTCGCGTTCAGCTTACTCACGCTGTGGGCGGTGGTCTTCGCGTGGATTAATTTCCAGAAAGAACGTGAGTTTTCAACGCCGACAGACGGCGTCTGGTGGGTGGAGAACCACGGGCAACTGGTCGCTCAGCGAGTGGACCCAATGGGGCCGGGTGACCGGGGCGGAATCAAGTCCGGTGATGTGCTGGTTGCGGTGGGAGGCATTCCCGCCGACAACACCGCTGATGTCGCACGCCAGATGTATCGGTCCGGAATCTGGACACGACTCTCATACACGCTGAACCGCGACAATGTGAATCTGGACGTGCCGCTGATTCTGCAACCGGTAGATAAGAGCTTGAACCAAGGTCTGCGGCTGATTGCGCTGGTATATCTCGGCATTGGCATGTATGTGCTGCTGCGCCGCTGGACAGCGCCCAAGGCCGGGCACTTTTACCTCTTCTGCCTGGTTTCGTTTGTCTTCTACTCGTTCAAGTTTACGGGCAAGCTCAACCAGTTTGACTGGACCGTGTACTGGTCCAACGTGGTTGCAGGAATGCTTCAGCCCGCGATGTTCCTGCACTTCGCACTGAGTTTCCCGGAACGCAAGGCCTTCGTGCAGAAGCGCACCTGGATCCTGTCGCTGGTGTATGCGCCGGGACTGCTGCTGCTGAGCATCTGGGTGCTGCTGGTGACCGCCGCGCAGCCAAGCGGGTTGCTGCTGTGGAATCTGGATCGCCTGCAGATGGGCTATGTGGCTGCGCTGTTCCTGACGGCGACGTTTGTACTGTGGCACACGTACCTGCGAGCCCCTACCCCAATTCTTCGGCAGCAGATGAAGTGGGTGACGCGCGGAACGTTCCTTGCCGTCGTTCCGTTCACGGTGTTCTACGTCGTTCCGTTCATTTACGGACAAGCACCGTCGGCGATGATGAAGGTCAGCGTGCTGGCTCTCGTGTTTCTGCCGCTGACGTTCGGCTACGCCATTGTGCGCTATCGGTTGATGGACGTGGACCTGATCTTCAAGCGCGGCATGGCTTACACAATCGCCGCCGGAACGATCGCCGCCGTTTACATCGCAGCCATTGGCGCCATCGCCGAGTTGTTCCATAAGAATTTTCCCAGTGCTGGCCCGGGTGGATTAGTCGCGGCAATGGTGTTTACGGCCGTACTGTTCGACCCGATCAAAAACTGGATTCAGGAGCGCATCGACCGATTCTTCTACCGAAAGCGCTATGACTATCGCAGAACGCTGATTGAGTTTGGCCGCGAACTGAACTCGGAGCGCGATCTGGGCAAGATGCTTGAAGCGATTCTGGAACGCATCCAGAACACGCTTCTGGTGGATCGCATGGCGATCTTCCTCTCGAACGAGGACGGTCCTGGCTTTGTGCTCGCCAAATCTAGCGGCATCGCGCAGACGAGTTGGCTCGACCTGAGCTTCCTGAGCAGCGAGCGTCCGGAGTTCGCCGAGGGGCATCTGTTCTTCGACAACACACACCAGGCGGTGCGCGAAGATCTGCTGGCGCAGGAAACGATTCGCACACTCGACCTGAACTACTACATTCCCTGCACGGTGATGAATCGAACCATCGCCATGCTTGGTTTGGGGAAGACGAGCGAGGGCGACTTCCTCTCAAGCGAAGATGTCGAGCTGCTGGAGACGCTTGCAGGCTACATCGCTATCGCGCTGCAAAATGCGCGGCTATACGCATCATTGCAGGAGAAGGCGCAGGAGTATGAGCGCCTGAAGGAGTTCAACGAGAACATCGTCGAGTCGATCAACGTGGGCGTGTTTGCGGTCGATCTGCAGGACAAGATTGAATCTTGGAATTCGCAGATGGAAGTGATGTATGCACTGCCCCGCATCGATGCCATCGGCAAGCCGATTGGCGATGTTTTGCCCGCAGCTTTCTGCGAAGAGTTTCTGCGGGTCCGCGATAATCCCGGCATTCACAATCTGTACAAGTTCCGACTGGGCACCACGGCGGGGGACACGCGTATTGTGAACGTCGCCATCGCGCCCCTCATCAGCAAGGATTACACCGTCGTAGGACGCCTGATCATCGTCGATGACATCACAGAGCGCATCGACCTGGAAACGCAACTGGCACAGGCAGACAAAATGTCATCGATCGGTCTGCTGGCGGCTGGAGTGGCGCACGAGGTGAACACTCCATTGGCAGTGATCAGTTCCTACGCTCAATTGCTGGCGAAGCAGTTGCAGGGCGATGAAAAGCGGTCGGCACTGCTCGACAAGATCACGAAGCAGACGTTCAGGGCCTCGGAGATCGTGAACAATCTGCTGAACTTCTCGCGAACGAGCGGCACCGAGTTCGGCAGCGTGGATGTGAATCGAATTATCCACGACACACTGGCGCTGCTGGAACATCAATTCAAGACCGCACGCATCCGCGTTGTTGGCGAGTTGGAGTCGACGCTGCCGCAGATACATGGCAACCAGGGCAAGTTACAACAGGTGTTCCTGAATCTCTTCCTTAACGCCAAAGATGCGATGCCACAGGGTGGCACGCTGACCGTGAGAACGACTCACGAACACGGCGTCTGTGTGCACGTGATCGACACGGGCACAGGCATCGCGCCCGAGCATATTCATCGCATTTACGATCCCTTCTTCACCACTAAGGGACGCCCCAAGCAGGGAGGAAGCGGCGGAACTGGTCTAGGATTGGCGGTAACGTACGGCATCATCCAGGAACATGCCGGGAAGATTCGCGTCGATAGCAAGCAGGGAGAAGGGACAAGATTCGTGATGGAGTTCCCAATGTCGAGAAAGGCAATCCATGTCTGATGTAGCAGGAGCGAAGCGCATTTCGGCGCCGCTGGAGCAGTCGAACCCGGGCAAGGTGCTCATCATCGATGACGAAGCAGCGATCCGCGAGTCGCTCCAGATCTTGCTCGAAGACGAAGGCTACGAAGTCGTCAACGCTGCAGATGGCGAAGAAGGACTTAGTGTCCTCGACACGCAGTCGTTTGACCTTGTTCTGCTGGATTTTCAACTGCCCGGGCGAAACGGACTCGAAATTCTGAAGGACATTCTCGAGCGCGATTCGGATACGGCGGTGATCATGATCACTGCTTACGGAACACCGGAGAATGCAGTGGCGGCGATTCAGGGCGGCGCGGCGAACTTCATCGCCAAGCCCTGGACAAACGAAAAGCTTCAGGCGGATGTGCGCGCAGCGATTGGACGCAAGCGCGTACAGGAAGAAAATATCCAGCTCAAGCGCCAGCTCAAACAGCGCTACAACTTCGAAAGTATCGTCGGCAAGAGCGAAGTCATGCTGCGCACCTTTGACTTGGTAGCGCAGGTTGCACCCTCTCGTTCAACCATTCTGCTGCAGGGCGAGAGCGGCACGGGCAAGGAACTGATTGCCAAGGCCATCCACGCCAACTCGCCGCGCAAGGATCGTCCATTTGTGCCGGTGAATACGGGTTCGATGCCGAGCGACCTGCTGGAGTCCACACTGTTTGGGCACGTAAAGGGCGCATTCACCAGTGCGGTGAGCAGCAAAAAGGGGCTATTTGAAGTCGCGGATCGCGGCACGATCTTCCTCGATGAGATTGGCAACATGTCGATGGAGACGCAGGCCAAGCTGCTGCGTGTGCTGCAGGACAAGCGATTCATGCACCTTGGCGGCGTGCAGGAGATTCAAGTGGACGTGCGCGTGATCGCCGCCACGAACAGCGAGTTGCGGCAGGCGGTAAAAGATGGCCGCTTCCGCGAGGATCTGTATTACCGCTTGAACGTGATCACCATCGATCTTCCTCCGCTGCGCAAGCGCAAAGAGGACATTCCTATCCTGGCGCAACACTTCCTTCAGAAGTTCTGTGCTGAAAATGAAAAGCCCAAGCGAGAGCTGGGGCCTGATGCTTTGCGCGCGATGATGGATTACGACTGGCCGGGCAATGTCCGCGAATTGGAAAACGCGATTGAGCGCGCCGTGGTGCTGTCGGCTCATCCGGTGATTACAGCCGACCTGTTCCCCGAGGACATCGTGAGCCGTGGGGATGCACTACCATTGATCACAGATAAGCCGGATGCGTCGCTGTTTGAGATCGTAGAGGATTGCGAGCGCCGCGTAATCACCGCCATGCTGGAGCGGTGCGGATGGAACCAGACGGAGGCTGCCGAGCGCTTCCACGTGCCTCTGTCGACGCTCAATCAGAAGATCAAGCGCCTGAATATTGAGATCAAGCGACGCGGACAGCGCGACTAGTACCCGGTACGCAAATAGGTGTTTGCGCCGGGTTTTGATATAGTCCATTGATGAGCCGCAAGCCGATGCAACTGACCTAATATGCGGCTCCCCGTACCGAATGGCATTTTCTCTATCTGAATACGCGAAGGGCAATGTTCTGGCGGTGCAGGAGTATTCCGTCCTTTCGTGGCGAGCCCTTGCCAATCTGTTCAGCCAGCCGCTCTATCTCGGCGACATTCTGCAGCAGATGGACATCATCGGCGTGGGATCGCTGCCTATCGTCGTCCTGACCGGATTCTTCACCGGCGCGGTGCTCGCACTTCAGAGTGCGAACTCGCTGGCACGATTCGGTGCGCTGGCCTTTACCGGACAGCTTGTTTCGATGTCGATGGTGCGCGAGTTGGGCCCGGTGCTTACGAGCCTGATGGTCGCGGGCCGGAACGCCAGCGGAATGGCCAGCGAACTCGGCTCGATGATGGTGACCGAGCAAGTTGATGCCATGCGCGCACTAGGGACCGATCCCAGCCGCAAGTTGGTGACGCCGCGTTTGTCTGCCACGGTCTTCATGCTGTTCTTCCTCACGATCCTCTCGGACCTGGTGGGTCTTGTTGGCGGCTCAATGATTGCGCTTCTGCTGCTGCGGCTTGACTTGAACGAATACTGGACCTCAGCATGGCAGACGCTCCGGTTTGCGGACGTGTTCATGGGGCTGATTAAGCCAGTGATGTTTGGCTTCATCATCGCCACGGTTGGGTGCTACTACGGACTGAGCGCAAAGGGCGGCACGCAAGGAGTGGGCCGCGCGACGACGCAGGCGGTGGTCGCCGCCAGCGTGCTGATTCTCGCCGTCGATCTAATTATCACCCGCCTGCTGATGGTGGTGCTGGGGCCACTATAAAGATGAGCACCGCCGGTCCGAACGGTTCGGAGAAGGCAGTCATCTTCGAAGACGTGTGCCTGAGGTTTGACGAACTGGTCGTTTTGGACGGCCTTTCGTTTGATCTAGAGCAGGGGGCCACCAAAGTTCTGCTCGGTGTTGCCGGTTCTGGCAAGACTACGATTCTCAAGCTCACTCTTGGCTTGGTACGCCCTGACAGTGGGCGCATCTTCGTTCTGGGGCAGGAAGTTACGGCCATGCGCGAGAGGGAGTTGTTCGAACTTCGCCGCCGCATCGGAATGGTCTTCCAGGAGTCGGCGCTGTTCGATTCGCAATCGGTCGAGGCAAATGTGGCGTTTCGACTCTATGAAGAGAAGGTTCCGGAAGAAGAAATCGAAGCTCGCGTGCGCGAGGCGCTGCGATTTGTGGAGCTGGAGAAGACGATGAACCAGTTTCCAGCCGAACTTTCCGGCGGTATGAGACGGCGAGTGGCGATCGCAAGAGCCATCATTTGGCACCCGGAAGTTCTGCTTTACGACTCGCCAACGGCTGGCCTCGATCCGGTGACCTCGACCACGATTGTCGAATTGCTGGTGAAACAACGCGACTTCTATAAAACAAGTTCGCTGCTGGTGACTCACCGTTTGCAGGATGCATTCACGATGGCGACACATACCTTTGACCAAAAGCAGAACAAGATGGTTCCGGTACCACCGGGAACAGACTGGGACCCGCGAACCAGCTTTCTTGTGTTGAAGGATGGTAAGAAGATCTTCGAAGGAAGCGCGGCTGAAATCGCGAATTCGGAAAACGAATATATCCGCGAGTACCTGACTCCTTAGCTACGCTTCGCAGCCATAAGGGCCATATGGGCAATGTGCGCAGCGGCATCCGGGTGCGCCAGCTCACGAGCCTGAGCCGACATGGCATTCAGCCTTTCCGGACTGGCGAGAAGTGCTGTGACCTCCTGCACAAACCGCTCGGAACTCAGCTCGTGTTCAGGGATAAGAAGTGCAGCGTTCTCCTGCGCGAGCAACTCGGCATTGCGTAGCTGGTGGTCGTCAGCGGCTCCAGGGAACGGCACGAATAAGGCGCACTTCCCTGCCGCGGCAATCTCCGCGACTGTAGAGGCGCCGGAGCGGCATACAACGAGATCCGCATCCGCGAAGGCCTGCGGCATGTCGTCGATAAAGGCGCTGACCTGCACATCGAGCTTCCGCTCGGCGTAGAAGCCGCTTACCTCCGCAAACTCGCGCTCGCCTGTCTGGTGAACTATACGAAGCCTGGGTATGCGCTGCAGCAGCGATGCGGCAGACTCGCGCAGGATGCGGTTCAATGCGCGCGCTCCCTGGCTGCCTCCAAAGACGAGCAGAGCCGGATACTCGCTTCTGCGCGGCGGCAAAGAGAAAAATGCAGGGCGCACAGGAACACCGGTCACTTCGAAGATGGGGAACCATTTGCCAGTTTGCTCGAAGTGTACGGCGGCATTGGACGCAAAACGCGCAACTATGCGATTGGCGAACCCAGGGACCACGTTGGGCTCGAACAGTACGACCGGAATGCGCATGAGTACGGCAGCCATGGTGGCCGGACCTGCCGCGTATCCGCCAACGCCGATGACGACCTGCGCCTTGAACTCGCGCAGAATGCGCATGGCAGACAGGATCGACAGGGGCAAATTGGTCATGGTGCGCAACCGGGTGGCGAGGCTGACGCGATTGAGCGCGCCCACCTTGACCGTATACAGCGGAAAATTGGCCTTGGGAACAAGGCGCATCTCAATGCCGCGCTCGGTGCCTACAAATGCTGCTTCGTGACCCTGTTTGCGGAGTTCTTCGGCGATGGCAAGCGCAGGAATGACATGGCCGCCTGTACCGCCGCCGGCGAGGATGATCTTCATTCTGTTAGTCCGTCTGCTGCGTAATGTTCAGCAGCACGCCCACGCAGGCAAGCATCACGATGAGTGACGAGCCGCCATAGGAGATGAATGGCAACGGGATGCCTTTGGTCGGCAGCAGTCCGAGCACGACGCTGATATTGAAAAATGCCTGAATGCCGATCATCGCCGTGATGCCTACGGCAAGAATGCGTGCGAAGTTGTCGCGAGTGTTCCAGGCAGCTCGCAGGCCCCGGAAACAAAAGAACGCAAACGCCGCAACGAAACAAACCGAGCCGATCAATCCGAGCTCCTCGGCAACCACGGCGAAGATGAAGTCGGTCTGTGGCTCGGGAAGATAGAAAAGCTTCTGGCGACCTTCCATGAGGCCAAGGCCGGTGAGGCTTCCGGTGCCAACGGCAATGAGCGACTGAATGATGTGGAAGCCGGAGCCTTGGGGATCAGCAAAAGGATTGATGAAGGCGACCATGCGTCGCGCACGCCATGCAGTGCGGAATAAGAGGAAGTACATTGGCGGAATCGCCAGAAGCACCGTGTAAAGGTAGTACTTCGCCTCCATGCCGCAGATGTACAAGATCGCAAGCGTGATGAATGCGCACGTCATTGCAGTGCCCAGATCGGGCTGTGCCACGATCAGCACGCAAAAAATCAGTGTGGGCGCGACGGCCGGCAATAACGTATGGCGCAGATCGGTGATGGATCGCAACCGGCTCTCGAGGAAGTGAGCCATGAAGAGAATAATGGCGGGCTTGGCGAGTTCCGAAGGTTGGAACGACAGAATGCCCAGCTTGATCCATCGATGCGTGTTGTGCGAACGGTCGAGGAGAAAGACCGCACCTAAGAACAGCGATGTGACTCCGAGGCAGGTGAACACCAGAGCAGGACGGTTGAGCTTGCGATAGTCCATCCGCATAAAGACGAACATCGCCGCGAGCCCGACGGCGGCATAGATTCCCTGCTTGAGCAGGAAGGCGGTCTCAGAGCCAAAACGTTCCTTGGCGACGATGGCGGAGGCGCTGAAAACCATCACCAGTCCGGCGAAGGTCATCAAGAGCGTGGTGCAAAACAGCCATCGATCGACACTGACCCGCTTGGCCACCTATCGTCCTCCGGTGGGGGATTCCGAATGCAGAGTCGCAAGCGACTGCACCAGTTCTTTGAAGGCAC
This sequence comes from Koromonas soli, assembly GCF_059726265.1. Taxonomy (NCBI): domain Bacteria; kingdom Pseudomonadati; phylum Acidobacteriota; class Terriglobia; order Terriglobales; family Koromonadaceae; genus Koromonas; species Koromonas soli. The sequence continues at coordinate 698,665 of NZ_AP040872.1, read as the reverse complement.
GTCCGCGCTCCTCGTAGTTGGGGAACTGATCGAAACTGGCACAGGCAGGAGCAAGCAATACTACGTCGCCTTCGGTGGCCAGGTCGGCAGCCTTGCGCACTGCGGAGTCGAGCGTCAGCGCATGCGTAACGGGCACGACGGTCCCAATCTGCGACTCAATCTTCTCGGAGGCTGCGCCGATGGTATACACCCGCTTAACGCGTTCGGCGAGCAACGGTGCGAGCACGGAATAGTCACTGCCCTTATCCTTACCACCAAGGATGAGGTGAATGTTGGCCGGAAAGGCTTCAAGTGCCTTGATCGTCGCGTCGACATTGGTCGCCTTGGAGTCGTTGTAATACTGCACTCCGCGCAGGGTGGCGACGTATTCGAGGCGATGCTCGACGGCGCGGAAATCCTTTACAGCGCGGCGGATGGATGAGGGTTCGACTCCGGCGGCCATGCCGATGGCTACGGCGGCGAGCACATTCTCAACATTGTGCGCGCCCTTCAGAGCAATCTCGGAAACGGGCATGATCTCTACATCCTTGCCGTTGCGGTAGAAGATCATGTCGCCTGCGACGAATGTTCCGCGCTCGACAGGATGCTTGCGGCTGAACCACAGCACCTCGGGTTTCAATCCAGCACCCAACCCGCGGCAGACCTCATCGTCGGCATTCAGCACAGCAAAATCATCGGCGGTCTGGTTCTCGAATATGCGCTTCTTGGCCGCTATGTAGTTCTCCATGGAGCCGTGGCGGTCGAGGTGGTCGGGAGTGATGTTCAGAATGGACGAGATATGCGGATGGAACGTCTCGATGGACTCAAGCTGGAAGCTCGAAATCTCAAGCACGACCCAGGTATCGGGCGATGACTGCTCGACGAAGGTGACTGCCGGCGTTCCGATGTTTCCCCCGACAAGGGTCTTGCGCCCGCCGGAAGCGATGATTTCGCCAGTCAGCGTTGTCGTGGTGGTCTTGCCGTTGGAGCCCGTGATGGCAACGACGTGACCTTCCAGGAATCGCGCTGTCAACTCGATTTCGCCAATAACAGGGATGCCCAACTTGATGGCGTGCTGCAGGGGAGCCACTGTGTTCGGTACCCCGGGGCTGACGACGATCAGGTCCTGGTCGCGGAATGTGCGCTCGCCATGCTTGCCGGTTTCGACCGTAATGCCGCGATCGAGCAGTGCGGGAATCTCGGTGCGGAGCTGCTCCTCGCTCTTGGCGTCGCTCACCGTGACCCTGGCGCCACGCGATGCGAGGAAGAGTGCCGAAGCCACGCCCGACTTTCCCAGTCCAACTACCAGAACTCGCTTGCCTTTTACGTCCATGGGTTCCATCCCTATCCTTCGAGCAGTTTGCCTTTTTAACTTAACGCAATTTGAGCGTTGTGAGAGCAAACAAAGCAAAGATCAATGAGCCTATCCAGAATCGCACAATCACCTTCGATTCGGACCAGCCAAGTTGCTCAAAGTGATGATGCAAAGGCGCCATCAGGAAAATGCGCTTCTTGCGCAGCTTGAACGAGCCCACCTGCAGAATGACGGAAAGCGCTTCGAGAACGAATATTCCTCCGAAGAAGGGCAGCAACAGTTCCTGCTTGATGATGACCGCGACGGTTCCGATGGCTCCGCCGAGCGCAAGCGAGCCTACATCGCCCATGAAGACCTCGGCAGGATGGGTGTTGTACCAGAGAAAACCGATGGACGAACCCACCATGGCACCGCAGAAAACCGTCAATTCGCCCACCAGAGGCATCTTCTGCAATTCCAGGTAGTCGGAAAATACCGCGTGTCCGCTGACGTAGGTCAGCACGGTGAGCGCACCGGCAGCAATCAACGTACATCCGATGGCGAGGCCATCCAGACCGTCGGTTAGGTTCACGGCATTGGTCGAGCCCACCAGCACGAAAATGACGAAGATGATGAATGGCAGGAACGCGATGGGCCAAAGATGCGGGTTGTGAACCAGACTGCTCATCACCAGGTCCGGACGAAAGCGCTTGAGAAATGGAACCATTAGGTGGGTGGAGTATTGGCCTTCAGCCTGCAGCAAGATGAGGACGATCGCGATAGCAAACGCAACCAGCGTTTGCAGCATAAGCTTGCTGCGGCCATTAAGACCCAGGTTCTGCTTGCGTACGACCTTCAGGTAGTCATCCGTGAATCCAATGGCTCCGAAGGAAAGCGTGGACATCACCGCGAGCCAGACAAATTTGTTGGACAGGTCTGACCAGAGCAGGGTTGGCAACAATATGGAGACGACAATCAGCAGGCCGCCCATGGTGGGTGTGCCTGCCTTCTTCTGGTGCGAACGCGGGCCTTCCTCGCGAATGTATTGTCCGATTTGAAACTCGCGCAGACGGCGAATCACCGATGGGCCGATGATCAGCGCCATAAAGAGCGCGGTAAGGCTGGCGAAGGCCGTGCGGAAAGTCAGGTAGCGAAAGATCCGGAACGGTCCGACGTTGAAGTGGCGAAAAATGTATTCGTACAGAAGCCAGTAGAGCAAAGGGTCCTCAATCTTGCGCGGATAGCCCGCAGTTAAACTAAACTTTTCGTTGCGCTTCGAACACGACGAGCGCACGCTCCAGGCCCACTCCACGCGAACCCTTCAGCAATACAGCATCTCCCTCACGCAGGTTCTTCGCGAGCCACTCGCCTGCCTGCTCGGGAGTTTCGACAAACTCGGAAGCTATACCTCCGGAAGCAGCGCCCTCGGCGATGGACTCACCATTGCCGCGCACTCCAACAACGTAATCCAGTTTCTGAGCAGCCATTTTGCGACCGCATTCGCGGTGCAGTTCGGCAGCGATTGGCCCAAGTTCCAGCATTTCGCCGGCTATTGCAATCCGTCGCTTTGCCGGAGTCTGCGCCAGGGCTGTAACCATGCTGTCGAGTGCCTGAGGATTGGAGTTATAGCAGTCGTTGATGAGGATGGCGCCAGCGACCTCGCGCACTTCACCTCGCTTATCGCCCGCACTAAGCGACTCGAGTTTCGCCACGGCATCCGAGGGCCTAACGCCGTGCTCGGCGGCAATGGCCACGGCGACCAGCGCATTCAGCACATTGTGACGCCCGATGAGCGGAACATGAGCCTTCTCGCGGAAACCCGCTCCCACGATGTCGAACCTCGAACCGAGAATGCCGAGCAACTCAACGTTTTGGGCGCGGTAGTCTGCCGGATGCTCGATTCCAAAAAGCGTTACCTTACCATGGAAATCACGGCCAAACTGGCAGGCATAGGGATCGTCGGCATTGAGAAAAGCATGACCACCCGCCGGAAGCGAGGCGATCAACTCATATTTCGCGCGGGCAATACCAGCCTGGGTCCCGAAGCTCTCCAAGTGCGCGAGACCAACGTTCGTCACCACGCCTTCATCGGGAGCGGCAATCTGCGCGAGACGCGTGATTTCGCCAGCGTGCGACATTCCCATCTCGATTACAGCAATCTCATGCTGCGGTTCGAGTCGCAGCAACTGCATGGGCAATCCAAAGTGATTGTTCAGATTTCCCAGCGACTTCAGCACCTGGAAATTGGAACTCAAAACGTGAGCGATGCATTCCTTGGTGGTCGTCTTGCCCGCGGAACCAGTCACTCCGATCAGCTTTTTGCCCCAGATCCGGCGCACGGCTGCGCCCAACTGCTGCAGGGCGGCTGTGGTGTCATCCACCACGATCAGGGCTGCATCATCGGCGAAGCGGGAAAGCTGATCGCGTGCAACGACGGCGGCAATAGCACCCGATTCTCGGGCGGCCTTCACAAAATCGTGGCCGTCCATGCGCTCACCCTTGATGGCGAAAAACAGATCGCCGGGGCGAATCGTGCGCGTATCGATGGAGTAGCCCTCAGCCATTGCCTCGCGGTTGAAGACTCCGCGGCCTTGCACAAATTCGGCGATCCTGCCCAATGCGAGTCTCATACGTGTGCGCCTCCTCGCTTGTACCCGATGCGATTCAGTTCCTCGCTCGCAACCTGATAGTCGTCAAACGGAAACACGCCTTCGCGTGTCGTTTGCGTGCGCTCATGTCCCTTGCCAGCAATCAACACGATGTCTCCCTTGCGTGCCTCGGACAGTGCCAACGCAATTGCTCGACGGCGGTCGGGCTCGGTCACAAAACGCGCGTTGGTCTCACGCAAGCCGGGCAGCGACTCCTCGATGATCGCGACAGGGTCTTCGCTGCGTGGATTGTCGGCAGTGACGATCACGAAATCACTGCCCTCGCCCGCTGCGCGCCCCATCTTGGGGCGTTTCGTTCGGTCGCGGTCGCCACCGCATCCGAAGACGGTTATGACACGAGCATTTGAACGCGAGGCGAACTCCCGCGCAAGTTTGGTGAGATTCTTCAGCGCATCGTCCGTGTGAGCGTAATCGACGACCACAGCGAATGGCTGGCCCTCGTCGACCGCCTCAAACCGTCCTGGAACGCGGGCGATTGCCGAGATGCCTGCGGCGATCTGCTCGCCAGTGCAGCCGCGTGCATAGGCCGCAGCGCAGGCGGCAATCACGTTATAGACATTCACGCACCCAATCAGAGGCGAGCGCAACTCGATTGGACCATCGGGCGTAATCAACGTAAAACGATTTCCCTGAGGCGTAATCTCCAGATGCTCGGCATGGAAGTCTCCCTGCTCGATTCCGTAGGTGAACACCTGTGAGCGGCGGCGCGAGAACTCGGCGAGTTTGCATCCCGTCTCATCGTCGATATTCACCACTGCGCAGCGCGGAGGCTCGGTGCCGCATCCCTCGAACAGAATGCGCTTGGCTGCGAAGTACTCTTCCATGGTGCCGTGGTAATCGAGATGATCCTGCGTGAGATTGCTGAAGATCGCCACGTCGAAGGGCACACCAAAAACACGGCCCTGTTGCAATGCGTGCGAGGAGACTTCCATCACCGCTTCTGTTGCACCATGAGCCAGCGAGCGGGCAAACATCTGGTTGAGTTCGAGCGACTCGGGCGTGGTGTGGGGAGCGGGCAACACCTCTCCCGGCAGGTGATACTCGACGGTTCCAACCAGCGCACTCTTCCGTCCTGCGGCGCGAAGAATCGCTTCCACGATGAAGGTGGTCGTCGTCTTTCCGTTGGTGCCGGTCACGCCGGTGATCCGCAAATGTTCAGCCGGATGCTTGTAAAAGTTTGCACTCAGGCGGGCAAGAGCGCGCCTGCCATGCTGTACGACGGCCCAAGCAACACCCGCGCGCACGGCTTCGGTCGGAGAGTCGGTCACAACGGCAACGGCTCCGGCCTTGATCGCCGCGTCGATGTAGCGATTGCCGTCCGTGCTCTCTCCACGCATGGCGACGAACAGCCACGAGGGCTGGACGCGCCGCGAGTCATAGTCGAGACCTTTAATCCGGCAGTCTTCGCCGAATTGCGAGAGCACCTCGGCTCCATCGAGAATTTCGAGAAAATTCATAGCGCTTTCTTTCAAGTAGGCCCTTGGTCAACGCGAGAAGCGAACCGCAATCTTCGACCCTGGCGGCAAATACGAACCCGGCGGAGGCTGCTGTTCACGAGCGGTTCCGCTACCCACAATGCGCAGCTCAAATCCAGCTTTGTGTGCCGCCTCAATCGCTGCCCGCATCGAGAGCCCGAGCAGAGACGGTACGGTGGACCCTCCAGAGACATCGATCACCACTGTGCTGCCGCGCGGGTCAAGGTGCGAGTTCTCTGGCGCATGCAACGGGCCTGGAGTACCTTGTGCCGCAGGAGTTGCCGCAACTGGAGTCGAGGCAGTGGCCAAGGCCGCCAAATCCATCATCTCACCTGGAGCATGCTGCTGCGTGTCTTCACTGTCGCCTTCGGCAGCTTTTGCAACGAGTGTACGCCGCGCGGCGTTGTTCTTGGGCTCGACATCATGCGGCACGCCATAGTAGGCCAGCACCTGCTCCGCAACACGCTTGAATACCGGAGCCGAAACCTGACCACCCTGGTGCAGCCCACGAGGAGAGTCAAGAATGACCGCAATCGTAATTGCCGGATTGTTCACCGGAGCGAATCCGACAAAACTGGCAACGTAATCCGTCTTTGAATACGCGCGGGTGCGTGGATCGATCTTTTGCGCGGTGCCAGTCTTACCTGCCGAGGTGTATCCGTCAAGGATTGCCCGGCGCGCAGTTCCATCCAGCACAACCTCTTCAGTGAGGCGGCGCATGAGAGCGGACGTGTACGAGGAGATCACGCGACGCTGACTCTGCGGGTGAAACTCGATTCGCTGGTAGCCCTGATTGGGCGGCGTGACTCCGGCGACGATTCGCGGCGGTGAATAGATACCATCGTTCGCAATAGACGACATCATCGAAACGATCTGCAACGGTGTAACGCCAATTTCCTGCCCAATCGCCATGGAGCCAATCGACGACGCAGCCCAGCGTTCAGGCTTGCGTACGAGTCCGCGAGTTTCTCCCGGCAGTTCAACATTGCTCACCTGGCCGAAGCCATACTCATGTATGTGTTTGTAGAAGCGTTCGGGACCCATGCGAAGCGCCAATTTCACCGACGCCGTATCGCTGGATTCCGCGTACGCCCTCTCCAGATTCACCGTGCCAATACGGTGCGAATCGCGAATTTTGATTCCGCCGATCACGACATAACCAGGGTCGCAGTTAACGATCTCTTCCGGTCGCGCGAGCTTTTCTTCAAACGCAGACGAAAACGTCACGGTCTTAAAAACCGATCCGGGCTCGTACACATCGCTCACAGCGTGATTCTTCAGCTTCTCCGGCGTGATTTCTTTAGAAAGGTTGGGATTGAACGACGGCGCGTTGGCGAGCGCGAGAATCTCTCCGGTCTTGGGATTCTGCACCACGACCGTGCCGCTTAGGGATTGCGTTTCCTGCATCGCCTGTTCTAACTCTTTCTCGGCGATGTACTGGATCTTCTCATCGATGGTAAGAACGACGTTCGCGCCCGGCTCGGGAGGATGCTCCATGTGTCCGAACCACTTGCGGCGGGCGTCCATGGTGATCACCACGCGCCCCTTCACACCATTTAACTGGCTCTGATAGAGATGCTCGATTCCGGCGAGCCCCGCGTCTTCCATACCGACGTAGCCGAGCACTTGAGCTGCGAGCGACCGCTTCGGATAGAAACGCTTGAGTTCCTTCTGGAAATAGATTCCGCGCAGGTTCATGGACCGAATGCGCGCAGCGACGTCGCCATCCACCTTACGCGCTACCCACGCAAAGTTTCGCTGCGAGGCCATGCGCTCGTAGATGCTATCGGCGTCTTCCCCAGTGAGCTTGGAAAGGATTCCGGCAGTTGTCTTCTGATCGGGGATCTCGCTGGGCACGGCGAAGACAGAATCGACCTGAACGGTCATGGCAAGTTCCTGCCCGTTGCGGTCATAGATGATTCCGCGCTGCGGCGAAACCTCTACTGTGCGCTGCTGCTGACGCTGTGCGCGCTGCACCCATTCGCCATAGTGCAGCACCTGAAGATAAGCCAACCGCACAATAATGATGATCGCCCAGACAAGAAGAAACACCCCGAAACGCAGGAGGCGAGACTGTGCGTCGATTGGTGCCTTGCCGCCGGCCATTGCTTACACCCGCACCGCGAGGGAGCCTGGAAAATCTCCTGCACGCGAATAGGAATTACCGGCCACTCCGGAACAACAGGGGGTGCTGTTCCATACGAATGCGGGAGCGCACGAAACGCGCCGAAACGCTTTCAGAAGGCCGGGAAACTGCATACTTCAAAGTTAATACAGTGCTGACGGCCCGTACAGGTGCTTGATGTGCAAAAGGCGCACCCGGGCCGTCATTTGCCCTGAACCCACCTTCGAGTTCTTACCCTAGTTTGGAACTGAAATCACCGAGACGTTGGTAGCCTTGGCCATTACCGGAGCACCTGTGTCCACCATGGCGGAAGCATCATCAAGACGCTGCACCTGTCCGACGGCAGGCAAAGCCAAACCCATCTCACGCGCAAGCGCATCGATGCGGCCGGGCTCCTTCAGCGTGGCCTGTTCCAGCTTCAGCGTACGGTTTACATCCGCCAACTGGTCACGCTTAGCCCGGAGGTCTTCGATTTTGTAGCCGTACTCGATTGAGCTGCAGTGCTGGCCAAGATACACAAGCGCCATAACAAAGCAGATCACCACAGTCACGGTAAACATGCGCATTTCGCGCTGGCGCACGGGGTCAGCCGAACGCACAAGACGGGAATTGTCGATCGCCTTATGGAAATAGATCTCAGGAGCCCCGGGCATGTAACGACGCGGGGCGGCCGGAGCCGTGTTCTCAAGTGCTGCACTCACGCGTTGAGGCAATGCCGCTGCCCAGATCGCCATATTTCACTCCCTACCTTTTCCACGTTCTTCCACAGCATTCACAGGTTTTTCCACATGCCATTAAGAACTCTTTGAAAAACTCTATCTGTTGCTTTTCGTTCGCTTGCGCGTTTCCTGCCTGACTGCGGCGCGCAACTTCGCGGACCGTGCCCGCGCGTTTTCCGCAATTTCCTCGTCTGAGGCAATCACCGGCTTCTTGGTCAAGGGCTCCCATATTCCCTCTCGGGCACCCTCGCGCATGGCATCCTTTACCATGCGGTCCTCCAGCGAATGGAAGCTGATCACGACCAGCCTTCCACCCGGCTTTACCACATCAGGCGCGCTTTTCAGCAGCGCCCGCAAGTCCTCCAGTTCACGATTCACGTAGATTCGGATTGCCTGGAAAGTCAGCGTCGCAGGATGAATGCCTTTGCCTCGCGGCTGATTCATTGGCCGGGCTGCGGCCGATACAACTTGTGCTAGATGAGCGGTCGATTTTATCGGCCGTGCCCGTACAATGGCTCTGGCGATTCTCCGCGACCTCCTCTCCTCACCGAATTCGTAAATCAGATCAGCGAGATTGCTCTCGTCGAACTGGTTTACCACTTGATCGGCGGTTAGCTCGGCATGCGGGTTCATACGCATATCGAGTGGACCTTCCGCCTGAAAACTGAATCCTCGGCTGGCATCATCAAACTGCATCGAACTGACGCCAAGATCGGCGAGAACGCCATCGGCGCTGCCAGGGGTCACGCGCTCCGCCATCTCGGCATAGGACGCATGATGCAGCGTGATCTCGGGCCAGTCCTGCTGGCGACCCTCAGGGGCTGCCAAACGTTTGCGCGCCATCTCCAGCGCAGTGGTGTCCTTATCGAAAGCGATCAACCTGCCCTCGGGGCCCAACATGGCTGCAATGGTCGAACTGTGTCCGCCCAACCCGAGAGTGGCATCGATATAAGTCCCGCCGCGCTTTATGGCCAGGAAGTCGATTGCCTCATTTAAAAGAACCGGTGCATGACTGAATCTTCGTCCGCCATGCGCGCCCGTCAGAGCGCTTTCACTGTTTTCGGGCTCCTTAGCGTCGCCCACCCGCTAGCTCCTCGGACTCAACAGAGCGTTCAACTCATCCGGCGTAAGCGGATTTGCTTCGACGGCCTTACCAAACTCTTCCATCACTCGGATCTCGATGTGATCCAGCTTTCCAAGTACGGCGACTTCGCCCTTCAGTCCAAACTTGTTGCGCAGCCATTCGGCGATAGTCACGCGTCCCTGGCTGTCCATCTCGACGTTCTGGCCGTAGTAGCCGGTCACTTCCTGGAACTTTTCCTTCTGCTGATACGTGCCCGGGCCATTCTTCACTTGCGACTCGAACTGCTCCCACGCACTCAGGGGATATAGCTTGATAACCTCCCCGTTCAGGCTGGTGAGATAGAATCGACCGTCGTAGCTCCTGTCGATCTCATGCTTGAAATCGGCAGGGATCTTCAGGCGGCCCTTCTCATCCAGTCGGGTTGGGCAGTTGCCGCGAAACATTGAAAAGCCCTCTCATGGGCTGAACCCTCCGGACAAAAACGACGGAGGAGGATGTGAAGCGCTGTTTTGGGTCCGGGGCGTCCAATTCACTCCTCTGAACTCCACTTCGCTCCACTGGACTCCATCCTACCTTCATTCCCTTGCGTGTCAAGGGTGAAATGCGCATTTTTCAGAGATTTTTCTGAGTACGGGTCAAATTTTCCGATTATTTGGGAGAGTTCTTCAGAAAATACTGAACGAAGGAGGTAAACACGTTCGTTTCAGGAGCTTTCGTGGTTGTACGGGAGAGAATTGGAAAGTGAGATTGGCTGGGGCTGAAGAGAAAAAAGCAGCCGCGGAACTGACTGCTGCTACTGCCTCCGGGACGTATTTCGCCCCTCACCTCGGTGAGGCCGGGCGGCCTCGAAATCGTTACTGCACTCCGGCGGCGACCAATCTTGTCGAGTAGTTCTTATCGCTGGCTTTGATGTGCTTCTGCAGCCACTGCACAAGGAAATCCACGAGTTCCATGCTCAGCACGACTTGTCCCTTTTCCGCATCGCGCATCATGGCCTGAACCTCGCCGATCAGGCGGTCGTGTTCGGCCTTGTGTGCGCATAGTTCTGTATAACCGGCGCGGGTCATCAGCCGTTCTTCGTGGGCGAAGTGTTCACAGGTGTAATTGACCAGGCGTTTGAGGATATCTGGCGTGGCCTGTCGCCCCTGGCCGGCCTTCATGGCATCATGCAGTTCGTTCAGCATGTCGAACAGCTTGCGGTGTTCAGCGTCGATCGAGCGGACGCCGACCGAGTAATCGTTGCTCCAGTCCAGAAATGCCATTCCACTCCTCAATCGAATGGTGATAAGAGAAGGATCGGCAGAACCGGGCACAACTTTAGCTTTGTGCTATTTCTCCAAAACCTCGAGCGCCAGCGGCTTCTGCTCCTGGATATCGCTGTAGCCCTTGGGATCAAAAAGGTTCGTGTAGTAATGGTGGGCGCGCTCCCAAGCCTGATCGTCGGGCGGAGCACCAAAGGTCTGAATGTAAAGCGGGGAGCCCGGGAATGGATACATGGGCACCGGTTCGCTTACCCAGACACCCTCGGCCTTCAACCTCTCCTGCCAGCGCCGGATTTCGTCGCGGTCGTCGTGCTCGGTGAGTATCAAGTTGGCCTGCACCCAGGGGATTCGCTGTCGGGCGTAGATCAGCAATTCGCTGATGCGCTCGGTGCTCATGCGGCAGTTCTTGTTCAGTTCGTCGCGACCTTCGTCGGTGATGGACTCGATGCCACACTCAACGGAAATGGTGTGAGCGCGGCCGAGCAGGTCAAGCTTCTCTTCATTCCACAGGTCGATCCTGGTCTGGAAACCGATCTTCACGTTGCGCTCGGCAATCCCTTCCAGCAGACGCAGAACGTTCTTCCCTACCCCAAAGATCTCGTCGATGAAGTAGATGTAATCGACTCCGCGAGCGATAAGCCGGTCGATCTCCAGCAACACGGCATCGACGTCGCGCTCGCGGAACTTATTGCGGAAGAGCTGCTTGTTGCAGAAAGTGCAGTTCCAAGGGCAGCCGCGAGCAAACTCAACTTCAGCGCCACGCCCCGTGCCCTGATTGAACACATGATGGCGGTGCCAATGCTTCTCGACCGCGTAGTCGGCGTAGTCCAGTGCGCCAAGGGTGCTCATATCCACTACGGCTTGGCCAGTGCTGTAATGCTCGCGTCCAGTCACTCGATCGCGAAAGCATACGCCGTCGATCATTTCCCAAGGTTCAGAGGCCAACGCCGCGAGCGCATCTTCACTCTCGCCCTTGATGACGAGGTCCGCGCCAGTCTTGTGCATGGCCGAGCGAGGGGTAGCGGAACTGTGCGGACCGATCAATACCTTTGTTGCCCTTCCGCCAATCCCCGCAAACCACTCACGGGGAACTCGCACCTCGGGCGGCGGACAGCGCCAGAACAAGTAAGACGGAGTCGATGGGACGACCAGGAAATCGGGATCAAATCTTGCGACCTGTTCGCGAACATCGGACAGTGACCGATCTTCGATCTGGGCATCGATGACCAGAGCTTCATTGCCTCGGGCACGAATCTTCTGCGCTGCGAAGAGCAATTCAAGCGGCGTGTGTGGGTCGCGGCACCCGAAGTAAGTGGATCCTGTGAAGTCCCAGTTCGGGTTGACCAGAGCATACTTGGCCATCAGGCGATTCTCCGAAGAGGAGCAACCAGCTCGGGCGATTCGCGAAGAGTTTCGGCGCGGGTGGGCGCAAGCAGTTCGCGATTGGCGCGGTACCACTTGTAAATGCCTTTCAGAATGCCCTCGAGATCGACTTTAGGCTCCCATCCAGTAGCACGAGTGAACTTGCTGTGATCAGTCACATAGATGAGTTGATCGCCAGCCCTTTGCTCGCTGAAATCATAAGGCGAACGTGAGGCAGTCAGCTCCTCGATCCGGTCCATGAGTTCGAGCAATGAAACGGTGTTCCCAGACCCACCACCGATGTTGTAGATCTGCCCACCAGTCGTCTTGCGGTTGCCATAGGCCAATTCGAAGGCGTTCAGGAGGTCTTCGACATACAGGACATCGCGCACCTGTCGTCCGTCGCCGTAAATCGTAATCGGCTTGCCTTCGAGCGCCGAGTATAGGAAATGCGCAACCCAGCCCTGATCTTCGCTGCCAAACTGGCGAGGGCCCGCAATGCAGGACATGCGAAACACGACAGAGCGCAGGCCATAGATGCGAGCGTAATCGCGCACGTACTGGTCTGCGCCGCCCTTGGAACAGCCATAGGGCGAATGAAAATCGAGTGGCTGCGATTCGTTCGTTCCAGTGCCATCGAGCGACACATAACGTTTGCCTTCGACGCGAACCTCGCCCTCGCCCGAGTTACCGTAAACCTTGTTGGTTGAGGTAAACAGCAGGAAAGGATCGTTCCCATGGCGGCGGGCCGCTTCGAGAATGTTGAACGTGCCGCCGAGGTTAACGTCGAAATCCAACTTGGGATCAATGAGCGAGGTTGTAACCGCCACCTGCGCGGCAAAGTTATAGATCTCGGTGGCATGTTTCACCACGCGGCTCACCATCTCAGCGTCGCGCACATCACCGACGGTAATCTGCAAACGACCGCTGCGCCCCGCTACCTTCTGCAAGTAATCCAGATTGTGGCGCGCACCTTGACGCGAAAGGTTGTCAAAGACATGGACCTTTGCGTCCGTGGTCTTCAGTAGTCTCTCGGTCCAGTTCGAGCCAATGAACCCGGCTCCTCCGAAAATTACTGCGGAGCGGAACTCTGACCTCGTCATTGCCATTCTTTACTTCCCCTTATGAGCCCGCAACAACAACTGTCCACATTCGCGGGACAAGAATCATTTCTGCCATCAGTACGGGTAAGTAGATGCGAGCCCTCGTATATACGTTGACTCCGGAAAGGCATTTTGATCGGAATTGGGTAGAAGCTGCTGAAATCGCTTATACTTGAACCAATCCCCGCGAGAATCTTAAGCCCTTTGGACTAAAGCGCATCGCTATAGAGGAATAGAACTATATGTCCGCTGGTGCGGCAGAAGCCATGGTCACAGTTGACGACGTTAGAAGAGCCTATTCACGGATTCGCGAATCGGTTTACCTTTCTCCGTGCTCTCATTCGGAAACTTTCTCTCAAATCTCGGGCAACAAGATTTTCCTGAAAATGGAAAATCTACAGATGACCGGCGCGTACAAAGAACGCGGAGCACTCAATAAGATTCTGGAGCTTACGCCAGAGGAACGCGGACGGGGATTGATCGCGGCATCGGCAGGCAATCATGCGCAAGCTGTGTCTTACCACGCGAGCAAACGAGATATCCCAGCGCAGATCGTGATGCCGCTGGCAACACCGCTGAACAAAGTAATGGCGACGCGGCGCTTCGGTGGAGAAGTCATCCTGCACGGGGCCAACTACGACGAAGCCTGTGATGAAGCAAAGCGCCTGGCAACTGAACAAGGTCTCACGTTTGTCCACGCCTTTGATGACGATGCGGTGATTGCTGGACAAGGAACGCTCGGACTCGAAATTCTCAGCCAGACTCCGGACATCGATTTGGTTATTACCGCCATTGGTGGAGGCGGACTGATCAGCGGAATGGCTTGCGCACTGAAGGAGATCAATCCCCGCATCCAGGTGATCGGCGTGCAAACGTCGCGGCTGCCCTCGATGAAGGCTGCGATCACGGCGAATCAGCTTGTCACTCTGCCTATGGCTTCGACTCTGGCCGACGGGATCGCCGTGCGCCGCGCAGGAGAACGCACCATGCCAATGGTGCGCAAGTACGTGGACGAGATCGTAACAGTAGAAGAAGAAGAGATCGCCAGCGCCATTCTGCTTCTGCTTGAGCGCGAGAAAACCGTCGCGGAAGGAGCAGGTGCTGCAGCGGTTGCAGCCATTCTGCACGGAAAGGTGCAATGCACGGGTAAGCGCATCGCGGCCATCATCAGCGGGGGAAACATCGATGTCGGAATTCTCTCCCGGATCATCGAGCGCGGATTGGCAAAGGACGGACGCCTGATCCGGCTTCGCATCCATCTGCCCGACTACCCTGGCGCGCTGCATACATTGACTGGAGTGCTCGCAGAGCACAGAGCCAACATCGTCGAAACCGCTTATGACCGCAAATTCGGTGTCGATCTCGGCTACTCAGCGATCGACCTCACGGTCGAAACACGAGGCAACGAGCATGTCGAAAATCTGCTAGGTGCACTATTGAAAGCTGGATACCAGTTCGAGCGCATCCAGTAGGAAGTTGTCCTCACCAAACGCTCCGGCCACCGCCGGGGCGCTTTCTTTTTAACTCCTGCTCCCCACTCGGACCAGAGCTGATTCCGCCCTCCGCTATCCAACAATCTTCCCTGTCGTCTAAACTTGTTCCGGCCAAATTACGTAGTAGTTTTCGGAGCCAAACAAAAATGAGACCTCTCTTTGAAATCGCGCGGCTTACGTTCTGTGCCACGCTCGTACTCTCTTGCACACTCTCAGCACAGCAAGCACCGGCTGCGCCCGAGACACACGGAATCGCTCTCAACCATATCGATCGTTCCGTGAACCCTGGCGATGATTTCTATCTGTATTCCAACGGCAACTGGATCAAGCAGACGGAACTACCCGCGGATCGCAGCCGCATCGGCGTATTCAGCGTGCTTGATGACACCAGCAACAAGCGCACGCAAGGGATCATTGAAGAAGCAGCCAAGTCGAATGCTAAAGCCGGGACCGGCACGCGTAAGATCGCGGACCTGTTTAACTCTTACATGAATGAGCAGGCGATCGAAGCAAAGGGACTCAGCCCCTTGCAGCCGATGCTAAAGAGCTACAACGAAATCAAGGACAAGCGCCAGCTTGCTCGCGCTCTCGGCGAAACTCTCCGGGCGGATGTCGATCCGCTGAACAACACCAACTTCCACACGGCACGCCTGTTCGGATTGTGGGTCGGTCCGGGATTCCATGACTCGGCACACTACAATGCCTACCTGCTGCAGGGTGGTCTCGTATTGCCGGACCGCGAGTACTACCTGTCGAAGAGCGAGCGCATGAGCGCCATCCGGACCAAGTACCTGGCGCATATTGCCGCGACGCTCAAGCTCGCAGGATTCAACGACACCGACGCGCGTGCACAACGCATTTTCGATCTTGAGCACGCGATTGCCGAGAAGCATCTCACGCTGGCCGAGAACGACGAGATCGTGAAGGCCGACAATACGTGGAAGCAGGCTGATTTTGCGGCCAAAGCTCCCGGCCTCGATTGGGCAGAGTTCTTCCGCGGCGCGGGCCTTGAAAAGCAAGCAAGCTTCATCGTTTGGCAGCCTACGGCTTTCACCGGTGAATCCGCGCTCGTGGCGTCAACGCCGCTCGACACTTGGAAAGATTGGCTCGCCTATCACCTGATCGAGCAGTATGCAGGCGTACTGCCGAAGGCATTTGCCGACGAACGCTTCGCCTTCTTTGGACAGACGCTCTCAGGAACTCCGCAGCAGCGGCCGCGCTGGCAGCGCGGTGTAGCCGTCGTGAATGCGCTCATCGGAGATGAGGTTGGCAAGATTTATGCCCAGCGCTACTTCTCTCCGGAAGCCAAGGAGCGCGCGCAGGCCATGGTTGCCAACATTGTCGAGGCATTCCGTAAACGCATCGACGCACTGGACTGGATGGCGCCCGCAACGAAGGCTGAAGCCAAGGAGAAGCTCAACACACTGTACGTCGGCATCGGATATCCAGAGACGTGGCGCGATTACTCCGCACTGGAGATCAAGCCTGACGACATTCTCGGCAATCTGTGGCGCGGAAGCCTGTTCGAATATCATCGCGAGGTCAATCGCCTCGGCAAACCTGTCGATAAGAAAGAATGGTCGATGACCCCGCAGACCGTCAACGCCGTCAACCTTCCATTGCAGAATGCGCTGAATTTCCCGGCGGCAATCCTGCAACCGCCGTTCTTTGACGCGGCGGCTCCCGCGGCGGCCAACTACGGTGGCATCGGCTCGGTCATCGGACATGAGATCAGCCATACGTTCGACACCGAAGGCAGCACCTTCGACTCCACTGGCGCGCTTCGCAACTGGTGGACGCCGGAGGATCTGGCTCACTTCAGCGTGGCGACGAAGCGACTTGCAGCGCAATACGACACCTACAAGCCGTTCCCGGATCTCTCAGTAAATGGTCAGCAGACGCTTGCTGAAAACATCGCCGACGTTGCCGGAATCTCGGCTGCGTTCGATGGATATCGCGCCTCGCTCAACGGCAAACCTGCTCCCGAGCAAGCTGGCTACACGGGCGATCAGCAGTTCTTCGTTGCTTACGCGCAGAACTGGGCTTCCAAGTCTCGTGAAGCCGCTCTGCGACAGCAAGTAGCGACGGACGGGCACGCGCCTGCCGAATATCGCGCGGATACGGTTCGCAATATTGACTCCTGGTACACGGCATTTGACGTGAAGCCGCCTGCCAAGCTGTATCTCGCACCATCGGACCGGGTCCGCATCTGGTAAACAAGCAGTGGCACTGGTGACGACCTCACTAGTGCCACCCTTTCATTTACCATTCTGGTATGTCTCTAGTCTGGCTTGTTGAATGCAAGATATGCGCGCAGCGCTTTGCCGTGCTGCCGCGCAAACACGTTGAAGGAAAAAGCACCGAAACACTTGCCCGCCACGAAGACGCGGGACGGTTTGAATGCCCCCATTGCCACGAGTTCGCGGACTACTCTAACGACGACCTCATCCCCGGCGAAGGGCGCATCATGCCTTCCCGTGAAGTGGAGTAGTAAGAATCGGAATAACAAAAGGCCGGCGAATACTCACCGGCCTTAGTTCGTTTCGATCTAGTTTCGGCGTTATTTCTTGAGAACGGTGCACACCGAAGCGCAGATTGCACCGCCGACGTTGAACGTAGCCGCAGCCTTAGGATTCTTGACCTGTAATCCTTCAGGAGCGCGTCCCATCAACTCCTGGAAGCACCAGCCCACCATGGCCACACCCGTCGCGCCAATGGGGTGTCCCTTGGCAATGAGTCCGCCGGAGAGGTTTATGCCGCACTCGCCATCGACACGGGCTTTTCCTTCACCCCAGAACTTCCAGCCTTCGCCGAACTTCGCCTTGCCGATAACTTCCGAACCAAGGGCGCCCATGACGGAAAAGCAGTCGTGCACTTCAGCCACGTTCACATCCGCAGGAGAAACACCTGCCATCTCATAAGCGCGCTTCATTGCATGGTTTGCGCCCGCGGGACGCAGGATGTCACGACCTTCTTTCAGCAAAGGATCAGTCGCCTGCGCGTAACCAGCGATCTCCACCGCATCTTCCTTGCTTACGCCAAGTTTCTTCAGGCCTTCTTCCGTCGCAAGGATCAGTGCGGCATAGCCATCCGTAATCTGCGAGCAGTCGTAGGTCTTTAGCGGGAGTCCATCGACGATGTAACGATTGCGGTCCGTGATGTTGACCACGTCATCCAGCGTGACTTTTACTTTGTTCATCTGCGCGAGAGGATTCTTGTTGGCGTTCGCATATTCCTCGACCGCAACTTTCGCGATGTCAGCCTCGCTCACCTTGTGGCGCTTAATGTAGCACTCCATGATCTCCGCGAAGAGATGCGGGAAGATGTACGTCTTGCCTTCGCGCTCATCTGGATGTGAGTAGTAGCCCAGCGCCTTGCCGATCAGTTTGCCATCCATCTTGCCCTCGGCATCACGCATCTTCTCGTAACCCAATGCGAATCCCGTGTCGCCCCATCCAGCTTGCAACTTCAGGATAGTTGAAAGAATCGCCTGGCCCCCTGATGCACAGGCATTCTCGACGCTCTCGATGGGTTTGCAGGCCAACCCAGGAACAGAGGCAGCCAGACCGGACACTAGTCCTTGCTCATTCAGCGCAATGTTGCACGCAGCGCCCACGGCTCCCACGTCGAGCATCGATGGGTCTGTGTTGATCTCCTTGCACACGCCTTCAATTGCGTTCTTAGCTATCTCGGGAACGGTCATTCCCATCAGCTTGCCGAACTTAGATTGGTGATAAGCAGCAATGTAAATGCGTTTCATCTTCAATTCTCCCCACAAAAGAGATGCATTCAGCTCTAGGTACGATCCTGTTTAGGTTGGAGGCCCACAGTAGTGCCGCAGGATCATACTGTATGCGGGAGTAAAGTGAAAGCGATTCTAGCGATGCAGTTCCGCTGTGGAACTAAGAAGATTTACAAGCAGGCGCATTGCCCCGGGGACACCATTTGCAAGCTGGCGTTCAAACGATAAACCTGTGTACACCACCGACCCACGGCCGTAACGAGCCCGAATGAGCGCGCCCTGCTGCACAGGCTGACCTGGGTCGTTCATCTTGAGCAGACTCTCGAAGTGTCCGTCCCAGCGCTGAGCGAAGTTGCGCCCACGCTCTTCGGTCCACCCGCGGAAGTCTGCCTCGCCGACCTCATTGGGATCCCACAGCAGGTCGTCGTGCGGCTCAACTCTTTCGACCGCAGAAGCTTCGTTACTGACCCGCGCCGTTCCCAGTTCCAGTGCGTATGGCACTGGCGCATACCTCGCAAAATACTCGGCGTCAGCCTGCTGCAGAATTACCAGCGCTCCGCCCTCCTGCACATATTGCAGCAGACGAGTACGGGACTCAGAGAGTAACTCCCCTCGCGAATCCACCGAATGCGGCCCCAGCACAACAGCCCAATATTTTCCCAGTCGTGCGTTCATCAACTCGTCGCGATCCAGTTCCGTCACACGCAAGTTCACATCGCGCAGCGCGGACGGAATGGAATCTCCGGCAACGCCAAGGTAAGCAACTGAGATGTTCTCGGGAACCTCGACACGCGTTGTGACCAGCGATCCACTGGAGGGGCGATAATCAAACGCGAGCTGCCAACGTTCGCCGGAAACCATCGCGTACCCTTGGTCAAAAACCGCGCTCCCCCAGCGCACAATGGCTCTTACGGGATAGGCTCCTTCTCCTCCACGATCCTGTATCAGGTAAAAGCGATAGGTGTGCTCCTCTCCGCGCTGCTCAATGTCCAGCACTTCATGTTCGGGCTCGGCTCGCCAACCACTCGGCACATGCACGGACAGCAGTGCATTCTGCAGCTTCGGCATATTGCTACGCACGCGCACCTCGACGATGCCGTAAGAGACATTCGTGCGCCGCTCCCAGTGAGTCCTCGGCTGCACGATGACCGAGACAGGGGGAGCGATTGCCACGGCGGACAGTTGTTTGTCTTCAGCTTGCGCCATTACCGGAACACTGGCCCGAGCAATCTCGCCCTCGATCTCTATTTCGGCAATGGCCTGCAATGCGGGAGCAGGCAAGGCACGTGTGGCATTATGCTGGTCAAGGACTCTGTAGGTTCCGTCTTCGTCATTGTCCAACACAAAAGCTGGACGCGTGAACGGCGCATCCATGGGCACACGCCCTCGAAATACCGCTCGACTATCTCCGGAGTTCCACTCCCGACGCGGTGCCCAGCGCCCACCCTCGGGCTTTAATTCCACGCCTACCACCCGAACGGTAGTGGTGGCCGACTGGACTCGTGCTTCCACCGTGTAGTTGGCACCGGGATAAAGCACATTCTGCGGTCCGCCTTCGCCATCATCCGCCAGCGTAGCCGTTATCGTTACTCCTGAAACCAGCAGCAGGGCGTGCTCGGCCTGCCTGCGCTTAGCCGCCAGTTCTGCGCTCACCCAAGCAGGAGCTTTCAAAACCGCGAGACGATCTTCTATCGCCCGAAGGTTCCGCAAGTACTCCGCTAGTTGTGCAAGACAAGCCGCGCGATCGCCCGCGCTCTGCTCCGCAGATCTTGCAGCGGCTGTCATGGCGTTTAGTCGCGAACTGATCTCCGGGTTGTCCTTGACATCGGTACTTAGAGCCGCGACCGTAGTATTCAGACCCTCGGCGAAATCAGTCGCTCCCTCCGGCATTGCGAAGCCAGTCATTGCATCCGCAATCCTGTAGTGCCGCGCCGCAGTTCGCGGTGCGTGCACCAGCGCGCCCTGAGAACGCTGCTCGGCTATTGCGCGATCAGCGCTCTGTTGCCAGCTCTCTTGCATGCCGGGTGCGACACCAGCCGCGTGGAAGTAAACGGCATACGCCCCGGATCGCGAGAGCGTGAAAAGCCGCTTTGGCTGCCAAGGTTGCAATCCATCTCTTAATTGTTCGGGAAACTTCTTCGGATCGGAGGCCGCTTTGAAAGCTTCGCGCACCAGGATCGCTGTCGCCTCGTGTTGGCCATCGCCGTCTGGTTCGTTTGGATCAAAGGGCGTGAATATGATGTCGGGCCGCGTCTCGCGAATGACCTTCACGATGTCAGCAAGCGCAATGTCGTGCCCCGCCCAACGATCAAACGCCTCGTTAGCAGTTCGAGCAAATCCGAAATCGACCAGCCGCGAAAACCGTTGCTCTACCCCATAATGCTCGTCGCTCGCGATCTGCTCCATGGTTCGCAGCAAGCCCTGCTCTGTCGGGCTCATGATGCTGTGAAGGTTGTCGCCGCGCTCGCCTCGCGTCAGCGTCAGCAGCGTGACCTGAGCGCCTTCGCCGCGCGCCAACTTCGCCATAAGGGCGCCATCCTCGTCGCCGGGATGCGCGGTGACCTGCAACACGCGAAGGGTCGTCCCCAGCGCACGTATGGCAGTCAGGCGTTCTTCTATCGATGGATCGAGTTGCGCTTGCACGGCCGTCGCGAACAAGGCGAGGCACAGAGCTAGCAGCTTCGAGAATTGGTTGCGGTAGATCACCGATTCCCTTGTATCTGTTCAGCCCAGCAGTATGCAACCCAGAAACGCAAAAAGGCCGGGGAGCATACGTCCCGGCCAATCTCGAGGTTTTCGTTTACGCCGAAACCAGTTCGCCTGCCTTCACCGCCGCGAGTTTCTCCTCCAGCCACTTGATCCACTGATCGAGCCCATCACCTTTGTTCGAGGTCTCAATAATCTGCATGCCGGGATGCACTGTGCGCGCGTTCTTCTTCGCCAGTTCCGCGTCAAACGGAACGTACGGCAATAGGTCCACCTTGCTCAGAATCATCAGCTCCGACTTCACGAAGATCGATGGGTACTTCAATGGTTTATCTTCCCCTTCGGTCACGCTGAGTATAACGATCTTCAGATGCTCGCCGAGATCATAGCTGCTGGGACAAACAAGATTTCCGACGTTTTCGATGATGAGCACGTCAAAGCTATCGAGCGTCCAGTCCTCAAGATGCTTCTGGATCATCTTTGCATCGAGGTGGCACGTGCCTCCCGTGATGATCTGCTTCACCGGAAAGCCAGCCTTGGCCAGTCGCTTTGCGTCGTTCTCCGTCTGCAAGTCTCCGGTCAACAACACGACCCGTTTGCTCTTGTCCCAGCGCTCTAACGTGCGCTCCAGCAGCGTGGTCTTGCCCGATCCCGGTGAACTGATAATGTTCACGACAAGGATCTTGTGTTCACGGAACTTGTCGCGCAGTTCGGCGGCAAGCTTCTGATTCTCGTTCAGTACTTTCTTTTCAACCACGATCTGGCTCATTCTTCTACCTCGACAAAAGCGATCTGTAGCTCTTCTCCGGCGATGGTGATGGTGGCGGCCTCGCCGCAATGCGGGCAAGCGGTTGCCCAGTTTTCTGCCCGGAATTCTGCGTTGCACTGCGGGCAACGCTGCTTGCGCGGGACATGCTCGATCTCGAGTGCCAGCGACTCCCAATCCGTGTCTTTCACCACGCACTCGAAGCCGAATCGCAGGCAGTCCGCATCCACCCCCGCAAGCTCGCCTACACGCAGTCCCACCTTAGAAAAGCGTGCGCCCTCGTGCTGCTTCTTCAATTCATCGAGTTGATCGAGTACGGAAGAGACAATGGCTAGCTCGTGCATCTAGACCCCGGGAAACCCGGCGCAAGCTCCTGCAATGCGCGCTGTTATTGATTCTCATCTTCTCATGAACACCTTGGCTGTGACGACGCTCACAACCCAGCCCACGCTTTGGCTCGGCTCTCCCACTGGGCTAGAATTCTTATCTCCGGAGAAGAACATGGCAGACAGCACTCATTCCGAAACAACGGTTGATACGGCGTTACAGTCAGAATTGCAGTCCAACTTACCCGATCCCAACGACCCACAAGCGTGGGCCCGCTACGTCGAGGACTTTCGAGCTTCGGCTCACGAAACCGTGGACTGGATCGCCTCATACCTGAGCAACATCCGTCAGACTCCTGTGCTACCTACGCTTCGCCCGGGCGAACTCGTCGATTCCCTGCCTACGCATGCACCCGAGCAGGGCGAAGGCTTCGATGCGATCCTCGCAGACTTCCGCAGCAAGATACTCCCTGCCGTAACGCAGTGGAATCATCCTGGCTTTATGGCATATTTCGGCACCACGGGGTCCACTCCGGGCATTCTCGGCGAGTTGCTGATTGCAGCCATGAACACCAACGGCCTGCACTGGAAGACCTCGCCGGCAGTCGCAGAACTCGAGCAGGTTGCGCTGGGATGGTTGCGCGAATGGCTCGGGCTTCCTCCCTCTTTCTTCGGCATCATCTACGACACGGCCTCCACCAGCACGATGCACGCCTTAATCTGTGCGCGCGAGTTCGCGCAGCCCGAGTCGCGCGAAGAAGGATATCGCGGCAATCTCGTCGTTTACACGTCGGACCAGGCACACTCGTCGGTTGAGAAAGGCGCTATGGCCGTCGGCTTCGGACAGAAGTACGTGCGCAAGGTTCCGAGCGATGGGCAATTCCGCATGAAGACCGATGCCCTGCGCAGGATAATCGAGGCCGACTTGCAAGCAGGATTGAAGCCCGCTTGCATTGTCGCGACAATCGGCACAACATCGTCAACGTCGGTCGATCCAGTCGCAGAATGCGCCCAGCTTGCAGAGGAATTCAACATGTGGCTGCATGTCGATTGCGCCTATGCGGGACCTTGCGCGCTGCTGCCGGAATGTGCTGACCACTTCCGGGGCCTCGAACGCGCGCACTCGGTCGTTACCAATCCGCATAAGTGGCTTATGACACAGATGGACTGCAGCACGTTCTACACGCGGCGGCCCGACATTCTGCGCAACGCACTCTCGCTTGTGCCGGAATACCTTCGCGCCAGCGAAGATCCGCGCGCCGTGCACCTGATGGACTACGGTGTGCCACTCGGGCATCGTTTCCGCAGCCTCAAGCTCTGGTTCATCCTGAGATACTTCGGACGCGACGGTATCATGCAGTTCCTGCGCCGCCACAATCAGCTCGCACAACAGTTTGCGTCGTGGGTTGATGCTGATTCACGCTTCGAGCGCATTGCGCCTGTGCCTTTCTCGGTCGTCTGCTTCCGCCTGCGTGGCGGCGATGAGTTGAACAAGGCGCTGCTTGAGAAGGTGAACGCCAGGCGCACAACGTTCCTCTCGCATACGGCGCTCAATGGACAGTTCGTCATCCGCATTGCAATCGGCAACATAGCAACGGGGCCAACCGACGTGGAGCAGGCATGGAAGCTGATTGTGAATTCCGCAGAAGAACTACAAAGAAGTTAATCGCGAACACAACACCCCGATCCATCTGCGATCGGGGTGTCAGATTCTTCTACTCGTAGCGCAGCGCCTCAATCGGGCTCAGACGTGAAGCGCGGATGGCAGGAAGCATGCCGCTGATCAATCCCACGAAGGCGAGTATTCCTGTGGAGATCAGAACAGTACCAGGCGATATGATCAGCCGAATATCTCCCATCTCACCATGCTTGGCAACAGCGCTGTACAAGGTGAGCGTGCCCACCGAGTAGGACACGCCGTATGCCAATAGAATTCCAACGGCCCCTCCTAGAAAAGTGATGACCAGCGCCTCGGAGAGGAACTGCAGCAGAATATCGCGAGCGCGTGCACCAAGCGCTTTCTCTACTCCGATCTCACGCGTACGCTGCGTCACGCTCACCAGCATAATGTTCATCAGACCTACGCCGCCGATGCCGAGCGTCAGTGTGCCGATAAATGCGAGCATCACTTGCAGCGCAACAATGATGATGCGGAATTGCGAGAGCTGCTCGAGCGCGCTGAACACTTGAAGGGCACGCTTATCATCAGCGCGAAAGTTATGCTGGGAAGCAAGCGTGTTGCGTATCGTCTTCTCGATGGACCCAAAGTTGTTGCCGTCGTACTCCAGCCAGATCACATCGACGTAGCGCGTGCTGCGAAAATCACTTAATGTAGGGTAAGGAATGTAAAGCACGCGATTCGAATTGTTGTCATCGCCAGGCTGTGGACGTGGCTTCATCAGGCCGATCACTTCGTAGGGAATGCCGTTAATGCGAACTTTCTCGCCTATGGCGTGCCGACCTGCAAAAAGCTTTTCATTTGCTTCAGAGCCGAGGATGCACACTCGCGCCCTCTGCTGCATGTCTTCGGCGCTATAGAACCGCCCTGATTCAAGTTCTAGATGCTCGATTTCCTGGATGATGGGAGTGGCGGCCTGAACTTGCCACGTATAGCCACGTCCTTCATATCGCACTGGGCCGTTGTAGAACGACTCTGGAGAGATATGAGTGACCTGCGGAACATTGGTAACAATGCGATCCAGGTCGTCCATCGTGAGCCGCACATTCGTTCCAGCTTTGTTGCCACCGGCCTGCATTGAGGTGCGCCCACCCACGACTCCCATGGACTGCAGGTTGTAAGTCTTGAAGATGTTCACAATCGCCACACCAAATCCAGCTCCATAGGCGAGCAGCAACACGACAGTCGCAATGCCCCAGGCCATGCCCAAGGTGGTCAGAGCGCTGCGCCAGCGATTGTGCCTGAGCGATCCGTAGGCTTCTGAGAGGACGTCTTTCACGCGTACCATGCCTACTCCTGTCGAAGCGCTTCCACGGGCTCGAGCATGGCTGCACGGCGCGCGGGATACAGTCCCGCGATGATGCTTGCGATCCCCAAACTGCCAATCGCAAGTACAGCGGAGGCTGGGTGAATGTGGGGATGATCGAATCCATCGATTGGCGGCGCCATCGCGAACAATCGCGTTGCTCCATACGCAAACGCGAATCCAATCGCGCCGCTTACAACCGTCAGCAACATACCTTCCATGAAGAACTGAAACAGGATGCTTCGATTCGTCGCGCCGAGAGCTTTCCGCAATCCGATCTCGCGCGTGCGCTCGGCCACCGACACAAGCATGATGTTGATGACACCCATGGCTCCCAAGGCAAGCGTGACCACCCCTACCGCCCCGAGGAATCCGTCCATCGCGTCGGATACCTTGCCCATCATTTCAGCATCGGAAATTGAATCCCAATCATTGAATGCGTCGGGAATCATTGGATCGAAGTGATGATTTCTCGCGACGATGTTGCGTGCCGCGGCCTTCGTCTCCGCGTGCTTATCCTTCGAGATCGGCTGGAAATTCACGTACGTGATCGCGTTCGCATTTCCCTCACCTTTCATAGGGAAATAAGTGGACATAGTCGAATAAGGCATCATTAACCGTGAGTTTGTCTCGGTGTTGTTACCGTGCCCAATTCTCTTCATCGTTCCAATCACGGTGAATTCAATCCCATTGATCAGGATCGTGCCACCCACGGCAGGCCTGCCCGGAAACAGCTTTCGCACAAATTCGTTTCCGATGAAACACACGTTACGGCGCTGGCGCTCATCCTCCCAGTTCATGTAACGGCCCTGATCGATGGGCATATAGCGAATGTCATAGAACTGCGGCTCGGCACCGTCGACATAGCCATTGCTACTGCCGAACTCGCTCACGATGCGCAGGTCGCCACGATATATGACCGGTGTGGCATTTCGCACCCACTGGGAGTTGCGAATATCAACATAGTCTTGATAGTTCAATCCGTACTGGCGCGATGCAAGTTGACTGTTGCCAACCGACGGCACCCTGCCACCGTAGATGAACATGATGTCGGGGCCAATCTCATCCAGGTTCTTCTGGCTTCCAGAGCGGAAGCCCTCTCCCAGTCCGATCAGCAATAACAGCGAGCCCACTCCCCAAGCGATCCCGAACATAGTGAGAAAGGAGCGGAGCTTATGTGCCCACATGGCACGCACGACTTGACCGAAGCTGTCAGCAAGTCCTCGCATGAATGTTCATACGAAGAGTACACGTCCAGAGTTCCTGGGTGAATCAAATACTGCGTCGCAGTACGCAAGGATGGGAACCTACTGCAGCTGAAGATGCGTTAGAGGTGCTCTTCGGACATTAGCTTAGGTAAACGAAAATTCGGCTACAAGAGGCAAGTGGTCCGATCCAATGAATGCCGTTCGAGTGCGGTGAACTTTGTAGCTCTCAAGCGTAAGTGTTCGATCGAAATAGAAATGATCGAGATGCAATAACGGCAGGACTCCCGGGTAGGTCCTTCCAAAGCGGGTGTAAGCCTTGATATCTACACTTTCGAACTTCCCGGACATAAGTTTCGTTGCGAGTCCGCGAGTCCACTCATTGAAATCCCCAACAACTATGCGTGGACCAGCCAGCGCGACATCACCTAGCACATCCAGGCTCACGAGCTTGCGCCCCTGATGACGACGCTCCACGAATCCCGTCCCAAGATGCACATTGAACACATGGAGCAACTTCCCTCCCGGCAAATCAACGTCCGTGCGCAGGCATCCGCGCCGCTCACGATGCTTCCAGGTTAGGTCATAGTTCTGCCACAAGCGTACCGGGAGGCGGCTCAGTGTCATGTTGCCGTACGCCGCGCCGAGATGCCGCCGATTGCTTCCGAAATGGCACTCATAGTCGGGAAACTGAGCAGCTATCGTGCGCGCCTGGTTGTACTTCGGATCGCCCGACCCGAGGTCCATCACCTCCTGCAGCGCTGCGATGTCAGGCTCAAGTTCTTTCAGAATAGCGGCAATGCGCATGGGATCGGTTCTACCATCGACCCCACGACACTTGTGAATGTTGTATGTAACCACCCGGATCGTGCTTGCACTCATTGCTGCCGTTCGAGCACCCACCCAAGGAGTTCAGGAGCGCGTTCGAGGACAGGCCTGCGACTCCAGCGCTCGAAGGTTTCCTGGCGGCTGTTGGCAAGATCGCGTGCGAAGTCCTGTTCAAGGCGAGCCGTAAATGCCACATTCCGCGCCGCAAGATTCACTTCATCATTCAAGCCGAAGGAGCGGTTGTCGAAATTTGTTGAACCCACTACACTCCAGAGCCCATCGATCATCAGGATCTTGGCGTGAATCATTGCCGGAGTGTATTCGAAAATCTCGACACCGGCTTTTAAGAGCTTGCCATACGAGTGACGGCTCGAACTACGCGTGAGCGTGTGGTCGCTGTGCCTTCCGGGAGTAATCAATCTTACGTGGACACCGCGATTCGCCGCGCGCACGATTTCATCGGAAAGACTGCGATCGGGCAGAAAATACGGAGTTGTAATGTCGATAGTTTTTTGCGCCGAAGCGAGCAGCACCTGAAACAAAATCCGAGCGCGCGTTGCGCCGCCCGCCGAGGGAGTGCTGTTCACGACCAGAACTGACGCATCGCTTTGAATCTCGGCGCGAGGATAGTACTCGATACCAGTGATGATTTCGCCGCAAGCTTCCAGCCAATTCTCCGCAAACGTCGCTTGGAGGTTCGGAACCGCATCTCCTGTCACTCGCACCATTGTGTCGCGCCAGCGTGCCTGCTTCTCCGTGCTGAGATACCAGTGGTCGGCAATACCTGCGCCGCCGATATAACCGATCTTCCCATCCACTATCAGCAGTTCGCGATGTGTTCGGTTGTTAAAGCGCGGCAGCTTGTTCCACTTCACCGGGTTGTAAAAGGCGATACAGCCGCCTGCCTGCTTGAACTCCCGCAACTCGGCATCATTCATTCCCGCACTGCCCAAGGCATCCATGAGAAGGTTCACCTTGACACCAGAGCGGGCGCGCTCGGCCAGCGCAGCGAGATACCGGCCCCCAATTTCACCATTTTGGAAGATGTATGCTTCAAGGTTGATCGTTTGCTGCGCCTGACCTATGTCGCGCAGTTCTGCTTCGTAGAACTGGTCGCCATTGGTCAGCACCTCCAATCCGGCGCAGTGATTCACCTTTGCGTCCGTCACCGCCTCAAGCATGTAGAGGAATTCATCGCTGTCGAGCGACTCAGCCTTGGAAGCGGATATCTTGTAGCGCAATCCCGGATCGAAGAGCGCTACAAAGATCACCCATGCCACAACCAGCAATGCCAGAACGGAGCAAACGGCAAAGCTATTCGACACAGTCATCTCGAAGAACAGCATTGCAGCGGACAAGTGAGTCTCCCCCTCGGCTTCCGTGGCAGTAAGATGCCTCACCGGAGGGCGCAAGCTGTGTCAAACCGAAGCAGTTCCATTGGCAACGCGTTTTGGAGAGAGTTCTACGCCCAGTACGTCCTATCCAGAGTCCGATACTGAATCGCCTCGGCGATATGCTTCACTTCGATCTGCGGGGCACCTTCGAGGTCGGCGACCGTACGTGCCACCTTCAAGATGCGGTCGTGCGCGCGGGCGCTCAATCCCTGCTGAGTCATGGCACGTTCGAGCAGCCTTTCGCAATCGCCCGAAAGCTCGCAAAACGTGCGAATCTGCCGCGAGCCCATTTGCGCGTTGGCAAAGACCTTCTCGCCAGCGGCGCGGAAGCGATTCAACTGCCGTTCACGTGCTCCCAACACACGGTCGCGAATGGCCGATGAGGGCTCAGCCTGCACATTGGAGCGCAATTCCTTGTAGTTCACCGCAGGCACGTCGATGTGGATATCGATGCGATCAAGCAGCGGGCCGCTGATCTTCGAAATGTAGCGCTGGATCATCGGCGGCGTGCACCGGCACTCGCGCGCACGATCATTGAAGAATCCGCACGGGCACGGGTTCATCGCCGCAGCCAACATGAATCGCGCCGGAAACGTGAGCGACATGGAAGCGCGCGCAATCGAAACCGTTCCATCCTCGAGCGGCTGGCGCATCACCTCAAGCACGTTGCGCGGAAATTCCGGCAACTCGTCCAGAAACAGCACTCCGTTGTGAGCCAGAGAGACCTCTCCTGGACGCGGCACCGCACCTCCCCCGATCAATCCAGCATCGCTGATCGTGTGGTGAGGCGCTCGAAAAGGGCGCACACCGACCAACCCTGTTCCCGCATCCAGCACACCCGCGACGCTATGGATCTTCGTGGTCTCCAGTGCCTCTTCAAACGTCAGTGGCGGAAGGATCGTGGGCATCCGCTTGGTCAGCATGGTTTTGCCGCCGCCCGGAGGTCCAATCATGAGGATGTTGTGACCGCCTGCACATGCCACTTCCATGGCGCGCTTGGCCGTGTGTTGACCGCGCACATCCTTGAAGTCCACAGGAAAATGCTCTACCTGCCCCAGCACCGCCTGGCTGTTCACAACCAACGGCTCTGGCCCCAACCCAGTGTTGATGAGCCGAACCACGTCGAGCAGGCTCTTCATCGGCAGCACTTTGACCCCATCCACAACGGCAGCCTCCCGGGCATTCTGCTCCGGCACGATGAGGTAATGAATCTTGCGCGCACGCGCCGCCACCGCAATGGGCAGAGTTCCTCGAACCGGGCGCAAACCACCATCCAGCGAGAGCTCGCCCACGATCACGTACTCGCCGAGTTCCTGCTTTTTCAGACCTCCGTACGCGCCCAAGATTCCCAAAGCCATCGGCAAATCGAATCCGGAACCTTCCTTCTTCAGGTCCGCCGGAGCCAGATTGATCGTGATGTGAGTGGGAGGAATGTCGTATCCGCAGTTTTTCAGCGCAGCACGAATGCGTTCGCGGCTCTCGCGCACCGCCGTATCAGGCAAGCCGACGGTGGTGAAGTGATCCTCGTTGATCTTTACGCCGGATACATCGACCTCGACGTCGATCAGATTTGCGTCGATGCCATACACGGCCGCGCTCAGGGTCTTGAAAAGCATGGAACTGCCGCCCTTCATGCAGGCCAGAATATTTTGGAGCCCGCCAAATCCAGTGACTTTGGATGATGAAAAGAATTCTACGGCAACTTTCCTCCAACCGCATCCACAGCCTCGCCGACAGAGTTGCACGTCGCAAACTTGAGCCGACTTTGCTAAAATATGTCTGTTCCCCACCAGCAAGCACGCAGCAGCCCCGCATCGCGGATTTAACCTGCTGCATCTAAAAGACATGACCGCAACCGGGGGACGACAGGCGCCGGGAAAGCGGTGAGGTACAGGCAATGGCGACCATCGGCAGACGTGAGCAGGAGATCCTGACAGCCATCGTCGAGACGTACATCTCGACTGGTGAGCCAGTTGGTTCGCGCACGTTAGCTCGCAAGAATCGCGAAGGCCTGAGTGCCGCGACTATCCGTAATGTGATGGCAGATCTGGCTGAAGCAGGGCTGCTCTCACAACCACATACATCGTCCGGACGCGTGCCCTCGGTGGAGGGCTATCGTTACTATGCCGAGAAGCTCTCCGGACAGACTACGCTTAAGCCCGACGACGAACAGGTGATTCAGCGCTACTTTCAAGGCGTGAACGATGTGCAGGAATTCATGGAGCGCACCTCTCACGTGCTCTCGCTGGTTTCCTCAGGCGTCGGAGTAGCAATGACGCTGGCTGGTCCACGCAAGGCGCTTGAGCATGTGCACTTCCAGCGGCTCTCGGAATGCCGTGTGCTCGCCATCGTGGTCGCGCGAGACGGCGTGGTTCATGACCGCGTGCTGCGCTTGAGCCACGAAGTAAGCCAGCCGGAGCTGGACCTCGCCGGACGATACATAAACGACAACTTCCGGGGCTGGCTGATCGAAGACGCACGACGCGAGTTGGAGCGGCGCATCGAACAGGAGCGCAGTGAGTACGATCGCCTGATGCGCTCGGTATCGCAGCTCTATGAAAGCGGCGCTCTTGTCACTGACGAGCGCGAGTCCATCGATGTCTTCGTAGAAGGCACGGCCAACCTTGTTTCCAAAGAAAATGACCGTGAGCGCTTGCGCGTGCTGCTGAAGACGCTGGAGGAGAAGACACGCATTGTCGAGTTGCTGTCCTCCTATGTCGATACGAAGCAGGAAGCGGTTCGCGTCATTATTGGCCCCGATGAAACGATGCCGGACCTGAGCAGCTTCGTCCTCATCGGAGCTCCCGCACGTAGCGGCCAGGAGATTCTGGGTCGTCTCGCGGTGATTGGCCCCACACGCATGGATTATCAGAACACCATCACGGCTGTGTCCTACATCGCGCGGCTGTTCGACAAGGTATTGAACGATTCGGAATAATAGAAGTCATGGCAAAAGAAGATTTCGAGAACACCCCAGTGGACATTGAGCATGAACTCACAGAAGGCACTGCCGGAGATGACACCGTCAGCACAGAGCCTTCGGAGTTAGACAAACTCAAGTCGGAAAACGCACTCTATCTCGACCGGCTGGCTCGCCTGCAAGCGGAGTTCGACAACTTCCGCAAACGCAGCGTGCGCGAGCAACAGGAATTCCGTGAATACGCGCTTACCGATTCACTCAAGCAATTACTGCCGATTCTCGACAGCCTGGAACGCGCAGCGAAAACCGAGAGCGCTTCTGTCGAAGACCTGCGTGCCGGAGTCGAGCTGATCGATCGGCAGTTCCACGATGTGCTGAACCGGCTTGGCGTAGAACCCATCGCGGCGCAAGGACAGCCGTTTGATCCCAACCTGCATCAAGCGATTCAGATGGTCGAAACCAATGAGGTTCCGGATCATCATGTAATCGACGAGCTGCAACGCGGCTATCGCATTCGTGAGCGCGTGCTGCGTCCGGCCATGGTTCGCGTGGCTCAGAACTCAAGTAAGTAATTTTGGAAACGGCGCACTTGCGCCATGGAGGAAGACCGCTGCGGCGGTCTTTTGAACACTGGCTACGAACGTAAAACGCGATTACTACGAAGTGCTCGGCGTCTCCCGAACTGCGGGCGATGTCGAGATCAAGAGCGCTTATCGCAAGATGGCGCTGCAGTACCACCCGGACCGCAATCCCGGCGATGCCGAGGCGGAAGAGCGCTTCAAGGAATGCAGTGAAGCTTACTCGATTCTCAGCGATCAACAGAAGCGCTCGGCATACGACCGCTTCGGCCATGACGCCTTCACCAACGGCGGAGGCGGAGCGGGTGCAAGCGGATTCCAGGAGGTCGATATCAGCGATCTCTTTGGAGAGATGTTTGGGTTCGGCGATCTCTTCGGAGGTGGTGGACGTGGACGCCGCTCGCGCGCACAACGCGGAGCCGATATCCGCGAGGATCTGACGATCTCCTTCGAGGATGCTGCTTTCGGCGTCGAGAAGGAAGTCACCATCCGTCGCCATGAGAAGTGTGAATCCTGTCATGGTACCGGTGCGGCGGAAGGCAAAGCTCCGAGCCAGTGCCGGCAGTGCAATGGCCGTGGACAAGTGCGGTATCAGCAGGGCTTCTTCAGCGTGGCCCGCACCTGCCCGGTTTGCCAGGGCACCGGCACGATGATCGAGAACCCCTGCACGCAATGCAACGGCCATCGCGTACTCGTAAAGAGCCACACAATGCAGGTGAAAGTTCCCGCAGGCGTGGAGGACGGAACTCGAATCCTCTACAACGGGCATGGCGATGCGGGGCTCGATGGCGGACCGGCGGGCGACGTTTACGTCGTGCTGCACGTGACCGAGCATCCGTTCTTTGAGCGCGACGGCAAGGATTTGCATTGCGCCATTCCAATCTCATTCACGCAGGCGGCACTCGGTGCTTCGGTAAAGATTCCGACGCTCGAGGGCGAAGCGATGCTCGAAATTCCTGCCGGAACCCAGACCGGAACCAGCTTCCGCCTGAAGAAAAAGGGCGTGGCGATTCTGAATGGCAGCGGGCGCGGCGACTTGTTTGTGGAAGTAAAGGTCACCACTCCTACAAAGCTCAATCGCCAGCAGCGCGAATTGCTTGAACAACTCGCCTCCACCCTCGGGCACGAGAACAAGCCGGAGAAGGGGAGCCTGTTGAACAAAGTGAAGGACATGTTCAGCTAAGCTTTCAAAGTTTCAAGGTTTCAAAACTCAAAAGCGCAGGGCTCAGGCTCTGCGCTTTTTGCATTGCGAACATTTGGAGAGCAGGATCAACATCCTTTACGCTTGAGCTATGACACGACGCCGATGGATTGCCGACGATTTCAATGACAACACCGCTTCCCTGCTTGGACAAAACGCTGCGCATCTCGCGCGAGTGCTGCGGGCGCGCGTGGGTCAGGAGTTCGACATTGTTTGCGGCGAGGCGGTGCGCACGGGAACCATCGCCTCAGTGTCAGACGACCTCGTAGAGTTTTCATTGGGCGAAGCTGTGGGAGGTGCCGTAGAGCGAGAGCTTGCTTTGCTGATGGCCATCTACAAGTTTGACCGCATGGAATGGGCGATTGAGAAGTGTACGGAGCTGGGCGTAACGAGAATTGTGCCTGTCATCGCGCGTCGAACCGATCCTCACCTGGGCACGGCAGCGGCGAAGCGTGTTGAGCGCTGGAGAAGGATTGCCCATGAAGCGGCTCAGCAATCGCGAAGAGTGAAGCCGCCGGTGATTGATGAACCTCAGAAGCTGAAATCCGCCTTAGCCTTCGAAGCTTCACTGAGGCTGCTGCTCAATGAAAATGAGCGAAGCGAGAATATGTGCGACGCACTCGCCTCAGCGTCCGCTCCCATCGTTTTTGCCGTGGGACCCGAGGGCGGATGGGCCGACGATGAGCTCGCTCAGTTCTCCGATGCTGGATGGAAGAGCGTGACCCTGGGCCAGACAATCCTGAGGGCGGAGACTGCGGCCGTCGCTGCGCTAGCCGTGACCACGGCGATTCTGGATTGAAGACGAACTACGTTTTACCCGCATAAACACTAAGGGGAACGCTTTCGCGCTCCCCTCTCGTGTAGCCTTTTTCTTGAAAGTTGTTACTTCTTCTTTGCGACCTTCTTCGCAGCCTTCTTAACGGCCTTCTTCGCAGCTTTCTTGGTTGCCATGACTATTCTCCCTTTGAACAATCTTGGATGTAATCGCAACGCAAACGTTGCAATTGCATAGTTGTATATGTTGATTACAAATTCATGTCAAGCAAAAAGTTAAGGCGTGAACATCTCTTCGATGATCACGCCTTCAATTTTTCCTTTCGCATCGACTAGCGAAGCGCTCTTAACAGGAGTCCCGAGACTGTGTCTTGCATCGTGTGAGCCACCATCGCCGGTCGCAGACTCCGCCGCAACATGCTCATGATGCCGAACGACAAACCGAGAAGCCCGATGAGCACCATGCGCTGCGCGCCTTCGTATCCATGGCCTAGGCCGAAGAGAATGCTGACGACTACCAAGGCAATCCACCGGTTGCGAAGCAATCGCGTGAACTGTTTCTGGAGATAGCCGCGAAACAGCACTTCTTCGCAAAAGCCGGCGGTCGCGCTGAGGCATATCCAAAGGATGATCTCGATGTGGTTCTGCGGGGCTAGGAAGCCAATCTGCTTTCTTGCCTCATCAACGCTGCCCGAGTGATCCATGCCCATCGCGATAGCCGCAACTGCAATCACCATCAGCGCGGCAATCCAGGCCCCGACGGCCACCGCGATATCGATCAGGAAATCTTCGACTGTTTTCCATCGACCACCGATGAGCTCGCGCATGGATCCGCCCCATCTCCGCACTCCCCACCAGATGTAGAGCGTAAATAGCCACTCATAGAGAATGGTCGCCAGGTAAATGCGAACGTGGCCATGGCCGGAGTACGCACCGTGCCCGGTCTTCACATTGGCCGCGCTCAGAAAGCCGAGCACCAGCACCAGTACAGCCGTGTGCCAGTAAGGAATCGTGTAGGGCTGCTCTACTGGCGGAGTCTCCTGCAGCGCAGTACCGGGCGTGGTGCTCTCCATGGCTCTCCTTGATGGCCTTCTGTCAGTCGATGCTCAGAATGCTGCCGCCACTCGCGCTCTTCACCTCTTCGGCACGCGCCAGCACTTTGCGTGCAAAAGCAAAAAGGCTCTTGGCATTGTTGGCCTGCTCTCCGGCGAGTGCAACGGGATGTCCGGAGTCTCCGCCCTGGCGAATCGTCGGGTCCAACTCAATGCGTCCGAGGAACGGAACGCCAAACTGCTTGGCAACACGCTCTCCTCCGCCCGTGGAGAACACATCAATCTCGTGATTGCAGTGGGGGCAAACGAAGTAGCTCATATTCTCGGCAATGCCCAACAGCTCAACTCGAACCTGGTTGAACATCTCAATTGCCTTGCGCGCGTCCTGCAACGAGACATCAGACGGAGTGGTGACAACGATGGCGCCGGTCAGCGGTACCGTTTGCGTGAGGGAGATGACGACATCGCCCGTGCCCGGCGGAAGATCGATGATCAGAAAATCTAGTTCGCCCCATGCGACCTGTCCCAGGAACTGACGAATGACCGAATGCAGCATGGGTCCGCGCCAAACTAGCGGCTTGTCACCGGGATTCAGATAGCCGACCGAGATCACCTTCACGCCATAACGCTCGGCGGGAATGATGCGATTGTCATCCGTCAACTGAGGATCGCCGCTTGAGCCCAGCATGAGGGGAACGTTCGGGCCGTAGATATCAGCATCAAGCAATCCGACCTTGTGACCGAGCCGCGCGAGGGCCAGCGCGAGATTCACCGAAAGCGTGGTTTTTCCAACGCCACCTTTTCCGGAGCCTACCGCGATGATGGACTTGATACCGGGAATTGACTGCGGACCCTCGGGCTGTTGCGGGCCGCCTGAATGTGCATGCATGTGCAAGGATGCGTCCTAACAAGCAGGGATTTGTTGCAACGCTTGATTATACCGGGAAGCCACATAAGCGGTATCACTGAGACTTTGGCCCGTCCTGCAGTAAAATGCAGCCCAACAGGAGAAGACAATGTCCAAGAGAGTGGTTGCCGTCGTTGGCAGCTACCGTAAAGGCGGAACTGTCGACACCGCAGTAGATGCCGTTCTAAGCGGAGCCCGTGAAAACGGCGCCGAAACGAAAAAGATCTACCTCATCGATCAGCACATTGAATATTGCCGCAACTGCCGCGCCTGCACCCAGCAGGAAAGCCCGGTACGAGGGGAATGCGTCATCCAAGACGACCTTGTGGATGTGCTTTCTGAGTTGCATCGAGCAGACGCCCTGGTACTGGCCTCTCCAGTGAATTTCTACAACACGACGGCTGTGTTCAGAACATTTCTGGAGAGACTCATCGGTTCGGCGTACTGGCCCTGGGGACAGCCCGCCCCTAAATGGCGATCGAAAGAACATCCGCGCAAAGCTGTGTTGGTCGCTTCGATGGCTGCACCGCGATTTTTCATGAACGTTGCGACGCGGGCTCCGCGAGCACTGCGCATGGCTGCGGAATGCCTGGGAGCACATATTGTCGCCAAGCTCTGGATCGGACTTGCAGCGCAGAGCCATGAACCAAGGATCTCGGCCCGCACAATTCAGAAAGCAAAAGCGATTGGAGCAAGTCTCTAGTCTTTAACAACAAACGCCCGGCCGAAGCCGGGCATTGCAGGGACGCTTCAAGCCATTGCTTCAGCAGTCCTCTAGCTCCCTATTCATCTCTACTTAACGCCCATCGAGCAGTGGTTGGCGATTTGCTTCCAGTCCCCACTTTGCTTCTGGAACACGTCGGTGCAGACGACAGTGCGAGCATAGTGCTTGCCTTTCATCAGGGCGTCGTAGGTGTTCGTGTAGGTCGCAACCGCAACGTCTCCATAAGAGCGCACCTTGATGTCACTGATCTTCTCGCTGTTCATCTTGCTTTTCGGGTCCTTCATATCAGCCATGAAGGACTGCTTGGTGTCGAATGTTCCGCGACTCGTTCCGCCAGTCCAGTCATTGGCTAACAGCTTGTCGTAGAAACTGGAATCTCCAGCGAGATCGGCTTTCACCCCGTCGTTTTCGAGCTTTGTGATGGCGGCGACTGTATCCTCACCGGCGGCGGCGACCGCAGCCGGGAATGAGGCAGCGCATAGGGCAAACAAAAGAGATACCGCTAAACGTTTCATACGATCCCTTCCAGAATGCGTGTACAGAGTTGGCCCACTTGGACGCCTTTGATGCCAAACTAACAACGGGAGCGCGAAGAAATCGAGAGCTGAAAGCGCGGAAGAAATTCCAAAAAACACGCCCGGCCGAAGCCGGGCATTTCAGTTTTCGAAAGAAACGACGTTAAAGGCTGCTCATATTGGCCAGGAAGTCGCCATTCGCACGCGTCTTGCTGAGCTTGTCGATGAGCAATTCCATCGCTTCGACCGGCGAGAGCGGATTGA
This sequence comes from Koromonas soli, assembly GCF_059726265.1. Lineage (NCBI taxonomy): Bacteria > Pseudomonadati > Acidobacteriota > Terriglobia > Terriglobales > Koromonadaceae > Koromonas > Koromonas soli. The sequence continues at coordinate 661,214 of NZ_AP040872.1, read as the reverse complement.
GAACGCGACGCAGCACCCAGATGCGTTGCAAGTCTTCCTTCACCTGAAGCAGTTCTTCCTTACGAGTGCCCGAGCGCTGGATATCGATGGCCGGGAACACACGCTTATCGCTGAGCTTGCGGTCGAGAATGACTTCCATGTTGCCGGTGCCTTTGAACTCTTCGAAGATCACGTCGTCCATGCGGCTGCCGGTTTCGATGAGGGCCGTGGCGATGATCGTCAGCGAGCCACCCTCTTCGATGTTGCGGGCCGCACCAAAGAAGCGTTTCGGCCGCTGTAGAGCGTTGGAGTCAACACCACCGGAGAGGACCTTGCCCGAAGGCGGAACGATTGTGTTATAGGCACGTGCCAGACGAGTGATCGAGTCAAGCAGGATCACCACGTCGCGCTTGTGCTCGACAAGGCGCTTGGCTTTCTCGATGACCATCTCGGCCACCTGCACGTGACGGGCAGCGGGCTCGTCAAACGTCGAGCTGATAACCTCGCCCTTCACCGAACGCTGCATATCCGTAACTTCTTCTGGACGTTCGTCGATGAGCAGAACGATGAGAACAACCTCGGGATGATTGGACGTGATCGAGTTGGCGATGTTCTGCAACAACATCGTTTTGCCGGTACGCGGCGGAGCGACGATAAGACCGCGCTGGCCCTTGCCGATCGGGATCAGCATGTCCATCACGCGAGCGCTCATGTTGTCGCGTACAGTTTCCAGCTTCAGCCGCTCCTGCGGATAAAGCGGCGTCAGGTTGTCGAACAGGATCTTGTTGCGGGCCTCGTCCGGAGACTCGAAGTTGACCGCTTCAATCTTTACCAGCGCGAAATACTTCTCGCCTTCATGCGGAGGGCGCACCTGGCCGCTCACCGTGTCGCCGGTCTTCAAATCGAACTTGCGGATCTGAGAGGGCGAGACGTAGATGTCATCGGGGCCGGGCAGGTAGTTGTAATCAGGAGAGCGGAGGAAGCCATATCCGTCGGGGAGAATCTCCAGGACGCCTTCGGCGAAGATGTGCCCTTCTTTTTCGCTTTGGGCCTGCAGGATTTTGAAAATGAGGTCCTGCTTACGGAGTCCGCTCGCACCGGGGAGGTCGAGCTCGCGAGCTATCTTAGTCAGCTCGGTGATGTTTTTTTCTTTGAGTTCAGCGATCGTCATGTCCACCTACGGAATGTTTCGAGAGGGGGGATTGGTGCGCCTTCAGGCGCGGGAAATCTGGCTACTGTTAATCGTGGCTCGCTAACAAGCAACCATTTGGATGGGAACCAGCCTGTACTTCTAAATGGCCGGATGGGCGTTCACAGATGTTGCGAATTGGAGCTACAACTCTCTAATTAGTACGTTATGAATGTATTTGATGCGAATGTTCCGAGAGGCTATTCCCTTGCAGCTGTCGCAAAACTGCGACCGCCGCAAGGTACGAAGTCCACTAGTAGCTGCTATGCCGCTCGACGCTGGGCGTCGTTCACATTCTCCGGCTCGGCCATAACGTTATCGCGCTCGTTGTCGGAGATACGGTTCAAGACATCATTCGTGGTGTCCTGAATGCGGGTATTCGGCTTGTGAAACTTACGTGTCGCCTTGGAAGCAATCTGGCAGAGCATATAACGATTCTGCAGTGTGTGTAAAGCTTCAAAGACTTTGTCTGAACGCATAACTTCTCCTTATGTACTGACCTGCGACTGTCCTAATGTCCAGAGTTCAAAATTGCCCTGACTGTGAGTGCATAATCAAGCAGTCGGCCGCTCCGTTCTAAATCACCCTCTGCTTGAGATGCGAAGTACCTGAGGTTCGTCGCTCAAGCTCGAAAACTCCAGCCCAATCGCGGAAAAATTGACGTGGTCAACCTGTCCTGAACTCCAGAACGCGCAGGGAGAACGACCTCCCTGTGAATATCGGTTTTGCTTGGAGGGGTCTTGCTACCCTTGGAATCTGGGCCAAAAGAGATACGATTAAGAACCGCTCAAGCTCTCTGCGGTGCTACCGACAATTCGTACATTAAAACTTTGCAGGGCCAAAGGTCAACAATTCTTTTTGTTAAGTTATGTTATTGATTCTCTGGAATTTGGACCAGAATCGCCAACAGTCCCTGCCGAAATCTCTCGTGACGTCTCGATAACTGACCGCGCAACGCACAACTGATGCTAACACTTGTATTGCATTCTGCGCTACTCAACGGGTTAGACATGCATTGAACGGCAGATATCTACCTTGAGCGGAAGACAGAACGTCAGGGACTCTCCGGTGGCGACTCGATCAGGACGAATTCAGCATCGCTCAAAAGAGCGATGCCAGACAGTGCCGACCGGTGCACCTCAAAATGTGCAAATTGGACAAGCCCCTTTAGCGACAAGGTTTGAAGAATGCTCCTCCCCGTTTTACACCTCCATTTCCACATTCGTGTTGAAAACCTCCGCAGAAAACGTTTGTTCTTCGCTTGACATCCGCACGTGTTAGCGCCTCAGCAACGTCGGTCGCTGTGGAGTAATACTTTTGTCATAACATCCTGAGCAGGCGCAATGTGCATTTGATCCAAGCGCCCCACTCCGCTAGACTCAGGATATTGACCCGTTGCAATCTGCCGGATCGAAGTGTCCACCGTAGTCAGCGTCCGTGCGCCCATCGCGCGGGCCGCGGCCAAGGACTCGACAATACCCAGCAACATCGGCAGGGATCTTAACGGGTACAGGAGACACTTTTGCTGTACCTCCACGCTCTTGGACATTTCCATCCCGAGACGGTTCTCGACAATCACTTCCTTTCATCACTCGACATTGGAGTGGACGTGAAATGGATCGAGGATCGCGTCGGCATCGTTGAGCGGCGGACCACTCTGCCGCTGGACTATCTGCGTTCAACACGCAATCGCGACCCTCGTGCGGCGGCCGAAGCTGCGCACACGACCCCTACGCAGATGTCGGTGCGAGCCGCGGAACTCGCGTTGCAACGTGCCGGACTGAAAGCCGAGCAGATCGGAATGGTGGTCTCCGGCGGTTGCTCGCCCGAGATGCAGATTCCCGCCGACTCGAGTCGCGTAGCAAACGCGTTGGGTATCCCGGCGAAATGTTTCGACCTGCAATCAGCCTGCTCGACCTTCGCATCGCAAATTCATGTGCTGGACCAGATGAAGCCGGAAGCACTGCCAGATTTTGTGCTGGTGGTGAACAGCGAGACCTTCACACGCAGCATCGATTACAGCGATCGTCGCCAGGCAGTTCTGTTTGGAGATGCCGCAACGGCAGCTATCGTCTCCGCCCGAGTGCCTGCTCCCTCAGTCATTTCTGAAACTACCTTCGGGTGCGATCCCGCGGGACAGCATCAGATTACTATTCCCACCGGTGGTCATTTCGCGCAGGACGGACATGCGGTGCAGGTTTTTGCCATTCGCACCACGACCAATCTCGTAAAGAGCCTGCAGGCTTCCCTGCCCCCAGATGAGAGCCGTCGCCAGGTGTTCATCGGACACCAGGCCAACCTGAGGATGCTTGAGAACGTCTGCAAGCGCACCTCAATCGCGCCGGAAAATCATTACGCCAACGTGGCCAATTTTGGCAATTGTGGCGCGGCAGGCGCCCCCAGCGTGCTTTCGCAGCACTGGGATGAGTTGCAGAATTCTGTGATCCACATGGCAGTGGTCGGCTCAGGACTCGCCTGGGGTGGAATGCGCATCTCGCGTAACTAGGCTTCACATTATCAAAAACAAAGTCCCAGCGCATGGCTGGGACTTTTTGATTTTGCAATAACTCTGCTTACACCTTGGGAGCGACAACCTCGGGAAGAGGCGAAGTCGGGAGCGCCTGGGCTTCTTTGCGCAGTTCTTCGAACAACACCGTGCTGAGGTAACGCTCGCCAAAGCTCGGGATAATTGCCACAATCAGCTTGCCTGCGTTCTCGGGGCGCTTGGCTACCTGCAATGCCGCGTACACCGCAGCTCCGGCGGAAATGCCAACCAACAGACCTTCCTCCTTCGGCAAGCGGCGAGCAAATTCCAGCGCATTGTCGTTCGACACCTGAATGACTTCATCGATCAGATTCGTGTCCAACACCTTGGGCACAAATCCTGCGCCGATCCCCTGAATTTTGTGCGGGCCCGGCTTGCCACCCGACAGCACTGGACTGTCCGTGGGTTCAACGGCGATCGCCTTGAATTCCGGCTTACGCTCCTTGATGTAGCGCGCCACACCCGTCAGGGTTCCCCCCGTACCGACGCCTGAGATCAAGATGTCCACATTGCCTTCGGTGTCGTTCCAGATTTCGGGGCCCGTGGTGTTGTAGTGAATCTGGGGATTGGCGGGATTATTGAACTGCTGCGGCATGAAGCCATTGGGCGTTTTGGCCAAAATCTCTTCGGCCTTCGCGACTGCGCCCTTCATACCGTTGGGGCCAGGCGTCAGCACGATCTTCGCCCCAAAAGCCAGCAACAGAACGCGGCGCTCAAGACTCATCGTGTCAGGCATTGTGAGGATCAGTTCATAACCCTTCACGGCAGCGACAAAAGCCAAACCGATACCGGTGTTCCCGCTCGTGGGTTCGATGAGCACCGTCTTGCCCGGCTGGATCTTTCCTTCACGCTCGGCCGCCTCAATCAGCGCAATGCCGATGCGGTCTTTCACACTGGCGAGCGGATTCTGACTTTCCAGCTTTAAGGCCACGCGCGCGGCGGTCCCTTTAGCCATCTTGTTCAAGTAAAGCAGCGGGGTTTTTCCAATCAACTCGGTAACGCTGTTTGCAATTGCCATTTCATCTCCTCTGGCCCGCCCTGGGCGGAACCGCATCACTTTGCCTGCCGGCGATTCGCAACTGAGTTCGCTCTGCAGGGAATTCCACGGAGGCTCAATTTACCGATGCGCCACGACGATGTTTGGTCAAAATAAAAAACCCGCCAGCCAGTATCCCTGGCGGCGGGTCGTGAATTTCTGCTGAATAGCTCTATTTCACGATCTCGTTTACGCCAGAGGGCCGCGCCCCGCAACAACAGCAGGAACATGCGCGACAGATATGGCAGCAAACGATCACGATGTCTGATTTATAGCCCTTTTCTGCTCCTGTCGTCAACAGTGCTCACCTTGCTCGGGCCGGCGCTCGACGATTCACCCTTCCTAAACCGCTGCATGCAAACTGATGCGACTCCAAACAATTAGGCTGCGGCCCTGGCTCTCTTGTAATGGGGAGCGAACTTCTGTTCGACCCATTGCTCGTAAGTAGTCGGCGTGGTGTTTCGTGCGCTGCGTGGCTCCATTGCCTTCATAAAGCCGGTGTTCATTGCCGCAGCCATCTCGAGAATGAGGGAGGCCATGTCGGGCTGCATCCCCATCCTGACCAGCGCCTCAAGCACTTGATCGCGTGGTGCCTGAACATAATTCAGATCAGGGCGATCGATTGCGCCTCCGATGATGGATGCGACCTCTTCCATCGTGACATCGCGAGGGCCGAGAAGTTCGCGAGTGCTGTGCGACTTGAAGTCAGGAGTGAGCAGAGCTTCAGCCGCTGCGACACCAATGTCGTGCGCTGCAATCATGGGAATCTTCAATTCAGGCAAAAGCGGGCCTGCTGCGCAACCAAGGGTCTGAATGATGCCAACCTGCATCAGCGTGTTCTCCATGAAGTATCCGGCGCGGAGGTGCAACACGTTCAGCCCCGCAATGCTGTTGAGGCACTCCTCTAACTCGTGCAGTCCCACGACTGGGCCGGTCTTCTCCGGCTTGTCGGCACCTACGCTGCTCAGGGTTACAACGCAGTCCACCTTCGCACGACGAAGTGCTGAGCCCACAGCTTCGATCACTGCCTTCTGATGTAATCGGTAATCAGGTCCGGCAGGCTCTGGAGGGATCATGACATAGACTCCCTGCGCACCATCAAAGGCCTCCGCCAGCGCTTCCCTGTTTGTCAGATCCGCCACGGCTGCGTCGCAGCCTTTCGCCGCCCATGGGGTGAGACGACCTGCCGTTCGGCTTACGCCTCGAACCTTCTTCCCTGCCGCGAGCAAATGTTCCGCAACTACACTGCCAGTATTGCCGGTAATACCAGTAACGACGTACATAAGAGCATCCTCCGCATGTGGGGTGTCCGCGGTTAGATGCGTGCAAAACGACAAATTACGCCATGTCAAAGCTCTAATCGCACGCCGACCGCAGCGGAAGTGAATATGCATGCACGCAAAGGAAGACCGTCTGAACGCCCAGGCTTTGCCGGCACCGGTTGGCTTATCCAAATGCAGTATGAAAGGAATGTGCGCGGAATCAAAAACTCTGAATGCTGAGCGAAACTTTTCGCGCGAGCCGGGTTCATTTACTCAGAGCAACGAGGTATCGGAGCATGATGAAGAAAACGGTTTTAGCCCTTTTTGGTTTGGTTCTCGTGTTCGCCCTTGCCGCGCCCCCCAAGGCAAGCGCACAGGTTTCGGTTGGCATCGGAATCGGAGTTCGTCCGGCTTACGGATATGTCGTGGCGCCGCCACCTCCGCCACCCGCATACGTCTATCCGGAGCCCTACGTTACATACGCACCGAGTTATGTTTACCCGTCCGGTTACGTTGTCGTAGATCGAGGATATGGCTGGCGCTATCGCGGATGGCGCGGATACCCGTACAGAGGGCGTGTGTACGAAGGCCGCTATGTGGGTCGTGGCTACGAGGGCCGGGGCTGGCATCGCCACTAATCCAAATTTCATGAGTTGAGTTTGCAAAAACCCCTTCAGACGCAATGCTGAAGGGGTTTTTGTATTAATGCTTTAAAGCAAACCGCCGGTCTGGATCGTCAATGCACTCAACGCGAGTTCCAGCTCCATGATAGCTTCATCGAGTTCGGGGTGCTGTCCCAGGCGTTCACGCAAGTTCGTGAGCTGCTGGTGAGCTTCTGCCACGTGTTCTCGCGCGTTCTCTTCTGGAGGCGCGGGTGTGAGATTATCGGGCGAACTCATGACGTCTTCTCCTTCTGGCGCCCTATTATCCTCCGGAAACAGCGTTTCGCTCGAAGACTTTCACTCAATTACGTATCGTGGCCTGAGCCGATAATTATGAAAAGCAGTAATCGCCGTCGCACCCATGTGCACGGAGCTCGTCCAGCGCTCGGCTTTGTGCCAGCCTAATCGATGCAGCAGATAGCTCCCGCCGATTTGCGCTCCAACAACTCCAATGGAAAACAGTGTCATCTGGACGCGCGAGCGAGCAAGCGACGGAGGCAGTTCAACCTCGCGTCCCGCGCCGGAATCAAGCATTTGCCAGGTGGAATCGCAGTCCATGGCATGAGCCACGGCAACGCCGGACCACAACGTGATATTTCGGGTGTCGAAGAACTTGTGCTTCGGTTGAAACTCTTGCGCATGCAACGGCAGCGCGCATAGCAACAGGACAAATATGGCGCAGATGTGCGCGAGTCTGGCTTTAGGCACCTGATCGCCTCGGATGCGGGAGTAATCCCGGCGAAGATTGATTTAGCTGAGAGCTAATCCAATTCTGAACGTAAGTACCTCCTCTGCGGCTACTATGATCTACTTACCTCTGCTACTTAGATCACTGAGTAGCGCCACGGCTCCGCCCGATTCCCAGACGGAATAGTTCTGAAGCTTTGCAGTTGCCGTACAACTCAATCCGGGGTTCATGGCATACCACTCCAGCATGGCTCTGCATTTCACCACGTCTTACATTGAGGACTCGTTGGCTCTGTTCGGCTATTACAAGAAATTGGCTGAGGGCGCGATGGCTCAAGTGTCAGACGAACAGCTCTGCATGGCACTGGATCAAGAGATGAACTCCATCGCGCTTATCGTCAAACATCTCACGGGCAATATGCGATCGCGCTGGACCAACTTCCTGACCACCGACGGCGAGAAAGCGGATCGCAACCGCGACAGCGAATTCAGGGAGCCATGCGCGACGAGAGCCGAGTTGCTCAAAAGCTGGGAGGAAGGCTGGCACCTCGTGTTCGCCGCCATCGAACCTTTGACCGATGCCGACCTCACGCGAACCATCACCATCCGCGGTGAAGCGCACTCGGTAATGCAGGCCATCAACCGACAGCTTGCACACTACGCCTATCATTGCGGGCAGATTGTTTTCCTGGCCAAACACTTTTGCGCATCAGATTGGAAGTCGCTTTCCGTTCCACGGAATCGCTCACTCGAGTTCACTCAACGGGTAAAATCAGGAGAACAGAGCCAGCGATAGAGATTGGCACATCCCAAGAAGGCCATATGGCATTGGCGCTCCAAGCAGCAGGAAAAACCGATGTAGGCTGCGTCCGCAGCAACAACGAAGACAGCTTCGATTACGACACCGCGGCTGGATTATTCGTTGTGTGCGACGGCATGGGTGGCCATGCCGCAGGAGAGGTCGCCAGCGGAATGGCCGTGCGCACCGTACTCGACTACTTCCGCAACGGAGGATCAGACGAGAGGCGAGCGCGCTCCGCAGACGAATTGCAAAACGCGATCACTTTCGCCAATGAGCGCATACGAAGAGCCGCAGCACGAACTCCCGGACACGCTGGAATGGGATGCACAATTGCAGCAGCGGTATGGGACGGCGCGGACGCCAGCATCGCCCACGTGGGCGACAGCCGTATCTACCTCATTCGCGAACACCAAATCGAGTTGCTCACCACGGATCATTCCCTGGTGATGGAAGGCGTCCGCAACGGACTGATGAGCATGGAGGAGGCACAGCAATCCGTCGTGCAGAACATCATTCTGCGCGCGCTGGGAGCAGAAGATACTGTGCGCCCCGACGTCGCTCAAGTAGCGCTGAAAGCAAACGATACTTTACTGCTGACAACTGATGGCCTGACTCGCCATATCGACGACAACCGCATACTGGATCTGATCGAGTCCTCTGCGAACATCACGGAAGCATGCAATCGGCTGATCAAGGCAGCAAAAGACGGAGGCGGGAGCGACAATATCACCTGCCTGCTCGTCCGCCTCGTCGATCAACCCTGAGCGAGTTGTTCAACTATTTCTGCCATGATTCCGCGCGATAATCTCCGCTGCGTCCGCCTGACTTGGCAACCAGACGAAGCCCTTCCAAACGCATCTTTTTAGACAACGCTTTCAACATGTCGTATAGCGTCAATCCTGCGACAGATGCGGCTGTGAGCGCCTCCATCTCAACGCCTGTTGCTCCATGGGTCCGCGCCACTGTCCGAATCACAATGCGATCTTCCAACGGTTCCATGTCTACGGACACATGCGTCAGGTTCAGCGGATGACACAGCGGAATCAGCTCTGAGGTTTTCTTCGCTCCCATAACGCCGGCAATGCGCGCCGTCTCATAAATGTTTCCTTTTGGCGTGCGGCCGTCGCGAATGGCACTCATAACCTCGTGACCGACCCAAAGCACTGCCTCTGCATCCGCCTGCCGAAGTGTTTCCTGCTTGGCACTGACGTCCACCATGCGAGGCAGACCCTTCTCATCGAGATGTGTGAATTCGTTCATTGCGAATCTTTCCATTCGTCGTACCAGGCCATTTGAATGGCCTCGAGTTTTCCTTCATTTGACGCCTGAGGATCGTCGGCAAAGTTCTCCAACTCGGACACAAGCCGGTGCAGTTCGGTGAAGCGGATCGTGAGAGGATCCATTTCCGGATACTTCTCGTAAAGCTCAATTCCGATGTCTTCCGAGTCAGTCCAATGCAGTTCTTTCATCTTTCCTCCACATTAGCGGCAGCAGGAAGGTTTTCGGCGCAGTCGAGTGAGGCTCCAGATGAGTAGCACGGAGTTGCATGCCAGCAACAACACCTCCGCATTGCTCTCGGGCCGATGGCTCATCGTGCCTGCAACCAGCAAGGCTTCAACAAGCAGCAGGACCGCTATCAACGGCTTCATGCCTACAGCGTACTTCCGCCGCCCTCGCTTATGTAGTTGCGATTCCATGACGGTATCTCGACGACGACTTCCCCAGGCTTTTCGATCACCGCCTGGCAGCCTAGACGCGAGTTGAGTTGCAAATCGGCGGCTGTATCCAGTTTGTCAGCCTCTTCCTCGCTCAACTCGTTCAGCAGCTCCTTGCCTTTTTTCACCACAACGTGGCACGTCGTACATGCGCAGTTTCCACCACACGCATGTTCGAGATGCAGGCCGAAGTTCATAGCAATGTCCAGAATCGACTGCGGCTTTCCATGGTCCTGGTAGGGCAGTTTGCCAGTCTCGAATTCCACGCTTTTTCCGCTGGGAAGAAACGTCAGCCGCACGGTATTCGGACCAAGTTCGGTCTTATCGCCAGCCGATTCCGGCTTCACATCAAGCATTCTTGCGTCCTTTCAATATCGATATACGTCGATTTAGTTGAACTCAGCCTTACCGATCGGATGAGGTGCCGTCGGGCCCTGGCCGACATCGGTGGTCTCCATATTCTTGCCGCGAAGCGCGCTGCTTACCGCCGCGTCCATCATCAACTCCGCAAGATGCATGGTTGCCTGGTTCAACTCGTCAATACTTCTGCGCACCTGTTGATAGTCAGTGCCCGCAGCTGCGGCTTTCAACCTGGCCTCGAGTTCATCAATCCTGCTTCGCTCGTCATCCGTTAGTTGCTGCCACGCAGGATTGTTGCGGCCCTTCTCGAGAGCAGTCAGGATCGTCTCCGCCTCATTGCGCGCCTCGATCAACTGGCGCTCTGCGAAATCCTTCTCGGCATTGTCGAACGAATCTAGAATCATGTTCTCGACCTGTTCATCGGTGAGTCCATAACTTGGCTGCACCTGAATTTCAGCTTCTTTGCCGCTGCGTTGCTCACGCGCCGACACATGGAGAATTCCGTTGGCATCGATCAGGAAGCGCACTTCAATGCGTGGCAATCCCGCCGGCATCGGAGGAACTCCCTTCAGATCAAATCGCGCCAGCGATCGACAGTCCTTCGCAAGTTCGCGTTCACCCTGCAATACATGAATTGCGACAGAAGTCTGTCCTTCGACGCCAGTCGTGAAGTGCTCGGTAGCGCTCGCAGGAATTGTCGAGTTGCGATGGATGATCTTGGCAGTTACTCCACCCAGCGCCTCGATTCCAAGCGAAAGCGGAGTCACGTCAAGCAGCAGCATGTCTTTGGTCTCAGTCGAACCACCCGCAAGAATGTTCGCCTGCACCGCGGCGCCCAGCGCGACAACCTCATCAGGATTCAGCTCGGTGTGCGGCTTGCGCCCGAAGAGCGCCTCCACCTTTTGGCGAACCAACGGAATTCGCGTGGACCCGCCGACAAGCACGACTTCATCTACCTGATCGGCGCTCAATCCAGCGTCCGCCAACGCCTGACGGCAGGGCCCCAGAGTGCGGTCCACAATCGGCGCGATCATCTGCTCGAGCATCTCGCGCGTGATTCTGCGCTGATAGAGCTTACCGCCTGGCAACTCTACTTCGATATCCGCGGCGTCCTGCGCCGAAAGTGCGATTTTCGCTTCGATCACTGCACGTCGAATCTGCTGAATAGCCTCGGGGTGTTTGCGGACATCCACGCCGAGATCGCCCGCGATGTCGTCCACGGCTACCGCAATCAGCAGGTTATCGATGTCGTCGCCGCCGAGATGCGTGTCTCCATTCGTGGCGATCACCTCAAAGATTCCATCTTTCAGCTTCAGGATCGAAATGTCGAATGTTCCGCCGCCGAAGTCGTAAACAGCGATAGTGCCATTCTGTTTGCGATCAAGGCCGTAGGCGAGCGATGCCGCCGTGGGCTCATTGACGAGCCGAAGCACTTCCAGTCCTGCGATGCGTCCCGCGTCCTTGGTCGCTTGGCGTTGCGCATCGTTGAAATATGCAGGCACAGTGATCACGGCCTGCTTCACCGGCGCCCCGAAGAACCGCTCAGCATTGCGCTTGAGCTGCCGCAAGATTTGCGCAGAGATTTCCGGAGGCGTGTAAGTGCGATCGCCCAGTTGGATGCGTAGAACCTCGCCAGGCACAAGGTCTTCGGCCAGATGAAACGGGAACAGCTTGAGCTCCTCCTGCACATCTTCCAAGCCGCGCCCCATCAGGCGCTTCACGCTGTAGATCGCGCGTTCCGGCGAGCTTAGCAGAGCGTCACGCGCCGCATTACCAATCAGAAAGCGATTCTCGCTATCGAGTGCGACTACGGAAGGAACAAGCGGTGAGCCATCTTCGCCAGGGATGATGAGTACGCCCTTGGCTGCATCAGGGTGCGCCAACGTAGGCCCCTGGCCCATGTACGCTACCAGTGAATTTGTAGTCCCGAGATCAATTCCAACAACTCTATCTTCTGCCATTATGAGTGAGCCAAGAAATTACTTCAGCACTTCATTGATATCGCGTACAAGGTTGCGCAAATAGCCGCGGCGATTCAATACATCGACCATCGTCGATGTAGCTTCTGCATCTCCGCTGTCCCACTTACGCCAAGCCGCGTATAACTCTTGCTGCATACCATCTAAACGTTTGCTCAGTGAGTCACGAGTTGCGACCAGTTGCTCACGAAGGTCGTCATCGATTGCGCCGGACTTCGCTTCTTCGAGGAGCATGTTCAGCTCGAACGCTTCTTCCAGCAACTCGACAGGAACAACCTGCTTCTTCTCCCGTCCTGCTGTGCGAGCCATCTCGGTTGCGATCTTGCTCTGCTCTTCCAGCGCGATCCCCTGCAGCGTCAGAAGGTACTCGGTTCGCGCAATCGGATCGCGCAGCGTGCGATAGGCGTCGTTCAGTTGCGAAGTCTTCTCGAGACTCCAGCTTTGCTCCTTGTCGCTCGCCCGAGAATACACGTCCGGATGCAGCTTGCGGCTGAGAGCATAGAACTCACGCTCTAGCATCGACTCGTCCAGTTGCAGCTTGCGGGGCATACCGAAGAACGAAAAGTAGTCAGTCGGACGCGCCGGCTGCACGTGACCGCACTCGCCGCAGAAGTGCTCAGCGCGCATATCTCCGCACGACCAGCAGCGATGATAGTGATGATCAGGCTGCATCACCTGCAACGTTGCGGTCGCTTTTGTTTCCACCTTGGGTTGATCGCTCAACGTCATTCCTCAGGAGAAGCTCGTGCCGCAACCGCAGCTCTTTTTTGCGTTGGGGTTATGGAAGACGAAACCGCGGCGCATCAGCGTCTCTTCCCACTCCACGGTCATGCCGTTGAGGTAGATGAAGGACTTCGGATCGATAAACACTCTCACATCTCCGAACTGAAAAATGCGATCGCGATCGCGCGGCTGCGTATCGAAACGAATGTTGTAGGAGAGCCCTGAACATCCCCCGCCCTGGACGCCAAGACGCAATCCTCCAACGTCGGGCGCGATGCCTTCTTTTTGCATGGTGGTGCGAATGTGCTCCAACGCTTTTTCCGTGATGTGAATGCCCTGTGCGGGCGCAGTCTGTTCCATTGCCATTTCTACTTGGGGCTCCAGCCCTGATGAACCTTTAGCTCTGCTTCTTTTTCCAGTCGGAGATAGCGGCACGAATTGCGTCTTCAGCCAGCACCGAGCAGTGAATTTTTACCGGAGGCAACGAAAGTTCCTTCACGATGTCCGTGTTCTTGATCTGCAGCGCTTCGTCCACCGTCTTGCCCTTCACCCACTCGGTCGCCAACGATGACGACGCAATCGCCGAACCACACCCGAAGGTCTTGAACTTCGCATCTTCAATGACCTTCGTCTCGGGATTGACGCGAATCTGCAACTTCATAACATCGCCGCACTCCGGAGCGCCAACCAGTCCAGTGCCGACTTCGCTGGCGCTCTTGTCCATCGTGCCCACGTTTCGCGGATTGGTGTAGTGATCGAGCACCTTATCGCTGTAAGCCATCCTTGTTCTCCTTCAGAATCTCTATGCCAGTGCCGCTCGTTTAGTGGCTCGCCGGTTCAGCGGCCCACTTCACCTTTGTAAGATCAACGCCTTCTTTGTGCATCTCGTAGAGTGGCGACAGTTCGCGCAAACGCTTAACGACTTCGACTACTTTGTTGGCCACATGATCGACTTCGGCCTGCGTATTGAAACGACCAAGTCCGAAGCGGATCGAGCTGTGCGCAAGATCGTCGCCCGCACCCAGAGCCTTCAGAACATAGCTGGGTTCAAGCGTCGCAGAGGTGCAAGCCGAACCACTGGAAACCGCGACATCGTTGATGCCCATCAACAACGATTCGCCTTCCACGTAAGCAAAACTCAGATTCACGCTGCCTGGCAGGCGATGCTCCATACTGCCGTTGACGTAAACTTCATCGAGCTGAGACATGATCTGCTCGCGCAAGCTTTCGCGCATCGCAAACAGGCGCTTCGACTCTTCGGCCATCTCCAGCTGCGCCAACTCGCAAGCCTTGCCCATTCCAACGATGCCCGGAACGTTCAGCGTTCCACTGCGCATACCGCGCTCATGTCCGCCACCATCCATCTGCGCCACGAGCTGGACACGAGGATTGCGCCGGCGCACGTACAACGCGCCCACGCCCTTCGGACCATAGATCTTGTGTGCTGAAACCGAAGCCAGATCGACGTTGTCTTCGATGACGTTGAACGGAACCTTGCCCGCTGCCTGCACTGCGTCCGAGTGGAACAGGATTCCCTTCTCGTGGCAGAGCTTTCCAATTTCGCGGATTGGTTGCAGGATGCCGATTTCATTGTTGGCTGCCATGATCGAGACCAGAATGGTTTGATCTGTCAGGGCGTCTTGCAACTGATTCAGGTCGATGCGTCCGTCTTTCTGAACGGGGAGATATGTAACGCGATAGCCGTGCTTTTCGAGACGCTTGCAGGTATCGAGCACGCACTTGTGCTCGGTCACTTCCGTGATGATGTGGTTGCCCTTCTCGCGATACATCTCGGCCACGCCCTTGATCGCGAGATTGTTGCTTTCAGTCGCTCCGGAGGTCAGCACGATCTCTTTTGCTGTGGCACCAATCAGCTTGGCAATTTGCTCACGTCCTTTTTCAACCGCCTGCTCAGCCACCCAGCCGAACTCATGATTGCGGCTGGCCGCATTGCCATAGATCTCGCCAAAGTAAGGCAGCATGGCCTCAACCACCCGCGGATCGGTTCGCGTGGTAGCGTGATTGTCCATGTAGATTGGTAGCTTCACTGCTGAATCACTCGCCATAATTCCCTCCAGAAACTTCGATCCTTACCAGCT
Organism: Koromonas soli; assembly: GCF_059726265.1. Lineage (NCBI taxonomy): Bacteria > Pseudomonadati > Acidobacteriota > Terriglobia > Terriglobales > Koromonadaceae > Koromonas > Koromonas soli. Next base: position 646,176 of record NZ_AP040872.1, on the reverse strand, counting down.
CCTGCTCCAGGCGACTGGAATCTTCTGCGCCCTCGCGCAGCTCCCAGATCGTCAATCGGCTGAGCACGTCTTCAATCGCGCGACTCACCTTCTGCAATGGCTCGCGCACCGTGCACTTGGAGCTCTGGTCGCAAGCTTTATCTGAGTTGTTGCAGGAAGTGATGAAAAGTGGCCCTTCGATGGCGCGGATCACTTCCAACGCGCTGATCTGGCGAGCGTCTCTCGCCAGTACGTATCCGCCGTTGGTTCCCTGCTGCGAAACGAGCAGCTTGCTGCGGGCAAGCCGCTGCAGGATCTTTGCCAGCGCCTCCTGCGGAATCCCATACATCTCGGCCAAGTCTTTGGCGCTGCAAGCTCCCAGATCAGCATGTCCGGCCAGGTGCCGTACCGCGATCAACCCGTAATCGGCTTTCTTGGTGAGCTTCAGCATAGACTCGAATCTCCGACCTTTTCAGTCGCCAATAGAAGTATAGGTCTGGAAATCCAGAAAACGCAAGAGCCGACTTCCTCGAGCAGAAACTCTATCCGTTTGTATTTCTATGACTTAGGAAATGGCGATTTTTTTGGTCGGAAATTCACAGGAGAGCTTTAACCTTACGATCGCCATCTCTCGCATGCGAGATTCTGCGTCGGAGTGTTTGGCAAGAGGTGTTTCGAACCCTTAGCTCTGCCAACCAGAGATCCTCCCGCCGCATCCCCTCAACTTGAAGACAGATTATGTCGCATCTGCCCTATCGGCTACCTCCGCCTCTGCAGCCGCTGCCTCCGCCAGAGCCGCACCATCGGCTCTCCGCATTCGTCCGTGGAGTCGTCGCGGGAGCAGCCGACCTCGATCCCGCAGCCGTCCTCACCGCCACTGTTGCGGGAGCCACGTTTGGCTACAGCGTCGGGTGGGTTGTGCTACTCGCAATGCCGGTGCTCTGGAGCGTATTTTCGGTTTCCGCTCGCATCGGCGGTGACTCACGCAAAGGACTCGTCGAGCTTGTACGCGAGCAATACGGACGCAAGATGGCCGTAGCCCTGGCCATGGCAGTGTTCGTTGTGAACTTCGCGATGATTATCGGGGATCTGGTTGCGGTCAGCGATGCGCTCTCGATCGTGACCAATCAGTGGCGGGCATTCTTCCTGGTTCCTCTGGCATTCATTGTCTGGTACATGCTTATTGTAGGAAACGCGCGCAAGAGTATGGAGCGGCTTGGCCTGCTCTCGCTGTTTCTCGTCTCCTATGTGGTCGCGGCAATCTACACGGTTCACTCACCCGTGGACGTTGTGAAAGGCATTTTGCTTCCGCATCTTGAGGCCACCTCGCCGTACTCGATGGCTGTGATTGCTGTTTTTGGCTCTCTGCTCACTCCCGATGTCATCATCTGGCAGACCAGCTCGAAGCGCGATTTGCCGCGCGATGTGGATCCTTCACATGAAACCGAGTCGCATGCGGGAACCCTGGTAGCCACATTGATTTCGCTCTCGGCAATCGTCGTCTCTGCGAGTTTCCATATGCCAGATGCTGCTGCAATGACGACTCGCTCAGCCTCGCATGCGCTCGCCTTCCTTGGGTCAGCCGGGCCATTGCTGTTTGCGCTTGGAATTTTGGGTTCAGGCATTGTCGCGCTGCCTTTGCTTGCAGCCTCACTCTCCTTCAGCATCTCGGAAGCGATCGGCTGGGCCTCGGGTCTCAACAAGGAACCATGGGAGGCACGCTACTTCTACATCGCAATCTCATCGATCCTGCTCGTCTCGGTGAGCATTTCTCTGTTTGGGGTGAATACCGTTCGGCTGCTCTACTGGTCGCAAGTTGGAGCCGGAGCTCTGGTTGTTCCGATTCTCACATTCCTGGTGCTGCTCGGCCGCAACCACAACGTTGTTCATTCGTCCAACAGCCGCTTCGATGATTTCTTTCTCTCGTTTGCAGTGCTGGCCATGCTTATCGCAAATGCGATGTTTGTCTGGAGCGAGTGGATCGCGCCGCATTTTTGAGCCTCCCAGAGAAGCCCACATCAATCCGACACGCCGTGCAGTTCCAAGCTTAGTCTTCGGAATTTCCAAAGCGGTCCTATCCGTGATAGCTTCATCTGTTCAAGATTTCCGCGGCAAAGTAGGCAGCTACTAAGCTTCGAAAGGGGTTCTCGCCGCCCTTGCACTTATAATCTCGGCGAGACGCAAACATTACGGCAAACAACTTTCTAAGGAGATCTTTTATGCCTCTGGTTTCTATGCGGCAGTTGCTGGATGAGGCCGCCAAGGGCGGTTACGGCGTGGGCGCCTTCAACGTAAACAACATGGAACAGATTCAGGCCATCATGGAAGCTGCGCGCGAAACTCAGTCGCCGGTCATCATTCAGGCCTCGCGCGGTGCTCGTGCGTACTCGCAGGACAAGTTCCTCTATCACCTGATGCTGGCCGCCGCGGAACTCTATCCCGAGATTCCGCTCGTCATGCACCTCGACCACGGCAACAGCTTTGAAACCTGCAAGTCCGCCATCGAACTCGGCTTCACCTCGGTGATGATGGACGGATCCTTGAAAGAGGACGGCAAGACTCCCGCGACCTTTGAAGAGAACGTGGAAGTCACTCGTGCGGTCGTTGAACTCGCGCACAAACATGGCGTCACAGTTGAAGGCGAAATCGGCGTGCTCGGCGGAATTGAAGATGGACACGGGGCCGGCGGCAGCGGACTTGAGCATGTCACCGATCCTTCGCAGGCTGTTGAGTTCGTGAAGAAGACGGGCGTTGACGCATTGGCGATCGCAATCGGAACCAGCCATGGCGCGTACAAGTTCACCAGCAAGCCCGACGGCTCTGTGCTGAAGATGGACGTGCTGATCGAAATTCACAAACGCCTGCCCAACGTGCACCTCGTCATGCATGGCTCCTCCAGCGTACCGAAGGACCTGCAGGACATCATCAACCAGTACGGCGGCAAGCTGAAGCCGACGTGGGGCGTTCCCGTCGAAGAGATCCAACTGGGCATTCGCAATGGCGTGCGCAAGGTCAATGTCGATACCGACAATCGCCTGGCGATCACGGGTGCGATCCGCAAGGTATTTGCCGAGCAGCCTGAAAAGTTCGATCCGCGCGACTACATGAAGCCCGCACGCGAAGCGATGAAGAAGGTTGTCGCTCAACGTATGCGCGAGTTCGGTCAAGCCGGACATGCAGGCGACTACGCACCTATCTCAATTGAAGAGATGAAGAAGCGCTACGCCAACGCTTCGGCGACGGTGTAGTCAAATCATTTGCAACAAAAGATTGGAGGAGTCATGTGCTCCTCCAATCTTTGTTTTATACAGATTTTAAGCGGCTCTGAGCTCAGCGACAGGGTACCAGGGCGAGGCACCCTTGAGAGCTTCGTTCACGTTCTGAATGTTCTTCACACCTTCTGTCTCGAGCCACTCGCGGAACGCTTTCAGCCCCTTTTCGGCAAAGATGGGTACGCCATCGGCCCATGTGGCTCGACCGCATAAAACGCCGTTGTACTTCACACCACTCTCGGCGACAAGCTCCAGCGTTTCTGAAAATTCCGCGTTGCTCACGCCTGCAGATAGATAGATGTAAGGCTTGTCCGTTGCCTGCGCCGACTTGCGGAACAACTGCATCGCTTCGGACTTGGTGTATGCCCTCTCTCCCTTGAAGCTGCGCGTTCCTTCGACGAACTTCATGTTGACGGGAACTTCTAGTTTAAGAACATCGACGTTGTAGCGCGGCTTGCTGAACTCGCGCATGTAAGCCTGCACGATCTCAGGCTTCTTCTTCGCGTATTCAAGTCCCTTTTCGTCCATGCCTTCTTCATAGCCAATAATTTCGAGGAAGAAAGGGATATCATTCGCTACGCATTCATCACCGATGCGCTCGACCCACGCCTGCTTGTGCTGATTTATGTGCTCAGGATCGCTCGGCGCATAGTAGAGCAGAATCTTGACGCAATCAGCACCGGCTTCTTTCAAGCGACGCGCGCTCCACACATCGAGCAGATCGGGCAGTCGCCCGGGGACTTGCTTGTCGTAGCCGGTCTTTTCGTAGGCGAGAAGCAGGCCGCTGTTCTTGTTGCGGGCCTTCGCGGCAGGAAGGCCCCATTCTGGATCGAGCAAAATAGCGCTTGCGTAGCGGGTCAGCACTTCACTGACAGCGATCTTGAAATCAATCAGATCCTGTTCTGTGGCTTTCGGACCGAGAGCTTTCTTGAGGGAGCCACGTTGGTCCATCGCAGCAGCAGCAATGACGCCGCGCTCGTTTGAGACCGCCTTCATGCCAGCCATCTTTCCTGGAGTAAGTTTCACGTTCGCCTCCTGCACGACTCAGATGCGAACAGCAGAAAAGAGGCAGCATGCGATTAAAGCTTCACTCCAGCGGCTGCGAGCACTTCGCGCTGACGGCTGATGAGTTCGGCGATTCCCTTTCGAGCCAGCGCTGTCATGGCTGAGAGTTGCTCATCGCCAAACGGTTCGTGCTCGGCTGTGGCCTGCACTTCGATGAACTTGTTGGAACCGGTGAGGACGAAATTCATATCGACTTCGGCGCGCGAATCTTCTTCGTAGGCGAGGTCGAGCATTGCTTCGCCATCGACAATGCCAACGCTGATTGCAGCGACCGTATCCTTGATGGGAAGTTGCTTGAGAGTGCCTGAATCAACGAGTTTCTGCATGGCTAACGCCATGGCGACGAAGCCTCCGGTGATGGATGCAGTGCGGGTGCCGCCATCAGCCTGGATCACGTCGCAGTCAATCCATAGAGTTCGCTCGCCAAGCTTCGCGGTATCAACGATTGCGCGCATGGAACGACCGATGAGGCGCTGGATTTCATGGGTGCGGCCGCCCTGTTTGCCGCGAGCGGCTTCGCGAGCGGTGCGGGTGAGAGTGGCGCGGGGGAGCATGCCGTATTCGCTGGTAACCCAGCCCTTGCCCTGGTTGCGCATCCATCCGGGGACGCTCTCCTCGACGGTGGCAGTACAGATGACCCGCGTATTTCCTATCTCGATGAGGCATGAGCCTTCGGCGGTGCGAATGAATTCAGGAGTGAGTTGGAGGGGACGCATCTGGTCAAGCGAGCGGTTATCAGAGCGAAAAATCATTTGTAGTTCCTTGCTGCCTCGAGCGCTATGGTTCGGGCTGAATAGTACTGAAATATGAAACACAGGTCTGGAGCTAATTACTAATTCCTAATCAGGCTTTGCGAGCGAGAAAGGATTCACCAGTCTTGCACCTGACGAGCGCACTGGGATAACCGCCTTGCCAATGTACCAATGTACAGCTTGACAGGCGACGTTCTCAGCATGGTGTTCAGTGTCCGGAATCGAGGTCGGCGCGCTCGACTGACTCGGCTTCGAAGCCGAGAAAGACGGGGGCATGCTTATGGAATTTCTCGACCGAATCAGTCACGAAAAACTTGTAGGACGGCGAACCAGCCTTGAGATCGTGTCCGGCGAGGTACTGCAAAACGGCGCAAGCGGTGGCCTCGGCTGAATCGACTATCGCGATACGCTGCGGAACGACGCGACGCAGCATGGGACGCAGGAGCGGGTAGTGGGTGCATCCCAAGACAAGAACATCGACATTTGTCGATGCAGTGCGCAGGGCCTCAATGGTGTAGATGCGCGCGACCTGCTCGGTTACGGGGGTCTCGGTCCATCCTTCTTCGACGAGCGGGACAAGAAGCGGACAGGGTTTTTCGAAGGTGGCAAAGCCGCGCCGAGCGAGCGCACGCTGATACGCATGGCTGGTGCAGGTGGCCTCGGTGGCGTAAACAAGGGCTTCGCGACTCTTCGACACGGCCGCGGCGGCATCGGCGCCTGGCTCGATGACTCCGATGACCGGAATGGAGACTGCGGACTTGATGTCGTATAGCGCCAAGGCGGAGGCAGTGTTGCAGCCTATGACTAAAAGGTCGATGCCGCGCGCGGCCAGGAATTTAGCGGCCAAAGATGAATACCGGGCGACGAACTCCTGCGACTTTGTTCCGTAGGGGAGACGGGCAGTGTCGCCGAAAAACAGGTAGTCGGCGTTGGGCACCAGTCGCGCAATGGCGCGCAGCACGGTGAGTCCGCCAACGCCGGAATCGAAGACTCCGATGGTGGGTCGATGTGGATGCGAGGTCACTTCACTCAATGTAGCGCAAAGAGGCGCAAGAGTGGAAACCCAAGTACGAGGGCTGCAAAGCAAAACACCCACCTCTGCCAACTACTGGCAGAGATGGGGTGACGGGTCTGGGTTAGATCTGAAAGAAGTCAAATCGAAATGTTAGCGACCGTAGTACTTGGCGTTGCGCTCGGCAAAGTGCGCCCACTTCTCGGGAAGATCGTCAATGGCGAAGATGGCCGAGACCGGGCAGACCGGGACACAGGCTCCGCAATCGATGCACTCGACGGGGTCGATATAGAGCATCTCTTGTTCCGCGTGCGCGGCTTCGTCCTTCTTTGGGTGGATGCAATCCACCGGGCAGGCATCGACGCAGGCGGTGTCCTTGGTTCCAATACACGGTTCTGCGATTACATAAGCCATGAATTTGCTGTCCTTTGCTAGTAAGTCAAATCGAACCTCTGATTGTAGCAAAACAGCGGAAGGGCTGCTGTGGATGAAATGGTGAGCGCGCAGGTGAAGAGCAAGGGCTAGAGCAAAGGCAACTACCCCACCCTAAACTCGCAGGAAACAGCAGAGGCAAAGGCAAATGCAAGGCGAATGCAAAAGCAAAGGCAAAGGCGAATGCAAAAGCAAAGGCGAAAATGGAAGCAAGAGAATGTTAGGTTTGGTGGGCGTTGAGGGGCGGGAGGTCGTCAGCGCGGCCAGCGAAGATTTCGCGGAAGTTTTGCAGGATTTCTTCGTGGATCAGGGAGTTGGAGGCGATGGTTTCGTGGCTGTCGATGCTGAAGGGCGAACCATCGAAGCGGGTGACGATGCCTCCGGCTTCGCGGACGAGAACAACGCCGGCAGAGGTGTCCCACGGATTGAGATTGAACTCCCAGAAGCCATCGTAGCGACCTGAGGCAACGTTGGCGAGGTCGAGCGAGGCGGAACCGGCGCGGCGGATGCCGTGAGAGCGCAGGGTGATCTGATGGTAGAAGTGGATGTTCGGATTTTTGTGGCGCTTGAAGCTGGGAAAGCCGGTACCAAGGATGGATTCGGCTAAGGTCGTCGTGGTAGAGACGTGCATGGGGTGGCCGTTGAGAGTAGCGCCACTTCCCTGCTCGGCGGCGAAGACTTCGTCGCGCGTGGGGTCGTAGATGACGCCGAGGATGAGGCGGCCCTGGTATTCGAGTCCCATGGAGACGCAGAAGACAGGGTAGCCATGGGCGAAGTTGGTGGTGCCGTCGAGGGGATCGACGTACCAACGGAAATCGCCGCCGTGAGTGTCGCGCGTGCCCTCTTCGCCAACGATGTCGTGCTCGGGCCAGGTGGCGCGGAGTCGCGAAACGATGAGCTTTTCGCTGGCGCGATCGGCTTCCGTGACGAGATCGACGTCGCCCTTGTACTCGTAGCCGATGCGGCGCTCAAAAAACGGCAGCAGCAGCTTTCCAGCTTCGCGAGCAATCGCGGTGGTTTGCGAGAGAAAGCCGGAGGTGGACGAGGCGGTCATGCTACTCGTCTTGAGCTCGCTGCGGCGTGAGTGGAGCAGAGCTGGAAGAAGTGGCAGTCCGGGTACGGCGCGGGCGCGCAGGCTTAATTTCGCCTTCGGCGATGTACATGATTTCGGACTTGAAGATGAAAAGGTTCGGAGCTCCTTCGCGCGTGAGGCGAAGCATGTTCCGGTCGTAGTACTCGATCCAGCCGCGGACGATTTCCCCTCCCTGCAACTTGATGCTGACAAGCTTCTGCTTTTCGCCGAGCGCCTTGAGGTACGCGGCTTCTTCGTAGGTTTCTTCGGGAGGCGGAGTCTTTCCCTTGTTGGTTGGACGAATGGGCATGAAGAGATTCTACCGGAATCATTGAAGGATCGCGGACGAAAAAAGGGGCGGCCACGAAGGCCGCCCCAGGGCTGATGCTAGGTCCCGCTTAGAACGTGATGCGGGCGTTGAGTTGGAGAACGCGACCCGTGGCAACGCCGGCGAATGCACCGAAGATGCTGGTGGGTGGAGCGATGGTGTTCTGAATCGTACCGGCAATTCCCACTCCGTTAGCAATGTCACCCAGCGGATTGGCGAAGTTGGGGTGATTCAGAAGGTTGTAAGCGTTGGCACCGATCCCGAAACGGACGGTTTCAGCAAGCTTGAACGTCTTTGAGAGGCTGAGGTCGGTGTCAAAGTAATTCGGTCCACGATTCTGATTTCGACGCTGGTTACTTGCAACGCCAACGGTGGGGTCAGCTTCTGGAGCTCCGCCACTGTTGATGTTGTTTGGGTTTGCGGTATTTGCGACGTAAGCACCGACTTGCGCGGGATTGGTGAGGTCGAAGCAGGTGTTGTTTCTGGGAGAAGCTGCTCCGCAATGGAACGGCCCACTCGGTAGATCGAGCAGCAGGTCGCTTCCGTAGTAGCGAATGGTGCTCGATAATCCGCTGTCAAACACCGAGAACGGCAGGCCCGTTCGGAAATAGTAGGTATTGGAAAGGGTCCACCCTCCGAAGGCCGCATCCAGGAAGCCGCGGTTGAACTTGTAACCGGGCGTCCAGCTGTAATTGGCCTGCAGATAGTGACGCATGTCGTAATCAGCATTGCCCCAGTTCTGGCACTTCAGGCAATGCGGGTCGATCTGAGTAATGATCGAGTCATTCCCGCTGTAGGGCAACAGACCGCCGTTGGAGACATCATCCGTCGCATGACTCCAGGTGTATGCCACCGATAGCTGAAGCGAAGTGTAGCGACGCTGGAAGCTGACAGTGACACCGTTGTATTCGGAGTTGCCGGTGTTGGTGTAATCCGATACGGTTCCGAATCGTCCATCGATCGGAGACTGGCGAGAGCTCAGCGGACCAGGAGCATTGGGGAAGCCATTAACTCCGTTGGACACGGTGGTCACAACTGGAGCAACTGTGGGATCCGCTAAGCTGGCGCAGCGCGCAGGCGAGCAGAACGCGTTTAGGCCAGGGTTGTCCACAATGATGTCTCGACCGTGATTTCCGTTGTAGTTGATGGAGATTGAGTTCCTCGCACCCAGTCCCTGTTGCAACTCAAGGTTGTACTTGATGAACTTGGGGTTGGTGAAGTGGCGCTGTGCGATGTTGAGGTTGGGGAAGGCCGCGACTGCGCCCGCAGCGGTTTCAGCAGCGATCAAATTAGCCGCAGTTCCGCCGTTCGCATAGATGCTGTTCAGCGCAGCATTGGCTGCGATGGCGGCAGACTGCGAGCTTCCAGGTACAGAGGGATCAGCAGGCGATCCCTGAATGGTGAACGAGTTCTGCTGAGGTACGTTGCGGGAGAAGAACTCGGCCAACGTGCCCGGCGGGATGTCGGCGAAAACGCCGATGCCGCCACGGAGAACGGTGCGTCCATTGGCGCTAGGTGTGAAAGCGAACCCGAATCGAGGTTGCCATGCTACAGCCTCGAGACTATGGAACGCATTGCTCTGGCCATTGATGAGCACCTGGTTATAGGGAATCGCCGCATCGTGGTTGATCTGGCTGAAATCTGCCGGAGCAAGCGAGAAGCAATGCAGCTTGCAATACGGGTTGGAGTTGTGGTCGCCGCGCAGGGCCAAGGTAAGCGTCAGACGGCTTGAGGCCTTCCACTGATCCTGCACGTAGAAGCCGAGACTATTTATCACGAACGGCTCGGAGTTCCGGGGCGAGAAACGCTGAATGTACTGATCCCAAGCTCCTGAACCAAAAGTTGACGAGCTGGCTACGACGACTTCCGGAGTCACGGAACGCTCGGAGTAAACGTAATCCGTCACATTATTGTGACGCCAGTTCACGCCAAACTTGAGACTGTGATTCCCCCTGGTGATGGAAAAGTCGTCCACAATCTGTGCCTGTCCGACATTGCGGCCCTGCGGGAAGATGAAGTTCTCGCCACCAAGCGGAGTAAACGGCCCAGAGGGGAAGAAGCTATATGGGAACGCCGCAAGCGCACCAGCCTGATTCACAGACCGGAAGATCGCACTGTAGTACGAACCCGACAGAATGAACTGGTTCACAGCCGCGTTCGCGAGGGTGTGCGTCCAGTTAGCCTGACCTTCGTACTGAGGCTGGCTGCTCTCAGCATTAAAGACCGGGTTGATGGGATCGGTGAATGTAGGCTGCAGACCGTGATCGGTCTTGTAACGGAAGAAGACCTTGTCGGCAGCAGTGAACTGATGGTCAACACGTGCAACTAAAATCCACTCATGGGCGCTGTTTGTAACCGCATTGTGGAATGTGGCAACGTCGGGATTCGCAGGATCAACCACGGCGTTGGCGGCTCCTGGGGCGTTGTTCCAGAGATTGAACATGTTCTGGTAGAACGCGGCTTCACCAAGAGGAGTAACGGCGGCAAGGGTTGTAGCCTGAAACGTTGGGCTGGGGATGTTAACCAGGTTGCTGGTGGGTAGCGTGTACTTGATTCCTTCTGTGTCCACAAAGAAGAAGGTCTTGTTCTTGAAGATGGGACCGCCGACAGATGCCGCCCACTGATGATTGTGGGTGTTGGGCGCTGACCCCGTCGTGTTGAACCAGTCGCGGGCATTGAGCGCAGCTCCCGACCAGTTATAGATAGCGTTGCCGTGGAAGTGATTGCTGCCGGATTTGGTAGCGTAGTTGATCTGCGCGCCGGCATTGCGTCCGAACTCGCCTGAGTAGCCATTGGTAGTGACGGTGGCTTCAGATAACTCGTTGGCGCCAATGGCGAGGTTGCTGGCACCGGAGTTATTCAGGTTGAGGTATGGGTCCATCTCGTCATTGCCATTGACGGTAAACAGGTTGGCAGTGGCGGGAACTCCGTTTGAACTAAAGTTTCCGTATCCGCCGCCGGATGACGTGTTGGTCTGGATGCCCGGGGCTAGTTCGGCAATTGTCGTGATGTCGCTGCCAGGCATGGGAGCGGACTCGATCTGAGCAGCATTGAAGCTCGTCGATGTATTGCCGTTGTCATTCTGAACGAGTGGCGTCTCGGCAGTCACTTCGACGGTTTGGGAGGCAGCGCCGACGCTGAGCTTGATGTCAGCGCGGGTGACCTGGCCGACGGACACGAATGCGCCCTGGTTCACCGTTCCGAAGCCCGCTTGATTGACTGTGAGGGTGTAGCGGCCGGGGTTCAACAGCGGGAAACGATACACGCCGGCGTTATTGGTGGTGCCGTCTTTCTTGGCACCGGTGTCGTTGTTGGTGATGGTGACCTTGGCGCCGGGTACGACCGCACCACTGGGGTCGGTGACGGTGCCAGTGACGTCGCCGGAGACAATCGACTGGGCCCAGGCTCCGGCGGCAAGGCATACGATCAATGCCAACACCAAGGAGCATCTGGTTAGAAACGAACTTTCTCGTGTCATGGGTTCCTCTACCCTGGCATGACGAACGTCGTGCCGAAAGGCCATAGATGCGCGGTGGGAATGCGCTATCACATTCACCAGGCGAATGCTGGGACATCCGCGGCGCAACAAAATCGAGTCGGAGGACGAGGGCCGAACGGCCTGATCTTTCAGAGCTGCCCAGGTTCGGCTGGTCCCACTAAAACTCGCCGGCTGAGAGCGGACACTGAGAAACGATGCATCATCAGGTATTCAGAGGGCCGGTCATCCACATTAGAGTCCGAGGATGGCGTGACCCGTGTGTGGATAAGCACGCTGGCGGCCAAAAGATTTCGGGCAGAAGCGTAGGGCTAAACACCGAAGGAAAAACTCTGGCCTAAATTGCTGGATATGACTTTTCGAAGCTTGGAACAACTGGACTTTGTATCTTGGAAGATCGAAATCGCAAGAGACAGAAAACCGGGGAGCCTGGGCTCCCCGGTGGAGGTACATCAGTCTGCAAAGCAATTAGAAGACGAGCTGCAGGCTGAACTCCATCTGGCGCGGCGAGCCAATGGTGTTCACGCCAGTTCCGAGGCCAGCACGCGGGTGCGATGGGTCTTTCTTGGGCGTTCCGCTGATGGAGCCAGGGGAACCGTCCATTGCGCCCAGCATGGCGAGACCGGCCACGGTGCTCGGATCGTAGTTGACGAAGTTGAAGACGTTGTAGGCTGCGACCGAAGGCGTCAGCTTCACGTTTTCGCGAAGACGGATGGGGTAGCCAAACTTGAGGTCGAAAACCTTGAGCCATCCCATATTCGCCTGATCGGCAGGGGCCAGCGGCAGAGGAGCAATGGTCGCACCAAGGAGCGCCATTTGGGCCTCTGTCAATACGCCGGAACTGACGAGCGCGTTTCCAGCAGGAGTCAGCTTGCCAGCATAGTTGGCGTTGAACTTGTTCACCAACTTGTTTATTCCGGCTCCCTTGTATTTGCGGCCAAAGTCACCGATGTTTGCTCCCGGAACGATCTGGCCGTCAGCATCTCCCGATCCCTGGGTCAAACCATCACCCTGGAAATCGGTATAGAACACTTCTCCCGCACCGCCCGTCGAGGGAATGAAAGGATTCTGCGGCAGAGGTGAGAAGAAGTGTCCAATGAAGCTGATGCGTGGACCCTTCGCGATATCGAAGAAGGTTCCAAACGAAAGCTGGCTGGTACGGTCGAGCGCGTTAGGCCCGAAGTACCGACCAGGATTGGATTGATCGAACGCAGTGTTTACGAAGTCCTGATCGGTGATCATGCTGTTGAAGCGCGACCACGAATAGGAAATCTGCGACGTAACTCGCTCTACTCCGCGAGCGGGCTTCTCGAGGCGGTTGGTGAATTTCATCTGCAGAGCGGTGTAGGCAGAACGGCCAATTGGGAACAGCATGGGGTTACTGCCAACGTTGGGATTGATGCCACCGAAAGCATAAGGCTGATTAAGTCCAGCCAGATACCATGGGAGTCCGCCGCCTATGTCAAGACCAGAACCCAGGCCGCCGAAAGCAGCAAAATCTTCCATAGTGGCACCAGAAACGACGCCGGTGGCGCTAGTTTCCAAGGCAGGACAGGAGGCAGCAGCCGCCTCGACGGTTGCCGCACCGCACTTTGCCACGGTGGCCGCAACAGCGGCACGCGCGGCAACCGGGTTGAAGTGGCGCACATCGCCGACATGATTGGTGTCAACGCCAAGCAGATAACGCAGACCGATGTTGCGAATAAGGTCGGCGCTGAACACGTTGCCCTTACCGAACTGATGCTGAATTCCAAGGTTCATCTGCCACGAGTGTGGAGTCTTGTAATTCGGAGCAATCACGGAAGGAGTGGTGCCGCTGCTGAGGTTTGCGCCAACGAATCCGGAGTTGGCCTGGGCGCCGCCGGCGGCAGAGAGGGCATGGAAGTAATCAGCCAACGCTGCGACGCCAGCCATGTTGTTTCCGATAAAGCCATTGCAGAGGCTGGCAATGGGATAGTTCTGGGTTCCATTGAATGGGAACGAGGTGATAATGCCTCCTGGAACTGGCAGTTGTCCGGAGGGGCAGATAGTGGGCGTCTGAAGGAACAGACCTGCGGCAAGGCGCACAGGACGATCGAACAGAACGTTGTTGAAGATCGCGTTCTCATAATAGAGACCGCCGCCGCCGCGGATTACGGTCTTACCATTGCCACCAGGGTTCCAGGCAAATCCGATCTGCGGTCCGAAGTTGGAGTTGGGCTGATTGACCCTTCCACCATAGTTGCCCGCGAAGAGATCAAAGACCCGCTGGCTTCCGGTGCAGATAGGTGATCCGAGAGCGGCCGTCGCAGCTGTGGCGGTACTTGTCGGAATCTGGTCGCAGGTGATCGGGGGAAGGTCACTGTCGGCGCGTCCGGTGTCACGAGAATAACGGACACCGTAGGTGATAGTGAGGGTAGGCCGAATCTTCCAGGTGTCGCCGATGTAAAGGCCGAGGCGATTGTCATACTGCCCGCCACCGGGATAGCCGAACTGCGGACGCTCGGTGCTGAAACCCTGAGCGTTGCCAAGGATGATCTGGCTGACAGGATAGTTGAGAGGATTGGCCGCACCGTTCGGGAATGGTCCGGTGGCAGCAGTCTGCTGTGCAGCAGCATTGAAGCTGGTGGCACGCAATTCAGGCCAGTTGTAGAAGGCGGCAAAACCTCCACCAAGAATGTGGTTGAAGTCGATGCCATAACGGATCATGTGCGAGCCCCGCAGCCAGGAACCGTCGTACTTGATCTGGTTGTTGGACTGGAAGGTAGCTTGCGGAGCCAAGCGTGATGGGCCGAACCGATACTGGGTGGAGGCGCTGCCGATACGGATTGCCACCGGCAGGTTGCCAGCGGGGTCAAACACACCACCGCCCAAAACAGCGTCAGCAATGTGGTTCTGGAACTTCTGGTATCCCCAACGCACGGAGTGAGTGAGCCTGCCGGTGGACCAGTCGAAACCGATACCGTGAGAAGGCGTGTTGTCGCGGTTGGCAAAGGGCTGGAAGGTGGATCCGAACGCGGCGATGTCACTATTCCAGTTGTAGTTGAAGCGATAGAACAACTTCATGCCGCGGGGGCCGTTGTAGTCCAGCTTGCCGAGCATGGTGGTGTCCTTAAACGGCGAGTTGTAGCCGGGAGGGATACCGATGAAGGGCGCGGAGACAACGATGGGAACCAGTGTGGACTGCTTCACGCGCTCCGCATTGAGGAACCAGAACAGCTTGTCCTTGACGATTCTGCCGCCGAGGTTTCCGCCAAACTGGTTGCGCTGGAAGTAGTTGTCCTGGCCGCCGGGGAAGTTAGCGATGCCGGCGTTCTTGTCACGGAAGTTGTAGAAGCCTTCACCGTGAATGCTGTTGGTGCCGGACTTGGTGACGACGTTCACCGCGCCGGAAGAGGTGAGTTCGGTGGAGAGGTCGAGGGTGGACTGGCTGAGCTGGAACTCCGAAATGGCACCGGCAGAAACGTTCTGCGTGGTGGTGCCGACGGTTTCATCGGAGATGTCGATGCCATCGACCTCGATGCGGGCGGTGCGACCGGCGCGGCCACCAAATGAGATGGAGGAGAAACCGTTTTTGGTCGGGTCGAAGTTGCCGCCATCCTGAATCTGGACGCCGGGTTCGAGCTGCGCGAGATCAAGGAAGTTGCGGCCGCCGACAGGCAGGTTCTCGATCTGCGATGAGGTGAGGACACCTTGGACGGTTGGCTGTTCGGTGTTGACGGCAACGGTTTCGCCCGTGACCTCGACGGTCTGAGAGCTGGAGCCAACGCTCATCCTGACGTTGCCGGACGCCGCGGCGCCGACCTGCACAATTACGCCAACGACAGCCGTCTTGAAGCTAGAGGCCTCAACGCGAACCTGATAGTTGCCGGACGGAACCGGGCCAGAGGAGTATGCACCAGAAGACGATGTGCTGCGCTCGATGCGAAGTCCCGTCGCGTTATTGGTGATGATGACCTTGGCTCCGGGCAGAACCGCGCCGGAAGGATCAGTCACCGTGCCTTGTATGCTTCCTGTCGATACTGTGGCTTGAGAGAAAGCCAACGATGAATATCCGACACAGATGATGAGACAAGCGGCCAAAGCGAAAACCTGGGATCTCAGCCTAGCGCTTGCGTTCGTAAATCGCCCACTCGCTGACATGCAAATCTCCTGAAGGTCGAGGGACCGGAATCCACTGGATGAAGGAATCAGGAGACAAAGTAGCTAAGACCAATCAGAGCTGCTGGAATTGGCTGTCTCCCACAGAACGTCTCGAAACAGCCTTCGGAAGGACAACAAGGAAGCGGTGAGGCGACACGAAATTGCCGGTCGCAAACGTCCCGAGCATTCTGACGCCAGCCTCTTAAGTGCTGCGGGCGGGCTACTCGCAGACGAAGCACGCAGATGACCAAAGAGAAAAGAGAAAAACACAGGCGCAAATTGACATAGCGGAGTCGATTTCGCAGCCGTAGATATCAGAAAACGGAAATTCGGAAACTCTGGATTTGAGATTTGGAAGAAGAAGACAAAAAAACCGGGGAGCGTTGGCTCCCCGGCAAGTATTCAGCTAAAGCAAATTCGAAACTTAGAATTCGAACTTCAGCATGGTCTGGATGATACGACCGGACACGGCAGCGCCTTCGAAGTTGCCATAGGGGCTGCTGGGAGCGGAAGCGGTGCTGGTAATCACGCCAAAGTTGCTGGCGAGGTTGCCGCTCGGGTTCAGGAAGTTCGGGTGATTGAGCAGGTTATAGAAGCTGGCACCCGCGGAGAATGCCGTCTTCTCGCTCGTCTTGAACTTCTTGGTGATGGTCATATCAGTATCAAAGTACTTCGGTCCACGGAAGATGTTGCGAGCCGTGTTGCCAAAGTTGTTGGAGGCGGCAACGTTCTTGGTCGGGAACGCGAACTGGCTGGAAACCAAGCAGACGTCGTTGCCCTTGTTGCAGGAAGCCTGACCGCTGCCATCGTACTGACCGAGGATAGCGTTTCCGCTTGCGTTGACCAGATAGTTCGAGGAAACGGAGCGATAAGCGCTGAACGGCTCACCGCTACGAGCGAACACAGTTCCAGACACGGTCCATCCATTCACGACGGTGTTCGCAAACTTGTTGGCGACCTTGAAAGGAAGGACCCACACGTAGTTTGCGCTCAGGTTATGACGGAAGTCGTAGTCGGAGTTGCCGTAGTTGTTCTTCAGATTGGCCGGGTTGATCTGGGTCAGAATGCTGCTTCCGCCCGACGCCAGGTTGTAGCTGGAGAGACCGCCGTTGGAAACCACGTCAAGAGAGTGGCTCCAGGTGTAGTTGATCGAACCGCTGAAGCCGTAGCTCATGCGGCGTGAAAGAACAGCAGTCAAACCGTGGTAGTTCGAATAGCCGTCGTTGGTGTACTGAATAACACGACCAAAACGGGCATCCGGAGCCGCAGTGGGCACACCCGCAAAGGTGTATCCAGCCTTGGAGTAAACGTTGACAGTCGGGTTCTGGAAGTTTTCGTCATACCCGTGGTTGCCAACATAGTTCAAGGTCAGGGCGGTCTTGGTGCCGATCGCCTGCTCGAGTTCGAGGTTCCACTGCATGTACTTCGGGTTGTAGTAGGTGTTCTGCGGTGCGGTCATGGTCGGCAGGGTGAGCAGACCATTTGCCTGCATCTGAGCCAGCGTCTGTCCCTGACCGAAGCCATTGCGCAGAGCGTTGAACGAACCCAAGCCGATCGAGTTCAGATCGTTGGCATTGCCGTAAGCTACCGCACGGCCAGTGTTGGTGACATTGAAGGTGGTGGTCAGAGGAGCGTTGGAAGCAAAAGGCTCAGCCAACTGCGCCGGGTAGAGATCGGAGAAGATACCGAAGCCACCACGGACCACCGTCTTGTCGCCCCAAGGCGTGTAAGCGAAACCAACACGCGGCTGGAGGACAACCGGTTCGATGTTCGGGAAGGCCTGTTTCAAGCCAGTGCCGATCGTCGCGTTGTAAGGAACGCTGACGGAGTTCGAGGTGAACGGACCTCCGAAGCGCGACAAGCAGCCTTTCGGGCAGGCTTCGTTAGAGTTGCGGTCAACACGCAGCGAAAGGGTAACCTTCAGCTTGTTGCTGGCGCGCCACACATCCTGAGCATAGAGGCCAAGGCTGTAGAACTGGAAGCCAGCTTCGGTCGGAACAGTGTAACGCTGAATCAGAACGTCGGTTGCATCCTGAGCCGTACCGGTAACGCCAGAGAACAAAGAGGCAACGCCAACTTCAAGTTCGCCAGTGATGTTACGGAACGGGGTAAGGTCGGTGATGCGGTCGTGACGGATGTTGGCACCAAACTTCAGATCGTGGTTGCCACGCGTCCAGGAGAAGTCATCGGAGAACTGCATCTGGGCAACGCGACGTCCCTGCGGCCAGGCATAGTCTTCGCCACCGAGGAGATCAAACACGTTGTCGGTCGAAATGTAGGTGGTCGGGAACGCTGCACGCGCGCCGGCCAGGTCGATTGCGCTGAAGATCGCGCTGTAGTAGCTGCCAGCAGCGATGAACTGGTTGACCATGCGGGAATTGAGGGTCTTGGTGTACGTCAACTGTCCCTCATCCTGCGGTTGGTTGGACTGAGCATTGAAGATCGGGTTGATGGCGTCGGTGTAGGTGGCCTGGAGACCGCGGTCCTGACGATAGCGGAACGAGAACTTATCGTTCTGGGTCGGGAGCCAGTCAACACGACCGGACATCAAACGCTCGGTGTTCTTGTTGCTGCCGCCGCCAGCGAACTGGTAGGCGCAAGGAACATCGGTGCCGTACACGCCGCCGGTGCTGGCAGTACCAGCGAAGTCGCCGCAACCGAGCGCATCATCCGCGTTCATGTAAGGGGTGGCTTTGGAGGCGTTGGAAGCATTGGCGTACAGCTTGAAGAAGTTCTGGTAGAAGGCCAACTGTGAAGGCTGGTTGGCTGCGATGTTTGCAAGGGTGTCCTTGGCAAACGTCGGGCTCGGAATGTAGTGGGTTCCGCCACCAGGCAGAACGTAGCGCATTCCTTCGTTGTCATAGAAGAAGAACAACTTGTCCTTCTTGATGGGACCGGAAATCGAACCCGCCCACATGTTGCTGTTGGCGAACGGACGATCTTCGCCCGCAGCCTTGATGAACCAGTCATTGGCGTTCAGCACGCGGCCGTTCCACTGCCACTGAGCGTTGCCATGGAACTGGTTGGTGCCGGACTTGGTGGAGTAGTTCACGTTGGCACCGGCGGCGCGACCGTACTGAGCGGTGTAGCCGTTGGTGACGATGGTGACTTCCTGCAGTTCGTTGACGCCAAGAGCGTTGTTGCTGGCGCCGGTGTTGGCCAGGCCGTTGAAAGGATCGTTGTTGTCGCTACCGTTGACAGTGAAGAGGTTGGAGGTACCCGGCAGACCGTTGGCAGTAAAGTTGCCATAGCCGGCGCCCGTGCTCAGGGTGATTCCGGGAGCGGTAAGGGCGTAGTTCGTCATGTCATTGCCAGGAGCAGGAAGAGCGGCAATCTGCTGCTGGCTGTAGTTGGAGGTAATGTTGCCGTTTTCGGTCTGGATCAGCGCGGCATCCGCGGTGACGTCCATGGTTTCGGCATGACCGGCCAGTGAGGCGGTCAACTTAACATTTGTAACTTGACCGAGGCTGACGATGGCATCGCGGGTCAGCTTGGCAAAGCCGGAAGGTTCCGCGGTGAGGGTGTAGGTGCCCGGTCTCAAAAGAGCGAAGCGGAAGAATCCAGCTGCGGTCGTCGTGGTCGTTTGGGTTTGGCCGGTATCCTGGCTCTTCAACGTCACAGTCGTGTTGGGCAGAACAGCGCCGCTCGGGTCTGTGACAGTTCCGGTAAGTTCGCCGGAAATCGTGTTCTGGGCGAAGAGAGCGATGGATGTGAGCATTACGCCTGCGATCAGCAGGAAGCAACTCAATCGACGAAATCGTCCACTCATCTTGATTTTAGTCTCCTAAACAACGTCAATCTGACGTCGGTTCACACCAACTTAGGCGGGATTGCCTAAGCAAATTGAAAAGTAACGAGAACTGCACTCGCCGCCTTTTCTGAAATGCCGCCCTCCGAAGAGTCTCGAAAGAGCGAACAGAGAGAAACAAACCCGTGTGGGTGAGGCCGCAACCATCTACAACCACTTGATTCGGCAACACCCGCATTGAGGCTCTTGAGCTTAGGTGTGCACGCTTAGTTCCAAACAGGATCTCTCTTAAGTTGGTGGCAAATAAGGAGGAATTCGTACCCGAAGCTGTAGGTGCTTACCAAATCAGGAATGTTGGCCAGCTCAGATATGTTTTTTGGAAGGTGAGAGTAGCTCGGTTACTCGATTTTGCTGTTGTAGTAACCGGCACGATTGCGGATGAAAAGTTCGTTCTGAGCACGCTTGCGAGCATCCTCTGTAAGCTCGATGGAGATACGGCGGAACTCGTTGCCGACGCGTCGCACGGGGTAGTAGCCGAGCAGGTATTGCGTGCGAAGCTCATCGCTGATCTGGCGGAAAGCTTCGTCGAGCTGCGAGAGCGAGGTGGCGTAATAGGACTTGCCGCCCGTATCGCGGGATAGCTGGATGAGGGCGTGCTCGCCTCCGATGTCGCGCCCGGCATCGGCCTCGATGGGAACCATGATGATGGAATAAATGATGGCTTCGGCGATTTGGGCGGCACGGATGGCCTCCTGATAATCGACCTTGCTGCTAGTGTCTCCGCCATCGGTAATGAGGACGAGGACTTTGCGCCCGCGACGTCGCTCAAGTGATTCGGAACTGAGGAAGATGGCGTCGAAGAGGGCGGTGGCGGCTCCGGGGTGAAGGCGCTCAAGGGCGGCGTCGAAGCGGCGTCCCTCGCTGGTGAACGGCAGGACCTCGGTTACATAAGTCGAAAACTGGTAGAGGGAAATCGCGTCAATGGGCCGCAGGAGTGTGTGCGCGAACTTGCGGGCCGAGGCGATCTCGAGAGGAAGGTCCTTGCGAGTGCTCATACTGGTGTCGATGGCCATGGCGATGGAGAGCGGCAGTTCGGATTCGCGCTCGAAAACCGAAACCTTCTGCTCGACGCCGTCTTCAAAGATGCGGAAGTCCTCTTTCTGAAGTCCGGCGTACGGAGCGCCGTTTCCGTCGGCGACAGTCGCAAAGACATTTACCAGTTTGACGTTGACCGAAAACGTAGGAGTGGAGTCGCTGGACTGTGGGGTTCGGGCAGGGGGACGCGGAACGGGCCGGGGGCCAGGCGCGGGAGCATCCTGCGCAAAAGCAGGAGTGAGTAGGCAAAGCAGGAGTGCGAGTCGCAAGAGCATTCGAGGGCAATTATAAGGAAAGTTACGTGGTCGGGATTCGGAATTGGCAGGGATTCGGGCCGAAGGCAGATGTGATCCGAGGAAAGGGGTGGTTGCGGTAGGGGTCCTTCGCTCGCTCAGGATGACAGCAGGACAGCAAAGGCAAAGAGCGGTTGAAGCAAAGCAAACAACCCCACCCTCCGGCCAAACCCGGAAGGAGTGGGCACCCGAGCAGGTGTGATCTTGAGTTCGATTTAGACGGGGAGTTCGGGTGGGAAGGCTTCGCCATCGGCCCAGACGGCGCCGTCTTCGAAAAACTCCTTCTTCCAAACGGGGACGGTCTTCTTTAGTGAATCGATGATCCAGCGGCAGGCGTCGAAGGCGGCGGCACGGTGGGCGCTCGCAACGACGATGAGGACGCTGGATTCGCTGATTTCGAGACGGCCTACGCGGTGGACGATGCGGACGTCGCGGATGGGAAAGCGAGCAAGCGCCTCGGTGGCTAGGTTCTCCATCTCGGAGACGGCCATGGCGGGATAGGAATCGTAATCGAGGTAAAGAGTGCGGCGGTTGCGGGTGTGGTTGCGCACGATGCCGTCGAAGACACAGAGGGCTCCGTCTTCTCCTTGCTTGATGGAGGACATGAGCGCGGCGGAGTCGATGGGCTCGCGTTGCAGGCAGCTATGGGGAGAAGACAGAGGGAGATGGGGCTCGGGGAGTCCTCCGCTGACGGGAGGAAGGAGCGCGACCTCGTCTCCGGCAGAAATAGGCGTGCTGGGAGAGGCGAAGGACTGGTTGACCGCGATGGCGACGGCTCCGTTGTAGGGCGCTAGCGCGGGATGCTGCGCGAGAAGAGACTGCCAGAGGTCTCCGACGGTGGCGGGAAGAGAAAGCTCGGCCTGAAACTCCGGCGCGATGATGTCGCGCAGACGACCAAAGCAAAGGACGCGTATGGACATGAGGAAAAGATATCAGCTTGGGGGAGCAAAAACGAAGGAGAAACGATGCGGGACTGGCGCCGGATTGCTTCAACAGCCGAATGGGATCCAGCCAACGAGAATGCCGAGAATTAAGGCAACGAATGCACCGAGGCCCAATCCGAGAACGATCCAGAACGCCCGCAGAAGCATTTGGCCGACGCTGCGCGGGGGATGCGGGACTTCGACACTAGAGGAATGGATTGGTTCTGTGAAGGTATCGGAATGCAGGTCAAGGGTGGTCATTGCGCTACGCCTCCCGGCTGTTTGCGGTGTGCGATACGGTCGTTGATCTCTCCGCTGAGGTCATCGGCAGACTGGCCGACGGAGCGGGCCATGGCAAGAATGGTCGGAGCGTCGGGACCTTGCGGGCGGGAGGCTTCATAGAGGCTGAGGGTGCGAGCGGCGCGGCGTCCACTGCGGCAATAGACCAGGATAGGCTCGGGACTTTTTGCAATGGCAACGGAGAGGGATTGAACGGCGCTGCTTGGGATGTCTCCGTGGGGCACGGGGACATAGAAGAAGCCTAGCTGGTTGTCACGGGCGGCGCGTTCGACGGCGGCGGATGGTGGTTGGTCAAGTGCTTCGCCGTCGGGACGGAGATCGATGATAGTCGCGAAACCGTGTTGTTTAGCTACAGAGATGTCGGCTTCAGTAAGCTGCTCCGCTACGTATATTCCGGAAGCGAAGGGGCGAGCCTTTGTCCACGAGGTTTGAGGCGGCACAGGGTGCGGACGATTGAAGAAAATCAACGCGAGCACCAAGACGAGACCGCTGAGAAACGAGATCGCAAAGACTGACTTCTTGCTCCGCATGCGAGGGATGGTAGAGAAGATCGAGAGACATTGCAATAAGATTTGGGGATGGGATCGAGCGCAACTGGGAGGCGTAACAGAACGCCCCATCCAACCTCGGCAGATGCCGAATTGCGATGGGGCGAAAAATTCTTGGGTAGTGAAAGTCGCTACACGGAAACTAATTGCCAGGAAATCCGGACGGCGGGACGTAAGTCTTTCCGTCGTAACATCCAGGGGCATTGTCAACGCTGATTTTAGCGACCGTGGTCAGACCGCCATACATAACCGTTACCGTGTACGGCTCAGTGTAGTAGTTGAATTTCGTCGCACCGGTGTCAGCTGGTATCGCATGCCAAGTGCAAGCAGCGTTCAGAACCTTGACGATTCCACTGGCATCAACATTGAGAGATGACAATGGCGCCAGAGGATCGGTGGAAGCCCCAAGTGCGAATGTACTGTGCGAGGTTACGTCTTGAGTCTTGCTGTTGGAATAGTGAGCAGTAACCGTAAGCTGCTGATAAGCTCCAACTCCCTCCAAATTCAACGACTCAGTTCCAGATGAGGTGTAAGTGCCAGCCGTGACTGTAATCGATTGCAGTTCATACGTCTGGCCGCAACTCGCCAGAAACAGGGTCAAAACACCGAGACAAAGCACAACCAGGGCACGGCGCACCATTGGAATCTCCTGAAAGAGAATGTCTCAATCTTCGCAACTGAGACTATGGAATACAAGGGAATTCTGGTTTGCGAGATTGATACCCAAGTGCAAGTACCTTTGGACAATGGGGAATGACGGTTTGATGGTCGTGCTCACCCCACAAATGCCAATAGAAGACATGTGTGAGCACTTGGACAGTTGAACCAAACGCAAGAACAAGGTCAACCCCGAGGTCCTTCGCTGCGCTCAGGATGACACCTCAAAAAAACAGAAAAGAAAAGGCCAGTCCGAGGACTGGCCTTCATGAAGATGCTGCTTGAGTTACTTTTCGGCGTCGGCGAGGACTTGCTCGCGGGTTTCGGCGTCTTCGCGGGCTTCGGCAGGGCTCTGCGGGAGAGCGATGTCGAGAACCTCTTCGATGCTGGCGACGTAGTGCACGTTCACGCCTTCCATCTGCTCGGGCAATACGTCCTCTTCCACGTTCTGCTGGTTTTCCGCAGGGAAGAGGATGTCTTTGACACCCGCGCGCTTGGCGGCCAGGAACTTCTCCTTGACGCCGCCGATGGGCAGCACGTTGCCGCTCAGGGTGATTTCACCGGTCATCGCCATTTGCGGCCGCACCTGCTTGTCGGTCAGCAGTGAGACCAGGGCGGTGACGATGGTGACACCAGCCGAGGGTCCATCCTTGGGGATGGCTCCGGCAGGGACGTGGATGTGGAGGTCGTACTTGGTGAAGACCTCGTCATCGATTCCCAACTGCGCGGAGTGAGCCCGCACCCAACTGAAGGCAGCCTGCATGGACTCGCGCATCACTTCCTGGATCTGCCCGGTAATGCGGAACTCGCCCTTCCCTTTCATCTTCATCGCTTCGATGAAAAGGATGTCGCCTCCGGTGGGCGTCCAAGCCAGGCCGACGACGACGCCGGGATGCTTGGTGCGGGCCGCGATCTCGGTATCGACGCGGACCTTGATGCCACCGAGCATTTCCTGAACGACTTCGCGGGTGACCACAAGCTTTTCGGTCTTGCCCTCGACGATACGGCGCGCCTGCTTACGGCAGATGGTGCCGATCTGGCGTTCGAGGCTGCGGACACCGGCTTCACGCGTGTAATGCCGAATGATGTAGCTGACGGCATCGGACGTAAACTCGATCTGCTCGGGCGTGAGTCCGTTCTCCTCCGACTGGCGCTTAATGAGGTACTGATAAACGATGTGCTGCTTATCTTCCTCGGTGTAGCCGTGGAGGTCGATGATCTCCATTCGGTCGCGCAAGGGGTCAGGAATGGTGTCGAGTTGATTGGCCGTGGTGATGAACAGCACCTTGGACAAATCAAACGTCACGTCCAGATAGTTGTCGCGGAAGCTGAAGTTCTGCTCGGGGTCGAGTGCTTCGAGCAGGGCTGCCGTGGGATCGCCACGGTAGTCGCGTCCGACTTTGTCGATTTCATCGAGCATGTACACCGGGTCGTTGCTTTCGGCACGACGGATGCCCTGGATGATCTGTCCGGGCATGGCTCCGATGTAGGTGCGGCGGTGACCGCGAATTTCAGCCTCGTCATGCACGCCGCCAAGGGACATGCGAACGAACTTGCGTCCCAAGGCACGGGCGATGGACTTGCCAAGAGAGGTCTTGCCGACGCCCGGAGGTCCGAAGAAGCAGAGGATTGGTCCCTTCATCTTGGGATTGAGCCGGCGTACGGATAGATAGTCGAGGATGCGGTCCTTGACCTTCTGAAGATCGTAGTGATCTTCGTCGAGGACTTCCTTGGCCTTAGTGATATCGACCTCGGCACCGCTGGACTTGGTCCACGGCAACACAACGAGCCACTCGAGGTAGTTGCGGGTGACCGAGTAGTCAGCAGCCATAGGAGACATGCGCGAGAGGCGGTTCAGCTCCTTCATTGCCTCTTTCTTCACTTCCTCGGGCATGCCGCTCTTCTCGATCTTCTCCTTGAAGTCCTCGACGTCGCGGGTGGTGTCGTCCTGCTCGCCAAGCTCCTTCTGAATTGCCTTCAGCTGCTCGCGCAGGTAGTACTCGCGCTGCGTCTGCTGTACGCGGTCCTGCACTTCGCTCTGGATCTTGTTGCGAAGCTGCTGAACCTCGAGTTCCTTGGCGAGGTGCTGGTTGATCTTGTCGAGTCGCGTACGGACGTCGTAGGTCTCGAGCACGTCCTGCTTGTCGCGAGTGGAGAGCGACGGCAACGAGCTGGCAACAAAGTCCACCAGTCGGCCCGGCTCCTCAATGTTCATTGCCACGGTGGACAGCTCATCGGAGAGCGTCGGCGATCCGGCAACGATCTGCTGGAATAAGTTGAGTATGTTTCGCTGTAACGCTTCGACCTCGGCATTCATCTCGGGAAGCGTTTCGGCCACGGTTGCGACCGTAGCTTTCATGAATGGCGCCAGTTGGGTGTACTCCACAACATTGACGCGCTCCAGGCCCTCGGCGAAAACGAAGAGGCTCTGGTTTGGCATTTTGACCACCTTGTGCACGGTGGCCAAGCTCCCGATGGGGTAGAGATCGACGGGCTGAGGCGCATCAATGCGCGCTTCGCGCTGGGCGATCACGACTATCGTCTTATCCTCACCGAGAGAATTGATAAGTTGCACCGAACTTTCCCGTCCCACGGTCAGCGGGAGAACGGCGTGTGGAAATAGAACCGTATCTCGCACCGGCAAAACCGGGAGGTCGCGCACGGTCGGGGTGCTTTCAGGATTGCGCGTTTCGTTCGCCATCTAATCTCCTTGAGTCAATCGTACTCAACTTTGATGACTATAGTACAGGAAAAGATTCTGATTCCGGTAAGTGTATGAAAGAGCGAAGGTTGTCAAATGCAGGCTCGGGGAGCTCGAATACATCAGCGCTCCTCTTCCCTCTCGGAAGGCTGTTCCCCAATCCAAAAGGCTGTCGCCCAACTCATAGGATGAAGATTCGCGACCGAGAGCATTCAAGGCGGGGATTGTAGTCCCCGATTCGGAATATGGCAACCGCGAGCGAGGCTGAGCAGTGCGAATTTTGGGCTAGTTTTGCCCTGAACGAGGGCTGGTGAACCCGCTACTACCGATTCCCGCCAACCTCTATGTGTCCCACTGCACCCAATTCTTCAGTTGCCGGTGATAGAGTCCGGTGAAACGAAAACTTGGGGCCGAGGTAAAGAAATATGCTTTGGACACTGTTTGTCGTACTGCTGGTACTTTGGCTGCTTGGCGTGGTCAGCAGCTACACGTTGGGTGGGTTCATTCACATTCTGCTGGTGCTGGCAGTTGTGGCACTGGTGTTCCAGCTGATCTCTGGACGAAGGACGGTAGTCTAGCCACGACCTGATCGCCGAAATCGAGTCAAGAACGCCAGGAGGAAACAAATGGATAAAGACCGTATTGAAGGCAAATTGGACGACGTAAAGGGTAGAATCAAGCGCCAGGTTGGCGAATGGACGGGCGATGAACAAGCCCAGTCTGAAGGCGCCGCAGACCAGGCCAAGGGCAAGATTCAGAACGCTTGGGGCAAGGTCAAGGACGCCGGTCGCGATGTGCTTGATCGCAACCGCGAAGGCGGAAAAACCGATCGCGACGAAAAGGATCCCGCTGCTTAGCTTTTAACCGTCGTCACAGAGATCGCTATGAGGAAAGAAGGGTTCCGGGCTGCGTGGCCGCTCGGAACCCTTTTTCTTGGTAGATGTGAGTACGAGTGATTGGTGGGCTGAGTAGAAGGCCGCTATAATTCGCGCATCGTGCGCACATGGCTCGTAACTGGAGTTGTTTTCTTTCTCTTGCTGCAGGGCGCGGCTTGGACGAAAGCGTCTGAAGCGGAGCAGGATGCGGTGGCGCTGTTTGCAACTCGCATTGTGGCCGCGGGCGGACAAGGGACGGCACGGCTGCGTTTGAAGAATGCGTCATCGGCGACAGCGGAGCAGTTTGCTGCCTGGAGCAAGTCTCTGGAAAGCCGGCTGGCGGAAGCGGGAGTGCGGGTTCGCCGAACGCAGGATGGCGGCTACGAAATTCGCGCGGTGCTGAGCGAGAACGCTGCTGGGCTGGTGTATGTCGCCGAGATCGAGCAGGGCTCGGAAACCCATGAGGTGATTGTCGAGGCCGGACGCGCCAGTTTGGCGGAGGCGGGAGCTTCGGCGATGTCGTTGCGCCGGACGCTGCTGGTGTCGAGAGCGGAACCGGTGCTGGATGCGGCGCTGGTGCGCGTTGGAAATGAAAGCCGGCTGGCGGTACTGACCCCGGAGGCGGTGGTGTTGTACCGGCAACAGGCGGGGCGATGGACTCCTGAGTCGAGCGCTGCGATTGCGCATGCGGGAAGTTTCCCGCTGGATGTGCGCGGCAGGCTGGTACAGGCCGGAGAGCACTCATTGGAGGCTTATCTGCCTGGTGTGGTGTGTTCGGTGAACCCTGAGAGCGGTGTGCGTGCCGAGTGCCGCGATGCGGATGATGCTTGGCCGCTGGGCGGACAGGCAGCATTCTTCAATGCGGGACGCAATTACTTCAATGGCCTGCTGAGGCCGGGATTCGGCAAGCAGGTGCCGCCATTCTTTTCGGCTGCGGCACTTCCCTCCCCTCGATCAACAACGTGGATCTTTGCGGGTGTCGATGGACGCGCGCGCATGATGGATGGCGCGAAAGAGACAACTCTGCCGGTACGCGACTGGGGAAGCGATGTTGCAGCAGTGCGTTCGGGATGCGCCAGCGGAGTGCAACTGCTGGTGACGGCAGCAACGGACGCGGAAGCAAACGATTCTCTGCGGGCGTATGCGATAGCGGACGGGCAGGCTGTGCTGGTGGCTCCGGCGCTGGATTTTGCAGGGGCGATTACATCGCTTTGGACGACGGTCGATGGCACGGGCGCAATGGCCGTGATGCACGATCCGCGAACGGGAGAGTATGAGGTCTTTCATGTGGAGATCGGCTGCAATCGGTAGGACGGCTCTGGCCGTGGGCATCGCTGCCGCAATGAGCTTGGCGATCGAGAGCGAGGCCAGGGTGCGTCCGCACTACGGGGGCGAGGTGCGTATTGAGACCGCGCAGGCAGAGCCCCCGGAATTCGTGAAGCTGCTGGTGGGGGATACATTGACACATGTGGATACTCGCGGCGAAGTGAGGCCGGGGCTCGCGGTGCGGTGGGAGGGCCAGAACGGAATGCGCAGATGGCAGTTCTGGTTGCGACCAGGAGTAAGGATGCATGGGCCGGAGA
This sequence comes from Koromonas soli, assembly GCF_059726265.1. Taxonomy (NCBI): domain Bacteria; kingdom Pseudomonadati; phylum Acidobacteriota; class Terriglobia; order Terriglobales; family Koromonadaceae; genus Koromonas; species Koromonas soli. The sequence goes on along the minus strand of NZ_AP040872.1, from coordinate 617,923 downwards.
CCGATGTGCCGATGACAGCCGCTGTCGTGGCAAGCGCGGTGCGCGCAGGGTTGGCGAAGAACGGCGTGGAAGGACGCGTCCAGAACAACGGCGATTGGGTGGCGGTGGAGTTCTCGTCGGCAATGCCGCAGTTCGCGGCGATGGTGGCAGGGGCGGATTTTGGCGTGGTGGGCGCGGCGGAAGACGGAACGATGTGGGATGGGAAGGCGGTCACGAGCGGTGCGTATGTCGTCCGTTCGAGTGGTGGCGGACGCGTGACGCTGGAAGCCAATCCGGATTACTCGGGTGGACAGCGGTTTCCGGAGACGATCACGGTGACGTGCGGACGAAGCGCACACGAGCAGTGGTTGGACCTGGCAGCAAAGCGTGCAGACCTTGTGGAAGTCAGCACAGAGGAGTTGAGACGGGCGCAGCAGGAGCGAATGAGACTTTCGCAGGTGCAGGCCGCGGAGGTGATTGTGCTGGAGGCAGAGCGGGCACGCGGAGTGGACGCGAGGCTGAGGCAGGCTCTGAGCGAGGCCATCGACAGGACGGCGCTGCTGAACTTCATTTTCCAAAAGCAGGGAGAAGCCACGAGAGGACTGCTGCCAAACTGGATCAGCGGATATGGGGAGCTGATGACGGCACAGCGCGACGTGATGAAGGCTAAGCAACTGCAGGCGGAAGTGGGCGCGCGAGGAAGTTTCACGCTGGGGTATGCGGCGGGGGATGCGGAGCTGCAACTGGTGGCTGAGCGCATTGTGCTGAATGCACGAGAGGCCGGGATGACGGCACAGGCAGTAGCGCGCACGAAAGATGTGGATTGGGCGCTACGAAGAGTTGAGGTAAGGTCGGCGAATCCGGCAGCGGAGCTGACAGGGCTGGTGCATGCACTGCATGGAAATGTGGAGTTGAGCGATGCGACGCTCGAAGGAGTGTATCGGGCTGAGCGCGCGGCGCTGGCGAGTTACACAATTATTCCGCTGCTGCACTTGAACAAAGCGTGGGCGGCAAGCGAGCGCATGAGGGACTGGGCGGTGATCCCTTCCTCGTCCGGGACGCCGCGGGGTGCAATCTCTGGCGCGACGGTGATTGCGCCGCTTCCGGTGGAGGGCTGGGTGGAGAGCAGGCCATGAGCTTTCGAAAACGATTGCTGTTGGCAATGGCCGTGATGGTGACGGCAGCGGTGGCCGCGGTGGCGTGGTTCACGGCGGTGCGGGCGCGTGCGGCATTTGAGCAGGTGGACAGGCAGCGCACGGCGGCAATCGTGATGCAATTCCGGCAGGAGTTTGGAACGCGGCAGGCCACAGTTGCAGAGGCGCTCGAACGGCTGGCGACCAATGACACGGTGCAGCGGATCGCCTTTGAGGCAGCGCATGGTGGAGACACTTCTCCGTATGTGCGCGAGGCGGCGACGCTGGCACGGGAACAGCAACTCGACTATCTGGACCTGGTGACGGCGGACGGAACGATTGTGTCGTCGGCTGAATGGCCTGCGCACTTTGCGTACAAGATGCCGCAGGCACTCGTCACGCGTGGGGCTCCGGCACTGGACAGGGTGGAGCTGGCGGACGGGTCGGAGCTGGGGGTTGTGGCGTCGCGGGCGGTTACGGCCGGTGATGGAGTGCTGTATCTGTTTGGCGGCAAGCGGCTGAATGCGGCATTTCTGAAGGACTTGTCGATGCCTGCGGGTGCGCGGGTGTGGATGTTGCAGGTAGGTGCGGGAGAGCCGCAGCAGAACTCGCTGATTGGGGATAACCCTCCGGCGATTGAGCTGCTGAGGCCGCTGCTGCGCGAATCACTCGCGGGAAAAGAAACGAGCGCGGCGATTAGGACTTCCCCGGACCCGCTGGATCGCGTTACCGTGCAGGGGATTCCGCTGCGCGATGAGCAGGGCGCGGTGAGTGCGGTGCTGCTGGTGGAGACATCGAGGCGTCCGCTGCTGGAGTTGGAACGGCAGATTAAAGCGGTGGCGATGGCGACGGCCGGAGCAGGACTGCTGGTTTCGATTGTGCTCGCGCTGTGGGTGGCTGGGCGCTTCAGCCGTCCGGTGGAGAAGCTGGCGGCTGCTTCGCGCGAGATCGCGGCGGGAAACTGGAGCGCGCGGGTGGACCTGCGTTCGCGAGATGAATTTGGCGAGTTGGGGGAGACATTCAACTCGATGACCACGCAACTGGTGGCGCAGCGAGACAGGCTGGTGCAGTCCGAGCGCGTGGCGGCGTGGAGAGAGCTGGCGCGCAGGCTGGCGCATGAGCTGAAGAATCCGCTGTTCCCGCTGCAAATCACGGTGGAGAACCTGATGCGGTCGAGAAAGCTTCCTGCGCAGGAGTTCGATGAAATTTTTGATGAGAGCACAGCGACGCTGCTGGAGGAGCTTGGACATCTGAAGGCAATCATTGGGAGGTTCAGCGACTTCTCGAAGATGCCGAAGCCGCAGGTGCAGCGGATGTCGATCAATGCGCTGATTACGCGGGTGACGAATCTGCATGCGGCGCAACTAGCACAAGCGGCGCATCCGGTGCAGTTGGAAACGAAGCTCGATGCTGCATCCGCAGAGATCGAAGGCGATGAGGAGCTGCTGTATCGCGTGGTGAGCAACCTGGTGCTGAATGCGGTGGACGCGATGCCCGAGGGAGGAACAATTACGATGACGACGCGCGCGGAGGACGACGACGTGATAGTCGAGGTGAGCGACACGGGGACAGGAATGACTCCAGAGGAAAGCGCGCGGCTATTCACTCCTTATTACACGACAAAGCAGCATGGCACGGGGCTGGGATTGGCGATTGCGCAATCGGTGGTGAGCGATCACAACGGAACGATTGCGGTGGAAAGCGAGCCGGGACGAGGAAGCACTTTCCGGCTGCGGCTGCCGCGCAGGCAGCCTGAGACGGCGCTGCACGCGGAGGCGGCACGATGACGGCGCGCAAGGCTGAAATCCTGATTGTTGATGACGAGGCAAACACACTGGCATCGCTGGCAAGGGCTTTCCGGATTGCGGGGCACGAGGCAACGGTGTGCGACAACGCGGCGAAGGCACTGGAACTGGCGCGGCATCATGCCTATGACCTGATTCTGAGCGATGTGGTGATGCCGGTGCGCGATGGGTTGAGTTTGCTGGAAGACCTGCGCAACGCGGAAGTGGGCTCGCCGGTGGTGATGATGAGTGGGCAGGCGCACATCGAGATGGCGGTAAGGGCGACGAAGCTGGGCGCGCTGGACTTTTTGGAGAAGCCCATCTCGACAGACAAGCTGCTGCTGACGGTGGACAATGCGCTCAAGCTGAAACGTTTGGAGCAGGAGAATAGCGAGCTGCGCAGGAGAGTGGGCAAGCACGAGATTGTCTTCAGCGGTGAAGTGATGCGACGACTGATGGCGCAGATTGAGCGCGTGGCAAACAGCGAAGCGCGAGTGTGCATTCACGGCGAGACGGGGACGGGCAAGGAGCTGGTGGCGCGGACGCTGCATGAACACAGCGGTCGGCGCGAAGGTCCGTTCGTTACGCTGAACTGCGCGGCGGTGCCGACAGGGCTGATCGAAAGCGAACTGTTTGGCCACGAGAAAGGCGCATTTACCGGGGCGCTGATGCGGCATATTGGGAAATTTGAGCAGGCGCATCGGGGGACGCTGTTTCTGGACGAGATTGGCGATATGCCGCTGACCATGCAGGCGAAGCTGTTGCGCATTCTGGAAGAAGGCGAGCTGGAACGCGTTGGCGGCGACAAGAAGATCGCGGTGGACGCAAGGGTGATTGTGGCGACGCATTGCAATCTGGAAGAAGCAGTGCGGGAAGGAAAGTTTCGGCAAGATCTATTCCACCGCGTATATGTGTTCCCGGTCGAGCTGCCGCCGTTGCGAGAGAGGCGCGAGGATATCCCCGCGCTGGTGGAGCACTTTGCAAAGCAGGTGGCGGCGCAGAACAACTGGAAGCCGGCGGCATTCACAGAAGGCGCGATGAAAGCGCTGTGCGCCTATGGGTGGCCGGGGAATGTGCGCGAGCTGCGCAATATAGTAGAACGCTTGCTGCTGCTGGCGGATGGCCCGGTCGATGCAGCGACGGTTGCGATGGCTCTGCCCGGAAGTGCATCGGGGACGAGCGCGACGAACAGCACAGCGCAGTCGGGGCCGCTGGCAGCGAGGGTGACGGAGTTTGAACGCGCGACGATTGAGGCGGAGCTGAAGCGCAACGCGAATCACATGACGAACACGGCAAAGTCGCTGGGGCTGGAGCGCAGTCATCTCTACAAGAAATGCCAGCAGTTGGGGATTGAGATCGCACGCGATTGACCGCACTCCGGCGTGTCGCTGCGGTGCGAATTAAGTGCGGCTGATGACTCCGGCTTTGCGCATCTTTTCGGCGGCACGAATCTCGCGGCGTCGTCCGGCGTCTTCGTAACGACGCAGCTCTTCTTCGGTCTCGGGGACAACGGGGGCGACGGGAAGCTTGCGTCCGTGGCGGTCGATGGAGACGAAGGTGAGGTAGGCCGAACTGATGTGCTTGCGCTCTCCGGTGAAGTAGCTCTCAACCCAGACCTTGATACCCACTTCCATAGACGTGTTGTAAACGCGGTTGACTGACGACTTGAAGATGACGAGGTCGCCAACCTTTGCGGGCGTGAGGAAGTCGAGGTGATCGGTGGAGGCAGTGACAACGTAGCTGCGACAGTGACGATGCGCGGCGAGAGCTCCGGCGAGGTCGATCCAATGCATGAGGCGGCCGCCAAGAAGATTTCCAAGGGGGTTGGCATCGTTGGGAAGAACGAGCTCGATCATCTCGGAGGCAGAGTCGGACACGGGACGCGGACTAAGTGTTTCAGAAGCTTCCATGCTATTGAGTTTGACGCCTGCAGAGTTCAATCCGTTGCAATTTTAGCATCGGGCTCAGGAGGTTCAGGAAGAAGCATGGAACGACGAAGCCAAGCGCGGATGGCGGCGTTCGCAAGATGGATGAGTTGTGGGTCGGGTTCGTCGAGCCATGTCATCGATTGTTGATCGTAACGGAGCGTTCCAACGCTGGCCGGAAGATGGGCACGCTCACCGGCAAATTGGACTCGGAGGACGGACTCTGCTTGCGAGCTGACGAGGAAGCGAACGGAATCGAAAGCACGCTCGGCGGGGAGATGGGGACAGGTGGCGTATCCCATGTTGCATTGCGTGCGCAGGGTTTCGTCATCACAGGATGCGGAGCAAAGAGAGCAATGTCCGGTGAAACCGTCACCGAGCGAGAGTCGGTATCGATGCGGCCATAAGGGGCTCGGATGGGACTCGGTAGGGATGAAGAAGGGACAGGCCACGGAGGTATTCTAGCGCGGTAAATGTGGTGGTGAGACGGAAATCGAAGGAAGGATGGAGAGGTGTGGCGAGAAATTGCTACAAGAGCAAAATCAAGAGCAAGATCAAAAGCCCCACCTCTGCCAAATACGGGCAGTGATGGGGCACCAAGCAAATTCAGATGGGGCACCCTGCTGGTGACGTTGTGGTATGTTCTGCTTATGGCGAGCGAGAGAGCGGAACAGTTGAAGGCGATTCTGGAGCAGGATCCGAAGAACACGTTTGCGCGGTATGCGCTGGGCATGGAGTATTCGTCGGCTGGCGAGACGGATGCGGCACTGGCGGAGTTTCGCAAGTTGCTGGAAGTGGATGCGAACTATGCGAATGCGTTCTTTATGGGAGCGCAGGCACTGCAACGGGCGGAGCGCAAGGACGAAGCCGTCGAATGGCTGCGCGATGGGATTGCGTGCGCGCAGCGGACGGGAAATCGTCATGCGGAAAACGAGATGCAAGCACTGCTGGAAGAGTTGACGTACTAAAGCTATTTGCTGTCGCCGTCCTTGTCTCCCACGTTAGCGACCAACGACAGGACGCGAACGTGGGCACCCACAGCCACAGTTTTCATGAAGCTCTAGGCGGGTGTTGCGGGGCCGGCGGGTTCCTTGCGGTCGAGATTGCGAAGCATTCGAAGTAATCCCCAGTTGAACAATGCAGGCAGGAAACGATAAACGCCGACGAGCAGGTGCCCGCTCCAGGGCACAACTACCTCGCGGCGATTGGCACGATAGGCGTACCAGGCGGCGTCAGCAACTCGCTCGGCGGTGATGCCGCGACGCATGGCGCCTCCGACGCGCAGGCTTTCCTTTCCCCACACAGCACGATTGTTGAATTCAGTTCGCACATATCCAGGACAAACAGTGTTGACGTGGACTCCGTAGGGAGCGAGTTCGAGCCGTGCGCCGCGCGAGATGCAATTAAGCGCGTGCTTGGTGGCTCCGTAGGCGGCCATGTACGGGACGGTGACGAGTCCGGCCATGCTAGAGATGTTGATGATGGCTCCGGAGCGCTGCTGCTTGAAAAGCGGCGAGACGACCTGCATGCAATCGATGGCACCGAAAAGGTTGGTGTCGAACATGCGACGGCAAGCTTCGGTATCCATGTGTGCGACGGAGTCGATGAGTCCGAAGCCCGCGTTATTGACCCATATGTCGATGCGTCCGAAACGCTCGATGGTGGCTGCGAGCAAGGCTTCGATCTGCGAACGGACGGTGATGTCGCAGGCGACGGCCAGAGTACGTTCGGCGGCGCCGACGCGCTGGCGTGCAGCCTCCACTCGCTCGAGATCGCGCGAGGCTAGTACGACGGATGCACCCTCACGGAGGAAACGGCGGACAATCGCTTCTCCAATTCCCATGGAGGCGCCGGTCACGACCACCACTTTTCCAGAAATGCTCATTGGCAACTTCTATTGGCACCGGAGTCAAAAGTCAAGCAAGCGGGTGCACTGGACGGAAAAGCCGACGCAACGTGGAGCCGGTATTTTGCGTCCAATGGGAATCCTTTGACAACGCCGGACCATTCTGCGCCCGGGGAAGCGACGCTGGCAGAGGCTTCTGGAGACAGTGATGATGATTCTTACGTTAGGCGAGCTTCGCAGCAGCAATGAATTCAACGAACAACGAATGTTGCACCGTGGAGTGAAGGACGAGCTGCGCGAAAACCTGCTGGCAAGGCTAAAGCAGAGCGGACCGGTGTTTGCCGGAATCGTGGGATACGAGGACACGGTCATTCCGCAACTGGTAAATGCAATTTTGTCGCGGCACAACTTCATTCTGCTTGGGCTGCGCGGCCAGGCGAAAAGCCGCATCCTGCGCGCACTGACAGGGTTGCTGGACGAACGCTCGCCATATATTGCAGGATGCGAAATTCGCGATAATCCATACGCTCCGCTATGCCGCAGATGCAAGGAACTGCTGGCACGCGAGGGAGATCGCACTCCGATCGCATGGATGAGCCGCGATGAACGTTATGTCGAAAAGCTGGCGACTCCGGACGTGACGATTGCCGACCTGATTGGCGACATCGATCCAATTAAAGCCGCACGCGGGGGACACGAACTTGGAAGCGAACTGGTGATTCACTACGGGCTGCTGCCACGCGCGAATCGCGGCATCTTTGCGGTAAACGAACTGCCGGACCTTGCAGGAAAGATTCAGGTCGGGTTGTTCAACATCATGCAGGAAGGCGACGTGCAGATTAAGGGCTTTCCAGTGAGGCTGCCGCTGGATGTAGCACTCGTGTTCAGCGCTAACCCGGAAGACTATACGGCTCGCGGCAAGATTGTGACTCCGCTGAAAGATCGCATTGGCAGCGAGATTCGCACGCACTATCCATCCACAATCGAAGAAGCAATGGCGATCACGGCGCAGGAAGCATGGTGCGAGCGCGAAGGTCCGGAGCTGATTGTTCCAGCGTACATTCGCGAAGTGGCAGAGCAGATTGCGTTCATGGCGCGCGGTGACAAGCGGGTCGATAAGCGAAGCGGCGTGAGTCAGCGATTGCCAATCTCAGTGCTGGAGAACGTTATTTCGAACGCGGAACGGCGAGCGGTGATGGAAGGTTCGAACTGCGCAGTGCCGAGGATTTCCGATATCTACGCGGCGATGCCCTCGATCACAGGCAAGCTGGAGTTGGAATACGAAGGCGAGATGAAGGGCGCAGACACCGTGGCAAGAGAGGTGATTCTGGCAGCAGTGGCGAAGACCTTCGACCGCTACTTTGGGGTGAACGATCTGAAACAGGTGGTGCAGTGGTTTGAACTCGGCGGGCAAGTAACGCTGACGGACAACACGCGCACGCACGACGGTCTGAAGAGCATGGAAAAAATTCAGGGCCTGCTGGAAAAGACAGAGAAGGTGGGCGCGGGAGAAGGCGAACCTCCTGAGTCGATTGTGTCGGCGGCGGAATTCATTCTTGAAGGACTACACGCGCATAAGCGGATAGGACGGACGGAGGATCGTGTATTCACCTCGGGCGAGAAGTCGAGGCACAACGATCGGGACGACCTGCGGAGCGAGTACGAGTCCGAATGGGAGCAGAGGAGGAAGAATCGGCGTCCGTTTAATTGAGATGACCTCGCTGTATTGGGACGGCAAAGAGCAAGAGCAACAGCAACTACCCCACTCAACGAAAGGAACGTTGAGTGGGGCGCCCGCTAAGTAATGTTGCGGGGGCACGGGAATTTTGGAGTTTCGATGAAGCGCGTCAAGTACAGCAAGTATGTTCCGAACCTGGCGGACGAGGTGAGCCTCGACGACCTGATGGACGCGCTCTCTGATTTTCTACTTGAGAGCGGTTTTGAAAACGAGCTTGGGCGTTATTACAAGCCAGGCAGCAGCGACGATGAGCTGGATGCATTGCGCGAGGCAATTCGCGAGGCGCTGCTGAATTCCGATTTGTTTGACGACGACATGCGCGAGCAGATGCGCGAGATGCAGAACCAGGGACAGATGGAGGAGTTGATCGATGAAGTGATCGAGCGCATGGAGCAGGAAGGATTTGTCACGATTACTCCGCCGCACGATCCTACAAAGATGTCCACCTCGCCGGGAAGCGTGGGGAAAGATCAGTCGCAGCAACAGAAGCCGGTCAAGTTTGAGGTGACAGACAAGGGACTGGATTTCCTGGGATATCGCACGCTGCGCAATCTGCTTGGATCGCTGGGGCGGGCGAGTTTTGGCCGGCACGACACGCGCGACACGGCCACAGGAATCGAGACGAGTGGGTCGAGCAAGCTGTATGAATTTGGCGACACGCTGAATCTCGATATTAATGCGACGCTGTCTTCGGCGATACAGCGAGAAGGGCTGACGCTGCCGCTGCAGATTGAGTACAACGATCTGCATGTGCATCAGTGCGAATATCAGTCATCGTGTGCGACGGTGCTGATGCTGGACTGTTCGCACTCGATGATTCTGTATGGCGAGGACCGATTCACGCCGGCGAAGAAAGTGGCGATGGCATTGTCGCAGTTGATTCGAACGCAGTATCCGGGCGATACGCTGTCGCTGGTGCTGTTCCATGACTCGGCGGAGGAATTGCCGATTTCGCAGTTGGCGCGGGTGCGCGTGGGACCGTATTACACGAACACGCGCGAAGGTCTGAAGCTGGCGCAGAGAATCCTGCAGCGGCAACGCAAGGACATGAAGCAGATCATCATGATCACCGATGGCAAGCCTTCGGCGGTGACTCTGCCGGATGGACGGATTTACAAGAATGCGTTCGGGCTCGATCCGATGGTGGTGAGCCAGACTCTGGAAGAAGTGGCGAAGTGCAAGCGCGCAGGAGTACTGATCAACACGTTTATGCTGGCGTCAGATCGAGGACTGGTGCAGTTTGTGCAGAAGGTGACGGAGATGTGCAGAGGCAAGGCTTACTTCACAACTCCGTACACGCTGGGACAGTACTTGCTGATGGACTATATGAGCAGGAAGACGAAGACGGTGCATTGAGGGTGGGCGCTCTCGCAGATTTGGCGGTGAGGTAGGGGTCCTTCGGCTTCGCTTCAGAATGACAGATAGAGCAAAGGCAACTTCAAGAGCAGGAACAACGGAACAGCAAGGTCAACTACCCCACTTTTAAACTCGCGTGGCAAGTTTAAGAGTGGGGCACCGGAGCAAGTTTGCATTCCCACATTTGCCAAAAGAGGGCGGATGTGGGCCACTCATTGGTGTTTCTCTCCCTACTTATTCTCTTCGGTGCGGACGGCGGCTTCAGCGGCCTGGAAGCCGATCTTGGAGTGCGTGCCATCGCAAAAAGGTTTGTTGACGCTGGCTCCGCAGCGGCAGAGAGAGATGCCGGGCTTGTTGGTGGGTAGCGCGATGGGCGTTCCATCGGCATTGACCAGTTCAACCATGCCCTCGGGATCTTCGATGCGATAAGGTCCATTGGGACGAACGATGATTCTGACTTTCGACATTGTTCCTCCTGAAAATACGGAAACCATTGTCGCACACACGTTCAGTGGCGGAAGGCGACGTTCACGAGAAGCTTGTCGCCGGTGATGTCCACCACATTGCAGAAGGTGCGATGATCGCGTCGCGTGAAGTCGAGGCCAACGCGTGAATTTCCGATCCTCAGATTGCGGACGTATAGGTGACCGAGCCAGTCGGGCAGTTTGGGATTGATGATGTTGAGTTCCTTTCGATGCGCCGAAGGACGGATGCCAAGCACAGAGGAAAGGATGAGGAACAGAGCTCCGGATGCCCACGCTTGCGGCGAGCAGGAAACTGGATAGTGCACCGGCTCGTCAAAGGGACGGCGCTGCACTCCGCAGAAAAGCTCGGGCAAACGATAGTCACGGAACTCGAGTGCGGCCTGGAATAGTGCGGTGAGAACCTGCAGAGCAGGATCACGAAATTCGTTGAGACACATGCCGTGAGCGATGAGCGAATTATCATGAGGCCACACGGAGCCGCGATGATAGCTGAGCGGATTGAAGACCTGCTCCTGCTGCGACATGGTGCGCCATCCCCAGCCACTGAACATGTCGTCCTTCATCATGCGTTGCGTGACGACGCGGGCGCGTTCGCGGTTGATGATGCGGCTCCAGAGCAGATGTCCAGGATTGGAGGAGATAACCTCAAGCGGCTTCTTCTCGGAGTCGAGCGCCATGGCGTAGTAGTTGCGCTCGGCGATCCAGTAGGTTTTGTCGAATCGGCGCGCGAGGTCGTTCGCTTCGCGACGACACTTCTCGGCACGCTCGGAGTCCCCCAACATGCGCAGCAGGGATGACATGCGGTACTTGGCGTCGTAAACATAGCCCTGCACTTCGCACAGAGCGATGGGCGGCGATGCTACGCGGCCGTCGCGATGAATGTTGGCGTCCCAGGAATCCTTCCAGCCCTGGTTGATGAGGCCGCGCGGAGAGCGACGCTGGTATTCAACGAATCCGTCGTTATCGAAATCGCCGTATTGGTCGATCCAATCCAGCGCGCGATAAGCATGCGGAAGCATTTCGCGCACGAGCGCTTCGTCGGCAGTCCAGTTGAAGGTTTCGCTGAGAAGCACGAGCCAGAGCGGAGTGGCATCGACGGAACCGTAGTAAGGGCCGAAGGGCATTTCGCCACAACGGGTCATTTCGCCTTCGCGTGACTCGTGCAATATCTTTCCGGGTTGCGCATCACGCCAATCGTCGATCTCCGTCGCCTGATAGCGGGCGAGCACACGGAGGGTGTCCTTGGCGAGTTCGGGATTCAGCGGGAGCGTCTGGTAGGCGGCAATGATGGAGTCACGCCCAAACATGGTGGCAAACCAAGGAATTCCGGCGGCAATGATGTGCTCATTACCCACAGGAATTCGCAGGGCGTGGAAGTCTCCGGCAGCATTGCGCAGCAGAGTATCAAAGACAGAGTTGGAACTGCTGAAAGCGGTGGAAGCGGAATCGAACTGGCGGAAGGCATCGCGGCGGGCGCGAAGCTGGGCATCGTAATCGTAGCTGGTATCGCGAGCTTCGGCGTGATCCACTGTGGGAGTGACGGTGATTTCGAGTGCACTCTTGCGCAACGGCTCGAGACGCAACTCCCAGCGAGCCGTGGTGCCGCTGAAACCCACAGGGCACGGGTTCATGCGAATGACGGTCTGCCGTAGTACGTTGTCGCGTCCGCGATAGCTGAAGATGAGACCGTCGCGCTCAATGACGGGCTCGTAATACTGACCATGATCGGCGCGGGCTACGCCACGCACCTGAAAGACATCGACGAAATCAGCATTGAAGGAGAGCTCGACCGTGAACTCGACCGGGCAGCGATTGAAATTCTCAAAGGTGTAGCGGTCGAAGAGAACGTCAGAGGCGAGCAACTGCTCGCGGCGGATGTGAACGGTGTTCTCGGGAAGATCGAACGAGTCGCGCAGGGTGATGTTTCCGGTGGTGAGCTCGATTTGCGAGACAAACGTTTTTTCAGTGCTGCTGGAGAGAACGACGGAGCGCTGACCATCGATCTTGAACTCGAGATGCGAGAGAAAGCGCGTGTCCTCGTGAAAGAAGCCTACATCGGGCGCGCCGGGAGGAACGATATCCCCGGCGACGCTGGTGGCAAGAAATGTCTTGCCCTCGATGAGAGTGAGATTGTTGACCTTGCGCGGTTCCTGTACCTGGTGAGCAAGGCGAGGCTCTACGTGCGGAGACTCGATGGGAACGAGTTGCTCACGATAAAGAATTCCAGAACTCATGCTGCGGCTTGTCTCCCGAAATCGCTGTCCTCGAGAATCGTTACTTCGTCATACAACTCGCGGTAGAGAGCGAGATAATCCTGCACCATGCGCTCTACGGAGAAATATTGCTGAGTAAATGCACGGATGGAAGCGGGCTTGATCTTCTGCACCTCGTGGATGCGGGAAACCGCATCATCGACGCCAGAACACACCATGCCGCTGATGCCATCCTGTACGATCTCAGCCACGGAGCCTCCGGGGAAGGCGATGACCGGAGTTCCGGTGGCCATGGACTCTATCATGACAAGGCCGAACGGTTCATCCCACTCGATGGGAAAAAGCGTGGCGATCGCATTGCCGAAAAGCTCATTCTTGATGGAGAGGTCGGCCTCACCAATAAACTCGATGAACTTGCCGTCAATGTGCGGCTTAATGCGGGATTCGTAATAGTCGCGAAAGACGGGCTGAACCTCGCCGGCAATCTTGAGCGGAATGCCACTCTTCTTAGCGATCTCGATGGCGTTGTGAACACCTTTGACGGGCGCAAGGCGGCCGACGAACGCGAGGTACTCGGACTTGTGCTCACGCAGGCGATAACCAGAGAGATCAACGCCGTGGTGAATGGTACGGATGCGCTTGATGGATTCCTTCCTCTGCTGAAAATCGCTGATGGAGACGAACTCGACATTGGGAAAGCCAGCGTAGAACTCAGAGATGTAAGGAATATGCGGATGATGAATGGTGTAAACCCAACGCGGACCTCCGCCGACACGCGAAAGCGCGAGTCCGGGAGCGTTGTTGAGGTGAACGATGTCGGCATCGTGCCAGCAATCGGCGACGGCCCAGGATGTATGGTTCAGGTCCTTCATACTGGAATACAATTCGCCGTCAATAGGCCAGTCATCCTTGGGATAGATCCAACGCACCTCCGCATCGATCGTGCTCTCTCCGTTTGCATATACCACTACGTCAGCTCCGAGTCGCGTAAGGCCCCCGGCAAGTTCAGCGATGAAGAGCTCTGTTCCGCCATATTTCTTGGGCGGAATACTGATGAATGGAGAAGCAATTAACGCGATACGCATGGCGCTCCCGGACAGCAGGTTGGATTCAGTAGACAAAGACGTACGTGCAAGGCAGTGAGCAGTAAGATGCCTCGCCGGGAGTTGCGGTTATCGTGCCAGCTCTGGAATGGTGAGCTGGAACTATTCAGCCTGTGAATTCACGAGTGAAACGCGCTCGCCGCGCTGTGCCGACTCTACTTCTGTTTCGAATTCAAGCGCACGCTGCTGGCTGGTATGCGCGCCGAGCACACGTTGCTGTGCGGCTTTGCCAATGGCACGCAACTCGGATTCATCGACGTCGCGAAGATAGTGCACGATCTCTTCGGCGCTGGTGGGCAGCAGAATCTCCTTGCCAGGAGTAAAGAAGGACTCGAGCCCGGGCCAGTTGTCACTGACGATGGTGGCACCGCAAGCCGCAGCCTCAAACAGACGCACGGAGGGCGAGTAGCCTGCCATCACCATATCGCGCCGCGTTACGTTGAGAGTGAGGCGCGAAGATGAGTAGAGATGCGGGTGCCAGCGAGGATTGAGGTGAATGATGTGCCGCACGTTGCGCGGAAAGTGAACGCTGCGCGGATACTGCGGGCCCGCAACGATGAATTGCTGATCGGGCATGAGATTCGCGGTTCCGAACAGAAAGTGTTCGAGCTTGGGCTGGCGGTCAGGCGCGTAGGTACCCATGTAGCTCATGGCACAAGTGAAGCGCAACGCGCGCGGGTAGGTACGATAGCGCTCGGGATCGAAGCTGCAATAGAGCGGCGCGGCGCGGCGCACGCTAAAGCGATTCTCAATCTCGGCGAGCAGCGGGCCTCCGGTGAAGCTGAAGTAAACATCGAGAGCGGCGAGTTGGTCGGCGCGAACGTAGTCGGTGGCTCCGCGCTCGCGCAGGGCAGCGACGGTGATGGGCGTGTCGATGTCATAGAAGGTGCGCACAGGCACCTTCGAGGCGAGCATGGCTTCCATGGCTGCGATGCCATCAGGGAAATACGAGCCGACCATGGCAACATCCGCGGAGTCAAGTTCGCGACGCACCGTTGGAAGTACGTCTTTCCACTCGGTGTAGAGCTTCACGTCGCAGAACGCGGGCTCGGGCAGATCGCGATTGGACGCGTACCACTCGACATCCTTCTCAAAGAAGACGATGCGATGCCCGCGCTCATGCAGCGCGCGAGCAAGAGCGCGAAATGTAGTTGCGTGGCCGTTCCCCCAGGATGACGTGATCGACAGGCCGAAGATGACGATGTTCAATGCTCTTACCTTTCCAACAAACTCATGCACGCCGCTCGGCGGGCTGCAGAACTACAGGATCTAGCGCGCTGGGATGGCGAAGCGCACGCGCGGCGCTAAGAATCTTTTCGACCTCCTCGGCACGCTGCGCATACGTGTGTTCGGCAAGCGCCCGGCGCATCATCTCACTGCCAATCTCACGCGCTTCGGAGGCGGACTTGCGTAGATAACGCACGATGTCCTCGGCATTTTCGGCGACGAGGATCTCGCGTCCCGGCTCGAAGAACGTCTCGATTCCCTGCCACTTATCGGTGATCAAACACGCACCAGCGCCAGCAGCTTCGAAGACGCGTGTGGGCGGGGAGAAGCCTACATCGGCCATGGAGTCGCGATTGATGTTGAGCGCCATGCGAGCCGAGGTGTTAATGCGATTGTGCGATACGGTGCCGACGTGGCCGATCCAGCGGACGTTGGACGGAAGCTGCTTGCTGCCCCAACCTTCGCCGCCAAGGATGAACGTCATGTCAGGAGCTAACTCAGCAGCGCGAAGGAAGAACTGCTCTACGCGACGTTCGCGATCGGGCAGGCGGTTGCCGACGAAGACGAGATCGCAGGCAAGTGATGCATCCGGCGGCTCGGGATGATGCGTTTCAGGATCGAGTGCGTTATAGATGGGGTAGCAGTTGCGCGCGCCAAGGTTGCGATAGCGTTGCTGCACTTCAGGTCCGCCACCGTAGGTAAAAATGAAATCGTATTGGGGAATGCAGTGACGGAATGGATCGAAGGAATTCGCTTCAACACGCGAGAGCGTCGCAGGTGCATCGACATCCCAAAAAGCGACTTGTGTGTGTGAGGATCGGCATTCGAGAATGCGCCGCTCGAGCAACTCGTCGTCGGCACCTACGCCGCTGTGCTTGATGACCAGGTCGGAGGTGCAGGCCAGCTTGAGCAGCTCGTCAATATCGCGTGGGGTCTGATAGACGATGACTTTGGCGTATTCTACTTCGCTGAGATCGCGATTTTGCTGGCGATTGTAGATGTCGGGTTCGGCGAAGGTGACCTCGTAGCCAAGAGCAGCAAGGTTCTTATAAATTCCACGATAGTAAGTTGCGGCACCGTTCCAGTAGCTGGAAGTAATGCTGGATCCAAATACGAAAACCCTCATACTGTAATCTCTCCGCAGATTTCCATAAGCTGCTCGGCACGATGCCTGCACGTATGATGCTGCCGGATGGTTTGCAGTCCACTCTCGGCAATCTGGCGGCGGGCAGAGTCACTGGCAAGAAGTTCGGTGAGCAACTCACTCATCTGCTGTCCATTGTTGGCGATTATGTAGTCCTGGCCAGGGCGGAAAAGCCCTTCAGTGTCGGTCCACGGCGCGCACACGAGCGGAAGCCCGCAGGCAAGCACTTCGAAGACGCGAATCGTGGGCACGCCGCTTAATCCGTTGGCGTATTGGCGCCGCGGAACGTGCAGAGCCAGATGGCTACGGGCATAGACCTCGGGCGTGCTGAGGTTGGGCAGATAGCCCTCGTACTTGATGCCGCTGCGCTCGAGTGTTTCCCGGGCATGGCTGGGATAGCGTACCCCATGCACGACGAACTGACGGTGCTCGCCAGCGAGTTGCGCGGCGGGAGCGACAAGGAATTCCATGAGTTCCTGCGTGCGCTCCTCATCTCCCCAATTGCCGATCCAAACGACGTCGTTACGCTTGGGACAGGACATGGGGCGAAAAACGGTGATGTCGGCGGCTTCGTGGAAAGTCCACACGCGGGGAACACCGAAGCCATCGGCGTAGATGCGGCGAATGGCGTCTCCAAAGGCGAGCACGCCATCGAACAAGTGCAATGGAAAGCGGAGGATTTGTTCGGCGTTGGTGTAGGCCCGATGATGCGTATCGTGAAATAAGGCGCGGAAGCCGAAACGCTGCTTGCGTGCGAGGACTTCGTTGACCAGCGCAGGCTCGTTCCACTCGTGGATGATAACGAGGTCGGCATCGCGAAGTTCCTCATCGAGGAATGCCGGCAAGCTTTCGTCGCGTTGATAGAAGCGCACATCAAGCTCGGGATAAATCAGATGGAAGTGCTCGATCGCCTTGGAACCGATTTCACCTTCCTGTACAAGATTTGTCAGCGACCACCCGCCGATCTCTTCATAGCAGCGAACTTCGTGGCCCATGCGGACAAGTTCGCGCGCGAGACCCCGCAGAAAATGCGCGTTGCCGTGATTCCAATCGCTGATCCACGAGTGGGCAAAAATCCTGATGCTCATCGCCTGCTTCATGCGGCAGAAACCCTTCGCTCCAGTAGAGCGGAATAAAGCTGCAGGTAATCGTCGACCATGCGCTTGGCCGAGTAGAGTTGCAAAGCTCGCTGATACGCCCGATTGCCAAAGCCAAGGCGAAGATTGCGATCACCCTGCAGCGTTGCGAGCACGGTACGAAGCGACTCCACATCTCCGGGTTTGAAGTAGCATGCGGCATCGCCCCAGATCTCGCGGAAGCTTTCGATATCGGCAGCGACGAGAGCACAACGCGACAGCGCAGCTTCGAGCGGAGCCAGGCCGAACGGCTCGTATTTTGACGTGGCGATGTAGATGGAAGCGCGACTGAGAAGTTGCCGCATTTCGCCCTCGGAGAGCAGTCCGCGGGAATGCACGGCTGAGGCGTCCTTCTCTGCCCTCTTGTTCTCGCCTGTTGACGACTCGGGGCTGGTTTCAGCTCCGGCGAGGAAGATGGGAATGGGCGAATCGGCGAGTTGCAGAAGCAATTGCGTCTGCTTGGCCTCATCCCACAGGCGGCCGACGCTGGCAGCGTAGTTGTGTTTCGCGACATACGGGTTAAACAACTCGGGAGTGCGCCCGTTGTAGATGACAGCCCTGCGGGGCTGGCCACCGTAGCACGACTCAAGACTCCCGAGCATCCAGCGCGACGGAGCAACGACGCTGGTGGCTCCTGCTAATCCCTGGGCGACAACGTTGCGATACCAGAGCGCCCAATCGTCATTGGTTTCGACGCCGCGGACGGCGCGGCTCCAGGTGAGGACATCGCTGTGGGCAACGACAACTTTGGGCAGAGCAGTTTCAAGCGCGCCATAGCAGAATTGACTGAGATGGAGCAGGTCAGGCTTAGTCTCGTCGATGATGTTGCGCAGGTAGGAAGCGGATTCTACGAGGTCTGAGGCGGAATCCTGCATCCACTCGAGACGAAAGGGCGTGGGATAGTAGGCGACGCCATCGAGTTTCTCGAGCCAGGTTGTCTGAGAAGCTGCGGGGATGGCGCCGAAGCTGACTAGAGTGATGCGAATGCCTCGCCGAGCTAGTCCGGCGACCAACTCTCGCGTGTAAGTCCAGACGCCGCCAACGGTGTCCGCTGTGACGAGAATGTGCATTCCGCTCCAATATAAGCACCTCCGCGGACGGTGATTTCTCCGCCGCGGAGGCTCTAACTTAGCGCGAGCAATGGGCTATGCCAGTCCTCGTTCGCGCCCCGTTCGCGCAGGCAGGTACTCCTGCGAAACGGCAACGTCTCAGGCTGTGAGACCGTAGGCGACCAAGCGGCTCGAGGCTTCGTCGACCCGATCCACCGCTTCCTGCGAGCGCAGCCACTCTACGAGCTCTCCCACCGCTGATTGCAGCTTGTGGCGGGGGCTGTAGCCCAACAGCCTATGTGCAAGTGAGATGTCTCCGAAGCAGTGACGGATATCTCCCGCACGGTACTTTCCTGTTATTTCCGCAGGTACCTCGACGCCAAGCGTCGATCCCAGAATGTTGGCCACCTCACGAATCGTGACCCGTTCGCCGGAGCCGATGTTAAGCGCAAGTCCATCGGCCTCGCTGCGCTCCATGGCAAGCAGGTTGGCCTGCACGACATCGTGCACACTGACAAAGTCTCTGATCTGTTCACCATCCTCGAAAATCAAGGGCGCGCGTTTATTCAGCAGGCGCGAGGCAAAGATGGCAGCGACTCCAGTGTAAGGATTTGAGAGCGCCTGGCGCGTGCCGTAGATATTGAAGTAGCGCAGGGCAACAACGGGCAGATCGTAGGTGCGGCCGAAGAGCAGGCACATCTCTTCCTGATCTTTTTTGCCCAGAGCGTAAATTGAACTGCACTGCAACGGCTTACTCTCACTGGTGGCGACCGCGCTCAGGGGGCTTCCGCACTGAGGACAAGCGACCTGCCACTGCTTTGCCTTGAGCTGCTCGGTGGGACGCGTGGGAGGAGCAACGAGGCCGTGCTCTTTGCAGCGGTACTGGCCCTCGCCGTAGATGGACATGGAGGAGGCGACCACCAGCTTCTCCAACGGCTTCTTGCGATCGAGCAGCGCCTGCAAAAGATTGGCGGTGCCTTGGGTATTGATTTCCATGTAGCGGGAAATTTCGTACATGGACTGGCCGACACCGACGGCGGCAGCAAAGTGATAGACCACATCAACGTCGGAGGTCACTTTGCGCAGGGCTTCGAGGTCGCGCACATCGCCGCGAACGAACTCGATATCTTTGGAGAGATAGTCGGGGACTTTTCCGTGATGAACCTGATCGCTGAGATTGTCAAAGACTCGAACGGAATGGCCCTCGCGCAACAGCGCGTCAACAGTGTGTGAACCGACAAATCCCGCACCGCCTGTTACAAGGATCTTTTTGCTCATGCTTCCTCCGCTCCCACAACGATTTCACGCTCACGCGGCGCGCTTACGCCGGAGGTGCGCCCGCGCGATGCATAACGCGCGATAGCCCAACGCGCGAACTCAGCAAAGTCTGCCGGGTTCTTGGCCGGACTGGTGTAGTGGGGAGCAACGCCAAGATGCTCTGGCGTGAAACAAAGTGTGATCGTTGTATCGAACTCATCAAGCGCCGACATCTGGCGGTCAAACCACACCTCGGATGCGGGGCGGAACCAATCGGCCCAACTGATGCCGGTGCGAACAGAGCGCACGCCAAGCTGACGCAAACGCTCGACTCCCATCTCGAGACGATGATCCTCAAAGTGAAACCACTGACATACACCGAGTCCGGCAGGAAAATGTGCGGCAGCAAGCTTCGGCGATCCGTCCTCGCGGAAAAGTCCCATGTAGTAATGCCGGTAGTAGGCGCTGCCTTCGGCTTCCTTGTGGCGCGTGGTGGCCGTCCAGGTGGCGGGCAAATCGAAAAGGCTGTACCAGTGCACGCGCTCGACGAGCGGCAGAAGTAGTTCGGCGGTCTTCTGCATACCGAAGAGTTGGACTTCCTCGGCACCGAAGGAGGAGGCTCCAGCTTCACTGACCCAGATGTTCTTGCCTCCTACGACGGAGCGAATTTCCTGCAGCTTCTTCGGCCACTCGGAAATATTCCAGTGATTCCAGTCGAGAGGGAAACCATGCACGGCGACAATATCCACGGCATCGAGGACTCCGTAGCCGGCCAGCAGTTCAATGAAGCGAGGATCGATGGGGGAGATTCCGCCAAGCACGATCTTGAGGTCGGGATTGACTTCGCGGATCGCTTCGGAGCCAGCCTTTACAAGTGCGGCAAACTGCTTCCACTCCGGATCGATATTAAAGTCCCAATGCGACAGATTATTGGGCTCATTCCACAACATTACGGCTTCCACCATCAGGGCACGTACCTCGCACAGAAGTCGCCTACAGCAGGCGCGCGGCTATCAATTCGGAGAAACTCGATTACAGCGAACCTTCCAACTCCATGTGATGTACAAACTGCCCCTCGCGTGACCGCTGATTCGGGGTACATATCCAGGTTTCGCTTTCGGGGTGAGACTCGATGTCGAGTCCGGAAGAGCGCAACATGGCTTCAGCAGCAGCGCGGTTTGGAATCCACCAGTTCGTCTGGTCGTTGGAGTAACTTTGCTCGACGAAATACATCTGGGGCCAGGCGGGATCGGCGAAGATATCTTTGCGCCAGAAATCATAGTTGCTCTCCCACTGCTTCACATCTTCCGAGCCGCGAATCATCGTCTGGAAAACAAGTTTGCCGCCAACCTTGGTGACAACCTTGTCGAGCGCGTAGAGCGGGTAACGCAGGTGGTAGAGCACTCCCATAAAGATGACGAAATCGAACTTGCCCGCGATGGCCTCGACGTCATAGACACTGCGCTTTTCCAACTCGATCTCAAGGCCGAGGGTGCGCGAGGCAAACCGCGCCTGCTCAAGGTAGCGGTCGCAGATGTCAATGCCGAGAACGCGCTTCGCTCCGCGTTGCTTCATTTGCAGAGAGTAAAAGCCGCCGTTGCAGCCAACATCGAGCACCGTGGCCCCGGTGAGATCCTGGGGAATGGCCTGCGAAATGTGGCGCCACTTGATGTTCGGAAAATCGCCGAGGAAATGATTGGGAGCGGTCTGAATTCCGTGGATGTCGATGTTGTGGAACCAGTCGCCAAGCTCGGATATCTGCTGTGCCAGTGCGTCAGGGGACGATTCTGTTGAAGAGAAGCTCTGCAATGGTGGCATCGGACCTGTTAGGCGGTGGATCCGGTGTGCCATCCCCGCCATTCCAAGTCTTAGAGGCGGAAGGCATCTACTCGGGATGCCTCACCGCCACCGGACGCAAAACAGAACGTCGCGGAGGGGAAACGCTCTCGTGCACACGCACCCCTTCGGCAGACGCGCACCGGTGACGGAGTTGCGAGCATGCAGAACTAAACTGTTCGCCTTCCGGTCAGCAGATTGACGACGGCGATCACCAGGGCGACCACCAGCAATAAGTGGATGAGAGAGCCCGCCACGTGGAATCCCCACCCGAGTAGCCACAGGACGAGCAGAATGGCAAAAATGGTCCAAAGCACGATGTTCCCCTCCGGATGGCCCTCGTCAAAAGCGGCCACAAGCCTATGAGTGAAACAGCACGCCTGAAGTTGGCTGTCTAGGATAAAACTGTGCTGCAGAAAAAGCGCGCGCCGGAAAGCCACGCGCGTGGGCGAGTGGAACAAAGTCACTGAGCAGAGCTCAAAGGGGGGAGGTCAGTTCACGCTCTCAAGGCGCATCCGCACGGTGCTGGCAAGCTGGCAGACGGAAGTCAGCTTCTCCATTGCCTCAGGAGGAATTTCCGGCGTGCGCATGACGAGCTGCGTTGAGAGCAGGATGCCGGTAATCGCATCGCGAATCTCACTGCGCAGTTGCGATTCGGCGGCGCGGACGGCGATCATGCGCGATTCGCGATGACGGCGCATGGCGAGACGCAGCTCGCGGGTGATGCGCTCGGCATTGCTGATGGCGAGGTTTACATACACCGGGACGGCAAGACCCAGATTGTTGAGCAGCGTTTCGAGGGCGTCCGCTTCAACCTCGACCATGGGATCGTCGAGAATGACAGCGGAATACTCATTATTGCGCAGCATGGAAGCGGCTTTACGAACCGAATCGCAAACTTCGACCGACTCACCGATGACTTGTTCGAGGGCGGCGCCGCATTCCGAGCGGCGATTGCTGGATGTGACTAGCAGAATCATAGATCTCCTCACTGGCCCACAGGCGTAGGTGGGCATAGGCGCAGGACGGCTATAGGTCCGCGCAGCGTTCCGGGGCGTAGCTCCTACTGGAGAGCGCCGTACTCTTTCAATTTGCGATAGAGAGTGGTTTTGCCGATGCCGAGCAGGCGTGCCGCCTCAAGCTTGTCGCCATGTAACTGATCGATGGCTCCGAGGATTGCCTGCTTCTCGATTTCAGCAATGGGCAGGATGCCTCGCCGCGGAATCGATTTGTCGGCCGCAGGCTGAGTTTGCTCCCGCCAGTTCTGAATCGCAGTGGGAAGATCGGCAACGTGAATGGTGGGACCACTGGTGAGAGCACAGGCGCGCTCAATGCAATTTTCGAGCTCGCGGATGTTGCCCGGCCAGTCATAGCTGAGCAGCAGTTTCAGAGCATCATCGCTGATGTTGCGCTGAATGCCGGTGGAACGGGTGAGGCGCTCAAGGAAGTGACCGACGAGCAGGGGGATGTCCTGCTTGCGCTGGCGAAGTTGGGGAATGCGCAGGCTGAGGACATTGAGACGGAAATACAGATCTTTGCGGAAAGTGCCCTGCGATACCGCATGCTCAAGATCGCGATTGGTCGCGGCCAGCACACGCACATCGATGGGAACTGCCTTCGTGCCGCCAACGGGCCGCACTTCCCTTTCCTGCAGCGCGCGCAGGAGTTTCGATTGCAGGTCGATGGGCAGCTCGCCGATTTCGTCGAGGAAAATCGTGCCGCCGTCGGCTGCCTGCAGGAGTCCGTCCTTGTTCTTTGTGGCCCCAGTGAAGGCGCCTTTTACGTAGCCGAACAGCTCGCTTTCAATGAGAGATGGAACGAGCGAACCACAATCGATGGCAACGAAGGGCTTGTCGCGATACGGGCCGGAGAAATGAATGGAGCGCGCGACCAGTTCCTTGCCGGTGCCGCTCTCGCCCAGGATGAGCACGGGGTGCGAGCTGTGCGCGGCCTTGGAGATGATGCGGTAGAGCTTTTCCATTTCCGGCGAGCGCCCCACGATGGCACCAAAGCCTTCCTTGCTCTTCACCTGCTGACGCAGGATGCGGTTTTCGCTCGAGAGCTGCAGATGGCCGAGTGCGCGGTCGAGAATGAGGCGAAGCTCATCGAGGTTGAAGGGCTTGGTGACGTAATCGTAAGCTCCCTGCTTCATGGCCTGTACCGCCGACTGAACGCTGGCGTATCCGGTCATGACGATAACGACCGTCTCGGGACGTCGACGCTTGACCTCCTTCAGTACCTCGAGGCCACCCAGACCGGGCAGTCGCAGGTCGAGCAGAACGACGTCGATGCTCGTGGTATCCAGAACGCGAAAAGCATGTTCTGCGTTATCTGCGATATGGGTGGAATAACCAATGCTCTGAGCGACGTCGCGGCAACCCTCACGGATCGACCGCTCGTCATCAACGATGAGCAGGTTCAGCAGATTCGCTTCCGACTTTTCCTGATTTGGGTCCATGGCTAGCGCGCCCAAAATTGTACTGATAGCGACCTCAGACGGCGTAGTGTTGGTATCACCCAGCGGTGTGCTGCCGGACACATGCGAATTGTGATTGGGCAGCCGGTTCTGCCCTCTTGCCCGGGATAAGTCCATCATTACCAATCGCCTCCAACCTGCTTCTGTTCGGTTATGGCTACGCCCACAATCGGATCGGCCGTAACGCATAGTGACAGTTCGATTTCGTTACAGGCGGCCATCAACTGACTGCGTATCTCCCGAACCAGTTCACAGCCACGCTCACTGCCATCGCAAATATTGCCGGCGTACTGCTGGAGAGGCCCTTTCTCAAGCCTCTGGGAGAGCAGACCGCCTGCAATCATGACCCCGGTAAACACATTGGCAAGTTCATGAAGGTTATGGCGAATGGACTTGACTGCCACAGCGTCCAGTACCGCTGTACCAGGTTGGGACATTGCCGAAGAACCGCTTGCTTCCGTGGTGTTTATTCGGGAGTTCACGCCTGTCCTAAAAGCAAGAGCGGTGCCAATTTGGGTTAGAAATCGCAAATGTAGAAAATAGAAGAGCTTACGAAGGAAGAGAGTCGAAGAAGGACGAGCGGGTGAGGCGACGAGAATTCCCGAAATGAAACCTAATCGACAAGAAGGGATTTAAGAGGCGCAAATTCAGGCACTTGCAATTTCGGGAAGATTCCTGAAAGGGGAGGAAGGAAGGCGTAAGCGGGAATGGCTGTGGAAAACTGCGACGGGCTCCGGTCCATACGCGAACCGAAGCCCGAATGTGCTACTGGATGGTGACTGGCTGACGCAGTTGAAACGTCAGTTGGTGTTCCACATTGAATGCGACATCGTGCTTACCGGTAGCGGCTGCGGTCGCGGTTCCCGCTCCGGCACCCACTGCGGAGCCGATGAGGGCACCCTTACCTCCGCCCATCAGTCCGCCGAGGAGAGCGCCGCCTCCCGCACCACCGCCGATCCAGGCAATGTTGCGTTTCTTGTGCGAGCTGCCCTTGGCGGTGACGTGCGAAGTGCTAATCGTAACGTTGCGGCCCTCGATCTGGATGGAATCAAGCGAGAGTTCGAGGAATCCTGGGTGCTCAAGCCGTCCGGAGTGCTCGGCGGCAACCACCTTGCCGACGACCTCGCTACCTGCGGGGGCGATCGTCTGTCCATGCACTCGCAGCGGCGAGTTGAGAACGGCGCGGAACCGGTCGCCGGGTTGAGCGCTGGCGGATGAGATCGCATTCTGCAGGCGGACGTTGAGCGCGGTGCCCGAGGGAATCTGGATCGGCTGGTAGGCCGGAGAACTTGCAGCCTGGTTCATAGGCGCAGAATTGGGGGCATTGGCCGCCGTCGTGGCGCTATTGGCTGCGGACGGATCGACCGGCGCGGGAACATCGTTGCGGGTCGAAAGCGTGGGCGAAGAACCGACGCCTGGGGTCGTTCCGGCTGCCGAGGCGTCCTGCGAAGCCTTGTTGCAGGCCGCAGTCAAGGCCAAGGTGCTTGCTAGCAATAATGCGTAAATTTTGGACTTCATGAACTCCCTCCAGAGTATATGAACCTAGACAGCAGATGGCGTGCCATCCTTCTCTGGATTTAGATTCTGCTACTTACAGGAAGATTCACAGGGCGGGGTGAGTAGTTTTGACATAGCCGGGGAGAAGTTTTCAGGGCAAAAGACAGGGCATGGCGGTTTGAGCCATGCCCGTGCTTAAGGCTTTGGGGGTTAGTGCTGGCCAGAGACCGAGGCAGTGCGCGTGTCCTCAACCAGAACACCGTTGTGACGGGTGCTGACGTAAAGGGTGCTTCCCTGCATGACGGCCCCGGTAATTTCAAACGAGGCTGTGGGTTCGGCTTTCCAGCTTTGTCCCTGATCGCGGCTGACATAGGTCGTGCGCGAACCAACCGCGGCTGCCAACAGTAATCCACCTTCGGAGCGAATCGAGGTGACTTCGCGAGCGGGCAATCCGCTGAGGACGTGCACCCATTCCGGGGCTGCGGGCGAATCCTTGGTGGCGGCCATCGCGAGGTGCATTGCGCCTTCACGAGTGGAGAGCCACACGGAACCGTCATCGGCAACCGTGGCTGAATAGATTCGCGTCACCCAAGTGGGAAGGGGTTGGCGGACCCAGTGCTCGCCTTCATCCTTGCTGAACCAGACATCACGCAGAGTAGTGGCTACGACTGCCTTGTCGTGAGCTCCGACGGAAAAAAGTGTTTTCTCGCCGTCGATGGCTCCGCCGGTCCAGCTCTTGCCCTCGTTCTTGCTGGTGAGGATGCCGTCATTGGTGGCGGCGTACCAGCGAGCACTACCGAGAGCGACGGAACGCACGGGGCCTTCATAGCTGGAATGAGTCACGACCGGAGGCTGAACCTTAGGGGTGATCATCTTGCCATTTTTGCCACGAACGGGCTTGCGGGCAGGAGCGGCTTTTTCGTGCACCACATCTTTGCTGATTTCCCAACGCTGCGCTTTGGAGTCGAACAGGTACAGGCCGCGATTGGTGGCGGCGATGAGCTGTCCGGTCGAGGACTGACGAAGGTCGAAGACGTCGCGTCCGCCGAGGCCGTCGCTCATTTGCGACCAAGTGCCCTCGTGTCCGCGGAAGACGCCGCCGAACTCTTTGTCATTGACCACTCCGGCGTAGAGCTCGGAGCCGTTCTTCACGTCGGCGATAACCGAGGTGATCTGCCGCTGCGAGAATCCGTCGTTCGAAGGACGGAAGGTTGCGCCTGCGTCATCGGAGGCGTAAACGCCGCCACGATCAGTGGCGATGAGCACACGACGGGGATTGCGAGGATCGACCATGACGTCGTTCAGGATGAAATTCGGAGGGGAGATGAGCTTGAAGGTTTTGCCGCCATCGACGGTCTTCCAAAGTCCCTCGGTGGTTCCCGCATAGACGGTGTTTGCGTCCTTGGAATCCTGCTGAAGGACACGGGTGCGGCGAGCCGTGCCGGGAATTCCTTGCACTTTACGGAAGACCTGACCGGCGTTTTCGCTCTTGTAAATGCCGGAGCAGGCAGAGGCGAAGACGATCTGCGGGTTGGAGCGGTCGAGGATGATGGAGAAGACATCGGAGTCATCGATGACGCCCTGCTTGATGCTGTTCCACGTAGCGCCGCCATCAGTGGTCTTCCAGGGAAGGTGCCACGTGCCGGCGTAGATGATCTTCGGGTCCTTTGGATCAATGGCAACGGATTCGAAGTTCTTCAGGTCTGCATGTCCGGTGGGACTGATGCGCGCCCAGGTTTCGCCACGATCGGTGCTGCGGAAGAGGCCGTCGAGCGCTCCAGCAACGAGGATGCGCGGATCGGAATCAGCAAGCGCGAGAGCCTGAATGCTTTTACCACGCAGATCGGCCGGTTCGGTCCATGTGCGTCCGCCATCGCGGGTGACGAAAAAGCCCCCGCCATTGCCATTAACACTCCAGCCCGCAACGTAAATGGTGGCGGGGTGCGATGGATCGAAGGCGATGTTTTCGAGCATGAGCTCGTGGCCGGGACCGAGATGGGCAAAGTGCTTCCAGTGGCGGCCGCCGTCGGTGGACTCAAACATGGCTCCGGCACCGGAGCTGAGAAGAATGTGATCTGGGTTGGAAGGGTCGTAGGCCAGGGCGCGTGCGTTTCCGCCATAAGGCCCTACGGAACGCCATTGGGCAAAACCTGCGGTAGAGATCAAGATCAGCAGCGCACAACAAAAAACAGACCAGCGTCTCAACATCGAATTCCTTTTCACTGTTCCGCGGCAAAGCTGCGTTATGAACTTTCTTGTAAGTGAGGATGCGTCAAATTCGAACTTTGGCGATCAGCGTTTTGTAATCCGGACTCTGGGAATCAAGCTGCACAACATTTGTGCAGCCGGAGCCCCACGCGGGCAGCAAAAACCCGGCCAGATGGCTAAGAGATTAGCTCATCTACCCGGGTTGAGGAATATCGGGCGCAGCACGTAGGTGCATGCGCCCGAGAACATCGGTTTTACTACTTCCGCGCCTTCTTGTGGGCCGGACGTGCAGGGGCGGTCCGCGGAGTTGCTTTCACCGTGGACTCATTGACGACCTGTGTGCCCTGACCCGAGAACGTGGCACCAGCAGGAACGACCCACAGCTCAGTCTTCTGGTCGTCACCGGTTCCGGTGCGGACCTCGATGCGAGACGGGTCAATGCCCTTCTCCTTCACGAGGTAGTCCTTGGTGTTCACGGCGCGCTCGGCGGCGAAGTTGGCAGCCTTGCGGCCCTTCTTCGGCGCGTTCTCGTCGGCAGTGGCATAGCCTACGACTACGCCCTTGGAATCAGGCGCGGCAGCCAGAGCGTCGGCATAACGGTCGAGCTCGCCCTTGGCTTCGTTATCGACGCGAGTGGGCCGCTTGCGGTCATGCTTGAACTGGATGTTGCCAAAGTCGCTGGCAGTCGGCGGCGGCGGCGGAACATTGACCTTCACCGAAGCGTTGGACGCGGCGGTGAGGTTGCGGTCGTCGCTGACCGTGCAGTTGACGTTGATGGTGCCTTCGGGCGCGCCCGCGGTGTCGAGCTGATACGTCGGGCCGTTGCCAGTGAGGCGTCCACCAGTGGAGGTGCAGTTGTAGCTCAACGGACGGTTGTCAGGGCTGCTGCCGCTTGCAGTGATGGTGACAGGTTCGCCAGCAGTCACAGTCGTGGGTTGAGCAGTAATCGACAGCACAGGAGGATGCTTCGGCGGTTCATTGACGGTGAACGAAGCCTGGCAGCTTGC
The DNA here is from genome assembly GCF_059726265.1 of Koromonas soli. Lineage (NCBI taxonomy): Bacteria > Pseudomonadati > Acidobacteriota > Terriglobia > Terriglobales > Koromonadaceae > Koromonas > Koromonas soli. The sequence continues at coordinate 589,524 of NZ_AP040872.1, read as the reverse complement.
GGTCTGCTGATGCTTACCCTTGCCGTTGTCGATAACCTTGGAGGTTACGGTGTAGCTGCCCGGAGCAAGTCCGGTGGTATCAACCTGTGCCGTGGGAGTGGTGCCAGCCACTTTTCCGCCAGTAGCGGAATACGAGTAGCTCAGCGTGCGCTTGGGCAGGAAGCCCGAAGGCGTCGCAGTGACGGTGACCGGAGCTCCGGCATCGACTGCCTGCGGATCAGCCTTACAGGTCGCGCTCACAGCACCTTCCTGCGTGGGAAGGCCGAAGTTGAACAGGAGGCCAGCCTGGAGGCGGACTCCATCGAAATCAATATTTGTGCGGGAAGGATCGTGATAAGCCGTCTTCACGTAGTCCACCTGCACGGGGCGAAGAGAGAATCGGCGTGAAACCGGATACTCAATGCCGCCGCCAGCGATGGTTACGAAACGGATCTGATCGTTGGAAACCGTCGGTGCCCAGTGCTGGCCACCGATGAAGCCTTCAATAAATGGGGTGAAACCTTCGCTCCGGAATTTAATCTGAGGACCGATAGCGAGCGTGTGAGTCTTGGCGAAATCGTTGTAGTGACCGCCACCATCAATGGCAATACCGAGCCAGTGATTCAGGTTGTAGGTGAACTGAGCTCCCCAGCCTTTGTTGAAATCGGGAACTTTTGTACCGGCAATGCTGCCTCCTGGGTGATACCAGGAGTAGCCGCCAAACACTTCCGCCTTGGGCGCGTCCTGCGTCTGTGCAGATAACACGATCGGGGCGCAGAGGACAAAAACGGAGAGTAAAACCGCTAACAAACGACGATGCGACATTATTTGATCCTCCGAAACTTTTAGACAGCTCCACAGAACCTTGAGTTGGGTACAGGCATTTCGAATTTGAAAAAGGGGTTTCGTACTAGACTTGCCTTCCATCTCTTGGGTACGAGGGAATACCCTGTCTTGCTGAATCTGATTGTAGACCACTCAAGGTTGCTTTTGTGGGCAGGAATCAGATTTTTCACTAATTCCGCTCTGCTGAATAACACTGACACGAAATAACTCCGAGCAAAAGTTACACAGACCTAAGTTCCTGCATCTAAATTACACGGTCACGAAAGAGGTAGAGTGTAAGGGGCGGTATTCATTACACGATAGTAGATGCCAGGAAGGGACTCATTGCCGATGGGCTGGGAAAAAGTACTGATCGTTGAAGATGAAGAGCACGAGCGCTCAGGTCTAGCCGAATTGATTTCAGCCTGGGGATACCGCACAGAAACTGCGCGAGACGGCATGGAAGGACTTGAGAAAGTTCAGGCATGGAGTCCGGGCATTGTCGTTGCCGATCTCAAGATGCCTCGCATGGATGGCATGGAATTGCTGGAGCGGGTATCACAGGGCACACGCGAACTTTCGTTCATTCTGCTGACAGCACAAGGCTCGATTGATGCCGCGGTTGCGGCCATGAAGCTCGGCGCGTATGACTTCATCGAGAAGCCGGTGAATCCGACGCGTCTGCGCAACATTCTGCAAAACGCAGCGCGGCAACGCGGCACCGATCGTGAGCTGGAAGCCACACGCCGATTGTTACGTGATAGCGGACAGCTCAACTCGCTCGTTGGTTCCTCGCGCAAGATGCAGGAGATCTTTCATCTGATCGAACTCGTGGCGCCCAGCACTGCCTCCGTGTTGATCACGGGTGAGAGCGGCACGGGCAAAGAGCTGGTCGCAAGAACGATTCATGAACTCTCGCCAAGAAAGAACAAGCCCTTTGTTGCGATCAACTGCGCCGCAATCCCTGAAACGCTGATCGAGAGCGAAATTTTCGGACATGAGAAGGGCGCATTCACCGGAGCGCTTGAGCGTCGAACAGGATGCTTCGAACTGGCCGAGAGCGGTACGCTGCTGCTGGACGAAATTGGCGAGATGCCGATTGGCACGCAGGCAAAGCTGTTGCGCGTGCTTGAAGATCGCAAGCTGCGCCGACTGGGCAGCAAGTCAGAAACGACGGTGGATGTGCGAGTAGTGGCCGCTACGAACAAGGTTCCGGAAGAGGCTGTATCGCGCGGCGAGCTGCGCACCGACCTGTACTACCGCCTGAATGTGTTCAACATTCACATGCCTCCACTGCGCGAGCACAAGGACGATATCCCCAGCCTGACCGACACGATGATTAAGGAAATGAATAACAAGCATCAGCGCAGCGTGCGCACGGCAAGCGATTCCGTAATGCAGTTGTTCGACTCCTACTCGTGGCCGGGAAATGTGCGTGAGTTGCGCAACACGGTGGAACGCGCAGTGATCGTGTGCGACTCCAGCGTGATCGAACCGCGGCACCTTCCGCCTTCTTTCGGCGCAAGTCCTGCGCGCATCCCGATCAATGATGCAGACGCGATCCACGTGGGCGTGGGAACGACGGTGGACGAGGCAGAGCGGCAGTTGATTATGAAGACGCTCGAGTCCACGCACAACAACAAGACCCGAGCAGCCGAAATTCTAGGCATCAGCCTGAAGACATTGCACAATAAACTGAAGGAGTACGGGACACAGGGCCAGGTCACTTCTGGCGCAGTCGCCGGGCACCAAGCCGGAAACTGATGAAGGGCCGGTTCTCCGTCTGCAGGTTCCATGCCGCGACTTAGATTGAAAACTAAGTTGGTGCTTGCCATCACCGGAATGGTCTTCATTCTGGTCGCTACTCTTTCGTGCGTTTACATCTCGCAGATCCTGCGCCAACGAATCAACGAGAGCTATGACAACGCGGACTTCATCGCTCACCAGGTGTTGCACGCGGCGCGGCAGGCGCTCGAAACCGAGCTGCCCGGCAATCATCTTGAGCCGCCGCAGGATTCCAAACAAGCACACGATGCGATAGCCAGCATTCTGCAGCAGGACAAGTCCATCGACATGCTGCTGCAATCGGTGTTGGGCTATAACGCCGAGGTTTACGACGCAGGACTGGTGGACCGCAACGGCATAGCGCTGGTCGATACCGACCAGGCGTCGGCAGGCAAGCCAATGCCGCGCCGCCCAGCTCTCTCTGGGTTGCGCGATGGCGGATTCCTCGATCAGTTGCAGGCGGTGTATGGGCCTGCACGCGTCTATGAAGTCACCTTGCCAGTGCAGCGGCAAGGAATGCCGTTTGGCGAAATTCGCGTGGGGCTGTCAACGCTGTTCCTGAAGCAGGAACTGGTGCCACAGCTCAATCGCGCGCTGCTATTTTCGGGCTCGGCGGTGTTGCTGTCGTTGATTATCGCCGCTGCCCTGTCGAATCTTGCATTGCGCCCGCTGGAACTGATTGCACGCCGCCTGGACGTCATGACAGCCGAAAGCGGCCGGCCTCCTGAGCCAGAGCCGGAACGCAAGCCGGAACAAACAGACGAGTTCGGTGCTGTCAGCAATCGTATCGATCGGCTCGGCAGGCAGATGCACGACGTGCGCGAGGTTTTCTCGGCATTGAAAGAGAACCTCGACCAGTTGATGTCCACGTTGCAGGATGGCCTGATCCTTTTCACGCGCGACGGACGCATCGTGCTTGTGTCGGCTTCGGTCGAGCGCTTCGTCGGGCGGCCGCGCAGTGAGATGTTGGGGCGAATGGTCGATGAAGTTTTCGACGACTCGAATCGATTGGGAAGAATTGTGCTCGACGCGTTTGCGCTGCGCCAGGAAGTTCCCTCGCGCGAAATTGAAATCGAGCACGGACGCCGCGTGCAGATGTCGCTCGACTTCATTTCCGAGCGCGGCGTGCCAATTGGCGCTTTGCTCACGGTTCGCGATGCCGAATCTGTGCAGCGCATTGAGAACGAAATTGAGTTGTCGCGCCGCCTTGCCGCCATCGGACGGCTGACCTCGGGCGTCGCGCATGAAGTAAAAAATCCGATCAACGCCATCGTCATTCATCTGGAGATTCTGCGCGAACGCATTCTGCAACTCGATCCAGAGACGCGCAGACACATGGACATCATCAGCACGGAAATCCACCGCCTCGACCGTGTAGTAAAAACGCTGGTGGACTTCTCGCGTCCTGTGGAGTTGAAGCTTACGCGCATTGACCTGCGGGCGCTGGCGCACGAGGTAATTGCGCTGTCGGGACTCGATGCGCTCTCGCACAATGTGAAGATCGTTGAGGAACTGGGAGAGCAGTCCTTGCCCGTGCGCGTGGACGCTGACCTGATCAAGCAGGGGATCCTCAACGTGATGATCAATGGCGTGCAGGCAATGCCGGACGGCGGAACGCTGACCGTCCGCGGGTTTGCCACGAGCCAGGCCGCGGTGCTTGAGGTTCACGATACAGGCGCAGGAATCTCCCCGGAAATTCGCGACAAGATTTTCAATCTGTATTTCACTACGAAGAAGTCAGGCAGCGGAATCGGCCTGGCATTGACCTATCGCGCTATGCAACTGCACAACGGCGCGCTCGATCTTGAATCGACTCCCGGCGAAGGCACTACGTTCCGCTTCCTGCTTCCGCTGGCCGAGCCTGAGATTTCCGCAGAGAGAACTCCGGACGCGATGAACGAAACCGTGATCCCTCCGCCGCACTAAGATATGCTGGCAAGAAAAGATATGTTCTCTTCCCTTTTCGATTTGCGAATTCTTTCCATACGCTCACTCACCGGAACGGCGCTGTGCCTGGCGATGCTGGCGACAGGATGCGCGAAGAAACCGGCGCGCACCACTCCGATGGTGCTGGTGCCTACGATCGAAACCGAACCGCAGCCCGCGCCTCCATCGCCCAATCCTCCCAACGAGAACACGAACCCTTTACCCCAATCCGTTCCAACCAACACACCCCAACGCGACGCGCAGAAACCAAAGCCAAAGCCGCGCAAGCCTGTTCCGCGCAGACCAGCACCACCTGCGGTGGCGGAAACGCCCAAGCCTGAGCCGGCCAAGCCGACAACGACACCCGATAACTCCGTGCAGATTACGGCGGACGTGCCACGGGCAGCAGTGCAGTCGCAACGGCAGAACACGGAGAACCTGAATCGCAATTCGGATGCGAAGCTCTCGCACATCAATCGCTCGCTCAGCGATAGCGAGCAGAACATGATGCGGCAGGCGAGAAACTACATCGCGCAGTCGAACCAGGCATTACAGGGCGGAGACACGGAACGCGCTTACAATCTGGCCGTAAAGGCGAGTCTGCTGGCAAACGAACTCACCAAGTAGAAGGCGTCAGAGTTTCGTGAGTTCGAACTTGACTCTGGTGTAGGCGATGCGGAAGCCGCGGCGCTCTCCGTTGCGCTGGCTGGCACTGCCCGGCGCAGCGCAGAACATGGCCAGATCGCAACCCGCATCTGACGCGTACTGTAATCGCGCTTCGAGCAGCGCGTTCTGTGCGCCACGTCGGCGGAACTCACGCACTGTGCTGGCTCCGGAGAGCAGCCCTACGCCTTCGTGAATAACGAGATCGCCTGTTGCGATCGGCTTGCCATCGATCTGCGCGAGGAACGACGTGCCGTTCGGACGTGAAGCCACGACCCTTGCAAGATCGAGTATCTGGTCGGCAAAATCGACTTCGTCCGCCCACCCATCCGCGGAAGTCCTCGCCCAGATTTCGCTTTCACCTTGCTTCGCGGGTCGCACTGTGAGTTCCGGCTTGGGAGTGTAAGCCGATGGCTGGCGTTCAGCCAAATCGAGAAACATTACGCTGGTGAACTCGATGGGCTGGTAGCCACGCTCGTTGAGCATTGAAAACAGCGCAGGGTCCGCCATGGGGCTTACTTCATGAAAGACACCTGCGCCGCACTCACGGAAGAATGCCTCGATCTTGTCCATCTCCCCTGCGGAAGGCACGGCGAAAAGGCCAAGGCCAAACGTCTGCGTACAGGGCGAGCAGCGGCCATCGAACATGGCGTAGGCTCCGGCAACTTCGATCCATTGCGCACCGGAGTCTGGAGAGATGCGCGCTCGCGCCTCTACGAGATGCGCGTTTGCAGCGGCCTCGGTTCTCGCCAATCGGCGGGACAGAACCAGATCCGAGAGCACTCGAGGCGTGGCTAGTTGGAACTCACGGGATGCGCCATGGCCTCGTTGAGTCCGCTGAAAACCTGATCGTATTTCCCGCTCTCGGCGGCGAAGCGAAGGGCTTTCACGCGCTCAACACAGATTTCAGTGGCATCAGGCTGAGTGGTCAGAATCTGCATGACCTCAGCGATGAACTCCTTAAGCGGCATGGCGCGCGGGTCATTGGCACCGTCCATCAGATCGGTCTGCACGTAGGGCGGAATCAACTCGAGCACATCGATGTTGGAGCCCTTGAGCTGCCATCGCAGCGATTGCGAATACGAGTGGATCGCCGCCTTCGTAGCGCAGTAGGTCGGTGTCAGCACCAGTGGCACGAATGCAAGGCCGGAAGAAACATTCATGATGGTCGAGTGCTGCTGCTTACGAAGCAGAGGCATGAGAGCCGCATTCAGACGAATGGGACCAAGAAGGTTGGTGGCGATGATTGCTTCGGAATCACCAAGGTCGGCGGGCTCGGCAAGTAGGTTTTCGGGACGCATGATCCCAGCGTTGTTGATCAGCACATTGAGGGACGAGAACTCTTTCGCGACCTGATCGGCGAAACGTGTGATCGCCGTGCGGTCCTCAATGTCGAGCGTGAGGGATTTCATGCCGGGGTTGTCGGCCGTAACTTCATCGAGAAGCTGCTTGCGCCTTCCAGCGATGATCACCTGGTTGCCGCGGGCGTGAAACTGTTCTGCGAGGGCGCGTCCAATGCCGGACCCGCCTCCGGTGATAAGGATTGTGTTACCGCTCATTTTCATCTTGCTTGTGCTCCGAAATGATTTCGTGGAAACAGCTATGTGATGAGCGCATGGGCCCATGGATTCAAAACCAGTCCACGATACAACATTGCCGCAAGCGCAACTGAGCTGCTCCGAGCTGACACGGAACGGGCAAGGCGATTTTTTGCCAAACGAAAGACCCGTCGCTGGGACGGGCCTCGTTTGGTGCCTTTATGAATGAAATGAATCCGCGCTGCAACCTATAGGTCTTCCGCTTTCTTAAGGGACTCCATCAGGACCCTGAGAACCTCTTTGCAGTTGGCGCCATCGGCGAGAGCCTTCTCCGCCGGTTCGAAGATTCGATCTACTTCAGGGCGCATCGATTCGCGAATATGGTCGCATTCCTCTTGCCATTTTTTGTTGTGAAGCACGCGCAGGAACGTGTGGGCTGCACGGGAGCGGAGATGCTGCTCCTTGCAGAATTCCACGAACTCAACACAAGCTCCTCGTTGCGGCTCAAGCACAGGCAAGCTCTGCCCTTTCTGAACCGCGGCCGTAGTGTCGAGAGTCTTGGTCGTCATAAGGACTACAACATAGCGGTCTTTTGTCCGGCTCGAAGTGATTTCACTCACAAGGTAATGTGACCGCTTGCATATCAGGAGCATGCTCTCCCGCTTTGCAGGGGAAAGCAGCATTGCCTGAGGGCCAAAGTTTCCAGTTGGGCGCGCGGGCTGCTATCCTTTGAACAAAGGTTCTATTCCAGTTTTAGATAATCAGGAGCACCTACATAGATGGCAAATAGCCTGGAAGGGCGCGTGGCCGTTGTATTTGGTCTGGCAAACAAGCGCAGTATCGCCTGGGCCATCGCCCAGAAGTTGCACGCGGAAGGCGCGCAGATCGCAATTACGTATCAGAACGAGCGGCTTCGACAGGAAGCAGAGGAGATGATCGAAAGCCTGCCCGGCGCGCAAGGTTTCCAGTGCGACGTCACCAAGGACGAGGAGATCACCGAGGTTTTCCGCCAGATCGGCGAGAAGTACAACGGCAAAATCCATACGTTGGTTCATTCGGTCGCTTTCGCTCCGGCCGATGAGTTGAAGAACGACTTCCTGCTGACGAGCCGCGAAGGCTTCCGTATTGCCCACGAGATCAGCGTCTATTCGCTGATTGCACTGGCCCGTGGAGCGGAGCCACTCATGGCGGATGGCGGCAGCATCATTACGCTGAGCTATCTCGGCAGCGAGCGCGTGATCCAGAACTACAACGTGATGGGCGTGGCCAAGGCCGCTCTGGAAGCGAGCGTCCGTTACCTCTCGGCGTCGCTGGGTTCGAAGGCGATTCGTGTCAACGCCATCTCTGCCGGACCAATCAAGACGCTGGCAGCGCGCGGCATCGGTAACATCAACGACATTCTGAAGATCGTTTCCGAGCGTGCCCCGCTGAAGCGCAACGTGGATACGAGCGAAGTGGCGGCAACGGCGGCGTTCCTCGCATCCGACGGCGCGGCAGGAATCACCGGCGAGGTGATCCACGTCGATTGCGGTTACAACATCATGGGCTACTAGATTCACGTAACGCGTCAATACTAGAAGCCGCGTCCGTTCAGCCGAAGATCGCTGAGAGGGCGCGGCTTTGCTGTGTGCACGCGAATCGTTGGGAAATTCAGTTACCGATAGTGAGTCGTACAGTGCGCTCATCATGACCGACGCGGCGGATCACGATCTCGGCGTCTTTCTGCTGCACGATGCGCGGGAACTTCTCTCCCCACTCGATGAGCAGGACATTGCGCTCCTCGGTCATCAGGTCCTCTAGTCCAAGCGAATCGACCTCGCCGGGCTTCTCCAAGCGGTATAAGTCGATATGGAAAACGTCTTTGTCGGGGCCGTGGTACTCGTGGATCAGCGTGAAGGTTGGGCTGGTGACCTCGTCGGCATCGGCGGCTCCGAAGCCTTCGGCGATGCCTTTAGCCAGCGTCGTTTTCCCGGCGCCAAGGTCTCCGCGCAGGAGCACGACGTGCGCATTCCGCAACTCGGCGGCCAGTTGGCGTCCGAGTTCGACCGTGTCATCGGCGGAGTGCGAAGTGAAATCGCGGGTCATTGCCCGAATCATAGCATCGAGCACGGCAGTGTAGCGCAGAATGCGTCAGCAAAGGCGAATGTTTTTGCTTGCGGCACGCTGTCGCATGCGACGGAATCCCGAGGGCAGAAATCGCAGCAGGTCGGTGGCGACCATTGATTCCTCGCCAGTGTGCACGACGGCCGCATCTCCCACCAACCCGTGCATGTACACCGCGGCTCTGACGGCCTCCTCAACGCGGTTGGGGAACTGGGCTACGGTTCCGGCGATCATGCCGGTGAGGATGTCTCCCGTGCCTCCAGTAGCCATGCCAGGATTTCCTGTGGCAACCACCCACACCTCGCCATTGGGATAGCCAATCACGGTGCGGAATCCCTTGAGCACAAGGATGCAGCGATAGCGGCGCGCAAAGTCTCGCGCTACGGAAACGCGATTGGCCTGGATCTCAGGCACGCTCTTCCCCGTGAGGCGCGCCATCTCGCCGGGATGCGGAGTCAGGATGAGAGCTCGGCTCGCGCCCTGCAGCAGGTCCGGAGACCCCTCGAACGCATTGAGCCCATCGGCATCGAGCACTACGGGCGAGTGCACGTTCTTCACCATGCGCATGACGAAGGCCGCCACTCCGGGCTTCTGCGAAAGACCCGGACCGATCGCCAGAACATTGCGAGACTTGGCCAGTTCAAGGCAATGCGGGGCATCGTTGGGAGAAACGCTCGCAGCCGAAAGCTCTCCGAGCGGTTCAGTCATAAATTCGGGAGCAAACGACGCAACAGAGGCGAGCACCGACCCCGGCGTTGCAATCGTTGCGAGTCCGGCGCCAATGCGCAGAGCGGCCATGCCACACATCGCGGCTGCACCACTCTTGCCGAGCGATCCGGCGACGACCAGCACGTGTCCGAAGCGGCCCTTGTTGCTGTCCAAGGCGCGTTCGGCAAAAAGCGATGCGACCTCGTGCGGTGTGACGACGTTCAGATGCTGAGCGGAAACGATGGCAGAGTCAGGCGTGCCTATTGGAGCGACGACAACAGGGCCGCGCGTGAGCTGCGCAAAAGCATGGGCAAGCTTTGGAGCAGTGAATGTAACTACCGCTGTGGACCGGCATGAGACGGCTCCCTCTTGTGTGGCTGTGGCGTCAGCGTCGGCGCCGGAGGGAAGATCGACAGAGAGCACGGGCACCGAAGCGGCATTGATGGCGCGGATGGCGGCTTCTGCGAGTTTCTGCCCCTGAGAAGCATCGGTGCGAGACTTGTAGCCGGTGCCGAAGATGGCATCAATGATCAGGTCGGCTCCTGCAAGGCTGCGCGTGGATTCGCGCTCGACCTCATCCTCACTGCCCAGCACGATGGGGCGCACAGGAAGTCGCGCTAACATGTTCGCGGCATCCGGTTTCAGACCCTGCCCTGGACCGAGCAGCAACACCTCCACCACTTTGCCAGCGCTATGCAGGCGGCGCGCAGCGACCAATCCATCGCCGCCGTTGTTGCCGCGGCCGCAGACCACGGTAACGCGATTGGCGTGCGGCCAATAATCGCGAGCAAAATTCGCAACGGCCGTGCCAGCGTTCTCCATCAATGCAAGCGAGTGGACTCCGTGCTGCTGGATGGTGAGGCGGTCGATTTCCTGCATCTCGGCGGCGGTGGTGATCTTCACTTTTTCGCTCCGGCAAGCATTTCCAGTTGTCGCAGATTGGCGGGTTCACCCATGACAATGAGATGATCGCCCGCACAAAGTTGAGCGTCCGGCTCAGGACTATACTTCATCTCCTCACCTTCGCGCTTGATGGCCAGCACGGTGATGCCGAGATCGTGCCGGATACCGGAGTCACGCAATCCCTGCCCGACGTAAATGGAGGACGGATCGATTGTCAGTTCCTCCAACTCCAATCCAAGTTCGTCGCTGCGGAGCAACGCAACCTCGAGGAAATTGATGACATGCGGACGCAGAAACGCCTGCGCGATGCGGAATCCGGCGAAGCCATAGGGCGAGATCACCTGGTCGGCTCCGGCGGTCTTCAAATGCTTTTCCGCGGCCTCTTCACTGGCACGGGCGATGATCTTCAGCGTGGGATTCAGACTGCGCGCGGTGAGCACGATATAAGTGTTCGTCGCATCGGTCGTGGTCGCCGCCACGAGTCCGGCGGCGTGGTCGATGCGTGCGGCCAGCAGTTGAGCCTCGAGAGTTGCGTCGGCGTGTACGACCATCCAGTTCGTTTCTAAGCGAATGCGCTCCGCCTTCGCCTCGTTGTTTTCCAGAACGACGAACTGTGCCGGCTTGGTCTCCAGTTGGCGAGCCACGGCACGCCCTACGCGTCCGGCACCGCAAATAATGTAGTGTCCTTTTAAACGTGCGATCTCACGTTCCATTCTGCGCCTGCCAAAGATGTTGTTGAATTCGAATTCGAGGATTGCCTGCCCGAGAACGCCGAGGATGAGAAAGACCAGCACGACACCCGCACAGATGAGACCTACGTTGAAGTAGCGGCCCACAGGCGACAGCGGATGCGTTTCGCCATAGCCGATCGTCGTCAGCGTGGTGAGCACCATGTAGAAGCCGTCAAACCAGCTCCAGTGCTCAATGTAGTGAAATCCCGCCGTGCCGACGAGGACGACAAGCAACAAGGCTGTCGCCAGGAACTTTATATTACGCAATGCGCGCATAGATTCTCTGGCCGCGATTGTACCTGCACCAGGGCCGACAGCGAAAGAATCTACTCCGATGCTCCGCGAGCAAAACAAAAAGCGCTCCCACAAGGAGAGCGCTTTTCAATCGCGTATCGGCTAGTCGGCCGAGACCACGGTGTTCACGTTTGCGGCCTGTACCCGGCTGTGATGGCGGCCGTACAGGAAGTAGATGAACAGGCCGATGATCAGCCAGACGAAGAGTCGGGCCCAGTTCACCCAGCCCAGCTTGTACATCATGTAGCCATTGAACAGCACGCCCATTACGGGCACGAAAGGCACCCAAGGGGTGCGGAACGGGCGATTCTGCGCGGGATTGGTGACGCGCAGCACCACGACGGCAATGCAGACAATGACGAAAGCCAGAAGCGTGCCTATGTTCACCATCTTGCCGATATCGTCGATGGGCGTAACGCTGCCCACGATGGCTGCGAGCAGGCCGACAAGAATCGTGTTCTTGTAAGGCGTGCGATAGCGGGGGTGGATGCTGCTGAAGAACTTCTTCGGTAGCAGGCCATCGTTGGCCATAGCATAGAGCACGCGCGTCTGGCCCAGCAACATCACAAGCATCACGCTGGTGAGACCCGCCAGGGCTCCGGCGGTGATGATGTGAGACGCCCAACCAAGATTGCGGTCGGAGAAGGCGTGAGCGATGGGAGCTTCGATATTAACTTCGCGCCAGGGCACCATGCCGGTGAGAACAGCGGCAACGGCGATGTAGAGGATGGTGCAGACTACGAGCGAAGTGATGATCGCAATCGGCAGGTCGCGCTGAGGGTTCTTCGCCTCCTGCGCGGTGGTAGAGACAGCGTCGAATCCGATATAGGCGAAGAAGATGTATGCTGCACCTGCGCCGATGCCCGAGAAGCCGAACGGCGCGAACGAGTGCCAGTCAGAACCCCAATTGCTGGCGCTGACGTAACGCATGCCGAGAGCGATGACGAACAGCACCACGGTGACCTTGATGGCGACAATACCGGCGTTGAATCTCGCGCTCTCCTTGATGCCGACGACCAGCACCCAGGTGATGATGAGCGCGATCAGAAATGCCGGGAGGTTGAAGCCTATCTCGGCTCCGAACAGATGCGGCGCACCGAGCAATTCATGGGCGCGCTGTGCAAGTTCGGCTGAGCCGCTGTGCTTGAGCGCATCGAGCGTCTGCAGGAATGCCTGCGTGCCAGGAGCTAGTTCCGGATGCGAGGCCTGAACCATCTGGCGGGCGACGATGTCCTGCGCGGTACGAAGGGCCGTCCAGTGGTCATAAGCCAGCCACAGCGGAATCTTAATATTGAAGATGCTCATGAACTCGATGAAGTGGTTGGACCACCCCGACGAGACAGTGCTCGCGCCCATGGCATACTCGAGCGTGAGATCCCAACCGATGATCCAGGCGAACAACTCGCCCAGCGTGGCATACGCGTATGTATAGGCGCTGCCGGCCAGCGGAATCATGGCGGCAAACTCGGCGTAGCACAGGCCCGCAAAGGCGCAGCCAAGTCCGGAGAGGATGAAGGACAACATCAAGCCCGGCCCGGCGTAGTGCGCACCAAGTCCCGAGAGCACAAAAATTCCGGCGCCGATGATGGCACCGACTCCAAGCGCCGTCAGCGAAACAGCTCCTAACTCGCGCTTTAGACTGTGCTCATTCTCTTCGGATGCCTCATTGAGAAGCATCTCCATTGGTTTCTTGGCCAGCAGCTTTGACATTCGGCTTTGAGCTCTCCTTCACTTTTCGGGCTATATCAATCTGCGGTGCTGCCAGCCATCGTCTGGCGCGACCACAAGAAATACACCGGGATACCGAGTAGAACGATGACGAGTCCCGGCCAAGTATATTGAGGTTTATAGAGCAATAAGACTACATCAATGAACAACGCCATCACAATATAGATGGCCGGAAGCCACGGGTAGCCGATGGCACGATAAGGCCGAGGAGCGTCAGGCCGGGTACGGCGCAGTACGAACAGCCCTGCCAACGTAAGTATGTAGAACAGCAGCACAGCGAAGATCGTGTAATCGAGCAGCTGACCATAACTTCCGCTCAGGCATAGCAGGCTCGCCCAAACGGCTTGCACAATGAGGGACAGGTGCGGAGTCTTGAAGCGGGGATGCAGACGCCCTACCGAGTGGAAGAACAGACCATCGCGCGCCATGGCATAGTACACACGCGAACCGGCGAGAATCAGTCCGTTGTTGCAGCCAAAGGTCGAGATCAGGATGGCTAGGGCCATCAACTTGGCACCGCTCTGGCCCATGATCTGCTGCATGACGGCTGTGGCCACGCGATCTTCGGAGGCGTACTGGATGCCGCGACCCACGCTCGTCATGGAATACGGATCGCCCCACAGCGGCAGCACCATCAGGTAAATGAAATTCACGGCGATGTAGATCAGGATCACCGTTCCCGTACCCAGCGCCAGAGACAGAGGCAGGTTGCGCTGCGGGTTGCGGACCTCACCAGCAGTGAAAGTCACGTTATTCCAGGCGTCGGCGGAGAACAGCGAACCGACCTGCGCGACGGCAATCACCGTAAGGGTCGAAACCAGCGCGGTGGCACCGCTCACGCCAATGGGAATCTTGTGCAGTTCGCGCCATCCGGCGTGCAGCCAGAAGTTGGTGCCGAAGTTGGCGGCGAAAGCCTCAGGCGTGCTTCCAGCCCAGATGCCAAGCAGGATGAGACCGACAAGACCGGCAATCTTCGCCGTGGTAAATACCACTTGTACGAATGCTCCGGTCTTTACACCGAAAACGTTGACGAGGGACAGCAGAAGGATCGTCGAGATGGCGACGAGGTTCTGCGTATTCAATCCCACTTCCATGTTGCCCAATACCATGGGGCCAATATGAATGGGAGGAACCTTCCAGAGATGCAGAATCCAGTTGGTGGAGGATACCGAAGGCAGGAAGACGCCAAGAAACTTGCCGAACGCTACGGCCACGGCAGCAATGGTGCCGCATTGGATGACGAGAAACATCGTCCATCCGTAGAGGAATCCCCACAGCGGACCGAGCGCTTCGCGCAGGTAAACATACTGGCCACCGGCCTGGGGCATCATCGCAGCCAGCTCGCCATAAGACAGAGCGGCGACTATGGTCATGAATCCCGTGACGAGCCATGCCGCAATCAGCAATGCAGGCGAGTCCACGACACGGGCGATGTCGGCAGCTACAATGAACACGCCCGAGCCGATCATGGAGCCCATCACGAGCGTAGTCGAGCTGGTTAGCCCGAGTCCTTTAACAAACTCCTGATCCTGAGTGACCTCAGGTACCTTTGTAAGCTGACTCACCGCTCTCCTTGAGCACGAACGATTGCATCTCTTCGGCAGCCCCCAACGTCCAGCCGCTCTCAAAGCTTTGATGAGAACTCTACATCATCAGCCGAAAAAATTCCCTAGCCGATTCGCGCGGGGCGCGGCAAACGTCCCCGATAACCGCCACGGAATCAGCTCCGGCCCGCAGCACGGCTGCGGCATTCTCACGAGTGATGCCACCAATGGCGACCAGGGGAATATCTTGGCCTGAGCCGTCGCGCAAGCGCTTGGCCTCCTCCACTCCAGCGAGACCCACCACTGGATCGGGGTTAAGCTTGCTTCCGGTGGCGAAAACCGGGCCGATGGCAACATAGTCCACATGCTTGGTCAGCGCCTCAGCCATCTGCGCAACATTGTGGGTCGAGAGACCCACTTTGCGCTCGGCACCAATCACGATACGCACGCCTTCGGGCGAGAGATCCTCCTGCCCCACGTGTACTCCGTCAAACCCCGCCGCTAGGCAGAGGTCGGCACGGTCATTCATGATCAGCGTGACGCCCGGAAGCACACGGCGCAGTTCGCGTGCCTGCGCCAAGGCTTCGCGGGCATTCAGATTTTTCGCGCGGTACTGCATCACCGTGCATCCGCCCTCGGCGAGTTCGCGAGCGTGCTGACAGACGCACTGCAGCAGGTTTCCGCCTGCCGCGGCAGCGCCGAGAACATCGGCATCGAGGATCGGGTACAGCAGCGGCAGCTTCATTGCGCCTGCTTCTTTACCATGAAGCGTTCCATGAATTTGGTGTCGAAGTTCCCTGCCTCGAAGTCCGGTTCGTTGAGAATGCGCTTGTGCAGCGGAATCGAGGTGTGAATGCCCTCAACGATGAACATGTCGAGAGCCCGTTTCATGCGCGCCAGCGCTTCCTTGCGATCCTTGCCGCGCACGATCAGCTTGGCAATCAGTGAGTCGTAGTACGGAGGCACGACGCCTTCCTGGTATTGTGCCGTATCTACGCGCACGCCGTTGCCGCCCGGAGTGTTGAACACCGTGATCTTTCCCGCCGAAGGCGTGAACTTCTCCGGATGCTCAGCATTGATGCGGCACTCGATCGCGTGACCGCGAGGAGCGATTGGGTGATGGATGATGTCGGGGAGTATGGCTCCGGCGGCGATGAGTATTTGGCTCTTCACGAGATCAATGTCGGTGACGAACTCCGTCACCGGGTGCTCGACCTGAATGCGCGTGTTCATCTCGATGAAGTGAAGGCTGCCGCTCTCGTCCATGAGGAACTCGACCGTGCCAGCGTTGACATAGCCGATCTCCTTCATCGTCTTTTCGAGAATACCGTTGATCTTGCTGCGCAACTCTGGCGAGACGGCTGGCGAAGGTGATTCCTCGACCAGTTTCTGGTGGCGGCGCTGGATAGAGCAATCGCGCTCGCCTAGGCTGACGACGTTTCCATGCTCGTCGGCCAGAACCTGAAACTCAATGTGGCGCGGGCGCTCGATGAATTTCTCCATGTAGAGGTCGCCATTGCCAAAGGCTGACGCGGCTTCCGAGTGCGCGGCGTTGAACATGTGCGGCAACTCCTCGGCCGAGCGGATGACGCGCATGCCTCGCCCGCCGCCTCCGGCCGAAGCCTTGACGATAACCGGGAAGCCTACTTCCTTGGCCCACTTGAGCGCTTCTTCGGGGCTGCTGATAACGCCATCGGAGCCGGGGAGAATCGGCACGCCGCATCTCTTCATCGCCTGCCGCGCTTTATCCTTCTCACCCATCATGCGGATGATTTCCGCCGGAGGCCCGATGAACTTGAGCCCCGAAGTCTCGCAGACATGCGCAAAGTTCGCGTTCTCGCTCAGCAGGCCATAGCCGGGGTGAATGGCTTCGACGTTGGCGATATTGGCAGCGCTGATGACAGCCGGAATATTTAGATAGCTCTCGCCGGCACGTGCCGGTCCAATGCAGAGCGCCTCATCAGCAAAGCGCACGTGCAGGGAGTTACGATCAGGCTCGCTATATACGGCCACGGCCTTGATGCCGAGTTCCTTGCAGGCGCAAATGATGCGGAGTGCAATCTCTCCGCGATTGGCAATCAGAATCTTTTTGAACATGTTTCAGTGTGCTCCTGGCCCGGCCGGTGAAGATGCAGCAAGCGCCGAATGACGGCGCCTGCGTGCGCAAAGATGAATGCGCCAACTACGGCTTAGCCTTCCGGCTTACTTCGTACGGATCTTGAACAGTGGCTGGCCGTACTCAACCGGTTGGCCGTTGGAAACCAGGACCTTTACGATCTGTCCTGCTGCTTCGGATTCGATCTCGTTCATCAGCTTCATGGCCTCGACGATGCAGAGCACCTGGCCAAGCGCGACCGTATCGCCTTCCTTCACAAACGCGGGTGCGCCGGGAGAGGCGGCTTCGTAGTAGGTTCCGACGATGGGCGACTTGATGATTTCAATGCCAGCTTCGTTCTCGGCTGCCGGTTCCGCAGCGGCAGGAGCGTGAACCGCAGGAGCAGCTGCCACGGGCACCGGTGCGGGCATGGGTACAGGCGCCGCTGGATAGGCAGTCATGACGGCGTGCGAGCGCTTTACGCGAATCTTGATCTCGCCGCGCTCCAATTCAAACTCAGCGATATCTTTCTCAACAAGGAAGTCGATCAGCTCTTTAATTTCTTTCTGATTCATTGGCTGCCAGAAGCGTCGCACAGAGGCGGCGCAGTTTGGACTTTCACCTTTACTAGGATTTGCCCGGCAATCGGGCATTTAGTTCAGTTCAATCAAATCTTTGCCGACCGGGGTCAGAACTTCGTAGCCGTTCTCCGTGACCAGGAGCATATCCTCGATACGAATTCCGCACTTGCCCGGAAGGTAAACGCCCGGTTCGATCGTGATGACCATGCCGGGACGTAATACGGTGTCGCCGCCCGCCCCGATTCTTGGTGGTTCGTGTATCTCCAACCCTACGCCGTGTCCAGTGGAATGCGTGAAGTACCGATCGAGTTTCGTGCGCTTCAACTCCTGCCGGGCCGCCTTGTCAACCTCTCCGGCCGTCGCGCCGGGAAGCACCGCGCTGATGGCCGCCAGTTGAGCCTCCAGAACGGCGGTGTACAACGCACGGGTTCCAGCCGGGGCCTTGGCAAGATGGACAGTTCGCGTCATATCGCTGCAGTAGCCGTCCAGCACAACTCCGTAGTCTAACACCACGAATCCCGACGATGGCAGCTTGGCCGAAGACGCTACACCGTGTGGCAGCGAGGAGCGCACGCCGGAAGCAACAATCGTCTCGAACGACATCTTCTCCGCTCCGGCGCGTCGAGCCATATACTCCAAGCGCGCAGCCACAGCCGACTCGACCGTCTGCGGACGCATTGAGCGCAGCAGCGGACGGAAAAGTTGCGAGGAAAGCCTGATCGCGTTGCGAACCAACTGGATCTCCTCGGCATCTTTTACTGCGCGCAGTTCCTCGACCGTTCCGAAGAGACGAACAATTTTGATTCCCTTACCGAGGGAAGCTTGGAAGGCGCTCAACTGCGCTACGCTCAGGTGATCCGCCTCAATGCCAATCCGCTTCGATCCAAGCTTGACGATGGCTTCCGCCGCGGCAGCGAGCGCGCTGCCTTTTGCGATGCAAACCTTTACACCATCGACCTGTGCGGCGGCCTGCTCAGCATACCGCCCATCGGTAAACAGCAGGAACCGCTCGGCGGCAAGCACGACGCCCGCGCTACCGGTGAATCCAGAAAGATAGCGCACATTGGGCATGTGCGAAACCACAAGAGCGTCCACCTTGCGGCGCACGAGCAGTTCGCGGAGATTCTTTTGCCGCCGTCGAAAGTCCATCGAAATGATTGTAAATGCTCAAAAGCAATGTGGGCTTCCGCGGAAGCCCACATTTTGCCAGATGCTGATAGCGAAGCTAGCTCTGGATTTTTGGAGTGATGAAAAAGATCAGCTCATCCGTTTCTGTTTTGACCGTGCGCTGCTTGAACAAGTTGCCAAGCCACGGAATGTCGCCAAGAAGCGGAGTCTGCGAAGTGCTGACCGTGTTCGAGGTCTGTATGACTCCGCCGATGACAACCGTGCCACCGTCGTTCACCAACACCTGCGTCGTCGCCTGCTGAGTAGTGAGGACGTAGTTGTTGTTGATGAGGTTGCCGGGCTGCGTATTCTCCACATCCACGCTGAGGAATACCGTGTTGTCGGCCGTGATCTGCGGGGTGACCGACAAGCGCAGCACCGCGTCAAGATACGTCACACTGGCATTCGAGTTTGCTGTCGATGACGTGTAAACCGGGATCTTTACGCCCTGCTTCACCTCAGCCTTCACGTTACTTTGCGTCACGACCCTCGGACGCGACAGAATCTTGGCAAGATTGTGGCTTTCAGCAGCCGTCAGGATCGCGTCGATTCCATACGTCTTAGTAATGTTGCTGAACGACAATCCAGTGGTCGCACCGCTCACAGGGAAGTTTGAGAACAGCGGCACGTTGCTGGCAGTACTGGTTGTCGTGGTGCCGCTCGAACCCGAACTGCTGCCTGAGGACGAACCACTGCTCGAACTACCGTTCGGGTTCGAGCCGCCAATCGTCGTGACTCCGTTGCCCCAGTTGAAGCCAAACTGAACGCCCAGGTCGCGCGAGAAGGCGCGGGTGGCGGAAACTACGCGCACCTCAATTTCAACCTCAAGGCTCTTGCGGTCCAACTGCGAAATCAGGCGATCCAAATTCGGCAGAACGCTCGGAATGTCCGAGATGATAAGAGCGTTGGTGCGTTCATCCGAAATGACGTCGCCGCGCGCGGTGATGAACTTCTTGATGGTAGGTACAACGTCCCTCGCCTTGGCATAGCTCAGGAAGCGTGTAATCGTCTGACGATCGACGGCCAGTGCCACGGCTTCCGCCTGGGCGCGGCGGTCCACCGCCTCCTTGCGCAGCGTGTCAATGCCGGCAATGCGGAGCACGTTCCCCTGTAGCTCGCGATCGAGCGAGTTGTTCTTCAATACGATGTCCAGTGCCTGATCCCACGGCACGTCATCGAGCACGAGCGTGACAGTTCCTCTCACGTTGGGATCGAGGACGATGTTCAGTCCGCTGATTTCATGAATCAGGCGGAAGAAATCGCGTAGATCGACATCCTTCAGGTTCACCGAAATGGGCTCGCCCGTGTACTTCGTCTGCGCGAGGGGTGTCGTCTTGTTGTTGTTTGTCAGAGCATCGGGCGTCGAAAGGCGCGCCATGTCCTGGTCGCGTAGCGGGGTGGAGGCCAAAGTCTCAGCGGCGATCCCTGCCCGCGTCCGCGGATCACGAATCATCGTGTCACGCACCTGAGGCGCTTGTGCGACGGGTGCCGGAGCAACCGGAGCTGCACTGGCCACCACTGTCGGCGTTGGAGCAGTTACAGGTGCTGCCGCTGCGGTCACAGGTGCTGCCGCAGGAGAAGGCGTCGCGACCGGAGCGGCAACAACCGAAGCTGTTTCGACCGGCGCAGGAATAGCTACAGGCTTCGGTTCGACCACAGGCGTATCTTTGGGCGACGGGGGCTCGGCAGCGGCCACCGATTTAGGCGCTTCCTGCTCAGTGACGAGCGGCTTGGGAGCGCTCAACACCGCATCCTTCACTTCGGCACTTCGCGTGGCGCTGGCAACTGCAGCATGGTTGTCGCTGGCCGGAGCTGTCGTGCTTCCTGCCCCGATGACCGGAACATTTGCAGAAGCCAAGGCTGGGAGCGGTGCAGGCTTTGGAGCCACGCTTGCAGACTCGTCCGTCTTCACGCGCACGATCACTTGCTTGGAGGATGGCAATACTTCGAAGGTACGAGGTCCGTTCAGATCAATCACGACACGGGTGACCGGCGGCTCAGCCTGATAACGGCCAACGCGCACCTGCCGAACGTCCTTTGTGTGGACCGAAACAGTCTTCAACGTGGATTTCGCGACCGCATTCTGGAAGTCGATCACCAGACGATCCGGGTCCTCGATCAGGAACGGGGCTGCACTGTTTGGTCCCTCGATGATGACATCCACCGAGCTGCTTCCGCGCTGCACGCTGATGTTGCGGATTGTAGTGGGTGACTGCGCACTCGCCACCGGAGCATTCACCGCCGGAGCCGCCTTGGCAACATCCACCGGCTTTACGGTCGGCTTCGGAGCGGGCGCGATGGTGAAGGAGCTGGCTGCCGAGGACACGCCCGCATGCGTTCCAGACACAGTCGCGCCGTTCGAGCTCAGGTTGATCTGAAGCCCGTCGCTGCGGTCCATGACCTCAACCCCGACACCGTCGCCAACGGTCAACTCGAGACGAGTTACCTGCGAACCGGACGCGCTGGTGTAGTCGGTGATCTTGTATCCCTTGAGCACGCCCGAGCTGACCGTGGCCGTACGCTCGATGGCTTTGTCGGCGTTGACCCCGGTGAGATCGATCAGCACCATGTGGTCGCTTGGCCGGTACTCTTTGTGAGCAAAAGAGCCAGTAGTGCGAAGGTTCACCACAGCCGTCGTGGCCGTGGGAGTCACCTGCACCTGGTTCAATTGCGAAGCCATCGCCATGCCGGCGCTAAGCAGCGCCATCAGTCCTACCGTGAGCAGTCGCTTACACTTCATCGTGGCTCTCCCCGCGAATCCTGTCACCAGGCTCCGCGCGTCCTCCCCAGTTACGTGCTTTCCAGTTTCCGGGCTCATCTCTACAAATCCATCTCGCGGCCTCAACTAAACTACGGGCGCGATCCTCTTGGTGACTTCGCGCGTGACCGGACGTCCCAACGCATCGGACGACCTCTCACGCATAACAATTGCATCCCGGGTAATTCGCTCCACGGCACCGTTGGCCAGCGGATCGTGTTCACGCAGGAAATATGTGCGGCTCCCATTCACCACAACGGCGATCAAGCCGCTGGATGAACTGACCACGCCTTGTAAAGTGATATCGCCAACCGCCAGGCACTTGCGCCCTGTCCCAACGCACGGGGTTCCGATCTGTCGCTCCAGAATCGGACTGACAAACGGATCGCGCTTGCCGCGAATTACGGGCGTCACAGTCTTCGGGGTCGCAGCCTTCGGTATTGCAAGAGCAATTGCACTGACAACATGCTTACGACGCGCAACTTTCGGTTGAGCGGCGCTTGGCTTCTTGCTCTTTTCCGGCGCAATCGCCGCAGGCTTCTGAGCAGCTACTGGCGTCGCGACCGGCTTTGCAGGAGCATTTACTGCCGGAGCTTTCGCTTGAGGCATCGGTGCCGATTTCGCAGCCGCCGGGGCTGGTTTCGCCGGAACCGGTGCAGGCTTCGTCGACACAGGCGCGGGCTTGGGTGCGGTCGCTGAGGGCTTCGCCGTCGCTGCTGGAGGCTTGGCCGGTGCCGAGACCGGAGGATGCGCCTGCGGTTTTGGCGGCGCGGTCTGAGCCAGAGCCGTTGCACTCAGCCACAATGCAAGAATCAATCTGCTGCTTCTCATGGCTCCTCCTACTTCTTAGCCGCGGGTGCCGGCGCAGGCGCAGCGCCCTTTGAGTTGCTATAGAACGTTGTCAAAAGGCAGCTTGCCCCGACCGTCTCATTCGGTGCCCAGTGATAACTCTTCTTGGCAGCCTGCTTGCCGCCTTTCAGAGCGGCCATCGTGAGCTTGTCCACGTTCACGATTCGCTCCGACTTCTGGAGGCGATCGAAGAAGTTCAACACCGAGTAGTACGGCCCATCGACATCGATCTCGAACGGCACCGCGACGTAGTATTCCTTGGTGGCTGTATCTTTCGGCGTGTAACGGCGAACTTCTACACCTGAGGCAACAGCCTCGTTCTGCACCATCGAGATGAAGCTAGGAACTTCCTTCTCTTCCGGAACGATTTTGCGCTGTGCTTCGATCTGCAATTGCAGGGCCGCGGTCTGCGAGTTCAGTTCCGCCAGCTTCGTGCGATACGGTGCCAGTTGCGCAACCTCGGCCTGCTTACTCTTCAGTGTTAGCGAGTCAGCCTCATTGGCCTTGGCCAGCGGCTGAAGCGCAAACATGAATACACCTGCCGCCAGCAGAACGATGGTGCCCGCCACTATTCCGATTTGTGCCAGATAAGGCAGTTCTTTGAAATTCGTCATGACGTTTACGCCTTCGACTTTTCGCAAACCAGGCTGAAGCTGTATGTCTGGATCTTCGGATTGTCTTCCTGAACGGTTTCGTGCAACTCGACGTTCTTGAAGTATCCCGAGCGCCGCAGGTTCGTCATTAAATTGGCGACCGAGTTTGGAGCCAGCGCCACTCCATCGAGCGATACGTTGGCGCCATCGTCACGCATGTTCAGCAGCCAGACGCCATCGGTGTTGTTGACCGTGGAACTGATATTGGCCATTAGCGGAACCGGGCCAACCTGGGCTGCGCGCAACTGATCGATCACATCGAAGCGCCGCTTGAAGGCGTCGTACTCCTTCTGCCGCTGCAGGTACGCCTGTTTTATCTTGGTCATCGAGGCGATATTTGCATCGGCTTCCGCAATCGACGTCTGCAGATGCTCATGCGTGCTCTGCAACTTCATGTGATACAGGTACAACCCAGCGCCGGTCACCACCAGAAGTGCAAGTCCTGTAATCAACGGGGAAGGCCCATCGGTCGTGATCTGCGGCATCACGAACAGTCGACGCCGTCCCTTCCCTTTCTTCGGCTTTGCCGTGCCCAGCAGATTGATCCGGATCATAGTTTTTCAAAGCTCCTCAAAGCCAAGCCCACAGCCACGGCCAGTTGCGAACCGTTGCGCTCGATCAGGTCCGCGCCCTCGCCAATTGGCGGCACGATTTTCTGGAACGGATTCATCGGATCCACAGGAATCGAGAACTCCTGGCGCAGAGCTTCCAGCAACCCGGGAACCTGCGACGAGCCGCCACTTACGTAAATGCGCTCGATGTGCTCACCACTGGCGGTTGCGCGGAAGAAGTCAAACGTCTTCTGGATCTCGAGGACGATGATTTCAGTCACCTGCTGCAGGATGGGCAGTTTGGCGTCTTCGCTGACGGTTCCAATCTTGCGTCCCAGCTTCAGCGATTCAGCGTCATCGAAACTCAGGTCGAGTTCCTTCTGCAGCGAGTCTGTGTACTGATTGCCGCCCACGCTCACGTCGCGGGTGAACAATGGCACCCGGCCCCGCACGATATTAATGTTCATCACCGTGGCACCAATGTTCAGCAGTGCCACCGTGGAGTTCGGCGCGGGATCGTAGTTGTACTCGTAGCAGTTCTGGATGGCAAAGGCATCGATATCGACAATGGCTGGCTGGCGTCCTGAAAGCTGCAGCGCGTTGGTGTAGTTCAGGATCTTGTCCTTCTTCACCGCCACCAGCAGGACATCGATCGTCGGGCCATCGAGACTGCTGCTCAGGACTTGGTAGTCGACATTCACATCCGACATGTCGAACGGAATGTACTGCGCAGCCTCATTGCGCACGGCCTCGCCCAGTTCCGGCTCGTCCATGGTCTGCATGGAGATTTTCTTGACGATCACCGAGTGTCCGCTGACCGAGGTGGCGACCTGTTTGCCCTTGAATGCCTGCTCGGCAAAGATCTTGCTGATGGCGCTGGCCACGCTGCCGCTATCCACAATCATGGAGTCCACGACAATATCGCTGGCCAGCGGCTCTATTCCGAGATGGCTGACCGAGATCTCGCCGCGGCTTCGCTGCAGTTCGACGGCCTTGATGCTGTTGGACCCGATGTCCAGGCCAACAATCGTTTTGTTTGAACCAAAAAGAGAACCCAACATAGCGGACGCCCTCGTTACCTCACCGCAGTTGCACGAACCGCCCGCGGCTTTTTCTTCAGCATTCCCTCGCCCCCGCTGCTTTTTTGCTCCATCCAGCGGTCGAGCAGTGCTTTCTTGAACTTCCAGCGGTTGCCCAGCTTGAAAGCCGGTATTTTGTCTTCGGACACGTACTTGTAGAGCGTATCGGGGCTCACGCCCAGGTACGCCGACGCTTGCCGAATGTTCATTACCTCAGGCGAATCGGACATAGGTCTTGTCCCTTCAAAGCCGAAGCTCAATCCACCGATCTTGCCGTTTCGGCCTGTACAAGGCTCGGGAACTAAGCAAGGCCTTAACACCGTGGCGCAACCGAACTCTTCTTGTCCAACTACTCTGCTTCGTCAGAATTCGGGTCGCTTCGCTGGTTTATAGCAGAGTTGCTGGTGCCCGAGTCAACCTAGTTTTCCGGCAAAACCCGGAAGAAACCGGGTGTATTCGGCTCAACTTCGGCCGCAGACCTGATCCAATTCGCAATTCTTTGTAGCTGAATCGAACATACACCACAACATCATGGGGCAGTTAGTAAAACGATGCGTGCCGTAGTTCCAAGGAGTTACGAACGTTCGTGGGTAGTCGGAACTCAGACACGTATTCCGGGTACTTTGCTTTCATGCGGGCTCGTGCCTCGCGCCAAAGAAGCCGCATTTCCCACGCCAGTACCAAACTGGATTCTCTGCGCTGGGAGCACCTCGTGGACGCGACAATCGCGCCGGATTTGGCTAGAATTGAACTGTCTTTATCCTGTGCAATCATTCATGGCCGGACTTTTGAGTCCGGCCCCTTTTGTTGCGGCAAAGAAAAGCCCGCCTGTGATGAGGCGGGCTCTCGTGCTCTCGGGGCTTTCCGAGCGCTCTAGTAGTTCATGTCGAACTGCTCCTGATGCAGCAGCGGATCGCTCTTGATCAGCACGGGATGTCCGATCAGTTCTTCCATCTCCTGCAGCCATGTCGCTTTCCCCGCCTTCAGTTCCTTGGCGACTTCGGGGTTCACCCTGAGGATGACTTCCTTGCTCTCGATGTGGCGGCGCATCTTGCGCATTTCGACGTAGATCTCGTTACAGACCGTCTGCACCGACTTTACGAAGCCGGTGGCATCGCAATACGGGCAAGGAGTACCCAGCGTGCGCTCGAGCGACTGCTTGACTCTCTTGCGCGTGATTGCCACGAGTCCAAAGTCATTAAACTGAAGAATCTTCGATGGCGCGCGGTCGGCCTTCATCGCTTCTTCCAGCGCCTGCATCACCTTTTGGCGATTCTTGCGCTCGTCCATGTCAATGAAGTCCACGACAATGATGCCGCCGAGGTCGCGCAACCGGATCTGCCGCACGATTTCCTTTACGGCATCGCAATTGGTCTTGACGATCGTGTCTTCCAGGCGTGCAGTCTTGCCGACGTACTTGCCTGTGTTGATGTCGATCGCCACCAGCGCTTCGGTCTGGTTGATGACGATGTAGCCGCCGCTCTTGAGCCACACCTTGGACTTGAGGCTCTTGTTGATCTCCTCGTTGATGCCGAACTGCTCGTACAGCGGCATGTCCTTGGTGTAGAGCTTGATGCGACGCACCAGGTTTGGCTGGAAGCGCGATGCGAAACGCACCACGCGCTCGTATTCGGATTCGTTATCCACCCAGATCTGCGAGAAGTCGCTCGTGACCTGGTCGCGCAAAATGCGCTCGACCAGATTCAGGTCGTGGTAGATCAGCGCCGGGCTCTTGCTAGACTCTGCGCGAGTGCGAATTTCGGTCCACAGATGCTTCAGGAAGCGAATATCGGCGCGCAGTTCATCTTCCTTGATGTTGGCTGCCGCCGTACGAACGATGAAGCCTCCGTGTCCGTTTTCACGTTCACTGGAAACGATTCTCTTCAGACGCTGGCGCTCTTCTTCACTGCTGATCTTGCGCGAGACGCCGATGTGGTTCACCGTCGGCATGTACACCAGGAAGCGGCCGGGCAGCGCGATGTGGCTGGTGATGCGCGCACCCTTCTTGCCGATGGGCTCCTTGGCAATCTGAACGAGGATCTCCTGGCCTTCCTTCAGCAGTTCGCTGATGAGAGGCACCGCGCGCGACTGCTGCCGCGGACGCATCCTGCCACGCTGCTGCGGGGCACCACGGCGGCCACGGCGCTCGCGACGGTCGAAGCGCTCGCGCTGACGTCCGGGCTCCTGAACCGCAGCGGCTTCGGCAGGCTCAGCTTCTTCCTGCTCTTCGCCTTCCAATTCTTCCGCCGCATCACCGGCAACTAGCTCAGACTCTTCAAACTCTTCGCCTTCGAAGTCGTACTCTTCCTCATCGAGAGCCTCTTCTTCGTCGCTCTCGCGAACGGCGGTCCCGAGTTGCGAACCATTGCCGTCCTCGATTTCTTCATCGCCATCGCCTTCTTCGTAGCGGTCGCGATGCTCGGTCAATCCCGGCATTTCGGTTTCGTCAGCATCGAGTTCTTCATGCTCGACGTGACCACCCTCAATGACAAAGCTTCCGAACTGGCTCTCATACGAAGGCTTCGACTCGGCCTTCGGCGCCGCCTCAGCCGTCGAAGGCTGCTCGGCTTCCGTCTTCGCGTCAGCGTTTTCGGCTGCAGGCTCAACTTGCTCTTCCGAGGTATTGCCAAAAATCTTCGAAACCCGGTCACGCCACGTGCGGCGTCCACCGCGCTTCGTCTCAGGCTCTGCCGTCGCGCCCGCTTCCGCTGCGGGAGACTCTTCGGCCTGCACTGTCTCTGCCGGAATTTCGCCAATCGACGCTTGTTCGGACCGTGCCGCCTCTGCTACGGGATGCTGAACATCTTCCTGCTTGGCCTGAGGGGCCTCAGTCTCCTCCTGCGGAACCTCAATGGGCTCGTGGGACTCAGGCGTGGTCGAGACCGTCGTCTGATCGCTGGTGAACACGGTGGGCAATGCGGCGGCAGTCTCTCCGAGCATTGGCTGCTGCATGGCTTCCTGCGTCAGCTCAGCAATCGGCTCTTCTTCGACCTCTTCCACCACCGGGTCGCGGCGCTGGGTCAGCGAAGGTAATCCGCTCGCGCCCGAATAGCTCGCGCTGCTCAAGGGCTCGTCCGGATTGGGCTCGGGCTTCTCTACCACAGGCTCAGAAATTGGGGTATGCGGTTCAACCTCGGCAACAGCTTCCGGCGCGTCGACTGGCTCTACCGTTTCGGGGATGGAGACCGGCTCTACTCCGCGATACTTCGAGATCGATTCGCCCGGAAGAACGATCGGAGTGTAATTCTCGGGCAGCACGAAGCTCTCGCGCTCGCGCGGTTCACGTGGTTCACGCGGTTCGCGATCACGTCCACGGCCACGATCACGGTCGCGCTCTCCGCGGCGGCCGCGTCCTCCGCGATCACGGTCACGATCACGACGGCTATAGCGTTCGGGTTCTTCGCTGGTTGTGGACTCGACTGTAGGAACGGTTGTTCCATCGCCGGGCTTGTTGTACTTCGAAATCGATTCGCCCGGCAGCAGGATCGGAGCATAGGCCGTGGCTGCGGGCTTTTCTTCGGCCACCGCTTGCGCAGGAACATCACTCACTTCCGCTTCGGATTCCGCTGCGATTTCAGTCTCGGCTTCTTCGGTGTCGTCCACCGCGCGCGCCAGTCCGTGAACAACCAGGCCGCGCGGCTCAAATCCGCGCAACTCGCGTTTCCGGGGCTGACGGCCAGGCTGCTCTTCCGGTTCGACCGAGTCCTCAACTTCCGTTTCCCCAACCTGCGCAGGAACATTGCCCTGCGGCTGTGCTTCCTGCTGGCGGTCACCGTTCATGCGGTCACGCCCGCCGCGTCTTCCACGACGACGGCGGCGGCCACGCCAGCGCGGCGCGCCATCTCTGGACTCGCCCTGGGCGGCATCGCCCTCACCGGAAGCTTCTTCCTCTGCTTCCTCAGCAGGTTCTTCCTCGGCTTCCTGAGGCTCGGTGATGATCATTCCATTAGCCTGCGCCAGTGTTGATCCTGTCACCTTTACTTCGCCAAATTCGCCGTCTTCTTCTTCGTCCTGAAGTTCAAGAAAATCGGAAACGTAGAGGAACGCATCGCGTTCGAGTCCGATATCGACAAAGGCCGATTGCATGCCGGGCAGCACACGGGTGACACGGCCCTTGTAAATCGATCCAGCCAGGGTGTACTCGTTCTCGCGTTCGAAATACACCTCTGCGAGCTGATCGTCTTCCACCAGCGCCACCTTGGTTTCGTGCGGCGTGGTCGAAACGTAAAGTTCTTTGTTCATTTTCGCTCCCGGCCTGCTCGCGTGAGCAGGCTGTTGTCAGCCGGAAGCATGAAGGCAGGGCAGTCAGTTTTGAAAATCAATGCGCAAGTCGCACCTCCGGCATTATGCCGGGGCGCGAAGCGAAGTTCGCCCGCTCAACTGCTTTGAGGGGATCATGCCGCTGGTTCCGCCGTGACGCTCTGCGCCGTTCGGGGATTCAGCTGCTTTTGATGAGAACCTATGCACCGATTCCGTTCTCCCCAGGTCTATTGCACCTGGTCGCGGTTGCGCTCCCTATGGGGTTTGTGGCCACTTCTCTTCCGCCTTCCGGGTACCCTGGAGTGTGGAATGGGGCCGTTCCCTGCCCGTAGGTCGCGCAATTCTTCAATCCTGACCGGCCTCAGAACCTCAGTTGCCGGCTGTACCCTCCCATTCGAGGGCCTTTCAACTCTGTAAGCGGCGGATACATCTCCCGCCAAAAGCCTCGACATTCCCCGTCGAAGACCCATTCCCCCCGCCTGATTCCGGCGGATCTCACGGGATTTTGCAAAGATTTCTTTTCCGCTAGCCTCGCTTTTGTTCAAGGCTTTACTCGGACGCAGCGGTTACCACCGTGGTTCCGGAGCCTCCGCGCGCTCTGCCCGCCAGCCTAATTTACGAACCGGCGCATACGAACATTCATCACGATGCCCAGCGCCAGGAACATAAACATGGTTGACGATCCACCGTAACTCATCAATGGAAGTGGAATGCCCGTCACGGGCATGAATCCCACAACCATCCCCACGTTTACCAAAACGTGGAACGCCAGCACCGCGACCACTCCCATAATCAGGAAGACCCCGGCCCGGTCAGGCGCCGTTTGAGCGTCGTGAATCAGACGCATCAACACCCCGAAGTATAACAGCATTACCGCGAGCGCGCCCACAAACCCGTGCTCTTCACTCCAGGCGGCGAAGATAAAGTCGGTATGCGGCACCGGAAGGAACTGGCCCTGCGTTTGGGTGCCTTTAGCTACACCCTTGCCCCACACTCCACCCGATCCAACGGCGACGAGCGACTGAATGACCTGGTATCCCGAACCTTTCGAATCCGCCTCCGGCTCAACGAAAGTCGAGAGCCGTTCTTTCTGGTAAGGCTTCAACCCCCACTTCCACATAGCCGGCATAAGGACCGCCGCCACCACAAGCATGATCATCGCGTGCTTGGGGCGCATGCCTCCCAAGGCGAGCGCCATGATGGCAATCGGAACGTAGGTGAGCGATGTTCCGAGGTCGGGCTGCTTGAGGACCAGCAGCATGGGGAATAGCACAACCAACCCGGCTTTCACCAACTCACGAAACGGCAGATCGTTTTCTCTGTAATCAGCAAAGTACTTCGCCATAGTCAGAATAAGGATTAGCTTCACCCATTCCGACGGCTGGAAATGGAAGACCTTGAAGTCGATCCAGCGCCGCGCGCCAAGGTACTTCTTGCCGAAGATCAGCACCGCAACCAGCGATACCAGACTGAAGCCGTACATCCATGGCACATATTCCAGCAGTTCCTGGTAGTTCACCAGACTCATGATGAACATCAGCACTAGACCGGCGATGATCCAGTACACCTGCTTTACGTGCATGCCCTCGAATTTCGTGTGCAGCGTCGCCGAATAGATCTCCGACACGCCAAGCATGCAGATTATGAGCACAAAAATCAGCAGCACCCAATCGAAATCGCGGAATCGTACGTAGCGGCTCATCGCTCGCCTCCCATCCGCCATGCCGGCTCAGGCAGGGCGGCTACCACTCCGGGCAGGTCATGCCACGAGCGCCCATGCTGCTTGCGATGGGGAACCTTGCTTTGCTGCGGAACCTCGTTTTGCGCAAACTGTTCCATTCCCGGCGCGGCAACTACGCGGTGGAACCCTGGACGTGCCACGCCAGCATCGAACCGTGCTGCCTGGAAATGTCCTGACTCCTCGCCGCCATCGCTCCACAATCCGGTGACCAGCGTAGGCTTGCCATCGGCAGGAGCAGGTTGCGGAGGCGTCTCGGGCGTTTGCTCACCCGGAGTCGCTTCATCCGTCGGAGGCTTAATGTGCTCGATCTGCTGATGGTTCTTCTTTGCCACGTAGGCCTTGATTACCTGGGTCGCCAGTCGCGCCGCCAGTCGTCCGTGCTCGCCGCCCTCAAACAGCACGCAAACCACGATGTCCGGATTGCGCCGTGGCGTGAAGCCGACGAACCAGCCGTTATCTTTGTACGCGGCCTTGTTCGACATCCGGGCCTTCAGAGCATTTGAAATCGTCTGCGCCGAACCGGTCTTGCCCGCGATGTCGATTCCCTGAATGTGTGCGCTTGGTGCCGTACCTTGCGGCAGCAACACCTGCCCCATCGCGTCGGTAATAGTCTCAAATCCTGCGGGATCAATCGGAATGTCTTTTGTATCCGTGTAGTGCAGAGCAACCTGATACGTCTGCGGCACCTTGTCCGGGAAGACCACATGCGGACGCACCAGGTGTCCGCCGGTGGAGATCGCACTGATAGCACGAATCAACTGAACCGGAGTCGTAGCCACCGCGCCCTGTCCGATGCCTACCGAGATCGTCTCGCCCGCAAACCACTTCTGGCGGAAGTTCTTCAGCTTCCATTCTTCGCTCGGGATGACGCCACTGACTTCCTGCGGCAGGTCGATTCCCGTCTTCTTTCCCAGCCCGAACTCAGTTGCGTACTTCGCGATGCGCCCGATACCCAGTCGCTCGGCCAGCGTATAGAAGTAAACGTCGCAGGACTGGTAGATGCCCTTCGTCAGATCGACCGAACCGTGCGCGCCCTTGACCCAGCATTTGAAGTAGCGTCCGTAGAACGACGCTCCGCCGCCGCAGTTTACGTGGAGAGTCTGCGCAATCCCTTCCTGCCAACCGGCCACGCTCATGATGATCTTGAACACCGAGCCCGGCGCCAGTTGGGCCTGGATCGCTTTATTCAGCAGCGGCTTGCCTTCATCGGTAACAAGGCTCGTCCACTCCTTCGACGAGATGCGAACGGCAAATGCATTCGGATCGAACGTCGGTCGGCTGACCATGGCAAGTATCTCGCCTGTCTTCGGGTCCATTGCGACGATGGCTCCGGGTTTGTCGCCCAGCGCTTCCTCGGCCGCGATCTGCAAATCGAGATCGACGGTCAACTGCAATGGCTTGCCGGGAATCGCCGGAGTATCGCTCAGTTCGCCGACTTCCTTGCCCTTGCTGTTCACCAGCACGCGCCGCGAGCCATTCTTGCCCATCAGCATGTCGTTGTATTCGGCTTCCACGCCGCTCTGTCCCACCACGTCGCCGGGGTTGTAGAGCTCATAGCGTGGATTGTTCAGCATGTCTTCGCTGACTTCACCGACATAGCCGATCAGGTGCGCCATGAAACCGTTCTTCGGATATAGGCGCCGATGCACGGTGATCGTGTCCAGCTCGGGATACTCGTTGCGATGCGATTCGACGAAGGCCAGCTCGTCCGGCGTAATGTCGTACTTGATGAAGATAGGCTGATAACCCGGCAGGGCTGACATGCGCTTTACGCGCGCCTTCAGCTCGTTTGCATCCAGATGCAAGCCCACCGCGATGGCATCCAGGTTGGCGTCGGTGATCTTCCCTTGCGAGCGCAGCAGCAGCGCCGAAAACGAAGGATAGTTATCGACAATGGGTCGTCCTTCGCGGTCCAGCAGCTTGCCGCGCGGCGCCAGGATTGGCACCTCTTTCACGCGGTTCTGCTCCGCCATACTCGCGTAGTAATCCGAATGAAGCACCTGCAGACGCCACAGTCCATACACCAGCAACACAAAGATGAACAGGATGACGTACTGGGCGATTGCCAGACGGATTAACGGAACTTTTTCTTCGCGACCCAACATGAAATTGCTACTACCCGGAAGCTTTCTAATCTCTGATCTTGAAGCGTGTCAGCATCGAAAACAAGAATACTGCCATCACCGAATTTGCAACTGCGACGCCCGCCTCGTGCCCGAGGTTCAGGTGAATCGACTGCCCCATCAACGCTTTCTGAACGCCCACGAACACAGCCTGATGCACCGCATAAAAACCGAACGTCAGCAGGAAGCGCGACCCCGGGTTCTCGACGTCGATCTTGATCCCAATCGAAGATGCAAGATAACCCACAATCGTCTTCGCGATTCCGTAAACGCCATAGGGAGTGGCGGTCAATCCATCTTGCAGTAATCCAATTGCAGCACCGGTCAGCGTTCCGCTCAACTGGCTTCGCCGCGAAACGGCGAAAAAGATCGTCAGCAATAACCCGAAATCAAAGATCCGGAAGTAGTGCAGCCGAAGCGGCAAAAATGCCTGCAATCCCACCAGCAGCAAAGGCATTCCCACCGAAACAGGCCAGGAGAAGCGATAAACCTCCACCTGTTCGCGCGAGGTATAGCTCATCGAGAGGCTCTTCACTGTGGATTCGCCCCCTCGCCCGACGCCGGTTTCGGCTTTGTCGCACCGGTTCCCGGGCTTACCGCCTTCGGAGTTGCCGGTTTCGCGGGCGTTGTCGGCTTCGCTACAGTTCCATTGCTGCCGTTCGCTGTGGCGTTCTTCCCCGCCGGTGTCTTCGCCGGAACGTTGCTACCCGCGCCTGACGTCGCCGCCATCCCCGTCCTTACCACGGTTGTCGCCGGAGTCTTTGCCACCTGAGGAGTCGCGGCCTGCGGCTTGGGAGCAGCGCCGGGGGCTCCCGGAGTAACCTGCGGCCTTGGCGCGGCCTGCTGAGTACCCGTTGCAGTTCCAGCCTGCGCGTTCGGCGCACCTTGCGTCGTTGGCGTGGCCTGCTGAGCCGTCTGTCCAGGGGCGTTCGGCTGTGTTCCGTTTTGTGGCGGCTGTTGCGGCACACCCGGCAAGTGCTGCGCCAGAATGTCCGAGGCGCGAATCGGGCCAAGTCCCGTCGTATCCGGCGCGCGCATCTTCTGCTCGGTGATCACCAGCACCTCTTCGATGCGGTCAAGATTCACAGCTGGTTTCAGCTTGATATCAAGAAACAGGTTGCGTCCGGGGCTCACACTTTCTACCGTGCCTACTGGCAAGCCCTTCGGAAATACGCGGTCGCCACCGCTGGTCACCAGCGCCTCGCCCTTTTGCACCTGCTCATCACCCATGATGTAGTTCAACTGAACCTGCCCGGCGGCCGTGCCTTTCACAATGCCCTGCAAACGCGAATTCACCAGCGTCGCGCCGATGCCGCTCGTCGGATCATTCATCATCAGCACCTGCGAGGTCTCGCCGTACACGCTCAAAATCTTGCCCACCACGCCGTCCGGCGTGATCACTGGCATATCGACCTTGATTCCGTCTTTCGTACCTTTATCCAAATACAGGAGCCGCGAATTCTCGCTGCCGCTCGTGCCGATCACCTGCGCGGCCACGGTCTTGTCGATCCACTGTTCCTTGAACTCGAGCAATGCCTGGATGCGCCGTGCCTGCCGTGCATCTTCCTGCTCGCGCGCCCGCTCCAGTCGCGTGCGCTCGGCTTCAGCTCTCAGTTCCTGATTCTCTCGCCGCACATTGCGCAGATCGATGTAGTTCGACCAGACCCCGCGCACACTCGAACCCGTGTAGATCAGAAAGCGTTCAAACGGCGCAATGGTGTTCACGGTCACGAGCCGGATCAATCGCACCGGGCCCTCCGCCGTCTGGCGCTTAATCTGCACGGCCAACCCCAGGAGCTGAGCCAGCAGCACTGTCGCCAGAACTACCGTGTTCTTGTGCCGCGAAAAAAAGTTCATGTGTTCAGAATTTCAGTATGCTACCGGATTTCCAGAGTTCCTGCTCGGTTCCGCAGGTGAGCGGACCTTTGCGCCCGCGATCCACCTATGGTCGCCCGAAAACTGCAAGGCCGGAGCACCGCTCCGGCCGCTGTTTGTTTGTTATTCGATACTGATCTTGCGCAGGAGTTTGAAGTCGCTGAGCATTTTGCCCGTACCCAGAACCACGCTGGCCAGCGGATCGTCGGCGATCGAAACAGGCAGCCCGGTCTCTTCGCGAATACGCTTGTCCAGGTTCTTGAGCAGCGCGCCGCCACCCGTAAGCACGATGCCACGGTCGCTGATGTCGGCGCTCAGTTCGGGAGGAGTCCGCTCCAGTGCCACGCGAATGGCGTTCATGATGGTGCCCACGCATTCGCTGAGTGATTCGCGGATTTCGCTGTCGTCGATGGTGATCGTCTTCGGCACGCCCTCGATCAGGTTGCGTCCCTTGATCTCCATGGTCAGTGGCTTTTCCAAAGGATAGCCTGAGCCAATCTCGATCTTGATCTGTTCCGCCGTGCGCTCGCCGATCAGCAGGTTGTATTTGCGCTTCAGATAGTTCATCACGGCTTCATCCATCTGATTGCCGGCCATGCGAACCGAGCGCGAGTACACGATGCCGCTGAGCGAAATCACGGCGATATCCGTGGTGCCGCCGCCTATATCGACCACCATGTTGCCGCTAGGTTCGGTAATCGGAAGTCCTGCGCCGATTGCCGCCACCATCGCCTGCTCCACCAGGTGCACTTCGCTGGCTTTGGCGCGATAAGCCGAATCCATAACCGCCCGCTTTTCCACCTGCGTAATCTCGCTCGGCACGCCGATGACGATTCGCGGATGCACCAGCATCTTGCGGTTGTGCGCCTTCTGAATGAAGTAGTTCAACATCTTTTCGGTGATCTTGAAGTCGGCGATCACGCCATCTTTCATTGGCTTGATGGCGACGATGTTGCCCGGAGTGCGGCCAAGCATTTCCTTGGCTTCCTTGCCCACCGCTTCCACTTCATTTGTATTCTTGTTGATCGCGACGATGGACGGCTCGTTGACTACGATGCCCTTTCCTCGTGCATAGACAAGCGTGTTCGCCGTGCCCAGGTCAATTGCGAGGTCGCTGGAGAACATGCTGAACAAAGAACGCAAATTCCCGAATCGCGAGCCGGTGTGGAAGCCATTGTTTGACATCTTTTATGCTGTCTCTCTTTTTCGTACAGAAAGATTTCGTCCACGGCGAGGACACCCAAGCGGGCCCTCACTGTCTCCTACCCTCTCTGCCCAGAAAAATCAGTGTTGATCTTCACTCAGATAATACGGATAGGCCGATACAGAACCAATGCGATAAGAGCACTAGCCGGGACTAGTCACTTATCTTACTACTCCGCTCGCATCGAAAACGCGGCTCTCAGAAATTTCACCTCAAACCTCAACCTATTCTGAAATTTGCGAAGACGGCTTATCAATTCTTCCTGCGCAATCACCTTAGCTTCAA
This sequence comes from Koromonas soli, assembly GCF_059726265.1. Taxonomy (NCBI): domain Bacteria; kingdom Pseudomonadati; phylum Acidobacteriota; class Terriglobia; order Terriglobales; family Koromonadaceae; genus Koromonas; species Koromonas soli. The sequence goes on along the minus strand of NZ_AP040872.1, from coordinate 553,576 downwards.
GCTGTCGTCGGGCCATGAACTGTTTCACGCACGGCACATCTCATCCTCTGTCGATACTGTCTTGAAATCCTGAAAGCTGAGTTCCCCGACAGCGCAAACTAGCCCGCCCCTTGCCACTCCGCCTCTCCCCCGACTACGATATCCGGTCGTTTCATCTCGGAGAGGATCGCATGCCCACCACCACTGCTTCCGACGTTAAAACCTACTCAAACTTCATCGATGGAAAATGGGTTCCGGCCTCCTCCGGAAACACCTGCGAAAACCGCAATCCTGCCGACACCCGCGATGTCGTTGGCGTTTTCCAGCGCTCCTCGGCCGCCGAGGTCAATCAGGCCATTGAGGCCGCCCATGCCGCATTCCCCAAATGGAGCATGGTTCCCGCTCCGCGCCGGGCCGAAATCGTTGCCAAAGCCGCAGCCATCATCGAGAAGAAGAAAGAACAGTTTGCCCGCGACATGACTCGCGAAATGGGCAAAGTCATCAAGGAGACGCGCGGCGACGTGCAGGAAGCCATCGATTGCGGATACTTTTTTGCCGGAGAAGGCCGCCGCATGTACGGCCTCACCACGCCGAGCGAGTTACCCAACAAGTTCGCCATGTGTACGCGCAATCCCGTCGGCGTCGTCGGCATGATCTGCCCGTGGAACTTCCCCATGGCCATCCCATCGTGGAAGCTCTTCCCCGCCCTCGTTGCCGGCAATACCTGCATCATCAAGCCTGCCGAGGACACGCCGCTCTCGGTCTTCAACTTCGTCAGCGCCCTGACCGACGCCGGAGTTCCCGCCGGAGTGGTCAACATCGTCACCGGACACGGCTCCGAGGTCGGCTCCCCGCTCATGGAACATCTCAAGGTCCGCGCCATCTCCTTCACCGGATCGAGCGAGGTCGGACGCATTATCGGCGAGAGCTGCGCTCGCACCTTTAAGCGTTGCTCGCTCGAGCTTGGCGGCAAAAATCCCATGATCGTTCTCGATGATGCCAATCTCGAGTTGGCTCTCGACGGCGCGCTCTGGGGAGCCTTTGGCACCGCCGGGCAGCGCTGCACCGCCACCAGCCGCATCATCATCCAGAAGGGCGTTTACCAGCGTTTCATCGAAGAACTCGTCCGTCGCGCCAAGCTCCTGAAGCTCGGCAACGGCCTCGACGAATCCATCGATGTCGGCCCGGTTGTCAATCGCCAGCAGTTGGACACCGTTCTCGGCTACATCGACATAGGTCAGAAAGAGGGAGCGCGTCTCGCCTGTGGAGGCCATCGCCTTGAGGGTGGCGATCACGCCAACGGATTCTTCATCGAGCCGACAGTATTCTCCGATGTCGATCCCAAGATGCGTATCGCGCAGGAAGAGATCTTCGGCCCCGTCGTCTCCTGCATTCCCTGCGACTCGCTCGAACAGGGAATTGCCATCGCCAACGATGTGAAGTATGGACTCTCTTCCGCCCTTTACACCCGCGACGTCAATCGCGCTTTCCACGCCATTCGCGACCTTGATGCCGGAATCACCTACATCAACGCGCCCACCATCGGTGCGGAAGTTCATCTGCCCTTCGGCGGCGTAAAGCGGACCGGCAACGGCCATCGCGAAGGTGGCGTGGGAGCCTTCGACTTCTACACCGAATGGAAAGCCGTGTATGTCGATTACTCCGACCGCCTGCAAAAGGCCCAAATCGACCGCCCCGAGTAGTCACATCATCCAGAACGTTCACGCAAATCAGGCGCGGATTCACCCTCCGCGCCTTTTCCTTCCAATCCAGTGTTCACGTTACAAAGGTCACCACGCACGTGGTCACTTTAACTTTGTAAATACCTCCTGCTGCAATACACTTACTAGCCGACACGCAAAGTTACATGACCGGGTGCCAAGGTCGCTAAGACGGCCTGCGCGAACTTCTGCGCAAACACTTGGCTTTGAATGGGGAAATATGGCCTTACACGAAGTCCTGGTTTCTTTTCCGACCGATGACAATGACTACCAGCGCGCACAGGCAGAAGCGGCGCAAGTAGCCGCGCGTGCTCACGGTCTGCAACTCGACATTCAGTACGCCGAAAACGACGCCGTCCTGCAGGTCCAGCAGATATTGCGAGCCTTGCAGACAAAGCAGCATCACTATGACGCGATCATTTCCGAGCCTGTCGGCACCAGCATGGAGTCGGCTGCGCGGCTGGCCGCCAGTTCCGGGGTCATCTGGGGCATTCTCAATCACGAGACCACCTACATCTCGTCGCTCCGGCGCACGGCCAAAGCGACACAGTTCGAGGTGACGAACAATCACTTCGAGATCGGGCGCGTCGAGGCTCAGCAGGCCGCTGCTCTTCTGCCCGATGGCGGCGTTGTGCTTTACATTGAGGGCCCTGCCACTGGAGGCGCGGCGCGTCTACGTACCGAAGGCATGCTCTCCGCTAAGCCCGCCAACATCGAGCTGAAGATCCTCAAGGGTGACTGGACCCAGAGTCATGCCCGTCGCAGCATCGCAAACTGGCTCGGCATCCGCACCTCGCGCAGCCTCGGCGTAAAGGCAATCATCTGTCAGAACGACGCCATGGCCCTGGGTGTTCGCGAAGCCATTGAGAGCACTCTCAGCGGCCCCGAACGCGATAGCTGGCTGCGCCTGCCGATCACCGGATGCGACGGTCTGCCTTCGGGCGGACAGGAACTGGTACGCCGCGGAATACTCACCGCCACCATCGCCGTGCCGCCCAATGCGGGCATTGCGATGGAACTGCTGGCCAAAGCTCTCCGCGGCGAAACGATACCGGAGAAGACCGTGGGCACGGTCTCCTCTTTCCCTGCGATCGAAAAGCTGCAAGGCCAGCGCGCCTTCAGCACAATGATGGCCCACTCGTAAGTGATTCACCTTTCCGAACGCCGGAATGGAGCAGGAATTTAGATCCACCTGCTCTGTCCGGCTTGCACTTAGCTCCAGCATGGGGTTCAATAAGAACTCCCCATCTGTTTCGGAGCAGTGCTTAAAATGACTTCCAACCTGACCTATCGGATAGCCCCTGCAACCCGCATGGCCAACGTTACCTATGCGATCCGCGATCTCGCGGTCGTCGCCGATCAGGTTGCGAGCCAGGGTCACCAGATTCTTTACCTCAACATCGGAGATCCCTGCCGTTTCGACTTCCCCACGCCGCCTCACATGGTTGAGGCAGTCAATCGCGCGATGCGCGAGGGATACAACGGCTATGGCGAATCGCTCGGCGAGCGCACTGCCGTACGCGCCATCCGCGCCCGTGCTGAGTCCAGAGGCTTCCGCAATATTCAGGGCATCATGGTTGGAATGGGTTCCGGCGAACTCATCGACAACTGTCTCACCGCTCTGCTCAATCCAGGAGACAACGTTCTAACGCCCTGCCCCGATTACCCGCTCTACGGCGCGGTTCTCGGCAAACTCGGCGTCGAGCCCAACTCCTACTACCTGCAGGAAGAAAACGGCTGGCAGCCCGATCTTGAAGACATTGCATCGCGCATCAACTCGCGCACTCGCGCCATCCTGTTGATCAACCCCAACAACCCAACAGGAGCCATCTACTCGCGAGCCACTCTTGAAGGCATCGTGGAACTGGCGCGACGCCATAACCTGCTCATCTTCGCCGACGAAATCTACGACACCCTGATCCTCGAGGATGGATACAAGCACCTTTCCATCGCGACGCTCGCGCCTGACGTTCCGGTCATCACCTTCAACGGGCTATCGAAGGCTTACCTTGTCCCCGGCTGGCGCATTGGCTGGGCAGTAGCTACCGGGCCCGCCGAGGCTCTGTCAGACTATCTCGAAGCGGTTTACAAGCTGCTGCGTGCGCGTCTGTCCGCTCCGCATCCCTTTATGCGCGCCATCGCACCGGCACTTGAAGGACCGCAGGACCACCTCGATGTTGTCCGTGCCAAGTTGCGCCGGCGGCGCGATATCACGGTTGAGTGGGCTGCACGTACGCCGCGCGTCTCACTGGTGAAACCTTGCGGAGCGTTCTACGCTTTCCCGTCGCTCGATATTCCCGAGGACGACCGCACCTTTGTCACCGACCTCGTCAAGCAGAAACACGTCCTCTGCGTACACGGCTCCGGATTCGGAGAGCGTCCCGGCACTCGCCACATTCGCATCGTCTTCCTGCCGCAGGAAGAGCTGCTGCGAGAGGCCTACGCCAAGATCACCGAGTTCATGGCCGAGCGCTACGGAGCTTAAGCTCGGCTACACCATGCTGGGAGCGCCTGCCAATTTGGCGAGGCGCTCAACTCCTACTGGCTCTTCCTTCAACATCGGCAAGACTGCATAGCGGCTGGAATGGCGCGTTGCGATTGCCTCAATCTCCTGCAACTCATGTTGTGCGCGCTCGCGCAGCAGCCGCGAATGCGGCACGGCGGCGGCGACGCTGTTATTTACCACCCACGCCCATGGCTCGATTCCTGCCCGCCGCAGATCTGCCTGTAAATTCGCGGCCTCCAGCACCGGAGTTGTCTCCGCCAGGCACACGAGAATGACCTTGGTCTGCTTCGCATCCTGCAACCGCATCATCGGAGTCATCGCATGCGCGCCATACTCGGCCAGCCGCATGACTTCGCGATGATAAGCACCAGTAGCGTCGAGCAGCAGCAGGCTGTGACCGGTCGGAGCCGTATCCATCACCACAAACTTCCTATCGGCCTCACCGATAATGCACGAGAACGCCTGGAACACCGCAATCTCCTCCGTACAAGGCGATCGCAAATCCTCCTCCAGCAACGCGCGCCCTGCGGCATCGAGTTGCGCCCCTCTACTCTCCAGAACTTGCCGACGGTATCGCTCGGTTTCGTCGCGCGGATCGATCCGGCTCACAGTGAGATTGTCGAGAGAACCATCCAGGGTTTCCGTCAGATGAGCAGCGGGGTCCGAGGTGCTGAGGTGCACGGCCAAACCGCGCTGAGCGAGTTCCACGGCAACGGCTGCGGCCAGTGTCGTCTTGCCGACGCCCCCCTTGCCCATCAACATGACAAGCCCATGTCCCTGGGCGGCAATCTCATCGACCAGCGCAGAGAGCGTCGGTAATTCCAGCGCTTTGAGTTCCACTTCATCTTCGCTGTATTCCGGCGGTTCATCCACATCGTTGAGCAGATGACGCAAAGCATACAGGCCCACGAGATTAAAAGGCTTCAGCGGAATCCGGTCTAACGGAAGATCATGTAGCGCTTCCGGAATATCCGACACCGCGGCTTCCTCCCGTTGGCAGATTGCCGCCGCCAATGCATCGTTCTCAGCCTCTTCTCGCGGCAACACTCCGTTGATGATCAGGAATTGCTGTGACAACCCAATGGCCGCAAGTTCTTCGTGGGTGCGGGCCACCTCGCGCAGAGTCGCCTGCTGCGCACGGGCCACCAGCACCAACCTTGTGCGCGCCGGGTCGGAAAGAGCTTCAAGCGCGGCCTTGTACTGCGCGTGCTGCTTCTCCAGCCCTGCCAGCGGCCCCAGGCACGAAGCGTCGCCCTTCCCCAAATCGAGAAAGCCGCTCCACGCGCCCGGCAATTGCAGAAGGCGAATCGTGTGCCCCGTCGGGGCGGTATCAAAGACGATGTGCTCAAACCCTGCTGTCAGGGCTACATCCGTCAGCAGTGCCGTGAACTCATCGAATGCCGCAATCTCGGTCGTGCATGCGCCCGACAGTTGCTCCTCGATACCTTTCACCACCGTTTCCGGCAGCAGACCGCGAACCGGTCCCACGATGCGATCGCGATACGCCTGCGCCGCTGCCTGTGGATCGATCTCGAGCGCAGACAAATGTGGTACGGCCGCAATCGGCGTAACTCGATTACCAATGCTCACGCCAAACACCTGGCCAACATTCGACGCTGGATCGGTGCTCACCAGCAGCACCTCTTTTCCCGCTTCGGCCAGATGGATCGCCGTTGCGCAGGCAATTGACGTCTTGCCCACGCCACCTTTTCCCGTGAAGAACAAGAATCGTGGTGGTTGTTCGAGGAACTTCATATGCATGCTCCTAAGCCGTTAACAGCAACCACTTCCCGAACAGCAGGACTTGATCGTCTTCAGCGGATTCGCCTGTTCGATTCCGGCCCAGCGAGCCAGTTCCGTGCGATCGGGATAGCGCCTCGCAAGGGCAACCTCTCCATCCACCAGGATCAAAGGCAGAGCGTTTGCACCCGAGCGCTCAAGGAAGCCCTTTGCCAATTTGTTCTCGGCGAAGGCCGCAGGCTGCTGCGCCAGGTTGAAACGCTCGATCTTCGCGCCGTTCTGCTTCGCCCACTCCACGTCTGCCGCGAAGCTAACCAGGTTTTGATCGACGTTCGCGCCGCACACGCCGGTGCTACAGCACAGCGCAGGGTCAAATACTTGAATGACTTTCATATCGTTCTCCATTCAACTTGAAATGAATTTCAAAACTCTCTTCCAATGCGTTCCAGTTCGTCGCCAAGGCGCTCAGGCTTGCCTTTCAGTTCGGCAAGCGGCAACGTGAAGAAGGCCTCGATTCTTACGCGCAGAATGCGGTAAGCCTTCTCGAACGCTGCATCAATTTGTTCGTCGCTGCCCGTCGCAAGGGCCGGATCATCCACTCCCCAGTGCGCCCGCAACACGTTTCCAAGATAGGCAGGACAGGTTTCCCCTGCGGCGTTAGAGCAAACCGTGATCACCAAATCGGGGGTGAGCGGCAGGTGATCCCATGGCTTGCTGTGCAGCCCCTCGGTAGAAATTCCTTTTCTCGTCAGCAGTGCGAGTGCCCGTGGATGTACCTGCCCCGAGGGCTTGCTTCCCGCGCTCAGCGCCTTCCAATCCGCCGGAGCGAGATCGTTGAATACTGCCTCGGCCAAAATCGAGCGGCAGGAATTCCCCGTGCACAGGAACAGAATGTTCATTTCTGGTTCTCCACGGTCGTAAGCGGAGGCAGAACCGACTCGCAACATCCAGAGGCCGCCCGCAGTTCCGCGCATTGTTCCGGATTCCCCGAACAACATTCCTCGGTCAGGTAGGCAATCAGGTCGAGCATCAAAGGTATGTTGGCTCGATAGCGTTGGAAACGCCCTTCCTGCTCCACGGTCAGCAAACCGGCTTGGGTCAGCGCCTTCAGATGAAAAGACAAATTCGTGGGAGGAACTTCCAGAGTAGAGGCAATCTCTCCCGCCACCAGGCCATCCGGGCCTTGCTTCACCAATAACCGGTACACATCCAGCCGCACGCCGGAGGAAAGCGACTCAAATACAGTAAGTGCGGTGCCCTTGTTCATGTAGCAACTATACAACAATTATTGAAATGTCATAATAAAACTTTTCCGCTCTTCCCATGTCACTCATAACCTGCTCTGCTGACTCGACTTGCCGCCCATATCACCCATCTCCATGAGCGCAATTAAATCATTCGATAGCTAATTAACAGCAATTTCACCATCCTGCTCACGCCGCCACGTATCATATCTATATGGAAATGATGACGAAAAAGTACTTGTTCGCCAGTGACTTTGACCAGACCCTTAGCTTTGACGACTCCGGTCTGGTTCTCACCGAATTGCTCGGCATTCCGGTTGAGGAGTTCAAGAAGAAGGCGGCTGGCATGGCAGAGTTGAATCTCGTGCAGCAGGGCGCTGAGCTTGCCTACCTCCTCCTGCACGATCCGGCCTTCAGCTCCCGCGTGCGGCGTGAGCACCTGATCGAAACCGGAAAGCGCATCCCGCTTAAGGAAAACATCGAGCTGCTCTATCGCACGCTCCGCGACGGCATTCCCGGCTATGAGTTCGATTTCTTCGTACTCTCCGCCGCCCCGGTCGAGATTGTCCAGTCGGCACTCGAGGGCATTGTCCCCGCCGACCACATCTTTGGCACCGAGTTCAAATACGGCCCCACCGGAGCCATCGAGCGCATCATCCGCTGCACCGCCGGATACGGCAAAGTAGCGCGCATCATGCAGCTCCAGGCCGAGCACTCCATCGGCCTTGATCACGTCGTTTACTCCGGCGATGGCAGCTCTGATATGAACGCCATGCTGCACGTCAACGAAGGCGACGGTCTTACCATCGCTGTCTCCGAATCGCGTTGCGTCACGCAGATCGCCAAGCGCACTGTACTCAGCGACAACGCTCTCAGTGTCCTCATCCCCATCCTCGAAGAGGTGGCCCACTGGACGCAGCCGCAGATCCGCCGCTTCCTCGAGTCGCAGGGATTCCTAGTGCAGGAGTGGGCGCGCATGCGCACCGACTTCGTCACCCTGAAGTCCACTACCGATGCAGGCTCTGCCTTCTCGATGGCCATGGAGGCGAAGTAATGTTGAGCTGGATCGGTTGGATCGCCACCGCCTGCTTCGGGCTCTCCTACTTTTCCAAGAAGCCAGCCACGCTCCGCCTCATTCAGGCGGGCGCGGCCCTTCTCTGGATCACCTACGGAGTGCTCATTCATGCCATGCCCGTTGTGGTGGCTAACGTGATTGTTGCTCTCGCTGCCATCTACTCCATCTTCTTTGGCAACTCCCCGAAATCAACAACCCAACCCGAACGCGCCTAGAAAGAACACGAATCAGGGTGCCCTACCCTTCCGGTACAGCCGGAGGGTGGGGATTTTCGCCGCTCAACTTCTATTCCGCTTTGTGAATCCAGCACAGTCTCCCGCCTAAGGTTTTCGTCTGCCTCCCCTTATGCCATCCTTTACAGTTATGGAAAGCCTTTGGTCCCTCCGCTTCCTCCGCCTTGCTCCCATCTTCTTCCTCGCCGTTCCTGCCTTTGCCCAGCAGCCGGCAGCCGACAGCTCTGCGAAGCCCGCCCCGCAGACCATCAACGTCAAGGTGAAAGAGGTTAACCTCCTCGCGACCGTTCGCGACAAGAAGGGCCAGCCCGTCAACAATCTCGGCCAGCAAGACTTCGTTCTCGAGCAGGATGGCCGACCTCAGGCCATCACGCACTTCGCTATCGAAAGCGATACACCTTTCACCCTCGGCATCCTTTCCGACACCGGCCCCGGGCAGCGCAAGGAATTGGCCGACGAGCGTAAGGCCTCCACCGACTTCGTCAAGCGCGCCGTACGCGAAGGCAAAGACAAAGCTTTCGTCCTCCACTTCGACAAGGAAGTTGAACTCCTGCAGGACGTTACCACCTCGCGCGACAAACTCGCCAAGGGCATCGACCAGATTTCGGTTGGCGAGCAGCCAAACCCTGCTTCCGGCGGCGGTCGACGGCGCGATGAACCCGACCGCGATCACCCGCATTTCTTCTTCGGCGGCAGCATGCTCTACGACGCCATCTTCCTTTCCGCCGACGAAATCCTCAAAGGCCAGCCCGGACGCAAAGCGATCGTGCTCTTCTCGGACGGACAGGATCGGGAGAGCAAGACCTCGCTCGAGCACGCCATTGAAGCCGCCCAAAAATCCGACATGATCATCTACTGCGCTTATGTTGAGTCGGAACACGAACCCGAGCGTGGCGTGCAGCGTGGTGGCCGCGGTGGCGGCTATCCCGGAGGCGGTGGCCCGTTCCCCGGAGGTGGAGGACCATTCCCCGGCGGACGTCGTCCCATGCCCGAGGAGCGTCCTCGTGAAGACAAAGGCGCCGGAAAGAAAACTCTCCAGCGCATCGCCAAGGAAACCGGAGGCAAGTACTTCGAGGTTTCCAAGAAATTGATGGCCGAACAGATCTACTCACAGATTGAGGACGAGCTGCACCACCAGTACAGTCTGAGCTACACACCTGACAAAGCCGAGAGCGGCTATCACAAGCTCCACCTAGCTACGAAAAACGCCGATCTCTCCGTGCAAACCCGCGAGGGCTTTTATTCGGAGTAGCCGCAAATCGAGCTCTCGTCTGTAACTTCGCGAGCCCTCGAACATCTCATCCCCCGAGTGATCCCGTTCCGGCGCTTTAGCGTTGGCAGGACAGGGAAAGCGTAACCACGCGGTCCACTCGGGAGGATGCGATGGCCAAAGAAAAAGATCCTGGCAACGAACTCAAGAGCGCGCGTCGCCGCGAACTCCTCAAGATGACACCTCTGCTCCTGGGCGGAGCGTTCTTCTTACCCTCGGCTCGTAAGCATCTGCTCGACACCGGACTTCACTTCAGTGACCGCGCCTCAGCCGCGCTCTTTGGCGAAAATCGCCGCGTCACATTCGCCGACTCCGAAGTAGTGCCCTTCTCCAAGTTCCCCTACAACTACTACGACGTGCTTGATCCCGGCGTTGACCTCACGCGCTGGACGCTTACCGTTACCGGCGACGTGCAACGCCCCGGCGAATACACAATGGCGCAGATTGCCTCGCTGCCCAAGATTACCCAAAACACCCGCCACGTCTGCGTCGAGGGCTGGGATGTCATTGGCAATTTCGCAGGCACCCGCATCAGCGACTTCCTCCACATGGTCGGAGCCTCACCCTCGGCACGTTTCATCGAGGTTGAATGCTCCGACGACTACTACGAGTCCATCGACATGGGGAGCGCTCTGCATCCGCAATCCCTGCTCTGCTACGAGATGTATGGCAAGCCACTCGATCGCGGACACGGTGCGCCCCTGCGCCTCCAGATGCCGACCAAGCTCGGCTACAAACAGGCGAAGTACCTCGAAACCCTTCGCGTCACCAGCGTCATCAGCGCGGAGCGCGGCTACTGGGAAGACCAGGGCTATAGCTGGTATGGAGGCTTATGAAATCCCGCACCACAATTCGCCCCACCTCCGCACGCAACCTGCGCTATCTCACCATCTCGGAATTCGCGCTCTCGGCTCGCAATCGTGTCCGCGCCGCCTACGAACACCCGACGGTCGTTCGCCTCACACACTGGATTGCTGCCATCTCTATCGTCGTGCTCAGCATGACCGGGCTCCAGATTTTCTACGCTTTCCCATCGTTTGGATCGAAACTTCCTCAACACAACTTCTTCGTTCCGCCTCGCTCCATCCGCCTCGGAGGCTGGCTCGGTGGCGCGCTCCAGTGGCACTTCACCTTCATGTGGTTCTTCATCGCGAGCGGTGTGGCTTACGTGCTCTATGAAATCATCAGCGGCCACTATCGCACCGTGCTCTTCCATCCGCGCGATATCCGCGGAGTCTGGCCCATGGCGCGTCACTATTTCTTCTTCGGACAGAAGCCTGAAGAGTTTGAACCCTACAACCCTCTCCAGAAACTCGCCTACACCACGGCTGTCTTCCTTGGAGCCGTGCTCATGATCACCGGCCTGGTCCTCTACAAGCCCGTGCAGTTCCACTACATCGCCTTCCTCCTCGGAGGCTTCCACATGACCCGCATCTGGCACTTCGCAGCAATGTGCGGCCTGTGGGCCTTCCTCCCTGGACACCTGCTCATGGTCGCCATCCACGGCTGGGACAATTTCGCCTCCATGCTCTATGGATGGAAGAAAATGCCAAAGTACATTCGCGAACCCGAACTCATTCCGACCTCCGCACCTGCCCCAGAGGAGAGAGCTCAACCCTGATCGGTGGCGGACCCAGTGGTGGCCCACATCCGCCCTCTTTTCGCGAATGTGGGGATTGGCGAATGTGGGTATCTGCCTTGTCCTCACCAGCACCCTTCCAGCCCAAAAATTCCTCCCGAACCACAATTGACAACCTCTCCTTGTATCGCTACCTTATATAGGCGAACAAAAGGCGAACATGAGTGCTGCCGCAGAGCTTCGAAAACAAGTCGAATCCGCACTGGCCAGACGCATTCCCTCTGCCCTGTCCTTTCGCCCTCCTATCGCGCCAGAGCTCATTTCCTGCGGCATCCCCGAGCTCGACTCTGTCCTCTCGGGCGGCCTCCCTCTTGGAGCCATTACCGAACTCACCGGCACCCACTCCTCCGGACGCACCACGCTCGTCCTTTCCACCTTGGCCGAAGTCACCAGCCAAGGCGAAAGCTGCGCTTACGTCGATGTCTCCGACTCGCTCGACCCGGTTTCTGCCGCCGCCCTCGGCGTCAATCTTCGTCGCCTGCTCTGGATCCGCACTCCCGCCGAGGCCGCCCGAGCATCCAAAAAATATCCCGGCCAGGCCAGCGGATGCGAGATCCAAGCACCATTTTTCGGCTCCGTCCTCGAACAAAAAGAGGCCATGCCCTCCGGCCGCTGTGAAGGCTTCGGACACCCACGCAGCGAAACCATCGGGCTCCACCGTGCTGTCGGAACCCTGTTCCAGTCCGCCTCGGGCGACCCCGATTACTCGCCACGCTGCGCCGAATCCAAGCGCCGCCAGCCCCTGCACCCTGTTGCCTTCACCGCAGTGTCTTTTGGTGGCCCACATCCGCCCTCTTTTGGCGAATGTGAGAAAAACACCCGACGCTCCACTCCGCGCCAGCAGTCATGGACACGCCTCGATCACGCCTTGCGCGCCACCGACCTGCTGCTCAGCACCGGGGGCTTCCGCGCCATCGTCCTTGACCTCGGAGACGTTACTCCCGAGCAGGCGCGCCGCGTCCCTCTCGCCACTTGGTATCGTTTCCGCCTCCAGGTTGAAAAATCCCGCACCCTCTTTCTCCTTATGACGCGCGTCGCATGCGCGAACAGTTGCGCCGCCGTCTCGCTCCGCTGCCGCCAGGGACAGATCGATTTCCAGCAGGCCGATGTCACCAGCCCGCGACTGCTCACCGGCCTGCGTTACCGCCTAAGCATTGAGCGCAACCGCGCCATCGATCCCACACGCAAGAAACCCGCTGCCTCCGTCGAAACCGTCTGGACGAGCCGCACCCTATGGTCGAGATGAGTTATGCCGTCCCCGCTGTACCTCTGCCTTCATCTCCGTGATTTCGCCGCCCAAGCGCTATCTTGCAGCAATAGAGAGCCCAGCCACTTTGGGTTTGGGTGTAATCCTGAGCACAGCGAAGGATCCCAGCAGGGTTCCAGTCTTCGCCAAAAATCCAAGGTCACCAACCACCAGACCAACTCGCACCCGCACACATCCCCCAAAGAATTTCCACTCGCTGTCCTCTCCGGAACTCCACCCCTCGAGCGTGTCTTCGCACTCAACCAGCCCGCCCGCGACCTTGGAGTGGTACTCGGCATGACCCGCGTACAAGCCGAATCCTTCGCCATCCCTCTGCTACGCCGCAATCGCCAGCAGGAAGACCTAGCCTTCGCCGAACTCATCGCCTGCGCCCAACAGCTCTCACCACGCGTCGAAATCATTGCCGCCCCCGCCGACGAAACCTCCGGCGCGACCCTTGTGCTCGATGTCTCCGGCTCCGAGCGCCTGCTCGGCACTCCGCGACACATCGCCACTACGCTCTACCGCCGGATCAGCCAAGCCGGATACGACGCCAATGTCGCCGCCTCCCATAACGCCTGCGCCGCGCTCCTCGCAGCCCGCGGCCTCCCCGGCATTACGATCATCCCGCTCGGACACGAAGCCCAAACTCTCGCCCCACTTCCGCTCCGGGTCCTCGAACCCGATGAAACCCAGGCCGAAACCTTCGCCGCATGGGGCATCGAAACCCTTGGCCAGTTCGCCGCCTTGCCGACCAAATCCCTTGCCGCCCGCCTCGGCCAAAGCGGTCTCCGCCTCCAGGCCCAAGCCCGCGCCGAATCCTCCCATCTGCTCGTCCCCACCGAGGAGCCCGCCGACGCTCCACTCTCCGAGCACATGGAACTCGACCACCCCGTCGAACTTCTCGAACCCCTGCTTTTCCTCCTCAGCCACATGCTTGAGCAGATCGCGCAACGAGCCGCCGAACGCGCCCTCGCCATCGCCTCCATCGAAACCACCCTCATCCTCGACTCCGCAAATGAGGAACTGGAATCGTCAAGTGCCCCGGATTCGCCGCGCGCCATTTACCGAGCCTATGGTGCCCCATCTCTGCCCTCTTTTGGCAGAGGTGGGTCAGTAACCAGCCCGCATCTACAACGCACTGAACTTCGTCGCACCGTGCGCCCCGCCCTTCCCGAACGCAACCACCTCACGCTGCTCAAGCTCGTGCAGATCGACCTCGAACTCCACCCACCCGAAGCCCCCATCATCGCTCTCTACATCACTGCCCATCCCGCGCCGCCGCAAATCGCACAGCAGGGACTCTTCGCCACCCAGGCCCCCGAAGCCGGACGCATCGAAATCCTCCTTGCCCGTCTCCGCAAGCTCGTCGGCGAAGACCACGTTGGCACCCCCGAACTGCTCGACACACATGCGCCCGAGCCCTTCCGCCTCACCGCATTCGAGATCGCCGACACCGCCCCGACCTCCGCGCCTCAGAACGCGCCTTCACCCGCTGCGCAAACCTCCGCCCTTCGCATGGTGCGCCCCCCACGCGAGGTCTCGGTCGAACTACTCGAAGCAACACCCATGGCCATGATTTACGAAGGCCAGCGCCTCCTGCTGCACACCGCATCCGGCCCCTGGCGCACCAATGGCGCCTGGTGGACGCATCCTGCCTGGTGCCGCGAAGAGTGGGACGTCGTCATCCACGCCGAGCCGCAACGCTGCCTGCGCCTCGCCCACGATCCCAGCGCAAGCTGCTGGTATGTCGTCGGAATTTACGACTAGGAGGAGCGCGTGTACATCGAACTTCATGCCCGCTCCGCCTTCAGCTTCCTCGAAGGCGCATCGCTCCCCGAGCTTCTGATGGCGCAGGCTGCCGAGTTCCAGATGCCAGCCATGGCCTTGCTCGACCGCAATGGCCTCTACGGGGCTCCGCGCTTTCATCTCGCCGCCGAGCGCGCCGGAACCCGCGCCCACATCGGAGCCGAAATCGCCATCCGCGACCTTCCCGAACGCATGCGCCCGCCGCACTGGCTTCCAAACCAGTTTCCATCCGAGCCCGTACGCTGGCCCCTGCTCGCCGAAACCCAAACTGGCTACCAGAACCTCTGCCGCCTGATCACCAAACTCAAGCTGCGCGAGCCAACTAAATCCGAAGGCTCCGCCCTGCTCAGTGAAGTAGCCGAGCACGCCGAAGGGCTCATCTGCCTCACCGGAGGCGATGAAGGCCCACTTGCCTCCGCCCTCGCCTGCGGAGGCTACGACGCCGCCATGCGCGAGGTCGAGCGCCTCACCCGCATCTTTGGCCCGCCCAATGTGTACATCGAACTCCAGCGCCACTTCGACCGCGAGCAGGAGCATCGCAATCAGGCTGCCGTGCGCATCGCCCGAACGCTCAACCTGCCCTTGCTTGCCACCAATGGCGTCAACTACGCCACTCCATACGAGCGCGAAATCCTCGATGTGCTCACCACCATCCGCCATCACACGACGCTCGCCACCGCCGGACGCCTGCTCGCTCCCAATGCCGAGCGCTACCTCCGCGCGCCATGGGAAATGGAGCAGCTTTTCCACGATATTCCCGAAGCCATCACCAACACCCGCGAGCTTTCCGCTCGCCTCACCTACGAGATGAGCGATCTTGGCTATCGCTTTCCCGACTACCCCGTTCCCGAAGGCGACAACATGCAGTCGTTTCTGGAGAAGCGCACTGCCGAGGGCATTCTCCACCGCTATCTTCCCAAGCGCGATCGCCATCTCCTCGCCCGCGCGCAAAAGCAGGCCCAGCGCGAGCTCGCGCTCATCGGCAAGCTCGGACTCGCCGGATACTTCCTCATCGTGTGGGACATCGTGCGGTTCTGCGGGCGCGAAGGTATCCTCGTGCAGGGCCGCGGCTCGGCCGCCAACAGCGTCGTCTGCTACGCCCTCGGACTCACCGCCATCGACCCTGTCGGCATGGAACTTCTCTTCGAGCGCTTTCTCTCCGAAGAGCGCGACGAGTGGCCCGACATCGATCTCGACCTGCCCAGCGGAGACGATCGCGAAAAAGCCATCCAGTACGTCTATAAGCGCTACGGAGAACTCGGCGCGGCCATGACCGCCAACGTCATCACCTACCGCGGACGCTCCGCCGCGCGCGAGGCTGGCAAGGCTCTCGGCTTTGACTCCGACACCCTCAACCGCCTCACCAAGCTCGTTAGCGCCTGGGAGTGGAAGGATAAAAAAGAAACCCTCGCCCACAACTTTCAGGACGCCGGTTTCGACATCCAGCACCGCCGCATCGCCAAGTACGTCGAGCTCTGCCAGCGCATGCAGGACATCCCTCGCCATCTCGGACAGCACTCCGGCGGCATGGTCGTCTGCAGAGGCCAACTCAACGCCGTCGTTCCCATCGAGCCCGCCTCCATGCCCGGCCGCACCGTCATCCAGTGGGACAAAGAAGACTGCGCCGACATGAAAATCATCAAGGTCGATCTGCTCGGACTCGGCATGATGGCCGTGCTCAAGGACTGCCTCACCCTCATCCCCGAGCACTACCACGACCCCATCGAACTCGCGCAGCTACCGCAGAATGATCCGCCCACCTACCACGCGCTGCGCCGGGCCGACACCGTGGGCATGTTCCAGGTTGAGAGCCGCGCACAAATGGCCGCCCTCCCGCGCAACAATCCCACATGCTTCTACGATCTCGTCGTGCAGGTCGCCATCATCCGCCCCGGCCCTATTGTCGGCAACATGATGAATCCCTACATGAAGCGCCGCTGCGGACGCGAACCTGTCACCTACTACCATCCGCTGCTCGAACCCGTCTTGAAGCGCACTCTCGGCATCCCGCTCTTTCAGGAACAGCTCATCCGCATGGCCATGATCGTCGCCAACTTCTCCGGAGGCGAAGCCGAAGAACTGCGCCGCGCCGTCGGAATGCGCCGCTCCATGGCCCGCATGCGCGATCTCGATGGCAAGCTCCGCCGCGGAATGACCGCCAACGGCATCGCGCCCGCCGTGCAGGATGAAATCATCCAGTCCATCTCATCCTTCGCACTCTACGGATTCCCCGAGTCCCACGCCGCCAGCTTCGCCCTCATCGCCTACGCCAGCGCCTACATCAAGTGCAACTACCTTGCGGCCTTCACCGCAGCCCTACTCAACAACCAACCCATGGGCTTTTACTCGCCCGCCACCATCGTCAAAGACGCTCAGCGCCACGGCCTCCGCGTCAAACCCGTCGACGTCCAACACTCCAACTACCTTTGCACCCTTGAACCCATCGATTTTGATTTAAGTTGTCATCCTGAGCGCAGCGAAGGACCCCTACCCCCAGCAGGACAGCCCGGTGCCCCACCGCTACCCTCTTCTGGCAGAAGTGGGTTAGCACACCGCATCAATCTAGTCTCCACGGATCTCCACCAGACGGCGGGTGCCCGAGAGCAAACACCCAAGCCCGATCCCTACGCGCTCCGCCTCGGACTCAACTACGCCCGTGGTCTCCACAAATCCACCGCCGCGGCCATCGCCGCCGCCCGCAAACAGCGACCCTTCGCATCCATCCAGGACCTCGTGTCCCGCGTCCCCGAATTGCGAAAAACCGACCTCGCGCTCCTCGCCAAAATCGGTGCCCTCAATTCGCTGGGAGACGTCTCTCACCGCCGCGACGCCCTCTGGCAGGTGGAATACGCCGGACGCCCCGCCGGACCTCTGCTCAACGACCTTCCCGAGCAGGATGCGCCATCTTCGCCACTCCGCCAGATGACCATCGAAGAGCGCCTCGTCGCCGATTTCGCCGGAACCGGAGTCACAGTAGGCAAACACCCTATGGCCTACCACCGCGCCCAACTCAGCGCACAGGGAATCATCGCCGCCCGCGACCTCGAAGGCCTCGCGCACGGCCGCCCCACCCGCATCGCCGGATGCGTCATCGCACGCCAGCGTCCCGGCACGGCAAAAGGATTCGTCTTCCTCAGCCTCGAAGACGAAACCGGCATCGCCAACGCCATTATCACGCCCGCTATTTACGAGCAGTTCCGCCACACTGTGATTTACGAGAAATTCCTGCTGATCGAAGGAGAACTACAAAACCAGCAGAACGTCATATCTATCAAGGCCCGCACCATCCACCCCCTCAACATCAGCCGCGCCGATGTCCGCTCCCACGACTTCCACTGAGAACAAGCTCGATCGGGAGTGAGAACAATTTCGATTTCTATAGGATGTCATCCTGAGCGAAGCGAAGGATCCCAGCACAATCCCAATCTCCACTGCTACCTCAGGTCACCTACCACCGACTTGCTTTGACCCTCACTCCTCCCATAACCCCGTCTGCCCCTTCTCCTGCTCTGGCTCCACTTCTTCAGCGCACTCCGCATCGTCGTTATCGACCTTGTTCACCCTCTGGCTCACCCGATAGCTCCGCATCTGCTCCGCCGGAAACGGCTTCAGCATTGCCTTTAGCTCCCTTACATCGTGAAATCCCGGATCGAGCCACAAATCGTAGGCCTCTTTCGGCAGAATCACCGGCATGCGATCATGAACCTCCCGCGCCAGCTCATTCGCATCCGTCGTCAAGATCGCCTCCCGCGCCAGCTCATTCGCATCCGTCGTCAAGATCGCGCAGCTCTTGATCCACTGTCCCTCGGGAGACTTCCACCGATCCCACAATCCCGCAAACGCAAACACTCCGCCATCGGCTAACGTGAAGCAAAACGGCAACTTCTGCTTCCCTTGCTTCTTCCACTCATAAAACCCATCCGCCGGAATCAGGCACCGTCGCATCCGGAATGGCTCTTTGAAAGCGGCCGTTGTAGCCGCCGTCTCCGCCCGCGCATTGATCATCTTGTAGCCCATCCCCGGGTCGGTCGCCCAGAAAGGGATCAGCCCCCACCGCATCTGTGAAAGCCTGCGCACCGGACGGTCCTTCTCCTGCCTGATCACAGGGATATCCTGTCCCGGAGCGGCGTTATATCGCGGAATCCACTCCAGGTCGTCGCTTACGGCCTCGGCGTCAAACTCCGTCTCCAGAATTTCCTTCTTCCGCGCTATCCGAAATCGCCCGCACATACTCTATTCGACGCTTTTCTTGATTTCTCAGACCCGATAATCTTCATTGACCCTGCCCATCTTTTCGACCCACAATGAACTCAAGATGGCAACGATCACAGATTTTAATTGTGTAGATGAACGTGGGCGCTCTCTCTCCTGTGACGCCTTTGGAAACAATGTTGCATTTAAATGCCCCGCCTGCGGAGCACCGGTTCTCGCAATCATGCGACCTAATCAGCGCGGGTCTGATGCCGACCATGCCGTGAAGTGTCGCGAGTGCGGCTCCATGTCGTGGATCAGCATCGACCTGGATCGCGAGCGACTGGTCGTGCAACGGGCTTAACGTTACTTCCGGCGTTTCCTGAACAGCACATCAAAGGACACCACGCCAGTCTGGTCGCGCACGCCTACAATCGACACATCCTTGTTCACGTTGTACTCAAACTGGATGATCTGCTGCGCCGACTGGTTCAGGTTCGTTATATAGGTAAGTGTCAATTTATTGGAGACCTGCTGCTCCACGGTTACGCGCGCCAGTCCCGAATTCAGCGCCTGCCCAACGTTCGGATCGATCTTCAGACGGCTCACGCCAAATAGTTTCTGCACGCGGCTGCTCACCGTCGCGTTGAGAGCCTGCCCGATGATCGCGTTCGACGCGCTCTCCGAAACCGTTGGCTGATACTGCGACGTACCCATCATCGCCGGATTCGCCGACTCTTCCGTCGTCCTGCCCAGTGCCAGCAGCGAAATGATGTCGCTGCTCGACAATGGCGGGTCCGAGCGATACGAAGGCGTCAGCCTGTTCAGCGGCCCATGGAAGCCGAGCGTAACATCGTATTCGCGCACCCTGGCCGACAACTCCACATCGAGCGTCGGCTCGATCCTGATCGGGTTTGTGAATGTAACATCGCCGCGCTCCAGCCTGTACTTCGTGCCGTTGAAGAAGATCATTCCCTCCAGCAGATTCACCCTGCCGAGCACCACTGGACGTAACGCCGTCCCTCGCAATCTCAAATCGACGTTGCCGCTCACCCGCGCCAGCGAAGTCTGCACCTGCAACTCCGGCGTGGAGGTCACATGGACTTCCAGATGCACATTGTTCAGCGGTGAATCGATCTTCTGCGCCGGAGCGCCCTTGATTCCCTTCACCAGGTAAGTGGCGAAATCAAATTGCGGATTTACACCCAACCGGGTCACCGTTACATCGCCTGCAAGCACCGCATTCTTCATCGTGCCTGAAAGCGAGAGCGAGGCATCGGCCGTCGAACTCAATCCCTCCGGATAGCGCAACCGTATCTCGCGCCCCGTTGCCGAAAGGCTCAGCCCCAGCCCCTGCGTGGCCGAGAACGTAACGAATCCTCCGCAATGAAGCAGTCCGCCGCCCGTTCGTGCCGTCAACTCCTGCACCTGCAGTCGGTCTTCGTTGAACACCATCGACCCGTTTATGTCGCTCAACCCGTTCGGGAAATCGATGTACGCCACCGTCCCGTTCACCACGTTCAGTCGCCCACGCATCGAGGGCCGCGAGATCGTACCATTCAATTGCAGATTGAGATTTGCCACTCCCGAAGCCGTCAGGTTCGGGTCCGCCGTCTCCAGCAGTTTCAGGTTCACACTGCCATCAGAGCGCAGATTGATCTGCCTCGTGCCGCCCAACTGCACCTGCCCGCGTACCTGCAGGAATCGCGTTCCCTGCTCGCCCGCAACGCGGAATTGCTCGACCGACAACACCTCGTTTGCCATCTTCAGCCGGATCGGGCCATCGTTCGTCACCGCAATTCCCGCATAGTTCCCGGCCCAGTGATCCACCGTGACGTCGGCCACCATGTTGCGCGGCCGCTTTGCATCACCCGAGGCTTCCACACGCATGCTGAAGCCCATCGAACTTCCATGCCTGATCGGCAAATACGCTTCCAGCAGCGGAGCAAGATTTGTGCTCTGCACATTGCCCACAATGTGCATCGGCATCTCGCCACGCAGATGCACCTGCGCATCCAGCTTCACTTTCGCGGCTTTGAAATTTGAACGCGCCGTCAGCGTCATCTCCGTGCCACGCGTCACGGCGTCCACATTCATGTCGCCCAGAACCTGACGACTCACCGCCAGATTGCGCAACCGCAGCCGCCCGTTGATCACCGGCGCTCCCGGCGTACCGGTTCCTTTGGCCTCAAACGCCGCCTGTCCCGACACTCGAAGATTGCGATCGCGAACCGCGCGCAGATTCTCGATCTTCACTTCCGTGCCTCTCAGGTCGAAAGCAAACTCGCTCGTCTCCACATTCATCTGCGCTTCGCCGGTCAACTGCATCGCGTCGCTTTTCACCACGATGTTGCGCAACTCGGCGCGGTTCTCGGTGAACATCACGTCCGCCGTCGCCGCGTGTACCGCCTGGCGCCACGCAACGCCATTCGTCAAACTCACGCGACCGCTACCGCTCAGGTGATCCTCTGTACCTGCCACCTGTACATCGCCGTTCACCTGTCCGCCGACCGGATAACTTGTTCCTAACACTCCCTGTAAGTCGGTGACTTCCGCGTTCGTCGCCCTTACGTGAGCCGAGAAAGGCTGCGTTGGATCGTAATTTCCCTTCACCAGCGCGACGCTGGCGTCCACGGCAATTCGTGCCCCGCCGCGCCGCAGCACTGCATTCTTCAGACTCTCGCGCGCCGCCGAGTATTCAACATCGCCTTCCAGCGCATCCCAGTGCGTTCTTATCACGCGCTCCGGCGTCTGCCCGTTGGCCTGCTTGCGAAGGATTGTTGTGAAATCATGCAGTTCAACATGCCCAGCTAGCGCAGGCGAACTCAGCTTCCCTTTCGCCGTGCCGCGAAACGCCGCGTTCCCGCCAAACTCCACCGGAAGGTCCTTCGCGCGGCCCCCGCGCCATGCCACGACCATCGGCCCCACTTCGGAAAAGTTGGCGGCTGTCGCATTCAGCGTCAGGTTTGAATTCACCGCCATCCGCCCTTGCGCCGACAGGTGCGTTGTCGGCGTGCTCGCTTCCACGCTGCGTACCTGCACCGCCTGTTGCCGGAAGTTCACCGACGCCTGCACCGTCGCGCTCACCGGTAGCTCTCCAGCTCTCGCTACCGGACGCACCACCAGGTCACCGTCCATCACCGCATCCAGCGGAGTGCCGCGCCAGTTCACATTCAGCGTGCCCGAGGTCAGCCCCGCGAGGTGCAATCTGTCGAGCGGCAACTCTCCATTCGAGAACGCATGCAGCGCCCGCGACAGCTCCACTCCCGTAACCTGCAGATCGATGCGCCCTACCTGCGGCTTCCCTGGCGGAATCGCAACATCCATCTTGCCGCGCACCGTGCCGCCCAGAGCGGACGCAAAAATCGAGTTGGCGTTGAAGTGCTCTCGATCGATTGCGTAAAAGAATCCGCCATTGATGCGCTCCAGCCGCACAATCTCATCTGCCCAGGTCACGTTCAATCCCTGCGCCTTGCCGTTCAGCACCAGTTCGCCGCGATCCGAGCGATAGCTACCCTCGCCCGTGAAGTGCGCCTCTCCGCCCCGCAGTTCGCGATACTTCACCAGGTTCGCAATCTCTCGCAGATCACCCGCGCCATGATACGCAAAGTACGCTACCGGATTTGCCAATTCTGTTAGCGCCCCCGAGGCTTCCACCCACGAGTGCGCTTCACTTACCCGCAGTTGCGAAACCTCAACACGGTCCTTGTAAATACGAAACTGCGCCTGCGCACCCATCGTCACAGGTTGCCACGCAGGCAACTGCACCCGCACCTTCCCAACCTTCGCCTCGCCGTCATAGCGACGCTCCGCTGCGCGATACGCCAACTTCAGCTCGATGTCATCCACGCGGCCTTCGAGCTTGATTTTCTCTTCATTCCATTGCAGCAGACCGTCGACTGCCTCTGCGTGCCCAATTGCGAGCCGCAACAACTGTTCCGCTTCGTTTCCTGTTGCTTTGCGTCGCAGCTTCGGTTCAGGAATATTCGTCGAGCCGTCCTTGTACACATCCACGTGAGCCAATGGCCGCCTCACGCCAAGCTCTTCCAGCGACACACGTCCTCGCAGTAGAGGAGCCCACCTCAGCCGTGCCTCGATCTTCTCCACGCGCAGCAGCGGAGCTTCGCTCGCAGCCTCTTTCCCATGAACGGCCAGCCCGTTCATCTCAAACCGCAGATGCCTCAGGTTCCATCCCACCGACTGCACTTCGACGCGCCCGCCCGTCACATGCTCAATCTGTTCAATCGCAATCAACCGCGCCCGCTCGTGAAACTCCGCACCGTTCACGTATCGCCACACCGCCAGCACAGCCGTCGCCAGCGCCAGAATGACGACACTCATCCACAGCAGCACGCGCGAGCGTCTGCTCGGCGGCGGTGCAACGTTCACCGCGGCGGACGCAACCTCCTCCTGCGAGGTCTCGACGGATTTTCCCTGCTCTGGCTCTTCGCTCATCGCTCTCTACGAACGCCTGCGCCCACTACCGCACGCCATCCCACAACACTTGCACGCTGCTCTGTTTTCGCAGCGTATCGAGCCACGTTTCCATCTCACGAGTCATCTTCTGCTCCACTATCAACTCGCGAATCTTCGGTATCACCTGGTCAAGCTTCTCCGGTTGCTGTCCCTGCGCCATCACCTGCGGAACCAACGTCGTGTTGTAGTAATCCTCAACTTCTTTTCTTGAAGCTCGCACCAGCGGGCGCACCCTGAATTCCATGAACTTCGCAATCTCTACCTGCGTCGTCACCAGCGCGTTCAACTCAGCTTCCGAGAGGCCGTATCCTCGCAGCCTCGCCGCCCACTTCGCGTCCTTCTCGCCAATGCCTTTCGCGTTCTCGTCCTTTTCCGGATTCAAATGCCACGCCGCGCGAATTTCTGAAACGCGTGCCTGCACCTGGGCCTCAGTAGCTGGAGCCGAGCCCTGCATCTGGTCGCGCAGAATCTCATACTCCACCAGGTGATCGAAAGCTGTCCGCCTGTCCGCCTCGCCCAAATCCTTCAAAGTGCGGCCATTCTGCAGCGCCTCAAATCTCATCTCCTCATCCAGATCGCTCCAGGTCACCATGTGGTTGTTCACCACGGCAATCGTGCGGTCCACTACCTCGCCGCGCGCCGGAGCCAGCGCAAGCAGCATCCCAAGCACCGCCACGCCCACGAGATTTCGTCCGCCTGTCATCAGAACGTCTGCCCAATGCTGAAATAGAAATTGAAATGCCGCACCTGCTCGTAGTGAGGCACTTCCGTGCATCCTTTTACATCCGCACACGGGTCCTTCACCGGGAAGAACGGCGGATTCAAGTTGTATCCCATGTCCACGCGTATCGGCCCGATCGGCGTCTTGTAGCGCACACCCGCCCCAACCGCATGAGACATATAGCTGAAATCGCATGTTGACGTCGCGCTCTGGAAATCCTTACAGCTCTCCGGATTCCGC
This sequence comes from Koromonas soli, assembly GCF_059726265.1. Lineage (NCBI taxonomy): Bacteria > Pseudomonadati > Acidobacteriota > Terriglobia > Terriglobales > Koromonadaceae > Koromonas > Koromonas soli. The sequence continues at coordinate 529,486 of NZ_AP040872.1, read as the reverse complement.
TGCTTGAATCGCGCAAGGTTCTTCCACATCTGGTTCGCCGTTGCAAACGCGTTGCCCATATCGTGAAACACCACGAAGCTCAGGCTGTCTCCCACCAGCGGCAATGGCGCAGGAGGCAGTCTCAGCTCAAAATTGTTTACGATCATTGCGTTGCCACCCAGCGGTGCGCCCGACGAAGGATCGCGCGGCCCCGCCTGGTTGATCGCAAACCCGCGGTGCGAGTTCGAACCGCCCACGAAGAATCGCTCCGGCAACGGCACATATCCGGTTGCCCGCACGCTGGAAGGACAGATGCCGTTCTGTGGCAACACATCCTGACACAGGTTTCCATACGGAGCTTCCACACCGATCCGCAGCGAGCGCGCAAATACCCAGGTCTTGCGAAACTTGTGATACGTCGCGTTTTGCACCAGCAGACGACCAAAGTTTGCCTGCGAGCCGAAGTATCCCGAGGCTACTCCGATATCGCCCGTGTTGTACGTTCCCTTCGTCGAGTTCAATGGGTCGTCGCGCGTATCGCGCAGATACGTCAAGCTCGGCATTCCCACCCTCACCGAGCGCGAATAAATCGGAATCAGGTCCGGGCTGAATCCCGATGGAAAGCTGTTCGGGTCCACTTTCACGCGCCGGTACGCAAACCGATACAGGAACTGCGAAGCCTTCGTCGCCTTCTGCGTAAGTTGCACCGAGCCTTCCAGCCGGTTGCTGCTGAAAGTGTTCACATCTCGCGTGTTGTCGTACAGCGCCGTGAAAGTCAACCGCCAGTTCGGTAGGTCAAACCATCGCGGTTGGTCAAAGCTCAGCGACGCGCGTTTCTGCAGATTGCCGAAGTGCGACTTGAAGATCAGTGACTGATCGCGCCCGCGGAAATTCACTCGCGTCACATCGAACGTCACTCGCGGGCTCACTCCCGTTTCTCCTTGCGCCGAACCGCCTTGTGCCACATTCAGCCCCGTCCCAATTTCGATTCCGAGACCGTAATTGAATGTCCAGCGCTTCGCCTCGCGTATCTGGAACAGCACGTCCTTGGCTTTTTCGTCGCCCTCAGGATTCTCAATTGCCGTCTGTACTTCGTTGAAGATGCCGAGATCATACAGATTGCGCTGCGTCTGCAGCATCTTGTCCTGGCTCAGCGGCGCACCCGCCTTGATCACCACCGCGCGATTCACAATGTGCGGTTTCGTGTGCTCTACTCCGCTCACCAGTACGCGATCTACAAACTCCTGCTGCCCTTCGTGGATCTCATATTCCACATCCATCGACGTGTGCTCTTCGTTCGCGTACTTCGCCGAACTGTCCATCTGTACCAAGGGGAACCCGCGGTCGAAGTAATAATTCAGCACCACCTCGCGGTCGTCCGCCACCGTCGCCTCCGAGAACGGCTGCCCGGCATGCGTATTGATCATGCCGCGAATCACATCCTCGCTCACCTGGTTCATGCCCTTGATGTCCAGCTTGCCGACTTTCACCAGCGAGCCTTCGTTCACATTCACCGTGATCTTCAGGTCTCCGCGCACTCCCTCGTAGTTGTCCACCACATCGCTCGCGACCTTCACCGACTGGTAGCCGTTCGAGAGATACAGATTCCGAATCGCCTGCAGATCATTCGTCAGCATCGACTGGCTGTAGCGCCCATGCGGCAGCAGCATGCTCGCCGCCTGCATTCCCATATGCTCTTTCAGTTCATCGCCTGAAAACAGCGCATTGCCGGTGAACTGGATGGTCTTCAGCTTGTGCTGCTCACCCTTGTCGATCGAATACACAATGTGCAGCCGGTCATGCTCTCTGTCCTCTGCCTGCCGCACCTGCACCGCCGCGTCGAAGTAGCCCTGCCCCTGAAGATAGTCACGCAGATTGCGCCGCCCCTCGTTCAGCAGGTCTTCGTCCACTGCATTTTCTTCGTACACCGGCACATAGCGCTTCAGCTTGCCCGAACTCAGCCGCATTCCTTCCGCTCGGATGTCCAGCACCGGTCCGCGCTCCACTTCGAAGGAGTAGTCCACCGTGTTCGTCTGTTCGTGATACACCGGCACTCCCGCCGTCAACTGTGCCTTGTACCTGTGCTGTTTCACATAATGCTTTCGGAGACGCGCCACCGCCCTCTGCAATAGATCGCCGCGCACTCGCTTCCCTGGGCTCATCTTGCAGATCTCCACCGCCTCTTCTGCCGAAAGCGACGGATCACCCGTCACCGTCAGCTTTCCAACCTGTGCCGACGGCCCCGGCTTCACCTCAAACTCCACATCAATCTGCTGCGTGTCCTCATGCCGATGGAGCGTCGCTCCAATCTGCGCTCTCCAGTAGCCGTTGTCGTGCATCAGCCGCAGGATTCTGTTTTCCGAATCCTTCAGTTTCTCTTCCGTAAATCGCGCGCCCAGTTCCAGTCGCCCCGTGTTGATCACCTGGGTTTCGTTCGGCCCGTTCTTGGGAAGCCCTGTCACGGTCACATTTCCATTGAAATAGTTCGGCTGCGTGCGGAACTCCACCGCCACACCACCCGACGGCAGCACCGTTGCGTCTGCCACCACGTCGGAAAAGCGTCCGGTTTCGAACAGCACACGGAGGCTCCTGCGCAGCGTTCTGCGCTCGAGAGTATCTCCTGTCTTCAAAGGAATGCGTTCCAGGAATGCGGCTCTTTTTTGTGCGTCCCCACTGGCCGCTATGCTGACCTGCTCTACCGTGCGCCCCTCGATCAGCTCTGCCCGCGCGCCTGGCAGCGCGCTCTCCGGCAGTGGCTCGGGCGCCGCCGCAGGAGCTTCGTTCAATTGCTGCCTTTGAGCTTGCGCGGACTTAGCCTCCATAGAAACCGCAGGCGCAGACTGTCCCACTGCCACCAGCGGACATACAACTCCGGCCAGTAGCACTGCCCATCTCGCCAGTTTTTGTGTACTTCGGCGTCCGGCCGCCCAAATGCTCACGCGAGTCCCCGCGGATGCCCGCCAATCATTGTGTAAACCCGAACACCTATCATAAGGCTTGCCTCCCAATATCCCTCAGCGCATTCGGCGTTATTCAAAATAGCTAGTTTTCATTCCTGATACCGCCCCACTCCCCGCTTCCCCCGGACATCCCTTTCACCTTCTGCTTCATTCCAATCCGTCCATGTCGCCTCGCACGTTTCGCTCGCTTCTCCGAACAATGCCGTTAGATGGAACGTTCCGCGCAAGTTCACTCGCTCTTTTGTTCGCCGCCGCGCTCCTGATTGCCACTCCAGCGCATGCTCAGTATCCCGGCACCATCTACACTCCCGAAGTTCACATCGGATCCCTCACCACGCCTTCGACAATCACCGTTCCACCAGTCGAATTTGTCCCCGGAATTCCCGAGCAAACACCTGTGGCAGACGTTCCCCCGGCGAGCACCGAATTCCTCGCCCAGCGGCACTTCGATTTCATCGCCTCGCCCAGCACAGGCGTTTCGTTCTTTCCGCAGGGCAGCATGTACGACGATTCCATCAGCCTCGGCGAATACGCCCGTCAACTCCGCGCCCAAAAGAAAGGAGCGACCCCAAAGGCCACTCCAGACGAAACAGCGCCGCCTCAATCCTATGAGTAGGAAGTATTTTCCCGCGCAAAAATTGAGCTTAGCCATAGTTCTGCTGCTGTTGTCTTCCACTCCCCAGTTGCACGCTCAACAGACATCCAGTCCCGTGCCGTCGCTGCAGCAGTTTTTTGAAGAGATCATTCGCATCAAGAACGTCTCATTACCTGCGGAGAACGCCAACCTCAATACTGTTGAGCAACAGATCCCAACCGCAGACGCCAGTGATATCTCAAAAGCGTTGCCTTCCATTTTCACCGCCTTATCACAATCCAACGAGGAGGTTCGCTGGTGTGCGATATCAGTCCTAACGATGATTTCAATGAGACCTGACAGTACAGAATTGTTGAAGGATCATATCAACGGAATCGCTGAACTTTGGAATGCTAACGACAGCAGAGTGCAGGGTACACCAGCAGCAATTCTCAGCAATATAAATCTGGATGCTTACCGAGGGATTGTTCCCTTGATGTTGCAGTTTGTCAGGCGCACTGATAGATCGTCCGAGGCACAGTCGAGTACGCTTTACTTGTTGGCTCACATGCAGCCATCACAGGCCGAGACCATCCAAGCAGTCAATGAATTTCTGTCGCGCCCCTTGGATGTGCCAACCAGGGTTAACACTCTTAACGCAGTGAGTCTCGCTCCAATGAGTGATTCACAGACGCGGCGATCAATCATAAGAGCTCTGGATGATGCTCAGCCCGGAGTTAAACTCGCGGCGATCAAAGCAATTACCCGTATTGGGCAAGATGCTTTAGATGAAGCAACACCGCGGCTTTCAGAGCTAGCCAATAGCGATAGCGAAAAGACTGAGGTGAAGGTTGCAGCCTTCAAAGCTTTAGAAAAGAACGCACGATAACATATCAATCCACAACAAATGCCCTCCAGATGGACGCCTGTCAGCGAGATCAGCAACGCCTTTTCAAAGGGCGTCGCTGATCTCGCTCCAAATCGTGAGTTGCCGAATTCTATCTCTCCTCCCACCCTGCGTCACTCAAAACGCAACTGGCGACCTGTCCGTGTTGCTGCTACATTCAATTTGCACTGAACTGATAAGCCAGAAAGGTTTCTGCCGATGCCTCAATCCGTTTCCGCAACCGAACCAAGCAAACTCTATCGCTGGTTCGTCCTTCTCTGGCTCAGCATTACCATGTTCGGCAACTATTATTTCTACGACGCGCTCGAGCCTCTCGCCGACGTCCTTCAGAAGCAGCTTGGCTACTCCGACCAGAAGATCGGACTGCTCAATTCCTTCTACTCCATCGCTCCCATCGCCACCGTGCTCATCGGAGGCATTCTCATCGACCGCCTCGGTGTTCGCCGCGCGCTGCTTCTCTTCGGAGCTATCTGCCTCGCCGGCTCCGTGCTCACCGCCTCCAGCCCGCGCTTTGAAATCATGGCCGCCGGACGCTTCATCTTCGGCATGGGTGCCGAATCGCTCATCGTCGCCATCACCGCCGCCGTCGCAAAGTGGTTCAAGGGCAAGGAGCTCAGCTTCGCGCTCGGACTCAACCTCATGCTCGCCCGCTTCGGCAGCTATCTCGCACAGCGTTCACCAAGTTGGGCCTCATCCGCCTACAACTCCTGGCAAGGCCCGTGGATCATCGGTGTAGGGTTCGTCTCATTATGCGTTGTCGGCCCCATCATCTACTGGATCATGGAAGCACGAGCCGAGCATCGTTATTCTCTTGGCGCAGCTGGCGAAGCCGACAAGATTGTCTTCCAAGACGTGAAGAATTTCGGACTGTCCTACTGGTATCTCGTCGGACTCTGCGTCATCTTCTATTCCGCGATCTTCCCCTTCGAAACCTTCGCGGTGAAGTATTTCATAGACGCCCACGGCACTACGCGCGAGCTCGGCGGCAAGCTTCTCAGTATCCTCACCGCATTCACCATGTTCGGAACTCCCATCGTCGGCCTCTTCTCCGACAAAATGGGACGCCGCGCCACCATCATGTGCCTCGGCGTACTGCTGCTCATCCCGGTCTTCCTCATGATGGGCTATACCGGCATCTCGCTCTACGTTCCCATGGCGATGCTCGGTTTTGCGTTCACCTTTGTTCCTGCCATCATCTGGCCGTCGGTTGCCTACATCGTTCCCTCACGCACCATTGGCACCGCCCTTGGCCTCATGACCATGATCCAGAACATGGGCATGGCTGGAATGAACTGGGGACTCGGCCGAGCCAACGACGCTGCCGGGGCTTCGGCCTCCAATCCTCATGGCTACCTTCCCATGCTCCAGATACTCACCAGCATGGGTATTATCGGAGCCCTGCTCGCCTTCCTCCTGCGTCAGCGAGAACTCGGCCCCAAGGGACACGGATTGGAGACAATTACAGCCTGATCAGCAGGGCAATTCCAGGGTCTCTCGGGGCGATTCAAGCTGCAATGCAGCACTCCAGCCTCCCTGTCCAAAGCAACGGAACCGTTCTGAAGTGCATCGTATTTTTTACATACTAGAAGGACGCGCCCGTGTGCGGCGGAGGACCCAGTGGCAATACGAAAGTCTGCATCAGTTATCGAAAATGCCGCGCCGCCCGCCGGAGGTGGTGTCACCCCGAAACCAGCGACTCAACCGAACACCGGTGTAAAGAGGTCTCTATTGACCACCCCAAGAAAAATGCTGGCGACCGGAATCTCCGAAGCCGAAGCCATTGAACGTGCCAAGCAGGGCGATGGCGAATGCTTCGAAGCCCTATATGGTCTTCATAAACGTCGTGTTTATTCACTCTGCCTCCGCATGACCGGCAACACCGCCGAGGCGGAGGATCTTACGCAGGAAGCATTTCTTCAGCTCTATCGCAAAATCGCCACGTTCCGTGGAGAGTCGGCCTTCTCTACTTGGCTTCACCGCCTCGCGGTAAACGTGGTGCTCATGCACCTTCGCAAAAAAGGTCTTCCCGAGGTCTCGCTTCAGGAAACCCTGGAGCCCACCGAAGAGGACGGACCAAAGAAGGACATCGGCGCGCACGATCAGGTTCTCGCCGGCTCCATCGACCGTGTCAACCTGGAGCGAGCAATTGAAAGTCTTCCTCCCGGCTACCGCATCATTTTCGTGCTGCATGACATCGAAGGCTATGAGCACAACGAAATCGCGGAAATGATGGGCTGTTCCATCGGCAACAGTAAGTCACAGCTCCACAAAGCGCGTATGAAGCTTCGTGATCTGTTGAAACTGACCCGCGCAGAGAGAAACGCCTCAAGAAGCTCAAGCAGGCAAGTAATATGAATAAAGGACGTCACGCAACCGCTGCGGCCCCAATCGCCGTCCATACCGGGAGAGACAACAAAATGACCTGTGCTGAGTTTCAGCGCGAATTGCCGCTCATCATCGACTCGGGCGGTTCTGTTGAGCAGGAAGAGCACCTCAAGTCTTGCGAAGTGTGCCGTGGTCTGGTCAACGATCTTCGTTACATCGCCGATCAGGCGAAGCTGCTGGTGCCCTTGTACGACCCCAGCCCCAGCGTGTGGGATGGCATTGAGCAGAAGCTCAAGGGCGAAGGCTTGATGAAGCCCGCACAGGCTCGCAGGTCCGTCTAACAGGTTCGTTCTCTCCGGCGCTCGTACCCTTCAATGGCCGCGTCCACTCGCGGCCATTTTCATTCCTTACCCTCTTCAAGTTGAAACTTCCGGGTGCACCATCCTTAAACTCGCGCCTTTCGCGAGCTTAGGTGGGGGTAGTTGCTCTTGGCTTTGCTCTAGCATCCCTCCGCACCTGCTCACTCCCCTGCTACAATCCACCTGAATGCCCCCTGATTCTCAACCGCCGCTGTTCGTGCTCATCGGCTTCATGGGCGCCGGAAAGAGCACCGTAGGACGCCTCCTGGCCCTGCGCCTCGGTTGCCCCTTCGTGGACCTCGATCACGAAATTGTGCGCGTCCACGGCCCAATCCCCGAACTCTTCGCCAACCGCGGGGAGAGCGGTTTCCGCGCTATTGAGCACCACCATCTCGATCTGACTTTGCCGCGCCTTGCGCGTCCATCCGTCTTCGCGCTCGGCGGAGGCGCCTACCTTCAGCCCGCCAACCGGGAGCTCCTCAACCAGCACGAAGCGACCGTGATCTTCCTCGACGTACCGTTCGAGGTCGCCTTCGCGCGCATCGCCAATACAGGTCACCAGCGCCCGCTCGCTCGCGACCTCGATCGTCTTCGCCTTCTGTACGATCAGCGACGTCCCACTTACCTCACCGCACGCCACACGCTAGACGCATCCAATCCTGACCCTTCGGGCCTTGTCTCTTCGCTTGTACATCTTGCGATTCGCCTTGGCGTACCTGCCTCTGCTCGCGATAAACTCTAGCCAGAGACTCCACAATGACGCATCGTTTCACCTCCGCCGCTCTGCTCGTTTTTGTCTTCACCCTCGCCGCCTTCGCTGGTACCAAACCTTCCAAAGCTCCGGCCAAAGTGGTGGATGAAGGCACGTTCGGTATTTTCCAGAACGGCCAGCGCGTTGCGACCGAGAAGTTCACGGTGCGCCAGTTCGCTGACTCGAGCACCACTTCTTCCGAGTTCCGGTCCGAGAGCTCGAACAGTGGCAAGATCGAGCAGACCAGCGAATTATCGTTGTTCCCCAACGGCAGTCTCTCCCGCTACGAGTGGAAACAGGTCTCGCCTTCGCACAGCTCCGCCGTTATCCAACCGGGCGATCACGTTCTCAATATGCACGTCGTAGGCGACGGCAAAGCATCAGACCAGCCGTTCTTCCTCGGACAGGAAACCTTCATCCTCGACGACTATTTCTTCTCCCCGCGCGAAGTCCTTCTCTGGCGCTATCTAGCCTCTGCCGCCTGCAAGCCACGTCCCGCTGGAGACGGCTGCGACCTCGAACGCCAGCGCGTGCCCATCCTCATCCCGCGCCGCCGCACCTCTGCCCAGCTCTTCATCGAATTCAAAGGCTACGAGGACGCACCGCTCAACGGCCGCCCTCAGCGGCTTCGCCACTTCATCATGCAGGCCGACGGCCCCGACTGGCACCTCTGGCTTGATTCCGACCACAAGCTGGTCCGCATCTCCATCCCTGACAGCGCCACCGAAGTCCTGCGCCAGTAACAACTCACACCTTATAGACGTGCAGGTGCCCACGCATGCTCTCTTCAGCATGCGAGTGAGACGCCTCACGTCGCATCCTCAACCAAGCTGCGATTCTGAGCACAGCGCAGACCGCGGCTGGGTTGCTCGAATTACGTTTATCCTGCGAGAACTTTCTTGTGAGACATTGCCGCTCTTGCTGTTCCTCCGCTGAGGCCAACTCCCTCCCCTGCGTCATCCTCTAACGAATCGCCACCGTCTATTAGGAGGAGCCAATGTCCAAAGCATTCAGAAGTCTGCTCATGACGACGCTCTTGTTCAGCACAGCCGGACTCTTTGCTCAGCAGCGTACGATCGTGACCAGCGGCACGAGCATCGAAGTCCGTTCCGATCAGGCCATCAGCTTGCGCCAGGGCGAAGAGCCTCGCGGCACGTATCCCGCAACGGTTTCGAAAGATGTGCTCGATCAGGATGGTCGCGTGGCAATTCCCAGTGGCACGCCTGCACGTCTGCGCGTTGTATCTGACGACGGCGGCCGCACCATGACCGTAGATCTTCACTCGATCGATCTTGCCGGACGCAGCATTGACGTGCTGGGTGAAAGCACCGATGCCGCAGGCAGCAGTAAGAATGGCGGTATCGGCATGAACAAGCGCACCGGAACCTACGTTGGTGGCGGAGCTCTTGCCGGAACTCTTCTTGGCGCACTCGCCGGAGGCGGCAAAGGCGCAGCCATCGGAGCGATAGCCGGAGGCGCTGCAGGTGCCGGAGCTCAGGTCATCACGCGCGGCAAAGATCTCAGCATTCCCGCCGAAACCAAGCTCCAATTCCGTCTGAACAACGATCTTCCCGTTCCGGTTGTAGCCGCCGCGTATCGCGACCGGCTCCCCAACCCCAACGACCCTTATTACAACGACAACCGCAACTACCCGCCACCGGATAATCGCAACTACGACGACCGTAGCTACCCCAGTAACCAGAGCAACTATCCGCCGCCCGACAATCGTAACTACCCGGATAACAGGAACTATCCGGATAACAATAGTAACTACCCCAACAACAATAACTATCCGGATAACAACTACCCACCAAACCGCTAAACCGGGCATCGCGGTGCCCATCAAACAAAAAAGCCCTCGCACACGCGAGGGCTTTTTCTTTGATCGCAAGCTTCTAATCCACCTTACACACTCTCACAACCTCGTTCTCATACGGACACTCGAGCGCCGCGCGCCGGTTCTTCTCCAATACCACCCAGTTGACGCCGTAATCCCGTTTCAACCTCGCGAAATCCGTGCGCTCAAACTTCGCCCAGCCCCTCTGCGCCTCCGACTGCTCTTTCCAGGCTGGCGCCATCTTCGGAAACATCGTGACCGCACCGGAATCCTTCACCGCATCGGCCATCATTGAGCGTTCGGCAACTGCGCGGAAGCCGTGCTGATCCTCACCATCCATCCGCATGTGCTCAGGGTTGAGCGCAAAATACGCGTCCTTCGGCGTGTTCTCCCGAATCCACAGAAACGCCTGCACCCACGAGTTCCCCGGCTGCACTCCTGGCAACTCAAGGTGAGGCGTCGCGGGGAACACCTGCTTTTGCGCAATGAACATCCCTGCACACATCGGCACAAACAGCACCGCCCATCGCCACGCCTTGTTGCGCAACACCCACTCCGCCAGCATTCCACCGGCGAACACCAGCATCAGCACATATGTCAGGTGCAGGTAGCGCATTGGTTGCAGCAGCGTGAACCGCTCCAGCGCGCGAGGAATCGTCAACAGCGACGCTGCCGCGAAGATTGCGCCAAACACATTGAGCGCCGTGCACATGCGCTCCATCTCAACCAGTTCGCGCCGCTTCGCAACCCGCCCCATCCACCAGAACACCGCAAATGGAGCCAGCAGGCCGAGCCACTCGTACCATGCCCACCGCGATAGGAAGAAATATCCGCGGCTGGTCAGCGCCTCGTGATACTCCGCACTCATCGGCGGAAAGATCGCCAACAGCGGTGATATCGCCGCCATCGCATACTTCGGCTCCAGCGAACGCAGAGGGTTCATCCGAGGCACTACCAACAATGCCGAGAAAGAGAATCCGAACACAAACATCAGGGGATGAATTGCAGCGGTGAATAATGCCCACAGCGCGGCATACTTGTATCGCCTCTCGCCGGCCATCGCCACCATCATCAGCACCGAAGCCGCTGAAAGCGATCTCGTATTCAGATACTGATCCATGATGTAGAGCGCCGTTCCCGCCACTGGAAGCGTGAACATCCCGGCCACCATGGCCACTCCGCCCCATCCTGCGCGCGCGGAGCCAAAGGCCAGACGCCCGACTTTCCAGCACGCCAGAAGCATGACGAACACACAAGCAAACTGCCATGCCAGCAATGCCCAGTCAAAAGGCACATGCGTCAACCTGATTGATGCTGCGATCAGATTGGGGAACAAAGTCATCCCCGCGTGTGAGGCAAAGAAGCCCGTGTTCTGCGCGTACAGCGCCGGATCGATCAGCTTCTTGATGCCGGGTAGGTAGATCTCAGAATCTTCCACATAGGGGTGATAGCCGTGCACCGCGAAGGACGCCGCCGAAATAATCGTGAGCAGCGCCACTCCGCGTGCACCTAATCGAGGCGCACCCTCGCCATTGGCGGCGTCGCCGTTTGCTATCTCAGAGGCAGGCGATTCCGCAAGCCCCTCCGCGAGTTCTGGTATTTCGAGTTCGGTGGGCACTATCTGTGGATCGTCTCTGTTGTGTAGTAGTTTTCGAAGGCCGTCGTCAGCTTGCGCCCGTTCTCATCAAAAATCCTGAATTTCGCCAGCTTCCATTTTTCCAGCGCAAACTGCACCGTCGTACGCAGTACATCGAGTCCATATGTGATGCTTCGCCGCAGGTTGATTGACGATGCTTCGGGGAAATATTTCGTAGGGCACGAAACTTCGCCGATACGATAGCCGAACTTCACACATTGCGCCAGCATCTGGTTGTCAAAAACGAAATCGTCCGAATTCTCCACCAGCGGCAAGCTCTCCAATACCTCGCGGCTGAATGCCCGATATCCCGTGTGATACTCCGAGAGCTTCACGCCGAGGAACAGGTTTTCAAATGCTGTCAGCAACCGGTTCGCAACGTACTTGTAGAGAGGCATTCCGCCCTTCAGCGCGCCTCCACCCAGGATGCGCGATCCGAGCGTGACGTCGTACACGCCATACGCCACCAGGCTCGCCATCGCCGTAATCAGTCGCGGCGTGTACTGGTAGTCGGGATGAACCATGATGACTACGCCAGCGCCCGATGCCAGCGCCTCGCGATAACACGTCTGCTGATTGCGTCCGTATCCGTAGTTGCGGTCGTGAACGAAGCACAGCAAGCCCAGCTCGCGCGCCAGTTGCACAGTTCCATCCGTGCTGTGGTCATCCACGAGAATGCAGTCATCGACGATCTCCGGTATTTCAGCGATTGTCGCGCGAAGTGTTTTCTCCGCGTTGTAGGCGGGCAAAACCACCACCACGCGCTTGCCGTTGATCATCCTCAACTCCTTGCATCCGAATGCGAGCGATATTCTCAATTTTAACCTTAAAATGACGATTTCTCGCCATTCATGCCCGTGGTCGGCACTCAAAGGTGCTGCAACGCCGCGAATCTCACGGCAAAGCACGCCTGTTGGGTGATATAAAAAAGAGAAACACACAGATTTCTTTACGAATCGGAAAGAGATTTCGGTCTGATGGCAAAGACGGCGAAGATTCCAGTAGGCATCCTGGGAGCCACCGGAATGGTGGGCCAGCGATTTATCCAACTCCTCGAACAACATCCTTGGTTTGAAGTGGCCTGGGTGGCCGCGAGCGAACGTTCATTCGGCAAGACCTACGAGGAAGCCGCCAAGTGGAAGATGAAGACGCCCATCCCGCGCCGCGTCGCCAGCATGAAACTCTCTGCCGCCGAGCCCGGGGGTAAAGGAACTCCGGCTGCGCCCAAGGTCATCTTTGCCGCGCTTGACGCCGATATTGCTCGCGAAATGGAGCCCGCTTTCGCCGACGCCGGATGCGCCGTCATCTCCAACTCATCTGCCTTCCGCATGCACCCACAGGTGCCGCTCGTCATTCCCGAGATTAACGCCGACCACATCAAGCTCATCGATTCGCAATCCTGGCGCAGGAAGTCCGGCGGCTTTATGGTCACGAACTCAAACTGCTCCGTCATGGGATTGGCAATCGCGCTCGCTCCCCTGCAAAAAGCCTTCGGCATCGAGTCGGTTTTCGCCGTGACGATGCAGGCCGTCAGCGGTGCAGGCTACCCAGGCGTGTCCTCCATGGACATTCTTGGCAACGTCGTCCCCTATATCAAAAACGAAGAAGAGAAAATGCAGGAAGAGGCCGGCAAGCTTCTCGGCAAGTTGAAGGGACGCGAGATCGCTCCCGCCAATTTCGCCATCAGCGCCCACTGCAACCGCGTCGCCGTTGAAGACGGACACACGGAGTCGATCTCCATCAAATTCAAGAAGCGCGCCACCCCCGAGAAGATCATCGCTGCATGGCGCGAATTCCGCGGAATGACCTACGACCTGAAGCTGCCCTTTGCTCCTGCCGCTCCGATCTTCTATGACGAGCGTCCTGATCGCCCGCAGCCTCGGCTCGACATCGAGCGCGGACACGGCATGACCGTCTCCTGCGGACGCCTTCGCCCCTGCTCGCTGCTCGACTGGAAATTCACCATGCTCTCGCACAACACCATCCGTGGCGCCGCCGGTGCCGCGCTGCTGAACGCAGAGCTGCTTAAAGCCAAGGGCTATCTCGACTAAAGGTAGCTACATCGCCAAGGAACTCCTTCGCTCCGCTCTCGACTGAAGTTCCGTCTTGAGCGGAGTGAAGTACCTCGGGGCTTTTCGTTCAGATATTGCTATTGGCTCTGATTCTTTGAAACCCCGACTTCGAAACAACCTCGCGAAATCTCGCGAATTTTAGGTTCTCACCCATGATCGTAATGAAATTTGGCGGCACGTCCGTAATGGATGCCTCGGCCATCGACCGCACGGCGCAAATCGTCAAAGGCCGCCTGGAACGCCGTCCCGTCGTTGTTGTCTCTGCCATGTCCAAGGTTACGGACGCTCTGCTGGCCGCCGGAAAAGCCGCCGGAGAGGGCCAGCGCGAGAAGGCTCTCGAACTTGCCCACGGGCTGCGCCAGCGTCATCACTCCACAGCTAAAGAACTTGTCACCGCCGAGCAATACGCGCGCCTCTCAGTTGAACTCGAGCGCGAGTTCGACACACTAGACGAGCTGCTTAAGGGCATCGTTGCCGTCGGTGAACTCTCGCCCCGTAGCTCCGATTATGTTGTCAGCTACGGCGAGCGTCTCAACAGCCGCATTGTGACCGAGGCCTACGCCGCTCGCGGCATTCGCTCCGCGCTGGTTGATTCGCGCAAGGTCATGATCACCGACGCGCAGCATGGCAAGGCCATCCCTCAGGATGATGAAATCGAGCACCGCGCCAAGAACCTCGTTCGCCCGCTGCTCGAGGACGCACAAGTCCCGGTCATGGGAGGCTTCATTGGAGCCACCGTGCAAGGAGTGCAGACCACGATCGGCCGCGGGGGTTCCGATTTTTCCGCCGCACTCATGGGCTCGGCCCTGGATGCCGAAGCCATTGAGATATGGACTGACGTCGATGGCATGATGACCACGGACCCGCGCATCTGCCCCGAGGCACGCCGCATCCGAGTAATCTCCTTCGAAGAAGCCGCCGAGTTGGCCTACTTCGGAGCCAAGGTTCTGCACCCGGCTACTGTTTTACCAGCCGTGCAGAAGGACATCCCTGTTTACGTACTCAATTCGCTGAACCCGACCAATGAAGGCACGCTGATCGTAGGCCGCGCGCCCAAGTCAAAGTCCACCTTCAAGGCGATCGCGGCCAAGAAGCGCATCACCATTGTTGATGTGGTCGCCGCGCGCATGCTCGGCGCTCATGGGTTCCTCAAGTCGATCTTCGATGTATTCGACAGGCACCATTGTTCCATCGATGTCGTCTCGACCTCTGAGGTCTCGGTCTCTTTGACTATCGACTCGAACGAAGCGATTCCGGCTATCGCCGCCGATCTCGAAAAGATCGCCGACGTGAAATATGCCGGACGCAACGCTATCGTCTGTCTTGTGGGTGAAAACATCCGCGAAACGCCGCAGATCGCCGCCCGTGTATTCGCGGCTCTCGGCGAGATTAACGTGCGCATGATTTCTCAAGGCGCCTCCGAGATCAACATCACCTTCGTGATCAACGAAGACGACGTTCCGGAGGCCATTCGCCGCCTGCATAAAATGTTTTTCACGGAAGTCGATCCCGAAGTCTTCGACTAACACCACAACTCTCAGCAATTCTGAGGGCGCCCCATCCAAGGTTTTGCTTGGGTGGGGCTGTTCTTTTTGCGCTTGAGGTGTCATCCCCAGC
The DNA here is from genome assembly GCF_059726265.1 of Koromonas soli. NCBI lineage: Bacteria > Pseudomonadati > Acidobacteriota > Terriglobia > Terriglobales > Koromonadaceae > Koromonas > Koromonas soli. The sequence goes on along the minus strand of NZ_AP040872.1, from coordinate 514,469 downwards.
AGGCGAGAGCGCCCCTGCGCCGACTCTCGGTTCCCACTTCGTTTCTCCGATACAAATCTTTTCTCTCCATCCCACGCCATGCCTATACAATCAGTTCACATCTTTCAGCACGGAGATTTTCAGATGAGGTTTGTACTACTGGGAGCGGGCAAGACCGGTGCGCTTGTCGCCGAGGTTGCCAAGTCGCGCGGGCACTCCGTAGAGATCATCGAAGTCCACGAAAACCGCGGTGGGGCCGCACTCACGCGTCAGCGCCTCGCCGGAGTCGATGCCGTCATTGACTTCACCACCCCCGACTCCGTGATGTCGAACATTGAAGCCACCATTCACGCCGGGGCCAATATGGTCGTCGGCACCACTGGCTGGTACTCCGAACTGCCGCACGTCCGAAATCTCGTCGAGCGCTGCAAGACCGGATTCGTCTGGGCATCGAACTTCTCGATTGGCGTGAACCTCTTTTTCGCCATTGCACGCGAAGCCGCCAAAGCCATGAAGTATGGCTACGAAGCCCACATCACCGAGACACACCACATCCACAAACTCGACGCCCCGAGCGGGACCGCCGTGTCTCTGGCCAAAACTCTAGAGCAGTTCGGTGGCAAGAAAGCTCCCATTGATTCCATTCGCGAGGGCGAAGTGGTCGGCATCCACTCAATTGAGTTGATGTCTGAGGCGGATAAGATTACGCTGACTCACAACGCCCACAGTCGCCGCGGATTCGCCGAAGGAGCCGTACGTGCGGCCGAGTGGGTCAAAGGCAAGCGCGGATTCTACGAATTTCAGGAAATGTTTTCCGAGCTGAAGGGTTGAGGCATGCTTAAACTACGCGGATGCGGAACGGCGCTTGTAACTCCGTTCCAGGCTAATGGATCGGTGGATCAAAAAGCTCTGCGGGCGCTTGTCGCCTGGCAGGTTGAGTCAGGAATCGACTTCCTGGTTCCCTGCGGCACCACCGGGGAAACTCCCACCCTCTCCCACGACGAGTGGCTCATGGTGATCGAGACCACCATCGAGGTGGCTGGCGGCCGCGTTCCCATTGTCGCCGGAGCATCGTCCAACTCCACTTACGACGCCATCCAGAAGTCGGTCGAAGTTTCGAAGATCAAGGGCGTCGATGCCATACTCTCCGCCTCGCCCTACTACAACAAGCCGACGCAAGAAGGTCAGTACCAGCACTTCAAGGCCATCTCGGAGGCGATCGACAAGCCCATCGTGCTTTACAACGTTCCCGGACGCACGGCCGTAAACATCGAGCCTGCGACTCTAGCGCGCCTGTCGAAGTTGCCGAACATCGTTGCAGTCAAGGAAGCCAGCGGCAATCTCAACCAGATCGCCGAAACCTGCAACATCCTTCCTGACTTCACTGTGCTCAGCGGAGACGATGCACTCACCCTGCCTCTTATCTCCGTCGGCGGCGTAGGAGTCATTTCCGTCGCATCGAACGCCATCCCTGGCGAAATGGCATCGCTCACCCGCGCCGCACTCGACAACGATTGGGCTACCGCTCGGTCGCTCTATCACAAGTATCTGCCTCTTATGCAGGCAAACTTCATCGAGAGCAACCCCATGCCGGTCAAAGCTGTACTGGCCATGATGGGCCGCATCGAGGAGAACTATCGACTTCCTATGGTTCAGATGAAGCCCGATACACGCGCCAAGCTCGAAACCGTCGCCCGCAACTGCGGAGTCCTTCAGCCTGTTGCGCGATAGAAAAGTGCTCGAATGCTGCCCCATCCAAGCTCCGCCTGGATGGGGCTTTTGCTTTGCCGCTGTCGCCGCTTCTAGCTCTGGACGCGAACGACAGCCCTGCGCTCCCGCTCACTTCGCGAGTGCATTGATATCCGAGTTCTCCAGCACTCCTCTGCCACCACCCTTGCGCGCCACCGCCAGCATCGCTTTCCCGATCTGCTCCGTCGTCGTAACGTATTTCGGAAACAGCTTCCGCGAAAGCGTCAACACCGGCCCGAGCACGCTGTAGAAGGTCAGGTACAGAGCTGTCTTCGACCGGATGCCATGCAGCGGCTGAATTACTCCCGGCCGAAACATATAGGCGCCTTTGAAGGGCATGCGCATCAACTCGTTTTCCGTCGCGCCCTTCACCCGCGCCCACATCACGCGCCCGCGCTCACTGCTGTCAGTGCCTGTTCCGGTTACGAATGTGAACGTCATCTCCGGATTCAGCCGCAACAGCGCCTTCGCCGCCGCAAGAGGCATGTCGTAGCTCACTTTGCGATATTCCGCCTCACTCATTCCGACCGACGAAACTCCCAAGCAGTAAAAGCAGGCGTCATACCCGCGCAGTTCTTCTTCAATGGCCGAAAAATTCAGCAGGTCGCGATGTACGATTTCCTTCAGTTTCGGATCGCGCTTCCCGGTCGCAGATCGTCCGACAGCTAGTACCTGATCGACACGTGGGTCCAGCAGGCATTCCCGCAGCACGCCGCTCCCTACCATTCCAGTCGCGCCAAAGATGATTACTTTCATCCCCTTAGCCCCCACCCCCCGAAAATTTTCCGCATTCGGTACAGATCTGAATTAAAAATGGCACTTTTGTTGTACTTGGCAAGCGGCTCTCACTAAAATGTCCGCAATTGGAAAGGTAGGCCAATTGTTATGGAAATGACAGTTGCTTCCTCACCCGCTGCTGAGCCTCACGTGGATCCGCAGGGCCGAACCTCTGGCGAACTCCTGCGTGCTCTCCGCAAACAGCGCCACATGGTGTTGCGCGATGTAACCGAAGCAACTCGCCGCATCGCCGAAGCCCAGAAAAACGAAGAATACGCCATCTCCCCGGGCCGCTTGTCTGAAGTCGAAAACAAAGGCGTTGTCCCTGGGATATTCCGTCTTTATTCACTGTCTGTTGTTTACAACGTGGAACTGAGAGAGCTGCTAGCCTGTTTCGGCATCCCTCGCGAATAGCAAGATTTCTGCTGGCCCATTCACGCCCACTCCGGCCGCGAATGGGTCAGCTGTCATGAACGAGTACTGCACCGGACTCGAATCGTTCCAACTCCAGCCGAATGGGCGGCCGTCAGTCACCTTTCGAGCCTTGTTCTTGCTCACGTTTTGCCGTTGCTCTTTGTTCTACATACAACCTTTCAGGTACTTACAGTAATCCCTTAATCCAGAGCTGCTTTTCCTGCAACTCGCAGGATCCCAATACGCTGCGGTTTTCCGAGTTATACTCGCGACCGCACCACCTCCCCGCCACTGGAGGATTTGCAATGGACGTCTTCTACCTTGGTGCCCGGCCGCAGTCTGGCCTCGCCCGCCAACTTCGCACTCTCGGTCTCAATCTTCTTGAAACCCAATACAGTCCTGGTCTGCTGCGACAAAACTCATCCTGCGCCGCCATCGTGCTCCATTGGAAGTCGGACAAAGATCGCTCAGCAATTGCCGAAGCGCTCAGCCTCGCACTGCCCGTGCTCGTCATCACCACACGATTGGGAGCAGCGTTTCGTTCTGGCGAACCCTTTGCCGACGTTTACTTAGAAGCACCGGCCGGCAATCAGGAGGTTGCCGTTTTGCTGAACGACCTGATCCTGGCTCGCCAGCGCAGCACGCAACGCCCTGCAAAGATTCGCGCAAAAGGAACTGCTGCCTAATTCACTGGAAACGAGAATTTCACGCTCCCTGGGCTGTGCTCCCCGGCCATCGCACGGGATCGGGCGGTGCGTTGCAGCACGTCACCAATCAGCACCTCATACCCATCGGCCATCGCCTTTGCCGAATACATCGTCTCGACCCACGCCCGGCAATCGCTTGCGCGAATCGCATCGACCTGTCCGCACGCGGCTGCCATCTCCTCGAGGCTTTCCACCAGCACTCCCGCCTGCGGCGGAACCACATCCACCAGCGCTCCGCGCCGGAAGGCAATCACCGGAGTTCCACTCGCCATCGCCTCCAGCGCCACAAGCGATGTCGTCTCGGCGATCTGCGAAGTCACCAGCAGCGCGCGCGCCTCACTTAACAGCTGGGCTTTCTCCTCAAAAGTCGGCAGTTCAACCCACCGCACCCGCTCCCCGTCGATGCGCGGCTCCACCTCGCGCCGCCAATACTGCTGGTGCCACTCGAATGGATACACCTGTCCCGCGAGCGTAATCGGCAGTCCGGCGCGCTGTGCAGCCTCAATCGCCAGATGCGGCGCCTTCTCCGGACACACCCTCCCCAACCACAGCAGGCGCTCCGATTTGTTTTCCACTTGCGTAAAGCGCTCCAGCGGAATCCCATTCCGCACCACCCCCAACAATCGCGGAATATCCATGAATGTCGATCGTTGCGCCTCGCTCACACAGTGGAAGTAAACATTCTCCGCGACCTGATTGAAGCTTCCCGCCAGATAAAGTTCCCTTGGCAGATGCAAGGTAGCCAGCACGGTCGTCTCCACCTGCTCAGCATGCCGGAAGAAGTGCCCGCTATGATCGAGCAATAGATCGAACTTTCTCTCCGCGCAAGCTTCCACCACGCGCTGTGCCAACTCCCGCTCCCTCTCCGCAAAATCGTCGATGGGCCTGGCGACCTGTGCTCCAGTTCTTGTACCTTCATTTCCTTGATCCGAACGATTTCGCGAGAGATCTGTTACGAGCAATTTCCCGCTCACACGCGACCCCGCGCACGCTGCGACTGAAGTCTCCCATCCTCTCGCCGCAAGTTCACGCTCCAAGGTCCACAGTATCTGTTCCGCTCCCCCGGCACTAGCTTCCGTCACCGGAAGAAGGGGGTAGGCGACCAGCAACACGCGCCGGTTCATCGTCCACACTCCACGAACTCCTTGAACTTTGCGCTCACTTCGCGGGCCGACATCCACCACTGCCACTTTTCATAGTTCGTCTGCCCCTCATGAGGAGGCCGGGCATAGTCATACTTCACCTGCGGACGCATCACCTCGCGTGTCGCATCGAAAACCCGCAGGAAGTCCCCTTGCGACGAGTACTGCCTACACATCTCCCGCTTGGTTTCCAGTTCGTTCCCCGAAATCTCAAGCTGCACTTCCTGGCCTGACTCACACAGAAATTGCTGCACGCGAATCTTCTCCTGCCGGTCTTCGCCTCCTCGCGAATATACCGCCGCCTCCCACACTGGCAGCCCAAACTCTGCGCCCAGCTTCCAACTCAGCACATTGCAACTGTCATGATCCGGATGGCCGCCTTCATACGCCAGCGTTGCAATTGACTCTGGCCGCATCTGCCTGACCAGCCCATCCAACTGGTCATAGGCCGCCGCCAGGTTCAGAAACAAACATTGATCCTCCAGCGTTGGCTCCTTATCCGCCAGCCAGACCAGTTCGTGCACCTTGGCGAGGGCTGTGGCACTGCGCGACTCCTCGCGCCGTAGCTCGCCATACTTTTCGCGCGAGCCAAATCGAGCCCAGAAATACTCATCGCGAGGCGCGCAATTTGTAGCGATCACCACGATGGGCTCTCGCATTCTCTGCATCAGTGCCCCGTATGCCACACACTCGTCGTCCGCATGCGCTACCAACACCAGCACGCGCCCACTCAGCTCGTTCAAATTCGCCATCGATTGTGAGATGCACTTAAGCAGAAGAGAAACTCCCACATTCGCCAAAAGGGCGGATGTGGGAGTACGTGCCAGGGGGGAGTTGGATGTTCGAAACCTAGCGAAAAGTTACTCTGGCTCAGCCTCTTCCTTTTCCGCAATCTTTCTCGCCGTCGGATCCGCCACTCTGGTCGGCTGCCCGACTTTCTGCGCTGCGATGGCGAGGAAATACGCATGCCAGAACGGATCCTGTATCGCATTCAGCTGGTTCTGGATCGTCATTGGCGAAGCGAAAGCGGCCAGCGACACCAGTGCCCATGACTGCGCATCGGGCGATGCACAATCCGCACACGAACCCGCCGAATACTTTGCGTTCACCAACTGCAACCCACGCCCAATCGCGTCCTGTGTTGCCTCGGGACCTCGTTTCTCCCGCATTGTATCGGCCAATTCGCGGAACGCAGATTGCAATCCCAGATCGACCTTCGGGATTTCCACCCGCGCAGCCACGCGATCCGCCTTCACGGCGAACAAACCTGGCGACGTCTTTCGTGCCTCTTCAAACGCCTTGGGGGCCGAGCTTCGCACATCGTTCAGCGCGTCCACCACCATCGACTTCTGCTCCGCCGTCAGCGCCACGTCGGGATTCTCCGTCAGCTTGCGGAGTTGCGCCGTGATGCTCTTACCTGCCTCTTCCGCCGAATCCTCCGAGATCGCTTCCATGGCAACGGACTGCTGCAGCAGCGAAGCAAAATCCGTCACGCCGTAGATGCCTTCATGACCGCGCTGGAATACCGCGAGCACCTGCCGGAAGAAGTCCTCCGCGGCATCCTCATTCGTTCTCAGCCGTGCCACGCATGTCGCGCTCGCCGCATAGGGAAAACCTCCGCGCTCACCCCACTTCTTCGCGTGGGCCAGCAGCGTCTGCGCACCCAGCGACGGATGATGCTGCATGTAACCGGCAAACACCAGCCGCGCCGCCATTGTCCTCGCATCTTCCTGCTGCCCATGCTGCGAAGGCAGCGTATCCAGCAACTCCAAAGCGCGGTCGGCGTCATAGACCGCTACTCTTGCCGCCGCCGTGGCGATCGCCGAATCCCTAGCGCTATCCACCTCCACTGCCTCGTTGCGCGGCAGCCGCTGCGCAATTGCAAAAAGTTCCTCGGCCCACTGCTTCTTCTCCGGAGCCATGATCTCGGGCCGCATGGTGTACAGCAGCCTTGTCATCAGAGAAACACGCTGCTTCACTTCCAGCGTCCGCCCCATAGCATAGGAGTTGCGTACCATCTGCTCGGCCAACTCCATCTGCGCGCGCGAAACCACCGGGGCCGCGGCGGCCTTGGCAGCCTTTTTCGTTTTGCGCTTGGTCTTGGCCCGCGCTTCCGCCGTGCCTGTCTGCGACACAATCGACAGCGCTATCAGCAGCGCCAGCACTCCAGCTTTCCATTTCATTCCGGTTCGCATAAACATCATCAATACAGCTCTCCCCAGATGCTACAATCCCGCCATGTCCAAGGCTCGTGCAAAAAAAATAAAGCTCCTGTTGCTAGATGTCGATGGCGTAATGACCGACGGCACGATTTTCCTGTTTCCCTTCCCCGGCTTGCCTACTCGCCCCGCCACAACGCGTAAATCCGATGCCAGCGGCGTCGCCCTCTCCAGCGAAGGCATGGTCGAGTTTAAAGGCTTCAATGCACATGATGGCACAGCCTTCTCCCTTGCCCGCCTTGGTGGCCTGAAAATGGGACTTATCACTAAGCGCGTCTCTGAAACGGTCCGCCTTCGCGCCCGTGATCTCAGAATCGAACACGTGTACCAGGGCGCAGCGGACAAATTGACGGCATTCCGCGAAATCCTGCAGAAGGAAAAGCTCCGCCCTGAAGAAGCCGCCTACGTCGGGGACGACATCATCGATCTGCCCGTGATGCGTGCCTGCGGACTCGCCTTTGCCGTAGCTAACGCTCGCGAAGACGTCAAAGACGAAGCCCACGTCATCACTGATCACCGCGGCGGCGAAGGCGCCGTACGCGATGCCGTCGAGTACATCCTCAAAGCCCAGGGATCGCTCTCACGCTGCATTGACGCCTACATCTCCGACACCACCCCGGCCTCGGAGAAACACCAGTAGCTCAGCGGATTTTCGAACCACCAAGCAGGCCCGCTCAATTTGTGAGTGGGCTTCCGCTCTTGGCGGGACTGGACTACTGGAGCTTTGCTCGCGATACTTCTCACGCTGCGCAGCATCCCTTTTGCGGATATTTCCCAGTAATCTTCACCAGAAATCTATGAAACCAATGCACACCCTTCACGGGTTCCAGAAACATAAGCGGACACTGGCCCGGCACCACTTCCATGCCCTTGGTCTTGCAGAACTCAACTGCCTGCTCGCTCACCGCGCCCTGACCGCCGCCCCGATACATCCAGATGCGTTTCACTCCGGCCTCCGCGCAATCGCGCACCACGGTGTCTGTTATCGCAGGAGACGTGAGCAATAAGGCTGCGTCCGGGGCGGGGGTAATGTCCTGCACCCGGCGAAAGCACTTCTCGCGCAGTACCTCTGTCGCATTCGGATTCACCGCGAACACCTCGCACCCGCGCCGCCGAAATTCCTCCATCAGTACGGCGCCGATGTTCCGGCGCTCACGAGAGAGCCCCACCAGAGCAATTCGCTTTTGGCTTAGGAATTCTTCAATCGTATTCAGAGACACACTCGCGTTCGCCATATCGCACCTCCCGGCGTTCACGACCATTTTCGTGTGGACTTGAGCAAATGGCAGTGACCGCGATCATCGTCGCAACAAAAATGTTGCCGAACCGGGAATTGCTTCTAGCTGGGGTGGCTTCAAGTTTCACCAAGCGTATTGAATCGTACCCTGGCCCTAGATTACGTCCACCTTTTCCATGTATTTCGCCACATCGACATTCCAGTTCAGGTCTTTTTCGATTGCCTGCTCCAATGCTTCCGCCGAGTCAGGTTCCCCGTGGACGATGTGGGTTGCGTTCGGAGTCTTCTTGAATGTGTGCAGCCACTCAAGCAGTTCGCTGGCATCGGCATGATCGCTGAACTGTTCGAGTGATGCGACCTGCGCCCGCACGGGAACGATCTCGCCAAAGATCTTTACCTCGCGCGCCCCGTCCTTGATCTGTCTGCCGCGCGTTCCGGCCGCCTGGTAGCCGATGAACATGATCAGGTTGCGCGGATCGGGCAGGCGCTGGATGAGGTGATGCTGAATGCGTCCGCCCATGCACATGCCGTTTGACGAAACGATAATCGTCGGAAAACGGCTCTGATTGATGCGCTTTGACTCCGCGGGAGTGCTGGCAAAGTGAAACTCGGGCCACGACAGAGGCGAACCGTAGCGCGAGATCAACTCACGCGTTTCTGCCGAAAACTCTTCGGTATGCTTCAGGAAGATGTGCACAGCCTGAATGCCCATGGGAGAGTCGGCGTACACCGGAATTCGCGAAATCTGGTTCTGTTCCATCAACTGCTTCAGTATGAACAGGAACTTCTGCGTGCGCTCCACCGCAAAGGCCGGGACCACGATGCTACCGCCACGCTTCACCGCCGCATTGATCAGTGCAGCCATCTCGGGCATTACGTCCTGGTCCGGATGTTCTCGATTGCCGTAGGTGGATTCCATGACCAGCACGTCTGGGGATTCACCCTCGGTGGGACCTGAGTGGACAACCTTGCCCGGAGCTATCTTGCTGTTGCGCACACGCCCGATGTCTCCGGTGAAGAGCAGTGTGCGGCGCGTGCCATTATCAGCCATCGAAATCTCAGCCATGCCCGCGCCCAGTATGTGTGCCGAGCGAACGAAACGAAAGCTGATTTCATCACTCAGCGTCACGGTCTCTCCGAACTTAACCGCGTGGAAGCGAGACAGGCACCGCTGCGCCTCCTCCATCGTGTACAGCGGCAAGGCAGGCGTGTGCTTTGAACTTTTTCGTTTGTTGTGGAAGGCCGCGTCTTCTTCCTGCAGGTATCCCGAGTCGGGCAGGATGATGCCGCACAAATCGACCGTGGCTGGAGTGGCGTAAATCGCGCCCTTGAACCCCTCCTTGTACAACCGTGGCAGCCATCCACAGTGGTCGAGGTGAGCATGTGTGAGGATAACGGCGTCGATGTTCTTTGCTGGAATGGGAAGTTCATTCCAGTTCTTGAGTCGCCACTCTTTCTTACCCTGAAAGAGTCCGCAATCGACCAGCAGTTGAAAGGATAATGTGTAAACGAGGTGTTTCGAGCCTGTAACCGTTCCAGCAGCGCCAAGGAATTGTATATAGCTCACGTTACTCCCTCTGAACGACCCACCACGTTAGGCCGTTCGGAGGAAAGTTGCAATCGCATTGTGACTATTGCGGCGGCGCTGGAGCAGTGGTTACCGGAACTACGTTGTCGCGACGCTCAGCTTCGGGAACGCTGCCATCGTTGACTTCGGCTTCGGTTGGCGTTGCATCGAATGGCACTCTCACAATCGCCTTCTGCTTGGCCGGCACCACGATGCGGACTGTGTTCTCGCGACCACCCGAGCGCACCGCTACCGGAACTTCGCACCAGGCATCCCCCTGATTCTGGATGGTCACGGCGGTTACGGTCTGCTGGCCAAGTGTCTGCCGTACGTAGGCCGAATCCACTTTAAGCCGCGGCAAACCGTGGTCGCGATACACCCAGTCATCGAAGAAGGTTTCAAGGTCGTGTTTGCCCGGGGCTTGTTTTTCTATCAAGTGCTGGACGTAGCCAGTGTCCCTATCATCGGCCGCTCGATACTGCGCCAGCGCCGCTTGCAGAGCACGGTCGCCAACCATGTCGCGCAGCATCCACCAGACGTAGGCAGACTTGGTATGCAGGAAGAGTTCATCTGCCGTCGTGATCAGGGGTTGCGGCCCACTGCCCGGAAGCTCGTCTTCCTTACGACTTTCCAAGGTTTCAGGGGCCGTATGCGACTGCGTCTCGGCGACTGCCAGAGCGGAGGCGAACTGGCCTAAATACGACAGCGCAGCGCGACGTCCGGCCTGCCGCTCACGGATAAGCGCCTGCCCGAAGCTCGCCAGCCCCTCACGAATCCATGGACGAGGCGACTCGATCATTGTGTGAGCCACGGGGCGCGCCATTGCCACCTCGGCCGCAGCATGCGTTACGGCCTGGAGCGGCACGAAGTAGTACGCGCCGATGCTATAGGGCAGAGCGTTGGGATCGGTAAGTTCGACTAATACGACTTTGCTGCGCGGTGCTCCGAACCATTCCTGCAATGGTGGAATCGCCAACTCCGCTGCGGCCATGTAGTCCCGGGCAAAGCTTGTATGACCGGCAGTGTAGTATCCGGCAACACGAGGACGATCTGTGGTTTCAGCGGGATCGTCCAGCAGTACGATGACTGGATCGACTCCGCGAAACTCTTCCGTGATTTCCTTGCCCGTCTTGCCACTTGAACCATTGGTGATGAATGCGAATCTCGAGTCATCCTCGTCGGGCTGCGCCAAGGTCGCTAAGTGCACACCCAGCACTGCGGAGGCCTCGCGCTCGCGCCACTCGCGCAATGCTTCGAACAGTTCGTTGCCGCGCAAGAGGTTCGCAGCGTCCATCGACACCGGATACCACACCACGAATCCGGCTCCACGGAAGGCGGTGAAGTTATCGCCGATAGCGTCCCAGTCGCTGCGCAACGCCACGTTCGAAGGAGTGCCGATTCGCTCTAGCCGGACGCTGCTTTTCGTAACCGTTCCTGAATAGCGCACCCCGAGCCGCAGCGTGTCTCCAACGGCCAAGGGCTTCTCCAGCTTTACGATTGCTTCGTTGAGTTGTCCCGTATGGTCAATGTCGCTGGTGTAGGTTTGGCTCAACCACTCGACCGGCTCTCCGCCTGAGGTTACGGACAACCAGCGAAGTGAGCTCGAAATCTGCAACACAACCTCGCGCTGCGGCTGTTTCGAGATGTTGCGCAGTTCCAGAGATCCTTCGACGGCGAGCCCATGCTGGTGCGGATCAATCGTGGTCCGCAGGTCGTAATGAGTGAATGCGACGGCATTACGATCCAATGCCCGTGCGGGCGCTGTTCCCACTACAAAGGCCAGGAACAGCAGCCATAACCGAAGCGCGGAGGGCACAGCTAGTCCTCTCTCTTTTTCTTCGCAGGCTTTTTCACGGCTGGTTTCTGCGCGAGGCGGCGCTGCCGCTGCACTTCGTACATCACGATGCCTCCGGCGACAGACACATTCAGCGAAGAAACTGCACCGAGCATAGGGATCGAAACCAGGATGTCGCATTTGCGTCGCACCAGATCGTGCAGGCCTTTGCCTTCTGCACCCATGACAATGGCGCAGTTCATGTTGTAATCGACTTCGTCGTAGGTCTTATCGCCGCGCTCATCGAGGCCGACGACCCACACATTCTGCTCTTTCAATTCTTCGAGCGTGCGTGCAATGTTGACCACACGAGCCACGCTGAGATGTTCACTCGCTCCCGCGGAAGCTTTCACAACGGTTCCGGTGATGCTTGCGGCACGGCGCTCAGGAATGACGACTCCGTCCACTCCTGCTCCGTCAGCTGATCGAATCAGCGCGCCGAGATTATGGGGATCCTCAACACCATCGAGCACCAGGAGGAAGTTGTGCTCGCCATGCTTGTTTTCTAGGAGTTCCTCGACGCCGGAATACTCTTTGCGCGAGGTGATGGCCATGACGCCCTGATGGGTGTTGGTCCGAGTCTCGCGATCAATGTCCTCGCGAGGGACAAAACGCACGCTGACGCCCTGCGCCCGGCAATCGTCAATGATGTTCTGCAGCCTGTGATCGGTGCGGTCGCGCGAGACCGCTACATAATCAAAGCGTCGGCCACCGCGCTTCAGCGCTTCGTTGATGGCATGGATACCGTAGATGACTTCACTCATGACTCATCTAGTGTACAGAACATGCGCTTAGCTCCCGTTGCAAAAATGACACACCCTTTTCCCCGCATCCTCCGCCGTTCTATACTCGTCTGTACTGATTGAGGTTGCTGAATGTCGCTATCCGTCATCATCGTTGACGATGAACAGCTTGCGCGCGACGAGCTCTCGTATCTGCTGCACGATATCGAAGACGTGGACGTCATCGGTCAGGGCAAGAACGGAGTCGAAGCCGTCAGCCTGATCAAGGAAACCTCGCCGGACCTCGTTTTTCTCGACGTACAGATGCCCGGTCTCGACGGCTTTGCGGTGATCAAGAAGCTGCTTGAGAAGAAGATTCCCCTGCCGAACATCGTCTTCTCCACCGCCTACGATCAATATGCGGTGAAGGCCTTTGAGGTCAGTGCGCTCGATTATCTGCTGAAACCCTACGACAAAAAACGCGTTTACCAGGCCGTCGATAAGGCACGCAAAGCGCAGGATACTGAAGCACCCCCGAACGAGCGGCTCGACATGCTAGTAAAACTGCTGGAACAGCAGAAGCCGCAGACGACGAAAATTCTGCTCAAGGCAAACAATCGTCTCTTTCTTGTGGACCAGAAGGAAATATGCTTTGCCTCCATCGAGGACGGCGTAATCACCGTGGTGGCGCAGAACATGGAAGGCCAGTCGAATTGCCGCACACTGGAAGAACTGCTAGCCTCGCTGGACCCGAACTTGTTTTGGCGTGCGCATCGTTCCTATCTGGTGAACATCAATCGAATCAAAGAAGTTGTGCCCTGGTTTAAGAGCAGCTACCAGATCCGCATGGACGACAAGAAGCAAACCGAGATTCCAGTAAGCCGCGCGCAGACGCGTCGTTTGCGTGATCTCTTCGGCTTGTAAATCCAGATATTCGACCCCTCGGGCGGCAGAAACTCTCACCCGGCGGGTATAATCAAGGTATTCATGAAAGCCTACGTTTATGTCTCGATGAAGAAGAGCGTCCTTGATCCCCAGGGCAAGACTATTCAGGGCGCTTTGGCAAAGATGGGTTACAAGGGCGTCGCCGATGTGCGCCAGGGCAAGTATTTCGAGTTGTCACTCGATGGCAGCCTCGAGCGCGAGGCCGCGCGCGCCGAAGTTGAGCGCATGGCGCGAGAGGTCCTGACAAATCCCGTCATCGAAGAGTTCCACTACTCCATCGAAGACTAGTCCTAGCCCCGGCGCTGCAACATAACCCGCAACTGCGGGTTTTTACAATTTTAGGGAGTCGCCCCATGTGCGGAATTGTTGGATACGTTGGCAAAAAGCAAGTCGTACCGGTGATTATCGATGGCCTGCGCCGTCTTGAGTATCGCGGTTACGACTCGGCGGGAATCGCTGTAGCAGGCGGAAAAGATGGCCTCCAGGTTCGTCGCGCCGAAGGCAAGCTGCGTAACCTTGAAGAGGTGATCCGTCTCGACACCATCGAGGGCACATACGGCATTGGACATACTCGCTGGGCTACCCACGGACGTCCAAGTGAAGAAAACGCGCATCCTCATCGCGACTGCACCGGCAAGATCGTCGTCGTTCATAACGGCATTGTGGAAAATTACCTCGCGCTGAAAAAGCAGCTACGGGAAGAAGGTCACACCTACAAGACCGAGACCGACACGGAAGTCATCGCGCACCTGGTCGAGAAGTATTTCCTGTTGGAAAATCCGGATAAGAAGATTTCTCTCGAAGAAGCTGTGCGAATGACGGTGAAGCAGTTGAGCGGCGTCTTTGCGCTGTCCGTTATCTGCAGCGATGAACCGAACAAGATCATTGCAGCACGCAACGGCCCGCCTGCGGTCATCGGCCTGGGCAAGGACGAATATTTTGTGGCCAGCGATGTTCCGGCGATTCTGTTCCACACGCGCGACCTGTTCTTCCTCGGCGACGGCGATCTCGCGGTGCTTACACCTGAAGGCGTGACGCTGACGGACTTCGATGGCAAGCCGGTGCAGCGCGAAGTGCAGCACATCACCTGGGACCCGCTCATGGCGGAAAAAGGTGGCTACAAGCACTTCATGCTCAAGGAAATTTACGAGCAACCGCGCGCCGTCCGCGACACGGCCATGGGCCGGGTTTCGTTCGACACAGGCAAGGTCTTCCTCGAGCAGATGGATGTCTCCGACGAAGAGTTCCGCAATCTGAAGAAGCTGAACATCGCAGCCTGTGGGACAAGCTGGCACGCGGGACTCGCCGGCAAATACATGATCGAGCGCCTCGCGCGTGTGCCTGTCGAGGTCGATTACGCTAGCGAATTCCGCTACCGCAATCCGCTGATCGGCAAAGATGAGATGACGATGGTGATTACGCAGTCGGGAGAGACTGCGGACACGATCGCCGCACAACGTGAGTCGAAGGCCCAGGGCGCTAAGACAATCGCTATCTGCAACGTCGTCGGCGCAATGATCGCCCGCGAGGCGGACGGAACGATCTACACGCATGCGGGGCCGGAGATCGGTGTCGCTTCGACAAAGGCATTCACCGCGCAGTTGGTAGCGCTCTTCCTGTTTGCCCTGCGACTTGCGCAGGTCCGTGGAACCATCTGCGAAGAAGAGGCTGTGAAGCTCACACAACAGCTCTCGAAGCTCCCGGGACACCTTGAGGCAGTGCTCTCGCACGAAGAGGAAATCGAGGAACTGGCGCGCACCTACCAGCGCGTGCAGGACTTCCTGTTCCTCGGACGCGGTATCCACTTCCCTATCGCTCTCGAAGGCGCGCTGAAGCTGAAAGAGATCTCGTATATCCACGCAGAAGGATATGCGGCTGGCGAAATGAAGCACGGCCCCAATGCACTGATAGACGAAGATCTGCCGGTTGTGATCATCGCAACACAAGATCATAACGATCCTGCATCGGTGCAGCGTTACGAGAAAACCATCTCGAACCTGAAGGAAGTGAAGGCGCGCTCAGGCCGCGTGATTGCGATTGCGACCCATGGCGATGAGGACATCAAGGAAGCAGCCGACCACGTGATTTACATCCCTCACGCTCCGGAACTGCTCCTGCCAATCCTCGAGATCGTTCCCCTGCAACTGCTCGCCTATCACATCGCGGTTCGCAGAGGCTGCGACGTCGATCAACCTCGCAATCTTGCGAAATCAGTGACGGTCGAGTAATTCGATCAGAAGTCCGATGACGACGACGTGGAGAGTCCGAATAGTCTGCTTAACTCTTGAATAGTTTGCTTAACTTCTCGCCTCTGGTGCGGCCTAGGAATGGAAGAGTCAAAGCCCTCACTCCCAGACTGGTTCGGGTTCTCGGATCTCGGTTCTGCGACGTACATAATTGATGTGTTTCGTGCGGCTTTATTCCGCAGGCCACCCGCCCGTGGCATAGTGAGGTACAAAGATGTCTACGAGCGCAGTCCTTTTGCTGCGCCTGGCAGCAGGCTCATCCTCAAAAAGGTGGCTCGATGCGGCCATCGGCCTCTGACATTAGTGAGTGCCTGGGCGATTATTCGTCACTATCGCACGTGACAGCAATGGAAGCCGAAGAGGCGGCACGTTTCCCTGAAATGCTAGTGAACCATTGCTGCCTTTTCGTGAAGCTCGCGGCGTTTGAGCCAGTTAGCAAGGAACAGTGCGGCAATCAGGAGAGCTGGCCCTGCGATCAGGGCGATGCATGTCAATTTCATCGAGGCGGGCCAAGGGCGGTCTAAAGCCCACGCAACATACAGTATGGCTGCGGCGGCATAGAGCGCCGCTCCTATCCATTCCCAGCGCCACGCCAGAACCAGTGCCACAAGTAGAGCCAGGGACGGAATGAGATGCATCGTGAGAGCGACGAGTGTACCCATAAATCCAAGACTCTCGCTGAAAACATCAAGAGCAAACATACTGGTAAAAACAATCAACACGATCGACAACACCCGTGGAGCCCAGAACAACGAGCGCTTTGAGAGCTCAGTCATGATGCCTCCATGTCCGAATTCGCGTTGTCTCTGCTTACGAAAAAGCGGCTACTATCAGGGCATCGATTGTCCCGCTGCGTGCAAAGCTCTGCAATGATCTCCTTCAGGAAATCGGTAGTTCCGAATCACAGTCCCGATTCGGGATACTGAGTGGATGGGCGATGTACCGCCAATCATCATTCAGGCGCAACAAGCGTCATATGATTTATGCGTCCCTTCTTGTCGAAGGCCACTTCCAGCCCTGTTGTGTCACGCCATTTCCCTCTTCAGGGAGACGCACCACCATTTCAATCTCGACCTTGATATCCGGCTTATAGAGTGCCTGGACGCCAATCGTCGTGATGCTGGGCATCGCGGCCCCGTACAGTTCACGTAAAGGGGTGACGACCTGCCCGAACGCTTCGCTGGTCGCATTCACGACGTAGACGCGCAGCATGACAATGTCCTGCGCAGTCGCCTCCAGGTCCTTGAGTGCGGCGGCGAGGCTGGCAGTCGCAAGCTTTGCTTGGCCAGCGAGGTCTTTGGGCACCTCCCCACTGCTAGGCGTCGCTGCGATCTGGCCGGACAGGAAAGCGAGGCGGCCTGGTTCAGCGACACTGATGTGCGAGAACCCGAGCGATGCCATATCCCACATTTTTGAGGGATTGCGGCGGCTCACCGATGCTAATGTACGAGACGGAATGCGTGCGATCACCCTATTCCAAGACCTAGGCTGGATCAAAATCCAAAAGATCATCAGGTGTGAAACGATCACCAACGGAGCGTAAAACGTATAGACATACCAAAAGGTGGCCAGGTTAAAGCTCGGCACGTTCAACGATAGGACGCCGCGTACTCCGTTTAGCAGGTCCACGAATCCCCACGTGTTGGCCACCCACACCAGAGGAACGGCAATACGCCAGTTGCCCCGCAGAGCAAAGATGGAAGCGAAGGCCAGCGCTGCTTCTAAGAGATCCCCGTAAGCAGCACTGGAACGGAACTCTCTGGGCAGTTTTGGATCGACCATACCCGCAACCAATAGAGTCATTCCTACATAGCGAGGCACATGCACAAAGAGCAGCGGAATTAGAGCAGAGTTACGAGAAAGTTTGGTTAGGTGCGGCCAAACGTACCACACCGCGACGATGCCGAAGACGACGACGCTCGTAAGAAGCTGCATCCAGAATATTTGGGTCGAGTCCATTTCCCGCGCTCCTGTAATTTTATTTTCTGACACTTGGCTCCGCACCGGCATAAATCCGACTTCGGCATCGCCAGGGCCTTTTCCAATCGATGCAATCTGGTGCTCGTTTTCTTCGGTAACA
The DNA here is from genome assembly GCF_059726265.1 of Koromonas soli. Lineage (NCBI taxonomy): Bacteria > Pseudomonadati > Acidobacteriota > Terriglobia > Terriglobales > Koromonadaceae > Koromonas > Koromonas soli. The sequence continues at coordinate 496,851 of NZ_AP040872.1, read as the reverse complement.
ATGTGGAGTATTTCGTGAGCGATGTCATCGCCGGAAACGTATTCCCTCGGCAGAGTCTGCGAAGAGCGTGTTCGCACAAATGCAAGGACGCCATTCAATTTGATGAAATGGGTGTCAGGCCTAACGCTGAATAAGCGCTTGGGTCAAACCAAAAAAAGGGAAAAAATTACTGAAAGACGCGATGAACTTCGTCCACCGGGACTTCCATGCAGCTTGGGCTCTGCCGAAATGATCCGACTGCGCTCACGGCAGCCCGCAAAGCACCTTCTTTTTCTATGGCAGCGGTCATAGTGGTCAGACCTTGATGGGTGCCGATGTCAGTTTCCAACGGAATGAGTTCACCGGTGGAGATATCCTTAAGAGAAGTACCCAAGGCTTTCAATTTCTCTTTGGAACGCGATGGAACGAGCACTCGTGCGCCCTGTTGCAAAAACATTCGGGAAATTCGTTCTCCGATTTCACCAGCTCCGCCGCAACTACGACAAGTTTGCTCCCTAATTCATGTTGGTTTTGCCTTCATGACTTCCTCCTCATGCATTGTTTTATTTCACGGAAGACGGTTCGCTTCCCCCCAGCTTATCTTCTCGGACCGCCCACAACTTAGAGTTGAGACCATCCTCCGTCTACCGGGAGCTCTATTCCCGTTGTGAAAGTCGCATCAATCGTCAGGAATGCCACGGCTTTAGCAATTTCCTCCGGCCGGCCCAGACGCTTCATCGGGAGGCTTTGCGCCATCTGAATGTAGACCTGATCTGCAGCCTCCTTCGGCATTCCTACCTTCTGGAGTATGTCCGTCGCTTCAATTGGGCCCGGGCTCACCGCATTCACACGTATCCCACGGGGCGACAACTCACTAGCAAGGCTCCGAGTAATGGAACGAAGCGCTGCTTTAGCGGCGCCGTAAGCACTCAAAGGCCCCACCGCCTTCACGTTGGCCATCGAAGTGGTAAAGACCACCGAACTTCCCTCTGGCATGAGCGGCACAAGTTTCTGGACGATGAAATAAGGTCCCTTCGCGTTCAGGTTGAGCATCTCGTCGTAGACTTCCTCAGCAACCTGCTCAAATGGGACAAAGTGACCATATCCCGCGTTGACGAACAACACATCGAGCTTGCCGAACGTCTCCTTGACCTTCGCCGCTAAGGCATCCATATCGGGAAGCGAGGTCGCGTCGCTGCGGACTACGATAGCGTTATCGCCAAGCTCAGCCTGAGCCGTCTTGATCGTTGCAGGGGCGCGGCCAGTCACGATCACGCGGGCACCTTCGTTGATGAATAATTTCGCAGTCGCCAAACCGATGCCAGTGGTTCCTCCTGTAATAAGCGCCGTCTTTCCCTTGAACCTGTCCATGTCGTCTCCTTTGTCTATCTGGTTTTAGGCATTACGAACGTTTGAGTACGATAATGCTGGCGGCGATGCAATGGTTTTCGTACTCGTGCGTAACTAATATTCTAAAACGCGCACGAGGACTGTATAAAAGGCTGCATCCGGACGAAGCACTCGACGCGACCGGTGCTAGTGAGGACACCGCGCTCAAGAATGCTGAGTTATGACAAGTCCACGCCGGAGACACGAATGACGGCCTGCCAGGCGGCTTCTTGGCTGGCGTGATCGTGGAGGTGTGGGTGGCACTGCGCCTCAATTGGGCCTGAGAACTTCCCTTGAGCCGAGGCGAAGAATTGCCCTGAGACGTCGGTTCCGAACTCCGACACCTGGAGGTACCGACGGGCCGCGGTCTCCGGCGTCTGATTCATGCCGGGAATGAGGTTCACGATTGGGATAAACAGATACTTCAACAGCGGGCCAGCGTTTCGCACCACCTTGGTCGCGGTCGCCCCACCGGGCGAGACAGCGTACACGGCCATGCCGGAGGGTAGCCGGCGCGCCAGCGCCGCGACCCACCAAGCGATAATGAGCTTCGCGTCGGCATACGTATTGTTGGGCACGTACTTCACGTTTGGCCCGTTGTGAATCAGGGCTTCGATAGCGGCGGTCCGGTCTCCCCTGAAATATTTGGCGGCGAAGGCTGGCACGTCGGTGTACTTGAACATGGGTACGCCCCCGCGGGCAGGCTCTGCGCCGGCAATAACAATCCGTGCGTTGGGGCTCAGCAGGTCGGCGCGGAGCAACCCGACAGTCAGTTGATGATGGCCGATGAGCGGGGCCTGAGACGCCTCGACACCCGCCGCAGTGACCACGCGCTTCTTACCTGGGACCATCCCTGCATTGAGCAGTAGGAAATCGATCGACTGACCCCGATCGACTAGCTGGGCGAGGGCGGACTCAACGCTGGACGGCGTGTCCAGATCCAGCTCCAGCGGCGTGAAAACGAGTGTCTTGTTCTCAGCCGCGAGTTGATCGGCCGTTTCCTGGACCCGGGCCAGGCTGCGCCCGGTGACAATTACCTGCCGGTAGCCCTTGATGGCGAGCAGGCTGGCTGCAGCATAACCGAGCCCTGAGGTGGCGCCGGTGACTAGAGCGGTCGACTGTTCCATGGCATCTCCGTGGTGAAGGGTGAAGGGCGTGCTGTGTTTCCTTTGAACCTGTCCATGTTGTCTACTGTGTATCTCTGTATTGCTGTATTACAAACGCAAGAGTACGATAATCAAAGCAGCAATGCAAGGAGTTTCGTACGCTATGGTAACTAATATTTCGAAGCGCCCCCGAGGACGACCAAAAGGCTTTATCCCCGACGAAGCACTCGACCGTGCCGTTGAGATGTTTTGGGAGCATGGGTATGAAGGAGTTGACGTGGATCGGATCGCGCGCGCCGTGAACGTCACCAAACCCGCGCTATACCGGGCGTTTGGAGACAAGTCCACCCTGCTGCTCAAGGCGGTCGAGCGCTATGTAATAACGTATGGAGCTCCCATAATGGCAGCATTTCAAGCTGAGCCGGACATCCACAAGGCTGTGACCGCCTTTTGCGAGGCTACCGTCAACACCGCTTCGAATGAGGCTCACGGCGGTTGCATGATGGCCGCCGCAGCAATGGGACAGTCGGAGCGAGTAATCGAGATCCGTTCGTATGTCGCCCAGGGCCTGACCGCAACCGCTGATATTTTGGCGAAACGTTTCGAAAAGGAGATGAAGGCGGGGCGCCTGCCTCGCACACCTTCTGCCAAGGTGCGAGGCCGCGCGCTCGTTGACTTGATGCAGGGTTTGCAGCTTCGCGCCAAGGTCGGTATTGCGCGCGAGCAATTGCTGCAAGATGCCCGAAGCTATGTGCCCCTGATTCTTGGCAAGTAAATCTAACGCACATCGAGTGCGCCATCCAGCGCCAAGCGCCAGCCCGCCACGAAGCAGCTATCGTGACCAGTGTCCCGGTACACTCACCCGCTTCGCGATCAAGAGTTCCTTTAGCCACTCTTGATCGCGAAGCGGACGGTTACAAGGTGATGCGGGACAGGTAGCAAGAGCCGACTGGCGCGTCGCGATACCGCCGGCTTCCACTCGTTCAAAAAGGAAAACTTAGGAACCGCCCTAGCGCTCAATGATCGTAAGATCAGGTAGCGCGGGATAGCTCGTGTAGCCGGCAGCGCCTCCGCCGTAGAATGTCGTTGGATCGGGTTCGTTCAGTGCGGCTCGGAGATGCAAACGCCTGGGCAGATCGGGGTTAGCTAGAAATGCCCGGCCGTATGCGACAGCGTCGGCACGCCCGGTGCGCACTGCTTCCTCACCCTTGGGCCCGTCATATCCACCATTCACAACGTAGAGACCTTTCCAAAGCGTTCTCAGGTGAGCTGACAGGGCAAGGGCTTCCTCGCCGCTTCCGATGCTGTCCTGGGCCCTTTCAACGACGTGGAGGTACCCGAGCCCAAAGTCATTCAGTTTTGCCACAGCGACAGAGAATGTTTCGTGAGGGTTGTCGTCGTGCATATCGTTGAAATCTACCGTCGGAGAGATTCGCACACCTACCTGCTTGCTGTCCCAAGCTTGCAAAACCTCTTCAACTCCTTCGGAGAGGAAGCGGACTCGGTTCGACGCAACACCCCCATATTCATCAGTTCGACGATTCGTCCCTGTTCGAAGAAATTGATCGATCAAGTATCCGTTCGCGGCATGAATTTCGACCCCGTCGAATCCGGCGTCCCTTGCGTTGGCGGCAGCGCGCCGATAGTCGGCTAGGGTCTCTTTGATTCCGGTTGAGGTCAAGGCCACCGGCTCCGAGACTTGGGCCGAACCCGTGGCGATGTGCGTGTAGGCATTGGCACGGATCGGGGACGGAGCCACAGGCTGCACGTTGTTTGGCAGCAACGAAGTGTGAGAGATTCGGCCGACATGCCACAACTGAAGGAAGATTCGGCCTCCACTCCTGTGAACGGCCTCCACAATGCGGCTCCATCCTCTCACCTGTTCAGGGGAATGAATTCCTGGAGTATTGCTGTAGCCTTTGCCCATCGACGAGATCTGCGTCGCCTCGGTCACGATGAGTCCAGCCGAAGCACGCTGCGAATAATACGTTGCCGCGAATTCGCTCGGCACACCATCGTCGTTTGCACGGGTGCGTGTAAGAGGCGCCATGAAGACGCGATTGGCCAGGACCAAAGATCCAAGCTGAACGGGTTCAAAGAGGGTAGGCATCTGTTTGCTCCAGTTGTTCAACAACAGCCGGTTGGTTGTGATAAGTTGCCAGGGAGAATACTTGCAACGTGATCTTGGGCAGCGCTCATCCGAGACCTCGCGACGAACGCTGCCCAAAAACCCTACTTTTGGGCGACCACCTGCAGGCGATTGATCTTAGCTTCGGAGAATAACTCTCCAGCCTTCTCGACGAACTCCTGTCCTGCTTCGCCGTTCAAGTGCGCTTCGCGGGCGGCTTCGTCTTCGAATGTGTCGAAGACCCGATAGACCCCAGTTTCGCCTTCGATCTTCGCAGCATGCCACGACAGCGTTCCAGGTTCTTTTCTCACCAGGCTGGCTTCCTTTTCCAGAAACGCCTCGATCTCTGCTTCCTTTCCAGGTTTAGCTTTCATGTCAACAAGTAACGCGAACTTAGCCATTTCGATAGATCCTTTCCTGAACGGTGGTTTGGGTTGATGGTTCGCTTCAGTGCGAGTTCCTAAGCCTCAGCCTGAAACGCCGGATCGAGTTCCGTCGGCGAGATGTGATCCACGTAATTGCTCAACGTCTTCAGAGCGACACCGATCAGAACCTCAAGCACCTGATTCTTTCGGTACCCGGCGGCTAGAAAACTGTCCATCACCTGCGCGCTGACGTGCCCGCGTTCAGTGACGATCTCCTTTGTGAGCGCGATAAGCGCCGCCAACTTCGGATCGGATACAGGCTCGTTCGACCGCACCGCCGAAACAACCTCGGCCGGTACATGCAGGAAAGCCTTGAGCAGGGTGCTGTGAGCCGCAATGCAATAATCGCAACGATTCTCAACACTGGCGGAGAGCAGGACGATCTGGCGCTCCACTGGACTCAAGGTACCCGTGCCGAAGACTTTCTCCAGCCCCACGTAGCCCTCGAGCATAGTGGGAGAGTTTGCGAACACTCCAAAGAGGTTCGGAATGAACTTGAAGGACTTCTGGACATTTTCCAAGAGTGGACGAGACTGCTCAGGGGCGGTTTCGACGCCGACCGGAGGCAAGAGGGAGATTTGCTGATTCATTTGGTGCATTCCTTTCATCGAGCCAAGTACTAGACAGACTAGTCTGTCTATACCGTAGGAAGAGTATAGACAGACTGGTCTGTCCCGTGTCAAGATAAATCTCATGAATGCACAGAAACAGTCCGATCCCCGGGCGAGAATCCTGGAAGCTGCCGACTACCTCTTCTATAGAGAGGGTGTGCGTGCGACCGGCACCGAGAAGATCATGTCCATCTCCGAGGTCGCGAAGGCGACCTTCTATCGACACTTCCCAAGCAAGGATGACCTCGTGATCGCATATCTTGCATGCCGCGACCGATCGTTCTTTGAGGCTGTTGATAGCCCTGCCCCCCCGAAAGATATCCATGAAGCCTTAGCCAGAATCGAACGCGTGGTCAACCACCCCGACATCATCGGGTGCCCGTTTCTTCGCATCGCATCCGAATACCCGGATACTGCCCACCCGTTCCACCGCATAGCGACCGAACATGAAAACAAGTTCCATTCCTATCTCATGAATCTGCTAGAGCCCATCGCAATCGACAAAACAGCGGCAGCAGCAGCGATACTGAGCGTCATCGATGGCGGCCTCGCTACGAGAATGCTCTATGGGACATCGAAAATGATTCCGATTCTCGCGCCCGCCGAAGCAGTTCTTAAGAGCTTTCAGATCACGCGAACCCAGCGCCGCAGTTGATGTCTGCTGTTATGGAATCGTAAGCGAGCTACACGGGAGCGGTGTGGATTCTGACCAATACCCGGGTCGCGGCTAACTAACCTGAGCTTGCGCCGGAAAGTTCGATTTCTCTCCAGCACAACTTAGAAGGACGGAACCGCGTTTCTCGTTACCTCTTTGGTTGCGGTTTGTGTAACCGAGGTAGACGAGTGAATTCGTCTGTTTTCTTCAGCTCAGAACGCCTGAAACGGTACCTAGGTCGAAGCTCGTTGCTCCGCGTCGTTTCCCTTTCGTCTACACACCTTGTAACTTTCTCTCAAAATCTAAGTCTCAACCGGTAGCAGCGCAATCGGGGGGTGCTGGTGTGGCGGAGCCTTGTCGATGGATGTAACACGCCAAAATATTGCAACAGTCAATTGCTTCGAAATTTCAACAATTCAGTATGAAATGTCGCGATTTGTTGAACGTCACAACCATGACAGGCAATGTGTTACCAGCGTTATGAACAGCTTACGTCTCAAATGGGACGGCCTCCAAACTGTACCAGCAGATGTGATCGTGATTCCAAAACAAAGGATGATGCCCAATGGCGCAAACTCGAGCTGTCAATATCAATCCTGTACGCGATGCGCGACCAGTTCTGGCCACCCCAATCAATACCAACTCGCCGGTGCGGGGAAAGCAAGCTGTGCTTGTGGCCTTTGCGCTTTTGATCTGCACCATAGTTCTTGGTGCGGGCTCGGCACAAGCCGGTGTTCGTGATGACAACGACGGCGCTGTCTTCGTGATGACGAATGCCGCCGACAAGAATGAAATCGTCGCGTACGACAGAGCAGAGGACGGATCATTGCGCGCGGCAGGCAGCTTTGCTACGGGCGGCACAGGTAGTGGTGGCACGATTGATCCGCTACGCTCCCAAGGCTCGCTCCTGCTGAGCGGTGACCACCGGTTCCTGTTTGCAGTGAACGCAGGGAGCGGAACAGTTTCTGCGTTCGCCGTCAGGGGAAGCAATCTGAGATTGCTTTCAGTAAAGTCCAGCGGGGGGAGTTCACCCATAGCCCTGGCTCAGTCGGGCGACCTCCTGTACGCACTCAATATCGGCGGTAATGGTAACGTGAGTGGCTTCTTCATCGATGATGGCCGCTTAAGACCTATTAGGAACTCCAACCGCAACCTCAGCGGCACGGATACGGGCGCGTCATCGTTAGCCTTCAGCCCAGACCGGCAACACTTAGTTGTTACCGAGCGAACCACAAACAAGATCGACGTTTATCGAGTGAGTTTCGACGGAACACTCTCGTCTGCCGTCGTAAGCCCGAGTTCCGGAGCTGTGCCCTTCGCGGCGAAATTCGCACCGAATGGCGCACTGGTGATCGCGGAAGCGTCCAACTCGATATCTTCCTATGCAGTTCAGCCGGATCAGACTCTGGCGGTAATCACGCCGTCACTTCCCAGCCTGGGTGCGGCAACTTGCTGGAATGTAATTACGCCCAATGGACGCTACGTTTATACCTCCAACGCCGGGACTTCGTCGCTCTCAGGCTTTTTAATCGGACGACGTGGAGCCCTTACTCCTATTGGCGCGACCGTGGTTGCGACGAATCCAACTGGAAGCACGAACTTGGATATAACCGTCAGCGCTGATGGCAAGTTTATCTACACACTCAACGCCGGGACGGGGGCAATTGGGATCTTCTCGGCTGATCGTGATGGCAGTGTCCTCAGTCTTGGCACTGTGGATGGTCTGCCGGCAGCGGCAGGCTTGAACGGTCTTGCTGCTTTTTAGCGCTGCCCTCGTTTCAGTCAAAGCACGGCGTTGAAATCAATAGCATGGCAGCGCTCACACGCGGCCGGAAGAAAGAGAGACAAGGAGATCACCATGAAGAATTCACTCTTGAATATGGTGGCCATCGCCGTTCTGGCAATGTCCGCACCAACCATGGCGCAGACTGCCACAGACAACATGAAGCACGACGATGCCATGCAGCAAGACTCCATGAAGCATGACGATGGAATGAAACACGATGATGCGATGAAGAAAGACGACGTGGCAACAACCAACAAGAAGCACAAGACCAAGAAGAAGACCTCCGACCAAGCCAAGTCTGACGATGGCATGAAGCACGACGATGGCATGAAGCACGACGATGGCATGAAGCACGACGACAGCATGAAGCATGACGACATGAGTAAAGAACAGGCTAAGTAATTGCCGAACCACGGCTAGCGCATCTACGCGGGGGTAACGGCAGCATATGTGGCTCTGCCGTTACTATCGCTGTTCGTTCGAGTACTGGCTTCACTGTTAGGAGCAAAGCGATGGCAGATGAAAACAAGCCTCAGAATGAATTGCGAAGCGCAAGAAGGCGCGAGTTGCTCAAGATGTCGCCGTTGCTGCTGGCTGGCGGACTGTTGTTTCCACGAGTTCGTAGTGCCTTGCTGGAGGGCGGTCTTGGATTCAGTGACGGAGGCTCGGCAGCTTTGTTCAACCGTCACGGCAAGCTTACGTTTTCCGATACGGAAGTGGTTCCATTCAGCAAGTTTCCCTATAACTACTTCAACGTCCTTGATCCTGCAGTTGATTTGGGACAATGGACCTTGACTGTTGAAGGTGATGTCTCGCGCCCTGGCGAATACAAGCTCTCGCAGATCATGGCGCTTCCGAAGGTGAGCCAGAACACCCGGCACGTGTGCGTCGAGGGTTGGGATGTGATCGGCAATTTCGGCGGTGCGAGGATGGGTGACTTCCTGCGCTCTGTTGGCGCTTCTGCCTCTGCACGCTTTGTCGAAGTCGAGTGCTCGGATGACTACTACGAGTCCATTGACATGGAGAGCGCACTTCATCCGCAGTCTCTGCTCTGTTATGAGATGTATGGCAAGCCTCTGGATCGAGGACACGGCGCTCCATTGCGGTTGCAGATGCCGACGAAGCTGGGATACAAACAGGCGAAATACCTGGAAACACTTCGTGTCACGAGTGTCCTTAAAGCGAAACGCGGCTACTGGGAAGATCAGGGATATAGCTGGTTCGGTGGATTATGAGAAATGCACAGACGGCGAAGGCCAAAGTCAGCTCCGAACTCAATCTAAGTCATCTCCGCGTTAAGAGCTTCGTCGTGACCTCGCGGGAGAAGGTGCGGGCGGTATATGAGCATCCGACAATCGTGCGCCTCGCTCACTGGATCGCTGCAATCACCATTGTTGTACTTTCGATGAGCGGACTGCAGATCTTTCGTGTATTTCCATCGTTTGGCTCCAAAGTTCCCCAACACACACTGGTCGTGCCCCCCGCTGGCTTGCGATTGGGAGGATGGTTGGGCGGAGCGTTGCAGTGGCACTTCACATTCATGTGGCTCTTCATGGGGAGCGGGATTGCCTATGTTCTTTATGAATTTCTAACCGGACACTACCTCACGGTGTTGTTCCACGTGCGAGACATTCGCGGCGTCTGGCCGATGGTGAAGCACTATTTCTTCTTTGCCAAAAAGCCCAAAGAGTTCGAGCCTTACAATCCTTTGCAAAAACTCGCTTACACGACGGCCCTGTTTCTCGGAGCACTATCCATGCTCACGGGCCTCGTTCTGTATAAGCCAGTCCAGTTGAAGTACATCGCATTCCTGCTTGGAGGTTTTCGCCTCACCAGGATTTGGCACTTCGCTGCGATGTGCGGGCTCTGGGCGTTCCTTCCTGGACACCTGCTGATGGTCGCAATCCACGGATGGGATAATTTCGCCTCTATGGTCTTCGGCTGGAAGAAGGAGCCGCAGTATATACAGGAGCCTGATGCCGATGCAGACCATGGGGGATAGGTTTCTGGTCTTGGCGTACCAACTATGCAGAGCATCGAATCGCTAGGGAGACCGGAGGCGACATGGCAGATGAGATGAAGATACAAATCAGGCAAACTTCGGATTCCGGCTCAGAGGCCGAGATCCGCAGGCACCGGGTGCCGGTCGATCGTCCGGAAGCCAAGGGCGGCCACGACGCGGGGCCGATGGGCGGAGAACTGTTCCTCACTGCCATAGGAGGCTGCTTTAGCAGTACCCTGCTGGCGGCGATCAAGGCGCGCGGCGCCGACATCTCCAGCCTGCAGGTTGAGGTGACCGGCACGATCGTGGACTCGCCCACGCGCTTCGCAGCCGTGGAACTGCTGGTATCAGCGAACTACGCCGAGCGCGAGCAGTTCGAAAAGCTGGTAGAGGTCGCTGAGAAGGGCTGCATCATTGTCAATACGCTGAAGGACAAGATGGAACTGAAGGTAAGGATTGGCGCGGCGGTGTGAGGAGCTCAGGAAAGAGATAATAGAAGCGGGACTCGAACCTGTCCCACTGCTTAGAAGAGCCGAGAATTGTTTTCCTGCTCTTCGCTGCGGTCGCTTTGCTGAGTTTACCGATGAACAGGAAGATTCCGGATGATAACGCTGAAACTTCATGGCATTGAGGCCTGCGTATTTGACGCCTACGGCACGCTATTCGACGTCAGCAGTGCGGCGCGTGCCGAGCAGGACTCATTGGGCGAAAAGTGGCAACCGCTTGCCGAACTGTGGCGCGCCAAGCAATTGCAATACACCTGGCTGCGCGGCCTCGGCGGACGCCACGCCGATTTTTGGCAGGTGACGGGCGAGGCCCTCGACTTCGCGATGGCGACGGTGAAGGTGGAAGATTCGGCGCTGCGGGAGCGGCTGCTGAATCTATATCTGGTTCTGAGCGCATACCCGGAGGTTTTCGCAACCTTGAAGCGCCTGAAGGCCGCGGGCATGAAGGTCGCAATTCTCTCCAACGGGACACCCTCCATGCTTGCGGCCGCGGCAGCCAACGCTGGAATCGCCGGGCTGCTCGATGCCGTGCTGTCGGTGGAAGAAGTGAAGATCTACAAGCCTCACCCCCGCGGTCTACGGGCTCGCCTGTGAGCGGCTCAACGTGGCTGCGGACCACATCTGCTTTCTGTCTTCCAACGGCTGGGATGCATACTCCGCCAAAGCGTTTGGCCTCCGCGTGCTGTGGTGCAACCGCTTCGGCCAAGAGCTTGAACGTATCCCGGAGACACCTGACGCTCAAATTGCCTCTTTAGCCGAGTTACCGGATATCGTACTGGGCTGACCGAAAAGCGGGTATCAGATCAGACCCAAGGCGCTGATCTTCTGGGGACGATATCTTCTTAACTCGTTCACTCGGCTTGCGTTCAGTGCTCGATGTGGAACCAAGGGTGGCTGACGACTTCGGCGAGAATTAACACCAGAGATGCAACTGAGGTGCCCAGTTGCATCCATCTGCCGCGGCGTTGGCGGGAAGTGAGCGGTTGCAGGCGCCACTGTGCCGATGGACTGCGGCGAATGCGACCCTCGTTCCAGAGTAGAAGTAGGTTGAGCGCCGCGAGAAGACCGGCAATCCACAAGATGGGCAGGCGCAGCGCGTTGCGGTGGAATCCATGTGCGGGCCCAACTGCACCGGCGGCCAGCAGCGACGTCATGCCAAGCACCACGCGCATGCCGCTAAGCGCGACTGCTGCAACGCAAATTGCCTGCACGGTCGCAAGCGCCAGGGAAGCCCAGCCGATCAAGATGCCTCGCAATGTTCCCTCTCCTCTCGCACTTTATACGCACATTCGGCAAGGTGCATCTTTCTTCAGGGGTTTCGCAAATCGAAGGCAGTCATGCGCTGCCTTTCCTCAAAGAGAAACACCCGCTCAAAAGCTATGCTGATCCGGCTATCGCTTCAACGTGCCAGGATCCCGAACTGAGACCGTCTCGGAGAAAATTCTCGACTTCATTTTCATTGTCATACGGTACGAGGGTGCAGTTTGGGTGCGTGTTTCCGGTGATCAACAGGGATATGCTTTTCTCAATCTCGCGCCGGAAGAACAGTATCGCCTTCTTATGGCTTGAGCCGAGAAGGTATCCCGTCTCGAAGCCAACACCGAATGATGATCCAGAGACTTCCGCAATGAAGAGGTCGCATTCCTGAAGCCACTTCATGTCTCTCGCAAATATCTCTTGCGGCGTGATAAGTCGATCCTTCTCCCAGGCGTTGTCGTCGACCAGATGTCGAGTGAGCACCTCGTGACCAGCCCCTTCCAGAAGTTGTACGACCCGGCGCGCTGTTTCAACGGTGGATCGGTTTCCAGCCACAGTAAACCCGAAGTAGATCTTCATAGAGGTAGTATCCAGCAGCATAAGTGAGGATGACTCATGCTACAACATTCAAAGGGACGCTTCGCCAAGATGGAGTCTGTGGTGCATCCGCAACTCTACTCTTGTGTCTCCATAGCATCGATCGATTCTTGCAGACGGTTGTGCAAGCGCTCACCAAAGCCCACAGGAACTTCAAAGGTCCGCGCATCGCCCACCAGCACCAAAATGTTGCGTGTGGAGTCCATCACTGCTGAGCAATGGCGGCAGTTTGCCAAGTGGCGTTCAATAGCCTCCCGCTCCTGCGACGTGACCGTTCCGTCGATGTAGTCGGAAACCTGCGACCATACGTGTTTGCAATCAATTTTCATCTGTCACCGGCTTTCCGGGTAAGCCAGCCTATCAGTCCACGCTGCTTCGGCGCCAACTTCGGCACGAGCAATTTCTGCATGGAAAGCCGTGCACGGAACAGTCGCACTTTGACCAGCCCTTCATTCACTCCAGTTGCCTCCGCAGTTTCGGTGATGCTCATACCCCTGACATCGCGCAGGATCAGCACCTCACGATGCTCTGGCGAGAGCCGCGCCATTGCCTCTTGCAGCGCCTGCCGCAGTTCCTTGCGCTCCAACTGCTCAGACGGAATGTAACGCCAGTCGGCGAGCACCGATGGCGTGTAATCGCCGTGATCTTCTGCGCAATCATCGAGAGAGTCGAGCTGATCTCCCTTGGTCTGCCGAAGGCGGCTGCGCGCTTCGTTCAAGGTGATCGCCATCAGCCAGGTTCTAAACTTCGCGTCGCCGCGGAACCCCTTGAGCCCCTTGTAGGCTTTGATCACCGACTCCTGCGCTACATCTTCGGCATCGGCCTCGTTCTGCAAGATCGAGTAGGCAGCGACGTAGAGTCCGCGCTCGTAGGGGCGGATCAGTTCGTGAAACAGTTCGCGCTCCCCGGCAAGGATGCGCGCAATGATCGAGGCTTCGTGAGCTGAGGTCTCGGCTGCTGCCGCGGTCCGCTCACCAACATTTCCGGCAATTGTGCGTGCATTCATCTCAACAATAAGAGAGACTCCATACCTCGGCATAAAGTTACATGCTGCCGAGAATAAAGTATGAAATCGTTACGCTCGGCGCCGGTGGGCTGATTCCCATCAAGTCAAATCAAATCATCATGGAATCAGAGGATCTTCACATCTCTGCCCACAGGATCACTGTTCGTTCCATCTTCCGCAATACAACGGACAACGACATCGAGGCGATGGTATCTTTCCCGCTTCCCGATCTCGATGGCGGCACGGTCGGCAGCGAGTCTATCGAACTCCCCAGTGAGATGCAGAGAAACCTCGTTCAATTTGCCGTGCGCTCGAATGGCCAGCCAGTCACCTCACGTATGGAGGGGCCCGAGCCTTCCGCAACGGCCGTGACATGACGCCTCGCCTCGCTGCCGCAGGACTTCCGGTGAACGTTCTTCTGAAGCCGCTCACGGGGCGCTAATAAAGCTTGCTGAAAACAAGCGCCGCAAATTGAAATTGCCTTGCACGAGCGGCGAATCGAATGCATCCTCACCGCGAACAACTGGAAAGGGCCCATCCGAAACTTCCATCTCTCGGTCTCAACCGACAGCCCAGACGACATACTCGTGACATGTACATCCGAACTCCAGCGCGTCGGCCCAACCCGCTACGAATTGACGCGGCATAGGCTCGCCTTAGACCCTCTCCAAGACGAGGTGAGTCGCGTATTCGGAAGCCTTGTGGCCAGTAACAGAAAATCCAAGTGCGCGCAGGTCCAGACCATGAAAGAGCGATTCACCTTGGCCGAGGAGGACAGGCGCAGACGCAATGTGAAGCGAGTCGATCAATCCAGCCTGGAGATACTGACGCACTGTCGAAACTCCGCCTCCGATCTTGACGTCCCTCTTACCTGCAGCTTTCTTCGCGAGTTCCAGTGCCTCAGTGATTCCTCCCGTAACGAAGTAGAAAGTCGTACCGCCGTTCATTTCGAGAGGTTCACGCTCGTGGTGCGTCAGAATGAATGTTGGCGCGTGATAAGGCGGGTCGTCACCCCACCAGCCCTTCCATGAATCGTCCGGCCACGCACCACGCACCGGTCCGAACATGTTGCGACCGAGAATAAAAGCGCCAAAGTTGTCCATCGCACGCTGAGCAAATTCGTCATCTATGTCCCCGATCGATCCACCCTCTTGCCCGTGCATTGAGCGAAATGAATGAGTATGGAAATACCACTGGAATATCTCAGTCCCCTGTTTGCCGAGTGGATCGTCCAAGCTCTGCTCGATTCCCGCGCCGAACCCGTCGAACGAAACACTAAATCCTGCGACCCGAACTTTTTGCATCTGTCCATTCTCCCGATTGCCGTACTGGATGCTCGATTCTTGCCGGAACTGCTATCGCGCGGCGTGCTTGCGACGCTTTTCGCTTTCCGCAATCATCTGGTTCAGGTCGGCAGCTGGCCGAATCTCCCACGGCCCATATTTCAAGCCTGGATGCTGCGAGATGAGCTGAATCGCGTGATTCATGTCTCGCGCCTCAAGCACTAGAATGCCTCCGAGTTGCTCCTTGGTTTCCGCATAGGGACCGTCCGTTGTCGCGACTTTGCCGTTTTTCCAATACAGCGTCAACGCGGTTTCCGCGGGTTGAAGTGCTTCTCCGGCGAGAAAATGCCCGTTGCTTCGCAGATGATCGTCGTATTCAAAGCATGTATCGAACTGGGCGTTTCGCTCGACTTCCTTCATGCCGTCGAATTTGTCTTTGTCGTAGTAGCCGAAACAGATGTATTTCATGCTCTTCTCCTCTTCGTTCCTTAGGTTGAGCCGACAGCAGAGCGTTGCGACGGCACTTCGTCGTCTTTTTGGCGCGCGTCTGGAGCCTGCAGTCACTGCGGGGTTTCACTTGCTTCCGGCGTGTTGTTGTTCCGGAGCCGGAAAGAAGAGGAGCTCGCGCACTTCGCCCGGTACATCGCAGGCGACGGCACCCTTTTTCGCCCAGGCAAGTGCCTCGTTTATATCAGCGCATTCAAGTATCCAAAATCCGCCCATGTGCTCCTTGGTCTCGGTGTATGGCCCGTCGGTGATGAGCACCTTGCCATCGGGCTGCTTTCGCAACGTCTTCGCGTTGTCAGCCGAGGCAATGCCACAGGCAAACTTCCTGACGCCAGCAGCAATCATTTCGCGGTTGAGCGCGTGGATTTCTTCCATCATCGCTTCGGTTACAGTGGACGGATCGAAGTTGTCGGGAAGGTAGTTAGCAACCAGATACTGTGGCATGACTTTTTCTCCTTGTTTTCTGAGGCTCGTTCCCGATGGCTCGTTTCCTCCTAGGAACCGCAGCTCATCGTTTCTTTTGTCCTATAGTCGTTGGGGAGATGGAAAATCGACAGCCACTCGATTTTTTATTTCAACTTTTATTTCAACTGCCGGATACGCGCTTGCAGGAATTGCCGCTCCGGTTCCTGTTGGGTCAGCGCCAGGGCTTTTTCATAAGAAGCGCGAGCCTCGGCGGTTTTGCCCAACCTGCGACACAACTCTGCATGGGCTGAATGCGCAAGGTAGTAATTCGCCAATTCACCTTGTGCCAATAGTGACTCGATGAGTGCCAGACCGGCTTCTGGCCCATCGCGCTCGGCAATCGCCACAGCACGATTCAAATGAACGACTGGCGAAGGCTGAATTCGCACCAACTGGTTATAGAGCGCAACGATCTGGTGCCAGTCAGTTGCCGCAGCCGACTCCGCCTCGGCATGAACTGCCGCAATCGCGGCTTGCAGTGTGTAAGGGCCGAAGCGTCCGGACCGCAGCGCCTTCTCTACCAATGCCACTCCCTCCACGATCTGTTCGCGGTTCCAGAGTGAGCGGTTTTGATTCGCTAGCAGAATCAGTTCTCCCGCCGGAGAGGTCCTCGCAGCGCGGCGGGATTCTTGCAGCAACATCAGAGCAAGCAGTCCAATGATCTCCGGCTCTGGATGGAGCTCGGCCAGCATGCGGCCCAGTCGAATCGCCTCGGCGGTTAACTCGGCCCGCGTCATCTCCGTTCCCGCTGCAGCCGAGTAGCCCTCGTTGAAAACGAGATAGATGACTTGAAGGACCGCACCCAGTCGTTCCGGCAACTCCTGCGGCGTTGGAACCTCGTAGGGAATCGATGCCTCTCGAATCTTTGCCTTGGCGCGGACGATACGTTGTGCGAGCGTTGCCGGCGTAACCAGAAATGCGCGCGCAATCTCCTCTGTTGTGAGGCCACATATCTCGCGAAGAGTGAGCGCGACTTGTCCTTCCGGAGGCAGAGCAGGATGACAGCAGGTGAATATCAAGCGGAGGCGATCGTCCTCGATCTCTTCATTCACATAGGGAGCGTCGTTGACGCGCGATTCCATGTAGGCAAGAAGATCTCGCTGCGCTTCATCCAGGCGCGCCCGTCGGCGCATAACGTCGATTGCTTTGAAACGTGCCGTTGATATGAGCCATGGGCGAGGCTTGTCCGGAATACCGATCTTAGGCCAAGACTCCAGAGCGGCAGCAAAGGCCTCGTGCATGGACTCTTCGGCCAGATCTAAATCTCCCAGCAGGCGCACCAGCGTCGCCAGAACGCGGCCTGATTCCGACCGGTAAAGAGTCTCAATAACCTTGCTGAGTTGTTCGGACACAGGCCCAGGCATGTACGCCAACCTAGCAAACCTGAGGCGCAGGAGACAACTGCCTCCCGGGAATCCTCTACCCACGGCTACTTGGGTTCCACAGACTCTGCGAAATGGTGAGATTCCCGGCTGCTCCGTTCGTCGCTACGCGAACCTGCAAGAAGGCTACATGAGCGCAACGGCGAATGGGGCACAGATGAGTGCCCCATTTTCTTCAGGAGGAGATCACGATTGCGTTCTTATAAAGTTTCTTCTCTCACGTTCTGAGCTACGGGGTCGAGATCATCTTCGCTCGTAAAAGGCTCAGGGCGAGATTGGAAATGCAACCCTGTTGTCGCTGAGTCTTTGAAGTACTGGCGTTGGAAATAAAACGCGACGTTTACCAAAGCAATCATTACCGGCACTTCCACCAGAGGTCCAATTACAGCCGCAAACGCGGCTCCGGAATTGATGCCGAAAACGGAGACGGCAACCGCAATCGCAAGTTCGAAATTGTTCGAAGCAGCCGTGAATGCTAGAGTCGTGGTTTTTGCGTAGCCAGCACCGAGTCTCCTTCCCATGAAGAATGAAACCAGGAACATGACCACGAAATAGATAAGAAGAGGAACCGCAATACGGACGACATCCAAAGGTAGGCGAACGATGTACTCTCCCTTGAGAGAGAACATAACGACGATGGTGAAGAGCAATGCAATCAGCGTCAGTGGGCTGACTCTGGGAACAAAGCTGCTCTCATACCATTGGCGACCTTTAGCCTGAACGAGGACGGTGCGCGTAACCAGTCCAGCAAGGAAAGGGATTCCAAGATAGATGAAGACACTCTTCGCGATTTCCGCGATTGAGATATTCACGACTGTACTATGCAGTCCCAGCTTGGCCGGAAGAACGGTCACGAAGATCCAAGCATAGACGGAGTAGAAGAACACCTGGAACAGCGAGTTGAATGCCACCAAGCCCGCAGCGTATTGAGAGTCACCCTTTGCCAGCTCGTTCCAGACAATCACCATAGCGATGCAGCGAGCCAGCCCGATCATGACCAGCCCCGCCATGTATTCCGGGTACGCGCGGAGGAATACGACAGCCAATACGAACATGAGGGCTGGCCCAATAAGCCAGTTTTGCACGAGCGAGAGTAGCAGCACTCGCTTGTCGCGAAATACGAGATGCAACTCTTCGTAGCGGACCTTTGTAAATGGTGGATACATCATTACAACAAGCCCAACAGCAATGGGAATGGATGTTGTGCCTACGCTGAGGCGATTCAGGAGTGGAACAATGCCGGGTACGAGCCATCCGGATACAACACCAACTGCCATAGCGGCGAAAATCCAAGCCGTAAGATAACGATCAATGAACCCCAACCTACCGACCACGGATCTATCCAATTTCTGATCTCCTTGATTGAAGTCTCGGAAATACGCAAATCGGGCTCGAACACAGGCTTCAACAGCATCTCAATATCGCAATTTGCGGACCAAAACAGAAGGGATTTAAGACATTTATCGAAAGCCTGCCAAACTCGGCACAACGCAAAGGATCTGTTGTCGATGTATGCCCTTTAACTAGTAGCAGAGTGAAGTACAAGAATCCGCTAGAGTCAGATCCGCTCCAAGTTGGAACACCAATTTAGGACGGTTGTTCAACTTTGTGACAGATTCCCTGTGCGAGGAGCCGTCACCCCAAGAGTTGCGTCTAATGCAAGGAAGCTAAAAACGAGAGCAGTCGGGATTGAATAGCGCACGACGGGCATTTTGTTTGAATAGAAAGGATATACAGGATGGAGATCAAGCGAGTTGGGTCACAATCCTCTGCCAAGGGACCTTCGGATTGGTTTACGGGGACGGTTCGGATCGATCCACTTTTTCAGGCACCCGAACCGGCACGCGTCAGCGGTGCACACGTAACATTTGAGCCTGGCGCTCGAACCGCGTGGCACACGCATCCGCTGGGACAGACGCTGATCGTCACTTCAGGCCTGGGCTGGGCGCAGCTCGAGGGCGGTACGATCGAAGAGATCCGGCCCGGAGACGTCGTGTGGTTCGCGCCAGGTGAAAAGCATTGGCATGGTGCCACGCCCACTACAGCCATGACTCACATTGCCGTTCAGGAAGTCCTAAATGGAAAGGCCGTAGATTGGATGGAGCACGTGAGCGAGGCGCAATACAAACGCTAGAGTCTCCGTTTGTATGGGCAAGTGAGCTAGTTCGCCCGCTTGCGGCTCGTGGCTCTTGGCTTCGGCTTGTTATTACCGTTCAGATTGAGTGCCACTGCGGCGCGAATAAGATCTTTCAAGGCTGCGTCATTGATCTTCTCCCCTTCGTGGATATCAATGGCGCGCCGGACATTTCCGTCAAGGCTGGAGTTGAACAGGCCTGCAGGATCGTCCAACGAAGCTCCCTTGGCGAATGTCATCTTGACGACGTTCTTGTACACCTCGCCTGTACACACGATCCCGGCATGTGACCAGGTGGGAGTTCCCATCCACTTCCACTCTTCGACAATCTCAGGATCCGCAGCCTGAACAATTGCGCGCACCTTCGCAAGCGTCTCCCCGCGCCAGTCCCCAAGTTCCTTGATCTTCTGATCAATCAACGCGGCAGCGGATTCCTCCGATACAACTTTGTTCATGAGCAGCTCCAATCTCGCGCGACGTGCCGACACCTGCGCAAGGCGCGATAGTCTCGGCGTGCTGTGAAGCGGGAGTCATCACAAACTGTGATGCTCTCCCGCTTCAGATGGTTCAGGCTGCGATTTCGCCGACTAGAAAGAGTAACGCAGCGAAAGGGTTCCTGTGTTGGCGTGGAAATCACGCGATGCAATATAGATTCCAGGGGTCGACTTCTCGTTGTAGCCGTAATAGCGCCACATACCCCGGAAAGCCAGATTTTTCGCGACCCCCAGTTCCACTCCGGCTGATGGCAGGTGCCAGTTCAGCCCGAGAGGCCCGAGCGACACTGCAGGATTCGGCCCCGGAGTATAACCCACTTGCGCTCCGGCGAGAGTGTTTCCTGCATAGATCACGTTTCCATTTGAATCGACCGGAACCATGAAGGGTGCAAGAGTATCGCCCCGCAGCCAGGTGTTCGCTCCGCTGTTGCTGCTGATGTCGTAGCCTACGAGTAAGGCAACGCGATTTGCCGGTTTCACGATTACATTGACATACCCGGTATTCGTGTTCTGCTCATAGCGCAGCACCGCCGGAATTCCGTTGAAGTTGGAGGTCGGATTGTAAGGATCGCCTTCCGCCGTGAATGCCGTTCCCGAGGTCGATGCCGCAGGACACCGCGAGATTTGGCCGCCCTGAGGCACAATCGCAAGCGTCATCGGAATACAACTTCCGCCGGTTGAGAATACATCCTGATACGTCCAGCCAAAGTCCAGTGTGACCTTCTCAGCCGGACGCAGGGTTGCGCTCAGGCCGTAATTGCGGTTGTGGTCCATGTGTCGAACCGGAGTCACGGGATTCGCAACCCAGGTAGGTGTGCCCGTCAGCACAGGATTCGCGTTGATCTTCGCCAACGCGAAATCGTTTGAGAAGTAGCTGTTGCGCGATTCATTGATACTTACGAATGCAGCAACTGTTCCCCACTTCGCGAGGCGATAGTCACTGCGCAGTTTGTAAACCTGTGCGTGCGCAGGCGAGATGGCTGTTACAGGATGATCGATGTAGGCGAGCTCGACGTCACCATTGATCTTCCAACGATCCGTCGGACGCACAACGACTCCGACGAGGCCCGCCTTCTCATGATCGGTTTCGGGATAGAGTTCATTCGCAGCGTCCGCGCTTGCAGAGGTCGTGGGAACACCAATGCTCGACAGAGTGGTCGTAGTTCCGGTGGTGTAGTTCCCGTACGCAACGGTTCGAGTTGCATAGCGGAAACCAACATGGGCTCCAAAGCGGCGATTGGGCTCCCAGCCGAGCAGAGTCGTGTCCGCCGTACGCTTGTTCGTATGCAGCAGACTCCACAGGTCATTCGTGTATGAAGAATTCAAACCCGCCGCCGTGGACACCGTGTTCGTGCTACCCAGTTGCGCGCAGTAAGGATTGTTCAGCGTTCCAATGGGCGACAGGATGCTCGCCGTTCCGACCGGACCGCACGAGGCACTGGTCATGTCCCATGTACCTGGAATACGCCAATTGGTGTGCTTCAGTTGATTGCTGATGTACCAGCTATCGCTGATGTGGAATGTAGCACCCAAGTCGGCATTGGCCGACAACAGGCGAACACTGCCAGGGCCGCTGAAGGAAAAGCCGCGTTCGCTCGTGCGTCCTACAAATCCATCCGCAGTTTCGAGGAAGTTGGTTTTGTTGGTCGCCGAACTGTAATCACCCGACGCGTAGAGGTTGAGCTTCTTCCAATAATCGGAGATCAGCGAAAGCTTCTCGGTGGGGAAATTGGCTCTGGTCGGCCCTGAGCGGCGGAAACCAAAATACATGTTGCATGCCGATGAGCCAACGCCTGTCTTCACCACATTGCGTCCGTTCACCACGGTGACAATCGGGCTCGACGGCGAATTGGCGCACGGCTGCCCGTAATAGGTGCTGTAGATTGCTCCAATATCTACCTGCTGATAAATAGGAGCCGAGGACGTGCCAGTGTTGATGTAGAACAAGCCAGTCGGATTGTTCGCGAAGGAATTGTCGGTCTTGTTGTGATCGTAAAACTGATCGTAACTGAGGGTCGTTCGCGGGAGAACCTTCACATCGACGCCAAGCTGATATTGATCCTGGCGGCTGCGGAAACTCTCGGCCAGCGACAACTCCGTACCTTCATGGAAGGAGGAAAGGGCATTGCCTTCATTCACATTCCGCGAGTATCCGAGCCGCAGCCGAACAGCGGATTCCGGCACTAAGGTCAGCCTGAAGTCACCCAGGTCACGGCGAGTATTCATGGAATGAATCGATTGGTTCCACACAACGTAGCCGCCCAGGCTGGCTGGAGTGTTGTAAGGATTGTCGAGATAGTTGTCGTTGTAATAGTTCTTATCGCTGCGGAAAGTCGAATTGAAATCGTAAATCTTGTTCTTGTACATTCGAAGACGAGTTCCGTCTTGCGGATCACCGCCGTACCCAAAGCTGGTAAACCACAGTTCGTCGAAATAACTACCCTTGTGGTTCATCGAGCGCATCGTCAGAGACTGATCAAGAAGACGAACGCCGGTATGCAGGTTCTCCATCGTGTTGTACATGTCGGAGTTGCCGCCAACGCCTGTGATCCTGCCGCCGATTTCCACAGAGTTCTGAACCGTGTAGCCATTCACGACCTTGCCTTCACCCTCGGAGGTTTGCGCAAGTCCGCTAACGGTGAATAGTGCCAATCCTAAAAGCGTTACAAAGATGCGTTTCATGCAACTCCCCTTTTGCGCCCAGGTGATCGAAGGGCGCATGGAATTTGTTTCATTGCTCCCCATGTCTTCCTCCATTTACCTGAACAGGACGTTGCTGGCATTTGAGCCGTGGATAGCCGTGTGGCACATCACGCAAGCCTGGCTTTTTGTGTTTTGCGGGTGTGGCGAGTTGTAGAAGTTCTGGTGACACTCCAGGCACATGGAGTTAGCGCGTGCACGGGTAAGCATTCGCGGATTGGTCGAGCCGTGCGGTGTATGGCAGGTCGAGCAGCCCTCAGACTTTACCGGATAGTGTTCGTACAGGAAAGGACCGCGCTTGTCGGCGTGACACTTGTAGCAGGACTCTTGTCCATCAGCCGTGCGGCGAAGCTGTTTAGCATCGGTCGTGCCATGCGCGTTATGGCAATCGGAGCACTGGACCATCCCCTCGTTCACCTTGTGATGGAATGGCTTTTCGAAATCCGCCTTGGCCTGCTGATGGCAGCTGAAACACAAGTCCGGCTGCTTTTGCACCAGGAGAGCCTTTTCACTGCGCGGGGTGTGGGGCGAGTGGCATCCAGTGCAACTGACGCCTGCGCGCGCATGGTCGGATCTCGTGAAGTTCGCCCGCTCGTGTGAGCTTTGATGACATTGCAGGCAGGTTTCATTCACCTTGTCTGCGCTGACGCCTTTGAAGGTGAAGATTTTCGTTTTGTCCCCACCGCCTTCGACGTGCGCCGAACCTGCGCCGTGACAGGATTCGCAACCATGGAAATCCTTGCTCTGTGTCGTGTTATTCAGGCGAAAATGCGGGGAAGCGTCGATGTTTTTGAACTGCGCCTCGTGGCATCCTTTACAGGTGTCCGAGCCTACGAAGTGTGCGCCGCCTGCACCCTTGGTGTCTGGTGTGTTCTTGTTGATCGCCAGCGAATTGCCGGTGAGTCCGATGAACATGAAAGCGATTGCTAATGACGTGACTGGCAGGCGCTTTAGGATCTGTGTAGCTCTCATCCTAGCTCCTATTGAACGAAATTACTGCGCACACAGGTGGCCTGAGATAGTTCTCAAAAAGCCATTTGTAATAGCAGCAATCTCATCATCGGCGGCAGCTTCCGTTCGCGCATTACGAATGAGGAGCTGAGCTTGAATAATGCGTGAAGGCGAATTCTGTTTTGGTCAGTGAACCGAAATGGAGCAGACCATTCTGTGCTGGCTTGCCAATTGCCACCCCACTTGCTTCCGCGACATACATCGCATCTAATTGAGGCATGGCAACGACGCTGACTAAAACGGAATCAACTCTCGAAAAGAAGATCGACCAGCTTGCCGAAGTGGCAGTGAAAGTGGGACTCGGATTGAGGCCCGGGCAGGAACTGGTTATGACTGCCTCGCTCGACTCAGTACCGTTGGCGAGGCGCATCACAGAGCAAGCCTACCGTGCTGGCGCTTCGCTGGTTACTACTCTGTTTACCGATGATATTGCGACTCTCATGCGGTACAGAAACGGGCACGACGAGACATTCGACAGTGCACCGAACTGGCTGTATGAGGGCATGGCGGCGGCTTTCAAAAGCGGTGCGGCCCGGCTGGCCATTACAGGAGCTGACCCTCTGCTGCTCTCCAATGAAGACACAGAAAAGGTGAGCCGCGCCAATCGTGCCACGTCGAAAGCCTACCGGCCTGCGCTTGAGCTGATCGCACGTCACGAAATCAATTGGACAATCGTCGCCAGCGCCACACCAGCCTGGGCGCGTGCGATGTTTCCGGGAGACCCGGAAGATGCTGCTTTATTGAAACTATGGGAAGCAATTTTTGAAACCTCGCGACTCAATTACGACGAGCCTGTCGAGGCCTGGAAGAAGCACGACGCCGACCTGCATAAACGTGCAGCGCACCTGAACGAGAAGCGCTTTGCAGCATTGCAGTATCGTGGGCCTGGAACTGATTTCCGCCTCGGTCTGGCCGATGACCACCTTTGGGTTGGAGGCGGGACGACCGCGGGCAACGGCGTCTATTGCATTCCCAACATCCCTACCGAGGAAGTGTTTTCCACTCCGCACAAAGATCGCGCCGATGGCACAGTGACCGCCAGCAAGCCGCTCTCATATCAAGGCACGATGATCGAGGACATACACGTTCGCTTCGAGCGCGGACAGATCGTCGAAGCTCGCGCCAGCAGAGGTCAGCAGGTGCTCGAACAACTGATCGCCACCGATGAGGGCGCGCGCCGGTTGGGAGAGGTGGCATTGGTGCCGCACTCCTCGCCAATTGCGAAGAGCGGCATTACGTTTTTCAACACCCTGTTTGATGAGAATGCCGCGTCACATATTGCTCTCGGACAGTCCTACAGCGGGTGCGTTCGCAATGGCGACAAGTTATCGAGCGAAGAGCTTGCTGCCAAGGGAGCGAACGAAAGCCTGATCCACGTTGATTGGATGATTGGCTCGGGAGAGCTCGATGTGGATGGAGTCACGGCGTCGGGAATCGTGGAGCCCTTAATGCGGAAAGGCGAATGGGTCTAGGTCGACTTTCGTTGTGACAACTCTCTTTCGAGAAGCTCGAGAAACGGCTGCTGACTCTTAAGTATCCGTTCTCTCGCTTCTGAAATGGAAAACCAGGCGCCTCGATCCACTTCGGGTATTGTGATCAGGCGCCTAGAACGCGGTGGCCATTCGATCTCACATTCGTTGCTCCGGATAAGAGCGGGGTCGCAGTCTCCTTCCACCGCCCACGAGGTAACGACTTTTCCCCCTGTCTGCTTGATGCTGCCTAGCTCAATAAATGCACCTTGCGCGACAAATCCGGTTTCCTCCGTAAACTCGCGGCACGCTGCTTCCAATGCATCTTCACCCTGCTGGTACTCACCCTTGGGGATAGACCATGCGCCGTAGTCTTTCTTCGCCCAGAAGGGTCCACCAGGATGTACCAGCAATACCTCAAGTTCTCCCTGAGTTTGCCGATACATCAGAATTCCTGCGCTTTGCCTTGGCATCTCGCTCGCTCTCTGGCGTGTTCTTGCAATACTTTATCTCTGCTGATCAGTTCGGACAGGGCTATTCTTCCGAATGCGATTCCTGCAGTGTGCCTGCGGAACATTCGATTTCCGGCGAACGGCAATAAGTTCCGCCACTACGGAAACCGCGATCTCTTCTGGCGTGACCGCTCCGAGGTCTAGACCAACAGGTGCGTAAACGCTCTCGAAGCTCTCTGGCGCGTAGCCCTCTCTCTCCAGTTTCTCGTAAAGGGTCAGGACTTTCCGTGATGAACCGATCATTCCCACATAGCGAGCCTTGGTCTCAATTGCCCAACGCAACACTGTCAGATCATGACGATGTCCTCGGGTCACGATCACGACAAAAGAGGTCTCTGGGGGATCGAGTTGTGCCATGACGCGTTCAAGATCGCCGGCATGTACATCGAGCGCTTCTGGAAAACGTTCACGATTTGCATAGGTCGCACGGTCGTCCACGATCACAGGCTGGAATCCTGCCAGCAGTGCGACTTTATAAATATTCAGCCCAACGTGACCAGCTCCAAAGACATAAAGCAGCGGCGCGGGAATCACTGGCTCAACAAACACCTGCATCGAGCCGCCACAGACAAGGCCGCTATCGTCATCAGGGTTCTGATCGAGGTTGAACTCAAATGTGTTCGGCTTCTCTTGCTTCATCACCTCCATCGCCCCCTTTCGAACTTCATCTTCTACGCAACCGCCGCCGATGGTTCCAAGGATCGATCCGTCATCGCGCACCAGCATCTTCGCCGCCGTCGTGGACGGAATCGAGCCTTTGACGTTGATAATCGTCGCCAGCGCACAGCGCCTTCCCTTGCGCTGAAGATTGCATATTTCCTGGTAGATATCCATGACGGATCTATTCCTTCATCTGCTCGATGGCGCTCAGTATTGCTTTTCAGCCTAAGGGGAGCGCCCGCCGCACAATGCCATAGACAGGATACTCGACGCCGCCCGAGCATCCCTCGGAACCCTGAATCGGCTTAAATCTGTATTGCTATTCCACTACTTTGCAATGAGCTTTCGTGTCCATCGACGTTGGCGCGAGTTCCACTTCCTGACCTGTTCGTGCGCTGCGATAAAACGCATCAAGGATTCTCTGGTTCTGCAATCCGTCTTCTCCTGTCGCCGGAAACTGGCTTTTACCGGCGACCGCAGCCGAGAACGCATCCGCCTGTCTTGAGTAGGCGTCGTTGTTGGATACTTCGAACGTATGCCTTCCAGCCACTGTCGTAACGACCACCGACACGGGACGATCCACGTTCAACCCCGACTCAGCGACGATGCCGCCTTCGGTCCCAAGCACATCAACAATCGTCCGGTACGGAGCCCTGAACGATACGAAGCTGTTTCCCAAAGCTCCCTTGCTGAATCTTAACGAGAGCATCGCTGAAGCCTCCACGGTTCCCGACTGCTCATCCTGCGAGGTTACCGCCGAGCAGTTGATTGGCTCATCCATGACGATGAATCGCATTGCATCGATGCAATGCACTCCCACGTCGGCAATCGGACCTCCACCTGCAAGCACCGAATCGTAAAGCCACCGCCTCGCCGACCCTGTCCCCTGAAAACTGAAATCGGCACGAATGCTGACAACGCGTCCTATCTCGCCGCGCTGCACCAAGTCGCGAATCTGAATCACGCTCTCGCAGAATCGGAAACACTGCGCCACTCCAAGCAGCACACCTTTCTCTCGTGCCGCATCGACCATCTGTTCGGCTTCACCTGCATTCATTGCAATCGGCTTTTCGCACAGCACGTGCTTGCCACATTCGATTGCCGTGAGTACATCCTGCAGGTGAATTAAGTTTGGACTCGCGACAAACACGGCGTCCACGTCGGGACACTCACACAATTCGCGCGTGGTCTGGTAAACGTGTTCAATTCCAAACTCTGCGGCATCAATGTTGCCCTGCGAGATGTTGCGACGCGATAGCGCAACGGCTCTCGAATTCCGCGCTCCAGCGAAGCCCGGCATCAGGCGCTTCGCTGCATGAAGTCCAAATCCAGCAATTCCGTAGCGGATCATATCGCCCCAAATCATAGAACAGCGCACGCTTGCGACAAACATCTTTTCCGAAAGCATGAAAAGAGGCGGCCTCGCGGGCCGCCCTCTCATCACGTGTTTCATTTCTGCATTAGTCAGCTTTAATGGACTGCTGCAGTTTCACCTTGCCCTTAAGTTCAATGTCCGCGCTCGAACGACCGACGAGAACATCGAAATCTCCGGCTTCGGCGTGCCACTTCTTAGCCTGCACGTCGTAATAGGAGAACGAGCGCGCATCCAGAGGAATGGTCACATGCTGAGTCTCGCCCGGACGAAGCGACACTCTCGCAAATCCCTTCAACTCCTTCTCAGGACGCGCGATTTTAGAGTGCTTATCGCCAACATACAATTGCGCGACATCTGCTCCGGCAAGGGCTCCCGTGTTGGTGACGTCAAACGAAACCTCGAACAGAGTCGATCCCTGCTTATTCACCGGCTTGGCATCGAGATGTTCGTATTTGAAACTCGTGTACGACAGCCCAAAGCCAAACGGAAACGCCGGGGTCACTTTGTTGTGCTCGTATCCGCGATACCCAACGAAGATTCCATTGGCGTAGTTCACCTGCAGACTTCCCGGCGGCGGATAGTAACTGGCATGCGCCGGATTGTCTTCCCACTTCCGCTCGATGCTAATGGGCAAGCGCCCGGAAGGGTTCACATCGCCGAAGATAATCTCGGCCAGCGCAGTTCCACCCTCCTGTCCCGGATACCAGGACTGAATCAGCGCAGGGACGCGATCCGCAAAATTGCTCAGATCCACACCGCCGCCCGAGGTTACCACGACGACGACCTTCTTATTCACGGCTGCGATCTCGCGGATCAACTCTTCCTGTCCAAACGGGAGAGCGAACGTGCGATCGGCGCCTTCGCTTTCAGTCTCAGCATCGAACCCTGCAGCGATCACCACAGCATCCGACTTTGCCGCAATCGCCTTCGTCGCCGCGTCCACAAGCGTGCCTTCGCGCACGATACCCAGGCGCAGCCGAGAGCGATCAAACTTCCGCGTGCGGTACTGTTCGAGAACAATCTTGTGCGGTCCCGCCGATAGTGCCACCGAGGTCTGAGCACCAAGAGCATACGATCCGCGCCAGTTGTCGATCACAGCCTTGCCATCGACAAAGAGCCGGTACCCTCCACCTTCTCCTGGTCCCTGTACGAAGATGTAGTGATTGCCTTCGCGTTCAGGGACATAGAATCCACTCCAGCGAACCGACAATCCCTTGGATGTACCAGCAGAAGCTGCTTCAATCCCCGTGTCGCGGCTCAGGTGAGTTTCCGTGCGAGTCAAAACAGGATTCCCAGACAGCTCAGGATTATCGAAAATTTCGACCTTCAGCCCCGGTGTCTTTCCGCTCTCATCCGTGCGGAAATTGGTTTTTTCCGCCAGTTCGGTGCGACTCGGAATTCCGCGTTCGTAGTAGGTGGCTACGCGATCACCCGCGAGCTTTCCGATTCCTTGCAGCAGGCTCACAGACGCAAACGGCTCAACGCGCGCGCTTCCGCCGCCAACGGGAACCGCGGGATAAGCATTGGGGCCAATTACGGCGATCGATTTGATCTGCTCGCGCTTGAGAGGCAGCATCGCTCGCTCGTTCTTCAGCAGTACTACTGATTGCCGAGCGGCTTCCAGCGCCACTGCACTTCCCTGCTGGTTGTATCGCGATACTGTGAGGTCAGTCTGATCCCGATCAAGCCAGCCAAACTCGATTGCAGTGCGCAGAATATGCCGTACCTTCTCATCAATCGTAGCCACGCTCACCGTGCCCTGCTGAATCGCCGGTTCCAGATTCTTACGGTTCATCATGAGCCCAAACGGCATCTCGAGATCGAGTCCGCCATTTGCTGCCGCCACCGCATCATAAGTTGCGGTCCAGTCAGACATCATCACGCCTTTGAAGCCCCACTGCTTGCGCGCAATGGTGGTATTCAAGTAGCCGTTCTGCGTCATGTGCTCGCCATTCACAAGATTGTACGAGTCCATGATGGCGCCGACTTTTGCCTCTTTTACACCGGCCTCAAAGGCTGGCAAATAAATCTCACGCATCGTGCGCTCGTCAATTTTCGCGTCCACATTGTGACGGTCGAACTCCGAGTTGTTGGCCATGAAATGCTTGATGGTTGCGCTTACACCCTGCGCCTGCATTCCCTTGATATAGTTCACTGCAATACGCGATGCGAGGAACGGATCCTCCCCCAGGTACTCGAAGTTGCGTCCGTTCATCGGAGCGACATAGATATTCACGCCCGGGCCAAGGAGAAAGTGCACGCCCTTTGCGCGCGAGTCCCGACCGATCTCTGCACCGACCTTTGCAGCCAGTTCAGGATTCCACGTTGCAGCCAGCGAGATGCCCCCGGCCATTGTGGTTGCAGGACCGAAGTTGCGCACGCCAATTGGACCATCCGCCATCTTGATGCGGGGAACGCCCAGCCGCGGAATTTCGCGGATGAAGAACCCGTCGGTCCCTCCAATGTAATCGATCTTTTCCTGCAGGGTCATCTGCTTCAGGATGGCCTCGGCACGGCTTTCCGCGTCGCCTACGGGAGCCGACTGCGAGAACGCAGATGATGCGAAGAGCACGATGAGCAGAAGCACCGCACACATCGGCTGGGTTCGCGTGGGGTGAACCATAGTTCCTCCAAAAGATAATGCGCTTAGGATTTTGAAGAAGAGCGCAGGCATAACCGCTGACGGAGTCAGCCATCATGGCCTTGTGAATTGAATTCAGCTCACGTGTAAGTAATATTCCGTTATGCAAAGGAATTCAAGCGCTTTAGTAAACCATTTTTGACAATTCAGACTCGCTGACATACTCTCTTGCACCTGCCCATGTGGGGCCGAGGAGACGGCATGTCAAACCCGAATCCCTACGAAGTCGATCTTGATAAGAATCCAGCGAATTACGTACCTCTCTCCCCTCTAACTTTCATTCGCCGCACCGCTTCTGTGCACCCAGACAGGACTGCCGTAGTGCACGGTGAACTTCGCCGCACATGGCACCAGACCTATGAACGTTGCGTTCGCCTGGCTTCTGCCCTAAAGCGTCGAAACATCGGTGTCGGCGATACCGTTGCAGTCATGGCGCCCAATATTCCAGAGCTACTGGAGGCTCACTTCGGCGTGCCCATGTCGGGCGCCGTTCTCAATGCGCTCAATATCCGGCTCGACGCCGAATCGATTGCTTTTATCCTCCAGCACAGCGAGACGAAGGTGCTGATCACCGACCGCGAGTTCTCCGGCGTGGTGGGACGAGCTCTGAAGCTTCTCGAACGCCGACCCCTCGTCATCGACATCGATGACCCGCTCGGAAAGAATGGCGAACTCCTCGGCGCATTGAACTACGAACAATTATTGTGCGACGGTGATCCACACGATGAGTGGCAGCTACCCTCGGACGAATGGCAGGCCATTTCTCTCAACTACACGTCCGGGACCACGGGGAATCCCAAGGGAGTGGTCTATCATCATCGTGGCGCGTACCTCAACGCGATTGGCAACATCCTCACGCAAGCCATTCCGCACTTCCCTACTTACCTCTGGACATTGCCTATGTTCCACTGCAATGGCTGGTGTTTCCCCTGGACAATCACAGCCATGGCCGGCACGCACGTTTGCCTGCGGCAGGTCACGGCCAAGGGCATGTATGACGCCATCGCGGACCACAATGTCACTCACATGTGTGGCGCGCCGATCGTCATGGGCATGCTGCTGAATGCTCCTCCCGAAGCGCGTCGCGAGATTCCCAAAGGGGTACAGGTGATGACCGCCGGTGCCGCTCCGCCCGCGGCAATCATCGAGAAGATGCAGGCTATGGGATTCGAGGTGACGCACGTGTACGGTCTCACCGAAGTCTATGGTCCGGTCACTGTCTGTGCCTGGCAGGAGGAGTGGAACGATTTGCCCGCCTCTCAGCAAGCAGTCTTCAAGGCTCGCCAGGGTGTTCCCTATGTCACGCTCGAAGGATTAATGGTTGGTGATCCGCTCACGGTAAAACCTGTTCCTTCCGATGGCAAAACCATGGGCGAGATCTTCATGCGTGGAAACACCGTCATGCGAGGATATCTCAAGAACCAGCGAGCTACACAGGACGCGTTCTCCGGAGGTTGGTTCCACACCGGAGACCTCGGCGTGATCCACGAGAACGGCTACATCGAGGTAAAGGACCGCCTCAAGGACATCATCATCTCCGGTGGCGAAAACATCTCTACCATCGAGGTCGAAAGCGTTCTCTACCGCCATCCTGCTGTGCTCGAGGCTGGCGTGGTGGCTCGCCCCGACGAGAAGTGGGGAGAAACTGTCTGCGCCTTCATTACACTCAAGGATGGAGAAAACACGACGCCGGAGGAGATCATCGCGTTCTGTCGCGAGAACATGGCTCACTACAAAGTGCCCAGGACCGTAATCTTCGGCCCGCTGCCCAAAACCTCTACCGGCAAGTTGCAAAAATACAAACTGCGCGAAGGCGCGAAAGCGCTCGCATCCTCACAAGCTCAGAGTAACAAGAGCTGATCCAGCGCATCATCTCTTCACGCGGGAACTGACGAGCCTCTCCCAGCGCGTCGGTTCCCGTCCCATCTTCTCTTTTTCAGATGAAAGCAATCGAGCCACTCTGTATTGTAGAGTTGCACTATCTACAACTCATACGTGACGGCGTGCGCCTACACGACGCGCGCAAGGATGGTTCGATGAATTCCCTGTTTCGCCGTATCTCAGTTGTTCTGGTAACGATGGGCCTTTGCTCGGCTTTTGCAGCAGCGGCACCGGCTCTGAAGACAAAAGTAGAAATCAAGGATGGCTGGTACTACATCAACGGCCACAAGTTCTTCGTAAACGCCATCGGATACGAACCTGGTGCCCGCCCCGGCGAGGATCCATATAAGCAGCGCGTCTCCAATCTTCCCCAGATTCGTCAGGATCTCAAGAACATCAAAGCTGCTGGATTCAACGGAATCCGCACCTGGGCCGAGATGACAGAACCCGAACTTCAGGTCGTGCAGGAGTCCGGCCTCAAGATGATCTTCGGAATCTGGCTCAAACCCGACGTGAACTTTAGCGATCCCAAGGTGGTTGAGCGCGACCTCGAGCAGGTCAAGCACACGCTTTCATATACGAAGAAGTACGACTGCATCATCACCTACCTCATCATGAATGAGCCAATGCCAGCCGTTCTGCACAAAGCTGGCGGTCAGGCCACGGCCGATCTGTGGTCGAAGGTTCGCGACCTCATTCATCAGGAACACCCGGGCGTTCCCGTCGCCATCTCGGGTAACTCGGCCATCACAGGATGGCTCGATCTGAACATCTTCGACGTGTACGGCCACAACATGTATGACTACGCGAACGAGGGCTCAAATTTCACCCACGGATACGGCAACACCAACCGATTCGTTTCGGAGATCAACGGCTCGAAGAAGCCTTCGCTCGTCACCGAGTTTGGCCGTTCCGTCTCGCGACAGGGTGCCGGAGCTGGCCAGTATGGCGGCAACACCTTGGAAGAGCAGGCACGTGCGATCACGCAGGACTACCGCGATCTGCTGGATGCCGGAGCCACTGGCCTGTGCCCGTTCTACTATGCCGATGGCTGGTGGAAAGGCAACAACGCCGCAGTCCACGACGACACTGCGGAAGAGTGGTTTGGTTTCTGGGGCTTTAAGGATGTCAACGACAAGATCGGATACCCGCGCCCCGTCTGGCATGCTGTTCGCCAGTACAACGAAGCGCTCGTCACCTCCCCGAAGAATCACCAGTTCTATCTAAACGAAGTTCCCGTGGAAGCTTTCTTCCAGCCCGACATTAAGAAGTTTCGCATCATCTATCAGGATGGCGTTCTGCT
The DNA here is from genome assembly GCF_059726265.1 of Koromonas soli. NCBI lineage: Bacteria > Pseudomonadati > Acidobacteriota > Terriglobia > Terriglobales > Koromonadaceae > Koromonas > Koromonas soli. Next base: position 463,587 of record NZ_AP040872.1, on the reverse strand, counting down.
CGAAGCCACGCCCGACGCAAACGGCTACTACTCTGGCAAGCTCTCGTTTGCAGGAGAGAACCTCAAGGATCGGGAACTCGTGTTTGAAAGCTACGATGCTCGCGGCAATCTGATTAAGAGCGAAACTCTCATCGTGCTCACCGGCAAAGAGCCGATCCAGTGGCCAACGCTCGAAGTCCGCAGCAGCGTCTCTGACCTCACGGGCGTAACAGATGTTCCCGTGGATTACGTTGTGAAGAATGGTTCCGTATTCTCGCTTGGTAACGAAGTGCGATATGTCTTCGCTCCCCACAAGGGCTGGGAAGGCGGCGAGACTCACAAGGCGAAGCTCGATCCTGCGCAGAAAGAGCAGCTCGTAAAGGATAGCTACAAGCTTCCATCCGAAGCTGTGCTGCTCGGCCTCTACGCTGGCGCCGATATTCGCTATGGCAAGTTCACCAAAACCATCTACGATCAGGAATATCTTTTCCGCGGGAACTGGGCCGACCCGATTCGCGCGAAGTAGCTCATCGTCTCGCTGGTCTGCTCGCGTTGAGATACCGCGGGCAGATCAGCGAACTCACTGCTCGCCTCCAACCACCCAGACCATCTCCCGCCGCATCTAGTTGCAAGTGGACGCTAAATCCAAGGGTCAACCTGAGCATCTTCACAATTCTGATATTGCCGAGTTGTTGGCGAGAGAATCGGAGGAATCCAAGCCCCCCCTGTCCAGCGAGCATTGCGCCGTGCCTCGCGTGCCGCGTTACTCTGGCCAGAAGAAGCCAGCGAGATTGCACGTCAACGACGCTCTCTAACTGAGTTAACCGCCATTGGCCCATACATCGAAAAGCTGATTCTGCGCTGGTTCGACAGCCCTCCAACTCTTCATGCGCCTCCACCCATTCGCAGCGGATTCCGAACGTTAACCGAGGCCCAATCGATCCTTCGCAAGAATCCCGCGTTCTCCAGCCGCATCAAGGGCGATCTCCAGATGCATACCAACTGGAGTGACGGTGAGGGCACCATTGAGCAGATGGTCGCAGCCGCCGAGGAGCGCCACTATGAATACATTTCCATCACCGATCACTCCAAAGGCTTGCAAATCGCAGGAGGCATCGACGAATCAGAACTTCGCAGGCAGACTGAAGATATCCACGCCGTAAACGACTCACTCCGCGCCGCTGGCAAGAAGATTCGCGTGCTGCGCTCCATCGAACTCAACCTGAATCCTTCAGGCGAAGGTGACATGAGTGCGGAATCTCTTGAGGAACTCGACATCGTGCTCGGCTGCTTTCATTCATCGCTGCGCACAAAGCAGGATCAGACCGAACGCTACCTCGCAGCGCTGCGCAATCCCACTATCCAGATTCTTGGACACCCGCGCGGCCGGGTTTACAACTACCGCCTCGGCCTCACTGCGGATTGGCCCCGCGTTTTCGCGCTCGCAGCCGAACTGGACAAGGCGGTTGAAATTGACGCTTATCCCGATCGCCAGGACCTCAGCCCCGATCTGCTCGTTATGGCTAAACGCGCAGGATGCCGCATATCGCTCGGCACCGACTCGCACGGTCCGACGCAGCTTCGTTTCATGGACTATGCAGCGGCATCGGCTGTCGCAGCCGGGATCTCCCAAGATCGTGTCCTCAACTTCATGAGCAGAGACAGTCTCGTGAACTGGGTGCTCAGCGTGAGGGACTCCGCAAAACGCGCTGCTTAGGTCTGTGCGCTCACCACCTTCATGTGCACCTTATCTCTGCACGTTATCTCTAGCATCTGGCGTTTCGCGGCGCGCATCTTTTTGGGAAGGAGGGGAAATGGGTAAACTACTTTATTTTCTACTGCACTCGCGAAGGCCTCAACGGGGCCTCGATGTTCACCGACTACCCTGGTGCGCTTCGTCGAGTGATTCCGTTTCAGACACACGGAAACATCGACATCGCTCAAGCTTCTCTCGCATCTGGGCTGCCGTTTCTTCTCGGATTTGCGACCGATGCTGCAGCCACTCCGTTCCAGTTACAAGCTGCGAATGAAATAGCCGTGATCTCTACTACCGACTGGGATGCTCCCGCCGAAGAGCAGCAACAATGGCAGAAGGCCAGCTAATCCTTTCAACAATTGTGAAGGAGACTGAAAGTGTTCGGAAAGTTCAAGGCAATGGTCGCGCTTCTGTGTATGTCAGCCTCGCTATGCTCGGGCCAGATCTATCATCGCCGCGGTGACTTCAGCCGGTTCAACTTTGGAGGCGGCGCCGGATTCACCGTTCCGGCTAACCGTGCGGGAGAGGTCCTAAATAACGGTTGGAACATTAATCTCCGAGGTGGGTACAACGTTCAACCCAACGTCGCACTCGACCTGGACTTCACTTACCAGCGCTCACGTCTGAACGATGCTACGCTGGCCAGCTTTGGTGAACCTGATGGGCACATGTCCACCTGGTCGCTTACTTTCAATCCGATCGTGAAGCTCGCGTCGCAACATGAATCCGTACAGCCGTACATTACCGCCGGCTTCGGTCTCTATAGCCGTAACATTACGCTCACGGCTCCGGCACTTACCAATGGCTTCGTTTGCGATTCTTTCTTCGGATTTTGCTACCCCGCAACCGTGGGCGTAAACGAGGTTGTTGCATCGAATACCACCTACAAAGCTGGATGGAATGCTGGCGGTGGATTCGATGTCGGCCCGAGACATCAGCGATTCAAGTTCTTTGCCGAAGCACGCTATCACCGCATGTTCACCAGGTTCGGTCCAGACTTAACACTTGTGCCCGTGACTTTCGGCGTGCATTGGTGAGCTCACGACGGAGATGCTGCTCTTAACGCAGCGTATACAAGTAGGCCGAAATGTCCCTGCTGTCCTGATCGGAGATCCCCATCTCCGGCATGGCGGTCTTCGGATGAATCTGGGGCGGGTGCTGAATCCACTTCTCAAGGTTCGCTGGCGTGTTTTGGAGTTCTCCCGCGATATAGACCCGCCGCGACCAGTGCGTCAGCGGCGGACCCACGAGAGCATCAGCACCCGCAACCCCTGGAATCGTATGGCACGTGTGGCATCCATAAGTGCGAATCTTGTCTTTACCAAGCGTTGGGTTTCCGCCTGTCTGTCGCTTCACCTCTGCCAAGTAATTCGGACGCGCGGGGTCACATTCAACCATGCAGCACGCCAGCACCGCGAGCAGCACCGCGGCAGACAATCTATACATATCGATCTCCGTTCCTTAGCGGCTCCGTCTCGGTGTATAACACCCGCCGTTCCGAATGTTTAATCCACGCGCTCATCAACCACAAGCCAAGCACAATGTAGACCGCACCCGCGGGCACCCACATGATCAAGCCTCCGAGTGATGTCCCGTCGAGCACACATGCTGCACCAGCGCATAACGAAGTGTGAGATCGAAGGCGAACGCGATGGGTCCCACCAGGACAAGTACTACCTCAGTCGCCGGTGCAAAATGAGAACGCTCCTGTGTACGATCCACATTCACTCCTACAAAAGACGCGGCGCAAAGTAGATGACTGCCCATATCGGCAGCCATGCAAAGACCACGAAGTACCAGTAGTCACTGTTCTCCGATGCGTCCATATAGCGCTTGCCATCGATTGGCCCGGTGAAGAACAGAACAGCCAGCACCAGCGTGTCGAACCAGTCCGTCACCAGGTGTACAGTATGCAATCCAAGCAGAGTCCATACCACTGAAGCATAGGCGTTCGCGTCCCACTTGCAGTTGAGCGCGCGAAATTCAAACGCACGAATGATCATGCTAACGATGCCCGTCGCCGTGAGGATCATCAATCCAAGTCGCACCTCGTTTAACTTTCCCGTTTGTGCGACTTTCCTCGTCCTCTGATTCGGCACAATGCTGACGACAAACACCACCGTATTCAGCGCTCCGTAGAGCAATGAAGGTGCCATGATTCCCGGCGGCCAGTCGCTTGTGCGTGTCCGCAGGAAGAAGTAGCTGACCAGCACCAGGGCAAACATCGTGCCCTCGATGGCCATCATGCCAACTGCGCCCCACCAGACCAGGCTACGGCCTCCGAACACCACCGTAGCAGGCCCGCGACATCTAGAGTGCGCCGGCTTTTGACCGTCTCCTGCACCTACTGGTTCTCCCAAACTTCGTCTCGCCTGCGTCGTTTGGCTTTCCCGGCGCGTCGGCCAGAACCACCCCGTCAGTGTGATCGCCACCGGAATCGCTCCCCATGTGATTGCCCACGGCGTAAAGATGCTGCCAATAAACAGTCCCGTCACTGCCCGTGACGCCAGGAACGGCCATATCGATGGGGAAGGAAATTCCGTCAGGTGTTCGGGACTGGCATCCAGTGGTCTGGTCACCAACACCTCGCGCACATCCTCTCGAACCCCCGTCACCACTCGTTGATCCGGCGGATCCTCCCACAACGGCTCGCGACTACTCACGGTTGGCAACTCGATGAAGTTGTACTGCGGAGGCGGCGAAGTTGTAGCCCACTCAAGGGTTCCAGGTTGCCATGGATCATCGCCCGCCAGTTTGCCGAATCGGTAGCTACTCCAGGCATTCCCCGCAAAAGCGATTCCCGCTGCTCCCATCAGCATCGCGCCAAGCGACTCGATAGCATTGATGCGTCCCCAGTGCATATCGATCGAGTAGGTATAAATCCGCCGAACGGTGGTGCTCTGCTGTACGAGAGGCACTCCGTAGCTGCGTAGAACTCGCTCGATCTCTGGCTTATGTTTTCTTAGTGCGGCATTCAGTTGATCGCGCTTTGCGACATCGTTCTTCCGCACCGCCATCGAAAACGCAAGCGGCAGAGTTGGAGTGTCGCTCGCCGGAGTGGCCGCAATTGTTAGCTCGTTTCTGTGCGCCTGCGCAAAGTATCCTGCTTGCGGTCCCCAGAGAATCGCTACATCGATCTTGCCGCTCAAAACAGCACCGGATCATCCAGCGTTTGCAAGTGAATGTGACGGTCACGTCGCGTGACGAACACATACGAAGAGCGATAGTAAGGCTCCGTCGTGAGCACGCCGCCGAAGTTCGCGGGCACGCCAAGCAGTACATCGCATCGCCCCCTGTTCAGGAACTCGCGAACAAATCCTCTTCCCGCCCCCTGTTCAGGAACTCGCGAACAAATCCTCTTCCCATGCGCTGCCACTCATAATGCAGTTCACAGCGCCCGCCCAGCCGCCTACACCTGAAAGCACAGCCACATACTGCTTACCGCCCTGCAAAAGTCTGGACCGGCTGCATCAGCTCCGGACCGACAAATTCTTACTGTTCACTGTCATAACTTCTCCTTCGGCTTGGGCATCTTCTCGTGCATCGCGGACTCCACCTGGTCCGGACCGTGGTTCGCCATTGCGCCTTCTATCATCAACAACCTGCGGAACATTTTTTGTGATGCGAGCGATTCATCTGACGATTACCACTCCAGCCCTCCAGTAGAAACTGATACAGAGTTCACCTGTCGTAATCCCGCGGCATCCCGTACTCTCTTCGGCACATTCAAAACACTTGAACCGTGAGTTGCGAAATGCATCAGGAAACTCTGTTCCCGATTTCAAAATTGCCCGAAGGCTTTCTTTATGAACCTCACTTCATCGCTCCGCAGGAGGAAACCAGTCTCGTATCGGCAATCCATGCGCTCGAATTCGAGGCCTTCGATTTCCACGGCTACATCGCAAAACGGCGTGTCGTCGTGTACGGATGGGACTACGACTTCTCAACTCGCAAGGCGAGCGCCACGAAGCCGATCCCCAGCTTTCTTCTTCCATTGCGCGGGCGCGCTGCACAGTTCATCGGTGCTGCTGAAGATGCCATCGTTGAAGCTGTCGTGACTGAATATCCTCCGGGTGCTCCCATTGGCTGGCATCGCGACGTGCCGCAATTTGAGACCATCATCGGCATCTCACTTCTAAGCGAAGTCCGCATGCGGTTCAAGCCGTACAAATCTGAGGGAGCCACTCTCTCCGTCGATCTTGAGCCTCGTTCTCTTTACGTCATCTCTGGCGCGGCCCGGTGGAAATATCAGCACAGCATCCCTCCCGTAAAGAGCCTGCGTTATTCCATAACATTCCGCACCATGCGCGAAGGAATGCTCGAGAACACTGGCTAACTAGCTCCTTACGCTCACGTCCGAGCTGGCGTGTGTATATACTTCCTACATTGTGCGACCGCACCTGGCCACGCTCGTCGATGACTTTCGCCGCCACGGAAACCAAACTGCCGTCGTCGTGCATGGTGGTAATAGGAGCCGTGCCTCGACCTATGCGGAGCTCGCATCCCTTGCAGAGCGTTTCGCCACCGAACTGCAGCGACGCCAAATAAACATCGGCGAGCGCGTCATCCTCTGGGGACCCAACACTGCCGAGTGGATCGGTGCTTTCTTCGGATGCGTTCTCCGCGGTGTTCTCGTCGTTCCTCTTGACGCGCCCGGAAGCATTGATTTTGCTCACCGTATAGTCGCCGACACGAAACCTCGCCTCATCGTGGGAAGCAGCGCCCTGCTCGCGCACTTGTCCAGCGATGTTCCGCAAATCTGGTTCGAGCAATTTGTCGCCGTTCTCCCCCCGGTTGCGACGAGCGCGCAATTGCGCGAACCCACGCTCACTCTCGACACTCCTTTGCAAATCCTCTTCACTTCTGGCACCACGTCCGAACCGAAAGGAGTGGTGCACACGCACCGGAACATTCTCGCCAGCCTCGACCCCATCGAGCGCGAAATGCAGAAATATTTGAAGTACGAGCGCATCTTTCATCCACTCCGCTTTCTGCACACCATTCCTTTGAGCCATGTCTTCGGACAATTTATGGGTCTATGGATTCCGCCACTGCTCGCCGCCGAGGTCCATTTTGAAAATCGCTTGCAGGCCCCGCGCCTGCTGGAGCTTATACACCGTCACCGCATTTCGGTTCTCGCTTCTGTTCCGCGCGTGCTCGATCTTTTGAAGTCCCATCTGGAGGAGCGCATCCCCGAACTCCCTTCGCGCGCCGATGCTACGCGTGGCCAGCGCGTTTGGAGCAAGTGGTGGCATTTCCGGGACGTACATCGCCTGTTTGGCTACAAGTTTTGGGCCTTCGTCTGTGGAGGTGCCTCGTTATCTCCACAGGTTGAGCGCTTCTGGAACGACCTTGGCTTCGCGCTCATCCAGGGTTACGGCATGACTGAAACCGCCGCCCTCATCACGCTCAACCACCCCTTCCACGTCGGGCAAGGAACAATCGGAAAGCCGCTCCCCGGTCGCGAAGTTCGCATCTCCTCCGAAGGCGAAGTGCAGGTGCGCGGCGAGATGGTCGCCGGCAGTCGTTGGCAGCATGGACAAATCGTCGCCACCCCCGACTCCTGGCTTAACACCGGAGATCTTGTCGAACTGGACGAAAGTGGTCAACTTCGTTTTCTCGGCCGCAAAAGTGAGACCATCGTTACCGCCGCCGGCCTGAACATTCATCCCGAGGACGTTGAAGCCGCTCTCAATCGCCAGCCCGGGATCAAAGCTTCGGCGGTGGTGCCGCTTGAAACTCCACGCGGCACCGAAGCGGTCTCCGTCCTCATTTTTCGCGGGACTCAACAACAGGCGCAGTCCGCCATCGATGCTGCCAACCTCAGCCTCGCCGAATATCAGCGCGTGCGCGATTGGAGGCTGTGGCCGCAACTCGATTTTCCCCGCACCGGCACTGGAAAGATTCGCCGCCAACTTGTCACGCAGTGGGTCGCTGCGCAAAACACTTCGTCCGCGTCACCATCCCATTTCGTTGACCCCCTGTCGCGCCTGCTCGCCAGCATCACGCGCTCCGAGCCTCGGCCTTTGGATGACAGTGTACGTTTCGACCGCGATCTCCACCTCGACAGCCTTGCACGCGTGCAACTGCAAACCGAGTTGGAAGAGCGACTCGGCGTGATCATCAGCGACGAACAGTTCGAGCGCATCGCCACCATGGGCGACCTTCGCGCTCACCTCGGTTTTCAGTCAGAGCAGCATCCCTCCACCTTCGGCGCACCACCGGAACTCGCATCGCATGTGTCTCCACGCGAACGCCACTTCGTTTACCCGCGGTGGACATGGTCTCCCATTGTCCACGCCATTCGCGTAGTCTTTCAGGAAGCAATCATGCGCCCGCTTGTTCGCCTCCTCGCCGCCCCGCGCGTTTGTAGCAACTCGCATACGCTCTCGCAACCCGCGCTGCTCATTGCCAACCACGTAACGGCGTTCGATGCCGCGCTCGTTCTCTGTGCCCTTCCCGTGCCCATGCGGCGGCACGTCGCCATTGCCATATCGGGAGAAATGCTCGATGACTGGCGGCATGCGCGCAATCAAGGCAACTGGCTTCTGAACATACTCGGCCCAGTCGAATACTGGCTCGTCACCGCTCTCTTCAATGTTTTCCCGCTGCCCAAAGGAGTAGGCTTCCACCGCAGCTTTGCGCACGTCGGCGATGCCATGGATCGCGGCTATCATGTGCTGGTCTTTCCGGAAGGTCGGCGCTCGGAGGATGGGCGACTGCAGCCATTTCGCGGTGGCATCGGACTGCTGGCAAGCGAATCAGCCGCGAGCATCGTTCCGATTGCTTTGAAGGGATTAGGAGAACTCAAACAGCACAAGGGTCGCTGGTTCCGTTCACACACTCTCGAAATCCGGGTAGGCGAACCGATCGCACCTCAAGCCCAACTTGAGCCCGAGGAGCTATCGATTCGCCTGCACGAGATCATTTCATCCATGCTGCGCTGAGGCTGTCTGCAACACCTGATCAATCGCCCGCAGTTCTTCTGCCGAGAAGTTCAGGTTCTCAAGCGCGGCCACATTCTGCTTTACCTGCTCGGGACGGCTCGCACCAATCAGCGCCGAAACCACTGTCTGCTTTCTCAACACCCAAGCCAGTGCCATTTGCGCCAGCGATTGGCCGCGCTTATGAGCTACCTCATTCAGTGCCTTGATCTTCGCAAGTTTTTCCTGCGTCAGATCTTTCGCGTTCAGGAAAACGCTCGCACTTGCCGCACGCGAATCCTGCGGAATTCCGTCTAGATACCGATCCGTAAGCATCCCCTGCGCGAGTGGAGTGAACGCGATGCAGCCCGCTCCTTCGGCGTCCAGCAGCGGCAGCAACTCCGGTTCAACCCAGCGATCCAGCATCGAGTACCGGGCCTGGTGAATGATGAATGGAGTCCCCAATTGCCGCAGTACTTTGATTGCCGCACGCGACTGCTCAGCCGAATAATTTGAGATACCGACATACAGCGCCTTCCCCGAACGCACAATCTGGTCCAGCGCCAACATCGTTTCTTCGACCGGAGTCTCAGGATCGGGTCGATGCGAATAGAAGATATCGACGTAATCCACCCCGAGCCGCTTTAGGCTCTGATCTAAACTAGCGATCAGATACTTGCGCGAGCCCCATTCGCCATACGGGCCCGGCCACATTCCATATCCGGCCTTCGACGAAATAATCAGCTCATCACGATAGCTCGCGAAGTCTTCGAGCAGAATTCGTCCGCAGTTTTCCTCTGCCGATCCCGGAGGAGGCCCATAGTTATTGGCCAAGTCGAAGTGAGTGATGCCCAGATCAAACGCGGTGTGCAGAATCGCTCTTGCGTTCTCCAGACGATCCACGCCGCCGAAATTGTGCCAGAGCCCAAGTGAAATCGCGGGAAGCCGCAGGCCGCTTCGGCCACAGCGACGGTAAGACATTGCCACATATCGATCTTCGTGCGCTTGATACACGAGACTCGCCTCTCATCAGAAAGTTTGTAATGCCTACACGCTGATTCTATTTCGCTGGTGCTGGTTGAGGCGTCGCTTGCGGGGCCCCAAAGTTCACCTTCGGGACCTGACGTGAACCTTCGCTTGCTGCGAAGTACGCACTGTTCGGCTGGAATCCAGCCCAGCTCGCAAATATGTTATGCGGGAAAACTTGTACGTAAGTGTTGTAATCCTGCAGCGTGTCGTTGTAGCGCTTGCGCTCCACTGCAATGCGATTTTCCGTCCCTGCAAGCTCATCCTGCAAACGCAGGAAGTTTTCATTCGACTTCAGTTGCGGATAATTCTCCACCACCAGCAACAACCGTCCCAGCGCTCCGTCCAATTGCTGGTTGGCGGCAATCTTCTGCTGCGGAGTTCCAGCCGAGAGCAGCGCGGAGCGTGCCTTTGCTATGTCGCCAAACACCGTCTGCTCCTGCTGCGCAAATCCCTTAACGGTCTCGACCAGGTTCGGAATCAGGTCCGCGCGACGTTGCAAAACAATGTCCACCTGCGACCATGCAGCCTTGACCGACTCATTCTTCTGAACGAGCGTGTTGCGCACACCCACATACTGTCCAAAGAAGAGGAACGCAATCAGAAGCAGCACCACAACGACGATCAAAACATTCTTCATAAGTTCTCCTGAACAACTGACTACTGCGCGAGATTACGAACGAGGCGGAGGCGCGCTCTGCAACGCTTTGTCCACGGCTTCAGCCACCTTCTCCACACCTTCGAGATATTTTGCAAACAAATCGTTCACGTCCAGCTTCTTCGGTTCCGATTTGTGTGATCGAACATCGAGAACCTGCTCAAAGGCCTTGGGATCGAACTTCAACAACTTTGCAATCGTCGCGACGGTTTCGCCCTTTGCAGTTGGTGCCGGCTCTCCCAATGCAATCAGCGCATGTCGAAATAGCGTAACGAAAGACGAAACCGAACGCACCAGCAATTCCCACAACCGCCGCGGGTTGTCGGAATTCAGCAGGTACTGCTGTCTCAGCAGTAGCAACTTCTCTCGCAGTTCATACTCTACCTGTACCCGGTGGAGTTCCATCGGGATCCGCAATCCCGCCAGCACGTCCTCGCCGTGCAGCACACGGTGATGCTGCTGCATGTCCAGCAGCTCAATGGTGAAAACGTCGTTCGATGATTGCAGTTCGTGCTGCGTCATGAACATCGGAGCTGCCTGTTTCTGTCCTTCCCACCACCGCGCGACTGGTGCCAACTTCTGCAATTTGTCAAATGATCCGTCAGCCAGCACGCAGAACAAATTCAGGTTCGAGAATTCAGAATGAAAATCCCCAGCCACGGCCGAGCCAAAAAGAATCACGCTCACCAGGTTTGCCCCGGCTGCTTCACGTATCCGCCTTACGAACTCTTGGATCTTATCTTCCGGAATCATTGCGTGCTCGCCTCCTTACCAGCTGCTGCTCGCCCCTCCACCACCAGAACTGCCGCCGCCAAAGCCGCCGAATCCGCCTCCACCACCGCCGCCAAAACCACCGAAACCGCCTCCACCACCGCCATCCCATCCGCCCGATCTTCGTCCGCCGCCAAACATGTTCGACAGAAACATCCAGAACAGTAGATTGCGCAGCGGCGTCAGCAGAACAATCGCAATAATGACAATGATGAGTATGATCCCGCCAAGCGAAACCTGCTGCCCACCTTCAGAGCCGTCCCTGATCGCCGGCAAGGCGGGCACATTGGAAAGCTGCACTCCGGCGTCCTGTGCAATCACTCCCGACACGCGTTGCGTAACCAGCAACAACCCCGAGCTGAAATCGCCACTCCGCATCGCCGGAATCGCTTCGCGTTGAAAGCTGCCGACTTTTCCATCCGGCAGGATCGGCTCCAAACCATATCCCACTTCAACACGCGCCCGATGATCCCGTATTGCGTACAGAATCAAAACACCGCGATTCGAGGATTTGTCGCCAATTCCCCATCGCTTGAACAGATCGACCGCGTAGCTCTCAATGTCGCCGCCATCCAGCGTGTTGATCGTCACGACCGCAATCTGCGCGTGCGCTTTCTGATCCACCTGCCTGCAGATGTCTTCCATCTGCGCCGCCGTATTCGGCTGAATTACATGCGCAAAATCATTGATATAACCGGTCGGACGCAGCTGCGACACCGGCTCCGCATGCAGGGCGATTGCCAGCAGAACGACCAGCCATTGCACGAAGCCGAATCTAGCGATGGATTTCATCGTTGCCGATTGTACAGCACGCCTGCACAAACCTCCCGTCATCTCCACATCTAGTTCTCGCCGGAACCAATCTGGAACGGAACAACTTCCTTCACATCTGCGTACATAACTGCGCTGGGTCAGCGAATAACTCTGCGCGAAATTCGTACGCTTTAGGCGTACTATTCCAGTGACTTTCGCCGTTGCTGAATCGATCATCCTGGCTGCTGCCGGGGCGAGTTGAAAGGAAACGTCACCCTATGATGAAGTTGTTGCAAAGCATTCTCTGCTTACTGCTCATCGCGTCTCCGCTTGGGGCCCAGTCAGTGAAAAAGCCTGCCACCGCAACGCCTCCTCTCATTGACCGCGAGCTCATATTCGGCAATCCAGAAATCGCCGGTGCGCAACTTTCACCTAACGGGCAGTACATCGCCTTCCTCAAGCCCTGGAAGGATACTCGCAACGTTTACGTCAAGGCGGTAGGCGAACCGTTCAGCGCGGCGCGCCTCCTTACCACCGAAACAAAGCGCCCTGTTGCCGGCTATTTCTGGACGCGTGACAGCAAGTACATCCTCTACGTAAAAGACAATGACGGTGACGAAAACTACAACGTCTACGCCGTTGATCCCTCAGCCAAACCTGCCGCAGGCGCCGACGTTCCGGCCTCGCGCGACCTCACAGGCCTCAAAGGTGTGCGCCTCGCAGTTTACGAACTTCCCAAGACCGACCCCGATATTGCCTACATCGGGCTTAACGATCGTGACAAGGCATGGCACGATCTCTATAAGCTGAAGATCTCTACTGGCGAGAAAATTCTCGTCCGCAAGAACACCGAGCGCATCACCGGATGGAAGTTCGACCTTAAGGGCCAACTCCGCCTCGCCACCCGCAGTGCTGAAAACGGCGACACCGAAATTATGCGCGTTGATGCCGACCAGTTCACAAAAGTCTATTCCTGCTCCGTGTTCGAGTCTTGCGGTGTACTCCAGTTCCACAATGACGGCAAGCGCGTGTACATGGAAACCAACAAGGGTGCGGACGTCGACCTGACCTCTCTCATGCTGTTCTCTCCCGACAGCGGCAAACTCGAGATGGTCGAGTCCGATCCCCTGAAGCGCGTGGACATCGGCGGTGTCGATTTCTCCGAATCCACGGACGAGTTGGTTGCGACCACGTACAACGACGAACGCGAGCGCCGCTACTTCAAGAACAAAGAATTCGAAGCCGACTATAAGTGGCTGCAGCACCAGATGCCGGGAAAAGAAGTCGGCATCGGTTCTCGCACCCGCGACGAGCATCTCTGGCTCGTGACCGCCCACAGCGACACCGAACCTGGCCAAACCTATCTCTTCGACCGCAGAACTCGCCAGCTCACACTCCAGTACCGCATCTGGGATAAGCTTCCCCGCGAAGCTCTCACCACCATGCAGGCGGTAACTTACAAGTCTTCCGACGGCCTCGAGATTCCCGCCTATCTCACATTGCCCAAGGGCGTTGCTGGCAAGAACCTGCCAGCGCTCATCATTCCTCATGGCGGCCCATGGGGACGCGACACCTGGGGCTACAATCCCATCGCGCAATTCTTTGCCAATCGCGGCTACGCCGTCCTGATGCCGAACTTCCGTGCCTCCACCGGTTATGGCAAAAAGTTCCTCGATGCCGGCAACAAGGAGTGGGGCCGCAAGATGCAGGATGACGTGACCTGGGGTGCGAAATATCTCATCGCCCAGGGCATCGCCGATCCCAAGCGCATCGGCATTCTCGGCGGCTCTTACGGAGGCTATGCCACCCTCGCCGGTGTAACGTTTACTCCCGATCTCTACGCGGCCGCCGTCGATATCGTTGGTCCCTCCAACCTCATCACGCTCCTCGAATCGATTCCTCCTTATTGGGAACCGATCCGCAAGCTCTTCTACGAGCGTATGGGCGACCCCAACACTGCTGAAGGCAAGGCCATGCTGCTGGAGCGTTCGCCTCTGACCCATGCCACACAGATCAAGACGCCGCTGCTTGTGATTCAGGGTGCCAACGATCCTCGCGTCAACCGCCGTGAAGCCGAGCAAATCGTCATCGCGCTCCGCGATCGCGGATTCCCGGTGGAATACCTACTCGCGCCCGATGAAGGTCACGGCTTCGCTCGTCCGGTAAACAACATGGCGATGTTCATGGCATCAGAAAAATTCCTCGCCTCGCATCTTGGCGGCCGTTATCAGGCAGACGGCACACCCGAGGTCACTGCGCGACTCAAGGAAATCACTGTCGATCCTAAGACCGTCGTCCTGGCTCAGAAGGTTGACGCCAGCAAGGTCGGCACTCCCAAACCTGCAACCGAACTTCAGCCTGCTTCCTATAAGTACCAGGCCAGCCTCGATGCCGGTGGTCAGCACCTTGCGCTCAAGGTCTCAACCACCATCGCGGAAGAGAATGGTGCATGGACTGTAACCGACGTCATGGACACGCCCCAGGGCTCCGCGACCGATGTTGCGACTCTTGAGAAAGGAACACTCATTCTCCGCAAGCGCAACGTCAAGCAAGGCCCCGTCGCCATCGACCTTGACTTCAAAGACGACAAAGCTATCGGCAAGATGGTCTTCAATGGCCAGGAGCGTCCGATTTCAGTTGACCTCGGAGGTTCTCTCTTCGCCGATGCCGCTGGCTCCTCGCAGGTGATCGCTTGCCTGCCTCTCACAGAAAACTACAGCACCTCTTTCCGCAACTTCGATATCCAGCGGCAAAAGGTCAAACTCATCCAGCTCAAGGTCGCCGGCACCGAACAGGTCGTGGTCCCCGCTGGAACCTTCGACTCCTTCCGTGTTGAACTTTCTTCTGCCGATGGCGGAGCCGATAAAGAAACGCTCTGGATCACGAAGGACTCGCACAAGGTGTTGAAGCGCAGCGCGGTCCTCGCTTCCGCAGGTGGCGCCACAATCACGCAGGAACTACTGCAATAGCAGGCTGCATAACAACAAAAGCCGCGTCCACTCGACGCGGCTTTTGTTTCTTGCAGAAATCAACGGGCGTTGATTATCTGCACCACCGAGTTTGGATAGTAGTGCGCGAGAATTTTACGATACGATTTCCCTTCGCTTGCCATGGCTGCCGCGCCACGCTGGCACAATCCCACCCCGTGACCACGCCCAACGCCATTCACCACCGCCCCGCCCTTAACATCTTTCTTGCCGAAACTACTGCTCGGAATTGAACTCCACCCGAGCTTTCTCACCATCCGAATGCGCGCCTGCTCATCCCCTGGCTTGAGCGCCTCTGCATCTTTTCGGCTCAGTGCCGATGTCCAAGTCTCAGGCGATCTTCGGCAGTACTCGCATGCGACCGAAAAGTACGGGTAGTCCGCGACTGGCGTTCCCGTTACCGCCAGTGCATGGGTCCGTCCACCGCAACTCGCCGAATACATCGCTGCAAAAGGCTGCCCCTTCCACAAGAGCACTTGTCCCTGTGTCGCACGCGTCGCAACCATCGCAGGACTGTTCTCTCCCGGCGGCTCACGCAAAAACTGGCAATGCGTCGTGTCGCAGAAATCCGCTCTTGGATGCCGATGTCCGCCCTTCAGCAGATACGATCGAGACACCACCGTCTGCGCCTTCTGCGCTTCCATCGGAGTGTCTAAGGTCAGTTCCGCTGCCACCACCGACGCCACCGCCGTCTCCAGATCCATCTCTACCACGGGCAGCAGTTCATTACCCGCCGCACTGATGACGAGCCTTCCTCGATAGCGCCGCTGAATTTTCCCCGGCACGCTCAACACAAACTCTTCATCCCCACCCTGTCGCCCGCTAAACGTGAACAACTCACCCGCTATTTGCGCCCGCATCGAATGCACCACCACCCGATGACCTTCCAGAGTTGCCGTCACGTGTTCGAGCGCTTCTCCGCCCAGCACAAATTCACGCCCATCCACCTTCAATACCATCGGACTTGACGGCCGCGCTTCCACTACAACCTGCTTCGGATGAAACAGCCCCATCACCCCGATGCGCACTCGATTCTCTGCCGACGCAGTGCTCACGGCCAACACGAGAACGATCGCCACGCGCCAACTCACCGTGTGCCCTCCAGCGAACGCACCATCCTGCCCGCCAGCATCGCCGTTTGCGCGCCCGTCACCCCATGCTCGCGTACCATCAGCAAGTACCGCGGCAATTCCGCAGGCCACGCGACCACCACAAAACCATCTCCCGGCGCATGATGCTCGTGCGTGCATTGCGACGTGCCTGTCTTGGCCAGCACGTGCTGAGCCTGATGCCCCAATCCCGCCGCAGTTCCCTCAGCCGCAGAGAGCGCCATCCCATCGGCAATCTCTCGAACTCCCGGTTGCGTTCTCCTCCGCAGCAGCGTTGCATACGCCCGCACGAGTGCCGCAGGAGACTCCCGCCACGCTCCATACTCACCAGCCATCACCTCAGCCGAAGCATCCGCACCCGGCCCATTCAGCCCATATCGCCGCGCCAGCGATGTCACCTGCGCCGCGCCCGTATCCTTCGCCAGGGCTGCAAAATACACGTTGCACGAGAAAGCTACAGCCCTCGCCAGCGTCAAACTGCCATGCCCTTTCGGCAACCAGCAAGCATTACCTCCCTCACACGCGTATCGCGGAAACTGATAACCATGCGTCTCCGCATACGCCAGTGCAGTGAAGGGCTTCACAAGCGAGCCAACCGGAATCGCCTCCGCTCCGCCGCTCCAGTTCTTCGCCACCATCCTGTTCTCTCGTATGTCGAGCAGCATGTATGAGGTATCGGGCGACGAGAATTCTTGCTCCAAGGCCTGCGCAACCGTATTCATGCTGCGAGCTTTGACACTGCCACGCTCGCCACACATCACCAATGTTGCGATTAGGAAGAGAACTGCACTGCCATTGTGCAATGTTTTCATCGTGCCCATTCGTAACGCACACTCTGCGTCTCAACCGCTCCGTTCCGACGCGCAACGACCGTCTCCGATTTCACTCCAGCCAAAGTCTTGCTCAAGCTCGCAACGTTCTGCGAGAAAAACTGCGGAGCCCTGTCCCCATACGCTCCGCCGCGGCTCGGACGATCCGCTGCCGACGTTAGCTGCACAAAATTTTGCCGCTCGCGGCTGTGATCAAATCCCGCATAGTAGATCGCCGGTTCAGCCGTGCCCTGTTGCGACACTCGCGCCAGCACCGCTGCCATCTCCGCGCCATCATTGCTTACGAGAAGTTCCTTTCCCCTAACCACCACGGCGATCTTCGACAGGCCATCGAATTCGTAATATCCCGCCGCGTTCTTCTTCCACCCGACGCCCAGCCCTGAAGCCGTCAGCCCCGGAGATACCACATGCTGTATTGCCTCCAGCACTGCCTTCTGGTTCCAATCATTTGTCGCCCGCAACACAACCGTCGAATGCAATCGCACGAACACACCATCCTGCGCAGCTTCCGAGTTATGAAGCTCCAGTGCGCCCCGAACATTCGCCTGCTTCATCAGTTCTTTCAGCACGCCGTCGCCTGCCGCACTCGTCTCATTTCCATTCGCCGCGTTCGGTGCCACATCGATGCGCACGTCGAGATTTGACGCATCCCCTGCCTTCTGATCTCCCGTGGCCACAACAGGTGCAAGCTTCGAAACCGGAGCCGGTCCGAGCCTTGGCGTTAGCACCTTCCATTCCACCAACGCCAACGCATCCTCAACCGACGGCGCCGTCCACGCGCGATAGAACCCGGTTCCCTGTGGTACCAAGCGCATCAACTGCGCAGTCTGCGTCGCATCATCGCCAGACTTCACCTCATCCGGCGCGTTCTTCATCAGCAATACCCGTTCTTCGCGATACACATCCGCTGACCGGAACAGGTCGCTTACGGACGACTCGTACAGCCGCATCTCAGTGATATTCTGTTGCACCCAATACGTTCTGAACTGCGGAGTTTTCGCCACTTCCGCCAGGTGCACCACCAATCGCAAATCTCCGCTGTCCTTGGCTGCCTTCAGCGCATCCACAAACCAGCCCTGCTCACTGAGCGCTGCCTGCCTCTTGCCCACCAGCTGCGAGAGTGCTCCCGCCACAAGATCCTCACGCGTACCAAGGATCATGTATTCGCCTTCTACTGCGAAGGCCACAACCCGCTGAGACTGTGCATCCGTGCGCACGTAGAACTTGCGCCCCTCCACCTCGCGTGTTTCAAACTTCCCTCTTTGCTGCCATATTCCCGACTTCGCCGCACTGTCGGCCGCGAGACGAGTGACGTACAGCATCTCTAACTTTCCAATGTCATACACGGCCAGCGCACTTCTCCCACCCGCTACCTCGCCAAGGAACGACATGTCTGGCGCCACACCTGCCGCCGACGCAAACTCCGACTGAGCATCGTGCAGCCGCAGAAATAACCTTGAGCGGCTGAACACCTCATAGTTGTCCGTCGTGAGCCATTGGCGCTTCTCCGCCGACGCATTCCACTCCCGCAGCATCGAGCCGAAATCCTTCGCCTCCACATAGAGCACTGCGTTCTCGGGCATCAGGCTCGCCAGCGACCTCTCCGGCCCACGAGCAATATCCTGGTACATCGCCCATCCAGCGACCACCAGCAACACAACGATGAACACCATGCCCGCTCGCTTCATTGCGCGCGCCCTCCTTTCACCTGCCTTGCATTCGTCTTCACTGCCGACACCAGTCTCGGATGCACGACATGTTCCTGCTCGAGCTGACGGTGAATCGCCGGCATGCGGCGCATATTGTTCGCGTTTCTATTGATAGCAGCCCGCACAGCATTTATCTGTTTCATGGCCGTAGCCTTCATACCGGGGTTTAACTTGTAATTCAACGCCATCCGACAGTAGCGAAGAGCATCCTCGAGCGCGTTTAGATTTTCATACGATCTCGCGACCGCAAGCATCAAGTTCGCCCGTTCCGCATCTTTCGATGTCGCCGCTTCATCTGCCTCATCAGCCGTGGACACAGGTAATGCCTCTGTCTGCTCCCCGTCAGGCGAAGCATTCGCAAACTCCATGGCCCCCGCGTATCCGCCGTAATAACCGGATGACGCGGATACGCCGCGCAATACCGGATCAATACTCGCAATCGCAAGCCGATCGTGCTTCAACGAAGCCAGGGCCTTGAAGAGTTCCTCATGGAGCGTATTGTTGCCCGGATCGTCGGCCACCGCGTTCCGCAGCAATTTCGCTGACACCGCCGCATCCGCCTTTTTCGCCGCGCTCATCCGCGCATTAGTGAAGTACGTCTTGTCCACATCTCCCACGCCGCGCGAAAGATAATCCAGCTCGGCACTGCCAAGTTCGGCGGTGCTTCCTTTCACCGCTACCGCTGCCGCGATGCGGACCGTATACTCGGCCTGATTGTCGCGAGCTACTTCTGCAACGCGCGCCTGTGCTCCCGTCATATCCTGCCCTGCCGCTATCTGCTCCTCAGCCAGATGCACTCTTGCACTGCGGTCCCACGGCTTCGTCTTCACGAGTTGTGCAAGGAACTCGACTGCCTCTGCATGTCTGCCATTTTTCGACAGCAGAGTCGCCGCGGGTTCCAGGTTTTCAAATGGCTGTCCAACCACCAGCGCGAGCCTGCGCAGCACATCCATTGCGCCTGCTGTATCACCATCCTGCAAACGTATCTCAGCCAAGCCCAGCATGTTCGCCGAGTTCAGCTCGTGACGCGCAATCTCCTGCGCAAACAAATACTCCAACAGTCTCCGCGCCGCCTTGCGCTGCCCAACTCCCTGCAATGCCACCGCCGCCTGCCGCATTTTCTCTGCCTGCGGAGCCTTCGCCGGCTCTGCCCGGTATTGCTCCACCATCGAATCAAACTGCCCATTCGCCAATGCGATCCGATATCGCACCTGTAGCTCTGCCGCGTTCGGATCCTTCTCCGAAGGCAGCACCGATGCCGCACGCTCAAACTCCTGCAGCCCGACCAGGTGCAACGCATACCTGTCCTGCCACGACCGAAGATTTTCCTCCGCATACTCGCGCGACATCGTCTCGTAGTTCTTTGCCAAACCGTCGCGCAACCGAGCAATCAACTGTTCATAGATCACGCTCTTCTGCTTCTTGGAAATCCAGTTCGCATTCACCAACTGCTCGAGCACGCCATTCGGCTCCGGCGCAATCGACGCCAGCTCCAGCATCAGCTTCACGCCTGCCTGTGGCTCATTCATCGCAACATAGGCCGAGCGAAGCAATCCATCCACCTGGTACGTGCCATTCTGACGCACATAGTCGCGAAGCACCGCTTCCCACTGCGGGCGCAGTTCGCTGGCCACATGGCGATTCCCAACGTGGTTCATCACGTACCCGAATGTCGTCCAGAAATCAGTCGGAACTACGCGTTGATGCACCTGCGCATCCAGCAACTCCAGCGCGGCCTTCCATTCCTCCACGGCCTCGGTGCGCTTCTGCTGACGCCAATACAGCACTGCGATTCGGTCGTGCATATCCGCCCGCGCCGGAGCCAACTCCAGAGTCCTCCTGTAGTCCTCCACCGCACGATCGAGCTTTCCAGCGTCCGCGTAATACTCCGCTATCGCGATGTACCCTGAAGCGGTAGCTGGTGACTGCTCAAGCTGCGCCGGAAGAAACTCTTCCGGATCGCCCGCGCGCGACACGCCTAGCCACTCGCCATAACGCGCCCCATAGTAGAACCACGGATTCCCCGCCAACTGTCGCGTGCGATCCACTTGCTTCCCAATCCGGTCGCCGATCGTGCTGTCACCCAACGCTTCTCGAAATGCCGCAGCTACCGCCCGGCTACCATCAGCGAAGTACAATCCCGTTATCCCCGCATAGGCTTTCCCCCAGACAGGTTCCAACGATCGCGCACGCAGAGCTACAGCCTCCTGCGCTTGGGACGAAGTTCCGTGTGCGATCACGTACTGACACGCAGCATCACCCAATCCTGCTCTCGAGCTGCCAGCCAACTGCACCAGTTCCTGCGGGCTCCGCTGTAGCAGCAGTTCGAAATACCGCTGCTCAATCACGCCGCCCGATTGCACCGCAATTTCGCGCAGCACTCTGAATTCCGCGTCCTGCAGCGCGCCGGAGCGATAAGCGTTTGACGCCTCCTGCATCACTCCCATCTGACCTTGCAGCGGAGTCAACCGTCGTGCGTACTCCTCCAGCGCCGCTCCCAATTCCTCGAAGCGCATCCTTCGCGATTGGAGATCAATCAGCTCAGACTTATATCCTCCGCCGTTTCTCGAACTCAGCATCAACTTCCGCAGCCATCGGGCCTGCAAATCCGCCAGCCCAGCGTTCTTCGCCGCAGGCATGAACACACCAGCCAGCTCCTCGTTAGAACTCGATGTAGAGTTCTTCTCCAGCCACACCGCAAACTGCACTTTCTCTTCCGGAGTGAAGTATCGGCCTGCAACCTGTCCCATCACCTGCATTGACGATTGCATTCCCATCCGCGCCGTCGTGCGGCGAAGTTCAAGTTCGCGATTGCGCCATTGCTGGTCCGTTACTGAAGCGAGCACGCCGTTCTTCTCGACCTGCTTCACTGCAACCGTGATCTGTGCCATCAGCGAATTCGCATCCGTCACACCACGTTGCAGCCGTGCGAAGGCCGCATCCTGCTGCCGCAGCCTCGTCATGATCTCGACATATACGCGTGCGCCATCATGATTTTCCGTGACCGCAAGCAGATCTCTTCCTGCTACATCCACTCCCTTCTGCGAAAACTCACGAGCCTGCTCCAACATGCCCCAGCTTTCGAGCCGCTTCGCCGCCTCGTTGAAGTTCGATGCTTTCTCCGGACGGTTATCGATCAACGCTGCACGCAGCGCCGCCACTGTCTCCTCAGTCCTCCCCTGCCGCGCCCGCAACTCCGCAACTTTCTCCATCCAGTGCGCGTCGTGATAGTTCAACTCGAAGAGTCTCTGATAATCCGCCGCGGCCTCATCGAATCGCATCAGCCGCTCCAGCAGCTCTGCTCGGGCTGTGCGAAGATCCACGCGGTCCGGCCTCACGTTCATCGCCGTCCCATACGCCTCCACCGCCGCCGGATAGTCCTCCATCTGCGTTTCGATCTTTGCCAGCGCCATCGGCCAGCGATAATCGCGAGGTGATTGCTTCACCGCATCCCGGTAATATGCGAGCAACTGTTCCCTCCGTCCATTTCGCTGAGCGTAAAGTGCCGCCTCCGACAGCAGCGTGTCATCTTCGGGATAACGATTGATGACCTCCACATACTGATCCATCGCGCCCGCATAATCCTTCATTCGTGTCAACGCCGGAATCAGTCCACGGCGCAGTTCCGCAATCTGCCGCGTTCGCACATCCTGCGGCAATTGCGCCTTCCGCAACACCTCAATCTTTTCCAGCGAGAACTGTTTCAGCCCGCGGTCATCACCCGCACGCGAATAGCTATCCGCCATCGCCGCCAGGTACTGCCCGTCATAAGGCGACTCATTCAACAATTGCGTCAGCACACGCCGTGCGACCTCATACTGCCCTGCCTCATTTGCCTTTTGCGCCGCCTCAAAACGCAACTGCGTGCACAACTCCGGATACGAGTCGTTAGCCGCCTGCAGCAAGATGTCTATTGCCCGCTGTCTCTGCTTGTTGTTCCAGTAGAAGTCCACCGTCGAGCGCACTACGCCCAACACCTTCGGATTATCGTGATACAGTGCTTCCACATTCCGCTGCGCCTGCGCGATATCCTTCTTCGCCTCGTAGAACCGGACCAGCGAATACCTCAGCTCCAACTTTCGAACCGGATCTGCCGTGACCGAAGCCTGCTTCTCCAGCACCTTCTCCTGCACCGGTTCCAGAGATCGCTGCTTCGCTGTTTCCTCCAGCCATTCCAGCAGTTCGAGCGAGTTTGTTCGCTCTCCAACCGCGCCTAGCAGTTCGCCAACTTCCTTCTGACGATTCTGCGCATCGAGCACCGCGATCCGCAGTTTCAGCGCATCCGTGCCTGTAGCAGTGCCTTCGCCCAATTGCGCCGTCGCCCGATCCGTATCCTCCCGCAGAGCTTTCCGTCGCGCCAGATCCAGCAACCGGTTGTATGGACGCGAGCCCTCGTGCTCCCTCAGCGCCCCTTTCACATACTCCCGAATCGCCTGCGAATACTCATGTTTGCTTTCGTAGATTGCGCCCTCTTCGTACGCATAAAGCGCTGGGTCGTTCAGCTTCGTCCTGCCTTCATTCAGCAACTTCAGCGCGGTATCAAAATCGAAATAGTCCCAATAGATCGTCGCCGCATCCACATACGCCAGCGGCTCGCCGGCGCGCACCTGCGCCATGCGGTTCCAGTACGGGGCCGCGCGCTCAAACAGTTCGCGGTCCGCCAGCACATCTCCGATTCTCGCGAGCCCATCGCGATCTCCCGGATTGGCCTTGTACAGGTTCTCCTCGATCTTCACCGCAACTTCGGTTCGCGTCGGATCGAATGCCGCCAGCGATCTGTTCACCGCCGACGCTCTCCGACCCAGTTCCGCATCCGCCGGATACAACTCTGCCAGCGCGCTCATCACCGGAGTCGCTTCCTCGAAGTGCGAACTCCAGAACTTCGCTTCCCCAACAAACCTCGCCGCCACCGGATTCGCGCTCGCCAACTCGCTCCATCGCTGCTGTTGCGCCTCAGGCTCCACGGCACGCAATTGCGCCAGTTCGGCTTCGAGCTTTCCGGTGCGCGATAGGTATTCGAAATACTGGTTACGCAAGTCTTCCGCTTCCCACCAGTGCTGGCGCAGCAGCGCCTCCCACTTCTCCGATTGCGGCTTGCGATACGCGCCCAGCAGATTCCTCACAAACTGCAGGTCATGCGGGAAGCGCTTATTCGCAAACTCATTGAGCCGCACGTAGTAATCGCGTCCATTCACTACGTCCGAGAAATAACTCTCCAGCTCCGTCCCCGAAAAGATCTTCACGACCTGCTCGCTCAATCGCGCAAAGTCGGCATCGCGCTTACTCCGCAAATAAAATCGCGCGAGCTTGTGGTACCACGAGCGGTCCGGGAATTGCTGAATCGCCCGTTGATACACCTCTTCCTGCTGCTGCCCCAGCCTGTTCTGTTCGAGAAATTGCGCCAGACGTTCGTAAAGCCCAGGATCATTCGGGTTCCGATCCACCTCGCGCCGCAACACCGCAAGCGCCTGCGGCAGCCGCTGCATCGATGCCAACCGAGACAGATACCGCTCCAGGTAATCCGCATACCACGATTGCGCGCTCTTCACTTCCAGCTTTGCCGCCGCAGATTGCGCCGAGAACGCCCGGTTTTGTTCCGGCGCGCGTCCCTCGCTCGCTCCTTCGTCGTATTCGCCCTCAGCCTCTGCAAGCGTCGAATTCTGCTGCTTCTGAGCGGCATAAGAATCCTGCGAACCCGCACTTATCCCCAGCGGGATTCCCTCTGCGCACTTCGCCAACTCCGCCAGTTCCAGATCGTACAGCGCAAACTCCTCTTCGATCCGACTCTCTCTCGCATACGCATCGGCCAACAGCAATCCCACGCGCTCCCGCTCCGCATCGTTCGGAAACACCTGCATGAACTGTTTGCCTTCGCGAATCACCGCCCCGCTCTCGCCATACGACGCATACGTTTCAATCAGTCTCGCGCGCAGTCCTGCCCTTGCACGTGAACTCGGGAACTTCGCTTCGAAGAACCGCGTCAGTTCCGCCGCCTCCGCCCGACGGAAATACGGAACCGCACGACGCTCCTCTTCCGAATACGCGTACGCCGGCGCTGTGCTGTTCAAAATCAGCGACAGAATTCCGTTCAGAAATCCCGGCCCGCGATCCATCGCCCCAATGTCGCGGTACATCGACAGCTCGCCCGCGCCTACTCGCACGCTCTGCTCCGGAGCATCCAGCAACACGTTCACCAGCCCCGCCAGGGCCTGCTCCTGCGCATCTGCGCGATCGTTCGTGGTGTAGAGCGCGTAGTAATACCTCGCGGCCTCCGGATAATCGCGAATACCTTCATTCAGCTTTGCAAGTGTGTATAGTTCCTGCGAACTCCACTTCGCATTGCGCTTTTCTTTGTTAACTCGAAACTGCGTCAGAGCCTGCTGCGCCGCATCCACGCGCCCCTGTCGCTGGTAGTAGTAGAAGACCCGTGCCGCCGCGTTCAGATTTTCCGGTTCCTTCTCCAACCTCGCCCGAGCCTGATCGAGATATCTGCGCGTTGACCGCGTTTCGTTCATCAGCGAGAAGTAGCTGTCAACCAACTCCTGCGGCCATAACGGCTGAAACTGCGTGTCATACACGGCCAACCCTTGCTCGATTGATCCTCGCTTGTACTCCAGCAGCGCCTTCTGCTTCACCGGAAGAATCTCATCGCCCGGCACCGCCGCCCGATACTGCGAGATCAGCTTCTCCGCCTCCGCAAATTGTTTGTGATCGAGTAGAAAGTGGAAGTACCTCGCATACACCGTCGCCTGCGCCGGGTAGCGTGCAACCCATTCGCGGTAGTATCGTGACGAGACATTGGCCTCCATCGCGTTCTCGCCAATCACCTTGAAGATGCGCTCATAGGCTCGCCACGCGCCCCTCTGCTCCATCTCGGTGTGTTTCTCTGAAGCCGCATCCTGCGCGCGCCCGATCACCGAAAGTGCCGAAATCTCATCCGCTGTTCGCAACCGCCGATGATAGAAATCCGCCAGCGACCACTGCGCCTCCACATGATCCTGCGAACTCTCAACGTATTTCTTCCAGTCCGCCTCGGCTGAGGTAAAGTCCAGCGCAGCCTCTTCGTTCAGCGCCCGCAATGAATACAACTCGGCCGTCGGCTGTTTCTGAATCAACCCGCTCAGCAGCGGCGTCGCCTCCCGCGGGGGACGCAAGCCAAGCACTTTGCTCACCGGCATCGGCATCCAGCGGTAAAGCGCCGCCTCAATCGCCGAGCCCGCCTCCGCGTTTCTCCAAACCTCCGTCGCACGCGCCACCTTCACCGAAGCTCCCAGCAACAGCATTCCCGCGCAGCACGGCAACAAAATGCGACTCACTCGTTTTGACGTAACTTCAAGGAAGTACTTCAACGCGCACCTCCTGCGTTCCTATGTTGTGGGCGACATCCTCCGCAATCACCGTCAGCCCATAGGTCCCTGCTGGCAGGTCTGCCGGAATCTGCAAATCCCCTGTGTTCGCGCCGGCCTTCGCATTCCATCGCAATGCAATCGGAGCTGCGCCCTCCAGCCGCGCCGTCAGCGTACGCGTGCTCGCCGTCGCGCTCACCTTCAGCGGAATCGTTCCGCCGCGATGGAATCGCCGTGCATCCAGGTGTACGTTCACCACCGGCGGCTTGCTCGCTATCACAAACGTCTTCGACTCGCGATACGTGTGTCCGCTCTTGTCCCTCAGCACCAACCCCACCGTGTACGTTCCATCCTGCATGTCGTCCGGTGCCAGGAATCTTGTCTGCCACACATCTTCATCGTCGAGATGCCGCAATCGCTTCGTCAGCCCAAACGGAAACACCGCGACCACCGACCGTATCGACTCATCCGTGTGTACCCTCAACACCGGATCGCCCGGCCTTATCACCCGAGGCCGCAGCAGCGCCCTCGGTACGGCCAGAAATGACGTGTACGGCGTCACGAACTTGTACCTGCGCGATAGCCTTATGATCTCCTCGACACTTTTCGCGTCCTCGCCTTCGCGTTCGATCTTTTCCAGCAGCGCATCCACTCTCGCCCGTGCCCAGAGTCGCGGCAGTTGCTCATGCTCCAACGATTTCTCCGGCAACGTTGCCGTGCTTTTCATCTCCACTGCGTTTCCATCGCGCACCCCTCGCACCGTCATCTGCACCTGTGCGGCTTTGCCATACTGCCCCACCCAGTTCGCAATCGATCCGCCGAACGTGCTGTCCTGCAGCGGATACACCATCTGCACCGCCCCTTCCGGCTCCACTCTCAACCCAAGCTGCGCCACCGGCGTGCGCCCAATCTTGGACACAAACGCATTCAGCTTGAACTCCGCCGGCTCTGTCGAGAGCACATTCTCCAACTCGCCTTCATTGCGCGCCAGCATGCGCAGTAGCGGCAGGTTCGCGTCATCTCCCACGGCAAACACATACGTTCGCGGACGCCCTGCTTCCGCCAACTGCTTCCATCGTTCGCCATACCACTTCGCCAACGTCCCCGTGCGGATCGCGCCCCGTGTCGCTCCGCCATCGGTCAGCAGCACCAGGTATCCATTTCCATGAACATTCGCGAACTGTCCCAATCCCGCTCCCAGTGCCTGCTGCAGATCGGTGCCTCCACGCAACCTGCTCGCACGCACAAACTCGAGCGCCCGTTGAATGTTCTCGCGCTGCGCCGAAACCATCTGCGCTTGAAACGCCGATACCTTGTTGTTGAATAGCAGCAGGTTGAACTTATCCTGCGGACGCAGCGCCCGCAGCACCGCCTCCATCGCCGCATAGCTTCGCTCCAGTTTGTCCCATTGCATCGAGAGCGAGTTGTCGAACAGGATCACTACGCTTCTCGGTGCGCCGCCATTACTCGTCCCCTGCGCCCCCGCCCCAATTAGCGCCTGTGCTTCGAAGAATCCCGGCTCGTCATGCCCGCGCACCGGATTCTTCTCTGCCGCGTCCGGATGCGGCGTATCTGGATTTCGATACGCGATCACATCCAGCCTGTCGGTGTGCTTTGGGTTGAACTGATACTGCAGCGCGAAATCCTCGCTCAGCGTGACGTTCCTTCCCTCATACGTCGCCTTCACCGTATGCGCATCCCGAGTCGTTACCTTCATCGCGTACACATTGCCCACAAACTGAAACTCAGAAAGCTCATGCGCCGAACGCAGTTCAAACTCGATCTTCAACCGTCCCGCCGCCTGCACCTGGTACGCATCGGGATGAATCGGAATCGCAAAGAACGACTTCAGATTCTCCACCGGAATATTCTCGTGATACTGGAACTCAAGCCGCTTCGTCCCATACGGAGCGATGGGCACAATCTTCGCGCTGAAGGCCGCACTGCGCCGCGCCTCCTCCACTCCGCGCTCGCCCATCTGCAGCAGCCCCGGATCGATTGCCTGAGCCTTTGCCTGCGCATAAATCTCGCTTGCCCTCTTGCGCTCCAGGATCACCGCCGGAATCCGCGTCGGCCCATCCCACACCGCAAAGTCGCTCACCGTCGCGCGGCTCGGCAGCGCAAAAACATAATTGCCTTCTTCGATCGCCGCCGTGTGATTGCCAAAGATCTGCCGCACATCGACCTTCGCAACGCCGTTGTCGATTACGACCCGAATCTCCATCTCGTCCAGCGACAGAACCGCCGGATCCGGCTGGCTCTTATCGCGCGGAATCAACACTCCCGCATCGGCCAGCGCGGCGCTTGCCACGCACACGACCACCAACCACACTTGCAGTAGGCGTCTCATCGTTCCAACCTTTGTTCAGCAATCCTCAACAGCCCGTTGTCCGTGCCCACGTACACCACGCCATTCGCCGCCGCCAGCGCGGTCACATTCAGCGAAGGCAGTCCCTCCGTCACCGCCGACCACCTGCCCGACCTTCGATCCATCACATACAAACCCTGCCCCGCGCTTCCCGCCAGCAACAGCCTCTCCGTCGCCGCCATCGCATTCGGATTGATCACCAGGCTTCCGCTCGCGCCATCGCTCGCCTCAAACTTCCCCGATGCATCCATCCGAACCACGCCCGCGCCATACGTCCCCAGCCACCATTCGTTTCCAACCGGAACCGCAGCAGTGATCCAGTTGTGTTTCAGCGCCGAAGTCGCCGTCGTATAGTTCGCTCGTATGCGGTCGCCCTCCAGCAAACTCGCGCCTCCCAGCGTTCCAGCCAATACAGAACTGCCATTCGCCGCCACGGTATAGACATGGTTGTTCACCAGCCCGTGAAAGGCATACAGACTTCGCACTCCCTCTCCATCGATATATGTCAATCCAGCCGGAGTCGCCACCACCATCCCATCGCGATACAGCACCACATCCGTCACATGATCCGCAATCAGCCCTGCCGACTTCGTCATTACCTGCCTGCGAGTTCCTTGCGCATCGAACAACACCAATCCGTTCGCCGTTGCCACCGCCGTTGCGCCGCGCAGCACATTCGGCCTGATCCGATTCACGCAAAACACGTGATCGTCTTCCACATGCTTCGCCCGCTGACCTTCCACAATGTCCAAACCGCGGTCAAAATACCCGACCCAAAGCCGGTTTGCGCCATCCACTGCCAGTGCGGAAATATTTCGATCCGTGAGCAGCCCGCCTGTCGGCTCCAGAACTCGTTTCCAGCCGCCACTCGCGCCGCGCGCATACACTCCCGACTGCGCCACCGCATACAACACCTCATCGCTTCTGAACAACTGCCCCACTTCAGCAAAGTCGCCCATCGTGGCGTACTCACGCGGATCGCGCAACGAGCGCTCAAGCGCAATCTCCAGCACTCCGTCATCCATCGTTCCCGCAAGCAACTTCTTGTCTTGCACCAGCAGGCTGCGCACAAAGGTTCCCCCTGCCAGCGTGCGTGCAAACCGCCCCGCGTCGAACTCCACTACTCCCGCCGGGCCTCCCGCATACGCGCGCTCACCACTCAGCGCCACGACATACACCCGCTCGTCCGGCAGTCCATTCGCATCGTTGAACCACTCGGCACTGCCGCCGTGCCAATGCGCAACTCCGTGATCCAGCGTGCCGACCCACAGGTCTGCCTCGCTGCCCGCCAGCGCTGTCACGTAGATTTGCTTCAGTGTTGAATGGAATGGCGCCAATCGCTGTCCGTCGAACAGCAGCAACCCGCGCTTCGCCGTCCCGATCAGCAGATGACCTGACGCAGCCGGCAGCATCGCCGTAACGTGTCTCAGTTCGCGATCTTCAGGGAGGATCTGCCGAAAGCCCGTGCCATTGAATGCCAGCACTCCCGCGCCATCGGTCGCAATCAGCAGTTCCGGTTCGCGAGAGCCCGCGAGCACCGCCTTCGCCATCCGGACCAGTGGTGCCGGAGGCAGCTCTCGCCCCACGCGGAAATCGCGCAACGGTCTTCCGCTGCCGTCATACTCAAACAGCCCAGCCGACCCCGCGACATACAGCTTGCCGTTGTACTCCTCGGCTTCGGTAAACGTCGTCGGCGCGCTAACCCACTCGAAGCCGCTATCAACGGCCGGAAGCACCGGCTGCACCTTGAACTTGAAGTTCGACTCCGCGCTCTCCGCGTCTTTTGCCGACCGCAGAGCCGCACCTGCGCGCCAGCCAATCACTCCCAGCACCGCAACGGAAGCCGTCGCGAGAACCACCACCAGCAGCAACCAACGCCCGCGTTGGTTGAGAAAGCAGACCATAATCCGCGCTCCGAAATTGTGCTCCCAACTATAAACGACCGCATCTCAGCTGCAATCAGAAACTTCCCTGACCGCCGGATAACCCATCCATATCGCACCTTCGTCGCCAAATCTCACATCTCGCATTTCGAACGATTTACACTCGTCGCGCGTTCTGCCGCGTGTCGAGGCTGACACAGCACCGTGTTCCCCCACACACACGCCCGCGCCCGCCGCACAAACTGTGTCCAAGGGATATCATGTTTGCCATGAAAACTCTGCGATGCACTCTCGTTCTCCTTGCCGCGGTCTTCGCCTTGGTCCTTCCGGCCGCAGCGCAGCAGAAACGCATCAGCCCACACGAAACCATCAGCGCAGTCGTGGATGGCAATCGCGTCACCGTGGTCTATGGACGTCCCTACACCCGCGATCCCAAGACCAGCGAGCCGCGCAAAATTTGGGGAGGCCTCGTTCCCTATGGAAAGATCTGGCGTACCGGAGCCGATGAAGCCACGCTCCTCATCACGCAGAAGCCAATCACGATCGGCAATGCAAACATCCCCGCCGGAGCCTTCACTCTCTGGGTGCTCCCGACGGCCGAGAAGACCACGCTCATCGTCAACAAGCAGATCGGACAGTGGGGCGTAAATCCAAAGGATCCCAAGCAGGTCTACGACGAAGCCCACGACGTCGCCCGCATCGATCTGAAGAAGGACACACTCCCACAGCCCGTCGATCAGTTCACCATCGCCATCGAAACGAAACCCAACGGCGGCGGTGGAACGCTCAAGCTCTCATGGGAGAACACGCAGTTCTCTGCCCCCATCACCGTAAAGAAATAAGCTGCAGGGGAAGATTCATGCGCGACAACGTCGCAGTCCGTTGCCGGGACCTGCACAAAACTTACGAGGGAAAGGTCGAGGCCGTTCGCGGCATCGACCTCACCATCTACGCCGGGCAATGCTACGGACTGCTCGGACCAAACGGTGCAGGCAAGACCACCACCATCGAGATTCTCGAAGGTCTGCTTGAAGCCACATCCGGCACCGTCGAAATTTTCGACCGCACATGGCGCGAGCACCCTGCCGAGTTGCGCGAACTCATCGGCGTCTCCCTCCAGGAAACGCGCCTCGCCGAAAAGCTTTCTGTACGCGAGACCATCGAACTTTTTGCTGGCTTTTATCGCAACACCCGCTCCGTCGATGCCGTCCTCGAAGAGCTCTCCCTCACCGAGAAAGCTGATGCCTGGGTCGGCAAACTTTCTGGAGGACAGAAGCAGCGCCTTGCCATCGCAACCGCGCTCGTCGGCGATCCGCGCATGCTCTTCCTCGACGAGCCCACCACCGGACTCGATCCGCAAAGCCGCCGCCAGGTGTGGGACATCGTGCGCCGTTTCCAGAGCGAAGGCGGCACCGTCCTCCTCACCACGCATTACATGGACGAAGCCGAGCGCCTCTGCGACTACATCTCCATCGTCGATCACGGCAAGGTCATCGCCTCCGGCACTCCCGCCGAGCTCATCTCCGGCGTCGGCGGACATCACCGCGTCGAGTTTTCCGTCAACGCCGCGCAAAGCGTCTCCTCCGACCTATGGCGCGCCCTCCCCGGCGTCGGAGGCGTGCAGAACGACGACGGCCTCACCGCCCTTACCGTCGAAGAGCCGCATCGCACCATTCCTGCCTTGCTCGCCGTGGTCGAACAACATGGCTGGCAGCTCAGCCAGCTCACCACTCGTCAGTCCAGCCTCGAAGACGTCTTCGTCCACCTCACCGGACGTCACCTGCGAGAAGAATAATGATTGAGCATCCGACCGAAGCAAAACCCGTCGCTGCAGCACGTCCTGCCATCGTCAATAGCCGCTGGACCGGATATCGCCGTCTCCTGCTCGCGCGCTTGAAAGAGCTCTATCGCGAGCCTGAAGTCATCTTCTGGATTTTCCTTTTCCCGATCCTTCTCGCCCTCGGCCTCGGAGTCGCCTTCCGCAACAAGCCAGCCGATGCCGTGCGCATCGTCGTCGTCCAGCAGCCCGGCTCCGATCGCATCTCCGCCCTGCTGGAGCGCGCTCCCGCGGCGCAATCGCTCGAACTCGCACTCCAGCCCGCCGATCAGGCCGCCCTCAACTTCCGCCTTGGCAAGTTCGACCTCGAAGTCGTCCCTCACGGCGACCAAATCGAATACATCTACGATCCCGCTCGTCCCGAAAGCGTCCTCGCCCGCAGCCTCGCCGACAGCGCATTGCAATCCGCTGCCGGAGCCAAGCCTGCCATCGCCACCACCTCGCGCATCAATAGCGAGCCCGGCAGCCGCTACATCGACTTCCTTATCCCCGGCCTTCTCGGCATGAACCTCATGGGCTCCGGCATGTGGGGCATCGGCTTTGCCCTGGTCGAGATGCGCCAACGCAAGCTGCTCAAGCGCTACATTGCCACCCCCATGCGACGCGGAGACTTCCTCCTAGCCCTCGCCAGCAGCCGCCTCGTCCTCATGATCATCGAACTCGTCCTTGTCCTCGGCTTCGGCATTTTGGGATTCCACATGCGCGTCCTTGGTTCATGGACAGCCATCGCATTCGTCACCTGCCTCGGCGCGCTCACCTTCGCCTCGCTCGGACTCCTCACCGCCAGCCGCGCGCAGAAAATCGAAACCGCCAGCGGCATCATGAACGTCGTCATGATGCCCATGTGGGTTTTCTCCGGAATCTTCTTCTCCTACGAGCGCTTTCCCTCGGCCGTCATCCCACTCATCAAACTGCTTCCCCTCACCGCCCTCAATGACATGCTGCGAGCCATCATCCTCGAAGGCAGCGCACTCTCCACCCAGCTTGCACCTCTCGCCGTCCTCATCGCCTGGGGCGCCATCTCTTTCTTCTTCGCCGTCCGCTTCTTCCGCTGGACATAACCCACGCCACAGCGCCCTGACTCGCATTTGCTGGAGTAGGGTGGGATGCTTGCTCATGACAGTCGCACCGAGCCGAACTGTGTGACTAATGTCATTGGCGCCAGAGGTCGAATGTAGAAAGATAGAGTGTTGCGGTACGAGGCTTACTGAACTAGAGCAGTAGTTGGTAACAGCAGCAGAAGCAGGTACTCGATGGCAAAGATTCCCTTACACCCGAAGCACCCCGAGCGCGTCTGCTGGGGATGCAACAAGTTCTGTCCCGCCGACGATCTGAGCTGCGGAAACGGAACCGTCCGCACGCAGCATCCCGCCGAACTCTTCGGTGATGACTGGCTGGAATGGGGCGAGCAGCACAACGCTGAAGAGAGTGACCCCACGCTCTTCACCATTGGATACGCGCCCCTCGATCAATAGCTCGCGCAAGGGTGTCATCCTGAGCGAGCGAGGGTTCCATCCGCCGACAGCAGATTCACCGCTGCCTCAGGTCACCTGCCGCCATACCCAGAACAAACCTCGCGAAACTTGCCCTAGAACCCCGCCGGCCGCTGATCCGCCACTGCAAACGCTATCTCCAGTGCGATCCCCGCTCTCCCTAGCAATCCTTCGCCGAACAGCGGTCCCACCAGCGTCACTCCATGCGGAACCCTGCGCGGAGGATCGAACTTCGGCAGCGGATGCGCCGGGTCCGGAGCCCAGTCGCTCCTCGCCTCGGAAACGTCCACGAACCCCGCCCTCAGCGTCAACGACGGATGCCCAGTGAAGTTGCTGATCGTCAGCATTTCGTCCCTTAACCCCGGCACCAGCAGCAAATCCACTTTTGAGAAGATCCTCGCCATCTCCATCGCGACCTTGCGCCGGAAGCGGTCCGTCTGCACGAAATCCACCGCCGAGAGGAACCGCGCCTGCCTGAACGAGTTCGGCCACGAATCATCCGTCTGCGAGCGCAACTGGTTCAGCCCACCTAACAGTGTTAAATCCTCAAACGCCGCAGCCGCCTCCGCAAACAGCAGGATGTTCAGCGACCCGTACGGCCAATCCGGCAGTGAGACCTCCACCGGAGTGAACCCCAGGTTCTTCGCCGTCTCCAATGCCTTGCGGTCCACCTCCGTCGCCGGAGGCTCATTCAGCCACTTCGGGAAGTACCCCAGTTTCAGCCCTTTCACCGGGGCCGTCGCGTCGAAATCCAAGTGTCTTGGCACGCTGTTCAGGTCTCCATCGTCCGGTCCCGAGATCGCCCTTAGCACCAGCATCGTGTCTTCCACCGAACGAGCCATCGGCCCCAGTTTGTCGAGCGACCAGCACAACGTCATCGCTCCCGTCCTCGGCACGCGACCATACGTCGGACGTAGTCCCGTAACGCCGCATCGCATCGAAGGGCTCACGATGCTGCCCTCGGTCTCGCTGCCAATCGAGAAAGCCACCAGTCCCGCCGCCGTTGCCGCTCCCGGGCCTGCCGATGATCCCGACGACCCTTCCTCCGGCAGCCACGGATTCATCGTCTGCCCGCCGAACCACACATCGTTCAGCGCCAGTGCTCCCAGCGAAAGCTTCGCAATCAGCACCGCTCCCGAATCGTTCAGCCGCTTCGTTACCGCCGCATCCTCTTTCGGAACGCGGTCGCGATAAGGCTCCGCCCCATACGTCGTAGCGATCCCCGCCGTGTCCAGCAGGTCCTTTGCTCCCCACGGAATGCCGTGCAAAGGCCCGCGATAGTGTCCCGCTGAGATTTCCTTGTCCGCCTGCCGCGCCTGTTGCAATGCATGCTCCCGCGGAAGCGTTATCACCGCGCGCAACTTCGGATCGTAGCGCTCGATGCGGTCGAGATAGATATTCGTCAGCCGCTCCGACGTCAGCTTACGCGTCTGAATCCACCGCGACAGCCTGTGCACCGGCGCATACGCAATCTCTTCATCTTTCGTCGGCAACGGTCCTGCGTCTTCCAAGGTGCGTACAAACCGGTCCTGCTTCGGTCCCGCCGACTGCCCCGGCAAAACCGGATTCCACTCCGACCACGGTGCCACGCTTGATTCGATCGCGACCTTCCTCGGCCCCACCCGCCGTTCATAATACGGAGCCAGCGAAGTC
Source organism: Koromonas soli (assembly GCF_059726265.1). Taxonomy (NCBI): domain Bacteria; kingdom Pseudomonadati; phylum Acidobacteriota; class Terriglobia; order Terriglobales; family Koromonadaceae; genus Koromonas; species Koromonas soli. The sequence goes on along the minus strand of NZ_AP040872.1, from coordinate 428,506 downwards.
CGCCAGTTCCGCGCCGCCTGAGTGCGCTCGCCATCCGTCAGCGTGAAATTAACGAGCTTCTCCGCCTCGGCAAAGTTCTGCGCTGAAACCTCCGGCCCAAACGGCGGTGCCGTTCCAAACGCCGGAGGCGCCCCCGGTGGCTGCGTCGTCGGAGGCGTCGTCGTCTGTGTTGTGCTGGGTATTTGCTGCGCGCCCGCTTGTGGAGCGTCTTCGCCGCGTGCAGCGGCGCTTAGCAGAGTCATTGCAGAGAGGGCAAGAAAGTCGCGGCGAGAGGCTGACATGATGCTCCGTAGCTACAGGACTGGTTGTTCCAAAACAACCAGACACTATACCCCACACTCATCCGTCTCCACCAAACTGGGTTGAGGTGTCATCCTGAGCGCTGCGAAGGATCCCAGCCGCCGCCCAAGTCTCCTCTGCCAACCCAGGTCACCATTGCCCAACCAAAAGCCCTCCCATCGGGAGGGCTACGCGAATCTAGCTCACTGCCCTTGGCACGATCTCATCCCCGCGTATATGAAACTGCGCCGAGCAGCAATCAGACCCGCAGATGACCGGCACAATTCCCGCCATCTGCTTTCGTGTAATCAACCCCAGGGTGGCACACGATGGGCAAGCAAGCACCGCCCAGTACGGATCGTTGTCATCTCCAGCCTCACCCGCATTGTCGAGAATGAACACGGTTCCGGGACTCATCTGTTCGGGGATCCACTGAGGGAGATAGTTAATCTCGACGATCATGTGTCACCTCCACAGTCGCTTAGGACTGCTTGCTTGTTATCGCCGTGCCGATCCACGGGCAGCAGTCCTGGACAACTGACCTTCTGCCCGCACCTGTTGTGAACTCTTCTTCGGAATCGCTGCCTCTTCCCGCAATTTCTCTTCCGGCGCCAACACCCTCTCCAGCACCGGACCGATACAAATTGCGAGCAGCGGTTGCTGCGCATTTCTCAGCAGATCGACCATCCCGCGCTCCGAATCCCGCAGATAAATGCTTTCTCCATCCGTCAGCAGATGCAGCCCCGGCCCGCGCGAAACCAGCTCTGCCAGCGAATGCCCAAACTCGCGGCGCAGCAGCGCCAGCATCTTGCGAATGCGTTGCAGGCTGAATCCTCGCCTGCGCAAATCGCAAAGCACGGCAAGCTCGGCTAAATCTTTGGAGGAGTAAATTCGGCGATGTCCCTCGCGCGCGGGCACCACGATTCCCTGCTCATCCCACCACTGCAACTGCCGTGGCGTGAGGCCGGTTCGTTCGGCGACTTGGCTGGATGTGAAACTCTGGTTCATGTCCGCCGCTGCCCGTGTTTATCTTGCAAGGAACAATGATGCGCAATATGTTTGAAACATAATTGCGCGAAAATGTTGTCCTCATATTAGCCCCGGTTTTCCGGAAGTCAAGCGGACAATCTGTGTGAAACTCTCTTTCCATCGCGCATGAACAAAGGTCACCCGAGCAATTGACATCCCCCACGGCTCGGAATACCCTCCTGCACCTATGTTGAAGACGACCGTCTGCATCCTTGCCCTGTTCGCTGCGACCTTCACCACCGCCAGTGTTGCTTCCGAAGCCCAACCCGCCGCGCCTTCGCCCTTAGCGGTCATGCAGTGGCTCGTCGGTGATTGGCACGCCACGGCCAAGGCTCCGGATGGAGCCGCAACCGAAATAGACAACCACATCTATTGGAATGAGACCCGCACCGCGATCTTCTTCCTCGCGAAATTCAATGGAAAGCCGCACTATTCCGGCATGTACGCCTACGATCCCGCGCAGAAGCAGATCGGCTTCTGGTATGTGGACAGCGAGGGCCAGTTCACCCACGGAACTGCTACATCTGAAGGCGAGCGCCTTCTGCAGAAGTTCGAAATCTCGAAGATCGACGGCACCGTCTCTTCGCTCACCTCTGTGCTACAGCGCCGCCCCGGAGACACCGGCTATCACTGGCAAGTGTTCCGTCCCGGCGATGACACCCAAAAGCCCCTCATCGAACTCGAGTACTCAAAGAAGTAGCCGCGCGTTCACCTGCGCTTGTGCCCCACTCAACGCTGCTCTCGCTGAGTGGGGCTGCGCAAAGCTTCTCACTTCTGTTTCTTTTCCAGCTCCAGCAAAGTCTCCAGCAGGTAGTACTGCCCGTAGATGAGCGAGCCATCTTCTGGCCTCGTGCCGCACCCGTGCCGCAGAACACCCGCCGGACTCTTATCATCGCTCCCAATCGGAGTCAGATAATGATCGATCAGCGATTGAGTGATTCTTCTGCTCGAGGCGAGATATTGCTCTGCTTTCGGATTGTCCTTTGTAACTTCGGAAAGCCGCAGCAGGCCTCCCGCCATGATTGCGGCCGCCGAACTGTCCCGGTTGCGATAATGCACGCCTTCATCGAACAGGTCATACCACGGCACGCCATCTTCCGGCAGTTGCTCCAACGCGAAATCCGCAACCCTCTCCGCAATCGTCAGGAAACGCGGATCGCCTGTCTCCTTGTACGCCACCGAATACCCGTACAGCGCCCAAGCCGTACCCCGAGCCCAGGGCGTGTCCGCCGCGAATCCCTGATGCGTATGCGTGAACAGCATTTCACCCGGCTCGGCATGATTCTGCAGATGAAGCTCTCGTGGCATCCCACCGTGCAGAGCCAAATCCTGACGATTATCCCCGGGGTTGTAGTGTACGGACTGAACCACGATCCCATCAGGACGCACTTGGAATTCAGCCGACTTCAGCGCATGCTCAATTCCAATTTCGCTAAACTTCTTGTCGCCTGTCTCGCGAGTCGCCCACCACATCAACTGCAGATTCATCATTGTGTCGATGATCGTGTCATCCCCGCCCACGTTCCATGCCGCAATCAGATGGGTGCGCGGATTGTATAACTGCTCCAATCGTGCTGCCGCCCGCAGAGCGCTCTCCTTGCGCTTCGCATCGTGCGTCAACTCATACCCCGGAACCTGCGAGTAGTAGTACAGAAATCCCGCGTCATGGTTCTGCACAGCTTCCTGACCAATCAGCGCATCGCTCCAGAGTTCGGCCCAGCGTCGATATTTCGGATCATTCGTCCTCTCATACATCTTCCAGAGTTCAGCCGTCCAGAATCCTCCTGTCCAGAAGAATCCCTTCTGGTCTTTCCAAACGCCTGTCTGGTTGTTGCCGTCGTTGAAGAATCCGATTCCCCTCGTGCTCGTCATCTCTCCCGAAGATTTCAACCGCGGCTCCCACGCATCCGCCGTGCGATCAATCTCCCGCCGAAGCAGCTCGATTGCCTCGCCATAGCTCTTCGATGCCACCTTACCGAGCGTATCCACCGGAGCCGACTGCACCTGTGCGGTTGCGGAAAGAATCTCGATCTTCGCCGGAGCTTTCATCCGCGCGGCCATCTCGCGAGCCGCATTCACAAACTCGTCCCTGTTGCGCAGCGCATCGGGCGGCAACACTCGCGACGCCTGTTCCAACTTATCTCCAGGGCCCGGAAACACATCGCGATCGTTGCTCCACTCTTGGTCCCACGCCGCTGCCGCATACCACGAAGCCTCATTGTTCTTCAGGCCGAATACAAACAGTTCGTTCGATTCGTCTTCCGCAAACTTCGCCGTGAGTTCCAGAGAAGGTATCAGCATGATTCCCAGATTTGTGCCGCGAATCGCTGTCTTCGCTGCCGCCCCTGGCTCCAGCACCTGCTCACCATACGTCGCCATCCAGTCGCCTGATTCCGACCGAATAGCCAGCAATTCTGCCTTCCGCGGCAACGCCGCCACAAATTGAATATTGCCGCTATCCTCTGAGTAAATCGAATGACGGAAGCCGCGCTCCCCCGCCCACTGCGTAATGCGCGAACGCAGGTTCATCGTCTTTCCGCCTACGCTCCAGCCTTCGTACGTCACTTCTACAATCGCGCGAACCGGCCCACTGGATATCACTCGGTAGCTGCGCTTCCTCACGTCGGAAACCCGCACAGCTTTCCCATCAACAAACGCACCCACTGCACCTATTCCCAGCGAGTCGCCAACCATGAAGATGTCTCTCCCATTCGGCGACTCTGCGTGAATGTCATATTCCGGAGTTGCAAAGGTCTCAAGCGCCAACGAGCGGCTTCGTTTCCCAAAGAGATCAATGGCGTTCCGTGAATCGAAGTACAGTCTGTAGGCGTTGTATTCCGATTCCCACCCGAGCCCCTCGAGTTTCGTCGCAAACAAGGCGTTGGTGCGCTTCGGATACTGCTGCCGAAGCCGGTATATGCGGTCCGCATCGCCATACGTAATCGTCACAATCCGCATCTGGTGAGGAGCCAGATCAATCTGGAAAGCCAGCTCATCTGCCTTGTTGTCGCCGTCCAGATCATCCACTTGAGAAGGCAATTCCACTGCGTGAAGAACCGACGCATCTTCGCCGACCGTCGTAGCGTCGGTCGCCGTCACAACAAGTTGTCCTGCGCGAATCTGGGGCGCAACTTTTCTTAGCTCCGAGAAGGAGATCACGATTCCCTCTGCGACCCTGTTCTCAGCCGTTGGATTGCCAACCGCTACTTTGATTCCGACAAGGTGAGTCCTTGCCCAGCAACTGCCAGTCAACAGCATGATGAATGCAATAAAAATGCTTTTCCGCATGTTCGCTCCTGAGGCCTGCCCTCCGACTTCGGCTCCCTTAGCCTCTCCAAACAGACTTCGCCATCGGCCTAGCCCACCTTTACAGCAAGCGGTGGCCGCAGGCTTAAGAAAACTGTGTCGTTCGGCGCCTTTTATCAGTTCGGCTGAAATTATTCCTGAGACTCACTCGAATGTCACTGCCCGACTCGGAAGCCCATCTTTACGCGATCGCTGTTCCTGTCCTGCTCACGCATCACCCAGAGGAAGTGTGGAACAATGGTTGAATTCTTAGCTCTGGTTTGGTTTCGTCTTCGGTTCCTCATATGATTGCCGTTATTGAGAGAGAATATCCTACCGACCAATCAAAGGCGGCTCGTTTGCGGATTCTGATCATAGAGGATGAACGAAGACTGGCGGAGAATATCGCGCGCAGTGTGCGCGAGAGCGCCGGTTTCGCGGTCGACTGTGCATTTGATGGCCGCGACGGACTTTATATGGCAAAGTCAAATCCTTACGATCTGGTGATCGTTGACCTAATGTTGCCTCATTTGGACGGACTGAGTATTGTGCGCCGATTGCGGTCGCATGGATCCGTGGTACCGATGCTCGTGCTGACCGCGCGCGACGAAAAGGAATCTGTTGTCGCACTACTCAATGCCGGAGCTGACGATTACGTCACCAAACCTTTCGACCTGGGGGAGCTGATCGCTCGATCAAAGGCTCTGATCCGGCGCGGCAAAGGCAAGAGTGAAGCCGTTCTGCGCGTCCAAGACGTCGAGATCAATCTCTCTGACCGAACCGTCAGCCGTCGTGGGAATGTTGTGTTGCTCACCGCAATGGAGTATCGAGTCCTGGAGTACCTTGCCCATCGTCAGGGCGCGGTGGTGTCAAAGACAGAGCTTCTCGAGCATCTATATGACTTCAACTGGGAGAAGTTCAGCAACGTGATCGAGGTATACATCTCGGGGCTGCGGCGCAAGCTCGGGGACCAGGGCGGCGAGAAACTGATCCAAACCCTGCGCGGACAAGGATACGTACTGCGAGCATGAACACTCGAAACACATCGATACGCCGACGGGTACTGGTCGGAGTATTGGTAACTCAGGTCCTGCTCACGGTGGGATTGGTTTTGATCGCTGTGGCCGTTACCCAGCGACAGCTACGTAACTCGTTCGACGCCGCATTGCACGGTCGCGCGATGAGCATAGCCGCTCTGGTGCGCTACTCCGAAGAGCCGAAGCCCACACTTGAGTTCGATAAGGAAATGGTCCCTCCACCTTTGGAGCGCAAGCACCCCGACCTGTACCGGGTTGTCGATTCAAACGAGAAGCTTCTGGCAACCTCTCCAAACTGGCCCTATGGGCTCGACTCGGTGCCAGTCAGACGTGGGGATCATTGGGAAGTAAGACTGAATGGGGAGTTGTACAGCGGAATTCGCCTCGTCAATGTTCCCGTTCTTGATCGCGAAGGCGCGCAGAACTCTAAAGACGCGCTGACAGTTTTCTATGCGGCCTCGACAGTCGAATTGCAAGAGGCGATCTGGCGGGCGGGAGCTCTGTTCGTTGCGGCCAGCGTCTTGCTTTTGGGATGTGCAGCAGCCATTGCCGTATGGGCAATCAAGCGCGGACTGGCACCTCTCGCGCAACTCGCAGACAGCGCTGCACAGGTTTCACCGTCCAATTGGGCGCTAAGTGCACCACCAGAATCAGTGCACACCGAAGAACTCGCACCCCTCACCCAAGCCATGACCACGATGCTAGCGAACCTCGGGCAGGCGTTCACCTCCCAGCGAGATTTCCTTGCGGACGCGGCGCATGAATTGAAAACTCCGGTGGCAATCCTCAAATCGACGCTGCAATCGCTCGCGCTGCGTCCCCGGAGTCCGGAAGAGTATCGCCAAGGCGTTGAGGCGGCACTCGAAGACACCACGCGTTTAGAGAAGCTTGTGCATTCTATGCTGCGTTTGGCTCGTGCTGAGCAGTGGGCATCCGGGAGCTTGCGTCGCGACCTGGAAGAAATTGACCTGACCAGCACATGCGAGATTTCGATCGCACATTTGTGTCCTATTGCGGACGCACGCGGTGTTCACGTAGAGCTCCGCCGCCAGGCTGAGCCAAAAATGCAGGCTGACCCTGAAGACCTCGAACTGGTCTGGGCAAATCTGCTGGAAAACGCGATCCGACACAGTCCGCCTCAATCGACGGTGCGCATGACGATTCGCCGCGCTGCGGAGTGGGCCGAGGTTGCGGTTTGCGACCAGGGCCCCGGGATCCCCAAGGAGCAAATCGATCGCATCTTTGACCGGTTCCATCGGGCGGACTCATCCCGTGCGCGCACCACAGGTGGATACGGGCTTGGACTCGCGATTGCCAAAGCAATCGTTGAGGCCTACGGAGGAGGCATTGGTGTGGAAACCGAAGCCGGGAATGGAACGACCATGACGGTTCGCCTACGGCTAACTTCCTAACTTCAGCTTTCCTTAAGGTTCTATTTGCCATTATGTAAGTCATCAAAACTGTGAGGCCGAAGTGTGAAGCTGCGTCCTTTCTGCTCGATTCTTCTTGCTGCCGTTTCTGTATTCTCCTGGTCTCAAGCCTCAACTGGCGTCGCGGACCAAGGCGCCACACGTCCCACCATCAATTTGCAGGACGCGCTGCAGAGAGCGAAGAACAACAGCGTGCAGTTTCGTGCTGCTCTCACTGAAGCTGGAATGGCGCACGAGGATCGCGTCCAGGCTCGCGCTGCTCTGCTTCCGGGCGTGAACTACACGACCGGTGCCATCTATACAGAGCCGACGCGCGAATCCTCTCCGAGGTTCATTGCTGCAAATGGCGTGCGAGAGTACATTAGCCAAGGCAATATTCACGAGAGCGTCGGATTCACGACGATGGCCGAGTACCGTCGCACGCATGCCGCAGAAAAGCTCGCGAAGATCAAAGCGGAAATCGCCACGCGCGGGCTGGTTCTCACCGTCACACAAAACTACTACGGTGCGATTGCCTCGCAACGTAAGCGAGCAAACTCCGAGCAGGCAGCCGGCGAGGCGCAGCGCTTTCTCACGCTTTCCCGGCAACTGGAGAACGGCGGCGAGGTCGCGCACTCCGACGTGATCAAGGCGCAACTCCAGGCGAATGATCGCCAGCGAGATTTTCAGGAAGCGAAACTCGCCGAGGAGAAAGCGCACCTCGATCTCGCAGTCCTCGTATTTCCTGTCTATACGGAAGAGTTCGACTTGGTTGACGATCTGCGGTTCGCGTCGCCGCTTCCTCTGTTCACCGAAGCGCAGAGCCTTGCCTCGAAGAACAATGCGGAGTTGAAGGCGGCACTCGCAGCCGTTCAGGTCGCTTCGAATGAGTATCAGGCAGCCATTGGGGGACACCTGCCTACGCTCACCCTCGACTACTTCTACGGTATCGACGCGCCGACGTACGCCACTCGATCCAACGGCGTTAGAAATCTCGGTTACCAGCTTTCGGCAACGCTCCAAATCCCTGTGTTCAATTGGGGCTTGACGCAGAGCAAGGTGCGGCAAGCTAAGTTACAGCACATGCAGGCGCAGCTAGAGTTGAGCACCGCGCAACGTCAGGCATTGGCCGACCTGCGGTTGTTCTATGCGGAAGCTTCTGCGGCGAAAGAGCAGATCGAAACACTGCGTCAATCAGCCGACCTTGCAGCCGAGAGTTTGAGACTAACAACTCTCCGTTACAGGGCTGGGGAAGCCACCGCCCTTGAGGTTGTGGACGCGCAAAACACGCTGACGCAGGCTCGCAACAATTTTGACGATGGCGAGGTGCGCTATAGCGTTGCGCTCGCCAATTTGCAGACACTGACAGGTAGCTTCTAATGAGCAATCGTACGCGGATCTTTATTGCCGTTGCAGTCGTGGTCGTAGTCGGTGCAGCCATCGTTTACTACCATCTGCATGCTAAAGAGGCACAAGCGCCGGAGCCGGTGGTGGCTGTCCAGTTGGCGAAAGCCGAACAGAAGCAAATCGAACAGGTGATATCGACTGAAGCCATTCTGTACCCCAAGAACCAGGCGGCCATCACTCCAAAGGTCGCAGCACCAATCCGTAAGTTTTACGTTAATCGCGGATCGCACGTGCGTGCGGGGCAGCTGCTCGCAGTGATGGAAAACAGCGATCTCGCCGCTTCTGTCACAGAAAACAGGGGCGCGTACGAACAGGCACAGGCCACTTATACCACCACGACAGGCGCAAGCCTGCCCGAAGACATGAAGAAAGCCGAACTTGATTTGAAGACGGCGCAAGAAACCCTCGATGCGCAACAAAAGCTGTACAACAGCCGACAAGAACTCTTCAAACAGGGTGCGTTGCCTCGCAAAGATCTCGATCAGTCAGCGGTGGCGCTGGTGCAGGCCAAAGCACAGTATCAACTCGCGAACCAACATCTTGAAGCGGCGCAGGCGATTGGCAAGCCCCAGACGTTGAAATCAGCAACCGGCCAGCTCACTTCCGCGAAGGGGAAGTTTGAGGGAGCCAGCGCAATGCTCAGCTACTCGGATATCCGCAGCCCGATTGACGGCGTGGTGACGGATCGGCCCAACTATCCGGGAGAGACTCCGGCCCCGGGCACGCCGCTGCTCACAATCATGGACACTTCTTCCGTGGTTGCGAAAGCGCACATCCCGCAGGAAGCAGCAGCTGCGCTTCACATCGGCGACAAAGCAACGATCGACGCGCCTGAGGTGAAGGGTAATGGCAAAGTAACGCTCATCAGTCCGGCCCTCGACCCAAACAGCACGACCGTTGAAGTCTGGATTGAAGCTCCTAATCCCCAGTCGTCGTTGCGGCCGGGCACAACGGTTCGCGTGGAAATGGTCGCGCACGTCGAAAAGGACGCGATCACAGTGCCAGCCTCAGCGCTCCTGAAGAACCCTGAAGGCGGGACGAAGGTGATGGTCGTGGACTCCGACGGGCGCGCGCACGAACGCGAGGTTGAGATCGGCATTCACACCGCAAGCGATATGCAGATCACAAAGGGACTGCAGGCGGGAGAAACTGTGATCGCAACAGGCGCATACGGACTGCCCGACAAGACGCACGTGACACAGGCCGAAGCGGCGGGTGCGAACAAGCCTACAGCGGAAAAGGAGTGATACGCGCATGAGCTTCCGATCACTTCTGGACCGGATTAGAGTTCCGGGCGTACAAGATGAGAGCTACTGGTACACGCGACATGCCAAGTCAGTCATCTTCTCCATCATCATTTTGGCCTTTGTAGGGGCTTATCTCGCTTTCACCATCCCGGTATCGGTCTTCCCAACTACAGATTTTCCGCGCGTAGTTATTGGTGTCGATAACGGCGTGATGCCCATTGATCAGATGATGGTCACAATCGCGCGGCCAATCGAAGAGGCGGTGAACAGCGTACCGGGACTGCGAGATGTTCGCTCGATCACCAGTCGCGGCTCTGCCGAGGTCGACCTGTTTTTCGATTGGAATGTCGACATGGTGCAGACATTGCAACTCGTCGACGCTGCTCTTACGCGCGTGCGCTCAAAACTTCCGACAACAGCCGACGTCGAAACGCATCGCCTCACGTTCGCAAGCTTCCCGATTATCGGCTACAGCGTGACTTCAGACACGATGCCGCAGACGCAGCTTTGGGAACTTGCGACTTACGATCTTAAGCCGCGCCTGAATCGTCTGAACGGCGTGGCCACCGTCGTGGTGCAGGGCGGGCAGGAGCCGGAGTTTCACGTCACACCGGATCCCTCGAAACTGCTTGCCGCGAATATTACAGTCACTGACATTCTTGATGCGGTAAAGCGCACCAATCTGATCGATTCTCCCGGACTGCTCGAACAAAATCACCAACTCTACCTGGGTCTTGTGAACGGGCAGGTGCGGGACCCTGCGCAGATCGGACAGATCGTTATCAAGAACACGCAGGCCGGGATACCTGTTCGCATTCAAGACGTCGCTGCGGTCGCGCCGGGCGTGAAGCCGGTCTACACGGTCGTAACAGCAAACGGAAAACCCGCGGTACTGCTGAACGTCAGTCGCCAGCCTGACAGCAACACGGTCGACGTCGCGAAAGCTGTCCATGCCGAGGTTGAACGCATCCGTGCCTCTCTCCCGCCGGGAATCAAGTTGCAGCCGTTCTACGACCAGTCGGAGCTGGTGACGTCGTCGATCAAGAGCGTGCGCGACGCGATCCTCATCGGCCTCATCCTCGCATGCATCATCATGGTGTTATTTCTTCGTGACTGGGGAACCTCTCTGGTTGCGGCAATCGTTATCCCGGTTACTGTGCTCGTCACCTTTATAGCGCTCAAACTGCTCGGCGCTAGCTTCAACCTCATGACACTGGGCGGCTTGGCTGCGGCTGTAGGTTTGATCATCGATGACGCGATCGTGGTCGTCGAGAATATCGCGCTGCATCGCGATTCCGGGCAGGGCCGCCTTGAAGCGATTCGCAGTGCTCTCTCAGAAATTACTCCGCCGTTGATAGGCTCAACAATCACGCCGATTGTCGTATTTCTGCCGCTGATTGCCGTGACCGGAGTTACTGGAGTCTTTTTCCGCGCACTCGCAATCACCGTAGCGGTCTCACTGCTCACGTCTCTTGTTCTTGCACTGACCTGGACTCCAACGCTGAGCCAGTACCTCATCCGCAGAGGAAGTGCAGAATCAACGGAAGCTGGCGAGCAGGATGCTGCGCATCTGCTCGCTGCCGAGGAGGCAACACTCGGCGCACGTTTTCGCAAGCTTCTCAGCTTCTACGAACGCTGCCTTCGATTCGCGCTCGAACGTCCGAAGTGGATCGCGGTCTTCAGTTGCATTCTCGTTGTTGCGTCAGTCGTTTGTTACAAAGCGCTCGGCAGTGACCTGATGCCGGAGATCGATGAGGGAGGGTTTGTTCTCGATTACCTCACTCCGGCGGGAACGTCGCTCCAGGAAACGAATCGCATCGTTGGGCATTTGGAACAAATGATCCGCGAGATACCTGACGTGGAAGGTGCTTCACGCCGCACAGGTCTTCAACTTGGACTGGCGGCTGTAACGGAAGCCAACCGGGGTGATTTCGCCGTGAAGCTGAAAGGGCAGCGCGATCACTCGACAGAGGAAATCGTCTCGAAGTTGCGCGCACGCATCGCTCGCGAGGAGCCCCGAGTCGACGTTGAGTTCGTACAGATACTTCAGGACATGATCGGCGATTTGTCGAACGCTCCTGAGCCGGTGCAGATTAAACTTTTCTCGAGCGACCAGCAAGTGCTGCGGGAGTGGGCTCCGCGTGTCTCCGACGCCATTGGAAAGATCAAGGGAGTTGTTGACCTCAAGAACGGAATTGAAGATACGATCAGCGGCCCAGCCACAATCTTTCAAGTGAATCCGACCGTTGCTGCGCGGGCGGGATTTACCCCTGAAGAAGTCGCTACCGATTCCGCAGCGATTCTGGAAGGTGAGCCCGCTGCAACTCCGGTGATCGCCAACGACCGCGCGTACACCATCCGCGTGCGTTTCCCAGATGCGAATCGCTCGTCGCTTGACGCAATGAGCAATACGCTTCTGGTGAGCAGCGCCGGACACACGGCCACACTCGGTTCACTCGCTGCTGTTACAGAGTTGCCGGGACAGACCGAGATTCGGCGCGAAAACTTGCAACGCGATGTAGTGGTGACTGCAAGATTGGAAGGACGTGATCTTGGTAGCGCGATTGCCGCGGTGCAGAAGAGTGTCAATGACCTCCACTTGCCTCCATCTATCCGCGTCGTGTACGGCGGCACCTACGAAGAGCAACAGAAATCATTCCATGATCTTCTATTCGTACTGGTGTTGGCTATTGTCCTGGTCTTTGTCGTTCTTCTCTTCGAGTTTCGCACGTTCGCTGCGCCGCTGGCGATTCTCGCCTCTGCCTTGCTCTCCACGTCAGGGGTACTACTGGCACTGTTGATCACCGGCACCACCTTCAACATTTCGTCGTTCATGGGATTGATCATGGTCATCGGCATCGTCGCTAAGAACGGTATCCTGCTGCTCGACGCGGATCAGAAGTTCCGTGCTCTTGGATACACGCCGCACGATGCCATGATGCAGGCCGGACGGCGTCGTCTGCGGCCCATTGCCATGACGGCCCTTGCTGCGATTGCAGGCATGCTGCCATTGGCACTGGCGCTCGGCTCAGGTTCGCAAATGTTGCAACCACTTGCCATCGCCGTCATCGGCGGAATCAGCGTTTCTATGGTGCTCTCACTCATCATCACCCCAGCCGTCCACTACTATCTCAGCCGTGCTGAAGGAAGGTAAGCTCGCATGAAGAAGGTCATTTCCGCTCTTGCTGTTCTGCTGCTGACTGTCGCTGCGTTCGCGCAGGGCACAAACTACAAGCAAGTCGCAAAGTTCGTCATCGGAGGAGAGGGCGGGTGGGACTATATCACCTACGATGAAAGCAGCAATCGTTTATTCATCGGACACAACAGCGCGATCTACGTTGTCGATGCCGCAACTGGCAAGAAGGTCGGTGAGGTTCCAGCAAACGGCGCGCACGGAGCGGCAATTGTTCCGGAGAAGGGCCTCGGATTCAGTTCGAATGGCCGCACCGGGACAGTGACCGTCTTTGATGCAAAGACGCTCGCGCCCAAGACCGAGATCAAGACCGGCGAGAATCCCGACGCCATCATCTATGACAAGTATTCGAAGGAAGTGCTTGTGATGAACGGCCGCAGCAAAGACCTCGCAGTGATCGATCCCGATTCGCTCAAGGTCATTGCAACCGTTCCGCTCGGAGGCAAACTCGAAGCAGCCGTAACCGACAGCGCACATGCTTACATCAACGTTGAGGACACCGGCGAGATTGCTGTAGTCGACACGAAGAACTGGAAAGCGACGCAGCGCTGGAAACTCGGAGGATGCGAGGAGCCTTCAGGACTCGCAATCGATGAAACGAAAGGTCATCTTTTCGCGGTCTGCGGAAACAGCAAGATGATGGTGATCGACGCACAGACGGGCAAGACGATTGCGACTCTGCCGACGGGCAGCGGAACCGACGGCGCTGCATTCGACCCCGGAGCAAGGCTGGCATTCGCGTCAAACGGAGAAGGGACACTGACGATCGTGCACGAAGGAAAAGCTGGCAAATATGAGGTTGCGGCGAACGTCAAGGCGGAACGCGGTGCGCGTACTGTTGCCGTCGACCCAAAGACCCACCGGGTCTATTTGCCAACCGCCGAATTCGGCCCGCCCGCGGAAGGACAGAAGCGCCCGACCGTGACCCCCGGAACTTTCATGGTGCTGGTCTACGCACCAGCAAGAGACTAACCAAGCCACGTTCTTGAGGGAGCTGTGCGCTTCTTCTCCGCCCAGGACTGTTCTAGTTTGTGCCTAGCAGCGGGGTAGCGGCCGTTAAAAATGCGCAAAAAGAACAAGAAGAAGCTCATCTGTCGCAAGATCGTTCTTCGTCTGCCGGACCTGTATCAAGCCAAGTCCGCTGTCCTCAACAGCCTGCGTTCGCCTCGTTCTGGCGAAATCCGCGTGGCCGACACGAGGAATGGCGAGCAGAAACCTGATCTGCTATGTTGTTTCCATGCGTCTGGTAATCAACGGTGATGAACGCAATCTCAACGCAACGAAGCTCGACCTGCTCGTCGAAGAGCTCGGCATGAAAGGCGACCGTGTCGCCGTCGAACTCAATCGCGACATCGTCCCCCGCGCCAATTGGTCTGCAACCGATCTCCACGACGGCGACCGCCTCGAAATCGTGCACTTCGTCGGCGGCGGCCTCCGCTAGCGCAAACGCGAGGGTGGCCCAGAGTTGGCGGTTTTCCAACTCTGGGTATTAGAGCAAACGAAAAGGCCGCTCCTATTGAGCGGCCTTCTCAATGTGTGCACCCCCACGGAGCACACGGGTATAACTTAGCGCTGTTGGCTTGCTGCTGCCCCGGGCGTCTGCTGCTGCGGCTGTTGCTGAACCTGACCGCTTGCCGGAGCGTTCGCCTGCTGATTCACATTGTTGGTCATCAGCCGTACGTCCACTCTGCGGTTTTCCGCCCGGCCACGAGCCGTGCTGTTCTTCTCGACCGGAGCGTCCTTCCCGAGCCCGATCACAAACACTTTGTGCGCAGGCACATTGTACTTCGAAGCCAGGTACTGAGTCACTGCCGCCGCGCGGCGCTGGCTCAGCTGATAGTTGTAAGTGGGGTCGCCCACCGAATCCGTGCGGCCCTCGATCTGGATGATGTAGCCCTTCACGTTTGTGATCTGCTGGCCGAGTTCGTCCAATTGCTCCCGGTCCTTACGGGTAAGATCGGCCTTGTCGAAACCAAAGTGCACTGCGGCTTCCGTCACAGGGTGATAGTTGTCAAAATTGACTACCTGGTTCGTGAGTTCGTTCACGCCCGTGTTGGCCTTGGCTGCGAGTTGCTGAGCCTGGTCGGCCTGCTGTCCTGCTGCAAGTGCCTTCTGGTCAGCGGAGCTGGCCTTGGCTTCCACACCCTTGATACCCTGCTGTGCGCGAGCGTCCGTGTCGCGAATACCACGAGTCGTCTGCGCCGTACGATCATCTAATTCATCAACCTTGTTGATAATCGGGTTTACCTGCTGCGCCACATTCTTCTTGGTAGCGCAACCCACTGTGAGGGCCATAGCGCCGACTACAAGAATGGGGAGATACGGTTTCATAGATGCTCCTTGGGGCTTGGATTGCTGGTTCGAAGGCAACCCGAAACGGTAGATGCCCTGCTACAGTCGATGTCCGTAAGAGCACGCATGATGCCATGCTTCATCCAATACAGAATCAACAACTTAGCTAACCATCTGAAGCACCTGAACGGAGTTTCCTGCCTGAGACGAGTAGAATTTTCATAGGATCACGTTCGCCCGGCGCCGACATGAGTCCGCCAGAGACTCTGGCCAGAACACAAGCAGTATGGATTTACATCAGAAGATCAAAACCGTTCCCACCGATCCCGGCGTTTACCTTTACAAGAACGCCGAAGGCGAGGTCATCTACGTCGGCAAGGCTAAGAACCTGCGTGCGCGTGTGCGCTCCTATTTTGTCGAGGGTGCCAGCGAAAACGCCAAGACCGGCAGCCTTTTACGCGAAGCCGTTGACATCGAGTACATCGTTGTCGGCAACGAGCACGAGGCGCTCGCGCTCGAAAACAACCTCATCAAGCAGAAGAAGCCCCGCTTCAACATTCTGCTGCGCGACGACAAGACCTACCCGTACGTAAAAATCACCTCCGAGCGCTTTCCTCGCGTTTACGTCACGCGCAAGCTGCGCAAGGACGGAGGCAGCTACTTTGGCCCCTATTTCCCTGCCAATCTCGCCTACCGCATCGTCGATCTCATTCACCGCCACTTCCTCATTCCGTCCTGCAAGATCGACCTCACCCGGGAGCACGCGCGCCCGTGCCTGCAGTACTACATCAAGCGCTGCCTCGGTCCCTGCGTCAGCGGCCTGACCACGCCCGAAGCCTACGCCGAAGCGGTCCATGACGTTCGTATGCTGCTCGAGGGCAAGCCCTCCGAGCTTTCTCGCTCTCTTCGCGAGCGCATGGAGCACGCGGCCGAAGACATGCAGTTCGAGCTCGCCGCCAAGTACCGCGACCTCATCGTCACCGTCGAGCAGTTGAATGAAAAGCAGCGCATCGCCTCCGCCGAAGGCGACGATGTGGACGTTATCAGCTACCACTACGAGAACCACCTGCTGGCCGTGAACGTCTTCCACATGCGCGGCGGCAAGGTGCTCGACCGCCGCGAGTTCTTCTGGGAAGACCTCGGCGAACTCGAATCCGATCACGGCTTCGAAGTCGGAGAGTTTTTCAGCACCCTGCTCAAGCAGCTCTACGTTGACGCACCGTACGTTCCGCGCACCATCTACATCCCCGTCGAGTTCGAGGACCGCGAAGCCCTCCAGGACCTGCTCAGTTCGAAGCGCGGCTCACGCGTTTACATCGATGTTCCTCAGCGTGGCGACAAGCGATCACTCATTGACCTTGTCGGCAACAACGCCCGCCAGTCCTATGATCAGCGCTTCCGCGTCATGAAGCCGCGCACCGACGTCATCAAGAGCGTGCTGCAGGACACCTTCCTGCTCGCCGAAGAACCCCGCCGCATCGAGTGCTTCGACATCTCCCACATCCAGGGTGCCGAAACCGTCGCCTCCATGGTCGTCTGGGAAGAGGGCAAGATGCGCAACTCCGAGTACCGCAAGTTCATCATCCGTACCGTCGAAGGCATCGACGACTTCAAGTCCATGCACGAGGTCGTTACCCGCCGCTACAAGCGCCTGCAGGAAGAGAACAAGCCCATGCCATCTCTCGTCCTCATCGACGGAGGCCTCGGACAACTCCACGCCGCCGCCCGCGCTCTCGAAGAGCTAGGACTCGCCTCGCAACCCATCGCCTCCATCGCCAAGCGTGAAGAGATCCTCTACCTTTACGGACAGGAAGATGAGCCCATCGTCCTCGACCGTCACTCGCCCGTGCTGCTTCTCATCCAGCAGATCCGCGACGAAGCGCACCGCTTCGCTATCACCTTCCACCGCAAGCGCCGTCAGATGCGCGATCGCGCCACCGAACTTCGCGACGTCCCCGGCATCGGCGAACTCACCACCCGCCGCCTCTTGCAGCACTTCGGCTCCCTGCACGCCGTAAAGCAGGCCAACTACGCCGCCCTGACCTCGGTCGTCAACACCAAGCAAGCCGAAGCCATCCTCGACTTCTTCCGCGACAAACAGTAGCCGAGCACCCTTCGCCACTCATGAAATCCATGGGTGCATGGAAGACCACCGGTCTCATGGACAAACCGGGCAGTTGCCTTTGCTCTTGCTTTTGTACTTTTGGTTTTAAGGTGTCACCCTGAGCGCCGCGAAGGATCCCAGCGTCGTCCAAATATCCACTGCTGCCCGTAAGGCCCCCTCGGCCACCTACCCGCAGCACGCGCCAGCAACCTCTACCCCTCAACAGCCCTCTTCGCCAAATACAGCGCTCCCTCAAACGGCTGTCGTTCGCTGATGCGCACATGCACCTCGGGCCTGTCCGTGCGAATGATGTTGCTGAAAACCTGCCGTACCCGCGCAGAATTCGCAAACACTCCACCCGTGATCGCGATATCCAGTTCCTCGTGCCCCACCCACAACCGTCGCACCACAATCTGCGCAATGCGCGCCAGCTCGATTCCTGCTGCCGTCAGAATTTCGCTTGCCATTGCGTCCCCGCGCTCTGCCGTATCCAGCACCACCGGAAATAGTTCCGCGAGATTCACTCCATGCGGATCATTGCAGCGCTGCACCAGTTGTTCGCGCGTGACAATCTTCCAATGCTCCATGATCGACGTCACCAGTTCGCTGCTGCGTCCCATGTCCAGCGCGCGAAGGCATTGCGCAATTGCCCGCTGTCCGATCCAGAAGCCCGACCCTTCATCGGAAACCAGCTTTCCCCATCCTCCAGCGCGTGCTGTTTCGCCGCGCTCATTGCGGCCAAATGCAATCGAGCCTGTTCCGGCAATGCACACAGCTCCCGCTCGAGCAGGGAAATACGCTTCAAGGGCGATCACCGTGTCGCCGACCACTTCTACAGGTTTTCCGGGGACCAGTTCCGAAAGGATCTTCGCGATTTCCCTGGCATTCTCCGGAGACGCAGCACCCGCCACTCCTGCACATACCGATGAGATATCGCTCATCGATATCCCAGCCAATGCGAGCGCGCCTTCGATCGCCATCCGCAGCGCACTCTTCGCCTGCTCATTGGAGACCGAGTTCAGGTTGCACGCGCCCGATGTGTGTGTCCCAATAACCGATGTGCCGTCCGACACTGCGGCCGTGCACTTGCTTCCTCCGCCATCGATTCCCAGGAAAAATGCCATCGCGATTTCATTGTGGCATAGTCCTGCGAAGAGAGCTGTGGAAGAATGCAATGGGGGATGGCATTGCGCACTGGCGACCAACAACCGGAATTACTGCGGCAAATGAACGGATGGCACGCCACTGCCGTCGTCGTTGGCACCATCATCGGAAGCGGCATTTTTCTTGTGCCTGCCGAGATGATGCAAGCCGTCGGATCGGCCCGCATGGTGTACGCCGTCTGGATCGTCGGCGGCATACTCTCGTTTTTCGGCGCCCTCACCTATGCCGAGCTCGGCTCCATGAAGCCCCAGGCTGGCGGCGAATATATCTTCATCCGCGATGCATACGGTTCCGCCGCGTCGTTCCTCTACGCCTGGACCTGGTTCATCATCGCCAAGCCTGCCTCCATCGCCAGCGTAACCACCGGCATCGTGCGCGTCCTTGGAACGTTCACTGCGCTCGGATTTCTCTCCCACACTGCAGCCCTCGGCATCACCTGGGGACAGCTTTTTGCCATCGCGCTCACCGTCGCCATCTCCGCGCTCAACTACGTCGGAGTGCACCGCGCCGCGAATTTCCAGCTCATCTTCACCCTCGTCAAGATCGCTCTCGTCATCGGAATCGCAACCCTTTGCTTCGCCTATGCCGGAGGCACCTGGCACAATTTCGCTGGCGTGGTCACCGATGCTCAAGGCGGCATCGCAGGATTCATGGCTGCGCTCGTCGCCGCCCTCTGGGCCTACGATGGATGGAACGATCTCAACATGGTCGCCGGAGAAGTGAAGCGTCCCGAGAAGATCATCCCACGCGCGCTCATCTCCGGAGTCGCCATCGTCGGCGTTCTCTACATGCTGACCAATGCCGCCGTGCAGTATGTTCTGCCCGCATCATCCGTAGCCGCCTCGCAGCACGCCGCAACCGATGCCATGCGCATTGCCGCCGGAGCCTCCGGAGCCGCGCTGGTTGCCATTGGAATGGCCTTGTCCATGCTCGTCACACTTAATGGCACCGTCATGAGCGGAGCCCGGGTCCCTTACGCAGTCGCCCGCGATGGATATCTGTTCCCCGCGCTTGCCGAGGTCCATCCCCGCTTCCGCACACCCACCGTCGCTACCATCGTGCAGTGCGCCCTTGCGACCGCGCTGCTTCTCGTCTCCGGAAAATTCCGCGAGCTCTTCTCACTCGCCATCTTCGCTGAATGGCTGTTTTACATGATCGCCGCCAGCACCATCTTCGTCTTCCGTCGCCGCGATCCCCAAGCTGCGCGCCCGTACCGTGTATTCGGATATCCAGTCGTCCCGGCCGTATTCGTCCTGGCCTCCGCCGTCCTGCTCTACTACTCCTTCATCGACAACCTGCGCCTTTCCCTCGGTGGCGTCACCGTCATCCTCGCAGGCATTCCCGTCTATCTGCACTTTGCTCGCAAGCACCTCGCTTGAGCACCGCTTGCAAACCGCTCGCCCGCTCCTGCATCTCTAACCTTGTGCGAATCGCTCTCTTCCTTCTTTTGGCCGCACCACTATTCGCCCAAGCCGCACCGCCTGCCAGCCTCTACCGCTGTTGGTCAGGAGGCTTCGCTCACCTCTCCGCTGGAACTCTGACTCTCTCCGCCGACGGCCATTACGAGAGCTACCGTCACGGTGGAGGCGGCAAATACACCTTCACCCTAGCGAACTCCACCATCGAGTTCCGCACCGGCGACTATCACTATTGGGAATACAAAGGCGTGTTCCAGCCCACCGAGCGCAATCGCATCGTGCTCATGCCCCTCGACGCCACCCAACCCATCGGCACCGAGCGCCCCGGCGAATACCAATACTGCTACCCCGAAGCCTGAGCTGTTCTCGCGAGCAACAAGAGAACTCAAAGAAAAGGGTGTCCTGAGCGCAGCGAAGGATCCCTACTACCGATCTTCGCCAGGGTGGCCCAGAAGTTGGCGATTTTCCAACTCTGGGCTCCCGCAACAATCACACCGCCACATGCCTCGATGCTCTCGCCCGCTCATAAATCTTCAAATACTCTCTCGCCGCGACCGTCCACGAAAAATCTCTTGCCATTCCGTTGAGCATCAGCTTGTTCCATTCGTCCGGCTTCGCATACGTAGCCAGCGCCGCGCGAACGGTATTCAACAGTGCCTCGGCCGTGTACTCGTGGAATTTGAATCCCGTTCCCTTCCCGGTCTTCGCATCCCACGGCTCAATCGTGTCGTCCAAGCCGCCCGTAGCGCGCACAATCGGCACCGTCCCATACTTCAGCGAATAGATCTGGTTCAACCCGCACGGCTCATATCGCGAAGGCATCAGGAACATGTCCGAGCCCGCTTCGATCTTGTGCGCGAGTTCGTTGTCATATCCCACCTTCACCGCAAACTTCCCTGGATACTGCTTTACCAGCCGTCGGAACAGGTCTTCATAATCCTTATCTCCAGCGCCCAGCGTAACCATCACTACGTTCTCGCGCGCCAGCCTGTCCGCCGCCAGCGAGATCAGGTCAAATCCCTTCTGCGCCGCGAAACGCGACACAATTCCAATCACCGGCGTCGTCGATTCCGGATCAAGCGAGAAGCTTGCCAGCAGATCGCGACGGCATTTCTTCTTCCCTTCCAGCGCGTCAGGAGCGTAGTGCCCTGCGATATAGCAGTCTGTCGCCGGATTCCACTCGTGGTAATCCACGCCATTCAAAATGCCGGAAAGATATGCGCTGCGGCTGCGTAAAACGCCTTCCAGCCCAAATCCATATTCAGACGTTTGAATCTCCTGCGCATACTTGCGGCTCACCGTCGTAATGAAATCCGAATACACGAGCGCGCCCTTCAGAAAATTTATCTTTCCGAAAAATTCCAGCTTCGTCATCGTGAACAGGTCCCACGGCAGCATCAGCAGAGGCAGCGTGTCCGGCGAGAAAATTCCCTGGTATCCCACGTTATGAATCGTGAATACCGTCGGAATACCGCTCAGCGATGGATCTTCGTCATACAACGTGCGCAGCAGAACTGGAATGAGTGCGGTCTGCCAATCATGGCAGTGAAACACGTCGGGCACGCCGAGAATCTTTGAAGCCTCCAGCACCGCGCGACAGTACAGCGCAAAACGCTCGGGATTGTCGTGGTAATCCCCCAGCGGAGTACCGTACAAAGCATCGCGGTCGTAAAAGGGAGGATAATCGATGAAATAGAATTGGACACCGTGCTGCACACCGGCATCGAGCACCGAACAGAAGCGGTATCGGTCATCGAATGGAACAGTGATGCTGGGAATGACCGTTTTGGGATACTGAAGTTGAGTCTGCCGGTAAAGAGGAAGATAAACCGTGACCCGGTGACCAAGTGCGGCGACGGCGCGTGGCAATGCGCCTACGACGTCAGCGAGCCCCCCAGTTTTGGAATAGGGCACACACTCGGATGCGGCAAACAAGACGTGCACAGATGCCTCCGCTAACGCACAAACAGCAGTTGGATGCGCTGGATTGAAGAATGGAATACACGTAACCGTGAAGTCTAACGGTCAACAGGAAAGGCGGTCAAACTTGGCCAAGCTTTTGGAAAATCAATCGGCGAGCACCAGGAAGCCGAAGCTGGGACAAAACTTCCTCGTGGACATCGATGCCATGCAACGCATCGTGGACGCCTTGGGAGATGTGCAGCACACCACGGTCATCGAGATCGGTCCCGGCGAAGCGGCCTTGACCGAGCTGCTGGCCAAGCGCGCCGGACGGCTGATCGCCGTGGAGCTGGATCGCGTCCTGGCGGCGCAACTGCGCATGCGATTCGCGCCCCAGCCCAACGTGGAAATCCTTGAGGCGGACATCCTGCAGGTCGATCTCGGAACCGTCCTGGGCTCCACGCCGGGACCCTTGCGCGATCTGCGTCCCACCGGACTGTTCAAGACGCAGGTGGTCGGAAATCTCCCTTACTACATCACCAGCGATATCCTTCTGAAGCTCTTTTCCGCAGGCAATCGCGTCGAAAGCCTCGTGCTGATGGTGCAGAAGGAAGTCGCCGATCGCGTCGCCGCCGCACCCGGCAGCCGCGATTACGGACTCCTGTCAGCCACGGCGCAGATGTACGGCACGGTGGAGAAACTCTTCGAGCTGGGACCGGAATCGTTCGACCCTCCGCCCAATGTCCGTTCGGCTGTGTTCCGCATGAAAATGCAGCCGCGCTTTATCGAACTCAATGTCGATGAGGCTGGCTTCATCAGCTTCCTGAAGACGATGTTCGCCCAGAAACGCAAAACCGTGACCAACAACCTGAAGCTGGCCTACGACAAGGCCGTAGTCAAAGCCGCCTTGGCCGCAGCGGAAATCCAAGGCTCGACGCGAGCTGAGGCGATTTCGCTGGAGGACATGGCGCGGCTTTATCGTCATCTGAAGCAGTTATAGAAGGACGGTGCCAGTATGAGCGGCATGGTAAGGCAACCAGCAGTTGCTGGACAGTTCTATCCCGGCTCGCAGGCGGAACTGCTGCGCGATGTGCAAAGATTTCTCGGCTCCGCGCCGAACAGGAAGAGAGCTCTCGGAATCATCGCGCCCCACGCAGGCTACATGTATTCCGGAGGCGTTGCAGGCGCTGTGTACGCACAAGTGGAGGTGCCGCGAAAGGTGATCGTGCTCTGCCCCAATCACACTGGTGTCGGCGAGCCGCTCGCGATCATCAGCGAAGGCAGTTTCCGCACGCCTTTGGGCGACCTGCAGATTGATACAAAACTCGCCGAGGCCCTGAAGGCTGGATTTCCCCTTCTTCACGAGGACCGAACTTCTCAGATTCGTGAGCACGCCATCGAAGTGCAGCTCCCGTTCCTGCAGGCCCTCCAACCGGAGCTGACTTTCGTGCCGATCACCGTTGGCACCGGCCAGTTCGAGGTTCTCACCGCCCTTGGAGTGGTGATGGCTAAGGTCATCGCCGAGTCTTCCGAGCCCGTGCTTATCGTTGCTTCCAGCGACATGAATCACTACGAGGACGACGCAGAAACCCGGGTGAAAGATGCGCTCGCCATCGAGCAGGTTCTCGCCCTCAAGCCGCGAGGTCTCTTCCAAACCGTTCGCGAGCAGAACATCTCCATGTGTGGCTACGGCCCCGCCGTCGCCATGCTTACCGCGGCAGTTCGGCTCGGCGCGCAATCGGCAGAGCTCGTGAAATACGCAACGTCGGGAGACGTTTCCGGAGATCGCAGCAGTGTTGTGGGATACGCAGGTGTCGCCGTCCGGTAATCGGTTCGCGCCCAGTGTTTCTTCGTAAAAGAAAGCCCCATCTCTCACTTGAGATGGGGTTTCTTACTCAAGGTTGACGATTAGCGGCGTCCTCCGCCTCCTCCGGCGTGCCCGCCACCACCCATACCGACACCACCTCCGCCATGGAAGCCTCCTCCAGCCGGTGCCGCAGGAGCAGAGCTCATCGAGCCATGTGAAACCGGCGGGCTACTGAAGTGCGGAGCCGCCCCCGGGCCCGGTGCCACCGTCACACGCGGATTCACACTCATTGGCGGCGGTCCTGCCACTCGGGGCGTAGTCGGAGCCACAGCCGGAGGTGGTCCTGCCACCCGCGGAGTTCCCGGCGCCACTGCCGGAGGTGCGATGCCTGGCCGCTGCACGGTTGTGCCCGTCATGTTCGCCGTCGGCGGGCGATGAACTTCAACGCCGGGACGCCCTGGGCGAACCATATCTCCAGTTTGCGTGAATGCCCCGCGCTGTCCTGAGATCGGCTGATTCGTTCCATGCAGAAGACCCGGGTTGAGCGTCGAGGTACCACGCACTACCGGCGCCCCGGCAGAAATCCCAGTGCGCGCACCTGCCGCTGCTCCCATGCTTGTTCCCGCCGAGCCCACACGCGAAGCAACCACCGGCCGAGTGGCAATTGTGCCGTGCGTGGCGTCCAAAAACCCGTGCTGGCCAGGAACAGAGTGTGTCGTCGTGATCGAGCCTACATTCAGATGCGAACCCGCCACAGCCACCGTCCCGCGAGTCACGTTCCTCGGCGGCTTCGGTCCATTGAATGCGCGCGACGGCGCTCCGTCAAACCGCGGCCTCGGATGCCATCCGCCGCCATGTCCCGGCCGGAGTCCCGGACGCCACCACCAGCCGCGACCGTTGATGTAGCACCAGTTTCCGTAGTAGAAAGGCGTCCATCCCCACGGATAGCCAGAGACGAACGTCCAGCCCCAGAACGGATAGTAGCTCCACGCTCCGTAACCGTAGGGATTCCAGTCCAGTCCGACGCCGTAGGGCTGCCACATCGTGCCGTAGCCCGGGATATCCGTGTACTGGCCGTAATAGCCTAAGTCAGCAGTTCCGGGCGCATATCCATCGGAATACTGTGCTCCCGACTGCGCCTGCTGCTCCTGGTATTGATCCCGCTGCCGGTTCCAGGCATCCGCCGGCTCCGCAGGAATCGTATCCTGTCGAGCCGCGCTCTCTGCCTGCCCGAGAACATAGTTATAGGTTTCACCGCTGCGGATCTTGGCTTCCTGCGGCCCATCGACTACGGAAACCTCTCCCTGCAGCAGCGACAACGAAGCCGTCTGCTCATCTACCGTGAAGCGCAGCTTCGAAGGCTTATTGATGACAAATACCTCTCCGCTCCGCGCAAGCACCCGAAACTCGTCATGATGGTGCAGCCGCGCATTCACATACACCTGTCCGGAATCGACCTGAACCTGGTTCACCTTCGAGCCATTATCGTTGGCCGAGAGCGCCAGCATCGTGATCTGCGAAGGGCCGACCAGACGGACACTGCTTCCGTCTTCGAACTCCAGCTCAGCTTTGGCGTTTTCCGCCGCGTATATGCGAGCCCCGGCGATCACTGGCATATTGTTGATGGCCTGCTCCCAGCCGTCGCCTGCATTGCGGTCAATCTGCACGTCTCCCTGAGCCAGGCTGAGGCGCACGATGCGAATGTTATTGGCGGCGAAAGCTGGAATGGCGGTAAGAACGAAGAGCACGACAGCTACACCGAACAGCCGAACTCTATGGGTGGTCATGGATGACACTCCTGCCATTAACAGTATGAACTCGTTGTCAGGCAGAAAGATTCGCAAAGAAGTAAAGATCATTTAACTTTTGTGTCGCTGACTTCCGAAGTCCGAATCTGCAGTATGTGCCGGGCACGCTGACGGGCAATGTTCAATACCGTCGGATCATCAGCAATCTTCGTGAGCACCGGGTGCAGTAGTTGCAATTCCCCAAGCTGCCCCGAGGTGGCGAGGTCTTCCACTCGTTTTAGCGCATTATCCAGAGAGAGCTTATCGAAACGAAGCTGGAACTTCAGGCTCTCCCCCATCTCAATCGTAGAGGAGACATTCTGCAGCAGCTGCGTCACTCGCGAGAGTTCCGGCGACGAGCTGTAGTTGTAAGAGATTTTCGCTGGAGCGCCGCTGCCCGGGTCATATGCAAAAGTCTTCGTCCCCGTATAGGCGACCTTCACCTTGTCGAGCGTATTCTGCAATTCGCGAACCTGTGGTGCTACCGAGAAAATCAGCTTTCTCGCTTGCGCAGACAATGTAAAGCTGAATTCAAACGGCTCGGGCGTCTTATCCCCATCAGAGTTGGCATTATGAATTGGCACCGAGCGATACCTCGTGCTTCCGTCCGCCTGAATCGTGAACTCGAAAAACTGCGGATCGCGCGTCGGCCAGCGCTCAGAAAACGTGACATGTGCGGAAGTGGCTGGCTGCGCAAGTACCGTAGAAGCAAGAGTCAGGAGCAGAGCTAGCGCAAAGGTTCTCATCGTTCCCATTCAGGATTTCGCTGTTGCAGACTGTCGAAGAAGAGTAGCCGAGGTATGGATGTGGCAAATGGCAATCGCCAGCGCATCCGCCGCATCGGCCGGCTCGGGAACCACCTCCAGATGCAGCAACCGCGCCACCATTACCTGCACCTGCGATTTTTCCGCCCGCCCGTATCCAACCACCGCAGACTTGATGGCCAGCGGCGCATAGGCGACCACTCCCAACCCATGCTGCGCTGCCGTCATCATCGCGACTCCGCGAACATGCCCCAGCTTCAGTGCGCTCTTGGCGTTCACCGAATAGAACACGTCCTCAATCGCAACCACCTCGGGCTGAAACCGTGTGATTTGCTCGGAGAGCCCCTCGAATACCTTCTTCAGACGCAGTTCCAAAGCCTCGCGCGGCGAGAGTCGGATTGCTCCCACGGCCAGAGCTTCCAGCTTGCGTCCGTCTCCTTCGACGACGCCATAGCCTGTGTATTCCCCGCCGCAGTCAACCCCTAGGACACGCATGCTGGAAGTGTAGCCTGAAAGCGAAACCTGGGGCAAAGAGCTTTCGGCGGACGGAGCATTCAGAACTCCCAGCCCTCGTCACTGGTATGCTGTTGGGCGCAAGGAGAAGCGATGGAATTTCGACGGCGAATCGCGTGGCTTGCAACAACCAGCATCCTGGCCCTCGGAGCGGCTCTGGCCGAAGCGCCTCCGCTGAGTGAGCGCGTCGTGGCTTACCAGATCGAGGGCACCTACAATTCCAAGGCGCACACGCTCGACGCAACCGAGTTGCTCACCTACACGAACCGCACCGGCACCACGCTTACCAAGTTTCCCTTCCATCTTTATCTCAATGCCTTCCAACCCCAGTCCACGTGGATGACCGAAGCCCGGCGCGGAGGACAACGCGATTCCGAAGAAGGCGAGGAATGGGACGACAAGCACTTCGGCTCCAACGAGGTGAAATCGCTGGAAGTCGTCGGCGTGGGCGACCTCACAAAGCAGATGAAGTTTGTATCGCCCGACGACGGCAACGCCAACGACCGCACCGTCTTTGAAGTCGCCCTGCCCAAGCCTCTCGCTCCTGGCGCCAGCATCCAGTTCCGCATTCACTTCTTGGCAAAGTTCCCTGAGGTAGTAGCGCGCACCGGTTACAAGCGCGACTTCCTCATGGCCGGTCAGTGGTTTCCAAAAGTGGGTGTCTGGTGGAACGGTTTCTGGAACTGCCATCAATTCCACGCTTCAACCGAATTCTTCGCCGACTTCGGAACCTACGACGTGAAGCTCACTCTTCCTTCGAAATGGAACATCGGTGCGACCGGATTGCAGACCTCCGCCAAAGACAATGGCAACGGCACGCAGACCGTTGCGTTCCATGCCGAAGACGTACACGACTTCGCGTGGACCGCCGATCCCAACACAAGAATCGTTGAGGACTCCGTGCGACTCCGCCAGGGCCCGGTCAAGATTCGCATGCTCATGCAGCCCGGACACATGGCCACCTCGCCGCGTTACATGGACGCCCTGAAAGGAACCATGCGCAAGTTCGACGATTGGATCGGGCCATACCCCTATCCCCAGATCACCGTCGTCGATCCGCCTCACGGTGGCGGCGCTGCCGGAGGCATGGAATACCCCACGCTTATCACCGCCGACACCACCTGGTGGATGCCGAAATCCCTGCTCGAGCCCGAGGTCGTCGTCGAGCACGAGTTCGGCCATCAGTATTGGTATGGCATGGTCGCCACCAACGAGTTTGAAAATGCGTGGATGGACGAGGGCATCAACCAGTACACCGAAGCCAAAGTGATGGACGCGCTCTACGGCAAGTGGACGTCCAATCTGAACTCCCGCATCGCAACCCTGGGCGAGCGCGGTCAAGATCGGCTTGGCTACGTGGCGCGAGCAGATCGTGATCCGCTCTCCCGTCCGGCATGGATGTTCGAGGACCTGGCTGCCTATGGCGGGACTACCTATGCCAAAACCGCACTCATGCTGCTCACCCTCGAAAGCCTCATCGGCGAGCAAACCGTCATGCGCGGGCTCCACACTTACTTCGATCGATACAAGTTCAAGCACCCAAGACCCGAAGATTTCACCTCGACCATGAACGAGGTCGCGGGACAGAACCTCGACTGGTACTGGAAACAAGCGATCTACGGCACTCAGACCCTGGACGATCGCATTCTCCGAGCCAGTTCCGAGCGCGTGGACTGGTGGAGCAAGCAGGACGAGAAGAAGGGCACGACCGTCTATCACAGCGAGGTACTCGTGCATCGACGCGGCGAATTCGACCTGCCCGTCGTCATCCAGGCGAAGTTCGACGATGGCACCACCGTTCGCGAGCGTTGGGATGGCAAAGACCGCTGGCATAGCTTCGCCTGGGACGGAAAAGCCAAGCTCGTCTCAGCCGAGGTCGATCCCGACCACGGCTACGTCCTCGACCGCGATCCCTTCAACAACAGTTGGATCGCGAAAGCAGATCGCCGCGCCACCGGAAAGATCGCCGGGTATTGGACTCTTCTGACGCAATGGTTGCAACAGCTACTCAGTTGGCTGGCTTAGAACGGGAGCTATCGATGAACGGAAGCACGAGAAGCGCTGCGGGTTTGGTTTGGCGGCATCAGCGGCTGGTCTGGTGGATCTTCGTTGTGAACCTCGTCCTCGCGTGGCTCAGCTCTCTACCCACCCGCGCGACCTTGAGTTCGGTTCTCGACCGCAGCTTGCAGTCGTCCAAATTGGTGACCAGCTTCGATGTCGAATCCTTCGGTCTCATGCTCCAGCGCCCCGATGTTTCCACCCGGATTCTTGCGCCCAGCGCGATTGCTGCCATGCTGCTTTTCCTGGTCTATCTTCTGTTCATCGATGGCGGCGTGCTCACCGTCTATCTCGAAGACAGAAAGCTGAACCGGGCAGAGTTCTTCGAAGCCTCGGGCCTTTACTTCTGGCGAATGGTGCGACTGGCGCTGCTCTCGCTTGCTCCCTTCGCACTCATCGCTGCCGCCCAGGGCGCGTTGCAAAAGTGGGCTGGCAAGCTCGCCGACGATGCTGCCTGGGATCGCACCGGATTCGTGGTGGGCCTCACAGGAATGCTCATACTACTGATGATCGCAATCTTTGTGCGTATGTGGTTTGACGTCGCACAGGTGCACGTTGTCCGCGACAACGAACACCGCTTGCTGCGAGTCCTTGGCTACAGCTTCAGACTCGCCCTGCGCTGGAGAAAGCTATACGCATCCTACCTGGGAATCGCGGCGTTCGCGGTTTTGACTTTCGCGTTGGGCATCGCCATCTGGATATCTGTGCCACACGCTGCTACTGCGTTAAGTTTCCTTTTGCTGGAGTTAGTCACCCTCGCGCAGATTGCATCGCGGCTATGGATGAAAGCGGCCACCTCAAGATGGGTCAGCGTGGACTCTGTGGTCGTATCTCTACCTGTTCCGGCGGAACACACCGAGCAGCACCCTGTAGCGGAGTAAACGCCAGGTCATTCAGGTGGCCCAGAGTTGGTGATTTTCCGACTCTGGGCTCTCTCCTCCGCCGCTACTCTCCCGCACAATCCTTCGGATCACCCTGCATTTTGCGAACTGCATGCGGAATCGCCGCCCACACCGCCTGAAGATTTTCAATCGCCGCCTTTGGACTCCCGGGCAGGTTCAGAATCATTGTTCGCTGCCGGATTCCGCAGATCGCGCGTGAAATCATGCCATGCGGGGTCTTCGCCATACTCGCCGCTCGCATCGCTTCTGCAATCCCGGGTATCGTGCGGTCCAGCACCTTCTGCGTAGCCTGCGGAGTGACATCGCGCGGCGAAACTCCTGTCCCTCCCGTGGTGACGATCAGATCGACAAATGTTGATTCAGACCAGCGAATCAGCATCTGCCCGATCAGTTCCTGCTCATCGGGAACGATTCCCGTGGAGACCACTTCTACTTCGCGCTCCTTCAACCACTGTGACAGCGCTGGGCCGCTCTCATCGACGCGCTCGCCTCGAGAACCTTTATCGCTAATCGTAAGAATTGCTGCTCGCATGATTCCCTTCGCTCTTTCTGCACAGCCATTGTAATCCTGCGAGCTTCAACACTTAGCGTTTCACCGCAATGCCGTTCATCTCAAAATGTCCTCCGCGCAGCAGCGGGCCAGAGCCAACGAACGCGCGAGCTGGAAAGTCCTTGGAGAAATAAGTTTTATACACGGCATTGAATCGGTCATAGAGCGTGACGTCGGGGCAGAACACCTGCACCATCACGAGGTCGTCCATCGTCATACCAGCCTGCGATAGAACAGACTTAAAGCCGTCGAGCAGCATGTGAATCTCCTGATCGAGATCGTCAGGAGCCTTGTTCGTCTTCGGGTCGTAACCTATTCGGCCCGCGATATACAGAGTGTTGCCCACCATCACCGCGTCGCTGAATGGAAGTTGCGCGTTGTGCGTCGGCAGATTCATATAACGCCGCGTCGTCGTGCTTGCTTTGTCTTGAGTTTTCGATTGTGCGAAGAGCATGCCGGGAATGGCGAGCACCGCAACGAGAATCAGAGTCAGGACCTTCATGTGTAAACTCCTTTCGAAAGGTGTGCGGAAGGAATCTTGCTGGTGCCCTCAGGTTGTACTGTTTTCAAAGCAAAAAAGCGGAGGCCATTAGCCTCCGCCTTACACTTGCAGCTCTGCCTCTTACTTGCCTGTGGTCGCTGGCTCTTCCTGCGCAATCGTTCGCGCCGGAGGAGTCATATTCGGCAGCAACTTGCCTTCGCCCGGGCCTTCCAGCTTCTTGCATGGCTGCTTGGCCCGCGCCAGGTGAAGATAGTCCAGCACCAGCTTGCGCTTGAGTAGCTGAATCGCCTTCCCCGGATCGACTCCCTTCGGGCACACGCGCGAACACTCGCCCGCGTAGTGGCAGCGGAAAGCACCACCCTCGCCACCCGCAACTTCCGCGCGAATCGCAAAACCTTCGTCGCGAGTGTCCGAGTTATACCGCTGCAACGCCGTCAGCGGCATCGGCCCAAGGTAGCGAACGTCCGTCGCCAGCGTCGGGCAAGCTCCCATGCAGCATCCGCACTTGATGCAGTACGTGAACTGCAGATACGCTTCCAGTTCCTCCGGCGACTGATAAAACTCGCCTTTGCGGCTATTCAACTCGACTTCATCCCGAATGATGTTAGGCCGTACCGAAGCATGCTTGTCGAACATCGAGACCAGGTCAGGAACCAGGTCGCGAATAATTTCAAAGTTCGGCAGCGGCCCTACCGCTACATCGTGATCCGTGATGTGCAGTATCTGCGTATTGCATGCCAGTGTGGGCGAGCCGTTGATCAGCATCCCGCACGATCCGCAAATTCCCATGCGACACGAGTAGCGCCACACCAGCGTGGGATCCAGATTCTCCTTGATCCAGTGCAGTCCATCCAGAACCGTCATACCCTCCGCAACCTGAACCGCGTAGGTCTGCACGTAAGGCTTCGTATCCTTCTCCGGGTTATAGCGAGTCACATGGAAGTTGATGGTCTTTATCGTTTTCGATTCACCCATGACTATCGACCTCCTGCAAGTGCCACGGTCTGCGCGGCTGCATGAGCGACAAAAGCCGCCCAGGTTCCCAGCGAAAACAGCCCGACGCCCACGATGAAGAGAACTGCCGTAAGCGCCTTCTCCACGGCTGGCTTCAGTGTCAGTTCAAGCAGGATCGTGCGCAGGCCATACAGTCCGTGGTACAGTCCCACGCCCAGCAGAACGACATAGGTCAGGGTGAAACAGATCTTGCTGTCGCGCCACTGCACGTTCTCCATCGAAACCGAGTCCGAACCGTGAGGGGCAAAGAGATGGGCCGTGCCGCCCATATGCATGATCACCATGTGCAGTCCGAGCAGCCCGAGCAGCACCACTCCGGCAGCCATGTGCCAAGTCCAATATTTTGTTCCGTTGCTCATTTCAGTTCCCTTCTACTTTGCCAAGCCCAGGAAGTTGTACCCACCCACCAGCAGGAAGACGAACGCAATCGCCATCACCGCAATCAGCAATGGCCGCTGCACTCCCACTGAAGTTTTGTAGGGATAGATCGGCTCGATCGGTTTTCCCACCGCAAAACCGAGCTCGACCAGAACGAGGCGCAGTCCGTTGAAGGCGTGGAACGCAAACGCCGCCACCACCGCGAACTCGCCCAGCTTGAAGATGGGCTGATGAAAGAACTGACCTTCCGTCCAGAGATACACTCCCTTGACGCGCAGGCTGGTCACTACCGTGTGCATGAGCAGGTAAACGAGAATTGCGAGTCCGGTAAGACGATGAAGAATGTATGCGTAGCGCTCGACGCCCCAGCGTCCGCCTCCCAGCCATCCCCACACGCCCAACCGAT
The DNA here is from genome assembly GCF_059726265.1 of Koromonas soli. NCBI lineage: Bacteria > Pseudomonadati > Acidobacteriota > Terriglobia > Terriglobales > Koromonadaceae > Koromonas > Koromonas soli. The sequence goes on along the minus strand of NZ_AP040872.1, from coordinate 396,059 downwards.
TGTCGTGCCGCTTAAGTTCAGACATTTCTTACTCCGTTTGAATTCCGTTGAATAAATGACATTAGTATTTGCGTTCGACGGGCTTCCACTTGTTAATAGTCACCGGCTTGTATTCGAGACGCGGCGTTGCGCCCGTGTGATACACCATCGAGTGCGCCAGGAAGTTCTCGTCGTCGCGCACCGGATAGTCGGTGCGTGCATGTCCGCCGCGCGATTCCTTGCGCGCCAGGGCTGCCATCATCAGCACCTCAGCCAGCTCCAGCATGTTTTCCGTTTCCAGAGCCTGAATCAGATTGGTGTTATAAATGCGGCTCTTGTCCTCGATACGAATGCCCTTGAACCGCTCGCGCAGCTCGTGAATCTTGTCGAGCCCCTTCTGCATGGAGTCGCCATTGCGATACACGCCCGCGTGCTGATCCATCACCGTGCGAAGCTCGCGACGAATCGCCGCAGGGCTTTCCGCGCCGCGCTGCTGCAGCAGTCCCATGAAGATTCGCTTCTGCTCATCGCACGCCTTCGTCTGCGGAACCTCGGCGAGTGCCGGATTCGTGCCCAGATACTTCGCGATCTCCCCGCCCGTAATGCCGCCCCACACAAGACACTCCGCCGTCGAGTTGCAGCCCAGGCGATTGGCTCCGTGCATCGAGTGGCAAGCGACCTCGCCCGCCGCCCAGATGTTTTCCACCTTCGTGCGGCCATTGATGTCGGCTTCAATTCCGCCCATCGAGTAGTGCGCCACCGGACGAATCGGAATCTGCTGCGTGATCGGGTCCAGCCCGAGGAACTTGATGCACACTTCGCGGATCAGCGGCAGCCGCTTATTGATCACGTCCGCGCCAAGATGCGTAAGGTCGAGATGAATGTAATCCAATCCATCCGGCCCCTTGAATCCGCGACCCTCCAGTATCTCCGTCATCTCCGAGCGCGAAACGATATCGCGTGGAGCCAGTTCCATCATCTTGGGCGCGTACTTCTCCATGAAGCGCTCGCCCTTGCTGTTGCGCAGGTATCCGCCTTCTCCGCGGCAACCTTCCGTCATCAGAATGCCCGAGGGCACCAGTCCCGTCGGATGGAACTGCAAAAACTCCGGATCCTCCATCGGCAACCCGGCCCGGAAAGCAATCGCCTGTCCGTCTCCCGTCACCGTCTGCGAATAGGTCGTGAACCCGTACAGCGTTCCCAGTCCGCCGGAGGCCAGCAGCAGCGCCTTGCCGCGTATAACCTGGAATTCTCCGGTCGGCGCGTGATACAGCGTAAGCCCCGCAAACACGCCGTTCTCAATCAGGATCGACGTGACAAAACCTTCATCGTAGCGGGTGAAACTGTTGTACTTCACCAGCGTGTCATACAGAGCCTGCATCTCGAAGAAGCCGGTCTTGTCCGCCGCCATGCACGCACGCGGAAACGTATGGCCTCCAAACGGACGCTGCATAATGCGTCCATCTTCTCGTCGCGACCACGGCACGCCCCAGTGTTCCAGCAGCCGAATCTCATCCGGCGAAGTCTTAACAAAGCGCTCCACCACATCCTGATCGGCGAGAAAATCCGAGCCCTTGATGGTGTCCCACTCGTGCAGTTCGAAGCTGTCGCCCTCTTCCGGACGCATCACCGCGCCCGTTCCACCTTCAGCGCAGACCGAGTGCGCCCTCATCACCTGCACTTTCGAGATGATGCCGATATCGGCCTTTCCCTTGGTTTGTATGCTGATTTCGACCGCCGCCCGAAGTCCCGCGAGGCCGGTTCCTAGTATGAGTACGTCGTGAATAATTTCCTGCATGCTTCCTCTTTCACACCACTCCCCGGACGTAGAAGAGACGTTCCAGGGCCATTAAGTAGAGAACAGAAAATCGTATTGCACGGAATTACAAGCTGGCTGTGAGGTACGTCTCTTTGGCAGGTGAGATGGAACGGCTTTGAACAAGGAGGAAAATTATTGGAAACGCTAGGGGCGTTCTGAGGTGGGTAATCTTGCTACAAAGATTTCGATACGACAGCTAACATGAACTGCTCAAACTCGCTCGCAGAGCGGCACTCTTCCAGCTTTCGGTGAGTTTCGACAGTCAAGCGTAACTAATGTCGAGCTATCTTCTAACCTCGTACCGCATTGCTACCGCCCCTGAGCCAAACTCCACCCGGCTCACGAGCCTCAAATCGACACGCTTCGATAGCCCCGCGAACAACGTTGGCCCGTGGCCCACCAGCCTGGGATGCACCACCAACTCGTACTCATCGATCAGTCCCAGTTCCGCCAGCGCCAGCGGAAGCTTCACGCCCCCCACGAGCAGTCCCTTACCCGGTTCGAGCTTAAGCTGCTGAACAGCCTTCCCCACATCTCCGCGCACGAGTTCCGCGTTCCAATCTACATGGTCCAGGGTGCTCGACACGACGTACTTCTTTGCCGCGTCGATTGTCCGCGCAAAGGGTAACCCCCAATCAGCCATCCAATCAGGACCCACGCCAGTCTGCGCCGGAGCCCGCCACGCTGTCTCCATCATTTCGTAAGTCACCCGGCCAAAGATGAGAGCATCGGCTTGGTTGAGGTTTTCGACCGCGTGGCGATGTAAGTCTTCGTCCGCGATCATTTCACGATGATCGCAGCACCCGTCCAATGTGACATTGATGGAATACCGAAGCGGTCGCATGACGTATCCGTACCTCCACTCAAGGCTAGATAGTACACAGCGATTCTGCCCTGCCACGAATTAGCTCTGTGCTCTATTCGTCCGGCTCCGTCACTGGCTCCGGCTCTCGGACTTCCGCTTTTGATTCCTCTCCCGCAGCCTTCGCCAGCAACTTATCCAGACGGTAACCGGCTTCCGAAGCGGCCGTCGCAGCCTCGTTCACTGCCGCGAGTATCGCCGCAATCGTCTCTCGCGAAGGCTCCGCCTGCGCCGCCAGCCTGCATAGCGCCGGAAGCTGCAGCCACCACACGAGTTCTTCAAACGATTCCTTCTTGATGTACGTAACGCCCTTGTCTTCATGCGCTCCGGTCAGCCACCGTACATCCGGGTCCTGCCAGAACGAAGCCGAGTACATCGGAACCTCCACCGGAGCCGATTCAATCGTCTCCGGAATCGAGTCCGCTACCGTCTCGCTCTCCTCGGCCGTTACCACCGGCTCCACGTTGATCCGCGTCAGTTCCGCCGGTTCCGTCGCTGTCTTCTCCGGCTCTTGCGACGAGAACACCTTTGCCTCGATCAGCAGCGAAACCTTGATACGCGCCGCCACCCGCCAGCGCTCTTCGCCTTCAAATCCCAGAGCCCCGAACGCCTGCCCGAGCGGCTCACGCAGACGTAAGCGGTCGAACAGGTCCACCGCCGTGCGCCCCGTCTGTTGCTTGTCAATCGACGAAGCAAGCAGTTCGAGCGAACTCCACGCCACCACCGGTCCCCACATCGACGTCGCAATCTTCTGCGGGCTATGGCTTGGCAGCACCCGCCGCGCCGCCGCAGGCCACCGCTCCGGGAATAGCGTCTCCAGCGCGGAAGCACGCATCGCCGCCCTCGTGCGTTCGCGGAACTCAGCTTCCATCGACGCCGGGGTCGCGATTTCCAATGCTTCGTGATGCCCGTTGTGAGTGCGATAGAACAGTTGTGATTCGCGCAGGAACTCCCTTGTGCGACGCCACGCCGCATCCAGAACTTCCTCCAGCCCCACCTGAATCGACTCTTTCTTCTCCGCCGGAAGCTTATCGCTCGCAACCTTCTCGAATCCGAGTGGCGCGTGCTCCGTGTAATCCGCAACGCTGCGTACCAGCGCCGGCTCCAGCAATCGCCGCACCGAATCGTGAGCCGGTTGCAGTTCAAGCAGAATCAATTCGTCTTCGAGACTAGCCACTCCCCGCCCGCCCAGATGATCGCACAGCCGGTCCCACGGCTTTTCTGCCGTCGCCCGCAGCTCACGCCAATCCAGGAACACGTGACACTGATACGCATGTAGCTCGACCGTGAATCCGTGCTCCGCCACATTGACAGACCGCCGCAGATATTCCAGTCCCGTCAGCGAATCACGGAACGCCAGCACCACCGCCGAATCGGGATGCAGATCCAGACCTTCCTTCAACCGCCGCTGCCGCAAGTGTCCCGCCTGCTTATCGGCGTACGCTGCCGACGTATCCACCGTCCCTCGCGTCGTCGCGTATTTGTTGTTGTAAAGGATGAGCGCGCGCTGATTCCCCAGCCGGTTCGAGTATGCGAAAACGTTTTCGTCCACGCTGCCGTCTGCGCGATAGAAGTCATACAGCAGAAAGTTCGCGCTCTCCGCAAACAGTGCCCTATTGTGCAGCAGCGGAGCAATCTGCCGTTCATGTCGCGCAACCAGCCACGGGTCGGGATCTTCCTGGTATCGCGGCCAGCGATACTCCATCCCATACTTTTCGGTGAAACCCTCAATCTGCCCATGTCCAAACATCGGCAACCCCGGCAGAGTGGACATCACCGTAGCGACGCCAAAGCACTTGTCTCCTGTGCCAAACTGGTCAATCGCCGTGCGCTCGTCCGGATTGCTCATGAAGTTGACGTATCGCTTCATGATGTCCGGGTCGAACTCCAGCGTATTCTTGATCACCGAGCGATACTTGGCATTGTCTTCATCGCGCATCATGTTCATGAATGCACTGTTGTACACGCGATGCATGCCCAGCGTGCGGACGAAATAGCCTTCCATCAGCCAGAAAGCTTCCGCAAGCAGCAGGGTTCCGGGCACTTCGGCCGCCACGCGATCCACCACCTCGCGCCAGAACTCATGCGGCATGATGCGGTTGAATTCTTCCGTCGTCATCCCATACTCTGCCCGCGAAGGAATCGCCCCGCTGCTCCCCGGATTCGGAAACCACAGTCGCTGAAAATGCCGTTTCGCCAGCGTCATCGCCGCGTCAAACCGAATCACCGGAAACAGCCGCGCCACATGCAGAATCGTCTGGATCACCTGCTCGCGCACCGCCGGATTCAGGTAATCAAGCTGCGCCGTGTCATTCCACGGAAAGCTCGTGCCATCGTTGCCGTGGTAGATAAATCTCGTATCGCCCGAGTGTCTGTCGCGGCGCATGAACACCACCGCTGCATCCGTCTGCTCGTAGTAGTGCCGCTCGATCTTGATTTCGACCCGCGGGTCTGAAGACAAATCCGGCCCATCGAAGTTGTAAGCCGGATACGGCAAGTCCTGCCGCGAGATGAACCACTCAGGATGCTCGACCACCCAAGGCGAATCGATGCCCATATGATTCGGCACCATGTCGCTGGCCAGTCGAATTCCGCGCCGGAAGCACCGGTCGCGCAGAGAGATGTAAGCCGCCTCCCCGCCCAGATCGTCTGCAATCCGGTAATCGAAGAGCGAGTACGCCGACGCCACCGCGTCCTGATTCCCGCAAAGCTGCTTGATGGTTTTCGACGCCCGGCTGCGCTCCCAAATTCCAATCAGCCACAGCGAGTTCAACCCACGCCGCGCCAGATCGTCGAGATCCTCATCTGGAATCTGATCCAGTCGGCTGATGTCTCTCGAGTACTTACGCGAAAGCTGCGCCAGCCACACATAGGTGCTCTTGGCAATCAGCACCGCCGTAGGCATCCAGGCCAGATCGGCGCTGAACTTTTCGTACTCATTCGCCGGATCGCCAAACGTCGGCACGTCCGAGTGGCCGCTCATCCCGGGCCATTGCTGTGTTCCCATCTCGCGTCGTCTGCGCGCAGCTTCTTCGGCGGCCTTTGCGGCCGCAGCACGGGCGGCAGCCTCTGCCTCTGCATTCGGAGGATTGAACATCGCCCAGATTGCAAGATCTTCTTCCTGCAGGATCTCGCCCCCGATCAGCAGCAGCCGATCGAGGCTATCCCCGATCAGCGTCTTCCACTTCTTGCGAATCACGGACAGCTGCTCGCTCAGCGAGCCCGGAGCGTTCACTGCCGGAGCGCGCAGAAAGTCATAGAGGTTCACCGCCGTGGCGCCTTCCACCGGAATCAGCGGCCGCGTGGCGAAGTAAGCAGGAAGTTGCAGCGCAACTTGCCGATAGGCCGTCTTTGCCGCCAGGTCGGCATCGCGAAACAGTTCCTCGAAAGGGCGAAAGGCCTCATTTCGATTCGCCATCCACAACAGCATCATCTCTTCGAACGCCGCCGCACGGTGCGGAATGCCCTGAGTTGATCCCTTCAGCCACTCCCGAGCGGTCTGCTCTCCGCGATAAACACTCGTTCCCGGAAACTGCTCTACAAACGTCAGCAGCATCTTCTCGAGCTGCTCCGAGCCGACCTGCTCCGAGAAGTAATAAAGAGCGTCCACCATCACGTTCGGATCGAACTGCTCACGATACCGCGCCATCACAGCATGGCTGGCCTCATCAATCAGACCCATCGCGTAGAGAGCACCGGCGTTAACCGCGCGCTCGGGATGCCGCTTGGCATCTCGAACCAGGTTCATGCGATAAGCCAGTTGGCGGCTCGCCGCGATATTCGCAAAGACAACATTGCCCGTGAAGGAAAAGAGGCTATCTGGAAACTGATATCGATTGCGTACAGCTCTGGAAATGTGAAATTCCATCATCTGCTGTTCGTCCTGGATGAAGCCACGCTAAACATGATGCCAGATGCGAGGCATATCGGCACCCGGCCATAGAGGAAGCCTAGTCTTTGAGGAAGGAAATGCCAAATAGGGAGAGAAAAGGGGAAGTAAGTGAGCGTGAGTGAGTAAAACCTTGTGGCCCACATCCGCCGCCGCTTTTGCGACGAATGTGGGAAAGCACACTCTCCAACTCGAGACCTATACCACCACGCCCTGAAACTCCGCGTAAGTCCCCTTGAAGTCCGTAATGCCGTGATCACCCTCGACATGCCAGATGCGAGTTGCCACCTCATCGATCAAGTCATGATCGTGAGTCGCCAGGATCACCGTTCCCTGGTAGCGCTGCAAAGAGATGTTCAGAGCATTAATCGATTCCAGGTCCAGATGGTTCGTCGGCTCATCCAGAACCAGCACGTTCGGCTTCTGCAACATCAGCTTGCAGAACAGCAGCCGCGCCATCTCTCCGCCCGAGAGCACATCCGTGCGCTTGTTCGCCTCATCACGGGCAAACATCATCTGCCCCAGCAGCCCGCGAATCTCTTCATCCACCGCGCCCGGGTCCCACTGGTGCAGCCACTCGAAGGCCGTCATGCCCGGCGTAATCAGCGCCCGATGATCCTGGGCAAAGTAGCCAACCGAGGCCTCATGTCCCCAGATGACTTTCCCCGAGCTGACGAATTCACCATCGTAGCCGCTCGTTTCGCGCAACTCCTTCATCGGAGTGGTGGGCGAGTTCGCAAGGATGGCATTGATCAGCGTAGTCTTACCCGCGCCGTTCCTGCCCATCAACCCGACCTTCTCTCCGCGGGTCAGGCTTGCCGTAAATCCGCGAAGAACCTCGACGTCGTCGTAGAACTTCGTGACGCCTTCGAGTTCGAGAATGTGCTTGCCCGAGGGCCGCTTCTGCTCAAACTTTATATACGGCCTCTGAATGTTGGACTTCGCGAGTTCCGTTACCTGAAGGCGCTCGACTTCCTTGCGGCGCGACTGCACCTGGCTCGAACGCGTTCCGGCCGAGAAGCGGGCGATAAAGTCATTGAGCTGCGAGATCTTCTTCTCACGCTGCAGGTTCTGCGCTTCCAACTGAGAGCGCACCTGCGTCTTAGCCATCACCATATCGTCGTAATTGCCCGTGTAGGTGATGATCGTCTCATAATCGATGTCGGCGATGTGAGTGCACACGCTGTTCAGGAAGTGGCGGTCGTGCGAGATCACAATCAGCGTGCCATCGTAGCTGTTCAGGAAATTCTGCAGCCAGTGAATCGAGTCAAGATCGAGGTGGTTTGTAGGTTCGTCGAGCAGCAGGGCCATCGGATGCCCGAATAACGCCTGAGCCAGCAACACGCGGACCTTTTGGCCGCCCTGCAACTCGCCCATCTTGCGCTCGTGAAGCTCGTCCGGAAGATCAAGTCCCTGCAACAGCAGCGCGGCGTCGGTTTCAGCCGAGTAGCCGTCCTCTTCGCCTACAATTCCTTCCAGTTCGCCCAGACGCATGCCGTCCTCATTCGTGAGTTCGGACTTGGCGTAGATGACCTCGCGCTCCTCCATCGCCTTCCACAGGCGCTTGTTGCCCATGATCACCGTGTCGATGACGCGATAGGCGTCGAAGGCAAACTGGTCCTGACTGAGCACACCGAACTTCTTCGGGCGGACGACCGTTCCCTTCTGAGGCTCGAGTTCGCCCGTCAGTAGCTTCATAAACGTGGACTTGCCAGCCCCGTTCGGCCCCGTCAGGCCATAACGCCGTCCCGGCGTGAATGCGGTGGATACTTCTTCAAACAATACTTTTGCGCCGTAGCGCATAGAAACGCTGGAAACTGAAATCATGATTTTCTGAGTGAGTGCTGGAGCCAGGAGGCGGGGTGCACTGCGTACTTCTAGGATAGCATGCCGCTGGCGCGGGTTGGATTCACCGCAACGCTCATGCCCGCCGCCAGCAGGAGGGTTGTGTGTGATTGCTTCTATCGCCAACTCCACATCCTATCCGATGAGCACGAAACTTCTTCGCGTTGATCGTGGTCTAATAGATAGAAGGACAGTTCCGAACTCATGAAATCTTTGTCTCGCTCTTTCTGCGCCGCGCTCATGGCCCTGCTGATTGCCGCGCCCGCCGTCTGCGCTCCCGCCAAAGCCCAGCCGCAAGCTCCGAAGATGCTGCCCGACGCTTTCGCCGGATGGGAGCTGAGCGGCACGCCCAAGACGGGCACCGATCCACGCGCTATCGATAACGCTTCCTCCTCCGTCCTCACCGAGGATCGCTTCACCGACTTCGAGGTAGCCACCTACAAGCGCGAAGACCGAACACTCACCGTTCGCGCTGCACGTTTTCAGGACGCCGAAGGTGCCTACGCCGCATTCACCTTCTATCGCCAGCCCCTCATGCGACAGGAGGACGTCGGAGTGCTCGCCGCATCTCTCAATGATCGCGTGCTCTTCTTCTCCGGCAACATTCTCGTGGACGCCAGCTTCGATCACGTCACCGGCATGAGTGGCGCTCAGCTTCGCGAGCTCGCCAAGTCTCTGCCCGAGGCCAAGGGCAACGTAGGCGTGCTGCCCACTCTTCCCAACCACCTGCCGCGCAAGCAACTCGTGCCCGAAACCGCGCGCTACCTGATTGGCCCTGCCGCCTACTCCGCTCTCAACATCAATGTCAGCCCCGAGCTCATCGACTTCGGCAAGAGTCCCCAAGTCCTCTGGGCGCGCATGAACGGCGAAGCCCCCGGCTCTGCCGAACTCCTTCTCGTCTCCTATCCCACGCCGCACATTGCCATTGAGAAGCTCTCAGCGTTCGAGCATCTGCCCCCGGCTTCTGCTGCAGAGACCACGGCCGCCAAGCGCACCGGCCCCATCATCGCCCTCGTTCGTGGCAACATCTCTCGCAGCGACGCCAATCGCATGCTCGCCAGCATCAACTACGACGCCAACGTCACCTGGAACGAGAACGCAGGGCAGAGCAAGCGCGACAACATCGGAAACGTCGTCATCGCCGCCTTGAGTCTCGCGGCCATTCTGTTCCTGATCTCCGTCGGAGCTGGTGCGGTATTCGGATTTTCCCGCGTCTATTTGCCCCGTTTTCGGGGCAACAAGGCGTCCGAGCCGCGCGATGACGGCGAAATGATCCGCCTCGACCTGCGCTGAGGGAAATGGCCCTAAGCTGCCATAGGCTAACGATTTACGGGGTAAATTCACCCACAAGTGACAGTTTTTGTCACTTGTGCAATCTTGGGCCAAAAACGTAACTCATTGATTTTAAACACATTTAATTCCGAGAATTCGCTTGACACCCTGTTTTACAGGCTCATAGTATTTCTTCAGAAAGTTTTGACGGTCTAGCCTCCGTTGGAACTATTCTCCCTTGAAGAAAAGGTCGCCCAGTTGCCGGGCGGCCTTTTCGTTTCTCCGCGAAAAAGAAAAACGCGTCAGCGATAAACTGACGCGTCGAACGTTCGCACATCTCACTTCACTACGGCACGTAGAGACTCGAACAGTGACCCGCCTGCGCTGGAGTCGCCGAGATTGTTCCACCCACTGCGACGCACTGACTCTCCGGCAACGGCGCGTCTTGCTCCACATGATTGACCATCAAGTCGAAGGCGTGTTGCGCGTGCGGCTGAATGGTTTGCAGTTGAGGGAACACCGCCGCATAGGCGTCGATGTGGTTTCCGTTCTGAATCTCATAGAGCCGGTATTCCGGGTGATGCTTTCGGTCAAGCACTCGCTCTTCATACTGGCGAGCATCGCGCTTGATCGGCAGCAGTGCGTCCATTGTTCCGGCCACCGTGATGAGAGGCTTTCCAATCTCTCCCGTCGTCGCGATCTGCTCGAGATTCTTGAACACCTGCCCATGCGTCGCGAAAATCCGCTGGAAGTAGTTGTAGTTGGCCAGTCCTGCGGCATAGGTGTCATACGTCGGGTCGAGCCGCTTCTGCCACTGGCACATTGTCACTTCCCAGAACGATGCGTTATACATCGCCCACAAAGAGGTCGAGCCCGAGACGATATCCGGAGGATACCCTGCGGCTTCGATGTTTTGCACTGCCTGGCTGTTGGGATCGAAGTTCGCAGCCAGGTATGCCGGGAAGTTCGCCAGCACCGGCGGCAGATCGATCAGCAGATTCGGGCCACGCGGATCGATGAACGTGCCTTCCCAGTCCACGCCGCCGTCATAGAGTTGCGGAGCCGCTTCCAGCGCGCGACGCACCTGGTAGCCGCCGTTCGACGTGCCGACGACGTAGGTGTACTTCGCCTGCTTGCCATAGTGTTGCTGCACGGCCTTCTTCGCCAGCACCGTGGCTTCGATGATGTACTGCGTCCAGGTCGTGAACGGCTTTGCAGGATCGTTGTCGTAGAAATGGACCCAGGTATTCGCACCCGCCTGCGGATTCAGCCTGCACCCCAGCGGATCGGTCGGCGTGGTGATGAACAGGTTCATGATGCCCTTGTTCTGCGAAGCATAGGCGTAGCCTTTCTGCAGAACGTAGTCGCTCCAGGCATAATCGCCGTTGTGCTCGCTGCGTGTGCCGGAAGCGCCGGCCATCACCAGCTTGCCATTCCAATCGTCGGGGAAGCGCAGCAGGAAGCGAGCCTCGTGCGAGGGGTCCTCGGCGAAGTAGCCCTCGACCTGAATGCCGGGCACTGCCTTGGTGATCGTCGTCGGGTTCGTCGCCGGAGAGATGACGCTGCGATCCGTCACCGGCGTATAGGCGCCTGCCGGCCAGTTCGCAAGGCTGTTGTTGGGCGGGGTGGTAGATGGGTTGGCAGTAGTCAAGTCTGGGCTGACGAAGCAGGTAACGTTAGTCGCAGTCTTTCCCAATGCCTTGAGGATCGCCTGACACCCTGTTTGCGCCTGTCCCGAGATAGGCAGCAGCATGGTGATCATCACTCCTATGCTAAAGAGTCTTCCACGCATTCTCTTGTTCCTCAGTGATTGGCTTCGGCCGCTCTGAAAGAGGGCAGCACATGAGATGCAGAGTAAGTTGTCCATGTCGGCTTTCATCGCAATAAAAGTGCATCCGCAATGGCCCTGCTTGCGATGTGGTCGAATCGAGATCACACGTGTTAGACTTGTTGCGTGGCCAATAGGCTGAGTTGGGTGGTGATCTAGTTGGCAGAAATTCGACTGCAAGAGGGCGAGAGCATTGAGAGCGCCCTGCGTCGCTTCAAGCGCAAGGTTCAGACGGAAGACATCATCAAGGAAGTGAAGCGTCATTCCTACTATCTGAAGCCGGGTGCGAAGCTGCGCGTCAAGCAGGCTCTGGCTCGCAAGCGGGCACAGAAGAAGATTCGCAAAGAACCGAAGGACTAGTTCTTCGGCAAGATCAAGGGCCGCTACCGAATGGTGGCGGCCTTTTTGTATTTGATATATAGCTGAGAGCGCGCTACGAGAGCCCTGGATGGGCTAGTTGCCTTTGCTCTTGCCCTTAACTTCACGGGTGGCCCCCAGCCGCCCTCCTTTGGCGAATGTGGGAGAGCACCACGGCCCGGATCTTCGCCATTAACGACGACACAGCTACAGCAAACTAATCGCCTTCACTCACTCCGCCCTTGCTGGCGACCTTCACACCGCTCAATCCGTTGATGTAGCGCGAAATCCCCCGATAGAGCGATTCCGCGATGCGCTGGCGATACTCGGCCGTCTGCAGACGGCGTTCGTCTGCGGGATTTGAGACAAACGAAATCTCGGCAAGGATCGACGGCATGTTCGCACCAATCAGCACGATGAACGGAGCTTTCTTCACTCCGCGGTTGCGCAGCGTCGTGTTCTGTTCCTTGCCGACCAGCCCCTGATACAGCGAGTGCTGCACGTCCGACGCAAACTCGCGCGACTCATCCACCTTTTCCTTCAACGTGATCTTCTTCACCAGGTCGCCAAGCTCGTGCACCGACTTTTCGCTGACTGCGTTCTCGCGCGCTGCAACCTCGAGTGCATCGGGAGAAGGATTGAAGTTGAGGTAATAGGTTTCCACCCCGCGAGCATTCGGATCGCGGCTCGAGTTCGCGTGTACCGAGACGAACAGATCCGCCTGATGCTGATTTGCAATCGCCGTGCGCGTCTCCAGCGGGATGAAGGTGTCATCATCGCGCGTGAAGATGACATCAGCGCCCATCTTCGTCTTGAGCAGCTTTCCCAACCTGAGAGAGACGTCCAACACCAGATCTTTTTCCAGCAGACCGTTCGGCCCGATCGTTCCCGTGTCGTGCCCACCGTGTCCGGCGTCAATCACTATGCGCCCAACCTTCAATCCCAGAGCGCGAATCAGCGAGCGCTGGCCATCGGCGCTGGGCTGCGCCTGTCGGATGGCAGGATAGTTCTGTGACCGCTTCCCTGCGCTGAGCGGCTTCTTGTCGGTTTCGCGTGGCGCCACCACCTGAACCGTTGGCTGCGACGTTGGTTTGTCGGTGGCCTTCAACTCCGACCCTTTGAGATTGGCCATTTCGGAGTTCGTGGACTCTGAAGACGTAACTGGTGTCGAGGAGGACGTTGTTTCCGCGGTCGCCGCGTCCGTTGAAGGTTGCGACTGCGACGACACAAAACTGCCATCCGCCATGCGCGGGCCATACTCTACGGCAGCCTTCTTCGTGGAATCGACTGCCCGACCGGGCTTTGACTCCGCCACGCTCGGCACCTTCGAGGGCAGCGGCGCAGAGAACGGAGCTACCGCCGGCTTCTCGGGCTTGGTTGGAGGCGGCGTCGCTGACGCCTGCGACTTGCTCTCTTCCTGCTTCTGCGCCTGTGACACGAGGGTCTGCGGCTGCGTTCCCGGCTTGCGGCCATGAATGTCGATGATCAGGCGATAGGGATTCGGCAGCAGAAAAGCCGAGTAGTCCGATACCTCATCCACCTCGAGAACTACGCGAACCATCCCCTTCTGGAATTGCCCGATGCGCACGCGACGGAGAAAACCATCCGAGACGTCAAAGCTCTTGCCCACCAGCGTCGACGCAAGCTTCGTGTCGTGCAGGTCAAAGAAGATCCGGTCCGGATGAGGCACCCGTCCCGCTTCGTATTTCACTTCCTGTTCAAGATCGATAGCGACGCGAGTGTAGTCAGGTGTGGACCAGTGGCGGATGCCTGTGACGAGAGGCAGAGTGGCGCGAGCAGGAGTCTCGCCTGTGTTTTCCTGAGACTTCGCCTCCTGCGACTTGGTCTCCTGAGACTTTGCTTCCTGCGGCTTTGTATCTTGGGCCTTCGCTTCCGGCGCCTTTGTATCTTGAGCCTTGGTGTCCTGAGTCTTGGTATCGAGCGGCTTCGATTCCGCCGAGCGGGCTTCCACCCCAGGCTTACTCTCGCGCGCACTCGACTCCTGCGCCTTGGGAGCTACCGCTCGCGGACGTTTGCCGCGTGCCTGCTGATCGAGTTCGGCGATTGCCTCGCGTGCATCGGCTGCAAGTTGCAGATGCGGATAGCGATGAACGACTTCCTGGAAAGTCTCCCGAGCCTTGTCGTTCTCTTCGAGGTCATCCTTATAGATCTGTCCGATGGTAAACAGCGCATTGAAACGATACTTGCTGCCGGGGTACTCGCGGCGCAGGAACTCATATTGCGCGATAGCGGCGCGAAGCGACTTCGTGTCATTGAACGAGCGCCCGCTTTCAGCCAGCAGTTCAGCAACGGCGACCAAGCTGGCGTCCGCCTTACTGCTCGCTGGTGACGTGTAGTACACCGCGCGGTACGCGTCGATCACTCGCTGATAGGAGCGTCGCGTGCGATCGCGCTGCGGCAAACCATTCAGCTCTTCGCGCATACGTTCCGCGACTTCGAATTGCGTGCGGGCCTGTTGTTTTTTGAGCTGGGGGGAGGCCGAGAAAGCCGGGGCGACGAGAAGACAGAGCAAGAAAAGCGCGGTAATCGAGCGCTTCCATTCCCACCTGTATGTTTGTCCCGTCATCAACTGCAATATCCTTCAACTTACACAAGCTGGACTAATCCGTGTTGCTGATAAACAGTTTGCCACGTTCATCGCGGGTTACGCGAACGGGAATTTGCAAACTGGTGTAGCGAACTTCACTCGTGACGCCGCCACCCATCAGATTCGTGATGCGTTTCACATAGTTACGAGTTTCCGTGTAGGGCGGAATTCCGCCATTGCGCTGCACCGCGCCCTGCCCGGCATTGTAAGCAGCGAGTGAAAGCGAAACATTGCCGCCAAAATTCTGCAGAAGCCCTTTCAGGTGCCTCACTCCGGCGTCCACATTCTGCGCCGCATCGAAAGGATTGCGAAGGTCGTACATCTTTGCTGTCGCGGGCATTAACTGCATCAACCCCATCGCTCCCTTGTTGGAAACCGCACGCGGGTTGAAGTTCGACTCCACCTTCACCAGCGCCCGCACGAGATTCGGATCGACATGATGGCGTGCTGCCGCTTCATTTATATAGCGATCGATTTCCGTCGAGGTCACGCGACGATTGTCCGCCGCCACGGAATAGTTCGGATCCTGTTCGGCCAGCTTCCCGCTGACGCGAGTCGTGGAATCGATCTTCGGCCGCGACTCAATGAACGTGGAAACCTCGCCTGCGACGACTCTTGCCGACCGTATCGCCGCCGGGCTCGCCGACCGTATCACCTTGTAGCGCTGCTCCGTGTTGCTCCAGTAGAAGAGCAGTGATGTACGTCGCCTCGCACTCGCGCCGCTGCCAACACTGGAGCGGACTGCGCTCGCATTCCCGCTCTTGCTCTCAACCGGGCCATCGTTGGTGTAAACCATACGCCCGCTATCCGATGTCGCCTGAATCGATTGCGCCGACAACAGCGTGGAGCAAGCGAGCAGCGCCGCCACCAACACCGCAGAACGCAGGCGTTGGCCAGACGAGGCTCGGGATGTCCACACATTTCTCATCATTGTCATAACCCGGATCAGGCCGTTGCCGATGCGGTGATTACGCAACAAAAACTGTACACAGAGTGACTGGATTATAAGTCTCGCTCGTTCCTACAGCAATCATTCAGACACAAGGAATCGAGGAAGTGAACGGGGTAAATCACGTACTGAAGCAACATAGCGGTTACGAGGGTTCATGGGCGCTGGAGCATCCGGCACCGCGCACGCGCATTTTGGCCAAAGCAAAAGCCCCATCTCTGCTACCTCCACAGGATGGGGCTTCGAACACTTTCTATGTCGCTCCGAGCTAGCCGATAAGGGACTCGACCGTGGCGTAGCTTTCCTTCAATGCCTGGTCGAGGGCTTCGGGATTCTTGCCTCCAGCCTCGGCCATGTCGGGACGTCCGCCACCGGATCCTCCCACCTTTTGCGCAACCTGTCCGACGATCTTGCCAGCCTGGAGCTTCGCCGTTAGATCCTTGGTGACGCCGACGATAACAGCAACCTTGCCGTCCGTGACCGATCCGACAATGACCACGCCTGAGCCGATCTTATTGCGGAAGTTGTCAACGAGAGTGCGCAACTGGGGGCGTTCTAAGTTATCAGCACGATGTGCCAGAACCTTCACGCCCTTCACCTCACGCACGTTATCGTCCGCGCTCGCCACCGCCGATGCCGCCGACTTCATGCGAACCTGGTCGAGTTCTTTGCGCAGCTTCTTCAGCTCTTCTTCGCGCCTGTCGAGTTCCAGCTTCAGCGCCACCGCAGGCGACACATCGCTGCGCCCCACCAGCGTCGAAACCATTCCTTCCAGCTCATGATCCTGACGGAAGTGGCGCAGGGACTGCTCTCCAGCTACGGCTTCAATGCGGCGTACACCGCTTGAAACGCTTCCTTCCTTGAGAATCTTTATCAATCCGATCTCGCCCGTAGCCGACACATGCGTGCCACCGCACAACTCCGTAGAGAAGTCAGCGATCTTCAGCACTCGCACACGCTCGCCATACTTTTCGCCGAAGAGCGCCATCGCATTGTGCTTCTGGATCG
The DNA here is from genome assembly GCF_059726265.1 of Koromonas soli. Taxonomy (NCBI): domain Bacteria; kingdom Pseudomonadati; phylum Acidobacteriota; class Terriglobia; order Terriglobales; family Koromonadaceae; genus Koromonas; species Koromonas soli. The sequence goes on along the minus strand of NZ_AP040872.1, from coordinate 379,643 downwards.
CTTCATCGATCGGAACGTCTTCCAGCGTCTGCACAGGCAGATTCAGGAGAACCTCGCGGTTCGCGATGTCCTCAATTTCCTGCAACTCTTCGTCGTTCACTGAAGAGAAGTGCGAGAAATCGAATCGCAGGTAGTTCGGCGAAACCAGCGAACCCGCCTGCTTGACGTGAGTTCCGAGAACCTGGCGCAGCGCGGCGTGAAGCAGATGAGTCGCCGTGTGATGGCGGCGTGTAGCGGAGCGCAAGTCGGAATCGACCACGGCTACAAGCTTGTCGCCAACCATGATGGGCTGCCGCGCCGTGATCTTGTGCGCGCGCACGCCCTGCACCGGAGACTGAACGCCTTCGACTTCGGCGACGAGCACGGTGCGGTCGGCGGAGTAGAGCCAGCCTTTGTCGCCGACCTGACCGCCGCTTTCCGCATAGAAGGGCGTGTGGTCGAAAACCAGTTCGACTTGCTGTCCAGAAGCCACCTGCTGCACGGCATTGCCGTTGACAACGAGGGCGAGCACTTCACAATTGGAAGACTGCTCCTGGCGATAACCTTCAAAGGCCGTGTGCGGCAGCGAAGCGAACACAGGCGAGGCTGTCTTCTGCGAGCCGCCTTTCCAACTGGCTCGAGCGGTCGTGCGCTGCTCTTCCATTGCCGCATCAAAGCCAGCCTGATCGAAGGTGACGCCCTGATCGCGGGCAGCATCGACCATGAAATCAAGCGGTAGGCCAAATGTGTCGTAAAGCTTGAACGCTTCCTTGCCGGAGAGTGTGCTGTTCTCCGCTTGGTCGAGCAGATCCTGAAGTTTTGAGAGACCGATGGCAACAGTCGAAGCGAAGCGGGTCTCTTCGGTTTCGATGACCTTGGCCACGCGAGGCGCTGACTCGACGAGTTCGGGATACGCGCCCTTCATTTCTTCTATGACGGCTTCAACCATCTTGTAGAGAAACGGCTGCGTTTGCCCAAGCAGTCTCCCGTGGCGAATTGCGCGGCGAATGATCTTGCGCAGTACGTATCCACGGCCCTCGTTGGCAGGCACGATTCCATCGCTGATGAGGAACGTGGCGGCACGACTGTGGTCGGCGATAACACGGAGCGAGGCGGCGCTATTGGCACCCGCTTCCCTGCTCTTCTTGTTTCCAGTTTCAGTGAGTTCGGCAGCCCGCTTGATGAGCGGAATGAACAAGTCGGTGTCGTAGTTGCTGACCACATTCTGCAGGACGGCAGTCACGCGCTCGAGTCCGGCTCCAGTATCAATCGAAGGCTTGGGCAGTGGAGTGAGGACGCCGTCGGAGCTTCGGTCGAACTGCATGAAAACGAGATTCCAGATTTCGACGTAGCGGCCACATTCACACGGGAACTTGCACTCGCCAGCGGCGCACTCAGGCAGGTGCTTGTCGCTCGAGGCGATGCCCATGTCGTAGTGGATTTCCGAGCAAGGGCCGCACGGGCCGGTGTCGCCCATCTGCCAGAAGTTTTCCTTCATGCCGAGTTCGAAGATGCGCTCGGGCTGCACGCCAACCTTGAGCCAGTAGTCGTAAGCTTCGCTGTCGCGTGCAACGGCGTTTTCGCCCTTGAAGATGGTGACGTAGAGCTTATCGGGTGACATGCCGAACCACTTCGGCGAGGTCACGAGTTCCCAAGCGTAGGCTATGGCATCCTGCTTGAAATAGTCGCCAAAGCTGAAGTTGCCGAGCATCTCGAAAAACGTGTGGTGGCGATTGGTGAAGCCGACGTTCTCCAGATCGTTATGCTTACCGCCGGCGCGGACACACTTTTGCGAGGTGGTGGCGCGGGAGTAGTCGCGCTTCTCTGCGCCGAGGAAGACGTCCTTGAACTGGTTCATGCCTGCATTGGTAAACAGCAGGGTTGGGTCGTTGGCCGGGACCAGCGAGGAGCTGTGCACCTGGCGATGGCCCTTCTGGACGAAAAAGTCCAGGAACATGCGTCGAACTTCGTTTCCGGTAGGCATTTGAGTCACTTTCGATGAATCCCGGGGCGCCGCATGGCGCGGCAGAGGCGCGGCAGACGCTTGGAGGGAGACGAAAAGACGATTTTATCATTCCCGAATTCCCGCCGTGAGCATGCGTCAGATACGGGAATGCGGTGCCATTCGTAACCTGGCGACATAAAAGCCTTGTTTCGGAATAGCGAAAATACTGGGACAATGTTCACGTCACGGCCATAATGTTTGTCACACAAGTGAGGCAGAAATGGATCCTGCGTTCAAAGTCAGCGGCCAGGCCGCGCCGCCAAAACGCAAAGAATCACGGCTACCCGCGGCACTCAACGTTCGAGTGCTCGGAATTGACTGCAAGGGGAAGCCGTTTCATCAGGCGGCGATCACCCTCGACATCAGCCTGTCCGGTGTGCGCATTACGGGGCTGCGGGCGGAGCTGACTCCGGGCGACATCGTGGGATTGCAGAGTAGCGGGGACAAGTGCCGCTTCAAGGTCTCATGGGTGGCGGCGAACCGCGACGGCACGTATCAGTCTGGCTTGCAATGCCTTGAAAAAGGCAGAAGCCCGTGGCGAGAGCAACTGCATAAAGATTCGGCTGGTGACCGGCGCGTAGACGAACGCTATCCTTGCGCCGGTTCGGTGTCCTTGCGCTCGGCATCCTTTTCAACTCCGATCTGGGGCAGTGTGCGAGATGTTGGCGCAGGCGGCTGTTACGTCCAGACGGTGAACGTGGCGGAAGTAGGAGAAACCATAAGCGGGCAGTTCACAATCAATGGCCTGCAGTTTGAAGCTGTGGCCGAAGTGCGCTCTTCGCGCGCGTCGGTAGGAATGGGGCTGCTGTGGTGTGATCTCGGATTCGACGGCCAGGAAAAGCTGCAGAGACTTCTAAAGACACTGGCGATGAATCACACCGATTCTAGTACGCTGAAGCAGAGGGCTCTGTCGCAGATGGAGAAGATCCATCAACTCGTGGCGGTGCTGCGTGAACGTCTTGAAAGTGAACAGACATTTGTGGAAGCACAGACGCTTCAATGGCTGAACGATGCACAGGAGAACCTGACAACAGTACTGAAAAACGTGCAGCGATAAGCAGAGCTGGGTTAGGCTAAGGGCATGCGCAACTTTTTGTTTTCTGCCATAGCCCTGCTCAGTTTTCTTGTTTGTAATCCGCTCGTCAGCTTTGCTCAAGGTACACAACCAAACGTGCCACCAACCGAAATCTCCGCGGACATGGGGACCTGCTCGGCATTGATCAGCGTAACGGGAGCTGATGGCAAGCCGGTGTACAACGCTAAGGTCAGCACACGTATTCGTTACGGCGTAATGGGCGTAAAGAAATTGGATCTTGAGACTTTCACCAGCGCAAATGGGCAAGTGAAAATCGTGAAGCTGCCGGAAGTGCCGAAGAAGCCGATCTATATCTACGTCAGCAAAGACGACAAGTGGGCGAATGTAGAGTTTCAACCCGATGTTCGATGCAAGGCTACCTTTGACGTTGTCTTGAAATAGCTCTCCCGAGTAAATGATTAGGCGGTTTTCTTCACGGCCCGTTTGCGGGCCGTTTTCTTTGCAGCCGGCTTGCTGTCGGATTTGCGCGGCTTGGGGCCAGGGAGTTCGGCGCAGCGCCACATATACCAGCTTGCGACTGAGCACCAGGGGTGCCATTTGCGCGCGCGTCGGCGCATAGCGTCTTTATTGGGAAGCTCGCGCATTTTGTAGAGGCGCTGCATACCTTTACGCACGCCGTAGTCGTCAACGGGCAGGACGTTAGGACGGCCAAGCCGGAACAGCAGCATCATCTCCACGGTCCAGCGGCCAATGCCGCGCACCTGCGAGATGCGCTCGATGATTTCATCGTCGCTCATGCGGGCGAGGGCGCGTTTGCTAGGCACGGTTCCGTCGAGACACTTGGCGGCGAGGTCACGCAGGGCTAGAAGTTTGTTCTGCGACAGACCGGCGGCTCGCAAGGTCGCGTCGTCCATGGCAAGCAGCGCTTTGGGAGTCATGCGGCCCTTGGGGAAAAGTGCCTCGACGCGTCCCATGATGGCTGCAGCAGCGGCTCCGGCGAGTTGCTGATAAACGATGGAGCGAGCAAGCGAAAAGAAAATACTGAAGTGATGCGGGATCTCGATGGTACACGGCCCAACCTGCGCGATGAGAGCGGCGATTTTAGGATCGGCCGCGCGGAGATGTTCGATGGCTTCGGTCCAGTCACACTGTCCGTTTGCACTCACAGTTCATCCTCGCCGAGGGGATTGGATTCGGCACTCTCGCGCTCCTGCTCGAGGGCAGAGAGAGTTTCGTCTTCTACTTTCCAGTCGCGCAGCAAATGAACAATCACGCGCGAGGAGAACCCGGCTCGGACCATCATGCGAAAAATGCGCGCGGCTGATTTCTGATCGGTTGGCTGTTTGAGGCGCTTGCGGTCAATGAACTGCTGCGCCAACGTGCGTTCGTCAATTTCGCTGTAAGTCTCGGTGACGGTCTTTTCGATTACATCAGGGTGGACGCCCTTGGCGCGGAGATCTTGCACGACACGGAGTCGACCGAACTTTTCGGTATCGCGTCGGATGGCCGAGTAGGAAGATGCATAGCTGGTGTCGTTCAGATAGCGCTGTTGCTTGAGACGCTCGGTAACAGCCTCGACGAGCGATTCGCAGTCAGGTTGATGGCCTGCACGAGTGCGCATGAGACGCTTCAACTCGGCGACTGTTCGCATGCGGCGCCCCAGCGCACCGACGGCATACTCGTAGAGAGTGTCTTCTGTGTAATGTTTCGCCGCGCTCTTCTTCCAGGCCATCGCACAATCAGTTTGTGACCGGCGCGGGATTTAATCAAGTGGGATGAACTGGTGAGCTTGGGATGTCTCCGACGGAAGCATCCCAAGCTGTATTCAGAATCGGTAGAACACACCCGCGCCGAGGCGCAAGTGCCAGTCACCGTTGTCGTAGAAATGCGTGTGGAAAGCATCGACGCTGAGACGTGCACCGAGGCCGTTTCGGGTATGGGTATCAACGCCGCCCCCCAGAGCCCATGAAAACGCTGTGTCGGAAGCACCACTGAGGTTACTCACATGCGATCCGCCGAGGAGAATGCGTCCCCAAGGCTGAAATCCACTATGGCGACGGGTGGCTTGAAACCTGCTGCCGAACATGAATGAGTGAATTGTGTTGTTGTGACTGTAATAGCCGCCGAAATCGGCATCAGCGTCGAAATCTTTGTTTATGCCGTAGCCAACGGTGCCATTCCAACCATTCTTCCCACTGGTGAAATGTGAGTAGCCAAAATAGGCTTCGGCTTTGCTTTGGGCGTGAGCCGCAACCGAAAGCATGGCGAAGCACACGAACAGAAATGCCATCTTGCGCATTTCGAATCTCCTGTTGTCCCGAGCGTCGGGGTTAGGCACTAGGAAGGAGATTTTTGACACGAGGCTGCCTGCCTTTGGGACCGAGGTCTCAAAGGTGACAACACTGCGCATAGACTTTGCTTAGAATCGCCCGATCTGTTGCGAGAGTTGATCGCGTGTGGATTCTGCAGTTCCCGAAATACCCTGAACGCGAAGCTTGAAATCATCGGCGTTGCTGGCATTCTCAAGCGCGGTCTCATAGGAAATGAGACCCTTCTGCAGGAGATCGTAGAGCGACTGATCGAACGTCTGCATGCCGTACTGCGATGTGCCCTGCTGCAACGCTTCCTTGATGTTGCGAGTCTTCTCGGGAACGGTGATGCACTCGCGAATATATGCAGTGGAGATCAGAACTTCGCAGGCAGGCACGCGACCTGCTCCGTCACTACGCTTTACGAGGCGCTGGCTGATGATGGCGCGCAAAGTGGCGGCGAGCTGTAAGCGGATCTGCTTCTGTTCGGGCGGCGGAAAGACTGAAATGATGCGGTTGATGGTTTCAACAGCATCGAGCGTATGCAGGGTGCTGAATACCATGTGGCCGGTTTCGGCGGCATGCAGCGCTGTAGAGATAGTCTCAAGATCGCGCATTTCGCCGACGAGAATGACATCGGGATCCTGACGCAAACTGGCCCGAAGCGCGCTGCCAAACGAAGGCGTGTCGACCTCGACTTCGCGCTGGTTCACGAATCCCTTCTTGTCACGATGAAGGAATTCGATGGGGTCCTCGATGGTGATGATGTGCTCAGGGCGTGAGGAGTTGATGCGGTCCACCATTGCCGCAAGAGTGGTGGATTTGCCGGAACCGGTGACTCCGGTGACAAGCACGAGGCCGCGCGCTTCTTCGCAGATGCGCTCGGTAACGGCCGGCAGGTAAAGCTCTTCGAGAGCTCGGATCTTGGTGGGGATGACGCGGAGCACGATGCCTACATTCCCGCGCTGCTGAAAGACGTTGACGCGGAAACGCCCGAGACCAGCGGCACCGTAGGCAAGGTCGATCTCGGCGCATTCCTTGAACTTCTGCTTCTGGCGGTTGGACATCATGCTGAAGGCCATGTTCAACATGTCTTCGCCGGTGACGCGGGGCTGCTCGGTCAAGGGAACAAGTTCGCCATCGACGCGCACATGAGGATAGTTGCCGACCTTAAGGTGAAGGTCACTCGCTTTTCTCTCAACGGCTATGCGCAACAGGTCATCAATCGTCATCAAATCATCTCTTCTGGAACGAGAGTACATCGAAACTTAACACGTTGATGGGGCAGGTGCAATGAACTATAGGACCTAGACCGCGCTGGATCACGGCGACTGTGCTCCAGGTACACGGGAATAGGGGATTCGACGGAGTTGCTGCTTCAGGGGAGTAAGGTGAACGCATGTCGGGCAAGCACGTTTTCGCACCACAGAAGAAGCCGGAAAGCGGTAGTCTGGACGCATGCGCTTACTCGGAATTCGGCTGGCCATAGTGACGGCAATCATCGCGATGAACGTTGCCGAAGGCATGATATTGCGGCCAGTGATACGGACTGCTGGAGTGAACCTCGAGGCGACTCTGTTTGACGAGCTCCTGCTGGGGCTTGTGATGGGATTGGTGGTGGTCTGGATTCACGAGGCTTTCAGGCGCCGCTACGAGGCAAAACTCAAAGCGGCGGTGGATGAGTTGAATCATCATGTGCGGAACTCGATGCAAGTAATCATCAATACCCAGATGCTCTGCCCTGAGTGCCGCCAACGCACCTCCAACGCGTTTGAGAGAGTGGACTGGGCGCTAAAGGAGATTTTGCCGAAGGAGATGCAGCCCCGGCGCGACTAGGGTGAAAACTTTTTTTATCTGGAGCCCTCTTGCACGTGCGGAGGGCGTTTTTGCATTTAGGCAGGCCAGAGCGGCTGAGACAACGCGCAGCCAGGCAGCATCTATATGCCCAATGGCAATACAGACTGAAGATGTGGTGAAAAGCAAGCAGGAAAAGAGCACTGGACTGCGACTGCCTCCGGGCCCGGGCGTAAACCTGTTGGGCTCAGTACTGAAGCAGAAGCGCTGGGTCGATCCCATTGCGCATTTCCAGAATCTGGCAGCAAAGTACGGAGACATTGCGCATTACAAGCTGGGCAGAAGGCACATCGTATTTCTTAATCATCCGGAATACATTCGCGACGTGTTCATCGTGCAGCACGCGAACTTCGTCAAGGAGCGCACGCAGCAACGGGCCAAGCTGCTGCTGGGCCAAGGTATGATTACAGCCGATGGAGCCATGCACAAACAGGAGCGGCAGGCGTCGGCTCCAGCTTTTCATCGGCAAAAGATTGCGACACACGCAGCGGAGATCGTGCGCAGGGCAGCCTACTTACGCGATGGCTGGCGCGCCGGAGAGCGGCACGACGCACATCGCGAAATGATGACGTTGGCGCTGGGAATCGTTGGCGCAACGCTGTTTCGCACCGATCTGGGAGACGAAGTGCACGCCCTGAACCGCGCGATGGCCAACATCATGGACGTGTACAACGCGATAGTGTTGCTGCCGGGAATACGGTTGCTGCTGCACGTCCCATTCACTCCGCTGCGAAAGTTTGTGCACGCGCGAGCAAAGCTGCATACGGCGATCGATCAGCTTATTGCCGAGCACCGGCGGCGCGACTGTGATGCAACAGGCTCCGATCTACTCACCATGTTGCTGGAGGCACAAAAGGCGAACGAGTGGAGCGACGAGCACGTGCGCGAGCAAGTAATGACCGTAATTCTTGCGGGGTACGAGACGGTGGCGATTGCGCTGACGTGGACCTGGTATCTGCTGTCCCAGAATCCCGATGCAGAGGCAAAGATGCATGAGGAGATCGATCGCGTACTCGGGGGAAGACTGCCAAGCTATGAGGATCTGCCGCAATTGCGCTACACGGAAATGATCATCGCCGAATCGATGCGGTTGTATCCTCCGGCGTGGGCAATGGGCAGGCAGGCGGTAAATGAGTTTGAGGTCGGCGAGTACAGGCTGCCGGCGGGAACCACCGTGCTGGCGAGTCAGTTCGTCATGCATCGCGGTGCAAGGTACTTCCCTGACCCGCTAAGGTTCGACCCGGAACGACACACGGCGGCGGCAAAGGTCTCGCGAGTGAAGGGCACATATTTTCCGTTTGGCATGGGGCCGCGGCAATGCATTGGAGAAGCTTTTGCCTGGATGGAAGGCGTACTGGTGTTGGCGACCCTGGCGCAAAGATGGAAGCTGCGCCATGACGAGCAGCACGAGGTAGTGCCAGAGGCGCTGTTCACGCTGAGGCCAAAGGGCGGAATGCCAATGTGGGTGGAGGGGCGTTAGAGACCCCGGCCAACATGTTCAAAAGAGCAAAGGCCCCAAAGAAAACCTGGGGCCTCGTTGTGTCTGTTTGCGTTCGCTTTACGCGCCGACTTTTTGGCGGACCGGCACTGGGGTGAGCCAGTTATAGCGGTCGGGCTTGGAGCCATCGAAGATGCTGAACAGCTCGCTGCGGATCGCCTTGGTAACAGGTCCAACCTGACCATCGCCGATCGTGATCTTGTCCACCGAGCGGATGGGCGTGACTTCAGCCGCGGTGCCGGTGAAGAAGACTTCGTCGGCAAGGTAGAGAAGTTCGCGCGGAACCTGATGCTCAACGATGGGAATGCTGAGGTCCTCGGCAATGCGCAGGACGGAGTCGCGCGTGATGCCGGAGAGGACCGAATTACCAAGCGGCGGCGTGATGAGCTTGCCGTTGCGAATGAGGAAGAGGTTCTCGCCCGAGCCTTCGCTGACATAGCCGTTGATGTCGAGGGCAATGCCTTCGACGTAGCCGTTAAGCACCGCTTCCATCTTGATTAGCTGCGAGTTCATGTAGTTGGCGCCAGCCTTGGCCAGAGCAGGAAGAGTGTTGGGCGCCATGCGTGTCCAGGTCGAAACGCAGACATCCACACCTACATCCTCGGTGCCGCCAAGATACTTGCCCCAGGGATAGTTCGCGATGTAGCACTCGGTCGGAACGCCGATAGGATTGACACCGATTTCGCCGTATCCGCGGACGATGAGCGGGCGAATATAGCAGGGCCAAACGCCATTGCTAGCAACGGTTTCGACCATCGCATCGACGAGCTGTTGACAGGTGTATGAGACAGGAATGCGGTAAATCTTGGCCGAGTCCAGCAGGCGCTGCATGTGCTCCTGCGCGCGGAAGATGGCAGGACCACTCGGCAGTTCATAACAACGTACGCCCTCAAAAACAGAAGATCCATAGTTCACAACGTGGGCCATGACGTGAAGTTTTGCGTCGTCCCAATTGATCAGCTTTCCGTTGTGCCAGATTTTCTCAGTGGTTTTCATGGGCATGGTGCGCGCTCCTCAATGATGCAACGAATGTATCCAATTATAGAACAGCACGCGGCCATGGTGCGCGATGACACAAATACTCCACAGGACGCATTCAAATCATTGCATAGCACCTATAGGAATTACTGATGAGAGCAGGGGTATATAGCGCGTTAGCATATTAAACATGCGGGGTTTTGCAATTCTTACTGCATTTCAGTTTGCCGGCGCGGTAGTTCACGCTGCCGGCGTTCCCATGCCGGGGGCCGTATTGGGATTGTTCCTGTTCACGGCTTCCCTCTTTTTGGGATGGATCAAGCTCGAGTGGGTGGAATCGACCACGAGCTTGCTGTTGAAACATATGTTGTTGTTCTTTGTGCCGATGACCGTACTGACGATGCGACTGGCTCCGACGATCAAGGCCAACTGGGCCGCGCTCGGAGTGAGCATCCTGGTGAGCACCCTGGCCGTCATGATCACCACGGGAGTTGTGGCGGACTTTCTGCTGCACAGGAAAGGTGCCACAGAACGATGAACGCATTCACTGCCTCTCCCGTGTTTGGCGCGGGTTTGACGATTTTGTTTTATGCGGCAGGACTGCTGCTGCACAAAAAGCTGAGTTGGGCGCATCCGCTAGTGACGACCTGCGTAGGACTGATGCTCACGGTGAAACTGATGCACGTTCCGCTGGAGAATTACGCGGTGGGCGGCGACATGATCACCTATCTGCTGGGGCCCGCCGTGGTCGCGCTGGGTGTCCCGGTGTACAAGAATGGCAAAAAGCTGAGCCAGTCCGCCGTGCCACTCTCGCTGGCAATTGGCGTGGGTTCGGCCGTAGGCATGATTACGGCAGCGGTTTGCGCGGCGCTCATGGGAGCTCCGAAGGAGTTCATCGCAAGCGCGGTGCCTAAGTCGGTGACAACTCCGATCGCGATGGATATTGCGCGCGAGTTGCATGGACTGCCCGAGATTGCTGCGGCGATGGCGCTGGTAACAGGAGTCATCGGAAACCTGTTGGGGCCGGAGATTCTGCGATTTTGCGGCGTGAAACACGATCTCGCGATGGGTGCGGCAATAGGAACTTCGTCGCATGGCTTTGGAACGGCACGTTTGCTGAAGGAACATGACCTGCAAGCTTCTACAGCTTCGCTGGCGATGGCCGTCGCGGGAATGACCGTCTCGGCGCTGGCAATGTTCGTGCCGTGGTTCCTGAGAATGATGTCAGGCCATGGGTGGCATGGGATTCACGGTATCTAGAGCCAGAGATGTTCACTTGGGGGTTAGAAGCATTCCATACCCAACGATGATGACGGTGAACACAATGAGCAGCGCTCCGATGACTCGGACTAGAAGCCTTGTCCAGCGCCACTCAATACCGGGTGCCCACACCAGTAGCACAAGAGTCGCGGTCATGAGCACAAAGGAGCTTAGGAACCAGCGCACTCGCACCGCGTAGCCCAATGCGGTAACCAAGCCAGCCATGGCAATGACTGTACCCGACGATGTTCAAGTATTGCAATTGGCTGGCGAGAGCTGAAAATCCCGACAGAAGAAAACGCCCCGTAAGCGGGGCGTTTTTGCTGGACCGCAGCTTTCTGACCTACAGGATTTCGGTTTCGAGAAGTTCTGCGGGCGCTTCGTTCTTTTCCTGCGCTTCTAGGGCGCTGGCGAGTTCGCGAACAAAGAGTTCGGCGTCCGTTACGAGTCCGAGTGCCTGAAAGGTGCCGCGGTCGGCGAGTTTAGTTACGACTGCCGGGTTAATGTCAACGGCTACGACCTTTACCGAGGCTTTGAGCATGTTGCCCGTGGCAATGGAGTGCAGCATCGTGGCGATCATCAGCGTCATCTCGACACCTTCGATGGCCTTGCGCATTTTCACCTGCGCCTTCGCCGTGTCGGTGATGACGTCGGGCATGGGACCATCATCGCGAACCGATCCGGCGAGCACGAGTTCGACGTTGTTCTTGACGCACTCGTACATGATGCCCTCTTTGAGCACTCCGCTCTCGACCGCATTGCGCAGCGAACCCACAGTGCGCACGGCGTTGATCGCAGCCATGTGATTGCGGTGTCCGCCTGGGACGGGGCGACCGTTGCGAAGGCAAACGCCAAGTGATGTGCCGAACAGCACGCTCTCGACATCGTGCGTGGCAATGGCGTTTCCGCCGAAAAGCACTTGCACGTAACCATCGCGGATGAGCTTGGCGAGATGAGGACCAGCGCCGCTGTGCACAATCGCAGGTCCGGCGACGATGAGAATCTTGCCGCCCTTGGCGCGAGTTTCGCGCATTTGCTTAGCGATCTCTTCGATGACGAGGCGCTTGGGATGCTCGGATGAAACACCGCTGCCCATGAAACTGAAAACTTCGCGATCGCGCGAGCGCTCGGGCGGCAGAACGCGAATGCCTTCGTGACCAACGACGACAAGCTCGCCTTTGCAAACAGCGGAAGCGGGGATCATGCGCGCTTCGGAATAAGCCGGACTGACTACGATGGCAAGATCCATCTCGGTGTTCTGGACGTTGGTCCAGCGGCCATTCAGTCGTACCTGCGTTGGCAAGTGTGTGGTGGAGTAGAAGTCCGGCGGCAGGATACCGTCTGCGGGAGCTGGCTTGTAGGCGACGTCGTCGCGGGAGGCAAGCACGGCTCCGTAGGTCTGGAGCGCCAGCAGGATTGCCTCGAGCTTCTTGTCCGAGCTGGCGTGAACCTTGAGACGCGCGAAGGAAACTTCGTCCTTGGCGCGGCCAACCTGAATTTCCTCAACATCAAAGGTGCCGCCCATGTCCATGATGGTGTCAAAGGCGCGTGGGAGGGTCCACGAATCGATGATGTGACCTTCAAGAGTGACTTCTTCGCTGAATGATGTCATGAGTCCTTTTCATCCCGCACGGCTGGCCAGGGTTAAATGAGAAACCTGAAATCTGTGCTGCCAACCGAGAGCTACAAAAACGTTTGAACACAAATAGTTGAGTGCGAGCAATGGGTATAAAAAAGCCCGCAGTTGTTGCCTGCGGGCTTGGAGATGAGTGCTTTATGACTTACGAATCCTGTAGCTCTCCCCAAGCACACTGGCCCTCGACCGACGGTCGCGGGAGAGGTTGCAATGTTGTGTGCTGGAGTTTCATTGTCATCTGATTCTGATGGAAGCGAGCTGGATTGTCAACACGAAATCCGGCGCTGATCGCGATATGACCAGCGCCGGAGCCGCAATTTACGGGAGTTTCGCGCCGAGCGCTTCGATATAAGCGCGATTGGGGCGGCAATTTGCGAAGCGCACCTTCTGCAACAAGTCGTTAAAGGCAGCGCGCGAGTCTTCAAGAGAAGGACGCGCCGCGATCAGTTTCTCAGCTTGTCCAGTGCCGCGAGCCTGCTGGGCAAAAGCGACGATAGCATCCCAATGCTCGGGGCGCGAGAAGCTGACAATGGACGAAGTCGCGTCCATTTTCTTGTAAGGCCAGTAGCTCCAGTTCACCTCGTTCTCATCGAGGGTCTTGGTGAATTGGGCGATCCACTCATCCTTGTTCTCGCCCGTTTCTCCGCACCAGATGGGCACGTTGTACTTGTCGCGATAATCGAGATACTCCTGGATCACGTCCTTGCTGGGAGCAGTCCAATACTTGTGGAAGGTGTACATCACATTCTTATCGAACGGAGGTCCGAACACTTTGAAGTTGCTGTCCCACTGCGCGCCGCCAAGGATGACGACGTGATTTTGATCGACCCGGCGAATGGCCGTGACGATGCGACGGAAGAGTGGTTCCAGCTCTGAGTTGTACTTTCTCAACTGCGGGAAATGAGGAATGGGTTCATTGAGCAGATCGTAGCCAATGACGGTGGGATTGTCGCGATAGTGTTTTGCAATGCGCTCCCAGAGATCGATGGTCTGCTGCTGAGCTTCGGGACTCTCGAAGAGCCACGGGTATCCCCAACTGTCGTCGATGTTGGTGCCGGTCTGTCCGCCGGGTGCGGCGTGAAGATCGATGATGACGTAGAGTCCGGCTTTATGGCTCCACTCGATAACGCGGTCGAGCAGGACGAAGCCTTCGTCGTTGCCGGGGGTAAAGAACTTGTAGTGAATCGGAATGCGAATGGAGTTGAAGCCGAGTGACTTGAGGTACTTGATGTCGGCTTCCGTTACGTACTGGTCACGATACTCATGCCAGAACTTCGCTGCCTGTTCGGGACCGATCATCTGCGTGACGAAGGCTTCGATTTCACGCGGAGACTGCGGGCCGCGATCGAAGTGGAACATGTAGCCCTCAGGAACGAGCCAGTTACCGAGGTTGGTGCCGCGAAGAATGAGCTTCTGGCCTTCCGGGGTGACGAGGTTTTTGCCTTGGGTGTGGACGAAGCGCGACTGAGCGCAGAGTGGAATTGTCAGCAGGAAAAATGAGAGCAGTAATAAGAGTCGTCGCACAGGATGAAGTCTCCGAATATGTCTATGTTCGAGGAACTCTCAATCATAGTACCTGGAGACGAATAGAGGAATCCTGAGCGCGATACGAAAATGAAGAGTGCAAACCCGATCGCAAGAGCAGCCAGATAGGATGTGACCTGCACGTGAAGTCCGGCATCCAATATTGCGGGTCTCAAGGCAAAACACGAGGCTTTGACTTCGGAGGAAACGATGGTGAAGAAGATATCCCTATTGCTGTGCGCGGCGGCAGTGCTTGTGCCGGTGCTGCTGTTTGCTGCTCATCCAACGCCGGGGTCGGCGGCGCCGCAGTTCACCCTGAAATCGCAGGACGGGACATCGGTGAGTCTGCAGGATTTTCACGGCAAGTGGGTTGTGCTCTACTTCTATCCCAAGGATTTCACCAGTGGCTGCACGGTGGAGGCACACAACTTTCAGCGCGACCTGGCGCAATACGAGCAACGCAATGCCGTGATCGTGGGAGTGAGCGTGGACGACGCGAACTCGCACAAGCAGTTTTGTGTGAAAGAGGGACTGAGCTTCAAATTACTGTCTGACACCGATCACACAGTCTCTAAACAGTACGGCACACTGACCGAAACTGGATTCACTCACGCGGCCCGCAATACATTCCTGATCTCGCCGGACGGAAAGATCGCCCGCGTGTTTGAAGACGTAAAACCAACTGAACACAGCGCCCAAGTGCTGGCGGCCCTGAACGAACTGGAAGCGAAGAAGTAATATTGGAATCAGTTCGCAATCGTGCCGCGCGGATTGGATGATGCGGGTTCTGCGGGTAGCAGGATGGAGAACACGGTTCCCGTTTTCGAGCCTTCCGTCCAGGAGCGAACCCGCACGCTGCCGTCATGTTTGTCGATGATCTGTTTGCTGACCCATAGGCCGAGTCCGGTTCCCACAGCGCCCTTGGTCGTATAGAACGGCTCGAAAAGATGAGCGCGCTGGCTGGCGGGAATGCCAGCCCCACTATCTGCAATGGTGACGCGAACCCAGCGACGCCCATCATTCTTGATTGCACGAGCGGTGGAGATGCGCAACTGAATGGTGCCACCTTCGTTCATGGCGTCGAGGCTGTTGACGATAAGGTTGGAGAACACCTGGCGCAATTCGCCGGCGATGGCGATGATTTCCACCTTCTCGTGCCATTGCTTCTCAATCGAGGCGCGCTTCTTGTTGATCTTGCTCTTGAGCAGTTCGACGGCAGAATCAAGTACGGAATCGACGGCCACGAGAGTCGGAGCATTGGATTCGCGATAGAAGCCGAGCGACTGCCGTGTAATGTGCGCAATGCGCTTCAGTTCGGCGTCAGCCATCTCCAGATACTCGCGGGCGATGGGTGGCAGATCCTTCACGGTCAATGCAATGTAGAGTGCATTGGTAGTCGCCTCGAGAGGATTGTTAATCTCATGCGCAATACTCGCGGCCATGCGTCCCACGGACGCAAGTTTTTCGCTACGCAACAGGGCCTGCTCTGACATCTTGCGATCCGTTATGTCGGTAACCGTGCCTAGCGCGCGTGCGGGCTGGCCATTTTCGTCGAGCAGCAAGCGCCCGCGAACCCATACCCATCGCACTTCGCCATCGGCACGCCGGATCTGCGTTTCGAAATCCCAGGGCCGACGCTCCGCTTGCGCCTGCCTCATTCTGCTCTCGACCTCATCGCGGTGTTGAGGCAGTAAGTGACTGAAAAACTGCTGGAAACTCCATTCGTGCTGATCAGGAGTGTACCCGAAAATCTGTGCGTGGCGTGAGGAACGGAACCCGGTTTCCTTCTTCAGATCAATATCCCACTCGCCGAGGCTCGCAACCTCAACGGCAAGGTCGAGTCGCGTATTGCTCTTGCGCAGTTCCTCTTCAATCTGCTTCTGTTCGCTGATATCCGTATTGGTTCCGAACCAGCGCACGACGTTGCCATCGGCATCCTTCAACGGCATCATCCGTGTGAGGAAGGGACGAAACACGCCGTCGGCACCCCGGAGGGGAAAGACCATGTCGAGCGGTTCCCCGGTGGCAAGAGAGTGTCTCCATCGCTCCTGCACAACAGGCAACGTTGCCGGATCGTGAACCGCCTGCCATCCCCAACCCCGCATCAGTTCGGGAATGGTCCCTGTGTACTGATACCAGCGCTGGTTGTACCAGAAGATGGAGCCATCCGCGCCAGCCATCCAGCACAGTTGCGGGATCGCGTCTGCCAGGGTGCGAAACTGTGCCTCGCTCTGGCGAATAGCTTCTTCAGCTCTCTTGCGTTCGGTGATATCGCGAAGGATCACCGTATAGAGCCGCTCGCCCTCCGTTTCGATTTGCGAGATCGTGGCCTCAATCGGAAACTCTTCGCCAGTGGCACGCACGGCCGTAAGCGTCCCGGGAGAGTTCATGGAACGGGCAGTTGCGTGCTCAAGCCCAAAGCGCCGCACTTGCTCGCGATGCATTTCGCGGGAACGGGACGGAATAAAGCGATCGAGCGAGGAGCCAATCGCTTCAGAGGCCGGACACTTGAAGACCGCTTCGGCTGCCCGATTGAAAACAACGATGCGCTGTTGCTCGTCAACGGAGACAACAGCGTCCATGGCGGATGCGATAACGGCCTGAAGTTTCGCTTCGATGGTGCGAAGGCCCTGCTCGGTCTTACGCTGCTCGTCTTCGAGCGACTCTATCTGTTCCTCGCTCTGGCGCAGCCTTTCTTCCGCAATCCAGAGCTCACGCTCGCGCTGATAGTCGGCAATCTGCAGAGTGTTGCGGCGATAGCGATCGGCCACAATGCTGACAAAGACTCCCATGACGAAGAAAACCGAGAGTGCCAGCAGTCCGGAACTGCGCGAGGCCACGGAGTAGTGTCCTGCAGGATCGAAGAGCCAGTTGTAAGCGAATGCTACGGCCAAAACGCTGGCCAGCACTCCCGCCCAAAGCCCTGCAATGAGAGCCGCCATCATCACGACGGGACAGAACGTGATGAGCGGTGGGAGCTCTACCCCAGCCAGATGAATAAGAACAACGCGCACGAGAGAGACTGCAGCAACCAAGACTACCGCGACGCCAAGGCGAAGATAAGGTGAACGGTCCAGTGCGCTTTGTCTGAGTTCCACCATACGAGAATACGAAGCGAGCTTACCAGACGAACAAAGGATGAGATCGAAGGCACCCAAATGCGGAGGAGCAGCCCAGGCCAGCATCTTACATCGTGCAGGCGCGAAGGAGGAATACCAATCCTTCACAAATTTTGGAATCGCAATTTCGAGCGTGCGTACATCTCTCGAGGCGTGAGTGGAGTCTTTGCATAAGTGAGGGAGCTGCAGATGTTGTTTGCCCGCTGTAGGGCCCAATCTATTCTGCTGTTGATCGCGCTGATCTCCCCATGCATCTCGCCAGCACAACAAGGTGAGGCCCCGCCACAAAAACCGGAAACGGAATCCGCACCCCAGACACCTGCGTCCGCTCCTACCGAAAGCCCTGAGCAACAAAAGAAACAAAAAGCTACACAGAACGACGCATCAGAGGCCCCCGCACAGGAACCGGAGCAATCCGCTGAGCAGAGTAAACCGCAAGCAGAACTCCCTACGCCGGAAAAGGCAACTGGCTCGAAGCTGAATTCCCGAAAACGGGCGTGGGAGATGCTGAAGTCTGGCGCAGAGGAACGCAGTTACGAAAAGCGAGCGACGGCAATTCACGCGCTTGGGCTACTTTCGAATGATGCTGCTGCAGCCAAGCTTGCGGAAAAAGCTCTGGACGACGAGAGAGCCGAAGTACGCGCCGCAGGTGCGGCAGCACTGGGCGACATGGGATCGAGACGATCCAAACCCAAGCTTCGCGCCGCACTGCACGACAAGGAACTTTCCGTAGTTCTGGCGGCAGCCAATTCGCTGCGGATGATGCACGACCCCGCGGCGTACCAGGTGTACTACGCTGTTCTGACCGGCGAGCGCAAGAGTGGGAAGGGGCTGCTGGAAGACCAACAAAAGATGTTGAAGGATCCCAAGAAGATGATGATGTTCGGTGTACAGGAGGGGATGGGGTTCGTTCCTTTCGGAGGCATCGGCTATACGGCCTTGAAGACACTGACCAGGGATGACAGTTCTCCCGTGCGGGCCGCCGCTGCCAAAGCGTTGGCGAAGGATCCTGACCCTCGCAGCGCGAAAGCGCTGAAGGAAGCCGTGCTCGATAAGAGCTGGCTGGTGAGAGCGGCTGCGCTCGACGCAATCGCCCGCCGCGACGATCCTAAGTTGCTGGCAACTGCCTTTGGCTCGCTCGATGACGAGAAGGATGCCGTGCGATTTACAGCGGCGGCAGCGGCACTGCGATTGGAGCGCATTTCTGCAACTCGGCAAAAGCGCGCAGCGAAGCATCGGTAGCCTCCTCCTATAGCAATGCATTGCCGTTCACGGTTTTCCGCGGCGCCCGGCAGCTTCCACCGTTTGTGTAGGATCGGCTCCTTGCCAAGAGACATCTGCCGTGGGTCCGTAGGCGGGCGTGACTGTCTTATTAAGAGCGCGCAGATAAGTCGATAGCTGAGTTCGGTGATGACAGGTGTGCAGCACTCGACGCCAGAACACCCAAATGCGCTGCCGAGTGACATCGAAAAACGGCACAGGCTGAAGCCACCACTCCTGAGTCTGCGGCGCAAGGTGGTTGAGCCGTGGCTGCGCGAGTTCCTGCATGCGCACCCAGTATTGGCGTGGGTGATTGCCGGCAGGCAGCACTTGATCCGCCGGAGGTTCAGGCACTCCCATAAACTCGGCAAAGAAGCGACGCTCGGACAAAAGCTGATGCTTCATGATGTCGAGCACCGTGCGCGACTTTGCATCGGGTGAAAACGTCATGTCTGCCGGATCGAAGCAGCGCCAACCAGAAATTACCTTGTTCGTCTCACTGGCATAAGTATCGAGCAGATGCTGAAAGACAGGCACCGCCGCTCGCGGAACTGCCGATTCAGGCAGGGCGGTGTATTCGTAGGTCATTGGCATGGACGGGTCACTCCGATCTTCACCTATTTCGTATGCGAGTTTCTGGCGTGAAGATGTCTGCAATATTCCAAGTAGCGCCGGGTTGGCCGTATCAGGATCTATAAGCAGGTGACGGAATGAATCGCAAAAGGCTTGCCTCGCTTCGTCAGCGCAGGCAAGCCTTCTGATCTAATGCGACGAGTGCACTACCTCTGAATTCTGGCGGATCCTCCGCGAGCGAAGTTTCTTACCTGTTCGATGGTGGCCATCGTGGTATCGCCTGGGAAGGTGGTCAGCAGTGCTCCATGAGCCCAGCCGAGCCTGATCGACTCTTCTGGAGATTCGCCGTTGAGCAGGCCCCAGATGAAGCCCGACGCAAAGCCGTCTCCACCACCTACGCGATCGTAGATGTTCAATTCACACGTCGGCGCGATGACCGTAGCTCCATTGACCCAGGCCACAGCGCTCCAACTGTGATGGTTCGTGCTGTGCACTTCGCGCATTGTCGTAGCGACGACTTTGATGTTCGGGTAGCGCTCGATCACTTGCTCCATCATCGAGAAGAATGCAGCGGGATCGAGCTTTGAATTGCGAGCCACTTCCGGACCGGCGAAACCGAGCCCCTTCTGCAGGTCTTCTTCGTTACCAAGCAGGACATCCACGTTTTCGACGATGCGTCCGAGAACCTCGCGTGCACGCTCGACAGGACCGCACGACCTCCAAAGTTTTTCACGATAGTTCAGGTCGAAGGAACACACGGCTCCAGCGGCGCGCGCCGCATTCATGGCCTCGATCACCAGTTCTGCCGTAGTTTCCGAAAGAGAAGCAAAAATTCCACCGCTGTGAAACCACCGAACTCCAGCGGCAAAGATCGTCTTCCAGTCGAAATCTCCCGGCTTCAGCAGGGCAGCAGCTTCGTTACTGCGGTTGTAAAAAACCACTGGAGCTCTTACGCCGAATCCGCGGTCGCTATACACGGCCGCCATGTTCGGACCGCGAGTGCCATCATGTTCGAAGTTGCGATAGATGCCGCGAACACCCATGGCTCTGACGCGCTCATGGATCAGATCGCCGATTGGGTAGGCCACCATCGCAGAGGCAATTGCCGTACGCATTCCAAAGCAGTCAGAAAGATTCGCGGCAACATTGAACTCCCCACCACTCACGTGAATGGCACACTCTGTCGCCTTGCGAAAAGGACGAATACCAGGATCGATTCGATGCACGAGAGCGCCCAGAGAAAGCAGGTCGAGCGCTCCCTTTTCAGGAATGGCGAATCCAAGACTCATAACAAGTTCTCCAATATGAAACTCGCAGGCGACATAACGCGCCGCATCTATGATTTCGTCGCGTACTGAGGCTCCGCCCAGATGGTGTGAAACACACCTTCCCTGTCAGTACGTCTGTATGTGTGCGCGCCGAAGTAGTCGCGCTGGGCCTGTGTCAAGTTTGCAGGCAGACGCTCGGTGCGATAAGCATCGAAGTAAGCAAGTGCGGAGCTCATGGCGAGCACCGGAATGCCCATGCCAATCGCAGTCTGCACAACCAGCCGCCACGCTTGTTGCCGACTTTCGACAGCTTCGCGGAAGCGGTCATCCAACAGCAGATTGGGCAGATTTGGATCGCGGTCATAGGCCGACATGATTTCCTGCAGCAACGTTGCGCGGATGATGCACCCTGCTCGCCAGATCTTGGCAATCTTTCCGGGACGCAGACCATAACCGTACTCGTCAGATGCGATCCGCATGAGCGCCAATCCCTGTGCGTACGCGGTGATTTTGCTCGCATACAACGCCTGCTCAACGGCATCGATCAGCATGTCGCGATCACCTACGTACGTGCCGGCTGTGGGACCATGCAACACTTTGCTTGCTTCGACTCGCTCACGCTTGAGCGCTGAAAGTATTCGGCTCTCAACGGCCGCATTGATGGTCGGAATGGGAGCACCGATGTCGAGCGAATTCTGACTCGCCCATTTACCTGTGCCCTTTTGTTGCGCTTCATCGAGAATGAAGTCGAGTACAGGCTTTCCAGTTTCTTCGTCGCGCTTGGAAAAGATGTTGGCGGTAATCTCGATCAGATACGATTTCAGTTCGCGCTGGTTCCACTGGCTGAAGATGCCATGCAGTTGCTCGACTGGAATACCAAGTCCACGATGCAGCAGATCGTACGACTCGGCAATCAACTGCATGTCCGCATACTCGATGCCGTTGTGAACCATCTTCACGTAATGACCTGCTCCGCGCTCTCCCATGTACTCCACGCACGGCTCGTCGTCCTCGGCGCGAGCGGCGATTGCGCGCAGGATTGGCGCGACGGCTTCCCAAGCTTGCCGCGAACCGCCGGGCATGATCGCTGGTCCCCACAGCGCACCCTCTTCACCACCAGAAACACCGGTTCCCACAAAGTTGAACCCTTCCGCCTCAAGTGATTTGCATCGGCGCTCGGTGTCAAGGAAGTGAGAGTTTCCGCCATCCATCAGGATGTCGCCTGTATCCATGTACGGCTTCAGATGGTCGATAGCACTATCGACGGCAGCACCGGCCGGAACCATGATGAGAATGCGGCGTGGCTTTTCCAACGCCTGCATCAATGCCGCCGCAGAATCGACAGCGATGATGCTCTTCCCCTTTGCCGGTCCCTCGAGGAATGCGTTCGTCTTCGCCGAATCGAGATCATATCCAACTACAGGAAATCCGTTACGTTCCATATTGAGCGCGAGGTTTGCGCCCATGACGCCCAAACCGACAACGCCAATCTTGTATGCCATCTCTTCTCCTGCGTCAGTTCATTTTCGCTGTGTTCTGCTGCTTCAGACGGAACAGAGTCTCTCCGGCCCGGGGAACGATAGCGATGCCCTCAGACTCACGTCCACTCCATTCGCCAAGGTCGATGGAGCGTGGATCGAAATAGCCGAGGTTGATGCGAAGACAGCGTTCCTCTGGAATTCCGGTGGCAAGCGTCACCTGGATCCGGCGTGTTTCGACTCCATTCGCAACGTCATATTTACCCAAGCCCGCAAGGTGGGTTGAGTGCGCCAACACTCCGCCGGGGTAACTGTTATAGCGGTCCCACTGTTTCATAAAGTAATCGCGACAGTGATAGCCGACTTCGTCGATCAGCTTGCCGTGTGTGTAGCTTACTTCGCTGATGTGCGGCGCGTAGATGATCACTTCTCCGCCGTCGGCAATTGCAGGCTCGAGCTTGTACATACCCTTGGCGGCGGTCCAGAGATCGTCATACATCTCCGGCATCACAGAGAGGACCCGACGCAGAGGCTTATCGAGGTACACGATATGTTTTTTCGCTGAGAGCGATGAGGCTGCGGTCCACGCCTCCTGAGGAGTTCCGAAATACATCCCTGCAAGCCCTTCGTGCGCGACTACCAGCGCGAAGCAGGACACGGGCTTCGGAATCAGGCTCGCTGCTCGATCGATCACAGCCCGTACCGGAGTGTATCCGGCACCGATGACGTCGAAGCTCGTAATGAGCGCGCCGAGCCAATGGGTGAAGTTGATGATTTCCGCGCCGGCTATGCCTGGAAAGAAATACTTATTGCCACCAGAGAATCCCACCACTTCGTGCGGAAACACCGGGCCGCAGATGACGATATGGTCATAGTAGAGGATCAGTTTATTCAGCGTCACTGGCACGTCGCACGACATCAACCCGCCAGTGAGCCGAGAAATCTCGGTGGCGGGTACCGTGCCAAGCTGAACAAAGGTCGATGGCTCCTCCCAATGATGATTGAAGACACGGCTCTGCCCGGTCTTGCCATCGATCACCCTGCGCCCGATGAGCTTGCTTAACTGCTCGTCGGACATCGGTGGATGAGTGCCCAAGGCCACTAGATAGTCAAGCGCCTTCGCTCGAGGCTTAAGGAGTTCGTCGAACAGATCGAACATCTGCGGCATCGGCATGGTGCGCGTGCCATCAGGGATGATGATCAGTACACGCTTGCCGTCAAATGCCGAATTCGCAATTGACTCCGAGACAATCTGCCGCAATTCGACATCGCTCAGATACCGGTCTGTATTTCCAGCTCCGATCACCATGAATGAAGATTTACTCCTCTTGTTCAGCTCGCGCCCGGGTATCGCGTTTTAGTTATGCTGTGCTTGGGTTGCGGGTGAGAATTCGGCGCCCAGTTCCAGGTCCAGATAGGCCCGCGCATTGTTGAAGCAGATATTGCGGATCATCGACCCCACTAGCTGCTCATCATTGGGCAGTTCCCCGCTCTCGACTTCCCTGCCGATCAGGTTGCACAGCACACGGCGAAAATACTCGTGGCGAGGATACGACATGAATGAGCGAGAGTCGGTCAGCATGCCGACAAAACGGGACAGCAGGCCGTTGTTGGAAAGCGCCTTGAGCTGCGCCTCAATACCGTCTTTCTGATCGAGAAACCACCAACCGCTGCCGTACTGCATCTTGCCCGGGACCGACGAGTCCTGAAAGTTTCCCGCCATCGCAGCGAAAACGTAGTTATCCGCGGGGTTCAAGTTGTAGATGATCGTCTTCGGAAGCATATTCTGCTGGTTCAGTTTGTCGAGGTAAGCCGCGAGCGATGCCCCCTGCGGCCAATCTCCGATAGTGTCAAAGCCTGTATCGGGTCCCAGATCGCGATAGCTGCGAGTGTTCACGTTGCGCCGGGCGCCGAGATGGAGTTGCTGTGTCCACCCCTTCTCCGCGTCGAGATAGCCGAAGTAGAGCATCATGAACGAAGCAAAGTGCAACTGTTCGGCTTCGGTTGGAACCTGCCCGGCGCAGGTTCTATCGAAGATTCCCGCCGCGGTCGCCTCCGAGCGGAAATCCACATAGCAATGGCTCAAGCCGTGGTCGGAAATGCGGCAGCCCAGTTCGTGAAAGAAGTCATGCCGCTGCTTAAGCGCAGAAAGGAATGAGGAGAAGTTGCGGATATCAGTGTTGCTGGTGATTGCCAATCGCTTGACCCAGCTGTTGAATGCCTCTGGGTCCTGCGTTTGCAGGGCGCGGTCCGGACGAAAGGTCGGATAGACTCGAGTGCTCAACTCCGAGCGGGCAATCCGCTGATGGTGCCACAAGTCATCGGCTGGATCGTCTGTCGTGCATAGCGCCGCAACATGAAATTTCTTCAGTATTCCGTGAGCGCTTAGAGCACCAGAGGCCAGTTCGGCATTTGCACGCTCCCAAATGCGAGAGGCCGTGCTTTCACTCAGCAATTCATCAATGCCGAAGTAACGCTTCAGCTCAAGATGCGTCCAGTGATACAGCGGGTTCCTTAACGTGTGTGGAACGGTGCGCGCCCACTCGAGAAACTTTTCGTATGGGGCGGCCTCTCCGGTGCAGAAACGTTCGTCACTACCATTGGCTCGCATGGCACGCCACTTATAGTGGTCGCCTTCGAGCCAGATCTCTGCGAGATTCTGAAACCGCCGATTCTCCGCAATGTCTTTGGCAGAGAGATGGCAATGGTAGTCGAGGATGGGCTCATTTTCGGCGTAGGTGTGATACAGCTTTCTTGCCGTAGCGGTGCTCAGCAAGAAATCGTCATGAATGAATCCGGACATAAAACCATCCCTTCGAACTTGATCTCTGCTCACTGATTGACGCCACTCGCCAGGAAACCGCCATCGACAACAATCGTCTGGCCGGTGACGAAGCTGGCTGCATTCGAAGCAAGAAAGATTGCTGCGCCGATAAGTTCCTCGACTTTGCCAAAGCGTTGCATAGGGGTGCGCATCAGCAGTTCGTGCCCGCGCGGTGTGCCCTCGAGCAAAGCCTTATTCAGATCGGTTTTGAAGACGCCGGGCGCGATGGCATTCACGCAGACACCGTACCGCGACCACTCAATCGCCAATGATCGAGTCAGTGCGACCACCGCCGCCTTGCTGGCCGAGTACGCGGCTACTTCGTGCAGCGCGACAAACGACGTGAGAGAAGCGATATTGATGATGCGACCGTATTTGCGCTCCACCATATGGCGGCCAAAGACCTGACACGCCCGCAGAGTCCCATTGAGATTCGTCTCCAGAATCTGACTCCACTCGCTTTCGGAAACATCGAGAGTGGGTTTCCGCTGGATGCGTCCTGCGCAGTTGACGAGGATGTCTGCTGCGCCGAACTCGGCATGCACTCGATCGGACAACTCCTGGACGCTCTTCGCGTCAGTGACGTCGCATGGGAACTCCAGAGTCCGGGCACCGGCCTGACGAACCTCATTGCAGGCCGCGGCCACAAGGTCCGCGCGCCGCCCGGTTGGGACAACATGAGCCCCGGCGAGGGCAAAGCCTTTTGCGATGGCGAATCCTATGCCGGAGGTTCCTCCGACGATGACTGCCGTTTTACCGCCGATTTCCAACTGCGAATGTACCGACATGAACCTAACCCCTGGATCGAATTCTTATTAGTCGCACTCTGCCGCCGCAGATGCCGATTCCCGCCGAATATCCGCTGGCGCCAGTGTGGGTACGAGTGCATGAATGAGCAGCAGCGCCAATAGATACGCTGAACCTGCTACTGCAAAGATGGGTCCGTAGTTGTTGCCCGAAACCTGAAGAAGCACGCCGACCGAGAGCGCGACGACGATCATGGCCGCTGCTCCAGCAAATCCACCGATGCCCACAATGGAAGCCACGACGCGGCGCGGGAACATGTCGGACGCGATGGTGAACAGATTGGCCGACCATCCCTGATGCGCCGCTGCCGCAATGCTGATGAAAGCCACGGCAAGCCAGACGTTGTTGAACCGCGAGATGAAAATCATGGGTACCCACGCCGCCGCACAGATGAACATGGCGGTTTTGCGAGCGCGATTCAGACTCCAGCCGAGTTTTAGAAACTTTCCTGATAGCCATCCGCCGTAGATACTGCCGACGGCCGCGACGTTGTAAATGACAATGAGCGGTAGTGCGAATTGCTTCGCCGAAAGCCCATACTTGGCATTGAAAAACTTAGGCAGCCAGAAGAGCAGAAAGTACCAGACAGGATCTGAAATGAGTTTGCCGACGAGGAAGGCCCACGCTTGCCGATGTGGCAACAGGCGCAGCCACGATATTTTTCCAATTGGCTCGACAGAATCACTATTGATGTAGGCGAGTTCGCCTGACGTTAGGCGTGGATGAAGTTGTGGTTTTTCGTAGGTGGAAAACCAGAGAACTAACCACATCGTGCTGAACAGACCCGTAAACAGAAACGCCCATCTCCAGCCCATATTCATCGCAATCCAAGGCACCACCAGCGGCGCGATGGTCGCTCCGAGATTTGTGCCGGAATTGAAGATGCCGGTCGCAAGAGCACGCTCTTTTTTCGGAAACCACTCAGCGACTGTCTTTATCGCTGCTGGGAAGTTTCCAGACTCGCCAAGGCCGAGCATGAAGCGCGCAGCACCGAAGCCCAGCACAGAATGAACCAGCGCATGGCCCATTGCCGCCAGACTCCAGACACCAACCGCAACCGAATATCCGATTCGCGTACCGACTTGGTCGATAAATCTGCCCACCAGGAGAATGCCAACGGCGTAAGCCGCCATGAATGCCATGACGATGTAGCCGTATTGGACCTCGGTCCAGCCGATGCTCTTTTGCAGAGCGGGCGCGAGTATGCCGAGCACTGCGCGATCCATGTAGTTGATGGTGGTTGCGAAGAACAGTAGAGCGCAGATGCGCCAGCGATAGCTGCCTACACCGACGACTGCGGATTGCGGTACGCGTTCGGAGATCTCGGCTGGAGCCTCAGGGCAGGACATAGCGAAAGCAGCTCTCCCGTTGTTGGGCGAAACAATTCTATTAAAGCGCTTGATTAAACATTAAGAACTATCCTATGTTGCTTCTGGCATGTCAATGATTTTCGTCTCGTCAGTCCATATGTGTAGTTACGAGCAGCAAGGGGCAGCACGATGGTTTATCTTGAGATTCAGACAGGAGAACACTGTGGACGCACCCAAGAAGGGGAAGGGACAGCCGGTCACTCAAAAGTTTCTCGCCGACTATCTCCGGCTCTCGCCGAGCACTGTCTCACTGGTGATGAACGGAGCCGAGCGCGCACAGGCCATCCCAGAAGAAACCAGAAGACGCATCTTCGAAGCCGCCGAAAAGTTCGATTATCGTCCCGATTTTTACGCGCGCTACATGGCAACGAAGCGCAGCTACACGATTGCCGTGCTTCTCCCCGAGGTGAGTGAGGATTTCTCCGCGTCGGTCGTAAGCGGAATCGATGAGCACCTGGTATCGCAGAAATATTTCTACTACCTCGCGAATCATCGCGGAAAGCAGGAGCTCATTGACGAGTTTCCGCGAGCACTGCAGCAGCGCGCCGTCGAGGGATTTATCTTACTGAATACGCCACTGGCTGTTCCGCTCGGTTTGCCCACGGTCTCCATCGGACGGCAGGCACAAGCCGAAGGCGTAACGCGCATTGCACTGGACAATCATCGTGGCGGCTGGCTCGCGCTGGAGCATCTCGCAGCGCAGGGTCATCGCCGCATTGCCGTGATCAAAGGACATTCATGGCGAGTTGCCGCCCAGGAGCGTTGGGAAGGCATATCGAACGCAGCTGCGCATTTCGGGATCACGCTCTCTCCCAAGCTCGTGATGCAACTCCCATCGAATGATCGAACTCACGGTCCTTCGGTTCCGGAAGAAGGCTACGAGATTGTGCGCAAGCAGTTGGCAAAAGGGATTTCCTTTACAGCACTGATTGCGTTCAACGATGTCACCGCGATCGGCGCAATTCGCGCGCTGCATGACGCCGGAATCCGGGTGCCGGAAGATATCTCAGTAATTGGCTTCGATGATATTCAAGCTGCCGCGTACCAGACCCCACGACTGACAACTCTGCGACAGCCGCTAAAGAACATGGGAGAACTCGCGGCGTCAACGCTACTGAAGCGAATCGCCGGCACGCTGTCATCACCTGAAGACATTCACGTCGAGCCGGAGTTAGTTATTCGCGAATCTACGCGTCCGATTACAGGCTGATACGCAAGGGAAAGATCAAATGAAGAAGACACTTGTCACGGGATTTCTCCTGCTGTTTGCGGCAGTGTGCGCCGCTGCAAATCGGCAGCCAGCAGACAGTCAGGTCGAGACCAAGTACGGCATGGTATCGGGTGTCCTAAACAGAGACGGCTCTGTGACAAGTTTCAAAGGGGTGCCGTACGCGGCGCCTCCCGTAGAGTCGCTGCGATGGCGCGCGCCTCAGCCGGTCGCTCCGTGGAAAGGCGTGCTGAAGGCAGATCACTTTGGCGGGACGTGCATGCAAGGTCCGAATAAAGAGTTCGGTCCGTGGACCAAGGAATTCCTATACCTCACACCTGCCAGCGAAGATTGCCTGTATCTCAATATCTGGTCTCCAAAAACCGGACAGGCTGAGAATTTGCCTGTGCTCGTTTACGTCCATGGCGGAGCGTTTCGCGCCGGTTCTGGGGACGTTCCCATTTACGACGGCGAGCAATTGGCGAAGACCGGTATGGTGGTTGTCACCCTCAACTACCGTTTAGGTGTGTTCGGCTTTCTAGCGCATCCTGATCTCACGGCCGAGTCCGCACACCACAGCTCAGGCAACTATGGCCTGTTGGATCAGTTGGCCGCGCTGCAATGGGTACAACAAAACATCGCAGCCTTCGGTGGAGATCCGGCTCATGTCGCAATCGCCGGACAGTCGGCAGGCGCAAGGAGCGTGTGGGATTTGGTAGCATCGCCACTCGGACGCGGCCTGTTCCAGGCGGCCATTGCCGACAGCGGAATCAACGGGGTCGCAAACGCGATGAAAGCACTGCCCGATGCCGAAAAGCTTGGCGTGAACTTCGCCGCGAGCAAGAATGCACCTTCCGCTAAAGCTCTACGCGCGCTTAGCGCACAAGATCTACTCTCCGGAGACAATGGGGCGTTCTCACCCGTCATCGACGGCTGGGTGTTACCCGAGAGTCCCGCAGTCGTGACCACTGAGGCTGGCAAGGACAATGATGTACCTGTCATCACCGGTTTCCAGCAGGACGACTCGTTGATGAGCGCCGTCCATCCGTCAACAGTCTCCACGTACCAAGAGCAGGCTCAGAAAAGATACGGGGCGATGGGAGAGGAGTTTCTGAAATTGTACCCAGCCCTTGCCGATGAGGATGTTAAGAAGGCAGACGCAGCAAGTGCGCGGGACCGTTATCGCTCGGGGATGTACCTATGGGCAAGCCGCAGAACCAGGACTCACAAAAACCCCGTCTTCACCTACTACTTCGATCGCGCGATTCCCTGGCCGACTCATCCCGAATTCGGCGCATTTCACACAGGCGAAATTCCATACACCTTCGGAAATCTCACGATGATGGAACGTCCCTGGGAAGCAGTGGACTTCCAGATATCAAGAATGATGATGACGTATTGGAAGAATATGGCGGGCAAGGGCGATCCGAACGGAGACACTGTGCCACGCTGGAATCCGGTGGATCCCGCAGTTCCCTCGGTAATGCGACTGGGCGCAAAATGCGAACCGATCAAACCGTCTGAACCCAAGAACTTCGACTTCTGGAAGCGATATTTCGCATTGCCCCAAAGCGCGAACTCCCCTTCGTACTAGCGAATATCGGAGCTCTTTCTATCGTTGCTAAGCAGCTATAGACGCTGCACTCCGAGCACGTCAGCTAAGCACTGGAACTCCAGAAATGAAAGTTTGCAGAACCTGCCCTTGCGGCGAAAGGACGGCAATGTCCGCGCGCATGCCTGGAGCAATGGTTCCTATGCTCGTATCTCGCAGGACATTGGCTGGATTGCGGTTTGCGAGCCGCGTACTGTCTGCGAGCGACAGTCCAGAGAACTCCATCACATTGCGAACTCCCTGGTCGAGCGTTAGTACGCTCCCGGCAAGGCGCCCCCCGCACACCGCTCGAGATCCTTTCACCTCCACTTTGACTGAACCCAGCCTGTAGCGGTCATCGCCCATGCCCGTAGCGGATATGGCATCCGTCACCAAAACCGCCCGGTCTTTCCCTTTGCAGCGAAGGAACAAATCCACCACGCGGCGATCGACATGCACACCGTCCGCGATGATCTCTGCTGAGAGCACTGGGTTTCGGAGCGCCTCAACGACTACTCCCGGCGAGCGATGTTCAAGCGGGCGCATGGCATTGAACACGTGTGTCACGTGAGTCGCACCCGCTTCAATGGCCGCCAGTGCATCATCGGCTGTGCCGTCGGTGTGGCCGATGGAAACCGTTACACCGCGCTTTACCGCTTCACGAATCACCTCAATCGCGCAGGGCAGTTCTGGGGCGATGGTGATCAATCTCAACGTACCGGCTGAAGCTCTATGAAGGCTGTCAAACAGCTCCACGGTGGGATTCTTGATGTCGCATGCAGGATGAACGCCACGACGAGCCCTACTGATGCAGGGACCTTCAAGGTGAATGCCGATGGGCCTTGCGGCGCCGACGGCTGACCAGTGATGAATCTGCTCTGCAATTCTTTGTACGGCGCGGGTGAGCACTCTCTGCCCCGCTGTCACCGTGGTCGCCAGAAATGACGTGACACCGCGGGAACCAAGGAATCTCGACATGCCGAGCAGCCCGTCATCCTCGGCCTGCATGATGTCGTATCCGGCAGAACCATGAATGTGGAGATCGATGTAGCCGGGCACAAGCACCGCATCAGGAAAAGCCAGGTGTTTTGCGCTCGCCGGGATTTCTTGCGACTGACGCGAAACGACTGCCTGCACTTTGCCATCTTCCACCGACACCAAGGGCTCGCGAATCCGCGTATCACCAGAAATCAGCTCTGCTGCAGTGATTGCGTAAATCACGAAACGCCTTTCGATTTAGCCATCATGGATTCTCGCGCTACAGACGCGAGTCAATGAAACGCCGCGAATACATGCGAAAACTCCCACGTCTTCTGCGCAATGCCGCTGCAAGATGGAGATACCGAACCCAAACAGGATCCGTTGTCGCGGCCAATGGACCAGAACGCTAGAAGCGCTACGTTCCGATTCTTCTGAGAGTACGAAACCACGGCAGCCGCATCAGCAAGTGTGAATATTTCACCCGCAACATCGTTCATACCGAGCATAGGCGTGATCCCGAGCTTTGCATTTAACCCAAGCTCGTTCAACTGCTTCTGCGCACCCTCAATGGCCGATATCGCATTTGCCCCCATATCTTTGGATGTTGCTGCAGGGCCGTAATCCATCGTCATTACATTCACGATGGCGATAGGTGTTTTCTTGGCCACCGCGCTCTTCAGCACGTTCACTGCTTGGGCGGTTAGTCCGGCTGGAGTTGCCGGTAATGTGAAGTTAATCTGCAGTCCATGATTTGCGTTTGCGAGAAGGCGGAGCGCGGCGCTGCGTCGGTCTATCGACGCTTGGTCCTCGATCGCGAGGTGCTCTATGTCGAAATCAAGAATCGTGGGATGGTATTTGTCCACTACCTTCTGATACGCACTCTGTAGAGAGGGTACATCGCTACAGGCCTGCGCGAGCTCAGTTCCTTCATAGCCACCGAAGGCGATAATGACATCTCCAGAATGCGCGCGAAGCCCTTTTACATTTTCAGCGATCGTCGTGTCGCTGGATACTGCGTTGCCGCCCGGCCAGGTCGGAGTGCACCCCTGAGCGGAATTCACAAACGCGAGCGTGAAATATCGAACTCCGGATTGCGAATGGATTTGAACTAGATCATTTGGAAGACGCGCTACATCCACATAAGGAGCGAAAAACCTTTTTGCCCCGTCGGCAACTGTCTTTTGGGGCTTCGGGGTTTGGGCTACCAACATTAAGCCACACGCGCAGACGATCAAAAGCAACAAGCGATTCTTACTCACATACACTCCGATTCGATGCATGAATGCCCCCAGCCCATCACTCCTTCGCGATGATGAATGGAGTCGGCTGGTTGAACGAGCCAGAGCGCGTCATCACGGCTGGCGCTCGACTAACGAGCCTACCATTTCGAGGGCACGTTCCCACAGCGGACGCTTCCACTGGTCATAGCTCACGCGTTGAGAGCGCGTCAGGTCCTGTACGTACTGCTCCGCAAGCTGGTTGGCGAGTGTGCGGTCGAGCGTAACGAGGTTGACTTCGTCGTTCAATCCAAACGAACGGTTGTCGAGATTCGTGGATTCCACGACCGACCACATTCCGTCCACCGCGGCGCACGGCCGCTCCAGTAGCCGATTTAACGGAAGAAGCAGGACCCACAAGGCCTCCTGACAGACCAGGCCTCTGTCAGATGCGAGGTGAGACAAGTACAGTTGCGGCCACTGCAGGGGTTCGTCCAAGGCTGAGCAGGAATTTCACTGGCCGAAAGTAAATAGGAAGGAATGGTCGGGGCGAGAGGATTCGAACCTCCGACCCCCTGCGCCCAAGGCAGGTGCGCTACCAGGCTGCGCTACGCCCCGACTCTGTGCGGCAGAAGATGCCGCACTTAGAAATCCTAGCATACGCGGAGTTGCTTAGGCGTTCTCACCCCCACGCTCCACAGAAATATGATTCGCGAGTGCCTGTGATTCCAGTGCTGAGCCCTGAGCTGCAACGGTAAATGCGGGGTCAGCGTACTTCCACTGTGAACTTTTCGGATCGAGGCTCCAGGTCTGGAGTTCGATTCCCATTTCGAACGCCACAAAAAGGTCTGAGGTGCGCGGAGCCACTCGCACGCTCTGGACGCGCACATTCTGCAGAAGCTGTCTGGGGTGGACCTCCGGTGTGGGTGTCGCTCCCGGATGCGAAGCCCAGCTCAGATTGCCATCCACCACCAAGCGCCATGGGCAGTCCAGAAACAGTTCCGAGTCATGCTCGAACGCGATGCGCCAGCCCTCATTTCCTGGTGCCGTCGCGTAGCTCTCCACCGAGGTACACAGTTTCCCCCCGAGGCGCTGACTCAATTGGTCCATCGCGCTTGGAGTACCCGCGAAGAACGCGCGCAGGGGACGCGTGTTCAGCCAATAGAGCAGAAACACAGCAAGCGCGCACTTTAGAAACAGAACAGGGTGCGCCATGGCCGACGCAAGACTGCCACCGTGCTCCCACACGGTCGATACACCTTCAAGAGCAATGAGCCCCGACCATATAAGGACGAGAATTCGGCTCCACTGTTCCCCCTGATAGAAACTCCAGATCACGAAGTACACGACGCCGACCACGAGAGGACCGCCGATGAGCCTGTAAGCATTGGCATGAGTAAACAGCGCACCCAGTGACCCTCCCGAGAGATGTACGAGGCTCGTGATGTAGTCGATTGCCAGAAACACGGACATGAGCAGCGCCGTGACTCCCACGCCCTCCGGACGAGGGGACGGCATGTTCAACGAAGAGCGGAGATCGGAAGCGCGAGACGCTGGAGTGGGCAGCACGCCGAAAAGTATATCGTGCGGGTGACTCAATCTTTCAATGCAAAGGGCGCGGATGAAAACCGCGCCCCTCACGATTGATGCTCTTCCCTGCTCTACTGTGCCGTCTCGGGCTCAGCCGCCGCAACCCTGGGCATAGGAATGAGGCTGCGCACGATGACGTAAAGAATCGGGATTAGGAACAGGTTGAGGAT
The DNA here is from genome assembly GCF_059726265.1 of Koromonas soli. NCBI lineage: Bacteria > Pseudomonadati > Acidobacteriota > Terriglobia > Terriglobales > Koromonadaceae > Koromonas > Koromonas soli. The sequence continues at coordinate 346,109 of NZ_AP040872.1, read as the reverse complement.
GGTTGAAACAATCATTCCGCCGAACACCGTGGTGCCGACCGAGTGACGTCCTGCACTACCCGCGCCAGTAGCAAACACCAGCGGCAGCACGCCAAGAATGAACGCGACCGAAGTCATAACAATGGGGCGCAGGCGCAAGCGCGCGGCCTCGACCGTAGCCGGGAACAGTTCCATTCCATTGCGCTGCAGTTGCTCGGCAAACTCCACGATGAGAATGCCGTTCTTGCTGGCGAGGCCAATCAGCATCACCAGTCCGATCTGGCAGTAAACATCGTTTTGCAAGCCACGTAGCGACTGGGCACCCAGAGCTCCAAGTACTGCCATGGGCACCGAGAGAAGAATGATGAATGGCAGAACAAAGCTCTCATACTGCGCCGAAAGCACGAGGTACACCACCAGCAGTCCGAGTCCGAAGAGCAGGAAGGCCTGCTTACCAGACTGGATTTCTTCGAGCGCAAGTCCGGTCCATTCGAACCCGTAGCCTGTTGGCAACACCTGGTGAGCAACGTCTTCCATCGCGCTCAGGGCCTGTCCGGAACTGAATCCGGGCGCGGCAGAGCCGTTGATTTCAGCCGAGCGGAACAGGTTGTAGTGGCTGATGATGCTCGGTCCAGCCGTGTCCTTCAACGTCACGATGTTGGACAGCGGCACCATGGCTCCGGTATCCGAGCGCACATAGAACTGCGTCAGATTGGAGGGGTTCACGCGGAACTGCTTGTCGGCCTGCACATAGACTCGATACGAACGATTGTTGAAATCGAAATCGTTGACATATGTCGAGCCCATGTAAGTCTGCAAAGTCGAGTTAATTTGCGAGAACGGCACGCCGAGACTCTTCGCCTTCTCTCGATCGATTTCCACCAGCACCTGCGGGGTTCGCGCCGTGTAGCTCGAATATACCGACTGCGCCGAAAGTTCCTTACGTTGACGGGCAGCACCGAGGAACTTCTGCAGAGTTCCTTCCAGTTCCTCAGGAGTGCTGAAGCCGGTCTGCTGCAGTTCGAAAGTGAATCCTCCGAAAGCACTCAGGCCCTGAATCGCCGGTGGCGCAAACGGAATCACGTTTGCCTCATTGATAGAGCCTAGCGGACCACGCAGAGAATTGATGATCGCCGCGAGCGAATGCTGGTCTCCCTTGCGCTCCGCAATAGGCTTGAGATTTACGAATATCAATCCACGATTCGGCGCCGCGCCACCAAAACTGAATCCCGGGACAGCGAATACGCCAGCAACATCGGAATTGTTCATGATCGCAGCATTGGCGCGTGCGGCGACTTTCGATGTGTATTCCAAGGAGGCTGCATCCGGCGCCTGCACGACGACAATGAAATACCCCTGGTCCTCTTCCGGCACAAAGCTGGTGGGCACGGATTTGTAAACCCACGCAGTAAGAGCCAGCCCAAGGATGAACAGGGCTACGACCAACGTCTTCGTGTTCTCCATGCGCGTGAGCAGGCGGCGGTAGCCGTCCGTCATAGAGGAGATACCACGATTGAAGGTCCGGAATATCGGGTTCGCCTGCCGGTCGGTGTGCCTCAGCAGCAGAGCCGATAATGCAGGCGTGAGCGTCAGCGCGTTGAACGCCGACAACCCGATAGAGAAGGCGATCGTTAGCGCGAACTGCTGATAGAGGCGCCCGGTTGTTCCGGGGAACAACGACACCGGAACGAACACAGCGATCAGCACGATGGAGGTCGCGATTACCGCGGAAGTCACTTCGCTCATTGCGACCGAAGTCGCGCGGCGCGCGTCGTGTATGCCTTCCTCGAGATGGCGCTCCACGTTTTCGATCACCACGATGGCATCATCGACCACGAGTCCCGTGGCGAGGGTGATGCCAAACAAGGTCAGCGTGTTGATCGAGAAGTTAAAGAGCTTAACGAACGCGAACGCACCGATCAGCGACACCGGAATCGTTACCGCTGGAATCAACGTACTGCGCCAGGTTTGCAGGAAGAAGAAAATAACGATGATAACGATGAGGATGGCTTCCCCAAGCGTTTTCAGCACTTCCCTGATCGAGTCGCGAACCGCGGTCGTGGTGTTGAATGCTTCCTGGTACTTAAGGCCCGAAGGAAAAGTCTTCGAGAGCCGCGCCATCTCCGCCTTCACGCCCGCCTCAACGTCGAGTGCGTTCGCATTCGACAACTGCTGGATGCCGATGCCGATCGCGGGATATCCGCTGAAAGTCAGATTTGACGAGTAATCTTCTGCGCCGAGTTCAGCACGACCCACGTCGCGCAGCTGCACGATCGAGCCGTCCTTCGACTGCTTCACTACGATGCTCTCGAACTGCTGCGGATCGACAAGACGTCCGGCAGCGCGCACGCTGAGGTTGTAAAGCTGTCCTGCGGGAACAGGAGGCTGACCGATTTGCCCGGCTGCGACCTGCACGTTCTGCTCGGCCAACGCATTGGTCACATCCACCGCCGTCAGCCCGCGCTTGGCGAGACGAACAGGGTCAAGCCACAAACGCATGGCGTATTTGCGCTCGCCGAAGATGATGACATCGCCAACGCCCGGTACCCGCTTCAGAGCATCGCGAACATACACATCGAGATAGTTGGAAATGAACAGCGGGTCGTAGCGATTGTCCAGCGTATAGAAGCCGAAGGCCATCACGAACGAACCCGAGTTCTTGTTGATCGTCACACCGGTCTGTTGCACCGAGGCGGGCAAACGTCCCTGCGCGGTCGATGCGCGGTTCTGTACGTCCACGGCTGCGATATCGAGACTGCGGTCGAGCCGGAATGTTGCCGTGATGGAGGCCGAGCCGTCGTTGCCGCTGTTTGACGACATGTAGCGCATGCCTTCAGCACCGTTGATGGCCTGTTCGAGCAGTGTGGTGACGCCGCTCTCTACAGCCTGCGCGTTGGCTCCGGTGTAGAACGCACTGACCGACACCTGTGGCGGAGCAAGTACAGGAAACTGAGCGATGGGCAGCGTTGGAATAGCTATGCCGCCGCCGAGGATGATGAGCAACGAACACACGGTGGCAAACACCGGACGGCGAATAAAGAAATCAACGAACAATGTGTCCTCCGCGCCTATGCCTGTGGAACAACCGGCATGCCGTCGATCAGGTTCTGGGTTCCGCCTACAATCACCGTGTCTCCAGGATTCAGTCCCTCTTCGATCACGTAGTTGTTGCCTATCAGCGCGCCCAGCTTCACAGGGCGTTGTAAAGCCGCCGTCCCCGCAGGCCCCTTGCCCACAACAAAGACAAACGACTGCGCTCCCAGGCGCGTCATGGCTGTAACGGGAACCGTTGGCTTGTTCACCTGTCGCCAGATAACTTTCGCATGCAGCACCTGGTCGTTGCGGAATCGGTGGTCTGCATTGGGAACCGGTGCCTTGATCAGCAGAAGCTGATTCGTCGTGTCGATGCGCGGCGAGATGAAATTGACCTTGGTGGACACCGCTGTCGTTCCATCTTCATTCAGCAGATCAACTTGGGTTCCTGGGCGCACCTCTCCGGCGCGCTCCGATGGAACATTGATGTAGGCCTCGAGCTCACCCCCGCGATCAAGCGTGGTCAAAACCGTGTTGTTGACCACGCGGTCTCCAACGCGAACAGGAATATCGCCAATGATTCCAGCCGCGGGCGCCCGCACGGTGAAGTAGTGGAGCTGAACCTGCTGCTGGTTAATGTTGGCTTCAGTGGCCTGAACCGTCGCTTTCGAGGCGTCATAGGCGCTCACGGCATTGTCGTATGCCTGGCGGCTGATAACTCCAGCCTCGAAGAGCTTGCGCGAGCGTTCCAGTTCGGCCTTGTTATATGCCAGCGTGGCCTGTTGCGATTGCCTGGTCGCAACCTGCTGGTTCACCGTTGCCTGCTGACGCCGCGGATCGATTTCCATAATTGGCTGGCCAGCGCTGACGTGTGTCCCAGAAGTTACAAATATCCTGGTAATTTGGCCCTCCACCTCGGGCTGTAGCACGGCAGAGTTGCGGGATTGCAGCGTAGCCAGGAACTCTGACGAGTCGCCGACCTGCTGCAGGCTCACTTTTTGCACTTGGACCGGGAAGGCCGGCATAGCAGCCGGAGCCTGCGCCTGCTTCTTACAGGAGATCGACAGGCAGAGCAGGCCCACAACCAGGGCGAGCGATAGAGGACGATACTGAATCATGAATTTGCGCACAGGTAAGCCGAAGCCTCGAGATTTGTAGCGCTCCAGCACCGGCTGGAGTCACTCAGGGTGAGGATACTTATAGCAACCCGAGTATTGTATCAGTTGATTTAGAAATTTGGGATCGAGGCATCGCGGGCAGAGTGATTCAACGGGGATCAGGCGGCGCGATTGCGGGTAGCGGGAGTCGCGGTACTTGGAACGTCTTCCACGTCTCTGCCATCGATGGAGATGATGGGTTTGCGCTTCTGATCCCCCGCGGGCAGCGGAGACTCGACCAGTGCGGGGCCGGTGATATCCACCAACGCGTCGAGTTCAGGGTGACTCGTAACGTAGCCGACGCGCGTCTCTCTGCGGGATTTCTGTTGGCGTTTCATGCGTCTGTATTGCGATGCGCTGGCGGGAAGCCGCGATAGGGACTATCGTAAGTAGGATTCTAGTTGGGGTGCGGCATCAAACTCTCCGGGCGGTACAAGAGAGAAGGGCCTGATGAATCATTCTCCGCTGCGCTTGGTGTACTCGGTTGGGACATTACCGGTCGGTGCTCATGTGTTCCACGCAAGTAAGTATCGCGCGGTTCGGGAGCGGTTGGTGAAGTCTGGCGCATTCTGCGAATCCGATTTCATTCACGCTCCGTGTTGCGGCGATGAGGACGTGCTGCTGGTCCACACCAGGCTCTGGGTGGAAAAGCTAAAGAATGGAACCCTGAGCACCCGCGAAGAACTTGAATTGGAAGTCCCTTATAGTAAAGAGCTGGTGGATGCGTTCTGGCGCGTCACCGGCGGCTCCATCGTGGCCGCGCAACAATCTCTTCGAGACGGTTGCTGCATACACATTGGTGGAGGGTTTCACCATGCATTCGCCGATCATGGCGAGGGGTTCTGCCTCATCAACGATGTAGCCGTGGCGATCCGTCGCTTGCAACGCGATGGCCATATCGCCCGCGCCATGGTGATAGATTGCGACGTGCACCAAGGAAATGGCACCGCTGCAATATTCGGCAATGGCTTACCAGAGCCTTTTCCTCAGAGCTCTACATGGGTGCCGAGCATAATGTCGCACCGTCGCGAGGCTCACATGAAGACCAGCGCTGCCCGCGACGTCTATACGATTTCACTGCATCAGGAAAGCAACTACCCGCACTGGAAGCCGCCATCCTCCATTGACGTAAATCTTCCCGACGGAATCAATGATGCCGACTATCTTTGGTGGTTGGAAAAAGCTTTGAAGCTCGCACAGCAGCACTTTGAGCCGGAGTTAATTTGTTACATAGCCGGGGCGGATCCGTATGAAGATGATCAACTTGGCGGTTTGGCACTTACCATGGACGGCCTGATGGAACGCGATCGCATGGTGTACAACTTTGCGCGCGACCTCGGATGCCCAATCATGACCACATTTGCGGGAGGTTATTCACAGGACCCGGATGATACGGTGGCAATCCACACCAATACGGTTATGGCAGCCAAGCAACTGTTCGCCACATCGCCACAATAATTGCGATACTCGCCGGATTGAATCGAAAGACCTCTCTTTCCACTCACTTTTTGTTAATTAAAAATGCAGCGTAGGACTTCTTGGCTGCATCTTGTACAAAATCGGCGGGCCCAGTAATCGGTTTGCGGTGTGACCCCGGTCAAGTAACTGCACAAGCACAACGGTCGGGGTGGGAGGGGAAGCAGCTAAATAGCGTGCTCCCGCATATACATTCACCCTGCCCTAGGAGGTTAAGCATGCAGAAAGTATCCCGTGAACTTGACCGACTGCTGAAAGTCACCGCCATGATGATTGATTCCGTGATCGCCTGTGACTCGCGTGGGCAGATGGTGTTCGCCAACTCGGCGGCTAAAAATCTGTTCAATGAGATCGACCTCGAGAACAACATTTGCATGGACGACTGTCGCCAAATGCTTGCAATCTTTGATCGCGAGGGCGAACGCATGTTGGATTCCGAGGAACTGCCTCTTGCGCAGGCCGCCTATGAAGGCAAGGTCGTGAGGACAAATCTGCTGATCCGGCAAGGTGATTGCTGCGCTCCGGTTGAGGCCACGGCATTCCCCGTCCACGACGGCAAAGGACGTCAGGTAGGGGCAATGATGGTTTGTCGCTGTCTTGGCGCCTTTCCCAACCCCGGACACGCTTTCCTCGTGGCGTGATATTCTGGGGCCTCGCGGGCCTGCACGTCTGGAATCAGCAGGCAACTTCACTTTGGAGCGCCTCGCGCCCCTCACCGGACTTATCTGATGTTCGAGAATCTTACAGACAAACTTCAGCGCGCATTCAAGAATCTTCGCGGCCAGGGAACGCTGACCGCGGAAAACATGGACGAGGCCTTAAAGGAAATCCGTCTCGCCCTGCTTGAGGCGGACGTTAACTTAAAGGTAGTCAAAGACCTGGTCGATCATATTCGCGAGAAGGCCGTCGGCACCGAAGTCATGACCGCGCTTTCCCCTGCCGAGATGGTGATCAAGGTCGTGCGTGACGAACTGGTCGAAACCTTGGGGCGCGACACTGCGAAATTCAAGTTCGCGTCGCAACCGCCGACCGTAGTGCTGATGGCCGGTCTGCAAGGTTCTGGTAAGACGACGACCTCGGGCAAGCTTGCAGGCTGGTTCAAGAAGGGCGGACACCGGCCCATGCTGGTTTCCGTTGACGTCTATCGACCTGCAGCGCGTGAGCAGTTGAAAGTGGTGGCCAAGGCGATTGGTGCGCACCTCTATGAGGGCGCCAATGTCGAAAGCAACACTGACAGCGTGGTCCGCCTGGCGAAGGAAGCACGTCGCGAAGCAGTCATCAATGGCTGTGACGTACTGATTGTGGATACCGCCGGACGCCTGCACATCGACGAGCAGTTGATGGACGAAATGCAGTCGCTCAAGGGGCTGCTCACTCCGCAGGAAGTGCTCTTCGTGGCTGATGCCATGACCGGCCAGGATGCAGTGAACTCTGCCAAGGAATTCCACGACAAGCTGACGCTGACTGGCGTTGTGCTCACCAAGATGGATGGCGACGCGCGCGGCGGCGCTGCGCTCTCGATCCGCGCCGTCACCGGACAGCCGATCAAGTTCCTTGGCATCGGTGAAAAATACGATGCCATCGAGCCATTCCATCCCGACCGCGTTGTCGGACGCATTCTCGGCATGGGCGACATCCTCTCGCTGATCGAAAAGGCAGAAGACAAACTCGACAAGAAGAAGTCCGAGGAGTTTGCCAAGAAAGCCCTAAGCGGGGATGGCTTCTCGCTCGAAGATTTTCGCGATCAGTTGCGGCAGGTGAAGAAACTCGGATCTCTGCAATCGATCATCGGCATGCTTCCGAAAATCGGTCCTTTCGCGCAGATGCACCAGGTCAGCGACAAGGTGGACGAAAAGCAGCTTCTGCGTGTTGAGGCAATCATCAACTCGATGACCGCATATGAACGCGATCACCATGAGTCGATCAATGGTTCGCGCCGTAAGCGCATTGCCCGCGGCTCCGGAACGAGCGTCCCCGAGGTGAACAACCTTCTGCGGCAGTACGCGCAAATGCGCAAGATGTTCAAGTCGATGTCAAAGCCAAGCTTCGCCAAGCGCCTCTCCGGAATGAAAATGCCCGGAATGTAAGCGCTCGAATACGAATAGCGGCAGCCCTGAACTAGGTTCAGGGCTGTTGCTTTTTAGCGCAGTGTCCACTTTTTTCAGAACAAAATAGAAGCCGGAATGACCTCCAAGTTGCTTTCTGTTTTCTTTCACTCCTGCACGCCAGCAAACAGATCGGTCTCCATTCCCATCGGCGTGACCTGTGCCGTCGCGACAAGATGGAATAATTCGTCTTCTCCCGCCTGTCGCTGCGCATTCTCGAAGATGGGCAACAAAGGAAGCTGCGTTGTGTGTTTCGAGAATGCCTCGATCTTGCGTTGAATGTATGGTGCCACCGCGATTCGCGCTGTCACTGGTGCAAGCGAAACCACAGGACGTTCCGGCAGTGAGAACACGGTAGTGACGTAGTAAAGCTTCCGCGTCTGCCATGGTCTCAGGCCATTCTCGAGTTGCACCGTGTAACGCGTTTTGCGCGCTGCAAATTGAAACGCCGCAGTTGTGAACAGTCCTGCCATGCCGTGATCGGGATGCGCCGTGACGTAACCGTCGGCACCAAATGTCGCAATCACATGAGGCCGCAACTCACGTATCGAACGCACAAGCGAGTCGGTGACGTGATTGAAATCAGCGCGGTCCAGCGCTCCATCTGCGTAGTCCAGCACCTTGCAGTGAGTGACTCCGAGATAGCGACACGAATCCTGGAACTCCAGCCGTCGCCTTGCTTTTAGCGCCTCATCCTCCGCAAGCCCACCACGGTTCGCGGCGCGTTCACCGGCCGTGAGACAGATGACCGAGCACTCGACCCCGGCTTCAGAATACTTGGAAAGAACTCCACCAAAGCAGCCCGCCTCATCATCAGGATGGGCGGTAACAACAAGCAGCCTCAACATTCACTTTCCTCGTTCACGAACTCCAAAGTCTGCTGCCAATCTTCTCCGCATGCGGCCACTGGCGCATATGCCTGCCGATGCAGCGGCGTCGGTCCGAACTCGCGCAGAGCACGCTTGTGATATGGCGTCGAATATCCCTTGTTGCTGGCGAGTCCATATTGCGGGTAAATAGGATCCCATGCGCACAAGATCGCATCTCGGTGCACCTTGGCCAGGATAGACGCAGCCGCAATCGAAGCCGAAAGTGCATCGCCATGGATGATCTTCTTCTGAGCGCAATCGAAGTCAACCTTAACGGCATCCGCCAGCAGATAATCCGGACGCGGATTCAGCCGCTCGACCGCCAGTTTCATCGCCATCAAACTCGCGTGATAGATATTGATCTGCTCGATCTGGCTCACATCCACCTCAGCAACCGACCATGCGATTGCTCGGCGACGAATGCGCTCCGCCAGTTTCAAACGTTCCTCTTCGGTCAGGAGCTTTGAATCGCGCAACCCGCGAATTCGATCCTCGGGATTGAGAATACAGCCTGCAGCCACCACGCAGCCAAAGAGCGATCCACGCCCGACTTCATCCACGCCCGCAACGAACTTTGCGCCGCTCTCCCAAGCCGCCTTCTCGTACTTTGTTGTGCATTTCAGGCTTTTGAGCAGGCGCAATTTGAGCGCCGAGGGAGAGAGCGCTTCGGGATCATTGCTATCGGATTGCTTTTGCATGGGCACGTTGTTGTAAGATTCTCACCGCGATTGCGTACAACGCAAGTAGTAGAGCGGCCGCTTGGCGACCGCTCTGTTTTAGATGAATCACAAGGCTATTCCGACGCTACTTATGGCTGACTCTCGAGCGTTCGACGGCGCTCTGGAGGCTCAGTGACCGTCGCCGTTCTCTCCAACTTATCCCAGGAGAAATGGCGTCCATCAATCGCTCGCCGCAACGTCTTGATAAGCACAACCGAGAACAGCTGGCGATAGGCAAATCGCTGCAGCCAGACGTGCCCGAGCAGCCACCAGTCGCGACGGTCGCGTCCATGTCGCCGCTCCAGTGAAAACGCAATCACCGAGGCGATGAAGTCGATCACCAGGAACATCATAAAGAACAGCACAAGTTGCTGGAAGCTCGCCGGGTCCGCTGTTTCTGGATGGAAATGCTTGTCCCAGATCAGATATTTCAGCGTTCCGACCAGGAACATGATGTCGATGAACGGCGATACCAGCGGCAGCAAGATTTGGAAGATCACGATGTTGGGCAGCGCAAGAAATCCGAGTGCGCCCTTGCGAGCAAACGCCGACCGATGCTTCCACACAGCTTGCAGGATTCCGAATGACCAGCGGAACCGCTGCCGCATCAAGCCATTCGCGGTTGTCGGAGCCTCGGTGTAGGCGAGCGCGCGATCTTCGTACTCCACCTTGTAACCGTTTTGCAGCAGCGCCATCGTCAGATCGGCATCTTCCGCAACCGTGTCGGTCTTGTAGCCTCCGGCTGCACGCACTGCTTCCGTACGCCACGCCCCGATTGCACCGGGAACCACCGACACAGCGCTGAATGTATTTAACGCGCGTCGATCGAAGTTCTGGCTGGTGATGTATTCCAGCGCCTGCCACCGCGTCCAGAGGTTGACTCGATTGCCGACCTTCGCATTGCCAGCCATCGCCCCGACCTTCGCATCCTGGAAGTGCGGCACAAGATAGCTGATGGCATCGCTTGCGATGAGCGTATCCGCATCGATGCCGACGAAGATCTCTTCGGCAACGAATTGAAGTCCGTAGTTGAGCGCTTTGGCTTTGCCGCCGTTCTCCTGCCGCAAAACCGTCACTCGACCGCGCGCAATCTCATCGGCAAACATTTCGCGCGCCACATCGTAAGTGTGGTCGCTGGAACCATCATCGATCACCACCACATGGAGGTTCGGATATGTAGAGTTGAGAACGCTGCGGATCGTGCGATCGATCACCTTCTCTTCGTTGTAGGCCGGTATGAGCACGGCAACACCGGGATGATACTCCGAATCACCTGTCGCCTTGTCCGTACCATGGCGGCGCAGTCTGTCGAAAATGGCCGTGCAACCCACGAAAACAAGGCGTCCGCTCATCAGGATATCGCCGACAAAGAACACGAAAACGATAAAGCTGTTGACGGCGCCGAAGATCAGGAACCCGGCGGAATCCACCATGGCCCAGAACTGCTCGTTCTTCGAGATCGGCGGCATCACGTCTGCGTAGCTCTTGCCCAGCAGCTCGTGCACGGGAACAATCTGATAGCCGCGTGCGCGCAACGCCGTAATGATCATTGGCAGCGCCTTCAGCGTGTTCGTCCGATTGCCGCCGCCGTCATGAAGCAGAATCACGGAACCACGTCCGAGCTGGTCAAGAATAGATTGTGTAATCTGCTCGGGCGTCGGACGCGGATCATCACGCCAGTCATCTGGATCGATCTTGTCGCCAACCGTGATATAGCCCATATTCTGCGTCAGTTCGAGCGGACGCACTTCGTCGGCGGTATCAGGCTCCTGATCGATGGAGTACGGCGGGCGGAAGAGCACTGGCTTGATGCCAAGTTTTGCAGCAAGCAGCCGCTCCGTGAGGTTCAACTCCACCCGAGCGTACTGCGCACTGATGTTGCTGATGTCGGGATGCGTGAACGTGTGATTCCCGATCTCATGCCCTTCGCGGTAGTAGCGCTTGAGCAGCCCGGGATACTTCTCTGCCTCGAGGCCGATGGTGAAGAACGTTGCCTTCACGTTGTATTGCTTCAGCACGTCGAGGATCTTCGGCGTCCACTCAGGGTCCGGACCATCGTCGAATGTAAGAGCAACGCGCTTGCCCGGTGCGCCATACGCATCCAGGCGATAGGGGCTTGGCAGCTCGCGGAAGATCTCGTCGGTGATCAGGCCGCTAGGATCAGCCGTTATATCTCGCGTTCCCGGCAGCGGACGGCTGGCAATGTGTAGAATGTCGCCTTCGCCTTCAATGTCCACGTCCTGACCAGGATCTACAACCTTCAGCTTATCGAATGCGTCGGTCGCATTCGGTGAGTCCCACACCTTCCACAGTGCGCGATCCTCCGACCCAAGACGCCAAAGCGCAAAGGTCGAAATCCCCAACTGGCGCGCGGCGCGCATCTGGTTCAGCGCCGTGACTCCATCCAGGTACCACACATCATGACGCGCATTATCACCGTCAAGGTAGGTGAAGTGCGGGTTCAGCATGTCGGAATCAAAATTGATGTCCGACTCGGAGTCACGCGCTTCAAGCCACGCCTCCTGCACGCTAACGTTGTGCACTCCGCCCAACCCGGGCTGTCCGCCCTTGGCTGTCGTCCAGTCATAGCCGTAGTTGCCGATCGCGCAGATGATCTTCTCGCGAGGGATGACCTTCAGGGCTTTGACGAGATTCTGAACGAACCAATCCTGGCCAGCTATGGCACCTGGTGCGCCCCCCGGATAGTGCTGGTCGTAGTTCATCAAGATCAAACCGTCAGCCAGCTTGGACATGAACGGATAATCAAAATCGGGATTGCTGGCAGGAACGCTGAGGTAAAGCTTCTGATTGTGCTGATGCAGATCGGAGGCCAGTTCGGCAATCAATTGGCGATAGCCCGGTTGAGCACTCTCATCGAAGCCTTCAATATCGAGCGTCAGTCCCTTGTAGTTGTCACTGGCGAGGAACAACCCAACCTCATGCCGAAAGCGATTGCGCGCCTCGGGCGAGTTCAGCATCTGCGAAATATCCGTGCGCCACTCATTCTTGATCGTGTCGAAGTTGTTGACCAGCGGCAGCACATCCACCTGAGCGTTGCTGCTCTTGATCAGCGGCATCAACTTCACGTCAATGGTCGCAGCGTGCCCATTGTTGATCACGTCAAAAAACGTGTTGTTTTCCTTGACCGCCTGTAGGCGCCCATCCGGTCCAATGACGTGCAACCACTCAGGAAATACGAAGTCGAGCTGATGGATGTACTCGCGCATCGAGCTGTAGCTCGCCGCGTCCCAGGTCACATAGAACGCGCCCCGGATACCTTCGCCAGAGTTCAGCACGACCTGCGATGGCGGAGTCAACGTCTTGCGATGAGTTCCCTTTTTGAGCGGCTTCTTGGGTTCCTTCAGCTTCAGCGCGCGATAGTTCTTCTTCTGATCTGCGAGCAGGACGGTGGGAATACTTATCTTGCGAACGACTGTGATTGCGAAAAAGACAATCAACAGGCTCAAAATCACAACGGAAACGTCAAGCGTCTTGCGGATGCGCTTCCAGCGTCGCCGATCAGGATCAAAAAATATGGGCTTGGACATTATTATTTGCCGTACTTCTTATCGTATGGTTCACACATCGCTCCGTCAATGAACCTTCGGAGTCCCCCGTGCGACGCAGAGCCTTTGCGACTCGCCAGCCGCGGCAGGCTTCTGCTATGTTCAGTTCGTGCTCTCGTTGATCAACAGGCATCGCTGGTGGTTTCTGGCCGTCACTTTCGCCGCCATTATGGTGCGAATGTATTTCGTCGTACGAATGCCCGTGATGGCAGGCGATACCCTTATCTATGGCGATATTGCCAAATGTCTGATTAACAATCACATGTTCGGCATGGAGAAGCTCTCCGGCTGGGAGCCAACCTTGATTCGCCTCCCCGGCTATCCTTTCTTCCTTGCCTTCACCTTTCTTCTTTTCGGTCAAGACCATTACTTCGGCGCGATGCTCTTCCAACTAGTGTTCGACGTGCTGAACTGTTATTTGGTAGCGGACATCGCTCGCCGTGTTCTCTCCGACAGGGCGGGCCGTTGGGCATTTGTCCTGACTGCTTTTTGCCCATTCCTGATCAACTATGTGGCCACGCCGCTCACCGAGTGCCTGGAAATCTTCTTCATCTCGGCGGCGATCGACTGCGCCATCATCGCCCTTGATCGCCGAAGCCTCCGCTGGTGGGCTGTTTGCGGTGCCTCATCCGCCGGAGCGATTCTCCTTCGCCCCGATGGTGGATTAATCCTCGGATGTATTGCCATCCCCGTAGCCCTGCTGATGTTTACAAACACGCAGCGCAGGCGCGAGTTGCTTTTGGCACTCATTTTGCTCGGGGCCGTGTCGCTGGCGCCTCTAGTTCCTTGGACAATCCGGAACTGGCGGGTGTTCCATGTATTTCAGCCGCTGGTCACCACGCACGCCAGCGATCCGGGAGAATACCTTCCTACGGGCTGGGAGCGCTGGTTCAAAACGTGGCTGATCGACTACGCAAGCGTGGAAGACGTGGGATTCAAAGTCCCGGGCGAACCGATTGATGTAGGAGACATCCCCGAACGCGCGTACACCTCAGAAGAACAGCGCACACTGGTGCATCAACTTCTGGACCAGTACAACGTTCACCACCAGATGACGCCCGACATTGACCGGCAGTTCGCGGTCTTGGCCGCCGAAAATATCCGCCTGCATCCCGTGCGCTACTACTTCACACTGCCCGCGGCACGCATGCTCGATATGTGGTTCCGTCCCCGCAGCGAGATGCTGCCACTCGACACCCACTTCTGGGAGATCATCGCAGACCCACATGACGCGTTGTGCGACATCGCATTGGCCCTCATGAATTTTGCTTACGTGGCTGCCGCAATCTGCGCCGCATGGATCCTGCGCAGGCATATTCGATGCCTGTCGTTGCTGTTGACGTATCCAATCGTGCGCTCAGTTTTCCTGGCGACAACCGGAGCCAGCGAGGACCGCTACACGCTGGAGTGCTACCCGTTTGTACTTGTGCTTGCCGCCTCATTCCTTACTTGGTGGCAGACGAAACGGCTCGCGCGCGGAAGAGCGACGTCCGTTGAAGCGTAAAAAGGCCGGAGCTTTAGCCCCGGCCTTTGATTCCTAAACTCGCTGAGATCTACTGCGCGGTGTGCAATGGGGAGTCGCTCATGCGGAACATCGTCCGCACGTGCTCGCTAAGCAGTTCGGTAGCTTGGCGGTTGGCATCCCTGTCCGTCTGCAACAGATACTTCATCGCGTTCACGAGCAGGCGCTGCCCTTCCAGGTATCGCGGATCATTGGTTCGTTCGCGGTCGCGAGCGCTGGGATCGGGCCTTGCGGGAATAATGACCACTTTTGCTTTGCTCATGAATTTCCTCTTCACGAATAGGACGCGAATGAGCGGAGTTCGGTTGTACAGCTAAGGCAAAACAGCTCGGCGGTAGTCGCTACGCTCGCCAACAAATCACGGCACTTGCGAAGGTGTTCTAACAAAACTTAGTGCCCGGTTCGCGGGGACTTGAGATCTTCAGGCTAGCTGTTGGGCGTGATGTACTTTGTCTTGCCCGTAGTCTTCAGCTTGAATGCGCCGTCGGGCACCTTCTGATTCAACTTGATGGATGTGTACTTTGCGAGACGGTAATCGTCACCATTCTCCTGAAACTTCTGTTGCACGCTCATGCCCGATTGTTGATCGATCCACAGCGTGATCAGACGAAACATCGCTCGAGCTTTCTGCGCCTTAGGAACCAGCTCAAGCTTGTAGGTCTGCTTGCCCCCAATCGCCTCGGTGCCGGCATAATTCACGTCAAAGCTCTTCGGCAGATCGTGACCTCGTCCGCCGAACCCAAGAACGAGATACGTCTCGAAATCCTGGCGGTTCTTGCCCGCGGCATACTTCGTGACCTGGTCGGCCTTGGGCAGATACACCTGCAAGTCCTGGCCGGTGAACAACACATACTTGCGATCGGGCTTCTGGATGTCAGCAGCCATTTCAACATTGCTGCCCGAGCGGCGGAAATACATTACGCCCTGCTGCGAGTAGTGCTCATCCACCACTTTCTGGTACTGGTCCCACACAAAGTCTGTTTGCAGCGACTTGAAGTTGGAACTGGCTTTGTCGAGCAGGTTCAGCACTTGCTCCACATTCGCTTGTTTCGCCTGACCAAAGGAGGGCGTGACCATGAGGACTGCCACGCACACAGCAAGAACCCACTTGCGCATTTCGCTCTCTCTTACCGCCGGACCCACACGTGATAGCCAACAAGATTGCCCTGGTTGTCCTGCTCCGGGGCCCAGTGGTCCAGCTTGACGTAGCCAACTATCGGCTCGATAACCTGCAGGATCTGTGCGCTCTGCTCGGATTGTGTCTTACCCGGAACATCGCGAGCATCCACCCGGAAGATGAACCCCTTGCCGCCATCCGGGATGACAAGCACGCTCCTAGGACGCGGCAATCGCTCGGCAGGTTTGTCCTTGTAATTGATAAACAGCGGGCTCACAAAGATGAACAGCAGAATCAGCGAGACCATCACGTCGTAATGCAGCGATCCCCGCTGATGAGTCCACCAGAAATAGCTTTTGATTGTTGCCCACAGATTCTTCATACGCATCCAGTTTAGTTCATTCCCTGCCGCAATCCTACATCTTGCGCGGTTCGATCTTCTCCGCCCCAATATAAGGCCTTAGCACCTCGGGGATCAGCACGCTTCCATCCTTCTGCTGATAGTTCTCGACAATGGCGACCCACGTGCGTCCAATCGCCAAGCCGCTGCCGTTGAGCGTATGAACTAGCTCTGTCCCCTTCTTTCCTTCAGGCCGGTAGCGAATGTTGGCACGCCGTGCCTGGAAGCTCTCGAAGTTCGAGCAGGAGGAGATTTCTCGGAACAAACCCTGCCCCGGCAACCAGACCTCCAGATCGTACGTCTTTGCCGAGCTGAAACCCATATCGCCCGTGCAGAGCAGCATGCGTCGATAGTGCAAACCCAATCGCTCGAGAACTTCCTCGGCTGCGCGCGTCAGTTTCTCATGTTCTTCGTAGCTCTCTTCAGGCTTGGTGAACTTGACCAGTTCGACTTTCTGAAATTGATGCTGACGGATAATGCCGCGTACATCTTTGCCATAAGACCCCGCCTCACTGCGCCAGCACGGAGTGAAAGCCGTCAGCGAGATCGGCAACCTACCACCATCCAGCGTCTCGTCACGGAAAATGTTCGTAACCGGAACTTCGGCAGTTGGAATCAGCCACAAGTCGCGTTCGCCATGTGGAACCTTGAACAGATCCTGCTCGAACTTCGGCAACTGCCCTGTGCCGTACATGGAATCAGAGTTCACCAGGTATGGCGGAAGCACCTCGGTGTAGCCGTGCTCGCGCGTATGCAGATCGAGCATAAAGTTCATCAACGCGCGTTCAAGCTTCGCGCCCAGATCCCAGTAGAGAGCAAACCGCGCTCCGGTCAACTTTGTCGCGCGCTCAAGGTCAAGCACCCCAAGTTGCTCGCCCAGTTCCCAGTGCGGCTTTGGCGTGAAATCGTATTCGGGCTTCTTGCCCCAGCGCTTAACTTCTACGTTCGCCGTCTCGTCTTTACCCACCGGAACTGAATCGTGCGGCAGGTTGGGAATGGTCGCGAGAATGCCGTACAACTCGGCATCGGCCGCCTTCGCCTGCTCTTCCATCGCCGGAATGCCTTCCTTCAGCTTCGCAACTTCGGCGGTAAGCGACTGCAACTCGGCTTTCTGCTCGGGCGTGATGCTTCCCTTTTTCTCCGCGCCCATAAGTGGGCCAATCTTCTTGCTGAGTTCGTTGCGCCGCGCCAGCGCGGTCTCCAACTCGTGCGTCAGCGTGCGGCGCCGTGTCTCGATTTCGCGGAAGTTCCCCAGGACCTGTTCGGGATTGGCTCCACGGCTGCGCAGCTTATCTTCAACGACAGAGAGATGTTGGCGTACAAATGCAAGATCAAGCATAAGTACAAAGAATATCAAGAACCGGAACGGGAGTGCGAACCATCTGCTCGCCACATGCTCTCACCGTAGTCGATCAGCGTTCTCTGGACTACACTAATTGCATGCGCCGACAACTTCGCAGCTGCATCGTCATCTTCGTACTCGTCCTGTGCGCCATTGCATCTTTTGCCAGTGCTTACGACGCGAAACCTAAGCTTGTAGTCATCGTTGTAGTCGATCAACTGCGCGGAGATCTTCTCGAGCGTTATCACGACGATTTCGGCGAGGGCGGATTCCGGCTGCTGATGGATCATGGCGCGTGGTTCACCTCCTGTTATTACAACTACGCTGCAACAAAGACTGCGCCAGGACACTCCACGCTCGGCACGGGAACCTACACGCTCGGTCACGGCATACTCGGCAACGAGTGGTGGGACCCGAAGCTGCGCCGCCTGGTAACGAGCGTTGAAGACGAAAGCACGAAGCCAGTGGGCCTTCCCGCAGGCATTCCTGGCGAGAAGTGGAGCGCATCGCCGCACAACCTGCAGACCGACACGATTGGCGATGAGTTGAAGCTTGCAACAGGTGGCCGCGCGAAAGTTTTCGGCGTCGCACTGAAGGATCGCGCGGCGATTCTTCCGGTCGGCTATTCGGCAGATGCCGCTTTCTTCATCGATCCGCAATCGGGCGCATTCGTAACTTCGTCGTATTACATGCAGCAGGCACCTGCATGGCTCGCGCAATTCAATGCGAGTAAGACACGTGAGAGTTACCTGAATCGGGAAGTTAAAGACGCTTCCGGTAAAGTGTTGCGCTCGACTGCACCCGCTAAAAATGCGGCTGGGCGCGATCTGCCATTCTATGATCTTGTTGGCCCAACGCCGTGGGGCAACGACTACACTGTCGATCTTGCCAAGCAGATCATTGATAACGAGAAGCTCGGCACGGGATCAGTAACGGATTTGATTTCCGTCAGTTTCTCATCGCCAGACATGCTGGGACACAGGGTTGGCCCGGACTCGCCGGAGCACAAAGCCCTGCTGGTTGCGCTCGACCACACTCTGGCTGGCTTCTTTCACTATCTCGACACGAAAGTAGGCAAGGGAAACTGGGCGGTAGCTCTGAGCGCCGATCATGGCATCTCTCCTCTTCCAGAATTTGCGAAGAAGATGCGCATTCCCGGCGGAAACTTCAGCGGACTCGAACTGCAAAAGCAGTTGAACGAGTCATTGCAGGAGAAGTACGGCAAAGAAGCCAAATACGTGGTGTTCGTAGATTATGCAAACGTGTACCTAGATGAGCAGGCGTTTGCAGGACTGAACGTAACCGAGGCTGACGCGGAGAAAGCCGTCGGCGAGTTGCTACTCGAACATGGTTTCCGCAATTACGCAACGAAGGCGCAGATACGCATGGGAGATCCGGGAAATGGTGGCGTGTTCAGGCAACAGATTCTCAATGCGTATTCCCCGGTGTCGGGTTGGTACGTGATGGGATTCATGGCGCCGTTCTGGATTGGATATCCATCAGGAACTACGCACGCGCTTCCGTACAGCTACGATGCGCATGTGCCACTCGCGTTCTACGGATCGGCATTCCGTCCGGGAGTGTATCGCGAAAGCGTAGAACCTGTGGACCTTGCCGTGACATTGAGTTCACTGCTGCGCATCAACAAACCCGCGAGTGCCGTGGGACGCACGCTGAATGAGGCTTTCACCGATAATCCGGTCGGCGCTGCTGTCGCTCCGGCGAAGGGCTCGAAGTAAAATTAGACCATGAGCAAAAGAACTCCAAAGCAGTCAGCCAACACCGCCGTGAAAGCCTCGCAACAGGAGCCAGTGAAGGCTGCTGCCCCGGAGTCCACGCCCAGCAAGACCGCGCCAAAGCAGGGTCCGCTTAGTGTGGACATGGCGGTAGAAGTTGCGGGCATTCGGCTGAAGAATCCGATTCTTGCGGCCTCGGGCACGTTCGGTTATGGAGTGGAGTTCGAAGACATAGTCTCGCTCGACCGACTTGGTGGCTTCGTAGTCAAAGGCTTGTCGCGTGAACCGATGGCGGGCAATCCTCCGCCGCGATTGTTTGAAACCGCGGCGGGGATGCTGAATGCGATTGGGTTGCAGAATATCGGGGCTCGCGCGTTCGTCGAAGAGAAGCTGCCGAGGTTGGCGAAGATCAGAGATGCGGTCGTTATCGCCAATGTTTATGGGTACTGCTCGGAGGATTACCAGACCACGATTCGCATTCTGAACGAAGGCGAAGGGATTGCCGCGTATGAGTTGAATGTCTCGTGTCCGAACGTTCGGCATGGCGGGATCACGTTTGGACAGGACGCTTCGCTGCTGGCAGATGTTGTTGCGGGAGCACGCGCGGTGTCTCGGCGACCTCTGATTGTGAAGCTTTCGCCGAATGTGACGGACATTGCGAAGATGGCGCGGACCGCTGAAGATGCGGGTGCGGACGCAGTGTCGTTGGTGAACACATTCCTCGCAATGGCCATTGATCCGGTGACGCGGAGGCCGCGTATTTCCAATGTCACAGCGGGGTTGAGCGGTCCGGCGATCAAGCCCATAGCGGTGCGCATGGTTTACGAAGTGGCGCAGGCAGTGCGGATTCCAGTGATTGGCATGGGCGGAATCAGTACGCCGGAGGATGTAGTGGAGTTTCTGCTGGCGGGCGCGACGGCAGTCGAGGTGGGGACAGCGAATTTCTGGGATCCGAGGGCTTGCGAGCGGCTGGTGAAGCAGTTGGAACGCTGGTGTCTGGAGCAACACGTCGAGAGCGTGGCGAGTCTGCGCGGCGGAGTGATTCTTGGTTAGATGGGTACTGGGTGGTGGGCGGGAGTTAACACCCCGATAACTAGGCTTAACAAGCGGGCATGCATATAGAAATAAGTGACCCCTCCACGGTGGAGGGGTTTTCTATTTCGATAATGGTGAAGGTCAGTGGCCGGAGATTTTCAGCCTGAGCTCTTCGGGGAGGCGGTCGCGGAGGTTTTCCGGAAGACGGTCGTGAAGGGTTCGGGCTCCGACAAGAGCCGCATCCTTAACGACGAGAGGAGCCGGAGTGGCTACGGCGACGATCAACCAGACCAGTGCCGAGAAGGCGAATCCGCAGAGCGAGCCGATCTCGAAGAGGATGGCGTGCGGCGGGCTGAAGTGATGGATGACGGCAAAGGCGAAAACGAAAACGATGGCCGAGACTGTCGCCAATGCGATCAGCGTGATGTCGATAGTGCGATGGAGTTTCTGCCGCGAGCGGCAGTGATCGCATTCGGCGAGATGCGCCTCGTAGTCGCCGCTCATCTCCGGCGCGAGGCCAGTGATGTCATAGCGCCAACCCGCGAGGATATTGCCGACGAATGGATCGATACATTTACTCATATGAATTTATAGCGTGAGGGTTTCCAGAGGTTCGTCCTGCGAAGCCAGAACCAGCCGGTTGCCCCACAGCCCCTGTCGCATTCCCAATGCCCTCTCGGCGGTGACGCGGGCCAAGTCGGGGTGATTGTTCTGCTCGGATAGGTGAGCCAGAATCAGGAATGCTGCCCGTCCATCATAATCTGTTGTAAGGAATTCCGCGAGAGCTTCGTTGGACAGGTGTCCGACGCGGGACATGACACGCTGTTTTACGGACCACGGATAAGGACCAACGCGCAGCATCTCGAGATCGTGGTTGGATTCGAGGACGAGGCCGTCACAGCCGCGTAGCTGGTGCTTGACGTTCTGTGTCATGAATCCGAGGTCAGTTGCAATGGCCATTCGTACACCTTCAGCAACAAAGCGGAACCCCACGGGATCGGCGGCATCGTGCGGGATGGTGAACGGCGTTACCTCGATGTCTCCCACACTGAAGACCTTACCTGATGAGAACAGTTCGAGGCGCTCGGCTTGTACGCGGTTGCCTGCTGAGTCCTTGAACTGTCGCTGCCATGCGCCATGGGTCGCGGCCGTCATGTAAACCGGAAGCTTATATTTCCTGGCCATGACGTTGACGCCAGCCACATGATCGGCGTGCTCGTGCGTAACGAGGATGGCAGAGAGAGACTCCGGCGCGATACCCTGCGCGGCGAGACGGCGGCATGTTTCGCGACACGAAAGTCCGCAGTCGATAAGGACACGGGTTTGGGAGGTCGCGACGACCGTGCTGTTGCCTCGGCTTCCGGAGGCTAGAACTGTGATGGAGACCGCCACGAGCTACAGCATAGCCGCATTTGCAGGCGTTGGGGATACAAAACTTGGAACACAAGTGAGTTTAAGGTTTAGTGGTTCAGGGTCTCAGAGTTTCTGTGGAGAGGAAATACCCCGCAGGATATCGCACTTGAATTGTCGCCACCATCTTGGCAGCTTTTCAGCAGCACTGAAACAGTTTCAGCAGTATACTTCTTGCGCTTTTCGGGGCCGACGTTGGCCGCGAGATGGCTGATGTTGCCTGGGGCCCTGTGGTTCTCATCTTCGCGAAGA
Source organism: Koromonas soli (assembly GCF_059726265.1). Classification (NCBI taxonomy): domain Bacteria; kingdom Pseudomonadati; phylum Acidobacteriota; class Terriglobia; order Terriglobales; family Koromonadaceae; genus Koromonas; species Koromonas soli. Next base: position 324,391 of record NZ_AP040872.1, on the reverse strand, counting down.
GAGGGCACTCGAATGAAACGTTCAGGATTGATCTGTTTTGGTGTTGTAGTGCTGTTCGTGTTCTGCGCTGTGTCCACGGTGCAGGCGATCGAGAAGAAAATCAATCTCAACAACTATAAGGTAGTGCTGATCAAGCCGTTTGACGCGACGGTGAAGGGCGCGTACGGACTGCCTGCGGCAACGCAAGACGCAGTGACACAAGCGCTGAAAGAAAGCGCAATGTTCAAAGAGGTGACGACAGCGACAGAGAAAGCAACTCCTACACAACCTGCGGCGCCAGCGGCTCCTACAGGCCTGAGAGCGGCGGTGGAGGGAGAGAAACCGCCTGCGCCTGGAGCAATGGCGGCTGCTGTCACCTCCGACAAACCGAAACTCGAGCAGGCGACGCTGGTGACGGCAACAAAGACAGAAGCGCCAAAGCCGGAGAAGACTCTGGTGCTGGAAGCAAAACTTGTGGACTTTGAACCAGGCAGCGCAGCGAAGCGGCTGATGGTGGGATTTGGCACGGGACGCGCGCACGCAGGATTTGAGTTCACGCTGAAGGACAGCGAAACAGGCGACGTGTTGTGGACGAAGATTGTGAAGCAGACGGCTTCGTTCTGGTTCAATGGCACGACTTCCTCGGCGGCAGAGAGGTCGGAACTGCCGGAGGGAGTGGCGAAGAAATTTTTGGAGGAGCTGAAGAAGGTAGCGAAGTAGGAAGGTAAAATCAATGGTGCGGGCGCTCGAAGAGCGCCCGTTCTTTTTTGAAAGGCAAATCGTGTCGGTGGCCGAAGTGCCTTTGGGTAGCGGTTGATGTTTGAGCTGTGCTGGGATCCTTCGCTGCGCTCAGGATGACACCTAGCTACAAAGACAAGAACAAGAGCAAGTGCAAAAAACAAGAACAACAGCAACGGCAAGAGCAAGAACAAGAACAAGAACAAGAACAAAGGCAAGAGCAACAGCAAGACAAGAGCAAGACAAGAGTAAAAACAACTGACCTTGCCCTCAGAATGCGTACCCCGTAGTCGTCGTGGCTGTGGGAAAGTTGGAAAGCGTTTTTTGCTTTCCTGCTTTTCCATAGCCTGCTTTGGTTCGTGTTTGTTCGAACTGAATCGGGCTGAGGTAGTTCAGAGCTGAGTGCAACCGGGTTTGGTTATACCACCGTAGCCAGTTCAGGATTTCATCTTTCGCTTGGCGATGGGTGGCGAAGCGTTTGCCGTGCAGCCGCTCTACTTTGAGCGAGGCAAACAGGGTTTCGCTCACGGCGTTGTCCCAGCAGTTGCCCTTGCGACTCATGGACGCTTGGATTCCATGCTCTTTCAGTCGCTGGCTGAACTCATCGCTGGCATACTGGCAGCCCCGATCGCTATGAAAGATCAGCCCGCTGTGTTTGCCCGGACAGCGCTCGAACCAAGCCATTTCGAGAGCGTCGATCACCAGTTCGCTCCGCATATGATCGCGCAGAGACCAACCCACAACACGGCGGCTGAACAGGTCGATCACCACCGCCAGGTACAGCCATCCTTCGTCGGTTGGAATGTAGGTGATGTCTCCAACCCAGACTTTGTTCGGAGCGGCGGCCGCGAAGTTACGATCCAGAAGGTTCGGCGCAATCGGCAGGTTGTGCCGGCTGTTCGTAGTCATCACTCGGAAGCGCCGTTTGCCGCGGGCTCGAATGCCGTGCTGCTGCATCAGTCGTTGGATCCGCTGTTTGCCGACGCGCACGCCCTGCTCGCGCAGTTGCCGCCAGATGCGCGGCCACCCGTAGGCTCCGCGATGCTCGGCATACACCGCGCGGATGTGCACCAGCAGTGCTTCGTCGCTCAGGTGGCGGAGAGCGTTGCGTCGACGGGCAAAGTGTTCATGGTAGCCGGCCACGCTCACCCGCAGTACCCGGCACTGCACACGGATCGGCCAGACACGCCGGTGGCGTTGGATGAAGGCGTATTTCATTTCTGGCCTTTCGCGAAGTACGCCGTCGCTTTTTCCAGGATGTCGCGCTCCATCTTGACCCGCGCCAGTTCGGCCCGCAGACGGCTAATCTCCATCTGCTCGGCGCTGACCGCCTTGCCATGGTCGGCGCCCTTGAGTTTGCCCTCCCGGTGCGCTTTTACCCAGTTGGACAGTGTTTGCTCAATCAGACCCAGACTTCGCGCCGCCGAAGCGATACTCTGGCCAGACTCAACCAGTCGCACCGCCTCCTGCTTGTACTCCAGCGTGTACCGCGCCCGTCTCCCCTTCCCCATCTCCGCTCTCCCTACTGCGATTGGATGATCGCTCAGCATGGGGTACGTTTGGCAGGGGCAAGATCAAACAGCAAGAACAAGAACAACAACAAGAGCAACGACAACTACCCACTCGTTTCGTGCGCAGGTCCGCTGTTCGGGAATGCTATGGGGTGGATAGGGTGGTGGAGGTTTCGCGTGGATCGAGGGCGTCGGGATCGCGTTGAAAGCTGGTGATGAAGTTGCGATAGAGGGCGAAGGCGCTGAGAGCGGCAATCGCTAGCAGCGTGAAGCCCTGGGCTGGGTGGTGCAGGAGGAGTTTGCCGGTGCCGAAGAGGACGAGGTACACCATGGCACAGCCGAGCATCCACGCGGTGAGGTTACCTCCGAGGTCGCGGGTGGGGGGAAGGTCGTGAACTTCGCGCGCGATGGGTTGCCAGCCGCGGACGTCGGGGCGCACGAGGCGGTAGAAGGCCTCGAGGGTCGTGCGAGGTTCTGCCGGGGTAAGGAGTGTGACAACGACCCAGACGATGGTGGTGATGGCCGTTGTGGTCATGGCGGTTTTGGCGAAGACGACGGGTGAGGTTCCGTGGAAAGGATGGAGCTGATTCAAGGCGACGGTCACGGCGAGCGAGGTGGCCATGGCAGAGATTTCAGACCAGGCATTGATGCGCCACCAGTACCAGCGCAGGAGATAGACGGCTCCGGTGCCGGCGCCGACCTCCATTACGACCTGCCAGCCGCTGGCGATGGAGTCGAGGTGGACGGAGACCCAGGCGGAGGCGATGACCAGGAGAACGGTCGCGAGCCGCGAGATCATGACGTAATGGCGGTTGGAGGCCGTGGGATGCAGGAAGCGGCGGTAGAAGTCGGAGACGAGGTAGGAGGCTCCCCAGTTGAGCTGGGTGGCAACGGTGGACATGAAGGCGGCGAGGAATCCGGCGATGGCGAGGCCACGCATGGAGTGGGGCAGATAGTGGTTCATCACCAGCATGTATCCGGTTTCGGGATGGGCGAGGCCGGGGTAGAGGACGATGACGCAGAGGGCAGTGATGATCCACGGCCAGGGGCGGATGGCGTAATGGGCAACGTTGAACCAGAGGACAGAAAGCAGGCCCTGGCGCTCGTCGCGGGCGGAGAAGATGCGTTGGGCGATGTAGCCTCCGCCGCCGGGCTCGGCACCGGGGTACCAGAAGGCCCACCACTGGAGTCCGATGTTCACGAGGAACGTGGCGACGGGGATGGTCCAGAGCATTTCGGCGGTGAGGCCGCTGGAGAGGCTGGGGAAGAATGATAGCGGGTCGCCGGAAGTGGGCGCCTGTGCGTGCATGGAGGCGAGGCGGGCGATGAGGGCCGAGGTGCCTCCGATGGCGCGAATAGCGTAGAAGGCGATGGCGATGACGATGGACATCTTGAGGACGAACTGGAAAAGGTCGGTCCAGAGGACTCCCCAGAGGCCGCCGAGAGAGACGTAGAGGCCGGTGAAGGGGATGAGGAAGAAGACACAGATGGCGAGCGCAGCGCCGTCGGGCGAGGCCCAGATGCCTCCGAGGGGCGCGACCCATCGGGCTACGGTGAGGAGCAGAGGGGTGCCGCCCAAAGTGGTAGCGACAATGGAAGTCATGGCCTTGGTGACCCATCCGAGGATGACGCAGTTCATGAGCAGGCCGAGGTAGAGAGCGCGGAACCCGCGAAGGAAGGCGGCGGGACGTCCGCTGTAACGAATTTCGGCAAACTGAACGTCGGTGAGGAGGCCGCTGCGGCGCCAGAGGCGGGCGAAGAGGAAAACGGTCATCATGCCGGAGAGAAGCGAGCCCCACCAGAGCCAGTTTCCGCTGATGCCCTGGGCGTAAACAAGGCCGGTGACGACCAAGGGAGTGTCGGCGGCGAAGGTGGTGGCGACCATGGAGGTTCCGGAAAGCCACCAGTTCACGTTGCGTCCGGAGACGAAGTAGTCGTCAACACTGCGTGCGGAGCGCTTGCGGAACCAGAAGCCGAGAAGAACGGTGACGGCGAGATAGCCGAGAATGGCGAGCCAATCGAGAAGAGATAAGGTCATGAAGATCCGGTGAAAATAGTTACTTCGTAATTAAAACGTATGACAGCACTGCGCCGGGCCGCGATGACGTGCACCGAGCGGTCTCCAAATTAGCGAGATAAATGCGCTTGCTCGGAAGGCTAACATGGGGTGGAGGGGGTGGGGTAGCAGGATTTGATAAGGCGGGGGAGTAATGCTCAGTTGGTAATCTGGAGTATGTGACTACACATTGTCCAACTTCTTACATTTTGTTTACATCTCTGAGGAGAGAATCTGGTTAGAATGTCGGCATGGCAGCGGCTCGGATACTGATCGTCGATGACGAACGCACAATTGCCGACACCCTTTCTATCATCTTCCGACACGCGGGGTATGAGACGTTCACGGCATACAACGGGCAGCTCGGATTGGATGCTGCGCGCGAGTTGTCTCCGAACCTGGTGTTAAGTGACGTGGTGATGCCGGGGTTGGACGGAGTGGCGATGGCAATTGAGATTCGCACCACTCTGCCGAACGTGGAGGTACTGCTGTTTTCAGGGCAGGCCGCGACGGTGGAGTTGCTGCGCGAGGCCGAACAGAAAGGCTTCCACTTTGAAATCATGCTGAAGCCGGTGCATCCTGCTGAAGTGATTAAGAAAGTCGAAAAAGCGCTGGCAGCACACGGATAAATCTTCCTGATCTATTCCCTTCCCTCTGCAAAGTGACATATCTGCGCCTCCTTGATGAGGACCGAAACGCACGGCCTCGCCTCTCGCCGGAGCATCTAATTTTCTTGCAAGCAAAACGTTGAACACAGAACGATGATTGCAAGGGTTCGGCATGGCCGAATTCGGACGAGAGGAGACATGGCAGGAGAGACACAGAACAGAAAAGGAACTCCGCAGATTACTCCGGAAGAACGTGAACACGTCGGGTCGCGACGCGATCCGGAAGAGCGTCCGAAGGTGAAGGGCGAAGATGTAGATGAGCAGCAGCAGACGAGGGAAAGAGCGCATGACAAAACTCTTGCAGACTCGTTCCCGACCAGCGACCCGCCCTCGACGATTCCTGACCCGAGTGAGGAAGAGGACGCGGCCTAGCTGAAACAGAGTGCAATGGAAAACGCTCCCCACAAGAGGGAGCGTTTTTTATTGGCAGCGGCTCGCGTTGGTCAGTGAGAGGCAAAGGCATCGAGCGCGCAGGCAAGACGCTGGAGAGCTTCGCGAGTGGTATCGGGAGAGCCTCCGAGACCGACGCGAAAGTAGTTGGGCATGTCGAAGTGGTGTCCGGGGACGACGGCGGTTTCATATTTACTTAACAGGAGGTGGCAGAAGTCCTCGACGGGACCGGAGAGCAGGCGCGGAGCAATGACGGTGCCGTGCGGCGGGATTGTGAGGTCGAGGTCGGTGCGGCGGGAGAGTATTTCGACGGAAGCGGCGCGATTGGGTTCGAGCGAAAGGCGGGCGCGGGATTCGAGTTGCGAGATTGCGCCGAGAGCAATGGCAGAGATGTGTTCGGAGATGTGCGGGGCGCTGCCGGTAAAGAGATCCTGCATGAGGCGCATGCGCGAGGCGAGTTCGGGGGCGGCAAGAATCCATCCGCAACGAAGGGTGCCGAGGCCGTAAGCCTTGGTGAGGCTGGTGGCGACGACGAACTGCGGGCCGAGAGAAAGCGCGTGCTGGTGGGCGGCTCCCCAGATGCATTCGCGATAAACCTCATCGACGAGGACGTGGGCGCCGTTGCTGGTGGCGATTTCTCCGATAGCGCGGAGGGTGGATGCCGACACGGCGGCGGAGGTGGGGTTGTGCAGATTGCAGAGGGCGATGACGCGAGTGCGCGGAGTGATGGCGTGGCGGATGTCGTCGGGATCGATGGCGAAGGCGTTCTCGGCGCGGCGGGGAAAGCGGCGAATGATGGCTCCGAGGAGGCGCGCGGTGTGAAGCAGTGGGTCGTAGGTCGGCTCCTCGATGAGGACTTCGTCGCCGGGATCGAAGAGCGCGGAAAGAGCTAGATGATTTCCGAGCGAGGTGCCGATGGTGGGGACAATGCATTCCGAGGCAACTCCGGTGCGGTGGGCGAGGCGCTCGATGAGCAGTGGATCGCCGTAGGAGTCAGACGGGCCGAGGGCGAGGTCCTCGGGGCGGATGGGAAGTTCTTCGAGCGAGACCGGGCGGACGGCACTGGAGCGAAGGTCGAAGCGAACCGGAGAAGCGAGCTTCGCGGCGTGAGTGTAGGGAGAGTGGATGGAAGATCGGGCGGCGTAGTGCATGGGGAATTATGGCACTGGGGAGGCATCTCGGGAGTACTCGACACTGGGCGATGTACGTTAGCTATTCCGTTGAACTAACTTCAAAATCGCCGCCACGAAGCTGGACTTTGCGTATCTGCTCGAAATTCTCGGTGACGGACACACTTCCACTGACAGCAAACTTCGACAGCGACTCACCATTTTCGACTAGGAGCCGAATCTGCTTCAACGCCGCTGGGCTAAGAGCTGCTGCGCCGACGAGGACATTGCTACGGTTGTTGAGTACTGAAGGGCTTCCCTCCACCTGTCCCGGAACAGGATACTGAGCTACAAGGCGATTTATCGATAGTTATAATTGCGGTATGTGCTTCTTCTACGTACAAATCGTCCGCTGCTTAGACCGAAGTCAGCCGGGTACGGTTGCTGCCAAATTCACGGACGCGGGAGGGCAGGAGCACACATTAGTAGGCAAACTCCCATCGTTCACATATACGCCACTGCGTGCGATTCTAACCTATCCACATCTGGGTGCAGCCCGCTGCAAAGTTGTTTCCCGCTGGCAGGACTCAACCGGACGAAGCCTTGTGCGGGTTTCCACTGCCAAGCCCGCTCACATCGAATCTGTTGAAGGTATCTCCGAGTTCGTCGTTGAGGACTCGCAACTCAGCGGGGGCTGGACGGATACGCTGAATGGAATCTGGTGGACCAGTTGGATCGGAGTGTGGGCAGGATTCCTTATGGTAGGCATTCCGGAGTACAGGCAGGAACTTTCACAAAGAGGAGCAGCGTCTCTGTTTTCGCTCGCTCTGCTGATCGTCATATCTGTTTCTTGGATCGTATTCTTCATTGCCGATTCAAGGAGTGAACGACGAGAGCCTGTAATCGTGTGGCTGCTCACGACAATGGGAACGATCCTTGCCATTGTCACGATGCTAGGAATCTTCTTCTTTGTGTACGTCGCACCTCGCGTCGGATAGACCAAATTCAGCACGTTCCAGTTAGTTAGCGATAACAGGGCTTTCCACTCACTATTCCGTGGTCATCTTTCGAGAGCAGTCCACGGATGCGAAGGGAAATGGGGATTAGCCAGCCGAACAGCATTACGCATAATAGAACCAGACAATCGCAAGTGAGGCTTGTCTCGGAAGCCACTTAAGCGCGGAAACAGTAATACGTATTCCGACCATTCCGGTTCCTAAATAGAGATTGAAAACTTGCGCGACCACTGCTGCCAGCCCAAACCGCTCCGATCAGTAGCAATCCCCAGCTTCTGATGGGCGAATTCTACACTGGATCAATTTGCGGACGACAAAGCCGCCAGTGTTTGCCTAAGCCATAGCGGTTGTTGGCCAGCTAATTGAAATGGACCCGCTCATATTTCTTTAGAGTTACTTTGCGACTGACGGGTACACTGCTGTCACACTCGCGCTTTGCAACCGGAGCGGATAACCCAGTGCCTCCAGCCTATATTGGGCCGTACTCTTCTTGCCCAGGTCCTTGTACTCCCAAACGTCCCCGGCACGCATGTCGAAGAAGTAGATCGAATCGTTCCCGGCGACAATTTGCACTCCATCATAGAGATTATGTACTACGTTGGTTCTCTCTACGCCTGGTACTGGTACTTGTTGTCCTTGATGGCTCGCTATTGCGAAAAGCAAGAGAGCAATGATTGTGAGAGTGATTTTGGTATAAAGGTCGGAATTCATAAGCCCGAAGATTAGCACATTGACCGTGGAGGTGACCTTGGACATTCGTCCTGCTGCGTGGCGTCGGATGGGATCCTTCGCTGCGCTCTGGATGACATCTCAAAAGCAAAATGCAGGAACAGCCGGTGGGCCACTGCATTCCGTTGGAAGGTACAGATGCGGCATCAAACAGTTGCCGTGATTGCTTAGAACATATGGGACAAAAGTCATAGCGGGCAGCGTGTGCCTGATTGAGCATGAAAGATGAAGAGGTGATGCATATGGGAACTGAGCAGATTGCAGCGTTCGCCGCGATTGACCTGTCGCAGGCAGCTCGCGAGTTTGCAGCCGAGGTGGCCGGTACTGTTGAACGAAAGAAGAAGACGATTACGTCCCCTCCGGGGCTGCAGGTTTTTCTACTTTACGTCAGGGCTGACGGAAACGTGCCACTGCATCAAGTGACAGGCGCGATCACGGTGCACACTTTGCTCGGCAACGCGGTGCTCACGGTAGATGGTCACCCATTCGCACTGCCTGCCGGGAACATGCTTCCGGTAGCGGCCGGAGTTCCGCATGCCGTTTCTGCTGACCAAGAGAGTGTATTGCTGGTGACGCACGCATTGCGGCCCTGAGGCGCGTTCATCAGGGTTAGCGCGAGGAAGCGAAGGCAGGCGGCGAACGGGCGGGATGCGGTTCGCTTCAGCTCACATATCTCACTATGATCAATGCAAAGTGAAGCGAAAGGAGCATGCTTTGGGCAAAGCAATAGAAGCTCTCGAACGTGAGCATCAAGTGATTCAGAAAGCAGTTGCCGTTATGGCACGAATTCTCGAACAACTGGAATTGAAGCACGCGATTGACGCAGATGTTCTGCGGGAACTCGTGCGGTTCATGAGAGAGTTTGGCGATCAATGCCATCACGGTAAAGAGGAGAGTTATTTGTTTCCGTTACTGGAGAGCAGGGGCGTTCCATCTACGGGCTGTCCGCTGGCGGCGCTGAAGGGAGAGCATGTCAAAGGACGGCAATCGACGGATGAATTCGCTGAGGCCATTGCGTTGTACATTGCCGATCCCGAAGGTGGACGCCTGAGACTGATGGAGTCTTTGCAGAGTCTTATTGCTCTATATCCGGCACATATCTGGAAGGAAGAATATCTGCTGTTTCCGATGACAGGAAAGGTTTTGTCTGGAGAAGATGACGAGCTGCTGATGCAGCAATTCACTGTCGCGGAGTCAGGCCTTGGGTCGGGTGCCCATAGCACTTACGAGAAGTTGGCCGACGATCTGATGGAGCGAGTGGGTGAATGTCCACAGTGTTCGGATGAGGCAAGGCGACGTAAACACTGATCGCAAAATAAGAGCCGCTGCCACGGCTACTCCACTTCACTCCTGAAATGCTCAGCCAGAACTGTGCTCGGTGATGAGCGCTTCAAGTTCGCGGAAGATGCGGGTGATTTCGTCGCGCTGGCCACGCTCGCACATTCCGAAGCGAATGAAGTCGAGTTCCTGCCTGGCTTCGAGGATGCGCTTTCGGATGGCGGGCGGCAGGTTCTCGGGGGGTTCAAGTACGGCGAAGCGATCTTGAATGTCCTCCACAGTGAGTTCGGCGGCACTGAATTGCTGCGACCAGGCGAGGATCAGCCGCTCTGGATCACTGATGCCCATGAATGTTGGGATGCTGCGTATGGCAGGGGCAACCGCCAGCTTTATCCAGTAAACTAGGCGGGGAGCCCAAAGTGCATATTCCAGACGGATATCTGAGCCCATCGACGTGTGCCGCGATGTATGCGGCGAGCGCTCCGTGCTGGTGGGCGGCGCTGCGCAAGACGCGGCGGAAGCTGTTTGGGCGCACGCTGCCAAGGCTGGCTCTGTTTGCGGCGTTCTCGTTTGTGACGATGATGTTCAATCTGCCGCTGCCGGGCGGGACGACGGGACATGCGGTGGGCGTGGGAATTGCGGCCATTGTGCTCGGGCCGTGGGCTTCGCTGCTGGCAATTTCGCTGGCGCTGGCAATTCAGGCACTTTTCTTTGGCGATGGCGGCATTACGACGCTGGGTGCGAACTGCTTCAACATGGCCATAGCGGGATCGTTTGCAGCGTGGGCCATCTACCGAGTAGTGAGTGCGGGGGCGGCTGCGGATTCGCGGCGGAGATTGGTGGCCGCAGCGCTGGCGGGCTACGGGGCGATCAATGTCTCGGCACTGCTGGCGGCGATTGAATTTGGAATTCAGCCGATGCTGTTTCGCGATGCGACAGGCGCGCCGCTGTATGCTCCGTACTCGCTGAGCGTGGCGATTCCTGCGATGATGGCGGGGCACTTGACGATTGCCGGGGCGGCTGAGGCGGTGATGAGCGCCGGGCTGTTCAGCTATTTGCGGCGTAATGAACCGGCGCTGTTGGGGATATCCGGAGCAGAGACGGCGAGGCCTGTGAAGCTGTGGGGCGCGCTGGCACTGGTGCTGCTGATGACGCCTCTGGGAATCCTTGCGAGTGGTGCGGCGTGGGGCGAATGGGCTCCGAAGGACTTCGCTGATCAAGCATCGCGTGCGCAGATTGCGGCGGCGAGCGGGCATGTGGAGGCTCCGGTGGCGACGCCGACGGGGCTGGCAAGGCTGGCGAATGTGTGGACGGCTCCGATGCCGGAGTATGCTCCGAGGTTCATAAAGAGCGTGGCATTTGGCTACATGCTGTCGGCGATGTTTGGCGTGGGACTGATCGTAGCGGTGGCGTGGGTGCTGCAGCGAGTTGGCGGACGGGCGGGAGACGAAGAAGACGTCTCCGGTGACTCGCAACTTACGGAGCTGGGTGGCGCGCAGGAGAGCCTTTCGCAGCGGAGCAAGTCATGAGCGCGGGTGTGCTGGCGAAGACCGTTCGCGGATTTACGCGCGCGCTGGAAAAGACTCTGCTGCTGGAAAACACAGCACAGGAGCGTGGCTTGCTGCAGGCCCTGGATCCGAGAGTCAAGCTGGTTGGATTGCTGGCGCTGGTGGTGGCTGCGGCGTTGTCGCGCAGGCTGGCGGTGATGGGCGCTCTATTTGCGCTTGGGGTGTTGCTGGCCGTGGCTTCGCGGCTGAGTGTGTGGTCGCTGGCGAAGCGGGTGTGGATGGTGGTGCTGGGGTTCACATCGATGATCGCGCTGCCAGCGCTCTTCTTGACGCCGGGGCAGGCGGTGTACATGCTAGGGCCGCTGGCGATTACGGCTCAGGGGTTGAGGGCGGCGATGCTGCTGGTTGCAAGAGTTGAGACGGCGGTGACGCTGAGCACGCTGCTGGTACTGACGACTCCGTGGATGCATTTGCTGAAGGCGCTGCGCACGCTGATGGTTCCTGTAGAAGTGATTGCGCTGTTGGCGATGACGCATCGGTATGTGGTGCTGCTGATGGAGACGGCGAACTCGATGTTTGAGTCGCGACAGAGCCGCATGGTGGGCACTCTGGATGGTCGCGAGCAGCGCAGGCTGATGGTGAATACGGGCGGCGTGCTGATGTCGAAGACGCTGGAGATGGGGAACCAGGTATTCATGGCGATGCAGGCGAGAGGGTTTCGCGGCGAGGTGCGGCTGCTGACGGATTTCCGAATGCGCCGGCGGGATTATGTCGCGATGAGCGGATTTGCGGTGGCGTTTGCGATGGCGGTGGTGGCGGGACGATAAGGAATAGCGAGCAAGGCGTTGGAAGAGACTTTCACGAAAGACAAAGCGACGCTGGAGTTTGAGGCCGTGGAGGTGCGCTATGAGTATGAGCGCGTCGCGGCCCTGCAAGGACTTTCGCTGCGGGTGAAGGCCGGGGAGCGGATTGCGCTGCTGGGAGCGAATGGCAGCGGAAAGAGCACTCTGCTTCGGTTGCTGGATGGTCTGTATTTTGCCTGCGGAGGGACGCTTCGTTTTCGCGGCGCGGAGTTGAAGGAAGCTGCGATGGAAGATGATGCAGTTGCGTTGGACTTCAGGCGGCGAGTGGGGCTGGTGTTTCAGAATCCGGATATTCAGCTTTTCAATCCTACGGTGTTCGATGAGGTTGCGTTTGGTCCGCTGCAATTGCGTTGGCCTCGGGAGCAGATTCTCGATCGCGTGAATGGCGTGCTGGAGTGGATTGGGGCAGCGCATCTGAAGGACCGCGCGCCTTACCGATTGTCAGGCGGAGAGAAAAAGCGTGTGGCGATTGCTTCGGTGATTGTGCTCGATCCGGATGTGCTGCTGCTGGATGAACCGACGGCATCGCTCGATCCGAGAAGCCAGAGCCAGGTGATTGAGTTGCTGGAGTCGTGGAATGACGGCAAGAAAACAATCATCACGGCTACGCATCAGTTGGAAGTGCTGAGCGAGATTTCAGAACGCGCGGTGGTGTTGCAACGTGGGGTGGTGGTGGCCGATGCGGCGCCGGCTGATGTGCTGGGGAATACGGAACTGCTGGAGTCGGCGAACTTAATTCATTCCCACAGACATGTGCATGGGGGGATGGCGCATAAGCATTTGTCGCCGTATTTGAGGCATGAGCATAAGGGGTAGGGAGAGGTTTCGCAAGGTGGGCGTGCGGGGTTGCGGTGGGTAGGGGTCCCTCGCTGCGCTCGGGATGACAGCGGAGCAAGAGCAACAACAAGAGCAAGAGCAACAACAAGAGCAAGAGCAACAACAAGAGCAAGAGCAACAACAAGAGCAAGAGCAACAACAAGAGCAAGAGCAACAACAAGAGCAAGAGCAACAACAAGAGCAAGAGCAACCCCGAGGTCCTTCGCTTCGCTCTGACCTTGCCCTCAGAATGCGTACCCCGTAGTCGTCGTGGCTGTGGGAAAGTTGGAAAGCGTTTTTTGCTTTCCTGCTTTTCCATAGCCTGCTTTGGTTCGTGTTTGTTCGAACTGAATCGGGCTGAGGTAGTTCAGAGCTGAGTGCAACCGGGTTTGGTTATACCACCGTAGCCAGTTCAGGATTTCATCTTTCGCTTGGCGATGGGTGGCGAAGCGTTTGCCGTGCAGCCGCTCTACTTTGAGCGAGGCAAACAGGGTTTCGCTCACGGCGTTGTCCCAGCAGTTGCCCTTGCGACTCATGGACGCTTGGATTCCATGCTCTTTCAGTCGCTGGCTGAACTCATCGCTGGCATACTGGCAGCCCCGATCGCTATGAAAGATCAGCCCGCTGTGTTTGCCCGGACAGCGCTCGAACCAAGCCATTTCGAGAGCGTCGATCACCAGTTCGCTCCGCATATGATCGCGCAGAGACCAACCCACAACACGGCGGCTGAACAGGTCGATCACCACCGCCAGGTACAGCCATCCTTCGTCGGTTGGAATGTAGGTGATGTCTCCAACCCAGACTTTGTTCGGAGCGGCGGCCGCGAAGTTACGATCCAGAAGGTTCGGCGCAATCGGCAGGTTGTGCCGGCTGTTCGTAGTCATCACTCGGAAGCGCCGTTTGCCGCGGGCTCGAATGCCGTGCTGCTGCATCAGTCGTTGGATCCGCTGTTTGCCGACGCGCACGCCCTGCTCGCGCAGTTGCCGCCAGATGCGCGGCCACCCGTAGGCTCCGCGATGCTCGGCATACACCGCGCGGATGTGCACCAGCAGTGCTTCGTCGCTCAGGTGGCGGAGAGCGTTGCGTCGACGGGCAAAGTGTTCATGGTAGCCGGCCACGCTCACCCGCAGTACCCGGCACTGCACACGGATCGGCCAGACACGCCGGTGGCGTTGGATGAAGGCGTATTTCATTTCTGGCCTTTCGCGAAGTACGCCGTCGCTTTTTCCAGGATGTCGCGCTCCATCTTGACCCGCGCCAGTTCGGCCCGCAGACGGCTAATCTCCATCTGCTCGGCGCTGACCGCCTTGCCATGGTCGGCGCCCTTGAGTTTGCCCTCCCGGTGCGCTTTTACCCAGTTGGACAGTGTTTGCTCAATCAGACCCAGACTTCGCGCCGCCGAAGCGATACTCTGGCCAGACTCAACCAGTCGCACCGCCTCCTGCTTGTACTCCAGCGTGTACCGCGCCCGTCTCCCCTTCCCCATCTCCGCTCTCCCTACTGCGATTGGATGATCGCTCAGCATGGGGTACGTTTGGCAGGGGCAAGATCACTCAGGATGACACCTCAAACAAAAACAGAAACAACAGCAAGGACAAAAACAGCAAGGCGAAGGCAACAACAAGGCGAAGGCAACAGCAAGGCGAAGGCAACAGCAAGGACAAAGACAAGAACAAAACAAGTGCGAGAGTAAGTTAGAAAAGGCCTGCCGGGGTGGCAGGCTTTTCGTTTGCACGGAGGAGGTTAGAAGCTGTAGCCGAGTTGGGCGGTGTAGCTACGGGGGGCGAGGAAGTGGGTTCCGCTGAAGGTGGAGAGGAAGTTGAAGAGCGCAACGTTGTTGGTCAGGTTGCTGACGGTGAAGCGCAGCGAGACTTTGTGCCGGTCGGAGCGGAAGAGGTTGTCGTCTCCGATGGCCGCGTCAAAGATGTGGCGCGGAGCGATGCGCGGTGGATTGCGGTCGTCATTCTCGGTGCCGGGGGCGGGGATGCGGATGCGTGAGGCACCCTGGGTGAGTCCCGGCGCGCAGGAGCGAATGGGCGAGTTGAGGGTGGCGGTGGTCGATCCGCAGAAGAGTCCGATGGCGGCCTGCTGGTCGGCGGTGAAGCCGAGCGCGGTGGTGTAGTCGGGAACGTTTCCGGCGACCATGCCGCTTTCGTAATCCCAGGAGAAGCCTAGCCAAGGGAGGTTTTTGCCGAACTGGTATTGCAGGTGAGTGTTCTGCTGGAAGGCCTGGTCGTGGTCGATGCGGAAGACCGAGGCATCGACGGGAGAGTTGAAGATGACGCCTCCGGTTTCGGGTCCGAAGAAGCGCGAACGGGTGTGTCCGAGGACGGAATAGGCGGTCCAGCCGTGGATTTCAGGCATGTTGAGTCGTACGGCGACGCCATCGATTTTGGATTTGCGCCACTGGATGGGAAACGCAAGCGGAGTGTTGAAGAGGGTGTCGAAATCGAAATCGCCGTTGGTGAACTTCCAGAAGTATCCGGCGTCGAGGCGCAGGTATCTGCCGAAGCCCTGCTGGAATCCGGTTTCGAATTCATTGCGATGGGCGGCGGTGAGAGGATGCTCGGCCTGGGCTCCGAAGACGTTGGCGCTGAGGCCTCCGGTGCCGGTTGAGCTGGAGAGCACGAGGTTCTCATTGTACGGAGTCAGCATGAGGCGTCCGTAGGAGAAGCGGAGAACGGTACCGGTCTTGGGCAGGAGGTAGCTGGCTCCGACACGGGGCTGTACGGCGTGATCGCTGCTGAGGCCATTGTAAACATCGGCACGAAGGCCGCCCATGAGAGTGAGGTTCTTGAGCTTGATGGAGTCCTGCGCGTAGATGGACTCTTCTTTGACATCGGCACGGCCGCGGAAGGAAAAGAGTGAGCCGCCATTGGTGAGGTCGAACGGGGCAAGCGACTGGGTAACCAGGCTCGGATCGGTTATGCCGAGCTGGAAGAACTCGGAGAGGAAGGTGTGCTGCCACTGCACTCCGGCCTTGAAGTTGTGGCGTCCTTTCACGATGGAAAGATCGCTCTTGATGCCGGTGCTGGTGAGACGGCGCTGCTGGGCGAGGGTGGCGGGCTGATCGGCAAAGGGGTCGGCGCTGGGGAAGTATCCGACGCGATCCTGCCGCAGCCAGGCGTTGGTGCTGAGCAAGGTGCTGGGGTTGAACTGATGGTTGTAGCCGGGCGCGATGTTGAAGCTGCGCACCTGCTGGCGCTGATCCTGTCCGGTGGCCTGCTGATCATGGGTATTGGGCTGCTGGAACCAGGAACGGGCGGCGGAGAGATCGAGGTGCAGGGTGTCGTTGGGCGTGAGCTGAAAATCGGAGCGATTGAAGACGTTCTCGGAATTGCCGTGGGCGTGGAGCGGGCGAAACTCGGGTGTATCGAGGAAGCGTCCGGAGTTGAGGCCGTCGATGGCGATGAAGTTTCCCCAACGCTCATTGCCGGCGCTGAGATTGAGCGACGTGGAGGCGGTGCCGAAGGAGCCGTACTGGCCGCTGATGCCGCCGTGGATGCCGTGGGTGCCGAGTCCGCTCTTGGTTGAGGTGCGGACGACGAGGCTGGCCTTGTCTCCGAACTCGGCGGGAGCGACGCCGCTGACGACTTCCATGGAATCGATGGTGCTGGTCGCAATCTGGTTGGAGAAGGTGCGGCTCTGCTGGTCGCTGATGGGCTGATTGTCGATGACGAACGAGGTATCGGAGTGTTCGCCGAGCGGGTGGAAGAGTCCGTTGGAGTCGCTGACGACGCCGGGAGCTGTCTGCTGCACGACAGAGCTGAGCCCGGAGCTGCCCGTGACCGGAAGACGATCGATGAGGCCGCTGCTGACGTCCACGTGAGCCGTGGGATCGGTCTCTACGAGCTCAGCTTCTCCGCCATGGACCTCAACGACGGTCTGCGAGGCAGCGATGTTGAGCGTGAGCTTGAGGGCGATGGCGACCGGGGAATTCACGTCGGCATCACGCTCGATGGGAGCAAAGCCAGGCGCACTGATGCTGAGGTGATAGTGGTTGAACGGGACGTTGCGAAAGACGAACTGGCCGCCGACATCGGTTGTGGCGGTGGCGCTGTAGTTGGTATTGCGATTCTGTATCTGGACGGTGGCGCCGGGGATGACGGCGCCGGAGGGATCGGTAATGGAGCCCTGGATGGTTCCTGAACTGAGCGCCGGGGCCGGGACAGCTTCGGAGTGAGCCGGAAGTGTTGCGCAGAAACTGGCCGCAAGGACCGTGGCTACAGCAAAAAAGGAAACTTTCATACCTTCGTAAACTCCATAGTGTTCGAATCGCGCCGGAGCCGCATAGGTCGAAGTCGCTTGCCACGCGAGAGTGGCTGACTTCATAAACACCATTTACTGCGACGCATCGCTTGGCGATTTATTTCGAATTCGGATATCCGCTGCTGAGGGCGGAGGCGATCGACTGGAGATGAGACCTAGGCGAAGGTGGGCGGAGCGCGGGAGGCGTGCTGCGAAATTGCGATGGGCCGGGGCGCGAGCGGAGCAGGGGCAGTCTGGTTGCCAACCTGAAGCAGCGGCTGGCCTTCGGCGGGCATGGGCGCTGGAGCATGCAGCGCGTTAGCCACTCGGCACAACGAGCAGACATCATAGGGTCCGGAGGCCTCTTCGCGAATGACTGTGTGCTCGGAGGTGGTTCCGAAAAGCAGCTCGGGGATACGCTGGTCGTGGACCGCCGGATGCACGAGCAGGTGCAATAAGAGCACCAGCGCGAGTCCGGATTTCCATTGCCAAAAACGAGCCATACAGTTCAAGTATGCGGTCAGGGGCGGGTGCATGTAAAACAGGCCGCTATTCCTACTTCGCCAAAAGAGGGCGTTCCGGGGCTGCTCTCCCAAAGAGGCATCCGCTGAACTGCTCTCCCACACTCGCCAAAAAATAGCGGATGTGGGCCACCCTGAGGAGGAGGCCACCCTGAGCAGTTGGATGCGGACGCGCGGGCTGGGATTTATGAACGCAAGGTTACAATTCGCGGCTGGTGCGCCGTTGAGAGCTCTGAACGCAGTACACTGATTGGCTATGCCGCCTCGCTCGCTTGCGAATCCGGAGTTTTACCTCAACCGAAGCTTATCGTGGCTCGCCTTTAATCGTCGTGTGCTGGCCGAGGCGGAGGACGAGAGCAATCCCCTGCTGGAGCGAGTGAAGTTCCTGGCAATCACGGCCAGTAACCTGGATGAGTTTTTTGAAATCCGAATTGCAGGATTGTTGCAGCATCTGGAAGAAGGACAGGTGGAGCCCGGGCCGGATGGACTGACTCCGGCGGATGAGCAGGAACTGCTGGTAGGCGCTACGCATGAATTTGTGCGTGAGCAGTATGAGTGCTGGAACGAAAAGCTGCTTCCGGCGCTGGCCGAACACCGCATCCGGGTGCATTCGCTGGACGATTTGAACGATACGCAGCGCGAGGTGGTGGACGAGTACTGCCGCAATGAACTCGATGCGCTGCTGACTCCGGTGACGGTCGATCCGGCGCATCCTTTTCCACGAGTGATACACAAGGCGCTATGCCAGGCATTGCTGCTGCGGCGCAGACGTCGCTCGCGGGCAAACGCTCCGAACTATATGGGCGTGGTAACCGTGCCGCGCTCGTTGCCCAGGCTTGTGCGGCTACCTGATTCGCGGGGGGATTCGTTTATTCCGCTGGCCGACCTGGTGGGGCTGCACGCAGGGCGGATGTACAGGGGATACGAGATTCTGAGCGAAGGCGCGTTTCGCATTACGCGAAACAGCAATCTGTATTTGCAGGAAGAAGAATCGCGCTCGGTGTTGGAGTCGGTGCGCACGGAGCTGCACAATCGGCGCAAGGGCGATGCGGTGCGGCTGGAGATTGATTCGGACGCAAGCGCCGACATCGTTTCACGTTTGCAGACGGTGTTTGAGTTGCAGGATTGGCAGGTGTATCGCACGCCGGGGCCGGTGAACCTGTCGCGGCTGATGGACCTGTACACGAGCGTGAATCGCCCGGACCTGAAGTTCAAGCCTTTCCAGCCGAAGGAATGGTCGCTGCCAAAGGGGACGCGCGATATATGGGCTGCGCTGCGGCAGAGAGATGTACTGCTGCATCATCCTTTTGACAACTATGACACGGTGGTGTCGTTTATCGAGGCGGCGGCGGAAGACCCGGCGGTGCTATCGATCAAGCAGACGCTGTATCGCACGAATTCGAATTCTCCGATTATCGAAGCTCTGATACGGGCGGCGGCAACGAAGGAAGTCACGACCGTTGTCGAGGTGAAGGCGCGGTTCGATGAAGCGTCGAACATCAAGTGGGCGCGTGAGTTGGAAGACGCGGGCGTGCAGGTGTTTCACGGACTGGTGGGGCTGAAGACGCACTGCAAGCTGACGCTGATCGTGCGCAAGGATCCGGATGGAGTCATGCGAAGGTATTGCCATCTGGGGACGGGGAACTACAATCCCACGACAGCCGCGTTTTACACGGACATGAGCCTGATGACGGCGAGTCCGGACATTACGTTTGCCGTACACAATGTTTTCAATTTCCTGACGGCGTACTCGGAGCAGCCGAACTACAACCCGCTGCTGGTGGCTCCGGTGGACCTGGCGGAACGTGTGGCGAACCTGATTGCACGCGAGGCCGACCATGCGCGGGCAGGCAAGCCGGCAAGGATTATCGCGAAGGTCAATTCCCTGCTCGACAAGAACGTGGTGCAGGAGTTGTATCGCGCATCGCAGGCGGGAGTGCAGATCGACCTCATCGTACGCGGGATATGCTCGCTGAATCCGGGGATTCGCGGAGTGAGCGACAGAATTCGAGTGCGCAGCATTGTAGGCCGCTTCCTGGAACATAGCCGCATCTATTACTTCCAGAACGGCGGAGAAGAGGAAATTTATCTTGGAAGCGCCGACTGGATGCCGCGGAATCTGTATGAGCGTGTCGAGGTGGTGTTCCCGTTGCGCGATCCGCTGCTGAGGGATCGGGTGCGGCACGAGATTTTGGAAGCCTACCTGGCGGACAACGTGAAAGCGCGGATTCTGCAACGCGGCGGGACGTATGTTCACCTGCAGCACAAAGGGAAGCCAGCGCCGTTCAGCGCACAGGATTTCCTGATCGACGTGGCCGAAGGTAAACGCGATGTTTCGGCGATTCCGGATGTTCCGGTGAGGCCGGTGCGGAGGAGAGTGGCGAAGCCGAGGGTCAGGGTGATGCATCGGTAGATTTAGGGCCTTGTGGTTGGTGACCTGGGGCGGGGGAGCAAATGCTAACGGCGGCTGGGGTCCTTCGCTGCGCTCAGGATGACACCGAAACTTGGAGCAAAGGCAAGGGCAAAGGCAAGAGCAGAGGCAAAGGCAAGAGCAGGGGCAGAGGCAAAGGCAAGAGCAGAGGCAAAGGCAAGAGCGAAGGCAAAGGCGAGAGTGAAGGCGCGCGAAGATCGATGATTGTCTATTTTTTGCGGCACGCGAATGCGGGGCAGAAGCGGGCGAATCCGGCGCAGGACGACAAGCGTCCGCTCGACAAGGAAGGCATCGAGCAGTGCCGGTATGCAGGGCGGTTTCTGAATGCGCTGGATACGCATGTGGATTTGATACTGTCGAGTCCACTGAAACGGGCGATGCAGACGGCTTCATTCGTAGGTAATGAGATTGATTATGAGCTGCGGATTGAGCGGACTCCGGCGCTGCTGCCTACGGCGGATTTCGAACGCTTCCGGCAGTTGCTGATGCAGATCAGGGATCTGGAATCGGTGATGGTGGTGGGACACAATCCGAATTTCAGCCAGTTTCTCTCGATGCTGGTGACGAATGGCACGAGCCAGAAGGCAGTCGAGATGAAGAAGGGCAGCGTGGCGCGGGTGGAGATGGGTCCGAAGCGCAGCGTGCTGAACTGGCTGGTGACGCCGCGCCTGCTGAAGACGGCCTACACCTCGACGCAGGTCAACGAACGGCCAAAGACTTCCTGAAAAAGATTGGCTTCGCGGGCCAAGGCCCACAGTTCTAACTCTGCTCCAGTGGGGCGAGTGACGAGCGTGAGGTGCACGGCCTTGGGCGAAATACGCGCACGAAAATTGAGCACCGCGGCGCGTCTCCCCTGCTCTACCGCACGAGCCAGACGCAACAACATGACAGCACGAGGAAGCAGAAGACGGTCGGCGGGCGCAAGCACGCGCACGGGCGGGCTGGTGGGCGTGATTTTTGACTTACCCAGGTAACGCGCGATGGCGGCAATGAAGCGGCGCTGCGGCATGGTGAAGCCGAGCAGTTCCGAGTGACTGAGGATGTAGAAAGCGTGGCGGCGGCGTCCGGCGCGGCTAACGAACGAGCCGACCTCGTGCAGCATCGCGGCGGCGTTGAGCAGGCTCGCGTACTCGGACGGCAGGTGGTGTATGGGTTCGAGAATTTTGAAGAAACGCTGCGCGTGTTCGGCAACGTGCGAAGCGAAGCGCAAGTCGACCTGGTAATGCGCGGCGAGATTAAGGATGGCGTTGTCGCGTTCGCTTTCGAGCTGCTTGCTGATGCCGATGTCTTCGACGTCGGCAGCCATCTGGGCGAGGACTCCGTCGCGAAGCCCGTAGGGCAGGTAGCGGAAGCTGGTGAGGTCGAGCGCGGTGAACAGTTCGGAGAAGACGTGGGCTCCGGCAATGATGATTTCGGCGCGGCGAGGACCGATGCCCTTGAGCGCGCGACGCTGCTCGACGGGGAGGCTAGACAGCTTCTTGGTCAGGCGCAGCAGTCCGGCGCGAGGAACGGTCGGGGTGGGCGCATCCTGCCCGGCAGACCATACGTCGCTGAGGGCGGCGGGGGTGCCGGAGGTGGCGATGGTCAGGTTGATCTTGTGCTCGGTGAGGATGCGGCGGACGCGTCCGACTTCTTCGCCGATGTAGCTGCGCATCTGGTCGAGTTCGGTTTCGGTCGGCGGGTCGTGCTTGAGGAATTCGCGGGTGAGGCGGACGGCTCCGAGAGGCAGGCTGTACACGTGCTCGATCTGGCCCTTGCTGGAGACGATGAGTTCGCAACTCCCGCCTCCGAGATCGATAAGCAGGACGCGTCCGCTGCCGACGCGCGCGTTGGCCATGACGCCGAGGTGAATGAGGCGGCCTTCTTCAACTCCGCTGACGACCTCGACGCGCCAGCCGGTGGCGGCCCGAACCCACTGCACGAAAGCCTGTCCGTTGTTGGCGTCGCGCAGAGCGCTGGTGGCGACGACACGCACCTGGTTGGCTCCGTAAGCCTGAGTGGCTTTGCCGAAGCGGCGGAGGACACGGACGGTCTGCTCCATGGCCGCAGGGTCGAGCGCTCCTCCGCGGAAAACGGCTTCGCCGAGGCGCACGACTTCGCGATCCTCGTGCAGCACCTGAAGGCGCTTGCGCACGAGACGCGCAATCTTCAAACGAACCGAGTTTGCACCGATATCAACGGCGGCCAGTGTCGCCATCGATTAGCTTGCCTTACGCACGAGTCTGAGGGACCGGGAAGCGGGGTGAGCAGGACGAGACATCCATGCGTGAAGGTTCTGAGTGGCCCGGAGCGCTTTGCGATATTCGCGGCGGGTTCCGGACTGAAGCGCAGCGTGGAGACGGCCATCATTTGAAGACTTCAGCTCGCGTTCGGCCAATTGCGTGAGAGTGGACCAGTCGTGCCAGATGCCAATTGCATCCTGCACCTGCTTGAATTTTTCGGCTAGCTCGGCGGGTTCGTCAAAGTGCTCGAGCGGTTCGAGTTGGTAGCGCAACATCTTGGTGTTGATGCGAAGACGATGCAGGCGGGCTTCATCGCTGGAAACAGTGCGCGTCCACTGCATGAACTGCTTGCGGGCACGGGCGCAGAGCTGATGAGCATCCTGCGCATTGGGCTCTTTTTTCGACGCCTGCTCGGCGAGGGGAGGAAGCTTCTTCTTAAGTCGCGGCGCGGAGTCGGAGACAAGCTGGCGCAAGCCGCTGGACTGGCGCTTGCGATCAGACTTGAGGATTCGGCAGAGCTTGTCCTGCTCCTTTGCATCCGCATTGGCATTGGCGCGGCGGCGAGAACCGCTGGGCGAGTGAACAAGCGGAGTGTCGAGAATTCCGAGATGCACGTCGATGTCGCGAACTTTTCCGGCTTTCTTGCGGAGAGACTTCAGGGATTTCGCCACCTTGCGAGGACAGCCGTCGAGCTGGGCTTCGAGACGGCGGACGGTGGTGCGCAGACGATGGACGTTTTTCTTGCTGGCGCGGTCAGGGACCTTGTCGAGCAACGTGAGCAGCCCGATGGAGAGCACTGCCGGATTCCACTGATTTGTGTTGGTCGCCGCCATGGGAAGAAAACGATATCGCAATCATTGGGATGGGAGCAAATGCAGGAGGTTTGTATGAGTGAACGGGGATTGAGGTCGGCCTTTTGAAAGATCGAGACGAAAAAAAATCCCATGCTGCCGTGAAGAGAAAGCTTGCGGCGAACATGGGTCCTGACAGTTTGGCACCCGGGTAGGGCCCAGAAAAGGCGCTAACCGGAGCACCGGTAAAGAGCTACGGCACGAGGGCGGGTTCGGGCTCGGGTTCCTCGACCTTGGGAGCGGGAAGAGCGCCGTGGATTCGGAGGAATTCGTTTGCGCCTTCGCGGGTAAAGTAGCGGGCAAGCAGGTCGGGCTTGGCCTGACGCAGGTCCACTAAAAGAAGTCCGTCGAGCACGTTGGAGAACTTGGCATCGACATTGAAGCCGAGGAACTTGCCGCCGAGTTTCATATAGTGCTTGACGAGAATGGGGACACCCTTGCCGTCGCTCTCGAACATGCTGACCCAATCGGAAATGTCTTCGAGAGAGAAGACGCGGGCGAAGAGTTCCGGCTCCTGCACATTTTCGGCAGAGGTGCGCGGCGGATTCTTGGGACGCAGCATCTTGAGCAACTCGGCATCGACCGTATGAGCGCTGAGAAAGCTGGTAAGCACCTGGCGCGAGGCCGGAGTGTAGTCGGCACTGATGCTGACGGCTCCGAAGAGAATCGGGGTCTCCGGATGCCGCACAAGATAGGTGCCAATTCCCTTCCAGAGAATGAGCAGCGGTGCGTACTGTCTCTGGTAATCGAGAGCAACGAAGGAGCGGCCAAGCTCCATGGCAGGGCCGACCTTGGCGAAGAACTGCGGCTTGAAGCGGAACAGCGTGGCAGTGTAGAGGCCGCGCAGGCCATAGCGGCGCACGACATCCTGCACATTGCAAACGCGATAGGCTCCGGCGATCTCCTGGCGCTCTTCGTTCCACAGCACGAGATGGGTGTAGTACACGTCGAAGCGGTCGAGGTCGCGAGCCTTGCCTGTTCCCTCACCCGAGGCGCGGAAGGTGAGCTCGCGGAGACGTCCGAGTTCGCGGACGATGTGCGGCGCCTGGCGGGAACTGAGGGCATAGACGCTCATTTTGCTCGCCGTGACGAGCAGAGCTTCGGGCGGCAGCGACTCAAGTTCGCGACGGAGCACGGCGGGATCCTGCGGCGGAGCTACGGCGTGCCGGGGCTGCCAACGTGTGGGGAAAAAGCGGGTGCGCGGAGAACGAATGCGGTCGCGCAACGAAAGCAAGGAGCTGTTCCAGCGGAGAAGGTCGATGGCCTTCTCATCATCTTTCACGGCCTTGAGGGTTTCGGCTTCGACCGGAGCACCGAGACGGATCTCGACGTTGCGTCCGCGCTTGTTGATGAGCTCATGCGGCAGGAAGAGCGTACGCAGGCGCGGGTTGATGATTCCGGCGAGATGGAAGCCGACACTGTTCTTTCCAGAAATGTAGCAGGGGACGCTGGTGGCGTTGGCCATGCGCGCGATGCGGGCCATGTTGCGATTCCACTGCGGATCGAGCACGCGGCGGTGATGACGGCTCCAGGAGGCGACTTCCCCGGCGGGGAAAACGACGAGCATGTGTCCCTTGCGCAGCCAGTCGAGAGCTTCGCGGATTCCACGACGGTTGGCCTCTTCGTGCCCCTCGCCCATCATGTTATCGACCATGATGAAGTGCGGCGCGAGCTCTTCGAGATAGCCAAGGAGCTGGTTGGCAAGAATCTTGACGTCGGGACGGATATGCAGAAGCAACGAGCCCATGAGGATGCCGTCGAGCATGCCGTAAGGATGATTGGCAAAAACAACGGCGGGTCCTGTGGTCGGGACGTGCTTGAGCTCGGCCTCGGGCGTGGTGTACTCAACCTGCATCTCGCGCAGAATGCCGTCGAAAAGGTTGTCGCCGGGATTGGCAAGCGCGCCTGCGTAGATGCGATCCAGACGGCGGAGAGGGAGAAACGGACGCGCCCAGGGGATCTTCTTCCCAAGGTTGGCAAACGGTGTTGGAGTGCTCTCTGTCATGGTGCTGCGAAGCATAATGATCCAATACTGCGCCCTTAACTTTTCAGGGCTATAAAGCCAGTGTAAATCTTTGGTGAACTCTGGCACAGTAGGGCAAAGTGCCTCATTCCCGAGGTGTTGCTGTGTAACCCTGACCGGGAATGACCTTAGCCCGAAAAGCTGCCGGTATGCAAGGATTGGCGACACCGAGAAGTGCAACATTGGGACAGGGACGGATGGGGGGTGCGCACTAGCGAGGGCGAGGGCAATCGAGGGCGGTGGCGGGGGTAGGGGTCCCTCAACTTCGCTCGGGATGACAACTTAAAGGCAAGGGCAAAGGCAAGGGTAAAGGCAAAAGCAAACACAAGAGCAAAAGCAAGAGCAACGACCCCACCCTAAACTCGCAAGCGAGTTAAAGGTGGGGCACCCTGAGGACTCTTGCTGCGCGATTAGCTTTTGACGACGCGGAGATTATTGGTCACCTGGAATACGCCGGGGACCTGGTTGGCACGCAGGAAGGCGGCATCCTTGTCCTGCTTGGTGTCAACAACGCCTTCGAGGCGGACGCGGCCACCGTTTACGACGATGTGAATGCTGGGCACGGCAGACCAGCTATAACGCGACAGATCAGCCCAGCCGAAGATGGAGCGCGCCACCTCGTGGCGGATGCGGTCGTCCATGGGCGAGGGCGGCAGGTCGGTGATGTGATCGATGACCTTCTCGACGCCTTCAATGTGCTTGACGCTGTTGACGGCGTCGCTATGAAGGCCGCTGCTGTTGACGTCGCCGAGCAGTTCGACTGTGCTGCCGTTGACGCGGAAGGCGAGCCAGTCCCAGATGGTGTAGTAGGGCTGCATGACGAGCTCGTGCCGGACCTCGCGTGCGATGCGATCTTCCTCGTTGGCCGGCTGAGTTTTTGACTTGTGTACCGGCAAGGCTGGGATGGCATCCAAGCTCTGCGCAGCGGCCTGAGCCGCAGCGGGAGGCACTGCATCCTTCTGCTGGGGAGCGGCAAGGGCCGGCACAGCCAGCGAGAGCGCAAGAGCGAGGGAACACAGCTTTCCGTTGTTCATATAGCGTTTCTATCTCCTTCTTACCCTGCTAGATAGAACGCGAATCGAAGTGGAAAAGATGTATCCGTTCATGCCAAAACGGAGGCTCGACCGCATAGTTGTACGAAATTGGAAAGAATCAGCATGCCGTTGCTGGTGAGGACAGATTCGGGATGGAACTGTACGCCCTCGATCGGCAAGGTGCGGTGACGCACACCCATGATGATGCCATCGGAGGTCTGGGCCGTGACTTCGAGCTCGGGTGGGCAAGTTTCCGGCTCGATGACGAGCGAATGGTAGCGAGCGACCTCGATTGAATTGGGAACTCCGGCGAAGATGCCGCGTCCATCGTGTTTTACGCGGCTGCTCTTGCCGTGGATGGGCTGCGGTGCGCGAACAATGCGGCCTCCAAAAGCCTCTCCGATGGCCTGGTGGCCAAGGCAGACGCCGAGAATGGGAAGGCGGCCTCCGAGCTGGCGTATGACATCGAGCGAGATACCGGCGTCACTGGGCACACCCGGGCCGGGTGAGATAACGATGCCGCGATAGGAGCTGTTGGCGATTTCCTCGACCGGAATCTGGTCGTTGCGGCGCACGACGGGGTCGGCTCCGAGTTCGCCGAGGAACTGCACCAGGTTGTAGGTGAACGAATCGTAGTTGTCGATGACAAGCAACATAAGTTTGTCTCCGCTAGCCGTTGATTTCAGCCAAGGCTACGGCACGGCGCAGCGCACGTGACTTGTTGATGGTTTCTTCCCACTCCATGGCGGGGACGGAGTCGGCCACGATTCCGGCTCCGGCCTGGACGCTGATTTCGTCGCCGGAAAGTTCGATGGTGCGGATGGTAATGCAGGAGTCGAGATTGTTGGCGTAATCGGCGTAAAGCACGGCGCCGGAGTAGGCGTCACGCGGGCCGCGTTCGAGATCGGCAATGCCCTGCATGGCGCGAATCTTGGGCGCACCTGTGACGGTTCCGGCGGGGAAACAGGCACCGAGCGCGTCGAAGCGGTCGAGCTCGGGACGGAGCTCGGCTTTCAATTCGGTGACAAGGTGCTGGACGTGCGAATACTTCTCGACGGTCATGAGGCGCGCGACTTTCACGGTGCCGTAGCGGGCGACGCGGCCAAGGTCGTTGCGTCCGAGATCGACGAGCATCATGTGCTCGGCTCGCTCTTTTTCGTCGGCAAGCAGTTCCTCGGCGAGCAAGGCGTCTTCTTCGGCGTTGACGCCGCGGATCCGGGTTCCTGCGATGGGGCGATAGGTGAGCTCGCTATGGCGGCAGCGGACGAGCATTTCGGGAGAGGCTCCGATGAGAGCACGCTCGCCTCCTTCAGCAGTGCGTCCGAAATTCAAAAGGAACATGTAGGGCGACGGATTGGTGGCACGCAGGGCGCGATAGAGCGCGACGGCGTTGGCGCGAGTCTTGCGATGGAAGCGCTGCGACAACACGATCTGGAAGCACTCACCGGCATAGATCAGTTCCTTGCCTTCGGCTACCGCGCGCTCGAACTCGACGCGGGCGAAGTTGGATTGGAAATCGGCTTCTCCGGCTCCGGCAAGGGAGATGGATTTGAGCGGCAACTCGACGGCGGCGCTGAGTTTGCGAACGACTTCGCGATTCTTGGCCGTGGCTTCGTCG
Source organism: Koromonas soli (assembly GCF_059726265.1). Taxonomy (NCBI): domain Bacteria; kingdom Pseudomonadati; phylum Acidobacteriota; class Terriglobia; order Terriglobales; family Koromonadaceae; genus Koromonas; species Koromonas soli. The sequence continues at coordinate 296,782 of NZ_AP040872.1, read as the reverse complement.
AAGCGCTGGCGAAGCTCGGATTCGGACGCGCCGGGAGTGACTTCGGCGAGGGTGCGAATCTGGATCTGCTGGCGCGCGTGATCGAAGGCAAGCACGGTGCGGAAGATGAGGAAGCAGGCTTCGTCGCCGGAGCCGGGGACGGCCTGCATGGCTCCATCGAACCAGGCGGAGGCGGCGTAGCCAAGATATCCAACGCAACCCCCGGCCATGGGAGCGGTGCTCTCGGCAGCAGATAGCTTGCGGTTGGCAAACTCGCGGCGGAGGACATCGACGGCAGTACCTGGCTCCTCGCGGGTGCCGCTTTCGTCTTCGACCGTGGTTACGCCATTGCGGGTGCGGACGACCATGGCAGGACCCGCACCAAGGAACGAGTAACGCGCAAGGTGTTCGCCGCCCTCGACGGACTCAAGCAGGAACGAGCGCTCGGCGGATTGCGCGATGCGCAGATAGGCCGACAGCGGCGTGAGCAGGTCGGCGGAAACCGTTTCGGTAACGGCGACGAGCCCACCGTGCGAGGCGAGGCGACAGAAATCGGCGAAATCGGAAATCACGGCGCTCACTTGGCTGCGACCTCGGCGACTTCAGAGTGTTGCGGATCGTACATGGTGCGTCCGACGACTTCGGCGATGCGTCGGAGGTCGGCGATCATGGTGGCGAACTGATCGGGGTAGAGCGACTGCGCGCCGTCGGAGAGAGCCTTCTCGGGCTCGCAGTGGACCTCGACGATGATGCCGTCGGCTCCCACGGCAACTCCGGCGCGGGCTAGTGGCGCAACTTTGTCGCGCTTTCCGGCGGCGTGGCTGGGATCGATGATGATGGGCAGATGAGTGAGTTTGCGCGCGGCAGGGACGATGCTGAGGTCGAGCGTATTGCGGGTGTGGTCGGCAAAGGTACGGATGCCGCGTTCACAGAGAACGACGTTGTAGTTGCCTTCGCTCATGACGTATTCGGCAGCCATGAGCAGTTCGTCGAGGGTAGCGGCCATGCCGCGCTTGAGCAGCACCGGGCGGGAGGCGCGTCCGGCAAGCTTGAGCAAAGCGAAGTTCTGCATGTTGCGCGCGCCGATCTGGATCATGTCGGCGTACTGATCGACGAGCGCGAGCGACTCGTGATCGACTGCCTCGGTGACGACGAGCAGCCCGAACTCCTCGCGGGCGGCAGCCATGAGTTCGAGTCCGGCTTCGCCCATGCCTTGGAACGCGTAGGGCGAGGTGCGCGGCTTAAAGGCACCTCCGCGGAGGAAACGCGCGCCGGATTTGGCGACCGCTTCAGCAACGCGGAAAAGCTGATCGCGGCTCTCGACCGAGCAGGGGCCAGCCATGACGGCCAGTTCAGGGCCGCCGACGGTGGCATCGGAACCCGTGAAGCGCACAACGGTGTCCTCGGCTTTCATGTCGCGGCTAACGAGTTTGTAAGGCTTGGAGACGGCAATGACCTCCGCTACGCCGGGCATTTCGCTGAGCGCATCGGCCTCGACTGCGCCCTTGTTGCCGGTAATGCCGATGGCGCAACGCGTGGCTCCGGGCAACGGATGAGGACGATAGCCAAGCTGCTCGACCTTTTTGCAGACCGCCTGAGTCTGTTCTTCTGTTGCATTCACATTCATTAATACGAGCATGAAATTACGCCTCCACCGCCTGTGCGGCAAGAATTTCGCGCACGAAACGTTCAACTTCCTGGGGAGCCTCGGCTCCAGACTGTTCGATCTTGCGGACGATTGCGGAACCAACGATTACGGCGTCGGCACCCTGAGACCACGCTTCGCGCGCCTGCTCGGCGTTGCTGATGCCGAAGCCTACAGCGACGGGAAGATTAGTGACGCGGCGGATGCGCTCGAGCAGGGCCGAGGCATCGGCGCTTAACTGCTGGCGCGCGCCAGTGACTCCCGTGACCGAGATGGCATAGAGGAATCCGGTGGCGTGCTCGGCGATTTGCGCGATGCGCTCGGAGGTGGATGTGGGCGCGACTAGCGAGACAAGGTCGAGTCCGCGATGCTGCAACGCCTGGGAGAATCCCTTGGCGGATTCGGCGGGAAGGTCGGTAACGAGTACTCCGGCGAGCCCGGCACGGGCGGCATCTTCAGCGAGTCGGTCGAGGCCATGACGCAGCAAGGGATTGAGATAGCTGAAGAGCACGATGGGAACGCCAGAATCGCGGGCAGCACGGCCGGCGACTTCGATCACATCGTTGAGCTTCACACCACGCGCGAGGGCGCGCTCGCAGGCACGCTGGATAACTGGGCCGTCGGCGGCAGGGTCGCTGAAGGGCACGCCGAGTTCGATGGCTGTGGCTCCACCGCGCGCCATGGAGACGAGCAGCTCGTAGGTGGTGTCGAGATCGGGATCACCGGCGGTGATGTAGGGGATGACGCCCTTGCGTCCGGTGGCGCGAAGGGCTTGGAAAGCCTGCTGCAAGCGAGTGGTCATTCGGCACCAGCTTCCTTGAGCTTGGCGACCGTATCGACGTCTTTGTCGCCGCGTCCTGAAAGATTGACAATCATCAATTTACCCTTGCCGAGCTCGCGGGCAAGTTTCACCGCGTAGGCTACGGCGTGCGAGGATTCGAGGGCGGGAATAATGCCCTCCTGACGCGAGAGCAGATCGAAGGCTTCGAGAGCTTCGCGGTCGTTTTGCGAAACGTATTCGGCGCGGCCAAGTTCGCGAAGATGCGCGTGCTCGGGACCGACGGAGGCGTAATCCAATCCGGCGGAAACCGAGTGGGTCGCGGCGATCTGACCGTCTTCATCCTGAAGAACGTAGCTGTAGGTGCCCTGGAGAACGCCGGGAAGCCCGCCGTGGAAGCGGGCGGCATGATCGCCGAGAGATTCGCCACGGCCTCCGGCTTCGACGCCGATGAGGCGAACGTCTTTGTCTGGAACAAAGGCAGTGAACGCGCCGATGGCGTTGGACCCGCCGCCAACACAGGCGACGACGGCATCGGGCAGTCGGCCTTCGCGGGCGAGCACCTGGGCGCGAGCCTCGTCGCCGATGACGCGCTGGAACTCGCGCACCATGGTGGGATAGGGATGCGGACCAAGAGCGGAGCCAAGCAGATAGTAAGTGTCGCGAACGTTGGTGACCCAGTCGCGGAGGGCTTCGTTGATGGCGTCCTTGAGGGTCTTGGAACCGGCCTCGACGCCGCGAACTTCGGCACCCATTAGGCGCATGCGGAAGACGTTGAGGGCCTGCCGCTTCATGTCCTCGGCACCCATATACACGATGCAGTCGAGGCCGAAGCGCGCGCAGACGGTGGCGGTTGCGACACCGTGCTGCCCTGCTCCGGTTTCTGCGATGATGCGGCGCTTGCCCATGCGGCGGGCGAGCAAGACCTGCCCGAGCGCGTTGTTGATCTTGTGCGAACCGGTGTGCGAGAGGTCTTCGCGCTTGAGGAATATGCGCGCGCCGCCAGCGTAATCCGTGAGGCGCTCGGCGAAATAGAGCGGCGTGGGACGTCCGCTGAACTCGGCGAGCAGGGAGCTGAGTTCCTGCTGGAAGCTGGGGTCGCGGCGCGCTTTGGCAAAGGCGGCGGTGAGTTCATCGAGTGGCTCGATGAGGGTTTCCGCTACAAAGCGGCCGCCGTAGGGGCCGAAGTAGCCTTCGCCGGAGACGCTTAAAAGGCTCTCCAACACTGCGTGATCCTTCATTGCTGTTGCCTCTCTGCGGCCCGTACGGCCGCAACAAATTCGCGCATTCTGGTGATGCTTTTTACGCCTCGGGACGACTCGACACCGCTGCATACATCGACCACATCGGGATGAGCGACCGAGATGGCGTGGGCGACGTTCGCGGCATTTAGACCTCCGGCAAGAAACAGACGCGATACTCCAGATGAATGGCGCAGGCGCGCCCATGGCACAAGGTTCCACTCGAAGTTATGGCCCGTACCGCCGTGCGCGGGACTGGGTGTGTCGAGCAGCAGGCCTCGGCAGATGGAATAAGCAGCGGCCCGGCGTTCGTCGAAGTCTGGTCCGACCTTGAGGGCGCGGATGACCGGGAACTCGAAGGCAACGGCTTCGCAGTCGGCAGGCGACTCGTCACCGTGTAACTGCACGGCGTCGAGTGGCACGGCGCGGGCGATGTCGAGGAGTTCCGGTAGATTCATATTTACGAATACACCGACAAGTTTTACGCGCCTGGCGACGGCAGTGGCGATGTACTGCGCCTGCTTGAGAGTGACGGAGCGCGGGCTGCGCGGGTAGAAATTCAGCCCCAGCATGGAGGCCCCGAGCGAGATGGCTTCGAGCGCGTCGGCAACGCGGGTGATGCCGCAGATCTTGATCTCGACGGGCTTCATCGCGTTCTCTGCTCCATGCCCTGCAATTCGCGCAGGGTCGAAAGCGGATCGCCGGAGCGCATGAGAGTTTCGCCGATGAGGAATGCCTTGTAGCCGACGGCCTGAAGGCGCTCGAGGTCCTGGCGCGTGCGAAGACCGCTCTCGGCAACAAGAGTGACTTCGGCTGGAGCAAGCGAGGCAAGTGCGAGCGAAGTATCGAGCGAGACCTGCAGAGTTTTGAGATTGCGATTGTTGACGCCGATGAGCGTGGCTCCGAGGGCGACGGCACGACGGAATTCCTGCTCGGTGTGGACCTCTACGAGAGCATCAAGATGCACGTTGTGCGCGGCGTCCATAAGCTTGAGGGCTTCGGCATCGGTGAGTCCGGCGACGATGACGAGAATGGCTTCGGCTCCGGCGATGGCGGCTTCGTAAACCTGGTGGCGATCAACGGCGAAATCTTTGCGCAGGAGCGGAAGCGAAACGGCAGACGCTACGCGGCTAAGATCGTCGAGTGAGCCTTTGAAGTGCTCGGGCTCGGTGAGCACGGACATGGCGGCGGCACCGCCTTGCTCATACATCCTGGCAACGGCAACGGGATCGGCTCCGGCCTGGATTTCTCCGGCGGAGGGTGAGTGTCGCTTGAACTCAGAAATGATGGCGGTAGGGTGCGAAAGCAGCTCACGGCGGAAGCGCGGAGCGCGGTCGCGGCGAGCGGCGATGGCCTGATCGCGTACCTGCTCGCGAATCTCGTCGCCAAGCTGGCTGAGTTCGTGACGCTTCGCGTCCATCACACGTTGGAGGAATTCGGCGCTCACTGGGCAGCTCCATCGACGTTTTCGCAGGCCGTGTGCGACATGGTGGCAAGCGCCTCCAGCTTATGCAGGGCTGAGCCGTCGTCGATGGCAAACTGGGCGCGTTCGGCGCATTCGCGAAGTCCTTCGCCGGTGCGCACGTGGAGAGCGGCGGCGGCATTGAGCACGACGAGATCGCGTGCGACATCCCGGCGTTGGCCGGAAAGTACGGCGCGAACCGTGGCGGCATTCTGCTCGACGGTAGCGGCTTTGGCTTCGCCGGTGGAGCGCTGGGTGAGGCCGAAATCTCGGGGCGACAACGTCAGTTCGCGGACGTGGCCGTCATGAACTTCGAGGATGCGAGTGGGGCAGGAGGTAGTGATCTCATCAAGACCATCTCCGCCGCGCAGGACCCAAGCGCGAGTGACGCCGATGCGGGCAAGAGCTCCGGCAACGACCGGCATGCGGGCTTCATCGGCGACGCCGAGCAGGCGGTACTGTGCGCGTCCGGGGCTAACCATGGGGCCTACAAGATTGAAAGTGGTACGAATGCCGAGAGCACGGCGGATAGAGGCGACGCGGGCGAGGGCGGGATGGTATTTGGGCGCGAAGAGGAAGCAGATTCCTAATTCGCGCAAACATCGCTCGGCGATTTGGGTTTCGCAGTCAATGCGAACGCCGAGAGCGGTGAGCACATCGGCGCTGCCGCATCGGCTGGTGGAGGCGCGGGCTCCATGCTTGGCGATATCGCATCCGGCGGCAGCGATGACGAAGGCGGCGGCGCTGGACACATTGAAGGTCTTCACCGGGCTTGCACCGGTTCCCGCAGTATCGAGCACATTGGCCGAGATGTCGATGGGCTGAACGCGATCGTAGAGAGCATCGGCGAATCCGGCGAGTTCGTCGGATGTTTCTCCCTTGGCGACGAGCAAGGCGAAGGCAGCGGCGATCTGGGCGTCGGGAGTTTCGGACGAAAGCATTGCATTGACCAGTTGCGCGGCCTGGGAGCGCGTGAGATCGCGCGAGGCCAGCAGGAGGGGCAGCAACTCTGCTATGGAGTTGGACACGTTGTCGGCCCCAGCCTGTGCAGCTGTAGTCGGAATAGCCGAAGAGTTTGTTGAGCCTGCTTGCATGTAGTTCGTCCTATTGGTCCTGCGCGAAACGCAAATGCGTTGCAGCAAAGTTGAGTTCGGATGTAGGGAAAACGAAGAAGACGTGCCCGGACTAGAGGCACACGACGGTGTAGGACCACCATCGACGGGAGGAGCAAGGAACGCAGGTTGGAGAAGCGATGCTCACGAAAAAAGAGTACGACGTATGGCGGACGAGGTCAATTGAAAAATCAGCAGGTTAGCGAAGGGACCAAAGATAGGTCGTGATGTCACGGGCATCAGCATGGCTCATTCCGGTCTCGGGCATTTTGGTGCGCGGCAGGATGGTGTGGGGCGACTCGATCCATCGCATGACATTATCGGGCGTGGTTGGCAGGTTTCCGGAGATGTACGGCTCGGTGGTGAGATGCTCAAGCGAAGGAGCAGCTTTGCCGCCGGCTCCGATGACGCCGGGAATGCGATGGCAGCCGCCGCATCCGTAACGCTGAATGAGGAAAGCACCACGAGTGGGATCTCCGCCGACACGCTGGCGGGCTTCGGTGATGGCTTGTTCGCTGGCGCTCTTGCAGGAGACAAGAAGGCCAAGTGAGAGGGCGAAGGCGATCGTGATCCGAAAGCTCATTGCGCGTGATCGCATTTGTCGGCCTCAGTGAAGAGCTTTTGCGGCGCGGGTGATGGCCGCGAGCGCGGGATGCCGGAAGCTGGAAGCTCCGGTGATGGCGTAAAGCCGCCAGTGCGTGCCTGGTAATTCGGCGACGAGCACAAGGGCGTGCGAACTCTTGAGCGAGTTGGCAAGGACCGCAGGAGCAAAGATCGCAGCGTTTGCCTCGGAAGCGAAATGTTCGGGATGCGGCAGCTCGGCAGGTTTGTTGATGGGCGGTCTATGCGAGGCGAGCCAATGTTCAGCTTCGCGTCGAATGGCAGGGTTACCAGGCATGAGAAGCGAAGCGTCGGCCAGTCGCTTGGGAAAGCTCTTGCGCAAGGATTGTGCGAGCGGCGCGGGCGCGAAAAGCGCGAGCGGGCTTTGCAGCAGGACGCGGCTGTGCAGCGCGATGGTGGATGGCGGAGGACAGTCATCGAGCGCGAACTGAAATTCCTGCGATGAAAGTTTGGAGGCAAGTGTTTCCGATGCGGCCTCGGTGATGGTGAGAGCAGGCATCGGCTGGAGTGAGAGCAACGGCTTGAGAATCTGAGCGAGTAGCGAGGGAGAAAGCGATGCGCTGACGCCGATGTTGAGCGTGGCGATTTCGGCTGGCTGACCGTCGAGGGTGGAAAGCAGTTGTTCACCGAGGGTGAAGATGCTCTCGGCATAACGCAGAACGGTTTTCCCGGCCGAGGTGACGCGCAGGCCTCGCCCGCTGCGCTCGAAAAGCTGCCAGCCGAGTTTCTTTTCGAGCTCGTGAATCTGTGCGCTGATGGTGGGCTGCGTTAATCCGAGGCGCGAACTGGCGCGCGCCACCGAGCCCTCGTGCGCGACGGTGCAGAAGTAGAGCAGGTGATGGTAGTTGAGGCGGTGCATGGGACATGATGAATGTACATCATGCGGCGCGAACTCGCAGGAGTTTTGCGATGCCGCTTGCTGACGCGAGTTCTCCAGATATTCATCTGGCCTTCACAGGGATGTAACCGGGGTTCGGCAGACTTGAACCATGTCGAACCAGATGCTCGACACAGTGCTGATCTCCGACGTTCATCTTGGGTCCGAAGTGAGCCGGGCGCAGGATGCACTCGAGCTGATGCAATCACTTTCGTTCCGGCGGCTGATATTGCTGGGCGACATTTTCTCCGATTTGAATTTTCGGAGACTGACGGGCGAGCACTGGCGATTTCTCTCCTACATTCGCAAGCTCTCAAATCCCAAGCGCAAAACAGAAGTTGTGTGGGTGGAGGGCAATCATGACCAGGGACTGTCAAACGTGATGTCACACCTGGTTGGGATTCCGGTGTACCAGAGATATGTGTGGCACTACGAAGGCAAGCGGCACCTGGCGATCCACGGACATCAATTCGATCGCTTCATCTCGCGCAATTTTCTGATCAGCCGAATCGGCGAACACCTGTACTACGAAATTCAGAAGCTCGACGGTAGCCAGAAAACGTTCTCTCGTTTCCTGGACCGGATCAATACGCGGTGGCTTCGTTTGTGCTCCAAGGTTTCGCGCGGCGCCATCGCTTATGCAAAGCAGGGACGCATTGACCGCGTGTTTTGCGGGCACACACATGTGGCCACGAGAACTGAGCAGGACGGGATTGAGTACTACAACACCGGTGCCTGGATCAATCCGATGGCGACCTACATCACGGTGGCTTCCGAAGGAGTTCGCATCCATGAATACGCATGCAGAGCTGACGATCGTAATACCAGCCAAGAACGAGTTCCGGCGATTGCCCAACCTGCTTTATACCTTGAGCCAGCAGGACTACCCACTGTTGGGGTGTACGAGAGTGTACGTTGCTGACGCAGGCTCGAACGATGGCACCGCAACGGTGGCGATGGCGTTTGCCGACGTGCTGCGCATCAGCGTGATTGCGGGCGGACTGCCGGCTGTGGGCAGAAATGCGGGAGCACGGCTGGCGACGACTCCATATGTGCTTTTTCTGGATGCGGATGTGGAACTGCGTGACCCGACGTTGCTGCGGCGCGCGATGGAAACCATTAAACGCCGCAAGCTACAGTGCGCGACGACCAATATCTGGTGCGCCGATGGGCGCTTACTGGATCACGCTTTGTATATCTGCAACGATCTCGTGCAGCGTTTCGCTTCATGGACAAAGCCGTTTGCAACGGGCATGTTCATGCTGTTTGAGAAAGCCACATTCGACAGGCTTGGTGGATTCGACGAGCGGGCTCTGTATGCGGAGGATTACCTGCTGAGCAAGCAGGTGCGGCCATCGCGTTTCGGAATCGTGCCGGGTCGAATCTATACGTCGAATCGGCGCTTTCGCAAGATGGGCCATCTGCGGGTGGCGAAGATGTTTTGCAAGACGGCTCTAAACACCTGGAATCCTAATTACTTTCTAAGGGACCAGAATTACTGGACCGAAGAGGTTTAGCGGAGGCTACAAGCTTGGGGGTGTAGCAATCGCTGGCGGCGACGAAGGCTCGGAGAACCTGCTGAGCTGTTCGTCGCTGATTCCATTTGCGCGCACAATGTCGCGATACAACGATGCGCTGAAGCGCGGGCGACGGCGCTGGGTGGCAGGATCAAGCTCGTAAAGCCCGAAGCGTAGGATCCATCCTTCATTCCACTCGAAGTTGTCCACAATGCTCCAGTGCAGATAACCGCGCAGGTCCACGCCCTCGCGGACGAGCTGGTGCATGTGCCTGAGCGTGTTCACGATGACCCAGGGACGGATGCGGTCGGCACGATCGGGCACGCCATTCTCCATCACGTAGATTGGCACTCCCAGCTTGCTGTACTCGCGTGCGGCACTGAGGATGGCCTCGGGAAAGGCTTCGCCATAAGGCATCTCGACGCCGGGGTCTCCCTGCGGCACTTCAGGAGGAACGAAGATGCCTCCGGTACGTCGCGATGACTGATCAAAGGGCGCACGGACGTGAAGTCGGTTATAGACGTTGAGGCCCATGAAATCTGCCTTTCCGATGGCTTGCGGCACCTCGGGCGCAAGAGCTCCGAAGGGGAAATTGGGAGCTCCGCTTAGAAGGTATTGCAGGGTAGAGCGATTGAAGACGCCATCGTACACATAGGCCAGCAGGCGATCGGCAGGAGAGGCAGTGGCGGGCTGGAACTCCGTCCAGTTGATTGTGATTCCGACAGATGCATGCGACTGAATGCGATGAATAGCGGCGAAGGCTTCTGCATGCGCACGGTGCGTGTTTGAGAGCACGACGGCAGCGGTACGGAGCTGATACTGCAGTCCGGGCGGGAACTCGCCGAAGATGTAGCCGAAAATGGCGTAAACATTGGGCTCATTAAACGTGAGCCAGTCGGAGCACAGATCTCCGAAGTCGGCGACGGCGCGCTCGCAATAGGAGACGAACTGCGGGACCGCATCGCTGTTGGCGAATGCTCCCTGCTGCTCAAACCACAAAGGGTGTGTGAAGTGATGAAGAGTGACGAACGGGCGCATGCCGCGGATTCGAATCTGTTGCAGCAGGTTGCGATAATGCTCGACGGCTGCGGCATTCCACGCGCCGGGCGAGGGCTCAAGCTGTCCCCAGTCAAGCGAGATGCGAAGGGTGTTGAGGCCGAGATCGCGGCAAAGATCGAGGTCAGATGATGCGTTGTTCCACCAATCGCACGCGGGGCGGCAGGTGTGCCCGGAACGAATCCTTCCCTGCTGCTCCCACGCATGCCACTGATTGTGCTGGTTGGAGCCCTCGAACTGATGAGCGGAGGTGGAGACGCCCCAGAGAAATCCGTCGGGAAACTTCAGCATCGGTCATCTAGAAACACAGAAATTTGGAGGCGCGAACCGGAGTCGAACCGGTGATGGAGGTTTTGCAGACCTCTGCCTTACCACTTGGCTACCGCGCCTCATGCTGGAGATGTGGGCAGGTCTTTCTGATGGTATCAGTGAGCCGAGATTCTGCGCAATGAGGGCTAGAGCGATTCCCAAGATCGTTGCAGCCATAGGCGCTTTCTCTCCCACCTTAGCCGCGCACAAAACGCTCGTCGAAGGTGGAACCCCGAGAAAATACGATTCAGAAACCAGGTCTAAATTCCGGCACCGTAATCTGCAAATCCGCTCTTGTCGAATTCGCTGCGGTATTCGCGGCGCTCCTCGTCCTCGTGGGTAAGTTCTGCCACGCAGCCATCGACTTCTCCGGCGGTGATGGCGAGATTGGCGATGCGGTCCACGCGGGAACGAAGCTCGGTTACGTCCTTGGCCAGGGCGATGAGAGCGTTGCTGAGCGGGTCCTGTATCTCGTGAGGATCGGTAATCAGGATTCGCTTGCCGTCGCGATAGACAAGATGGGCGGGGACTCCGACGACGGTGGAGTTGGGCGGCACGTCGCGCAAGACGACCGAGCCGGCGCCGACGCGGGAGTTGTCTCCGACGACGATGTTGCCAAGCACGCTGGACGTGTTGCCGATGACGACGCCGTTGCCGATGGTGGGGTGGCGCTTCTTCTTTTCAAGGCTGGTGCCGCCGAGGGTGACGCCGTGGTAGAGCGTGACATCGTCGCCGACGATGGAAGTCTCTCCGATGACGACGCCCATGCCGTGATCGATGAAGAGTCGGCGGCCGATGGTCGCTCCGGGGTGAATCTCAATGCCGGTCCAGAAGCGCGAGACCTGCGACAAGTAGCGAGCTATCAGGCGGAAACCTTTGCGCCAGAGCCAGTGATTCAGGCGGTGCATCCATACGGCGTGCAGTCCGGGGTAGTTGAGCAGGACGGCCACTGGCCCGGTTGCAGCCGGGTCGCGCTCCAGCACGGATTGTATGTCTTCCCGAATCCTACGCAGCACTTAAGTCCTCAAGATACTGATGATACTGGCCTGTATAACGCTTCGACTATGCTGCTTCTATGTAACTACGGCTTCGGGCGGAATGTCCACTTTCGGGGGCAGAACTCTGCTCCTGCATAATAGAAGCGTATGAAGTTGTTGCATCTTGGCACGCTGTTCTTCGTGGTTGAGTTCCTCGGAGTCTTTGTTGGCGCACTGAGCGGAGGACTCACCGCAATCCGCGACACCCGTTATAAGTACGATCTGATCGGCGTTTTTGGTTTGGCATTTGTGACAGCCCTGGGGGGCGGAATCACGCGCGATGTGATTCTGCAGCATGGGCCGCCGTTGGCATTTCAGGGGATTTACTACATCGCTATCGCACTGCTTGGAGCGGGGGTGGCTGCTGCGTTTGAACATCGCATGGGTCCGGGGATGGACCGCGCCATCGACTTTACAGATGCGGCGGCGCTCGGACTTTTTGCCATTGCAGGAACAACGCGCGCACTGAACGATGGTCTGCTGGTGCTGCCGAGCATTCTGCTGGGGCTGGTGACGGCCGTGGGTGGAGGCTCGCTGCGCGATGTGCTTGGAGGCCGCACGCCGAGAGTCTTCGAGAGGGGCCAGTTCTACGCGATTGCAGCGCTGGCGGGCAGTGCCGCATTTCTGCTTTGCGATTCGCTGGGAATGGGACGCACGGCAAGTACGGTGGTTGGCACCGGATCGTGCTTTCTGCTGAGGCTGCTTTCGGTGCACTTCGACTGGCGCACGCGTCCGCTGGGAAGCGCTGACTGAACTGCGAAAATGAGTGCGGTTCCGGGAGTACAATGCTAGGCGCTTGAAGTTTGGCCCAAAACGCCATAGGAGGAACAATGCGTTTGCGTTACTTGCCGATAACTGTTCTGTTGCTGCTCGCGATGTCGCTGCCCGCCTCGGCCCAATGGGGGTGGGGACGTCCTCGTCCGCCCAGAGCAGGTGCCTGTTTTTATCGAGACACTGATTTCAGGGGAGACTACTTCTGCATGAAGGATGGCGACCGGTGGCCATCGATGCCTGCGGGCTTTAACGATCGCATCACGTCGATTCGAGTGTTTGGCGGGGCAAGGCTGCGAGTGTTCAACGGTGACAATTTCAGCGGTCCCAACTCACTGATTGATCGCGATGTGCGCGACCTGCGGCGTCTGCCTGTGCCCGAAGGCCGGGGCAGGAACTGGAACGACCGGATCTCGGCTATTGCCGTATTCCGTGACCGTGATGAATGGCGTGATCGCGACTGGAGACGGGACGAAAGGCACGATAGGGACGATTGGCGCGACCGCAGATAGTCGTCCATTCCCTTCTGAGCCCCACGTTCACCGACCTTGGTAACGTGGGGCATTGCTGAACCGCAACCTCAACTCCAGCAGCACTGCAACCCGCTCTCCTCACCTGTCATCTAAACGAAAAGCCACCGTTAAACCTGTCCCGTTGAAGTATGCGGGCGGAGTGTCATTTATTCTTTCTAGAACTCATCATGCATAAATCCAAAATCTCAAACCTAAGACGTATTGCCCTCCTTTTATTGCTTCTCGCGGGAGCCGCGTTTCCAGTTGCGCAGGAGCAGAACCAGGATCCGGGCGATGTACTGATCTCGCTGCTGAATCAGTCGATTGACTGGTATCGGCGGGTGCAGGTTCCGAGCCAGATTTCGAAAGATCCTGCCGACTCGATCTACACCAGCTACAACAAGAGCGCGAGCTTGCAGGCAGTCTCGCTGATGTTTGAGTTTGCGCGCAACCAAGCGCTGCAGTTGCAGGCCGCTAGTACAAAAGACCCAGCGCCAGCGAACGACAATGCTCAGTCCGGACGCAACCTGACTCAATGGCTGCTGAAGGCACAGGATCGCGTGAAGCAGGCTACTGCTGACCTCGAGACTCTGCAACGACAGGCGGCCAACGCCAGCGGCAAAAAGCTGCAAACGTTGCAAAGCCAGGTGGCGGAGCAGAAGAGCGAACTGGAGCTGGCACAGGCGCGACTAGAAGCTCTGCAGAACATGAACGCATTTGCCACCGCAGGCGCGTCGGCAGGATTGCTGGGCAAAATCAACGAACTGGAACGCAACGTGCCTGAAGCACGACTCAATCGCACGGTGGAACGCACGGTGCGCAGTTCGCAGTCGAACCGCACGACGGCAACCGCTGCGGCGACGAATGCCGCCAATTCGGAGGGAGGTGCCGCAGATACGAAAGCGAGCAGAAGCGCGGGCAGCGCGACAAGCGATGACAGTACAGGGAATGCGGACAACAATGCGAATTCGACTATCATCACGCTGAGTCCGGTGCCGATGCCTACGCCGACGACCTCCGCACAGCAACAGCCGAAACAGCCAGAAACAGGAATCGTATCGCTGGCTAGCGACTTGTTCTCGCTGACGAACAAGCTGAACGCGCAACGCGAGGCGATCAACTCCACTGCGCAGTTGAAAGCCGCGCTCGACCGCGTCCGCACGCCGCTGCGACAGCAGTTGAGAGCTATCAACCAGAAAGGCGATGAGCTTTCAGCACAGCCGCAGACGAACGATCCTGCGGAGTTGGCGGACCGCAAGAAGCAGATCGATGCGCTTACGAGCGAGTTCAAGCATCTCTCGACCATTGTGATGCCTCTCGGCAAGGCAAGCATCCTGCTGGACGCGACGAGCAACAATCTTTCGGAGTGGCGCGGCGAAACTCAGCGTACGTACACGGCGGAGGCGCGCACACTGCTGTTCCACGTAGGCGTGCTGGTAATCGCTATTATCGCCGTCACTATCGCCTCCGAACTATGGAGGCGAGCGATTTTCCGCTACATTCGCGAGCAGAGGCGGCGCAACCAGTTTCTGCTGCTGAGGCGGATTGTGGTTACGCTGATCATCACGCTGATTGTGGTCTTTGGCCTCTCGACCGAGATCGGGTCGCTGGCAACGTTTGCGGGATTTCTTACGGCCGGCATCGCGGTCGCGTTGCAGAACGTGATTCTCAGCGTCGCGGCATATTTCTTCCTGATTGGCCGTTATGGTATCCGGGTGGGCGATCGCGTGCAGATCAGTTCGGTGACGGGCGACGTGGTGGACATCGGCCTGGTGCGTCTGCATCTGGTGGAGTTGGACACATCGTCGGGCGAAGCCCGGCCCACAGGGCGCGTTGTTGTATTCTCGAATTCAGTGGTGTTCCAGCCGTCGTCTAATTTCTTCAAACAGCTTCCCGGATCGAACTTTGCGTGGCGCAAGATTACGCTGACGCTGGCGGCAGATGTGGATTACGCGCTGGCGCAGAAGCGCATCTCCGAGGCCGTGGCGCGTGTGTATGACACGTACAAGTCCGAGTTGGACCGCCAGCATCGCGTGCTCGAAAGCTCACTGGCCATTCACATTTCGAGTACGGAACCGCAGGTGCGATTGCGGCTGGAAGAGACAGGGCTGGAGATCGTGATCCTCTACCCGGTGGTGCTGTCGCAAGCCGCACAGATTGACGATCGCATGACGCATGCGCTGCTGGACGCCATTCAGGGAGATTCGCGACTACGGCTGGTGGGCGGAGGGCTGACCGGAATACAACCGGTGGATGCGACTCCGAACACGCCCGCTCCGGCTGCGGCCCCGGCGGAAAAGTGAATCGGGTGACTGAATAGAACGATCGAATCGAGGTGTGCCAACGAGCCACTCGTGATGCGACATACATAGATCAGAAAGCAGAAGTTTGATGAGTGATACACCTCAAAATTCCACGCCAGAGACTCCGGCTTCGAATCCCTGGCTGGTGGCAGTCGCGGTAATGCTGGCGACGTTCATGGAGGTGCTGGACACCTCGATTGCAGCAGTAGCTCTTCCCTATATTGCGGGCTCAGTGTCGGCAACTAATGATGAAGCCACGTGGGTGCTAACCAGCTACCTGGTGGCAAACGCCATCATCCTGCCGACAAGCTCGTGGTTTTCTCAGCGGTTTGGACGCAAGCGATTCCTGATCACCTGTATCGTGATCTTCACCATTTCGTCCTTTGCATGCGGAGCTGCGAATAGCCTACTCGTCATCCTGGTTGCGCGCGCAGTGCAGGGTGCGGGCGGAGGCGCTCTACAACCGCTGTCGCAAGCAATCTTGCTCGAAAGCTTCCCGCCACATCAGCGCGGGCAGGCGATGGCTCTGTTCGGACTGGGCGTGGTTGTGGCTCCGGTGCTGGGTCCGACCGTGGGCGGATGGCTCACCGAAACCTACTCATGGCGATGGGCGTTCTACATCAACATTCCCGTGGGTATCATGGCGATCTTCATGATCCTGCGCTATGTGCACGACCCGGAATACATCAGAAACGCGAAACCGGGGAGATTCGATTCCATCGGCTTTGGACTACTCGCGGTGTGGCTGGGCGCGTTGCAGATCGTTCTCGACAAAGGTCAGGAGGACGACTGGTTTGGCGCGGTCTGGATTCGCTGGGCGGTCGCCACCCTCGTCATTTGCTTTGTGACCTTCCTGGTATGGGAGTTGAGAAGGCACGACCCGCTGGTGAAATTGCGCGTGTTCACCAACCGCAATTTCATGCTGGGCTCGCTGCTGATCGGGCTGTTTGGTGGCGTGATTTACGGCATGATCACGCTGCTGCCGCTGCTCTACCAGGAACTGCTCGGGTACAACGCGCTCGATGCCGGAATGGCCGTGAGCCCGCGCGGTATTGGGTCGCTGGTGGCGATGCCGCTGATTGGGCTGATCAGCAGCCGCATCGACAACCGTTACCTGCTGGCTTTCGGATTCACGCTGTTCGGCTTCTGCGGAATCTGGTTTGCGAAGGTAAACCTCGACATCTCGCAGTGGAGCTTCTTGTGGCCAGTGATCCTGAGCGGATTCGGCGCGGGCATGGTGTTTGTGCCGCTGGCTTCGACGAGCATGGCAAGCCTGCCGAATCAGGAGATAGGAAACGCAGCCGGATTGTTCAACCTGATGCGCAACATCGGTGGGTCGATTGGAATCTCGGTGGTGAACACGATCGTTGCGCGCCACGAACAGGTGCACAGAGTGGAACTGTCGAAGCATCTGAATGCCGCCAGCACCACCTTCCAGCAAATGCTCAGCGGCGCCGAGGCGCTTACGAGTCGTATGGGTGGATCGAAGCTGCAGGCGTACGCGCTGATCAACGGCATCCTGGGACAACAGGCGCGACTGCAGGCTTACGTGGATGATTTCTACTACATCGCGTTCGTCTGCTTTGCGTGCGTGCCGATTGTGTTCTTCCTGAAGAAGGTAGTGGCTAAGAAGGGCGCGGTCAGCGCGGCGCACTGATCGGAGAATGAGAACGAGGCGCCCCAAATCTGCGGAAAACGGCAGAAGTAGGGCGCCTGTTTTGTTTACTGCTGCTGTTGCTCCATGGCGTGCGCCAGTCGAATGACGGTGGGTTCGTCAAAGTGGCGGCCCAGGACCTGTATCCCTATGGGCAGACCTTCGCTGTTGGTTCCGCATGGCAGCGAGATGCCCGGGACGCCAACGAGATTCGCGGTCACGGTGTAGATGTCGTTCAAATACATTGCGACGGGGTCGTTGGTCTTCTCGCCGAGTTTGAATGCTACGGTCGGCGTGACCGGGGTGACAATCGCATCCACACTTGTAAATGCATTCTGGAAGTCGCGCGTGAGCAGCGCGCGCACCTGCTGCGCCTTGAGGTAGTAGGCATCGTAGTAGCCCGCACTCAGGGCGTAGGTGCCAAGCAGGATGCGGCGCTTGACCTCGGCTCCGAAGCCTTCATCGCGGCTGCGGCGATACATGTCGGCAAGCGTTTTGGCCTGCGGAGAACGCGTTGTATAGCGCACGCCGTCGAAGCGCGCCAAGTTGGCGGAGGCCTCAGCGGTGGCGACGATGTAGTACACGGGAATGGCGTACTCGGTATGCGGCAACGTGACATTCACGATTTCGCATCCGGCGTCACGCAGGGCGTCAATGCGACGCTCGATTGCCTCGCGAATTTCGGGATCGAGACCCTCGCCGAAATACTCCTTCGGAATGCCGATGCGCAAACCTTTCACCTCGCGTCCACATTCGGCAGCCGTATTTGGCACGGGCACGTCGGCGGAAGTCGAGTCGCGCTGATCGCGTCCGGCGATCACATCAAGCAGAGTAGCCGAGTCCTTCACGGTGCGGGCGAAGGGGCCGACGTGGTCGAGGGAGCTGGCAAAGGCAATCAATCCGTAGCGCGAGACGCGTCCGTAGGTGGGCAGAAGGCCGACAACGCCGCAGAAAGCCGCGGGCTGGCGGATCGAACCACCGGTATCGGAACCGAGCGTGGCTACAGCGAATCCGGCGGCAACGGCCGCAGCGGAACCGCCTGAGGAACCTCCCGGGACTCGCGTGGTGTCGCGCGGATTGCGCACGGGATGAAACGCTGAGTTTTCGTTGGAGGAGCCCATGGCGAATTCATCGCAATTGAGCTTGCCGAGGCAGACGGCGCCAGCGGCTTCGAGCTTGGCGACCGAAGTAGCGTCGTAAGGTGCGATGAACTTCTCCAGGAATCGGGAACCCGCTGTTGTGCGCTCACCTCGCGTCATCAGCACGTCCTTGATGCCGACGGGAACGCCTGCGAGCGGCGGCAGAGGATCACCATTTTGCGCAAGCTGGTCGATGTGCTCGGCCTGGGCGAAGGCACGCTCCTTGGTCAATGTGAGGAAGGACCCGATGGCTCCGTCGCTGCTTTCGATCTGGGCGTAGTGGGCTTCGGCGAGGGCGCGTGCGGAGATTTCGCGGCTCTGGACGAGAGAGCGCGCTTCGTCGATTGTGAGTGTATTGATATTCATCGATCTTCTCCGTTAGCGCTCAATGACCTTGGGAACTTTGAAACAGGTTCCATCGGTGTCGGGTGCGTTGGCGAGCGCGGCTTCGCGGCTCAAGCCGGGGACAAGCACATCGGGACGCTGCGCGTATGCGAAGCGGTCACTTCCCTTGGCAGCCGGAGAAGCAAAAGCCGAAACCACTTCGGCAAGCGGCTCGACGTTGCTGGTGTCGAGTTCATTGAGCTTGTCTATGTAGGTCAGGATGGAGTTCAGATCGGCGACCATGCGCGTGCTCTCTTCGGAAGTGAGTTCGAGATTCGCGAGATCGGCGACGTAGGCTACGTCTTTGTCGGTGACCTTCATGATTTCCTTTTTTCGTCCTGCGGGCGTGCAAGTTTGAATTCGATGCGCTCGACGGGGAGGAATTGATTGAGCTGCCCGAGGAATTGCGGCGTCATGGCGTAGAGTTGCGCGCGCCAGTTGGCATCGGGAACCTCAACCGTGAGCGTCTTGTTTTCGCAGCCGATGACGCGGGTTCGCGCGGAGACTGCGTTTCCGGCGGCATAATCCCATGCGGCTGCCGGTAGCTGGGCAGGAGGCAGGCGTCGCAAAGCTTGCGCCATGATGCGCTTCAATGTGTTGGAAACCTGCTCCATCTACCGATTATAGCGGAGAACAAAACGGCGCTGACCAATGCACCCGCAGGCCGAACTTCGGAATCGAATGGTCCATGCCGGACAGACGCAGCGACATGCGGGGAGAGTTGCGCCCATGAGCTACCGCGGCAAAGTGGAGTATTGCGACCAGCGCAAGATGAGGACGCGCAATAAAGTGAGCTATCGGTTTGCGCACTGGCCCATCTGGATATGGGTGTTCTTTCTGGCGCCGGGCCCGCTGACGTTTTCGCTATTTGCGCGCGGGTTTGGCAGGGGCAATCTGCTGTGGCTGGTTGCGGTTCTTTCGGGCACGGGCATTGCTGGCTTGCGAGGACGGCTGCCGGGGGTGGAGCCGTGTCCGTACATTCTGCGCTTCGACGAGGACAAGCCAAACCCTCTTTACCGGCGCGTGTGCTACACATTTGCGTGGAATGCGATGCTTAGTTTTACGCTGCTGAACGTGGCGGCACTCCTCATTTCGGCATCGACGGGCGTGTGGTACATGAAGCAGATCTATCACTACGCTTACGCTCCGCTGTGCGCGACGATTCTGCTGCTCGGGCTAATGGGAAGACTTCCGAGGGTTGGACCTTCGACCAAGGGCGAAGGCACTGAGAGGCGGTACTTCTACGGCTCGGTGTGGGCAGTGACGGCGGCTCAAACATTGCTGCTCGTGCTGTGGCAGACTCTGCCGCAGCCCCGGGGAACGAACGCACTCAAGCTGGTTGTGTTCGCCGGAACGCTGCTCGTAATGGGCGTGGCCGCGCATCGGGGCTCACTGCCGAGGACGCGGCCCATCTTGCCAGGCGAGATCATCGTCGCCGAATGAAGCTGCACTAAGATCAGGACACGAGGTGGTAATAGCCATCCTGACGAGTGACATGCACGGGACAGCCAAAGAGAGTGGCGAGGTGCTCTGTCGTGAGCAGCTCTGCTTTGTTTCCATCGGCCACGATACGACCCTCGCGCATGAAGATGACGCGCTCGATTTCCGGCACGACGTCGGGCAGGTAGTGGGTGATCAGCAGCAAGGCAATTCCCGACTGCGCTAGCTTGCTCATGGTGTGGCGCAGCTCGATTTGCGCAAAAACGTCGAGGCTGTTGCTGGGTTCGTCGAACAGCAGCGCGCGCGGATTGTGCACGAGAGCGCGGGCGACCATAACTCGACGGATTTCGCCGGATGACATTTGGCTGACTTCGCGGTCGGCGAGGTGCGCAATTTCCAACCACGACATCAGCTCGTCGGTTTTCTGCTCCATCTCGGGCTCAACGGTTTGATGGCGCGAGATGCCGACACTGCTGAAGTATCCGGAAAGCACGGCTTCACGGCCGGTGACCGAGCGGTTGTAGAACGAATCGACATAGTTGCTGACGATGCCAAGCATCGAGCGAAGGGCAGAGACGTTCCAACGCTCCTCTCCGAAAAGCTTCATGGAAGATTGCGGATCGTAGAGGGGGTACAGTTCGCGGGTGATCGTTTTGATGAGCGTGCTCTTGCCTGATCCGTTTGGTCCCATGATGGCGACGTGCTCGCCGTCAGCAATGCAGAGGTTGAGATCGTGCAGGACGGGGCGTCCGCCGCGGACGACGGAGATATGGCGCATTTCGATGAGAGCAGGGGTGGTCGTCATTTCTGGTGATTTCTATTTTAGAACGCGCGAACAAGAGCAACAGCAAAAGCAGGAGCGGAAGTAGGTGACCTTGGGCGGCACAGGAAAGGTGATGGCTGGCGGGGGTCCTTCGCTTCGCTCAGGATGACACTCAAACGAAAACCCATGGTGAAGTTGAGTCTAGGCGGGCGGGAAGTTGCTGGCGACGAGGCCGAGGGCGTCTTCGCGGGTGGCGATGGTTCCTTCGAGTTGCGAGTCTTCGACGACGGCGAGAATTTCGGCGAAACGCGGACCGGGGCGGTATCCGGCGGCGATGAGGTCATGCCCGGTGATGAGTGGCGCGGGGCGCACGGCTCCGGCGGGGATGGAGGCGAGGCGCTCTTTCGTGTACCCGTACAGATCGAGATTCTTGTGGCTGGCGAGGCAGTCGAGACGATGCAAGGCAAGGTGTTCGTCAAAGTCCTCAAGCCGCACGAAGCGCTTGAAGGTTGAATCCTTCATTTTGCGGACATCGGCAAAACGCATGTGGTTGTTGACCAAAGCTAGAATCTGCTCGCGATCGCGGTTGCTGAAACGCAGGCGGGTGAGGATTTCGTCAGCGATGCGCACACCGATTTCTACGTGTCCGTCAAAGCGGATGCGGTCGGGAGCGCGACGGAACGTGGCTGGCTTGCCGACATCGTGCAGCAGGGCGCCCCAGGCCAGCGTCAATGGACATCCTGCGGGCAAACCCGCCAGCAGCAGCAGGGTGTGCACGAAGACATCGCCCTCGGGATGATATTGCGGAGGCTGCTCCACGCCTTTCATCTTTGTGATCTCGGGCAGCACCTGTTTGAGCAGTCCGGTTTGATCGAGCAGCCGGAAGGCATGTTGCGCGCGCCCCTCGGTGAGCATCTTTGTGAGCTCGTCGCGAATGCGTTCACTGGAGACGGAGTGAATTTCCGGGGCAAGTTTGCGGATGGCGTCCGCCGTGGGCTGATCGATGGCGTAGTCGAAGCGGGCAGCGAATCGCACGGCGCGCAGCATACGCAGCTTGTCTTCGGTGAAGCGGCGGATGGGATCGCCGATGGTGCGGACGATGTGGCGGTCGAGATCGCGGCGGCCTTCGACGTAATCCAGCAGCTCACCATGCGGAGTGTTGGGCTGAGGAGACAACGGATCGAGCAGCAGGCCGTTGATGGTGAAGTCGCGGCGCTCAACGTCGTGTTGCGGCGAGGTGGTGTAGCGCACCGAGTCAGGATGCCGTCCATCGAGATAGGCACCGTCGGAGCGGAAGGTGGCGACCTCGATGTGGCCGCGCCCATCGTTTTCTCCGAGAACCTTTACGGGCACCAGCACAACGCCGAACTGCGCTCCGACGGCGTAGGTTTCGGGGAAAATGCGCATCACCTGCGATGGCGTGGCAGAGGTCGCTACGTCATAGTCGGCGGGATCGCGCCCGAGCAGCAGGTCGCGTACGCATCCCCCTACCCACAGGGCCTGGTGGCCGTGGCGGCGCAGGGTGCTGATCGCTTGGAGAGCGGCGTCGTGGTGCATGAGGACATTGTAGATCGTGATTCGGTATGCTTGAGACGTGGACAACAGTGCATTGATTCTGGGGATCGAGAGTAGCTGCGACGAAACGGCAGCGGCCATTGTGCGCGGCGGCGAAGAACTGGTGTCGAGCGTGGTCGCCTCGCAGATCGCCATTCACTCCCCGTTTGGCGGCGTGGTACCCGAATTAGCCAGTCGCGAACATCTGCGCAACCTTGTGCCGGTGACCCGCGCGGCACTCGAAAAAGCGGGCCTGACGTACGCAGACGTGAACGCCATCGCCGTCACGAAAGGGCCTGGACTGGCTGGGGCGCTGCTGACCGGTGTGAGCTTCGCCAAGGCATTGGCGTGGGCTCTGGATAAGCCTCTGGTGGCGGTGAACCATATCGAGGGACACATTCACGCGGTGTTGCTCGAACAGCGGCAAAAGGGAGAAGGAGAGCTGGCGTTTCCGGTGCTAGCGCTGGTGGTCAGCGGCGGGCATACACATCTGTTCCTGGCCGAGCAGCAGGGAGAGAGCTGGCACTACGAAAATGTGGGCCACACTCGCGACGATGCGGCGGGGGAAGCCTTTGACAAGACAGCGAAGCTGCTAGGGCTCGGCTACCCGGGTGGGCCGATTATCGACCGATTGGCAAAGCTTGGGAATTCCAAAGCCGTGCCGTTTACCTTTGCTCAACTGAAGCATGAGGCGCGGCACGAATCCAAGCGCGCCGGCCGCATCGAGCAGGACAGAAAACGCTTCGACTTCAGCTATAGCGGCATCAAGACGGCCGTACTGCGTTATGTGGAAACGCACGACATGTTTGCGGCCATCGAGGCGCGACGGCTGGCACTGCTGGAGATCCCGAGGCCGACCGATGATGATTTCAAGCGGCTGTGCGATCAGCAGACGCTAGACCTGATTGCAAGCTTCCAGGCAGCAGTAGTGCGCGACCTGACCAACCGGACTCTCGCTGCCTCCGAAGAGTATGGGGTGCGGACTTTGCTGGTGACCGGAGGCGTGGCGGCAAACAGCGCACTGCGGAACAGCTTTGAGCAGCGCGGGGCGCGTCAGGGGTTGCGGGTGCACTTCCCTTCCCGAGTGATGTCCACCGACAATGCGGCGATGATTGCGGCTGCGGCCTACCCCAAATGGCTTGCCCGCGATTTTGCAGAGCTGAATATTTCGGCGGAAGCGAACCTGCAGTTGCGGTAATCGGTATCAGGAAAGCAAAAGAATGGAGGCAGCTTTTGGCTGCCTCCGCTCGGAACCTGCATGTCCTGACCTGTTCTCCTCCCCCCGGAGGCAGGCCAGAGCAATGAGCCCTTGAATTGACTATAGGACAAAGGTGGTACAGGCAATATCTCCCAAATGGGAGGTAAGCTCGGTTATGTATCACTTGATGGCAGTCTTGTGAGCAGCCTGATAAGCAATCCCTGCCCTGGGACCCCGGTCTTGCGATAGATGCTCTTCTGGTAATAACGCACGGTATTGCTCCTGATCTTCAGTGCCTGCGAGATCTCGGCCACTTCGGCTCCCTGCTTCATCATTTCGGCTACCCGGCATTCGGCCGGAGAGAGCCCAAACATCTCCTGCCAGAGGCGATGCTCGCCCTGCGCCTCTTCCTCGGGAGTTGTGATGAAAAGGAGAGCTGCCGGCGTGTCCGCCATAGCTTCCAAATACGACTCGCCATGGTGATAGGGCAGGATTGAGACGTATAGCGGGGTTCCGGTCTTTGGCCGTAACGTCACCGCGCACGGGGTCCCATTTGACTTCGACAGTGAACACGCCTGCACGATACAGGCATCAAGAAGGTTCTGATCTTCGGTGTTGGCTGCCAGGAGGCGGCCATCTTTCACCTTGATCGCGTGGCCGCGAGCAAGTATCTGCTGGGCGCGCCGATTCGCGGACATCACGTGTCGGTTTCCGTCCATCGTGACGCAGGCTGCACCCGTCAGATCCAGTGCATGCTGCGCGACCAGACTGCGCTCCTGCAGCGAACTGATCCTCCTGTGAATATCGAACACCCGCATAAAGTGAGGCGCCAGCGCCTTGAGTATCAGCCGGTCACGGTCATCGAATGGCAATTTCGGGTCTCGGCGGGACAAAGTCATGCCGCGAAGTGCGCCGTTGGCACCAAAAACGAACACAGCTCCTGCCCATTCGAGACCATGCTTGCGAAAGACGTCCTTGAAATAGGCAGTTTCACGGAATGAGTCCATGGATACGACCTCTTCAGGCGTACCGCTGTACCAGCCTTGTCTCTGGTGCTTGCGGATCTCGCGCATCCATGGACTGAATTTCAGGAGTTGTTGAAGGTCGTTGCGCAGCGCATCTGTGAATCCCAAATCCGCCGAGATGGCAGTGCGCGCGGTCGTTGGATCGTGGAAGATGATGGCCGCTGTGTCGGCATGAAAAACGTCAGCCGCAAGCCGGAGAAAGATCCCCCATTTCTCTGGCTGCATTGCAGCATCGTACAAAGAGCCCAGCAGCAATTCCGGGACATCTGAAGTCGTTGGTTCCACGTGCTACTCCGAGTGTCTCCTGCGCAGAAAACG
This sequence comes from Koromonas soli, assembly GCF_059726265.1. Taxonomy (NCBI): domain Bacteria; kingdom Pseudomonadati; phylum Acidobacteriota; class Terriglobia; order Terriglobales; family Koromonadaceae; genus Koromonas; species Koromonas soli. Next base: position 272,087 of record NZ_AP040872.1, on the reverse strand, counting down.
CTGCGACTGCAAGAACAGGATGGTTTTACACAATCTGCCCTTACGTCTGTTTCGACTTCTCTACCTACAACTGATTGTGATCCGCCTAATGCTGATTATCGCGCGCGGGGGGAAGCGCGCCAGCCCTCAGGCGATCATGGTATCGAGTGCGTTGCCTAGCTGCTCCTCTATATCGATGTCCTTGAAGATGACGGCGGCGGTACCGGTCGGCATATCAGCCGCCAGTTCACCGGCGCTTCGTCTAGCTGCAAGAACAACGATAGGGGTGTCCGAAAAGACATCCAGTTCCCTGACTCGTGAGACCAGTTCAGCGCCGCCCATGCGGGGCATGGAAAGGTCAGTAATGATGAGATCGGGTACGAAATTGTTAAGGACCTCCAGTGCCTCAACGCCGTTGGTTGCGGACTCGACGATAAAACCACGCTCCTCAAGAAAACGACACACGGTGTGCCGGATAAGCATGGAATCGTCTACGACCAAGGCAGTCTTCGGGATGGGCGACTGGGCAGACATGTTCTATCCAGAAGGTCTAATACTTCTGGTCAGTCTATGTATAACACTTTCTGACCACTTGCGCTGCAATGTTCGTTGCAGGGCGGAGCGGCGCACACGACGGCGACGATTCCAAAATGGAAGAGTTTCAGACCGGGAATTAAGCTTCAAAGGCCGCGGAATCTTCGATTGCCATGTCCTTGAATTCGCTGCTCTCAAATACCTCTCGGCATTCAAGGCATTCTACGAATTCTGAATCTTCGTCGCGAGCGACAATTTGCACGCGCGGATGGCGACACTTTGGGTTCATGGGACTGCTCACCGACTGGAGGTCATTGCGTTGCGATTCAGGTGAAGGCATAACGAAAAACTCCGCCGAAGCGGTAGGTTGGGGTATTTTAGCTTGGCTTATTGGGAAGTCAAGAGGGGAAAATCAGAGAAAAGGTACAGGCAGAAGAGCGGACCAGTGGGAGCACTACCGGCTGCATCATTATCTCGCGGTGGAGCAGTTCTAAACAACCTGAACGAAAAGAGCGTTGAGCCGGCCACCGGCCCGGAAGGTCTCTGATATAGGATCCTCAATAGGATCATCGACCATGAAGTTCTTCCGCAATCCCTTCGCGTCGCGCTCTAAGAGCAGCGGTAAGTCATGGCATCGATTGTGGAGGCTCGTTCCTGTCTTGGTATTCACTATTCTCTTATACGGATATCAAGCGATAAATCAGAACGATGCAGCGAGCAACCAGCAAACAAGCTTCGGGATTATCGGTCAGTGTGAATATCGCGGACGTTCTAGTGAAAACTACTGTCACTACACGTTCCCAGTTGGCGATGAGCAGTACACGGGTGTCAGTCGCGCTGACGATAGACTCGGATTCGGTCAGACCGTGGTGGTTTACTATGACTCCCAGAACCCGGGGATCAGCGCTCTTGAAGATTTCAATGTACAAAGTCGCAAAAGTAGGCGGTTGGTCTACATCCTTCTGTTAGCGCTTGTCGCTGTCCTCTCCTATATTCTTCTGGACAGGGCGCCCCGTCGCAAGACTTCAGACGCGCCGACCCCCTGAAAACACCGTTCTCGTAACAATCGGTTAATGGATGTCTTTCATGGCCAGCAGCGTTCCGTAGTCCTGGCCGCCGGGGGCTGTTGCTCGTGCAACGATGCCGCTGAAGGCATGCCGGAGCTCGGGATACCTGGTTACCAGCGTCTTGATCACGGCGTTGTTGTCTTGGAAGGCGAGCGCGGTGTTGCTGACGTCGGGTTCCTGATATTTCACCACTAGAGAAAGCTCTCCATGATCGTCAGGGGCGGCGAAGGCTTGCGTCAGCATGTAGGTCTTTCCGTTGGCTGCCTGCAACGGAACCGGATCGCCCGTGGGAACACCGGCGGGACGCGCGGCTTGGATTTCGTTGGAGGTCTTATCCAACTGAAGGCTGCTCATGAAATCCACCGGCGCGTAGATTTCCCACCCAAGCACGTAGTAGAACCACGCGTTGAGTAACTCGCCCTGCTTCTTGTATTTTCGCGCCTGCAGGACGTACCACACGCCATCGTGTCCGGCGACGAGGCCGGGCTTGGGATAATAGCCGGCGAGTTTCCACTGCCCCTGCAGGTTCTGCAATACGACGGTGACCATGTAGGGGATCTTGCCGCCGTTGACATTGGTCAGCACGAGTGCGTATTGGCCGGGATCCAGGTTGGGAATGACGAAGCTGGCGCTGGAATTGGTATGGCCGTTTTCGCCATAGACGCCGCAGAAGAATTCGGCGCGCTGCAGGCGTCCTGTAGCCTTGGAAGCGTCAAGGAAATACTCGCGGCGGATGGTGACCTGATCACCCATCTGACCTTTGTCGTGCGTCACTGCCTGCTGCACTCCATCGAAGGCCGCGGCGAGGGATGGAATCGAGGCTTGCCGCAAGCTCTGCACATCGCCGTGCGCCGCAAACTGGATGAACTGAGTGCCTGCGTTGTCGATGGCTGACCGCAGGTTGGGCTGAATCTCGCCGGCTTGAGAACACTCCTGCGCAAAGGAGATGGTCGAGAGCAGCAGGCATATGGTGACGGCGATCGAGGAAACAAGTCCCCGGAAGACTTTGCGAGACATGGTTGCTCCGCTTGAAATTATTAAGCCTATTCTCGTACCGGCGATGAAGAACGCATCGGCAAGAGACGGATTAATCTAAGCAGAATAGATGCCCCGCGGGCGAGGACAGATGTTCGGCCCGGGCGAGAGCGGCAGCGCAAAATCAGAATAAGGAATCGGCAAAAAAGGATTCCGCAAGCGGGAACAGGCAGGCGGCGTGCATCCAGATTAAAGAAGGCGGTAGAATCGGCGAATGATTTGCCCAGCAAAGCGGAGCGTCGGATGAGAAGAAGCCTGGCAATAACTACCGTGCTAGCGATGTTCTCGTGTGCGGTGTGGGCGCAGCAACCCGCCTCGGCCCCGGCGAGCCCGCATGTGCGAAAAGCAACGGCAAAAAAGCAGAAACCCAGCGCAGCAACGCCATCGCAAGAGCCACAGGTTCCTGCCCAGGTGAGTCCGCCGGTTCCGGCAACCCTGATGAACAGCGCGCCCGTAAAGCCCACGGTGACGCTCAACAACGGACAGCTCACGATTGATGCTCCGAACTCGACGCTGAGCGATGTTCTGAGTGGGATTCGCCGCGCTACGGGAGCGAGCATCGAAGGTGCCTCGCCCAATGAGCGCGTTGCCGTGAAGCTCGGTCCCGGGAACCCCGAGCAGGTGATTGCCGCTCTGCTACACGGAACTCCCTACGGCTACGTCATTCTTGGATCTCCCGAGCGGCCCAATGCAATCACCAAGGTGATGCTGACGCCGCAGACCACGACGGCGGAAGCTAACAGGCCCGCACCGCCCCCGCAGCCACAGAATTCGGCGCAGGAGCAGCCGGACGATGGCATGCCCGATCGCTTCGAAGATGGAGGCGTGCCGCCTAATCCGGATGAGAATCCTGAGCAACAACAGGCGCAGCCCGCGCAAGGTCAGCCTCAGGGGCAGCCACAACCTCAGCAGTTCCCCGGAATACAGCCTCAACCACAGCCGCAGGCACAGGATCAGGCGCAGCCGCAACAGCAGCAGGCGCAACCTGAGCAGCAGCAACAAATGCAACAGCAGCAGGATCAGGCGCAGCCGCAACAGCAGCAGGACCCGAACCAGCCGAAGACTCCTGAGCAGTTGTTCAAAGAACTGCAGCAGTTGGAGCAGCAGCGGAACCAGCAGCGATAGTAGGAGAGAACGAAAAAGAAAGGCTCCGCAGGGATGCGGAGCTTTTCTTGCGTTCGACTAAGACGTGTGCGGAGCGTGACGGAGCGCGCTAGTCGTTTCCGGAACTCGTAGTAAGAATTTGTGCGGGAGCGGCCTTGATCAACTGGCGGCTGCGATCGAATGCGTTGAGGATGCCGAAAATGATTGCGTAACCGAGGCCAACGCCTGCGGCGAGCGAAAGAACAATCACGGCGACCATCACGAGCGACATTAAGGAAAACACAGTGAACCTTTCAGCTTTGATGCTGGACTGCCTTCTGGAGATGCGAACATCGAAGCGCAGTCCGACGATTCAATGTTAACTCTCTTGCAATCGATCGCTTGTGATCGTGAACACCAAAACGGTTCGAATCCACGACCATTTGTGCTCGATTGCATTGACGGTGAGCTTCCTCGGCTCGCCGGAAATCCAGAGTTCAATATGCGTCCGTTTGACCCGGAGCGCTATTGGCAAATAAGATACCTGAGTCGAACTATCTGCATAGTCGTTTTAACGCGACTGTGTGGCCGAGTCTAATTACGACCGGCCTTGTACCAAACACAGCGCGGGCAAGCATGGCGGAGTGGTTCGGCAGGAACCCATCATCATGGCAATTCGCAACATCAGCGTGCGCGGCGCGCGTCAGCACAATCTTAAGAACATCAGCGTCGAGATTCCTCGCAATACGCTGACGGTCATCACCGGACTGAGCGGTTCGGGCAAGTCGTCACTGGCCTTTGACACGATTTACGCAGAGGGACAGCGGCGGTATGTCGAAACTCTCTCGGCCTATGCCCGGCAGTTTCTGGATCAAATGGAGAGGCCCGATGTGGACTCGATTGACGGACTGAGTCCCGCCATTTCCATCGAACAAAAGACTACGTCGCGCAGCCCCCGCTCCACAGTCGGGACAATCACCGAGATTTACGACTATTTACGCCTGCTTTACAGCTCGATAGGAGTTCCGCATTGCCCGAACTGCGGTCGCGAAATAACGCGCCAGTCGGCGGAGCAGATCACTGCTCGCGTGATGGAACTCGCAGAAGGCGCGAAGCCCGGTTCCGAGCCACGAGTGATGCTGCTGGCCCCAATCGTGCGCGGGCGCAAAGGCGAGTTCACCAAGGAACTTGAGAAGCTTGCGGCTCACGGCTTTACCCGCGCCCGCATTGATGGCGAACTGCGCTCGACCGAAGAGGAGATCAAGCTCGACAAGCGGCGGAATCACACGATCGAAGTCGTAGTTGATCGGCTACTGGTAAAAGAGGGCATCGAGAAGCGATTGGCCAACTCGGTCGAGGTCGCAATGAAGCTTGGCTCCGGGCTGCTGATTGTGAGCGTGGTGGGCGGCGATGAACACATGTATTCATCGCGCATGGCCTGCCCAGAATGCGGCGTGAACGTTGCTCAGCTCGAGCCGCGCTCATTCAGCTTCAACAGCATGTATGGCGCCTGTCCCGAGTGCAACGGCCTTGGATCGAAATTCGATTTCGACCCCGCAAAGGTCATTGTCGATTGGTCAAAGCCGCTCTTTGACGGCGGCCTGGGCCCTGGCGCAGCTTCGGTCGCACTACGGGCGATGGTGAAGCGCGCTGCCGAAGACAAAGGTATCGACCTCGACACGGCTTTCGAGAAGCTTTCCGAAGAGCAACAGAAATTCCTTCTCTACGGCGAGCAGGGCAAGCGCCTGAGATCGGGATTCAAAGGCATACTCGCGTATCACAAGCAGACCCTGGAAGAAGTCACGACCGAAAACTACCGCGAATACCTGATGCAGTTCATGTCGGCCACGCCCTGCCCGGTGTGCCAGGGGCGCCGACTGCGTCCTGAGAGCCTTGCGGTAAAGGTGAACGGCATGAGCATCGCCGATTTCACGGCGCTGCCTGTGGCACGTGCATCGGAAGCGGCAACAAAGATCCAGTTGGACGCACGCGAGGAAAAGATCGCCGGCCGCATTGTTGGCGAAATTCGCGAGCGGCTTGGTTTTCTGAATCATGTCGGGCTGGGATATCTTTCGCTCGACCGTTCGGCTGCCACGCTCAGCGGCGGCGAAGGTCAGCGCATCCGGCTGGCGACGCAGATCGGGTCGAAGCTTCGCGGCGTGCTATACGTGCTCGATGAACCTTCGATCGGCCTGCATGCGCGCGACAACGAAAAGCTGTTGCAATCGCTGGAGTCGCTGCGCGATCTGGGCAACACGGTTCTCGTGGTGGAGCACGATGAAGAGACGATCCGCCGCGCCGATTACGTTATCGACCTTGGGCCGGGCGCGGGCAAACTTGGCGGCGAACTAGTTGCCTCGGGCACGCCGACGCAAATCGCCGCAGACGAGGACTCACTCACGGGCCAGTACATCTCGGGTCGCAAGGTGATTCCAGTGCGCTTCGAGCGACGAAAGATTAACGGAAACGCCATCGAGGTGCTGGGCGCACGCGAGCACAACCTGAAGAATATCGATGTCAGCTTCCCGCTCGGAGTCATGACGGTCGTCACCGGCGTCTCGGGCTCGGGTAAATCGACACTTGTGAATGACATTCTTTACGCCGCGCTGGCGCAGAAAATTTACAAGTCGCGGCAGGAACCGGGAGACCATCGCGAGATCAAAGGCGTAGGCGAAATCGACAAGGTCATCCGGATCGATCAGTCGCCGATTGGCCGCACGCCGCGCTCGAATCCTGCAACCTACACCGGCGTCTTCACTCAAATCCGCGAACTCTACGCCATGCTGCCCGAATCGCGCGAGCGCGGATACAAGGCGGGGCGTTTCTCGTTCAACGTTTCCGGCGGGCGCTGCGAAGCATGCCAGGGCGAGGGTGAGCGTCGCATTGAAATGAACTTTCTGCCGGATGTATATGTGCTGTGCGAGGTGTGCGGCGGCAAGCGCTACAACCGCGAGACACTGGCCGTGCAGTACAAGGGCTACAGCATCGCCGACCTGCTGGATACTCCGATCAGCGAAGCTCTCGGTGTGCTCGAGAATTTTCCGCAGGCACGGCAGAAACTGCAAACTCTCGTCGATGTGGGACTGGGTTACATTCACCTCGGGCAATCATCGGTGACGCTGAGCGGCGGCGAGGCCCAGCGCATCAAACTGGCGCGCGAGCTGAGCAAGCGCCAGACGGGGCGCACGATGTATCTGCTGGATGAGCCGACTACTGGATTGCATTTCGAGGACGTGAACCGGTTGCTCGAAGTGCTTCATCGGTTGACCGATCTTGGCAATACGATCGTGATCATCGAGCACAATCTCGACGTAATCCGTAACGCCGACTGGATCATCGATCTGGGACCGGATGGCGGAGAAGACGGCGGTCGCGTGGTCGCGCAGGGGACTCCCGAACAGGTGGCAAAGATCAAGCGCAGCTACACCGGACAGGCGCTGGCAGCGACCCCAGGGCGGTAACCTGGAAGCACGAGGGTGCCTTCAACCCGGCGCAGTTTGCGTACTCGACGTCTCCGAAGAGCAGGCACCCTTCATTTGCAGTTCGTGTTATTAACGTCGTTTACGGTGAATGTCGCCGTTCCAACGACGATTACCCGATGTTCCGGGTCCTACGAGCCCCTTGCTCGCTGTCGCTGTAATGACCACTGTTCCGCAGCTTCCGTTACCGGAAGCTCTAACGAGTCCGGTGTTGTCCAAATTTGCGACACCTGGAACCGAACTGGTCCACGACACATAGTTAGAGATATCGACCACCTCTTGTGGATGAATGAAGTTGCCGTAAGCCTTGTATTGAACCGGCAAGGTGGCGAGCAAAGATCCTGAACCGGTGATCGCCGAGGATGCCGGGCTGACGGTGATCGACATCAACGTCATGGGATGACCTCAGCTAATCGAAAAGACTAGAAGTGCCAGCGAGCAAACCAGCCAAACTTTCTTCATAGCAGCACACGCTCCTAAACTTCTTGTGACACAAGAATGAGAGCCCAAACTGCAACTGAAAATGCGGGAAATCGCTCCGGTGAAAGAGAAAGGGGGAGGCACCTGACGGGTGAACAGCATCTCTGAATCGCGAGCCAGTGTCAATACAAAATGGAATGGCAGGATGGGATTAATATCGGCGCGGGCCTCCGCCGAGGACGCGCGCAGGCAGCATGATGACAGCTCGAATCAGTTCCAATACGCCTTCGACTGCGATGCCAACGATCCGGAACGGCAGCAGGAAGAGCCACACGATCGGGTAGAGAACGATTGCGATCAGTGCAAGGGGCCAGCAGAAGAACAGAACGATGAGCCAGAGAAAGAATGTCATGGCGCGCCTCTGTCAGTACATACGCTGGCAAGCGGGGGGCAGTTCCACAGATGAGAAGGGGAAGAAGAGATGCCGCTCAGCGGGTCAGCTTCGAGCGACGGCGAAACCTCAATGTAGTCACAATGGCGATCACCCCCCAGAGCACCGCTACCAGCGCCTGCTTGAACCACGGCATGCCGCTTTGAAATCTCACAAGCGCGGTGTCCGCGAAGACGAAAACGATCATGGCGCAAGAGAAAAGGATGAGGCCGAATCGCACCTTTTCACGTTTTGTAAGTGGTCCGATCATGACGAGTCTTCGTTGCTCAATCATCTCACTGCCTCAAGTGTTGCCGAAAGCATTTCGCCGCCCGGATTACATCATGTTTCCGAAATGAAAAAAGCAGGCATGATGAGACAGCAAAATGAAGGGCGCGGAGATGATCCGCGCCTTCTGCTTGTCGCGACTTTCCTTAACTCGCGGTCGAGGTGGCAAGCGCACGCTTGTCCGTCTTGCCGGAAAGCGTCCTTGGCATCTGGGAAACGAATGTAAACGCACGCGGAATTTTGTAGTGCTCCATCAGTTCGCGGCAGGCTGTGCGCAGCTCTGCGTCGGTCAACGACGACTCCGGGCGAAGCTGTACGAACGCATGCAGACGAGAGCCGTGTTTCTCATCGGGAAATGCGACGACCGCTGCCTCTTCCACACCGTCGATTGTCTCCAATGCGTTTTCAACCTCGGAGGGATACACCTTTTCACCCGACACTTTTACCAGGTCATCGGCGCGTCCCATCAGGAACAAAAAGCCGTCCTGATCGAGATAGCCCTTGTCGCTGGTGTGCAGAATTCCATTGCAAATCTTCCTCGCGGTGCCTTCCGCGTCGCCGAGATAGCCCATCATTACCGAGGGTCCGGAGACGCAGACCTCGCCGACTTCTCCTGCGGGCAGCACGGCGTCATTCTCATCGCGAATTGTCACCTCGATGTTCGGCAGAGGCCTGCCCACAGAGCCGGGACGGTAGTCCTCAGGCGGACTGAACGATACGACGGGCGAAAGCTCGGTGGTTCCGTAGCCCTGCGCCAGCACGTGACCAAAGCGTTCATGAAATTCCTGTGCGACGCGATCGGGCAGACGCTCTGCTCCGGCAATGCAGAGCCAGAGCGAACTGGCATCGATCGGCGTGGGATCCTTGGTCAATACGCGATATTGGCCCGGCACGGCAATGAGACATGAGACGCGGTGCTTCTCGATAAGCTGCAGAATCTGGCGCGGCACGAAGCGCTCGGGCACCACGACGCTTGCGCCCACGGTGAGGGGCAGCAGCGTGGTGATCGTGAGTCCGTAGGCGTGGAACAGCGGCAGCACGGCGAGCATCACCTGGTCGGCGTTGAAGCCTGTCGCCTGCTTGCAACCATCCATGTTGGCGATGATGTTCTCTTCGCTGAGAGCAACTGCTTTGGGCCGTCCGGTGGTTCCCGAGGTGTAGAGGAACACCGCGGGGCTGGACGGATGCGCCTGTTTCGGAAATTCGATTGCTTCATCTTCGACCGCCGTGTCGCCGATCCAGCACTGCATACCCACGCCCATCAGGTGGGGCACGAACTCTTCGCTGGTGATCACCAGCTCGACGCCGGTTTCCATCGCCATAAGCTTGAGCAGCGGAGGAGGCGCAAGCGTTGGTAAAACGGCAATCCGCTTCCCTGCCCACAAAGCGCCGAGAAAGAGCGGAGCAAATTCGGGAGTGTTGCCATAGAGCAGCGCAACGGTCTCTCCCTTGACGCGCTCGGCGATGCGGCGCGCAACGCTCGAGGCTCGACGCTCCAGCTCAGCGAACGTGATGGAATATTCGGTACCGATGATGGCTGGACGATCTGGGTACAGGCGGACAGCGGAAAAGAAGCGCTCGAGAATGGCGCTAGTCTGCATTTCGTGTGCTCATTTCGATGAGAATTGTGGTCGTTTGCCGTGTAAGTGTAGCACGCAGCCACGCGCCTGCGGCACCAGCGAACCTACGCGAGAGACGCTGCTTCGGGTGGCAGCACACAGGTATGTTCCGGAGTGTGCTCAGCTTCGGTGAGTGCGCGAGCGACACGATTGATCCACTCGGTCGCAGCATCTTCCGGCTCAAATCCGGCGAAGGCTCCTGCCTTGGCGATTCCCGCAGTAATGTTGATTCCGACCGGCCCGAGCGCATCGCGCAATTGTGCAAGCAGGGCCTCGGTTTCCGGTATTTCAAGATGCGGGACCAGCATGGCGACCGTGTCGCCCTCGTAGCGGAACAACATCGCTTGATCCTGCGCAATCGAGCGCAGCGTACGCACCACTTCGCTGACGGCGTGCTCGACGTCGGAAGGCGTTGCCGATGCAATCTGCAGCAGAGCCAGGGTGCTCGAGAAATCGTGCGTCGTGCGCTGCCTGCCAAGTTCGGCTACGACAGCATCGATGTAAGCCGAGCGCTTCAGCAATCCGGTCTTCTCTTCGGCCACGCCCAGGGTTGAAACCAGCGAACGCAGGCGCGCATTGTGAACCGCGAGTGCAACCTGATCGGCCAACGAGCGCAGAAGCGCAAGATCATCGGCAGACCAGCGGCGGCGCACCCCGCACTGTTGAACGATCAGAAGACCAATCGGCTGATCCTCGCTCATCAATGCAAGTGCAACCAGCGAGTGAATGTTGAGCCGCGCCAGTTCCTTGCGAATCGGCGACAACGGTTCGGAGGACTGCACATCTGCCGCAGGAAAAACCGGCTCGATCGCCGTGAGCCGTTGACTCATGGCGAGCAGACGCACCATCGCGGCACGCTCCGACTTCGTCACCTCGGGCGAGCAGTACTCGACAACGAGAGATGGAGGCTTGCCCGGAATTGCCAACGCCGCAAGACAGCGGCTGTACTGCCACTTCGCGCCAATCTGATTCACGGCCGTCACAAGCACTGAACGTGGATCGCTTTGCCGCGCAATGATGCGGCTTACCTCCGCCGCGCGAGCCATGCCGTCAGACGGACGGCTGCGCTCGACTGTTTCCTCCCGCAGGGCTGGCGCTGCCAGTCCCGCAGTGGTGAACAGCTCGCGGATTCGCGGGTCGGTTTCCGTTTCCACCGGAAACACCTGCCTTAAGTGCTCGATCTTCTGCAACGCTTTATCGCGCATGCCGTACTGCAGGAAAATCTCTGCCTGAAGAATCAAGTCCTCAAGCACCTTGGGAGCCGGAGCTTCGGACGCTGCCTCCTGCTCCTGCACGACGGGCGCGGACATCTCCGGTGCATCGACGCCGAGCCTTTTCGCCACGGTCTGCAGGCGATCTTCTGCCACGTGCCCCGCGAGCTTCTGCATCCGATCCCTGTGCGCAGACTCATAGGGGTCGATGTCCACAGCGCGATCCAGCGCGTCGAGCGCCCGGGAGTAGCTCCCTGCCTCAAAGTAGAGATCAAAGAGACGTGACAGCACTTGCGCGTACTCTACCTCGCGGTTGGCGCTGTTGTAGAGCTCGGCCATGTATTCATAGAAGCGAATGCGCGGCGTGCGCTCGGCGGCGAGTTGCGCAAGGTGCTTCATGAAGTCAATGAGGTGCCCCTGCTTGCGATTGAAATCCTCCAAGCGGCGCGCTAGTCCCAGCGCGCGGTCCACCAGGTCGCGATCAATCAATCCGCCAATGACGGAAAGCAGCGCTGCGAGATTCTTATGCGGATCGCGCTCATATAGCCGCCACGCAAAGGGCTCTGCCTCTTCCACACGCCCCAGGGCGATCAGCGCCAGCGCATAGGGCTCGCGAACCTCGTCGGGGCTCGAGAGACTAGTGGCAATGGGCTGCAGCATTTCCACGGCCTCTGCGGGACGGTTCTGCGCGATGAGTGCGCGTCCATTTCCCAGCCGCGCAGCGGTGTTAGCGGGATTGGCGGCGAAAGCACGGGCGTAGGTTTCCGATGCGTCCTGGCCTAGCTTTTCCAGCATGGTGCCCAGTTGCACAAGGGACTCGGCAGCGAGTACCGGCTCGTGAAGGGCTTCGCACATGCGGGCGTGCTCGCGATAATCCTCCATGCGCGGCTCGAGTTCGAGCGAGCGCGACATGCAGTGCAGCGCACGCCGAGGATCACCCAGGCGCTGGAATTCCTCGAACGCGATACGGTAGGCTTCGGCCGCATCTTTGCGGCTGGTGCTAACGAAAAGCTCGGCGTAACGGATCACCATCTCGGGATCCAGGGCCTTCATGCGTTGCAGACGGCGAAAGACGAGCGCCGCATTGCTGAGCTGCTTGCCGTCTACATATTGGGCAAACAGCCGCCGCAGCATGTCCGACGCAAGCCCCAACTGTCCCACCGACATGCTGATGTCGGCAGCCTTCTGCAGCAAAGGCAGATTATCGGGCTCCATTTCGATAGCCTGGCGATACTCGGCCAGAGCAAGCTCGGGCTTGCCTCTATCGAGCAGCTTTTCGGCACGCTCTACGCGTTTGGCGGCGTCGTTCATCTTTGTGCGATTCTATTCTGCAACTCACACCTCTGCACATCTCCTTAGTCTAGAAAAAGTAAGAAATAGGGGTATCCAACTAGACATGGGCCAGCGATTGACACTTCGCCTTTTATTCGCCAGAATGTTGGGATTGTGCGGGTGGGCACACGAGAGGTTGCGAAATGGCATTAACCAAGCGACAGCGTGAGATGTACGACTTTATCGCCGAATTCGTACAGAATAATGGCTACTCCCCCTCGTTTGAAGAAATCGGCGCGGCCCTGGGACTTAGTTCTCTGGCCACTGTCCACAAGCACATCAACAATCTCGAAAGCAAAAAGCTGCTGCGCCGCGATTTCAACCGCAGCCGTTCCATTGATGTGCTGCCGCTCCCCGATGGAATTCCCGAGCGAGCATCTGCGGTGGCCGTGAGCACAGTGGAGTTGCCTCTCGTCGGACGCATCGCGGCAGGCCGCCCGATTGAGCAGGTGGAAACTCCGGAGACCATTTCGCTCACTGACTTCACACGCGCGAAAGATGTTTTTGTGCTGCAAGTTTCAGGCGACAGCATGCAGGACGAACACATCATGAATGGCGACTATGTGCTGGTAGAGAAGACGCAAACCGCGCGCGAAGGCGAGATCGTAGTAGCGCTGGTCAACGGCTCGGACACAACGCTGAAACGCATCTACCACGCAGGCGAGCAGATTCGCCTGCAGCCATCGAATGCAAACATGCAGCCGATTATGGTTCCGGCAGAAGCCGTGCAGGTGCAGGGCAGGGTCGTGGCGGTGCTGCGGAAGTACTAGAGATTTTTGTCCGATTACTGTTGCTCAGATTCAGTGCCAGGGTAACTACGCTTCGCTTCGTGAATCTGGGCACCCAACATCGAGGTAAGGATCTACTTCGCCAGAATTTCGCGGACCTTGCGGCACAGAACGGAGGGCGAGAATGGCTTTTGCAGAAACTCGGTCTGGCCCTCGACGACTCCGGTTTGCAGGATCGTGTCCTCGTTGTATCCCGAAACGTAGAGCACTTTGAGGCCGGGGCGGATCTGTGTTAATTGATCGGCGAGGTCGCGGCCCGACATTCCCGACATGACAACGTCGGTCACCAGAAGGTCGATTTTGCTGGCGTATGTCGCGCTGATCTCCAACGCCTGCGCGCCGCTCTCAGCTTGCATAACGAGATAACCATCACGCGCCAGAGTGCTGTGCAGTACTCCGCGAACGTCGTCCTGATCTTCGACAAGCAGGACAGTCGCTGAGCGAGACTGTAGAACATCATGCTCATCGCGCTTGTCGGATGCGAGTGCAAGTCCGGCAGCGATTGGGAAGAAGACCCTGAATGTCGCTCCACATTTTGGCTGACTATCTACAGTGACGAACCCGCCCGTCTGTTTCGCGATGCCGTACACCGTCGAGAGCCCAAGCCCCGTTCCCTTGGTTTCGCTCTTGGTGGTGAAGAACGGTTCAAAGATGTGCTGCTGCACTTCCTGGGACATGCCAATGCCGGTGTCTTCCACGGCGAGCACAGCGTAGTCTCCCGCCTGCGCGACAGAGTGTTCCAGATGCACACTGTAGGTGCGGATGTTCAGTCGCCCGCCGTCGGGCATAGCATCACGCGCGTTTACCGCGAGGTTCATTGCCACCTGCTCGATCTGGCTGGGGTCGGCAAGGATCAGTCCGAGATCGGGCTCAAGGTCGAAGTGTAGCTGGATGTCGTCTCCCAAGGCGCGGCGAAGAATAAGTTCGGTGCCGGTGAGCGTGGAGTTCAGGTCGAGGATTTTCGGCTCGAGAACCTGATGGCGGCTGAATGCGAGTAGCTGTCGAGTAAGAGCCGCAGCGCGTTCGGAAGCGTTACTGATTTCCTGCACGTCCTTGCGCACATTTTCAGGCAACTCTGGCGATTGCATGATGAGTTCGCTGCAGCAGCCAATCACCATAAGCAGATTGTTGAAGTCATGCGCGATGCCTCCGGCAAGACGCCCAATGGCTTCCATCTTTTGCGTCTGGCGAAGCTGCATCTCGAGCGCACGCTGTTCCGTCATGTCGGTCAGCGCACACAACACGGCGGGACGATTGTTGAGCATGATGCGAGCGGCCGCGTAATCGATCCAGCGCACTTCGCCGTCGTTGCGGACGACGCGCGCCTGCCAGCGCTTCTGGATTTCCTGCCCCAATGCACGGCGTCGAGCGCGGTCCTGCAGGATCTCGCGATCTTCGGGATGAAAAAGCGGCCATGCCAGTCGATTCAGAATGTTGTTGCGAGTGAACCCGGTGAGCGACTCAAACGCCGCATTGGCATAAATGACCCAGCCATCAACGTGGATGAAGATGGCGGTTGGAGCCATCTCGGCAAGAGTGCGAAACTTCGCTTCGTTCTCGGCGAGTGCCGCTTCCGCGTTGCAGCGGGTGATGAACTGCCCAAGTTGCGCGCATATGCCTTCAAGCAGCTCGCGGTGTCCCGGCTCGGGCTGCATCGTACTCGAGGACATCAGTTCCAAAACCCCGAGAATCTGCTTGTGGCTGTCGAAGATAGGAAACGCTGCCAGAGAGCCGTTCTCAATTCTGCATCCTTCGCGCCCGATACAGGACGAATCCGGGTCGAGGTCGTTGAGCCAAATCGCCTCTCCGTCGTGCGCTACGCGCTGGGCGCGACTGGTACAGCGCCGTCCCGGTCCTGTGGCGCTCCCCTGACAATGAAGGCCGGACTGCGTGTATCCAACGACGCACTTCAGCCCCTCCTCGGCGATGGTCCAGAGGCGTGCGATCTCCCATCCGAGCGCCTTGCCGAGAGCAGGCAGCAATTCCCCTCCCGCACCTTCCACCGAGGTCGCAGTCGCCAGCGTTCGCGTTACGTCCAACCGGAGATTGTGAAAACGGGCATTGCGATTCGTCTCGGTCAGATCCCGATAAACCACGACCAGGCCGCCGCGAAGACGCCCCGTCGTAATCGGTTGCGAAATTACCAGCACTTCCAACTCGCTTCCATCGCGGCGCAGACGACGGGTCTCAAGTACGTACACGCCGCCGCGGTCGAGTGTCTTGTTTCCTGATTGAAACTCGTGCTCTCGCCCAGGCGGGACCAGCAGATCAGGCGTCTTACCCTCAAGCTCCTGAATGGAGTAGCCGAACATTTCCTTGAACCGCAGGCTGACCTGATGGAAGCGCCGCTCGGAGTCGAGTATTGCCAAGCCGTCGAAGGAAGAGTCCAGCAGTTCATCAAAGGTCAACTGGGAGGGGACATTGAAGAGCGCAACCGGCTGAGCAATCACCAGACGGTGCGTTGCACCTGGCATCAACGAGGCAGAAAAGAGATAGTACGTGCGGTCGCCATCGAATGTCGCATGAAAGCTGACTCGCTGCTGTGATGAGCGCAAGCGTCCGAGCAGTCCATAATCCAGCCCGGTCGGGAACACCGACGGGAATTCATCCGATGAAGAGAGCGCTGCTGCTTCGGAATTGCGCTGAAGAACCTGGAACGATGAACAGTCCACGACCCAGGCGGGTCCGGGCATGGCTTCCAGAAGCGCGTACGCAAGCGGCTCAGAGCAACTGGAGCTCTTCTCTTCCGAAACAGGGTCCACAGCCATGACTGCTCAATCCAAGCGAGAGATGAATACAAAGTACATTCAAACGCCTGAAACTTACAAGGTGAATGTCTCGCTGGACACATCGGCAGAACGCGGCAAGACGAAAGCCCGGCACGCGGCCGGGCTCCAGGAACACGGAAACTGCTAGGCAAGCTTTTCCAATGCTTTCTCGATTGTTTCCTTAGGCACATAGCCGACAATCTGTTCCTGCACCTGACCGCCCTTGAAAACCAGCAGCGTCGGAATTCCGCGCACTCCATAGCGCTGCGGAGTCGCCGTGTTGCGGTCCACATCCATCTTCGCAACCTTGACTTTGCCCGAATACGACTTCGCGATCTCATCGACAACGGGGGCCAGAGCGCGGCAGGGACCACACCAGGTGGCCCAGAAATCAATCAGGACGGGCTGGTCACTTTTCAGAACTTCCTGATCGAAGTTTGTGTCGGTAACCTCTACGATCGCATTGCTTGCCATTGTTCCTCCAGTTTCTCTTGACGAAAGCTTTCTGCCGTTACACTGCCAAGGCAAGTACAGCTAAAAGTTCATCGTAACACTACAATTCGATGTCTCAACCCTGTGAATGGACGCAGAAGCGGGAACAACGCGAAAATTAGCCCTGAAACTGAAGAGGCGCCCCGAAATTGGGACGCCCTTGGTAGATTCCCCTCCCCCGAGGAGCTACCACTTCAAACTGACAAGATGATTGTGTGCTGAACCTAATCCAAAGACAAGTATCGTCCGTAACGTTTTGTGCCGATGACTTGTGGTGACTTTCGATACTTCGCTTCTCGAAACATCCACGTGCGTTTATAGCTCCTGCCCGGTGTAGTCCTCGAGCGTGGGCTCTGCTTACAATAGGAGCCATGCGTTACGTGATCGCCATTCTTGCCATAGCCGGACTCCTTGTATCCTGCTTTGCCCTGCGTGAGCACTATCGGACCGAGCCTTCGCCCTGCAGCATCAACGACCGTTGGGATTGCGGCGCTGTCAACCACAGTCCGTTTGCCGAGATCGCCGGAGTTCCCGTGGCTGTCTTTGGAATAGTGGGCTATGCTGCCATCGCGCTGTTTGCACTGCTGCGCCGCTGGTGGATTGTGCTCGTACTTACGACGGGAGCAGTCGCATTCTCAGCCTATCTGACCTATATCGAGGCTCGAGTACTCGAGACATATTGCATCTGGTGCGTCACTTCGGCGGGCATCATCGTGGTCACAGAAATCGCCGCCATCATTGCACTGATCCGAAATCGGCGCGTGGCCTAGACAGCCTGCCCCGCGCTGAATCCCGATGCCCAGGCCCACTGGAAGTTATATCCACCCAGCTGGCCTGTGACGTCCACTACCTCGCCGATGAAGTACAGCCCTGGAACCTTCCGGCTCTCCATCGTTTTTGCCGAGAGTTCATCTGTGTCTACGCCACCGGCAGTTACTTCGGCCTTGGCGAAGCCTTCGGTGCCCGCGGGCACGAATTCGAAGTGATGCAACAGCCTCTCTGCCTGCTCGATTGCGGGATTGTTCCACCTGCCAAACGGATGCAGTTCGAGCCAGCGTTCGGCAAGCCGAATCGGCAACACATCGCGCAGGGCCGCTAACGCCGCACTCTCGTCGTGTCTGGCTTCCGAGGCGAGCAGACGGGCAAAGACCTGCTTGTCAGGCGCGAGATCAAGCGTGACCTTCTCGCAGGGCTTCCAGTACGAGGAAATTTGTAGCATCGCGGGCCCGCTGAAACCGTGGTGAGTGACTAGCATCTTCTCGCGAAAACGCGCCTTTCCAATGCTGGCGGTGACCTCTGTCGAAACTCCCGAGAGATCGCAGAAGTGTTTCGCATCCTGAGCATTCAAGGTGAAAGCGACGAGCGCAGGACGCGGCTCCACGATATTGATTCCAAACTGCCGCGCGACGTCGTAGCCAAACGGAGTTGCTCCCATCTTTGGAATCGAGAGCCCACCGGTGGCCACCACCAGCGCAGGTGCCGTGAACTCGTGCTCTGCACTCGTCACGGTGAATCGGCCATTGTGCCGGATCTCCTGCGGCCGCGCCGAGAGCCGCACGCGAACTCCCGCGTTCACGCATTCCGACTCGAGCATCGAGAGGATGTCCTGCGCGCTGCGATCGCAGAAAAGCTGTCCCAACTTCTTCTCATGCCAGGCGATGCGATGACGCTCGACCATGGCGATGAAATCCTGCGGCGTGTAGCGCGCCAACGCCGACTTTGCAAAGTGCGGATTGGAGGAGATGTAGTTCGTGGCGGTGGCGTCGCGGTTGGTGAAGTTACAGCGGCCTCCGCCAGAGATCAGTATTTTCTGACCTGCGCGATTGGAGCTCTCGAGCACTGTCACGGAACGGCCACGTTTTGCGGCCTCGATGGCGCACATGAGACCAGCCGCTCCGGCTCCAAGAATGAGAACGTCGGAATTGAATTTCATGCGAGCGGCCTTTCAGAGTTCATTACTGCTGGGTTCACTGTATTCCTCGGCTGCAACAATTGACGCGGACGCCGAATCCTATCGCTGAGAGGAAAACACAGATGAAATTGCCGTTCACTCTTGGCCGCCTTATCTTTGGAGGATTCTTCCTCTACAACGGGATCAATCACTTTCTACAGTACAAGAACCTCGCCGGTTATGCTGCGTCGAAGAAGGTTCCAATGGCCGAAGCCGCAGTACTCGGCTCAGGAGCCCTGCTCACAGTAGGAGGCGCGAGTCTGCTACTCGGAGTTCGTCCCAAGCTGGGCGCCGCAGCCGTAATTGCATTTCTCGCCGGAGTGTCGCCAGTGATGCACGACTTCTGGAATGACGCATCGCCGGAAGCAAAGCAGGCCAACATGATCAATTTTATGAAGAACGCTGCCCTGCTGGGAGGCGCACTGGCACTGGCCGGAGTTGATGAACCGTGGCCCGTAAGCATCCCTGTAGGAAGACCGGAGCGAGCGACAGACCGCCGGATGCGCGAAGACCGCATTGCCGCCTGATTGCTATCGTCCCAGTGTGCGCGATAGTTATGGCTGTCGCGCCTATCCCGCTGCTCTCCTTTGGCTTACATCTTCCACAAGGTATTCGCAAAACTCACGACACTATAAGCGGCACAAATGAACTTTCCGTTTAACATTAGCAAGCGAACCACACTGCTAGCGGCAGACGGAGTCTTGCATGACTGAAGCTGTGCTTACTAGGACCACCAGCTACTCCAAAGGCCCGGATTACCCGCCTCTGATGGATCTCTGCATTGGGCAGATTCTCGATCAGATGGCGGAGCGCTATCCCGATTCACCGGCACTGATCCTCTCGCAGGAGTATCTGCGCTTCTCGTGGAAAGAGTTGCAGGCTGAGGTCGATCGCACGGCTCGCGGGTTGATGGCGCGCGGCTTTGCAAAAGGCGATCGCGTAGGCATCTGGGCAACCAACGTTTCGCAATGGGTGCTGATGCAGTTTGCCACGGCGCGTGCAGGAATCGTGCTGGTGAACCTGAATCTGCGCTTCCGCGCGCACGAGCTTGAGTATGTACTGAAGCAGTCGGGCTGCAAGGGACTCGTCATGCAGGCGGGATTCCGCGAATGCGATTATGTCGAAACGCTTCGCCATCTCGCTCCGGAACTCGACGACTGTTTGCCGGGAGAGTTGCGCTCGACGCGGTTACCGCAACTGCGGCAGGTGATATTCATCGGCGACACTGCTCCGGCAGGAATGTTGAGCTGGAAGACGATGATTCAGCAGGCGGACCGCGTCAGTCACGCGGATCTGCGCGCGCGCGAACGCACGCTTAACCCGCACGACACGATCAACATCCAGTACACGAGCGGAACCACCGGAACGCCGAAAGGTGCGGAGCTGAGCCACTACAACGTCGCGAACAATGGCCGCTTCATTGGCGATTCGATGAAGCTCACGGAGTGCGATAAGGTTTGCATTCCGGTGCCTTTCTATCACTGTTTCGGCATGGTGCTGGGCAACATGGCGTGCCTTACTCACGGCTCGGCGATGGTGATTCCTGCAGACTTCTTCGATCCTCTGGCGACGATGCAGGCGGTACATGAGGAGCGATGCACGGCACTTTACGGCGTGCCGACGATGTTCATCGCGGAGTTCGCGCACCCACGTTTTAAGGAGTTCGATTTCACCTCGCTGCGCACGGGCATCATGGCTGGATCGCTTTGTCCGATTGAGCTGATGCGGCGAGTGATTCGCGAGATGAACTGCTCGGAGTTGACGATCTGCTACGGACTCACCGAGGCATCGCCTGTAATTACGCAGACCACAACGGAAGACACGCTTGAGCGCAAGGTCACTACGGTAGGACGCGCGTTGCCGCATACCGAGGTGAAGATCATCGATCCGAACACGGGAGAGATTGTGCCGCTTGGCCAAAATGGCGAGCTCTGCACGCGTGGCTATCTGGTGATGAATGGCTATCACAATAATGCCGCGGCGACGGCTGCAACCATTGAACCCGATGGCTGGCTGCACTCGGGCGACATGGCCAGCATGGATGAGCATGGGTATGTGAAGATCACGGGACGCTTGAAGGAGATGATCATTCGCGGTGGCGAGAATATCTATCCGCGCGAGATCGAAGAGTTTCTCTATTCGTATCCGGGCATCAAGGATGTGCAGGTAATCGGCATTCCGAGCGAAAAGTATGGCGAAGAGGTGATGGCCTGGATTATTCCGCATGAAGGCATCACGCTGGAGGCCGGCGCGATTCAGGAGTTCTGCCGCGATAAGATCGCAAGGTTCAAAATTCCGAAGTACATCAAGTTTGTCGAATCATTCCCTACGACGGTCACGGGCAAGGTGCAGAAGTTTGTCATGCGGCAGATGGCAATTGAGGAGATGGGTCTGGCATAAGAGTTCTGTTCTGTTTACGACGTTAGATTGAGGCGCTTCGGCGCCTCATTTTTGTTGGCTTGTTTTCTGGTTATCGCATGAGAGGGGTCATTTGCGAGTGGGTAAACAGGACGGAGAGGGCGGCAAGGATTGGCGGGGGAGATATGGGTGCGAGTGCAGGGGGTGAGAAGGAGGTTAATGGGTCACTGGAATTCAGCGCCAAAGGCAAAGGCAAAACACCCACCTCTGCCAAAGGAGGGCAGAGGTGGGGCACCAAGGCTCTCGGTTCCGCAAAGGGAAATTCACAGGAATTTTTTGGGGAGGGTGAGGGGATTTGCCGTTTTCCGGCCATTAACTTTCTTGCAACTCCCTGCGCTTGGCTTGGCGGTGCTGCCAGTAGGTGTAGGCGGAGGCACAGGCGACGAGGGTGCCGAGCGCGCCCTGGAGCGGATCGGCTTTGGCGTGGTCGGTCAGAAGATGGATGAGCCACAGCATCGGCACTTGCCACAGCTCGACGACGCGCGTGTAGAAGGCTCCGAGAAGCGACATGACGGTGTTCATGTAGAAGTAGCCGGTGAGTCCGACCATGGCGACCGCAAGCATTACGGCCCACATGGCGGGAGAGAGCGACTGGACGCCGCCGCGGCCGAGGCCTAGGAAGATGCCTCCCAGTGTGCCTCCGACGAGGGCGGGAGCGATGAGCCAGAAGAGGTGCTCTTGCTTGCCCTGGGCGCGCTCCCAGACCTTATAGGTGGCAGCGCGCGAGGCAAGCGCGATGAGCAGGAATAGAATTCCGCGTCCGGCGTTGACGACGGTTCCGGGTTCGCGGACGGCTTCGGCGGCGAAAAGGATCAGCGCCGAGGCAAGCACCAGAAGAGTGCGGCGCTCGTAGCTCCTGCGCTCTCCGCGAACATAGGCAAGTATCAATGCATCGAGCAGCAAGACGGATTGCGTGACTCGTCCGCTGAGCATGCCGATGGCGCCAAACCAGCCGACAAAGGTAAGTCCTCCGGTGAGCACGCGCACGGTGGCGAGAGGGAGTGAGCGCGGGGTCCACTGCGAGCGAGTGGGGCGCACGATGACGACTAGCAGCAAGAGTGCGAGCAGGGAGCGATAGATGAGAATCGTTGCGAGCGAGAGATGGGCGCGGCGCGCGAGCAATTCGATGGAGACGGTAATCGCTACTTCGGAGGCGACCATGCCGGCGAGAGGAGCGCGGCTCCAAAGGGACGGTGGTGCGTCGAGCTTCTTCTGTGTCTGCGCGGCATCGCTCACTGGGTGATTGTATTCGAGTGGGCGGGTGAGAGGGGAATCGCGGTGCGCTGGGGGAGTGCGAAAACTATTTGAAGTTCTCGACCATGGTGATGTTGCTGGAAGCCTCGGTGATATCGGTGAACAGGAGTGAGGCTCCGTCTGGAGAGATGGTGATGCCAGCGAATGGCGGGGGAATGTGATCGAATTGCACGATCCGCGTTGTGGCTCCGGTGGCCAGGTTCTTGAACGAGATGCCGCTTCCCTCGAAGTAGTAAACGCCGTCAGAGGTCAGACTCCAGTAACCCCAGTATTTGAGACGTGGCGAGTCGAGCACCTTCTCCTCAGTGCCGCCATTGACGGGCATCCGCCAGAGTCCGGCAAGATCGGTCTTGGTGTAATAAAGCCAGCGCCCATTGGGAGCTTCATTGGCAATGAAGCCGCCATCCTTTGTGACCTGTTGCGGCTCACCGCCGCCGGCCGCAACCTTCCAAATCTGCCACGAGCCGCTGCGATTGGAGCCGAAGTAAATCCACTTGCCATCCTGTGACCAGCTGGGAACGATGTCATTGCTGTCGCCCGAGGTGATGGGCTTGGGCAATGAGCCTTCGGTGGTCATGTAGAAGATATGGCTGTGCCCATCCGGGCGTGCGTCGAAGGTGATGTGCGATCCGTCGGGAGACCAGCTCGGGCTGCCGGTGAGCGGCCCATCGAAACTCGTCAGCTTTACAGGAGAAGTTCCATCGCCGTTGCAGATCCAGATTTCCTGCGTGCCGGAGCGCCAGGACTGGAATGCGATGCGGCTGCCGTCTGGCGAGTAGTGCGGCGAGGAATCCTGCAAGGTGCTGGAGAGCAGCGGAGTCCACTTCGCTCCGGCTTTGGGCGAGCGGAGGTTAACGCGCAGGATGCTCCAGTTGAACTTGCTTTGCGAGTAGGCGAGGCGGTGCCCTTTGCGATCGATGGCGGGGTCGGTCGCGTCCTCGCTGCCAACCTCAATACGCTGCGGAGTCGCACCCTTTTCAAGACCTACGCGCCATAGCGCGGGACGACCTCCGCGGTCGGACGAGAAGATGATGGATTCGCCTTCCGCATCCCATGTGAGCCCTTGAACGGAACGGTTATCGAAGGTGATTCGGCGCACGTCGGCGCCATCGCGATCCATTACGTAGATATCGCGAATGGAAGCCTCAATGGCGCGGAGGAACGCAATGTGTTTTCCGTCAGGCGAGAAGACCGGCTTGGTGTCGCCGTCCCAGTGGTCGGGAGGCGTGGAGATTCGCTGCGCCTGCTGAGTGTCGAGCGACAAAACATAAATCTGCGAAGGCGAGCTGGCAGACTTGCCATCCGGAAAGACCAGTTGCTTGCCGTCAGGCGACCAGGAGAGCGATCCGCGCTCCCACTCGATCTTGCCCGTGGGAGTGTAGAGCTTGCGCTCGCTTCCGCCTAGAGCCGGGATGAGATATAGGCCCTGATCGGAATCCGAGGAGCGCATGAACGCTATGTAGCGTCCGTCGGGAGACCAGACAGGGCTGAGCTCAGCGACGGTGCTGGTGGTAAGGCGCAGCGGGGTTTCCGCTCCAACCACCTTGACGTAAACGTCGAGATTGTCGCGGCCACTGCCATTCCAGACAAACGCGAGCTGATTCCCATCAGGAGAGAATGCGGGCTGGATCTGCAGTCCGGGATAGGAAGTGAAGGGAACGGTACGCATGGCACTGGATGAGCGCGCGGTAGGGCGAGTCAGAAGGTAATGCCATCCGATGCCACCTGCCAGCAGGACCGCGAACAGAACTCCGGCCAACAATTTTGCGGTAGCCGGGAACCTGGAAGGGGTGGGCGCGGCAGATACGGCTACGGGTTGCGGCGGCACCGCTGTGACCTGCACGGGTGCGTCGGCTGGCTGCGCCTGTTCGGGATGCGCGCTTGCGTGCGCGGAAACCGGCGCGGAGGGGGCTGCACTTCCCGAGGCAGCAACGCTGGAGTCGCCCGCCGAAGCGGTGACCGGCGCGGGGATATCCACGGGAGCGATGAGACGATAGCCGCCCTTAGGGATGGTCTGAATGACTCGGGGGGCGCGGGCATCGTCGGAAAAGGCGCGACGGATTTCGCTGATGCTGCGGGTCAACACGTCATCGCCAACGAAAGTGTCGGGCCAGACTGCGCTCATGAGGCGGTCTTTGGACAGCACTTCGTTGGCGTGAGCTGCGAGGTACACCAGAACCTGCATGACCTTGGGTTCCAGATGGAGCAACTGGTCCCCACGACGTATGCAGTTCAGCTGTGGCTGAACCTCCCAGTCAGCGATGTGGAAATCGCCCTTCACACGCGGACCCTCTCGGAAACATTTGTATGCACGCCATTATACCCGGATATTCAGCTGGGAAAACATAGAGTTAAGGAACCGCCAAGGGTTCATCAGGAAACCCTCAGCAAAGCTTTTGGGTCCTTCCAGAGACTTCCAAGCACCCACAGGATAAGTTTTCAATGACGGGCCACGCCCTAAAAGACAGTCATGTCCGGTACAGAGGACAGCATAGGCAGGGGAATTATAAGAATGATGAAACGTAACTACCGAACAGTGATTCTGGCCGTACTTGCCCTGGCATTCGTCCTCGGCACCACGGCTCTTGCGCAGAGCGGATTTCCGGCCTCGCCCGAGGTCGAGCAGCGCGCACAGAAGATTCTGTCGCAAATGACGCTGGACGAGAAACTGGACTACATCGGCGGTCTCAACGATTTCTACATCCGGGCGATCCCGCGACTGGGGGTTCCAGAGCTGAAGATGAGCGACGGCCCACTGGGGCTGCGCAATGATGGACACGCGAACGCCTATCCCTCAGGAATCGCGATGGCCGCGACCTGGGACCCGGCGCTGGGAAAACAGATTGGCACGATGATGGGCAAGGACTCGCGCGCAAGGGGAGTCCACTTCCTGCTGGGACCGGGGATGAATATCTATCGCGCTCCGATGTGCGGCAGGAATTTCGAATACTTCGGCGAAGACCCCTTCCTGGCATCGCGGATGGCAGTGGCAGAAATTGAAGGCATCCAGAGCCAGGGCGTGGTGGCGACGGCCAAGCACTACATGGGCAACAACCAGGAGTGGCAGCGGTATCGCGTCAGCTCGGATATCGACGAGCGCACGATGCATGAGATTTATTTGCCCGCATTTGAAGCCTCGGTGAAAGAGGCACATGTGGGAGCGATTATGGACTCCTACAACCTGGTGAACGGCCAGCACGCAACCGAAAACCCTTACCTGAACACGGATGTGCTGCGCAAGCAGTGGGGGTTCCAGGGAATCGTGATGAGCGACTGGAACGCCGTGACGGATGGGCTGGCGGCGGCGACCAGTGGCATGGATCTGGAAATGCCCGGCGCCAAATACATGAACAAGAAGCTGCTGACCGAAGCGCTGGCGAGCGGGAAGATTACGCAGGCGACGATCGACGAGAAGGTTCTGAGAATTCTACGCACGGCACTGGCATTTGGATTCTTTGAACACGCGCAAAAAGATAGCTCGATTGCACTCGACAACGGCGAAGCGAAGCCGGTGATGCTGAAGGCGGCTGAAGAATCGGTCGTGCTACTGAAGAATGACGGCATCCTGCCGCTGCAATTCAACAAGTACAAGACGGTCGCGGTGATTGGACCGAACGCAAATCCGGCGGTGACGGGCGGAGGCGGAAGCTCGCTGGTAACTCCGTTTAAGGCCGTGAGCCTGGTCGATGGCGTGCGCGAGGTGATGGGCAAGCAGGCGAAGGTCACCTACGCATCGGGGCTGGAGCTGGTGGACGAGATCTTTGCGCAGACGCCCCTGACGGTGGATCCGGAGGGGACGAAGCCGGGCGCCACGGGCAAGTATTTCAATAACTCGCAGATGAGCGGCGAACCTGTGGTAACGCGCACGGATGCGAAGATCGCCTTTGACTGGGGCGAAGGAAGCTATGCGGCGGGACAGCCGTTGGATAACTTCTCGGCCCAATGGAACGCGTATTTCACGCCGAAAACGACAGGGACGTACACGTTCGAGATTCAGGGCGATGACGGTTTCCGGTTGTTTGTGGATGACAAGGCGGTGATCGAGCAGTGGTACTACCAGGGCGAAACGTTGAAGAAGAAGGATCTGCAACTCGCGGCCGGACACCATTACAAGATTCGGGTGGAGTACTTCGAGGGAGATGGCTCGGCGAAGATCGGCTTCGGAATCGCCTCGAATGGGAAGGCCGCGCTGGAGAAGGCAGTAGCCTCGGCAAAGGCAGCGGATGCGGTCATCCTGAGCGTGGGCTTTAACAAGACGAGCGAAGGCGAAGGCTCGGATCGCGCCTTTGAACTGAGCGCGGAACAGCGCGAGTTGATCGAGCGCGTGATGGCCGTGAACAAGCACGTCATCGTCGTGCTGAACGCGGGCGGAAATGTGGATATGACGCCGTTCGTCGAGAAGGCTTCGGCAATTCTGCATGGTTGGTATGCGGGACAGGAAGGCGGAACCGCGGCGGCAGAGGTCATTGCCGGAAAGGTGAATCCGTCGGGCAAGCTGCCGGCATCGTTTGAACGCCGCTGGGAAGACAATCCCGTGCACGACAGCTATTACGACAAGGATCACAGCCAGAGAGTGGCGTACAAGGAAGGCATCTTCCTGGGATATCGGCACTACGACAAATCGAAGACGAAGCCGCTGTTCCCCTTCGGATATGGGCTGTCGTACACCACTTTCAAATACGACGACCTGAAAGTGGCAGCGCTGGGCAAGGATCGCGTGGCGGTGAGCTTCAAGCTGACGAACACAGGCAAACGTGATGGCGCGGAAGTGGCGCAAATCTACGTGGGCGATGGACACGCAAAGGTCGAACGCCCGGTGAAGGAGCTGAAAGGCTTCGCGCGGACCGAACTGAAGGCGGGCGAGAGCAAGACGGTCACGGTGGAACTGGACCGGAGAGCTTTCTCCTACTACGACGTGAACTCGAAGGCGTGGACCGTGGCACCAGGGAAGTTCGACATCCTGGTGGGAAGCTCAGCAGAGAAGATTGAGCTGAAGAGCGAAACGAATTTTGGTGAGTAGAACTGTGCGAGGAATCTCCTGATCCCTGCGGCTCATACTTGCACTATGAGTCACGGCCTGCGGAATATCGCAGGCCGTATTTTTTGGGGGTTTCAGTAGGTGACCTGGGGAGGTGGAGGAGATGGGGAGGGCGGTAGAGATCCCTCGCTACGCTCAGGATGACAGCTTTAGAACAAAAACAAAAACAAAAACAAAGGCAAGGGCAAGAGCAAGAACAAAAGCAACGGCAAGAGCAAGAGCAAGAGCAAGGGCAAGAGCAAGAGCAAGCAAGAACAGAGCAAGAGCAAGGGCAAAGGCAAGGGCAAAACACCCACCTCTGCCAAAGGAAGGCAGAGGTGGGGCACCGGAAAGCGGAAGTTAGGGGACGGCTAGAAGGGGGTGGGGCGGGATTCGTAGTCGCGGATGTATTGGGATTTTTGTTCGGTCAGGCCGATCTGGTCTAGGCCGTTGAGGAGACAGTGCTGGCGGAAGGAGTCCAAGGGGAAGGTGCGGGTCCAGCCAGTGTCGTCGGAGACAGTGAGTGTTTCGACGTTGACGGTCAGTTCGTAGTGGGGTTTGGCGGAGGCGCGGGCGAAGAGTTCGGCCATGGCGTCTTCGGGAAGGGCGACGGTGAGCAGGCCGTTGTTGGCGGCGTTGGAATGGAAGATGTCGGCAAACGATGGGGCGATGACGACAAGGATGCCGAAATTCGAGAGCGCCCAAGCGGCGTGTTCGCGGGAGGAGCCGCAACCAAAGTTCTTTCCGGCGAGAAGAATAGAGCCGTGGCTGTAGGGTTCCTGATTGAGGATGAAGTCGGGGCGCGGCCGGCCATCCTGCTCGTAACGCCAGTCGTTAAACAGGAAAGGGCCGTAGCCAGTGCGCTCGATGCGCTTGAGGAACTGCTTCGGAATGATTTGATCGGTGTCGATGTTGGCGCGGTCGAGTGGAATGACCTGGCCGCGATGGATGCGCATTGGCTGCATCGTTGCTACTCCTTGAAACCTAGTCCTTGAAATCCCAGTCGCGAATGTCGGTGAAGTGTCCGGTGACGGCAGCGGCGGCGGCCATGGCGGGCGATACGAGATGCGTTCGTCCGCCGCGACCCTGGCGGCCTTCGAAGTTGCGATTGCTGGTGGAGGCGCAACGCTGGCCGGGTTGCAGGGTGTCGGGGTTCATGCCGAGGCACATGGAGCATCCGGGCTCGCGCCACTCGGCTCCGGCTTCGCGGAAGATGCGGTCGAGGCCTTCCTGCTCGGCAAGTTTCTTGACCTGCTCGGAGCCGGGAACGACCATCATCAGCACGTTGGGGCTCACTTTGTGGCCCTTGAGAACCTTGGCGGCAGCGCGGAGGTCATCGAGACGTCCGTTAGTGCAGGAACCTACGAAGACGCGATCGATGGAGAGCGCGGTCAAAGGCTCGCCGGGCTTGATGCCCATGTATTCGAGGGCACGAGTGATGGCGGTCTTCTCGATTTCGCTCTTGCCATCTTCGGGGCGCGGTGCGGTGCCGCCGACGGGGACGGACATTCCGGGCGAGGTGCCCCAGGTGACCCAGGGCTGAAGAGTGGAGGCATCGAAGTCAACGACGCGGTCAAACTTTGCTCCGGGATCGGTGGGCAGGGTGCGCCAGTAGGCGACGGCTCGTTCCCAGCGCTCACCAGAGGGAGCGTACTTGCGGCCCTTGACGTAGGCGAAGGTGGTTTCGTCGGGGGCGACCATTCCGGCGCGCGCGCCGCTCTCGATGCTCATGTTGCAGAGCGTCATGCGGCCTTCCATGGATAGCGCGCGGATGGCTTCGCCAGCGTACTCGATGGCGTATCCGGTGCCACCGTCGGTGCCGATCTGATGAATGATGCCGAGAGCGAGATCCTTGGCGGTGACGCCGGGAGGCAACGCACCCTTTACATTCACAAGCATCGATTTAGGACGCTTCTGCTGGAGGGTCTGGGTAGCGAGCACGTGCTCGACTTCGCTGGTGCCGATGCCGAAGGCGAGCGCGCCGAATGCTCCGTGGGTGCTTGTATGGCTGTCTCCGCAGACGATGGTCTTGCCAGGAAGCGTGAGGCCAAGTTCGGGGCCGATGACGTGAACGATTCCCTGCTCGGCTGAGCCTACATCGGCAAGCGTGATGCCGAAGTCGGCGCAGTTCTGGCGCAGGGTGTTGATCTGCTGCGCGGCGATGGGATCAAGAATGTTGAAGCGCTCGTTCTTCGTCGTGGGCACGTTGTGGTCCACGGTTCCGAAGGTCAGATCGGTGCGGCGCACCTTGCGTCCGGCGAGGCGGAGCCCTTCAAATGCCTGCGGAGAGGTGACTTCGTGGACAAGATGCAGGTCGATGTAAAGAAGCGCGGGCTGCGGTTCTTCGTGCCAGACGACGTGCGAGGCCCACAACTTGTCGAACAAACTCTTGGGTGATGCGGGTTGCGTACTCAACTCAGATTCCTTAGACGGCAAAGTATGCCATGCGCGAATTCAGCGCCTCGACGGTGGCTTCGGCGATGCGCTTTCCAATATCGGTGGTGCTGGCGGCGGAGTTTCCGCTGACGACGCTGCGACCTCCGGTGCTGACGTTGGGAGCGTTTGTAACACGCGGCAGCAGGTCGGCGGTTCTCATGCCGGACTTGAGCACCTGCTCGATTGCGAACTCGATGCAATCGGCCTCGGCGTGCAACTTGGCCGTGTGGCGAAGAAGCATGGCGGCCGAAGCGATGGCGCCGATTGGGTTCGCAACTCCCTTGCCCGCAATGTCAGGGGCGGAACCGTGGATGGGTTCGTAGAGATCGACCTTGCCTCCAATGCTGGCCGAGGGAAGCAGGCCGAGCGATCCGGCAATGACGGCGGTCTCGTCGGAAAGAATGTCGCCGAAGAGGTTCTCGGTGAGCACGACGTCGTAGCGCGTGGGCGCGGTGATGACGTTCATGGCGAAAGAATCAACCAGAGCATGCTCGAGAGTGACCTCTGGGAACTCGCTGGCAACACGAGTAACGACCTGACGCCAGAGGCGAGAGCACTCGAGGACGTTGGCCTTATCGACGGAAACCAGCTTCTTGCTGCGTCCCTCGGCCAGTCTGAAGGCGATGCGGGCGACGCGTTCGATTTCCTGCTCGCTGTAACGCATGGTGTTGTATGCGCTATGGGCAGCGGCGTCGAGCGCGCGAGGCTCTCCAAAATAGAGGCCCCCGAGCAGTTCGCGAACGATCATGAGGTTGGCGCCCTTGATACGGTCGGCGCGAAGGGGCGAGCAGTCAGAGATGGACTCGATGGCAACCGCAGGACGCAGGTTGGCAAAGCAGCCAAGCTCCTGGCGCAGAGCAAGGAGACCAGCCTCAGGACGACGCTCGTTGGGAAGCGAGTTGAACTGTGGGCCTCCTACGGCACCGAGCAGTACGGCGTTGGCTGCAAGGCAGCGCTCTTTTGTCTGCTGCGGGAAGGGCGAGCCGAACTCGACCGCCGCTCCGCCGCCGATGGGAGCTTCCTCAAACTTGAACTCGTATCCACAGAAGTCGGAAACCGCACGGAGGACGCGAACAGCTTCGGATGTGACCTCGGGGCCGACTCCATCGCCGGGAAGAACTGCAATATTCAGTTTCATTGTTGTTGTGCCGCCATTCGATCCCGTGACTGGCTCACGGGGTGCTGATGGGTTAACACCATCGAGATTAAGTCCTGATCGTAAACCTTTTTCTTGCGATCGGCCAGATGAGTGAACTTCGCATAAAGGCCATCGAGCTCGGCGGGAGAGACCTCAAGGCCAAGTTCCTTGAAACGGTGCATGAGGGCGTGGCGTCCCGAATGCTTGCCGAGGACAAGACGGTCGGGAGGCATGCCCACGGACTCGGGGGTCATGATCTCGTAGCAAAGCGGGTTGCTGAGTACGCCGTGCTGGTGGATGCCTGCTTCGTGGGCAAAGGCGTTGCGGCCAACGATAGCCTTGTTGGGCTGCACGGCAAAGCCAAGGGTGCTCGAAAGAAGCTGGCTGGCCGGATAAAGCTGGGTGCGATCCACTCCGCAGGCGACGGGGTGAACGTCAGCGCGGACGTGCAGGGCCATGACGATCTCTTCGAGGGCGGCGTTTCCGGCGCGCTCGCCGATGCCGTTGATGGTGCACTCGACCTGGCGCGCTCCCGCGGCAACCGCAGCAAGGGAGTTGGCCACGGCCATGCCGAGATCATTATGGCAATGGCAGGAGATGGTGTAGTTGCCAGTGACGGTGGCGCGAATCTTGCGGATGAGGCGGCCATACTCCTCGGGCATGGTGTAGCCGACCGTGTCAGGGATGTTCAGGGTTGTTGCGCCGGAATCGACGGCGGCCTGAAGCACCTCGCACATGAAATCGGGATCGGAACGGGTGGCGTCTTCGGGCGAAAACTCAATGTCCTCACAAAGCTCGCGTGCATGAGCGACGCATTCACGCGCGGTGCGCAGGGCTTCGTCGCGGGACATCTTGAGCTTGAAGGCGAGATGAATGTCACTGGTGGCGAGGAAGGTGTGAATACGGGAAAGCGCCGCGTCATTAAGGGCCTGGGCTGCGACCTCGATGTCATTGCGATTACAGCGGGCAAGGGCGGCGATGCGCGGCCCCTCGACTTCGCGGGCGATGCGCTGGACGGCTTCGAAATCACCCCGGGAGGCGACCGGAAAACCGCTCTCGATGATGTCCACGCCAAGGCGGGCAAGCTGATGAGCCACGGTGAGCTTTTCGTCCGTGTTCATGCTGCAGCCGGGAGATTGCTCTCCGTCTCTCAGTGTTGTGTCAAAGATAAGGATTTGATCGGTTGGGGGAACTACGTCAGGATCCATATCTAACCTTCTGACACAGGATGTCATTAGTCAAACTACTTTTCTTTCCACCCTCATAAGACAGTGTGATTTAATAAGCACAACTAATCTCACGTCGCGGATGGCTTATCGATATGGATCTCTATCAGCTGGAAGCCTTTGTTGCTGTCGCCCAGGAATGCAGCTTTTCCAGAGCTGCGCTGCGCCTGCACAGAACGCAGTCTGCCGTGAGTCAGACGATTGGAAAGCTCGAGGAACAAATCGGCGAGAAGGTTTTTGAGCGCTCATCGCGCGACGGCACTCTGACGGCGGCAGGAAAAGTCCTGCTGGAATATGCCGAGGAATTGCTGAACCTGAGAGAACGTGCGCGAGACGCCATCTCAGAGCTGCGCAGCTTGCACGAAGGCAAACTGACGGTGGCGGCCAATGAGTTCACCTCGCTGTGTCTGCTTCCGGCGCTGCACATGTTCCACCGCATGCATCCGTCGATCAAAATCCAGGTACAACGCACGCTGGCCTCGGATGTTCCAAGGCATGTGCTGATGCATCAGGTGGAGTTTGGCGTGCTCTCGTTTAAGCCGGAGGATGAGCAGCTGAGCTCGACGATTTTCTATCGTGATGAGCTGGTGTTTGTGGTGTATCCGGGGCATTCGCTGGCGCATGCGGAGAAGGTGAGCATTCACGATCTGGGCGCGGAGTCGTTTGTGGCTCACAATGTGCCCTCTCCGTTGCGGGTAAAGGTGATCGACGCTTTCAAGAGAACGCGGACGACGCTGCATATGGATGTGGAGCTGCCGACGCTGTCGAGCGTGAAGGAATTTGTACGCATGGGGAACGGCGTGGCCCTGGTGCCGAGAATGAGCGTGGAAGGCGAGTTACAGCGCGGTGAGCTGGTGGCAGTGTCGGTGAATGAACTGCGGTTGGAGCGCACGTTGCGTCTGGTAACCCGCAAGGGGGCAACGCTGTCGCACGCGGGGCTGGCCTTTATGAACGTATGCCGGACGATGGCGGCGGATCCGAAGCACCGATGCGTATTTGAGCCGGAGAACCTGGACGCGCCAAAGCGGAAGACCAAGGCAAGAGGTGTGGCGAAGTAACGTTGCGGGTGGTGGGTTACGACACGGTTCGGTGGTAGGTGACCTGGGCCGGCAGTGGTAATGCAAGCAGTGCTGGGGTCCTTCGCTTCGCTCAGGATGACACTTAAAAACAAAGACGAAGGCAACGGCAAGAGCAAAGGCAAGCAATAGCAAGAACAAGAACAAGAACAAAGGCAAGAGCAAGAGCGAAGACAAGAGCAAGAGTTGTTGCAAATTGGTGCAGAATCTGAACTTCTGCCGTGCTGCTTGCTTCCTGCCGCGCTGTAAGAGCATCCAAACCTTAACCGGATTCAACTCGGTTCTGAGGTTTGGCATGAGCAAAGACATTGAAGCGCGCGGATACACCAAGGCCGATGTATTGGTCTCCACTGAATGGGTTGAGCAACATCTGAAAGATCCCAACATTCGTCTGGCTGAATCCAATGAGGATCCGCTTCTGTATGCCTCCGACCATATCCCGGGCGCAGTGGAAATCGACTGGACTCGCGACCTGAACGACCCGGTCCGCCGCGATTACCTTGGCCGTTCCGCATTTGAAAAGCTGATGCGCCGTATGGGCGTGACGCGGGACACGACAATCGTGCTGTATGGCGACAAGAACAACTGGTGGGCTACGTATGCCTTCTGGGTACTGCAACTGTTTGGGCACACGAACGCGAAAGTGATGGACGGCGGGCGCTTGAAATGGATCAAGGAAGGCCGTCCGGTGACGCGCGAAGTTCCGAAGTACGCAAGCAGCAACTACACGGCTCCGGAGAGGGATGACCACCGGATTCGTGCATTCCGCGATGACACGCTGGAACATTTGAAGAAGCATCTGCCGATGGTCGATGTGCGCAGCCCGGAGGAATTTCGCGGAGAGCGACTGCATATGCCGGAGTATCCGAATGAAGGCGCGTTGCGCGGCGGACATATTCCGGGGGCGCTGAATATTCCGTGGGCGCGTGCGGTGAACACCGACGATGGCACGTTTAAGGACTCGACTGAGCTGCGCAAGCTGTACGTGGAAGATAACAAGCTTCGTCCCGATGATGACGTGATCGCGTATTGCCGCATTGGTGAACGCAGCAGCCACACGTGGTTTGTGCTCACTTATCTGCTAGGCTTCAACAAGGTGCGCAACTACGATGGAAGCTGGACGGAGTGGGGCAACCTGGTAGGTGTTCCGGTGGAAAATCCGACTGCCGAGGCAAGGGATGAAGCTGCGGCCTGATAAGTTGGAGAGACTCGTTTCAACTCTTGAAAGTCTTGACCGGCAGGATCGCATTCAGATGCTGATCGACATCGCAGGGCAATTCAAACCTGTACCGGCGAGCGTCGCGCAGAGGCCGTTTCCGCAGGAGAATCGCGTGCCAGGATGCGAGTCCGAAGCATATGTGTGGGCGCAGCCCGGCGCAAAGAATGACACCATGCAGTTCTACTTCGCGGTGGAGAACCCGCAGGGGATTTCTGCGATGGCCCTGGCGGCTATTCTGGACGAGACCGTGAATGGGACTCCGCTGGAGGAGATTGCCACGATTCCGGCGGACGTGATCTACCGAATCTTCGGGCGAGAGCTCTCGATGGGGAAGTCACTGGGGCTGATGGGCATGGTGAACATGGTACGGGTGGCCGCACTGAGGCAGATCCAGAGCACGACGGCGAACAATCTGAAGTAGATCTCCGAATCACAATCTCACGCTCAGGGATTGCACCGATATTCGAAGGCATCGGTGCAACCCCGTTCTCCTTTGGCGCCACTTTCATTACTGCGCCGCTAATACAGGAGAATGACTATGAAGCGAACAGTTTTGCTCAGCTCAGTTCTGCTGCTCTCAGCCGTGTGGACCTTTGCCCAGAATCAACCGAGTTCCACCACAAGCCAAAGCACCACTACCACGACAACCCAGACGAGCTCTGACACGAAGACGATCCAAGGGTGCCTCTCAGGATCGGACGGCAACTACACGCTGACGGATCGCTCGGCGAGCGTGCATCTGTCGGGAAATACCGCAGGGCTGCAGGAACACGTGGGACACACGATTGCAGTAACGGGAACCGTGGCGTCAAGTTCCTCAGCCTCCACCTCGACGGGACAGCAGGCGGGATCGATGAGCTCGTCGTCTTCTGATCAGAGTTCGAATGCACAGGCGACAGGGGCACAACCGTCATTCTCGGTAGTGAGCTTTAAGCACGTGGCGCAGGGGTGTAACAGCGGACAGTGATGGTGGATAGGGGTCCTTCGCTGCGCTCAGGATGACACCTGAAAACAAAAACAAAGACAACTACCCCACCCTAAACTCGCGTGCGAGTCAAGGGTGGGGCACCCGTAGTGTGATCTTCAAAGGAGTTAGTGACGTCGATCGACGATGGGGAGCGAGGGTGGAGGAGAGTAGTCGAGATCGAAGCCGAGTTGGAGTTTGGCGGCTTCGGACATGCGGCTGGGCTCCCACGGGGGGTCAAACACAACTTCTACTTTCACTTCCT
Source organism: Koromonas soli (assembly GCF_059726265.1). Taxonomy (NCBI): domain Bacteria; kingdom Pseudomonadati; phylum Acidobacteriota; class Terriglobia; order Terriglobales; family Koromonadaceae; genus Koromonas; species Koromonas soli. The sequence continues at coordinate 236,598 of NZ_AP040872.1, read as the reverse complement.
TGGCGCCGCGCAATGCAGCGAGCTTGCGTTCCACATCTGCTTTGATCACGTCAGCCATACCGCAACCGGGCGCGGTGAGCGTCATCTTGATATCGACTCGATGTTGATCGTCGCCGAGCGGAGTGATGTCGCAGGCGTAGATCAATCCGAGATCGGCGATGTTGACCGGAATCTCGGGATCGAAGATGGTGCGCAGGGTTCCCCAGACGGCTTTCTCGTTGAACTCGACGTGGGCGTCTTCGGCGCGCTGAGTTGGCGTGATGCCGAGGGCGTCGGCATCCTGGCCATCGACACGGAAGAGCTGTCCGAAGCCAGCCTCGACGGTGTAGCTATCGCCGAGTGATTGCGTGACACGGACGGACATTCCGGAGGGAAGCACGCGGCGCGCGCCGCTGGGAATTTCGACGACTTCGGTGTCGCGTGCGAGTTTGATTGGTTCAGTTGACATAAAAACTACTTCACGAGCACGGGCTTCCGGCGATTCGTCATGCCCTCGACATATTTGTTGACCAGATCCTGGACGTGCGTGCGCGCGGGACCTTCCTTCATGCGCTCAAGGCACTCGCCGGCAAAGGCCAGCAGGAGCAGGTTGCGCGCGGTGGTTTCGGCAATGCCGCGGGAACGCAGGTAGAAGAGCGCTTCCTCGTCGATCTGACCGATGGTGGCGCCGTGGGTGCACTTGACGTCGTCCGCGTAGATTTCAAGCTGCGGCTTTGTATCGATCTGCGCATCGTCGGAGAGCAGGAGGTTGCGATTGGTCTGCTTGGCGTCGGTCTTCTGCGCATCCTTGTGCACGATGATGCGTCCGTGGAAGACGCCGTGCGCGCGGTCATCGAGGATGCCGTTGTAGAACTGACGGCTCGCACAGTGAGGCTTGGCGTGCTCGACGAGCATGTAGTTGTCGAGATGCTGCGTCGCGGTGCCGAGGAAGAGTCCGTTGATGAGGCACTCGCCGCCTTCTCCGGCAAGCACAGGATGTACGTTGTTGCGCACGAGCGCTCCGCCGAGCAGCACGGAGTGTGAGTCGATGTTGGCACTGCGTCCCTGCTGCAATCGCAGGGTCGAAACGTTATAGGTGCCAGCCTGCTCGCGCTCGATGCGGTAATGCGAGAGCACGGCGTTGTCTTCGGCGACGACCTCTGTGACAGAGTTACAGAACGCGGTGCCGGTGCCCACAGAAACGTACTCCTCAACCACCGTGGCCTGACTGTCTTCATCCAGCAGGATGAGATTGCGGGGATGATTCATTACACCCGGGGTCTGGCGGGTGGAGATGAAGAGCAAGGTGATTGGCGCTTCGACAACAACGCCGCGCGTGACATGGACAAAAGCTCCGTCGGCGCCGAAGGCAGTGTTGAGGGCGGAGAAGCTGTCGCGCTCCTGGTTGAGATACTGACCGAGGTGCTGCTCAACGAGCGCGGCATCCTTGCTATGCAGGGCGCTGGCAAGACCCAGCACGGTGACTCCGCGTGTGGTCGCGTGCAGTAAAGACAGTTCGGGCGCGAAGTGTCCGTTGACGAAGACGAGTTGGCATCCGGCTCCGGGAACGCGCCAGGCATGCGGGGAGACGTTGATCTCGGCGCCGACGTGAGAGTCAACGGGACCAGCTAGTTCAAATTCGGAATGGCTGATGGGAGAAACGTCGGTAAAGCGCCAGTCTTCATCGTGGGTGGTGGGAAAACCCTTCTCACTGAAGCGCGCGAAAGCCTCGCGACGCAACTCGCGCAACCAGGCGGGGTCGTGCGCAGCGGTGCGGTTTTCAAACTCGCTGAAGGCGGCGAGGTATTTGTGTGGCGTCTGTATTGCTGTGCTCAAGTCGATCCTTTCTACAGCGATTCCATGACTGATGTAGCCATAGGCGTTTCGCTAGGCCGCCGAGTGGCTGGGCTCAATCGAGCTGTAACCGGTCTCTTCCAGTTCGAGCGCGAGTTCCTTGCCACCGGAACGAACGATTCTTCCATCCATGAGGACGTGAACGAAATCGGGGACGATGTAGTTGAGCAGGCGCTGATAGTGCGTGACGACGATCATGGAGCGCTCGCCACCGCGCATGGCATTCACGCCCTTGGCAACGATGCGCAGAGCATCGATGTCGAGTCCGGAGTCGGTCTCATCGAGAATCGCAAGACGCGGATCGAGAACGGCCATCTGGAGAATTTCGTTGCGCTTCTTTTCGCCGCCGGAGAAGCCTTCGTTGACGGAGCGGTTCATGAGGCGGTCGTCCATCTCGAGCAGAGCGAGTTTCTCGCGGAACATGGGGATGAATTCCATGGCTGACATTTCCTGCTGGCCACGAGCCTTGCGCACGGCGTTGACGGCAGAGCGCAGGAAGTAAGCATTGCTGATGCCGGGAATCTCAACCGGGTATTGGAAAGCCATGAAGACGCCTTCCCATGCAGCTTCCTCTGGTTTCATGGCGAGGAGGTCTTTGCCGTTGAGAAGGACTTCGCCGGAGGTGACCTCGTAGGCATCGCGTCGGGAGAGCACCTGGGCAAGCGTGCTCTTGCCAGAGCCGTTGGGGCCCATGATGGAGTGCACTTCGCCAGGGTTGATCGTTAGATTGATACCCTTCAATATTTCGTGATTATCGACGCTGACGTGCAAATCTTTGACTTCGAGCAATGGTGTCATTCTTATGTTTCTCTCCTGCCTCAGTGAGGCTTTCGGCTGTGGTTTCGTTTTTCACGTTAGCCAAAGAGGGCGAACGTGGGGCACCCGCAGGTTCCGCGATGAACGTACATCCCAGAGTTGGAACAACTCCAACTCTGGGCCACCAATTAGCCGACACTGCCTTCGAGGCTGACGCTGAGAAGCTTCTGGGCTTCGACGGCGAACTCCATGGGGAGTTCCTTAAATACGCGCTTACAGAATCCATTCACAATCATCGATATAGCGTCTTCGGCGGTGATGCCGCGCTGACGCAGATAGAACATCTGGTCTTCACCGATCTTCGAGGTCGATGCTTCGTGCTCCATGCGAGCGGTGGAGTTGCGAACCTCGATGTAGGGGAAGGTGTGCGCGCCGCACTTGTCGCCGATGAGCAGCGAGTCGCACTGAGTGTAGTTGCGCGCGCCCTCGGCACCTTTCATGATCTTTACTTGTCCGCGATAGGTGTTCTGACCGAAGCCGGCGGAGATGCCCTTGGTGACGATGGTGCTCTTGGTGTTCTTGCCAATGTGAATCATCTTGGTGCCGGTGTCGGCTTGCTGATGATTGTTGGTCAAGGCCACGGAGTAAAACTCGCCGACCGAATTGTCGCCGCGAAGAATGCAGCTCGGATATTTCCAGGTGATGGCGGAGCCGGTCTCGACCTGCGTCCAGGAAATCTTGGAATTGACGCCCTGACACTTGCCTCGCTTGGTGACGAAGTTGTAGATACCGCCACGGCCTTCCTTGTCGCCGGGATACCAGTTCTGCACGGTGGAGTACTTGATCTGCGCATCGTCGAGAGCCACGAGTTCGACGACAGCGGCGTGCAACTGGTTCTCGTCGCGAATGGGGGCGGTGCAGCCTTCGAGATAACTGACGTAGGCACCGTCATCGGCGACGATGAGAGTGCGCTCGAACTGTCCTGTCTCGGCGGCGTTGATGCGGAAGTAGGTCGAAAGCTCCATGGGGCAATGAACGCCCTTGGGGATGTAAACGAACGAACCGTCGGAGAAGACAGCGGCGTTGAGGGCGGCAAAGAAGTTGTCGGTATAGGGGACGACGGAGCCGAGATACTTTTTGACCAGCTCGGGGTGCTGCTGCACAGCTTCGGAGAAGGAGCAGAAGATGACTCCGGCTTCGCGCAGCTTTTCCTTGAAGGTCGTGACGACGGAAACGCTGTCGAAGACGGCATCGACGGCAACGTTGTTCATCCGCTTCTGCTCTTCGAGCGGGATGCCGAGTTTCTGATAGGTGCGCAAGAGCTCGGGGTCAAGCTGGTTGATGCTCTCAAGCTGCGGCTTCTGCTTGGGAGCGGAGTAGTACACGATGTTCTGGTAGTCGATGGGATCGTACTTGATGTTCGCCCACTTGGGCTCGGCCTGCGCCGCCTCAAGCGATGCCCAATAGCGGTAAGCTTTGAGGCGCCACTCTAGCATGAATTCGGGCTCTTTCTTCTTGGCCGAAATCAGGCGAACAGTGTCTTCGTTGATGCCCTTGGGGACGCTTTCGGACTCGACGTCGGAGACGAAACCCCACTTGTACTCCCGCTGCGCCAGGTCCCGAATTGTGTCAACACTTGTCGTTGAACTCATAAGCCTCTTCTGATTGCTGCTGCCGCTTGGCAGTTCGCGCTCGCATAGTTGCTCTCGCGCGAGAACATGGTGATCGAAAGCCTTGGTACCGCAGGCGGTTCGGGAAACCGTGGACTGGAAATGCTTGCGGGCTTAGGACGAATACGACCCGATGAGACGTCTCGACTAGCTCCATGGTTTCCGGTGCGGCGAACTACACACGTCCGCGACAACCGGCTGCACGGTTCTTTAGATGCTGAAAGGTCTCGGTTGGAACCAGCCAGCTCTGGCGAGGCGAGGCAAAACGGCTCCAGGTTGGATTTGGATTCGCGGAGCCGAGAGAAGGTTCGTTTATCCACGTTTATTCACAGGGTGGACGGCGAAATCGTGCTCCGGAGGCTCTTTACGAGAGTGGGAAGCTGCCGTTACTATAGGTGAGGAGATGCCGACGTAGCTCAGCTGGTAGAGCAGTCGATTCGTAATCGACAGGTCATCGGTTCAAGTCCGATCGTCGGCTCCAGAAATCCTTTAAACAAAACAACAAAGCCCACCGTTTGCGGTGGGCTTTGTTGTTTTGTGCGGGAAATTTGAGGCCGAAAACAACTGCACCGGCAATGACAAAGGCAAGAGCAACACAGCCACCTCTGCCAAAGGAAGGCAGAGGTGGGGCACCTGTGATGTTTCAAGACGCGTTGAATGTGGGGCACCTGTTTTCGAGAATCTACAGGCACCTGCGGACATAGCAGTTCTAGAGCGACAACTTCTCCCAATCAGCATCGGAGGCGTCGCGGGCAATGGCGAGTCCGCCGTCAGAGCCTGCGAACACCGGATCTTGAACTAAGGTGATTTTCGCCTTGCCGAGTTCCGAGAGAGCGCTCTTCAACGCCTCAGACAGGCCATCGATCAACGAGGTACCTCCGGCGAGAGTGATGTTGTCGAGCACGCGCTGCTGGTATTCGGGCTCGACTCGCGCGAGCAGTTCGCGGACGGTTTCGGCGATAGGTGCGACGATCGATTCACAGGCGGCGCGCATGTCGTCGGTGATGTCGATCTCGACCGGCTTGCCTTCTGCTGATGTTGTTACCACGACGCGGCGCTTTGGCTCACCGACAAAGCTGAACTTCTCCTTCCAGGAGCGCACGGTATGAATGGAAAACTGCGCTTGAGGATGGTGTTCCTGCAATGCCTTCAGGAGCCGCTGATCGATGGAATCACCGGCGTTAGGAAGGGTTCGCTGATCGTCTTCAGTAGGATAGCGGCCTTGCATGACGCAGATGTCGGCAGTTCCGGCACCGATGTCGATGACCATGGCATGCATGAGGGCTTCGGTGCCGTAGGCGACGGCGAAGGGCTCGGAGACCAGCATGACGGTGTCGGCGATGCCATCCATCGCGCTGCGAATGCGCAAGCGGCTCGCCTGCATCGCCTCAGCAGGGACGCCCACGACGGCACGCAGTTTGTAGGTTGTGCCGTTGTTTTTCGCGCCGAGCAGGGAGACCAGGTGGCGCAACAGTTCACGGACGGCGTTTGCGTCCCGTTCGGAGACATCTTTGATTACGCCGTTCTCCAGTGGGCGACGCAGGTCGAGCATAGAACGCTTTTCGAGCGCCTCGCGGCCGATCAGAACTTCCTTCTTCATGATTTTTCGGGCGACCATGTCCAGGGGCCAGCCGACATAGCTGTCCACGACATGGCGCTCGCCGTTGGAGGCCGAAATGGAACTCCTTGAAGTTCCCAAGTCAATTCCTACACAGATTGTCTCTTCATGTTGTGCCATTGGGGGTACCGCCTCGCTTTCCGGAGTTGTTAAGGGTGTTTGCATAACTGTTGATTGCCTTGAAAAGTGCAACTGCGATCTTTTCCTTGTATTGGTCGTCCTTCAGTAACTTGTCGTCTTCATCGTTGGACAGAGATGAGACCTCGGCCAGTACGGCAGGCATTTGCGTGCCGACCAAAACCGCGAAGGGGGCCATCTTGACTCCGCGGTCATCCAGCTTGGGGTTGAGTGTCTTGAGGGAGTTATAAAGCTCGGCGTCTATGCTTTTGGCAAGCGCCTGAGATTCGTTGCGCCGGACGTCGAGATAGACCTTCTCCAAAAGCTGGCGATATTGCGATAAGGAGTATCCCGAGTCGCGATTTTCGATGCCCGCAAGCTGTACGACGTGGGGGTCCTTGCTGGGACCGACGTAGTAGGTTTCGAGCGGGCGGATGGAGCGCGGTTGCATCCAGTTGATATGGATGGAAACGAATAGATCGGCCTTCTTCGAGTTGGCGTAGGTGACGCGATCGGCCAGCGTGACGGTTTGGTCAGTGTCCCGGGTCAGAAGGACTTCGTAGGAAGACTGCTTCATGAGTTGACGCAGGCGGAGCGCGATGTCTAATGTGACATCCTTCTCGGCCAAGCCCGTTCGGGACCTCGCTCCGGGCTGGTCTCCGCCGTGGCCGGGGTCGATGACGATGCGTTTGACGGCAAGCGGCAGGACAGACAAGGTCACATCGGCTGGAGGCGTCTGAGGGATGGACTGCTCGGAAATGGACGGTTCGGCAGTTTGTTGAGCAACGACACGGCGCTCGGTGGAGAGTGGGACCCTGGCCGTATTCGGGCTGACGGGACGGCTGGGCGGTACCTTGCTCCTGAGAACGACGAAAGAGGAAACGGCGAGCACGGCAGTGACGGTAATGGGTGGCGCCCAGCGAAGGATTTGCCAGCGCAGGCGCTTGCGGCGCAGCTTGGCGGCCGGATTTTCGAGGTTGGTCTGGATCACCTCGCGGATCATCCGGTGCTTAACGTTTTCCTTGCTTCTCATGAACGTCAACTCTGCGCTGCAATACCTCAAATCGCGATCCAGAACGCGGAAATCCGAATCTGCGGGCGAGTACAGAGCAATACCGGTAGAGGGGTATTCGAATCCTCAGGAATTGGCCAGTTTTGCCGAAGTTAATCGCGACTACGTCACACTACTGATTTTCCGGGTACAAACGTAGCGGTGGAATGACTTAGGAGGATTGCGATTTAGCCTCAAGTACTGTACTTAGGCGTGAGTTGGAGGAGACGCTTGTTGCTAAGGGCGAAGGGATCGACGCCGGTCTTACTTCATTTGTGACAAACTCGCGTGCCGGAACAGTAGAGCCGAAGCAGCGAACAAAGCCACTAATCCACCATGCCCGATGGCCATATTTCGCGCCAAGTCGGGAGGAGCACCGGAAGGCAGGATCAGGGCAATCAGCGCCATCGTCGCGGCCATGGCTAACAAGGTGCAGGAAAGGCCTCGCGCCCTCAGCCGCGCCAGAAAGGCGCCAAGTGCTCCTACGGCGAGCACGCTGTAGTACCACAGGTTCGCCGGATTTCCGGAATCAGCGACATGAACCATGTTGGACCAAGCCAAACCGAACCCCGCAAACAGCGCCACCGCAACGCCCACCTTGTAGGACCACGCGTCCATCTCGCTCGCGATCACCGCATACGCCATCCCCGTAACGAAGAACAGGACATACACGAAGACGAAAGCTCGCGCGGGCCAGTTCCAGTCTTCGACGAGCTGCGATGCGACGAGCGGCACCATCAATGCAGCCAACGCACCTAGCGCGACACGCAGTATTGTCTTTCCCGATAGCGGCATATGAGTTGTTCTCTCCCTCGCGATTTCCACTGAGGTCTGGGAAAGATCGACGGCGCGAACCGGCACAGTCGCGGTTGAGTCCCTCTGCCGAAGTCAGTCAGCACTTTACGCCGATTTGAAGCTTAAGTTCCACGATGCCGGGGCGAATGCAATGCTTGAGGTAACCAGAGGCGTCTTGGTCTCCCATTTTGGCCGCGGAAAACGCGGGTCGAAGTTGCGGCACCCCGCCCAGGCCACCTTGAGATACCCACCTCTGCGAAACACCCACCTCTGCCAAAGGAGGGCAGAGGTGGGGCACCGGGGCTACGCTGCGCCAATCAGTCGCTCTGATCCGGGTACAGCCTCTTGATCACCTATAGGCAGCCGCGATGTTACCAGTTTGGTTCCGGGGGCCGGTCGCTCTCTCAGAAAAGTGTCTTCATTGTGGTGCAATTCCTTCAAGATCAACGATTTCCCTTGCATTCAAAACTCTTGCTGGCCATAATGACCTTGAACGGCGACGCTTAACTGTGACCCACTTCGAACGAACGGATCTACTCAGGATTCTTCGAATCACGGCGAGGCAACTCAGCGGGTGGCAACGGGCCGGCTTGGTTGCTCCGGGCGACCATTTCTCATTTTTCGACCTCCTCCAAATTAAAAAAGTTCGCGACCTCAGGGCCAAGCGCGTGAAGAGCGCAACCATTCTGGCCTCGCTGCTGGCTATGCAGGCGCGTGTGGCAGGGATGGAGAATCCGCTGCTCGAAGCAGGATCGTTCTCTTTTGGCTCGCGCGTGGCGTTTCGGACGGAAGGCAAGGCGCTGGACCCGATCAATGGGCAATTCATCATGGATTTTGGCGACTCGGGGCAGGTGGTGGAGACCACGGCTACGGTGGCGCGTCCTGTTCCGGCGACAGAGGGCAAATCGCTCGCTGAACTCTTTGCGCGCGGCGTGGCGCTGGAAGACGATCCGACGTCGGCGGACGAGGCTGTCGAGTATTACAAGAAAGTGCTGGAGTTGGATCCCAAGTACGCTCCTGCACACATTAACCTGGGCACGATCTACTACAACCACTCGGAGTATCCGTTGGCGGAGGCGCACTATCGCAGAGCTATCGAGAGCGATCCTCGATATGCGCTGGCGTATTTCAACCTGGGCAATGTGCTGGATGAGACGCAACGTATGACGGAGGCAATTGCGGCCTACAAGACCGCTATCCAACTGGCTCCGACGTATGCCGATGCGCACTACAATCTGGCTCTGGCCTATGAGCGCTCGGGGCAACCTCGGAAATCGATCAAGCACTGGCGAGCGTATCTGAATCTCGATGTGCAAGGGCCGTGGGCCGTACATGCACGCGCTCAGTATAAGAAGCTGATGGAAGTAGAGAAGCTGAAGATCGTCTATCGGCGGCCGTAGTAGAGCGGTTTGTCTCGTCTTGAGCAGAGTGCTCGACGCAATAACATACAGAATTGATTGTCTGGAGCAGGTTGCTCGATGCCTCTGCGTGTGCTCAAGCAGGTTGCTCGAGGCGGTCAAGTCTCTGCCTAGTGCTTACGCAGGTTGCTGGATGCAATCAGTCCCAGAGTTGAAAAAACGCCAACTCTGGGCCACCCAATCTGGTCCTTTTCCCTTCAAGTTGCGCAGTCGCTGGAAACTAACTACAATCGCCCGTTCCTCATCTCCCTTCAAGCGAGGCCTCGTTTCTAAAATGACAACTGCTACAGGGCGTGAAAAAGGGCCACAACCTTTGCTCGTGCTTTCTGAAGACGAGCAGCTATTCCGTGACAACATTCGGCGATTTGCCGAGGAGTCCGTGCGTCCGCTGGTGAGCGAGATGGACGAGCGCGGCGTGATGGACCACTCGCTGGTGGAGCAATTCCATCAACTCGGACTGATGGCCATTGAGGTTCCCGAGCAATATGGCGGGGGCGGTGGCACGTTCTTTGAGGCGATTCTCGCGGTGGAAGAGCTGTCGAGAGTAGATCCCTCGGTGGGCGTGCTGGTGGATGTGCAGAATACGCTGGTGAACAATGCGCTGATCCGCTGGTGCACGGAGGCGCAGAAGCAGAAGTATCTGCCGAAGATGGCGAACGAGTGGGTCGGCTCCTATGCGCTGAGCGAGGCGGGCAGCGGCTCCGACGCGTTTGCGCTGCAGACGCGCGCGGAGGACAAGGGCGACCACTGGCTGCTGAATGGACAGAAGCTGTGGATTACGAACGGCAAGGAATCGAACCTGTTCATCATTATCGCCACTGTAGATCCTTCGGCGGGGTACAAGGGCATCACGGCATTCATCGTGGAGAAAGACTTCCCCGGCTTTGCGGTGGGCAAGAAGGAAAACAAACTCGGCATTCGCGCATCGAGCACGACGGAGTTGATTATGACGGACTGCCGCGTGCCGAAAGAGAATCTACTGGGCGAGGTAGGCAAAGGGTATAAGGTCGCGATCGAGACGCTGAACGAAGGACGCATCGGGATTGGCGCGCAGATGCTGGGGTTGGCGCAGGGCGCGTGGGAAGCGGCTGCGAAGTATGCGAGAGAGCGCAAGCAGTTTGGGCAGCCGTTGGCGAACTTCCAGGGAGTTCAGTTCCAGTTGGCGCAGATGGCGACGGAGATCACGGCGGTGCGGTTGATGGTTTATAACTGCGCGCGCATGAAAGATGCCGGAATCCCCTTCCTGAAAGAAGCCGCGATGACGAAGCTGTATGCGTCACAGGTGGCGGAGCGCGTGGCTTCGCAGGCGGTGGAAGTTTTTGGAGGAGTGGGCTTCACGAAAGAGTATCCGGCTGAGAAGTTCTTCCGCGATTCGAAGATTGGCAGCATCTACGAAGGGACTTCGAACATGCAGTTGATGACCATCGCAAAGCTGGCGATGGAAGCAAGGTAAATCGCAACTCGCTGCTGGAGAATCGGCGGGTGTAACCTTAAATGTTGAGGTTTCATGCAAGCATTTGAAGGTTCTGACCGATTCTCCAGTGATGAAACAGCCGACGCCGTAGTGGCAGCCGGCGAGTCCACGACGGCGAGGCCCTCGCTGGACGAAGTTCCAGAAAAGAACGATACACGCGCGGTGATTGCCGTTACGCTGGCCGGCATCGCCGCGTTTTTTAATTTGTACGCGACACAACCGCTGCTGCCGCTGCTGGAAGAGCTGTTTAACGCCTCGAAGTCGCAGGTGGGAAGAACGGTTTCGGCGGCGACGCTGGGAGTGGCGCTGAGTGCGCCTTTTGCCGGAGCGCTGGCAGAGCGCGTGGGGCGGCGCAAGGTCATCGTCATCTCGATCTTTCTGCTGGCGGTGCCGACGATCATGGCCGCTACGGCAGGAAGCCTCTCCGTGCTGGTCTTCTGGCGATTTCTGCAGGGCGTGCTGATGCCGGGTGTGTTCGGCGTAACGATTGCCTATATTGGCGAGGAATGGCCTCGGCATCGGGTGCCGCAGGTGACGTCGATTTATGTGAGCGGCACGGTGGCGGGAGGATTTCTCGGACGAATCTTTACGGGCGTCGCGGCCACGCATCATCTGATTCCGTTTGTGCTGCCAAGCTGGCGCAACGGGTTTGCGTTCATCGGCACGTTTGACATCATCTTCGGAATACTGCTGTGGCGATGGCTGCCTCGCGATTCTCCGGTGGCGGAGGTCGCGAAGAACAATCACAGTACGTTTACGCAACATCTGAGGAATCCCCAACTGTTGGCGACCTATGCGGTGGGATTCAATGTGCTGTTTACGCTGGTCGCGACGTTTACGTACATCACTTTCTACTTGGCCGCGCCGCCGTTTGAACTGACGCCTGCGGAATTGAGCGCGCTGTTCATGGTGTATCTGGTTGGGCTGCTGGTGACACCGTTTGGCGGAGTCTGGATTTCACGCGTGGGATCGCGCGCGGCATTGATTTTTTCAGTGATGGCGGGAGTTTGTGGAGTGCTGCTGACGCTGGTGCCGCATATGGCGGTGATCCTGCTGGGTCTGGTGATGCTGTCATCGGGAGTGTTCATCTGCCAGTCGGCTTCGACCAGCTACATTCAACGCGAAGCGAAGTCGGGCGGGCGCGCATCGGCCTCGGGGCTGTATGTAATGTTCTATTACATTGGCGGATCGGTGGCGGGAGTGTTGCCGGGGCTGCTGTGGCGCTACGGGCAGTGGAAGGCGTGCGTGGCGCTGATCGTTCTGGTGCAGATGATCACGGTGGGAATTGCAGGGACAATCTGGAAAGGCAAGGAAGCGTAAGCGCAATGAGGAAACTTGTTGTCGCCATTGCTGTGCTGCTGCTGTCTTCGGCGGCGTGGGCGCAGGAGCTGACGATCGCGGCGGCATCGGATCTGTCGTCGGTGTTTCCGGAGATTGCAGCACGGTTTGAGAAGCAGACGGGCAAGAAGGTGCGGGTGAATTATGGCTCGTCGGGACAGTACCTTCTGCAGATTGAGAACGGCGCGCCGATCGATGTTTTCTTCTCCGCAGACGTACAGTTTCCAAAGCGACTAGAGGCGGAGGGGATGACGGTTCCGAACTCGTTGTACAAGTATGCCGTGGGAAAGCTGGTGCTGTATGTGCCGAATCGCTCGCAGGTGAATTTGCAGCAGGGATTGAGGGCGCTGCTGGGGCCGCAGGTGGCGCGGGTGGCTGTGGCGAATCCGAGTCATGCGCCGTATGGGAGGGCCGCGGCCGAGGCGCTGAAGCACGAAGGTCTCTATGAGCAGCTGCGAGGGAAGTTCGTGGTGGGAGAGAACATTTCGCAGACGGCGCAGTTTGTGCAATCGGGAAATGCGGATGCGGGACTGATCGCGCTATCTCTGGCGCTGAGTCCGGCGATGAAGAATGCGGGAAGGTGGGTGGAGGTTCCGGCGTCGGACTATGCTCCGCTGGAGCAGGGAGCGGTGGTTCTCAAGAACGCTCGGGATAGGGCGGGGGCGATGCGGTTTATGGAATTTGTGCGCACACCGGAGATTGTGGGGTTGATGGCGCAGTATGGGTTTGCGCCGGTGAAGTGAGGGTGGAGACTGGGGGGAATGGTGGAGGGGGTAGGGGTCCTTCGCTTCGCTCAGGATGACACTAAGATCAAGAACAACGGCAGAAGAAGAGCGACGTCAAGAGCAAGAGCAAAAGCAACGGCAACAGCAACGGCAAGAGCAACAACAATAGAAGAACCTTTGGAGCGCGCTACGCGCGTTCTTTGTTAGGACCCACATGCGCTCGCCAAAAGAGGCGAGCGTATATGGGGCACCCGCGGCGCCTGGGCTCGGTTCACGCGCGATGCCTGGGGTTCGACCCGAATCGACTTGCTGCTCAAACATCGCACGAACATCCTTTCCTGCACGGGCAAAAGCGCGGGATGGATTCAAAGCTGATTGACAGGGGAGGCGAGTTTCGCTAAGGTTTTGACAGAGTTTATGCACACCACTCGATTTAGCTTCGGCTTTTTTGCTTACCGCGGATTCTTTACACCGCGGCTGGGCATGAGGGTGTGCGCTTCCGAGAGACAACTCTAGACTTCGCACAATTCTTCATCCCAGGCCGCGATTCCAAAGATCGCGGCCTTCGTGTTTTTGCGCAAAACAGCTAAGGAGAGCAGGAAATGAACCAGGAACTGAGCCAGAAGCGGACAGCAATCGATCATCTGGATATGGAGTTGTTGAACCTGATTAACCGACGCGCTGAGGCGGTGGCCGAGATTGCGAGGCTGAAGCGGAGCAACAATCTTCCGGTGTCGGACGAGGCGCGCGAGGCCGCGGTGTTGAATGCGGTGCTGGAGCAGAATGCGGGACCGCTGAATGCGGCGAGCGTGAAACGGATCTTCGGTTCGATCCTGGCGGAGAGTCGGCGGTTGCAGTATCAGATGGGAGTGGATACATGCACGAGATAGCAGACGGCGCGCGCGTGGCGTTCCAGGGAGAACCGGGCGCGTTCAGCCAGATTGCAGCGCGGAAGCTGCTGGGCGAGCGGGTAAAGACAGTTCCCTGCCCTACGTTTGAGTCGCTGTTCGCTTCGATCGACGACGGCAGGGCCGAGCTGATTCTGGCGCCGCTGGAGAACACGCTGGCAGGACCGGTGCTGCGCTGCTATGACCTGCTGTACCAGGGCTCGACCGAAAAGTCGCTAAGAATGATGGGCGAGGTGGTGCTAAGGATTGGCCACTGCGTGATTGGATGTCCGGGGGCGAAGCTGGAAGAGATTCGCGTGATTCAGTCGCATCCGGTGGCGCTGGCGCAGTGCGAGCGATTCTTTGCCGCGCATCCGGCGATTGCGAAGCGCATTGCTGACGACACGGCGGGCAGCGTGCGGCAGATATTGCAGGCAGGCAATAAAACAGAGTCGGCAATCGCCAGTGAATATGCGGCGCGCGAGTATGGTGGAGAGATTCTGGCGGCAGGCGTGGAAGACGATCCCAGCAACTACACGCGATTTGGACTGCTGAAGCCGGTGACGGGCGAAGTGCCGGTGGATGGCGAGGCGGACGCGACGGCGCTGGTGGTGACGATTGCGAATCAACCGGGTGCGCTGTTTCATTCGCTCGAACCGTTTGCGAAGAATGATGTGGATTTGATGAGCCTGGTGAGCCGTCCTCTGGTGGGGACGCCGTGGCACTACAGGTTCTTCATGGAAGTGGCAGCGGCGGAACAGGACCCGCGCATGCAGAAGGCGTTGGCCGAGTTGGCTCCGAACACGGTGGAGTTGCGCGTGCTGGGGACGTATCGCTCGGGCAAATGAATGCTCGCGAGGCGGGCAGAGTGGCCGATATAATGAGGAGCAATGACCGCTCCTGCTGCTATTGTCCCGCGCGCTGAAACGCAGCGCCTGATGTCGCTCGACATCTTTCGGGGATTCACGATTCTGCTGATGATTGTGGTGAACAACAGCGGCCCGGGATCGTTTGCGCAGTTGCTGCACTCGGACTGGAACGGCTGGACGTTGACCGACCTGGTCTTCCCTTCTTTCCTGTTTATCACCGGTGTGTCGCTGACGTTTTCGTTTGCTTCTCGGCGCGCGGAAGGCGAATCGCGCCTGAAGATGCTGCCGCATATTCTGCGGCGTTCGGCGATCATTTTCTGCATCGGGCTGCTGATCAACGCCTTTCCTCATTACCATCTATCGACGTGGCGCGTGGCGGGAGTGCTGCAGCGAATCGCGATCTGCTATGCGGTGGGCGCCATTCTGTATTTGTGGACGGGAGTGCGCGCACGCTGGGCCATCATTGCGGGGCTGCTGATTGGCTACTGGGTGATGATGCGCTATGTCGCAGTTCCGGGATTTGGAGTGCCGGGGGTGGATATTCCGCTGCTCGATCCGGATCGAAACATCGTGGCATGGCTTGACCGCAAGGTGATGTGGGGACATTTGTACGAGAAGGTGCGCGACCCGGAAGGAATTCTGAGCACGTTTCCGGCGATGGCCAACACGCTATTTGGGATTGCGGTGGGCGAGTGGATTCGTGAACTGCGTGGCGATGCAGGAAAGCTGGTACGGCGGTTGGTCACGGCGGGCGTTGCGTGTTTTGTAGCAGGCGAGGTTTGGGGACGGGTGTTCCCGATCAACAAAAAGCTGTGGACGAGTTCTTATGTGCTCGTCACTGTCGGATTCGCGATGCTCGCTCTGGCCGTGTGCTACTGGCTGGTGGATGTGAAGAGGGTGCGTGGACGGTGGACGATTGTTCCGGTGGTGTTTGGGACGAACTGCATTTTCGCATACGCGTTTTCGGAGTTTGTGGCGATCGCGTTTGTGGCGTTTAAGTTTCGCGTGGGCGGCAAGTTGATGGGAGTGAAAGAGGCGATCAGCTTGTATTCGTTTGACAGTGTTCCGTGGGTGGCGTGGGGAGCGTTGGGATATGCGGTGTTCTTTACGGCGATCTGCTGGGTGGCGACGTGGATGCTGTATCGGAAGAGGGTGTTTCTGAAGGTGTGAGGGTGTGGGCGGGGTAAAGGATGGGGCACCCGGTTCAGTGATATGTTTTGCGTTCTGGCATCAATTCTTCAAGACAAAATTCATAAGACAAGAACAAAGACAGAAGAAGAACCTTTGGAGCGCTTCGCGGTCTTCATTAGGACCCACATTAGCTCGCCAAAAGAGGCGAGCTAATATGGGGCACCCGCGGTGCTTAGAACTCATATGGGACACACGGAGTGCCCCGGCGACGATTAGTTAGGGTGGTATTTCGTCAGGCGGAGGGCGCGGGGGAAAAAGCGTCGGCGCAAGCGGTGGTAGAGCTGAAGGGTGAAGTTGTACCACTGCCATTGCAGGGCGCATGGCTTGCGTCCGGGGTGGAGATTCAGTCCGAAATTACTGCACATGCCTGCCTCCTGCGGGCGTATCTAGTCCCCTCGCGGGCAAATATTGTACTGCCGATTCAGCTCGCGGTGGTGGGCATTCACCGAAGAGATTGCAAGCTGCGTCAGCTCACCTTGTGCATGGGGACGAAGCCCTGTTTGCGAATCTCTCCGGGAGCGGTCTCGTCGATGTAGCACCACACCCAGCTTTCTCCCGGCTCAATCGAGCGCATGAGCGGATGATGCGTTTGGTGGTAGTGGAGCGTGGCGTGGCGGTTCTTGGACGAGTCGCAGCATCCCACGTGTCCGCACTCGAGGCAAAGGCGGAGATGGACCCAATCATCGCCCATCTTTATGCACTCTTCACAGACATCCGTATCGGTCGTGGTCACCTTGATCTGGTTGAGATGTGAACATTGCTTATACAAAGGCCTTCTCCTTAGTGGACAGATGCTCGATGAACCGAATACGTCGCGGGAATTGCAGGGCAATTTCCATCAAAACTTCGGAAGCAGGTCAGGGATGGGAGGTGGCGGACGGAGGACGGTACTTGAGGTATCCGAGACCGACCTTCATGTTGTGAGTGACGGTATAGGGAACGCTGATCGCGACACAGACTCCGAAAATGACGTGAGCCATGCCGAGTGTGTACAGGCTCTTGTAGCGAAGGAAAAGCACGCAGGCGGCGAGTCCCCAGACGAGAGTAACGAAGGTGAGAATGGGGCTGGGGAGATGAGCGAAGGTGAAGAGTCCGGCGGCGGCGAGGATGGCAGTTTTGCGGTCAGGCATCAGCCGGAGTAGGCGGAGTAGGAAGAAGTCGAGCAGAAGAAACTCCTGCAGGAAGGCCCAGATGGCGTACCCCCAGAAACGCCTGATGAGCATGGCAGGCGAGTTTGGGATTGCGTGATACTTCCCTGCTATGGCAACCGCAACGGCTGCGAGAGCGAGAGCAAGGGCCACGATCCAGAGCGAGTGCAGGAATGCTCCGCCGCGCAGGCCCATGGCACGCAGTCCCTCGAAGGAAATGCAGGTGACCAGCACGATCCAGGCAAGGGCGACGAAGAAGAAGATTCGTTGCCAGGGTTGAGGCGTCCAGATGACAACCAGAATGAGTCCGTAGCCAACGCACAATTCCACGAGGTCGCGCCAGGCGGGTCGCACGAGAGAGTCGCTAACCGTGAGTTCTGATGTGTGATCAAGGATCATCGGGCCTTGCGCACACCAAGAGGCCGGAGTGCGTAGAGGTGCGATGAGGATTGGGCAACGTTGGTTTGCTCAAGACGCTAGTCGTGCTTCACGAGGACAGTGTCTTTCCAGAGGAGGCAGGAGGCATCGATGGCGGAAAGCGGACGGGAGAAGAAGAATCCCTGGATGAGATCGCACCCGAGATTGCGCAGGAATTCGAGTTGATTGGCGTTCTCGACGCCTTCAGCGACGGTCTGGAGGCCGAGACGGTGAGCGAGCGAAATGATGGCTTCGACGATGCAGCGGGTCCCATCGGGCTCAAGCATGCGGGCGACGAACGAGCGGTCGATTTTGAGTACATGCAACGGCAACTGATGAAGATAGCTGAGGCATGAGTATCCGGTGCCGAAATCATCAACGGAGAGGCGGACGCCGGTGCGAGCCATGGCCGAGATCTGCTGGGCCGAATCTCGCACGGTAGTCATGAGTACACCCTCGGTGAGTTCGAGTTCGATCAGGTCGGGGCGGACGCCGCTTGCCTGCAACGCACGCGCAACGGTGTCAGAGAAATCTCCGCGGGCGAGTTGAAGCGGAGAGACGTTGATGGCGATGCGGATGGGACGAAGTCCTTTTTCCTGCCATTCAGCGAGTTGCCGGCACACTTCCTGCAACACCCATTCGCCGATGGGAAGTATGAGTCCGCTCTCTTCAGCCATGGGGATGAAGCGGCTGGGCGGCACCATTCCGAGTTTGGGATGCTGGAAGCGCAGGAGCGCTTCGAAGGCGACGAGGCGGTGGTCGCAGGTGAACTGCGGCTGGAAATTGAGAGAAAAGCCGCCCTGTTCGATGGCTTTGCGCAGGTGGTACTCGATCTCGATGCGATTGCGATCCTCGATGGAATCCTGATCGGAATAGTTCTGGTAGAGATTGCGTCCCTGACCTTTGGCGCGATACATGGCGCGGTCAGCATTGCGCTGGAGGGTGTCGATATCGCGACCGTCCTGAGGATAGATGGCAATGCCTATACTGGCACTTCCATAGAGCGTGTGTTTCTCAACCCGGAAGGGCTCGCGGAATCCATTGGTGAGTGCTTCGGCGACGCGGCTGGCATCACGAACGTCGGGAAGGTCGGGAAGTATGAGCGTGAACTCGTCTCCTCCGGTGCGGGCCAAGGTGTCGGTGGCACGGACGCGGGCCTGAAGACGAACACTGATCTGCTTTAGAAAGAGATCTCCGGCATCGTGGCCCAAGGTGTCATTGACGTCCTTGAAGCGGTCGAGATCAATAGATATGTAGGCGACATGATTATGGTTGCGCTCGGCACGGGCAAGCGCCTGCTTGACGCGGTCGGCGAGGAGAAGACGGTTGGGAAGGCCGGTGAGCGCGTCGTGATATCCCTGATGCAACAGCCGCTCCCATCCCATGTGGTGCTCGACGGCGAGCGCGCCGAGACGGGCAGCTTCGGCAAGGACGCGGGTGTGCGCAGGTTCGAGCGGAGCCATAACGGGATAGTTGAGGACGACGGTGCCAAGCAGCTCGTTGGCGGTGGAAATCATGGGCTCGGCCCAGGTCCCCGCGTAGTTGTAGTCACCGGCGATGCGGCGCAACTCGTCTTCCCAGTTCTTGAGCTCCATGGAACCTTTGCGCTCGGTGACCTGGAAGATGCGGCTGCAGGGCATGGCATTCATGGCGTGGTGAACGGCTTCAGGCAGACGCGGTGAGGCGATTACACGAAAGCTCTCGACGTCGCAGACCAGAATCGAACAGGCAAATCCGGGCAGGCGTTCCTCTACGGCAGATACAAGCATTCTGGCGACGTCTTCGTCGGGCTTCTTGCGCGCGATCATCTCCAGAAGCTCATTGCGATGGAGAAGAAAGCGATCGGAGGAGTCGCGCTCGGAGACGTCGCTGATGGTGACGGTCGCACCTATGGCCGCTCCGTCGGACAGAATGGGAGAGGAGGACCACTCGACCGGAGCCGAAGCGCCGGTAGAACGCGAGATGCGAGCACGCACCCGATCGAACGCGGCAGTGGGACGAAGGATGAACTCTGAGACGGCACGAACCGAAGAGTCCTCGTCGTCAGGCTGAAGTTTCTCCTGAATCCATACGTCGCCTGCGGAGCTGTCGTTGGTGTCGAGAATGTCAGCGGCAGCGGAATTGGCAAAGGTGACAAGGCCGCTCTGGTCAATTTCGCAAATGCCGTGGCAGGTGGAGTTCACCAACTGCGTCATGCGTTCGGAGCGGGCGCGAGCCTCGTCAAGATCGAAGGCGAGCCCACTTAAGGCAAGAAATACGAGAGCAATGGTGATGGCACAGGAGTCGATGACGGCGGCGACACTGATCGACGGAAGATGAGCAAGTGCCCACCACATGCGCAGGCTCCAGATGAAAAACGAAATCAGCTCATGGACCATGGCAAACAGCAAAAGCCCCGAGATGACGAATCGCGCCCAGCTGTGGAATCCCTTCTCTTTCCAGAAGGAGAAAAAGATGATGGCGAGAGTGAGCGCAGCGATAAGGCAGCGGCAGGCGGCAAGGCGGTCGATGGAGTTTCCGAAGAGGGTGATTACGATTAACCCGGGAAGAATGCAGCCCGCGATGACCGTGGGAGCCGGTTTGCGAATGCGGAGATGGGCGAGCAATCCACAGGCGACTAAGCCCATTTGCGCACAAAGACAAAGCAGGATGATGGACAGAATGCGACGGGAAGGATCTCCGGCAGCGAACCACTCGAGCAGCGACACTGCGAATCCGGCGGCGGACGCAAAGAGCCACCAGCGCAGATACACCACTCCGGGAAGCTGCACCATCAAGCAAAGAAAGAGGGCAACAGCGAATCCGGTGGTCCAAAGCTGGAAAATCGAATTCATAAGAATCCAATGTTGCTGGACTGCCTGCCATCACTGCAGCGGAGGGGGAAGGGACTTGCATTTCCGCAGGGTGTCACTGTACACCCAGACCTGAACCAAAGATGCGGAAAAGCTTGATAAACCAGTTACTTCGGTAATTGGGCTGAAGCCGGCAAGAACAAAATCCACGGGCTCCCCGCACAGGTGAGAGCGATGGAGCCCGAGCTTCGAAGGTTATTTGAGAGGCGCGGAGGCGGAAGCGACGCATTGCCACTTGCCATCTTTTTTGACCCAGGTGTCGGCCCAGCGCTCTTTGGCGTCGATTGCTTTGCCGCTGGCGTCCATGCCTTTGCCGGTCCAAGTGCCAGTAACGACGGCAGTGTCGCCGTGTGGAGTGACTTGCATGTCGCTGAGCTGACTAACCTCAAACTTGGCTTTGCGAGTGCGGTCGATAAGCTCGGTTTTGTTGTGCACGGAGCCATCGGCGTCGATGCCAACGAAATCTTCGGCGAGCACGGGCGTGAGCGCGTCGCCATCATGAGCCAGCGCGGCCTTAGCCCACTGGTTTTCCATGTCCTTAAGTTGCTGCTCGACGTTAGAGCCGGTACGCATGTTGTCGGCCTTGGAGGCCATTGCCGAATCCTGTGCGACGGCCATGCTGCCCATGAGCAGGGTGGCCGCGGCAATTGCAGTGAATAACTTCATAAGACTCTCCTGGGTGAAGTGACAGGATCGTGTATCGATCCATGACTTGCTTGCACTCAGAATGGGGGTGGCAGGCCGGAGTTGCCCTCAATGCGCCAGCTCAGGGCGGATTACGAAGCTGCTGGTTCGGACAGAGGCAGGAGGCAAATCGCGGAGGTTTGGCGGGCGGAACACACATCACATGCAGGGCGTGACATCGCTCACTGCGCAGTTGAAGACGACGACATAAAGTGTCGCGCGGTGTGGCGGCTAAAAAGGGTGCCGGAGGCCGTCCCCGTACACCCGACTGAGGCGAAAATGTCCATTCTTGATTGCGAAACGCTCCAACCGGTTCGACAGTATTCGATTGAGGAACTGAAAACAGAGGCAGCGCTGATGCGCGGCTATAACCTGGCAGCTCTTTATTGCGCGGGCTCCGGACACGCGGGCGGCACGCTCTCGATCATGGACATTACGGCCGCACTCTACCTGCAGGTCGCCGATCATGTGCCGCAGAATCCGATGTGGGCTGAGCGCGACCGCATTATCTGGTCGGCGGGACACAAGGCTCCAGCTTTGTATGTCGGACTGGCATTTGCAGGGTTCTGCAAGAAGCATGACCTGGCGCTGCTGCGGAAACTGTCATCGCCCATGCAAGGGCATCCGCACTGGGTGAAGCTGCCAGGGGTCGAGATTTCGAGCGGCTCACTGGGGCAGGGGCTGAGCGTGACCGTGGGCAACGCACTGGCCGCGAGACTGGACAACAAGTCATACACGGTGTTCTGCATCATGGGCGACGGCGAACAGCAGGAAGGCCAGGTGTGGGAAGCCGCGATGGAGGCTGCTCACTACAAGCTGGACAATGTGGTCGCCATTATTGACAAGAACCGTCTGCAGATCGATGGCAAGGTTTCGGATGTGATGGAGATTGATCCCATCGAGGAGAAGTATGTGTCCTTTGGATGGGAAGTGGTGCGGATTGACGGTCACGACATGCAGCAGGTCGTGAAGGCGCTGACCGATGCAAAGCAAAGCCGCAATGGAAAGCCGAAGGTGATCGTCGCTGACACGGTTAAAGGTAAGGGCGTCAGCTTCATGGAAAACGTGGCGGGCTGGCATGGAAAGACTCCAAATCGAGATGAGTTGATGAAGGCTCTGGAAGAGCTGGGTGTCAGCGACAAAATCGACGTGGAAGCGCTTTCAGAATATGCGGGCGAATATCAGCAGGGCGTGGATCGCAAACTCGCGGCGAAGATGCCGAAGTTCACCGAAAATTACTGGTGGAACTCGCAGCAGAAAATGCACGTCGCCATGGAGCCGACGCGAAAAGGGTTTGGGCAAGCGTTGGCCGCGAAGGGCAATGATGAGCGCGTGGTCGGACTGGGTCTCGATATCTCGGGCTCGATTACGATTAGCGATTTCTACACCGGGCATCCGGAGAGAAAGTCGCGCTGGCTGAGCATGGGAATCGCAGAGCAGTCGGCGACCGCCGTGGCAGCGGGCTTGGCGAAGGAAGGCAAGCTGCCGGTGTTCGGGACGTATGCGACATTTGCAGCGGCGCGCAATCTGGATCAGGTGCGCGTGTCGGTGTGCTACGGCAATCTGAATGTGTTTATCGCCGGAGCGCATGGCGGTGTGAGCGTGGGTCCGGATGGTGCGACGCACCAGGCGCTGGAAGACCTGTTTGCCATGTGCGGGCTGCCGAACATGAGCGTGGTGGTTCCGGCGGATTCCGTTGAGACGAAGAAGGCAACAGAGTACATGCTGCTGGAGCATAAGGGACCGAAGTATGTGCGCTTCGCACGCGAGGCGACTCCGGTGATTTCGGATGTGGCCACGCCATGGGTCTTTGGCAAGGCAAACGTAATTCGATTCCGTGGTGAAAAAGAGCATTTTGCAGAGGCGTTTGAGACCTGCTTAGCAGAAGAGTACGAAAACGAACACGAGGACCTGACGATCATTGCATGCGGTCCGATGGTGCCGGAGGCAATGCGGGCAGCGTGGATTCTGAACAACGATTATGGGTACCAGACGCGCATTCTGAACATGCACACGCTGAAACCAATCGACCGCGACGCAGTGCTGAGAGCGGCTCGCGAAACAAGTGTGCTGATCACGGCGGAAGAACATCAGGTCGGAGCGCTGGGATGGCGCGTGGCAGGACTGGTGATGGAAGAGCCGTCTCTGTCTCATCGCGCGGTGGTGACCGGATACATCGGAGTGCAGGACCGCTTTGGTGATTCCGGGGCGCCATGGGAGCTGGTAAAGGAATTTGAAGTGTCAGCCGAACACATCGCGCAGAAAGCACTCGAGCTGATTTCGGCTCGGACGCATTCTTACGACGCGATGGTAGTAAAGAAGTAGCTGCATTTTGATTTAGGGGTGCGCGCCGGTACTCGCCGGCGCGTTTTTTTTACGACCGTCGATGGCGAGACTTTGTTGAAAATCAGCGAATGCTGCAGGCTTGGTGTTCTACGGCTGCGGCGCGCGAAGGCCGCAAGCGGGCGGGGAGAATCTGGGTACCGACGATGCCGCGCAGTGCGTCATGCAGATGATCGCAATCGGTGATGACGGCGCGAGTGCCTCCGGCGCGGATGAAACGAAGGACGGCTTCGATCTTCGGCCCCATGTTGCCGGGAGGAAATTGCCCAAAATCCCGCAGGGTTGCGAGTTCCTCAACATGGATGGTGTCGATGGGCCGCTGCGTCGTGGTTTGGTAGTCGATGAAGACGCGCTCCACATCGGTTGTAATCAGGAACAGGTCGCAACCAAGTTCAGTGGCGAGGAGCGACGATGCGAGGTCCTTGTCGATGACGGCTTCGACTCCGTGCAGACCGTGTGGAGTGCGAACAACGGGAATGCCTCCGCCTCCGGCGGCGACGACCAGAGCGCCTGAAGCGACGAGGCGGCGCAGGATTTCGATCTCGACAATCTCGACGGGATCGGGCGAAGGCACAACGCGACGATAGCCCCGCTGACGGTCGCGCACCATGTGCCATCCAAGCTGCGCGGTGCGCGCACGCGCTTCCTCTTCTGTGTAGAAGGCGCCGATAGGCTTGGTGGGGTGAGTGAAAGCGGGGTCGTCGGCATGAACGACGGTTTGCGTGATTACGCTTGCGACCGGCACACTCAGCCCGGTCGCGGAGAGCGCATTCTGCAAGGCTTGCAGGAGTTCGTAACCGATCTCGCCTTGAGTGGAAGCGTCGCAGAGATCGAGTGACTGCGGATAGGCGCGGTCAGAAGCAATCTCAGAGCGGAGCAATGCGGCACCGACCTGTGGGCCGTTGCCGTGCGTGATCACCACGCGAAGGCCATCTCGCAGGAGGTCGATGACGGCCGAGGCGGTGCGTCGCAGGTTCTGTGCGGTCTGCGAGGCTTCGCCGCGCTCGTCTTCGCGGATGAGCGAGTTGCCACCGATGGCGATCAGCGCAGTCTGGGTCATTGCTCCGCTCCTTGTTCACTGCGCGGAGACCAGCATGGCATCGTGACGGGCCATGCGCTCCGGCAGGTTGTACATGGTTTCAAGCAGAGTCGCTTTCTGCGTGTGCAGGCGATTTTCTGCCTGCTGGAATACGAACGAGTTTGGCGAATCGATGACTTCGTCGGTGACCTCTTCGCCACGATGAGCGGGAAGACAGTGCAGGAACATGGCATTCGAACGCGCAAGACGGAACAGCGACATGTTGACCTGATAGTCGCTGAAATCGCGTTTGCGTTCAGAAGCAGAATCCTGCTGGCCCATGCTGGTCCAAACGTCGGTGTAGATGACATCGGCATCGATGGCTGCGGCGTGGGGATCATGGGTGATGGTGCAGGAAAACCCAGTCTCGTGGCCCCAGGAATTGGCCCAGCGATAAGCCGGTGCATCCGGTTTGTATCCAGACGGTGTAGCGATGAAGAGATTGGCTCCGAGCAACGCACCGGCGAAAAGCAAAGAGTGCGCGACGTTGTTGCCATCGCCGATGTAGGCGATCTTGAGTCCCTGAATGCGGCCCTTGATTTCCAGGATGGTGAAATAGTCGGCAAGAGCCTGGCAGGGATGACTGTAGTCGCTGAGTCCGTTGATGACGGGAATATAGGCGTGCTGCGCAAGTTCCTCGACACGGTGGTGATCGAAGGTGCGGATCATGATGCCATCCACCATGTGCTCTAGGTTTTTGGCAACGTCGTGTACGCTCTCGCGCTGGCCGAGACGGATTTCATCAGGGCCGAGATAGAGTGAATGCCCGCCGAGTTCATGCATTGCGACGTCGAACGTTACGCGAGTGCGTAGCGAGGGCTTCTCGAAAAGCATGGCAAGCGTCTTACCTTTGAGCGCATCGACATAGGACGAAGGAGTGGCCTTGATGTCGCTGGCCACCTGCAACAAGTGCCTGATGTCGCTTGGCTTGAGATCGCGAATTGAGATGAAGTCGTTCACACGATGGCCACCTCCAAGGCTGCGGGCTGGTGAGTACGAGTGAAGTCTTCGAGAATTTCGGATAGATCAGGACGAGTTACTTCCTCGAGTTCGTAACTGACGCGAACTGTCGGCTTCTTAATACGAATGACGCGCGTTAGATCAATAGGAGTGGCAATTACTACGACATCGCATGCGGTGCGCTCGATGGTTTCCTGCAGCTCGAGCCGCTGCGTTTCGCTGTATCCCATGGCGGGGAGCACACCGCTGAGGTGCGGATACTTGGCGAAGGTCTGACGGATAGAACCGATGGCGTGAAGCCGCGGATCGACGATGCTTGCGACTTCGCAATTGCGTGCGCAGATGACTCCGGCGCCGTAAGCCATGCCACCATGCGTGAGCGTCGGTCCATCTTCGATGACCAGCGCATGCTTGCCCCTCAACATCTCCGGATTGGTGACACTGACGCGGCAGGCTGCTTCGACGACCTTTGCCTGAGGATTGTATTGACGGCAGTGTTCGTGAAGCTGGCGCACCTCGAACATGTTGGCGCTGTCTACCTTGTTAATGATGAGCACCGCGCCTGTCCGGAAATTTACTTCGCCGGGATAGTAAGTGAGTTCGTGCCCGACGCGATGAGCATCAAGCACAACGAATTCGAGATCGCTGCAATAGAATGGTGTGTCATTGTTGCCGCCATCCCAGAGAATGATGTCGCCGTCGCGCTCGGCACTCCGCAGGATGTGCTCGTAATCCACACCCGCATACACGGTGGTGCCTTGCTGAATGTGCGGCTCGTATTCCTCACGCTCCTCAATCGTGCACTGGTGGAATTCGAGGTCTTCCATGCGGGTGTAGCGCTGGCATGCCTGGCGTGCGAGATCGCCATAAGGCATGGGATGGCGAATGACGACCGGTGTCCAACCTTGCTCGCGCAACAGCTTTGCAATGCGGCGCGTCGCGGGACTCTTGCCGCATCCGGTGCGCACGGCACAGACGGAGATTACCGGATGGTGCGATTTGAGCTGGGTGCTCTGCTTGGAGGCCAATACGAAATTGGCTCCAGCGGCAACGACGCGCGACGCCAAATGCATGACATCGACGTGGGCAATGTCACTGTAGGAGAAAACAGCATCATCGATCTGCTCGCGCTGAATAAACTCCTCGAGTTGCGACTCTTCAACGATATCGATTCCCTGAGGATAAAGCGGACCAGCGAGTTCGGGTGGGTACTTGCGGCCAGCGATGTCGGGTATTTGTGTGGCAGTGAAGGCGACAACTCTAACTTGCGGATCGTCACGATAAAGAACATTGAAATTGTGGAAGTCGCGTCCGGCAGCACCAAGAATGATCAGTTTCTTCATAGGTCATAGCAGGTTCGCCTTGGAATCCTGCCTCCTGTGGCAGAGAGATTGTTCCCACTCACGGGGTGCAGCGGTGAGCGGCGTCACACGGCTGGGTGCCAATTGGGGCGCGAGAGTAGTGAGACCTTCTTAACTAGAAAGACCATTTGGAATCCGCAATGCATGAATATGCATGGAGATGTATATTCAGCTCAAACGTGTATGTATATGCGGGTTGGAGATGTATTTGTTCGATGTAGCAAATTTTGTCACGTCAAGTGTGAATGGAAATGTAAGGTTCTATGGATTCCCATTTTGGAACTGCGGTGACGTGCTGGAGGCAAGGTGGGCCTCAGTAGGGTGATGGCGGTCACAGCGAAGGGACGAAATCGGCATACACTTCCACGCTGGGAACTGTCTCCGACAGGAGGTATCCCATGTTGAGTTCAGCAAAAACTTCAGTTGTTCCCTCTCTAAGAAACATTCTGTTTGCAACCGACTTCTCTTCGTGCTCTGAAGGAGCATTTCCTTACCTGCGCGATATCGCGGAGCACTACGGTTCAACGATTCACGTGGTGCATGTGGTAGTTCCGGAACCGGTGCTGGAGGTTCCGCTGGACCTGATGCCGGAACTGGATGTGCACAGCCAAATGGCGAAAAACTCTTTTCGCGAGTTACAAGCCAGAAAACCGTTTGGCGACTCGAATTGCACATGGACATCGCGTTATGGAGATTTCTGGCCCGTGCTGAAAGAGTTGATTGAAGAACGCAAGATTGACTTGATTGTTCTTGGCACGCATGGCCGCCGCGGACTGAGCAAGTTAGTAATGGGATCGGCTGCGGAAGAAGTGTACCGGCAGGCCAGGTGCCCGGTGCTGACGGTCGGTCCAGAGGCGGCGAACGCAACGCCCCTGAGAAATGGAACGATCCTGCTGGCGACAGATTTTTCGGAAGGCTCGCAGGAAGCTTTGCCGTACGCAGTTTCGCTGGCGAGGACATATGAGTCGCCGATGATCGTGCTGCATGCAGTGCCGGTGTCGGTCGACATTGTTCCGTCGGATTTCAACTGCGGCGCACCAACAACTCGACTCTCGATGGAATATATCTCCGAAGAAATCTCAATGGCGCATCGCAGAGTGGAAGAGTTCATTCCGCCGGCGATCATGAAAGAGCTGCACCCGCACACGATGGTGAAATGCGGCCCTGCAGTGAGCACGATTTTGGAAGTCGCCGAGGCAAAGCACGCAAGCATAATCGTGATGGGAGCGCACCACTCGACACGAAGCGCGCTGGTTACTCACCTACCGTGGGCCACAGCTTCAGGTGTGGTTTGCAAGGCGCGCTGCCCAGTGTTGACGGTACGAAGCTGAGGGCAGAAGTGCGAACGTGGAAGTGTACGGCGCGGGTCGATGACAGATTCGCCGTGATCGCCCGGTGATGAGTGCGCGTGGCCTTGATCGTCGGGCGCCGTACACAGCAATGTTGGATAGCGGGCGTCGAGAATGCATCTATGCAGATCTCAGCGCTCTACTGTTGCGTTGCGGCATCTATGACGACTTACGCTCCTGGACGTAACGGTGAGCCAATACGGGAGCTTTTTTCTGCGCGAAACTTAGGCGACGGCGGTTGTCATATTGCGCCTGTCATGCGCCTGCCAGGAAACGTTGGAGATGACGAATCGGCTCTTGGGTAGGGCCGGTATGCGGCGCAGGTCGATGGTAAGATCCTGCCTCGGAATCTCATATTTCACTTCGCGCACCATGATTTGTACGATGGCCTTCATCTGCTCGACGGTGATGCACTCTCCGGGACAACGATGTGTGACACGGCGGTCGCCAGCACCATGGGAGACGAGATCGTAAACGCCATGCGATTCGCGCTGGAAACGCTCCGGACGAAAACGCTCGGGATCGCCCCAGATGCGCCGATCGTGATTCGTCCCGTAGAGATCCATGATGACCCAGTCGCGCTTCTTGAAGTGATGGTCGCGCCATGTGAACTCCTCAAGCACCCGTCCGCCGATCACTGGAATGAACGGGTAATAGCGACGGACTTCATCGACGAAATATCCGAGTTGCTCGTCGCTGTCGGCTAGCCTCTTGCGCCACTCCGGATGGGCGTGAAGAGCCATCATGGCAAACACGATGTAACGCGCATTGGCCACTGTTGGGCGAAGCAGGTTGATCAACTCGACGCAAGCGGACCGCACGTCCAGCAAGCGGCCACGATTATCGCGAAAGGTGCTGATGAGATAAGCCGGACTGGACGAGGGAACGAGAAATTTGCCGCCACGAATGTTACGCACGACCTGCCGCATCCATCGCTCAGTGCGAATGCGCATCAGGTGTCCGCGCCAGTTGCGGGGACCAATGGAGCCGGTGCCCTCTACCATGGCCTCAAACTCGCGCGCACACTGGCGCACTTCGCGATCATCAAGACGAAGCCCGGCCCACTCGCACACAGCTGAGCAGAGGGGAAAGTGCGCTTCGTGAAATAGGCTGACGCTCGACATGCCGTGCCATCGCTCAACGTGCGCACGCCAATGCTGCGAAGTGATGCGAACAAGTCGATTGAGCGATTCGGGAGAGACGAAAGATAAGAACATTCGCTTGCGGCGGCGGTGGTCTTCTCCGTCGAGCATCATCACGCTGCCAAGATCGTGAATGAGGTTGGTGGCGAACAGGGGCATTGCTCCGCGGAGCGTGAAACGTCCAGGATGATAAAACTCTTCAGCCGCCTCGGCACCTCGCATGCATATTGCATTACGGAGCATGACGCGAGTCTCGAAAAGATCGGCACCAAGCCGCTCGCAACGATTGGAGACATACCTGTATCCCTCGGAAAATAGTAAGGAGTGTGTGCCATCGAAGGATGGGTCACGAGGAATGTTCGTCATGGGCAGACCTGGTCAGCGTGGAATGTAAGCTTTGGGTTAAGAGATGCTCGAAGCAGAGTCGCTGCCGCATTTAGTTCAACTTTTCAGATAACTCTTCCGATCCAAGCCTCATTGCGACATAAGTTTGGAGAGCGCAACAGATGAACTCGCATTCACACCATGGACGAACTCGCGATAATGTCGGCAGGCTGCGTCGTTTCGTTTTTTGAACGCATCTCACACCGAAAGCGTCATAAATGCGACACACTCGATAAAACTGAGAGCATGTGTGGACAACCGCCGACCCAAGATCATGTGTGTAGATGACCGCCCAGAAACTCTTCAAGCACGTTCCATGTTACTGAACCACTTCGGGTTTGAGACTCTGACGACCCGAGATTACGCGTCCTCCATACGGGCACTGCAGGAAAACTTCGTCGATGTACTGATTGTGGATTATCACCTGGCCAGTGGAGAAAAAGGAGATTTGATCGCGCGAGAGGCGCGAATGCGATCTCCAGAAATGCCGATTATCCTGCTCACAGGAGACGCGGTGGTTCCAGAATCCGTGTACAAGCTGGTGGATGCAGTGCTTGTGAAGGGACTCTCGGACCCAAAAACTTTGCTCAACACCATACGAGGATTGCTAGCGAGACCACCTCGGCTATTGGATTCGGGTCGAGCGGCCGCTTGATGACCTGGGCGCGAGTTAAGAAGATCAGGCTGCCTTGTCGGCAGCCTGAAAACGATGATGGAGAGATAGCCGCGAAGAAAGTTATCCGCCGATGCCGACCATGGCGTGCATGGTGTCCATGGACTCGGGAGCGTGCTTGCCTGCCATGTAGCGGCGGAACTCTTCCTCGGCATGAGAGCTGTTGTTCGTTCTCTGCGACGGCAGATCGAGAACTTCGGAATCCATGAGACAGCGGCGCAGGCGTCCGCGAGAATCCATGCGAAGGCGTTCGCAGCTTGAGCAGAATGGAAGCGAGCGCGGGGTGATCCATCCAACAGTGATCTCTTTGCCTTTCCAATGAACTCGTGTGCGGCGGGCAGGAGATGCTGAACCGTCGGAGATGGGCTCCACTCGGGCCTGGTGGGCGAGCCACTCCTGGACGTGATCTACGATCAGCAATTCAGAAGCACACCAGTCGCGCTCGGTTCCGGTGCGCATGAGTTCGATGAAGCGAAGCTCGACGCCAAGGTTCGCGGCATAGTCGAGGAGTTCTGGAACATCTTGCTGCCATGAACTGAGCAGGAGAACGGCATTCAGTTTCAGCGGCGTGAGTCCGGCGCGAAGTGCCGCTTCGATTCCGCTCAATGTCTGTTGTAGCTTTCCGCCGCGGGACAGTGTGGCGAAACGCTGCTCATCCAGAGAGTCAAGCGATACATTCACGCGTGACAGCCCTGCCTGTTTGAGTTCGGATGCGTGTTCGGCCAGCATGGAGCCGTTGGTGGTAAGCGAGACTTCGCGAATCTGCGGGATGTCGCGAAGGGATCGGATCAGATCGGTTAGGCCGCGCCGGACCAGCGGTTCGCCGCCGGTGAGTTTGACCCGATCGATGGATGTGTATTGGCAAAGCCATCGCACCTGATCGGCGAGATCTTCGAGCGAGAGCAGTTGCGAGTGCGGAACCCAATCTACGCCGCGCTCGGGCATGCAATAGCGACAGCGAAAATTACAGCGATCAGTGAGCGACAGACGCAATACTCGGACGGCATTCTGCTGAGGCGAGACTGGGTGAGACGCAAATGTGCGGAGAACTGCTGCGGAGTTCAAAAATGTCTCCTTTCCAACAGAGGGAGGCAGCGCCGTTTCCAGCACAGCCCTTGGACCCTGATCACTACTGGATTTGTCAGGATCGCCGCCGGCTGGGTCCTGGATGCATGGCATCTTTAGACCGATCCGGTCAGAGACGAGCTACATAGATGTTTTTAGAACGGGGCCGTGCTGTTAAAACACGGCCCCGGTGAATGGATGGTTAGTCCGTGAATGAAGCTTGCTGTTCTTCCTTCGGGAGAACGGGAACGAGTCGCACTCCCAACCCGAAGAGGAAGATGGTCGTCGCAATCATTCCGACCGAGATTCCCCACTCCCAGATGCTCGGGAAGTAATGTACCGGAGCGATCTGAGGCACGGGGCCCGTGAGATTCATTGCGAAGATCACGCCCATGCAGCGGTTCCAAACGATGCCGCTGACGGAGAGCAGTGCCGCGATGCCCAGTGTTGCAGGGCGATTGCGCACGCTCGACGAACCAAGCATGATCAACGGTACGAAGCCCAGAACCACAATCTCAATCAGGAACAGAACACCCTGAGATGAGGTGAGGACGTTAGCAAGCTGTCCGCGGATGGCGACGTCCGTAAGACGTGCAACCAGGTACACGAGCAGCGCCCAGAATGCCACTTTGCCCATGGCCGAAACCGGCTTCATGTTGAGCGTCCGCTTGAAGGCCTTCGCAATCCACATCTCGACCAGCACCATAAGTGCCGTGCCCGCTGCAACCGAAGACAAGAAGTAGCAGATCGGCATGACGGGTGACCACCAGAGATGGTTGAGCTTATCCGGCATGAGCAGGAAGAGCGAACCAAGCGAACTCTGGTGCATGGTGGAGAACGTTACCGCCGCAATGGCCAGCATCACAGGAACCGGCTTCTGCCCTTCCTTAGTGCGGAAGATGTAAGCCATGAACCCGAAGACTGCAAGTGCCGCCACGGTGTAGATCAGGTTGCGGGACATGAGGTACACGAAGAGCGATACCGCGACCGCAACGTAGGAACCCGAGTACTTCGTCCACAGCGCCTTCCACTTCGTCAGACCGAAGTAGTCGAGCGGCACGGGCAGGAACTCGAATACCAAGACCGTGAGGTAGAAAGTGATACACCAGGACACTTCGAACATGGCGGAATGTTTCGGTGCATACATTCCAAGCGCGTAGAAGTGCCAAGGCAGACCAAGATCAGCCATGAGCGTGAGCACGACAAACGTGTAACTCAGCATTCCCATGAGGACGGCGGCGCGACCAATGGAGTATAGGTCTTCTCGTGCAAAGACGTAGATCAGACCAGCGGTAGCAAACGCACCCGCGGCGATCGCAATCCACACGAAGTCGAATACGATCCAAAGGCCCCAGGCCCAGGTGTCGGAGAGGTTGGTGCTGCCTCCAAGTCCAAGAGCGAATCGCACGAGGAATGAAAGCGCTCCAAAGGCCATGAGGAACAGCAGCGTCATATTGCCACGCGAGAGAAGGTTCTGGCGCGTGAAGGGATTGCCGCCCGGAACAGGGGCAAACTCTACATGATGATGATGAGCTTCTTCCTTCTTGCTGGCGGACTTCCCTTCCTCTGCGGCAACTTTCGCACGACGCTTGTTCAACGCCGCCACGCCGCCGAGGACAGCTCCTACGCCAACCACAGCCGGAGGAACCGAGCCGAGGGCGATGGCACTGATCTTGGGCAGAGCTTCGGTCTGCACCTTGGGGAACCCGATCTGCTCGAATGGAACACTCGAGAGATAGAGAACTCCGGTGCCGCCCGCTTCATGCTCGCCGTAGATGTGCTCGACGTATGTGCCGGGGTTGTCCTTGATCCGCTTCTTCGCCTCGGCGAGAAGGTGCTCGCGCTCGCCAAACTTGAGAGCGCCAGCGGGACACTGCTTGATGCACATCGGTTCAGACAACTTGGTCGCGTAAGACCCGTTCTTGTCCGGAATCGACTGTCCATTGCGTGCGACCGGCAATGCCTGAGCATGGCGGTCGTAGCACATGGTGCACTTGCTGATCTGCGGCGCAAGCGAATCCCACTGCGCGGTGGGAACGCCCCAGGGGCAGGCCCACATGCAGTAGCGGCATCCGATGCAGCGTGACTTGTCATAAACGACCGGGCCTTCGGCTGTCTTGTGCATTGCTGTGACAGGGCAGGCCGAAACACATGCCGGCTCGTCGCAGTGCATACACTGCCGCTTGGCGAAGATCGTGCGGATTCCGCCCGGCGCCTTGGCGTCATCGATCTCATGATCGGTGATCACCACCAGCGTCTTTGCGGAAAGCACCTTCGGATTTTGCAATCCGAGGCCCTTTTCCGGCGCACTCGTCTTCTCGGCGGGCAGGTCGTTCCATTCCTTGCAGGAAACCTGGCACGAACGGCAACCGATGCACTTGGTTGTATCTATCAACATTCCGCTAGACATGTGCACCTCCGTCTTTCGCACGTTCCACCTTCACAAGACAGGCTTTGGTTTCCTGTGTGCCAGCTCCCGGGTCCACGGCATCGATGGTCAGAACGTTTGTGCTAGGACCGGTGCTCAGGCCCTTGAATCCCCAGTTATAGGGCATCCAAACGATCGTCACTTCCTTGCCGTTGATCTGGAGCGTCTGCATGCGCTTGGTGACGACAGCTTTCACAGTCACCTTGCCGCGAGCCGAACTGACATCGGCCCGATCGCCAGTCGCAATACCCAGTTGCTGCGCGAGTTTCTCTGGAATTTCAACCACCGGCTCTGGGACGAGTTCATTGAGCCACGGCACGTTGCGCGTGGTGGAACCTGCGCACCAGTGTTCCGACATGCTCGACGTCATGAGCACGTAGGGGAACTGTTGCACGGTGCCAATTGGGTGCTTGCCATCCTTAAGGCGCGGATACTTCAAGCACGGATTGCACTTAACAGCGGGGTGCAGAGAGTTCTCCGTCGGACTTTCGACCGGCTCGTAGAACTCAGGCAGCGGACCATCTTTGGGCGTGTAGGAGGCATCGCGCGGAAGCTTATCCTTGTCCTTCGCGTCAGGATCCTTGTAAGGCCCAGCGATAAGACGTCCGACACCTTCTCCGTTCATGCGGAACGCGCGCTGTCCATTCGGAGTGTCCGGCCCATCGGTCGGCACCGGAACGTCAGGAGTATCGACGCCAGCCCACTTCTTCTGCTCGGCATCCCACCAGACGATCTTGTGCTCGGGATCGAACGGCACACCATGCTCGTCGCACGAGGCGCGGTTGTAGAGAATCTTCATGTTGCCCGGCCAGGTCCATGCGAAGTTCGGATACATACCGAGTCCGCTGGGATCGGTCTTGTTGTCGCGACGCTTCGTCAGGTTCTTGCCACCCTTGAAGCAGCCAGCGTAGATCCAGGCTCCCGAAGAAGTTGTACCATCGTCCTTGAGGTCGGCGATGCCGTTGACCGGCTGACCGGTGGTCAGGTCGAATCCGCCGATTTCCTTCAGCACGGCTTCGGCACGATCCTTCGCAGGATAGTTCCATGCAGCCTTCAGAATCGGCACATCCTTCGGATCCGTCGAGTTCTTATACAGCGCACGCACCTTGTTGAAGAGCGTGTCGAATATTTCCAGATCGGGCTTCGCTTCTCCCGGAGGATTGACGCCCGCGTAGCGCCACTGCACCATGCGACCGGAGCCGGAAATGGTGCCTTCCTTCTCCATGAAGTAGCCCGCAGGAAGCAACAGAACTTCGGTCTTGATCGACTTGGGGTCAGCGCCCGGACGATGCCAGAAGCTGGCGGTCTCGGTCTCCCAAAGTTCCTGAACGACGAGCATCTCAAGCTTCTCGAGCGCCGCAAAGGTAACGTTCAGATTGGGATTCGTTACTGCCGGGTTTTGTCCGACGACGTACAGCATCTTCGTGCGGCCACTGAGTGCGCCTTCGAGCATGCCAAGAACGGAGTAATCGCCGGTGTTGCGCTTCGGCAGCCATGCATAGCCGTAGTCGTTTTCCGCCGTTGCGTTCTCGCCGAACCAAGCCTTCAACGTGTTCATGAGGAACTTGCGACGAAGCGTACCGTTGTTGTTCGTCCATTCCTTCAGCGTGGGCTCGTTGTAATTCGGGTAGTTCAGGTAGCCCGGAGTGTAGTTGTTCAGGACGGCCATGTCGCAGGCGCCCTGCACGTTTGGCTCACCGCGGAGAGCGTTTACGCCGCCGCCAGGCTTGCCGATGTTTCCGAGCAGCATCTGGATGATGCCATAGCAGCGGATGTTCTGCACTGCAACGGTGTGCTGCGTCATGCCGAGCGCATACATGATGGTGCCCGGCTTGTGCTTCGCCATGGTTTCGGCGATCAGCTTAATCTGCTCTTCGGGAATTCCCGAGATGTCGCTGCCCACCTTGAGCGTGTATCGCGAGAAGAACTTCTTCATCTGTGCGAATACGCAGCGGGGGTCGTCGAGCGACTTTGCCTTGAGAGGCTTCTTGTCCGAACCGAGTTCGTATCCCCAGCCTTCCTGGTGATACTTGTGCTTCTCCTGGTCATATCCGGAGAAGAGTCCGTCCTCAAAGCTGAACTCCTTGTTGCTGACCATGAGAGCGTTGGTGTGAAGCTTTACGTAGGGCTCGTCATAGAGCTTGTTTTCAAGGATGTAATTGGTAACCGCGTTCAGGAACGCGATATCGGCACCGGGACGGATGCGGGCATAGATGTCCGCTGTCGAGGAGGTGCGATTGAAACGAGGATCCACGTGGATAATGATGGCGCCCTTTTCCTGCGCCTTGCGGATCCACTTCATGGCCATCACGTGGTTCTCTGCAGCATTGGATCCCTCGATGAGGAACACCTTAGAGTTCTGCAGATCCAACCAGTGATTGGTCATAGCGCCACGACCGAATGCTGCCCCCAAACTGGGGACCGTGGGGCTGTGTCAAAGCCTGGCCTGATGTTCTACCTGAACAGTGCCGAGCAGACGTGCCATCTTGCTGACGATGTAGCACTCTTCGTTCGTGTTCTGCGCACCGCCCATGAAGCCAATGGCGTCGGTGCGGTTTACCGCAAATTCTTTGTCGCCTTCTTTTTCGGTGGCGATCCAGTTGGCGTCGCGAGTGTCCTTGATCTTGCGGGCAATGCGGTCATAGGCCTCATCCCAGCTGATCTCTTTCCACTGGTCGCTGCCAGCAGTGCGAAGCATAGGCTTTTTCACACGCTGGGTAGACCGGTGAGTCTCCAGCATGGCGGCGCCCTTGCTGCACAGCGCGCCCTCGTTGATTACGTGGTCCGGATCGCCTTCCAGATTCACCAGCTCGCCATTTTTGACATGGCCAATCATGCCGCAACCACAAGAACAGAAATTACAGGCAGTCGTGAACTCCTCGGTGCCCGCTAACTTCTCCTTTTTGGTCGCCGCATGTGCTTGTGGAACCTGGATGCCCAACTCGGCAAGAGTCAGACCGACACCAGTGCCCATCTTCAATAAGTCTCTTCGGCTTATCCCCATTTGTTCCTCTACCCCTTTTGACGTTCGGCAGGAGCTAACATAACAACAAGAAATATTGCGGTTATTCCTGATGTACTACGGAATGACACGTGCTTCAGTGACATACATCACCCGCTCACGTTCGCCGCGACACAAAGGTGTAGCCGATGCGCGAGAAAGCTAGTTCCCGCGCACGAGATTGAGGACGGTTGAATTTTGAGAAGAGCGATTCGCAGAGGCGTTGCTAGAAGGTCAGAACCTTGTCAGCGTCTTCTGTCCACTCGACGAGTTGGTCGAGAGAGCCGCGCTGTACCTGCGGTATCAGATTTTCTGGTTTAATCCCTCGGGCTTCCATGCAGGTGCCGCACGCAGCGAGATCGGCGCCAAGATCAGAAATCGCCGTCAGCATCTCCTGCGGATTGTATTCGGCATGCGCGGGGGAGAGTCCCGCGATGGCGGAAGTCACACCATCGCCGAAGAAGAAGACGCGAATCTTTGCTTTGCGGGCACAGGCGAGCGCCAGGCGTAGGCCGTTGTAGGTCCTCTGGCTACCGTAAGGCGAGTCGTTGAAGATAAAGAGTTTTCGCATTCCACTCATTTATCTCAAATGAACGACGTCTCTGGAACCGAATTCTTCATGTAGGCTGTTGCACCTAATAACCAGCAGGACTGGCTACTACCAACCGACTTGGCGCATTCGCCTGAGGATGACAGCGCTGTAGCTGTTCATGCGCTCTGGGCGTCGTTTCAGCGGCGCAGGAAGAATGGCAGCCAGCCGTGCCGATTGTTCGCGGCCGATATGCCGGGCCGAGGTTCTGTCATGGTAGCGACAAGCCGCCTCTGCACCATAAACGCCAGGCCCCCACTCGACTACATTGAGGTATAGCTCCAGAATGCGCTGCTTGCCGAGCACGACTTCGGCTACTGGCACCAGCGTGGCTTCCGCACCTTTGCGGAGGAAAGAACGTCCGGTTCCGAAGAACAGGTTCTTCACGAGTTGCTGCGTGAGCGTGGACCCGCCGCGTGTACGGCCACCTTCTATGTCTTCCTCGGCCGCGAGTCGGATGGCGTGCCAGTCAAATCCATGATGCTGGTAAAAGCGCGTGTCTTCCGCGGCAATGACGGCGTGCTGAAAATCGGGCGAGATCTGTTTTAGGGGGACGAACGTGTAGCGCTTCTGATAAGGCGTGTCGCGGAACCAGGACTGCACACGGCGCTGCATCTGCACCGCGGTTGTTGGCGGATTAATCCACCGCGCAGCAACAAGAAGCAGCACGGCAAACAGCCAGATGCTGACGAGGCCGAACGCAAACCGTCGAACAAGGGTAGGAACCGAACGTTTCCGGCTCGAGGCCTTGGCTCGTGTAGATACCGTGGAAGTCACATTTCCAGAATAGCAGCCTTGGCGCTCGCTGCGGGTCTCAAGATCATGGGCGGATATGTCTCACTCCAGCATCATGCGATAACATTGAAGAAGACGTAACGCTCAATGTCAGAAAACATCGCACCCCAAACAAATTGGAGCCTGCTGGCGGCCTGGCGCTTTTTTCTTGCGTCTGTGGTCGTCCTGGGACACTACTCCATGCTGGTGAAGCCCAACCTCTACGTAATCTTCAGGGCTGATCATCTGAATCCAAGCAGCGCGGTCTTCGGATTCTTTGTGCTTTCCGGGTACAGCATTGCAGCGAGCGTAGAGCGAGAGAGCGTCGGCTTTTACAGACGTCGTTTTCTGCGAATCTGGCCAATGTACATCGCCTCGGTTGTGTTCGCACTGGCGGTGCAATTACTGGTTCACCACACGTTGCATTCGCAGATCTTTGTGTGGCCGCTTGGGGAGCAGGTTTCGAGCGCATCTACGATTTCCATCGTGGCTTCATTTCTGATGCTGCAGAGCGTAATCAGCGCGCCGGTCCCACTCAACGGACCACTCTGGTCGCTCAGTCCGGAATGGTGGCACTACATGGTGGCTCCTCAACTCAGGAAGCTGCCGACGTTTGCGCTGATCGCGTTGCTTCTTGCGTCATTTCTTGCATTCATGTTGATCCATCCTCCGAACGGCGGAATTGAAACGCTTGCCAATTGGAGGATTCTGCTGGTGTCCTCCTGGATGTGGGTGACTGGGTTCGTTTACTTCCGGCTGAGAAGAACGCCGCTTGGGTTCACAATACTGGCCTTCCCTGCAACCCTGGCACTGGCGCTGAACAAGAATTGGGGACTGCCGCTGTTCTTCTCAATCTTCGTTCTGGTCATGAGTACAGAAGTTGTGGTGAAGGGCAACTGGGCGCGATTGCTCGACTGGCTTGGAGACATCTCGTACCCTCTTTACCTGTTTCACCTTCCGGCATTCATAGCCATGCTCGCGCTAGGCATGAGCAGTATGGCAGTTTTACTGGCGGGCTCTTTTTCGATAGCAGCATTCGCGCTGTACGCGCTTGACCTGCCTCTCAGGTCAAGGTTCTCATCCAGAAAAGAACATGCGAAGGTTCACGTTGTGATGCCTGCTTCGACCACCGAAGTGCTGCTCGGATCGGCGAGTAGCGACTAGGCTTCCAGTCGATCAGGCATCAACAAGAAGCGCTGCAAAGCGATGAACTACCGCAGCGGAACTACGCGGCCAGGTCCACGCGGCGCGGAAGGCCCAGTGAGCACGTGTTTCGACTCCATGGCATCGATCAGAATATCGAGCAATGACAAGATGATCTCGGGGCGATACCGAGCTTCATCGACAAGATGCTTGGAGCAGATGGACTTCCCTTCCCAGTCGGGCAGATCGCCCTCGGCAAGCGGAGGAAAGAACTGATACCGGCCTTGATTCGCGCATTTGGCGACGTGGCATGCGGGAAGGTTTCCCTGCGCATCCTTCAGGTTGATGGCGACAAGATTGAACGTCATTCGAATTCCTCCACGTGTCGTTGGTCGGTAAGACTGCGTCGATAAGGCCCGTAACAACTGTAGGACTACTCAGATTCACCACTCTGTTCGCGCGCTGCAGTGGGGCGTCGGGTGGCGATGTTTTCAACCATCAGCACGGCCTCGGCAACTTCGCGAATTGACTTGCGATGGCGGCGACTTTCCTCACGCAGGCTTTGGTAAGACTCCTGCTCTGAAAGGCCAAAACGCTGCTGCAGAATGCCCTTCGCGCGCTCGACGAGTTTGCGTTCCTCAAGTTGCTGGCGCACTAATAGGGCCTCCTGCTTGAGTCGGGTATTGTGCTCGACCAGTGCGGAATAGGCGATGGCTCCGCCCATTTGCTCGCCGAGAAAGCTGAGCAAGCTGATCTCATTCGGAGTGTGGTTGTGCACCTCGCGATGATGCACATTGAACACGCCGATCACTTCTCCACCCCGCACCAGCGGAACGGAAACGAGCGCCTCGTAAGTGTCCTCGACCATCGTGGAGAATGTCTTGAAGCGAGCGTCGGCCCATGCGTTGTTTGAGAGCGCCACTACAGTCTTGTGCTTGGCAACCCAGCCTGCAATTCCCTCACCCATGCTGAGACGCACGTTTCCGATCTCAGCGTCATGAGGGAGTTGTGAAGCGCGCAAAACAACGTCTCCTGTTTCATGGTCGGGCAAGTAGATGAGGCAAGCATCGCAGCCAGTGACCTCGACTGTGATGGCGATAAGCTCCGCCAGCATGTCGTCGATCGACAACCCGGAACTGACAATTCTGCTTGTGCGATGCAGGATTTCCACCTGCCACATCGCGGTCTCATCTTTCGGAAGCATGACTTCCTCGCTTGAATTGAAGCTGGTGCTTTTCAGGATTAAGTGAGAGTAGTTCGGTATTGCTGACCCGCGCCAATCAATAGTTCTTATTCCATCTATAAGCGCGTATAACTCGCCATGTCGATGTGATAGTTTAGGCCTGTTTCAGTGGTGAGCTTGCGGCAATGCCTCATCAGCGAATGCAATCGGCCGGATAGAAAATTCCGATTGGACTCCGGAGAGCTTCTCTCCTATTCTCTCCTTCACCAGCAATGGTTACCGACAATCAACCGACCACGGACGTCGCTGACTTGTCGCACTTTCTATTCTTCTAATCAGCGTCGCGCTGTAGCTGACGCCTGAGAAATCCCGCTCCAAGCTCGAGCACGCGATACTGCGGCTGATTCCAGCCGAAAGCAGAACTCTACCTTCAACAAAGCACAGCAGCATTTCGCACTCACCGCAGCGCGGCGCACCGGTCTACTTACTCCGGAGTGCGGGATCGACTTTATTCAAGAATTCTCTGAAAGGAAGACAAGAAATCATGCGAAAAGTAGCGATCTACGGCAAGGGCGGCATCGGCAAATCAACCACCACTCAGAACACGGTTGCAGCATTGGCTGAAATGGGCAAGAAGGTAATGGTCGTAGGTTGCGATCCAAAGGCGGACTCTACGCGGCTGCTCTTAGGCGGACTGGCACAAAAGACTGTGCTCGACACGCTGCGCGAAGAAGGCGACGAGGTCGATCTCGAAGACATCCGGCGCATGGGTTATGGCAACACCTATTGCACGGAGTCCGGTGGCCCCGAGCCAGGCGTAGGATGCGCAGGCCGCGGCATCATCACCTCGATCAATATGCTTGAGCAGCTCGGAGCCTACAAGGAAGACGTCGGTCTCGATTACGTTTTCTACGATGTTCTCGGTGACGTTGTGTGCGGCGGTTTTGCCATGCCGATTCGCGAAGGAAAAGCGCAGGAGATTTACATCGTGTGCTCTGGAGAGATGATGGCCATGTATGCGGCCAATAACATCTGCAAGGGTATTGTGAAGTTCGCACAGGCGGGCGGTGTACGCCTCGGCGGACTGATCTGCAACAGCCGCAAGGTCGATAACGAGCGAGAAATGATCCAGGAACTGGCTCGCCAGCTCGGCACACAGATGATCCACTTCGTACCCCGCGACAACGACGTGCAGCGCGCGGAGATCAATCGCAAGACGGTGATCGAGTGGCGTCCAGAGTGCGCACAGGCTGATGAGTATCGTGCACTGGCGAAGGCGATCGACACGAACACCAACTTCGTGATCCCGAAGCCGCTGGAAAT
The DNA here is from genome assembly GCF_059726265.1 of Koromonas soli. NCBI lineage: Bacteria > Pseudomonadati > Acidobacteriota > Terriglobia > Terriglobales > Koromonadaceae > Koromonas > Koromonas soli. Next base: position 194,959 of record NZ_AP040872.1, on the reverse strand, counting down.
CGAGGCGTTGGAAAAGCTGCTGATCGACTTCGGTCTTTCCGAAGACGCACCGAAGCACGCGATCGCCTAGTCGATCCTCCAGATTGATCCGCGCCGGCCTGGCGAACACCGTGCCGGCGCGCACAGCACAGACGCCTGATGTGGCGCAGCGATGGAGCGGTTTATGACGTTGGATCCGAGAAAAGTAAAAGAAGAATTAGTACAAATTTACCCGAAGAAACTGTCCCGGAAACGCGCCGATCAGATCGTGGTAAATGAGATATGTCCTGACGGCACGGTGCCGGAAATCAAGGCGAACACGCGCAGCAGCCCGGGCATCATTACACAGCGCGGCTGCACGTATGCAGGCTGCAAGGGCGTGGTCATTGGCCCGAGCCGCGACATTCTGAGCATCACGCATGGGCCTATCGGCTGCGGCTTCTACTCTTGGCTTACTCGCCGGAACCAGACGCTGCCGCCTACTCCGGAGGACGCAAACTTCATCAACTACTGCCTCTCGACCGACATGACGGAAGAACAAATCGTGTTTGGCGGTGAGAAGAAGTTGAAGGAAGCAATCCGCGAGGCTTATCAGCTATTTCATCCCAAGGCGATTGCGATCTTCTCAACCTGCCCGGTGGGACTGATCGGCGATGACGTGCACTCGGTTGCTCGCGAGATGAAGGCGGAACTCGGCATCAATGTGTTCGGGTTCTCCTGCGAAGGGTATCGAGGTGTGAGCCAGTCGGCGGGACATCATATCGCAAACAATCAGCTCTTCAAGCATGTGATTGGACTGAACGAAACGCAGCATGAAGAGAAATGGAAGATCAATCTTCTTGGTGAATACAACATCGGCGGTGATGGATTTGTTATCGACGAAATCCTGAAAAGCTGCGGCATCAAGGTGGTTGCGACCTTTAGCGGCAACTCTACTTACGACACGCTCGCCAATTCGCATACTGCCGATCTCAATATCGTGATGTGCCACCGCTCGATCAACTATGTGGCCGAGATGATGGAAACGAAGTTTGGCATTCCCTGGCTGAAGGTGAACTTCATCGGGGGTGAGGCGACGGCGAAGTCGCTACGTAAAGTGGCGCAGTACTTCAATGATCCAGAATTGACCGAACGCGTCGAGAAGGTGATTACGGAAGAACTGCCGAAGGTGAATGCTGTTCGCGATGAAGTTCGCAGCCGCGTGCAGGGCAAGACTGCCATGCTCTTCGTGGGCGGCTCACGCGCGCACCACTATCAGATGCTCTTCAATGAGCTTGGGATGAAGACCATCGCTGCCGGGTATGAATTCGGACATCGCGACGATTACGAAGGCCGTCGCGTGTTGGGCGATCTGAAGGTGGATGCGGACAGCAAGAACATCGAAGAGATCGAGGTGGTTCCCGATCCCATCCGCTATCGCCCGCGCCGCACGCCGGAAGAACTGGCAAAGCTCGAGGCAGATGTCGAACTCGAGTTCCGCAATTACCGCGGCATGATGCCCGACATGGATGCCGATCAACTTGTGATTGACGACATCAGCCATCACGAAACAGAGCGGCTGCTTGAACTCTACAAGCCTGATATTTTCTGTGCCGGCATCAAGGAGAAGTACGCCGTCCAGAAGATGGGTATTCCATGCAAGCAGCTTCACAGCTACGACTACGGCGGCCCGTACGCGGGTTTTGAAGGCGCCATCAACTTCTATCGCGAGATTGACCGCATGGTGAACATGAAGGTCTGGAAATTGACCGTGGCTCCGTGGCAGCAGCCAGAGCCTACCAAAATCGCCGCCCACTAATTTCCGAATGATGAGAGTCAACAGCCGCTGCTCACTGGAGCAGAAGGGAGAAGTCTATGCTTTTGCGACACACACCCACTGAGGTTCTGGAGCGCACGTCGCTCACCGTGAATCCGGCGAAAACATGCCAGCCCATCGGAGCGATGTATGCCGCACTCGGCATTCACAACTGCTTGCCTCACAGCCATGGATCGCAGGGATGCTGCTCCTACCATCGCAGCACTCTGACCCGCCACTACAAGGAGCCGGTGATGGCCGCCACAAGTTCATTCACCGAGGGCGCTTCGGTTTTTGGCGGGCAGGCTAACCTGCTGCAGGCAATCCAGATCATCTTTGCCGTGTACAACCCTGACGTGATCGCGGTACACACCACCTGCCTTTCGGAAACGATTGGTGATGACCTGGTGCAGATCATTGCGAAGGCACGCGACGAAGGCAAGATTCCCGAAGGCAAGTTTGTGATCCACGCGAACACGCCGAGCTATGTGGGCTCGCATGTGACGGGGTTTGCCAACATGTGCAAGGGAATCGTGGATTACTTCGCCGAGTCCTCGAAGGAAGAGAAGAAGCAGGTCAACATTCTTCCGGGTTGGGTGGAGCCGTCGGACATGCGCGAACTCAAGTGTCTGGCGCACAAACTGGGCGTGGACGTCGTGATGTTTCCCGACACAAGCGACGTGCTGGATGCTCCACAGACTGGTACGCACGAGTTCTATCCTCGCGGCGGAGCAACCATTGAGCAGTTGAAGAGTGCGGGCTCGAGTATTGGAACGCTCGGCCTTGGACTCACGGCCTCGACTCGCGCCGCTGATGCCCTGGAGCAGAAGTGCGAAGTGCCACGAGAGATGCTCGAACTTCCGATCGGAATCCAGGCGACGGATCGCTTCATTGAAGCTCTGCGGAAGATGGCAGGAGTGAAGGTTCCTGATTCTGTTACCGACGAGCGCGGACGCCTGCTGGACATGATGGCCGATATGCACCAGTACACATTCGGCAAACGTGTGGCGCTCTACGGCGATCCAGATCAACTCGTATCACTGTGCGAGTTCCTCGTTGCTCTTGATATGAAGCCGGCGTATGTCGTCACGGGAACTCCGTCACCGCGTTTTGAGAAGCGGGTGACGCAGGTTCTGGGCGGACTTGCGGAGACGGCGAAGATCAAGGCGGGGCCGCAAGCTGACATGTACCTGATGCATCAGTGGATCAAAAACGAAGGGGTCGATCTGCTGATTGGCAACACCTACGGAAAGTACATTTCGCGCGATGAAGATATTCCGTTCGTGCGCCACGGTTTTCCGATACTCGACCGTGTCGGACATCAATATTTCCCAACGGTGGGCTACGAGGGCGGCATGCGATTGCTGGAGAAGATTCTCGGCGTTCTTATGGACCGCCAGGATCGCGAAGCACCCGAAGAGAAGTTTGAATTGACGATGTAGGCAAACTGCACGAACACAAACACCGGAGCGGGGCGTAGCAATGGCAGACATTCTGAGAGAGCGGACGAAGCAGGTTTACCGTAAGGGGCAACAACCCTTCCAACTCGACTGCGAGAAGCCGAGCGCGGCGGGTTCGGTAAGCCAGCGCGCGTGCGTATTCTGCGGGTCGCGCGTGGTCCTCTATCCCATTGCTGACGCCCTTCACGTCGTGCATGGACCTATTGGTTGTGCAAGTTATACGTGGGATATTCGCGGAGCGCTCTCGTCGGGCCCGCAGATTCATCGACTGAGTTTCTCGACCGATCTGCAGGAACTCGATGTGATTCAGGGTGGAGAAAAAAAGCTCTACTCCGCGCTCTGCGAATTGATCGACGCGCATCATCCGAAAGCCGCATTTGTGTACGCGACCTGCATCGTTGGCGTGATCGGCGACGATGTCGAGGCGGTCTGCAAGCGGGTAAGCAGGGAGAAAGGAATCCCTGTCCTGCCGGTACATTCGGAAGGCTTCAAGGGAACGAAGAAAGATGGCTACCGCGCCGCTTGCGATGCGCTGTTCGAACTGATCGGCACGGGCAACACCGAAACGGTGACTCCTACGAGTATCAACATCCTTGGGGACTTCAACCTCGCGGGCGAAATATGGACCATCAAAGATTACTACCGGCGGATGGGAGTCGAAGTGGTTTCGTGCATCACGGGAGACGGCCGCGTGGAGGAGATCAACCGCGCACATGGCGCTGCTCTGAACGTGGTGCAGTGCTCGGGCTCAATGACACACCTGGCAAAGAAGCTGAAAGAGCGCTGGGGCACGCCGTTCATCAAGGTTTCTTATTTCGGCATGGAAGACATGTCGCAGGCGCTCTATGACGTGGCACGGTTCTTCAAGAGCGAAGAGATCATGCATGGTGCGCAAGATCTCGTTCGAGATGAACTGCAGCGCATTATGCCTGAGGTTTCGCGGTATCGCCGCAAGCTCGAAGGCGCGCGTGCCGCGATCTATGTGGGCGGGGCGTTTAAGGCCTTCTCGCTGGTGCGAGCTCTTCGCCACCTGGGAATGACGACCGTGATGGTTGGGTCGCAGACGGGAAACCGCGAAGACTACGAACTGCTGCGCGAGCTCTGCGACGAAGGCACGATCATCGTCGATGACTCGAATCCGCTGGAACTGTCGAGCTTTCTGCAGGAGAAGGATGTCGATGTGTTCATCGGTGGAGTGAAGGAGCGGCCCATTGCGTACAAGTTGGGCATTGGATTCTGCGATCACAACCACGAGCGCAAGGAAGCGCTCGCCGGATTTGAAGGCATGGTGAACTTTGCACGCGAGGTGTACAGCAGCGTCGCAAGTCCGGTGTGGAAACTCATGCCGCGGCGTCGTGCAGGCTGCGCGGAGGTGGCGCGATGAGCACAGAGCTGACCGTCCTGAAAACTACGGCGCCGAACTTTGTAAGCACGCGCAATCCGTGCAAGCTCTGCGCACCGCTTGGGGCTTCGCTGGTGATGCGAGGCATCGAAGGCGGACTGCCATTTCTACACGGATCACAGGGCTGCGCGACATACATGCGGCGTTACATCATCAGCCATTTCCGCGAGCCGATGGACATTGCAGCATCCGGCTTTAGTGAGGCGAGCACGATATTCGGCGGAGAGCAGAACCTGATGCAGGGGCTGAAGAACGTCACTGAACAGTACAGGCCGCGGCTCGTCGGAATCGCGACCACATGCCTGACCGAGACGATTGGCGAAGATGTGGGGCTGATGCTGCGGAACTACCGTGAATCGCGAAGTGGCGAGAGTGCCCCGGAACTGGTCCACGTCTCGACACCTAGTTACAACGGCACGCACCTGGACGGATTCCATGCAGCAGTTCGCGCAGTGGTGGAACAGCTTGCAGGTAGCGCCGAGAAGAGTGACGCCGCTCGTGTGGGGATAAACCTGTTTCCCGGGATGGTGTCGCCTGCCGATCTGCGACACCTGAAGGAGATCGCCGCCGACTTCGACCTTCCACTCACGCTTTTTCCGGACTATTCAGAAACGCTGGACTCTCCCGTTGTGGCGCATTACGAGAAGATTCCGGTGGGAGGAACTCCGCTTGCACAACTTCGCAGGGTAAATACTGCCACTGCAAGCATCGAGTTCGGACGCGCGCTGCAGTCGAAGGCTACGGCAGCAGGTCACCTCGAAGAACGATTTGGAGTCAAGGCACATCGGATCGGAATGCCAATCGGAGTGCGGGAAACGGATGCATTCTTTTCGGTGCTCTCGGCGCTTTCTGGGAAGTCGATGCCTTCGAGGTATGAGTTGGAGCGAGGCCGACTGCTCGATGCCTACGTCGATGGACACAAGTATGCGTTTGGCAAGCGCGCCTTGGTTTTTGGCAATGATGACATGGTCGTGGGCCTTGCGTCATTCCTGTCGGAGATGGGCGTGGTTCCGGCGCTGTGCGCGGCGGGAGGAAAGAGCAGTGGGTTTGCATCCTCCATCGCCGAAGTCACGAAGGACTGCCTCGAGCCAGTGATGGCGCGGGACAACCTCGACTTCATGACCATGGAACAGATGGCGCGAGAGTGCAATCTTCACTTCATGATCGGCAGCAGCAAGGGCGCAAAACTTGCGCGCCAACTGGGCATTCCGCTGATTCGCGTCGATTTCCCGATACACGACCGCGTGGGCGGACAGCGCATTCTGCACGTCGGCTATCGCGGCACACAACAACTCTTCGATCTCGTCGTCAACACCATCATTGAACGCAAACAAAACTCGTCGCCTGTGGGCTACAGCTATATGTGAGGGCTTATGCCACTAGATCTTACGCAGCATCCGTGTTTCAACTCAGAAGTAAGGCACCAGACTGGACGCATTCATCTTCCGGTTGCTCCGCGCTGCAACATCCAATGCAACTATTGCAATCGCAAATTTGACTGCATGAATGAGAGCCGGCCCGGCGTCACAAGCGCTGTGCTGAAGCCGGATCAGGCATTGGCGTATCTCGACCAGGCATTGGAGCGCGCACCGCAACTTCGAGTGGTGGGCATTGCCGGTCCCGGAGATCCTTTTGCCAAGCCGGAGGAGACGCTCGAGACGCTGCGCCTGGTTCGCGAGAAGTATCCCGAGATGCTGTTGTGCGTGGCGACGAACGGACTGAACCTGGAGCCGCACGTTGCCGAACTCGCGCAATTGCAGGTGAGCCACGTGACGGTAACGATCAATACGGTCGATCCGCTTATTGGAGCGCAGATCTATGCGTGGGTGCGAGATAACAAGACCATCTATCGTGGAACGGCGGCTGCTCAATTGCTGCTCGATCGCCAACTCGCGGCGGTGGCGGCATTGAAGGCCGCTGGAATCACGGTGAAGGTGAACACGATCCTTGTTCCGGGAGTGAACGACGATCACGCACCGCTGGTTGCCGAGCGCATGCGCCACCTCGGTGTCGATGTGATGAACTGCATCCCGGTGTACCCGGTGAAAGATACGGCATTTGAGGATAAGGAAGAGATTTCCGAGAACGCGATGCGTGAGATTCGCGCGCAGGTGTCGGAGATCATTCCGCAGATGGAGCACTGCACCCGTTGCCGTGCCGATGCTGTGGGGCTGCTTGGACAGGAACAGTCTGCAGAGTTGGTGGAGATTATGCGGGCCGCTGCCAATGGACTTCTCGACGATCGCAAGGGTCGCCCATATGTTGCCGTCGCAAGCATGGAAGGCATTCTGGTCAATCAGCATCTTGGCGAAGCAACACGGCTCTGGATTATGGAGTATGCGGAAGACGAACCCAAGCTGATTGAGCTTCGCTACACTCCTGAAACTGGTGGGGGCAACGCACGGTGGCGCGAGTTGGCGTCGAGCCTGGAGGATTGCCACACGGTGGTGGTAAGCGGAGTGGGCCGCGCTCCGCGATGGGTGTTGGAGCAGTCAGGGCTTCGCGTGCTCGAGGTCAGCGGATTGGTTTCAGATGTGATGGAGAGCTTGCATCGGACGGGTGATGTACCCGCCTCGATGAAGAAACAGTTCAGGTCCTGTTCATCTTCCGAGTGCCAGGGCACCGGCATGGGATGCGCATAAATTCTAAGGAGGAATCATTATGGAAAGGCCGAAGCACCACATATTGGTATGCGCGAGCTTTCGCGCAGCAGGCGAGAGCAAGGGCGCGTGTCATCGCAAGGACTCGGGCTCACTGCTCGGGTATCTCGAATCGGAATTGTCTGATCGCGACATGGAAGACGTGATGGTCTCAAGTACCGGCTGCCTGAATCGCTGCGAGAAGGGTCCGGTGATGGTCATCTATCCGGAAGGCTTCTGGTATGGCGAGATGAATGAAGACAAGATTGACGAAGTGCTCGATTCGCTGGAAGATGGCGAACCTGCGACGGCGCACCTCCTGAATTAGCCAAGGCAAACAGATGACCCACCGAGTATGGCTGATCGATTCGAGTCTTCGCGACGGCGAGCAAGCTCCTGGCGTTGCCTTCTCGCGCTCAGAGAAGATGAAGATCGCAACCATGCTCGATGCTGTTGGAGTTCCTGAACTCGAGTGCGGCATTGCTGCCATGGGGGAAGATGCCTGCGAAGACATCCGCAGCATTGCCGCACTCGGATTGCACGCGCGGCTGACGGGATGGTGCCGCGCCCGGCGTGAAGATCTCGACGCTACCGCGGCTTGCGGACTGCGTTCCGTACACATCGCTTTTCCCGTGTCGGATATCCAGCTTGGGTGCATTCGGCAGGATGAGTCGTGGGCGTTAGCAACTGTGGCTGAGCTTGTGGCGTACGCAAGAACGAATTTCGATTTCGTGGCAGTTGGTGCGCAGGATGCTTCGCGGGCGGAGGCAGGATTTCTGCATCAGTTCGTCGCGGCAGCACGCATTGCTGGCGCGCAGCGTCTTCGATTTGCCGACACGGTAGGCATTTGCAATCCTATTCAGCTCGTTGAAACGTTTCGCACATTGCGCGGCGTTGCCGGTGACATGTTGCTGGAATTTCATGGACACAACGATCTGGGCATGGCCACTGCGAACTGCGTTGCGGCCGTGCATGGAGGCGCGGACTGCATCAGCCTGACAGTGAACGGGCTGGGAGAGCGGGCGGGCAATGCCGCGCTGGAGCAGGTTGTGATGGCGCTTCGTCATTCGCTGGGACGAGATTGCCAAGTTGAGACAGAGCGCTTTGCCGAGTTGTGCAGAGTGGTCGCTGAGTTCTCGGGCCGGAAGATTCCCGAGTCGCAACCCATCGTCGGACGAAGCACCTTTCAGCACGAATCTGGCATTCATTGCAGTGGACAACTGCGGGACTCGCGGGCGTTTGAACCTTTCGTTCCGGCGCAGGTGGGACGGCGTTCGGAGATCACGGCGGGACGACACTCCGGGAAAGCGGCAATCGCATACCTGCTTGCCGCTGAGGGACTAAGTCCGGATTGCGAGCTGACGGGGAAGTTGATCGGAAAATTACGTACTCGCTCAATCGCTACTAAGCGCAGCGTTACGCAATCGGAGCTTGCAAACTACTTCAGAGCTGCACAGCGGGAACGGATGTAATCAGCGTGGATGGGAGTTCTGACAGGGGAAGAGATGGTGCGTGAGTAGCCCGAACGGTACGTATTCGAGCTACTCACGGCTTCAGTTAGTCGCCAGCAGCTACTCGGGTAGCAACCTCCTCGAAGTCCTCTTCGTATGAGCGGCCCAGGTCGTAGGAGTGTCCTGTGATCAGGCCGATGACAAAGTAGCCGAGGATCACGGCACCGATTCCGAACAGTACGTCGCCGGGAACGCGCATCCACTTCAACGCAGTCATGTATGGACCGTGCAGGAATTCGGAGGAGCGGGCATACCACGTCCCGTGATCGACCGAGGCCCAGGCTTGCATTAGACCCACGGGCAGGACGCTGAAGACCACCATTGCGCCCAGTCCGATGTTGATCAACCAGAAGGCCAGCGCGATCGGCTTTTCCTTCCAGGCCACTGCGGGCTTGATCGCACGCAGGCAGAACAACATCAATCCAAGTCCGAGCATTCCGTAAACACCGAAGAGAGCGGTGTGTCCGTGCACGGGAGTAGTGTTGAGGCCCTGCACATAGTAGAGCGCTACCGGCGGGTTGATCAGGAAGCCGAACAAGCCTGCGCCAACGAAGTTCCAGAACGCTACCGCGACGAAGAAGTACACCGGCCACTTATAGGCACCAAGCCAGGGAGCACGCGGATTCGCTTTCGTGAGCCGAATGTTTTCCCAAGCTTCTTTGCCGACCAGCACAAGCGGCACCACTTCGAGAGCGCTGAATACCGCGCCCAGCGCCATAACCGAGGCAGGCATGCCTGTGAAGTAGAGATGATGGAATGTGCCGATGATTCCGCCGGACAAGAAGATTACGGTTGAGAACAGCACCGCGCGAGTCGCAGACTTCACGGAGAGCAAGCGCAGTCGTGTGAACAGGAAGGCGATCACCACCGTGGCGAAGACCTCGAAGAACCCTTCGACCCAGAGGTGAACAACCCACCAGCGCCAGTATTCGGCAGTGACGAGGTGCGAGCGCTGGCCGTACATCAGTCCGGCGGCGTAGAAGGTCGGGATCGCGATGGCCGAGATGACGAACATCATCAGCAGAGCGAAATTCTCATCGCGCTTGGCGAGAGCCGGCTTGAGCGCACGATACATCAACCACAACCAGAAGATCAGTCCGCCGAACAACAGAATTTGCCATAGACGGCCGAGATCAACATATTCGAAGCCCTGCGAACCCAGCCAGAACCACAGGTTGCCGAGTTTCTGCTGGATGCCGAGCCACTCACCGGTGAGCGAGCCACCGACGACCAGCACGAGCGCGCCGAACAGAATGTTCACGCCAAGGCGCTGTCCCTTTGGTTCGGCGCCACCCACGGCTGGTGCGATATACAAGCCCGTTGCCAGCCACGATGTCGCGATCCAGAAGATCGCAATCTGTAGATGCCAGGTGCGCGTGATGGAATAGGGCAGCCACTTCGCGAGCGGAATGCCGAAGAATCCATTGCCCTCAACTCCGTAGTGCGCAGTCAGGACTCCGAGGCCGATTTGCAACACCCATAGCGCTGCTACGATAAGGAAGTATTTGACCGTTGCGCGTTGCGATGGTGTGGGAACAAGTCCGAGCAAAGGATCGCTGTGCGGCTTGAGGTCCGCTTCAGGAGCTTCCTGCTTCGCTCCGAAATACCAAACCAGAGCGCCAACTCCGGCGAGCAGCATAACGAAGCTGAGGAGACTCCAGACGATTGCGTTTCCGGTGGGACTGTTGCCAACAAGCGTTTCATGCGGCCAATTCTGCGTGTAACTAACCGTCTGCCCAGGGCGATTGGTAGAGGCTGCCCATGCGGTCCACCAGAAGAACGCCGCCATTTTTTGCTGCTTCGTCGCATCGGTGAGTGCACCTTGCGGGATTGCGTAGTCGCTGCGCCCATTCTCGAAGATGTTGGCGTAGTAGGTGGCGAGTTGCGTGTAAGCAACGGCCTGCACGGGATCGATGGTAATTGTGCCGGTCGCCTCATCGTAGGTATTGCGACGCATCAACTGCTCGAGACGTCCACGCAGACCCGCTTGCGATTCAACGGACATTGCGGCGAAATTCGCCGCGCCTTTTTCTTGTGCCCAGCGATCAAGAATGATCTCGCACTCGCGATGCAGATAATCCGCCGTCCAGTCTGGAGCGACATAAGCGCCGTGTCCCCAGATGGAGCCGATTTCCTGGCCGCCAAGCGACTGCCACACATTCTGGCCATCCATGACGGCTGGTCCCTGGAAGAGAACCTGCCCATCCGTCGTGACCAGCCTCTCCGGCAGCGGAGGCGCGCTCTTGATGCCTTTGTAGCCCACGCCGCCGAGAACTGCAAAAGACGCGATGAGCACGATTGCCAATGCGATCCAAAGACGCTTGTAGTTCATTGCTCTCTCCACTTACTTGCTGTGCGCCAGTTCGACAGCGCGGGGGAACAGGATGTTGTTCTCGAGATGGATGTGCTGGTGCAGGTCGGCCTCAAATGCCGCGAGACCCTCGAACAGCGCGCGATAGCTCATGCAGCCCTCAGCCGGAACCGTGTAATCGTTCGTCAGGCTACGCAGTTCGCGGAGAGCTTCGCCTGCATTGTCGTGTTCAAACATCATCATGCGGATGGGATTCTCAACCGAGCCAAAGCACGAAGCAGCCGGCGCAGACGCTTGCTCAAGCTGCGCGACATACGGGAACAGAATTTGCTCTTCCTTCATGAGGTGAGCGGCGAGTTCCTCGGCCAGTGCGTTGAATATTTCATGCGCTCGCTTCAGCTCGGGCTTGTTCGGTCCGTGCTTGGTTGCCACTTTTTCAGCCAGTGCCAGCAGGCGCGGAGATTCGCTGCGAACAAATGCGTGGTGAGTCTTGGTGATGTGATCGATCAGGGCCGTCAAAGGCTGCGAGTTCCAGTCAGTGCTCTTGTCATTGCGCGCTTCGCCCTCGCGCGCCGCCTTCTCAAGCTGAGCGATCACCGCTTCGGGACTCTTGCCCGACTTTCTGCATGCCTCTTCAAAAGGAACGTGTCCGCCGCAACAATAGTCGATGCCGAGTGCTTCCAATACCGCGGGAGCCGCTGTGCTCTCCAGAGCGATCTCTCTAACCGTTTTCGAAACTTGTGTCTGCATGTTGCCTCCTATGTCCTTCCCACGATTCACATTCTTCCCGAGGCAGCGATGTGAGACGATGACCAAAGTCACGCTTTGAAAATAATGTTCAAAATGGTTTTCTATTCCGCTCGATTCAGGGTGATGGAGGCCAGAGGCGGGTAAGCGAAGGACGACGACGCAGAAAGGCGATTCGAGAAATCGCTGCTCCGCCGCTCGAGGCCGTCTGGTCTCGCGTCAACGTCCTCCGGCCGACCTGCCGCTGGAGCACAGGAAAAAACATCGCAAGAATCTTCCTAGACCTCGGAAGCGCAGACTATCAACCGCCTCCTCCGATTCGAATAAGCCCTGCGCAGGTCACCGAGATGGTTTGGCGGAATTCAATATGGGAACCGCTATTGGTCGGCGTTGTTGTTCTCACGCGAACTTGCGGAGGAGCTGAACGAGTTTTTCGGGAAGGAAGAAGAATGACAACTCTGCAGTAACTCTGGATTACCTGCGATATGCGCCAGTTCAAGCAGCACGTGAGGACAAGCTTGCAAAGGTGTTCAAGAAGGAAATCTAAGTGCGGCTCATTCAACGGACAACGTTGATTTTCGTGAACAGCGGAAAGCTCGATCAGGCCGACAAAGCCCCGCTCACAGGGAAACCCGAACGGGGCCTAATACCGGGGCTGGGAATCGCTAGGTTAGCGCAAAGCAGAGCACAGAGCTGGTACAAAGCTCCTGTCTAGCGATGGGGTACCAAACACAACGGTTCCGGTACCCAAATCGAAGACCAGTCTGCCCGACAAGTGGGCTACTTTGCCCACGCCAGATACGTTCAAGTCAAGAACTTCCCCCGCATTTACGACGGAGGTAGAGCTTTCCTTCGTACTTAATGTCCAACTGCCGGTCGCAACTTTGCCGTTTAGCGGATTTGTCACCACCGCGTCGGTGACGAGGTGGCCGACGCACTGACGTGTACCTCCACTGTCCTGACGGCAGATGGCGAAGCTGTTGTACGTGAAGTAGGCGGTCAACGTTCCGTAATCGCAAACGAGGAAGTTAGGGTCCTCTTGCGTACCAGAACTTGAACTCTTAGTGGGGGTCGTCTGTGCAGAAGCTGTCAAAGCGAAAGAAATCAATACAGTGACCAGCAACATGGTCGTGGGTCGTCGGCTGGTGTACTTCGAGAGCAAACCCATTGAGGGGCCTTCCTTTCATTCTTTGGAGATGGTGGAAGATGCGGTGGGCTGGGTGACTGGGGGAAATCTGACGTCGGGACAAGTGACGACTCTTCGACATCAGAACACCGGAGTCGTCGAAAATCCTCTTCAGGTGGGGGATATTTGCTCCTTTCTCTAGATTGGTCAACTTAATAAAGACCTTAACTCTAAGTTGGCCCGAAGACTTCACCGGCAGTGGTGTGAACGAAGTGGAACGGGTATACGCAAAGCAAAATTCATTTCCAACGGAGTTTTCCGACAGGGAGGCTCTAGGCGCGGAAATTCCGGACGCGGTTCTGTGGAAGGATACCCGGGTTTGTATTCGCGAAGACGGGAAGTGCAGAACCGCGAGAGTGCCGTTATTACGCAGTAGGTGTTTCAGATAGCCCGAGGCGTTGCATCTTTGTTCGTAGCCCCTCTCGGGTAATTCCAAGAATCGCAGCGGCGTTGGTGCGGTTCCCTCCAGTACTGTTGAGAACCGACGCAATCAAGTGCTTTTCCATCTCGGCCAGCGGCATGGGACGGATGTGCATGGCTTCCGATGGGGAACTTTGTTTTGGCTGAGCGCCACGAACACGATCACTCAGGTTCTCGGGGGATATAGTCGAACCTGCTGGGCACATTGCGACCAGCCGTGCCATTTCTCCTTCAAGTTCGCGTACGTTTCCCGGGAAATTGTAGGAGGACAGTACTTCAAACGCCGCATCGGATAGCTTCGGAACCTCACGTCCATAGCGTCGCGAATACGTCCCGAGGAAATGCTCGGCAAGCATGCGCAGGTCCTGCCTGCGTTCACGAAGCGGCGGAATCTTCAGAACGATCGGACAGAGCCTGAAATAGAGATCACTGCGGAAGCGCCCCTCTTCTACTTCCTGCTCGAGATTTCGATTGGTAGCCGCAACCACTCTTACGTCAACCGTTTCCGAATGCGATGCTCCGACCCTGGTGAACTCTCCGGACTGCAATACGCGTAGCAGCCGTGACTGAAGCTCTAAGGGGAGTTCCCCTATCTCATCGAGAAACAATGTTCCACGGTGCGCAGCGCCAATCATTCCGATGCGATCGCGATTTGCACCTGTAAAGGCACCGCGGACATACCCGAACAGTTCAGACTCGATCAACGTGGGAGGAAGCGCTGCACAGTTCAACACAATCAGTGCGCCCTGTGATCTCGCGCTGTATCGGTAGATGGCGCGTGCGACGAGTTCCTTTCCTGTGCCGGTTTCTCCCTGGATCAACACGGGGAGATCGGTGGGCGCAACTCTCCTTATCGTGCTCAGCACGTCAGCCATTTTGGCGTCGGCCGTCAGGATGCCCTCGTTACCGGAAATCAAGGTCTGGATCTCAGACGCACGGCGCTCTGCTTCGCGCATGGCAAATGCGGTGCGAATGCGAGGTGCGGCCAGCGAGCAGATTTCGTCCAGCAGCTCGCGAGTCCTCTCGGTGAAGAAATTTGTGAACTTTCGATTTTCCAGGTAGATGAGAGCGAACACTTCGTCGCAGTTCACCAGCGGAGCGCAAAGCACGGAACGCAACGATAGCTTTTGCACGCTCGCATTATTTCCGAACTCTTCGGAATTCAGCGCATCTGCCAGCAGCAGCGCACGCCCGCGTCGAACCACATCGGCAGCAATCGACTTACTAAAGACGGCTTCCGCTTCATTTAGAGCTTCACTTCGGAAGTTACTCGCAACGACGGTTCGGAAGGTTCCCTTTTCGTTCAACACCACGAAGCCGCGTTCGGCACGCAATCCCTCAATGGTTGCGTTTAGAACGGTGGCGAGCACTTCGCCATACTCGCGGTCTTCGAGCAACTGTTGAGAAATTCTGTATAGGAGCCTCAGCTCCTCAGAATTCCAAGGGGAGTCATCATTGCTAGCCAAATTCATCTTGAGCGGAATATAGCATCGGAAACGGACGATAGGCAATTTTGGAATTCAAGTTGCTCTTGAGATGGCTATCGAGTCACAAGGTCGTTCGGCGAGCTAGTGATTTCGAGGGTTTTTTGAAGGCAGCACTGAACGTACTGCCAGAATTTCTGACAGCGAGTGCCAGAAATGCTGTCAACCGAGAACCAATTCTCTGAGACTTGGGGGAGTATCAGGGAATTGGAGCGGAGCGGTCTTGCATGTCTGGGCGGAGATTCTTAACCGAGAGGACGTCCAAACTTGCAAGGCCATCCCGCAGTCGATCATGAGGAGCCATGGCGCATCGCGGAGAGGAGCTCTTGACTATGACCACGAAGAGAAAAAAGCCAACACTCCTGCTCATCGATGACGACATCAATGTGCTCAGCGTCCTAAGCACAGTCTTCCAGGAGTTCGGGTTCGTAGTTAGGGCAACCAGCAATCCTGTAGAAGCTCTCCACATGCTGCAGAGCGATACGGAAATAGATGGTGTGATCAGTGATTTCCGAATGCCTACGATGAACGGAGATGAGTTGGCGCAAGCAGCAAAACTGCTGCGACCGGAGTTACCGGTCTTCATCTTTTCAGGCACCCACCCTCCCGAAAGAAACCCGGCTCCTTGGGATTACTGGTTCATGAAAGGTGACCGGATCGGTGACTTAGTGGTGAGCTTGGAGACCGCGACACGCAAGCCGAGAGGGTTCTATTACAACCCGCCTGGAAGACCATACCAGGCGAGTTGAGTCCGAGTAAGCCAGCGAACCGCCAGCCTTACGCCATCAACAGATCCGGGGAAATGGGAGCACGGCGGATTCGTTTGCCCGTAGCGTTGTAGATCGCGTTTGCAACCGCTGCACACGCACCCGTAATCCCAATCTCGCCGATTCCACGAGCACCCAATGGCTCGAACTTCTCGTCCGGGATATTCAACACTGACACGTCGATCTTCCCTATGTCGGCATTGACTGGCACGTGGTACTCCGCAAGGTTGGCGTTTACGATGCGTCCATTGCGCGCGTCCACGTGAGTTTCCTCATGCAGCGCCAGGCTTACGCCCCACACGATGCCGCCGATCAATTGGCTAAGCCCGGTCTTCTGATTCAGCAACGTCCCTACGTCGTAAACTGCGTTGATTCGGCGCACCCGCGCCATTCCCAAACGTTCGTCCACACCCACTTCGGCAAAGACCGCGCCCCACGAGTGTGATGAGTAGCGCTCACTGTCCTGTTCCTTTTCCGCCGATCCAACAGCGCCGATGGGCTGATTGCCATTGCGTGCAAGCAACTCAGTGAACTTCTCTCCGGAGTCGGGCTGCCCTTTGCGGATGATGCGCCCATTCTTGAACTCCAAGTCTTCCACTTGAGCGCCATGAAGAGGTGAGCGCTGATCCATTGTGGCTGCACTCAGCAGCTTCAGTTCAGCCTGCTTGGCCGCAGCTTGAATCGCAGGAAGTACGCTCGCCGCAGACTGCGATCCCCCAGATACTGGCGCCTTGGGCAGCTTGGAATCTCCGAGTTTTGCATCGATGATCTCAATCGGCAGATTGAGTGCCGACGCCGCGGTTTGCGCCATGATGGTATACGTTCCCGTTCCCAGATCCTGTGTTCCGGAGGCGACCGTGACACGTCCGTTTGGCTCAAACTGAACTAACGCCGAGGCCGAGGAGCGATTTGCCGGATAAGTAGCCGTAGCCATTCCCAACCCGATCAGTTCGTGACCCTCCTTCACAGATCGCGGTTGCGGATTGCGTTTTGCCCAGCCGAACTTCTGTGCACCCTGCTCATAACACTCGCGCAGGTGCTTGCTTGAGAATGGCTTGCTGCTCGTTGGGTCCTTCTGTGCGTAATTCTTCAGGCGCAGCTCAACCGGATCCATCTTGAGTTTCTCCGCGAGTTCGTCCATCGCGATTTCGAGCGCAAAGCTGCCAGTGGCTTCGCCGGGGGCGCGCTGAAACGTGGGTGTGCCTACATTGATGGGCACGAGGCGCTGCGACGTCGCAATGTTGGGGCTGGCATACAGCATCCGCGAAACGGTAGCAGAGGGTTCGGTGAAATCTTCAATCACAGACGTGTGCGAATACACACGATGCTCAATCGCAGTGATCGTGCCGTCGCGCCTTGCCCCGAGCACGATGTGCTGATGCGTTTCGGGACGGCCTCCGACAGGCCCGAACATTTGCGGACGTTCAAGAACCAGCTTGACCGGGCGCTTGGCGACCTTTGAGGCCATTGCCGCAAGCACCACATGAGACCAAGTCGAGCCCTTACAGCCGAAGCCTCCGCCGACAAACGGACAGAGCACGTGCACATTGTCCTCGGGCATTCCGATGGCCTTCGATAGCACCTGCTTGACGCCGCTAATGTACTGGGTGGCGTCATAGACCGTGAGCTTATCGTTTTCCCAATACGCTATGGTCGCGTGCGGCTCCATCGGGTTGTGGTTCTGCTTCGGAGTGGTATAGACCTCATCGACTTTGACTTCGGCTCCCGCCAATCCCTCGGCCATGTTGCCCACGGAAACATCTGCGGGATCTCGCCCGTGAGTCCCAGGATGAGCTTTCGGAAACCCGGCTTTGAAATCGAGCACAGGCGTATCCGTCGCATAGCGAACCTCGATCAGCGAGGCCGCGTAGAATGCCTGCTCCTGCGACTCGGCTACAACCACGGCAATCGGTTGGTTGTTGTAGTGCACATCGGCATCCTGCAACAAAGAGAGCACGCGCCCCGCAGGAGGATGAACTGCTGCTTTCCCACCCTGCGGCAACTTCGGAGCATTCGCCGGAGTCATGATCGCAATCACTCCGGGAGCATGCTGGGCGGCGGATGTGTTCATGCGCTGAATACGGCCATTTGCGATAGTGCTGGTCACCATCACGCCATAGACGAGTGCTGGCACCTCGAACTCCGCCGCGTATTTCGCCTGTCCTGTGACCTTCAATTTGCCATCGACGCGAGTGATGGGGTCGCCGATTTTCGTCATGCTCTTTCTCCGCCCCGCTGCGCGAGAGTGAAGGCGCGAATGATGGTGTGCTTCGCCATCGAAATTTTGAATTCGTTGTGCTCGTAGCCTTTTGCGCCGGAGAGTATTTCATCCGCCGCGGCGGCATACGCTGCTTCGCCTGCTGCTTTTCCTTTCAACAGAGCCTCTGCCTTTTCTGATCTCCAGGGCTTGTGCGCCACGCCACCAAGCGCAAGACGAGCACTCTGAATTGTTTCACCATCGATCTCCAATGCAGCCGCTGAAGAAACCAGCGCAAAGGCATAACTTACGCGATCGCGAACCTTGACGTATGCCGAGTGTGCCGCGTACGAGTTCTTGGGAAGATCGATGGAGAGGATCAGCTCGTCAGGGCGGAGGTTCGTATCCAGGTGCGGAGTCGAACCCGGAAGGCGATGAAATTCGGCGAAGGGAATGGCGCGATTGCCGCCCTTTCCACGCACGTTCACCGTAGCGGACAACGCCGCCAGCGCTACGCACATATCGGAAGGATGCGTCGCAATGCACTCCGGGCTGGCACCTAGAATCGCATGGATGCGGTTATAGCCGTGCATCGCCCCGCAACCACTACCAGGATTTCTCTTATTGCACTCGCTGAAAGCCGGATCATAGAAGTAGTAACAGCGAGTCCGCTGAAGCAGGTTTCCACCGTTGGTAGCCATGTTGCGAAGCTGAGGAGAAGCTCCGGCGAGAATCGCCTGCGCAAGCAGAGGATATCGCTCCCTCACCAGCGGATGATTTGCTGTGTCGGAGTTTCGCGCCAACGCACCCAGGCGCAGCGCTCCGTCTTGCAGTTCTTCAATCTTTGACAACTGCAACTGGTTGATGTCCACCAGATGCGCAGGCACTTCGACCTGCTGCTTCATAAGGTCGACCAGATTGGTGCCTCCGGCCAGAAACTTCGTATCTTTCGTGCCCGCGACGGCACCAATGGCCGCATCCGGATCTTGCGCGCGCTGGAAATCAAACGGACGCATCTGTCTCTCCCACTTTCTCCGCCTGCTTCGACTCGTATGCCTGCATGACCGCAGCGACAATGCCGGGATACGCTCCGCAACGGCAGATGTTGCCGCTCATCCTCTCCCGGATTTCATCCTCGCTCAAAATGACTGGGCCTGAGTTGTGCAGTTCTTTGGTGACAAAACTTGCTTCGCCATGCATTGCCTCGTCAATCAGCGCTGTGGCGGAGATGATCTGTCCCGGAGTGCAATAGCCACACTGGAATCCGTCGTGATCAAGGAACGCCTGCTGCACGGGATGCAGCTCACCATCTTTCGCAAGCCCCTCAACCGTTACGAGCTGGTCACCGTTATGAGACACGGCCAGCGCAAGACAGGAGTTGATTCTCTTTCCATTCGCAATGATGGTGCACGCGCCACACTGGCCGTGATCGCAACCCTTCTTCGTCCCCGTGAGTTTCAGCTTTTCACGCAGCAGGTCGAGAAGAGTCATTCGCGGATCGACGGTAACGTTCTTATGCTCACCATTGACGATGATGCTGACCGGGATCTCTGCAACCGGCGCAACGGCCTGTTGCGCATTGAGCTGCTCAGGCGTCCAAAGAGGCGCACCTGCGGAGGCACCGACCAGCGCTGTCGCACCGACGATGAACTCGCGCCGCGACAACGGCCATTCACACAGTGCACCGTTGCGCAGTTGCATAGCCTCGATGCCTTGCGAGGTCGAGCCTTCGGAATGCGGCCGATTTGGATCTGACGATTGTGGCTGATCTGGTGGAGTACTGCCGTACGTTTTTCGGGTTCGACGTAGCTTCACATTTTCGTGGATGCGTCGCAAGCATCAGCGGTTGCGACGTGATGCTTCGATGAGCCCCGGAATACATGATCTGCATCGAATGATGACATGCGTATGAAACTTAGAACGGGAGTACTGGATGGTTTCTGCAAATGAACTGCGAGCGATTGTGGCTTGCGAAACGGAGGCCAGAGTACGCGGACTCTCTTGTGCAATCGCAACAGTGGTTTCAGTTCAGGGCTCCAGCTATCGCCGACCTGGTGCACGGCTGTTGTTCCGCGAAGACGGCGAAGTGGTTGGGAATATCAGCGGCGGATGTCTGGAACGCGATGTGATCCGCAGATGCCGACAGGTGCTTCTTCAACACCGTTCACAGCTCACGATCTATGACACGGAAGATTTGGAAGGCGGATTCGGAACAGGTTGTCGTGGCAAGATTTGCATCCTCACCGAACTGATCTCTGCTGAGCCCGATCGGATCTACTCGCTCCATGAACTCGCATCTCTCGCGAAGCCAGCAGTGCTGATCACCTGTTTTCAAGCACCCCAAAACGAAGGAAGTGTCGGTGCCGCTGCTCTGCTGCAGGCGGACCAGACATTTCGACACAGACTGCCGGAACCAATTGCAGACTTGCTGTATGCTCGCGCAGTCGATTGTCTCGAAACTGGAAGGACCGAAGTTTTCTCGCTCCCACGGTCGGAAGGAGATTGGCAGTTTCTCGTTGAATCTTTCATTCCCGCACCAACGATCGTCGTATTCGGTGCCGGGCCTGAAGCGGTTCCGCTTGCGCGTTGCGCCGACGCACTTGGCCATCGCGTGATCATCAACGACCGTCGCCCGGGCACGCTCTCGCGAATTGGTGCGCAGTTGCCGAAATCAATCGTGTGCTCCACCGGAACACCTGACACGCTCCTACAAGACATTCCCTGGCTTACCAACACAGCTTGTGTTGTCGCCACCCATAACTTCAGCGCCGATCTTGAGGCACTCGCGGTTGCACTCGCGTACTCGCCAGGATACGTCGGCTTGCTTGGACCGAAGATCCGCGCTCGCGAACTCTCAGCTGCGCTTATCAACATGGGCGCAGACGCCGATCGCGTCGCGGCCATTCGAGCCCCAATTGGTCTGGATCTTGGCGCTACTACTCCCGAAGGGATCGCGTTGTCGATTTTGGCGGAGATTCAGGCGCTCAATGCAGGCAGACCTGCAGTGTTTCTAAAGGACGTCGCTGGACCGATACACAGCCGCCCATCGCTGGAATTATTTGCCGATGCCGCTTGAGACCAAGAGTCGCATTCCAGCAATCGTGCTTGCGGCAGGAGAGTCCTCGCGCATGGGACGACCAAAGCAACTGTTGCCCTACCACGGCAAGACGCTGCTTGCGCATGTGATCAGCACTGCGGCAGATGCCGGTTTCGCGCCCGTTTTCACTGTGCTTGGAGCGTTCGCGGACGTGATCGGACCTGCGATTCAACACTGTGACACGCAAGTGCTCATCAATGATGAGTGGCGCGAAGGAATAGCGAGTTCCATCCGCTGCGGCCTGCGCGCTGCGACGGCAACATCCGCGATTGAGGCTGCGCTTTTCATGCTTTGCGATCAGCCGCTCGTAACCGCGACACACCTCCATCAAATGCTCCTGCGCTGGCAGACCTCGTTACCCTTGGCGGTCGCTGCGCGCTACGGTGATGTAACGGGGGTTCCTGCGTTGATCTCTCGAGAACTTTTTCCAGAACTTGCGGAGCTACAGGGAGACATGGGTGCGTCAAAAGTGCTCCGTCACCATCGCGAACGCGTTCTGACAATCGACTTACCCGAAGCGGCTCTGGACATTGACACTGCGCACGAGTATCAATCGTTGCAAAAAGGTGAGGCTCTCGCCTCACCTGGAAGTGCTTCATCAAATCGCTCACCCTCGGCGCACTAGAACACGATCAACTGGCGAACCGCTTTGCCTTCGTGCAGGCGATCGAAGCCGGTATTAATTTCAGCGAGAGGCATTTTTCCGGTGACAAGTTTGTCCACCGGCAGGCGCCCCATCTTGTACAGCGAGATATAGCGAGGAAGGTCGCGAACCGGCACACAGCTTCCGATGTAGCTTCCCTTCACCGTGCGCTCTTCGGCCACAAGATTGACCTGCGGCACGGGAATCGTGTCTGTGGCTGGAGGCAATCCTGCTGTGATGGTTGTGCCGCCACGGCCAGTAATCTTGTATGCAAGCTCCATCGCCTTTACCGAACCGGCGAGTTCAAATGCATACTCGACACCGCCTTTTGACGCCTCACGTAGTTTCTGAATGCAGTCCGGATCAGCAGCGTTGAACGTATCCGTTGCTCCCAGGTTGCGCGCGAAATTGAGCTTGTCATCGGAGAGATCGACGGCGATCACTTTTGAGGCCCCCGCCACCATGGCGCCCAACACCGAGCAGAGTCCAACTCCGCCCAATCCGACTACGGCAACGGTTGCGCCCGGTTGTACCTTCGCTGTGTTCAACACCGCGCCCACGCCCGTAAGCACAGCGCACCCGAACAGCGCTGCTTCTTCAAAGGCGAGATCAGGATCTATCTTCACCAATGAGCGGCGCGACACGACCGCATACTCGGCAAACGCCGAACACCCGAGATGGTGATGAATTTGGGTTCCATTACGATGCAGACGACGCTCGCCCGACAACAGCGTGCCCGCGCCGTTGGCCGCCGCGCCTGGTTCGCACAACGCAGGCCGTCCTTCGGAACATGGAAGACAATGCCCGCAGCTCGGGACGAACAACAACACAACATGGTCGCCCTTCTTCAGATCGCCAACACCGGGGCCGATCTCTTCCACCGTGCCCGCTGCCTCGTGCCCCATTGCCATGGGTGTTGGGCGAGGACGAACTCCGTTGATGGTGGAGAGATCCGAATGGCAAAGGCCTGCGGCGCCCATTCTTACAAGGACCTCTCCATAGCCGGGAGGATCAAGTTCGACTTCCTCGATAGAGAGTGGTTTGGTGGATGCGAAGGGCGGTTTTGCGCCTGTTTGATTTAGTACTGCAGCCCGAATCTTCATAATATCCTCGGTGATAAAAGGAAATCTGCGGCCGTTGTGAGCGGCCGCTCACGTTACTCAATCCCCATACACAGGTACTTAACAACCAGGAATTCTTCTATGCCGTACTTCGAACCTTCGCGTCCAATGCCAGACTGTTTCACTCCACCAAACGGAGCTACCTCGTTTGAGATCAGTCCGGTGTTAATGCCCACCATGCCGTACTCGAGAGCTTCCGAAACGCGCCACACTCGCCCTAAGTCGCGCGAGTAGAAGTACGCCGCCAGGCCGAACTCCGTATCGTTCGCCATGTGGATGGCTTCTTCCTCAGTCTTGAAGCGGAACAGAGGAGCAACGGGTCCGAACGTCTCATCGCGTGCCACTGCCATCTGCGGTGTCACGTTCACCAGTACCGTAGGTTCGAAGAACGTGCCTCCGAGCGAGTGGCGCTTGCCTCCAGTCACAATCTGCGCGCCCTTGGCAACAGCATCGGCGATGTGCTCTTCCACCTTTGTCACCGCAGCGGCATCAATCAGAGGACCCTGCGTAACACCCGCCTCCATACCGTTGCCCACCTTCAGTTGCCGTACCTTTTCGACCAGCTTCGCGGAGAACGCCTCGTACACCTCGTCCTGCACCAGGACGCGATTCGTGCACACGCATGTCTGTCCTGTATTGCGGTATTTCGAAGCAATTGCACCCTCAACCGCTTTGTCGAGATCGGCATCATTGAAAACAATGAAGGGCGCATTCCCGCCAAGTTCTAGCGACACCTTCTTGATTGTCTCCGCGCTCTGCTTCATCAACAGCGAGCCGACCGCAGTCGAGCCGGTAAACGTCACCTTGCGCACCAGCGGGTTCGACGTGAGCTCCCCGCCAATCGCCTTAGTATCTCCGGTGATTACGTTGAACACGCCTTTCGGCACGCCTGCTCGATCCGCCAACTCTGCGAGAGCTAATGCAGAGAACGGTGTGAGCCCTGCTGGCTTCACTACCACCGTGCATCCGGCGGCCAGCGCTGGAGCGCATTTTCTCGTAATCATCGCTATCGGGAAATTCCATGGCGTAATTGCGGCACATACGCCAATCGGTTCCTTGATGACGACCAGCCGCTTGTCATTCTGCGGCTGCGGAATCGTATCGCCATAAACGCGCTTCGCCTCTTCTGCAAACCACTCGATGAACGACGCACCGTACGCTATCTCGCCTCGTGCTTCGGCCAGAGGCTTGCCTTGCTCGGCCGTCATCAATTTGGCAAGGTCCTCCTGGTTCGCCATCACCAGTTCAAACCACTTGCGCAGAATCGCAGAGCGCTCCTTGGCAGTACGAGCACGCCAGGCAGGCCATGCCGAATTTGCGGCTTCGATTGCGCGACGCGTCTCCGCCGTTCCCATCTTCGGCACCGCTCCAAGCAGCGCTTGGTTCGCCGGATTCGTGACCTTGATGGTTGCACCACCATCGGCATCGAGCCACTTGCCATCGATATAACACTGCTGCCGCATCAGCTTCGAGTCGGCCAACGCAACGCTTTCAATCTGTTCGAGTGTGTGTCCAGACATAATCACCTTTCGCTAGGATTCCTGTGGTTCAAGTTCGGGTACCGCGACAACCGGCGTCGCAGGTTGCGCAGCCGCTACCTGTGAGTTGAATACGGGATCTTTCGACTTGTCGTATGCGGCCCAGTTGCGGAAGAAGTCCTTGCCGTAAATGAGAATCGACAGCACGATTCCAACACCGAATGCGTACCCGGCACCGCGAGAGATCAGCACTGCCGCGACGATTCCAGCAACGCCAAGGTCGTTGAACGTTCTTGCCTTCAACACCCCGACACGCACGGCCACAAAGCCTTGCACCAGCATGGTAAGCGAGAGCGCGATGGGCAGAATAGGCCGAACGAGAGTGACAATGGGTGAGAGGAAGTATCCGGTAAAGGTGCCCAACCGGAACGAACCCAGTCCACCGTAGAGGCTGTCCATCGCTTCCGAGCCATGCTTATAACGCTCGCAGGTGACGACTTGCATCGCCGCCCACATCGGTCCGCACATCGAAGCATCAGGGCCGGCCATCGACATGGTGATGTTACGCATACCGCAGATGATATTGTTGCGGTTCGCGTTGTAATGAACATCTTCGTCCCCATGACGGAACTCGCGAGCTTCGTCCACTAGAGCCTCGGCCTGAATCAACTCACCAAACAGCACCACGTACACGGCAGCCACAAGAGGAGCTGCCTGCAAGTAAAGCGACATTGCCGGGAAGCCAACACGCGGAGAGAATGGCGTCCACTGGTTCCATAGCGTGGCAAGCTGCGGAACCGTAAATCCCCATTGCAGGTGCGGCCACGGAAGCTCCTTCACCAACGGTGCGACAAACACAGCGAGCACCAGCGCGGGCAGTAAGCCGAGATTCGCAAGCTGCTTCAGGAAGAAGTTGCGGTTGCGAAGAACCTTGAAATGATTGGAGAACAGAAGATAGAAAGCGAATCCGATAGCGATGCTGATCGTCCATGGATACTTCGCGAAGTATTTTCCGTTGGGTTCAAATACGAGCCGGACAGCAGCAATCCCGGCCCCGAGCAGAATTCCCGCCTTCAATCCATCCGGCACCAGTTCGACGAACTTCTTCGCTAACCCGGTGGCTCCAAAGAATAGCGCGATCACGCCCAACTCAAACTCGAAAGCGATGAGAGCGTGAAGACGCGGCACGCCTTCAGGAAATGACTTGAGCCATAGCAGAAGCAGAGGGATGGCGGGTGTGATCCATCCTGGCACTACAGGATCGCCAAGATGGGCATGCCACAAATATAGGAAGCCGTTGAGGATCACCACCGTGATGGCGACCTCGAACGGCATGCCAAGGTACTCCTGCAGAATGGGGATGATGCCGAGACAAACGGCGCACATCATGAGCCCCTGAATGTAGTCTGCGGGTTCGAAACGATAGTGGATGAAAGGCAGTCGCACTTGGAATGGACCGAGCGGCCAATATGGTTGAACTTGGCCGTAGCCCCGCTTAAACACAGGTCCTAACATATACAGGCTCTCCTCTGAATAAGAAGCTCAAAACCAAAAATGAGTGCTGCCCCACAGCGAAGGAGAATGCCCATCCTCTCGCGTTCTGCTATTTGAAGCCTGTTCAGTATATGGAACGTCACCCCAAGGTGGAGGAATCATATGACGGGAGGTCTGGACTGTCAAACAATTTTCCGCGCGAGAACAGAACACGAATGAAGAGGACAAACATCACAACAGTGTTGCGAGATTTGTCACGAACGCGCGCGGGGTCATCGCGCGGATCGCATGAATACGAGGCTTACTGGAGAAGTAACGAACTAGACTCGGGCACCCATGCGGCTGGAAAGGTCGGCGGCGATGCGCTGAATCTGCTCAATCGCTACGTTTCGCTGGCGCGTGTCGGTTTCTGCCTTGAGCAGGCTCACCCCCACGCCCGCGATTGCCTGGCTGCTCCGCGAGTCGAAGATCGGGGCTCCAAGGCAGATCATGCCTTCGCGTGTTCCTTCATCATCTATCGCGTAGCCGCGCTTGCGCGTCTGGGCCAAATGCTTCAGGAGAAGAGAAAAGTCGGTGAGGCTCTTCTTCGTCAAGCCCTGTAGCCCGTGCGCTCGCACAAGTTCCGCAACGCGCTCCTGCGGCAGCGTGGCGAGTTGAGCCATTCCGCTGGCAGTACAGTTGGCGGGTAGTCGCATGCCGATGCGGAAATTCAAGCCAAGCGGCCTCGAACCGTTGCGGCATGCAACGTACACGACGTCGAATCTATCGAGCACGGACAGAATAATGGTCTCCTCGCGCAGCAAAGGCGAAGCTTCCAGCGACGAGAATTCGGCTGTGATATCCGTACGTGCGAGAAATGCTTGGCTCAGGTCGAGCACGTGGGAGCCGAGGTGATACGATCCGTTTTCATATCGACGGACCAGTCCGGCCTGCACCAATGTGGCGCAGAGCGCATGAATTGTGCTCTTTGGTAATTCCAATTCGGTGGTCAGCGAGGCGAGCGAAAGCGGCTCCTTCGCTGCAGCCAGCGTGTCAAGCAGACGTACAGCTTTAATCACCGCCGGAACACCACCATTCAGCGAACCGTTCCCGTTCGATCTGTCTTTAGAACTCTTGTTCTTCATGCGCCGCTTGCTTCCTGCCAATCCCACCACCAGCATAGCACGGCGTTCCAGATGCTGAACGCACACATCCCCCGCCCGGATGCACGTGAGGCGAGGCGCGTTCCGAGTGGCAGCTGGTTGCTGGGTCGCTCGGGTCGCGCCTCCAAGCGACTTTGGGCTAGTGTCGTTCTTTACTCGCCAACTTACAATGCCCTCCCACGAGAGTTACACGTCTTGTGCAGCTCTCGATTTTCCTGGCTTTCATTCATTTAGGAGATGTCAAACAGTCAGCTTCAGTGGAGACTGTACTATGGCGAGGTTTATCTGCACGCGCGCTACTTCGTCCATAGTTGAAGAGTCTCGAAACTGTAAACCTTTGGGGGAGTGCTGTGGTGGGCTTGCGTCGGTTCACTTCTGATGATGCCGCGTTCAGCAACGAAGACTACACCACCTCATTGTTTCGAAGGCGGTTGGGCGGCATAAGTAGCTCAGTGAGATCACTTGCTGGGAGATGGAAGCCACGGACCGTAGCTAAATACCTTCTCGAGTTGGCTGTCGTCAGTGCAGCATACTTTGTCGCGGGTCGGTTGGGATTGGCGGTCCCGTTCACCAGCGGAAACATCTCGGCGCTATGGCCTGCTGCGGGCATCGCTGTAGCCGCGCTCTTGCTAAACTATCGTCTATGGCCAGCAATCGTAATCGCCGCCTTCCTGCTCAACTATTCGACGGGGATTCCGTACAAGGTGAGTGTCGCAATCTCCGTGGGAAACACGTTGGGGCCATTCACTGCCGCGTGGTTGCTGCGCAACATCCGCAACTTTGACACATCCTTTGCTCGCGTCCGGGACGTAGTTCACCTGTTTTTGTTCGCCGGTGTGTGTGGCCCAGCCATAAGCGCGACAGTCGGCGCGACGTCATTGTTTTTCTTCGGCATGAAGCCCTGGTCACATTTCATAGTGGCATGGTTGATGTGGTGGCTCGGGGATGCAACAGGTATTTTGCTCGTCGCGCCTCTGGCGCTGTCTTGTCCTGGACTGGTTGACGCATGCAGAGAACGTCATACCCTGGAACTCTCCAGCCTTTTCTGGGGCACCCTGATCG
Organism: Koromonas soli; assembly: GCF_059726265.1. Taxonomy (NCBI): domain Bacteria; kingdom Pseudomonadati; phylum Acidobacteriota; class Terriglobia; order Terriglobales; family Koromonadaceae; genus Koromonas; species Koromonas soli. Next base: position 167,024 of record NZ_AP040872.1, on the reverse strand, counting down.
CATGCGTGCTTATTTTCGATACCCGCCTGGTTCCCCGGATCGGCGGAGACGTACTCGTACTCGTTCTTGTGCCGTTTGTGCTTTGGGGTGCGGTGCGGTTTGCGGCCGCTGGTGCTGCAAGCGTTAACTTTCTGATCGCCTGTATGGCAGTTTGGGAAACAACACAGGGGCTTGGTCCATTCGTGATGAACAGCGCAGTACGCGGCGCGGTACTCTTGGGCCTATTCCTAAGCTTGCTCGTCATCCTTGGTCTGAGTGTTGCCGCACTAATCACAGAACGCGCTCAGTTGGCTCGTGAACTATCCGCGAGAGAAACGCTTCAGCAGAGTCAGAAAAGTTACGACGGTATTTTCGAGTCCGCCGCAGAAGGCATCTGGATGCTCGACGCACAGCTCAACACGCGCTTTGTGAATCGGCGGTTGGCGGAGTTATTGGGATCGAGCGTGGAAGAGATAATCGGAAAATCACTCTTCGATTTTGTATTTCTAGAAGACCTCGAAGCAAAAAAGATCGCACTTGCGCAGCGCCTCGCCTCGCGCAGCGTAACCCAACAATATGAGAGCCGATATCGCAGGAAGGATGGTTCGGAGTTGTTGGTGCGAGTTTCTACCGCTCCCATCTTCGATCAAAATGGCAAGTTCGAAGGTGCAGTTAAATGGTTCAGCGATCTGAGCAGCGAAAAGCAGAATGAAAAAGAGCGTCGCAGCGCGACAGAAACGATCACCCTGCTCTCACGAGCGGTACAGCAGACAGCAGATAGCGTGTTGATCACCGACAAGGCAGGGGTAATCCAGTACGTGAATAACGCGTTCGAGACGATGACCGGCTTCACTCAGGAAGAAGTCATGGGTAAGACTCCGCGAATCGTTAAGTCAGGCCAGCAAGATACGGACTTCTACCGCAATCTTTGGAAATGCATCTCTGAAGGCGAGCCGTTTCGCGGAACAATGGTGAACCGCAAGAAGAATGGACAGTTCTATTGGACCGAACAAAGCATCACCCCAATTAACGACGACCAGGGGAATATCACTCATTACGTGTCCGTCGTAAAAGACATCACCGATTCACGCATGCGGCAGGAACACGAACTGCAACTTCGACTCGCGCGTGAAGTGCAGCAGCGATTCTACAAGCCTGCAATCCGCGCTCCGGGCCTGCAACTCGCCGCTGTTGCATACCCCGCAGATGAAACTGGAGGCGATTATTACGACTTCATTATCGCGGGCGACCACTCCATTTACATCGCTGTGGGCGACGTTAGCGGACACGGAATAGGTTCTGCGCTGGTGATGGCGCTCACCCGTGCGTATGTACGCTCCTTCGCTGAATTGCAACTGAATGTGGGCGAGATACTGGCTCGAGTGAACCGCATGTTGAGGGCAGATCTCGAGCAAGGTCGGTTTGTAACTCTCATGCTCATCCGAATATCGCCCTCACGCGATTCGTTCACCTACGCGGGTGCGGGCCACACAGCGCTGCTGCTGAACTGTCGTGGCGAAGTCGAACACTTGCTCGAAAGCACCGGTTGCCCACTTGGAATGTTCAACGAATGTGAGTACTCGTCGCGAGAGATGCCGCTCTCGACATCTCAGATGCTGCTGATCATGACAGATGGCGTGGCAGAAATGATCAACTCTGAGGAGCTCGAGTTCGGTATCGATAACGCATTGGAATATTTGCGTGACCACTGCGAGGATGCTGCAGATCAAATTGTCGATGGAATCTACCACGCCGCTCGCGACTTTGCCGCCGGCGAACCACAGCTCGACGATTGCGCCCTAGTCTTGATAAAGACCACTTCCGAATGAAACACTCTCGGTCAAAAATTTTGGCAACCGAAAAAGAAAACTTCCGTAACATCTCAACGCATGGCATAGATTCAGGAATTCATATAAATTAAACCTACTTCTCTGAAGTAAGTCCTTATAACCAAGCACTTCGGTTCGACCGCAAGTGGATCAGCCCCTGCGCGCTCGAGGTGTTGTTCGCCTCTGAGCAGCTCAGGCGTTCTTAATTTGCTGAGCTCAACTGCGAATAGCCGATGTGCACTGAATAGGAGTGCATGGCCAAAACAGTTCTTCTCGTGGACGACTCGCCAACTGCGCTGATGTTGACCGAGGCGATCTTGGCAGAGCGCACCAATTACAAGGTAATCACCGCGTCCGATGGAGCAGAAGCGATCGTGCGCGCCGTTTCAGACCAACCGGATCTGATCCTGATGGATGTGGTGATGCCAAAGACAAACGGCTTCGACGCCTGCGAGCAGCTTCGGGCAAATCCTGCCACAGCGAAAATCCCAGTCATCCTGCTGACAACGCGGGGAGAAGCCGAGTGCGTAGAGACCGGGTTTGTGTCTGGCTGCACCGAGTACCTGACCAAGCCGGTAAACGGTGATGAATTGATTCAGTTGATGGGGGCCTACATTGGCGGTTGACACTCCGCCGATGAGTGTAAGCCCGGCCAGTGCTGCGGGTTCGCATCGCTGCCGCCTTGCTGCAAGCTTCACTCTCCGTACTCACATCTGGAGGCAAAGAAGACTGTGCCGTGCTAATGAGGTTGCAAATTGGAATTAGATAACGGGTATTCAACACTGCACTTGAGAGTTCAAAAGGCCCCGGATTTCACCTACTTGCACCCAGGGCAGCTAGCTGTGTCTGCCGAACCTAAAACAATGATGACGATCCTGGGCTCATGCGTGGCCGTCTGCCTTTGGGATACGGTGCGGCGCGTCGGCGGGATGGTGCACTTTCTTCTTCCTAGCTGGGACCCGAATTGTGGAGCCCCCTCCCCGCGATATGGCGACGTTGCAATTTCCGCTCTTTGCGATGGCATGGAACGCATGAACTGTCGCACACGGTCGATGCAGGCGCGCGTTTTTGGAGGAGCCTGCGTACTCCATGCATTCCGGCGGCAAGGGAGCACTCACCTCGGCAGCAAAAACGCACAGTTCGCGCATGATGCACTGAGGGAGAAAGGAATCGTAGTCGTGGAATCCGACACTCTTGGCGAAACCACTCGCAAGGTCATGTTTGATACTGAGACGGGGATTGCCACCGTAAAGCATCTGGGAGGTGGCGATGAAGCTTGATCGCAATCTGATCGTCCAGAGCTTTGCGGTGGAGAGTGAGGAAGGCTTTGCACTTATTGAAGCCATGCTGCTCGAGTTGGAAGCTAATCCGGATCAGCAGGAACCGGTTCAGGCTATCTTCCGTGCTGTACACACACTCAAGGGAAACGCACTCTCTCTTGGTTTCGACCATGTTTCGGCTTTCGCCCATCATGTCGAGGATGTTCTCGACCGTCTTCGCTCCAAGCGACTGAAGCTTACACGTGAGATAACCTCTCTGTTGCTCAATTGCGTTGACGTAATGCGCGCGGCCGTTTCCGCATGCGTCAATGATGCTCCGAACCCGCTGCCTGCCTACAAACATATCGAGCTTCAGTTAGCTGAGCTATCTCAGAATGGCACCTCTAACAATACTGAGGCGGCAGCTTCAGCGGAAACTTCCGATGAAGTGCACACCACGCAAGCGCAAGCGCAGGCGCCAGCGCCCTTAACAAAGGTTCGGAGCCTTCGCGTGCCGATCGAAAAACTCGATCGTCTGCTGAACCTTACCGGCGAAATCAGCATCGCCCGGGGACGAGCGCAGCAACTGTTGCAACGTTGTTCCGGCCCCGGCGCAGATCAACTTGCTCCAATCATTCAGGCCCATAGTGATATCGATCGGCTTTTTCTCGAATTACAGGAAACCATCATGCGCGCACGCATGGTGCCCATTGGTCCGCTGTTTCGGCAGTGTTCGCGCTGGGTCCGCGATCTTGCTGCACGACTCGGCAAGCAGGCCGAGCTGATCATTTCTGGCGAAAGCGTAGAAGTGGACACGAGCGTCATAGAGTCAATTCGCGATCCGCTCCTCCACTTGATTCGGAATTCTCTCGATCACGGCATCGAGTCTCCGGACGAGCGCCGCGCGGCGGGCAAACATCCTCGCGGGTTGCTCGAACTTTCCGCTGAACACCAGGGCGGCAACGTTGTCATAAAGCTTCGAGATGACGGTGGCGGAATCGACATTGAGGCCGTGCGCAAAAAAGCAGTTGCCGAAGGATTGCTTGCTGAAGGGGAGCGCGTCACGCAGAGCGATCTGCATCGCCTCATCTTCCGCTCCGGTTTTTCAACGGCGAAACAGGTCACCGACCTCTCCGGGCGAGGAGTTGGACTCGAGGTAGTCCGGCGCAACATCGAGGCTTTGCGCGGCAGTGTACGAATCACTACCGAACCGGGCGCCGGCACCGTGATCGCGCTGAATCTACCTCTGACTGTCGCCATTATGGATGGCTTTCTTGTTGGAGTCGGCGAGGAAACCTATGTCACTCCTCTCGAGAATGCGGTCGAATGCCTGGACCTCCCCGCAGAGCGCGTTGCTGGACCGAATGGTTCGTCCGTCATCGACTTCCGCGGGCACCCGCTGCCGGTATTGAGATTGCGCAACATCTTCAATGTCGATGGAATGCCCAGCACTCGGGAGAAGGTGCTGATTATTCGCAACCATGATGGCCATGCCGGTCTTGTGGTGGACGAGTTCTATGGGCAGCAGCAGGTTGTCATCAAGTCGCTTGGTCGCCTGATGCGCACCTCTTATGGAGTTTCAGGTTCCACAATATTGGGCAATGGCAGGGTCGCGCTTGTGCTGGACGTGCCAACGCTAATGAATGATGCAGTTCTGTTGACTAGATCAGGAGCGGTATAGGAGAAGCATGAAGAAGTTACCAATTGGCGTAAGGTTGGGCATTGGATTCACTATCGTAGTTGCATTGCTGGTCGCAGTCGCCTGGATAGCACTGGACAGAATGGGTGTGCTCTACGCCGACTTCGAAGAAGTCGTGGCAAAGCAGATGACGAACAGCAGCACAGCGGCCACAGCACTGGTTCTCTCCTCAGACAATCTACGACTCATTTCGCAATCAGTCGCGGAGGAAAAGATCTCAACGGCCATAGAGTCTGAGATGCAGTCTCAGACCGAGCAGATGACGAAGTCTCTGAAGTTGCTCGACGAGAACGTAACGAACTCGCGGGCAAAAGATGCGATGAAGAAGCTCACAACGTTGCGCACGCCATACATCCAATCGCGCACAGAAGTGATTGCGCTGATCAAAGCCGGAAAGCGTCAGGAGGCTCTGGACAGATTCAACGATTCGCTCGTGCCTAACTACACCGAATATAGGAAGGCCTGGACAGAGTTTTGTGATCTTGAGACCGAACTCGCAAATGAAGCACTCAAATCCAGCGAAGCTACCTACGTGACAGCACGGAATCTGATGCTCTTGATCGCAGGACTGGCGATCATCGCTGCCATCGGACTCGGGCTGTTCATTACCAAGAGCATCACAGCGCCAATAACACTCGTCGTTAGAGCAGCAGAACGCATTGCAGAAGGCGACCTGCGCGACCGCGTCGAAATCACGATGCAGGACGAAGTCGGAAAACTGCAACACGCCATGCGCGAGATGAGCGAAAAGCTCGCGCAAACTATTGGGCAAGTGCGTTCTGGTGCCGATGCGCTTAGCTCCGCCGCCACACAGGTTTCCGGAGCATCGCAGATGCTTTCACAGGGCACAAGTGAGCAGGCTGCATCTGTCGAGGAAACAACGGCGAGCCTTGAAGAGATGAACGCCTCCATTCAGCAGAATGCCGAAAACAGCCGCCAGACTGAGAGGATGGCGACCGCTGGCGCAAAAAATGCCGAGGAGACCGGAACCGCCGTCAGCGAAACAGTCGAGGTGATGAAGACGATTGCGGGCAAGATCTCAATCATAGAAGAGATTGCCTACCAGACAAACCTGCTCGCCTTGAATGCAGCCATCGAAGCCGCCCGCGCCGGAGAGCATGGCAAAGGCTTCGCCGTGGTCGCCACGGAAGTTCGCAAACTTGCAGAGCGGAGTCAGGCTGCGGCCAAGGAGATCAGCGAAATCGCTGGTTCCAGTGTTCGCGTCGCCGAGCGCTCGGGCGATTTGCTGAAGGAACTTGTGCCTTCCATCCGCAAGACCGCCGAACTGGTACAGGAAGTCGCTGCCGCATCGAATGAGCAGTCAACCGGCGTGGCGCAGATCAATCGAGCCATGTCGCAGGTTGACCAGATCACTCAACGCAACGCCTCCGCAGCCGAAGAACTCGCCTCAACTGCTGAAGAGATGTCGTCGCAAGCAGAGAGCCTGCAACAGCTCATGACATTCTTCAGAACCGGCGATGAGGTTTCCATGGGTACCCACACTCATCGTGCCCGCACCACTCCGCAGTTCACCGCCGGTAGCGTCCAATATTCACCTGCGAAGCTTCCCTTGCAGGCGAAGGCAGCCGCCGCAGGCGCGGGCTCCCAGAAAACGGGCGTAACCGCACAAGACGGCAATTTCACGAGCTTTTAACGGAGTCTGCCATGGGAGCTCAAGATTTGACTAACAACGTGCAGCAATTCCTCACTTTCCACATCGGGGGCGAGGAGTACGCAATCGGAATCTTGCGTGTTCGCGAAATTATTGAATACGACACCGTAACGCGCGTACCCAAGACCCCAGCATTCATCCGCGGCGTGATCAATCTCCGTGGAGCCGTCGTACCCGTGATCGATTTGGCTGTGAAGTTTGGCTCGCCAGAGAGTGCGGTAACAAAGTCAACCTGCATCGTAGTTCTGGAACTCGCGACCGACGGAGATGCGACTGTGATGGGTGTGATCGCCGACGCAGTAAGCCAGGTCGTTGATCTTGCGCCAACAGATATCGAGAAGGTCCCGTCTTTTGGCACTCAGGTCAACACCGATTACCTGTCGGGCATGGCGAAACTCGGCAAGAAGTTTGCCTTGATTCTCGATGTTGACAGCATTCTCTCCCTGGAAGAGTTGGAGCAGGTTGCTGCCGTTGAGAATCGCGACGATTCCACGGCGACGGCGGAAGATGCTGCCGCCTTGGCCAGCCAGGAATGAGGGTGACAGCGGTGGGAACTTTGGCATATGCGGAAATCAAGCCGATTACGGATGCTGAATTCCGCCGCTTTCAATCCTTGATCAGAAGCCAGGCAGGCATATTTCTTTCAGATATCAAACGGGCATTGCTTGTCGGGCGGCTATCGAAGAGATTGCGTGAGCTTGGTTTGAGTTCGTTTTCCAAGTACTACGACTACGTCCATCAAGAAGGCGAGCACGAACTTCGCTTGCTGCTGAATTGCGTGAGCACCAACGAGACGCATTTCTTTCGCGAGGCGATGCAGTTCGAGTATCTGCGAAATTCGCTCATCCCGTCATGGATCAACTCCGAAAAAGGCGCAGGTCGGCAGCTTCGTATCTGGAGCGCCGCCTGTTCCACGGGAGAAGAGCCCTACTCGATAGCGATGGCGGCGACTGATGCCCTCCAGCAGTCGCCGGAGTGTTCGTTCGAGGTATTCGCTTCCGATATATCGACTCGCGTGCTGGATCATGCCACCCGGGGACACTACGCCATTCAGAAGGCGGATGAAATCCCCCCGTCATATCGCAAGTCCTTTATGCTGAAAGGGCGTGGCGAAAGCGAAGGCTGGATGAAGGTGCGGCCGGAACTTGCTGCGCATGTTGAATTCAGGCGCGTCAACCTTATCGGAGATCTTTCGGATGTGCCGGGCACCTTCGACATTATTTTCTGTAGAAACGTTCTTATCTACTTTCAACTGGACACCAAAGAAGCGGTATTGAGCCGCCTACTTCAGAAGTTGCGTCCCGGAGGGCATCTCTTCCTGGGCCATGCAGAAACTCTTCACTCGGTCAATGTTCGTTCTACTTGTCCTATTCCAAACGTTTATAAATGCTCGCCGGCAGAGGCCGGCAACAAGTAATTCATAGGAGTTCATTAGTGCGGGTTTTAGTTGTAGATGATTCAGCCGTTGTACGACAGATAATGACCGCTCTACTTACGCAGGCCGGAATGGAAGTTGTGGTCGCACCCGACCCGCTGTTTGCGATGTCGAAGATGGAGAACATGCGTCCAGACGTCATCGTGCTCGACGTGGAAATGCCGCGTATGGACGGGATCACCTTCCTGCGCACTCAAATGGCAAAAGATCCTATTCCTGTGGTGATCTGCTCAAGTCTCGCCGGTAGAGAAACTGAGGTAGCCATCACCGCCATGCGCGAGGGTGCAGTCGCCGTAATCGAAAAGCCCAAACTTGGAGTAAAGGACTTTTTGGAGAACTCGGCGGCGACTTTGATAGAGACCGTGAAGGAAGCGGCTCATGCGCGTCCCAGGCGCACAGCATCAGCGGCTGCACTCGCTGGCTACGCCACTCTCCCCTTCAACCAGACAACGGATAAGGTGATTGTCATCGGTGCATCCATCGGAGGTACTGATGCGATTCGCTCGTTGCTGCAGGTTATGCCGGCTACGGCTCCCGGCATCGTCATAGTGCATCACATGCCGCAGGCCTTCACTTCCGCTTTTGCCTCGCAGTTGAACGATGCCTGCCGCATCAACGTAAAAGAGGCAGTTGATGGAGATCGCATCATCGGCGGCCGTGCATTGATCGCCCCCGGAAATCTCCACACTATGGTGCGGAGAAGCGGCGCCCATTATGTAGTCGAGGTTAGTGATGGAGTTCCCGTGCATCGTCATCGCCCCAGCGTGGATGTTCTGTTCCAGTCAGCCGCAACCGCCGCTGGCTCGAACGCCATTGGAGTGATCCTCACCGGGATGGGCGAGGACGGTGCCGAAGGATTGCTGGAGATGAGACTCAAAGGTGCGCAGACATACGCTCAGGACGAAGAAAGTAGCGTAGCGTTTGGCATGGCAAAAGAAGCAATCTCGCGCGGTGCTGTGCAGAGCTGCAACATTCTTCCGCTCGAGGCGATCCCCGCCGCCATTCTTCGCGCAGCATCAAAGTGATCGCAGACGCCGAATACGAGAGTCGCAGGACAGCATCAGCTTCAAACTCTACCTTTCTTACTTGTAGGTAGTGCGCTGATGGTGCCCTGCGATCCTCGACGAACTCTCTTGATGATCACTGGACCTTCTTCAATCTATCCAAGCCCCCAGCTTCACGGAGTACAGCTCCGTGGGGCTATTTGCGGGCTGCAACGATTCCATACTCTGCTTCACGACCAAGAGTCGCTCGATCATCTCAGCACAGCCTGCACAAAGGAGATCGTTCTCCGAACGCACATCCTGATGTGCGCATAAATCGCACTTCACTTGAACCTTGCCCGTTAAAACTTCAAAATCAGAACTGATTGCCCTCTTAGCCATACAGAATTAGATGAGGATCTCCGGGCGCGGTCGCATGCGAAATCCCTATGCAGGCCATCCAAAACTTTCATGAATCGCCTTTGTTGAAGAATGAAACATTCCCCGGGAATATCACTTACATGCACCCTTGACGGCGCGGGGAAGGCGACTGAGTTCTGTTCACGATTAGCTGAGTTGTTGCTGATTCCTGGACTTTAAAACCATGAAGTCTTCTTCTTCGGAGCAGGGGCATCGCCATCTGTGTTGGCAGGAGCAGCCTGGGCATTCTTATCTGCGCCCTTCTTGGCTCTCGCCTTTTCCTTCTTTTCCAGCTTCTCCTGCTCCTTTGCCTCGCGGATCTGCTGATCCAGATACTTGATCTTCTCCTCGGGCGTCATCTCGCTGAGACTCCGATTTTCCGCGACAGCCGCACCGGCGGTTTTGGCGGGAGCGGTAGCTGCGGTTTTGGCCGGGGCAGTGACGGCGCTTTTGGCGGAGGAAGATTCACTTACGGCTTGTTTCTTAGTCTCCTTTTTCGGCTTGGCAACTGTCGCAGATTTGGCGACCTCAGGTGTGCTGGCGGGCTCCGCGGGACGGCCGCCATCACCGTGGTTCGAAGACAAGGTTTTCTTCGTCCAAAATTCCTTTTCGGCAGCAAATCCAGCGGCGGCCTTATCCTTTGAAACGCTCTTAAAGTCTTCCGAATGGAAGCGGCCTGGATGAAAGTATCCGGCCAAGCGGAGCGTGCCAGCATGGTTGGCTAAATACACCGTGGTAGTGTCGCCGTTCTTGATCATGAACAGCAGATCCCCTGTGTCATCTACAACACAGAGTTCCCTCTGGCCATCATTTAGTGCATGAGCCTGCACAGGCGACGAATCCGTCTGAGTTGTCTTGATGCCGACGCCTTCCGCAATGTAGCTGGCGATCGATGTGCTGCGGCCTTCCCTTTCTATCGCTCGAACAACGTCGGCAACCCCCACCGACGCGCCCGAATTGGTCTGCACAGATTGCGACGGTTCTGACGGAATGCTGCCGGCAGATTGCGCACGCAGCCATTGGCTCGGCGCAAGCAACGCGCCGGAAAGCAGGAGAATCTGGCAGGAACGATGAAGCCCTTTACGAATCAGCATGTGTCGAGCACCAACTCTATCAGTTCAGAACGTCCGATTCTACGTTCGACCTCGACGCTGCTTCAATCGAATTCGCGATTATCGTACAGCCATCAGTAACTACCCTTGGCCGCGGCCTTCACCAGAGGGCGCAGCGAAGCGGGCAGATTGCGGATTTCCGATTGATCCACCACTGCGGGAGAAATTGGTTCGGGCCCATTTTCCCTTAGCGCGGCTGTTCCCGTTGGGCTAAGTAGCAGTTGCAGAAACTTGATCGCGTTTTCACGGTTCGGCGCTGATTTCACCAGTGTGATGCCCCAGGCAACGCGCGTTGCAGCAACGGCTATGTTCTTTGCGCTTCGCGCAGTACCGAGACCTGGCAGAACCACTACGGCTTGTCGGTAGTTGGCATTCCGTGACGCATCGGAGAGATTGACCTCATCAGGAAGGCTTACATACCGGAAGTCCGGATTGGTGCTGGCCATGAGTTGCGCGCTGTGCTCATAGATGATTTGATAATCAAATTTCTTGCCCAACGCCGGACCGGATTGATTCGCACCGGGGATCACCACGTGTTCCAGCAGATTGTTGTAGAGATTAGGAACATTGTAATATGCCTCGGCCAACTGAAAAATCATGTTGGCCCGGTACGCGCCGGGATCGAGGAACGGATTCCCTCCTCCGATTTGTACGCCGGGCTTGGTCAGGATTTCGTACCAGTTCGCGGAAGCTTTGGGAATGGACTCGGGCGGGTGAAAGGAAACGCCGGGCTGTGCGATTGGAGGCAGTTGTTTCTCAGCCACGCTGGATGCCGAGTAGGCCAGCACCATCCTTCCCTTGGCGAAAACAATATCGAAATCCGAATAGCCCGCTGGCTTCAAAAACAAGTCGATGTCGGCGTGGTCGGCAGGCGCGAACAGATCGCACACCTGACCGCCGGCCGTGATCTGCCGCGCCGCGTCGAGGCTTCCCATGGCAACGTCCTTGATCTCAATGCCGGTCTGGCAGGTGAACGCGGCTTCCAGTGGCTTGAACGCTCGCGTGAGACTGCCTGCGCGATAGATGATCAGCTTCTGTCCTGATGGAGCAACGCAACTCTGATTTTGCGAAAAGGCGGGGATAGCCAAAGGAGTCATCAACAGCACAACAAGCACAGGTCTGCGTAAAGAGATATTTGCTAGCATGCGGTTCTCTTCCGTTCAAAGGGTGGAAATCCATCGGGAGAGTTCCGCTCATCGCAAACTCTCCCGACTGGCTGCGTGTGAAAAGACCAGATGCTATGCCAGGAGCATCCCGCCTTTTCTAGTTAAAAGTCGAAACGCATGGAGGCCGTAATCAGACGCGGCTCCCCTAGGTGTCCAAGATAGCTGCCCGAGCTTTGCCCAGTGATGCTGCCCGGACCGAGCGTGGACCAATAATGCACATTGGACACGTTATTGGCCGTAACACGCCAGGTGGTCACCTTGCCAATCAACTTGGCCGTGTACCGAACGCCTAGATCAAAGGTGTTGTACTGCGGTGTATAAGTGCTGTTGATGTCATCCATCGGGCGGCGTCCCACATGCTGCCAATCGAAGTTGAAGAAAACTCCGGTCAGCTTGGGCACGTGATACTCGGCAAGGATGTTGGACTTGTAGTCGGGCATTCCCACAAAGTTATTGTTGTTGGTCGCTGCAACGCCAGTATTGGTGAGCTTCGGGTCAAGCACCGTGATGCCTCCGGTTAACATCAGGCTTTCGATGATCCTGCCGGACATCACCGCCTGAGCACCGTAGTTCACCTGGTCTCCCACAATTTTGAACTGCTCGCAATTGACGGTTCCGGACTGCGTACCGCACGAGGTGCTGACTACGCCGCTAACATACGTGGCAAACGGACGCTCCACGCGGAAGAGCGCGGTCGAGAAGTTCACCTTGCGCAACACCAGCTTGTAACCAATCTCTCCCTCCTTGCTGCGATATGGAGGAAAGGGCTGGTTCGCATTCACGGTGACTGCCGGAGCGGCTGCGGCTGCGGCTACATCCGGCGCCTGAATGCTGCTGGCGAATGTTCCATAGAACGTCATGTTCTCGCGCGGCTTGAACATGATGCTCGCCGTGGGACTCACACCCTGCGTCATGTAGTTGCCAGTCGAGGATACGCGTTGATAGCCAGTGCTCTTGCTGTCCGCGTAGTTATTCGTCCACGTCCAGTCCTGGCTGGCGGCAACCTTAAGCAGCAGGTGACGCGTAAGCGTGATGGTATCGCTAACGTTGAAGCCCTGCTGGTGGATGATGCTCGATTCGAAGATTCCATTCGAGGCGCTGGTCTTGGTATAGGAATAGAGTCCGCTCGCCGGGGTCACGTCAACTTGGGGATTGTCGATGTTCGCCTGGCAAACATTGTTGGCGGTGCAAAGAGCTACCTTCGTCGGACTGGTTACTGGAGAGTACGACGCGAAACGATAGCCAGTGCTTCCAATCGCGAGATCGTGGTGAATCTTGCCGGTCATGACCTTGCCCGTTAGATAACCAAGATCACTGCTTACATGGAACCGCGGCGCGAGTGAAGAGAAGCTATTGGCGAGATAAGACTTATAGTTACCTTTATTGTCGATGAGCTGGTTGACCGCCGTGTTGATGTTGCGATCAGCAACCTGGTTCAGAACTCCGGCCATGAAATGCCAGTCCGAGTTGAGTTGGTGCTGCACCCGCACTTCACTGATCTGATTCGTGAGGTCCACGCCCGAGAAGGATTGTCCATAGCCCCGGCGTGTTGGGTCGGGAGCGTTAACCGGCAGCAGAATGCTCTTTGAGCCTGCGACCGTCAGCGGAGTAGTCGTAGGTGAGTAAGCGAACCAGCCTGGGTATCCGTGCTGGAACAGATTGTAGTAACTGAAATTTCCTTCAATCAGCGTGTGTGCAGAGGGTTTAATGTTTAGGGCAACGGCTGCAAGCTGACGCCGGAGCTGGCTATCGCTCACGTACCCATTGCCATCGGCCAGCACGAGGTTGGTGCGGTATCCGAACATCTTCCGCGCACCAAAGCGACCACCAAGATCGGTATGCACAGTGGCAACGGAATCACCTTCATAGCCAAGCTCGATTTCGCGCAGCGGTTCGTTTGTCGGGCGCTTGGTGATGAAATTGAAAATCCCTGACGGATTCGCAGGCCCATACATCGGACCGGCCAAGCCATCCACGACCTCCAGTTGTTCGTACTCTTCAAGTGCCGATGGAGTTGTAACGGCGATACCCATTCCGTCCTTGCGATCGTTCTGCATGTTACTGCCCTGCATGCCACGGGTCTCGGGGCGCAGCACTTCGGGGCCCTGCATTTCCTGGAAGAACACGATGGGCAGGTACTTTGCAGCTTCCTTGAAATTTCTCGACTGGGTGTCGTCAATCAGTTGACGCGAGATTACGTTGACCGAGTAAGGGATGTCGAGGATGGGAATAGAACCTAGCGGTCCGCCGGGTTTCACGGTATCCACGCGATATGCGTTCTCGACCGTTCCGGCCAATACGTTGACGATCTCCGTGTCGGTGGCCAGCGCCAGGGCAAGATCGCACTGCAGCGTCTGCCCTGCACTCAGTTTCAGATCGTTGACCATCGTGGGCCTGAAGCCTTTAGCCTCAGTCGAAACCGTATAGCTGCCCGGCACGACGTGAGCAAACGTAAACACGCCTTGTTGGTTGGTCGTGGTGGTCAGCTTGGCTTTAGTGGTCGTGTTCGTCAACACAACCGGCGTATTGGCCATCACCGCCTGGTGTGGGTCCTTCAGAACTCCGGTGATGGAACCCGTGCTCGAAGTGTCCTGAGCAAAACAGCAGAGCGAGGCGACTAGAAGAAGCGACAGCAGGAGCAATATGGGTTTCTTCATATTCAATCAATCCTGGAAATCGGAAAAAGGTAACATTCGGTGAACACGTCGCAACCGGGTTCCGGCACTTTAGCTGTAAGTCATCCGCTGCGAGCATACAACTGACTGGCATCTTTGCTGCCAATTGTTGATCCATAGAGTGAGGATTTCAGGAGATCACCCTCGGCCTTTCCGCTATGTGCGTACAACCCTGCCGGGTGAACAACCTGAATTCAAAGCAGTTCTCTTTAGCTGGGAACGTGATCAAATGCCTTCCGGCAATCGGAAAATTGCACGCAAGAATCTTTGGGAGACGTAAATACCTATTGCTTTTTTCTCCATTTGGAACACAAACTGGCGCAGTTGTCACAAAATAGGACACCGTTCCTGTATCCACCCCTCAGCGTAAACAGGTCCAATGTGACGGCAATCACTGTGACTTAGTTTTTTCCCGAAGGATAATCTACGCGCTCCCATTTGTGAGGATTGATGTCTGACAATATTGTCATTCAAAACGCGTGGCACCGATACACGGGAGGGCTGTCGCTCGATGTTCGCAGCCTGAGTCCCGAGATTGCCAGTTCATGGCAACGATGTCACAACCTGAGCGTTGACCCTCACAGCCCCGAGCCCCACGACATCGACCTCCCTCAACTTAGAGAACGCCTCCATCTGAATGATTACCTAATAAAGATAGTGCGCCCGGTGATGGAGCGGCTCTATGACTTCGTGCGCAACACCGGGTTCCAGGTGGTGCTCAGCGATGAAACCGGCCTGCTGCTGGATGTGATTGGCGATCCCGACATCACCAGGCGAACACAACGCGTCGAGTTGTGCCCGGGTGGGAACTGGAGCGAAGCATCCAAAGGGACCAATGCGATTGGAACCGCCATCTTCGAACGCAAGCCCGTCCAGGTTTTTGCCGCCGAGCATTACTGCCGGCCCAATCATTTTCTGGTTTGTTCGGCCGCGCCAATCTTTGATGTGGACGGAAAGATGGTCGGAGTACTCGATCTTAGCGGCGATTATCGCAACTCAAACGTCCACACCCTTGGCATGGTTGTAGCCGCCGTCGGCGCCATTGAAAACCAGTTACGCCTGCAGCGCGCAACCGAAAAGCTCTACACCGCCTACCGATATTCCAACATCTTGCTCGACAACATGTCCGACGGTCTTATTTCCGTGGATAACCGCGGACTCATTACCGAGCTCAATTCCAGAGCCGCACACATCCTTGGGGTAACATCGCGAGATATCAAGGGCCACCACGTCTCACAGCTTACCGACTGCCAACTGCCGCTGCTCAAGGTTCTCAATGAGGGCGAGCACTGTGACGATGAGGTTGTCTGCGGCAAAGGTGGTAAAAAGCTGCGCAGTTCCGCCTCGCTGTTGCGTGACGAGCACGGCAACATTATTGGAGCCATCGCTACCTTCCGTGAAGTTTCCAACTGGCGCGCTGCGGCCCGCCAATACTGCCTGCCAGCGCCGCAGACGTCTTCCATCCAAAGCATTGTTGGCAGCAGTCACGGCATCAACGAGTTGAAGCTGCGCACAAGGATGGCCGCCGCCAGCATCTCGACGGTGTTGATCGAGGGCGAAAGCGGAACCGGCAAAGAGCTGGTTGCAAAGGCGATCCATCAGAGCGGATCGCGCCATCGAGGCCCCTTTATCGCTGTCAACTGCGCCGCTCTGCCGGAGTCACTCGTCGAGAGTGAACTCTTCGGCTACGAAGAAGGTTCCTTTACCGGAGCCAAGAAGGGCGGGCGAGCCGGAAAGTTCGAGATGGCAAACGGTGGAACCTTGTTCCTCGATGAGATCGGCGACATGCCGATCAGTGCGCAAATGAAGCTGCTCCGCGTAATTCAGGAAAGAAAGGTGTCGCGCATCGGTTCCTGGGTTGATCGTGAAATCGACATCAGGATCATCGCCGCAACATTGAAAGATTTGAAGCAGGAGGTGAAGGACGGACGTTTCCGCCAGGATTTGTATTATCGCCTGAACGTTCTCAATCTTCGCATCCCGCCGTTACGTGAACGCGCTGAAGACATTCCGGTGCTGGCGCAATCTCTTTCTGTCCGCATCGCCGCCAAGATGAAGATTGAACCCAAGGTGTTCGATGAAGGACTGCTCGAAAAGCTTAAGTCCTATTCCTGGCCCGGCAACGTGCGCGAACTCGAAAACGCAATCGAGCGCGCAATGAATCTGGCAGGCGATGAGCCGGTGCTCACCGTTGACCATTTCGAATTGCTGAATCAGGTGCCCGAGCTGTCCGCTGGTACCAGCATGGAAGCAATGCCGCTGCGCAGCCTCGTGGAAATGGAGAAGGAAATGATCTTCCGGACGCTTGCCTTCCACAAAGGCAACATCCAGAAAGCTGCAACATCACTCGGAATCAGCCGCAACACGCTCTACCGCAAGATGAAGGAGTTCGAGGCCGGCGGCACCGACTCCGCAATCGATTTTGCGCAACACTCGAACTGAGTTTCGCGCTATCTTTCCGTGTCATCCCCAAACAGTGGCGACCAATGTCTCAGGCGCTTGGTCATATGCGATCCCACTGAGGCGATAATCAGCACAACAATCAGGATAGCCAGCCGATGTTCCCACGCAAACGGAATTACGCAGAGTAATGCCAGCTTGAGCATCACCAGAAGTCCCCACCCCTGAAACAGTGCGCGGAACGAAGGATAGGCCTCGATGATCGCCATGAAGATTCCACTCACAATGGCCGCATAGAGCATCGGAAGCAGCCGTGAAGCGGGAGCATTGAACGCGTGGCCGCCCACCAGAATGCTGATGGAAACCAGATGCACCGTGCGAAAAAGAATGCTCCATGCTCGCGCATATGGAATTGCCCGCCCCGGGCTGGCGCTTGCGGCTGCCGGTAGTTTCTGCGAAGCATCATTAGCAGACCTCATACGCTTACAGCCTCGAGTTCAAAACCTAGCTGCTCCAATTGCCACCTCACGTTTGGATCGCGCAGCATAGCGAGGAACCGCTGCACCGGCGCGCGCTCCAACCGATTGCTGGGTATCACAAAATCGTAGTGCTCCGCCTGTAGCGGAAGGAATCCCAGACCGTATTGCCGGGCGACCGTCTGAATGGCGAATCCCCAATCGGCGCGTCCCTGCGCGATGGCGGCAGCGACTGCGTTGTGCGTCTTTGCCTGGTTCGTGTATCCCTGCGGCTGGCGTCCCTCAAGAACTTGATCGATTAGAATCCGCGTGCCGCTCCCAGCATTGCGGTTGATGAAAAGACAGGACTCATCGGCACTCGCCACTTTGGCCGCCTCCAGTGCGCTGCGTCCCTCGAAGCGCGAATCCCCGGGGCGGAACAGAATGCCCTGAAGCCGTGTGTATCCGGTGGCAAGCGTCAAACCCTCGCTCAGAAAGGGACGGTTGTAATCGCCTGTCGCGGCGTCCATCAGATGAATTCCTGCAACATCGCACTCGCCACGCTTTGCGGCAATCAGCCCGCCATTACTTCCCACGTTGAGCGCTCTTACTGAAAATCCTGCCGCGATGACATGGTCAATCAGCAGATCCAGTCCCACGCAGTGGCTTCCGATCATGACAAGGTCAGCAATGGAGTGATGTGCGCCAATTAGCGTAACTTCGACTTCTGTGCCCGCGGCTACCGTTTCCGTCTGCGCAGCAACGGTGAAAAATCCGTCAGCCTGTCCAAAGGCTGTAACCGATCCAGAACCTTTGCTGGTGGGATAAGCGGCGAGTTTCCCTTCCCTGTCACGGACCAGCGACACCATCACATATTCCGTGCGCCCGCGGTCTGAACTGAGGCGCGCCGGGACCGTGGCACGAACCGTCTCAGGACGTTCCGGAGGAAGTCCGGCAAAAGCTCGAATGACCGGCGCCACAAACTCATGGAAGGTGAAAATAGCAGAGGTCGGAAATCCCGGAAGAATAACGACAGGCTTGTCATCGCTCACAGCGAGACACAATGGCTTGCCCGGCTTCAGCGCCACGCCATGCACAACAATGCCCGGATCGTTCAGCTTACTCACAGCGCGATAGGCAAGATCGCCCGCACCCTTCGATGTTCCGCCGGAGAGCAGGACGATATTGCACTCCAGAGCGCGTCGCAGCGTGGAATCGATTTCCGATTCGTTGTCGCGGGCGATCCCAAGTAGAACAGGCTCGCCTCCCGCTTCTCTCACGGCTGCGGCGAAAATCGAACTGTTTGAGTCATAGACCTGCCCAAGTGACCGCGATTCACCGGGAGGCACCAGCTCATCTCCCGTGGAGAAGATGGCCACCTTCGGCCGACGCCACACGTTGACCTTCGCGAGCCCAATCGCCGCGAGGCAACCGATCTCACGCGATGTCAACGTCTGCCCTGCGCGCAACACCGTTTCACCTTGCGCTATGTCGCTTCCGGACGCCGCAATGTAAGCACCTGGCGCGACCGGACGACGCACATCCACCACAACCCGCCCGTCGCGTTCCGCTGCATCGGTCTGCTCCACCATGACAACCGCGTCAGCTCCGCGCGGAATCATGCCCCCGGTAGCAATGATCGTCGCAGTGCCTGCCGTGACGTCCACGACAGGAACAACGCCCGGGGTAAGTATTTCCGAGTTGAGCATGAGCGTGCACGGATGATCGTCGCTTGCGCTGGCAATGTCTACCGAGCGCACCGCAAATCCATCTACGCGCGAGCGGTCAAATCCCGGCACGTCCACGGCGGAAACCACATTGCGCGACAGCACTCGCCCGAGCGCGTCTTGCAGCGCGACTTCGACTTCCCCGAGCGGCGCAAGATTCAAATGCGCGCGGAACCGTGCTTCCGCCTCGTCCCTACCAATCACATTGAGGAACTGCTGTTGTCGTGCGGCACTAAGCAACGTCGCGTTGTTATTCTGCGCGCTCATTCCGCTCCTTCATAAGTAAAAACCTCGACGCAGTCACCTGCGGCATAACCTTCCAGCGAAGCGGAAATCATTATGAACCCATCGGCACGAGCTACTGAAGCGAGGCCACCAAACTCGGCACCGCCCAGCGGCACAGCTTCTCCATTGACGAGGCGCACGCGACACAGTTCCACTGTCCCAATGGCGGAGACGATCTTGCGTCCCAGGCGTGCCTGCTGCACGCGATATGGGAACGCCGGACTGCGGCCAGCGAGACGGCGAATCAGCCTTCCGGCAAAGAGCTCATACGCACACAAACAATCCAGTGGAGTGCCCGGAAGCAACACAACCGGAACTTCCGCGACGGATCCCATCCCGGTGGATTCTCCGGGGCGCACCGCAATGCCGTGGATGGAAAGTGCTCCAGCATCCTGCAAAGCCAACGGCGCCATGTCATCGGAGCCCGCGCCCGTCCGCCCGCACACCAGAAACAAATCCGCGCGCGGCAGGGACAAACTCCTTGCAAGTTCCGCGCGATCCGCGACAGCCTGGGTGCAGCTTTCAACCAACCCACCATCGCGCACGATCATTGCGCGAAGCATGAGACCATTTGCATCGACCTGCTTCGTGCTGTCAGATGACTTTGTGCCCGCAACAACGACTCGCACTCGCGGACGGCGCGTAACGACGATGCGCTCGACTCCAAACGAGGCAATGCATCCGAGGTCGGAGGAACGCAGTGGACGAGTGCTTTCAATTAGCACTGTGCCTTGCTGCGCGTCCTGCGCACGTTTCACGACCCGCTCTCCCTGAGCAATTGATTCGATCACGGTGAGGGTCTTCTTCGATCGATGAGCAATTTCAAACGGGGCAACGCAGTCAGCGCCCTGCGGAAGCGGCTCCCCGGCACTCACCATGACTGCAGACATGGACCCAAGCAGTTTTCTTTCATCTTGAAGAGTAAATACCAGGGGGTTATAGCTGCCCGCGCCGATGGTCTCTCCTGATTTCAGCGCATATCCATCGCTGGCAGCGATGTCCGTGGAAGGATTATCGAAAGGGGCAACGAACGGATGGCAAAGAATGCGCCCGGCTGCCTCCTCCAGAGCTACTTCTTCTTCGTCACAGGTCCTTGAATATTGATCGACCCACTGCAGCGCCTCGTCGAAAGAAACGCGATCAGAAAATCCCTGTTCCCGTATGTCTCTGCCTCTGAGCTGCGTGTCCTTCAACATCAAATTCCATCCTGACGGCGAAACTACCTCAGCCGCCGATTTCCGACATCGCGAATGCACTCGTTTGCAAATCGCGCTCCAGCAGGTGATGCCGCTCCGGTTTGTTCATCAGCACACTGGCCAGCGCAGAACGCAACTGATCATCACTGCCATCCAGATAGGGCTTGAGGCTCATGCCTTTGCTGTCAAACAAGCAGCCCTTCACAACACCCGAGGCCGTAAGACGAAGACGGTTACACGACTCGCAGAAATGATTTGAGATCGGAGTAATGATACCGATCTTTCCCAACGCTCCGGGGATTTTGTACATCGTTGCCGGACCGGCAATCCGGTCAGGCGGCAGCGACGCAATCTTGTAAACCGAGCTCAACCGCTGCAATATTTCTTTCCCTGAAACAAACGCGAAAGCCCACTCAGGCGCAACACTTGTCGGCATGTACTCGATAAAGCGAACCTGGCGTGCGGTCTTCAGTGTCATAGCAGCGAAGTCCAGCAATTCATCCTCGTTCATGCCACGAACTACGACAACATTGATCTTTACCGGAGGAAAGCCCACGGCCTCTGCTGCAGCAACGCCCTCTAGGACTCGCCGGACATCTCCTCCGCGTGTCATTGCCGCGAACGTGTCAGGCTTCAGCGAATCCAAACTGACATTCAACCGTTGCACTCCGGCAGAACGCAACTGCTTCGCACAGTCGTTTAACAACATGCCATTCGTAGTAAGAACAAGTTCCTTCAGTCCCTCAAGAGCCGATAGGTCTCCGAGAAACTCGATCAGGTTCTTTCGCACCAGCGGCTCTCCGCCAGTTACACGGATCTTCTCTATTCCCAGAGAAACTGCCAGCCGCGCGATGCGATACATCTCCTCGAAACTTAGAATCTCGTTGTGCGAGAGTTTCGGTACGCCTTCGGCTGGCATGCAATAACGGCATCGCAAGTTACAGCGGTCTGTCACCGATAAGCGGAGATAGTTGATGCGTCGGCCATAGAAGTCCATTGGGGCCATGGGTTATTTCCTGTGAGTCTACATTTTATGCTGGCAATTTGCATGCCATAGACGTTTAAGACCTCGGACTGTTTGTTCAACACAGCCGCGTGGGGCATAGCTGCACTTACAAGCCTCGCATCAGCGAAATACTTGCCGTACCAACCCGTAGCGATCACCCCAGCACCCACGCGAGCCTGCTACGCCGTCACATTTTGTGACAGTTGTTCGATATCGTTACTTCAAAACGTGACACTCCGGCCGAACCATCTCACTTCTGTTTCATGGGCAGTAGAGGGTCCCACGCATCGACTCAAGAAAACGATACTGGCCGCAATCCTAAGTAAACAGAAGGCTCCAGCCCTCCTCTCCTGCACCGATTCCGCACAACTTAGCAATTTGGCATAACACGTGCCCTTAGTAGGTTCGGCCCGCTCCGAAAAGCTTCATAAGATTCGATCTTGAATTGTGCTGCTCGAATTACGCACCGGATCGCTCAGAAAGGCTTCGTAGCTCGTGCTCTGTATCTATTTCAATAAGTTTGCGAGGGGGAATGAATTCGATGAACTCTTCGAATCGTAAGTATCGCATTGGGCGCCTTGTGCTGGCGGCCTTTGGAGGGCTCGCGCTGACATTAGGTTTGTCGGCAAATGCGAATGCCCAGGCACTGGGATGGGAGGGCGAAACCGGTGTCTTCGTCACTCCTCTGGCCTACACCGCTTCAGCGGAAAATCAGAAATTTCACCCGGTAGTCTCCTATCACTACTTCAATGCCGGTCCCGTGATTGGTGACTTCCATGAAGCTTCCGTCGAAATGGGCGTCGGCAAGCGTTTTGAGTTTGGCTACACCCGCGAATTTCATAACTTCGGCGGCGACAAAGCTCTGAGTCCGCTATGGCAGAACGGCTTCGACATTTTCAACGCCAAGTACATGGTTCTTTCCGAAAACTACAAGAAGCACAACTGGGTGCCAGCGGTTTCGGCAGGTATCATTGCACGCACCGGAGTGCGCAACGTTGGCAACTATCTGGCCTGGAGCCCGAACACCAACAACGGCAAGCACAACCAGGATCTCTATGTCGTGGCTTCGAAGGTCGTTCCGGTTAAGCACGCTGGCGCGTTCAGTGCGTTTGTTCTGAATGCCGGTGTCCGCGGCACCAACGCCGAACTCTGGGGCATGGGCGGTAACGCTCCGGATTGGCAGGCACGCAGCTTTGGCGCATTGGCATTCGTCTTCAAGGGCCCCGATAAGAGCACCATCATCTTCGGCACTGAAGCTTCGCAGCAGCCGCACCATCCGCTTGGCTTCACCAGCGCCAGCGACACTGGCGGCGTAAAGCTGAACATTCCGACCACTCTTACCTACTGCGCACGCGTCGTCCCGACATCGCGGCACAAGTTGAACTTCGATGTGGGAATTGCGCAGGTTGCCGGAAACATCGCACCGGGAGTCAACCTCAAGGCGCGGCACCAGTTCGGCGCGCAGATGTCCTACGGGTTCTAGTTCTTCCCTCTCCGGCTGAGTGTCGCATTCCAAAAAATTGAGGCACTCAGCCAAATCCGGCTGGCGGGCACACTGGCCCTCGGCAGTCGGAATGAAGCAGTGAGCTGCGTGATCGCCAGTCTGAATTGGAGAACTTATGCCAAAAGTCTTAATGATTCATCCAGACCGCTGCACTGGATGCCAGAACTGCGAGCTGGCCTGTAGTTTCAGCCACGAGAACCAGTTCCGGCCAACAGGCACTCGGGTGCATGTGTATAGCTGGGAGCGAGAAGGTTTCTCGGTCCCAATGATGTGCCAGCAATGTGATTCCGCTTCGTGCATGAAGGTGTGTCCAACCGGCGCACTGCACCGGACAAAAGGGACTACGCTGGTCGAATACTCCCGCGAAAAATGCATTGGCTGCCGCATGTGCACCATCGCTTGCCCATTCGGCAATGCGGTTTATGACAGCGTGACCGAGTCCATTCTGAAATGCGATACCTGCGGTGGCGATCCTGCATGCGTGCAGTTCTGCCCCAGCCAGGCACTGGAATACGTTGATGACAGCATTTCTACACGCTCTCGGAAAAGAGAGTTTGCAGGCAAGTTCAAGTCTGCTTTCGAGGGGGCATAACCATGAGCGGCTATATGGGAACTATTCTTCGCGTCAACTTAACGACCGGGGCCGTTTCAAGGCAGGCCACGAATCTGAAAGACGCTGCTCTCTACATCGGAGCACGCGGACTCGCCGACAAAATCTACATCGATGAGGTCGATCCCAAGGTCGATCCCCTCTCGCCAGATAACAAGATGGTGTTTGCGCCCGGGCCGTTCACCGGAACCTTTGCCCCGTCCGGCGGCCGCTATCACGTGGTCACGAAGGGACCTTTGACCGACGCGATCGCTGGTGCGAACTCGGGCGGATCCTGGGGACCCGAACTGCACTATGCCGGTTACGACGCTCTCGTCATCGAGGGAAAGTCCACCGAGCCTGTCTATCTCTGGATCAAGGACGACACCGTTGAGATCCGCAAAGCCTCTCACATCTGGGGCAAGCTGGTGCCCGACACCACCGACTCGATTCGAGACGAGACTGACCCTGAAGCCAAGGTCGCCTGCATTGGACCGGCTGGAGAAAAGCAGGTTCTGTTTGCAGCAATCATGAACGAAATGCACCGCGCAGCCGGACGTGGCGGCGTTGGTGCAGTGATGGGCTCCAAGAACCTGAAGGCCATCGCAGTTGTTGGAACAAAGGGACTCAAGGTTGCCGATCCCAAGGCGTTCAAGGAAGCGGTGCTTGCAGGTCGCAAGGGCATTAAGGAGCATCCGGTAGGCGGCGCGGGACTGAAGGCTTACGGCACCGACGTTCTGGTCAACATCCTGAACCAGGTAGGCTCGCTGCCCACCAACAATTTCCAGGATGGATACTTCCCCGCTGCAGACAAAGTTGGTGGCGAATCACTCGCGGCCAATCAGCTCGTACGTCCGAAGGGCTGCTTCTCCTGCGTGATTAGCTGCGGTCGCGTCAGCAAGGTCAAGAACCCCAAGTACGCGGGCGAGGGCGAAGGTCCAGAGTACGAAGCAGCATGGTCGATGGGTCCTGACTGCGGTATCGACAATCTGGACGCGGTCACGCACAGCAACCATCTTTGCAACGAACTCGGCATGGACCCAATTTCCTTCGGCTCCACGCTGGCCTGCGCCATGGAATTGTTCGAAGCTGGCTTGATCACCCTGAAAGACACGGATGGTACGGATCTCAGCTTCGGCAACGTCGATGCCATGGTAGAGATGACGCGCAAGACCGGCCTGCGTGAAGGCATCGGCAACAAGCTCGCTCTTGGCTCCTATCGCCTTGCCAACTCCTACGGACATCCCGAACTCTCGATGACCGTGAAGAAGCAGGAAATTCCTGCTTACGATCCACGCGGAGTTCAGGGCATCGGTCTTGAATACGCAACCTGCAACCGCGGCGGTTGTCACGTCAAGGGCTACACGATCGCGGTCGAAGTACTGGGCTGCGGCGCCAAGCTCGATCCTCACGTTACGACCGACAAGCCATTCTGGGTGAAATTGTTCCAGGACCTCACGGCTGCCATCGATGCCTCCGGAGGCTGCATCTTCGGAACCTTCGGCATGGGTGGAGACAACTATGCAGCGATGCTCTCTGCTCTGACCGGAACGCCATACACACCTGAGGAATATCTCAAAGCCGGAGAGCGAATCTGGAATCTCGAGCGCTTGTTTAACCTCGAAGCCGGATTGACAAGCAAAGACGATGCTCTGCCGGAACGCATGACCAAGCTCCCCATCAAGACTGGTCCGTCGAAGGGCGAGGTTAGCCATGTGCCGGAAATGCTTCCCGAGTATTACAAACTGCGTGGCTGGGACAAAGCTGGCGTCCCCACCAAGGAGCGTTTGCACGACCTGCAGCTTGCTTAGCTTGGGAGATTCGTACCGTGACCATTCGATACTTTGCTGACATTCGAGACTTGACGGGTCGCGGAGAAGAAACGTGGACGAAGGTGGTGCCAGACCTGCGCTCGCTCCTAAAGGGGCTAGCTGCACAGTACGGCACCGCCTTCGGCAAGCGGGTTTTCGAAGGCGATCAACTCAACAGCACGATCATCATTTTCGTAAACGGCCGCGATGTCGTCCACCTGAAGGGGATCGAATCCCCTCTGACGGGCGACGATGTTGTGGCGATCTTCCCAATGGTGGCGGGTGGTTAACACGCGATCGGCGGAAGGAGGCAATTTGTGACTGCAAGTAATGCCGCACTCATCCCGCTGGCCGTGCTCTTCGCAGGCATCTTGTTGCAAGCCATCCTGGCGGGTGTGCTTACGGCAAAAGCGAAGGGCTGGCTTGCGTTCTTATCCGGCGTTGGATCTCTGGCCGGTGTTGTAGCGATCTGGCCGACCATCCTCGCCGGAAAAGCATTGGACATCACCTTCGGACACTGGGATGGTCCTATTCAGCTTGCCTACCGCATTGACGGACTCGGATTCCTGTTTGCTTTGATGGCCGCAGGAATCGGCTCGGCAGTGCTGCTCTATTCCGTCGGCTACATGGAGCACGAGAAAGGCACAACCAGATTCTATTCACTCGTCCTGACCTTCATCGCCGGACTAATTCATCTGGTTTACACCTCCGATCTCTTTCTCATGTACTTGAGCTGGGAACTGGTGGGCCTTTGCTCCTTCTTCCTGGTCAGCTTCTGGTACAAGGATCGTGAAGCCGCATTCGGCGCACGCAAAGTGCTGACCATGACCCATCTGGCCGGCTACGGATTCTTCGCCGCCGTGGCACTGCTTTACTTCCGTACGGGTTCCACGCTCTGGACCGACCCGCGAGTGCAAGGCGCATTCACTACCGGAATCTTCCTCTTGATCCTGGTCGCCGCGGTCGCAAAGTCCGTTCAGTTTCCGTTGCATACGTGGATTGCCAGCGCGATGGCCGCACCAACTCCGGTCAGCGCTCTGCTGCACGCTGCCTGTTATGTGAAGGCAGGTGTTTACCTCGTAGCGCGCTTGCATTCCCTCGGACCATGGCCCGCGTCATGGGGACTTACCGTTTCATGGTTGGGTGCCGCAACCTTGCTGGTCGGCGTTCTGTTTGCCATGGCACAGCACGACCTGAAGCGTCTGCTCGCCTACCACACCGTAAGCCAGATCGGTTACATGATGCTTGGACTCGGCCTGGGCACACCGCTCGGCATCGCCGCCGGACTGTTCCACTGCCTCAATCACGGACTCTTCAAAGGCGGACTCTTCCTCTGCGCCGGTGCCGTCCAACACGCCTGCGGAACTCGCGACATGGATCACCTCGGCGGCCTCGGCCGCAAGATGCCGCGCACCATGCAGATCTGGCTCATCTGCTCGGCTGGAATCGCCGGTGTACCGCTGCTCAATGGTTTTGTCAGCAAGTGGATGCTCTACAACGCGGCCTTGGAAGTCCACCAGCCGATACTCGCGCTGATACCGTGGGTCGGCAGTATTCTCACGGTATTCTCCTTCCTTAAAGCGACCAGCGGCGTCTTCCTCGGCAGCGAAGGCTCTGCCACCGAGCACGCACATGAAGTCTCACCATCGATGGTCGCTGGCGGCAGCATTCTCGCCGCTGGATGCATCCTCCTCGGCGTCGCACCGCAACTCGCCGTCAACTATCTGCTGAACCCGTTGCTGCCCGCAGTCGGCAGCACGCCTCTCGCCGGAGTGAGCTGGTTTGGGCTCACCGCTGGGCAAGGCCTCTGGCTAGCGTCTGGCGGATTGATGCTCGGCGTAGTGGCACTGCTCTTCGGTGCACTCTTCGTCTGGATTCCAACCGTCGTTCGGGGTACAGCCACCGCCGGAGGCGCGCCTTCGGTCTTCACCGGTGGAGAATTGCTCTCCTCTCGCGGACATCTCGGTGCCAGCGATTTCTCAGACGCAGTAAAGCACTCCCTTGCTCCGTTCTATCGTGTATTTGATGTCGATGTAGCATGGCTCAAGATTTGGCGTCTGCTTGGCACAATCGCCGCGGCCATCGCAAAGCCGTTCGCTGCGGCAGAGCAATACGCGTGGGCTTTGCTTCCTGTCATCGCCGTTGCCATCGGCGCTTACGGATGGTTTGCTCCTGTGGCGCAAGCCGGTGCTGTCAATGCAACTCCGATCGCAGTACCGCAAACTCTGGTGCTTGCAATCGGCGTCGGAGTATCGCTCGTGGGTCTTCTGTTCGCATCGGCTGCAGCCCAGGCATGGCGTCGCTTAGTTCTTCCGCTGGCTGTTGCGGGCATACTTGCCATTGCTGGAATCATTGCCCCCGGCGCACTCGTACGCACCGCCCTTCTGGAAGGCGCCGCCGTTATCGCGCTGCTCGTCCTCTGGAAGACCGCTGCTAAATCCGCTGCTCGCTACGGCTATCTGGTTGCCATCGCAGTATCGGCAATCGGCATGGTTGGAGGAGCGATGGCCGCCGAGCATGGCAACGCGCATCTCGCCCTTGCCCTGCTACTGCCTGCGGTCGCCGTGAAGCTGGGACTGGTGCCGCTGTGGTTGTGGCTGCCATTGGTCGCCGAATCTACTCCCGCAGTGCTTGCAGGACTTGTAATCGGCGTCGTGGACGTTGCTGCTTTCGCCGAAGTTCTCACCCTGCGCACCTCGGAGCCTTGGCTGTTTACTCCCGCCCTTCCCTGGCTTGTGCTTGGCGTCGCATCGGCTGTTCTTGGCGCGCTGTTTGCATTGGCGCAGCGCAATATCAAGCGCCTGCTCGCATTCTCCACCGTCGAAGACATCGGCCTTCTGGTAGTGGCGGTTGCATTCGGTGGTGAGCTCGGAATCACTGGCGCACTCCTCGGTGCCACCGTCCACGCACTGGCCAAGGCGTTGCTCTTTGCCAGCGTCTCCGGCCCTGAAGCCGAAGGTGCGGCGCTGACCGATGCGCGAGGTCTGGCTACACGGCATCCGCTCGGCGCGGCTGGCTTTGCTGTTGGTGCGCTGGCGGTCTTGGGTGTCCCCCCCACCCTTGGATACGCAGCTCACTGGCGGATCTTCACCGCAGTCGCCGGAGACCGTCCATTGCTCGCTGTGTTGTGCGGAGCTGCGATGCTCTCCGTAGCGGTTTACGCCCGCGCCATCGCATTGTTCTGGTGGGGTCCTGACACGTCTCCGGAACAACCAGTCCGATACAACAGAATCCTGATGGCTGTTGCCGTCGTCTTGCTGGCCATTACCCTGCTCGCCGCTGGCGTCTGGCCACGGTTGCTCGGAGGTGTAGCATGAGCGGAACTGAAAATGGCCTGATCTTTCGTCTCGTAGAACGTGCGCGCCGGCGTTCCGTCTGGCTGTATCACTTCAATGCCGGTGCCTGCAACGGCTGCGACATCGAGTTGGTCACCTGCCTTACACCTCGCTACGACGTGGAACAGGCTGGTATCCGCCTCGAGGGCAGCCCACGCCACGCCGATGTCCTCTGCGTCTCCGGCCCTGTAACTCGCACCACGCGCGAATCGCTCGAAACAATCTACGCGCAGATGCCGGACCCCAAGGTGGTAGTCGCCATCGGCTCCTGCCCGGCTACCTGCAACGTTTTTGCCGGAAGCCCAGTGATCGATGGCCCGGTGAACAAAATCATCCCGGTCGATATCTACGTCCCCGGCTGTCCTCCTCGTCCGCACGCCATCATCGACGGAATCGGGCGCGCCGTTGAAAAGTTGGCGCTGCGCAAATCGACAGCAGCGGTAGGTGGCAAATGAATACATTCCGTGCATTTCTAGCGCTGCTCGTTTTTCCAGGTTTCCTGTTTGCACTCCCGGCAGGCTGGCTCATGTTGGGCATCGTGCGGAAGCTGAAGGCTCGTTTCCAGGGCCGTTTCGGGCCGCCGGTTACGCAGCCCTTCTACGATACGGTAAAGCTGTTTTCCAAGATGCCGGTCAGCCGCGTCGCATCCGACGTGCCACTGTTCATCGGACTGCCTTTGCTGGCCATCGGCAGCACGATCGGAGCCATTGCCCTGCTTCCCATCTTCCGGGGTGAAACCGGCTTCGTAGGCGACATCATCCTGCTCGTTGGCTTGCTTGAAATGCCGCCGCTCTGCTTCATCCTTGCGGGTTACGCATCGCGTTCCATTTATGGCGAAGTAGGCGCCACGCGTGAAGCGGTCGTCAGCATTGCCTCGAACGTTCCATTCCTTGCCGCCCTGATCGCTATGGCTGCCTCCGCGGGCTCCATGCACAGCTCGCAGATTGTGGCCGCGACGCCGTTGGCCGTTCGTGTTCCTGCTCTGCTCGCGATCCTGTTCTGCCTCCCAGTGAAGCTGCGGCTCAATCCTTTCTCGCTGGCGAATGCCGAGCAGGAACTGCTGGCTGGTCCGCTCACGGAATTCGATGGCCCGCGGCTCGCGTTATGGGAACTCGCACACGCAGTCGAGTGGGTGGCTCTGATCGGATTCGTGGTTACATTCGCGATCCCATACCGCAGTGAACATGGGCTGGTGAACGCCATCGCCTTCGTCGTGCTGTCGTTCGTGCTGGTGCCTCTGCTCACTTTGCTGGCCTCATCCACCGCGCGCCTGAAGCTCGCGCAGGCCACCAGCCTGACCTGGAAGTGGGGCGGCGCTGTTGCCGCGCTGGCTCTTGCGGCCGCATTCCTCATCCGAAACGGAGCTCACTGAGATGCTGAAAATTTTGAAAATCATTGCTGGCAACGTGACATCCGAACCTGCCACGGTGGCTCTGCCCGGAAGCGTTCCAACACCCGCCCTGTTTCGCGGCGGGGTCGTATTTGACTACACCAAGTGCATCGGTTGCGGGATGTGCGCCTATGTGTGCGTCAGCAATGCGATCACAGGCACAGACAAAGGCAACGCCTACGCGTGGGCCTATGAGCCCGGCCGCTGCACGTTCTGTGCACGCTGCCTCGAGCGCTGTCCCGGCAAGGCGCTCAGCATGGATCCCGTCCCGGTCGAGCCATACGAGCAGCCCGGAGAGCGCGGTGTAAGTAAGCTGGTGGAATTCGATCCCTGCCCCAACTGCGGCAACCCCGTTCGCCAGCCAGTCGAGCACCTCCTCGAACAGGCATTCGAACACATCACGGACCAGACGCGGGAACTGGTGCATCTGTGCGAACGCTGCCGCCGTCGTCAATTGCAGCGCAAGATGTTCGCACCCGCTTTCGGGGACAAGGAGAAGATGTAATGAACGCCGAAAAAACCAGAAACCAGGTTGGCGGAGCGTGGGAGCAGCGCGCCGACGGTTGGTGGCTCACCGTCCCCGCCGCGTCACTGCGTGACATCTCCCGCGTCATGCTCGACTGCGAAGCTCGCTTTGCAACCATTGTCGCCATGCCTGCCGACGAGGACACCCTTCGAATCTCGTGGCATTGGGACAGCCGCGGCGTACTGCTCAGTGTGCAGTCTGCGCTGCCCAAGTCTGAATCCGTTCCCAGCATTGTCGATATCTATCCCGGCGCCGATTGGGCCGAGCGGGAAATGCGCGACTACTACGCGGTCACCTTTGATGGCCGCTCCGACACACCGACCCTCATGCTTCGCGAGGGCGACAAGCCGGGCGTTCTACTGCGCAAGAGTGGAGAGAAATTATGAGCTACCGTATTCCGATTGGGCCTTATCACATCGCTCTCGAAGAGCCTTACAAGATTGAAGTCGATTGCGAAGCGGAAACCGTTGTCGGCTCGTCTCTCAAGGTCGGCTTCAACTTCCGCGGTATCGAGTGGCTCGCACAGCGCAAGAACATTACGCAATCAATCGCGCTGCTGGAACGTGTTTGCGGCATCTGCTCCAACGTGCACTCCATGAGCTTCTGCATGACCTTGGAGCGCATCGGCAACATCGAAGTACCTGAGCGCGGCCAGCACATCCGCATGATCATGGCCGAGTTGGAGCGCTTGCACTCGCACCTGCTCTGGGCCGGAGTCGCTGCTGAACTTATCGGTTTCGAGACGCTCTTCATGCAGATCTTCCGCCTCCGTGAATCCGTGATGGACACGCTCGAATCCATTTCCGGCAATCGCGTCAATTACTCGATGAACCGCATCGGCGGCGTGAACCGCGACATTCAGGACTTTGCCAAGATACTCGAAGTTGCCCGTGACATTCGCTCAGTGACCGAAAGCGCACTGATTCCTCTGCTCACAACCGACAAGTCCATCATCGCTCGCTGCAAAGGCGTGGGTATTCTGACCAAGTCGGATGCAATCGCCTTCGGAGCCGTAGGCCCCGTGGCGCGTGCCTCTGGTGTTGACACCGACTTGCGCCGCGACTGTCCTTATCTGGCCTATGACAAGGTGGAGTTTGCCGTACCGGTTCAGCCTGACGGAGACGTAATGGCTCGCGTGGTGGTTCGCGCTCTCGAGATTATCGAAAGCTGCAAGATCATCGAGCAGGTCCTCGACCGCATGCCCACCGGACCAATCCACGCAGGCGATATCTACTCAGTCAACAGCGGCGAAGCAGTAGTGCGCATTGAGGCACCCCGCGGGGAGGTGTTCTACTATATTGCTTCGAATGGCACTGATACGGCGGCTCGGGTTAAGGTTCGTACACCCAGCTTTGCCAACATCCCGGCGGTGGCTGCCATGGTGCAAGGCAACAATCTTGCCGACGTTCCGCTGATTCAGGCTGCTGTCGATCCTTGCTATTCCTGCACGGACCGCTAGCTTTCAAGACGCTGGAGATCATTTCTATGACCGTTTCCACAGATCACGACCGCTACTCACGCCAAATCCGGTTTCATCGAATTGGTGAAGAAGGACAGCGACGCATCTCGCAATCGCGCGTTGCCATCGTCGGATGCGGCGCCCTCGGCAGCGCGCAAGCAGAGCTGCTGGGTCGCGCGGGCGTGGGTTTTCTGCGGCTCATCGATCGCGACTACATCGAGTGGAGCAATCTGCAGCGCCAGAGTCTCTATGACGAGAAAGATGCGGAAAGCGCTTTGCCCAAGGCCGCAGCGGCCGCGAACCGTCTGAAAGCCGTTAACTCTTCCATCGAGGTTGAGCCGGCGATCAGCGATCTTACGCCCGCAACAATTGATGATCTGCTGGAAGACATGCACCTCATCATGGATGGAACTGACAATTTCGAAACGCGCTATCTAATCAACGATTACTCTATCAAGCATGAGTTGCCATGGATCTACGGCGCCGCAGTTGGTAGCTACGGTCTGAAGATGCCGATCATTCCTGGACAAACCTGCTGCCTGCAATGCATGCTTGCCGCGCCCCCGGGTGGAACGCAAGAGACATGCGAAACATCCGGTGTTCTGGCTCCTATCACCGCGACCATCGCGTCTCTCCAAGTAGCGGATGCGTTGATGATCCTCAGCGGACACTCAGAGGAGGTAGCGAAGAAGATTACGATTGTAGACGTGTGGGCTGGAGACATCATGCAACTTCCGCAGCCAAAAGCAGACGCGGAATGCCCTGCCTGCGGCAAGCGGGAGTTCAGTTATCTTTCGGGTGGACACCGGAAGCCTATCAGCCTTTGCGGACGCAACGCCGTACAGATTCACGATCGCCAACGCCAGCTTAATTTGCAGGAATTGGCCAACAGGCTTCGCCCGCTTGGCCCCGTGAAGGTCAATGATTTTGCGCTGCGCGCGCAGATCGAAAATATCGATATGACAGTGTTTCCCGATGGCCGCGCGATCCTGAAGGGCACCACCGACGTGGGGATTGCGCGCAGCCTTTACGCCAAGTACGTTGGCAGCTAAGGACTGCTTTGATCAACGCAAGAAGATTGAGAGCTGCTCTCATCTGTGGCGTGCTGACATTGCTCTGCACGATGGCCACAGCCGAAGACCGGCTGCGCATGTCCACCACCACCTCGACAGAAAGCTCTGGCTTGCTGAAGGTGCTGCTCCCTCCTTTCGAAAATCATTGCAGGTGCCGGGTTGACGTCATCGCGGTAGGGACGGGAAAGGCCCTGAAACTTGGGGAAAGAGGCGACGTTGACGTGGTGCTGGTCCATGCGCGAGCTCTTGAGAACCAATTCATGGCGCAAGGCTTTGGCGTAAACCGTCGCGATGTGATGTACAACGATTTCATCATCGTCGGCCCAGCCAACGATCCGGCGGACCTCAGGCACGCGAGCAGCGCAGTTGACGCTTTCAGAAGGCTTGCCACGCGGCGTTCCCTGTTCATCTCACGTGGCGACGATTCCGGAACACATCAGAAAGAGAAAGAAATTTGGTCCGCCACCGGCATCAATCCCGCTGGTTCCTGGTATCGTTCCGCAGGACAAGGCATGGGCGAAGTCATCAACATGGCGACACAGTTGCGAGCCTACACGCTGGCAGATCGCGGCACCTACAACGCAATGCGGCATGGTTCCACCGACCTTGTGATCCTTTATGATGCCAGCCGCACATACTCCAAGCCAGGAAGACCTGCTCCCCGGCTGACCGTCGAGCAGGTTGCAGCCTTGACCGGGGCCAACGGATTGTTTAATCCTTACGGCGTGATCGCTGTAAATCCCAAACGCTTTCCTCATGTTCGGTACGATCTGGCGATGAAGTTCATCGACTACATTACCGGACCCGAAGGCCAGCGCGTTATCGCCAACTATCAGGTGCAGAGCGACCCGGTCTTCTTCACCTACAAGGGGAAATAGCCTGTGGGCTTCATCTCAGAGTCGTTGCGCATGGCGATCGCCCTCATCTTCTCGGGTGATCAGGAAGTCTTTTCCGCCGTGCTCACCTCACTCGATGTTGCACTCTGGTCGATTGTCTTCGCTACCCTCGTGGGAATGCCCATCGGCATCGCCGTTGCACTCGGAAAGTTTCCCCTGAAGAGTGTTGTGCGCTTGGCACTCAACAGCATGATGGCGATGCCAACGGTGGTGATCGGTCTGGTCGTGTATGGCTTCATAAGCAGACAAGGTCCTTTGGGCTCCATGGGCCTGCTGTTTACGCCGAAGGCCGTCATCATTGGTCAGGCGATACTCGCAGTTCCTGTGATTGCAAATTACACCCTCAGCGCCATCCACGGCTCCGATCAGGCAATTCTTCCCACGGCCCGCACGCTTGGCGCAAGCAATCTGCAATGTATGGTGCAACTGGCGCGAGAGGTTCGCTTCGGACTGGTGGCTGCGATTGTCGCGGGCTTCGGGCGCGTGGTCTCCGAAGTCGGCGTTGCTATGATGCTGGGCGGCAACATTCGCCTGTACACGCGCACCATGACGACGGCCATTGCGCTCGAGACGAGCAAAGGAGATTTCTCCTTTGCGCTCGCCCTCGGCGTTATTCTTATGCTCGTTTCCCTGCTCATCAACATCCTGCTCACCGTGGCACAGGAAGGCAGCAGCCGCGCATGAGCATTCCCAAGTACCAGCTTTCGCATGTCCGAGTCTGCTACGGCAAGACGCTCGGAGTCGCGGTTGACGAACTTATTATTCAACCGGGAAATCTGTATGTGCTTCTTGGACCGAACGGTTCCGGCAAAAGCACTCTGCTGAACGTGCTCGCATTTCTCAAGCAGCCCGAGCAAGGAACAATTTGCTTCGATGGCGCTCAGGTGAACTGGACAGGCAAGGAAAATGCGGATCTTCGCAAACGCGTCACCCTGTTGCACCAGCAGCCATACCTGTTCTCTGGCACTGTCGCCAGCAACGTGGCTTTCGGCCTGATGGTGCGAAACGCCGACAAGAATTCAGCACAGCAAGCTGTACGCGAATCCCTGGAGAAGGTCGGCCTAGCCGGATTCGAACCTCGCAATGCAAGAAAGCTCTCGGGCGGGGAGAGCCGACGCGTCGCGCTCGCCCGTGCCCTGGCCTGCCAACCCGAAGTTCTGCTGCTCGATGAGCCCATCGCACACGTAGATCGAGCCAGTGCCGCATTGCTCGAATCGCTTGTCGTCTCGCTCGCAGCCAGCGGCATGACGGTTGTGCTTTCAAGCCATGATGAGCGGCTCGGGCAGCGACTTGGAGCAGGCATCATTTCGATCGAGGATGGACAGCTTGCGGGAACAGCCAAAGAGCTTGCATCCCTGGAACACAAGTCATGCACAAAGGAACACGATGCCAACAGTTGAGGAAGCGCGGCATTTGATTCTCAGCAACACTCGCACCGTCGGCACCGAGTCCGTCGAGTTGATTAACGCCTTGAATCTAGTGGTTGCCGAAGACGTTCGTGCGCCCTTCGATATTCCGTTGTGCGACAACTCTGCGATGGATGGGTATGCCGTTCGCGTCACAGACTGCAATCCGTCAGCGAAGCTGAAAATCACGGGAACGATCACCGCGGGCTCGGACGCGATGATCCCGGTGAATGCCGGATGCGCGGTAAAAATCATGACCGGTGGAAGAATTCCTCCGGGCGCCGATGCCGTAGTTCCTTTTGAACACGCTAACCCGGAGGAGGGCGACACGGTCAGCTTCAAGATTCAGCCCGAGCCGTCGCAGCACATTCGCTTCGCTGCTTCCGACCTCCGTCGCAATGACATCGCTATCCACGCGGGCACGGTAATTCGCGCAGCCGAGATCAGCATGCTCGCGTCCTTCGGCAAGACTCACGTGCAGGTTTTCCGGAGGCCTCGCGTTGCGATCCTCTCCACGGGGGATGAACTGCTGGAAGTCGGCGAGCCCACTTCTGCAGGCAAGGTCGTTGACAGCAACAGCGTCGCGCTCGCTGTGCTCGCTGCGCAGTGTGGCGCTGTGGTGGCGCGGCTCGGCATTGCAAAGGATTCTGAAGCAAGCCATGTCGAAAAGATGACTGCCGGGCTGAAGGCCGATATCTTCATCACCTCTGCCGGGGTCTCGGCGGGAGAACGCGACTTGGTTCGCCGCGTCCTTGCGCAACTCGGCATGGAACAGGTATTTCACTCCATCGATGTTCGCCCCGGAGGCCCCACAACGTTCGGCGTGAAAGGAGGCTGCCTCGTATTTTGTCTTCCCGGCAACCCGGTCGCTTCGATGATCATTTTCGAGGAGTTTGTGAAACCTGCAATCCTGAAGGCGCTTGGATATCATCGAATGTTCCAGAACTCGGTGTCGGCCATACTGAAGGAGAATGTTTCCAAACGGGGCGGCAAGACAAAGTTCCTCAGAGTCCGGCTCGAATCCCGCGGCAAGAAACTTCTGGCGTTCAGTTCGGGCGATCAATCCACCGGCATAATGAAAACTCTGCTCAGGGCCGACGCGATTGCCGTCCTACCGGCCGAGCGCAGCAACTTCTTCGAAGGCGAAGAAGTCGAAGTACATCCGCTGTCCAGCAACGCACTCATGAAAACGGAGGAGGAGTTATGAAAGTCAGCACGAGAAACATCTTTCCCGGAACCGTAACCAAAGTTGCCAAGGGCGCTGTGAATGCCGAGGTACACCTTTCACTGCAGGGCGGCGACGAGATAGTCGCCAGCATCACGAACACCAGCGTGGACACGCTCGGACTGAAGCAGGGTTCGGCCGCGCTCGCACTGATAAAAGCCAGTTGGATCATCCTCGGCAAGGGGCTTGAATCGGCAAAACTCAGCACACGCAACGTCCTGAGCGGAACGATAACCAAGGTAGTTCCGGGGGCGGTGAACTCCGAGGTCGAAGTGAAGCTTGCCAAGGGCAGCATCCTCACCGCTATCATCACCAACGATAGCGTGAAGAACCTGCAACTCGCCGATGGCGAAAAAGTTTCCGCCGCGTTCAAAGCGTCGAGCGTCATCATCGCAGTCGAGTAGCGCAGTCGCATCCAATCTCGACACCCATACTGCCTCGCTCGGCATGAGTTGCTCGTAACTCATGCGGAAGCCGAGGCAGTACTTTTGCCAGAAAAGACCGACGTCCATTGTCAGGTAGAGAGGCCGTTGTGAACCGTCCACTTGAGATCAATGTCCATCGGTGAGCAATCGTGAATAGCTGAAATTATCCCTGCTCCACATCTGGCGTGAGCAGATTGGCATCACGGGCAAACAGCCAGAGACCATCGGCCTGTTTGCGGAAGAGCGTCATCGTGTACCCCTTCGCAGAAGAACTCTTGCCGTCACGAGTCGTAATGCGAACCGCCAGTCGAGTACGCGTCACAGCAAAGTCGCCGCTAATCAGCACCTCTTCCACATTGGCATCCGCAATGACCTTTGCGCCCTTCATTGGACCGTCCCACGCTATCCTGAATTCTCGTTTGCCGAATGGCGGCTGGCCGGGGACTATGAACACCATGTCGTCAGCAAGCATTGTCATCATGGTGTCAACGTCGGACTCGGCGGAGGCTTGCACCCATTTCTCGATCATGCAACGGATAGCTTGCTCGTCAGTAGTCATAGGATTCGAATTAATGTAACTCAAAACCGCACACGATACACAACTGGCGCACCAGATCGCGAATCGCGGGCGACCGTTACACAGCTAACTGTCGAGACCACCTGAAACTCGCAGTCAACGCCCGGCATCCGCTACCGGAGGTTCCTGTGGCAACAGCGCCCCTTTCAAGAGACAGACGCTTGGCTCGCATCGCTATTGTTGAGCAGCATGTTCGGCTTGAAAACGAGCATGACCTCGAAGGCGTACTCCGCACCTTTGGCGTAACCGCGCAATATGATGATGAGCCGTGGAACGAACATTACAAGGGACTGGATGGGGTCTGCCAGTTCTACGAGCAGTTGATGAATGCGCTTCCCGACTTGGAGATCGAAGTACAACGTCGACATGTAACGGACGACGCCATCCTCCTCGAGGTTGTCATCCGCGGTACACACCTCGCCTGCTGGCGTGGGCTTCCGGCTACAGGGCGCAGAGTCGAGTTTCCTCTTTGCGGCGTGTATACGTTTGACGGCGACGACCGCCTTGCCGGAGAAAGAATCTATTACGACCGAGGCACAGTTCTGCGGCAGTTGGGAGTTTTTCATGAACCCCAGAGTATGGTCGGACAAATGGCTATTCTCGCAACTCACCCCATCACAATTCTTCGCGCTGTCGCTCGTAAATTGTTGGGTAGATGAACAAGGCCCTTACTATGGTTCCCGCAGAAACAATAAAATACGGGAAAGCCATGGCAGCTTTCCCGTAAAGTTTGAGCAGTTCAGAGAGAGTTAGCTTACGGACCCCACCAATTCCAGCGATTCGGCGGCTTCAACAGATTCAGTTATTGCTTCGACTGGCTTGTCGGATACTCCCACTTCTTCCAGTTTGAGATCTTTTGTCTCAGCAGAGAGCAGAAGGCTTCCAAAGGTCATGGCTGCACCGATGGTAAGAATCACGGCAGGAGAGAGCCAAATGTCCTGCTTCTCAATGCGCGCAATAACCGGAATTTTGTGAGCCCACCACACGTAAACTCCGAACCATGCACCGATAATCGCGCCAGAGGAATATCCGAAGCCAACGCCGGTAGCGCGGCGACTGGTTGGGAAACGCTCGCAGAGATAAGCGGGCACTACTCCCCATGCCAACTTCAACATGCCAGCCATACAAGTACCCAAGATCGCCATCGCTATGTTATGTGACAGCGCGGCATGATAAAGCACGTAGAAAACAGGGATTCCGAATACAACGAGGAATACGCAATACCACAGTGTGAGAATCTTCCTGCCCATACGATCCGATAACCAACCGTAAAAGTTGTAGCCGAGGAAGGCCATGAACAGTGCGAATCCGTAGATGAGGCTGTAGGTCGTTGTGTCGAAACCGCGGCCCTTCAGCGTCAGGATGTTGGGCAGAAAACCGTACACAGAGTAGTCAGTAAGAAACAGACCAGTCATGAAGACGAAGACCTGCAGAAAATCCCACAATTGAGGCGGCTTGAATAGGTTGAGGAAGGGCGACTTCTCAACGGCTCCCGATTGCTTCGCTTTGTGGAATTCTGGGGACTCATGCAGGGTTCGCAAGATCCACACGGCTAGAAACACAGGGATGACTCCGGTGAAGAACGCCAAACGCCAGCCAT
The DNA here is from genome assembly GCF_059726265.1 of Koromonas soli. Classification (NCBI taxonomy): domain Bacteria; kingdom Pseudomonadati; phylum Acidobacteriota; class Terriglobia; order Terriglobales; family Koromonadaceae; genus Koromonas; species Koromonas soli. The sequence goes on along the minus strand of NZ_AP040872.1, from coordinate 127,910 downwards.
AATTGACCAAGCCGTCAGTTCCGCAGAGTTTGGAGATGGCGGCAAAGACAAGTGAGGCAAATACGTAGCCCAATGGGAATCCGGACTGGATGAAGCCGCTGATTGTGCCGCGACTCTTCTGTGGAGCGTGCTCGATGGCAAATGTGTGTCCTACGGCATACTCGCCACCGAAGAACAGTCCCATCACGAACCGCACTACGCAGAACAACACATACGACCAGATACCGACCTGGGCATAAGTAGGCAGCAGGCCTGCGATCAGCGACATCACTCCCACGCCGCCCATCGTGATCATCAGTAACAGCCGTCTGCCAAGCTTGTCAGCGTAGTGTCCGAAGAAGGCGGAGCCCAGAGGTCGGGAGGCCATCGTGATGGAATAAGTAAAAACGATGGTCATGTACTGCCAAACAGCATTGCCTGTGGGTGACGAGAATACTTTCACCAAGATTGGCGCCATCACCAGCACCATCGCCATGTCGTAGGCATCAAGCATGAAGCCCAGAAATTGCGACAACAATGCCATCTTCGTTTGCTTTGAGAGTTGCATGGTTACCTCACCCGTTTCTTCTATTGCAAAAAGTGGATCGCGATTTAGTCGCACGCCAGTTGAGCAGTTGCGACCTCGCTTGGGGGCTGCATCTGAACAATTCGGTCAAGACGCGAAGCGAGTTGATGACGGTAAAGTTCAAGATCGAGGATTTCGCGCGCCACTCCCGTTTCCATGGCTGCTTTGGCCACAGCCACTGAAACCCATGGCATCAAGCGCTCGTCAAAGGGCGTTGGAATGATGTAGTTGGGGCCGAACTCCAGGTGCTTAAGGCCGTAAGCGCGAAGGACATAGTCCGGAACTGGCTCTTTTGCGAGTGCGGCGAGTGCCTTAACCGCCGCCATCTTCATTTCCTCGTTGATCTTCGTCGCGCGAACATCGAGCGCACCGCGGAAGATGAACGGGAATCCGAGCACGTTGTTCACCTGATTTGGATAATCAGAACGTCCCGTGGCCGTTAGCGCATCGGGGCGAACGCTGTAAACGTCTTCCGGTGTAATCTCCGGATCAGGATTGGCCATTGCGAAGACCGCAGGCGCTTTGGCCATCGACTGAACCAGTTCGCGGCTCACGCAGTTGCCCTGGGAAAGTCCGACGAATACATCCGCGTTGCGCATAGCATCGGCCAGAGTGCGCGCGGTGGTCTCGCGCGCAAAAGGCTCCTTGTACTTGTTCATGCCTTCCTTGCGGCCGCGGTAAAGCACACCTTTGCTATCACAAACAAGAACGTTTTCAGGACTGACACCCATCCGGATGTACAGAGCTGCGCAGGCAAGTGCCGAGCCACCCGCTCCGTTGAAGACCACCTTGATCTTGTCGAGCGGCTTGCCCACGACCTCCATTGCGTTGATGAGCGCTGCAGCGGAGATGATGGCAGTTCCATGCTGATCATCATGGAACACCGGGATGTTCATGGTCTCTTTGAGACGGCGTTCGATCTCGAAGCATTCAGGGGCCTTAATGTCCTCAAGGTTGATGCCGCCGAATGTAGGTTCGAGCAACTGGCACGTGCGGATAATCTCTTCGACCTTCTCGGTGTCGAGTTCAATGTCGAACACGTCGATGTCGGCAAATCTCTTGAAGAGGATGCCCTTGCCCTCCATCACGGGCTTGCTGGCCAAAGCGCCCAAGTTACCTAACCCAAGGACGGCCGTGCCATTGCTAACCACCGCAACGAGATTGCCGCGCGAGGTGTAACGAAACGCGTCCTGCGGATTCTCCGCGATTTGCAGACAAGGTTCGGCGACTCCGGGGCTATAGGCCAACGACAGATCTCGCTGGGTGGCGCAAAGCTTGGAGGGAAGTACCTCAATTTTTCCAGGGCGTCCGAAAGAATGGTACTCGAGAGCTTCCAATTTCAGGTCCATACATGCCATCCGTGTATGCAATCTCTCCTGGCCGGGGGCGGCTTTCGGAGCTAAGGCATTTAGAGTGCGTTACTTATACTTCGACTGAAGGGATGGATGTAAGACCAGAGTTGGTGAGCGGTCGCATGGCGTTACAAGCGGTCAACTGGAAAGCTGGGCGGTATCGGGAAAGAGTTGGGCGGCATTGTACGGAACATTCCCAATGTCTTTTTGCACGGAGCGGTCAGCGGAATTGACGCCGCATAAGTCAACCTGCCTTCGCGCGCACGATTGAGGACTTTATATTCCGAGGGTTTCTTTGAGCTTCTTCAGGAATCGGCGGCTGACAGGGATGGTCACTCCCGATTTCATATTGATTTCGGCGGCAAGGTTTTCCTGCAGCACGATTTCATTGACTCGATCCAGATTCACTAGATATTGCCTGTGGCACCGCACCAGGTTTGTCTTCTCTTCCAGCACCTTCAGCGTGAGTTCGGTGAAATATTCATCCTTGCCTGAAGCAATGTAAACGCCTGCAAGATCAGAGCGCACAAAATCAACGTCGGAGATTCCGATGAGTTTTATGCGATTGGTCAGAACGCATGGGATATTGCGTATCTCTGGAGTGGTATAGACCGCCGGTGTCGAGTCGGTGACATTCTCTTTTAACTTGCGGATGGTCTTCGCCAGGCGATCTTTTTCAATGGGTTTCACGAGATAGTCAAGCGCATCTTCTTCGAACGCTTGGACGGCAAACTCGTCGAACGCGGTGACGAAGACAATGCTCGGCATTGTTTCTTTGTCAATCATGCTCAACAGCTCGAAGCCGCTGACCGCAGGCATCTGCACGTCCAGAAAGACTACTTCGGGAGTCTTCTGTCGTATCGCACGTAGCGCTTCGAGAGCATTGGAGCAGGTGCCAACAATTTCAAACTCGCCCGTTTCATCGAGCAACGAGCGCAGTTCCTCCCTTGCATGCACCTCATCATCTACGATCAACGCACGGATCATGCGATTACTTCCTGTAGGGGCATACGGATTTGCACCCTTGTCATTTCGTCACTCTGGCATTGGACGCTGATACCGTACTCACCCCCGGCAAAGTTCTTAATGCGCCGATCCACCAATCGCATACCAAGACCATCGCCACCCACCTTGTTCATGTCAAAGGTTCCGGCATTGTCTTCTATTTCAATGATAACGAAACCGTCTTCTCTGGCGGCCCGGAGCTTCACCACGCCTTGGCTCAGCATCTGCGAGATTCCATGCTTGATTGCATTCTCGATGAGGGGCTGCAATGTGAACGTTGGGATCTTCATTGCGAGCAGCGACGGCTCGACCGAAACCTCAACGCTGAGCCTGTTCTCAAAACGCGCCTTTTCGATCCTCAGATAGGAATTTACGTGTTCCAGCTCTTCTTCCAGCGTTGATACATCGCCGCTGCGTTTCAGGTTCTTGCGGAAGAAGGTTGAGAGATCGATCATCAGTTCGCGAGCGCGGCTTGCATCGTTGCGGATGATGGCGATGATTGTGTTCAGTGTGTTGAAAAGGAAGTGTGGGTTGATCTGAGCCTGGATCAGCTTCAGTTCCGATCGCAGAAGCATGTTCTTCTGCTGCTCATAACGAGAGAGAAGGAGCTGACTGGATAGCAGCCGTGTGATTCCCTCTCCGAGGCTCTTGTTCATGTTGAGGAAGAAGTTGTCCTTCACCTCGTACAGCTTGATGGCCCCAATCACATCTTTGTCCACGCAGAGCGGGACGACCAAGACGGAGCCCAATTTGCAGTCCTCGGAGACAGCGCAACGATAGTGTTCGCTTACGCCATCAGCAAAGATCACTTGATTTGTCGCAATTGCCTTGCGGGTGAGGTCGGAAGAAATCCAGCGTCCAGGAAGGTGATGATCTGAACCGGTACCAACAAAGGCGCGGACCTTTTCCGTATCCGTGATTGCTACGGCGCCAACGCCAGTCTCTTCGTGGATGATTCGCGCCACCTCCGCATAGCTCTCTTCTGTAAGCCCGTTGACCAACACAGCAAGCGTCTTTGAAGCGATCTGAAATGCGCGCGCAATGCCGCGGAAATGCATTTCGGACTGAGCTCTTTCTGTGATGTTGTCGATCACGACAACTGCGCCTGTCGCGCCTTCAGAGCTTGTGACCGGAGTGACAGTAAATTCGAAGATGCCCGGTGGATTCTCGAGCGATTGAGACCAACGAACCTGCTCATGCTCTTTCAGCAACGAAATTTCAGGCCAGCGCAATGGAGCCGTCTTCCCGAATACAACGGTGAGTCCCGACTTCCCCTGACTCGCCGCGACTGACGTACCGAACCACTCTTCCGCTGTTCGATTCAGCCGTACGATGCGTTCCTGGTCATCAAGAATCACGATAGCTTCATTGACGCCGTTGAATGTTCTATTCCAATCGCCAGCAGAGCGCTGCAGTGATCCGAAGGCCAAGTGCAGCTTCGTGGCGAGGCGCAGAAATGATGAAGCAAGTCGGCCGATCTCATCCCGCGAACGGATTCGCCGAAGATCGGCGAGCACGGACTTATCCAGCACATACTCGCCCTTAGTCTCAGGCTGTTCGAGCTCGGAACTGATTTGCAAAGCGACAGATTCCAATCGCTGGAGCGGATCGGTAATGTAGCGAATGCTGAGTGCGCCGAGAGCAATGGCCAGGATCAGGGCGACACCCGAAATGCCGATGAGAATTCGCCGAGCCTCCGCAACCGGCGCATAGGCCTCCTGCTGCGTCATCTGCACAGCCACGATCCAGTCAACATTTGGAACGCGCCGCACGGAAAGGAGCATCGGAACGTTAACGGAGTTGATCGTTTCTCCGCCGCCTTCAAACCCCTGTAATGCCGCTTCCAATATCCTGTTCTTCCCGGCTTCAACGTCGGTCAGAAATCTTCGGTTATCGGGGTGTAGTACAAGCAGACGCGAACGATCGAATGCGTACAGGTAGCCGGTCTTGCCGAACTTCTGGTTGCGATAGCCTCCCAGCGCTTTATCGGTAAGAATGGCTGCGTTGCAGCCGAGGACCGCGATGAGTCTCCCATTTGTATCGCGCACCGGTGCAGTGAAGGTAAGTACGGGCGATCCGGTTTGCGAGGATCGATAGGGGCGGCTGACTACCTCTTTTCCATCGCGAATCGTCTGCTGAAAATACTCGGAAGCGGCAAAGGATTTTTCTCTGAGATCAGGGCGAGGCAGATACTCGGCCAACAACTTTCCCTGAGTGTCTAGAATGAACAACCCTTCCTGAAAACGCGGAAAGGCCTCAAACATCTTCTTCAGATGAGACTGGGCTACAGCACCGCGTCCCGTGCGAAGACCCTCAACGGGTAACGTAGCCGAAATTACATGCGATCCCCGGAGTCCTTCATCAATGAACGTCTCAATTCCCTGCGCGGCGATTTTTGCCTGTCCGTCCAGCCCTTCCAATATCGTGCGCTTGAGCGACTCCTCCTGGTAGTGCAACAGAAAGAAGCTGGCGACGAAGAGCACGATCGAGACCATAGCCGTTAGCACGGCCGTTGCCTTGGCCCCAAGGCGCACTGATGTTTTCCACTTCAACACGATAATCCCCTGCAGGCGGGTACCCTGAAATTCATCATAGACGCCAATGCTTTGTACTATTTGTGAGACTGCTCACTGAAGAGCAGATTTTCTGCCGTGGCCCGCAGAGGTCTTTCGCCTTCTCATTCAGAGGCCGACAAAAACCCGCGAATGGCGAATAATGGAGAGCACTATGCACAAGAACTTGAGAACTACTGTGCGGCCACGTCGCAGCGTGCTTTACATCCCCGGATCGAACGCCCGGGCTCTGGAAAAAGCCCGCGCTTTAGCTGCCGACGGCTTAATCTTTGATCTTGAAGACGCGGTAGCGCCGAAGGAAAAGGTGGCGGGGCGCGAACAGGTGGCTGCGGCCATGAAGCAGGGTGGATATGGGAGACGCGAGCTGATCGTGCGCATCAACGGGCTCGATACACCATGGGGCGTCGAAGATCTCAAGATGGTGTCCGAGTCTGCAGCAGACGCGATCCTCATCCCAAAAGTTGAAAGTGCAAAGATGGTGAGGGAGGTCGAAGAACTTCTTGCTGCCACGCCCGCGTCGCTGTCCATCTGGTGCATGATGGAAACTCCGCTCGGCATTCTCCACGCTGAAGAGATTGCAGCAAGCTCCGCACATGTTGCGTGTCTGGTGATGGGTACGTCCGATCTCACCAACGACCTTCACGCTGCACACACGCGCGAGCGCTTACCAATGATGATGAGCCTCGAACTCTGCCTGCTTGCCGCACGAGCCTTTGGGCTCGCGATCATCGACGGCGTGCATCTCAACCTCGCGGATGATGAAGGTTTTGGATATTCGTGTGCGCAGGGCAAGGAACTCGGCTTCGACGGCAAGACGCTTATCCACCCGAAGACAATCGCAACAGCAAACGAGGCCTTCGCCCCTTCGCCGGAAGACGTTGCTTGGTCGCGCAAGGTAATAGCAGCCCACGCTGACGCCTCGCTGACCGGCAAAGGAGTCGTTCTTGTGGATGGCAGGCTTATAGAGAACCTCCACGTCGAAGGTGCAAGGCGGCTGGTTGCCCTGGCTGATGCAATCAATGACCTTGAGACGGCTTCGCAGGCAAGATAGCCTCACACAGAATCAGTCGTCACGCTAGCTGGGGTTGAGTCGCCAGCACTTGAGGGCTTATTCCGACTAATTGCGCGCTGGCTTGTGGTGTTCACTCCGCCTTCGCGGCGTCTGCTTTGAGATGTAATGTTGGTGGTTCTAGTGGGTGGCGCATAAGATTGGGTGTTCGATATTGCTGTGGCATGGGGGAACAATGGACGGTCGAGACTTCCAGACGCGGGTTCTCGTAGTGGACGACGAACCTATCATCCTTACAACGATGTCCGCCATCCTTGAAGGGGAGGGCTTCGCTGTGCGTACCGCTCAGGACGGATTCGCTGCACTCGTGGCGCTTCGACAGACGCCGCCGGACATCATCATCTCCGACCTGCGCATGCCCAATATGTCTGGATTCGAGTTTCTGTCCGTTGTTCGGAGAAGGTTCCCGCACATCCCGATCATTGCCATAAGTGGAGAGTACGTCACGGCGGGGATGCCGCCGGGTTTGTTGATGGACGTATTTTTCCAGAAAGGCGGCTACACGCCGCAGCAACTCTTCGAGACAATGCACCGACTCATTGCCGACTCTCCGATTCGACCTCACGCGCCGAAATGCGACAAAGCCCCGCTCTGGATTCCTCGCCGGGATGCTGGCTACGTTGTGGCAGTTTGTCCCGATTGTCTCCGCTCATTCCCCGTCGATGATAGCTCTACGGGAACGGAAGTTCATCATGCGGAATGTCCATCGTGCGGAATGCATGTTGAGTACCTGGTGGACTCCGCCGTTCTGAAGATGCTGGAACAGAAGAAAAATAGGCTCCCGGAAAAATGATCTCTTCGGAAACGAATGAAGAGCGTCAGATGGATCGACTTATCTTGGCTTCGACGTACGCGGAAGAGGAGAGGACACTTGCGAATTGCACGTCTTCGTGGTGTGGCATTCATTATTTTTTCGACTCTTTTCATCACTGGACTTTCATCACTCGTAATGGCGCAAGCAGCGGCGCCTACAAGCGGCTTCGATGCTGTCGATCCCCTTATTGGCACTGGTCCGGATGGCCACACATTTCCCGGAGCGGTGGTTCCCTTCGGGATGGTACAGCTCAGCCCGGATACACAGATTCTGCCATTCAAGCAGAGTTATAAGTGGGCGGCGGGATACCGATACGAGGACACGACCATACTCGGCTTTTCGCACACGCATTTCTCCGGCACTGGACATTCCGATCTCGGAGACTTTCTGGTGCAGCCGATCTCTGGGCAAGTGCGCTTGGAGCCTGGAGAAATCAACGTTCCCTTGTCGGGATACCGAGCGCGTTTTCGTCACGAGACGGAAAAGGCTGAGCCTGGCTACTACGCAGTAACGCTTGACGACTACAGCGTGCGGGCAGAACTCACAGCGACTCCGCGTGCGGGCGTTCATCGTTATACGTTTCCCGCGAATGCTCCTACTTCCCTGCTGATCGACCTCCGCTCATCCATTTACAACTATTCGGGCAAAGTGATGTGGGCGAGCCTTCGCATCCGCGAAGATGGCACCATCACCGGAATGCGGCAGACTCGCGGATGGGTACCAGCGCGACAGTTGTACTTCGCGATGAGATTTTCACGTCCACTCACGGGACACCAGTTCTACAATCGGGAACCCGAACCAGTGGAGTACAAGGGCTTCAAACCTCCGGCGACATCGCCCAGCGATGCCGGGGCGATCGCAGGCCGAGGGCTGATAGGGGTATTCCAGTTTGGCGCGATCGATACTCCACTTGTTGTGAAGGTTGCGATCTCTCCCGTAAGCGAAGAAAACGCCATCGCTAACCTGAACGCCGAGGTTCCAGATTTCGACTTCGATGCGGTGCGCGAGCGTGCTCGCGATGCATGGCAGCAGGCACTCAATGTGGTGGACATACGGGCCGATGCGGTGACAAGAAAGAATCTCTACACCGCTCTGTATCACGCGCTGATGGCTCCAAGTCTCTCGATGGATGTTGATGGCAGTTATCGCGGCCCGGACAATCAGGTTCACAAGGCTGCAGGGTTCGACTTCGTCTCCACCTTTTCGCTCTGGGACACATTTCGTGCGGAACAGCCATTGCTAACGCTGCTCCAGCCGGAAAGCAGAACAGTCGATATTGTTCGCTCATTGCTGGACTCACAGAAGGAAAGTCCTTTCGGCATTCTTCCCGTTTGGCAATTTCAAGGGCAGGAGACGTGGTGCATGATCGGCTATCACGCAGTGCCCGAGATAGCGGATGCATATATGAAAGGGATTCGCGGATTCGACGCAGATCAGGCACTCCGTGCGATGGTCGCCAGCGCTACGTACCCTGAATATGGCCATCTGCGCGAATACATGAAGCTAGGATTTGTTCCCATCGAAATCGACAGCGAGGCCGCATCCAAGACCGTCGAATATGCGTTTGACGATTGGACGATCGCACGCATGGCACGGGAAATGGGACGGAACGACATAGCCGACGTGTTCGAGAAACGTGCGTCGAATTGGAAAAACGTTTTCGATGCGAACTCTGGCTTCGTGCGTCCCAGGAAAGCGGACGGTTCATTCCGCGAGCCATTTGATCCTGCTCGGGCCGGCGTTGATAGCGGGTTCACCGAAGGCAATGCGTGGCAGTATTCCTGGTTTGAGCCGCAGGACCAACTGGGGCTGATACAACTTCTCGGCGGTGACCAGCAGCTCGTGGCGAAGTTAGACGCCATGTTTGACGCAAAGGTCGATCCTCGTCAGTACGCAGAGGTCGAGGACATTGCTGGGATGATCGGTCAGTATGTTCACGGGAACGAACCGAGTCATCACCTTGCCTATCTGTACGACTTCGCTGGGCAGCCATGGAGAACACAGGAACGACTCAAACAGATCGTAGAGACTCAATACAGACCGGGCCCGGATGGATTGGCTGGGAATGATGATCTGGGACAGATGTCAGCATGGCTGCTATTCACATCCCTGGGCTTCTACCCGGTTTCACCCGGCTCAAATGAATATGTGATCGGACGTCCGTTCGTGGATCAAGCAACACTCCGGTTGCCGAACGGAAAGCAATTCAGAGTTGTGGCGGAGAATTTGAGCAACCACAACGTCTATATCGATGCCGTCTCTCTCAATGGTAGGCCGCTGCGCCGAAGCTTTATACGGCATGAGGAGATCATGGCCGGTGGTGAATTGCGGTTTGTGATGAGGAACACCCCAAATAGGACGTGGGCCACAGGAGTGGAGGATCGCCCGTTTTCCATGTCGAAAGCGCAGCGTTGATCTTGGCAGGAAGATCTCAGAAGGGGCACTCGCCGGGCTTGCGCTCATTTGGAGGGATGCAGTTTCCCGTGTTTCAAACGCATCACTTCGCTGTAGCGGAAGCAGGTGTGGCTGTGATCATTCACGATTCCTGCCGCCTGCATGAAGGCATAGACGATAACCGGACCAACGAATTTGAATCCGCGTCTCTTTAGTTCCTTAGACATCAACTCGGCTACAGGGTGGGTGGGCATCGGCGATGAATTCTGTATCGGCTTGCCTCCCGCCATCTCCCAGATGACGGTCGCGAACTCTTCGCCAGACCTCTGCATCTCCAGAAATATCTGTGCTCCCTTGATCGTCGCCAAGATTTTCGCACGGGAGCGAATTATGCCTGGATCGTCCAAGAGCTTTTGAATCTCATCGTCGCCAAAACGATTGATCTTTACTGGATCAAAATGTCGGAATGCTGTTCGAAGAGCCTCACGCTTCTTCAGAACGATGAGCCAGGAGAGGCCAGCCTGAAAAGACTCGAGCATAAGCAGTTCCCAGAGTGCTCGACTGTCGTACTCGGGAACGCCCCATTCCTTATCGTGGTAGTCGCGCAATAGTGAATCGCTGTCAGCCCACGAGCAACGCACTTTTGCACTGTTCTCTTTCATTCTTCTCCAATGCTGTATGGTTGCAGCGACCCGCGCGATCACTTCCTCTTTCGCAACCGCTTGGCATTGGCGGTTGCACGGCTGAGCCAAGGAGCCATCAGAGAGGCTATCGATGCCTGACCGAAACTGGACATCATTGTGAAACTAGAGGACATCGCGGCCGACGCTTTCTCGCTAAACATGCGTTGGTATTCAGCGGGAGAGCATCTGTTCTGGGAAATCAAGAGCATCCTACGCGCGATAGCCTCCCAAGAGGCCAGCGTGAGATCAGTCATCAGCAACGGCAGCGACTTACTTTTCTTGCGGCGGTTCTTTTGAGCTTTCATGTCTGTCTAGTTTGATGCTAATCGCGAGAGCTTACGACGCCTGGCTCAATTCCCGCTGAACGAAGGGTGGAAGAAATAAACACCGAGCGCGGCGAAACCACATTTTTCCAGTTGCTCGTTATGTCACCGGTCGCGCTCTTGTGCTTCGGGTTCGAATGTTCTTGGAATGCATTCAGCTTGAAGGTTTCCATCATCTGCTGCAATGCTTCGGCCTGAGCAGCGAGTTCCTCAGCAGTTCCTGCAAGTTCTTCTGAAGCTGAGGAGTTTCGTTGTGTAACGTGATCAACCTGGCCCATCGCCTTGTTGATCTGCGAAACGCCTACAGACTGCTCGCGGGATGCCGCCGCAACCTCCTGGACAAGCTCTGCCGTCTTCTGAATGGAAGGAACTAGTTCCGACAGCAGCGTGCCTGATTGCTCGGCCACGCGCACGCTGGACTCTGCTAGTTCGCTGATCTCTTTTGCCGATACTTTACTGCGTTCCGCCAGCTTGCGTACTTCATTGGCAACCACCGCAAAGCCCTTGCCGTGTTCACCTCCGCGAGCGGCTTCGATCGCTGCATTCAACGCAAGGAGATTCGTTTGGTATGCGATCTCTTCGATAACCGAGGTTTTCTGAGCGATGGTCTTCATTGCGCTAACCGTCTCGCGCACAGCGCCGCTGCTCTCTTCGGCATCTTTCGCGCCTTTCACAGCCATCTGCTCCATCCGGCGGCTGTTCTCAGCGGTTTGGTTTATGGACACCCCCATCTGCTCAAGGCTAGCGGTAGTCTCTTCGACGGAAGCAGCCTGCTCACTCGTCCCCTGCGAGATAGATTGTGCTGACGAAGACACTTGAGAGGACGCCGAGGACAATGCGGATGCTCCCATGCGGACCTCAGTGATCATCTGCGCGAGCGACTCGGACATCTTCTTCATGGACGTCTGTAACTGGCCCATCTCATCGTCCGAGCGCACGATGACTTCGTCGCGCAGATCACCACTGGCAATGTTCTCAGAAACGCTCACAACATGCGCGAGCGGCGCAAGAACCAGATGGCTCAGCAAATAATAGAGAGCAGCAATAATTAGCCCCGCCAGCACAAGCGCGCAGGATGCCACCATCAACCGCAACTGCTGAAGCTGGCTGCGTATGTCCGACTCCGGATACGCGGCTACCAACGTGTAGCCCCATTTCTCGAATGGCTTCGAAACCACGGTCCACCCAAGAGCCGAGCCCGCTTTCAATCGGGCATGTACGTCTTCTTCCCTCACTTGCTCCGGCTTGAAAATCACCTTTCCGTTTTCATGCACAAGCGCCAGATATCCACGCTGCAGTATCTTCGCCGAGCTTATATGTTTGCCCAAGTCTGCGATAGTACCGAGCGGAGCGCCGACGTACCAGATGCCAACGATCTGGCCGGATTTGTCACGCATAGGTTCATATGCAGTCATGTAGGGCGTACCCAGAATATCGACCACACCATAGAACGGCCGCTGCTGTTGGAGGGCGGCGTAGGCATGTCCCTGCCTATCAAGCACCGTGCCAACGGCTCTCGATCCATCTCCCTTGAGCACATTTGTGGAAACGCGAACGTAGTCTTCCCCGCGCCGCACGAAGAGAGTCGCAGTGTTTCCGGTAAGCTCCTTGATCTTATCCACAAGTGCATAGTTGCCGATTTGTGAGGTGTCGCCGAATCGCAGATCAGGCACGGCTTGCCCGTCGATTGTGGCAGCTCCCTTGATCTCAGGCGCGCCCGAATGCTGAGCCTCCCGCAGCAGGACCTTGACTGAGGAGCGAACATTCTCTGAGCTAAGTGCGTCAATTGTAGTGAGCGTATCAAGAAGCTGATCTTCTTGGGCCACAGCTTCATTATTAGCCCGCTCTCGAACCTGCGCCCCCAAAACGTGATCCGTGATGCTGCCCACCACGATCATGACGACGGCCACAATTGCCACCATTGGTAACATGAATTTCACAAGCAGCTTAGCTCGCATGAATAGCCTCCGATGGCATCGATAAATTAGTCCGGTTGCAGACAGAAAGTCTCGCGTGCAATCTCGTTGTTCGCAGTTGTCTTGAGTGAGAGTTGAACCTAAGATATCAAGCTTTGGCACTGGGACTTTTGGTGTGGTCTGCGTTGATCATCCTTAATGGCCAAGCTGTGCTGGGCAGAAATCTTTGGACTTCAATAAATCTCGCTTCCGAAAACGTGGAATCCTCCTGCACGCCCATGGGCAAGCACTAGCAGATACTGTGCCGTGAAATATCTGGTTGGGATTGATTCAGAGTACACAGGAATCGCCGCTACAACCAATTACCTACGTAACGAGATGGACAATGCACTAACGATAGTTGCAGTCCAGCAGAGGTCTGTTGCATTGGAGCTTTCAGGCAGCGTTGTGCGCCAACGCATAAATCGCGGTCACCCGAACGCTCTTTGGTTGCATCCTATGTCGGTGTCAAAACGGCAACCCCGCCACTTTGCAGTAGTCGTTCCATCGTCGTTGGGGCGAGGCCTGTCGTAAGTTCGGCTTACAGAGCGTTCACACGCGAACAGCAACGGGGGGCTTATGTCTGTAGCACGCGTAATTGAAATTAGCTCGACTTCTACGAAAAGCTTCGAGGATGCGGTCTCAGAAGGTATCGCACGCGCATCGAAAACCCTTCGTGAACTCAGGAGCGCCTGGATAAAAGAGCAGGAAGTTCAGGTGCAGAATGGCAAGATCGTCGGCTACAAAGTAAATATGTTAGTTACGTTTGTCTTGGAGGGCGAGGTGTAGCGGCTCACGCAGGTTGATCTAATCGGAAAGATGCTCGATACACATGGGGGCGTCCAGGGCATACCTTATTTGGCTGCAAGCGCGAGGCGTTCTCCTAAAGTATGCAGCTGATATCCGTGCTGGATGTGGTATGTGTGCGCGGATATCGCGAAGTACGGAATGCCTAGAAAATCCTTCTTGCGAACCCCTGTCAATTCCAGGCAGTTAAGGCCGAGCGCCGTCACTTTCGTTCCGATTCGCTGCACAGCTTTATGTAGGGACTTCTCTCCACCAAAGCCGAAGGCGACGCTTGTGACTTGGCCGACCACAAAGAAGAGGTGCAATCCAATGGTTGTAAGCTTATGGCCCAGGCTGAAGCTGTCGAGGTCTTGAACGGACCTCCACCGCGGCGTGTAGGAATCGGTTTCCATCCCCAACAGCTTTGGCAGCAACAGGCTTTCACTGAGCATCATGCTGCCGGCTTTCGGCGGAACTCGTATGGATTTCATGCTTTTCACCTTCCTGACTCTACCGAAGCACATTGGTTAGTATCGATGCTTCCGGTGCTTTCGTGTCTCGAGTGGCTCGCGACCGTGATGCCGCTGCTCAAGTGCTCGACTCCCATCATCTCGATTGCCCTTGGGGCGAGCTTCATTTACATCTAACTTCCGCCCGCCTAGCAGGGCTCCGTTCAAAGTCTTGATTGCGGTTTCGGCGTCGCTGTCGCTTGTCATCTCGACAAATGCAAAACGTCGTGAGTGGCCGGTGTCGCGATCTTTGACTACGGTGACAGTCTCGACAGTTCCGTAACGCTCGAATAGCGTGCGCACCTCATCCTCCGTCGTTCCGAAATCGAGATTGCCGACGAAGATGTTTTTCATGATTTTCCTGGCCCCAGTGGTCGGACACCGTTCCCGAACTGTGCTGTTCTCACCGTTCAGAGATCGAGGTTATAGCTGTCGTAATGTCTCCCTTATGCTGCAATTAAACCCCATGTACCTGGTGCCGCATAAAGAGCCAGGTCCATCCGGGTGTCGCAGTTAAGAAAGTGCAACAGCCAGGAAGTGCAACCATGAACCGTGACTTCGCGAAAGTTCAGCTTGTTGGCTATTTCGCTGTCACTCAGCCCCTGAGCGACCAATCCGTAGATAGGACCGAGCACACCCACCTTTTCCCAATAGCTTTGCATGACATGCCTACCTTTCATTTCGTAGTAACGGGCTGTTTGCTTTCGCTTGCTCACGTGTAGACCAGAAACTCGTGTAGCGTTCGCGTATATCCGAGGCTTTTTGCAACAACCTCAAAGGCGGCAGCAAAAAGAGTTCGTAAAGTAGGGTTCGGAGCGGATTCCTCATATATGGGACGGGGTTCACCTTGATGACCCCTTCTTTCTACAATGAAGGTACCAACTCCAACTTAAGAGTTCTGAGCAATAAAGCTCACATGCAATCGAGCAATCGGTCGCATCGCACCGAGGCGTTTCACTTCTCCGCCATTTGGCTGTGGTGGAAGTGACCTGCTTTGTTAATTCTTGGAAAGAAAGTGGACGAGCGATCTTCGCACCCGGAGGTCACTACCGTTGTAGTCGATTAACCCCATTCTCCGGAATCGGTTCATGAAGTGGCTTACCCGTGATCGCGTGGTGCCAACCATTTCCGACAGCGTTTCCTGGCTCACCTTCAACAGAGGAAGTTCCGAGGTGGTTTGCGGACCAAAGTCCGCCAGCAACAAAAGGACCCTGGCCAAGCGCCTTTCGCTCGAACTGAAGATCTGGTCCACAAACGCCTCTTCAACCCGGTCGATATGAGCCATGAGATTTGCAATGAAGAGCTCCGCAACGGCGGGATCTTGCCGAAGGAGGCGAACCATGGTCATCCTCTTGACACGAGCGATGGTGGAGGGGTGAATCACAGTGGCGGTGGATGTCCTGAGAGATTTTCTCGTTAAGCAGTTCTCGCCAAAGAAGTCGCCGCGCCGAAGGATGGCGATAACAGCTTTCTTTCCACTGTTGGAGGCGACTGTAAGTTTCACGTTGCCTGTTTGAATGTAGAACATTGCGTCAGCTTCATCGCCCTGTGCAAAGACATCCTGTCGGGCCAGGTAGTCCTGAGCGGGCGCTTTCGTACCAACGCTTCTAAACAACGCACGTGATGTTCGGTTAGACATATGAACTCTAACCAAACTTACGCGCTGAAGGCTTACCTCGCTGGTCAATCTCGCTCACAACAGAAAACGATGGGCGCTGCCAAGCTGAAACTGCCCCGAAGAAATTGACCTGAATGCGAACCGATCGAGCAGAATCAAACCAGGTCTCTCATTAAGGCTTCGCCTGCAATTGATCGTTATGCGTCAGACGTTGCGACGTGCCTCGGTGAAGAAACAGAACGAGAGAAATCGATGATATATCTGACTGGGGTGCTGCAGAAGAGACAAGGCGTTTGCTGAATCTCCTGCACGTCTTCGTGCAGCACGCTCAACGGAAAGGATCGCAAACATTCCGTGCAGGTCAGCACGATGAAAGGCACTCCCATGGAATCCTTTCCGTTTCGCGGTATCCAGACTGGCGCCGATTGCCGGTGATGGTTCATCGCCCGCTCTGCAGAGGTTTCAATCAATTCTGCGACAGTACGCAGGAGATCGGCGGGATGGTGCTGCCCTTTTGCATAGAATGCGTCCGCGATCACTCCGCCGGGGACGAGATCGCCGGAGTCGTACGCACCGCTCACCGCAATTACTGGAATAGCGGGAAAGCGGCGGCGCACCACAGAGAGGAATTCGAAGCCTGACATCTGCGGCATGTTGAGATCGGAGATGATGATGTCGGGGGTAGTCACTCTGAGCTGCAAAAGAGCATCGAAGCCGTGCTCCGCAGTGCTGACGTCGTATCCCGCCGCTTTGAGCAATGTTGCTGTGCTATTGCGTATACCGGGTTCATCATCCACAACGAGAATTCGATATTTAGAGGCGTTGGTCATGGCCGATGCGCCTCCTCGCGCTGGTCGTACAAAGGAGAGATCTAGCCTGTAAAGAATGACATCTACCAAATTCGACGACTGTGCACTATTGCACACTTTTGCAATAAGCCTACTCCAAAGACGGGCTTCCTTCTATAGTTCAATTCATGCGCGGCGCAGCGAGTGCCGGCCACCTAGTCGTGGAGCACGACGCTTACGAGTGAGCTGTGAACGTGCATGCCGCCGCTGTTGTACTCGATAAAGCCCATTTCCCTGAAGCGATTTAAGAAGAAACTAACTCGCGATCGAGTGGTACCAATCATCTCAGCAAGGGTTTCTTGACTCATCTTTGCAATGAGCGGTATTGGCTTTGACTCCTGGCCAAAGTTCGCCATGAGCAGGAGAAGTCGCGCAAGACGCTTTTCGCTGGAATTGAAGAGGTGATCGACCAGATCCGCCTCCATACGAATGTTCCGGGAAAGCAAGTAGGCGAGAAAGCGTTCCGCAAATTCCGGTTCGTGATGAAGGAGCGTGACCATTGCCTGCTTTGTCACCCGAACGACGCTTGTACTCTGCACGGCCTTGGCTGTCGCCATCCTTAGCGGTTGGCCGGCTAAACAACCCTCTCCAAAGAAGCTCGCTTCCGGCAGGATGGCAACCACGGCTTCCTTGCCCCTCTGGGATACAACAGTTAGTTTCACCTTGCCGCTCTGGATGTAGAACACTGCATCTGCGGGGTCGCCTTGTGAAAACACGTTTTCATCAGCTTCGTATTCCCGCCTCGTCTTTCCAGCAGAGAGTTTTGTAAGAAAAACATACACCTCGATTCCGTCACCACCTCCAGTCGGAGGCGAAGAGGCGATCTGCTGAACAGGATCTTTCCTTGCGGCCATGGCTATACCGGGTTTGAGGGCAACGGGCCTTTTCGTGGCCATACGAATCTCCCAACTTGAGAACTGGCTTTGATCACCACAGAAGCTGAGTGGACTCTGTCCATCGAGCGCGTGAACCAATCCTCACTGTTATCGCTTAGGGTTTGGATGCATGGAGAAATGCTGACACACATCTCGCGGCTACTGTTCTGCAGCGCGCTCCAAGACGGGTCGGTCGCCACTGGTGAGCGTTATTGCTCAGACGGGACGCTCCCGCCCGGCTAATTTAGAAAGTACCTCGCGCCGCAAATGCACGACAGAGATGCTGCGGGGGGAGAAGAGGTCAAACATTGAAGAATCTTTTGTTGTTAGTTGCCCTTGTTAGTCTGGCGAGCCCGGTCTTCGCAGACACGAACCGCGAATCCTCGACCGATCGTATGGATAATGCGGGAAGAGTGTTGAACGAAATCATGGGCGCACCGGACAAAGGTATCCCAGAAGAGGTGCTCGAGAACGCGAAGTGCGTCGCCGTGGTACCGCACATGATCAAAGGCGGCTTCGTGTTTGGCGCACAGAACGGCAGGGGTGTGGCCACATGTCGAACTGCCAAAGGCTGGAGTGCACCAGCATTCTTCTCTATCACAGGGGGAAGTTGGGGATTGCAAATCGGTCTGGAAGGCGTCGACCTGGTCATGATCATCCAGAATGAAAAAGGGATGCAGCAGCTGCTGGCGAGCAAATTCCAACTTGGGGCCGATGCTTCAGCGGCAGCAGGACCAGTAGGACGCCATGCTTCAGCCGAAACCAATTGGAAGCTGGAGACCGAGATCCTTACCTACTCTCGTGCTAAGGGTGCGTTTGCAGGGCTGACGTTGAACGGCGCCTCGATACGTCGGGATGACGATTCCATGCGGGCCATCTACGGGCGCAATGTCACGACTCGTGCCGTACTGCTGGGCAAAGTGGTGTCACCTGCTTCAGCCACAAACTTCCTGAACGCAGTGAGAGGAGCGAAAGCACAGGCCATAGCACAATCGAAAAAAGAATAATCTGAATTAAAAACGGTGACGAATGGGCAGATGATCAGAGGGTGGCGGTTGCTTTCGGCAACCATGCCACCTTGTGGTAGTGACAATCCTGCGGAATTTTACTTCTCAAGAATTAAAGACTGCCGGACAATAATTGCGCTATGTCACGTTCAGAGCACAAAGCAATGACACCGAGGACAGGGACATCAAAGTTATGGCTATCGGCTCTAGTGCTACTGACTTCCTTGACCGCATGGTCACAGAAACCGCCCACCAATGAAAACAAGCCTCTAGATCTGGAACTGATTCTGCAACGCATGGAAGACGTCGAGCACCAGAGCTCTGCGAATTTCAGACCGTTCGAGGTGACGCGACAATACAAAGTGTTTCGTGGCTACGAGAAGGAACCTACTTCTGAAGTTATGGCGCAGATTGATTTCGTCCGGCCCGACCTTAAAACATACAAAATCATTCAGGCGAAAGGTCAATCATCCGGAGAAAAGATGGTTCGCGAAATCTTAGATCGCGAAACCGAGGCAGACAAGAAGGTGCAAGGTGCAGAGATCAGTCGCAAGAACTATGACTTCGTGTTTCTTCGGAGACAAGACTTCTACGGAGCTCCTGAGTACGTCCTGGGAATTTTTCCTAAGCGAAAAGAAAAACATCTTTTGCTGGGGCAGATTTGGGTAGACGAGAGCACATTCCATATTCGTCGAATTGAAGGAGTGCCCGCTAAGAGCCCCTCGTTTTGGCTGAAGAACATCCATATAACTTTGCAATGTGCGGAGCTGGAAGGAACGTGGGTACTCGTTTCCATTGACGCCATCGCGACAGTCCGCTTCTTAGGCCAATATACGTTAACCGGCCTTGATATCCGATCTGCTGATTACCTACCCCCTTCGCCCCAATAGCAGCGACGTCATCGCATAAACCAAAGTCGGCTGTGCTGCCTCCGACCCACAAGCAGGTCCGAATCCCGCATTTTCAATAGCTGCGAAAAAGGAGGTCTCTCGCACTGTTCAGTACTTTCTCGCGCATTGCAGGGTCGGGCAGCATGCGTGCGATTTCTACCGCTCCAATCATGGTTGAGAAAATGGCAAAGAAAGCACGCTCCTTCTCAGCAGCTCGCCGGCCCGGCATAAACCGTACGATTCGGCTCTTATAGTTCACCAGATCGCCTAGAATCCGTGACTTCATCACTTTATCGGCACGTGCCAACTCGGGCGCAAGCGCCGCCAACGGACATCCGCGATCTGCATGATCACAGTGTTCCGAACTCAGGTAGGCGTTTACAATCGCCTTCCACGCCGTCCCCGGTGGAGCCTCTTCTCCAACCTGTTCTCCAACCTGACACAGCCGGTCTGATATTTCTCGGAAAGCCTCACTCAACGATTCCATAAGCAGATCGTCCTTGCTTCCGAAGTGCTTATAAAAGCCTCCGTGGGTCAGACCTACATCTTGCATCACTGCTGACACCCCGCCCGTTGCTAAACCCTTGGCTCGAAAGCGACGTGAGGCGTCTATCACAATCTTTTTATGTACTTCAGCTTTGTGCTCGGGCTGGTATCGCATAGCTCATTATAGGATGCTGGCGATCATCCCACGTTCTATGCAGTTCAACTTTCCGGTGAGTCAAGAAAATTTCGCACCCATAGGATGATGAATATAATCTTATCCGGGGACAGGAGGCCAGAATGTCGCCCACCATCATCTTCCAACTGCATCTCGTCCTTGGCTACGTCGCGTGGCTGCTCTGCTTCGGTGCTTACGTGTTTCCCAGGCTCAAGGAAATGGATACGGTCGCTGCGCAACGCACCATCGCTACCCTGCACAGCTTTCGATTTTTCGGGCTCGTCTTCATTCTTCCGGGCGTTGTAGGCCACAAACTACCCGCGGGATTCGCTACTTTCGCCGCCTACGGCGACTTAGCGACAGGAGTTCTGGCCCTATTAGCACTTCTCACGGTGAGGATACGTCCGCTCTTCTGGCCGTTGGTGGTCACCTTCAATCTCGTAGGGGTAGTCGACATTCTGGTCGATTATTACCACGGAATAAAGGTCGGTCTGCCCGAGCTATCAGGGGAGTTAGGAGCAACATATGCGATACCGATCATCTATGTACCCTTGCTGATGATCACGCACGTCGTTGCGTTCTATTTGCTCGTGCGCCTCTTGCCCAAGACTGCTCGGGCGCACACTCGCGAGGTCGTCGCATCTTAAGCCAGATTCTTATCTGCGGGCAGGGCGCATGTCGTCGAATAAGTTCGAGGTGGCGCCTGCCCTACTCATAGCGACTTGCCAGGGCTGAGAAAGTTGCGGATGAGCGTGACTGTTTCGGCTGGCTTCTCTTCCATCAACCAATGACCGGATCCAGATACGACCGCCTCTTGAACATTGGTCGCAACGTGCCGCATGATGACCGCTTGTAGCGGCCCGAACGATTTCTCTCCGCCAACGGCGAGAACAGGCATTGTCAGCTTCACCCGCTCGAAAACTTCGTTGTCTTTAGCGTCCTGAGAGAAAGCCGTGAACTGGGCAAATCCAGCCCTCATCCCGCCTGGTTGCGCATAAGTAGCGGCGAAGAAGTTTCGGGTCGCATCGTCGGGTTTAGAGGGGTCTGCCGTGAAATCATTCCAAATTCGATCAAAGTAGATGCGTTCGCGCCCAGCTACGAGCCGTTCCGCGTCGGGGCCATGGAAATTGAAGTGCCAGACTCCGGGGTTCAGGAGAATTTCCTTCCAAGGCTCGATCCCCGGAATTGGAGCATCCATCACCACCAAGCGTTCAACCTTGTCCGGATAGGTTGCAGCGTAGGCATAAGCCACCATGTTGCCGATGTCATGTGCGACTACGAACGTCTTGTCAAATCCCAGCGCGGTCACGACTGCGCGGATGTCTTTGGCCTGTGTCTTTTTGTCGTATCCACTCTCGGGCTTCGACGACTTCCCAATCCCGCGAAGATCCGGCACCACAACGGTGTGGTCCTTCATGAGATCTGCAGCCAGAGGAGCCCACGAGTCACTGTTCTCTGCGTAGCCGTGAATGAGCACGACTACGGGCCCCTTGCCTCCCCAACGCACGAAGATGTCGGCTGCTTCCGGGCTGTGGACGGTCTTGGCTTCAAAACTGGAGGGCAAAGAAGGTTGGGCGTGGCAGATGGTCGTGCAGATAACAAAAAGCACGAGAGCCGCGAAACTTCGAATCATGAACCCTCCAGAACCAAGCACTCAGGTTCAGAGCGAATTCGGTTTGCACCGTGGGGGAACATAATAGTTCATTTGCCCAGCATAGGCTAATTTGCAGGATTCTCAGCTCGCGTCGCGGCATGGACGAGTGGAGGTCGTTCACGAGTGCTGATGGACGAATATTCACTGGCTAAGTCCTGTAACTCTGAACATGTGTGCCTGAAATGGTAGTCAATCAGGAAAGGATCGGTCACTCAACCCCTTGCGAAGCGACGCAGGGGGTTTCATGATGACTGGATGCAAACTGTCTTTGAGGAAGCGGGTGGCATCGAGGGTCTACGTCGTCTGGCTAATGCCTGGCATAAACGCGTGATGCTCGATGACGTCGTCGCCCATGCATTTAGCCACGGGTTCCACCCTCAGCATGTGGAGCGACTCGCAGCGTATTGGGCCGAGGCACTCGGCGGCCCGACCACGTACTCCGATTGCTATGGTGACGAAACCGCCGTCGTCAAGATGCATAGCGGGAACGGCGAACATGACGAGATGAATCGCCGTGCGATCGCCTGCTTCGACTCGGCTCTGGACGACGTCGGATTAGGCAACAACCAACTTTTGCGACAAGTGCTGCACGACTATTTCGCCTGGGCAACCACGACGACAATGTCGCGTTACCACGAATCCGCCGATGATGTTCCAAATGGTCTCAAGATCCCCCGCTGGTCATGGGACGGACTCAAGGAATAACTTCCACCAGTAAAGATTGATGAACCGGGCGCTTGCATGGCACGCAATCACGACAGCGCTGTGGCACACTCAGGGACTCCGGAATTTCTATTGTGCGCAGATGCGTGTCCCTGACAAAAACGCCTGCTGAATGCGGTTCAGAGTTCGTCCGCGAAGGACAGCGGCAACCAATGTACGACGGGCATTCGGATCGCTGAGGCGCACGTATTTGCAATCGGGATTCCGATCAATCGCCATTTCAGGAACAAGCGAGACGCCAACGCCGGCCGCAACCATTCCCAAGAGGCTACTGAACTGCCCGCTTTCGAATGCTATTTGCGGGTTGATGCGAACCCGTTTGCACATGGCCAGACTAAGGTCGCGAAAGCAATGTCCATCGCGAAGCAGGACAAAGGGTTCTTTGCGGAGGTCCTTGAGGGCGAGCGACCCTGCACCGGCGCGTGGATGATTTTTGGGAAGCACCGCGAATAGTGGCTCCGTGCGGATAGTAAATAACTCCAGGTCTTTGTGACGCAGAGGCAGCGCCAGAATCGCAAAATCGAGCGACAAGTCCCGCAAGCCTTCCACCAGAATTGGCGTCGTTTCTTCCACGATGCGCAGCTTCACGTCTGGATATTTCTTCGTAAATGCGGCAGTGCAGCGCGGCATGAGATAGGGCGCGATGGTTGGGATCACGCCGATCACCACAGGCCTCTTCATGCTCGCGTCGTTACTTGCGACGCTC
Source organism: Koromonas soli (assembly GCF_059726265.1). Taxonomy (NCBI): domain Bacteria; kingdom Pseudomonadati; phylum Acidobacteriota; class Terriglobia; order Terriglobales; family Koromonadaceae; genus Koromonas; species Koromonas soli. The sequence continues at coordinate 104,900 of NZ_AP040872.1, read as the reverse complement.
AATCGAGCCGCATCCACTTCGTCAAGAATCGTGCGGGCGTGCGGAATCAATGCACGACCTGCGTCGGTCAGGCGCGTGCTGCGTCCAAGACGTTCGAAAAGTTTCGCGCCCAGTTCTTCTTCGAGCTTGAGAACTTGCTGCGAGAGAGATGGTTGGGCGACTTGGCAACGCTCGGCGGCGCGACTGAAGCTGCCCGTATCCGCGATGGCACGCACATAGCGCAACTGCTGCAATTCCATAGGTAAAAACTATACATCAGATGGGAAGTATGTATTGGCACTATACGTACATACGATGATAGATTGGCGAGTCGATGAAGACTGATTTTCTGGAGAGTATCCGCTGATCAGGATCGACCAGAAGGAGAGTGGATGTCCGCTGAAGCCAAATGCCCATTTCCCCACGAAACTAGCAGACCCAGAACGAATGCTGACTGGTGGCCGAACCAGCTGAATTTGAATGTGCTGCACCAGCACTCATCATTGTCCAACCCCATGGGCGAGGAGTTCAATTATGCGGAAGAGTTCGGGAGTCTCGACTATGCCGCACTGAAGAAGGACCTTACAGCGCTGATGACCGACTCCCAGGACTGGTGGCCCGCTGACTTCGGCCATTACGGCGGCCTGTTTATTCGCATGGCATGGCATAGTGCAGGTACGTACCGGATCACGGACGGTCGCGGTGGCGGAGGAAGAGGTCAACAACGTTTCGCGCCTCTCAATAGCTGGCCCGACAACGTGAACCTCGACAAAGCTCGCCGGTTGCTTTGGCCGATTAAGCAGAAATATGGCAAGAAGATCTCGTGGGCCGATTTGATGATTTTGGCCGGGAACGTTGCTCTGGAATCGATGGGGTTTAAGACGTTTGGATTTGCGGGTGGACGAGCGGATGTGTGGGAACCGGATATGGACGTCAACTGGGGGGCTGAAGAGACCTGGTTGGGAGTGGACAAGCGCTATGCCGCCGGGGATGAACGCGAGCTAGCCCGCCCTTTCGGCGCAACGACCATGGGATTGATCTATGTCAATCCGGAAGGCCCCAACGGCAATCCAGACCCACTTGCGGCTGCCAAAGACATTCGCGAGACCTTTGCTCGCATGGCCATGAATGACGAAGAGACCGTAGCGTTGATCGCAGGCGGTCACACTTTCGGCAAGACGCACGGAGCTGGTCCCGCCAGTCACGTTGCGCGAGAGCCGGAGGGCACCGAGATCACGGAGCAAGGTCTTGGTTGGTCCAGTGCCTACCTGACTGGCATTGCGGGGGATGCTATCACCAGCGGCCTGGAAGTGACGTGGACCCGCACGCCTACCAAGTGGAGCAACAGCTTCTTTGATCACCTTTTCAAATACGAGTGGGAGCTTACGAAGAGCCCGGGCGGTGCACACCAGTGGAAGCCGAAGGGTGACGCAGGCGCGGGTACGGTCCCGGATGCTCATGACCCGTCAAAACATCACCAGCCAGGCATGTTGACGACCGATCTCGCTTTGCGATTCGATCCCACATACGAAAAGATTTCACGCCGCTTTTACGAAAACCCTGGTGCGTTTGCGGATGCTTTTGCGCGTGCATGGTTCAAGTTGACGCATCGCGACATGGGACCGCGGTCACGTTATCTCGGCCCTGAGGTTCCCGCAGAGGAACTCCTCTGGCAGGATCCTGTGCCCGCAGTAGACCACGTGCTAATAGATGAACAAGACGCGGCGTCACTGAAAGAGAAGATTCTGGCGTCGGGGCTTACAGTGTCGGAACTGGTTTCGACCGCGTGGGCCTCTGCATCGACCTTCCGCGGCTCCGACAAGCGTGGCGGAGCAAACGGCGCACGTATCCGTCTTGCCCCGCAAAAGGATTGGGAGGTTAATCGGCCGGAGCAACTGCAGAAGGTCCTCTCGAAGCTCGAGAATATTCAGCAGAACTTCAACAATTCACAGCCTGGGGGCAAGAAGGTTTCACTGGCCGATCTTATCGTTCTTGCCGGTTGCTCAGGCGTTGAGCAGGCAGCGAGAAATGCCGGAATCAATGTGAAGGTACCATTCTCACCGGGTCGCACCGATACTACGCAGGAGCAGACCGATACGCAATCATTCGCGGTACTTGAGCCAACCGCGGACGGATTCCGATCCTATAACAGTGGCAAGGAGAGTGCTCCGGTCGAGGCACTTCTGCTGGATAAGGCGCAGTTGCTCACTTTGAATGCTCCTGAGATGACGGTGCTGATCGGCGGTATGCGCGTATTGGGCACAAACTTCGAACAATCCAACTATGGTGTTTTCACGAATAGGCCAGAGGCTCTGACCAATGATTTCTTCATCAATCTGCTGGATATGAGGACGGTGTGGAAGGCAGAGTCAGACGCACAGGACGTCTTCGAAGGTCGCGACCGCAAGACCGGAGAAGTTAAGTGGACAGCTACGCGTGCCGATCTGATCTTCGGTTCCAATGCTCAACTTCGAGCATTGGCCGAGGTTTACGGAAGCGCAGACGCGCACGAGAAGTTCGTTCACGATTTCGCTGGCGTTTGGAACAAAGTTATGAACCTTGACCGCTTTGACCTTTCGGCGTGTCGTAACTGATAAGCAAAGCTTCTGGTGCTCAACTCCGGCCTGATTTCCGGCATCTTCGGACAGGCTGGAGTTGGCAATAGTGGCTATTCCTCTAAGCTGATTGCGCGTTGTGTGCGCGTGAACTATCTCCAAGTTCACTCTGCTCTCCACCCAGGTCAACTCGCCGCCTCATTGTGCTTAGCGCTACGATGGCAGCGGCGAAACCTGAGGCAGCGCCAATTCCAAGCGCCCAGCGTGGACCGAAGCGGTCCGCAACCCAGCCCACGATTGGAGCCCCAATCGGCGTCGCTCCCAAGGCGACAGCCAAACGAAGCGCCATCACGCGTCCGCGCATCGCGGGTTCGGTCGAGAGTTGCATGATGCTGTTGGTGTTGTTGGTGAGCGTCAGCGCAGCAACTCCGATAACAACGAGTGCGCCTGCAAACCACCAGTAGCTTGGCGCGATTGCACCCAGAGTGCATCCGATTCCAAAGATGCCGGCACCAAACAGCAGTGACCCGAATTGCGGACGCGTAGCACCAGCGAGCAACGCTCCCGAAATAGTACCAACAGCCATAATCGATGACAGCAGGCCAAACCCGCGTGCGTCCGCGTGGAAGACGTTGATGGCCATGGTGGAAGTGAAGATTGGAAAATTCAGCCCGAATGTTCCGACCAAAAACAACATGATCAGAATGCCGCGGAGATCCGGCCGGCCCCATGCATAATGAAGGCCAGCCTTGAATCCGCTAGCCGCACGGGAAGCCCTTGCGTTGATACGCATTTCGTTGGCGTGGAACAATGTCAGCGAGATCAGGACTGCGGCGAATGAGATGCCGTTCAACAAGAAAGCCCAGCCCGTGCCGATCTTTGCGATGACGAGGCCAGCGACGGCCGGCCCCACCATCCTCGCCGCATTGAAAGAGATCGAGTTAAGAGAAACCGCGCTCGACAAATCCTCGTCGCCAACCAGTTCTGAAACAAAGGTCTGGCGCACAGGCGCATCTAGCGCCGCAGCCGAGCCGAACACAAACGCGAACACGTAGACGTGCCAGAGTTGAATTGCGCCGAGCACTGTAAGCGCTCCTAACGCCAACGCCAGCCCACCCATTGCTGCCTGTGTGATCATCAGTAGCTTGCGCTGATTGAAGTGATCGGCTGCAAAGCCAGTCCATGGAAGCAGCAGTAGCTGAGGCGCAAACTGAAGCCCCATGACGATGCCAAGGGCAGAGGCATCGTGCTGCGTGAGCTGAGTGAGCACGAGCCAATCCTGGGCAACTCGCTGCATCCAGGTGCCAATGTTGGAAACGAGCGCACCGATCGACCAGACCCGGAAATTGAAATTTCGCAGCGCGCGGAAAGGGGCTGCGGTTGGGTTCTTCATGAGCGCTCCGGGACATTTCCTCCATGGAAGCGACCGAAATGCCGGGCAGCATGAAGGCTGATCAGAAATGCGCCGAGTCCGCTGACAGCAACATCAAGCGTCGATCTCAAGTCGAAGTTGTCCACTCTGAACAGCAATAAATAACCGACCAGTGCATTGAAGGTGCCCCAACATACGTTCACCGTTGACGAGGACAGCCCTTGACCCGAAGGCTTTGCAAAAGGGGTTTGGAATGGGCGTCCCATTGTGCCGCTGACGAAATGTGGAACGGCATTGGCAAAGAAAGCGCCTCCGAAAAAGTAGGAGAGAAGATAGAGCCAATTCATTTCGAGATGCTCCTGGCGGCCAGCAGATCGATAATTTGCTGTGTTGTACCTGTCTCTCCCAGCCGGGGAAAGACGTGCCTGAGGGAATAGTCATGCGCTTCAGGCCGCACATCCGTCATGGCATCGATCGCGAGGGTCACATTGAACCCCCGTTCGTAGGCTTGTCGCGCCGTTGACTCAACACCCGTGGCTGTCGACACTCCTGTGACAACAACTTGGGTAACGCTCATTTGTTTCAAGCGAGCCTCAAGATCGGTGTTCGCAAATGCGCCCCATGTCCGCTTGGTTACGAGTATGTCACTGGGCGTTGGCTGGAGTTCTGGAATCAGGTCACTCCATCCGTCAGGACATGGTTGCTGACGTCTTTGATGTTCCGTTCGCCCTGGCGCTCCACCTGCAACGTTAACGAGAACGACGGGCAGTTCATTCCGCCGAAACGCTTCGAGAAGAGAGCGGTTTTGCTTGATCACTTCAGCTATAGGGTCAATGAATTGAGAGCCGATGAGGCCCTGCTGAAGGTCAACGACGATCAGCGCGGTTCGTGGGTCGAGTGCTGTGATGGACATTGAACTGTCTTCCTGAAAACCGTTTCCGATGTTGACTGCCTCCCCAACGACGGCGAGTCAGTCCTCGACAAGCCTAGCGAGAATTTCGAGAGCGTCTGCAAGACGCTCCTGTTCGTGAGTAGAGAGTTTGGCCAAGATCGTTTTGGTCAACCAGTCCTGCTTCGCCGCTCTGCGCTCCTGGATAATTTCCCGACATTTTGGAGTAAGCGATAGAAGGGTCTGTCGTCCATCACTCGGATCGGCAGTGCCACTCACAAGGCCCGCAGCTTCTAACGGAGCGATTACCGCGCTCATCGACTGCGGGCGCATTGCTTCTGCCCTGGCGAGATTCGATGCCGTAGCTGGCCCCTCTTTTTCAAGACGAAGCAGTACCGACACTTGTGATGAAGAAAAATCCTCGTGGCCGGCCTGGTCCCGCAGCTTCCGTTTCAATTTGCCAATGATGGTTCGTATTTTCAGCGCCAATGCTGAGGCGCGGTCAGCTTGGGACCGACCGGATCGATTGCTCATGTATGGAGCCTACCATATCTTCAGTTTACCTGTACAGATAGGCTTCATAGCTTTGCTGTGTACATCAGAAACATACCACCCGATGCGGACGCGGACGAAAGAAGTTGAGGTCGCGCAATTTGAACTCGTCGCAGTACAATCTTGCGCAATGCCGTGGGGAGTTCTGCATGTCAAAGATTGGTTTTGCGACAACGCTTGTTCTTGAGTTCGCTCTTTGCCTGTCTGTGGTCGCGCAGCACGAACATCACCAACAGGGAGCTGCACCCCTGGAGCTGGGGTCTGTCCACTTTCAGAACAGTTGCGCGCCTGAAGTGCAGGACATGTTCATGCGCTCCGTTGCATTGCTCCACTCCTTCTGGTACGACGAGGCGGAACGGCAATTTCGGAAGGTAGCCGAGAAGGACCCGGCGTGCGGAATGGCATGGTGGGGAGTAGCAATGTCGGCTTGGCATCCGTTGTGGGAGCCGAACGGACCTAACCCTGACAAGTTGAAGCTTGGACAAGAGGCGATTCAGAAAGCTCGGTCAGCAGGGGCTCGCTCTGAGAGGGAGAAACACTTCATCGCCGCACTGAACAACTTCTACGCAAATGCCGAGAAGACACCACATCTCGAGCGTGTGCTCGCCTATGAGCAGGCGATGAACGACTTGCACTCGCAGTTCTCAAGCGATCACGAAACGACGATCTTCTACGCTTTGTCTTTACTGGCGTCCGCGAGTTCGTCGCCACCGGACAAGACTTATGCTCGGCAGCGCAAGGCTGGGGCGCTGTTGGAACCATTGGTAAGCCAAGAGCCGAATCATCCGGGAATCGCGCATTACATCATTCACGCTTATGACTATCCCGCGCTCGCGCCACAGGCTCTGGCTGCGGCTCGGCAATACGCGAAGATCGCCCCCGACGCTCCCCATGCTCTACACATGCCATCGCACATCTTCACTCGATTGGGCCTGTGGCAGGACTCGATCGAATCTAACCTTGCGTCGGCGGCAGCAGCACGAAAGAACGGACTGGTGGGAGATGAACTGCACGCGTTGGACTACCTGGAATTCGCGTATTTGCAGACTGGTCAGGACAAGCGTGCAGAAGAAACAAAGCGCCAGATTCAGCAGCCCGCAACGACTGACGCAGCACGCTTTGCGGGTATTTACGCTTGGGTCGCAGTCCCGGTGAGATACGTTATAGAACGGAGGCAATGGACTCAGGCAGCTGCTCTGCCGGTGAATGGATTGCCAGGAGGACGGTATGCGTGGGCAGATGCGACCGTCTACTTCGCGCGTGCGCTGGGTGCGGCGCGAAGCAATCAACTGGATCAGGCGCGGGCTGACGTGGAGAAAATCGCGGCAGACAAGAAGGCGCTCCTGGACACCCATCATGAGGACTACTGGGCTTCGCAAGTAGAAATTCAAAGACGTGCCGCAGAGGCATGGTTACATTTTGCCGCCGGGAAACGTGAACAGGGGCTGGCGGAGATGCGATCGGCCGTCAGCTTGGACGACGCGACGGAGAAGCATCCAGTGACGCCGGGCTCGGTGGTGCCGATGCGCGCGCTGCTGGGAGACATGTTGCTCGAGTCGAAACGGCCAGCAGAAGCGCAGGATGAATATGGCAAATTGTTGAATGCCGAGCCGAATCGGTTCGCAGCTGTGTATGGAGCTGCGAGGGCGGCCGAGATGAACGGCGATCACAAAATGGCGGCAGAGATGTATCGCAAGCTGGCCGAGTTGGGCGCGCGTGGCGACACGGATCGGGAGGAACTGAAGCAGGCGCAACGATACTTAACGTTCGAAGCGCAACGATGATTTGTATGGCAGCAACAAGGTAGCGCCTGTTTCGGGAAGCTATCAGCGATGTTTCGGGAGACCGCTGTACCAGTGTCAGGCCACGCGGCTTCGGGTGCGAAAGTAATTGGTGAGCTTCTCCGCGTCGATCTCACGGAAGCTGCGAATCACCCAATTGGCGCCATGCTGAAGCAGCTCTACTGTGTTGTTACCTCGGTCGACGCCAAGCACCAAGCCGAAGCCGCCAGCGGCTCCTGCTTGAACCCCGGAGACAGCATCCTCCACCACCATCGCTCGCTTCTCATCCAACGAGTCGCCCATCTGGCGAAGGCAGGCCAGGAAGATATCTGGTTGAGGTTTGCCGCGCAGTCCAAGTTGTTCGCTGTGTACGCCGTCCACAATCGCGTCAAATAAATCAAACAGTCCTACGCTTTGCAAGATTGGCGCAGCATTCTTGCTGGAGGAGGCCAGGCCGACACGTACACCGCAGTCGCGCAGTTCGTGAACAAAGCGCACAGCGTCCTGGTCTACCTCGACCCCGATCTCCTTTAATCTAGAGCCAAACAATAAGTTCTTGCGATTGCCGAGACCGCAGACTGTCTCCTTGTCTGGTGAGTCGGCGGGTGTGCCGCGTTCGAGATGGATGCCGCGAGATATGAGAAATGCAGCGACGCCGTCATATCTAGGTTTTCCGTCCACGTGTGCTCGGTAATCGATTTGGAGATCGAATGGGAGGAAAGGTTCGCCATAACGTTTTTCCCGCTGGCGCATGTAGTCATCGAACAATTGTTTCCATGCTGCTGCGTGAACACTGGCTGTGAAAGTAATAACCCCGTCCAGATCGAACACGGCTGCGTCGACCCCCTCACAATGTGTCATGGCCAATGTCCTTCAGGGGCGATTTTCTACGTTCGCAGTACAGATCAGTAATACCGGGCACGAAGAACGGCGGACGATCGCTTCGACCGCGCCTCCCTTTTGTTTATGCCACTTACCATGCCACGGAAGGATTACGAGGTCAGAATTGTTATCGCGCGCAAACTGAGCGATTTCCGATCCAGGGTGCCCACCTCCTGTGACCAGTAGTTTGAAGGTAATTCCAGCTGTTGTACCACCGAGGGCCATCATGCGCTCTACAAACTCACCTGCCCACGACTGCCACTCATGTTGTGGCTGATCAACATAGCGCGGAGCAGGCAAGCTGCCGGGCTCCTCGGGCTGCTCCGCATTGGGCGCGGCAACATGAAGGATGAGCACCTCGGCACCGCTGAGCTTTGCGACTTCAGCAGCGGGCAGGATGGCAGAGGCTGCGCTGGGCGAACCGTCGTGCGCCAGCAGAACCCGATGCGGACACCACAACTCACGGCTGGCATCCGGCGTCATGAGTAGCAGTCGCGGCGGCGCCGCAGCGAGCAACGCTTCCGACACTGATCCTAACGACGTCTTGTGCGGCCCCATGCTATGTGTGCACATCGCGATTAATGAATTCGGCAACTCCATCGCCATCCGGAGAATTGTCTCTGCAGGAACACCAGTCGCGTAGTCAATTACAGCTCCGCGCAAATCGTTTACATCTAGGCCAAGTTCTTGCAATGTCTGCCTCGGCGTTCCAGGCTCATCCCCGACATAAACAATGTGCAGCGTCGAATCTTGCAGCCGGGCGAGAGTCTTCGCAACCGGAAGGGCCAACTTGGCTGTGGCACTGCTATCCAGCGGCACGATGATATTCTCCACCACCTTGCTGGCGCTTGAGGATTCCCGCACGGCCCCTTGCCAGTCCCGCATTGCTGCTGTCATGACCCACCCCACGTTTCTTCAACTGCAGCTCAGCCGCAATGACGGATGCTCGCGATTATGGCTTCGGCACCTGCCAGTGTTGCCACACTCCATTCGTCCGATGACTTTTGTATTCGCCAGCGATATTTGTCAAAACTCGATTCCCTGCTACTTCGATATCGATCGGTTCACTATCGGTTTCCACCGTCACGCTCAAAAGATTGTTGTCGATCGCCACGGCCAAACTCGCCCCGCGGTACCGCAAGGGAAACGATAGGCGACTCCAATTTGGCAGAGGATGCGGATCGAAAGCCAGCCCGTTCTCTCGAAGGTGAACGCCTCCGAATCCAAACACAATCGCTTGCCACAGGCCACCAATGGCAGCGGCGTGCACGCCTCCGGCGGCATTGCCCATGTTGTTCGCTAAATCTATCTCGGCTGCTTGCTCAAGGTAGTTCGACGCGGTTTCCAGATGACCAAGGCGGGCAGCCATTAGCGAATGCATCGAAGGACTCAAGGAACTACCATGTCCGGTGCGCGGTTCGTAGTAGAGGAAATTTGCTTCGCGAACATCTGCCGGAATTTCATCCCACAACAGAAAGAGAGCCATAACTACGTCCGCCTGCTTGATGACGTTCGTCTGCTGAATGCGCTCATGCCCCAGGATCATGTCCATTGCGGTATTGCGTGGCTCGTATGCCTGGAGGTCAATGGGATCCTTCTGGTAATAACCTCTGAATTGCTCGAATAGCTTTGTTTCGGGGTCGAAAGCGATGAACATGATGTCTGCAAGATGGGACCACGACTGAACCTCTTCACTCGTTACTCCCACCCGCGAAGCAAGTCGCTGCCACCGTTGAGGCCACTGTTCCGAGACAATTCTCGCAACCTGCGCGCCACGACGCAGATTCCACTGCGCCATCAAGTTGGTATAGGCGTTGTCGTCCACGTCTTCATGATGTTCGTCTGGCCCAATTACATGTTTTATGTGGTAGTACCCATCGCTTTCGATCTTCCCGCGCGACGCCCACATGCGAGCTGTCTCAATGAGGATTTCAGCGCCAGCGCTGCTGAAGAACTCATCATCGGCAGTGATCCGCCAGTACTGCCAGACGGCATAGGCGACGTCTGCAGTGATATGAATCTCGATTCTGCCGTTGTGCACCGGAATGATGTTGCCATCGGCCCCGACGGCATAGGGCGGCGTCGTTTCCTCTCCGGTATCAGCCGACTCCCATGGATACATCGCACCGAGATAACCGGCACCACGAGCCTTCTCTCGCGCGGCGGGCAGGGTGTGATAGCGATACATCAGTAAGGACCGGGCGGAGGCCGGATGAGTGAAACAGTAGAAGGGCAGCATGTAGATCTCTGTATCCCAGAAAACGTGCCCTTTGTACGCCTCGCCGGTAAGCGCACGAGCGCCAATAGACACTCGCTCGTCTTCAGGATTGGCGGCGCTGATTAGGTGATATGCCGCGAAGCGCAAAGCCTTTTGCAGGAACTCATCACCTTTCAGTTTTACGTCCGCGGCACGCCACCGATTGGCCCAACTTCGAATGTGGTCGGCAACAGCGTTACGGATTCCCGCGGACATCGCACGATTGGCATGCGAAATAGCATCTTTTGAAGGCCGGGCACTCTCCCGTGATGAATAGACGCAGACGAGGCGGTCGAGGCGGTACTCGACCCCGATCTCAACATCCAGGCTGAAACGTTCGGTAACGCGACGCTCCGTGATGTCGATCTCGCGTCGGCCTGCGTCATGGTCATGAAGACGCAGTTGGCTGATGGCCGCGATTGCAACCGTAATGTCTGTACCAGGTGAACGCAGTGCAAGCGGGAGGATGTTGGGCCGCGTAGCGCTGCGCCGAGTCACCCACTCCTCAGGAATAGGCGACGCATTGACGTTCGGTTCCAGTTCAATGGACGTTTCGAGTTGCACTGAGCCGCTGTAATTCTCTGGCGTGAAAACAATTGAATGCACCAGAAGATGACGATCCGCAAGGGATGCGAGCCGCATACTGGATATGCGGCTCACGCGCCCATCGATATCGCTATGCTCCCACTCACGCCAGAGCAAGGCGCGACGCATGTCCAACATTCGTCGATGTTCGAGTATTTTTCCGTGCGCCAAGCTGAGCGGATGTCCCTCTATCCACGCGCGAACCCCGGTCCAGTCTGGCAGCACTAGCAACCCGGGGATGGCGCCTGGCCGAGTGACTTCGAAGACTCCGGCGACAAAGGTCGCAGGCGCGGAAAGAGGGCTACCCTCGGCCAACGATCCACGATTGCCCACGTAACCATTGGAAATCGCGAACAGCGATTCCACTTCATGCTCACGCGCTAGCGTGAATCCATCTTCGACCAGAACCCATGCAGGGTCGATGATCAACTCAGTAAGAGCCACTCCTCCTCCGTAGTGTTCCCGCTCCTTTGTGCCTTCCATCCTTAGGTGAGATGAATGAGCTGAGAACTCTCTGGAGCTGATGCTGCGAACCGATACCATTCTTGCAACCCTCTACCGTTTCAATGTGCATTTGATTCGATGTCAAGCTCTTGGCAGGGGATAGCACCGAGGTACTTACGCCGCATTGTTTCGAGAGCGTCGAGACTCAAGAGCTCTGGTGTACAGCACACAATAATCGCGGGCCATGCGCTCTTGCGAGAAGTTCTCCTCAACGTAACGACGAATCTCAGCGGGTGGAATTCGGAGATCGCGCACTCGTCGAACTAGACCGTCTATGTTTCGCGATACATAGCCGGACAAACCATCCTTGACGATCTCGGGGACGGATCCAGCTCTGAGCGCCAGCACCGGCGTGCCGCAAGCCATAGCCTCAACCATGACTAGACCAAACGGTTCGTCCCATCTGATAGGAAAGAGCATCGCCATTGAATCTCCCAGAAGTTGGTTCTTCGTAGCGAGATCAGCGATCCCAATATATTCGACGAACTTACCGTCGACGTGCGGCTTCACCTTCGCCTCGAAATAGTCGCGGTACATAGGTTGTATTTCACCAGCGATCTTCAGCGGAATGCCGGATCGCTTCGCAATCTCAATCGCCAGATGTGTGCCTTTTATTGGAGCGATGCGTCCAATGAAGCTGAGGTGCTCCTGCTTTTTCACCTGAAGACGGTACTGCGAAAGATCTATTCCGTGGTGAATTGTGTGGAGCTTCGGCATCTTCTCGCGCTCGCGCTGATCGTTGCTTATGCAAACGTAATCCACCTCAGGGAGTCGGGAGTAAACTGCGCTGAGTTGTTTGTCAGTGGGATGGTGCAGCGTATATAAGCACGGCAGCGGACTCAGACGGGTGCAGGCCAACCCGGCTGCAGTATTGAGGTGGATGACGTCGCAGTATCCGGCGGCATCCCTCAACGCCCACGCAGTGTGCTCGACGTCCTTCACCTGGGCGTAATCGTCACCCTTCAAGGGCCACTGCGATTCGCGAAACAGCCATCGCTTCTCCACATTCACTGTTGCCTCGCCGTTCGTGTAAACAGTGACATTCACGCCTATATTCTGTAAGCCACGCGCGAGATGAGCGATGAACAGCTCGGTGCCGCCATATTCGACCGGAGGTACGGGAATGAAAGGTGGAGCAACCAGGCCTACTCGCAAAGGACCCTCTCAATGGGCGGTTTATATGATTGACCGCCGCTATTCTTGTTCTTGAAGCGAAAGACTTCACGAGGGCCGCGTACGCCCGATACGCCGCTGGTTACGGAAGCCTAGAGCTCCACCAAACCACAGTCCATACTGGCTCGCCATCGCCTTCGAATGAAAATGCGTTAAATGTGATATTGGTTGTGCGACAGGGCCTAGATGTTTTGGAGAGAGAGTCAACGCGTAATATTTTCCTAAAGCGCGGAAAACAGCCACTTTTTGACGCGGTTGATCGCAGAGGACGCAGCAAAGAAGAAACCCATTTCGGAGAGAAGTTTGGAATCCGTTATTATGGGTACTCACCTGTAAATCGCTGCTTGAAACGTGATGCTTCAAAATTGAGATCGAGCGAAGAGCCTTGTCGAATTCGGCGGCATAGTTAGAATACGATTCTCTGGGTGATTGGCCGAAGAAAGCATAGTGTTGATCGCCCACTGTGAACACCTCAATAAAGCCGTACCACTCCACTCCCCGAGCTTCTGCATTGTAAGCAATCCGTTTTCCCTCGATTCCGTCACGCACAACGCTCGCGATTGAGAGACGGCGATAGTCCACAAGCCTCTTCAGACTGTCTTCCATGCTGCTCAAGAAAGTGTCAGCCTTCAATTCAAGATATCTGCGGGATATTGTGAGTGTCGCCATGGTGCCCGACTTAGAAAACACCACTGCATCAAGCCCCTGCTGAATGGAATGCTCCTCGTTCGTCTGGCTCCGCCCAACGGGGATAACGAACCGTATTCCGAGACCGCTTGAGCTGTATATATTCAGGTCTGCCGAAGTCTGAACCATCGGCATGGTTAGTTGGCAATGCGGAGTGCGTATAGAGCACGTTGCACGGTCCAATTCAGGCCAGGTTGACGTCCGGACAATGGATCTCATAGCACCGAAAGTTCCTGTGGCACCAGACACACTCCTGCGTTACCCGCTTCACGAAAGAAGTTTCCAAACCGGCTTTGAACACTGGGAACCTTGATCCCTAAACTTTGTCAACGGTCATGACAAAGTTGGGCGCGGGATCCTACCGCACTCCCCGACGGCTCTGTTGACAAACAAGAGTTACTTTGCGGCGGCAGTTCCCTGCTCTCGTGACCCGCGGTTTGCCTCGATGCCGATGAATCACAATGATTGAGACAAGCAGGATAAAAAGGTGAAGGGCTTCAATGAAGGGATCCCCGTTATGGAGGTGAGTGCGGATAGCCCCGAGCATGAGAATGCTGTGAGAACTTGGAGCGCCTTACGGTGCCCCACATTGTCCGTCACCGCTGACGAGTTTGCACCACTCCTGCGAACACCGTGGCAAGTTGCCTAGTGCATTCCAGCGGTGACGCCCTCGGTTGCCGCTGGTAACGAGAAGTGGAACACGGAACCATGCCCGAGTTGACTGGTCAAGCCCACCCTTCCGCTGTGTGCCTCAACGATCGCTTTGACGATGGCAAGTCCCATGCCGGTTCCATGCACAGTTGAGCGCTGTCCCCTGCCCCGATAGAACTTCTCGAAGATCAAGCTCTGCTCAAATTCATCAATGCCAGGGCCGTGGTCGGCGACACTGGTCGTGACGTCCCGACCATCGAGTTCCGCAGTGATATAGATTGGAGTCCCTGCGGATGCGTACTTACCTGCGTTGTCGAGAAAATGGGCGACCACTTCCGCGATTCTTTTCAGATCCATGCGGATCATTGGAAGCCCCTCGGGTATAGAAACGTGGATGGGATGCAACTTCGACACGTGTGGTGACTGTTCGACCGCGCTCTCGATGGCGTCGCGGATGTCGTGTGGCTCCATCTCCAACTCGACTTGCTGCGCGTCGAACTGGGCCATCTCCGCCGCCTCGCCAACTAACCGATTCAGGCGTTCCCCGTCTTCATTGATAATCTCCAGCAGTTCTCTCCTCGCCGATTCATCCAATTTGTCATCCCACAACAGAGCCTTTGCCGACGCAAGCAATGAGGTGAGTGGGGTCCGGAACTCGTGGGTGATGGAGTCGAGCAGGACGCTTCTCAACTTCTCGTTTTCGCGGGCGGCTTCCGCGTGGCTCAGTTGCTCAATAGCATCGGCACGCTCGACCGCGATCGCGACGAGACTGCCGATTGCGTCCAGAGTTTCAGGAGACAGCGTGCCATCGAGCACTCCCAACGCTCCCACGGAGCGGATTCCAATCCGGAGTGGAACCAGGCTGACCATTTTGTGTTCATCGAGCCTCGGCTCGTTGCGAGCGGCCGTCGCGCGGAGCGATTCGCTGCTGATCCTAGTTTGTGCTCCGAGATCCGAGTAATACGCGCGATTGCTCTTGCTGAGCAATATCCCGGCCGAAGTCACGGCGAAGGCGTCGACAATCTGTCGCGGTATCCCGTTCAATAATTCGAGGATGTTATTGGTTGCCAGCAATTGCTGGCTGAGGGAGTAGAGTTGCTCAACGTCACGACGACGCTGATCCGCCTTGAGTGCCTCTTCGCGCGCACGATTGGATAAATGGCTTGCGATAACCCCGGTGATCAGAAATGCGACGAGCGCCACCCAGTTCTGCGGGTCTGAGATCGTGAAGGTTCCAACTGGGGGAAGAAAGAAGAAGTTGTAGATCACCGCCGCAAAGAAGGCCATGAACACGGAGCACGCCAGCTCCCACATGGTCGCTACCACCAACACGGACAACAGAAGAGTAAAGCCAACCGTGGTTGGATTTACATGTATCAACTGTAGGTAGAGTAGGGCAATCGCGGCAACGATGAGTGCAGCGCTTGCGAAATGACCTATCTGGACACGCACCGAATTATTCACTCGCGAGATTGTATCCGATTCGACAATGCCCGAAGGCTTGAACGAGAATATCCTCGCAATGATGAAGACTCCCGAACAATGGCTCGAAGAGACTGCGCCCCTCAAAACAGCCGGAACGCTGAAGCTGTTTCTGGGATATGCTCCCGGTGTGGGAAAGACCTACAACATGCTGAGTGAGGGTATCCGTCGCCACAGCCGCGGAGAGGAAGTTGTCGTTGGCATAGTTGAAACCCATGGCCGGGCAGGAGTCGCTGAACTCGCGGCGCGTTTGGAAACCGTCCCGCGCAAACCGCTCACCTACAAAGGCACCGTCTTCGAGGAGATGGACGTTGATGCCATCCTGGCACGTCATCCTGCCGTGGTCCTAGTCGACGAACTCGCGCACACCAACATTGGCGGGAGTCGGAATGAAAAGCGCTATCAGGATGTGATGGAGTTGCTCGCCGCCAACATTGACGTAATCTCGACAATGAACGTCCAACACATTGAGAGCCTCAGTCCAGTGGTACAGCGCATCACGGGGGTGGTCGTCCGCGAAACGGTTCCTGACCTCGTCATGCAACGGGTCAACGAGATCGTACTGGCTGACCTCACACCGGAAGCTCTACGCAGTCGAATGCGTCGCGGCGACATCTATCCCGTGGAGCGAGCCGAGCGTGCTCTAATTAATTTCTTCCGACCGGGTAACCTGATTGCGCTTAGAGAGCTTGCGGTGCGACAGGTGGGAAGCGTTGTCGACCGGAGCTTGGAAGCCTATCTCGAAAAGGAGCACATTGAGCAACGCACTCCCATTGCCGAGCGCATTGCCGTCGGCGTTAGTTCCAATCCCGCAGCTCAGTACTTGATTGCGCGGGGAGCGCGTATGGCCGAGAGCATCAAGGCGGATTTTTTTGTGATCTATATTGATGTTGGAGCAGACGAAACTCCTGAGAACCGGCGATCTCTTGCTGAGAACATCCGATTTGCAGAAAACCTGGGAGCCAACATCGTTCGCGTGAAGGGCAAGAACATTGCAGAGGAGATGGCAAGAATCGTCCGGGAGAAACATGTCACTCAGGTCATCTTGGGCCGCTCTGCCCTAAAAGGTTGGAGGAAGTATTTGTACCTTTCTGCCATTCACAAATTTCTGCGCGATGCGCCGGCTGTAGATGTGCACATCGTGACCCAGGAGGCGAGATGACGAAAGTTTCCTCCGAGGGCCAGCAACGGCGGATCATGGTGGTCGACGACGAAGCCCAGATTACCCGTGTGCTTCGCACAACCTTGTCCAGTCACGGATATGGCATTCACACCGCAAGCGACGGGGATGAAGCGCTGGAGATCATGCGCGAGTGGGTCCCTGATCTGATCATCACCGACTTGGCGATGCCCAACATGGGCGGCACCGAGCTGTGCCGTCGCATTAGGGCCAAATCGACGATTCCAATTATTGTCCTTTCGGTACGAGGAGAGGAGAAATCGAAGATCGAGGCCCTCGATGCCGGAGCGGACGATTACGTCACCAAACCATTCGCCCCCAACGAACTGCTGGCTCGAGTGCGAGCCATCCTCCGGCGCGCCGGCATGCCTCCTGTATCAAGAGAGGTCAAGAAGATCGAGATCGGCGACTTCGCGATTGACTTGGAAGCCCGGCGCGTAACGGTTCGCGAGCGCGAGGTACACCTCAGTCCAAAAGAGTTCGACCTACTGAATTATTGTGCCTTGCACCCGAACAAGGTCATCACTCATCGCGCTTTACTCGCTGCCGTGTGGGCCGACACCCCAACCGCTCAAACCGACCATCTGCGAGTCTTCGTCAATCATCTTAGAAAGAAGTTGGAGCCGGAGGACGGTTCTGTTCGCTACATTGTGACAGAGCCATGGGTGGGGTACCGCTTCGAACCCGGTGAAGATCGCTAGCAACGTCTCATCAGTGCACATGGCGCAAGAGTCACACGTATGTTCAGTGGTTGCTGGAACCCGAACTGGCCTCCTGCTCGATGTGCTGCGGCGGCGAAATTGCGGCTGAAAGAACGCCCACACATTGGCGCCGCCGCCGTCGGTCTTAATCACTGCTTATCTTGCTTTCTTACCGCGATAGCGGCTGGACTCGACCTAATTCCAAGTTGAGTTCAAGTACGTTGATCCGCGGCTCACCGAGGATTCCGAATTGCCTCCCTTCTGTGTGGCGTTGGACGAGAGTACGAATGTCAGCTTCCGACGTGTGCCGAGCACGCGCGATGCGTGGGATCTGGAATTCTGCATTGGCTGGACTGATATGGGGGTCGAGTCCCGATGCCGAGGTCGTAACCATATCAATCGGCACAGGTCGGTTCGGATTTTCCAATTCAGCAGTTGCAACGTCCTGCCTTACGCGATCAATTAGTTTTTGGTTGGCAGGACCGTAGTTCGTGCCGCCGGAATTTGCGGCGTCGTAACCGTTCATGCCCGCTGCGGATGGGCGTGGATGGAAGTAGCCGGCTCCGCTAAAGGGCTGTGCAAGGATCCGTGAACCGATCACCTTGCCGCCGCGTGAGATCAATTGGCCGTTAGCCTTGTCTTGGAAAATTGTTTGTGCCAGCACGGTGACAACCAACGGGTAAATGAGGCCAAGGATCACCGTGGTAACAACTGTCATCAGGAACGCGATGATGAGATTTTTCTTCATGTGCCCTCTCCGCTAAGCCAGGCCAATGCTGGTGATCAGCATGTCGATCAACTTGATCCCGATGAATGGCACGACGATTCCACCGACCCCGTAGACCATCAGATTGCGCCGCAGAATGGCGGCTGCCCCCATCGGACGATACTTGATCCCGCGCAGCGCCAACGGGATGAGCACGACGATGATCAGAGCGTTGAAAATCACTGCCGATAGAATTGCCGATTCGGGCGTCTTCAACCGCATGATGTTCAACGCATTCAACACAGGAAACGTCGCGGCAAACATCGCTGGAATGATGGCGAAGTACTTGGCCACATCGTTGGCAATGGAGAACGTTGTCAGAGCACCGCGCGTCATCAGCAACTGCTTTCCGATCTCGACGACTTCAATCAGCTTGGTCGGGTTCGAATCGAGGTCGACCATGTTGCCGGCCTCTTTGGCCGCCTGCGTGCCGGTGTTCATGGCAACACCGACATCGGCCTGAGCCAGTGCAGGCGCGTCGTTAGTGCCGTCTCCGGTCATCGCCACGAGCTTTCCGTCGGCCTGCTCGCGGCGAATCAGGTCCATCTTGTCTTTCGGCGTCGCCTGAGCGAGAAAATCATCAACTCCTGCTTCGCGGGCGATTGCCGCAGCCGTAAGCGGATTGTCGCCAGTGATCATGATGGTCTTGATGCCCATTGCACGAAGTTGCGCGAACCGATCTCGGATGCCACCTTTGACGATGTCCTTCAACTCGATCACACCGAGCGCGCCACGGGTACGTTCGGCTACCACCAGGGGAGTGCCGCCGGCGTGTGCGATCGCCGCGACATCATGTTGGACCGCCTCCGGGAAAGCGTGCCCGTTGCTTTTGAGGTAGCTGGCGATGGCGTCTGCAGCGCCTTTCCGAATCTGAAAACCGTTAAGGTTCATGCCAGACATACGGGTCTGGGCACTGAACGGCACAAACACAACTTCATGCACAGCGAGATCACGCCCTCGCAAGCCGTATTTCTCCTTGGCAAGTATGACGATCGAACGACCTTCGGGAGTTTCGTCGGCCAAAGATGAAAGTTGGGCAGCGTTCGCCATCTCCTCCTCGCTCACTCCAGGAGCCGGGAAGAATGTCGTGGCCTGACGATTGCCGACAGTGATCGTGCCGGTTTTGTCGAGCAACAAAGTGTTCACATCCCCCGCCGCTTCCACGGCACGCCCTGACATGGCGAGCACGTTGTGCTGAATAAGACGGTCCATTCCTGCGATGCCGATCGCCGAGAGTAGTCCTCCAATGGTGGTCGGGATCAAGCACACCAGCAACGAAACCAGGACGAAAACCGTCTGCGGCGCTCCCGCGTACATTGCGAATGGCTGCAACGTCACTACGGCCAGCAGGAAGATGATTGTGAGCCCCGCGAGAAGAATGTTTAGCGCAATCTCGTTTGGAGTCTTCTGCCGCTCAGCTCCTTCTACGAGGGCAATCATGCGATCGAGGAAAGTTTCGCCGGGGTTGGAGGTAATTCGGACCCTGATCTGATCCGAGAGAACACGGGTACCGCCCGTGACCGCCGACCGGTCGCCGCCCGATTCCCGAATGACGGGAGCCGACTCGCCAGTGATTGCCGATTCATCGACCGACGCAATGCCTTCGACGACTTCACCATCACCGGGGATGAATTCACCGGCATTCACGAGCACTAAATCGCCCGTCTTCAGCTTGGAGCCTGCCACCGTCTCAACTCGTCCATCGGGAAGCAGACGACTGGCCATGGTTTCGGCGCGCGCTCTCCGTAGGGAGTCCGCCTGAGCCTTACCGCGCCCCTCCGCCATCGCTTCCGCAAAATTCGCGAACATCACGGTGAACCAGAGCCACAACGTGATCTGCAGATTGAACGCGAATCCCGCTCCTCCGTTGCAAAGCAGTATCGTCGTAATCACGCTGCCGATCTCCACGACGAACATCACCGGGTTCTTCAGCATGTGACGAGGATTCAGCTTGAGGATCGACTCAAGCATGGCACGGCGAACGATGGACCACTCCCAAACTGCTTTCGATTTGTCGCGCCCGAATGGAATATCCGGTTTCGGAGCCTTGTCGCTGACCAACGTTGCGGGACGTGTATTTCTCAGTGTCGTTGCCATCGAATACCTCAGAATGTCTTACCCGCTCCCATCAGCAGGTGTTCCAGAATTGGCCCCAGGCTCAAGGCCGGGAAGAACGTTAGCGCGCCGACGATGACAATTACTCCGATCAGCAATGCCGTGAACAGCGGTGTCGTTACCGGGAAGGTGCCAAGGGAAGCAGGTACGTACTTTTTCTGTGCGAGGTTTCCGGCAATGGCCAACATCGGGATGATCATCAGAAACCGCCCCGCCAGCATCGTGATGCCGAGGGTTGTGTTGTACCAGGCAGTGTTTGCGCCCAGACCACCAAAAGCTGAGCCATTGTTTGCCGCGCCCGAGGAGAATGCATACAGCACCTCGGTAAAGCCGTGCGGCCCGGCATTGGCGATGCTGGAAGTACCAAACCCGTGCAGGACCGAGATTGCCGTAAAGGTCAGGATTAGGAGCGGAAAGATCAGAGCCACGAGCATTGCCATCTTTACGTCGTAAGCTTCGATCTTCTTGCCCAGATACTCCG
Organism: Koromonas soli; assembly: GCF_059726265.1. NCBI lineage: Bacteria > Pseudomonadati > Acidobacteriota > Terriglobia > Terriglobales > Koromonadaceae > Koromonas > Koromonas soli. The sequence goes on along the minus strand of NZ_AP040872.1, from coordinate 84,308 downwards.
GTGTGCGACCAACCATCAGTCCCGCGATAAAGACCGCCAACACAATATAGATCAGGATCCCGTACATGCCGGCGCCAACACCACCGAAGATCACCTCGCTCAACATGATGTTGACAAGTGGAACCATTCCGCCGAGCGGCGTAAACGATTCGTGCCAGGAGTTGATCGCACCGCAACTCGCATCGGTTGTTACAGTCGCGAAGAGCGCCGAGTTCGCGATTCCGAAGCGAACCTCTTTGCCTTCCATGTTTCCGCCCGGCTGAAGCACAGTTGCTTGCTGACTGACACCGAGCAGCGGGTTGCCGCGTGCCTCTGCCCAGTACGCGGTTGTCACACCTGCGAGGAACAATACGACCATTGCCGTCCAAACAGCCCAGCCGTGCCGCGGAGAACCGGTCATGCGGCCCAGCGTGTAGGTCAGTCCAGCAGAAACGGCGAAAATCGAGAACAATTCAATGAGATTCGAGAGAGGCGTAGGATTTTCAAACGGGTGCGAACTGTTCGCGTTGAAGAAGCCTCCGCCGTTCGTGCCCCACTCCTTGATGATCTCCTGCGAAGCGACCGGTCCTTGCGCGATGGTCTGTTGCGTCACCGTCTCCACCGCCTGCTTACCGTCGGAATCGAGGACAGGCTTTCCGCTACTATCCACCTTCGGGATTTGCTGAGGCTCGATGAGCTTGGCCTTGTCGTATGGGCGTAGATTCTGAACGACACCTTGTGACACAAGCAGCAGAGCGCCAATGATAGCTGCCGGCAACAGCACCCATAGATTCGCTCGAGTGAAGTCTACCCAGAAGTTGCCGATTCCTTTGCTCTGACGGCGTGCAATGCCGCGGATGAACGCGATGGCAAGCGCGATGCCGGTCGCAGCCGATGCGAAGTTGTGATAGGCAAGCCCCGCCATCTGGGTGAAGTAACTCATTGTTGTCTCGCCCGAGTACGCCTGCCAGTTTGTGTTCGTCGTGAACGAAGCAGCCGTGTTGAAGGCGAGATGAGCGGGACTTACTGCCCCGAAATTCTGGGGATTGAAAGGCAGATCCCCCTGCACACGCTGCATGAGATACAACACCAGCATGGAGACGATGCTGAACAGGAGCATCGCACCGGCATACTCCGTCCATCGCATATCATGGTCTTCATCCACTCCCGTGAGTCGATAGATCAGTCGCTCCAAGGGACGGAGAACCGGATCAAGGGATGTACGCTCGCGGCTGAACACGCGAGCCATGAAGACGCCTAGCGGCTTGGTCACGGCAAGAATCAGCAGCAAGAACAGCGCGATTTGAAGCCAGCCATTCGCGGTCATTTCAGAATTTCTCCGGACGCAGCAAGGCGTAAAACAGGTAGCCTATGGTCAGTACAGTTACAGCCAGCATGATGAAGGATTCGGAATTCATACGTTCCTCACTGCAAGTGATCACAGAAATGGACATAGCCAAAAGACAGGACGAAGAACAGTAAGGTAACTCCGATATAAATAGCGTCCATAGCATCACCTTCTAGACGGCGTCCAATCTCGCCACTCAATTACATTTGATAAAGAACGGACTTAAGCCCGCCTAAACGAATCATAAAAAGTCCGTTAACGTCGCACGCCATGAGCTAAGCAATACGAAGGACTTTTGTACACCCAGCAGTTGTGGCGTTGATTCATCGGTGCTTACTGTCGGTTGCGCAAACGTCAACGGTGGTGACGATTACGCCGGACGTTTTGCGTCCGCATTCACGGCATAGGGCGATCAGGAACACCAGCAGGAATGTGACGCCGGAGCCACAGATCATCAGAAACAGAGTACGTGCCGTCATAACGACCCTCCTCGAAGCTGCCGACGCGAACCTCGTGTCGCGCTCCGTCACACCCGATTAGAGAATCAAGCGCCTTGAGATCGTCGTAACGGTTCGTAAAAGGTCCATTAACGAGCGGAATGTCCCGTCCACGCGCCGTTCACCTTACTTGTCGTCGGCGCTTTTGTTCAGAGGATAAAATGCAATGGCGGAAGGCACGGGGGACTAACGCCCGTAACCCGAGCTCGCAGGCAGGGCGAACCGCAAGGATTCGACGTTCGATTCACTTTTTGTCCGACATGGCACGACGCCACGCCTTGCGCCACTTGTCATCCCACTTCACGGCAACATTCTCCCGGTGGCCAAGCAATAACGAGCAAGGTCTATGTAGTTCACCAAACGACCTGCCGGTGCGAGTTTCTTGTGCGAATTTATTGAAAGACGTGCAGCACTTTCATACTGCGGGTCTGCACCGACTGGTCATATTCAAGTTCAGCTCCGGATAGCAAAGCGGGCACTCGGAACCACACCCGTGGGCACATTTTTTCTGGCTATGGCAATGTTTGCCCTGGGTCTTATTCGCTAGGTCCCGACTCAGACGATGGCGAGGATACCTACGGCAACAACATCGAGCACGGCAGCGAGGAGCATTCCCAGTACGCTTCTCGCGAGAGAGTGCCTACATCTTAAGAAAAGAGGACTCCGTGATGACGGTCGACGAAGTAGAAAGATAGCTTGCATTTCCCCCAAAGAGACAAATTACCAAGGAGACAATTCCTATGAAACCGACATTGCACAGCCATTCCGCATTTTGGGTCAAGTTTCGGCTGAGCAGGAATCCGCCGAGGCTTACGTCGAAACGAGTGACAGTTAAGATGTGCGGTACTGCCAAAACCCGAAATGAAATGTTGGGATGTAAAAGCTGAATCTGTACCGAACGTTCGGTAATCTATCCACAACAGATAGGCGTGGGAGCCGAATAGAGCTGCTAGGGCCGATAAGCGCCGGCGAACCTCCGCCGATCTCAAAATAGCAGTCACCAGGAGGAGCAAAATGAGTAAGCCAGAATCGACGTCAGTATCCCCAAACAAGCAGATTATGCACGAGAGTTCCTCCGTCAGCACTCCAGCCAGCGAAATCAAGTTCATTGACACGGGCGTGAAAACCGAGAAGGGTGAGCTACGCGCGGGTGCCGCCTATGGCGATTTTCAGAATGGCCGCCATGGAACGTTCGTACGTATGCCGGCAGGATTCAAGAGCCTAGTACACACCCACACTGAGGACTACTTCGCCGTCGTTGTTGAAGGAGTTGGGTCGAACCACCCTGTCGATGGTGAAGCAGTACCGCTGCCAACTGGGTCGTACTGGTATCAACGTGGTGAAGAAGCGCACGTCACTGAGTGTCTTTCAGAGACAGATTGTCTCTTCTTCATTGTTCAGCCTGGAAAATTTGATTACCTCATTGAGGACGACGACAAGAAGTAAAGCCGTGTCCCCAACCGACGAGATAATCCTTCCTCCAGTCAAGTTAATGCTCGTCTACACCAGAGAAGCGCGCACCGACGATGAGTAGAAGGTACGCTGTCCAACGTGCCTGACGTACATCTTTTAATCAAGGAGTAGATCACATGTCGCACCACTATTCAGGACCCCAGCTCGGCTTTCCTTGCGGTGACCCCCGACTCGATTTCTGCGATCTCTACGCGTTCACCAAGCCGGACGACCCCAGCAAGTCGATCCTGGTCATCAACGTGCACCCGTCATCCAGCGTGAGCGTGGATCGCTCGCCCAACGCAGCCCCAACCGAACTCACGACTTCGGTCCCCTTTGCATCCGACGCGATTTACGAGTTGAAGATCGACACCAATGGAGACAACGTGGAGGATGTGACTTACCGCGTGGTTTTCTCGCCCTTCACCTCAGAAGGCCAGACAGCAACCCTTCGCCTAATCGAGGGGCCACTCGCCAAAATTTCGGACGACGAAGGGGTGTTGATTGAGGGGGCCGTGGTCTCTCTGGATACCAAGCCATCGGTCTCGGAAGGCACAGGCCATCGCCTCTTCGTCGGCTGGAGGAGCGATCCATTTTTCTTCGACCCTCCCAGCGCCTTCAACGGGTTCGACTTCAGCGCTAGCAAGGATTTCTTCGCTGACAAGGACGTGTGCAGCATCGTTCTAGAAATTCCAAATTCTGTTCTTGGCTCCGGCAAGGTCGCTCTCTGGGCACGGACGGCATATAAAGCGAGCGGCAGCTGGGTGCAGGCGGATCGAGGCGCCTTAGCGGCCCAATCCGTGTTTCTGACGAACGATCAAAGGGATGCCTACTTGATAAGCGAGCCTGTTGACGACGCCAGTTTCATCCCTGTCTTTGCGCACTCGTTGGAGCACCTCGGCGGCTATGGACACGAAGAGGCGAAGCGGATTGCCACAACCTTGCTGCCGGACGTTATGCGCTTCGATCCCACCCAGGCGGCTTCACATCCTCGCAATGGGCGCACGCTCACTGACGACATTATGAGTCCATTCCTGGCGATCATCACCAATGGAAAGGTTACGACGCACGGGCTGGCGCATCACGAAGATCTGCTCGTCGAATTTCCGTATCTTGGGCCGCCTCATACTGCTTTCGCGGCACGCCCGAATCAACCGGCCCTCAGCCACAGCAAACACAATGAATAACGAGTCCTCCACTGCTAACGCTTTGACCACACCTTCTCCAGCCGCGTTGAGCGAGACGCTCGCTCTCGTTGCGCCAGGACGTCCTATGCTCGACTATCTGCCAGTCGGCATGTTCGGCTCTGTGATGGGTGTGACGGGTCTGTCTGTGGCCTGGCGGCTGGCACACGTGCGTTATGGGGCTCCAGAGGGGATCGCGCTCGCGCTCGCCGCTGTAGCCCTGGTCGCCTTCGTTCTGATGGTGGCAGGCTATAGCATTAAGCTAGTGACCGCGTTCGGCGCCGTCAGGCAAGAGTTTCACCATGCTATAGCCGGCAACCTGTTCGGCACGATCCTGATCAGCATTCTGCAGTTGCCCATCGTGCTGGCGCCCTTTGCGCTTCCCGTCGCTCGAATCATGTGGGGCGTCGGCGCTGCTGGTATGGTTTCTTTTGCCTGGCTCATCGTCAGCCGCTGGATGACAGACCGGCAGCAGGTAACCTATGCCACGCCCGCTTGGATCATACCCGTCGTAGGATTGCTGAACGTGCCGCTTGCGTTACCTGCTCTCGGTCTCCCACCCATGCACGGATTGATGGTTGCCGCGCTCGCGATCGGCCTGTTCTTTGCCGTGCCGCTCTTTACCCTAATTTTCTCGCGCTTGCTTTTTGAGCCGCCATTGCCGGATGCGCTTAAACCGTCGTTGCTGATCCTTGTTGCACCCTTTGCAGTGGGATATTCCACTTACACCGTCACGGCTGGGCAGACCGACCTTTTCGCGGACGCGCTGTACGCGTTGACCCTGTTCGTACTCGCCGTGTTGCTTGGTCAATTACGTAATCTTCCGCGTTGCTGTCCATTCCGTGTCGCATGGTGGGCGTTGAGCTTTCCGCTCGCGGCGTGCAGTGTTACCGCTCTTCGCTTTGCCGCGGCCAGACCCGGCATCATCACGGACACAATCGCCATTATCCTGCTCGCTTTGTCGACGTTGATCATTGCGGCGCTGCTCGTTCGGACCTTGTTCGGAATAGGCAAAGGAGAACTGCGGACCCTGAGCACCTGACGCAAACTCAATTTCGACGATCTAGTGGATCCTAAGCTACACCGCGGGACCGGGCAGCTGGTATTGACCTCCTTGCGCTGTATGTCAGAGTGCAGCGGCCACTTACCGATGGGTTCTTAGTCCGAGCTCATCGATTAGGGCTTCTCCTTCGCAAGGTCTAGGAGCGGAATCATGGCTCGCTCAAAAGGACCGCAGTCACCATTCGAAGCGTACAAAATGAGGGATCCTTGTATCTGAGCGATCCAGTCTTCGGCGAAATGACGCGACCTAATCGGGGACATACCACTTTCGCGAGCAAGTGCAGCGATCCCTTCGGTCCAGATCGCGAATATTTCGCGCACCAGTTGTCGGCCGCCGGGACCAATCTGAGACGTCGCGAGGCCGCCCAGTAAACATGGATTTCGACCACTTGCATAGAGTTCATCGAGAGCCGCAATAATCTTGCGAATGCGCCCTTTGAGTGGTTCAGATGACCTTGCTACATCAGCAACAGCGCTCTGGATGAAAGCCTTACCTTTTTCCAGTACCGCCTCGGCCATCTGCTCTTTGCCACCGGGGAAGTGGTGATAAAGGCTGGATTTTCCCAGTCCGGTTGCGCGGGACAGGTCGAAGAGGGATGCACCCTCATATCCCCGGTCTCGAAACACAACAAAGAGGCGGTCGACGATTTCGGCTTTCTCCTTTGCATCCAAAGCCGGCGGCATGTCACCTTCCCTTTCGTACGTTATGAGTCTGGATCATATTACTTACGATAGCGTATCTCCGTTTGAGATGCATGATGTCTGATCAGACTTCTGGAAAGCTGCTGTGAAAGGGTGCAAAGTTCAGTGCACTTTGGTCGTTACTGAACTAGACATTTGTGGCGGACTTGGGGCAGCTGTGTCACCAGGGTCATACCTGGACTACTGCGAGCAATCCCCCCAATCAGCAACCCTCGACCTGCGTACAATAGAGTCTCTTGCGGATCATCCCATGCTCGGCACAACCATCACCCACTACCGAATTGTGAAGAGGCTAGGTGTTGGTGGCATGGGCGTCGTTTATGAGGCAGAGGATCTCGAACTCGGACGACACGTAGCGCTGAAATTCTTGCCAGAGCAACTCTCTTTTTGTTCTCCTTCAGTTGAACGATTTCGCCTGGAAGCCCGATCTGCCTCGGCGCTGAACCATCCCAACATCTGCACAATTTACGAAATAGGAAAGAAATCAATCAGATGGCAGGCCATTCATCGCGATGGAGCTACTCCATGGCGAACCTCTCGACCGTCGGCTCGCACGTGGACCATTGCCCGATGAACTCTGTTGGAAGATCGGACTCGAGATCGCTGAAGCACTTGCCGCTGCGCACGCCCATGGCATCGTCCACCGCGACGTAAAACCTGCAAACATCTTCCTCACCCAGGATGGCCATGCGAAGCTGTTGGATTTTGGCGTGGCCAAGCTTATGTGTGCTGAGGGCGAAACCAAGGCTTCAGACCAAAATGCAACTGCTCTAACAATGCCGGATCAGGCGATCGGTTCATTTGCCTACATGTCTCCCGAACAGGCTCGTGGGGACCCCATCGATCCCCGTAGCGACCTCTTTTCATTCGGAGCAGTGCTCTACGAAATGGCGACAGGGCAGAGCGCATTTTCCGGCGCCACCTCCGCACTAGTGTTTGATGGGATACTACATGGCACACCGCTGCCGATCCATCACAGCAATCCTCATATTTCTCCGGCCCTACAAGCCATAGTCTACAAGGCACTTGAGAAAGAACCTGCCTCGCGTTATCAATCAGCCGAGCAAATGGCGGCCGACCTCAAGCGCTTGTCGGTCGACGTCGCGATGGGTACCACTCCCATTATTCAGGACTCGTCTCCCGCCCCTCACAGGCCATCTCTCATAGGCCGGAAGTCCTTTATTGCAGCCACTGCCGTGATTCTCATTGCTGTGACATTGCTGCTGGTGCTCACTCGTCGACCATTTGGCATTAGCTCATTGGCCGTTCTGCCGTTTGTGAATGCCAGCTCTGATCGCGATATCGAATATCTAAGCGACGGACTTACCGACACTCTCATCGATCGCCTGTCACAACTTCCCAAGCTATCCGTGAAATCGCACAGTTCTGTTTTCCGCTACAAGGGCAAGCAAGTTGATCCCAAATTGCTCGCCCGCGAGTTGGGAGTGCAAGCCGTGCTGATGGGAACTCTTATGAAGCACGGCAATGACCTGGTAATCAACATGGAACTGGTAGATGCACGCAACGATAATCATGTTTGGGGTGAGCAGTACAACACCACCATGGATAATCTTGTCCGCGTAAATCAGGACATCTCACGCGAGGTCTTGCGGAAACTTGGGGTCCGGCTTAGCGGAGAAGAGCAGCGCCGCCTTGCCCTCCTCTCCACCGAAAACACTGAGGCTTATCAACTCTATCTCAAGGGACGCTACTACTGGAACAAGCGAACACCGGATGCGCTGCAACAGGCCATCATCTATTTTCAACAGGCGATCGATATGGACCCGAGCTACGGGCTGGCGTACGCAGGACTTGCTGACGCTTTTACCGTACTGGAGCCCAATGGGGATGGGCAGCCAAGCTTCGTAAAGCCAAAAGCAAAGGCGGCTGCCCTCAAGGCCCTCGAGATTGACAACGATCTGGCGGAAGCACATACCGCGCTTGCGGAAGTCGAATCGACCTATGAATGGAACTACGCCGCGGCGGAGGCCGAGTTTGGGCGTGCCATCCAGTTGAACCCTAACTACGCGCCTGCGCACTATTTCTACGCCATGTTCCTTTCCCAGATGGGTCGCCACGCTGAAGCAATTCAACAGGCCCAAAGGGCAGTCGCGTTGGATCCTCTCCTTCCCCCCGCAAACTTCGTACTGGCAAAGGTGTACTACCAGGCCAGGAAACTGGATTCCGCTGAGAAGCAGCTTCAATCGATCTTGCAATCAACGCCTAATCTCTGGATCGCTCATTTGTTCCTCGGCAAGACTTACGCCATCGAGGGACGTTATGCAGAGGCGGAGCGCGAACTGAAGCAAGCCGGGGAGTTTACAACCGAGGCTGAGTGCACTGTTGGCTTCACCTACGGAAGGAGCGGCAATCGCCGCGCCGCTAATGTGATTTTGGATCGCATCCTCTCAATTGGGAGGACGCGATATGTGCCCGCAACCAACATCGCAAGGATCTACGTTGGTCTTGGTGACACGAATCGCGCACTTCAGTCACTAGAGACAGCGGCAAACGATCGAGCTCTTTGGATTGTCGAGCTAAACGTCGAGCCCCTTTGGGATAGCGTGCGGTCGGAGCCACGGTTCACTGAACTGCTTAAACGCGTTGGTCTCCAGCCTCGCTGACATTCGCACTCATGAGTGAACGCACAGCATTGGAGAGTCTTGGCCTGTACTGAATTTCCCCTCATCATCAAACAGCGGGATTTCGCTATGCCCGTGTTCGACACCACACGCCTCCATTCGCAAATGGCTGTAGATTTCATACTCGGGAAGCAGGGTTGGCCCATGTTCGAGCCGACCAGTAACTGCCGGAGTTTGGCGGGTCGCCAGTTAAGCCGCGGCAAAGCCAGGCGCTCGTGTTCCTGGCAAACGTGGTTTCGGAATCGAACCGATCGAGATTGATTGCTGTAATTTACTCATTCTCGCCACACACGTTGTCCAATCCTCACATGGCAGGACACTCCAATATTGTGAGTCGAGAAGAGACTCACATTAGAGTTCTGTCGGCGGCACCGTCCTGCCCGGACAGAAAATGACGAATATTTCCGGCATTGATGCAACTGAGTGGTTGCTGCTGAATGTGGGTTGAAATTCACATCTTAGCTTTCTCTGTCCAGACAATTGTCTTTTGTGCTTAGTCCAAAGTTTCCAGAGACTCAAAGAAATAACTTGTCAGTTGCATTTCGTGAAACGTACTCTGGATGCGCTTTCAATTCCAAATTCCATTTCTCTGGTCTCCCCAAGGCCGGTCGGAACAGGCGAAATCGATGCGCTGCTCCAGCTGTGACATTGCGTCTCGACCTTTTTGGTCTCTTTTGGCTGTGTTACTAATCATCCTCACAACCACATGCCCCCTTTTCGCTCAAGCATCTGCTGATCCTGAAGCACTAAGCATGGAAGATCTGCTGAATGTGAAGGTCTACAGCGCCTCAAAATACCAGCAGAAGGAGGCGGAAGCCCCCTCCTCGATCAGTGTGATCACTGCGGACGATATTCGGAAGTGGGGCTATCGAACCTTGCAAGAAGCCTTGAGCAGTGTGACAGGTCTCTACACAAAGAATCACGGCAGCTACGGCACCCTTGGAGCGCGCGGTTTCGCGCCGCCGGGAGATTCAAACGGCCGCATTCTCGTTCTGGTGAACGGTCACGCTATCAACAACAATGTCGACGATTCAGCTCCCCTCAAGAATAACTTCCCTCTGGATATGGATCTGGTCGAGCGAATCGAGGTCGTGCGCGGCCCAAGTTCGTCGCTGTATGGCGCAGACGCCTTTATGGGTGTCGTGAATGTCATCACTCGGACAGGAAAGAACAAGGGAGAGCAGATATCCGCCGAAGCGGGTAGCCTGGGTACATACAAAACAACAGCCAGTTATGGCCTTGACCGGAACGGCACGCAAGCCCTCTTCTCGGCGAGCTACTGGGAAACAGCCGCACCCGGTCACATGGACACCATACAAGATCCGATAGGACCGAACAGCAGCCATGACCAGACTCGTCGGGCCTTCGCTCTGATTTCAAGCCACGGATTCACCCTACAGTCTGCCGTGTCGAGCGCGGTGGAGAAGGTGCCTTCCTCGGCGCAGTGGTGCGGCAGTTGCCATCAAACCGATACTCACACGACCAATTTACACGGATATGCCGATCTGCAGTACGAGCACCGTGTCTTTAAAAGCACGCAACTGACGGCGCGCGCCTACTACGACACCTACGAGTCCCATTCTTCAATCAACGACCTTCGCAATTGCAGCGAGGCGAAGTGCCACGGCTCGCTTTACGACTACGATTCCGCGCACGGTGACCGGGTTGGCGGGGAACTAAAGCTGAGCAGGGTATTTCTGGACAAGCACCGCATTACGGTCGGCGCTGAATATCGCGACAACTTCCGTCAGGCGCAGAATAATCACATAATCTACAACATTCCCCCCACATCCAGAACATTCGTGAACTACGACCGAACCTCGGCTATCTGGGGATTGTATGCGGCAGGCGAGATTCACCTTCACCCCAAACTCATCCTCAATGCAGGCGTGCGCAATGACCGTTATAACTACCTGTTTGGAAGCAAGACCAGTCCACGCGCCGCACTCATCTACAGCCCGCGAAAAACCACTACTTTGAAGTTATTGTATGGAACTGCATTTCGCGCACCCAGTTTCTCGGAACTTTACTATCAGGGAATGGCGAGCGTTCCTGCTCCTCAATTGCATCCGGAGAACACTCGCACCTTCGAGGGCAATTGGGAACAGCAAATTGGCAAACGCGTTACCCTCAGCGCAACCGGGTTCTACAACAACATTGGGAGCTACATAGAGCAGCAAATCGTGCTGGTCCATAACATGGACCAGACCACATACGTAAATTCCAAAGCGACCGCCAAGGGGGCTGAGTTGGAACTTAAAGGCAGGCTGCCGTCGGAGATCGAGGGCAGCCTGAGCTACACATATCAGGATGCCCGTAACGAGCTATCAGGCGCTTCATTGCCCGACTCCCCTAAGCATTTGTTGAAACTACATATTGCGGCTCCTCTGCTCCGTGCCAGACTGACCCCCGCGGTTGAGGCTCAATTTATGAGCAGAAGCTCAACAATATGGCCGTCGATTGGCAATTCGGCACCACCTGTTCTGGTGAATGCCAGCGTATCAAGCCGTCCGCTCTGGGGAGGCTTCTCTGTTTCCGGAGGCGCCTACAACTTGGTCGGCCGAAGCATGAGCCCCAGGACGATCGGATATTTTGAGCAGACCCACATCGTGGACTCGACTTCGTTGTTGCCCGACGACCGGCGAACCTTCCGGCTAAAGCTGACTTGGACCTCCGGCGAATCCAGCGGCAAGAGTAAGGATAAGGATGGCCCGCATCAGGCAGGTGACCGGTGATGATCATGCGAGGCGACACATTCTCAGGGAAGCAATTGAATAGAGTCACCTTCTCGAACACGCGCGCGAGGTGGAAAGAGCGGGCGGCCGCCTGCATCGGCGGATTGCTTGCAGGTTTGGTTGTTATAGCTTTGATCTCGGCGATTGGGGCCGGTACTGTCGTGCAAGCCCAGTCTCTGGAAGAGCACGATGTCAAAGCTGCTTTCGTCCTCAAGCTTGTGAACTTTATCAAGTGGCCGAGCGATGCCGGTCCACGCAATCTGGTGGTCGGTGTTATCGGGGCCGATGCGACCGGCGATGCGTTACAACGGTTGGCCGCCGGGAAATCTGTTGAAGGCCGGGGAATCGTCGTTCGCCGGTTAAGCCACGATGGCGATCTCAAGTCGTGCCAGATCATCTTTGTGGGTGCTGCCGAGCGCAAGAACACCGCGTCAGTGCTGGAGCGCCTTCGCGGCACCAATGTGCTCACGGTTGGAGAGTCCGACGGATTCGGGCAGCGTGGAGGAATGGTCAATTTGTTGCTCCAAGAAGGCCGGATCCGATTCGAGGTGAATCCCCATGCCGCTGAGCGAGCGCATTTGCAGATAAGTTCTAGGCTGCTCTCAATGGCAACGATCGTGTCGGATGGCAATTAAGGAAGGTCGCCATGATGTTTAGCAACTGGTCTGTGGGCCGTAAGCTGATGGTTATGATGATGGCGGCAAGCAGCGCGGCGCTTCTGCTGGTGTGCGCCGTGCTATTAGGATATGACGTCATCACATCGAAGAGAGCCACCGTCGAACACCTTTCGAATCTGGTTCAGATCATCGCTGATAACGGCAAGGCCGCCCTAAGCTTTTCCGATCAGGCGGCTGCCGGCGAGGTGCTCGCCACGCTTAAGGCGGAGCCTCACATCACCGCCGCTTGTATCTACGACAAGCAGGGGAAGCCCTTCGCTTCATACGTGCGCAAAGACGCCAGCTCTTCATATGTGCCACCATTCAGAAGAACGGGGACTTACTCCGAACCTAATCGCCTGGTGCAATATATGCCGATGGGGGTCGGCGGCGAAGAGATTGGTTCCGTCTGTATTGAGTCCGACACGACTGAGGCAACACAACGATATCGGAGTTATGCCGTCATCGTGACAGTCGTCATGATGTTGTCCTGGCTTGCGGCTTTCTTGGCTGTGTCCCGTATGCGGAGGACGATCACCGACCCACTGAACGAACTGATTACGGTAGCAAGGGCGATCAGTGATTGTGGAGACTTAGAGCATCAGATAGATATAGAGCGCAAGGACGAACTCGGAGACTTGGCGCGTTCCTTTAATAACATGATCGGCTATCTAAAAGAGATGGCGGCTGTTTCTGAAGACATCGCTGGTGGCGATCTTTCTTGCGATGTCGCTCCGCGTTCCGAGCGCGATGTACTGGGCCACGCTTTTGCTCGGATGAAGGACGGTTTAGGGGTCTTGGTTCGCAACGTGCGAGACAGTGCAACTCAGGTCGCAGCCGGATCCAATCAGGTTGCGGATGCATCCGAGGGTTCCGCGAAGCTCAGCATACATACATCTTCGGCCATTGATGAAGTCACCAGCACAATGCACGAGATTAGCATCAACGTGCAGAACATGGTGAAGAACACGCGCGTGCAGGCTTCGAGCGTGAGTGAGACCTCGGCCTCTATCGACGAAATGGTGGTGAGTATTAGGCGAGTTGCTGATACAGCTAAAGTGCTGCTGGACATCTCAAGCCGTTCACGAGACGAGGTACAGAGTGGTATCTCCACGATGCAGAAAACCACTGAAGGGCTTAACCGCATTAACGGCTCCATCGGATCTTCTGCCACTATCATCAGCAGTCTCGGCGAGCGCGTAGTAAACATCGGCAAGATCGTTGAAGTGATCGACGACATCTCCGAGCAAACGAATCTGCTAGCGCTCAATGCCGCGATTGAAGCTGCACGCGCGGGTGAACATGGTCTCGGATTCGCCGTAGTGGCTGATGAAGTCCGCAAACTCGCGGAGAAATCCGCCGCCTCCACCCATGAGATCAGCGAACTGATCAGCGGCATTCAGCACGAGGCGCGCAAGGCCGTGGACAACATGGAGAAGAGTACGCTAATTGTCAACGAAGGTCTGGTTCTGGGCAACGACCTGAGTGTTGCCCTGCGCAAGATCTCCAATGTCGTTAGCGAAGTGTTCAAATTCTCCCAGGAGATCGGCGCAGCCACGAATCAGCAGTCGCATGGCTCTACGCAGATTGCAAAGGCCACAGTGCGTCTCAACGAGATCACTCACGAGATCACGTCTTCTGTGGAAGAGCAAGCCGGCGGAGCACAGGCGGTTGACCGCGCGATGGAACGCATGCGGGAAATGGTGCAACAGTCCGCTTCAAGTTACACTGAGCTGGCCGCCTCTGCCGAACAGATGTCCAAGATGGCTAGACAGCTACTAGAGTCAATGGACCGCTTTACCCTCGACGATCATGCCGGAGAACCACGACGTCTTGGCGAATCGCAATTCGCATTGGCCGGAGCGCTTCACCAAAGCTCCCATATCGCTGATTAACTTGCTAAACCATTAGGGGGTCGTCGAACAAGGTAAACGGCTCGCCGCCTCTGCAACTCATGACGCTACTCAGAAACTTGACCGCTGCGTCATAGACGCCGTCCCAGGTGCAAATCCAGAATCCGCGCTCATTTCGGCGCAAGGCTGGGAGACGGCGAGTCAGACGGCAGTGACTCCAATACCGCCTGCAATATCTCCCTGCGCAACGCGGGATCAGCTGTGCTGCGCGCAAGCAGCATGCCTCCAACCATTGATGCACACGCTGTGATCGCTTTCCGTCGGCGAATAACGGGCGACTTGCCCTTAATGGTTCGTCCGAGTAATCCGATAAATCGCTGTAGACCTTGAGTGACAACATTCCGCACGGACTCTGGCTGACGTGCTATTTCGCTCCCGAGCGCGGGGAAGAGGCAACCCGTCCCTGGATTATCGCAGTGTCGCTGAGATAGATAGGTATGGCCGAGTGCTTGTAGAGGATTGCTCTTCGCACCTTCCATAATCTGCTCCCATTTTGCGATTGAGTCGCGTTGCGCTCGCTCCGCAGCGAGCGCAATCAATTCGTCTTTGGATTCGAAGTGGCCGTAGAAGCCGCCATGCGTCAGCTCTGCCTCTTTCATCAGGTCCGCCACGCTGATCCCTTCAAAGCCGCGCTCCCGAAAGCGCTTTGCAGCGGAAGAAATGATTGCCTCCCGATGCTCCGCCATCTTCTCTTTGCTCACTTTCACGACAAGCCTCCTGGGTGCATACATATTTTTAGATGATCATCGACATGATTTCGAATCTTATTCATGACGCCTATCATCTTAACTCAATACAACCGAGCAGGCCGCGTTTCGGCAACCGGTTCTCCAGGAGATCCCGCTATGGGGAAGTTCACTATTCGAATCTCGGTTCTGGTACTGCTGTCGGGGCTCTTCTCCCTCTCCGCTGCGTCCCAGTCGATGGAAACGAACATTGCACCCGCCTCCATCACAACCCCTCGCCCCATCAATCCGGCGACTGGCACCACTAATCCCAGTGCTCGCGCGACTCAAACACTGAATCCCTATCTCGGAAGCGTCCCGGACAATTCCGTCGTAGAGGGTGAACTCAAGCTAAGTCTCGAGGATGTGCTGACTCGGGGGCTCCGGTTCAACCTTGGGTTGATCGAAACTCACCAAACGAATGCGACTGTGCGCGCGCAGCGCGACAGAGCTCTAGCTGCCCTTCTGCCGCAGGTCTCGGCCGATACGCGCCAGGTCTATCAGCAGCTGAGCTTCAAGGAATTGGGCATTAAACTCCCGCCCCAGAGTGGATTGCGGCTGCCCCCAACGAGCGGCGGATTCGGGTACTCCGATGTGCGTATTGTCGCGCACTCTGCCGTGCTCAACGTTGAACTCCTCAACAAATACAGATCGCAAAAGGCGGTTGAATTGGCCTCGGCTTTGAGCGAGAAAGACGCCCGAGACGTGGTAGTCTTCGCGGTCGGAGCTGCTTATTTCCAAGTTGTCGCAAGTCAGGCGCGCCTTGAGACAGCCAATGCTGTGCTCGCCTCAGCACGCGAACTTGAGGCACAGATCGCCAATCAGTACAAATCTGAATTAGCACCTGAGATAGACGCGCTGCGGGCACGGGTAGAGTTACACACTGCCGAGCAGCGGGTGGCTGATGCGGCCAACAATCTCGAAAAGGACAAGCTGACGCTTGATCGCATCACGGGCATCCCGCTGGAACAAGCTTGGGTGCCGTCCGGCAACTACGATTACACACCGCTGCCAGATGTGAACGATGAAGCTGCACACGCGCTTGAGACGCGCGCCGACGTGGCCAGTTTGAAACAGACCGTCGCCGCTGCCGAACTCGACGTAAAGGCAGCCCGAGCCCAGAGGCTGCCCTCGATATCCCTGGCGGCGGACTACGGCGGCGCCGGACTCAACCCGGCAAATTACAACCAGGTGTACTCAGTAACCGGCGCGGTCTCAATTCCCATCTTTACCAGTGGCCGCATCCGTTCAGAGGTTCACTCGGCTGAGGCTGCGTTGGTGCAGCATCGTGCCGAATACCGCGACCTTGGAGGCAGAGTTGCCTATGACATACGCGTTGCGAGATTGGACGCAGAGGCCTCAGCGTCCTCTGTGAAAGTGGCTGCCGAAAACAACAGGCTCGCCCAACGGGCACTGAAGCAATCTCAGGATCGCTACAGCAATGGAGTTACAAACTACCTGGAAGTTGTACAGGCACAGGAAGCAGTTGTCGTGGCTAACGAGAACTACATTGCCAGCCTGTTCTCGTTCAACGTGGCGAAGATTTCGCTTTCCCGCGCACTAGGTTCCGCGGAGACGCGCATTTCAACACTCTTCGGCGTTCGGTAACCAGCAACAAGCAACCCAGAAAACAAAGGAGTTTTATGGCTACTGCCACGAACATAGATGAACGTCACGACACGCTGTCCCCTGACGTCTCCGCCAGCAAGAAGAGCTCAAGAAAGCTCATACTTGCAGGTCTTCTCGCTCTCAGCATAGCTGGAGGCTTGCTTTATTGGTTACACGCTCGTCACTTTGAAACTACGGATGACGCGCAGGTCGATGGGCATTTCGCCGCTCTCAGTACGCGGATCGACGGCACTGTTACGTATGTAAATCCCGCTGTGGAGAACAACCATAGCGTGGCCGCAGGCACGCTACTGCTTGAACTCGATCCACGCGACTATGAGGCGGCGCTAGAGCACGCGAGGGCGACACTGGAGTCCAAGAAGGCCGCAGTTCGTGTTTCTCGGTTGCAGATATCTATTACAGATGCGTCTGCCTACAGTCAACTGCATCTTGCTGAAGCAGCCCGACAGGAAGCAATTGAAAGCCTCGCCGCAACGCAAGCCGAGCTGAGTTCCGCGCAGCATCGTGTGCAACTTGACCAATTCGTGGCGTCTCGCGCCGAGCGTGATCGCGTGCGCTACCAAACGCTCGTAGAAAAAAGGGAAATTTCGCGGTCCTTCTACGACGCGCGAGAAACTGAGGCGGCAGCAAGCCTCCAGACACTTGAAGCCGATCAGTCGGCCTTGGTGGCGGCAGAGCAGAAGGTCGCGCAGATGCGCAGCTTGGTGCGGCAGAGGGAGGCGCAGATTGCCGCCGCTCGCACTGCGCCCCAGCAGGCGCTCAATGCACGGGCGCAGGCATCCTCGACACAAGGTGAATTGGCTCAGGCACAAGCCGATATGCACACGGCTGAACTCAACCTCAGCTATACAAAGATCTTCGCGCCCGTAAGCGGAGTTATGGGTCATAAGACAGTTGAAGTTGGACACCGCGTGCAACCAGGGCAATCTTTGCTGACCGTGGTACCGGTAGATGACATCTGGGTAACAGCAAACTTCAAGGAAACACAATTGCGGCTGATGCACCCAGGGCAATCGGTCACACTTCACGTCGATACCTTTGGCCGCGACTACCAGGGAACGGTAGAAGACATGGCCGGAGCGGCCGGCCCCCTCTTCAGCTTGTTTCCCCCTGAAAACGCGAGCGGCAATTACGTAAAGATCGTGCAGCGATTCCCGGTTCGGATTCGGATCGATAGCAATCAAGATCCCGGGCATCAACTCCGTCCAGGCATGTCAGTGGAAGCCACGGTTCGCGTGCGCTAAGGCTGGTCGATTCAGATGGAGGAGCAGAATATGTCCGAGCAGATGCCATCAAACCTAACTCTAATCCCATCTGGCGCAACGCCTCGAGTTAATCCGTGGTTCATTGCTATCACGGTGACGATTGCCGCCTTCATGGAACTGCTCGACACTTCCATTGCAAACGTTGCGTTACCACACATTGGGGGCGGACTGGGGCGCAGTTACGATGAAGTCACATGGATACTTACGACCTATCTGGTAGCCAATGCTGTCGTGCTGCCGATGACCGCCTGGCTTAGTCGGCTTATGGGACGCAAAACTTACTACCTGCTATGCGTAATGCTCTTTTCCGTGTCGTCGTTCTTATGTGGGCTGGCGCCTTCGCTCGGACTCATGCTGCTCTTTCGTGTCCTGCAGGGAATCGGCGGAGGAGGACTCGCACCAGTTGCCCAGGCAATCTTGGTCGATACGTTCCCTCCTGCGAAGCGTGCCGCCGCTTTTGCACTCTTTACCGTAGTCATCGTTACAGCACCCGCCATCGGTCCAGTGCTAGGCGGTTGGATAACGGACAATTACAGCTGGCGTTGGATCTTCTTTATCAATGTCCCGGTTGGTCTGCTCGCTTTCTACTTATCGAACAAACTGATCCACGATCCACACGCATTCACCGTTGAGCGCAAACTTGCTCACAAGCAGGGGAGAATGTCTGTCGATGGCGCTGGAGTCGTGCTGATAACTCTTGCTTCTGCCACCCTTGAAGTCTCGCTCGACCGCGGTCAGATCGAAGATTGGTTTGCCAGCAATTTCATCGTGGTGATGTTCGTCGTTGCCGTAGTTGGGTGGATCGGTACCGTGCTGTGGGAGCTCCATGTTCGGGAGCCGATCATTGATTTCCGCCTCTTGAGCAATCGTAACTTCGCAATCGCCAGCGTATTGTTCTTCGTATTTGGAATCGGTCTCTTCGGCACCACAACACTGATTCCGCAGATGCTGCAAACGCTCTATGGCTATCGGGCCATCGATGCGGGCCTTGTCCTGGGACCAGGCGCGCTGGTCATCACGTTGCTCGCGCCGGTGTCTGCTCAACTATTGCAAAGGCACCTCGTCTCTGCGAAGGTGTTGATCCTACTAAGTCTCTCGTTTATTGGCTTATCCATGTTCGTGTACAGCAATATGAACCTCGACACCAATGGCGGCCACTATGCATGGGAGCGCGCGCTCCAAGGTGTGGGATACGGTCTGTTCCTCGTTCCGGTTAACATCATCGCCTATTCACAGTTGCGTCCGGACCAGAATAACAAGGCTTCGAGCCTGACCAATCTCTTCCGCAACTGGGGAGGAAGTTTCGGGATTGCGTTCATCACGACGGCAGTCGAGCGGCGCGAAAATCTCCATCAGATGAACCTCGGCTCCCACCTCGGTTCCAGTTCACAAGGTCTTCAGCAGAGTGCTCAATCTATGATGGGACGACTGGTGGAACATGGATTCACCTCTGCCGATGCCGGACCTGCCGCGCTCCAACTGTTGCACCAGCAACTGATCAGGCAGAGTACTTTCCTGGCTTTCATGGATTGTTTTCGTGTGATCGGATGGCTCACGTTGGCCATGATCCCGTTAGTCCTCATCCTGCGCAAGTTCAAGGTCGGGGGAGAAACTCCTACGGGTCATTAGGCCCTCCGGCTCGGCGGAGAGAACGTTCCAGGTAAGACCTCGGCGGATCCAGAAATCGGCGCGATGCGTGTAATCAGGAAAGGCGTCCATTGAAGAGGACGCCCTTTGTGGCCTGCGCTAATTGTGAATGCTTACTTGAGTCCCTTCACATATGCTGCGACCGCCTTGATTTGCTCATCGTTCAGCCCGGCATACTTGGCAATGTGGGGCGATTTCTTTCCACCGTTCATCAGAACGTTCGTCACGTCCTTGCCCTTGATTGCCGGAGCCATCTTACCTTGCCCCGTGGCACCGTGGCACGTGGTGCACTTGTTGAACAGGGTCTCACCGTCTTCAGCCATCATCATTCCCGTGCTCAACGCCAGCATTGCGAAAATCGTCATAATGCGTTTCATATTTGAGCTCCTCTCCTGCCGTACGTACAACATAAACACTGGCGCCAAACGAGAGTTGCGGGATTAGAACAGTTCTTTCTGAGCTGAACGCTTCGATGATGTGCACTACAAGTTTTCTGAGCGGTGGGGGCAGATGGAAATCCTAACTATTCTACAGCCGCAGAGTACGGAAATTCGATTTACATGCGTTTTCTACTTACAAGTTGAGACTCTGGGCGAGGTGGAGTTGCCCCAAGAGTGCGAGACCGTGTCATCGGAGTTCTCGGAATCTCCCTGCTGATGCGTCGCCGCCATTGAGTTCGCAGAATAGTTCGGCACACATTGCCTGAGACGAGAACGATGGAGTAGAGTTCTCCGGCAATTGTTAGCGGTTCGGAAATGGTCAGGAGGTATGCTCTTGAACTCGTCGCGTCGAGCGGTGCTGAAAATGGGGATGGTTGCGAGTCCTGTACTAGCTGTCGATTGGTTCAACCCAACGCTTGCGGCGGCAGCAAACCCGTCACAGCAGGAGCAATGGTACTGGTATCCGGGGCACTCACTGGCCATCAAAGCAACAGGGAAAGACACCGGAGGAACCTGCATGTGGATGCTTGTAGAGAATGCACCGAGGGAAGGTGTTCCGTTTCACAAGCATCTGAAAGAGGACGAGAGCTTCTATGTCATCGACGGTGAGTTCGAAATCTCAGTTAGTGACAAAACCCTAACAGGCGGTCCGGGAACCTATGCGTACGGCCCCCGCAACGTGCCACATCGCTGGACAAACGTCGGCATCGGACGTGGGCGATTGTTAAATATCTTTACCCCTGCTGGTCTGGAAAACTACTTCCTTTCTGTAGCCGTCCCTGTCGCCTCTTCTTCTGCAAAGCCCTGCGTGGACATGACGGCAATGTCGAAAAAGATGGCTTCACTGCGCGAACATTACGGACTCATGCGCACAGGGGAACGAAAGTACCCCATCACTGACGAGAGCTTTGGCTGCGCAGCATAGTGACAGCCACGTCGGCCACCGCGAGACCACTTATTTGGAGAGCGCAACTGGAGCCAGTGGGTGACGACGCGAAGAGTTGTTCCAGCCCGGAGCGTGAACGCAACCCGGACGCTGTGGCTCATGGGACTCGGTGCCCCAATAGCAAGTGCCGCAGCACTGACCTGAGTACTACGAGCACTACGAAAGTGGAGTGAACATCCTATTACCCTACTGCATCCCGCCATTTCATGCCTGCTCTGCTGTTTGTTGATGAGTACGTGGTTAAGTCATGCCGAGAACGCCTCATTGCGCTTACAACTGCAAATCCATCACTCGGTTAGCCAATATCGGCGCTGTGCAGGTCAGCGAACTCGATTCATGAACTGATAACTGACCTGCGGTTGCGGCCTCCCTTGCCTGGCAGAAAGCGTACGCGGCGGCGTCCCCGCATCCTCCGAACATCGTTTACCTTGAGTACGGAACATTCGAGAATCGCAGAGTCGTTCTATTCGGCGGGACGCGATGATTGCACTAGGAGACGATTATGGTAAAAGTGATTTATTGCATTACTAAGAAGGCGGGGTTGACCGATGAAGAATTCTTTCATTATTGGAGGAATGTCCACGGCCCTATCGGCGCTCGGATTCCGAAACTTCGCAGGTTAGTACAGAGTCACAGCCTGAACCTCCCTACAGACAGACGTTTGCCCGATTTCGACGGCGTGGCGGAGCTTTGGTTTGACGATGTGGAGGCTTGTTAGCGGCTCGCCAATCGCCTGAATGGAAATTGTCCACTGAAGATGAGGCGAACTTCATCGACCACAGCCACGTTGCGTACTTGGTGTCCGAAGAGCACGCTATCTTTGGATAGAGCCGAGCAAAACCCACACGACTCAGCTTTCTCCGGGCTCACGATGATGATTCGCGCGTGCTGATCCTGATTAGCCCTACGGTCAATGATGACGCTCAAGTATCCCAAGGTTGTTTGGCGCGCCGTTTGACTGTTCTTTCGTCCGTTTCTCTCCTTAGCAGACTTGGTGAGTTCTTTAAGCCTGCCGTCACGGCGGGGGGAAAGTGGGAAGCGCGTTAGTTGCGCTTTCCAAGCGCAACGTCTTTTCCACGACCGGGTTACGGTTGCGCGCAAACCGCCTCGTAGCCGTAAGCTGCTTCTTTAAAACAGCACGGCCCAGGCGACCCGAGCCAGCTTGTTCGCGACAGCAACAATCACCTTGTTGCGCGGCGCTCGCGCTTCCAACTGGCGCACCCACTGCCCGAAGCTGCCGTTATCGCACCTCGCCCGCATCAGCACTGCTCTAGCGCCGTGAATGTAAAACAGCCTGAGATAGCGACTGCCTCGCTTGCTAATGCCGCGCAACGTCGCCTTGCCGCCAGTCGAGTGTTGTCGCGGCACCAGGACGAGAAAGGCTGCGAACGTACGTCCTTTGCGGAACGCGGCTCCGTTGCCGATCGCGGCCACAGTGGCAGTCGAAACCAGTGGGCCGACGCCGGGGATCTGGCGCAACCATTTGCATGCTTCGTCCTCGCTGGTGATGCGCTCAATGTCTTCGCTGGCGGTTGCGATGTCGTAATCGAGTTGGCGCCACTCTACCCAGAGCCGGTCGAGCAGCATGCGCCTGCGCCTCGAATTGCCGATCCTTTTCGAGCGCTTTTCGGAGGATTTCCTGCAAGGCCACGGGAGTTTCAGAATTGACAATCAACACCGGAGTGGGGGAAGCGTGCAGGATAGCATCGAACACGGCGCCGCAGGATGCGCCGCGGAACGGCGGAACTCCAGCCGCCATTTCATAGAGAACAATGCCGAATGAGAAAATGTCCGTGCGCGCGTCCAGATCCCTGCCTAGTACCTGCTCAGGAGACATATAACCAATGATGCCCATCGCGAGCGGTTTTTGACTGGCTGCAGCACAAGAGACGCTCAAGAGCGTCTCCAAATGGCGATTGCATCTATATCGCGTTCACGCGATGTTCAAACAGACTCAATTCCTCTGTTTGCCGGCGCTAAGGCATGCACTGCTCTCTGGGGACGAAGCAACATCCGCGTACTGGGCGTTATTAATCTCGAAGTCTGTTCGAAAGGTTGAATAAAAAACAATTTACATCTCTTTACAGGTACAATAGCATCTACTCGAATTAGCTCCGATAATCAAGCAAGTTCTGCAACTCCCATAACAATCGCAGAATGCATGCCGGAGAACAAGAAGGATATTGAACCTAGTTCCATCACTATGAAAGCCCAAACCCTGCAACTCTGGCGCGATGGCATGAACCAACATGCAAAATCTATAACCAGTAA
Organism: Koromonas soli; assembly: GCF_059726265.1. NCBI lineage: Bacteria > Pseudomonadati > Acidobacteriota > Terriglobia > Terriglobales > Koromonadaceae > Koromonas > Koromonas soli. Next base: position 61,215 of record NZ_AP040872.1, on the reverse strand, counting down.
CACAAATTCAGAAACATCCCGCGATACACAATGTTTCCTGCAAGCGAAGACGGAGCTAGGGGCTTCCGCTACGATTCGCTCGGTTGCAAAGCGCGCACACGAACTGAGAACAAGGCGTGCACATTGATAGCGACTGCCATGCTTCAGGACTTGGGAGCGGGCAACGTGAAGTAAGGATTCTGGAAAGCGCGAAGAGTGGAAGCAACTAAAGCCCCACCCCAAGAGGGTTCTTGCCCAGAGACGTGACACCTCAGACCAAGCGGCTGTGCGAATAAACGGAGCCACGCAGCGCGATTAACCTCTGTTTAGATGGTCGGATTCAACACACCCTCACTTGAATTCAAAGGCTAGCTGCCCAAGGCGCTAGCCTAATTTGACTGCCGTACCGTAGGCCAACACTTCCGTTACGCCGGGCGCAAAATCAGCGGCGTCATATCTGAACGCAATAACTGCATCGGCATTCGCATCCTCTGCGTGCTTGACCATTCGCTCGAAGGCTTCCTCCCGTGCCTTCTCGCAAACATTGGCATAAGGCTCAATGTTGCCGCCCACCATTTGCTTGAATCCACCCATCACTCCTTGAGCGAGGTTGGGAGAGCGAACGACAATTCCCCGTACTACACCGATGTATTTCGAAATCGTGCGGCCAGTAACGTCGTTGCCCGTCGTGACTAGCATTTTGCCTCCATTCCGCTTGCCACCTTCAGTCCTGCACTAGCGGAACCTTTTGAGTATCTCTCGGCATGCTACGTCGCAGGTTCTCGCAATGTCCAGATGTAACTGCTATTCATCTGAGGCGGGGGAGCAATCTGATGCGAGTCTCCGCCCAGTCTGGTGAGCAGTGCAGAGCACGAGGAGTTCTATTCCGCTTATCACTGCAAAGAAAACCCCCTCAACCTTGTGGTCGAAGGGGATGAAATGACTGATGGGAGCTACCTACGCCCGTCGCGCCATCCGTTGTCATGACGGTCACCACGGTCGCCTCCACGGCGTGCCTCATCTCTGTAGCCGTCATGTCGGCGGTCTTCATATCGACCTTCATAGCGGTAGCGGTCATAGCGGCGGTCATTGCGCCAGCCTTCATGACGATATCCACCGCGGTCACCATACCATCCGCCACCATAGACTGGGGCAGCGTACGCGTAGTCTCCGTAGTACGCTGGGGCGGAATAGTAGGGGCGATGCTCGACTACGGCGTAGCCGTATCCGGGAAGGCCTACACCGATTCCGACGCTCACCTGTGCGTTGGCCTTTTGTGGTGCACCCAGAGCAAATGCAACTACCAGACCGAATAACGCTAGTGCCACTTTCTTCATCATGTCGCCAGCCCTCAACGCTGTAATGATAGAAACACGCACCCCACAGGAAGTTCTCTGACGATACGGTTCTTTACACGGTCATAGAAGCTGAAACAGATGTACTGGCGATGCGACTTACTGCAATCAAAAAGGGCGTCCCGAACATAGAACGCCTCTGTATCTCTCGCGACAGCAATGAGATTTACTTCAAGCCCTTCACATATGCTGCAACTGTCTTGATTTGGGCGTCGCTGTATCCCGCAAACCTCGCGGTGTGGGGTGCTTTGCTCTTGCCGCCATTGGTCAGAACAGCGGTCACGTCCTTGCCAGCAATGGCCGGGCCTATCTTGCCTTGGCATACCGACATTTATACGTTTTCGAGAGCTTACCGCGCTCCAATTTCGCCGGTCTCCTGTCGGCTCTTCAAATGGCAAGACATCTGCGAAGTCTCGCTTCCAAGACCTCCCAGGTACATGCCCTCGTCAGCGGGACGACGTTATCGTCGGAGCCCGCACCGTTGTCTCTGAACCCAGAGTCTTAACTCGCCGGAAGGACGGCGTCTTGTTTCTTTTTGCAAAGCCTATTAAAACCCTGCTCGTCAGAGCGACATGTAGCCGGTCCATCACCTGAGAGATTCAGTGCATCAGTTCTGGTATCTCTATACTCGAGGAACCCCATGGGAAATCCATTTGTGCATGTGGAACTCAACAGCCCCGACCCGGTAAAGGCGAAGGACTTCTATTCGAAGCTGTTTGACTGGAAATTGGAAGAAATGCCCAATTCCGCTGTGCCTGATAACTCATACACGCTGATTAAGGTGGGAGAAGGGACAGGCGGCGGAATTATGAAGCAGGTTCCGGGCGGCCCTGCGGGATGGCTGGCCTACGTTGCAGTAGATGATGTTCATGCTTCCACAAAGAAGGCACTGTCACTGGGAGGTCAAGTCATGGTGGACGTGACCGAGGTACAGGGCATGGGATGGTTCAGCTTCATACGCGACCCCACAGGAGCGATTCTGGGACTTTGGCAGACGAAGACGATGTAACGCCATGGCCGGAAGTGCGAAACCGGGCGTAGTCGATGACCACGCCCGGGTGAAGCATTTTAGTATCGAAGGAAGAGTCTGCCGAATAGCCGGGAAAGGGGTACCTGCATTCAACTCGCAGGCTTTCCAGCGCCTCAGAAAGACACAATCCCCAAAACTCGCCTATTCGGCCCATGCTCCAAAGTGCGATAAAGCTCCCTTTTGGACGGCAGTTGTTCTCATGCTCTCTCGAAGTCTATATATCCACGCTGGGGGTCGGTGCTCACCAATTTCACTCGCAGTTTGTCCCCCACATCCACTCCCTGTTGACCGCGCGTCAATAATCCCTCCACATGCGGCTGCAACACGCGAACAAAGGTTCCCTTTGGGGTCACTCCCGTAACGATCGCATCAAAGAGTTCGCCAATTCTGCTGGACATCGCGACTGCTGCGATGCGCTTCGACATTGTTCGCTCCACCTTCCGCGCCGCATCTTCTTTCGAAGTACAGTGGGCGGCAATTGCGGCCAAGTCATCGTCTGAGTAAGGGGCCGATTGATTCGCAAGCACAGCTTTGATCAGCCGCTGGGTAACGAGATCAGCGAAGCGCCGGTTGGGAGCCGTGGAGTGTGTGTAGTCCTGAACGGCGAGGCCGAAGTGCCCTTGCTCGGGATCCCCGGGACGCTCGAGAACATATTCGCCGGGCCCCATCAGCTTGATCACCGCCAATGAAAGATCGGCGAAGTGGTCCGGATCAGCAGCCTTGCGCTTCATCAGAAAGTCATTCAGTGCCTTAGAATCAGGCTGGGCCGGCAGTTGCTCGCCTTGTTGGCTTGCAAGCTCCACGATTCGGCTCCAGCGTTCGGGTGTTCTCACCACACGGCGGATGGAAGAAACCTGCAGTAACATACGGGCGACCACCTCGTTCGCCGCAATCATGAAGTCTTCGATAAGTTCTGTGGCGCGGTTCTTCTGCTGCTTCGACACGCCCACAACCTGCTTATTGAGTATTACCGGACGAACCTCAGTGGTCTCGATGTTCAGCGCGCCGTGCCGATACCGCTCTTTCCTTAGAACCTGAGCGATCTCATCCTGCAGTCGAAGTTGTGATTGCAGTTCAGTTGACTTTGCAACCTTCTCTGGAGCGTCACCATTACCCTCGAGCCAAGCGCCAACGGCGTCGTAGGCGAGTTGTGCCTTATTGCTGACTACTGCGCGGTATACCTCGCTCGAGTTGACGCTTCCATCATGGCCGACCGTAAATTCCACTACTAGACTGAGCTTGTCTGCGCCTTCCAGTAGCGATGTCGCGCCGGTCGAAAGTTGCTCGGGTAACATCGAGAAATTCTTTACACCTGTATAGATAGTGGTCGTCTCTCTTGCAGCATATTGATCGATCGCTGAGTCCTTCGGAACAAATGCATCAACATCTGCGATAGCCACAAGCACCTTCACGTCGCCAGAGGGCAATTGCTCCGCTACTTCAAGCTGATCGAGATCCCGCGAGGTGTCATTATCGATGGAGGACCAAGACAGGTTGCGCAGATCGCGAACAGTTCCGTCGGGCGATGCTTTTGGTGGGTGAGTTGCTAACTGGAGGAGTTGCTGTTCAGCTTGCGGGGGAAAGTCTGGCTCGAAACCGTTCTCGATCAAGGTCTGCCTGGCTGCCGCCTGAAGGTCGAAGTGCGGAACACTCGGAGCTTTCATAGTTTGAGTATTCTAAGCCTTCACCGCGTCGGCCGATTGAGCCATTCTCGTTAATCGGTATGGAAGCATGCGCCGGAGCGCACTTCATCGGAGCCGCACCGCGCGACCAGGGCCACCATCTACGTATTATCCCCGCTTAGTTTGTAAAGCCATATGTAAAGTCCAACAAGAACGACATCATTGACGCCGAAGCCATAGCGGTAGTTGTTACTCGTCAGAACATGCGGTTCGTCCCCGTCAAGCCCGAAGACCAACTCGATCCGCAAGCACTTCATCGCTTCGCGGGCGGCCAGTACATCGTCGGGAAAACCAGAAGAGAGCGATTGCGCGTCGCACCCGCAGTTACAATGGAGTTCTATGGCTGAATCACCCATTACGCTGCGTCAGAAAGATTTTGCCGCTTGGTATCAAGATGTCACCCTCAACGGCGACATGGCCGAACCCGCCGAAATCGTAAAAGGCTGCATGGTCATCAAAGCCAACGGCTATGCCGTGTGGGAAGTTTTGCAGCGTGAGCTTGACCAGCGCTTCAAGGCCACCGGGCACGAAAACATGTACTTCCCGCTGCTCATTCCACAGAGCTTTCTCAAAAAGGAAGCGGAGCACGTCGAAGGGTTTGCTCCCGAGCTCGCCGTAGTGACCATGGCCGGCGGCAAAGAACTGGAAGAGCCCTACCTAATCCGCCCGACGTCCGAGACCATCATCGGACATTTCTTCGCCAAGTGGATCAAGAGCTGGCGCGACCTGCCTGTTTTGGCCAACCAGTGGGCCAACGTCATGCGCTGGGAGCTTCGCACCCGCATGTTCCTCCGCACTACAGAATTCCTCTGGCAGGAAGGGCACACCGCCCACGCAACTCACGACGAAGCCGTGGAGGAAACACTGCGGATGCTCGACATATACGCCGACGTGGCCGAAAACATCATGGCCATGCCCGTCATCAAGGGCGTGAAAACCAACTCAGAGAAATTCGCCGGTGCCCTCCGCAGCTATTCTATTGAAGCGATGATGCAGAACGGGCTCGCTCTGCAAGCCGGAACCAGCCACGACCTTGGCCAGAACTTCGGCCGCGCCTTCGACGTCCAGTTCCAGAACAAGGAAGGTAAGCTCGACTACGTCTGGCAAACAAGCTGGGGCGTTTCCACGCGGCTCATCGGCGGACTTATCATGACGCACTCAGATGACAAAGGCCTCGTATTGCCGCCGATGATGGCTCCGCAGAAGACGGTGCTCGTGCCCATCTATCGCAAGCCAGAAGAGCGCGCGCAGGTGCTGGAGGTCGCGCAACGCATCGCCGCCGACACCGGCGCAAAGGTGGACAACCGCGAGGCGCAATCTCCCGGCGCGAAGTTCTTCCACTGGGAGCGGCGCGGAGTGCCCACCGTGCTCGAACTCGGTCCGCGTGACGTCGCCAGTGGCAACATCGTTCTCAAGCGGCGCGACACCGGCGAGAAACAGGTCCTGCCCCAGGATGGCATTGCCACCCGCGTGCAGCAAACACTCGACGACATGCAGAAGTCCCTGTTTGCGCGCGCACTCGAGCGCCGCGAGCAGAACACCGTGCTGGCCAACTCTCTAGAAGAGGTCCAAGACGTTCTGCGGGATGTGACAGCGGAAAAAGGCGGCGGCAAGTTCGTAATGGCGCACCTGAAGGACGATTCTGACTGCGACGCTCGGCTCAAGCAGTTCAAGGCCACCGTCCGCTGCATCCCTGCCGTCGACAAGTACGACGGCGCAGGCAAATGCATTGTGACGGGCGAGCCCGTTGACCGCCGCGTTGTGATCGCCAAGGCCTATTAGCATCGCTGTGGAGCCAGGCCGTATGCTGCGGTCGCACAGCACCTTGACCGAGTGATCGACGCGGGACACGCGCCCTAATCGGCTCAATCAGCGCTCTGCTTCGCTTGATCGGGCAAAAATACAGAGAAGCATGTGCCGCTTTGCGGCTTGCTGCGGACGCGGATCGTGCCTTTCATACGCTGAACAATCGCATTCACGATCCAAAGGCCGAGGCCAACTCCCTGCTCGCCCTTTGTCGTAAAGAACGGATCAAAGATGCGCTCTCGAATGGCAGGATGCATTCCTGAGCCATTGTCGGCTACCGTAATGCGAATACCATGAACAGCGGCGCTCTTCCAACTGCGCGAGCGGGCAGCCCGTATCGCGATGGCACCGTTGCCATTTAGAGACTCAATCGCGTTCGCGATAAGCGTTGCAAAGACCTGCCGAATTTCTCCGCTGTAACCGAAAACGGGGCCCTCCACAGAATAGCGCTTTGCGATCGTGACATCGTTCTTGCGAAGCAGATCGCCATGGAACTCCAGAACGCTATCCAGCACTTCCTTGACATTGATCTCGGTTGGCGACTGCGATTCCCGATAAAAGCTCAATGACTGCTTGGTCAGGTAAACAACCCGGGAAAGCAGTTTGTCGACCTCCGACACGTGCAGGCGGTTTTGTTCGCCGATTTCTGCGGAGCATCCCAACAGCGTCAGAAGGTTCGCCATTCCTTGCAACGGATTGTTGATTTCGTGTGCCAAAGATGCCGCCATTCGACCCGCGATGGCCAGCTTCTCCGATCTGATCAAAGCAGCTTCTGCAAGCTTGCGCTCCGTGATGTCCTGAATCGCGACGAGAATCATCGGAGGAATATTATCGGCCTCGATTAGCGCGCGAGCATTAATCAGCATCGTCCGGAGACCAATCGCGGGAAACTCCTGCTCAACCTGAAAATCAGCGATCTCGAATTGCGACTTCAACAGCTCTTCGAGCGCCGCGCGAAAAGCCGGAATATTCCAATCTCCGTCGCCCAAGTCATACAGGAATTTGTTAACAGTATCTTGGGCCGATACGTGGAAGGCGCGCAGAAAGGGAGTGTTCGCGGTAACCACGCGCAAATCAGGATCGAGAACCAGCAGCGGTTCTCTCAGTGTATCGACAATCCCTCGTAGAAATGCGCTCGACTTCTTAAGCTGCTCGTTGGACTTCTTGATTGCGTCAATGTCCATCAAAGCAAGCACAACGCCGTCAATCCGGTCATCTACTGTGCGGTATGGGTGAATGTGTAAGCACTGCCAGCGTTTCTGATCGTCCTCCACCTCGCGCTCGGCTGGTTGCAGAGTTTCCATGACTTGCCTAATCAGTTGTTCGAGATCGGAAAGCCTGATGTTGAGTCTCAGGTCGAGGATCGGCCGCCCCACGTCGGATGGAGCAACCTTCAGCATCTTTTCCGCCATCGGCGTAAAACGCCGGATGCAGAGATCACGGTCCAACATCACAACCGGCAGCTTGGTGCTGTTCAGCAGATTGGAAATATCACTGCTCAGTTCGTTGAGTTCAGCGTTGCGGTGACGAAGTTCCTCGTTCAGCGTGTTGAGCTCTTCATTAGCCGATTGAAGCTCTTCTTTGGAAGTCTCCAACTCCTCGTTGGTGCTTTGCAGTTCCTCGTTAGCGGATAAGATCTCTTCATTGGCGGACTGAAATTCTTCTCGTGTCGCCTCCTCCGACTCAATGGAGGCATGGAGCGCTTCCTGCGACGCCGCCAGTTCCTGCTTCAGGCGCTGCACTTCCCGGTCTTTCTCAGGACCGTGGGCGATCTTCCGCTCAGATTCAGCTCCTGCGGCTTTGGGCGCGCGTACCTCCTTAAACACGATCAAGAAGAAGCCTTCATCCCGCGAGGCAGAGCTCTCCCCACCGAGTGGTACAACGGACACGTCAAGAATGCTCTTCCGCCCATCTCCCTCAAATAGAACATCACTTTTGCTGACGGGAATTCCCTTCTTCTTAGCGGCACTGATCAATGTGCGCAACTCACGGGCTAATCCGTGCCGCGCCAGCTTCAACACATTGAGGGTAGGTCTGCCGGCAGCGGGCTCCAGATAGGGAGCTGTGCGCCCCCGGAACTGCACAACTTCCATCGCCCCATTTATGACCACTCCCACCGGAGCATAATTATTCAAGACAAAACGGTCGGCTTCCGTCTCCACGTCCCACTCACGTGGTGCGTTACCCTGAATCTCCAACGGTGGGGTGGGGGGAGTCACTTCTCGCTCAACCGGATAGCGGACCTGGGAGAAGTCGTAATGCAGTCTGGATGTGACCGGATTCTTTGAATAAATTTTGTACTTCTTGTCCGTCACGGTGAACAGAGTGGGGAAAGCAGAGACGCTCTCCGAGCTGCCCATAAATAGATACCCCGTTGGACAAAGTGCGTAATGCAGAATCGGGATTACCTTCTTTTGCAGAGCGGGTCCCATGTAAATGAGCATGTTCCGGCACGCGACGAGGTCCATCTGCGAAAAGGGAGGATCGCTCACTACATTTTGTCGCGCGAAGATGCACAACTCGCGAACTGCCTTCACCACTCGGTAGCCATTGTCCGCCTTCACGAAGAATCGCTTCAATCGCTCCGGGGAGACTTCATCGACAATCCGATCGCCGTACACACCTGCCCGCGCTCGTTGAATTCCTTTCTCATTAAGATCAGTGCCGAATAGCTGAATCTGGAAGTCAGCGGCCCGGTCGCCGAGAAACTCAAGCAATGTGATCGCGAGAGAATAGGTCTCTTCTCCCGTAGAACATCCGGGCGTCCACATTCGAATCGAACGTTTTTGCCTGTCGCCTTTCAAAATGACGGGGTATACCTGGGTCTTGAGAAGCTCAAACGCTTCTGGGTCTCTGAAAAAGCCGGTCACGTTGATGAGAATGTCGTCGTATAAATTTCCAACCTCCTCCGGGTGCTCCTGCAGGTGCTTGGCATACTCCTCCAGAGTTTCATACCGGAGAATTGCCATGCGGCGCAGAGCGCGACGGTGAATCGTGTTCGGCTTGTACTGGCTGAAGTCGACGCCGCCGCTCCTTCGCAACAACTGAATGATCTTAAGAAACGCATCCTGTGTTGACGGGGCTTCCTCCGCCCTTTCGTCAGTGACTTGCTTCGCATACGGGTGGCGTTTGATTCGTTCGAGTTCGTGTGCGATTTCCCGCGGCGGCAAAACAAAGTCAATGCAACCGGAATCAATAGCGCTGCGCGGCATGCCATCGTACTTCGCCGACGTTGGATCCTGGGCAAAATTGAGCCCTGCCTCAGCCTTGATCGCTTCCACTCCCAGCGTGCCATCAGACCCCGTACCCGAAAGTATGATCCCGATTGCCCCGCTCTTCCGGTCTTCGGCCAGCGAGCGCATAAAAAAATTCACGGACAGATGCTGCCCCCGTTCTGATTCCCGGGGTGTCAGGACAAACCTGCCCTTGGAGATCGCAATGAAGGCGTTAGGCGGTATCACGTAGACACGGTTGGGCCTGATCTCGACGTTGGCCCCCACTTCTTCTACTGGCATCTTCGTTGTCTTGGAGAGAATTCCAGACAACATGCTGTGATGTTGAGGATCAAGATGCTGGATCAACACAAAGGCCATTCCGGTTTCGGCGGGCAAGGCACGGAAGAATTCTGAGTAGGCATCCAGACCGCCAGCAGACGCTCCGATTGCGACGACAGGGAAAGAAGAACGCTGAATGGGCCCGGAAGTAGCGTTGTTGTCGTTCGCGAGAGTCCCCGATTCCGCCTCGCGCGGCTGAGTCTTTCGGCGGAGCGCCATTAGAAGTCTCCAGACTGGGGCGAGAGTTGCTGGAAAATTATAGTCCAGTCCCAAAGCATGTTGATCGCCCGTAACCCTTATGTAGGATGCATGGTACTTCGTTCACTGCTCTTGACCGTTCGCGGAGTCTCAATCCGCATGTGGTTGCACTGAGCTGACGTTCAATCCCGTATTCAGATCCAACGCACGCACAGAAAAATGCTCAGGTACAGGTAATCCATCCCTCGATGGGGTTGGGCATACCGCGGGGTTCTGCCGCGAAACACACAATATGCCAGTGGAGCTGACCATTCGGAGACTTGGGGGTGAGATCTAGTAGCAGGCCAGATTTTAGAACAGAAGGAAGGCCAAATTGCCGAGTCAAATGAGTATCCGTCAATTACTAAAAAACTATGCTAGACTCCTTACCTTATGTCCGGATTGCGCAGGTACGAGTTCGGCGAGCGTGTTGCCGAGATCCTCGGGGAGTCCCGACGCGATCTTCGGTTCCGGGTCACTATGATGGTCAATTCCGGGCTTACGGCACCCGGCCCTCGCGGTCCGGGGTCGCCGCCGGCCACACCACAATACGCCGCCGAACTCTTGATTGGCGTTCTGGCTGCGCCACAACAGGTAAACACCGTCGACGCAATCCGCTGCTACCGAGGACTGGCTCCAACTGCGGTAGCCGCCGAACTCACCGCTCCCGAGGTTAGCCTCGGCTCTTTCGTCTCCCGCACGGAAACCGGTGATGCTCCAGAGTTCTCTCTTGTACACGAAGGGTTGCACTTTGGTGAAGTCATGGCGCGGCTGCTGGATCACGCAAGAGATACGGAGGCGCGCCCCATCCTGGCCCGGGAACTCTTTGGTATATGGGTCAGCCGGGGCTTTCCAATGGCTGCAGTACAGTTCGTAGCCACCTCCAAAGCCCGGCGCACCGTTTTCACTCAACGCTACGAACTACCGGAGGGTGCCCGCCCGCCCGCTTGGCTCGACCCAGAGCGTGGCGGCGTTGCTGATCCCGGACTGTTCCACACCGTGTTCCTGTCGGCCAGCAAGCTGATTGAGATCGGCAGACTAACCGCCTCCCAAGGTGAAAGGAAGGCTCGCATGCACACTCTCGATCATTCCATCTTCAATCAATTGGCTGACCTTGCCCAGAATCGACGTAACCGCCGTCCCTTCGAGAAGATCCTGACAATGGCGCAGAAGGCCCGTTCCACAGCGGAACAGGTCGACGCCCGCGTAGCGAGCCGCCTCACCGAGGTGACCGCCTTCGGGTCGAATCCCGGCAACCTTAGAATGCTGACCTATGTGCCAAAGAACTTGCCCGAAGGCGCCCCATTGGTCGTAGCTCTCCATGGTTGCACGCAGACTGCGCATTCCTATGATCGCGGGACGGGATGGTCGACGCTTGCTGAGCGCTACGGCTTTGCGGTGCTGCTGCCAGAGCAGCGGACAAGTAACAACCCGCTCCAAGCCTTCAACTGGTTCCAGCCCGAGGACGTCACCCGGGACAGGGGAGAGCCGCTATCGATACGGCAGATGGTCGAATGGATGGCTCTAAACCACGAGATCGACCGCCGCCGCGTCTTCATCAATGGGGTTTCGGCCGGCGGTGCGATGACCTCGGTCATGCTCGCAACTTATCCGGAGGTCTTCGCCGGCGGTGCGATCATCGCCGGATTGCCGTACCGTTGCGCGAATGATGTTCAGCAAGCCTTCGAATGCATGTTCCAGGGCCGCATCAACTCGCCGGAGGCCTGGGGCAATCTGGTGCGGGCCGCATCTTCGCATCAAGGGCCCTGGCCCAGAATCTCGGTTTGGCATGGCGGTGGTGACGGCACGGTTCAGCCCACGAACGCGGAGGAGGTCATCAAGCAGTGGACGAACGTCCACGGACTCTCCATGACTCCTACCATCGTGAGCACAGTCGATGGCCACCCCTATCGAGCCTGGCGTGGGCCGGATGGCAACACTCTCGTTGAAGCCTACTCGATTAACGGCATGGCGCATGGCGTCCCCATCGACCCACATGGCGAGGACGGCTGTGGAGCAGCCGCGCCCTACATCCTCGATGTAGGCATTTCGTCCACCCGACACTTGGCAACGTTCTGGGGATTGACCGACCAAGCGGCGCAGACGTCCTCCGCACCTCCCGATCCCACAAAGATCGCCACCTCGACAGACTGCCGCCCCTCGGATCGAGACAGAGGTTCCGAGGTTCGGGTCAACACCGGCTCCAGAGGCGAGAATCCTGCCGCAGATCGCCCAGTAACTGCACAACCCGCTCATCAAGATCTGCAAGAGATCATCGCTGCGTCCTTGAAGGCTGCTGGTCTGCTGAAGGGGAGGGAAGAAACATCTTCTCGCCCCAGCGGTGGGAGCAGCCACGCCACGAGGGAAAGTCGCATGGGCGGCGGCATCGATATCGCTTCGCTTCTCGCCAAGTCATTTGAGGCTGCAGGCATCTTGAAAGCCAGGCCGGATGTTCCTCCCGAAACAAGCAGCCTTGCCAGCTCCGGGTGGAAGGGCGGCGACGGATGGCAGCTGACGACAGACGTCCGGGAGATGCGCCACGATGGTCCGGTGCTCTTCGGCTACGCGTCTTCGGGAATCGGAGGCGCCTTCGGCAAGACTGTGCAATCAGTATCCCGGCAATTCTCCTTGGGACCGAAACCGAAGTTGAGCTACGTCCGTCGTCTCAACCTCAACGCGGCGGTGAACATTCTGACGACCGCCAACTTCCGCGTTCTGGTTGAGGGCGTCCCCGTGGACGAGGTATCGGCTGTCGGGATGGAGTATGAGGAAGCTAGCTGGACGGAACATGTGGATATCGACCTCACGAGGTTCGCCGGCCGGACAGTGACGCTGACCTTCGAGGTCGCCGCGAACTCGAACGTCTTTATCGAGGTCTTCGCCAAGGCATGGGTGGGAGGTATCACTGTACAGGACGCGCAGTAACCAACAGATCTCAAGCATAGTGCAGCGGTCCGATTTAAACGGTGTTCGTGTCGCATGGTGCCAAGACCCCGCTTCAGTGTGCTCGTTACTTAGCAGCCCGCGCCTGCCGGAAAAGGTCGATCCGTTCCGGGCGAGTAGTCGCCAAGGCACTCACAATCCCGATTCTCCGTGCATCAACCAGTGGTGGCTGTAAGTACGCTGCCGGAAGACAGGACGAACTCAAAAGCATCACAACGCACAACATTTTTGCAGAGCATTACGTCTCCTAAACTAAGGTCTGACGAGATCTGACTCTTGCTGGACTGGCGGTCGGGACCAGCGGCGATCGCGCCAGATTTCAAAAGCTGGCAGCGCCAGCAGTACAACTGGGATAGTGGTAATCATGGCTCCGACGACAACGCGTGCCAGCGGTTGCTGCGCCTGAGACCCAATACTGTGTGACAACGCGGCGGGCAGGAGTCCGAACGCAGCCGCCAAGCAGGCCATTACAATGGGGCGCATCTCTTCCATAGCGCCATCGCGGATGGCGTGGACGGTTGAGAGGCCCGCGTTCTGCTCACGACGCACAGCACTTAGCAGTACCAAGCCGCCTAAGGTTGCGACACCGATTGCAGAGGCAAAACCAACCGCCGCGGAGATGCTGAATGGCGTGCGCGTCAAGATTAGACAAAGCAGCCCGCCAGAAAGACTCAGTGGCAGAGTGGCAAGAACAATCAGGGCATCGGCAACCGAGTTGAACGCGAGATAGAGGGTCAGGAAGATGACGGCCAGCGTCAGAGGACCGATGAGCATCAATCTTCGTTGCTCCTTCTTGAGGCTGTCGTATTCCCCCGCCCATTCGAAATGGTAGCCGCGCGGCAACTGGACATCGTGCTCAAGGCGCCGCTGCAGTTCTTCCATGGTGGAAGACAGGTCGCGACCGCGAATGCTGAACTTGATGGGAATGTAGCGGCGATCGTTCTCGCGGTAGATCATGAACGCGCCGTTGCGCATTGAGATCTCGGCAATCTGTGCCAGCGGAATGCGTGAGCCATCGGGCGTGCTGACCAGAATGTTCTTGATTACGTCGACATTCTGCCGGTACTCCGGCTTGTAGCGGATGATGAAATCGAATCGTCGGTCGCCCTGGAGAATCTGGGTAGCCGTGATTCCGCCAACCGCGCCCTGCACGGCTGCATTGACATCGGCAGCCATTAATCCATAGCGGCTGGCTGCGGAACGATCGATGGAGACAATGAGGTTGGGCTGGCCGTTGACGTGAAACACGCCAAGATCGGCAATGCCTGGCACCTTCTGCATGATGTCTGCGATCGCATTAGCGCGGTCGGTGAGAACGTCGAAGTCATCCCCGAAAAGCTTGAGCGAGTTCTCTCCCTTTACACCCGACATCGCCTCTTCGACGTTGTCTTGAATGTTCTGCGAAAAGTTGAAGACCGTTCCGGGGTACTTTCGAAAATCGACGGTCATCTTCTCGACGAGACTGTCCTTGTTCAACCCGGCGGGCCACTTGGCAAATGGCTTCAGTTGAACGGCGAACTCGAGATTGTTGAAACTGGCGGCATCGGTGCCGTCGTCCGGGCGACCGACTTGCGAGATGACCTGCGTGACTACTGGATAACGGCTCAGGTCGGCACGTATGTTGTCGGCAAGATTGACAGCGGTTTCGAAGGACACGTCCTGCGGCAAGGTGGTTCGGACCCACAGGTTGCCCTCTTCAAGCTTGGGCATGAACTCACCGCCGAGCAGGGGCAGCAGCGACAGCGTTACCAGCAACGGAATCACACAGAGCGCAATTGCAACAACCGGTTTGCGGTACACGAATTCCAGCAGAAAGGTGTATCTCCGTCCCAGCCATCGCACCAGCACGGTGCGCCGATGTTGTGGTGCGTGACTACCATAGGAGGCCAGTACCGGTGTGAAGATGAAGGCGAAGCATTGCGCCCCTGCGAGCGCGAATCCGTAGGCAATCGACATCGGGCCAAAGATCTGTCCGGGCACACCGCTCATGGTGAAGAGCGGGAAGAGCGCAATGACGATGATCAGCACCGAAAAGATCACCGGCCGCGCGGTCTCCGCCGAGGCTTCTGCGATGACGTCGTGAACGCTCTTGTATTCGGGACGATCTTGCAGCCGACGATTTATTTGATCTAAGCCAATGATGACGGCATCGACCAGAATTCCAAAGTCGATAGAACCCAGCGAGATCAGGTTGGCGGAGTGTCCCGTCAGCTGCATCATTCCGAAGGCGAACAGCAGCGCTACCGGAATGCTGAGCGCGGCAATCAGGGACATGCGCCAGTCGCCGAGAAAGCTGATAAGCAGGAGCAAAACCAGCCCGATCCCAACGAACACCAGGTGTTGCACCGTCTCCGTCGTCAGCTGGACCAGTTGGGTGCGATCGTAAAGCGCCTTCAGCTTCATGCCAGAAGGAAGCAGCTTTGTGTTCAACTCGCGTATTTTGTCATGCAGTGCCGCCAAAGCCGGCAGCGATTGGGCGTTCCTCTGCAGCAGAACAATGCCCTGCACCACATCGGGTTGGTTGTCGACTCCGATCTTGCCGAGGCGCTGCTGATAACCCTCGTGAATCTCAGCAAGGTCGCCCAGATACACCGCAGCGCCATTGCGGGAGGCCACCATGATACGTCGCATATCCTCTGCGGTCTTCAGCAATCCGATGCCGCGGACGTTCACATCCTGGCTGCCGAGCGAAAGGTAACTGCCTCCCACGTTGGCATTGCTGTTCTGCACCGCGGTGGCCACTTGGGCAATGGTCACGTTGTACTGCAATAATTTTTTCGGATCGACCTCGGCCTGATACTGACGCGTAGTACCGCCGAAGACGGTGAGGTCGATAATGCCGGGAACCTGCTTAATCTCGCGGCTTACCATCCAGGTGGCAGTCGATTTCAGCTCATTCAAGCTGTAGCCCGGTCCGGTTAATTGAAAGCGATAGATTTCCCCTGTTGGCGACCAAGGTGAGAGTTGGGGCTGCAGACCAGCCGGCAGTACGAGTGTCTGCAAGCGATTGAGTACCTCCTGCTTGTCCTGGAGGTAGTCGCTGCCAAAGTCGAAGTACAATTTGACATCACTCAGCCCAAAGATGCTGATGGAGCGAATGTACTGAATGTGCGGAACCCCGTTGAGCGCAGTCTCTACCGGAACAGTGACCTGCTGCTCAATCTCCTCAGAGGACCACGCGGGATTTTGGGTGATCACTTCGACCAGTGGCGGAGAAGGATCCGGATAGGCTTCTACATCCAGTTTCGTGAACGTGTAGATGCCGACAATCAGCCAGACCGCCAGTCCTAGGGCAACAAGAGTACGTCTGCGAAGCAGAAATTTGACGAAGGCCTGCATGATTACTCCCCCGCCCCGCGCAGCAACGCAGCGCCTTCGCTCACCACCAACTCACCGGGCTTGAGCCCGGAAGTAATCACAACCTCGGTTTCATTCAGCGAACGGTATGCGATCAGCCTTCGCTCGTAGCTGCCGACTCCCTTCTGCACCATTGCAGTACTGTCACCGCCCTCGTGCAACACGGCCGAGGCGGGGATCACCAGCGCGTCAGTTGCAGGTTGGGTGACGCGCAACGCGGCAAACATCTCGGGCTTCAGTTCGTGTTTGGCGTTCACTAGAACTACGCGAACCTTTGCAGTGCGACTCTGTGGGTCTAGTGCATCGGAGACCTGTGCGATTTTGCCCTCCCACCGTCGCTCAGGATAGGCGGAGACGCGAACCTCGACTGGTACCCCCGCGCGAATAATCGCCAAGTCCTTTTCGTAAACATCGGCCAGCAGCCAGACGGTACCGAGGTCGGCAATGGTGCAGATCGGATTAGCGTTGTCGGTTGATTTTGAGAACTCGCCAGAGCTAGCGCCGATATCGAGTACGGTCCCAGCAATCGGCGAGCGCACTTCAACCTCGTTGCCGGCGCCACTCTCGGGTGTTCCCAAGACCTTCAGTCTTGCTCGAGCCCGATTCAATTCGCTTCGCGCCTCGATCTGCTGGGCGGCGGCGTCTTCGTATTCGCGTTCGCTGAGCACTTTGTGCTCCAGCAGCAGCTTGGAGCGTGTGCGAGCATGATCGGCTCGCTCAAACTCGGCTTCGGCCTTTGCCAAATCGGAGCGTGCCAGCGCGACATCGCTGCTCTCCAGCACGGCCACTAGCTGCCCTCGAGTTACCGTATCGCCGGGCCGCACCGCGACGCGCCGCAGGCGTCCACCCGCTGGCGGATACACTCGAACCACGCGTGCCGGATCCGGTTGGATCTTTGCCGTAAGTTCGAGAACCTGGCTCACAGGACGCACCTGGGCCGTCGCCGTCTTGACCTCGACTTGACGTGAGATCACGTCGTCCTTGGCAGCGCTATGACTGCATGCGGAAGCTGACAACAGAGCGGCAAGGGCGAGTAGAGAGAGCAGAGTTCGTTTCATGGCAATAGCTCCGTTGCAACTGCAAAGCTGAGCTGATGAATGGCCGATAGCGCCTGGGCACTGGCCGATAGTGCCGCCAGACTCACTTCGCGATGACTTCGGACGGCGTCAAGGTAATCGAGCAGACTGGCGGCCCCGTGCTGATAGCTGAAGGTCATGCGCTCCAGCACGGATTGCGAGCGCTTGAGGTAATCGCTGCTGTAGAGCTTTTGTCGCTCTGTTGCGGCCCGGTATGCGTCCCAGGCCTGTTGAACATCGGTCAACACCTGAATTCGGGACATCTGCTCTGCCAGCCGCGCTGATTCCAGATCGCGTGAAGCGCGCAGCTTCTCTCCCTGATTGCGGTCGAATATACGGAGCGGAAAAGAGAAGCTCACGCCCAGAGTGTTGTCAGGACCGTTGCGCTTGTACTCTGGGATGACGGTCACGTCAGTGGCAGCGTTAGCTTGTGCCAGACGCGTATCGGCTTCAGCTTTCGCAGTGCTGCGCTGCGCCGCGAGAAAGTCGGGGCGGTGCGCCAGAGCTGCCTGCCGAAGTTCCTCAAGCGTGCTGCCTAATGCCGGAGGCACAAGCTGTCCCTCGATGTCCACCTTGGCGGAATCCGACACTCCCAGCAGTGCGGCGAGTTGCGAGCGGACCTGCAAGGTCGCGGTACCAGCCGCGAGCACGTCAGTCTGAAAGCGCGCCTCCTCGATCTTGATGCGATCGAAATCGGTCTCGCTGATGTCGCCCGCTTGCCAGCGCAGGCGGTTGGCCTCGATCACCTGCCCATATTCCCGAAGGCTTTCCTCTGCCAATCGCTGAGATTCCATGCTCAATAACAAGTTCACGAACGCAAGCTTTACCTGCAGCTCGAGTTGACGCTGGCTTTCTAGCACGCTCGCCTGCGCCACTTGAGAGGCCAGTCGTGAGTCCTGAATACGGGCGTTGCGCTTGCCCCCTCGTTCGAAAGTCCAGGCCAAGTTGTTTGTGAATTCTTGGCTGTTGGCCGGATCAAGCCGCGACGGTGAAAAGACACGGAAGTCTTGATTCGCGGAACCGAATACAGGGTTGGGGCGCAGCGCTGCCGTGATCTCACCGGCTTGGACCGCTTCCGCGTGGGCCTGCGCTGAAAGCAAACCGGGGTTGTGCCGACGCGCAAGTTCCAGAGCCTCTTGAAGGCTCAACCGCTGCGGCGGCAGATCGACGGCCCATGCACAGCACGGTAGCAGTACGAATAGCGCAAGAATGCGCTTCATCATTAAGGATTTCCAGTCCGCAGACGCGGGATTTTGGGGTAAGGGAATTTCTCCGCACCGGGCGGAGATCAGCGAATCAGCAACTAGGAGGCGAAGCGAGGTGGGGGACGCGAGGTAATAGAAACGAGAAAGCCATCGAGAGGCGAGCTTTTCAGCAGCGTCTGGTGAGCCAAACCTTGACTTACTAACGCGGATTGAAGCAACAAGAGGATGACGATGCTAAGAGCTGGGTCGACGGCGTCAATTACCTTGCCGTAGTTTTCCATGAAGGCATTAAGCCTCTCTTCGGCTCCCATTGCGACCAACTGGAGATCGTCCGTTATAGAAATCGCCGGAAACAGCAACAGGCATACGCAGACAAGCGTAACGCCCAGCAACCAGGGCTGGACGGGCTTCGCATCTCGCGTGCGGCATCGGCACACCGCCACGCACAGAGCGGATGCAGCCAATAGCCAAACGAGATTGAGCAATAGCTCCATCAATCCAAGCATACCATTGGAGGCCGAGGCTGAGTCCAGCCCGTTTTAACCGGCTTAGGATGCGACCGCTCTTGCGCAAACCCACTATTACCGAACGAGCGAGCCACCACTGGTTTCTGCGTGGTCAAGCAATGGCTAGCAAGTAGGCGCGACCGGAGCTTCAACTATCGATGTCCTGCTTCTGCGCGCCTCTTCACGTTTGCGGGATGCGAACCTGACCTGCTTTGCGCCGCCTTTCCGGACGTCGGTTTAAGGTCCAAACACCTGTAGAACTTGCCGACACACATCGTGATCCGATGTCGGGGTTTTCTTAATCAGGGGACTCTTGGCTAGATCGAAGCCTGCCTAGCTGCGTTCCCATCCGCCGCTCGGCTTCTTCGAGAAGACGAGGCGCAGGCTTTCTGGTCCAGCACTCGCGCGTCGCTTGGGCATTCTCAACGTAGTAGCTTTGCGTCTTTTTCGCCTTCCGCAACCATTCGCTCAGCCTCGGCCTTCATAAAGACCGCGTGAGGCGTAAAGCGCCCCTATCAAGCGTGCCACGGGGCTCAAGCCCGGGAGTATCTCTTCCTGGCCCCGCTCCAGGCCGCGTAGAGACGCTTTGGCGAATTTGTTCACGTCCATGGCAGAGAATGAATTCAATTCCTCCTGCCCCTTGTTGAAATTGGTCTTACGGCCGGCGGCGCAAGCTCGATGACCGCGACCGACGAGTTTCCAGACAGTCAACTATCGGACGGGTTCGGATTGCACGTATCACGACGAACATCGCGTGCTCGCATCGACACAAGCACAGAGCCAGGAGCTAATAGCCAATGTCTTCACTGAATCACGTACCATGTTGGCCGAAGCTGGTTTGTGCGAAGCGTTAACGGTTTCCAAATCACCTTTTCAGAACAGCCGCAACGGAAACCTCGTTTCAGAGAAGTAAGCCAAGCTGGATGTGGTAGCCGGTGGCGACAAAACGATCAACACTGATCTCGAACGTTGGTACACACGAGCCGACAGCCACAAAGTCGAAATCCCCGGAGCGGGCCATTCGGTATACGTCTCCAGGCTGAATGAGGTCGCAGCTCTAATTGAAGAAGCTGCATCGCACGCTCGGCGAAAAGAATTCCGCCTCCCACTAGTGCAGTAGCCGGATACGTATCGGGAAGTCGGCCAGCGTCCTGGAAGCGGCTATTTACTTCTGCATGAAACTACTCGTACGCCACCGCTGCTCCGGCGAGCAGGACCGGAAGAACCCATGCCCAATCTCTTAGCCATGAGACCGCCGCTGCTCCCGCGATGCAGCCGGCGCAGAAGCTCATTACAATTTCAAAGGTCTTTCGCAGCCGCATGCGCTCCTTGGGAGCTTCCATCAGGGGCTCGATTCGCGGTAGCGTGTCAAGCAGCAGGAGCACGACATTGGTTAGGTTGCCCGTCATCACGGCTGTCGAAGGTGCGACGGGCAAGGCGAGCCGCAAGAGTGCGAATTGACATGCCATCGCGGAGACAGCCAACATAGCAGCAACACCAGCAGCTAATCCGTGAGGATTCGAGGCTGAACCATAGATCACACTGACGATCAGGACGCATGTGAGTAGCAGAAACTGAACCAGAAGAAGCGGCCTTGCCAAGACTGGACCGCGTCTGTGGGATGCTCTGGCGATTAACCATACAGCGGCAACGGCCACGATGAAGACGGGAACGGCCAATATCTGGGGCATGTTAGGTGGTCCGCCACGCACCAGTAGAGCCGCTATCACTACAAGGTTTCCTGTGACATGTGCGGTGAATAGCTTGAGAGTCACAAATCCCATCACGTCGACCAAGCCCGCGATTACAGCGAGCAGAGGTGGAAGTACCACGCACAATCGGATCACCCCAGGATCGTCATCCGACGTATACGGTCCAGAATGTGGGCTGTTGGATCCTGTGGATATCGGCACCTTCCTTCACCACTCAGGACTTCAAATGATCGAGGGTGATCTTCGGGACAACTACACCGAAGCTCATCGCGAGGATCACAATGGCTGCAGTCAGGCCATCGGCGATCGTAGCGCCTATGAGTTCCAAACTCGTATGCGAGTTGTTGGCAAGCTGCAGAAGGCCACTTGCCATTCTGAACAGGAGGACGCCCGGAATCATTGAGACCACCGAGGCAAATCCAATAGCGGCGAATGGCATGTGAAAACGACGAGCGACTGGAGTTAGGATTACACCGACGAGCAGGCAGGCGACAAGGGCGCCAGTGGCTGGGCTTGCGCCAACTCCAAGTGTCCACCATCTAAGAGCATGAGCCAGCATGCCAACAACGACCGGCCATCCTAACATACGCAGCGGCGTCGAGAAGAAGATGCTGTATGCGGCAACAGCAACGCCGGCGGCGATGATGTCTTGCCACAGGGGAACAGGTCTGCCGGGCCCACCCACCGGCAAGGAAACATCGAGTGAACTGAGTCCGAGGAGCAGTCCGGCTGCGATGGCCAGAATAACCAGGCTGGCATAGACAAGGCGGGCGGCCCCAAGACTGATCCGCGCAGCGCTGAGATCCATCATACCGTTGAGTACGTGTGGCCCTGGCACCAAGATCATGCATGGGCAGACCGCGATCAGGCGCAGTGGCGAGCTTAGCTCAAAGCGCACGGCGAGCGCCCCGATTATGCCAGCGAGCAACGCTGCGCAGAACGGCTGCAATAGAGTATTCGTGCTGTACCTCGCCAGCATGCGACGTAGAACAGCTCCACTCGCGGCACTGGCGATTATGAGAGCAACTGCGACTAGATGCTGAACCCCAAAGAGCACGGATAGCGCGGCAGCACCAACCGCAGCGGCGACCGCGAACAACCAAGTAGGGGCTGGCGGTACGTGCGCGATGGCGTTGATCGTCTCCAGTGCGGCAGGTACCACAAGCCGCCCCGCGCAGATCTCATCGATTGCGCGCATCGTGCTGGCGACACGATCCATGGCCACACCGGTGGGACTCGCGGGCTCGAAGGAAACGAAGCTGGCCGTTCCGTCTGTCGTCCGAAGTTCCAGCTCTTCCCACCGAGGAATGATGCTGGCGCGCAGATCAAGCTTTTTGCTGAGTCGCTCGGCTGCCCCAACGGTCTCGTGCGTGGACTGTCCATTGACGTGCAACACTCGCGCGAAAGCGAGGATGAGATCGGAGCGTTCCGGAACGGAGCGGGCTGCAACCGAATCCATTCCGGAATCGTCCAACCTCGTAGCTGACCGGCCTTTAGGCAGCTTTTGCCACATAGGGTTTCACCATTTTGCTTGGATCGACGACACGATCAAATTCAGCCTCTGTGACAAAACCCAGTTTCAAAGCGGCAGCTTTGAGCGTGAGATCATTGTCCAAGGCATAGTGAGCGATCTTCGACGCCTTGTCATAGCCGATGACAGGCGACAGGGCCGTCACCAGCATTAACGAACGTTCGACGTACTCATTGATCTTTTTCAGATTTGGCTTTGTGCCCTCGACCAGGAATTTACGGAAGTTGGTGCAGCCATCGGCCATGATCGCTATGGAGTGTGTAACGTTGAAGATCATGAGCGGTTTGTAGACGTTCATTTCAAGGTATCCGCCCGCACCGCCAAATCCCACAGCAACGTCATCGGCCATTACCTGCACGGCAATCATAGCGAGTGCTTCACACTGCGTTGGGTTGACCTTGCCAGGCATGATCGAAGAGCCCGGTTCATTCGCTGGAATTGCCAATTCCGCAAATCCGGCGCGAGGTCCGCAAGACATGAGACGTATGTCGTTTGCAATCTTATACAGCGACACAGCCAAGGTGCGAAGCGTACCGGAGAGTTGGACCAGCGCATCATGGGCGCCCTGCACCGTGAATTTGTTGGGCGCGGTCACAAACGGCAGGTCTGTGAGCTTAGCGATCTCGGCTGCTACCGCCTCAGCAAAACCAGGCGCCGAGTTGAGGCCAGTGCCCACCGCCGTGCCGCCCAGCGCCAGGCGGTACACACCTTTAAGCGAGTCCTCAATGCGGTCGAGATCATCTGCGAGCATCCCGACGTAACCGGACCATTCTTCGCCCAAGGTGAGCGGAGTGGCGTCCTGCATATGGGTACGGCCAATCTTGACTATGTCATTCCACTGGTCTGCCTTCTCTGCCATTGAGTCGTGCAGCGCCTTTACCGCAGGGATGAGGCGCTGTTTCACATTGACAGCTGCCGCGATATACATGGCGGACGGAAACGAATCATTGGACGATTGCGCCATATTCACATCGTCATTCGGGTGTACTGGTGTCTTGCTGCCGAGTGGCGTACCGGCAATCTGGCAGCAGCGGTTTGAGATCACCTCGTTCACGTTCATGTTGAACTGGGTGCCGCTGCCTGTCATCCATACATGCAACGGGAACATGTCATGATGCTGGCCGGCAAGGATTTCGTCGCAAGTCTGGACAATCAACTTGTGCTTCTGTTCGTCGAGGCGCTTGCCGTCATGATTCACGGTGGCAGCAGCCTTTTTCAGGATGGCATATGCCGTGATCATTTCACGCGGGATCAAATCCTTGCCTATGCTGAAATGCTCGAGCGAGCGTTGGGTCTGAGCACCCCAGAGCTTATCCGCAGGTACTTCAACCACGCCAAGACTATCTGTTTCTTTTCGCAAGGTGTTCATATCAATCTCTCCTTGACCTCCTCCGACATCGCTGGCTACTCCGCGATTTTCGCAGCCAGCGTTTCCACCTGAGCGACGAATCGCGCCAATGTAGTCGATCCCTCGGTACCGCACGGCACGCAACTTCACGTGGAGCATGTGTTGGTGACCGGTGACTGGGCAATAGTTGAACTGCATTCTCTTGCTACCCGCGAAGAATGACCTCAGGTTCGACAACCGGTATTGTTGGGTCGGTCGGTTTAGCGGCGACAAGATCGTTGAGGCCCGGGCGTATCTCGATTCCGCTCTGGTGGCCCGACTCTTTCAGGAGAACTCAATCACCGAATGACCGGTGAGTGGATGAGTCGCCTCGACGATCCAGTCGACGTCGCCTGCAACGTGGGTAAAGAACGCGCTCTCACTACTAGTTTCAAGGTTCTTGAAATATCGTGAACCGCCGCAAGCGCTAATGACATTTTGAGCTCCTTGACCCTTGGCGCCTTCACGACCCCTGCTGCGTGCCAGTTTCGTTTAATCCAGGTGTGCTTCGTGTGCTGCTCGCTCGATGAAACCTGCGACTTCCATCGGGTGCGAGAGCATAACTACGTGGCTGGAAGGAATCGTGATCGTTTTTGCTTTCATTTTCTGCGCCTCAGCCTCCTCAAGCTTCGGTGAGATCATGCGATCCTCGCTGGCGATCACAAACCAAGATGGCTTGTTCCTCCATGCCGGCGTGCTTATCGACGCGCCAAATGCTGCACCCGCGATCGGAGCTTGCGTCGCGATCAACACCCCTTGCTCCACCTTCGGCAAATCTGGAGCGAAGTCTTCAATCACTCCCTTGTCGGATAGCTTAAAGAAGCCGGAAGCATCAGGTCTGAGCTCCATGCCTCCAGGAGTTGGGTTCGCGTTGATTTGATCCAGAGTCGCCTCCCCCTTATCGGGCGCGAAAGCAGCCACATAGACCAGGCCCGCGACTTTAGGATCATTTCCGGCTTCGGTTATGACGGAGCCGCCGTAGGAATGCCCCACAAGCAGGAATGGACCATTTTGTAGCGCGATGGCCCGCTTGAGCGTTGCGGTGTCATCCCCGAGTGAGGTCAGAGGAAGTTGCACTGCGGTCACACGCAAGCCTTTTGCTTCGAGCAGTGGGATTACTTTCGACCAACTCGACCCGTCAGCCCAGGCGCCATGTACAAGGATGACGTTTCTGACGTCGTGGGATTCACTACTTTGCGCGAGGACGCGCTGTCCTGAGAAGCAAAACAACACGATCGCAAGGAGGGTGCATGCAAGGCTGTAGCGCGTGAAATAGATCGAAATTCTGGACTTTCGTGCGGGTTGTGTGGAGATGGGTTTGAACCCTCGATTTGTTGCTGCGGTAACTGCTTTTCCTGATTTCATCTGCGTCCCTCCCTTATTTTGTTCTTCTAAAATCTACATAGGCCGTCATGCCTCTGTGTCCTGTTCTCTATCCATCCACTCGCATATGTATGGCGAACAATGCCGGAGTTCTATTCCCTCCGCCTGACACTTTCTCAGGAAATTGACCGCGTCTACGTCGACCTGCGTGATCTCGTCCAGATCAAGCACGACTGCCGGACTGCTGTCCGCAATCAGCGACTTCAGCTCCGCAAGATGCTCAGAGCACAGACGTCCGCTGAGGCGAATCGTGGTGTGGGGTCCGTCAAGAATCCTCTCGATTTTCAAAGTCATCTCTGTTTTCTGTTGATCGCTGCCACACTTGCTATTGCAAGACAGGTGCCACCTTTCAGACTCCCGAATCGCCGCAGATTTCGCTCAATTTCTGGCATTTGCACGTAGCGCATGTGCTGGATCTACAGAAATTGCTGAACTCACGGCATGGCAAAGAAGATTCCAGAGGTTCATGCGATCTGCTCTGACGCAACGGGAGAGTTGCCCAATTCGTGGTAATGGCAATTTTTGTGGGATTGGTATTTATGCGGTGAAGAGGTTCGGGCATCGAACCGCTGTGTGCCCAACCAGCATGGAAATTCTAAGGCGTCTTGAACCGGTGTTTGTTAATCTGCAGGGCTTTTATTCTGGAGTCGAGTGTCTGTCGCGGCATCGCAAGTTTCGCGGCTGCGCCGGATGGGCCTGAGACTCGGCCATTACAGGCAGCCAGCGCAGCTTCGATCATTTCTCTTTCACGCTGGGCGAGTGTCCGCTGGCCCTCGGCCAACATGCTCGGGGATGGGCTAATCAGCCCGGAAGTCCGGGGCGACTCCGACCTCAACCAGCTCTCGTCAACCGCAAACTCTTCTCCATCGCACAGGATCACCGCTCGCTCAACAACGTTCTGCAACTCGCGAATATTGCCGGGCCAATCGTATCGTTGGAAGAGTTCCAGGGTCTTCTTCTTTATGTGTCTGATCTTCTTCCCAGCTCTTTTCGCGTAGCCCTCAATCAGGTACTCAACAAGCAGCGGAATGTCATCCACTCGGTCCCGAAGAGATGGAATTTCTATCGGGAAGACATTCAATCGATAGAATAGATCCGCGCGAAACGTCCCCGCCGATACGGCTGCTTTCAAGTCCCGGTGCGTAGCGGCAACCACACGCACATCCACGGAGATTGGCTGGTTGCTCCCAATGCGTTCAAATTCTCGCTCCTGCAGCACTCGCAACAGCGCAAGCTGAGTCTCCGCAGGCAGGTCACCGATCTCATCCAGGAATATCGTACCGCCGGCAGCAGCTTCAAACCTCCCCAAACGTCGTTGCAAAGCGCCCGTAAATGCACCCTTTTCGTGACCGAACAGCTCGGAAGCGATGAGCGAAGACGGAATCGCTGCACAGTTCACCCGAATGAACGCACGGGAGGAGCGGTTTGACCGCTTGTGTATCGCACTAGCGATGAGTTCCTTTCCCGTTCCCGTTTCCCCCAATATGAGAACAGTAGAATCGGTTCGCGCAACTTTTGCTACTTGCAACAACACGCGACGAAGAGACTCGGAAGATCCAACGATTTCGTCGGACACCGACGAATCCGCGATGACCTCGCGCAACGCTAGGTTCTCATTCTGTATCTTTTCCTCGGCTTGCTTGCGATCCTCAATGTCAGTTCCGGTCGCATACCAGCGGATGACATGCCCGTTATCATCCAGCAGAGGGTTGTATCGGATCAGGAACCAGCGATATGTTCCGTCGTTTCGTTGCATCCGTTGTTCGATTTCGAAGGGCTCTCCGATCGCCAGCGCCTTTTGGCGCTCCTCCCGCGTTAGCTCCAGGTCATGAGGGTGGAAGATCCGTTCGCGGAAGCCATCTGCTTGAACGTCTTCGAGCGTAAGGCCCGTGTATTCGAGCATAACTTTGTTCGCATAGGTCGGTGTGCCGTCCGGGCGCTGCACGACTATGGCTTGAGGAATCGCATCCGTCATTCGTCGAAGCTCCTGTTCGTCCTGCCGGAGCTTCTCTTGCGCCAGCTTTAGATCGTCGATGTCGGTTTCCGTTCCATACCAATGGATGACATTCCCAGATTCATCGAAGAACGGTTCGACGCGCACCATGAACCAGCGGTATTCGCCGTCGAAGCGGCGCAGACGCGCGATGATCTCTGCCGCTTTTCTCGAAGGGAGGACCTGGAGCAACCACTTGTCCATCGCCCGTTGTTTGTCCTCGGGATGGATTATGACGGTCCATCCCCACCCGTGCGACTCTTCTGGCGAAAGACCGGTGTATTCGTGCCAGCGTTGATTGAAATAGTTGATCCTGCCATCCGGTTCGCCTCGCCACGCGACAGTGGGTATCGTATTGAGGATTGTTTCGAGTTGGGCTCTCGACTGCTTGAGCTCGTCGAATACCTTTTTCAGCGAAGCTTCGGATCGTTCTGCTTCAATTGCGATCAGAGCGATGTGGCCGGCACCTTCGATCAATTGCAGTTCGCTAGCGCTCGGACTTCTGGGCTCGGCGTAGTAAAAGGCAAAGGTGCCGAACAGTTCGTCGTTTTTCGAAATGACGGGCTGGGACCAAGCTGCTCGAACGCCGTTGCGCAACGCGATCTCTCGGTACTCCTCGGCCGGACTTCCTGACCACAAAGGATCACTGGCAATGTCAGAATTAATTACCCGCTGCTTTCGGAATGCGGCTGTACCGCACGAGCCCATGCGCGGTCCGATTGGCAGCGGAGTGATAGCCGAAATCCATTCCTTGGGGGCCCGTTGACTAGCTGTCGGCCACAGCCGTTTCCCGTCAGGGTCCATCAGCATCACCGACGACATGACGTCTGGAGATTGAGCGTCAATCGCTCTGCACAAGCTCTCGAGGACGTCCGTCAGGCAAGCTCCGGCAGCGATCATCTCCAGCGTTCGTTTTTCCGCTATCAGGAGAGATTCAGCGCGTTTCCGGTCATCAATATGTGAGGTCGTTACCATACCATTGGACGTTCACTCCGGCTTCATCAAGCAACGTCTGTGCCCTAGACAGAGAGCTAGTGACACCCTCCCTCAAACAATAACGCAAGCCGGCCCCTGAGTGCCTGCCCGATAGTTTACACCTAGTTTTGGGAGGCCTTTTCCCTAGGATGCGTCAAGTCGCGTCTCGCCGCTGGCGCCGAATGCTGATGAATTAGGTGCAATTCGCAAGTTGCCGTTCGGAGGGTTGAGAGACATGGTTTCGCCGCTTCGCTCTGGGCGATGTGAGCTGCTTCGGAAGGAGGCGCTCACCCGTCCACAACTCAGAGATCGTGAGACAGTCGAAATCAAGTGGGACAGCCCAGTTTTAAGTCTAGAAGCGGAGCCATAGACGGGCTTTGCGACGGAATGGCAGTGATTCCTGCACTTCTTGGTGTATCAAGAGGCGTCAGCACCCCACTGCTCGTCTGCAGCTTTTGGGCCGTCGCATCTCGGAAACACGGCGTTTGACCAACAACCAGAAATCAATCCCGAGAAACGCCGTTCTGTCCCGAAACTATTCCACGGTCTTGTTATAGTTTTCGGGTGAGCGCATTCCCCGTCGTGCTCCCAAACGCTCGGAATGAATCCGCAGCTCTGTGGCGGACTGCAATCATCACCGAACACATCATCGCCGGTTCGTAGATTCAGCCCGAGCTTGCTTCAGTATGGGAATGTCCGGATCGGCATCTTTCCAGAGTGTCAGGAAATTGGAATAGTTCGCGTTGGCTTTTTCTTTATCTCCCACCAATACGTATGCTCTTCCCAATTGCAAGTACGCAAGTGCGCCAACTGGGTCACTGGCGACAATTCCGGTATGGTTGACAATCTTCTGGAACTCGACTACGGCTTGTTGGCCCTGATGTGCGTTCAGGAGAGCGATCCCGCGGACGTACACGGGGCTGAGGGTACCGAAGAAGCCGAACCAAGCACCCGTGTAACCTATTTCGTAGGGAGCGGTGATGCGCAGTATTTGTAGCGCCTGCGACGGATCCCCCTGGCGTTGTGCCACAACGGCCCGCAGCACGGGAGCGTAAGTAAACTTGACAAACGTATCATCCGGGAATCGTTTTTCAAGGTCGCTCGCGAGCGCTTGCGGGCGTGCCTGATCTCCCGCGATGGCAAGCGCGAGTGCAGCACCATACTCCACATCGCGGCTGCTTGAAAGCTTCAACGCCGTCCACGCGCTGGCTCTTGCTTCAGCGATATTGCCAAAGAGCGCCTCTCGTACGGCGCTTCCGGCTTGATACAGGGCCGTTCTTTCGTGCTGACCCGTCTGCTCCGCCAGCTCAACGGCGCGGCGAGACGCAGTTCTTGCCTGTTGCAAATGACCGGAGAACGCCAGCACATTCGCTTGCCGTGCCGTGATCCAGTGTTCCGCTTCGGGTTTTCCCGCAGCCTGCGCTAGAACCCGTTCCATTCCCGCCTGATCATGTTTCAGGAACGCGATGTCGTACCGAATGAGGAAGAAATCCGGCTGATCCATATCGACCTTGTGTTCAGAGGCGCGCTGAAGCGTCGACTCAGCCTCGCCCAATTGATTGAGGAGAAGATAGCTCCATGCGAGATTGATATAAGCGGGGGGGAAAGATTCGCGATCGAGATCAATTGCTCGTCTGCCTTCTTCGAGTGCTTTCTGATAATGTCCAAGTTCCTGGTGAATGATGCACAACATCATTCGTGGATCTCGCTCCCGCGGATATGTTTGCGCCCACAATTCTCCTATGCTCGTCGCCTTTTCAAGATCCCCTGTAACCATCAGGTCGTAATCAAAGGTGATTCGGAATCGCTCCTGGTCAGTTGCGTGATTTCGAAGATTGTAAGCAGCGGTGGAACTCTGTGCCGACAGAGCGGTTTCTCCCAGGTCGGCATACAATCGGCCGAGCATCGCGTGAGCGCTGGCGAATTGCGGATCGATCTCAACGGCGCGTTTAAAGAATGGCACAGCTTGAGCGTTGCCCGCGGAGAATATCTCCTGCCGCCCTGTACTGTAAGCTCGTAACGCCTCGAGTGAAGATGTGGTTGCCTGCGCCAACGGAGCGTTGTGTTTTTCGACCGTTTCGAGCGACTCCCCCATACGGGTCCTGAACCGGCTCGCCATGTCGCTGAGTACCCTGAGCACGTCTTCTTTTCTAGCGGCTTGTGCCTGCTCCTCGGCAATGACCTCACCCGAGTGGCAGCTTACCGCGCGAAGTCCCAGCACGTATTCGGTACCCAGTTTTGCTATTGATCCGTCGAGAACCGCGGTGCTTGCTGTGCGTACACAGATGTCGCGCGCAATCTCGGGCGTGATGTGCGCGTCAGGCGGTTTGGCCATCAGCCGAAGTGTTTCATGAATGCGCTCGTCTGACACCAGGCTGAGAAAAGGAGATTGCCGTAGTTGGACGGACATTCCCTGCCGCAACGTGCCGTCAAATACCGCGTCTCCAGTTGAGTTGTTGAAGTCGGCGAGGATGATCGTGTCTTTATCAGTAAGCCTGGGCTGATGGTGGAGATATATATGGGCGGCCGTTGCGAGACCCATCACCGCCACTACCGTAATAAGTGCAGGAACGGTCCATCTCCTCCACCGACGTCGCCCGGTTGCCGCCGAAGAGATGGTCGGCAGACTCTGGGTGGTCAAGTCGCGCTTGAGCCGCTGAAGGTCGGCTCGAACATCAGAGGCGTGCTGATAACGAAGGTGGCGTTCCCTTTCCAGGCACTTGGCGATGATCTCTTCCAGCTTCGGAGTCAATGCCGGATTCAGGCGCGCGGGCGAGGTCACTGTTTCGCTCAGGATGGAATGGGATATTTCTCCAGCAGTAGCGCCGTGGAAAGGACGGACGCCGGTAGCCATTTCGTAAAGCACGACACCGAATGAAAACAAGTCAGTGCGTGCGTCGAGATCTTTCCCGCAGACCTGCTCAGGCGACATGTATTCTGGCGTTCCAGCAGTGCTGCCGGGCTGAGTGAGCGCCGTCGGCGAATCCAGCGGTGCCACAACTTCGGCGCGGTGCGTGAACTTGGCCAGACCGAAATCCAGAACCTTGGCTTGACCGCTGTTTGTTATGAAAAGGTTCGCGGGCTTGACGTCCCGGTGGATAATGCCAGCGTTGTGAGCCGCATCAAGCGCGTCCGCAACCTGAATTGCGATCTCGAGAAGGATTTCAATTGTGAGTGGTTTGCCTGCGATCTTCTGCTTCAGCGTTTCGCCTTGAAGCAGTTCCATAGCAATAAATGGTTTTCCTTCGTCGGAGTCCACGTCGTAAATCGTGCAAATGTTGTGATGATTCAGCGCGGATGCCGCCTGGGCTTCTCGCTCGAAGCGCTGGAGCGCGCTTTTATCAGTGGACATTTCGGCTGGAAGAAACTTAAGAGCAACACGACGATTCAGTCTGAGGTCTTCCGCCTCGTAAACCACTCCCATTCCACCGACACCCAGCTTGCCAATGATCCGGTAATGAGTAATGGTCGTGCCTTCCACAGACTCGTCACGATCCGCGGCTGCGTATCGGCGCGCAACTGCCCGCGCCGCTACCTCGACCGCTGGCTGTTCCAGAAAACTTCCGGCCTTCCCCTCTGCAGCAAGAAGGGAGCGGACCTCCTGCTCCAACGCTGGCTCACCAAGGCATGCCGAGCGCAGAAAAGCATCGCGTTCATCGGGATGACGCTCCAACGCGGATTGAAGAAGGCCCTCGACCCGCTTCCATTTATCGGAATTCATCGCCAGTTCCGCCGGTTAGTTCTCGGTAAAGCCAAGCTCTCGCAGTGATTCGACGCATTAACTGGGCAGAGACGGCAAAAAATGAGCACGATCCTCCCAGCGCATTCGTCTGTAATCTACCATGCGCATATAGGCCTCATTGACCAGCGCTGTTGTCTGCAAGCTGTGACCGGAGCGTTCTTGCCTCAATGTAGCGCTGCGCCAAACGTTGGAGCTCTCCGTACACGATGGGCGTGAGTTGATCCAGAGCGGCCTTATCTCCATCGCTCCACGCGCGTAGCAAACTGCTGACGTCTTTGTGAGGCGCACCGATATCCCGACCTGAATCATTGTTCTCCACAGGTTCCGGAATCATACGTTGTTTTTTCATCTTCTTGAAGAAAATCGTCCCAGAGCAGATTCCGAGCGCGAACACGAGGTCTTTGCATCTAACGGCTAAGTGCAGAAGACCTAAGGAGGTTCCGAATGGTTGACGCTCCGCGCATCACAGTGAACGACCTACAAAAGAGAATGAAAGCAGGAGAGGACTTCGTGCTCATTGACACGCGGAACCCGCAAGCCTGGGCGGAGTCCGATGTGAAGTTGCCAGAAGCGATTCGTGTCCCAGTGGACAAACTGGACGAAGCCCTTCCCAACATTCCCAAAGAGAAGCCTATTGTCGCGTACTGTACTTGACCGAACGAGAACTCCAGCGCCAGTTTGGCGCAAAAGCTTCGGCAGCGTGGGTACAAAAGCGTCTGGGCTCTTCAGGGAGGGCTTGATGCTTGGCGAGATGCGGACCTACCTCTAGAGTCCAAACAGAAAGCTGCGTGACAAGACACTGAGCGGCACGAGTACCCTGAGCGACGAGGCAGAGCAATTGAACTCATACCGCACGATTCTTTTTGTCTCCGTGCTTTCGAATAAGCGATAGTCCCCGTCGGAGTTCCGCCCCGAGGTCTGAGTCCTCTGTCGCGATGTGAATACGTTTCTCCGGCAAACTCACGCCCTAGCCACTGGTTCAAGGCTTCGCGAGATGAATAGACGTAACGAGCTCGCTTCTCCACAGGCATGCCGGAGCTAGTCCATCGCTGCGGAACCGCCACAGGCTGGCTGAGGAAAGCTGCTACCTCTTTCCAGCCCTTGAGGGACTCAGATTCCACCTTGGGTTTTGATTGTTTCGCCATTCGAGCTAAAGGATGCAGCCGTCGATTGTTGGGCTGCAAAACCGTGCGTGTGCCGCAGCCGAGTCCTTCGAGGTGGCTCAACACGAGAAGCTAATGCCCGAGCAGGCCGAACACTCCCTTGCCTATCTGAGTCCTCATCGCTTGCAAGTGGCCTGCAACGTCCGTCAGTAATTCGAGTGATTCTAACTGCGTCCGAATGATGGCGAGATGACCTGAAATCTCCATCAGCAGTGCAACAATTAGAGCGACGGCAGTTGCTGCAATCCCCGCCAAGAGCAGCACCAGTCCAGCGATTCCTCCAAAGCTGCCAATGGCCAATCCACCCACGCCCACAACTACCGTAATAATGCCTCCGATGAACAGCACCGGGACGATGATTCCGTTCATCCCCGAAATTCGCTGAGCTACATTCGCCATTGCCCCTCCTAATCGCCTCGCATGATACGCGCATTCGAGCTACGACCACCAGAACGCAGTGCTATTTGGCGGACGCCATGAGAGTATTCGACGGACCGCATGAGCAACGCAGGTGCTGACCTACCGGCATCGATCGTCGTTTGCCCCCGGGGTGGGGCCTCATGTATCTCCAGAGTCCAAGAATTAAGACATGTTGGCGTTACTAATTGCTTGAAGCAGCAGAAAAATCTCAACTGCGAAAAAGCGCGTTTTTCCACACTCATAATCGCGGATGATTAGCAGAGAAAAGGGAGATTGAAAGGAAGGTAAGTTCTTGAAAATGAAAATGGTAGGCACGAGGAGACTCGAACTCCTGACCTCTACCGTGTCAAACGATCAACATAAGCATTATCAATAACTTACACGTTCACAAAGGGCTGCCAAGTGCTTGATGGTTCGTGTAAGAACGACAGAAAACGGGTGCAATCACGGGTGCAGATTCTCGACCCGTTTGGCGAAGCTGGTACGTGCGGGGAGAAGCGGTCGATCGCTTGCCGGTCATCTGTTCCTGTTCCGTTCGCATACCGCGAACTGGATTGAGCCGATCATCAAGACCGAATTCTGGCTGCTGGCCATTGTTCTCAAAAGAAAACAGTACCTCAGAATGCAGCAACTGGCTATCTGGTCGCGTAGCGGCGCAACCTGTACTCCAGATTATGTCGACTTTCCAGTGTGAAGCGGATGTAATCGCAAAGGCCATCGTTCCGCAAATTGAGCAGGGAGCGGAGTGGATGACGGCCAAATCTCCGGTTTGCCCGTTAACCGGACGCGATCTCCTTCGCTCTCCCATAAGCGGACCTTTCGGTACTGATTCTTATCGGCGCACAGTGTTCTACAAGACTGCACCGGAACCTGACCGCAAGGCCGTTCCAGGCTGTTCACCAGCCTGATTCTAACTCCACAAAAAACTGCTCGGTGCCGACTCGACTTGCCCGTCTCATAAATTCTGGATTTTGAAACCAACTGATCACCGTTGCTCTACCGATTGATGAGGATCGCCAAGCGCAAACGCAAGAAGGTGAACTGCTAATATGTAACAGTACCAAGACAGTGATGAGCAATGGCTTATTCTCAGGACATAAAGAGTGCAGCACGTCGTCATCTCAGGGCCGCACAAGTGCTTTTTGGGCATACTGGTGCCGGTGACCAGCCGGGCTGCAGGGCTGTCGCCGGGTATCTGTTCGGAATCGCTGGGGAGCTCGCGATCAAGGAGCTAATGAGCAATCTGGGAATAAAGCCTTTAGCGGAGGCTAATCGCCGCAGCGATCCTTACTTTGCGCACCTCCCCTCGTTGAAGGCGATGCTGGCTACCGCTGTGGGCAGGCGCGCGGAAGAACTGCGGAGGATTTCCGAGGACCCGCGGTTGTTTCAGAACTGGGACATCGCGATGCGCTACGCACCCACAAAGGACATTGATGCAGGGCGGATAGAGTCGTGGAAGGTGTCTGCCGAAAAGCTCATCGCCCGCATGGAGGGATTATGACGACCCAGACGGATATCTTTTTTGATGAATCGTTGGATACTTTCATCGAAGCCATCGCGCGCACCAGTGGGGCTAACGTACTGCAGGACGGGTTAGTCGTACGTGATTCTAGCGGTCGTCTGCTGTTCGTAAATGCTACTGATGCTCCGCCTGAGGAGCTGCGGAGCAAGGTTGACGAAGAAATCCAGAAAGTCATCGGCCCATATGCTCGGCGAGACGGCGCGGTGCTCTACTCAACTGATCTTGGCTCTGAGTCCATCCTGCAACTTAAAGCTTCCGACTCTTTTCCGATGAAGATCGGTGAGCTCTCATTTCGCTTCATAGACCGACGGATCATCGGCTCATCCTGGCTGGAAGCTCCTGATGAGGGCATGGCTCAACCGCCCCGCATAGTTTTCGCAAGTCTGAAGGGTGGTGTTGGCCGCTCGACGGGACTTGCGGTAACAGCGTCTGACCTCGCACGCCGCAATAAGAATGTTCTCGTCTTGGACCTTGATTTGGAGGCGCCCGGAATCGGCAACATGCTTCTTGATGACGAGAGGCTGCCGCGTTTTGGAACGGTCGATTACCTTGTCGAGAGCGGACTTGGAGGCGTTAGCGACCACCGTCTGGCCGACTTCGTTGGGACGAGCGCGTTGACGGCTCCCGGTGGCGGACGCGTCGATGTAGTGCCCGCGTTGGGGAAGCGAGCGAGCCAGTTCCCTATCAACACGCTTCCAAAGCTCTCGCGGGCGATGCTCGATGACATCAACGAGAACGGTGATTCGCTCAGTGTAACCTTGAAGATCTCTCAAATGATTGGCCGCTTTACGCAACGAGAGGCTTACGATGTAGTGCTCATCGATAGCAGGGCCGGGTTATCTGAACTGGCGGCACCGGCGATCTTAGGGTTGGGCGCATCTGTACTTCTATTTGGCACAGCACAAAGGCAAACGGTCGAAGGTTATAAGGCGTTGTTCGCGGCGCTGAAGATGCTCGCTGAACGCGATCATGCGAACGGCAAGAGCGCCGATTGGAGGCTACTCTTCAAGTCTGTCTACGCAAAAGCAGGGCTGGATGCGTCCGTAGGAGAGCGTTTTCGTGACGACCTATACGACTTGTTTGCCGAAAATCTGTATGATGCCGAGGACACAGAACAGGAAAATTTTGACAGCATCACTTTCGCCATGGATGACAAAGACGCACCACACTGGCCATTGGTCATACCTTTTGCTCAGAACTTTGTAGACTTCGACCCAGTTCAAGCGCCCACGCAGCTCAACGCCGCATTTTATGAACAAACGTACCGACCGTTCCTCAATGGAATAGATTCCATTATCGCTTCGGGCAGAGTCGAACCCGATCAGTCGGAGAATAGGTGATGAACATTGATCCGGATCTGGACCTGAGGCTCGTTCGCGACGCGATAGCAGCTTTCGCAATCTCCTTCCGTGTCGAGCCGAACGAGAAGATAGATCTTGACCGTGTGTTTTTCCCGAACACCCATCGGGGAGTCCTGGATCTGAAAAGGCAGCTTGTGGTCGGGAATAGGGGTATGGGAAAGAGTTTCTGGACTCATGCTCTGACGAATCCTGCCGTCCGTGAGCGGGTTGCAAATACCTACAGATATCCCGTCCTCGCCAGAACCAAAGTCGTCATAGGTTTCAATGGTTCGGTGAAGCTCACCGGCGTAACGCCGTCTATTGACGATGTACAGGCGGCCCATAAGGAAGGTGTCTACCCTCATCTGATATGGCGCGCAGTCATCCTCCGTGTTATTCGGTCTCTCACATCCAGTGCAGCCGCTCCGAAGCTCGCGACGGTTATCAATGAGCTGAGGGTCAATCCGTCTGTATACGCTGAAGAACTTACGGCTGTGGACAACGCCGCATCCGAAAACCGAGATACGATTCTCGTCGTATTTGATGCCCTCGACCGCTTATCTCACGACTGGCCGTCGATCAGAGAGCTAACGAAAGGCCTGTTGGCCACGGTTCTTGGGTTGCAGTCGTTCAGTAGCATTCGCGCCAAAGTTTTCATACGCGTTGACCAGTTTGCCGATCCAGACCTGTTTCGCTTCCCGGATAGTTCCAAAATCCGGAACGACTACGTCGACCTCGCGTGGCACCCATACGAGTTATACGGCCTGTTGCTCTTCCAACTCCTGAGGGATGAAGGTGCCGCACTTGTTTTGAAGGGATTGGCGAAGCGTCTGGACGCGTATTCCGCGCTTCCCATCAATGGGCGACTGGACACACTTCCAGAAACGCAGGAAGCGCTCGTAAATGCGATCGCCGGAGAGTACATGGGGAGCAGTAAGAAAAGAGGACGAGTTTACAGTTGGGTTCCATTGCATCTTAGTGACGCGTCGAACAACTGTTCGCCTCGTACCTTTCTTACTGCTTGGAAAACCGCCGCGGAACACTTTCCCGCGCCTCAGAAGCAGGCAGTTGATCACCTCGGCCTCAGTGAAGGTGTGCGCCGTGCATCAAACGCACGCCTCACAGAACTTGAAGAAGATTACCCTTGGATCAATGTAGTATTGGAGCCGTTGCGACGGCAGTTCGTGCCAATCGACAGGTTTCATCTATTTGAGCTATGGGAAGAGAAGAGGGTCATAGATAACATTCTTGACAGCGCTAAAGGTGGAGAATGGCTTGCTCCTATAGGCGTTACCGTAGAGCACACTCCTGAAGCACTCTTGAGAACGATGACCAGTATCGCCGTTATGGAGGAGCGTAAGAACGGTAAGATAAACGTTCCTGACATCTTCCGCGTCGAGGCGGGAATTCTCCGCAAGGGTGGTGTTGCAGTACCAAGGAAGAGTACGTGATGATCTGCATGTGCTATTCAGCTGAAAGCTTGCAGTTGTTTTGAAGACCCAGAATTTGTGAGACGGGCAAATCGGTTGTTGGCCGAGCTGTAGTGGTTGCAAACGGCGTCACCAGTAATCCACTGCCATTCGTCGTACTACCGCAAATCTTAGGAATCTCTCCAGGATACGGCCCAACGGGTCTGCCGATCACAATTAATGGTGTCAGTTTTGGAGACAGCCAAGGCAACACCGTTGTGACCTTTAACGGGACTGTGGCAACGCCGACAACTTGGAGCGATAGCCAGATCACAGTACCAGTTCCAGAGGGCGCCAGTACCGGCCCGATTGCTGTTCAGACAGCTGGCTATTCAATTCAGAGTGGCACGTTTATTGTCGAACCTCCGATTGAGCAATTTCAGCTGACGAATTCTCTAGGCTATCAATCCACATATACCTCCCTCTCAGTAGGTGGACAGCGCCTTGTATCAGATTCCGCTGGGGGCGGTTGCTCTAGCTGCACGCTTCGAGGAATTCAGCACTTTGACTTCGATGCCTCAGGAAATGTGATTTCCTCCACGGATGCACTGGGACACACAACTTCCTTTACCTATGACGGCAGCAACAACGTGACCTCGATATCCACCCCAGTGGATTCTTCAACGACGGCTACCACCTATTACACCTACAACACCTTTGGTCAAGTGTTGACCGCTAAGAATGCTCTCGGGAATGTCACGACGAACAGTTATGACGCCAATGGCAATCTGCTTTCGATAACGACTCCTTCTCCTGACGGCAGCACTGCCGGCAGTACAACGCAGTTCTCGTATGACCCTCAAGGGGAGTTGACCCAGATCACGGATCCGCTGGGCAATGTCACGAAGGTTGCGTACTCCGCAGCCGGCCTGTTGCAAAGCATTACGGATGCTCAAAACAATGTCACGAGCTACGAATACGACGCCCGCGGCAGCCGCACGGCGGTTACGGACGCGGCGGGAAATCGTACGCTGTTCAGCTACGACTTGGGCAACCGCCTCACTGGTATTACTTATCCGGACAAGACGACAGCAGGTTTTGGCTACGACTATCGCGGGCGTCGAATTTCGGCCACTGACCAGAACGGCAATGTCACGAGCTACACGTATGACGACGCGGATCGTTTAATATCGGTTACCGATGCAAAGAGCAACATCACGCAGTATGCCTACGATTCCGAGAACAACTTGCTCAGCATCACGGATGCCAGGGGCAATGCGACCACATTTGTTTACGATCCTCACGGTCGAGTGACGCTGACGATTTTCCCCTCTACGCTGACGGAGAGCTACATCTATGACGCCATTGGAAATCTCATCAGTAAGACCGATCGTAAAGGCCAGACGATCAGCTATCTCTACGACGCCTTGAACCGGCTTACGCAAAAGAGCTATCCCGATTCGACCAGGGTGGAATACGTTTACGATCTGATTGGCAAGGTACTCAGTGTCAACGATCCGACTGGAACCTATGGTTTTGCCTACGACAACATGGGCCGGCTCATCGGCACCGCCACATCGTATTCTTTCCTTTCGGGGCAAACCTTCAGCAATAACTACAGCTATGATGCTGCATCCAACCGCGTCGGCTCGACAGCGGCAGATGGGAGTTCGAGCACCTACCAGTACGACACGCTGAACCGGCTAACTGCATTGAATAATTCCTGGGCGGGCCAGTTCGGCTTCAGCTATGACTCGCTGAGTCGCCGCACGCAACTGACGCGGCCCAGCAGCGTAAATAGCACCTACAGCTACGACTCGCTTTCCCATTTGTTGAGTGTCATGCATGGCAGTTCGGACGGCACGAGCTATGGCTATGACAATGCGGGCAACCGCATTTCAAAGCAGAATGTCCTGAAGGGAATCACTGAAGGATATAGTTACGACACCCTCTACCAATTGACTCAGGTGGTGAAGGGAACCAACACAAGCGAGAGCTACAGCTACGATGCAGTGGGCAACCGGCTCTCTTCACTGGGCCTGAATCCTTATTCCTACAACGTCTCCAACCAGCTACTGTCGCTGCCGTCCACCACATATAGCTATGACAGCAACGGCAACATGTTGACCAAGGCAACATCCAGTGGGACCACATCCTACACGTGGGACTTTGAGAACCGCCTTGCCTCGGCTGGCGTCCCGCAGGATGACGGATCAATTTCAACCATCACCTTTAAGTACGACCCGTTTGGAAGGAGAATCCAGAAAAGTTCTGCGTCGGGCACGACCGTCTACGCCTACGATGGTGCAAACGTCGTAGGAGAATACAGTGCAAGCGGAGCGCTCCTGGCCTCCTACGTGCAGGGAGCGGGAATTGACGAACCCCTCGCCATGCAACGTGGCGGCAGCACTGCCTATTATCATGCTGACGGACTGGGTTCGATCACCTCGCTGACGGGCAGCAGCGGCGCGATGGTGGCTTCGTATGTGTATGACAGTTTTGGTAAGACAACGCCTACCGAGGGGGTCTTCAATCCATACCGCTACACCGGTCGCGAACAAGATCCGGAGACAGGGCTCTACTACTACCGCGCCAGATACTACGATCCACTGATCGGTAGGTTCTTGAGCGAAGACCCAATCCTCTTCGAAGGAGGAATGAATTTCTATCGGTATGTTCACAATAGCCCAGTCAACCTCATAGACCCGCTCGGTTTGACGGACTACAACGAGCAGCAGACGTTACAGCAACTTCAACAGGCTTACGCCGAAGCGACAGCTGGCCGGATTCAGGGTCTAAGGAATATTTACAACAACAGCACGGGCAAGTATGACTTTGGATGGATTCCGCAGAACGCGCATGACACCTGGACGCGTTGTGGAAAGAAGATGAACAAGGACCAGTTTGGCAACTACATAGCTGGGTTCGAGGGCGCGGCTTACGATAGCAATTACTTTTGGACGACTGGTGCATTATGGGCTGAGGTGGGTGTAAAGGGTGGCGGGATTTACTACCACTTGTCGGGTAAAACCCATGCGAGGAACGATCCCTGGGATCGTACTGGTTTTCCGGATATTAACGCCGGAGAAAAGGACGGATGGAATTTCGGAAGTCGTGGCGGCGCATGCGGTTGTAGCAAGTGAGTGCGTGAAAGGGTCTGATTGAGTATGAAAACCTACTGGGCAATTGTCGCGACAGGCGTCGGTTATTTTGCGTTGACGCTTTCTACGTACGTCATGCCGCATCTACTCTTTACCATACTCTCCATCGTGACTTTTCTTGTTCTTGCTCTGGCTCTGATCGTTACCGCCGTTGTGGGCTTCAGGAAGAGGAGGCATTCATCGCGTTTGTGGATGCTTCCAGCGCTGGTTTGTCTTGTGTTCATGCTGAGTACCTGGGTTACTGCACCGATTGGAAGGTTCATAGCCGACTGGGAATTTCGAAGACACCAGGCCGAGTTTCTCAGTGTCGTGGATGGTGTGAGGAATGGCAGCATTCCCTGTGAAACTCCATGCAGAGCCGAATTCGGAGCGATCGAGGCGAGGAGTCGGCCAGCTTACGTAAGAGCACTGAAGGGTGCACGCTGCGATGATGGCGGCGTAATTGTAGCGTTTCTCGCTGATACGGATGTTCCCTTACTTCATGAGGGGTATTTTTACAAAGGTTACGGTGAAAATAGCAGTTGCAATACAGATTCGGTGAGGCCTGAAAAGAACTGGCCCTATATACGGCACGTCACGGGGAAGTGGTACCACTTCTCAGATCAGCCAGGGTTGTAGGCAGCTATATTACATCGTGGTCGCTTCATCTGGCCGAAGGCGGAGAACGGCACTGTTTCACTCACCCGTGCACAGCTTTCGATGCTGTGCGAAGGCATCGATTGGCGCCGCGTAGAACGCACCGCAGAGCGCGTGATGGCGATCTAGTTTTTGTTTGTGATTTGCACAGATATTTGTGCAGTTGTGGACGCACTCACGCGCACTACATGACATACTCCGATCATGGTTGTGCGTGCCTCGCTTCCGGATTTGAACAAGCTTGACGCGGATGCGTTGCGCGCGCTTATCGTTCGACAACATGAACAGTTGCTCTCGCGCGATCACGAAGTGGAACACCTGAAGCTGCTGATCGCCAAGCTGCAGCGCATGCAGTTTGGACGCAAGTCGGAGAAGGATCGCGCGACAGATCGAACAGCTTGAGTTGCAACTCGAGGAGTTGCAGACCGAGCGCGCCACCGAAGATCCATTAGCAGCTGACGAAGAGCACGAGCAAGAACAGCCCGCTTCAGAGCAGGAGAGAACGCCTGCGAAGAAGCGCACGCGGCGTTTTCCCGAACATCTCGAACAAGAGACCCTGACTTACGTTCCGGTCGATGAGTGCTGTCCGCAGTGCGGCAGCACGATGTCCAAGCTCGGCGAGGACATCTCGGTGATGCTGGAGTATGTACCAGCAAGCTTCCGCGTGGTTCGTCACGTTCGTCCGAAGATGAGCTGCAACGCATGCGACGCCATCGTGCAGGCCCCTGCACCGTCACGACCGCTTGAGCGCAGCTACGCCGGCCCCGGGCTTCTGGCCCATGTCCTCACTTCGAAGTTCGCGGACCACTTGCCCTTATATCGACAGTCAGAGATATATGCTCGCGAAGGCATCGATCTGGATCGCTCAACGCTGGCCAAGTGGGTTGGTCAAACGAGTAGCTTGCTCAAGCCACTGCTGGAAGCACTACGCCGGCATGTCATGTCAGCCAGCAAGCTGCATGGCGATGACACGCCAGTCCCCGTGCTCGCGCCCGGTAATGGCAAGACCAAGACGGGACGGCTTTGGACTTACATTCGTGATGATCGTCCTGCCGGCGACAGCACTGCGCCCGCCGTCTGGTTTGCGTACTCGCCCGATCGGAAAGGCGAGCATCCACAGCAGCATCTGCACGAGTTCCGCGGTGTTCTCCAGGCGGACGCCTATGCTGGCTTTAACAAGCTTTACGAAGATGGCTCGATCCAGCAGGCCCCGTGCATGGCTCACATCAGACGTAAGTTCTACGACCTGACAGAAGCGTACAGATCGCCGATTGCCACCGAAGCTCTTGAGCGCATCGCACCTCTGTACAAGATCGAAGAAGAGATCCGCGGGCGTGCACCCGATGAGCGACAACAGGTTCGCGATTTGCGATCGCGCCCGATCATGAACTCAATGCGGGAGTGGTTGGAAGCTTCACTCGCCAAGCTCTCGCCGAAGTCCGACACCTTGGCAGCGATCCGCTATGCTCTGAGCAACTGGGAAGCGCTGACACGCTACTGCGACGACGGGCGCAGAGAGATAGATAATTCAGCGGCAGAGAGAGCACTGCGCGCTGTCTCGATTGGTCGTAAGAACTACTTGTTCGCCGGATCAGATCGCGGCGGAGAACGTGCCGCGACCTTCTATAGCTTGATCGGGACTGCAAAAGCTCAACGGGGCGAATCCGGAAGCATATCTGCGCGAAGTCCTCACGCGGATCGCCGAGCACCCGATCAACCGGATCGAAGAACTCCTGCCTTGGAACATCGGTCTCCCTACCGACCGTTAGACCCACGCATCATTCGACTAGTCGTGTCCACATTTCTAGTAGCTGTTGAAAAAGTCTCTGAGTTTTGGCTTGAAGTGTGTTGCGGCGACAACGTATATAGAGATCAGAGTTCCCGCTGAGCTGATGTTCATCCTCATTGTCTGAGGCCTGCCGATCATGATGGGACAACACACCCGTTCTGAGTCGCTCTTCTACTACTTTCGTCTGGAAGATCACGTTCCCGAGAACCATCTGTTGCGCCTGATTGATCGCCATGTAATGATGGCGGCCACTGCTCAAAATCTGAAGCGTCTGATCCGATATCTTGCGACGGCACGCCCACCGATGCCGGATCATTCAATCTCCGGCTGCAAATCACTCAACGCGAATTTCACATCGGTCCGATCTTTTGCGGTTGCTTCGCTGTGGCGGCATGACTTTTTCAACAGCTACTCCGATTCGTGGACACTTAGCACATACTGCTTCGCCTTTTGTTCGAATTTATGTCAAAAGGCTAAACTCCCTAAACATGCTACAAACCAGCCCACTCGGCGTGGACTAGGCCATGATTCTCGCCAACTCTCGGTGACCACTACGGCCATCACCGGAGCCTTACCCCACGGGTGCGGCTCCCAACCCAGCAGCTAAAAGAAAAACCCTCCCAGAAGCGACTCCGGGAGGGCGGTTGTTTAGAACTGGGAGGGCTGCTATCGGGCACCTTCAACGTGCCCGCTCTCATGGAGAAGGGTGCTCCCGGAATCAGTCGCTGATGGCTTCGGAAGTTTCCTGGCATCCACCTCAGACACAGATTCGATGACAAGGCGGTATTTGTAAATTGGAACTGGATGCCCCCAGCCCACTTTCCCAACCACCTTGCCGCTTGCATCACGAGCGAACCCCATCGGGTCTTTCGTCGCGCCTTCCGGTATTGTGGCCACATCCAACCGTCCAGTTAGGGTTGCGGCTACTTCATACTTTGAGCACTGGACACAGAGATTCTTTCCTCTGCTCTTGTATGTTTTACTCGTGTACCGGCGGAAACGCTCCAGCAACTTGTCTTGTCGGAGTTGGGAAGCCTGCGTGCCGGTATCTTCCTCCCCTGCATAGGCGAGCACCACCGCCTCATCACAACCCGGTACAGCAAGGGTCATGTCGTGCGCAGATTGAACAACCTTGCCCTGTAATGTCATGGTCGCACCATTGCTTGCAGACATCAGAACACAACCGCTCTGACTATTCTTCTGGGCAGCAGCCGTTCCCATGGCGAGCATAAGAAGCGCGAACAGTGACAGCTTTGAGTGTCTCATCGTCTCCTCCTTAGTTTGGCCACGGGTTGTGTTCGTCGGGCTTGGTGTCAGGATGACCGGGGATACTGGTCACGTGTTGCGTGATGCCTTTATCCATCAACGTCTGCCTATCGACGGCAGCCCAACTGCTGTTCCAGATTGTGAAGTTGCCGAACGACAACGAAGACATGCCGAGAGCCTGAGCAGCCCACGCTGAGGTTTGATATCCGCGATACTCCGTCTGGAACGGGCTGAGCGTCGTGGAGTCGCTTGCAAACAGTGGGTTGCTTATGTCGTATACGTGCGTTCCCTCGTGTGCAGCATCAATGGCCCAGTCGTTCGTTCCTCCATTGATTTGCTGGAATCGAATGTGACATTGAAACTCAGATTGCCATTCTGGTCCGCCATCGTCTGCGTGTTCCCAGCAGCCGTTCCTGGCAATGAGCCGAACTTCACGTTGACGTTATCGCCATCGTTCTCTGTTCCCATCGACTTCAGGGCGTTCTGTAGTCGGGTCTTCTCAGGGCCATCCTTCATTTTGTCCACTTTCTTCTGAAGGTCTGAAAGCCCCTGTTTCAGGTTCTTCGAGTTTTGCTCGAATTGCTTGTTGCATTTTTTGTTGTC
The DNA here is from genome assembly GCF_059726265.1 of Koromonas soli. Taxonomy (NCBI): domain Bacteria; kingdom Pseudomonadati; phylum Acidobacteriota; class Terriglobia; order Terriglobales; family Koromonadaceae; genus Koromonas; species Koromonas soli. Next base: position 16,453 of record NZ_AP040872.1, on the reverse strand, counting down.
GGCAGCACACGTGTTGTCGAGGTTGTAAAGCCCGGTAGGATCAACCACGCGCAATGGGTTATTGAACGCGTATGCGTAACGATTCCAGCTTTGAGGATTGGCAGGATGCCCGCTGTTCAAGAGCGGATCGGGCGACATCATCCTGCCCATGTTGGAGCCGTAGTATCTGGCTCCGAAGTAGTCGAGGCCGGTTTCGGAATCGCGTTCTTTGGCGGTGAAGTGATGCTCGGTGGTGTCGGGCCCTGAGCAGTTCATGCCGTCTCCAAAGGGCAGGCTGGTGCAGGTCTCTTCCGGAACTCCCGTCGCGCTCACTTGCGCGCGTCGCGTCTCCAGCCAGTCGGAAAAGTGGAAGTGAATCGTTTCGTTGGCATCATAGGTGGCCAGAAGATGTCCCGCGGCAAAGAGGTTGCTATGAACCATGCTTCCACTTCCGCTCATCTCCGTCACCTGCTCTCCGCCCGCACCCAATACGTAGCTCGCCGTCACCACTCCGTTGCCATTGAGCTTCGCCACTCTTCGACCCGCAGCATCGTACACATATTGGGCCGACAGGCTCATGCCCACGGGCGCCACTGCTACAATCCGGTTTTCGGCGTCGTAGCTGTACTGATTGATGCCATCGTTCAGAACGTTTCCGCCCGTACTGTACACATATCCTGCCGGACGCTGGTCTGCCGATGTCACCCGATTTGTACCATTCGTGTACTGCGCCCAGTGCGAAGGAATCAATCCGCTGTTCGCACCGCTGGGAGTCTGGCTCAAACGGTTTCCAAAGGCATCATAGCTCCATGTTACAGTCGCTCCGCCATAAACCCCCGAAGAAGCCGTCGCTTTGGTAAGCCGGTTCAGCGAATCGTATCCATCGACAGGATAGCTCCACTCTCCCATCACGGAATCGGCAACCGACTTCACATTCCCGTTATCGTAGTATCCGACCGCATAGCTGTAAATCGTCGGGGACCACCCTCCACTCAACGCTCCGGACGCACCATTGTAGGACGGAGAACTGAAGTTCGTCGCATCGTAGGTGCTGGTTTTCGAATAGCTGTAGTTCGATTGGTAGCCCGGTGTCACGGCTACTATCGTCAACGTGGCATTGTTCGCTGTGACCGTGACTACCGGATTGCCGCTAAAAGACGATGCCAGTCCCGATGCGACGGACTGCGCAGTCGATCCCTGGCCATAGTTTACCGAAGCTGTTGTTCCGTTCACACTCAGACTTACAGTTCCGGAATCATAAAGCGTCGTGTATGTAGCGTCTGTACCTCCGGTCATTGCGGGCCCGGAGAGGGTTCCATAATATGAGGGAGAGGTGAAATAGTCCGCAAAGTATGTAGCTGAGGTCGAGAGACTGTAATTCATGGCAGAGCCAGCCGCTTTGCTTGTAAACGTGACCGTCGAACCAGATACGCTTGCGGTCACCGGCGAGGCAGCCAGGGCTCACGCAGGGTTCCTGCGGAATTACTTGGACCGTTCAATCGGTGAACTCAGCAAAGGAATCAACAGCATCGACAAAGAGATTGCCAAACACCTCGACAAGATTGCTAACCCCGAAAAATACGTAAAGGATTTTGCGTCTAAGAGCGAGCGAGAGCAACAGGGATTGATCAATAAATGGCAAAAGGACATAAAACGCCAGACCGAACAGAAGGAAATCCTACAGAAGCTAAAAGATGTAAAGGAGCACCAATAATGACGGTTTTACGAAGCGAAGATTTTCTGCTCGACCTCGTGCGCTTGATCATGGAGGATGCTCTTGCAGCGAAACGCTCGTGCTCTGAAGCCGAGGCTGATGATAAGGTCTTCTTTCAGGGGAAACTCCTGGCTTACAACGAAGTGATGTCAACGATTAGGAATCAGTTAGTTGCCTTCGGATTCAACTTGTCAGACTTGGGACTCGACCAGTTTGATCCGGACAAGGACTTGACGTGAGCCGGTCTCTTTTCGCGGCACGGATGCGCTTATGATGCAGACCGCCTGCATTTACGACGACGTGCCGCGTTGTGCGTCCCGTATCACCGGCAAAGAACGCTATTCCGAAACCGGCTTAGATAACTTCGGCAAACGCTACTACGGTTCGAATATGGGCCGCTTCACGTCGCCCGATCCCATCGGCATCATGAAGCAGAAACTGCTCGATCCACAGCAGTGGAACATGTACTCGTATGCACGGAACAACCCGTTACGATTCATGGACCCGACCGGAATGTATGTGGCCAACTGCGGAGGTGACGTAAAGAACTGCGATAAGCAGATTCAGAACTTCGACAAGGCGCTGCAAAATGCACTGAAGTCGAAGAACCAGGACATCGTAAAGGCTGCTCAGGCTTACGGGAAGCTGGGCGATAAAAACGGGTTAATGTGAGCATCGTCAATGTGGTTGATGCGAAGCACCCGGATGTCGCAGGCCAAGTGACCGCGCAAGCGGGCACTGGTGGCATGACCTACGACCAGAGCACCGGAAAGATACAGCAGGCGACGCAAGTAAACATCAAAGCTGGAATGGGCAGCAGTCAGTTGGAAGAGACCGCAGTGCACGAGGGTGTTCACGTAGAGGATCGTGCGAACTTCGTGAACTCAATCTCTTCTGACTTCACCAAATGGAATCCGGCCCTGAACACCACAGCTCGACAGTCGGAGCGGAACGCTTACGGTGTTGAGAACGAATGGCTACGGCAAGGCAACATGCCGACGCGGAATATCGATGACATCCTGGCGCATCCGCCTTACAGCGATAACCCGAACATCGATAGACCTCTGTTCCCAGACCTTGGAGACCCGCAATGAGGAAACTAACGGTGTTGTTGGTTGTAGCGCTCTGCTCATTGCTCATGCACGCACAGGCTGGCAGTTCAGAAAATCCGGCGGTGAAACTGCCGTGGCTCCCAATTATCCGCCGCTTGCGGTTGCTGCGAGGATATCGGGCACGGTCACGGTGCGAACTGTCGTAAATGCCTCCGGTTCTGTGGTGCAAGCTGAAGTGACGGCTGGGCATCCGATGTTGAAGCAGGCGGCAGCCGATGCAGCGAAGAAATGGAAGTTCGATGCCAGTTCCCAGGAACAGCGCACGGCGGTTCTGAGCTTCGAGTTCGTGTTACTTCCGGAGAAGGCAGAGCTGGAATCGCAGACTAGCTTTCTTCCACCGTACAGTGTCGAGGTGAAGAAACGACCTGCGGAGCCTACGGTCAATTACGGCAGCCGTTCAGCTACTGATCCAGGCAGCACCGTTCTCCATGAAAGCGGGCACGCTGAGAGTGCCCGATAGTAGCCCTCCAGTTCTAAACAACCGCCCTCCCGGAGTCGCTTCTGGGAGGGTTTTTCTTTTAGCTGCTGGGTTGGAGCCGCACCCGTGGGTGCGGCTCTTTAGGGGTTACTGGTTGCCGAACAGGGTGATGGCTTTGTTCAGGGCTTCAATCTGGGCGACGAGCTGGTCACGGCGCGGGTCGCCGACCGGGAGCGGGTCGGCTTCAGCGGCGAGGCGTTCGGCCAGGGCGATGAGCTGCTGGGTATAAGCGTCCATCGATGAGTCCTCCTTCCTAAGAATCTGTACTGCCTATGGAGGTAATACTGAGGTTCTGACCGAAAGCTGATTTATGAAGTGTGATTTTTTAGCGGTGCCTGCGGCACCGGGTGTTGGGGGTGGCGTGTCACCCCCAACACCCCATGCCGACAGGCATGGCCGATTCACCCCGGCAACATCGCACGCAGTGACTGCCAAACCGCCAATGGAGACAGTACAGGCCGCCCCGAAGGACGGCCCTGTGGATAACTCCAGAACGGCAGCTGAAGAAACGGTTCTAAAAGGCAGCATAGTGCTTTGCTACTTGGAGTAGAGGATCATCCGGCACCTTTGCTAGTGCTGTGGCAAAGCTCAGAAACTCCTCTCGCGCCTCTTCAATGGGCTTGCCCAGCATCGCTTCTAACAGCTCCGGCGTTCCGGCGAATAGGTTGTACCACTCATTGCAGGATATAGACCACATTCGATTCTCAACCGTGAGCAGATAACGGAGAGTCCCGCATTCTCTATTGAAGTGAACGAACCCTTCCTCGGTCACTGGAAGTCGATAGCAAGCAGGAGCTGGGGCAAGCCACTCGGTAGCCACAGCGAAGCATTCGGTGTAGCCTGCCCGGTTAAGCGCAGGAACAATCACCGCGATTTCCTCTGCCGCAAAGTGGGCTGTGTCCTCCACAGGCACTACTCTCCAGCCATGTGCCCGAACCCATTCGGAATCGAAATCAGATCTCTTCTCATCGAGTACCATTCCATGCAGAAGAGCCTTGCAATGGCTAAGATCGCTTTTATCTGTAATGGCTTTCATCAGTACCTTATCTTCGTCACTTGGCCTGTGGTGTATTGCACCGAGACTGTAGGAGCACCGCTCGAACTGCCTCGGAGCGTCACCGCTGTGCCATCAGACATCGTTTTGACCTTTACATCTCCGTAGATCGTTTCTTTGACAGCTTTTAGCGCCCCGTATTCTTTAGCAGCTTCGGCAGCACCACCAGCCTTTTGGATGATCTCCGCGCCCTTTTTGCCAACGGGAGCCATTTCTTTTAATACAACCCCGCCTTCTCGCAAAGCCGAAATCTCGGGTAAAAATACCAATGCGGCATTTACTTTTGTGCAGCCACTGTCGCCGATGGCACATTGAACTCCCAACACAGCGCCCGGGCTAAGTACTGTCATTGCCCCGATTCCACCTTGACTGACAACCTCAGCGATAGAGTGTGGGCGAGTAAGCTCGCTGATCCGGTAGGACAGCTCCCAGATTCTGCCTTCCTGACTGCCATCGTTCGCGTAAACAGTCGCCGAGGCCTTATGCTGTCGCGCGTATTCCGCATCAGCTTTTGCTACATCCGCACAGCTTTCGCCACCGCTGTTATCGTCCTTTCCGTTCACGCACGCATTGCCGGTCGGATCGGTATTACTCAGAGGATTATTCCGGACGTAGCTGTACAGATTCCAGCTTTGAGGGTCACTGGGGTCTTGATCAGCAAACGGTGAATCTGGGCTCATGAACCTGCCCATGTTTGATCCGTAGTACCTGGCCCCGAAGTAATCCAGCCCGGTTTCGGTATCGCGTTCTTTGCCGGTACAACGTGATCTAACGCGACTTTTAGAGCTCGCCTCTCGCAACCCTAACGCAGTTCTCGACTTACAAGCCGCAAAGCCCCGATGCACATCCGTTTTCCGGCTGCGAAGGCCCAGACGCGACTTTTCGGCCCTGGACGCACGAGACGCCGATGCAGAAACAGACGCCGGATTTAAGGCAGCAGGAAGCACACCGACATTGTAGTCAGCTCAGCTTCTCTGGCTAGTGTTTTTTCTTTTAGCTGCGCCTTTGAGGTTGGGCTATTCGCTGTCTTCGCTGGCTTCACGTTCCAACGTTTCGAGCAGTTCTTCCGCATCGTTGGCGGCGGGCTTCGGTGCTGGCTGCGGGGCTTTGTCGAGCAGTGCCGCTGGATGCGTGGCCGCGTAAACCTGCTGCAACATACGCAAGGCAACGTGCGTGTAAATCTGCGTGGTCTTGATGTCCTCGTGCCCGAGGATCTGCTGAATGAAACGAATGTCGGCCCCGTTCTCGTGCATGTGCGTCGCCATGGTGTGCCGGAGAAGATGGCAGGCTCCGGTCTTGCCGATCTTCGCGGCGGCGATGTGCTGCCGGATGGTCCACGTCAGATGGTCGCGGCTGAACGGCTCGCCCTGGGCCGTCAGGAACACCGTGAGGTCGTCGGGCTCCAGAGCGATTTGTGGGCGGGCCTCGTGGATGTATTTCTGAAGCCATGCCACGGCACGTTCACCGATGCGCACATAACGGTCCTTCTTGCCTTTGCCCTGGCGCACCATCAAGAGGCCCCGGTCGCAGTGCAGATCGAACAGCTTCAGGTTGATGATTTCGAGCCTGCGCAGTCCAGTACCGTACAGAACCTCCAGCAAGGCTCGATCGCGCATCCCGATTGCCTCGGTTATGTCGGGCTGGATCATCACCTGCTCGACCTCCTCGATTGAGAGGATGTTCTTGGGCAACGTGCGCCCCACTCGTGGAAGGTCGATCTCCGACGCCGGATTGTGCAGGATGAGATTCTGCCGCGTCATCCATTTGAACCAGACGCGCAAGGGCACCAGACGCGAGTGCTGCGAACGGAAGCTCAACGCCTCGCCGTTCTTCTTGCGGTAGTAGAACAGATGCCTCTGATAGCGTTCGAGCACGGGCCGCGTTACCTCGATGGGTTCACTCAGCCCGTGCGCCTGCGCCCACTCGATAAAGAGCCGGATATGTACCAGCCGATTGCGCACCGTGTATTCCGAGTAGCCCTTCACCTGCAAGGCTTCCAGATGCGCCCGCATCATCGCTTCAAGCTGTGTCTTGGGCGCGGCCTCCGGCTCGCGCTTTCGCACTACGCGGGCCATCTAGAACGCCCCCGCTGCCCGTGTACCGTTGGGCTTGGCTCCGCCGTTCGGCTTCACTGGCGGTACGACTACGATGCGGCTGGCGTCATTTGCATCCTTATATATGTCTCCGCGATTCCGCGCAGTAGTGGCTCCTGGCCGCATGTACATTGGCTCGGACTCGATTTCATCCGCCCCGCGCTGGCCCCGCACACCCCCCGCGAGGTTCTCATTTACCCCCGCGCAGTTGGCTTCCTGCCCCGCGCAGTCGCCATCGTACTGGCAGCTTTCATCCATGCGAAGCTGGTAAACGAAGGTCTGCCCAGGAGCGCCACGACGCACCACCAGATATTCCAGTTCCTCTAACCGCCGGAGATGCGCCCGCAACTGGGTATCGCCCCAGTGTGTGTACTGCCTCACTGTGCGCCGCGTGAAGCGGTAATCGTCGGCCTCGATCTCCGGGCGTTCGCACTCCTCTTTCACCATCTGCTCGATAAGCGATAGCAGCCGCTTGGTCTGCGGTGGCAGCTCGTCGAGCGATGGCCCCAGCACGCGGCGCATCAGCTCCTTGGCAAGCCGCACGTCGTCTGGCGTGGCCTCGATATACTCCAGCGTCTCGCCGTCGCGTGTGTCGCGCTTGATGGGCCGCTGGTGCTGATGCAACACCGCAATGGCCTCGACCAAGGTCAGCAGTTTCATGTGATCGCGCCTCGTTCGCGTCATGTAGTCCGGAAACTCGCCATCGTCGCGCATGTGATTGTTGACCACGGCAACGGGCTGCAACAGCCGTTGCGCATTGCGGTGCAGCCGGATAATCCTGCTCCGCTCCCGCCGTGCCCAGTGTCCGTCCAGGGTCCGCGATTCGCGCTGGATACGATGGATCGCCCGCGTCTGCTCACGCTCTTCGTTCACACTCAGCACCACGCAACGGTTCAGCAGTTCCTCGTCCACGTCCTGGGCGGTCGTGGTGAGGAAGATCATCACCGGACCTTCCACCGTGTATTCATGCGTCACCAGTTTGCCGCTTACCGGGTCTTTGCCCGTGCTGGCGATTTTCAGCACGCCCTCGGACTGCAACAGCTTCAACGCATACGAGGCCCGGCTTGCGCCCTCCTCTTCGGCCACCGCCAGGATTTTGTGCTTCAGGTTCTTTTCTCCCATGTAAAACAACGCCTGCCCGGTCATCGCCGAGTATTCCTCGCGCTGCTCCTCCGGCATAAAGTCCAGCACTGCTTCCATTAGAGAGCTTTTGCCCGCTGCCGATGAGGACTGCACCACGATAGCCAGCGGCTTATCCAACAGGCGGGACACCGCAGCAAGGTAGCTTACGGTTTTATTGGTCTCCTCGCCCACCACTCCGCAGCGCTCGAAGTCGGCCAGCACCCGCTCCATCAGGCGCGGATCGCGCAACAGATTCATGGCCGCATCCTGCTCCCCGGCGGTCATCAGCGCCTCTTCCGGCGCAACCTCCAGAGTCTTTTTGATCTGCTGCCGCTGCAGGTCGCCTAGCACCGTCCACAGCTTGCCCACCTCGCGATGGATCGTCTCTTCCTTCACGCCCAGCTCGTGCGATGCCTGCTTGATGAACGAGGCCCGCTGCCGTGCCAGCTCCATATCCAGCGTGTCGCCGTGATAGCCGAAGTCGCCGCGAAGATTGCGGCCCGAGACCCGCACGTTCACCCGCATGACGGTGCGGCTGGTGTTCTTCTCCAGCCCCAGCACCTGGTATTCACGCGCCCCCATTGTTACCGTGATTTCATCACCTTCGACTTTCACCACGGGTTCGGCTGGCGAAGCCATCGGCATGGGCCGCGCCTCGGGCTCCGGCTCTTCCTGGTTCACAACAACCGAGGCGGCAGCTAAAGAAAAAACTCTCTCAACGTCCAACCCCGTTGGCGGAACAACTATGTTTTTTTCTTTAGCTGCGGGTTTGGTTTTGACTTCCGCTGTTGGTTCTTCGGATTGCTGATCTCTGTTCATCGGCTCGGGCTCTGGCTCATCGATCACTGCTTCCTCTGCTGCGGCTTCGATTGCTTTCACCGTGGGCCGCTTGCCCGTTCCCAACCATGCCGCGCTGTGCAGGAACACGCCCAACGTCTTGGCTGCTGGCTGCGTCTTCAACGCGCACTCGTTGGCATCCATTCCTTTTGGAAACTGCACCCGGAAACACTCGATGCCCATCACCATCAGCTCTTCCGCATGTTTAGCAGCAGCCTTTTCTCCCGCCTCGTCGCGGTCATAGGCGAGATAGATTTTCTCCGTGCCGTACTTCTGGAACGCTGCCCGGTGCTCCTCGGTGAAGCCGTTCACGCCGTAACTGGTGGTCACGTTGCGGAAACCCGCACACCAGAACGTCAGCGCATCGATCAAGGATTCACACAAGATGATCTCCTTCGATGCCACCAGCGCCTCTTCGTTCCACACTCCGCGATGCGCTCCCGGCAGGTACAGATGGTCGGGTGTTCCCGTGCGCAGATTCGGCGTGATCTTGCGTCCATACATCTGCATCACTTCGCCGTCGCGATTAAAGATCGGTATCACCAGCGAGCCCCGGAAGTGCTCGTGCCCGCTCTCTCGAAGAATGCCCAGCTCCTGCAAGCGTCCGCGCTGTGCCGCGCCGGCAACCCGGTTCTTATCCGGCAGATGATACCCAAGCGTGCGGTTGGCGAAGCCCAGCCGAAAGTACCCGATCATCTCGGAGGATTTCAGGCCACGAGATTCCAGATAGCGCAACGCCTCCGGCGTCTGCTTCAACGTCTCGTGGTAGTAGCTCACCACGATTTCCAGCAGCTTTCTATCGTCTGCCGTGTGCTCGATCAACGGCGGTAGCTTCGGCACCGTGCATTGCTTCGGCGGCGGTCCAGACGAAACCGCAGTTAAAGGAAGATGGTCACGCTTCAACAGCTCCACCGCGTGCGTGAAACTCACACCCTCGGCCACCATCACCCACTCGATGACATCGCCGCCTCTGCCGCAGGCCCCAAGGCAGTTCCAGATATTCTCAACCGGATCGATGGACAGACTCGGGCTGTGATCGTCGTGGAACGGGCACAGCCCCATCAGGTTCTTCCCCGTGCGCGTAAGTTTGATGCCTCGCGCCTCGGCCAGCCGCTGGATTGAGACTTCCCGCTTCAACCGCTCTTTCAGCTCCTCTGGAACATGCGGCATCGGCTCCGCTCCTTTCACTCCTCCGGCACGGTTTCTGAAAAACCTGTCAAGAGGCTTGCATAAATTTTTCGGTTTCCTGAAGCTGTGCGAGAGTATATACATCTGATGTATATCCTGTAAATGGATTTTCGAGGAGCGCCGCGAATGCCCCTTACAATCGCCTCTACCATGCCAGCGAAGAAACCACCAAAGACTTCCTTCGGGGAACGCTTATTCGCATTCCGGAAGGCAAGAGGCTTAACTCAGGTACAGCTAGCCGAAGCACTGGGCAGTACTCAGCGAGTGATTTCCTACTATGAGACCGAAGCAGAGTTGCCGCCATCGGGCGTTATCGTTTCGCTGGCTCGCGTACTCAGCGTCTCCACGGATGAACTGCTCGGCGTAAAACCGGCCAGGGCCAGCGAGGGCAGACCGGAGAACCGGCGGCTATGGAAGAGATTTCAGCGCATGGAGTCATTGCCGGAGAGGGACCAGCGGGCTGTGCTTCGTTTGATTAACTCACTCAGCGCTTCTAACAGCAGCGGTCGCTCTAGCAGCGCCCATCAGTAGTTCATACGGAAACTGTCATCGCGGGAGAGTTCGTTCCTGGCGCTTTTAAGCGCAGAGAAGCGCCAGCTTCTCATAGTTGAGAGATTCCCGCAGCGGAGCAGCAGTCAAGGACGTGCGCAGCACGCCGCGTCAGCGGTCGTGATCCTTGACGGCTGCGTGAGCGGAGGGAACGGCTTCACATCCCCATGCCTTGCCCCTGTGCCTGCGCGTGTTCCTGATGTTGGGTTTGATTTCCGCTCTGCCCATGTGAGTGTGTATCGGCGCTGTGCTCCGGCTCCATCGCCGTGCGGTGCGACACGTCGCGCCCCAGATGCTCTGCAAGATGGGAACGGTCGTTCGTGTAGATGTGGGCGTCATATTGCGCTCGCGACACCGACACATAAGCCATGCGGCTGTTCACCAGTTGCTGGCTCTGTTCCGTGTCGGCATGGATCAGCACACGTTCGCACGTCTGCCCCTGGCTGCTGTGACTGGTCACCGCGTAACCGTAATCGAGATGCGGATGCTGTTGCACATTCATTTCGACGGTGCGGCCCGAGTCCATTTTGATTCGCATGTTGCCGTTTCCGTCGATCTCTTCAACGGTCCCCAGATCGCGGTTGGCAACCTTTAGCTCTTTCGATGGCGCGGTAAACTGTACGCGCTCGCCCTGGCTGATGGCACGCTCCGATTCCTGGTAAGTCGTCACACCCTGCAGGCGGCGCGGATCGTAGCTCAGCCGCTCCCCATTCTCCCGCTCGATGGTGATCAGGTTCTGCTTCTGGTCCACCTCTTCCACCCGCGCATATTCGCCTTTCTCGATGCCCAGACTCTTGCTGCCTTTCGCATAGCGCACCACATCGCCGCGCTCGTACTGCGTCGCCCATGCCCGGTCTGCGCCGGTCATTTCCTGGCGAGATATCAGCACCCGCAGTTTCTGCTCCGTCTGTTCGATCTGCCCGCTCTCCTGCATTTCATGACGAACCAGCGTATTGATTTCGCGGCGCGATTCATTGTCCGGCGAGACTACCAGCGTCTTTTCCGGTTGCCGCACATACTCGCGTGAGATTTCCTTTAGCCGCTCGTCGCGGTCCTCGATCTGATGCACGCGGCCCTGGCGTTCGAGATTCCCGATTGCCTCTTTCACTTCGCCGCGGGCGAGCTGTTCCACGGCTTCTTTCAGCGCCGGGTCTTTCTGGCGCACGATTTCCTCTAACCGTGCCGTCTGCATCCCCGCTTCCTGAAGCTGCTGGTACGGCGCTCCGGCATCTACGGCCTGATGCTGGCGAACATCGCCCACCAGCAGAACACGCTCACGCTCCTGGAGCCGCGCAAAGAACTCATTCACCTGTTTCGTGCTCGCCAGACTCGATTCGTCCACGATGTACAAGCGCCTCGCGCCGTTGTGCACCGTCTCCGATTTTGCAAGATGGCGCTGTAACGTCTCAGTCTCGATGCCTGCCTCGGCTAGCTTCTGTGCGGCCCGCGACGTGGGCGCAAAGCCCTCCACGTGATAGCCCTCCCGCTCTGCGGCCTGCCGGATAGCAGCTAAAGAAGTAGTTTTCCCCGTACCCGCTGCGCCTTCGAGCGCCGTGATTTGATCGCGGCTGCTGAGCACTTGTTCCACCGCTGCCCGCTGGCCCGCATTCAGGTGCGCGTGCTCGCGCTCGATCTCACGCCGAGTATCGAAGCTCACCAACGCCTCGTGCCGATTCTGCCCCGCACGCATCCGGGCGATATTTTCCTGCTCGGAACGGATCATCTCATCGGTAGTGAAGGACCGGCCGACGGCCGCTTTCACCTCGATCAGCTCTCCTGACTCCACGCGCTTTTCGAACTGCGTTCGAACCTCGGAGAACGATGCCTCGCCCATCGAACGTTTCAGGGCATCGCGCATAAGCTCGCGTTCATCGGCCACGGCCTGCCGTTCCAGATTGCGTTCCCGAGAGTATGTGATCGCCGATTCGATGCTCTGCGGCTTGCGCTCCGGCTGGTGCTCCTCGATCTGCCGCTGCTGTGCCTGATTGACAACGCGCACGGGCTGATTGCCGAACCTCTCGGCCATCTGCTGGTGCTGCGCTCGCACTTCATCGTGCGATAGATCGAGCTTGGCATCGCGTGTACGGTGGGCCGCGATCTGCGCCGCCTCCGCGCCGCTGACGCCCTGCTCGGCAAGATGCTCTTTGATCTGCTGACTGCGCGGACTGCTGGCCTCGATGTACTCCTGAGAGTAGCCGCGTATCTCCGGCTGGCCGCTCTTGCCTTGCTCGATCTCATAGCCCAGCTCTTTTAAACGCAGTGCCAGCTCCGAACGATAAACGGCGGTCGCATATTGCTGGGTTCGATACAGCTCCTGCGGTTGCAGTGCCCGTGTCTCTCCGTTCTCCAGCTCCGTGATATTGAAGAACACGACATGCGTGTGTAACTGCGGCGCGGCGTAGCCGTCCACGGGACGGCTGCTGTCGTGCTCGAACTTGGCTGCCGCCCACTCGCCCGTGGTCACTGCCGGGATGTTGCCGCCCATGCGGGCCTGAACATATTTTTCCAGTTCATCAAGAGCCGTATTCACTGCGGCCCGATGAGCATCCCGCACCCGTTCATCGTGGCCAACCAGCGCCGTTAGCGAGACACTCTTCGGAGCACTGAACGTCGCATCCCATCCGGCGCGGTGCTCCATCGCCTTCACCGTGCCGCCTCGCTCGTTCACGTATTCTCGCGGCGTCTGATAGCGCACCAGTTGCTCGCCGCTCTCTGGATGCTGACCTTCCGACAAGCGGGCGAAGTGCTCTTCGTTCACTTCGCCCCGCAAGCCCCATTTCTCGGCAAGCTGTCCGTGCCACTCGCCGCGTATTTTGTCGTTCTCCGTGTAGTAGTTTTCGCGGGCGTTTTGGAACTCTTCCTTGTGGTACGCCTGCGCCTGGCTCGCACTGATCGGCTTCGATATCGTTAGCATGATTTATCCGCCTACTCGAAGAACAACGATTGATCGTTCGCTGCTGCACCCCGCCCACGATCCGGCTGCGGATTCGGTTTCGGCTCCGGCAACGGCGCGGCTGGCGGCTCCTCCGGTCCTCGCACGTCACGTTCAACGAACGCAGGCTGCACATTCTTCAGCTCGATATAGGGCATCTTCATCCGCACTACGAGATTCCCGTACTTCAGGTAGGCATGCAACGGATCAAGCCCGCTGATCTCCTCGGGCATCACCAGCGGCTCGGTGTGGATGTCCCGCTGCTCGCTCTCCGAGTTGCGCGATTGCGGAAACTGCCCATGCGTACGTGTCTCGCGATAGCGCTCGATCTCCACCTGCCCGATGGCTTTTGAGATCCACTCGGCTGCGTTAGGCTCGCTGGTTTTATGGAAGACCTTCGTTGCCGGTTGCGACAGCATCACCTCGGCGATGTGGCCGTATAGCACCTCCGGTTGTGCCTTGCCCTGGAAGCCAAGCACCATCGGATTATTCGACTTGCGATTCTCGGTGATGGCCGTCAGTAGCTGCGGCAACCGCTGCAAGCTGGCCAGTTCATCCAACACGAACCATGTGGGCTTTGTGCCGCTGTGCCCCTCGTTCATCAACCGCAGCACCAGCAGGTCCAGCCACAAGCTCAGCAGCGGGCGCACCCGTTCCCGCATCGTGGGCCGCGATGTGAGAAACACCCAGCCTTTGCGCTCCTTCGCCCATTCAACCGTGCTCCAGCGTTGCTGCGCATCCCGCTCACGCGGCAACATCTTGAAGGCATCGGCCACCATGTTCAACGAACCCAGCACACCGCTACGCTGCTGCGCGGCGCGTGGATCGATCATCGCCTCCATTTCCGTGCCCTTCACTCGGCGGTCGATCTCCTCCGGATGGCACATCCAGTACGTCAGCTCCTCCGGCGTCGGCTTCAGCGTCAGCAAGTGAGCAAAGATTTTTCTGGGAGCTTCAACGAAGAAACGGTTGTCGCGGCCCTGCTCCGGGAACAACGAAGCCGCCAACGTGAGCGCCTCGGCCTCGTGCGGCACTTCATCGCCCGGAGTCCAGAACGGGCAACGCGCATCCAGCGGATTTAAGATCACGTCGCCACGCAGCGGGTTATAAAACTGCGGCAGGTATTCGAGTGCCGGATCGTACACGATGGCGCTCTCTCCGCGCTCCTGTATCTGGAACAGGATTTGACGGATCGCCGCGCTTTTGCCCGATCCCGAATCGCCCATCACCAGGAAGTGCATCGCCTCGCGCTGGCGTGGTATCCGCACCCAGCGGCTCGCGTTGTTGTTGAACAACCGCTCCATGCGCGTCTGTTCTTCATTGATAAACGCCATGCCATCGGCTTTGTCACGCGCGTTGAACTCGGCAGTCCTCACCAGTTCCGGCCCGCGCAACCGTCGCCCGTTCTTCCGCTCCAGCGCGTTCTTCCGGTCCTTCGGCAGAGCGAAGAACAGCAGGAACACGAACATCAGCCCTGCTCCATACACCGGCTTTTGTACATAGTCCCACACCGTCATGTCCTGGTAGATGTAGTGCGCCAGATACTCATGCAATGGCTTGTCGTTGAACATCTCATCGTCCCAAGCCAGATGAACCAAGCCTTTGTTTTTGGCTTCGTCGGTCAGCACGTACACGGCTTCGCCGTTCTCCTTCCGCTTCGATTCGACCTCGCCCGCGATGGCAAGCCGCTGTTGCTTCTTCGCATTCACCACATCGATGAGCCGATAGCGGGCCTGCGATTTCGGGTCCCGCAAACTGCGCACAGCGGTCTTGGCGTAAATAGGTAGATAAAATTTCTCGACGAACGACCACTCCCGCACAACCTGCACCGCCATCAACAGAGCGAAGAACGCAACCGCCGCCAACAACGCACCCCACGCATGCACTGGCTGACGGCTCGGCCAACCCTGATACTCTTTTCGCCCCCATGTACTCATGCCCGCACCTCGGATTCTTTCCCCTTCACAGCATCGGCGGGCGCCAGCAGCTTCCGCGCCCGCTCGGTCTTTTTCATGTCCGCCTGCTGGATCAGCTCCTGCATCTGCTCCGCTGTCATCGGCTCGCCCTTGGCGATAGCAAACAGCAGATTCAGCACGATGGTTCGCAGCCCCAGCACCTCGGCGAGCAGGATTTCATTGGCGGGCTGCGCCTGCTCCAGCAGCGCATCCCGCACCCACTCGCTCATGTTCTGCCCGCTCGCAGCAGCCCGCGACTCCAGCCGCGCATACTCTTCCTCGGTTAGCTTCGTGGTGATTGATTTCGTGCGCAGAATCGGCCTCACCATCAGAGTTCACCGTATTCGAGACTCAGCGTGTCCCATGCCAGCTTGATCTCAGGGATTTCCCACGCCTTCTGAAACAACACCCGCACTTGCTCCCACTCCGCCTCGGTAAAGCCAAACGTGATCCCGTTGCCGCAGGCTCGGAACCAGTACTCGTGCTCCTTCCCGCGTTCGGTGAGGTAGCCGTAATAGCGCACTCCATCCCATTGCCCGCACTGGATTAGCCTGCCGCTTAACTCCGCGCTCTTCGGGTGCAGGTTAGCCAACATCGCGCGGAACTCCGCGATTTCCGGATAGCGGCAGATGGGATACATCGCCCCGCGCGGACCTGGAAAGCCCAGCAGCAGATTCAGTTCTTTTTCGCGGCTAAAGGAGAAGGAGAGCGTGTATTTACCCTCTTGGATCGATGGCACCTGCGGTTGATAGGCGTACTCCCGCCGCATGGATTGGTCGCGCACGGGCTGCTGTTTGACGGCGTAGTGACCACGCGCCGCAACCCGCCACAGCAACGGCCAGTAGGAACGAAGCGCATCGTTGATCGCATGAACGCTGGAGAGCTTTTCCTGGTCCAACAGAACATAGAGATTTCGGCCCGCAAACACCGGCGTCCAGTTGTCGTTCGCTGCGCTCACCTTCACTGTCTCGGCAATGGCCCGCCGTACCACATCCGGCGTTACCGGATCGCTGAGGCCGTCAGCCCTGTTCGGTCTGGACGGCATATTGCCCACGTAGTAGCCGTCCCAACTGGAGACATCCGTGGTTCGCAGTTCGTAAATTGCCCCGAACGCCTTCAGGACTTCAACGAGCGTGTCCCGCGAAAGGCGATTTTGCGATTGCGCCTCTGCCCCCTGCTGCACGAAGTGCGCTAGCACCGTCCATTCCGCCAGCGAAAGCGGATGTCCGGCCTCGCCCTTACGCTTAATCTCCAGCATCGCTTCCGTTGGACTCGATAGCAGATCAACCACGTCGAACCGGTTGTCACGCCCAGACTCCAGCATCTGCATCGCCGCTTCCGAGAGAGTGACATCCTTGCCCTTCTTCCGCGACATCGCCTTACGTACCTCCTCAAGCCGGGCACGGAAGGCATCCGAGATTCGGACCGACAACGTCTGTT